>OZ223240.1:0-953870 GCA_965140475.1 Arcobacteraceae bacterium
GGATTTGGTGAAACACTTAAAGATATAAATAAAACAGTTCAAGAAAGAAAAGAAAAACTTCTCAATGAACTCTATGAGGACATTGTTACCATATTATCTCTAGGTATATTATTTCTTGTACTTTTTTACATTTTATTAAGAAATATAAGAGTATCCGTTTCCACAGATACAAATAACCTTATAAATTCTATTGAAAAACTTGTAACTGAAAATAAAAAGATTCCACTTTATAATATAAAGTTTTTAGAATTTGAACAAATTTCAAAACAAACAAATCAATTATTAAAAAATAAACTTGAAGTTGAAAATAATCTCAAAGAGAAAGAAGCTCTTCTTTATCAGCAATCAAAAATGGCAGCAATGGGAGAGCTTCTTGAAAATATTGCTCACCAATGGAGACAACCCTTATCATTAATTACTGTTTCAAGTACAGGTATACAAGCAAAAAAACAGTATGGTCAACTTGATGATAAATTTTTAGATGAATCTTTAGAAAACATAAATGAAAATGCAGAATATCTTTCAAGTACAATTGATGATTTTAGAAACTTTTTTGTAACAAGCGTAACAAAAGAGTATTTTAAAATTGATAAAATTATTGATAAAACTTTAAGTCTGATACATCTGAGAGATAAAAAAGAAGAGGTAACAGTAATAAAACAGATGGAAAGTATAGAGATAAATAATTTTAAAAACCAACTTTTACAAGTTTTATTAGTTATTTTAAACAATGCTTATGATGCACTTGAAGAGATATCAGATACAAAACTACTTTTTATAGAGGTCTTTAAAACAGATGCTCTTGTTACAATTACTATAAAAGATAATGCCGGTGGAATTCAATCTAAATACAAAGAAAAAATATTTGAACCATACTTTACAACAAAACACAAAACAAAAGGGACGGGTATTGGATTATATATGGCAAACGAAGTTATAATGAAACAACTTCGAGGAAATCTAACAGTTACAAATGAAATATACACTTATAAGAAAAATGAATACAAAGGTGCTAAATTTATTATCACATTTCCTGCTTGATATTAAGTTTTATTAAAGCTTTATTGCCCTACAATTTTATTATATGAATATATATTCAGATAATTTAAAAGGGGAAATTATGACTGATAGAAGAGATGCATTAGCTTCAATGTTCAGTGCAAAAGGTGCTAAAGTAAATACAAACCGTGGTGATGAGTATTATGATAACTTGTTAATCAAGATGAACAGTAGGCTTGATGAGCTAGAAAAAACAGAAGCTGCTTCAAAAACATCTATTGAACATGTTTTAGAAGCTGAAGGGCTTACAAGAAGAGATTTTATGAAATGGGCGAGTGCTGCATGTGCTATGCTTATGCTTCCACCTTCTTTCACTCCAACAATTTTAAGAGCTGCTGAACTTATGAACAGAGTTCCTGTAATTTGGCTAGAACTTCAAGATTGTGCTGGTAACTCAGAAGCAATTTTAAGAAGTGATGCTCCAACAATTGATGAGTTAATTTTAGATGTATTATCATTGGAATTTAATGAAACTTTAATGGCAGCAGCCGGACACCAAGCTGAAGAACATTTGGAAGAAGCAATGCATACTTTTAAAGGAAAATATATCTGTGTAGTTGAAGGGGCTATCCCTTTATCTATGGATGGTATGTATGGAACTATTGGTGCAAAAGCAGAAACTTTTGAAGAGCATCTTATTCGTGTAGCAAAAGATAGTGCTGCTGTTGTTGCTGTTGGTACATGTGCTACATTTGGTGGTGTTCCTGCAGCTGCTCCAAATCCAACAGGTGCTGTTGGTGTTCAAGATGTTGTAAAAGGAAAAGCTATTATAAATATCCCTGCCTGTCCGGCAAATCCTGCAAATATCACTGGTACTATTTTACATTTTGTTTTAACAGGTCAGATTCCTGAACTTGATCACTTAAATAGACCAAAGTTCGCATTTGGTTATAGAATTCACGATAATTGTGAGAGAAGAGCTCACTTTGATGCTGGAGAATTTGTTGAAGAGTGGGGAGATAAAGGGGCAGAGAATAACTTCTGTTTATATAAAATGGGATGTAAAGGTCCAATGACTTTTAATAACTGTTCAATTGTTCGATACAATGAAGCTGTAAACTGGCCTATTGGTGCAGGACATGGTTGTATTGGTTGTAGTGAGCCACAATTTTGGGACAAATATGCAACAGAGAGACCAATTGCAGATAGTCGTATCAAAGCACCTACAGGTGGAGTTGAGAAAAGTGTTGATGAGTTTGGTTTAGGATTGTTAACTGCAGCTGGTATTGGTATAGGTATCCATGCAGTAGCAAGTATTGCAGCAGGAAAAAAAGAGGGAGATGAGTAATGGCAAATAAACATTTAATAGTAGATCCAATCACTAGAATTGAAGGTCACTTAAGAGTTGAGGCAATTATCGGTGAAGATAATGTTATAAAAGATGCGTATGCAAGTAGTACTATGTTTAGAGGAATTGAAACAATTCTTAAAGGGAGAGACCCTAGAGATGCAGGACTTTTAGCTATGAGAATCTGTGGTGTTTGTACAGGTACTCACTACCAAAGAAGTATTGAAGCTGTTGAAGATGCATTTGATGTAACTATTCCAAAAAATGCAAGAATAGTAAGAAACTTAATTCAAGGTGCTCTATACTTACATGATCATGTTGTACATTTTTATCACCTTCATGGACTTGATTGGGTTGATATTACAAGTGCACTTAAAGCAGATCCAGCTAAGGCTGAAGCTGAGTCATTTAACTGGCATAAAACACCTTATGGTGTAAGTAAATCAGAACTTATTCAAATTCAAGAGAGACTTACAAAATTTGTAAAACAAGGAAGATTAGGAATTTTTTCTAATGCGTATTGGGGAAATAAATCTTATAAATTAACTCCTGAACAAAATTTAATAGCAACTGCACACTATCTTCAAGCACTTGATTTACAAAGAGATGCAGCAAAACTTATGGCTATTTTTGGTGGTAAAATGCCTCATCCTCAGTCACTTGTGGTTGGTGGTGTTACTTGTGTTCAAGATATTAAAAATCCTGCAAGAATAGCATTATTTAAAACGCTATTGAAAAAATTTAGACATTTTATCAAAACAGCATATCTTCCAGATTTAGCGATGGCTGGTGTAAAATATGTAGATGAAGCACTAGATGGTACTGGTGGAGGTCTTAAAAACTATATGACTTATGGAGATTTTAGACTTGATGACACTGGTTTTTATAAATCAGCCCTTCTATTCCCAAGTGGTGTAGTTCTTAATGGTGATTTATCAAAAGTTCATCCATTTGACCAAAATAAAGTTGCAGAAGATGTTACTCATGCTTGGTACGAGGGAGATAAACCATTGCACCCTTATGATGGTGAAACTGAACCAAAATATACAGGTTTTGAGAAAAAAGCTGATGGTTTTTCTTATATTAAACCAAAAGAAAAATATTCATGGATTAAATCACCAATATATGATGATACAAGAGTAGAAGTTGGACCACTAGCGCGTATGGTAGTTGGTGTTGCTGCTGGGGATGAAAGAATTACTAAATATGTAACTGGATTTTTAGGACTACTTGGAGACAAACTAGGTCTTGGGAAAGCAGCTCCTGCAAGCGCCCTATTCTCTACTGTTGGTAGAACAGCAGCTCGTGCAATTGAAAGTGAACTTCTTGCTGATGTTATGATGGAATGGGTTGATGAATTAGCTGCAAATGTTGCAAATGGTGATTTATCTACTTGGACAGAATTTGATTTTGACAAAGTATCTAAAGATGCTAAAGGTCATGGACTAGCAGAAGCTCCAAGAGGTGGTTTAGGTCACTGGGTAAAAATCAAAGATGGTAAAATAGAAAACTACCAAGCTGTTGTTCCATCAACATGGAATGCGGCTCCAAGAGACTACAAAGATAGAATGGGTGCGTATGAAGCTTCATTAATAGGAACTAAAGTTGCTAATCCTGATCAGCCTTTAGAGATATTAAGAACTATACATAGTTTTGACCCTTGTATTGCTTGTGCTGTACATATTGTAGATACTAAAGGAAAAGAGTTAAGTAGCTTTAAAGTCAATACTAGTTGTTCTATATAATAAGGGGGACAATATGAGTTATCAAAAAGTAAAAAGAATGACCACCTTTATGAGGTGGAACCATTGGATTGTAGCTATTTGTATGGTTGCAGCCGTTGTTACAGGACTTTATATAGGACATCCTTATTATCAAAGTTTTATTGCCGATCCTGCAGTTGATAAGTATGTAATGGCTTGGAATAGATGGATACATTTTATGGCAGCTATTATCTTTGATGTTAGTAGTATTGTGGTAGCTTATTTATACTTTTTTTCAAGATTTGAAAAACCATATAAAAAGCTTATTCCAAATGGAAGCAATATAAAACAATTCTGTGATGTATTTGTAAATTTAATCACACTTAATAGAGTGAAAAAATTTGATTCAAGTCATGCTGATAGTTTTAATGCAGTATTTTTCTTTGTATTTCATCTTATGCTTGTATGGATGCTATTAACAGGCTTACAACTTTATGTACATGGTCTAGCTTCTGGGTTAAGTTCTATAGGTAGTTGGTGGCCTGCAATGTTACATCTAGCAACTGACTGGACTGTATGGGCAACTGGTGGAACTTTTATGGATGTTAGACTTTCTCATCACTATACTATGTATGCTATTATAGTTTGGGTTATGTTTCATGTTTATTACCAATTTTGGAGAACAATCTTCTGGAATGAAGGTGATATTAGTATCGTTGTTGGTGGTAGTAAATTTGTTAAAGAGGAGGAGCATTAATAAAAGCCAAAATGTTGGCTTTTATTGCTTCTCACGGCAAAACTTATATGTAAAATTTATTTTACATAGTTTATGCCAATAACTATTATAATTATTCTCAAAGAGTAATATATTATAATGCTAGATGAGTTTTTCTCATCTAGCATTTTTTTTAAAAAGGAAAAATATGACAACAGCAATAGTTGGAGCAGGAACTATAATATTTCAAGATGAGGGTATTGGGGTATATGCTTCAAAATATATAGGTGAAAATTATACATTTGATAGTGATGTAACACTTGTAGATGGTGGTGTGTTAGGTTTTCAACTGATGACTTATTATCAAGACTATGACAGAGTTTTAATACTTGATACTATAACTATGGAAGATGAAGTGGCTTCAATATATAATTTACCAGCAAAAGAATTATTAGGATTAGGAAGTTATAAACAAACTGCCCATGAGGTTGAGATAGTAGAGATGTTAGAGATTTGTTCTCTTTTAGAAAATATGGCTGATGTTAATATCATAGGGATAGTTCCAGAGGATATAAAAAGTGTTAATGTAGGATTAAGTCAGAGCATGAAAAAAACATTTCCTATCTTTGTTCAAACAGCTTTAGACGAGCTTCAAAAATCAGGAGTTAACTATACAAAAAAAGAGAAAGAAACTACACTAGAAGAGATTATAGCTGCCTATAAAGACCCAAGTAGTGAATGTAAGGAATATCAAAGTGCCAATTAAACAAATAATAAACTATAACAGTGACAATACCTATTTTGCAGGATTTTTGCAAACTATTATAAATGATAGCCAAATCAATGCAAGTATAGCTCAAAAAAATAATAAAATTGAACTCCTCATTGATACAACTGATGAAAAAAAACTAGAGTGTTTCAATGAAAACCTTGCAAAGTATTTGCCACATTCAATATTTCTAGGAGAGATAGAAACTTTAAATAGTGATGAAAAAATAGTACAAAGTAATTTTCAATCAGATGATTATAATATCGCACCTTGTCCAAAATGTTTAGAACTCATACAAGACCCAAGTAGTCAATACTATTTAGATGAATCTTTACTATGTACTCACTATAATAATAAAGGCAAGACATATCAAGACTTTACAATTTATTCTCCACACTATAGTAAAAATAGTGCCGTACTTATTACAAATAGTGAAAAAATAAATGAACTTTTTATACTCACTGATGATGAGATAAAAGCGTTATTTAGTATAGAAAAGCCAACTATCAAAGCGACAATAAAAGATGAAACACTCAAAAGTTTAGTAGATAAAAATTATATCTTTATTAAAGCTCCCTATAACAATAGAAGTCTTTTAGCTTCTACTAATGCTAAAGAAAGTGGTGTTGACTATCTTTTTTTTGAGGATACAAATGATTTAAAAGTTATTGTTGTACAACAAAACAAAACTATCATCAAAGCTTCAAGAATCGCTAAAGAGTTAGAGGCTTTAGATGATGATAGTGTACTTAATAGATTTTTAAATATCTCAAAAGAAGCTGGTTTTAATCAAAGTGCCATAGGTGTAAATCTAAGCTTAGATGGTATCTCATTTATTGTATCTAATGAAGTTGGTATTAAACGGGTTATTCAATTTCAAGAGTTTAATTTAGATGCAATGTTAGAACAATTTAAAGTGGATTCTAAAAGGGTAAAACTGTTAGAAAATTTTTCTAAAAAATATCCTAACATAGTAGAAGAATTTGAAAATAATTCAAATTTGAACTTATTTGAAACAATTGCTGCTATTCTAGAACTTAAAGAGAAAGATTTTGAAGCAGTATGTGATAAAGGTTATGAGTTTAGAGGAAATGGTGGATTAAAAATTGATACAAATTTTAATGAAGATGGATTTGACTATAGTGGATTTATTGGATCTATTATTAGTTTTAAACTTGCGGGTGTTGAAGAACATTATTTAGCATATTCTATTTTTGAAGCATTAGCTGATATGAGTATTACTACCCTCAACCAACTAAAAGAAAAATTCAAAATACAAAATATTCTAATGATGGGTGATATGTTTGAAAATAGTGTTTTATATAGTAGAATTTTAAGTAAATTTCAACTTTCTAATCCATATTTTAGTAAAGATATTGCTTTAAATGAATAGTTTTTATACTTTTTTGAAAAATAAAAAGTGATAAAAATCTGATATAATATATTATAAAATAAAAAGGTAAACCATGATACTACCTCACGATGGTACTGAAGTTACAACAATATCAACTCTTATACAACTATCAGTTGCACCAGTTTTCCTTATAGCTGGTGTTGCTGGGCTTTTAAATGTACTTACTAGTCGATTTACAAGAACAATTGACAAGCTAGAACTTATGGATTCTATTATCAATGCCCATGAAAAAGAGGATGATGCTTGTAATGAAGAGACTCAATACCTTTTACAAAGAAGAAAGTTTTTAATTATGAGAATGCAAAATGTCAATGCTTCTATCTTCTTTACAACAGCTACTGGGCTTATGATTGCATTGGTTATTATTAGTGTATTTTTTAGTTCTTTATTTTCTTTTAATAGTGAAGTTTTTATTTCGGTATCATTTATCTTAGCTATGGTTTTTCTTATTATTGCCCTAATGCTTTTTTTAAGTGAGATATACTTTACAAATCAATTTATAAGGACAAAAAAGAAAAGTACCCATATTTAAAAAGGTACTTTTTATCTCTTATATATTTTAAAATATCTATTTTTCATCTTATTTGAGTTAAGACCATCAAAAGCCTTTTGATAACTACTGTTTTTGATTGCAACATAAGAACAAGTTGGTAATATGTCTATTTTCCCTATATCATCTTTGTGTAGTCCAATTCCTGCAGTTAATGCACCCAAAATATCTCCAGCTCTTAACTTATGTCTTTTCCCACCATTGATATATAGTGTTGAGAAATCATATCCAAGTCTTACATCATCTTTATCTTTTATATCATCACTTACAAGAAGTTCAAATTTAGTATCAAAATATTCCTCTAAATCTTCAAATCTTCCTAAATCATCTACAAAACTTACTGCTATTCCATCTTTACCTGCACGAGCAGTTCGTCCTATTCTATGTGTATATACCTCAAAATCATTTGGCAAATCATAATTTATCACCATATCTACATCTTCTATATCCAATCCTCTTGAAGCTACATCTGTAGCGATTAAAACTGGATAACTTTTATTTGAGAACATTATGAGTGTTTCATCTCTATATTTTTGTTCTAAGTCACTATGCAGTACTAAAGGTTCTATATCATATTGTTCTAATGAATCTGCTAACTCATCACATTGTATTTTTGTATTACAAAAAATAATCACACTTTTTTGTGTTGGTTGAAAAAGTTTTAAAATTAAACTTGTCTTTTGGTGGGAATTTACCTCATAAAATTTTTGCGTGATACTGCTACTTGTATGGGTAGATTCAACCTCCACAGTTATAGGATTTTGCAAAATAGTATTTGAAAGTTCCGCTATAGTGTCTGGGTATGTTGCAGAAAAAAGCATAGTTTGTCGTTTTTTTGGAAGGTAATCAATAATTAAATTTATATCTTCACTAAAACCCATATCTAACATTCTATCTGCTTCATCTAACACAAGAGTATTGATAGATTCGCAAGAAAAATTATCTTCAGTAAGATGCTTTAAAACTCTTCCAGGTGTCCCTACAATAATATGTGCTTGATGAGACAGTGAATGTACTTGTGGTTTATATGGTACTCCACCTGTCAGTGTAAGTATTTTTATATTATGTTGATAGCGTGCTAAATTTTTCAATGTATTTGCTACTTGTGTTGCTAGTTCTCTTGTGGGACAAAGTACCAACGATTGAATTCTGAAATTTGTACTATCTAAGTTATTTAAAATACCCAAACCAAATGAAACAGTTTTTCCACTCCCTGTTTTTGCTTTTCCTATAACATCTTGTTTTTCTAAAATAATTGGTAAACTTTTTTCTTGTATAGGGGTCATATAGGTATACCCTAATGTTGATAAGTTTTGTAAGTTCTTATCATCTATATTTAAAATTGAAAATTTATTTTTGTTATCCACTTATATACCTTTTTAGTTATTACAAAGATTATATCTAAAGAATTATTAAAAACTATATGAGAACTATTAAAGAAGTTTTGAGTTTTTTATGTTATAATTAATCTACATTTTATAAAAGGTGAAATTATGAAAAAACTCTCTATTATAAGTAATCAAATTAAAAACAATACTTATTCCTATACAGGGAAAGGTTCTTTTGAAGCTGTAGTAAATCAAAACAAAGACATAATATTAGAATGGTTAGAGGATTTAATCCCTTTACAAAAGCAAATAGAGATGTTGAAAGATTTAACAGGTTTAGAGTTTCAAAAAAGAAACTATACTAGAATTCTCACAAAAATATTTCCTGATGAGTATACAGAATTTGTATCACTTAATATTCTTGTAAGAGATGCTCATGCTATTGCTCAGCACTATGATGATGAGTACAATGTAACAATCCTTTATAATAACCTCATAGAACATAAATATCTTAAATACCCTGGTAAATATGATAAATATGTAAGCTATAATGTTTTCCAAAAATTTCTTATGATGTATAGAGAAGACTTAATGAAAAGTTTAGAAAATGATGATGCAAAAGAAGATACTAATGATACAGCAGAAGAGACCTATTTTGATTTAGAAGAGCCTATGATAGAGGAAGCTGAAACTGAAACTACAAAAGAGAGTCATACTCAAGAAGAGGAAGATGAGTTAGCAAAAATAGCAGAAGCTAACAAACCAAAAGAGACAAACTGGACAAATCTTCTTCTTGGACGATTGAAATAATGACCCACTTTACAATTTTTGGAAATCCAGTAGAGCATTCAAAATCTCCACAAATGCATAATGCTGGATTTTCACATATTAAATTTGATGGGGTTTATGATAAAACACAACTTAAAGATGGCTCAACTATCAAACAAGTTTTTTTAGATAAACACTTAAAAGGTGCAAATATCACGGTACCACATAAAGAAGATGCATACAAAAATGCAGATGAGATAAGGGGATTAGCATCAAAGATAGGTGCAGTTAATACTTATATAAATGAAAATGGAAAAGTAATAGCATACAATACAGATGCACCAGGTTTTATGAAAGCAATAGAAGAGTTTCAAGATATAGAACCAATAAAGAAAGCAATCATATTAGGAGCAGGAGGTACAGCAAAAGCTATTGCTGTAGCTTTTAGTGAAGCTGGTATTGATACAACTGTCATCAACAGAAGTGAGGGAAGATTAGAGTTTTTTAAAGAACTTGGTTGTAAAACTTCCACTTGGGATAATTTTATTTGTGAAAACTATGATTTAGTAGTAAACTCTACAAGTGCCGGTTTAAAAGATGATAACTACCCTACCCCTTTGCCAATATTAGAAGATATTTTAAAAAATTCAAAATGTGCAATTGATTGTATCTATGGAAAATTAACACCGTTTTTACAAAAAGCAAAACTGCTTAATATCCCTTATAAAGATGGTGAAGATATGCTTTTATATCAAGGTGTTATTGCTTTTGAATTATTTACTAATACTTATGCTAGTGATACATTAATTGAAGCTATGAGAGAAGGATTAAAAAAATAGTTATTTCTTTATTTTAGGGAGAATATCTATATTATAATACTTACCAATTTTTACAAGTACAGGTATAGTTAGAATAGAACCAGGAAGTGCAACAAGTGGTAGAAGTGCAGTTATTTTACCTACATCTTTTAGTTGCATAATTGCTTCTTTTACTTCCTCTTCTGTGGGATGAGATTTTCCACCTAGTTGTTTATGTAATAATCTTTTAAAAGTGATCACCATAGTTCTTGTATGATCACTCTCTTTTTTAACAATCACAAGATATTTACTAAGTTCTTCTCTGATTTTTCTCATAAAAAAATTATACCTTAAATACACTTATTTCATTTTTGGATTTAGACTAATCATCAACATAATCCAAGAGATAATAAAACCAACTCCACCAATAGGTGTAATTGCCCCTAACCATTTAAGTTCAGTAATTGTCATAGTGTATAAACTACCACAAAAAATAGCAGTACTTACAAGCATAATATATCCAGCTATTTTCACTTTTTTATCATTGTTAATATATGCTACAAATGCCACTGCAAACATACCAAGAGAATGATAAAATTGATACTCAACGGCAGTTTGATATACTGTTGTCATATGTTCATCTAAAACATTTTTTAAAGCATGTGCTCCAAATGCACCAAATGCAACACTTAAAGCCATCATCAAGGCTCCAAGTTTTATAAAAGTTATTGTTGTTTGGTTATTCATATTATAGTGTTGAAATATATGTAGCTAATGCTGATATTTTAGCATCATCTAAACTTCTTACTTGTCCTACCATAACACCTTTCATAGCACCACCATAAGTTCCATTTTTATATCCATGTAATGCAGTTTCAACTTTCTCTTTTGACCAACCTTGAATCACTTGTGACGCATTGAGTGCTTTTTTCTCACCATTTTGTCCATGACAAGAGATACATACTTTAAATAACGCTTTCCCATCAAGTTTTGGTGCAGTTGCTGTGTGTATTTTTTCTTGTACATCTTCTTTTACTTTTACCACACTTGTTGTAACATCACTGGCTACTGTTTTTACTTTTGTTGTTACCTCTTCAACTACTGGTGCTGTTTTTTGTGTTACTTCATCTACAACTTCTTTTGTTTTTTCAGTAACTTTTTGTGCAATAGTAGTTGCTTTTTCTTGTACATCTTCACTTGCTTGTGCAACATTATCTATAGCTTTATTTGTTGTTGTTTTTACTTCCTCTTTAGACTCATCACTACAACCTAAAAATAGTATAGAAACTGTTACTACACTTAATAATATTTTTTTCATCTTATAATCCTTTTTTTGTATTATATCTTTTAGAATGTTAATACCTTATTTCAAAATCTTTAGTAAAAAACTCATCACAATGAAATTGTTTAATATCTTTTACAATACTGTTTGGAGAACCTTTTTGTAGTATAGCTAAAAATGGTTCTAAACGACTTTCATCACAAGTTACACAAGCTTCTACTGTTCCATCTTGTAAATTCTTAACATAACCACAAAATCTTTCTTTTGTTGCATTTTCTTGTATATTCTTTCTATAGTATACACCTTGTACATGACCTATTACGATAAATCTATAACTTTGCATCTATTTTCCTTCATTTTCTACACTAGTTGATTCTATAATTTTCACTTGTGAAATAGTTTTATCGGATAAGAAATAGCTACTATTATATATGATAATTATAAAGATAATAAAAAGTATTCCAAGTGTAAATTTAAGATCTGATAGATACTCTTTCATTATATTACACCCATTTTGATTTTATATTTTAATGATTTTTTAAAAGAGAATTGTAGCATATTATTTTTAAAATCATATACACTATCTCATCGTCTTTCATCAAGTTTTTTAGTATATCTAACTCTGATAGTAGTTATTAAATTTATATCTATTATTGAGAAAATTTTATTCCCATATTATATGTACTAAAGGGGATTACTCTATCAGGTTCAATCATAAAATTACATTCTCTTTTAATATTTGTTGCATCAAAATTAACAATATCAGTAAATTCCATAATCACTATTCTATAAACATTTTCATATGTCATATTAGTTGGACTTAAAAATTCAGGCCAACAACAAAAAAGTTTATTTTTTATTTTATTTTTAACAATATTTTCTCCCATTGCCGTATCTAAACTTATATTTTCGACTACTGCTTTGATAATCTCACGATCTTGTTCAAAACTAATAGTACCTTTATGATTAGTAATCACTTCTTTTGGAATCTTTCCTGTAACAGGCAATATCTTAGTTTCATTTTGACTTTTTATTTTAGCAGCATAGCCTACTGATATTTTATGAGGATCACATGGCAAAGGAATCATATCCTCATCATTAAAGGGATTATTTTTATCATCTATAATAATTCTTCTTATTTCAGATAAAGTTATTCTAAAATCATCTTTAGCGTCAACTCTTCCTGCTTCTTGTACTGGTTGAAATACAACTCCTCGAATATTGCTAAAACTTTTAGAGAATTCTATAATTTCAGGAATTTCAATATCATTTAATCCTTTTTTAATCACTGAAACTAAAGTTGTAGATATATTATATTTTTCTAATACTTTCAATGCTTTCAGTCTGATTTCTTTCATATCTCTATTTCGAATATTATACAAAGACTCACTTTTTAAAGAATCAAATTGTAAATAAACTTCAAATCCTGAAGCTAAATTTTTTAATTCTTTGACAAAAGATTCATCTTCAGCAATTCTGATACCATTGGTATTAAGCATTAGATGTCTTACTGGTGACTGCTTCAAAAATTGTAATATTTCTAAAATATTAGGATGTGTTGTTGGTTCGCCACCTGTGACTTGAATTAAATCTGGTTCACTTTCTGTGTTTAAAAGCAATGCCAACATCTGCTTTATATCATCAATACTTTTATGATTTCCAAGTCCAGGTTCTGAATGATGATAACAAATATTACACTTCATATTACATTCATCAGTAATGTTAAAAAGTGCTAAACAAGGATGGTTTTGGTGTTGAGGACAAACACCACAATCAAAAGGACAACCTTTTAAAACTTTTGTTGTAAATTGCTCTGGCAAATCTGGTTTTTTCAAATATTCTTCACATTTTTTATAATACATATAATCTGTAGAGATTTTTACAAAAGACTCTCCACAATTAGGGCAAAACTTTCTTAAAAAAACCTCACTATTTTTGACCACAATATGTGTATCAATAAGTTTATTTAAATTATTACATTTATGGCAAAAACCTTGAGTAGAGGAAAGAAATAGATCATAATCTTTTGAGTAATACGCCAAACTTTTTCCTATTTTGAAAATGAAGAAACTATAGCGTGTATAATTAAAAAAGGAATAGATAAAACTATTAAAACTATTATTATAAATACAATATCTAAAAGAAGCATTAAAGGTGTATTTATAATTTTATCCATATAATCATTATCTATATAAGCTTTACTAATCATAATATTAACAGGGTTATTTAAATCAATTTTTATTTTATCTGTTTTATTAATTTTATTAGTTTGCTGACCAGTGAAAAAAAATCTTTTAAATGTATTATTTTTATTTTTATGAAAACCATTAGAAATTAAATAATCATTACTATTTTTTGTAAGTAATTGATTTGCAATATCAACTTGTATAGACATATTAACAATATCAAATTGATTTATATTTATTCTAGCTTTAATGGTACTTGGATTCAATATTATATTGTTCTTGTTGTAGTTCTTTAATAATGAGATAAACTGATCGTCATATTTATCAAAACTATAAAAATTATTACTTGTAATAAGCATTAACTCTTTTTCATTGATTATAAAACTTTTGATAACATCAGATGATCTTTTAGTTTTTATTGTATCTCTCCATACACTATGAGTACATCCTGTAGTTATACCAAATAGTAATCCAAGAATAACGGCAATACTAACTATTATAGTTTTTGATTTTTTTGTCATTAATTAACCTTAAATAATAAATAGCATACAAAACTAATATAATATTAATAAATTGAAAAAGATTTAAGTCAAATATTAATATTTCGTATGGCTTTAAAAACTCCCACATAAATCGCTGTAGATTATATACTAAAATAAATTCATAAAATATTTTATTTTCAAATTGATGTTTATTGTATTTGAATATTACCATAGTATAGATAAAGAATACAAACATAACAAAACTTTCATAAAGTTGTACAGGATGTCTAAGAATCCCATCACCAAAATCAACACCAAATATAGATGTTGTTTCTATTCCATAAGTATAATCTTCTAATCCAGATAAATAACATCCAATTCTCCCAATAGCAATACCAATTGCAAGAGAAGGAACAAAGTATGCCCCTGTTGAACCTTGTATATTATATATTTTTTTAAATAACTCAACAACAATAATACCTCCAAACAATGCTCCCAAAATAGATTTACCTATTATAACTTGGTTACTAGCAAATGGTGATGTTGAAAAATAGATATTCATTGTTCCAAGTAACGTAGAACCCATGACAAAGCCTATTACTACAATAGAATAATACAGTACCTTTAAATCTTTTTTTATTAAATTATTGTGTTTATGTACCTTAAAAATAGCAAAAGCCACAATAGATCCGACAAGATAGGAGAATAAATCAAAAATAAAATGTACTAACATTATTAACAGCAGTATTTGAAATAGTTTAATATATTTATTATATTCATGAAAATATTATATCTTATTAGACTAGATAAAATCTTTAAAAGGTTAGCTCTTGGTAAGTATTTATTTAATGGTGGAGTCGTCCGGGATTGAACCGGAGTCTTAAAACAATTCATATTAGCGTCTACATGCTTAGAGAGGTTGAAAAATTTCACCTAAAAAGCAACTCAACCTGCAAAGAAAACTTTTAGGCTAAGATTTGAATGTCTCCTTATAGTCAATCAAGTTATAAAGATAATCTATCTGGTTTGAGTCCTCTAAACCCACATAGATAGAATCCGTGGTGAGAACCTCCATGGTCTCAACCCCTAAAAGGGGGAGTCCGTTAAGTTGTTAAACTTACGCAGCTTTTGCGTAAGCTGGAGCGTAATTTGTATTGTTTGCGTCTAAAAAAAGTGAACAGATTATCGATATGTTCAAACCGACATGCAACTAATACTCACTGCTCTAATCGATACCAAGTCGACCCCATTAAATATGTTTGGAATTATAGCTAATTTTTATTCCAATTGCAAGCATACATTTTTGTATATCTTTAAGTAAAATTATAACAAACATAAGGTAAACTTAATTTATGTTTTTAAAAAATTTAATTCAGAATATTGATGATACTGTTAGCATAGATGCAACTATCCAAAATGTTGTAAATTTAATGTCTAAAAATAAACTACACCATATACTAATTGTTGATAATAAAAAAGCAATTGGAATACTTACAGAAAAAGACATTGTTAACCTTTATAAAAACAATATCAACTTTCACAGTTTAGCAGTGGATTATGCAAAAAAAGAATTAATTACCTTACATAGTACAAGATTAGCTCAATACGCTTTAACTATTATGATAGACAATAATATTAGAAAAATTATAGTTGTAAATTCTGACGATGAATATTTAGGTTGTATAGAACAAGAGGATATTGTTTACCATTTTGAGAAAGAGATACATAGTACTGATACTTCTATCGAACAGCTACTTAATTCAAGTAATACAGCAATAATTATAGATGAAAATGAGAGTTTACAATATACACTAGATACAATGGATGAACATGGTATAACATCCTTATTAATTTCACATAAAGATAAAGTTGTTGGTATAATATCAGAAAGTGATGTTGTACGCTTAGCGCAACAGCGTACAAATCGTAATATAGCAGTTAAAATTTTTATGCATTCTCCTATTATTACTATTGAAGCTTCTAAAAATGTAAGTGATATGATTGATATTATGAAAAGTCATAATATTCGTCGAGTTGTTGTTCAAACCAAAAGTTCTAATAGATATCATATTTTAAACTCCAAAGATTTAACGAATAATCTTAAAGGTAACTATGCAAAATTTTTAGAATTAAAACTTTTTGATACACGCAATACTTTTAATGCTCTATCTGAATCAATTATTGAATTAATTGATATAGATAATGAACAAGTAATCTACTGGACAAATTCTATCACAAAAGAAAATTTTAATATAAATATTGATGATCCCATTACAAAAATAATTCCAAAAGAGTTATGGGATAGTTTACTAAAAAAACTTTTAAATGATAAAGTGATATTTGAAACAATTCATATTCAAAAAAAATATTTTCAACTTAAAGGGAGTTATGGAACACTTTTAAATAATAAAATAATTAAGCTTTTTTTATATGACATAACAAAAATTACAAACATTAACAATCAACTTCAAAAACAAAATGAACTACAACAAAAGCTTCTTTTTGAGCAACAAAAAATGGTACAAATGGGTGAAATGATAGGAAATATTGCTCATCAGTGGAGACAGCCTCTAAGTACTATCTCTGTTGCAGCTAGTGGTATGAAAGTGCAAAAAGATTTCCACACCCTTAGTGATGATGATTTTGATACAATGACATCAACTATCATTACAAATGTTGACTATCTATCAAGAACAATAGATACTTTTAAAAACTTTCTAAAAGAGAAAAAAGAGCTAAAAGAGCTTATTTTAGAACAAAGAATAGAAAATACACTTATTATCATTGATACATCATTAAAAAACAACTATATAGAACTTATTAATAATATAGATTATGAAAAACAAACACCTATGACAATGTTTTTAGGGGAGCTTGATCAAGTAATCATCAATATTATTAATAATGCAAAAGATGCTTTAGTTGAAAACAATATCCCAAGCCCATGGATAGAGATAAATTTACTTATTGAAAACCATAAAGCTATCATAACTATAGAAGATAATGCTGGGGGAATCCCGCACAATATACTAGATAAAATCTTTGAAGAGTACTTCACAACAAAACATGCTTCAAATGGTACTGGACTTGGTTTATATATGAGTCACAAAATAATTAAAGAGAGTTTTGATGGAAAATTATACGCCATAAACTCCACTCATGGTGCGAAATTTTTTATAGAATTACCATTAAAAAAATAGGGATATAATGAGAGATATTTTAGAACTTGACAATCAACACACTTGGCACCCATACAACTCACTTCCATCAAAGACAACAATACTTGCAGTAAAAGAAACTTACGAACAAACTATTGTTTTAGAAGATGGGAGAGAGCTAACTGATGCTATGAGTTCATGGTGGAGTGCAATCCATGGATACAATCACCCTATTTTGATTCAAGCACTAGAAATTCAAGCAAACAAGATGCCACATATTATGTTTGGTGGACTTACCCATAAACCTGCTGTAGAGTTATGTAAAAAACTAGCAAATCTTAGTGGACTTCCTAGTGTATTTTTAGCTGACAGTGGAAGTGTATCTGTTGAAGTTGCTCTAAAAACTGCTATTTTATACCAAAAAGCAAGAGGAAAAAATGTCTCAAAATTTATAGCACTAAATAACGCTTACCATGGAGATACTTTAGGTTGTATGGGAGTTTGTGATCCAAAAAACTCTATGCACTCTTTATATGGGGAGTATTTACCTCAAAATATTTTTTGTGATATTACTGATTTAGGGGAAACTATCACAAAATATAAAGATGAAGTAGCAGGTGTTATAGTAGAACCAATAGTTCAAGGTGCAGGTGGTATGAAGATACACAATCCAAAATACTTAAAAGTAGTAAGAGAACTTTGTACAAAATATGATATTCCACTTATTGCAGATGAGATAGCTACAGGTTTTGGACATACAGGAAAGATGTGGGGATGTGACCATGCAAATATAAAACCAGATATTATGACAGTTGGTAAAGGATTAACTGGTGGTGTTATGACAATGGCTGCTATGATGACTACAAAAAATATAAGCGATACCATATCAAATAGTGAAATTGGTGTTATTATGCATGGTCCTACTTTTATGGGAAATCCTTTAGCTTGTAGTGTTGCAAATGCAAGTATTGACTTACTTTTAGATTCATCTTGGGAGCAAAAAGTAAAAAATATAGAGAATATATTTACTCAAGAGTTAGCATCACTTCAAAAGTTAAATATAGTTCAAGATACAAGAAATATAGGAGCTATTGGAGTTGTGGAACTCAAAAGTGATAAATATGCTCAAAAAGTACAAGAGTTTTGTGTAGATAATGGTGTTTGGATACGACCATTTGGAAAACTAATTTATAGTATAGTTGCTTACACAATTAGCAATGAAGAACTTTATAAAATAACAAATACTATTCACTTAGCATTGGAGAGCTTAGAATAAAGTAGGCTCTTTAATAGTGATATTTTCAAGTTGTTTTATCTTGAAACTTCTTCTATGAATATCACTATACCCATGAGTTACTATAGCTTCAATATGAGCTTTTGTACCATATCCTTTGTGTTTCTCAAAAGAGTATTGGGGATAAGAAGAGGATATTTCACACATATATCTATCACGGCTTACTTTTGCTAATATTGAAGCTGCACTTACCTCTTTTATCTTTGCATCTGCTTTTATGAGATATTGTAAATTTGCTATTCCAAAAGCTGTATTTCCATCCATTAAATATTGTTGTGCATCAAGATTTTTCATAATCTCTTTTATAGAGTTTTGCAAACAGATACTTAATCCTAATTCATCTATCTCTTTTGCACTTGTAAAAACAATATGATAGATACTATTCTCTTTGATTATATCAAAAAGTTTTTCCCTTTTTTTTTCAGTTAATTTTTTGGAGTCATCAAGCTCTTCTAAATCTTTAGTTAAAACAACTCCTGCGACAACTAAGGGACCTGCAAAAGGACCTCTGCCTGCTTCATCAATACCACATAAATTTTTATGATAATTTTCTCTCATAGTGTTAACACCCAATTGTAAAAAGGTAAAATCCTAGCTTCTATCTCCCCTATAAATATTGTTTTTTCACTACTTACAGTTACTATTGAGATGTGATTTATATTATATTCTTCAACCATAGGGATCACCTTAGAAACGATTGTTGAAGATATAAGATCATTGAAAAAAGGGATTGCTAAAACTATATGGTTTTCCTGCGGCATATAAAAATCAATATTATCGAGATAAAATATATTTATATATCTTTTTTCTAATTCTAAAAATACCATATTTTTAAAAAGATTATTAAAATTCTTTTTGTAAGAAACAATATCAATAAGAGCATGATTAAAAACAAATATTTTTTTTACCGCTTTTGGTTGTTCATATTTAGAACAGAAATATAGTAACTTGTTTTGTTCAAACTCTTCACAGGTTTTATAAAATTTATCTTTTGATATTTTTATCTCTTTTTTTAAGGCACTAAAAAGTTGAAATAAGGATCTTGTTTCAGAGGAAAATTTAATAATAATAAGTAATATATCTAATTGTGTTTTATCTTCACAATAAAGTTTACAAATCTCAAAATTTCGTTGAGATTTTTTTTGTTCACTGTATTCTAATACCTCTGGAGTATTTCCAAACTTTAAAAAACTGTTAAAACTATTTAAAGTATTTTGGTGTTTTGTATCAAAAAGTAAAAACTCTTCAAAATCGAGTGGTTTTACAAATATTTTATCAAAACCTACGATAATATTTTTTTCTTTCGTTGTAATAATTGTACTTGTAACTTTTGGTAAACTAAGATTAAATTTATAATTTTCAAGAACTAAAACTAATATATTATTTTTTTTAATAAATGTCTCTAAATTTTCTGCTATCTGGGTAAAATTATTTTTATAGTCATCAAAATCAATATAAATATACTGTTCATTTTCAAATCGTGCTAAATAATCATATATAAGGTATGTTTTGCCACTTTTTGGGCTTCCGACTAAAATAGTATTTGGATTTTGTATTGAAATTTTTCTCTCAAGAAAGTTAATTTTATTAAAATTTATTTCATAAATTTGTTCTAATATATTCATAAAATATTATAATATAGTTACCCTTTATAAAAGAATTAAACAGTCAAATTAAGTGTACATTAACAAAATTTCTCTATTATTATATAAATTATTAATTAGGTAAGTAAAAATGATGATAAAAATAGATATGGAATCTGAAGAATTTAAAGAGGAGATGGCAAGAACTAAAGAATTCACAGATAAAATGTGTTCTAGTAATGGTTGGGTATATAATCCAATCGAAGATGTAAACGAAGGTGTTACAATGGGTCTTGCTAGAAATAAAATAATATATAACAAAAGATTTTGCCCTTGTTTTATGGTTATAGGTGAAACTAAAGAGGAGCGAAAAGCTGCTGATAATAGAATCTGTCCATGTAAACCAGCTATAGAAAAAGAGATACCTGAAGATGGAAAATGTCACTGTGGAATTTTCTGTACACCTGAGTATGCAGCTGCAAATGCAATTGAAGAGAAAGCGGAAGAGATAGCTCACACACACTCAAGAGGTCTTACAAAAGAAGAGTGTGAAGCAATACTAAAACATGAACAACTAGATGGTGATGAGATTACAGCACTATTAGAAGCTAGGGATTTAGGTATGGTTGAATTTAACCTTGTAGATGTTAGAGAGTGGATGGAGTGGAATCAAGATAGAATAGTGGGTACTGATTACCTCATTCCAACTACATCTTTTTATAATACTGTTGATCAAATAGAAAATCAAAAAGAGAAACCTACTATTTTATATTGTCTAACAGGTAGTAGAAGTGCTTATTGTCAAAGAGTATTGAAAGATATGGGATGGAAACAAGTTTCTAACTATACACATGGTATCGTAACATACCAAGGGGAAAAAACTTCAGGAGAAGAGGAGTAAAAATTCTCTTATAAACAAAAAGGGTAGCTAAATATAGCTACCCTTTTTTTTAATGAAAATAATATGTTAATTTTTATCTATACAATTTAAATCATTATAAGCAACTTCTAATCTAGCAATAAGTGTCATCTGTCCAGCTCTTAACCAAACTCTTGGATCATAATATTTTTTATTTGGTTTCTCATCACCTTCAGGGTTTCCAATTTGTCCTTGTAAATAATCATATTTATCTGCTACAAATCCTCTTACACCATCCCAAAATGCCCACTGAGTATCTGTATCGATATTCATTTTTACAACACCATATCCTATAGCTTCTCTTATCTCTTCTAAGCTAGAACCACTTCCACCATGAAATACAAAATTCACAGGTTTAGCAGACAAGTTATGTTGCTCTTGGATATATTTTTGAGAGTTATCAAGTATTTTTGGTGTAAGAACTACATTTCCTGGTTTATATACACCATGTACATTTCCAAAGCTAGCAGCTATCGTAAAGTTTTCTCCAACTTCACTTAATCTTGTAAATGCATAATCAACTTCACTAGGTTGTGTATATAAAAGTGCATTATCAATTTCACTATTATCTACACCATCTTCTTCTCCACCAGTTATACCTAATTCTATCTCTATCATTATATCCATAGCATTCATTCGTTGAAAATACTCTACACATGTATCAATATTCTCTTCTAAAGTTTCTTCACTTAAATCTAACATATGAGAACTAAAAAGTGGTCTTCCTGTTTCTTTAAAGTGTTGCTCACTAGCATCTAATAAACTGTCTATCCAAGGTAAAAGTTTTCTTGCAGCATGATCAGTATGTAAAACAACTGGTATACCATAAGCTTCTGCCATCATATGGATATGCTTAGCACCACTAATTGCACCTAATGCTGAAGCATTTGGATGTTTACACCCTTTTCCAGCATAAAATGTTGAACCACCATTTGAAAACTGCAATATAATAGGCGAGTTTACTTTTGCTGCTGCTTCAAGTACCCCATTTATTGACTCTGTATTTACAATATTTACAGCTGGTATTGCAAAATTATTCTCTTTTGCATAATCAAATAATTTCTTCGTTTCACTACCACTTAATACTCCAGCTTTTACAACATCTAATACTGCCATTTAATTTATCCTCTTATTTATATTCTATTTTAGCTTTTTTCTTTAACTTAACCGCTTCATCTTTTGCTTCTTTTGCAAATTTTTGCTGTATCAAGTCTTGTTTAAGTCTATCTTTTACTTTAGCATATTCTAATACTGCTGAAGCTTTTTTATCATCTAGATAAATAATATGATATCCATAATTTGTTTTTACAGGTGCTTTAGTAATAGTACCTACTGCTAATTTTTGAGCTGCCGTACTAAACTCTGGAACCATTTTCTCTTTCGTAAACCAACCTAACTCACCACCATTAGCACCTGATGGTCCTACTGATTTTTCTTTTGCTAATGCTGTAAATTCATCTTTTAGTTTTTTTGCACTAGATAATTTTTTGATAATATCTTTTGCTTCTTGTTCTGTTTTCACTAAAATATGGCTTGCTTTTAACTGATCAGGTGTTTTAAATTTTGCTTTATTTTCATCATAGAACTTTTTAACCTCTTTATCATCAATCTTTACATTTTGACTGAAATCTCTTAGCCACATTTGAAATGCCAAAGATTTTTTTAATCTTTCTAGCTCTTCTTTGTATTCAGTAGATTTTGATATTTTTGACTTATAAGCCATATCAGCCAATAACTTTTGCTCAATTAAATTATCAAGTATCTGTCTTTGTTGCTCTTTTTGTAAAGATTCGAACTCTACATTTTGACCTCTAAGAAGTGCTGCTACATCTTTTTGAGTAACATTCATACCATTTACTGTAGCATAAACTTTATCTGTCTGTGCTATTAACGAACTTGATATAGTAATAACTGTAGCTAAACTTAATAGTACTTTTTTGCTGTTTTTTAACATATTGATTAACCTTTTTTATTTTTTAGGCTTTATTGTATCAGAACTTAATTTAAACACTATTTAGAAGTTTTAATTATATCTATAAATATAAGGTAAACCTCATATTCAAATTTACTTAAAATTAACAAAGAAATTACGCGAAGAATGACAAATTTTGAAATTTACCTTAAATACTCTTTAAATTTTGTTTTTTTTATGCTATAATCCCAACCTTTAAAACTAAGAGTTAACTTAACTTTAAGTTAACAATATAAATACCAAAAGGATAAAACTACATGAGAATCTTAATAGTAGAAGATGAAAGTACATTAAATAGAACACTACAAGAGGGACTACAAGACTTTGGATATCAAGTTGATATAGCAGAAAACTTTAAAGATGCAGAGTACTTTATAGAGATTAGAAATTATGATTTAGTTCTTACAGATTGGATGTTACCAGATGGTGATGGATTAGAGTTAACAAAAATTGTAAAAAATAGAAGTGGTAGAACATCAGTTGTAATTGTAAGTGCAAGAGATGACAAAGATAGTGAGATAAAAGCTCTTAAAACAGGTGCTGATGACTATATTAAAAAACCTTTTGATTTTGATATTTTATTAGCAAGAATTGAGTGTAGATTAAGATTTGGTGGAACAAACATCATTAAAATCGAAGATTTAGCAATAAACCCAGATGAAGAAAAAATTATGTATAACGGTGTTGAGATTGAACTTAAAGGGAAACCATTTGAAGTTTTAACACACTTAGCACGACATAGAGATCAAATTGTTTCAAAAGAGCAATTACTTGATGCAATCTGGGAAGAACCAGAATTAGTTACTCCAAATGTAATTGAAGTTGCTATTAACCAAATTCGACAAAAAATGGACAAACCATTAAATATAGCTACAATTGAAACAATTAGAAGAAGAGGTTACAGATTTTGTTACCCTCCAAAAGTAGAAGAAGAAAACTAAAAATATGAATACAAAAAGCATATATAAGCAATTCTCACAGAAGCTTATATTTGCAACTTCATTTTTTGTTATTGTATTATCCCTTATTTTTTATGGTTTTACAAAAGCTACAATTTATGAAGAGATCTCTGAAGAACTATTAAAAGATGCAAAACTTATTGTTACACTTGCACAAAATAAAACAAATGATCACGACAATTTACGAGTATTAGTTAATGATGATACAACAATTGAAGTTGTAACTATCTCTGTCGTTCCAAAATTAAACTACAAAAAATATAAAATTGATAATAACCATTTTATGGAATTAATATACCCTATGAGTTTAGAAACGAACCAATATCTAAAATTAACTAGAAATATAAATTCTTCCCATAAAATGTTAAATAAAATATTTAGTAACTTATTATTTTTAGGTACTGGTGGTCTTATTTTGATTATTATATATGCTTTTGCTATGTCTAAAACTTTACTATTCCCAATTTTAAGAATTACTAATAAACTCTCAAATATGAATGAAAACTCTCTTACACAAATAGATACAAAAAAGATGCCTCAAGAGTTTATACCACTAGCTAACTCTATTAATACTCTTACAACAAGAATTGAAAATCATGTAAAATACCAAAAAGAGCTTTTTATTGGGGCTGCTCATGAACTTAAAACACCACTTGCAGTTATGAAACTTAAATCACAAGTAACCTTACGAAAAAAGAGAGAACCAGAAAAGTATGAAGAGGTTTTAAAAGTTCATCTTGAAGAGATAGATGGGATGAATCACATGATAACTTCTATACTTGACATGGGAAGACAAGAGGGAGCCCAATTCGAAAAGCCTGTAGAGCTTGATATTATCAACTATCTTAAAACAAAAGCGGAAAGCTTTAAACTTTTAGCTTGTGAAAAAAATATCAATTTAGAGTTTCATACAGAGATAGATAGTTTCACAACAATTATTCAACAAACACTTTTAACACAAATTATCCAAAACTTTGTACAAAATGCTATTAAATTTACCCCTAATAATAAAGAGATTTTAATTAGAACTACACCTTATGAGCAATCAATTAAAATAGAAGTTATTGATGAAGGTATTGGTTGTGATGAAGCGATTGATCTTTTTGCACCATTTAAAAGAATTGGAAATGAAAAGGGTGCAGGTCTTGGACTATTTTTAGCAAAAAGTGCTGCTGAAGCACTGGGTGGTACAATCTCTTTAAAAAATAGAACTGATGGGATAAGTGGTACTATTGCAACCTTACAGTTGCAAAGTAATCCTACTTGTACTATTTAAAATAAAGCTGTATGTTCTATCTTAGTACAATGGTTTTGTACCACTTTTAAGCCAGCCTCTCTAGCTTTTGTTGCTGCTTGATTATGAACTAATCCTAACTGAGTCCAAACACACTTCACATCACCTCTTTGTAATGCCTCATCTACAACAGAAGCTATTACATCTGGTTTTCTAAATATATCTACCATATCTATTTTAATATCTTTTGGAATATCACTTAAACTTTTATAAACTTTTTCTCCAAGTATCATATCCTCTTTTGGATAGACTGGTATTATAGTATAACCATGATTTTTTAAATAAACAGCCACTTTATTACTAGCTTTTTCACTATTTGGTGAGCATCCTATTATAGCAATAGTTTTTGTATCCTCTAAAATTGCCTTTATCTCCTCTTTATTACTATTTACTTGTGGCATTTCACATTCCATATCAAACCTTTTTGTATTTTTTGTATTAATTTAGTTTGACAATTATAGCTTCTTTGAATTTAAATCTGCTATAATCCTCCCCATGAAAATTGCGTTATTATCAGATTCACATCAAAAAACCACACTCACTACTCAAGCTATAGAGATGCTTAAATCAAAAGGGGCTCAATACCTTGTACATGCTGGTGATTTAGAGATAAAAGAAAATTTAGATATATTAAAAAATTCTGGTTTAACCTATGTAAGTGTTTTTGGAAACAATGACTATAATCTCACTCAATACTCAAATAATTATAATATAAATCAAGAGCCTTACTATTTTAAAATAAAAGAGGTAACTTTTAAACTTATGCATATACCAAACTATCTCACTCCTGATAGTGATATAGTGATATTTGGTCACACACACAACTTTGAACAACAATATACAAACAACACTTTATTTATAAATCCAGGGGAAGTTTGTGCTAGAAATAAAAAATTAACAGAATGTGCACTTTTAGAGATAAAAGAGGATAAATATATAATAGAGTATAATTACAAAAAACCTGAATCTAATACTTGGGAAACAAAAGTTTATGAATATGAAAAATAATAAAACAATATATCTATGTGCTATATCAAATATCGAAAGTGGTACTTGCAATGAAGATTGTAAGTTCTGTACACAAAGCGTAAAATACAAAGCAGATATTCAAAGATATAAAAGAAAAGATATAGATACTATTGTTGCAGAAGCTAAAACTGCAAGAGCGAATAAAGCTATAGGGTTTTGCCTTGTAACAGCAGGAAAAGGCTTAACACCTGAAAGATTAGAATTTGTATGTGCTGCTGCTACTGCTGTAAAAAAAGAAAACTTAGGTTTAAAAATCATCGCTTGTAACGGAACAGCAACTTTAGAACAACTACAAGAATTAAAAAAAGCTGGTGTAGATAACTATAATCATAACTTAGAAACTTCAAAAGAGTTTTATCCAACAATTGTTTCAACACATAGTTGGGATGAAAGATATCAAACTTGTCTTAATGCAAAAGAAGCTGGTCTTAATTTAGTATGTGGAGGTATTTTTGGTCTAGGGGAAACTCAAGAGGATAGAATCTCTATGTTAGAATCCATTGCATCTTTAGAACCTATGAATGTACCTATAAACTTTTTTCATCCAAATGAAGCATTACCTATAGTTGAAAATAGTATAACAAAGCAAGAAGCTTTTGAACTAATTAAACTAACCAAACAATACAATCCAAATGCACATAAAATCATGGTTGCAGGTGGAAGAGAACTTATGTTTAAAGAGCAACAATATGATATATTTAATTATGGTGCAAACTCAATTGTTATTGGTGATTATCTTACAACAAATGGAAATCAAGCTTCGCAAGATTTACAATCACTAGAAAATCTTGGATTCAAAATAGCTTCAAGCTGTACACAATAAGGTTAAAGATACGATGACAAATGAAGTTTCAATAATTATTACTCTATCTGCAATTATTTTTGCCTCCCCTTTAATAGCAAAATTGATTAGAATACCTACAATTCCTATTGAGATATTTTTAGGCTCTGTTGCTGTTTCTTTAGCACTTATTGAAAAAAATCATCTTTTTACACTTGTAGCAGAACTTGGATTTTTATATCTAATGTTTCTTGCTGGATTAGAGGTTGACCTAAAACAACTTTTAAAAATATCTCCTAATATGTTAAAAAAGGGGCTTATATATTCTACTTTACTTTATGTGTTTGCAGCTCTTTTTAGTTGGGGATTTGATCTATCAAAAATATTTATAGTAACACTTCCTCTTATCTCTATAGGTTTACTTGCTGTTTTAAAAAAAGAGTATGGAGATAAAGAGTGGTTGAATCTTGCTATTACAGTTGGTCTTATAGGGGAAATTATCTCAATTATTGTTTTAACAGCTGTGAGTGCTGGTCTAGAATTTGGGTTAAGTGGAAGATTCTATAGTACTCTTATTGAACTTATTTTAGTTTTTGGAGTTATGATTATCTTTTATAACTTTTTTCATAATCTTATTTGGTGGTATCCGGAACTAAAAAACTATCTTATGCCACAAGATGACAATCAAGAGCAAGATGTAAGAGTATCTATGGGGATATTTTTTATTATGATTGCTGTTATGTTATATCTACATTTAGAAGTAGCACTGGGTGCATTTATTGCAGGTGTATTTATCAAAACATTTTTTGAACACAATAAACAGCTACCTCACAAACTAGAGCATTTTGGTTTTGGTTGGCTTGTACCTATCTTTTTTGTATGGGTTGGAACATCATTTCAACTTGAATCTCTTTTTATGGAGAACCTAATATATACAGCTTTAATGATAACATTTAGTATGATTATTATACGGATTATAAGTTCTATGCTATTTGTAAAAGATATTGGGTTGAGACAATCTATACTTTTAGCTCTTTCACACTCTATGCCTCTTACTCTTCTAATAGCTGTTGCAACCTTAGCTTTTCAAAACCAAAGTATAAGTCAGTTTTACTATTATGCTTTTATTTTAAGTGCTATATTTGAGGTAATTATCTCTATGATTTTAATTAGGTTAGTATCAAAAACATTATAGGCTAATTCAATATTCATTTTTTCTTAAGATTAAAGAAAATAGTTTTGTATTTTATTTAATCTTTTTGATTTTTATATAGCTTGTATTGCTATTGATATCTTCTTTATATTTTGAAACGGTATCAGTTAACTCAACCACAACTCTGAAAAACTTTTTATCCATATGTGTTCCCACAGCAAATGATTTAAAACTCTTATTATTGAGAGCTTTTCTTATAGTATAAAAACTCTCTATTGCTCTAAAATCAAACAGAAACTTTTTTTGTTCTTCTAAAATGTCTTGATTTACAAGCTTATATCTTTTATCAATAAATATCTCTATCTCTTCATCTGAGACTTTTATATTTACAAAAGGTAAAATCTTATAACTATCTTTAGGTACTACTATTTCCTCTTTTTTTTCAACAACTTTAATCATTTGAGCTGCTTTTTCCGCTTGAAGTCGTCGTTGTTTTTCTAGTTGAGCTGCTTGCTCTTGTTCTAATCGCAGCTGTTCAGCTTTTTCTTCTGCTTCTTGTTGAGCTAATAGTGCAATTTTTCTTTGCTGTTCTAACTCAATTTGCTTTTGTTCCTCTTGTTTTTGTTTCATCTCATACTCTTTTTGTTGTTCAATAAAAGTATCAGTTGGCTCAAAAGGATTCATCCTAGCACTTAAATTTATAGCTAATAAACTTATAAATACAAATAGTAATAATTTTTTCATAATTCTTCAGGCTCCAAGTTTTTAAGTTCAAAATATTTTTTTTGTAACATTGCATTTTCATATTGTAACATTTTTATATCTTGTTGCAATTTTAGTTTTCTATTTTCTAAATTAGAGTAAACTTCATAAGAATTTTTACCATAAAAAAGTAAATTAGCTATGTAATAAGCCAATATAAATGTCAACAATATTAAAAAAGTTGATAGAAGTATAAACTTTTTATTACTACTTAACATCTATATTTATAATCTATCTTTTTGTAAAAGGTTGTTTCCCTAAATATTCACCATATCCTATCTCTGCACCAATCTCTAAAAGTCTATTATATTTAGCGATTCTATCACTTCTTGCTGTACTTCCTGTTTTAATTTGTCCACAGTTTAATGCAACAGCAAAGTCTGCAATAAATGCATCTTCAGACTCACCACTTCTGTGAGACATAACACAATTATAGTTATTTCTTTGTGCCAGTCTAATAGTTAACATAGTTTCACTTACAGATCCAATTTGATTTGGTTTAATTAAAATTGAATTTGCAATTCCTTTAGATATCCCTTGCGCAAGAATATTAGCATTTGTTACAAATAGATCATCACCAACTATTTGGATTTTATTTCCAAGCTTCTCTGTCATTAATTTAAATCCATCCCAATCATCTTCACTTAAACCATCTTCGATAGATATAATTGGATATTTATTACATAAGTCAACATAGTACTCAACTAGTTGGGCACTTGTTAATTCTCTATTTTCAGATTTTAATACATATAAGCCTTTTTCATTTACAAGCTCTGATGCTGCAACATCCATTGCGATACAAATTTGTTCACCAGATTTGTATCCTGCTTTTTCGATAGCTTCCATAATTACTTGGATTGGTTCTTCATTTGATTTTAAATTTGGTGCGAATCCACCCTCATCACCAACAGCAGTAGACTCTCCCATACCGTCAATGATTTTTTTAAGATGATGATATACTTCCGCACTTGCTCTTAATGCTTCACTAAAGTTTTCAAAACCTACTGGCATAATCATATACTCTTGGAAATCCACCGAGTTATTCGCGTGCTCTCCCCCATTTATAATATTTAACATAGGAACAGGCATAGTCATAGCATTTGCTCCACCTAAATATCTATATAATGGCATTTTAAGACTAGTTGCTGCTGCTCTTGCAACCGCCATTGAAACTCCTAGAACTGCATTAGCTCCAAGATTACTATAATTTTCAGTACCATCTATATCTTTCATTGTTGCATCAACTTCAGCTTGATTAAAAGGACTTAATCCAACTAGGTCATTTGCAATAATATTATTTACATTTTCAACAGCTTTTAATACACCTTTTCCCATGTATCTATCACCACCGTCTCTTAATTCTAAAGCTTCTCTTTTCCCTGTGCTTGCTCCACTTGGAACGATAGCAGAAGCTTTTGTACCATCACTTAAAGTAACTGTTGCTCTTACAGTTGGGTTACCCCTACTATCCATAACTTCATCAGCATATACATTATCAATATAAACCATTTATAATATTCCTTTTAATCATAATTTTTAACATATTATGATATCCTATTTTTACTTAAAAATAAAAAAGTTGCAAAATGCAATTTTTTTTATACACTTAGAAAAAAACTGCTATACTTCTACATATAAAAACAATTTAAGAGGAAAAACAATGAATGATCAGCAAAAAAATGCACTTGATTTAGCAATAAAACAGATGGATAAAGCTTTTGGGAAAGGTACTCTAATCAGATTAGGTGATAAACCTGTTGTAGAGATGGAAGCAATTAGCACAGGTTCATTAGGTTTAGATTTAGGATTAGGTGTTGGTGGTTTACCACAAGGAAGAGTAGTAGAAATTTATGGACCTGAAAGTTCAGGTAAAACTACTTTAACACTTCATGCTATTGCAGAATGTCAAAAGTCAGGTGGTGTTTGTGCTTTTATTGATGCGGAACATGCACTAGACACAGCGTATGCAAAAAACCTTGGTGTTGATATTGATAATCTACTAGTTTCACAACCTGACTATGGAGAACAAGCTTTAGAAATTTTAGAAACACTTGTTAGAAGTGGAGCAGTTGATTTAATTGTTGTAGATTCTGTTGCTGCACTTACTCCAAAAGTAGAGATTGATGGAGATATGGATGACCAACAAGTTGGTGTTCAAGCTAGACTGATGTCTAAAGCACTTAGAAAAATTACTGGAATTATGCATAAAATGAATACTACAGTTATCTTTATCAACCAAATTCGTATGAAAATCGGTATGACAGGATATGGAAGTCCTGAAACAACTACAGGTGGAAATGCATTAAAATTTTATAGTTCAGTAAGACTTGATATTAGAAGAATTGCCTCTTTAAAACAAGGTGAAGAGGTTATAGGAAATAGAACAAAAGTAAAAGTTGTAAAAAATAAAGTTGCTCCACCTTTTAAAGTTGTAGAATTTGACATTATGTTTGGTTCAGGTATTTCAAAAACAGGTGAACTTATTGATTATGGTGTAAAAATGGATATTATTGATAAAGCTGGTGCTTGGTTTAGTTACAACGATAGTAAAATAGGTCAAGGTAAAGAGAATAGTAAACAGTTTTTAATAGACAATCCTGAACTAGCAAAGGAGATTGAAGCAAAAATACTTGAAGCTATGGGTGTAACATCAGTTGAAACTGCACCAACAACAGAAGAATAACCTCAAAATTAAAACTCTTTATTATATTAATAAAGAGTTTTCTCTTAACTAAAATAAACAATCATCTACATATAATAAACTTCTAAGTTTCATTTCAGTATAATCCAAAACTTTTTTCGAAAAAATACCTTTTCGAGATTAGGTAGTATCTGAAATAGTTTTTACTATTTTGCTATAGAGAAGACTGAACAACAAGGTATACAAAGAGTTGTTCTAACCAAATTATATAAAGGAAAACAATGCCTACAATCAATCAATTGATTAGAAAAGAGCGAAAGAAACAGATTGAAAAATCAAAATCTCCAGCACTTGAAAAATGTCCACAAAGAAGAGGAGTATGTACAAGAGTATATACAACAACACCAAAGAAACCTAACTCGGCTTTAAGAAAAGTAGCAAAAGTTAGATTAACTACAGGATTTGAAGTAATTTCATATATCGGTGGTGAAGGTCACAATTTACAAGAGCACTCTATTGTTCTAGTAAGAGGTGGTAGAATCAAGGATTTACCTGGGGTTAAATATCATATCGTTCGTGGTGCGTTAGATACAGCTGGTGTTGCAAATAGAACAGTTGCTAGATCTAAATATGGTACTAAGAAACCAAAGAAATAAGTAGAAGGATTAGACAATGAGAAGAAGAAAAGCTCCCGTAAGAGAAGTAATGGCTGATCCTATTTACAATAGTAAATTGATCACAAAATTCATAAATGCAGTTATGTTAGATGGTAAAAAATCTATAGCTCAAAAAATTATGTATGGTGCAATAGCAAACCTTGATGCAAGAGGTGAAGAATCAGGATTTGATGTATTCGAAAGAGCTATTGAAAATGTAAAACCACTTTTAGAAGTAAGATCTAGAAGAGTTGGTGGAGCTACATACCAAGTTCCAGTTGAAGTAAGACCTGTAAGAAGACAAACTTTAGCATTAAGATGGATTATTGATATGGCTAGAAAAAGAAATGAAAGAACTGCTGTTGAGAGACTAGCAAATGAATTATTTGAAGCTGCAAATGAAAGAGGAAACTCATTCAAGAAGAAAGAAGATGTTCATAAAATGGCTGAAGCAAACAAAGCGTTTGCTCACTACAGATGGTAGGAAATTAAAATGGCAAGAAAAACACCACTTAGCAGAGTTAGAAATATTGGTATTGCAGCACATATTGATGCTGGTAAAACAACAACTACTGAAAGAATTTTATTCTATACAGGTGTATCTCACAAAATTGGTGAGGTACATGATGGTGCTGCAACTATGGACTGGATGGAACAAGAGCAAGAAAGAGGTATTACAATTACTTCTGCTGCTACAACTTGTCACTGGAAACACCCAAAAACAAATGATGATCTAATGATCAACATTATTGACACTCCAGGTCACGTTGACTTTACAATTGAAGTTGAGAGATCTATGAGGGTTCTTGATGGAGCTGTTGCTGTATTCTGTTCAGTTGGTGGGGTTCAACCACAATCTGAAACAGTTTGGAGACAAGCAAATAAATATAGAGTACCAAGAATGATATTCGTTAACAAAATGGATAGAACTGGTGCAGATTTCTTTATGGTTGAAAAACAAGTAAATGAAAGATTAAAATCAAATGCTGTTCCAATTCAAATACCAATTGGTGCAGAAGAAAACTTCCAAGGTGTAGTTGATTTAATTCAAATGAAAGCTATCGTTTGGGATGAAGATGCTGCTATGGGTTCTAACTATCATATCGAAGATATTCCTGCTGACTTACAAGAGATGGCTGAAGAGTATAGAGAAAAAATGGTTGAAGCTGCTGCTGAATCTATCGATGAATTAATGGAAAAATACCTAGAGGGTGAAGAGTTAACAGAAGAGGAGATCACTAAAGGTCTTAAAGCTGGTTGTTTAGCTCTAAAATTAACTCCAATGACTTGTGGTACTGCATTTAAAAACAAAGGTGTTCAAACTTTACTTGATGCTGTTGCTATGTATATGCCATCTCCATTAGAGGTTGAAGATATTAAAGGTGAAACTCAAGAGGGTGAACCTGTAATTGTACCATCAACAGATGATGGTGAAGTTGCTGGACTTGCTTTTAAAATTATGACAGATCCATTTGTTGGTCAACTTACTTTTACAAGAATCTATAGAGGTGTTTTAGAATCAGGTACTTATGTACTTAACTCTACAAAGATGAAAAAAGAGAGAATCGGAAGACTTCTTAAAATGCATTCAAATAATAGAGAAGAAGTTTCTCAATTATATGCTGGTGAAATTGGTGCTGTTGTTGGTCTTAAATCAACAATTACAGGAGATACTCTTGCTAGTGAAAAAGATCCAGTTATCTTAGAAAGAATGGATTTCCCAGAACCAGTTATCTCTGTTGCAGTTGAGCCGAAAACTAAAGCTGACCAAGAAAAAATGGGTAACGCTTTAGGAAAACTAGCTCAAGAAGATCCATCATTTAGAGTTGAAACTGATGAAGAATCTGGTCAAACTATTATTTCAGGAATGGGTGAGTTACACCTTGAGATTCTTGTAGATAGAATGAAAAGAGAATTTAATGTTGAAGCTGAAGTTGGTGCACCTCAAGTTGCTTATAGAGAAACAATTAAAAATGGTGTTGATCAAGAGTACAAATATGCTAAACAATCTGGTGGTAAAGGTCAATATGGACATGTATTCTTAAAAATTGAGCCTATGACTGCTGAAGAGACAAACGAAGAAGGTTTTGAGTTTGTTAATGAGATCAAAGGTGGGGCTATTCCAAAAGAGTATATTCCTGCAGTTGAAAAAGGTTGTAAAGAAACAATGCTTGGTGGGGTACTTGCTGGTTATCCACTAGTTGACATTAGAGTTACTTGTTATGACGGTTCTTACCATGATGTGGATTCATCTGAGATGGCATTTAAACTTGCAGCATCTATGGGATTTAAAGCTGGTTGTAGACAAGCAGCTGCACAAGCTTGTATTCTAGAGCCTATGATGAGAGTTGAAATTGAAACTCCTGAAGATTATATGGGTGATGTTATTGGAGATTGTAACAAAAGAAGAGGACTAGTTCAATCTATGGATGATAGAGCTGGTGTTAAACTTGTTGTTGCTTTAGTTCCACTTGCAGAGATGTTTGGATACTCAACAGACCTTAGATCTATGTCACAAGGTAGAGCTACATATTCAATGATTTTTGATCAATATATGGAAGTTCCTAAAAACGTTGCTGATGAGATTATGAAAAAGAGAAATGGTTAAAACCGTATAAAAGAGTGAAAAGTTTCACTCTTTTAGGTTTTAACGATATTTTGTTGTGCAAAAGAAATCTATGATTTCGTCTTTGCACCAAAATAGCCGTATAATCACGCTTTAAAAGTTCAATTTACTTTAATTACAATTCACTTTATATCAAATTACCCAAATGAAACACCTACTAATACTAATAATCCTATTAACAACATCACAAGCAAATAAATTCAAGTATAGAGAATTTAAAAATGTAGAAAATTTCTATTCTTCAATTACAAGTGATGTAATACAACTCTCAATCAAACACAATACACCACCTGCTGTTATCCTTGCTATTGCAGGACTTGAATCTGGATATGGAAGTGGATATGTCTCACAAATAACAGGAAATATCTTAAGCCTTGGTGCAAATAAAAATGACATACAATTACCAGTACTCACTATCCCATATTGTAAAACAGACCAAAACAAAAAAGCTTTATTTGATCCAAAAGAGCAAAAAAGATGTCAAGAGCTTGTCTGGAAAAAAAGACCAAAAAGTTTAAAAAAAGATTATAGACCCAAAGATATTGCGGGTAAAACTACAAATTTAGAATTTTTTAAATACAATCCAAATCAATTTAAAAAAGCAAAACTACAATCTGTAGATGACTTTTTAACTAAGTGGCTCAGAGAAAACCACAAATACGCGCCATTTAGAGAAACAAAACTATGGTTAGAAAAGAAAGTAGCAAAAGAGGGTATCGATACACTTTTTACACTTGAAACAAATCTGGAGTTTGCTTCAAAAATTGGTGGAAAGGATAACTCTTTTAACTACAGAGATACTTGGCCTAAAAAAGTAAAATATATTCTAAAAAAAGTAGGATTAACAGAACTTTGTTCAACTATATATTATAAAAAAGTTCCATTTAATATTGCATGGAAACAATACTAAACTATCTCTTTCTATAACTCAAAGCTTCTATAATATGCTGTTTTTCTATTGTATGACTATTATCTAAATCAGCTATTGTTCTTGATACTTTTAATACTTTATTAATAGAGCGAAAGGATAAAGCAAATTTTTCAATAGACAAATCCAAAATATTTTGTGCTTCTATTGAAATGGTACAATATTTTTTTATATCCTCATCATTAAGTTTTCCATTAAGTTCTTTTTGTCCACGAAGTTTTTGACGCTTAAAGACTTCTAATACTTGTAAGTGTAATTGTTCTGATGTCACATCAGATTTATCCTCTTTTGTTACCTCATTCATAACCACATAAAGATCAATTCTATCTAAAAAAGGATCCGATATTTTATTTTTATATCTTTGTATCTCAACATCATTGCATCGGCATAGTTTTGTTTGAGAGAGTAAGTTCCCACAAGGGCATGGGTTTTGTGCTGCTACGAAAAGAAATTTTGTAGGATATTTTACCTTACTATTTACTCTTGAAATTGATATCTCATAATCTTCTAAAGGCTCTCTCATAGCTTCTAAAACATTTTTATCATAATGTGGTAATTCATCAAAAAACAGTACCCCATGATTTGATAAAGCCACCTCCCCTATTTGTGTTCCACCTACGATTGAAGCTTTTGTGGAGCTATGATGTGGAGAGATAAAAGTTCTTTGAGGGGTAAATGTTGGTTGTTTGAGTTGCAAAGATTCCATTTTTGCAATATCTAAAATCTCTTCAAGTTCCATAGGTGCTGTAATATATTGTAATCTTTTTGCAATCATACTTTTCCCGCAACCAGGACTTCCCTCAAAGATAATATTATGTCCACCTGCTGCACTTAATTGTGCTGCTCTTTTTGCAATTTTTTGCCCTTTTACATCAGCAAAATCTACTTTATAGTTTTTTTGATAAAAATAATTTTGATTGTTAATTGTTATAGATTTATATTCATAAGTTTTATTACTTATTTTATAAAGTTCTTTATCTTGTAATTGAAAAAAGAGTATGGCATCAGCTAATGTTTCTACACTATAGATATTAATATTTGGTATCATTGAAACTTTTTCAATAGACTCTTTTGGTATGAGTACATTTTTAATCTTTCCTTGTCTTACAAGGGATAAGATAAGAACAAAAATAGATTTTGTATCTTTAAGCTTTCCGTCAAGTCCCAACTCCCCAAATACATAGAAGTCTTTTAAACTTATTTTCGTCTCTTGTAAAGCTATAAGCAGTGCAATTGGTAGGTCAATATGACTTCCTTTTTTAGCTAATTCAGAGGGGGAAAGATTGATTGTGATTCTTTTTGGTGGAAATTTAAACTCGTTGGTTAGTAGTGATGACTTTATTCGCTCTTTTGATTCTTGGATTGCTGTGTTTGCCATACCAACAATACTAAAGCTTGGTAATCCTTTTGTAAAAGTAGATTCTACATCAATACTTACAGCATCTATCCCATCTAATGAAGCTGATTTTAATGACTTCATAACATACTCCTCTATATTTTATAAAGGAATTGTACTACAATAATTTTTTTTAATGAAAAAAAATGGCAATTTGCAATTTTAAATAATCTCTATCTCTAATTCTAAATCTATATTAAACTGTCTCTTTCACTTTTTCTTTTGCTAGATTTATTAAGCTTTATAGCTTCATCAAAAGTACCAGCACCCATATTCACTAAAAAGTTTGCGTGTTGTGAACTAAAAGCCATATCTACCTATTTGGTACCCTTTGAGTCCCACTTGTTCTATTAAGTACCCTGCACTATTATTCTTTAGGATTTTTAAAACAGCTCCCTGCACTTGGAAGATTTGGTTGATTATCTCTCATAGTGATTGAACATCTTTTGTAAGCTCTTTGTCATACCCTTTTTCTACCTTAGGAAAGTAACTCTCATAGATAATTCCATCAATTTTTGTATCTCTATAACTATGAGGAATATCTTTTTTTAATATCTCTCCATCTTGAGTTTTTATAGAATAAAGATAATTAAATATCTCCCACTCTTTAAGACCTGCATTCATCTTCACTAAACCACCCATATTTCCAGGGAGTTTTGCAAGAAGTTCAAAATGTGCTATATCATTTTTTCTACAATATGTAAGAAGCTTACCACTAGATGTTGCAGCACCAACTATGAGTTTATCATCTTTTTGTTCTATATAATCAAACTTATCTGCAAGTATAGCTAAAGGGGGTGGAGTATTTGAGATAAGGATATTATTTCCACGACCTATAATATGGTAGTTTGAATAATCACCTATCTCATCTATAATTTTTACTTCATATTCTTTACCAATATGAATAGAGGTGTATTTTTGAAAATCTATTGTTTTAGTCATTGTGTATTGTATCATTTGTTTTATTATGAGTTCTTTTAGATAAATAAAAATTATATTTAGTTATTTTATAATATAATATTGTATAAGCAAGGGATTATTATGAAAGTATTATTATTGATTTTTTTATCGTTGACCACATTATTTGCTAATATAGCACAGATAAGTGCACTAAGTGGAGATGTTACTATTTCTAGAGACTCTAAGGATATTCCAGGAATCATTGGATTTACTATCCAAGAAAAAGATACTGTAACAACTAAAAACAATGCAAGAGTACAACTAATATTCAAAGATAAAACAATAATCTCTCTTGGTAAAAACTCAACATTTAATATAGAAGAGTATCTTTTTGATATTCAAAAACCTAATCAAACAAAAGCTTCTTTTAAAGTAGCTCGTGGGATATTTAAATCAATTACAGGACAAATTGGTAAAATAAATCCCAATCAGTTTAAACTTAAAACAAAATCAGCTTCTATTGGTATTAGAGGTACTATATTCTTTGGAGATGTTGCACCTGGACAACCAGATAGTATTGCTTGTACTCAAGGTGCTATTATAGTTGAAAACTCTCAGGGTATAGTTAATGTAGTAGCAGGACAATTTACTCAAGTAGAGATTGGGAAATTGCCTACACCTCCTATTACAATCCCTCCTGCACTATTACAACAGCTTAACCAAGCATCAGGTGCAGAAGCAAATGAGAAAGAATCGAAAAATAATGAAGAATCTGATAAAGAAGATAGTGGTAACAACGAAGAAAATAATAATCAAGAAAATAACAATGCTATAAATGATGTTGACGATGTTGCAAGTAGTGTTACCGATGCTGCTACCAATGAGGCTGTAAACGATAAGTTAATTAAGGACGCTGATAAATCAACAAAAACAGCTACTTATAAAGTATTTGGTTCTACCTACACTCGCCCTAGTTATACAGGCGCACCATATTTAAATACCCAATCAACTTATCAAATATTTAATACTTCTCCTACTTTTACTATTAATATTGGGGAATTAAATGGTCAAAGTATATTTACTACTTATGACTATCAAGGTACTGTAACAGGTGGAACATCAACTTATAGTATACCAGACTTTTCACTCAAAAAAGAAAAAGATAGTTATACTAGTTACTCAAAAGTGTATACAAATAATAATCGAACTATATATGCAGATAATATGCAAGAGTTTTTTATAGATACCTCTAAATATACGAGTACTATAAGTTCTCAAGAATATGAGAATGATAAAACAATTGTTTTTGGTGTTCAAACAAACTATAATTCTCTTCCAACTAATGGTGTAAGTAAATATAAAACACCTGAGTATACAGATAATTCTACGACTTATGTATCAACAAATGGTTCTTTTATAAATTGGGCTAATGGCAATCTATTGAGCTACGGTTTTCGAGAAGGTGGTGTTTTTATTACAACAGGAAAAATTAGTGAAGATTCTAATAATAAATCAAAAATAGATCTTTCACTTTTTGAGACAAAAAATGATTTTAGTGATAAACTAACTAGTACTAGTAGTGATGCTGCTATATTTGGTAGTGAATATCAGGGCTGGGGAGCTAATATAAATGTTACATCTTCACCAACTACTGGTCAATCAATATATACCCATGGAGAATATAAAGTTTCAAGTACTTCAACTTCACTATCATCTGGGACAAGTACTTTTAATGGTTTTACTAACTTAGGTACTAGTATTGAACCAATGGATATTACTATCAATAGAGACACTAAATCACTCACAGCAAATATTGTAGATATTGATTTAGGAGGCACTTATCCAGATAGTGACACCGCTTACATTACAGATGATACCTTTGCTACTTTTGAATCTAGTGGAACATATAGTGCTTATAATGTAGATAATGGATGGTTAGTTGCATATGATGATGGTTCACTGTACACTAATGATGATGATCAGATAAGCTGGGGATTTTGGGGAGCTTCAACCAATATAAGTGGTACTACTACACAGATAACTCCTTATGCAGGTGCTTCTGATGTTTGGGTAGCTGGACAAAATATCGTTTCTGATATATCATCTTTAGGTAATATGCAAGCAACATTTACTGGTCAAGCTATGGGGTTTTATGGTTCAACTTTTGTTGACCCAAGTAAATCAACAATATCTTTAGTATTTGATTTAGGTGCTGCTACAGTAGATGTTGATTTAAACATAAATAATACTACATCTTTAACAAGAAATTTTACATCACTTGATACCAGTACTACAGATCGATATATAGCGGGTGCTAATGGTAATGAGATAACAGGTAGTTTTTATGATGGTGGAAATACTACAGCAGGTATACTTCAATTTATTGAAGGTGGTATTGCTGGGTCAGTTGGGTATAAAGCAAAAAAATAGCCTTCTTAAATACTAAGCATTTACTTTTTCATTACCATATAATCTACTATTTAAATAATTTAAGCTAAAATAAATAAAAAGTCTTATAGGGAATAGTAATGTATAAAAAAATCTTACTAATAGTTTTGCTTATGATATATTCATATGCAGCAGATACAAACTTCGCTGATGATAAAGCATCAACTATAGAATATAGCAAAGGGTTAAATAGCTTTAATCAACAAGATTATGAAAATTCATTTAATATATTTAGTAAACTAGTTGATAAATACCCAAGTCATGAACTGATAAACTATTACTATGGAAGAAGTGCTTTTGAGCTAAAAAAGTATGACTTTGCGTTAGCAGCATTTGATAGAATACTTATCTCAAAACCTGATAATCATAGAGTTCGACTAGAGTATGCAAGAACACTTTTTTTAATGCAATCATACAAAGAGGCAAAACAAGAGTTTGAAGCTGTACTAGCTTCACCTATTCCACAAACTGTAAGAACAAATGTTGAGAAGTTTTTAAAGATGATTGAACAAAAAGAGAAAAATTATATCTTAAATAGAGTTGTAATAGTAGGTCTTGGTTGGGATAATAATGTTAACAATAACACTTATGAGGGTGTTACTATTATAAGTGGTGGTCTACCCCTTACTAATGATACAGACAAAAGATCAGATACAGATTTTAAAACTATTTTAGTTGGAAATCTAATAGTTCCTAGTAAATCTAACAATAAACTCTCATGGGAAAGTACCGGAGTTGTCTATGCAAAAGAGCAAAACCACTACCATGATAATGATATATTTTTATTTTCACTTGCAAGTGGTATAGGGTATACAAACCAAAAGTATAAAAACCTAACATCATTTACTTATGATCATGTTTGGTTAGGTGGTGATCAAACACTTTATATCTATGGAATAAAAAACAATACAAAATATAACCTTTATAAAAATCATCTTTTAAGTGTTGATTTGAAATATCAAAAGAAAAAGATGATTCAAGATGTTGATAGTCAAAAACACTCAAATATAAAAGAGATTGCTCTAAATTATCTTATCCCTATAGAAAAAGATAAGTTAAATATCTTTACCTCTTATTCAGCTGAAAGAAAAGAGCAAGGTACAAGGGTAGATATAAGTAAAGATACAAACAAATATAAACTTTCTTATACAAAGAATCTCTTTACAACTTATGATGTAACACTAGGGTATCAAATAGAAAAAAATAAATATAAAGAGGAGAGTTCATTTTTACCAAAAAGGGTAGATGATATTAGAAATATCACTTTAGGTATTGTAAAAAAAATAGATGATACACAATCAATTATGGCAGAATTGACTGATTTAGATAATGATTCAAATATCAATGTTTATACATATAAAAAAAGAAGTGTAAATCTTAATTACACTTTTGCATTCTAAAAAGGACTAACAATGAAAATTTTACTATTATCAGTTTTACTATTTGCCACAACATTATTTGCTAATATTGGAAAAATATCTGCTTTAAGTGGGGAAGTAAATATCTCTAGAGATTCAAAAAAGATTCCCGCAACCATAGGATTTGAACTTCAAGAAAAAGATAAAATAGCAACAAGTTCAAATGCTAGGGCACAGCTACTATTTAATGATAAAACTGTTATCTCACTTGGTAAGAACTCTACATTTGATATAGAGGAGTACTTCTATGATATACAAAAGCCTACCCAAACAAAAGCTTCTTTTAAAGTAGCAAAAGGGATATTTAAAACAATTACAGGACAAATTGGAAAAGTAAATCCAAATAAATTCACCCTTAAAACTCGTTCTGCTTCTATTGGTATTCGTGGTACTATCTTCTTTGGAGATATACCTGAAGCACCTACACAACCTGAAGTTCTTAGTTGTTCTGATGGTATCATTGAAGTTGTTACTCCTGCTGGAATTCAACAGGTTGGGGCAAATCAATTTACAACAGTGAAACCAAACCAATCACCAACACCTCCACAAGATTTACCTCCTGAACAAAAAGAAGAGGCAGAGCAAAACTCTGGTGCTTCTGAAAATGAAAAAGAATCTGGATATGATGATGGAGTTTTTTATGAATCAAAGATACCAAAAGAAGAAATTCCTAAGATAGAACCTAGAAAATTTGTACCTACTATTCCAGATCTTATTGATCAAGGAGGAAAAACAAAAGAAGATGGTGAAGATATTATTGACGAAGAAACTTCTAGTGATAAACTAAATACCTTAAATCAAACAAGTAATTCAATACATTATAAAGATCTCTCTACTAACTATGCTATACCTACAGGAGATGTTACTTTTTCATTTGATTATATAACTAATGATACTATTACTTCAACATTAGGTACTGGAATAATTATGAAAGTTGCAGATGCAGATAATGATTTTAGTTGGGGATTTTGGAGTAGCACTGAAATAGTTAACAGTGAATATGTAGCAGAAAAAGTTTGGGTTTTAAGTGAAAAAAGCATTGTAAGTGACTTAAGTTCATTAACTAGTGCAAATAATGCAACCTACAGTGGAAAAGTGATGGGGTATGACAACTATAATAGTTCATTTATCGACCCTAGTAATTCTACGATAACTTTAGCATTTGACTTTGGTGCAAACACTACTGTTGTTAATATGGTTATTAATGGTGACAGTCAAAGTATGTCTAGTATTAATAATATGACAGGAACCTACTCATATAGTGGTTCAAAATATACTATTACTGGTTCAAATAATGAAGTTCTAAATGGTAGCTTTTATGACAATATGAATTCTACTGCTGGTACTGTTAAAACAGATAATGTTTCAGCTGCTTATACAGGACAAGTACAATAAAAAAGGGGGAGTTACAACTTTTAACTCCCCCTTTTCTTTCATCAACATACTATTTACTTATCAGAGATATCTATATCAATCCCTTGGCTTAAAAGCTCATCTTGTCTAGGTTTTAAATAGTCTAAGAATGTATGATACTTTTCATAGTACCCACCACTTACAAATCTAAACAACTCTTTAAAGTGAAAGCTGTATAAAAGTGCATCAATTCTTACTATCTCTTGCTTTTTATCAAACAATACAATCCCTGGTCTATAATCTAATACCATATCTTTTGCCCACTGTTTTGGTGTAGTTGTTTTCCCATCAGGTGTGATGATTTTTTCTTCTGAACTTGCATCATATCTTACAACTGTTACTTTTGAAACCTCCTCTATCACATCTTTGTTTTTTAATGTATTGTTATGGAGATAGTTACACTGTGTACAACTTCCATCTTCAAAGATAACTGCTAACGGTCCATTTACTTTTGATAAATCTTTTAACTTTTTAAACATTGGATTATCTTGTAGTGTATATAAAGTTTTGTTTTTCACTTTTTCTACATATTGTGTTAGAGTCATATTTTTATACTCTTTGTTTTTTACATAGTCTAGAATATATTTGAAGTTTTCTGGTGATCTATACCCGTTGATTCTTACAACTATTTTGTTATCTTGGTCAAGAAATAAAATAGTTGGAGTGTATTGCACTTTTAAGTGTTTTGCATACTCTATTTCAGTCATAGTTGTATCTTCATTGATAGCTAACTCACGACTCCCTTTGATATCTATAGCGATTACATCAAAATTTTCTTGAATATAGGGTTGTAGTTTTGCACCCTCTTCAAAATTTTCTTTAAGCATTTTTGTACAATATGGACAAAATTTCAAACTCATAAAAAGTATGACATGTTTCCCCTCATCTTTAGCTTCTAGTACATCTTCATTCATATCAAGAAAACTTTGCTTAAACCAACTAGGCATAGCATGATCGCTACCACCTGTAACTTTTCCTGCACCATTTAAACTTGTGAATGTTAAAAATATTGTAAAAATAATACTTAAAACTTTCAAACCTCTTCCACTCATATTTTCCCCTTTTTTATAAGAATTTCAAATAAAAAGTTTAGCAAGAAAATATTAATAAAGAGTTAATGGGAAATATATAAAATAAATAATAATTATAAGGTATTATGAAGTATTAAGAGTTTCGTAACTCTTCATACTCAGATGGGATAAGATAATCCTCTGATTTAATAAGTTGGTCATAAAAACCATGCTCAAACCCAAGAGAATAAAGCTTATCTAATGCTTGATATTGTAAAGGTGATAACTCTATAGAATCATCGTTTGCATAAAGACCTAGATATGTTTGGAGTGTATCGTGGTCTACTCGGATTAGATCTCGCTCTAGCAACATTTTTGATAATAATAGTTTATTATCATTTGCTACACGAACAGCTTTTATAAGTGTATTTTCATAATCAATTGCTTTGTTTAGTGGAATACTTCTTCGTAAACACATACCTCCCAGTGGTAGTGGTAATTCTTTTCCAGCTAACTCTTGCCAGATATCCCAAAGCTCCGCTTCAACCTCTAGCTTATCATCATAAGTTAAAATAGATTCATGTATTAATACACCAGCATCAACTACTCCATCAAGTACAGCTTGTTCTATCTCTAAAAAATTCATGTAAGTAATTCTTGCTTCTGGATACTTTATTTTAAATAGTAGTGCATTTGTAGTGTATTTTCCACTTAATGCTACTTTGAAGTTTCTTTTGAGCTCTTTACCTTTTAATTTTACCAACTTTGGTCCATATCCATCACCAAAACTAACTGCTGTTTTAAGGAGTGCAAAATCATCTTTTACAAATGGATATAAGGCAAAACTAATAGCACAAATATCATACTCACCTTTTAGTGTCGCTTGGTTTAATGTCTCTATATCAAGTGCAATATTATCAAAATTAATATCTTTTAAAGTAACCCAACCAAACTTTATAGCATAGTACATAAAAATATCATCTGCATCTGGTGAGTGAGCTACTGTTATATTATTCAAAATTATCCTTTGTTATGATTCTATTTTACTTAAATCTTCAAGTGTTGTTATATTTGCTGCAAGTTTATTATTTACTTCAAGAAATTCCAACTCAGGAACACTATCTGCAACAACTCCTGCACCTGCTTGAAATACTACTGTATCATCTTTTATCATTGTTGTCCGTATAGTAATCGCACTATCCATATTTCCATCAAATCCAAAATACGCAACACTTCCACTATAAAAACTTCTTTTGAGTTTTTCAAATTGGGCTATAAGTTCCATAGCTCTTATTTTTGGAGCACCTGTCATAGTTCCTGCAGTGAATGTAGCTGCAAAGAGATCAAACATATCATACTTTTCATCAATAGTAGCTTCCACATCAGAAACCATATGCATAACATGAGAGTATCGCTCTACTCTCATTTTATCTGTCACTTGTACAGTTCCTACTTTTGCTACTCTTCCCACATCATTTCTTCCAAGATCTATAAGCATAACATGCTCAGCTACCTCTTTTGGATCATTGAGCATCTCTTGTTCCATCTCATTATCTTTTAAGACTGTTTTCCCTCTTTTCCTAGTACCGGCAATTGGTCTAAGAAGTATTCTATCATCTGTAAGTCTTACCATCACTTCAGGACTACTTCCCGCAATTGTAAAGTCTTCATACTCTAGTAAAAAAAGATATGGGCTTGGGTTTTTACTTCTTAACGCTCTATAAAAACTCAGAGTATCTACTTTTGCTTTTCTAGTATATCGATTGGTCATAAGTATTTGAAAAACATCACCACTGCGTATCATCTCTTTTGATTTTGCAATCATCTCAAAAAAATCTTCTTTTGTGTGAGCAAAACTACCCTCATCTAAAAGCTCAACTTTTTTCAATGGGGTATATTCAAAGTTTTGTTGCAGTTTATTTTCTATCTGTTCTATATAACAACTCATAATTTCCATAGAAGTTATAATTGTAAGTTGTGATGTTTTATGGGAGTAAACTAAAACCATCTTAGGACGAATAAGATCACAATCTGCAATCCCAAATTCATCTTTTAATCCATCCATAGATTTGTGTAATGTTGGTTCAAAAGTAGCAACCATATCATAACCCATATTTCCTATAAAACCATCAATGAGTCCAATCCCTAACTCTTTTCCTTTGTCATGATAAAATTTTTTATCTAAATTTTTATAATACTCTTTTAGAAAAACAAAAGGATTTTTATCTATATCTTTTATAGTTCCAGCTTCATCTTTATAAAAACTTTTTCCATCTTTGTGCCATACTCTTTCTCTATCACCTACAAAAATATAGCTAAAATTTCCATCATCACCATTTACAACTGATTCAAAAAGAAAAGTTATCTCATGGGGAAAAATCTCTTTTACTTTTTGATATATTGATACAGGTGTAAATTGGTCTAAAAATAGAGTTTTATTATAAAAATTCATATTTTCTTATACCTTAAAACTTTAATATATATGCATTTTTATTGTTAAAATCTTTTTTAACATTATCTAAATCTTTTAAAGCTATCTCTCTTGTTGGATATGCCCCAATTAAAACTTTATTATACACTGTACCTTTGATTGTCATTTGGTGTACATTGTAGTTGTAACCCTTCTTTTCAATACTATTGAGTAAAGTTGCAGCAGGCTCTTTTGTAAAAGCACCTATTTGAATATAATATCCAGCTACATTAGCTGTTTTTGTTGTTGATACAACTGGTGGTTTTATAGCTTCAGGTTTTGCAACTTTTTCTTTTACCACTGGTTTTACCACCTCTTTTTTCACAACAGGTGGTTTTGGTTGTGGAGTTACAACTTTAACAGTTTCTTGTTTTTGAGCAGCTTCCTCTTTTGTAAGTCCAAAAAGATCTCTTTGAGGTTTTTGTATTGGTTTTGGTTTATCAATAACTAAAGGGGTGTCTTGCGCTGTCTCATTTGGTATTACTATCTCATTTAAATTATTTTGTTTTGATTGGTCAAGTTTTTGCATCTCTTGCATTGTTGCTTTTTTCGTCAATCACTTTTTGATACTCTTCATTTGTATCAATTTTATTGAGTATTTTATCAGTAGCAAGTTCAGTTGTTTCTGGATTAAGATTTTCCATTTTCTCTTTTGTATCATTATTTGATACAAGTCTTATTACTAAAATTGTTATAATAAAAACTAAAATTAAACCAATACCTAAAAGGATATATCTTTTTTTATTTTTTTCAGGATTTTCAGTTTCTAACATTAAATCTTCTATAACATTTTCCTCTTCTTTATAAGGGTTTTTATTCGCAGATAGATTTACATAAGCAGAGTCTTCTGTAGGAGCACTAAATTGTTTCTCTTTCATTACAGATTCTCTTTTTAATGCTTCAAGCTTTCTTTGTTCTTGCATTAGTCTCTCTTTATCTTGTTCAAGACCAACATTTCTTAAAAATTCTTTTCCATCTACTTCCATCATATCCCCCTTTTACTACTAATATTTTACAATATTAATAAGTTGATTGTGTATAAACCACAAAGTTTTTAGCTAACTCTTCTAACTCTTTTTTTACTGTTTGTTGTAATTGAATATTTTCAATATCATCTAAAACATCAGCAATTTTATTTGCTATTAAATCAAACTCTTTCTCTTTCATACCTCTTGCAGTTAATGCAGGACTTCCTATTCTGATACCTGAAGTTACAAACGGACTTCTTGTTTCACCTGGAACTGTATTTTTATTTACAGTGATACCTGCATTTCCAAGTGCTGCATCTGCATCTTTACCAGAAAAATCTTTATTTAAAAAACTCACAAGTACAAGATGATTATCTGTACCATCACTTACTAAATCATACCCTCTTTTTACTAATACTTCACCTAATACTTTTGCATTAGCTTTTACTTGTTTTGCATACTCTTTCCATGATGGATCTAAAATCTCTTTAAATGCTACAGCTTTTGCAGCTATTACATGTACAAGTGGTCCACCTTGAAGTCCTGGGAAAATTGCACTATTGATTTTTTTAGCAATATCTTCATCATTACACATAATCATACCACCTCTAGGTCCTCTTAGTGTTTTATGTGTAGTTGTTGTGACAATATCTGCATAAGGGAAAGGAGACATATGCTCACCCGCGGCAACAAGTCCAGCAATGTGTGCAATATCTGCAAAAAGTAAAGCACCAACAGCATCTGCTATCTCTCTAAATTTTGCAAAATCAATCTCTCTAGCATATGCACTCGCTCCACATACGATTATTTTTGGTTGAGTAATTTTTGCTATATCCATAACTCTATCGTAATTGATTCGTCCGTCAAGTTCTACACCATAGTAAAATGCACTATAGTTTTTACCAGAAAAACTTGGTTTAGATCCATGAGTTAAATGTCCACCGTGGCTTAAATCCATACCTAAAATTTTATCTCCAGCTTTTAAAAGTGCTGCATATACTGCACCATTTGCTTGACTTCCTGAATGTGGTTGAACATTAGCATATTTACATCCAAAAATCTCACAAGCTCTATCAATAGCTAATTGCTCAACTTGGTCTGCAAATTCACATCCACCATAATATCTTTTGTATGGATAACCTTCAGCATATTTATTTGTAAAAACTGAACCCATAGCTTCCATAACTGCTGGCGATGTAAAGTTTTCTGATGCAATCATCTCAAGGTGATTTGTTTGTCTTTCTAACTCATTCTCAACCATTCCAAAAACTTCTGCATCTGCTGTCGCTAAATTATTACTACTTAAAAAACTCATTTTATTTCCTTTTATTTAATTATTTTTCTTCTTCAATATCACTATGTAAGTCTATCTCAGCAGCTACAGGTTTCATAGCTGGAAATAACAATACATCTCGAATACTATGTTGATTTGTAAGCATCATTACAAGTCTATCTATTCCTATCCCTTGTCCTGCTGTTGGAGCCATACCGTAAGATAACGCATTTACAAAATCTGCATCCATCTCATGCGCTTCATCATCACCACTATCTTTTGCATCCATTTGTCCTTCAAACCGCTCTAATTGATCAAGAGGATCATTTAACTCACTAAATGCATTTGCTATCTCTCGCCCTGCAATAAACAATTCAAATCTATCTGTAAGATGTGTATTTTCATCATTTCTTCTAGCAAGTGGAGATATCTCTACTGGATATTCAGTGATAAAAGTTGGATTGATAAGTTTAGCTTCAACATACTCATCAAACATTTCACCTTGAAGTTGTCCTAAATTCATAGATTCATTTACATCTACATTATCTTTTTTCAAGTAAGCTATCGCTTTTTCTTTATCAATCGCAACATCAGCTGGAACTCCACCAATCTCTGTTAGTGAAGCAATAAGTGGAATCTCACTAAATTTAGAAAAATCAACTTCAAGTTCACCATAAGGTAAAATTGTAGGTAAATTTAAATGATCAAAAAGATACTCAAAATACTCTTTGGTAATAGCTATTAAATCTTTGTAAGTTTTGTATGCCCAATAAAACTCTATCGATGTAAACTCAGGATTATGAGTAGCATCCATACCCTCATTTCTAAAGTTTCTGTTTATCTCAAATACTGCTTCAAAACCACCAACAATCAATCTTTTGAGATATAACTCCGGTGCAATTCTCAAAAATCTATCAACACCAAGTGCGTTGTGGTGTGTTGTAAAAGGTTTTGCATTTGCTCCACCTGCAATTGGATGCATCATAGGAGTTTCAACTTCTAAAAACCCTTTATCTTCAAAAAATCTTCTTGTAAGAGATATCACTTTACTTCTGATATGAAATGTTTTTTTCACTTCACTATTCATAATAAGGTCAAGATATCTTTGTCTATATCTTAACTCTTTATCTTGGATTCCATGATATTTTTCTGGCAATGGAGAGATAGCTTTTGTTAATACTTTAAAACCATTTACATGAAGAGAAAGTTCCCCTTTACCTGTAATAAATGGGAAACCAGTAACTTCAACAATATCTCCAACTTCAATAGTTTTTTTAAATATCTCATTGTAAAAACCTTCTGGAAGATTATCCCTTGTTACATACACTTGTAGCATACCACTTTCATCTTCTATTTTAAGGAAAGTTGCTTTCCCCATAAGTCTGAAAAACTTAATTCTACCTGCAACTGTATAGATTCTATTTTCATCTCTTTTATCATCTTTATGCTCTATATCACTATTTACATTTATATATTTCTCTATTGTAGTATTTCTCTTTGACTGGTTACAATATGGATTAAATCCAGCTTCTCTTAAAACATTTGCTTTTTCTATTCTTTGTTGTATGTATTTATTTTCAAACAATTTTTAACTTTCCTTATTCAATATTAATTTTTTTGACATTTTTGACAAATACCAAATATTTGCATCGTATGATCTGTAATTTTAAAGCCATTTTTAGTAGCAATATCTTCTTGTCTTTTCTCTATATCTTCATCAAAAAACTCAACAATCTTTCCACATGAAGTACAAATAATATGATCATGATGTTCTTTTGTTACATTTCCTTCATATTTTTTTCCATCTTTACCAAAGGAGATTGATGAGATAAGATTTACATCCTCTAAAAAATTCAATGTTCTATAAACTGTAGCAATCCCTATATTCTGTTCAGGATATTTTTCTTTTACGATTCGGTGAACCTCTTCAGCATTAAGATGGTCATCTATGTTTAAAAGTATTTGAAGTATAACAGCTCTTTGCTCTGTATACTTCATACCTTTATCTTTTAAAACAACTTTTAAATCTTCTAAAACAGTTTTATCATTTTCCATTTGTTGTTTCCTGTAGTTGTTTTTTTAGCTCTTCAGCTCGCTTAGCTAATTCCTCTTTTGATAATTCTTCTAAAGAGTCTTTTGCTGACTTTACAGCACTTTCAAATTTTTTTGATACCTCTTGTTGCATATTTGAAGTATCAAGTTTAATAATATAACTCCCTGTCTCTACTAACATTGGAAACACCATACTATCTTTTAATTTTGGTTGTAAATTATCATTTATCATTTTTACATTTGATAACGCATAAGCTATAATTGCAAATAATAAAAATATCTTTCCTGCACCAAAAACAAAACCTAAAAGCCTATCAAAAACACCCAATCCACTTGCACTGAATACTTTTTCTAAAACCATTCCTAACACATAAGCAATAATCCAAAATAGTATTAATGTAATAATAAAACCTATAAGAAGAATTGTACTTTCGTTATCAACAGGGATTATACTATTTGCAATCTCACCAACATTTTTTGCTAGTCTTGAAGCGATGAAAACCCCACCAACGATACCGATAAGTCCAAACAACTCTTTTGTAAGACCTCTAAAAAGTCCCTTAAGACCAAGAATTACTATCAACGATAAAACAATAAGATCAAATAGATTAATATTTTCCAAAACTTTCCTAATTAGTTACCCTAAATTTTCAAGATTATATCCAAAAACAACTAAGAGAATCTAAAAATAACAATTTAGTTACAAAAAAATTTAACAATTTTTCCATATAGCTTTTTTAATAATAATTAGATAGAATTGCCAAATGATAAAAAGATACCTTACAAAAAAAATATTTGTTGGAGATGTAGCTGTTGGTGGGGATGCACCAATAAGTGTACAATCTATGACATATACAAAAACAAGTGATGTTGAGGCAACTGTTGAACAAATAAGACAACTTCATTTTGCTGGAGCTGATATAGTTCGTCTAGCGGTTCCTGATATGGAAGCAGCACTTGCTTTAAAAGCTATAAAAGAACAAACTAGTTTACCTATAGTTGCCGATATACATTTTAATTATAAACTTGCCTTAGAAGCTGCCAAAGTGGTTGATTGTATCCGATTTAATCCTGGAAATATTGGTGAACAATCTCGTATCAAAGAGATTGTAAAAGCTTGTAAAGATAGACAAATACCAGTTCGTATTGGTGTAAATTGTGGCTCACTTGAAGCACAATTTGAAGATAAATATGGTCAAACAGCCAAAGGTATGGTTGAATCTGCAATTTATAATATAAAATTTCTTGAAGATTTGGACTTTACTGATATAAAAATATCTCTAAAAGCTAGTGATGTACAAAGAACTGTTGAAGCATATAGAATGTTACGACCTCTAAATAACTATCCATTTCATCTAGGTGTAACTGAAGCTGGAACTGAATTTCACAGTACCATTAAATCTTCTATTGCACTAGGGGCTTTACTTCTTGATGGAATTGGAGATACATTAAGAGTATCTATGACAGGTGAACTAGAAAAAGAGATAGAGGTTGGTCGAGCTATTTTAAAAGATGCAGGGATTGTAAAAGAGGGTTTAAATATCATCTCTTGCCCAACTTGTGGAAGAATTGAAGCTGATTTAGTAAGTGCAGTAAAAGAGGTAGAAGAGGCAACAAAACATATAAAAACACCTTTAAATGTATCTGTAATGGGCTGTGTTGTAAATGCAATAGGTGAAGCTAAAAGTGCCGATGTTGCAATAGCATATGGAAAAGGGAGTGGTCTTATTATTAAAAAAGGTGAAGTAATCGAAAAACTTCCAACGGACCAATTACTGCACAGATTTTTAGAAGAGGTTGAAAAAGAAGCCAAAATTAAAAATAAAGAATAACAATGTTAACAAAAATTGAATATTTTTCCCAAGATACCCTGGAGTTTTTAAAAACAAAACAAGATTTTATTACTGATGAGTTTTTAGAAAGAAATATCCTTTCGCAATCTATAACAAGTGAAAGAATTACTAACATAAAGTATATCTATCAAGTACTTTTAAATGATTTATGTAATGGTAATTTAAAAAAAGTACTTACTTCACTCGTTAAATTAACACGACTTTATATTCAAATGGAGATACCTTATGTTGTATTACTAAATGAGCTGAATCATTTACAAAGTATACTTATTGAACTTTTTATTAATTATGATAAAAAAGAGGAAACTATAGAGATATATAAACTCTATTCTTTATCACAAAATAGAGTTGCTAAAGAGTATCTTAATATTTATACAACAAGTTTAATATCTAAATGTAACACCCGACTCTCTAGCATACATGATATGCTAGAACACTATGTAGTAGACCATTATATAGAACATTTAAAATGGCTTAGCAGGCTTGCACAAAATATTATAGATGCCAATATAAAGTCCTTTCCAGAAACTGATAAAACTCTATGTGTCTTTGGAAAATGGTTAGCTCAAGATGCTTCAAATATAGTAAAAAACAATTCAAAACTCAAAGAGTTAGAGAAAGTTCATTCTCAACTACACTATATATCTTCACAAATCAAACATATTTTAATACTCGATGATAACAGTTATGACTATGATATTTTATTAACATACCTTGAAAAATGTGAACTATTATCCCTTTGTATTGGTACAGAACTTGCTTTAATAGACAATACAATTGTAAATCAAAAAGCTACAAAAGATACACTTACCGGAGCATTAGGAAGACAAGTATTAGAACAGATATTTCAAAATCAATATGAAATTTCACTAGCAACATCATCAAAGTTTGTTCTAGCAATGTTTGACCTAGATTACTTTAAAAAAATCAATGATAGTTATGGACATGTTGCAGGTGATAAAATGTTGCAAGAATTTATAATTATTGTTAAATCTATTATTAGAAGCTCAGATATTATTATTCGATATGGTGGTGAAGAATTTATACTATTATTACCAGCAATATCTACCAAAGATGCATATAATGTTTTGGAAAAAATACGATTAAAATTTGAAAATTATATACTAACTTTTGAAAATAATAATATTAACACAACTGTAAGTATAGGTATGATTGAAATTGAAGCTAAAGATAGTTATAATAAGCATTTATTGGAAGAATATATCCATTTAGCTGATACAAAGCTATACAAAGCAAAGCAAAATGGAAGAAATAATATCAAGAAATAATTATTATATTAAGGAGATTCATGAAAATATTAGCAGTAGATGATTCATCGACAATTAGAGACTTAGTCTCACAAACACTATATTCAGCAGGATATAATGATTTTGAAACAGCAGAAGATGGGATTGATGCACTAGAAAAAATTGAAGCAGCTGAAGAGGAGTTTGAATTTTTTATTGTAGATATCAATATGCCACGAATGGACGGTTTTGAACTTATTAGACGAATTAGAGATAAATTTGATTATATGAGTACCCCTATTATGGTTCTAACAACAGAACGAGGTAATGACATGAAACAAAAAGGGAGAGAAGCTGGTGCTACATCTTGGATAGTCAAACCTTTTGATCAAGAGAAATTTCAAAAAGGTATTGAACTTACTTTACAATATACTAACAGACACGAGACTTTTTAAAAGTTTTTAACTACCTTTTGTACAACATCATATAATTTTATCACTGAACTAATTTCACACTCCTCTCTATGTGAGTGTGGAAAGTAGATATTAGGTCCAATAGAACAGACATCAATATTTGGATATTTTGCTTTAAATATAGCACACTCTAATCCTGCATGAATTGCATTAAGTGTGGCTTCTGGTATAACCTCTTTATAAACTTTTAAAACTTCAGCTGTAAAGTCACTATGAGTTGGCTTCCAAGCTGGATATTTTCCATTTGTAGTCACTTCAAACCCAAATATTTTTAATGCTTCTATTGTTTCAGCAGCTACAATTTTTAATTCATCATTATCCATACTTCTACCACTTAAACTAATTTTTAATCCCTCAATTGAGTTTTCTATGATTGCTAAATTAATAGAACTAAGTACTACCCCTAGTTCTTTATCATATCCTCTCACTCCGTTTGAAAAGGTATATAAAAAGTTAATTATACCCTCATCTAGTTTTTTATAATGTTGCGTATTTGTATCTACTTCTATTATTTTCATATTAGGATGTGTAGACTGCGGCTGTTTATGAGATACTATAATAGCACGAGCTGACTTAGGGATAGAATTTATTCGCTCACCCCCACTAATATCAAGTAAATCAGCATCACACTCTTTAATGGTTTTTGCCATAAGTTTCAAAGCATTTGGGATATTTTTATCTATATCAACTCCACTATGTCCACCATCAAGATTATCAATTGTTATCTCATAAAGCTTTTTATGGTCTTTGTTTTTTAGATATTCACCTTTGTTATTTATTCCAAAGATATCAATCCCACCAGCACATCCTATACAAATTTCACCTTGCGCTTCACTATCAAGATTTAACATTTTTGATGCTTGGAGTTCAAATTCTATATTGTTTGCCCCAATAAGTCCAACCTCCTCATCACTTGTGAAAAGTAGCTCTACACTTTCCCCCTCTTCCATCAAAGCTAACATATACGCACACCCTATTCCATTGTCAGCTCCAAGTGTAGAATCTTTTGCTTTTAAATAACCATCTTCTTCTATTATAGTTGGTATTTTTCCATCTTCTAAACACACCATATCATAATGTGATTGTAAGCATAATTCTATTTTTGTATTCTCTTTATAACATAATATATTGTTTGCACTATCCACTTTACATATATAGTTATTTTTTGTTGCAAACTCTTTTATATAGTTTATAAATGGTTTAAAAGTACCACTACATCGGGGAATTTTTGTTATCTCTTTAAAAATTTCTATCACTCTCATATTGTTACCTAAATAATTTTTTTTGATTATAACTTAATCTTGATTATATTACTTTTTACTTTAAATTTTTTTCTCAATTAAATATGATATGATTTCTCTAAAAGAATATTTAGGAGATATAGTTGCACCATAAAAAAATATTGCTTATTGAGGATGATACTGATTTACAAAAGTTAATCAGTGAATATCTTTACGACTATAATTTTTGTTGTGAAATTTTTTCACATCCTATTGATGCGTTACAAGAGTATACTCGTAATTACAACCAATATTCTCTCGTTGTATTAGATTTGGGATTGCCGCAAATGGATGGATTTGATCTCTTTAAAAGTCTAAAAAAAATAAAAAATATTCCAATCATTATATCAACAGCAAGGGATGATATTGGTAATAAAATTTATGGTTTTGAATTGGGTGCTGATGATTATCTTTCTAAACCATACGAACCAAGAGAACTGATATTAAGAATTGAAGCTATTTTAAAAAGAAATTATAATACTGAAAAAATAAAGATAAATAAACTTTTGATAGATATAGAAAAAGAACAGGTATTTTTAAAAGATCAAGAGATAGAGTTTACAAAAATTGAGATGGAGATATTTTTATTATTAATAAAAAATATCAACAAAATTATCTCAAGAGAAAATATTGCAAAACTCACCTCTTTAAAAGATGATACAAAAAATAGAACAATTGACACGCATATTAGTAATATTCGTTTTAAAATTGATGATGATTCAAAAGAACCCATCTATATAAAATCCGTTTGGGGAATTGGGTATAAATTTATAAATGACAATTAGAAAAAAACTTTTTACCTCATTTTCACTTATATTAATTATTATTGTATTTATAATTGGTATTTTCTTTTATACCATGTTGCATCTCAATACTATCTATTTAGAACAAAACCATAGGTTTGAGCAGATACGAAAAGTGGAAAAACTTAAAGAGTATAAAAATGCCCTTTCATGGATTGCTTTAGATATATTTATAGACAAGGGGAACAATGAGGTTATAGTTCAAAAACAAAATAGACTCAATGAACTATTTAAAAATATCTACTTATTGGAAAATCCTCTTTTAAAAGACAAAGAAACTACTATTGAAAAAAAGCGTACACAACTCATATTTAGCCATTTTAAAAAAATAGAAACACTTATCAAACAAAAACTAGAAAAAAATGATATTGAACAATTTAATATTCAATTTAAACCCCTTAGAGAAGCAACAAGTTTTTTAATTATTGAAAAAATAGATCTTTTGCAACAAAAACTTGATGAAACAGAAAAGCTAAAAAACAATTTTATTAGTACCATTAAAGTTGAATTAGTAATATTATTATTAGTAGCATTTTTACTTTCTTTTATCATATCCTCTAGAGTAATTCATGATATTCAAACTATGCTATCTAAACTCAATGATGGAATTTTACAGTTATTAAACAACAATGAACATACAATACATCTTGATATTGGAAAAAACAATGAGTTAAATAAGATTACTGCTAATTTCAATAAATATCTTAAACATAAAGATCAAATTATACAATCAAGAGAAGAACTACTTCGAAATATTAGCCATGAGCTCAAAACACCTATTACTAAAGGGAAGTTTTTAATTGAAAAGATAAAAGAGGAAAAGAACAATAATACAATCCAAAATATTAATGATGTTTTTTGTGATATTGAAAAACTAACAAGTAAACTTTTACAAAGAGATAGACTTAATTTTATCTCCTTAGAAAGTTCCTCCTTTAAAATCACAACCTTAATCTTAGAATCTTTAGAAAAACTTTCCATTGATGATGAATCTAATATACTTGTCGATATAGTTGATGATTTTGAAATAAAAGGGGATATTTATTATCTCAATATGGCAATTAAAAATCTTATAGATAATGCTATTAAATATAGTACAAAACTTCCGATACATATAAAAACTACAAATAACACACTTTATATTCAAAACCATGGAAACAAACTTTCAAATGATTTAGTTTATTATTTACAACCATTTACTCGAGAACCAAACCAACAACAAGGGCATGGATTGGGTTTAAATATTGTTAATAAAATTCTTCAAATACATAATTTAAAACTTCACTATACTTATGAAGATTCTTATAATATATTTTCAATAAAATTCTAATACTCTACATCTCTTAAACTATTTTGTCAAGAAAGTGTCAAGATATATCACCTTGTAAAATTGACACTTTCTCTATACAATCATAATAACTATAAAATAAGGGGTAAATAATGGAAAACATAGGATTAATAGTATTTTTAGGGATTGTTATAGTTGCTGTAGTTTTAGGCTTTATTGCATTAGCAAAAAAAAGGTAAAAGTTTTAAATGTTTGCAGTTTATAACAATGGAAGTGTTCAGTTTAGAAGTACTTCTGATAATTTATACAATTTAGATAAAGTTGATGAGTTAGCTCAATCAAGACATAAACCTGATGATGATATTTACTATAGTTTTGATGACCTTTTGAATAAAAAACATCAAAATCAACAAAGAGAAAATGCTATAACTTCATATCAAGAGGTTTCTCACTTAGATACCAAAGAAAGAGTTTATTATGTGAAAGATATCATGACAAAAGACTTTATATCTATTGACTCAAAAGATACAGTGTACAATGCATACTACCTTTTAAAAGAAAACCAAATTAGTCAAGTACCCATTGTCACTTTTGGTAATAAAATCATTAGTATGATTAGTAAAAAAACCATACTTAATCTCATTCTTGAAGATGTTGAAAATGGAAAATCAATTATGGAGAAAAACTTAGATGAAATATTTTTACCTGAAGTTATCACTACTGATCCCATGTGTGATATAAGAAAAATTGCAAAAGTGATGATAAAGTATAAAATAGATGCTATTCCTATTGTAGATAAAGATAATAGATTAACAGGTATTGTCTCAAAAACTGATATAATTCAAGCAATTTCACATATTCCAAATTTTCAACTCTGGGCTTAATTCTTTAGCCCTTTTTATATTGTAACCAAATAGTAATCATTGTCCTTTATAATTCTCCTGAAAAAAAACAAAAGGACTTTACAAATGACAATGAAAAAAACTGCAATTGCGCTATTAGCAGCTTCTGCTTTAACTGTATCTCTTAGTGCTAGAGACCAAATTAAAATAGTTGGTTCATCAACTGTGTATCCATTTTCTTCTTCAGTTGCTGAAGAACTAGGTGCTACAACATCTTTCCCTACGCCTGTAGTTGAATCAACTGGTTCAGGTGGTGGTATGAAACTATTTTGTGCTGGAAATGATTTAAATACTCCAGATATCACAAATGCATCAAGAAGAATGAAAACTAAAGAATTCAAAATGTGTGCAGAAAATGGTGTTACAGATATAACAGAAGCTGTTATAGGTTATGATGGTATTGCTATTGCTCAAGCAAAATCAAATAAATCTATGTCTTTAACAAAAAAACAATTAGCACTTGCAACTGCAGCTGAAGTTCCAAGTAAAGACGGTAAAAAACTTATAGCAAATCCTTACAAAAAGTGGTCTGATATAGATTCTTCTTTACCAAATAGAGAGATTGTAGTATATGGTCCTCCAAAATCTTCTGGAACAAGAGATGCTTTCGAAGAGATGGTTTTACAAGGTACATTCAAAAAAATGAGTGTTTATACTGATCTTTACAAAGCTGATAAAAAAGCAAATAAAAAATACAAAAAATATTCTGTTATTAGAACTGATGGTGCGTATGTTCCAAGTGGTGAAAATGATAACTTAATTGTTGCTAAACTAGATAAAAATAGAGATGCTGTTGGTATTTTTGGATACTCTTTCTTAATGGAAAACCAAGATAAAGTTCAAGGTGCTAAAGTTGATGGTTACTTACCAACACCAGATACAATTGCAAGTGCAAAATATCCAATTGCAAGAAGTTTATTTTTCTATGTAAAAAATTCTCACTCTAAAGATGTACCTGCTATGGCTAAATATGTAGATATGTTTATGTCTGAAGATATGATTGGAAACAACGGTATTTTAGGTGAAATTGGTTTAATCGCACTTCCAGATGCTACAAGAGAAGCTATTAGAAATTCTGTTGCAAAAAGAACAAAATTAACTTTAGAAGATTTATCTAAAAAACACTAAACTATAAACAAAAATTAACTCCTAATTATAAGGTAACTTGAAAACTCAAGTTACCTTTTTTATTTTCTTAACATTTTGTAGATATAATACAAATTAAATATATTTAAAGGCTTTAAATGATTGATAAAAATGCAGGAAAAATTGCACCAAAAGAGATTTTAGAAAATATTGCTGATTTAATTAGCTGTTACTATACAAACTATCCAAATATTCAAGATGATACACAAAAAATAGCTTTTGGAACTTCAGGTCATAGAGGAAGCAGTCTCAAAAATAGTTTTAATGAAGCACATATCTTAGCTGTAACTCAAGCAGTTGTAGATTATAGAAAAGCACATAATATCACTGGAACTTTATTCATAGGGATGGATACGCATGCTTTATCAACCCCCGCACATAAAACAGCTTTACAAGTATTAGCTGCCAATGATGTTGAAGTATGTTATGCCACAAATTTAGAGTATACTCCAACTCCTGTAATATCTCATGCTATTTTAAACAAAAAAGGGAGTGATGGTATTGTAATAACCCCTTCACACAATCCTCCTTGTGATGGTGGATTTAAGTACAATGGAGTTGATGGTGGGCCTGCTGATGTAGATATCACAACTTGGATAGAAAACAAAGCAAATGAGTATTTATCAAATGATTTACAAGGTGTTATTTATCTTGACTTTGATGAAGCAATACAACAAGAATCTATCAAAGCATATGATTTTATGACGCCTTATGTAAAAGATTTAAAAAATGTAATAGATATGGATATTATCAAACAATCAAATATCAAAATTGGTGCAGACTGTATGGGTGGAAGTGGATTGAAATATTATGAAGCTATAGCTAAAGAGTATGGTCTTGATATAACTACATTTAATGACTCTGTTGATTTTACTTTTTCTTTTATGCATTGTGATAAAGATGGAAAAATCCGTATGGATTGTTCTAGCCCTTATGCAATGGCTGGGCTTATTGAGTACAAAGATAAATTTGATATAGCTTTTGGAAATGATACAGACTTTGATAGACATGGAATAGTAACAAAAAGTTCAGGTCTATTAAATCCAAATCACTACTTAAGTGTTGCTATAGATTATCTTTCAAGAAACAGAGACTTTAATGGTTTAGGAATTGGAAAAACTCTTGTGAGTAGTTCTATGATAGATAGAGTTGCCCTTGATAATAACAAAGAACTTTTTGAAACACCAGTTGGGTTTAAATGGTTTGTAAAACCTCTTATTGAAGGTCAAGTTTTCTTTGGTGGTGAAGAGAGTGCTGGGGCCAGTTTTTTACGATTTGATAAAAAACCTTGGACTACAGATAAAGATGGAATTATCCTAAATCTACTTTCTGCTGAAATCTTAGCTAAAACAAAAAGTGACCCAGGAATTTACTATGAAAATCTTATAAAAAAACATGGAAAACCCATCTATGCTAGAATTGATGCACCTGCAAATAGTGAGCAAAAAAATATACTTAAAAATCTTGTAAGTGAAGATATAAAAGCAGATACACTTGCAGGGGAAAAGATAACTTCTATTTTAACAACTGCTTCAAATGGTGCTAAAATTGGAGGACTTAAAATCAATACTCAAAATGGTTGGTGTGCATTAAGACCATCTGGAACTGAAGATGTTTATAAAATATATGCAGAGAGTTTTATAGATCAAGAGCACTTAAAAAGTATCCAAAATGATGCACAAAAAATTGTTACAAGCCTCTTTTAGTTATAATGGCACAATATTAGAAAAAAAGGCAAATATAAATGATAGAAATTTATAATGCAATAACAAATATTGCAAATCAAATTGAAAAAAATGTTTTTATAGATTACAATAATTTTACTAGTGAAACAAAAACTGAACAGCAAATACACGAAGATGTATATAAATACTGTTCAGATGTTATAGAAACTGAATTTGAATACCTAAAAAATGTAAAAAGTATCATAGGGAAAGATAAAAAACAATTTTGTAGTATTAATGAAAATGGAAAATATATTGTGAGTTTTGTAGCTATTGATAATATTGAACTTCTTGATTTAAACTTCTCTCTTGGAACTATTTTTGGTATCTATGAAAATGAATTTGAAGCAGATAATCTAAAAGCTGCTATTTATATCACTTATGGTCCAACATTCCAACTTGTATTTGCATCAAAAGAGGAAGGGGTAAAATACTTCTCAAATGAACATGGGGAATTTATCCAACAAGACCCATTATTACTTAATAGTTGTGGAAAGATCAACTCAACAGCAGGAAAAGCAAGTGAATTTACTACTGAACATAAAGCACTCCTAGATAGCTTTTTCAATGAAGGTTATAGGCTACGAATGAGTAACTCACTTTGTCTTGATACTCACCAAATTTTATTTAAAAAAGGTGGAATTTATTCTAGTCCAGCAACTCCATCAAATGAAGAGGGAACTTTAGAAGTTATCTTTGAAGCATTTCCTATTGCATTTATAATCGAACTTGCAAACGGTGAAGCTATAGATGGAAAAAATAGAATCCTAGATATAAAATCTCCATCTTTACATCAAAAAACACCAATTTATTTTGGTTCAAAAGATGAGATAGCAAGAGTTAAATCTACTTTCTAAGAAGTAGATTTATTTATTTATCTCAACGACAATAGCACCTCTAAAATCTCCAAGTGCAAAATCTTTAGCTCTATCATAAGGAAATCTTTCATCAATCTTACCTAAAATATTTTTATCCATTTTAGCTACATCTCCATGACATTTTAAACATGGTTTTCCAACAGCTAAGGCTTTGTATACATAAGTTTTTTTATCATCTTCAACTATTTTCATCATAGTTTTAGCACTTTTTTTCCCAACTTCAATATCTTTTTGAAATTTAGCCATCACCTCTATATCTTGTATAGATGGTTCATTTGCATCATTTCTATATTTTAAAGCTGTTCTTCGTACCTTTACACCCTCACCTAACTTTACATTTACCTCATCAGTGATAGTTTGTGCTTGATTTGAACAATAATCAATCGCAGCCATACCAGATGGATCCTCTTTAAACTTAGCTTTAAGTTCACCTTTTAAAGTTGAACCTAACATCATCATACTTTTTTTAGCTATCTCTTTTACATCTTGATTTGCAAATGCCAAAGCTGTAACAACAAATACCCCTACTACTATTTTTTTCATCAATTACTCCTCAAATAAAATTATAATTTATCATACTGGAAAAAAACTTATTATTTTTTAAAACTGTTACTTCCCTAAAATATACTCAATGCTCTCTTTTTCTAAAATTCTTATATCATTTGTTGAGTGTTTTACATTGATAGGTGAACCGATTGTTAATACATATTTTTTACTCTTAGTGATATGTTTTTTCTTTAATGCCCAAGTTAAAAAGCTTTTGATTAACTCATCCGCATCGTTGAGTTTATGAGAAAGATAAATCCCATCGATTCCCCATACAACTTGTAGTTTTCGTAAAGTTCTTAAGTCATAACTACTTACAAGTATTTTTGCTTTTGGTCTAAACTTTGCCATAGATATAGCACTTCTTCCAGCTCTTGTAAAAGCTATAAGTGCATCTGGTTTGATGTTTTTTGCTAGTGTTGTAACTGCTGCTGCTATTGAATCATCTGATGAGACATGGTCTGTATCTTGATAATATGGGTATGCTTTTTCTGTTTCTATTATTGTTTCATTTAAAACTTCTACAGCACTTAAAGGGTATTTTCCTATAGTTGTTTCATCACTTAACATAACAGCATCACTTCCATCTAAAACAGCATTTGCCACATCTGATATCTCTGCTCTTGTTGGATAATGTGAGTTTATCATTGAAGTTAACATTTGAGTTGCTGTTATGGTTGGTTTTCCCATTTTTAAAGCTTGGGCTATAATTTTCTTTTGGATGAGTGGAACTTTTTTTAGTCCTAACTCTACACCTAAATCACCCCGTGCAACCATAATTCCATCTGCTGCTTTTAAAATAGATTTGATATTTTCTATGGCCTCTTTTTTCTCTATTTTAGCAAAAATAAGTGGATTTGAATTATTTTTTTCTAAAATATCTTTGGCATCTTGGATATCCTCTTTGTTACTTACAAAAGACAATGCAACTATATCTACCCCAATTTTTGCACCAAAAGCTAAATCATCTTTATCTTTTTGGGTAATTGATTTAATAGCCAATTTTGACTTAGGGAGATTCATCCCTTTTTTTGACTGTAAAGTTTGTGCTACTATTATCTCACACTTTACCTCATCATTTTTCTTTTCTACCACTTTTGCTCGAATTGTTCCATCTGAAAAATAAACTGGTTCTCCAACTTTAAGGCTATCTATAATAATAGGGTAACTTAAACTTACAATTTTTTTATCTTCATCTACTTTATCTTTCGTAAGTGTGAGAATATCCCCTGTTTTTAACTCTATTGGTTTTTTTAAATGAGATATTCGTATCTTTGGACCTGCAATATCTTGTAAGATAGCTACCTCTTTATTTACATTTTGTGATGCTTTTCGTATCTTTTTTGCAACCTCTTGATGATATTCATGGGTAGCATGTGAGAAGTTAAGTCTAAATACATTCACCCCTTTTTTAATAAGTTTTTCTATGCTTTTTAAACTATCTGTTGCTGGTCCTAGTGTTACTACTATTTTTGTTTTTCTCATTCTTTCTCCATCCTATTTCCAAAAGTATTGAGCTGATGCTCCAAGTTGTGCTTCTATTTCTAAAAGTCTATTATACTTTTCTATCCTTTCACTTCTGCTTGCAGAACCTGTTTTTATATGTCCTGCATCAAAAGCCACTGCAAAATCTGCTATAAATGTATCCCCTGTTTCCCCAGAACGATGTGAAATAAATGTTCTCCATCCCACATCTTTACACATTCTAATAGTATCTATAGTTTCAGTAACTGTTCCTATTTGATTTAATTTAATTAAAACAGAATTTGCACTTTTTTGTTCAATTCCTCTTGCTACATATTTTGTATTTGTTACAAACAAATCATCTCCAACTATCTCTATTTTATCTCCAAACTCTTGTGTAAATTTTTTAAATCCATCCCAATCATTTTCACCAAGTGGGTCTTCCCATGAAATAATAGGATATTTTTCACACCAAATTTTAGCCATCTCTATCATCTCATCACTTGTTTTTATTCCACTTTTTGACCATTTTAAATCATAAATATTTTTACTATTTGCAGCTAAAAATTCACTAGCTGCACTATCAAGTGCTAAACTGATATCAATCCCTGGTTTATAACCAGCGTTTTTAATTGCTTCAACTATAACTTCCATAGCCTCTTCATTGCTATCAAGATTTGGTGCAAAACCACCTTCATCTCCTACACTTGTAGCTTTGTTTTTAGAATTTAAAAGTTTTTTTAACTCATGAAATGTCTCAGTTGCATATCGTAAGCCCTCACTAAAAGTAGGTGCACCATGTGGTACTACCATAAACTCTTGTATATCTACACTATTATCAGCATGACTTCCCCCATTTAAGATATTCATACAAGGTACTGGTATTCTTCGAGCATTACTACCACCAAGATATCTATATAGTGGCATATCACTATACATTGCCCCTGCTTTTGCCACTGCCATAGATACACCTAAAATAGCATTTGCACCAAGTTTTGACTTATTTGGTGTCCCGTCAAGTTCAATCATAGTAAAATCAATATCACTTTGCTCTAATACATTCATACCTATTAGTTCTGGTGCTATTATATCTTGTACATTTGTAATTGCTTTTAGTACACCTTTTCCTCCATATCTTTTCATATCGCCATCTCTTAACTCAATAGCTTCATTTTCACCTGTACTAGCTCCACTTGGAACTGAAGCTGAAGCAACTAGACCACACTCTAGTTCTATGAAAACTCTAACTGTTGGGTTTCCTCTACTATCTAATATCTCTAATGCATTTATATCTGTAATTATTCCACTCATTGTAAACTCCTTATAATCTATTTGTACAATTTAAATCTTCAAAAGCTTTTATAGCTCTTTTTACCATACTTTCCTGCCCTGCTCTTAACCATTTTCTTGGATCATAATACTTTTTATTTGGAGCATCATCTGCACTTGGATTTCCTATTTGTCCCTGTAAATAGTCATGATTTTCTTTTTCATAAGCTCTTACTCCATCCCAAAATGCCCATTGCATATCTGTATCAAGATTCATCTTTACTACACCAAAACTTATAGCATCTCTTATATCATGAATATTACTTCCGCTACCACCATGAAATACAAAATTAACAGGCTTCGTATCTGTATGAAGTGTATCTTTGATATATTTTTGAGAATTATCAAGTATTTGCGGTCTAAGTTTTACATTTCCAGGTTTATATACACCATGAACATTTCCAAAACTAGCTGCTATTGTAAAGTTTGGAGATATTTTTGATAATTTTTCATAGGCATAACATATTTCACTTGGTTGAGTATATAAAGAGTTACTATCAGCTTGGCTATTATCAACACCATCTTCCTCTCCACCTGTGATACCTAACTCTATCTCTAAAGTCATCCCTAGTTTTGACATTTTTTCTAAAATTGAGATGATATCTCTATATTATCTTCTAAAGTTTCTTCACTTAAATCTAACATATGAGAAGAAAACAGTGTTTTTCCTGTAGCTTCAAAATGTTTTTGGCTCTCATGGATAAGTCCATTAATCCAAGGTAAAAGTTTTTTTGAAGCATGATCTGTATGGACTATCACTGGTACATTATAATGCTTTGCTACTTGATGAATATGTTTTGCTCCAGCTATTGCCCCTATTACATCAGCTTGCGTAGTTTCCATATTTCCACTGTTAAATTTAGCACCACCATTACTAAATTGTATTATAACAGGAGCTTTTACCTTAGCAGCAGCTTCAAGAACTGCATTGATTGATTCACTCCCTATAACATTTATTGCAGGGATTGCAAAATTATTCTCTTTTGCATAATCAAAAACCTTTTTTACATCACTACCTGTTACTACACCACTCTTTACAATACTCAATAATCCCATAAATTTTACCTTTTATTACTTTAGTTATACAAAAGTATAGGTATTTAGAGATACAATTTGATTACATAAAAATATTGTGTAGAATATGTGTAATCAAATAGAAATAAAACTATTCTACAATCTTCAAATCAATTTAAATTAAGGATAGATAATGGCATTAAAAGTTGCAATCAACGGAACAGGAAGAATTGGTCTTATCGTAACAAAAATAGTTACACAAAGAGATGACTTAGAATTAGTAGCTATAAATTCAACAGCTGATATGGAGATGCTACAGTATTTATTAAAATATGATTCAGTTCACAAAGGTGTTGATGCCATAATCGTTGATGATACTACTATGAAAATCAATGGGAAAGATGTAAAAATATTTTCTACTAGAAATCCTGCTGAGTTAGGTTTTGGTGCTTGTGGTGCTAAAGTTGTTATAGAGTGTACGGGTGCATTTTTAACTACAGAAAAATGTAAAGCATACTTAAAAGATGGTGTAGAGAAAGTTGTGATGTCAGCTCCTGCAAAAGATGATACACCTACTTATGTTTTAAATATCAATACAGATAACTACAAAGGTGAAGAGATAATATCAAATGCTTCTTGTACTACAAACTGCTTAGCTCCTATTTGTAAAGTTTTAGATGAAGAGTTTGGAATTGTAAATGGTCTTATGACAACTATCCATTCATACACAAATGACCAAAACATTTTAGATGTAAAACATCCATCAGACAAAAGAAGAGCACGAGCTGCTGCTATTAATATGATACCAACTACAACAGGTGCTGCTAAAGCTATCGCTCTTGTTATGCCAAATCTTAAAGGGAAGCTAAATGGTTATGCTATGAGAGTTCCAACTGCTGATGTTTCAGTAGTAGACTTAACTGTAAACTTAAGTAAAGATGTAACAAAAGAGAGTATCAATGAGGCTATACAAAAAGCTAGCCAGGGTAGTTTTAAAGGTTTAATTGAAGTTGACCATGACAAAAGAGTTTCAAGTGACTTTATAGGAAGTACTTATAGTTCCACTTTTGTTCCAGATATGACAAGTGTTGTTGATGGAAAAACTGTAAAAGTACTTGCATGGTATGATAATGAGTGGGGATATAGTTCAAGACTAGTAGATATGGTTAAATTTGTTGGAACTAAATAGTATATTACAAGAAAATTTCAGGTGCTATAATATACTATAATAAAAATTTAGTAAATTTCAAATATTATTAAAAGGTTCAAAATTATGTCGATAGCTATATTAACTTCAGGTGGAGATTGTGCAGGAATGAATCCTGGTATAAAACACTTTGTTGACCATTGTTTTAATCACAACATCCAGCCATACATTATCTTTGATGGTTTAGAGGGTCTCATTGATGGAGATATAAAAGCAGCAACCCATGAAGATGTTGCTGGTATTATGCACGAGGGTGGAACAATGTTGCGTTCATCTCGTTCAAAAAGGTTTTTTGAGTATGAGTATCGCAAAATTGCTTTTGAAAACTTACAAAAACATGGTGTGGATAAACTTGTTATTTTAGGTGGTGATGGTTCTTTTCGAGCATTAAATCAATTTTATAAAGATTTTGGTGTTCCATTTGTTGGAATTCCATCTACAATTGATAACGATATCTTTGGAACTGATTATTGTTTGGGAGTTGATACTGCATTAAATATAATAAGAGGTGCTACAGATGCCATAAGAGACACTTCTGCTTCTTTTAGAAGAGGTTGTGTTATTGAAACTATGGGGAGAGATTGTGGCTATTTAGCCTTAGTTTCTGCTATTACATGTGGGGCAGAAGTTTGTGTGATACCTGAACTTGAAACCGATTTAGAAGCCTTAGCAAAAAAACTCAAAAATCAAATCACTTTGGGGAGAAAATATATTGTAACTGTAGTTGCTGAGGGGACAAAAAAAACCCAAGAACTTGTAGAATGGTTAGAACATGAAGTTGGTATTGAAACTCGTGCAACAATTCTTGGACATATACAAAGAGGTGGGAATCCGACTGTATACGATAGACTTATGGCTGTAGAGTTTGTAACTTATGCGGTTGATAAATTAATCAATGAAAACTCAAATGAGGGTTTAGTGATTGTTCATAAAGAGGGGAAATTTGAGTTTGTAACTATTGATTATGTTAATAGTAATAAATATGCCATTAAACAAAACTTGTTAGATATGGCAGAAGATATGACAAAGTAGGATAATATAAAATAATGGAACCTAAAATAATAGAAACAACTTACTCTCAACTAATAAAACTAAAAGAAGAAATTTTATCGTGTGTAGATCAAACTAATTCAAATCAAAGTATACAAAATCTACAAGCATATATAAAACTAAGATCTTTAGATTTAAGAGAGTTACAAAATCATCTTACTAATCTAGGATTATCTTCACTAGGAAGAGCCCAAAGTTGTGTTATAAATTCTATTAATCAAGATATTCTTATATTATCAAAACTCTTACATAAACCCTACAAACAAACACAAAATGATTTAGATGTTTTGAATTATGACGATGCTAAAAACATTATGTTAAAAAACAGTGAAGTATTTGGAAAATCAGATACAAGCTTCAAAACAAAAGTTATGGTTACACTACCAAGTGAAGCTTCAAATTCTCCTGAACTAATAAGTAAACTCATTGCAAATGGTACTTCTGTGTTCAGAATCAATACTGCCCATGATGATGCATCTACTTGGAATAAAATGGCTTCTTACATAAAAGAGGAAAATGAAAAACAAAATAAACAAACAAAGATATATGTAGATTTAGCTGGACCTAAAAATAGAACTCAACCTATTATCAAAGTTTTTACACCATTTAAAATAGGTTCATGGAGAGTTCCAAAACTTGTAGAGGTAGTTCCCGTTTCACAGCAAGAAGCATTTACAAAAAAATATGAAAAAAATACCCGTAGTGCAGTTCAAGCTACACTTGTTGTAAGCCATGATTTTTTTCAAGTTTGTAAATCAAGCTCTAAAGTTAAAATTGATGATTTTGAAAGGGATGCTAGACAATATTATTGCATCATAAAAAAAGATGATAGAATTTTTTTGGAAGTGAATAAAAAAATTACAATTTATGAAAATACAACTATGGAGATAAAAGATGAAAATCACAAATATATTAGTTGTTTTTATAATATAGAAAAACTTTCAAAAGATATTAAACTTTATAAAGGGAACCAAATTATTATCACAAATCAGGATATACTTGGAGATAGTGACTACTCTTATGAAAATATTGTCTATGATGCTATTATTGGGTGTTCAAATAAAGAGATTTTTCCTTATGTAAATAGGGGTGATGATATCTATATAGATGATGGAAAAATTGGTTGTAAAGTTTTAGCTATAAATGAGATAGGTTTAGTATGTGAAGTGTTTTTAGCCAAAGAAAATGGCACCTCATTAAAAGAGGAAAAAGGGATAAATTTTCCAAGTACAGATTTAAAAATTGATGCTATAACTCCAACTGATGAGAAAAACTTTGAAGATATAGTAGAGTTTGCAGATATGATTGGTCTTTCATTTGCCCAAACAGCAGAAGATATAAAAAAATTGCAAAATATGTTAAAATTTAAAAATAAACAACATATAGCAATAGCTCCAAAAATAGAAACAAAAACTGCTCTAAAGAATCTCCCTTTAATACTAGAAAAACTTTTAGAGTGGGAAAACCATGCTTTAATGATAGCAAGGGGAGATTTAGCAATAGAGGTTGGATTTGATAATCTCCCTTATATTCAAGAGGAGATTTTAAATATTTGTGAGGCTTCCCATACCCCTGTTATATATGCAACTCAAATTCTTGAAGGAAAAATGAAAAACAACCTTCCAAGTCGTGCAGAAGTTACAGATGCAGCGATTGCACAAAGGGCAGATTGTGTTATGTTAAATAAAGGTCCTTATGTAACAGATACCGTAATAGTCATCAAAAATATTTTAAGACAGATGCATACTTTATTTCAAAAGAATAGACAACTATTTAGTATTTGTCAAGCTTGGAAAGTAAATTAACTTTTTGTTACAAAAAAAGAATATAATAAGTATATAGATTAAAAAGTAGGAGATGAGATGAAAGCAATAATATTAGCAGGTGGATTTGGTACAAGAATCCAACCCTTAACCAACTCGATGCCAAAACCTATGTTACCAATATTAAATCGACCTATGATGGAACATATTATTATCAAACTTCGAGATGAACTTGATATTAAACAGATGGCAGTCTTGCTTTATTTTAAACCAGAAATTATCAAAGATTATTTTGGAGATGGAAGTGACTTTGGTGTAGATATAACTTATGTACAACCTGATGATGATTATGGTACTGCTGGTGCTGTTGCTTTTGCTAGAGAATTTCTTGATGATACTTTTATTATTGTTAGTGGTGATTTAGTTACTGATTTTGATTTTAAAAAGATTAAAAAATTTCATGAAAAGAAGAAATCACAACTTACTATTACTCTAACTAGTGTTGAAAATCCACTACAATTTGGTGTTGTAATTGCAAATGATAATGATAGAATAGAAAAATTTCTAGAAAAACCTAGTTGGGGTGAAGTATTTAGTGATACTATCAATACAGGTATCTATATAATTGAACCTGAAATTTTAAACTATATACCACATGGTGAAAACTTTGATTTTGCAAAAGACTTATTTCCTACACTTATGACAAATGATATTGCACTTTGGGGATATAGTGCCCAAGGATATTGGAGAGATGTTGGAAACCCACAAAGTTATCGAGAGGTATATGATGATATTTTTAAAGGTCTTATTACACTTCCATATAAAGGTGAAAAAATAACTTTTGAAAATGGAGTTGCGTATATAGAAGATGGGGTAACCCTTCATGAAAAAATAAGAATCAATGGCACTGTAATTATTGGAAAAGATTCAAAAGTAGCTGAGGGTGTGACACTAAGTAATGTATCAATAGGTGCTAATGTAAAAATAAAAAAACATTCTGAAATATCTAATAGTGTTTTTTGGGATAATATTGCCATAGGGCAAAAAGTAATTATCCATAATAGTGCTATTTGTAATGATAATATCATTAAAGATGAAGTAAAAGCAAATTTTGGTGTTATTATGGCTGAACATTGTGAGATTGGGAAAAAAGTTAGCTTTGAAAAAGATATTATGATGTGGCCTGATAAAATTATCGATGCTAACTCTGTTGTAAGCAACAATGTAATTTGGGGAAATAAATACAAATCTTCTATCTTTGAAGATGGGAAAGTAATAGGGAGAACTAATATTGAACTATCCCCTGATATCAGTGTAAAACTAGCAGAATCTTTTGGGTCAATTTTAACAATTGGAAGCAAAGTATATATCTCAAGAGATTATCATAAAAGTTCAAGAATGTTAAAAAGAGCATTTTTATCAGGGATTCTCTCAACAGGAATTGATGTAATAGATATAGAAAATGTACCATCAAATGTAATGCGACACTGTTTAGCAAATGATGAAAAAATAGCAGCAGGGGTACATTTTAGACAATCTGTAGAGGACCCTGCGAATACAGAAATTGTACTCTATACAAGTGAAGGGTTGGCTATAGATTCAAAATTAGCTAAATCTATTGAAAGAATTTTCTTTAGAGAAAATTTTAGACGGGTGAACTATACAGAGATTGGTGAGATTTCAAACAAAAAAAATATTAATAACAGATATCTAAGTGCCGTAATAGAAAAACTTGATTTAACTATCTTTAAAAATAATAACTTAAAAATAGCAGTAGATATGATGTTTGGATCAACTGCAGATATCTATCCTAAAATTATGAATCATCTTGGAATTGAAAATATCCTACTCAATGGGTATCATGATGAAAAAAGTTTATCAAAAATGCCAAATAGTGTAACAAAATCACAAAAAGATATGGCGAATATGGTAAAAGCTATGAATCTTGATTGTGGTTTTTTAATCTATCCAAATGGTCAAAAGTTCCAAGTTATTGATGATGAGGGTGAACTTGTTTATGACTATATCACTTTACTTGTAGTATTATCTTTACTTGATTTAACAGCAGATAAAAAATTGAAAATATTTTTACCGGCGTGGGCTCCTGATTGTATAGAGTATAACAACTTAGATATCACCAGAGGAAAACTCAATAACCTCAAAGCAGCAGATTTAAGAGAGTATAATTTAATAGCAACTACCGATGGACATTTTGCATTTAGTGAGTTTGGTTTAAATCGTGATGCTGTATTTTCAAGTTTTAAAATAGTTGAACTACTTCAAAAGTCAGGGAAAACTCTCTCTAATATAATTGCACACATCCCATATTTTGCTTATAAAGGAGAAAATGTAGCATGCCCTAGTGAATTTAAAGGTAAAATGATGAGAAAATTCCTAGAGGATGGAAAAAATAAAAAAACAAGCTCTATAGATGGTGTTAAAATTTGGATAAGTGATGATGAATGGATTTTAATGGTTCCAGATGAATATAATGATTATTTAAATATTTATATCCAAGCAGATGATGAGAAAAATGCAAGTAAAATATTCTGGAAATATCAAGAAAAGATTGAGAACTGGATAAGTGAATAAAACACTAAAACTTGCCTTTTTGTGGCATATGCACCAACCTTATTACAAAGATGATAAAGAGAATACTACTCTTATGCCTTGGGTGTTTTTACATGCTATAAAAGATTATTATGATCTACCTTGGTATGGTTCAAAATTTAAAAACCTAAAAGCTACATATAATCTTGTACCCTCTTTAATATCTCAAATACTATCTTATATAAATCATACAGCAAATGATAAACTTCTTGAAACATTAAAAATTGATGTTTCAAATTTAACAAAAAATGATATAGAGTATCTACAAAGTTATCTCTTTTTAGCAAATGAACACAACATGATAAAACCTCTTAAAAGATACTATGAATTATATCTTAGATATAAAGTACATAATACTATATCTGATTTCTCATCCAATGAATTAATAGATTTAGAGGTATTATTTCTATTATCTTGGTGTGGAAATTATTTACGACAAAATAACTACACTGTACAAAAACTTTTAGAAAAAGAGCAATACTTTACTCAAGAAGATAAACAAGAACTACTTAATGAACTTATACTTTTTTTACCAACAATTTTAGATTTTTATAAAGAACTTAATAAAGATGGAAAAATTACACTTTGTACTACCCCATATTATCACCCAATCACCCCTTTACTTTTTGACACTAAAAGTGCTCAAGAGGCAAAACCAAATGTAACTTTACCAAATATCACCTCTGAGTTTCAAGAATTTGGAGTGAAAAACACCCAATATGCCATTGAATATTTTGAAAAACTATTTGGAAAAAAACCATCTGGATTTTGGCCAGCAGAGGGAAGTGTAAGTTTTAAAACAGCAGAGCTTTTTGCACAAAATAATTTACAATGGTTTTGTACCGATGAGGAGATATTATTTAAAACTCTTAAAGACAATACAAAACTCAATATCTATAAAAATTATAACTTATACACTACAAATGGTGATATTCAGGTGCGATTTAGAGATCATCATTTAAGTGATGCTATAGGTTTTGATTATAGTCAAAAAGACCCAAAAGTAGCAGCAGTTGAATTTGTACAACATTTAAAAAACATTTATGATAATTGTAATTTTTCACCATTAGTGAATGTTATATTAGATGGTGAAAATGCTTGGGAGTTTTTTCCAAATAACGCTTGGGATTTTTTCAATGAACTTTATACACTTTTTGAAAAAACACCATGGTTACAAACAGTTACTATGGATGAGATAACCAATGATAGTGAAATTACTACTGTAAATATTTCCCAATTAGCAACGGGGAGTTGGATAAATGGAAACTTTGACATTTGGATAGGCAGTTCTGAGAAAAATCAAGCTTGGGAGCTTCTTGATATGACAAAACAAGAGTTTAATAGAGTAAAAGATACACTTGACTCACAAACTCTTGCGTTGATTGAAAAAGAGTTTATGATAGCACTTGGAAGTGATTGGTTTTGGTGGTATGGTGATGATCATTTTACTATACAAGCAAAAGAGTTTGATGAGCTTTTTAGAAAACATCTTATAAATATTTACCAATATTTAAATGTTGATATTCCACAACTATTATTAACTCCAATAGTACAAATACATCAAATAAATAGTTTTTATACAAAACCTATAAATTTTATCTATCCAAAAATTGATGGACTCAAAAGTGATTATTTTGAATGGCTTAACTCTGGACTTATTGATATTAAAAAAGAGTTTTCAGTTATGGACTCTACAAAAAGTATTGTAAAACATGTGAGATATGGATATTGTAAAGAGAAGCTCTATCTCTTTTTCGATGGGAGTTTTAAAAAACTAAAGAAAAATACTATTTTAAAAATAGTAATCAATACTATTGAATTTGAAATAGAACTACAAAAACCTACACAAACTATAATAAAAGATGATATAACACTCTTTGCATGTAATGTAAATGATAATATTGAATTAGAAATTTTACAAAAAGATATTATAATAGGTCAAAAAATAGATTTTAAATTTTTTATAATAGAAAATAATTCAACTCTTCAATCATTTCCTTTATATGGTAACTTTACCATTGAGATAGAAGACTTAGATTTAAATAATTGGTATATATAGGATGATTAATGTCAGAATTTAGATATAACAAACTTATGCAACATTGGATACTATTTGCACCAAACCGTGCAAAAAGACCAACAAACTTTAGCAATCCTAATACAACTATACAAGATATTAAAAGTTGTCCATTTGAGTTAGGAAATGAATCAAAAACACCAAATGAACTGGCAAGAATTGGAGATGATAAACAGTGGAGATGTCGAATAGTTGCAAACCTTTACAACGCACTATCAATAGAACAAGAACCAAAATCATATAAAAATGGTGTATTTGAAAATAAAAGTGGCTTTGGTGCTCATGAAGTTATCATCGAGACACCAAGTCATACAAAACAGATGTTTGATTTTAATATAGATGAGTTTTTTGACTATTTCTCAATTATACTCTTACGATTGAAAGATTTAAAAAAAGATACCAGAATCAAGTATTTTTCAATATTTAAAAATTATGGTGAAAATAGTGGTGCTACTATGCATCATTCCCATTCTCAACTTATTGCAACTCCATTTATTCCTAAAACTACACATAAAGCATTACAATTTTATGAAAAATACAAAACTGATACAGAAAGAGATTTTTTTGATGATTTGATTGCTGATGAAAAAAGTTTTAAAAAAGGGATATTATTCGAAAATAACTTTTTTATAGCATATTGTCCTTATGCATCTCGATATCCTTTTGAGATAAGCATTGTTGCTAAAAAAAACCTCACTTCATTAATTGATTTTAATGATGTTGATATCTATTCTTTAAGTGAAGTTATCAGTTTTTGTTTTTTAAAACTTAAGTCTGCTTTGGGAAAACCAGATTTTAATATGCTTATAAAAAATGGAGATATACAATCTTCTAAAAACTCAAATCGTTTTCATATAGAAATTTTACCTCGACTTTATAAGACGGCTGGATTTGAGTTAGATACAGATATAATGGTGAATACTTTTTTACCAGAAACAGCAGCAGAAATTTTAAAAGAGAGTTAATAAAGGATCAAAAATGAAAATATTATTTTGTACAAGTGAGATGTATCCATACGCAAAAACAGGAGGTCTTGCTGATGTGGCTCAAAGTTTACCAGAGGCTTTACGAAAAAAAGAGAAAGTATATACTCTACTTCCTTTATATCAAACAATCAATAGAGAGAAGTTTAATATTGAATATGCAAATTTAACTTTTGACTATACACTAGATGGTGTTGTACATCAATTTGACCTTTTTATAAACACTAAAAACAAATACGAGCTTTTTATCTATAATCCAATTTTATGTGACAGAGATGGTTTATATTTTGATGATTTTGGTGATTTTGGTGATAATGCTTTGAGATTTGGACTTTTTAGTTATGCGTGTATTGAGGTTATGTTACAAATGCCTTTAGATATTGATGTGATTCATTTAAATGATTGGCAAACTTCACTTATAGCGCTGTTGGCTAAAACTCAATATCAATTATCTCAGAAAATTGTACTTACTATCCACAACTTAGCCTACCAAGGTGTATTTCCTAAAGATGTTATGTCTGCTTTAAATATAAGTTGGGAAGAATGTTTTAGACCAGAAGCATTAGAGTATCATGATCAAGTTAACTTTTTAAAAGCTGGTATATTTTATAGTGACCATGTTACAACTGTAAGTCCAACTTATGCAGCTGAGATCCAAACACCACTTTTTGGAAGTGATTTAGATGATGTTTTAAGAGCTAATAACTATAAACTTCAAGGTATTTTAAATGGAATTAGTTATGAGATATTTGATCCTAAAAAAGATGATATGATCTATAAAAACTTTGGAGTTAAAACTTATGAGAGTAAAGATGAAAATAAACAACAACTTTTAAAAGAGATTGGATTTGTAGAATGTGATAAACCTCTTTTTGTATTTATAGGAAGATTTACACATCAAAAAGGGATTGAACTTTTAATAGAAAACTTTAACTTTTTTAAAGATTTTGAAGCAAATTTTATAGTTCTTGGAAGTGGTGAAGAGCACTATAACACTGTGTTTAATAATATCTCTGTAAGCTATCCAAATGTATATATAAAAGTAGGATATGATGAGTCTTTCGCTAGAAAAATGTATGCAGGAGCTGATTTTTTAGTGATGCCATCTTTATTTGAGCCTTGTGGTTTAAATCAGATGATTTGTATGAAGTATGGAACTGTACCAATTGTTGCTAAAACAGGAGGACTAAGAGATAGTGTAACAGACTTTACTGATATTGATTATACTGCTTTAAAAGAGTATATGGGGATTGGTATCACTTATGAAGAACATAATATTTTTTGGTTTATGCATGCTATTGCAAAAGCTTTATCACTCTATGGAAATCATAAAAAGTTTGAACAAATTTCAAAGCACAATATGAAAGTAGATCATTCTTGGAAACAATCATCAAAAGAGTATATTGAACTTTATAAGTCATAACTATGAATCTTTATATAGATTTTGGTGGTACACATTTTAGATATCAGCTAGATAATAGCACTATTGAAACTCTCAATAGTGCTACTATTGATTTAAAATTATTTTTAGATGAGATAATAGAAAAACATCCTAAGATATCTTTTATAGGTATCTCTTTTGCAGGAATTGTTCAAAATGGAAAAATAATCTCATCTCCAAATACAAACACACAAAACTTTGATGTAAAAAAATATATAGAAAAAAAATATACTATAACTTTAACTATTGATAATGATTTGAATTGTGCAGCACTCGCTGAATACAATTCCTTAAAAGTTGATTCACTTGCAGTTTTTTATATTGGGACTGGTTTTGGGAGTGCTTTTATTGATAATAATTCTTTAGTTAAAGGGGCAAACAATAAAAGTGGAGAGATAGGACATATCCCTTTTAAAAAATCTCCATTTATTTGTGGTTGTGGACGAGATGATTGTTTAGAATTATATGTAAGTGGTAATGGTATTGAAAATTGGTGTGACTATTTCAATATAGAACCAAAATATAGAAGATTAGATTTATTAGAAGAACTCAATGACTATAAAGCAAAAATTATATTAAATAATTTTTATGATGCTCTAAAACATGCCTTTCACACAACTTTAAATCTTTTTGATTACAATAGTTTAGTTTTAGGTGGAAGTGTTGGAAAAAATAAAAAAATAAAAAATTTTTTAGAAAATGAGTTTTTAAAAAGTTCATTCAATCGAGAAAAACTTACTATCACACTCTCAACACTCCAAGAGGGTTCTTTAGAGGGGACAAAATTTTTGAAATAGATATAATCTATCAAAGTGTAATTGAACTGTAACAGTAATCACATATACTACTTTTAACACATGAAAAGGAGATTTTCTATGAGTACAAAGTTTAAAACAATCGATGGAAATGAAGCTGTAGCTTTAGTCGCCCACAAAATCAACGAAGTTATAGCAATATATCCTATCACTCCATCTTCACCCATGGGAGAACTTAGTGATCTTTATAGTGCAAAAAAAGAAAAAAATATTTTCGGAGTGATTCCTGAAGTTTATGAGATGCAAAGTGAAGGTGGAGCAAGTGGTGCTGTTCACGGTGCTTTACAAGCTGGAAGTTTAACAACAACATTCACAGCTTCTCAAGGTCTTTTACTAATGATTCCCAATATGTATAAAATTGCAGGGGAGTTAACACCTACTGTATTTCATGTGGCAGCTAGAAGTTTAGCAGCACAAGGATTATCAATTTTCGGAGATCATCAGGATGTTATGGGTGTGCGACAAACAGGATTTGCTCTTCTTGCTTCAAATAGCGTACAAGAAGCTCATGACTTTGCACTAATTTCTCAAGCTACATCTTTACAATCAAGAATCCCTTTTCTACATTTTTTTGATGGTTTTAGAACTTCACATGAAGTAAATAAAATTGAAGTTTTAAATGAAAATATTTTAAAAAAAATGATTGATATCAACCTTGTAAATGCTCATAGACAAAGAGCAATGACACCTGATAAACCAATTTTAAGAGGGACAAGCCAAAATCCTGATGTTTATTTCCAAGGGAGAGAAACTGTTAATAAATATTATATGGAAGTTCCTAAAATACTTCAAGAACAGATGGATAAGTTTGCCACTTTAACAGGAAGAAGTTACAAACTATTTGACTATGTTGGTGCCTCTGATGCTACAAAAATTATCATAGTTATGGGTTCTGGGGCAAGTGCAGTTGATGAAACTATTGAACATCTTATTGATAATGGTGAAAAAATTGGGATGATAAAAGTAAGACTTGCTTTACCTTTTTGTATTGAAAGTTTTATAAATGCAATACCAAAAACTGTAAAAGCAATAGCAGTACTAGATAGAACAAAAGAATCAGGAAGTATTGGTGAGCCTCTTTATCATGATGTTGTAACAGCCCTTTTTGAATCGCAAAATAAACTAGAGTTTCCTATGCCTAAAATCATAGGTGGAAGATATGGTATCTCATCTAAAGAATTTACACCAAGTATGATTAAAACTATTTTTGATGAATTAGAAAAACCAACACCAAAAAATCACTTTACAATTGGTATCAATGATGATGTTACACATTCAAGTTTAGATTATGATAAAAATCTTATTATGGAAAATAAAGAGCAATATGAAGCTGTATTTTATGGACTTGGAAGTGATGGAACTGTTGGGGCGAACAAAAACTCTATTAAAATTATAGGGATGGAGACAGAGAATTATGCACAAGGATACTTTGTCTATGATTCAAAAAAATCTGGTTCTATGACAACTTCCCATTTACGATTTGGTTCAAAATCAATTAAATCAAGTTATCTTATCCAAAAAGCAGATTTCATAGGTGTACACCAAGCTGTCTTTTTAGAAAAACTTGATCTTTTAGAGATTGCCAAAGATGGAGCAACTTTTCTTCTTAATACACCCTACTCTAAAGATGAGATTTGGGAGAGATTACCAAAAGCAACACAAAAACAAATTGTGGATAAAAAACTAAAATTTTATGCAATAGATGCTTATAGTGTAGCTAGAAAAAGCCACATGGGTTCAAGAATCAACACTGTTATGCAAACATGTTTTTTTGCAATAAGTGGCATATTACCAAAAGATGAAGCGATAGAAAAAATCAAAGACTCTATTAAAAAAACCTATGGAAAAAAAGGGGATGCAATAGTTACTATGAACTTTGCAGCCGTTGATAATAGTTTAGAAAATCTTTTCCAAATAGAAGTTCCAACAAAAGTTTCAAGTACTATTGAACTACAAAGTGTACTCAAAGGGGAACTAACACCTTTTATCGCTAATGTTATTGGAAAAATTACTGAATATAAAGGAGATGATGTACCAGTTTCCAATATCCCTGCTGATGGTACTTGGCCAACAGGAACAACACAATATGAAAAGAGAAATATAGCACAAGAGGTACCTGTTTGGGATCCAAATACTTGTATTCAGTGTAATAAGTGTGTTCTTGTATGCCCACACTCTGTTATTCGCTCAAAAGTATTTGATAAAACACTCGTAGAAAATGCTCCTAATGGTTTTGAGTTCAAAAAAGCAAAAGGAAAAAACTTTGGAGAAAATGATGTTTTTAATATCACAGTTGCAGTTGAAGATTGTACAGGTTGTGAACTTTGTGTAGAGGTTTGTCCTGCAAAAAACAAATCACAAACAAATCTCAAAGCTATCAATATGCAACCACAACTTCCTTTACGAGAAGCAGGGATTAAACAGTGGGATTATTTCTTATCTTTACCAAATGTTCCAAGGGAACAACTTGATCATTCAAATGTAAAAGAATCACAATTTTTAGAACCACTCTTTGAGTTTAGCGGTGCATGTCCAGGATGTGGTGAAACACCTTATGTGAAACTCACCTCTCAACTTTTTGGGGATAGAATGATAGTAGCAAATGCTACGGGATGTAGTTCTATTTATGGTGGAAACTTACCTACAACTCCTTGGAAAAAAGATGCAAATGGAAGAGGTCCTACATGGTCAAACTCTTTATTTGAAGATAATGCAGAGTTTGGATTGGGGTTTAGACTTTCTGTTGATAGTCATACACTAAAAGCTAGAACATTATTAGAACAATTAAAAGATACACTAGATACCAATTTAGTTGATGATATTTTAAACGCTGAACAAAAAACAGAAGAGGATATCAATTGTCAGCGTAAAAGAGTTTCAACTCTTCAAGAGGCACTAAACTCTCTACCAAAAGATGATACTATCAATGAGTTAAACAATATTATAGACTACCTTGTAAAAAAATCTGTTTGGATTATGGGTGGAGATGGTTGGGCTTATGATATAGGATATGGTGGATTAGATCATGTGCTAGCAAGTGGCAAAAATGTCAATATCTTAGTGCTTGATACGCAAGTTTATTCAAACACTGGTGGGCAACAAAGTAAAGCGACTATGACAGGTGCAGTTGCTAAATTTGCAGCAGGTGGAAAAGCTGGATTACCAAAAGATTTAGCTTCTATGGCTATAAACTATGAGAATGTTTATGTGGCAAAAGTGGCAATGGGTGCAAATGATAAAGCTACGGTAAAAGCATTTATTGAAGCGGAACAATATGATGGTCCATCAATTATCATAGCCTATTCTCATTGTGTAGCTCATGGTTATGATTTACGATATGGTATGGAGCAACAGAAAAAAGCTGTTGAGTGTGGATTGTGGCCTATTTTTAGATTTAATCCAGAACTTCAAGAGATGGGAGAAAATCCGATGATTTTAGATTATAAAGCTCCAAAATTAAATGTAAAAGATTTTATGTACAATGAAACACGATTTAAAATGGTTGAAAAAATGGATAAAGAGGTAGCTTTAACATATCTTGATACAGCAACACACACTGCTAAAACATTGTATGAACGATATGTCAGCTTACAACAACAATTTGAAAATAAAGGAATATCAAATGATTGATTTAACAACACAATATTTAGGATTCAATCTTAAAAATCCAATTATAGCTTCAGCATCACCAATTACTAATAGTTTAGGTGGAATTAAAAGATTAGAAGACAATGGGGCTGCTGCTGTTGTTCTTCACTCACTTTTTGAAGAACAAATCAACCATGAGCAAAAAGTATTAGACCACTTTTTATATAAAGAAAATGATAGTTTTGCTGAAGCATTGGATTATTTTCCAACAGATATGCAGTTTGATAATCTTGATAGCGAACACTATTTAGAGTTTGTGAGTGAAGTTAAAAAGTCCACAGATCTACCTGTCATTGCTAGTTTAAATGGTATAAGTAATATAGGTTGGATAAAGTATGGTTCAAAGTTACAAGAAGCTGGTGCAGATGCATTGGAGCTTAATATCACTTATATTCCAACCTCTATTGATATGACAGGACAAGAAGTTGAAGAGATGTATATCCAAACAATTAAAAACTTACGACAACATATCTCTATCCCTTTAAATGTAAAAATGAATTCATACTTTACAAATCCTGCAAATATGGCAAAAAGATTTGTTGAAGCTGGTGCAAATGGTCTAACACTTTTTGATAATCCTATAAATGTAGATATTGATTTAGAAGAGTTAAGTGCTACCCAAAATGCTCATTTGACAAACTCAAAAGATAAAAGTGAATCATTACGATGGTGTGCAATTCTTTATAAAAAAATTGAAGCCGATCTTTGTATCAATACAGGGATAAAAACTGGACAAGATGTATTAAAAGCTATGATGAGTGGTGCTAATAGTGTTGCAATAGCATCTATACTTTTAGAAAAGGGGGAAAAGTACCTCTATAATATGCTTTTAGAAATGGAACAATGGATGGAAGAAAAAGAGTATGAATCAATCAATCAAATGATTGGAAGTATCTCACTTAACCATACAGATAATCCATCAGCTTATGAGAGAAACTCATATATGTACGCATTGAAGCATTTTAAGATATAATTTCTCATTACACTGATATATCAAAAAACTTATTATGATACTATTTAATTCATAAGGAAAAACATGAAAACATCTCTACTCTTTGGTATACATTGCCATCAACCAGTTGATAATTTTGATTGGGTTTTAGAAGAAGCAATCGAAAAATCTTATAAACCTTTTTTTAAAATTTTAAAAGAGTTTCCTCAGTTTAAATGCTCTATCCACTATAGTGGTTGGCTTTTAGAATATATCGAAAAACATGATGAAGAACTTTTCTCTTTAATGAAATCTCTATCAAATCAATTAGAGTTTTTCACAGGTGGATATTATGAACCAGTGTTAAGTGCTATACCTTCAGTTGATAGAGTTGGTCAAATTAAAAAACTCAGTAACTATATTAAAAAACATTTTAACCAACAGCCAAAAGGGCTATGGCTAACTGAGCGTGTGTGGGATAATTCTATTATCAAAGATTTAAAAAAGTGTGGAATCCAATATGTAGTAGTGGATGATTATCATCTTCTTACAAGTGGTGTAAAAACTGAAAATCTTAATGGATATTTTTTAAGTGAAGATGGTGGAGAGAGTATCGCCCTATTCCCTATAAATCAAGCTTTAAGATATGCAATCCCTTTTTATAGTTTAGAAAAAACAAAAGATATTTTAGAATCATTTTCAAATCTGAAAGGGAAAAACGCAGCTGTTATTTTTGATGATGGTGAAAAGTTTGGTATTTGGCCAAAAACTTATGAAACAGTATATGAAAAAAACTGGTTAAGAGACTTTTTTGCACAAACCTTAGCAAATGAAAAAATTAGCGTAGATACCTTTGAGGAGTTTTATACAAATAATCCCCCTATAGCTTTAAGTTATCTCCCTACTGTTTCTTACTTTGAAATGGGTGAGTGGTCAATGAGCTGTAAAGATACTCTTGCTCTAGAGAATCTTTTAGAGAACAATCCAGAATCACATCAGTTTATTAGAGGGGGAACTTGGAAAAACTTTCTAACAAAATATCAAGAGAGTAACTGGATACATAAAAGATATATAGAGCTCTCAAAAAAACAAGATACTCAACTAAAATATAAAGATGCTCTCTATAAAGCTCAATGTAATGATGTACTATGGCATGGTGTTTTTGGTGGCATCTATTTACCAAACTTACGAGACAATGCTTTTAAATATATCATAGAGTGTGAGAAACTAATCCCGTCTAAAAGAGAAAAACTTGATATAGATTTTGATGGTTATGAAGAGTATAAATACAACACAAGTGAACTTTTAACTATTGTCTCTTTAAAAAATGGAGGACAAATATTTGAACTAGATATTTTAGAGAAAAACTTCAATCTTCAAAATACACTTACAAGATATGAAGAAGCGTATCATAGTAAGATAGAAGTAAATAAAGAGGAAGAAGTAACAACTCCTCTTGCTAATGATGATATAGCTACAATTCATGATAATAAACTCATAGTAGATGAAGATATCTCTTTAATAACTGATTGGTACTTTAAAAAGTCTGCTATTGATCATATAGTGCCTAATGATACTACTGCTATAGATTTTTACAACAGTAGTTTTCATGAGTTGTCAGATTTTACAAATCAACCTTATGAATTAAAAAAATCTAAAGCAAAAACATTGACTCTTAGAAGAGATGGTGGGATCTTCACAGATAAAAAATATGAAACTTCATTAGAAAAAAAATACCAATTTGTTAAAAATACAATCAGTGTTAATATATCTATTAATACAGAGTTTGAGACACCTGTACTATATATCCAAGAGTGGAATCTTCACTTTGCTAGCTTAGAAAACCTTACTTTTAATGGTATGGTTATTACAGAAGAGCTTAAAAGCGAACCATATACTTTAACAACACAATGTTTAGAAATTTATGATAGTTATTTAGAGAAAACTTTGATTTTTAGTTTTGAAAAAGAGATTGAAATAATCATCTTTCCACTTAACAGTGTAAGCCAAAGTGAACAAGGTGTTGATTTAACAAATCAAGGTCTTACTTTTGGATTTGTTTATCCATTTACACAAACAGAACAAAACTCACTACAACTAGAGATTAGATAAAAGTATAACTTTTATCTAGTTACGATGCAAAAATTCTATAATCTATAAAACTAAAGATAGAATTTTTATACTCTAACTCTTCAAGTAAACTAAAATCTATATCACCATTTATCATATTTTTTAAACTTGTAAAATTTGAAATATGTTCTTTTGTTCTTTGTTCACTGTACTCAACTGCTGTTTTAGTTGTCACTAAAAATGCCCAGTCACTACTTTGTGCTAGAAGTAACTCTTTTGCCATTTGATTTAATAATCTAGTGGTATTAAATTCAGCTCCATTAGCATAAGTATTTGCAAGATTTATAATATCATCTGCCATATTGTGAAGATGTCTATATATCCATGAGTTCCCCTCATTTAACCACACATCATAATACCCCTCATCTCCCCAAGAAGATGCACTGGGATTTATCACTTGATTTTGTGGATACATAGAAAGATACTCTAGTGGCGTTACTGCTTTAAATATATGTTTATTACTTATCTCTTTAAAAAGATTATATAAAAAATCTGGACCCTCAAACCACCAGTGACCAAAAAGTTCAGCATCATAAGGAGATACAACCATGGGAGTTCTATCCATGTATTTTCCTAAGTGCTCAAACTGTTGCTCTCTTTTATGGTGAAAATCTGCTGCATGTGATTTTGTAATCTCACTTGCTATTTGTGGATTATACACCTCTTTATAGTCCGTTTCACCTGTAATTTTATGGTATTTGTATCCTGTAAAAACTCTCGTACCATCAGGATCTATATAGTCTTTGATATAGTCATACTCCAAGTCATATCCAATATCTCGATAAAAATCTCTATAGTTAACATCCCCAGGATACCCCTCTTTTGAACTCCAAACTTGCTTAGCTGAGTGAGGGTCTCTTGCAAAAGCAGCAACTGCATGTTCTGTGTAAACAGGAGCATAAACTCCATTTAAAGCTGTTGGTTCCCCATATACTAAAGAGTGAGAATCCACAAAGAAAAACTCAATTCCATTCTCTTTTAAAATTTTATCAAGTCCATCGTAATAAGCACACTCAGGAAGCCAAATTCCTTTTGGTGGTTTTTTGAAATGTTTTGTATGGGAGGCAACTGCTACTTCTATTTGTACCTCTACAGCTTTTTCATTGACACTTAAAAGTGGTAAAAATCCATGAGTAGCACCACAAGTGATAACTTCAATTTTGCCTAAATCATTAAAAAATCTATATCCATTGAGAACATTTCTTTGTAAGAAGTTTGTAAAAAACTCTTTTATCTCTACAAACTTATCATTGTAAAAATGTGCAATTCCTTTGTATACCTCATCATCTTTTGTTCTTTGACACTCTTTAGAACCAAGTTCAATTTGTCTGTCAAGATATCTCTCATATTTTTCCATTAAAAGTTTATCATCTAACATCTCTGCTAGTGGAGGTGTAACAGAGATTGTAAGTCTAAAATCAACCCCCTCATCATTAAGTCTTTTTAAATTTTTCAACAATGGAATATAACACTCACTAATAGCTTCAAATAACCAATGTTCTTCTAAAAAATATTCATGATCAGGATGTTTTACAAATGGTAAATGTGAATGTAGTACTGGAACCCAATAACCTGTTAACATATTATTTTCCCCCTAGAGTATGTGAAGAGAATCTATTTTGAGATGATTTTGAAACCTCTTGTAGTCTCTCTATCTCTTTTACATAAGAAGCTGACGACATCCCTATTGTAAAGTGTTGTAAAGATGCACGAATAATTTCAGTAAACCCTTTCTCTTTTTTAAGATATACTAATTTATCTTCCTCTTTGTAATTAATCTGAGTATTAAAAGCACCTATTTTATTTGAGTACATTATCTCTATAAATGTATCATCTTTATAATATCCAGCAACTACTCTTATCTTTGTTGTGTACTGTAAATCATTTACAAAATACTCACCAACTTCCCCTAAACAATCAATCTCTTTGATTGTATTGGATTGGCTATCAATTACTTTAATTTTTATTTGTGTCGCATATTTTATCTCAAATTGTTCCAACAAATTATTTGTAAATTCCCAATAGATATAAAACTTCTTACTATTTATTGGTAGCAGTACTAACTGGTCTTTGTAATACCTCTGTGGTATTGGATATTCTTTTTGTACAGCTTGTGTACTATCAAATGATATTGTTTCAATAGCATGAGTGCTACTAGAAAAACTACCTGATTCCAAACTCTCTTTTATCAACTGATTATCCATGATACTCCCTACATATTTGCTATTGTAACACACTATAGTTACAAAACAGTTATACTATTCTTATTATAGCATTATTATTTCTGCTAACCATAGAAAACTAAAAAAACCAATTATATCTACTGATGTTATCACAACAACAGAACTAGCAACAGCGGGATCTAGCTTTAATTTTTTTAATCCCATAGGTACTAACGCACCCAAAATTCCAGCAGAAACAAAACTAATAAACATTGATAATCCAATAGATATTGATATAAGATGATTTCCAAACCAAACTTGTGCAGCTATTGCACTTAAAAATCCAAATAAAAGTCCATTTAAAGTAGCAATATTTATCTCTTTAATAAATATAGGTCGTATATCATTAAAATTTATCTCTCCTAATGCCATTTGTCTCACAACAACTGTCATTGTTTGTACAGATGCAGTTCCTGCCATATTTGCTACAATTGGCATCAAAACAGCTAATGCAACTATCTCATGTAAAGTAGTTTCGAAGATACCTATAACCACAGAAGCTAAAATTGCATTTATAAGATTTATAGTAAGCCAAGTAGCTCTTGTTTTACTAGTTTTTGAAAAATCTTCTGAGATATGTTCATCTGCATTAATTTTATTTAAATTATAAATTTGCTGCGTTGCTCTTTCTTGCATTATATCAACAACATCATCATGGGTAATTCTCCCTATAAGATGTCCCATTCTATCCACAACAGCCAAAGTAGTTAAATCGTATTTTTCGATAATATTTACAACACTATCTACTGAATCATGTGATGTAACAAAATAAGATTGAGGAAACTTTTCTAGTATCTCATCAAAAGTTCTCTCATTTTTTTCTAATATTAAATCATCAATTGGTATTGATTTTAATAATCTTCCCTTATCATCTGTTACAAAAACACTTTGTACTGAGCCTATCCCATTCTCTTTTAATCTAGCAAGTTTTTCTATTGTATACAATACTGTTCTAGTATTTGAAACTTTAAGTATCTCTGTTTGCATCAAAGAACCAGCTTCATCCTTCTCATAAGTTATAAGCTTTTCAATAGTTTTTTGTTTTTTATCATCTAAAAGAGAAAAGACCTCTTCCTCTTTTTCTCTATCTGTTTTAGTAATAGCGATAAATAAATCAGTTGCATCATCACTATCTAAAACTTCTATTATATTTGCCAAACCTTGTGCATCATATTTTAAAATTAAATCAATTTGAAAAGGTGTTGGTAATTCAATAAAAGTTTCAGCACGAATTTTTAATGGCAGTGAGTTAAGATACTCAAAAAACTTCTCTTCATCTTTTTGTTTTACATCTTCTAAATAATCAGCTAAATCAGCATCATCAATTTTATGTTCTTCTTTTACACCATTTTTAAGTTTTTGAAGATAGAGATCGATAGCTTTTATATTCATTAGATTTTCTCTAAGTTTTCAAATCCTGGAAGTAGTTTTCCCTCAAGAAGCTCTAAACTAGCCCCACCACCAGTTGAAATAAAACTTATATTTTCTTTCTCATCAGCTTTTTCAGCTGCACTTGCAGTATCTCCACCACCAACTATACTATAAGCATAAGTATCTGCAATAGCATGGGCAATTCTAAATGTCCCTTTACTAAATCTATCTATCTCAAAAATACCCATAGGACCATTCCAAATAATTGTATTTGATAATCCTATCGCTTCTTCAAAAAGCTTCACAGTAGCAGGTCCTATATCTACAGCTTTAAAGCCATCTAACATATCTTGAGCAGGAACTATTTTGATATCTATTGGGTGTTCTATATCATCAGTTATTACTACATCAACTGGAAGATACACATTTACCTTAGATTCTCTTGCAGTTTGCAAAATAATATTTGCTTCAGATAAAAACTCATCTTCAACCAGTGAAGCTTTTGTATCATACCCTATAGCTTTTAAAAAAGTATTTGACATAGCACCACCAATTATAAGCTTGTCAATTTTAGGCAAGATATTATTTAAAAGTGTGATTTTTGAAGAAACTTTTGCACCACCTACAACTAAACATATTGGTTGTGTTGGTTTAAAAAGTGCTTTAGCAAAAGCATCTATCTCACGCTTTAGTAAAAATCCCGCTACTTTTGTATTCACATATTGCGTTATTCCTACAGTTGAACTATGAGCTCTATGGCTTGTTCCAAAAGCATCATTAACAAAAATATCACATAGAGATGCTAACTCTTTTGAAAGGGTATCATCATTTTTTGTTTCCCCATCAAAAAATCTGATATTTTCAAGTAGAAATATTTTAGAATCTTTTCCACTATTTACAATATCTTTTTGCTCTATAAAGTTATCAATTAACTCAACTTTTCTATCTAATAATCTCTCTACTCTTTTAATAATATGTTTTAATGAAAACTTCTCTTCATATCCATTTTTAGGTTTCCCTAAATGTGTTACTAAAACTATATTTTTAGCCTCGTTGTCAATACAATAATTAATAGTATGCAGTGCTTCTTTGATACGATTGTCATCAGAGATATTGTTGTGAGAATCTAAAGGTACATTAAAATCAACTCTTATTAAAACTCTTTTATCTTTTATATCAATATCTTTTAAAGACTTTACTGTTTGCATCAACTCAATATTACTTAACATCATCTTCTCCTAAAACTTATACATTTTTTCATAATACTTATGAGCCATAGAACCTGAATCAAACTCAAACAATACATCACTCATAGAATTTTTCATCAACTCTATCCACTCTTTTTCATTTTCATAATAAGTTGGGATAATTTTATTTTCAAGTATATCCATCATACTTTTGTTATCTGCATGATCTTGCTCTTCAACACTTAAACTAGCATCTGCTCCTAAAATAGTAAAACCATTTTTTCCCTCTTTACAAAACTCAGGATGCCATCCATCTGCTATTGAAAAGTTAATTGCACCATTCATAGCAGCACTCATACCACTTGTACCACTAGCTTCTCTTGTTATTCTTGGAGTATTAAGCCAAATATCAGCACCTTTTTTAAGAAGCATTGATAACTCTAACTCATAGCCAATTAAAACTGCTACACTGTTATAACTTCTGCATATATATGTTAATTCATTAAAAATATTAATTGCATTTGTATCGTGAGGATAAGGTTTTCCTGCCCAAATAATTTGAATTGGTTCTTTTGTTCGAGTAATAAGTTTTTCAAATCTTTCAAAATCGTATTTTAATAATCCTGGTCTTTTATATTCTGCAAATCTTCTAGCCCATACAATTGTTAAAATATCTGGGTCAAACATTTTTCCTGTTTGATTTGCAACTTCATTAAAAAGAACCCTTTTAAGATGTTTTTTTCTAGCTATAAGTTCATAACCTTCATGTTCATCTAAAGCTCTTAACATTGGTTTATCTGCCCAATATCTTTTATTTTGAGCATTTGTAATAGGGATAATTTCACACACGCCCTCATAACTACTCCACATATCTGTAGCTACTTTTGCATGCATTTTTGATACACCATTTGCAATCTTTGCAACTCTTAAAGCTCCAACTGTTAAACTAAAATTATCATCATATGTTTGTGTTAGTTCTCTCACATCTTCTAGTGGCGTTGAATTAAAAAATCCCATTTTATTTAATAAATGAATATTATGTATCTCATTTCCAGCAGCTTCTGGTGTATGAGTTGTAAATCGAATCATCTCTTTTAATTGTTCTTTATCTTTTACTTTATGATACAGCTCAAAAACCATAGGCAAAGCATGACCTTCATTCATATGATAAATATCTACTTGATGATTTAAAGCCTCTAACACTTTTACCCCACCAATACCTAGAACTATCTCTTGAGCTATTCGTGTCTCTTCGTGCATATCATACAATTTATGGGTAATTGTTCGTGAGAGATAATCATTCTCTTCAACATCTGTAGTCAATAAAATCAAAGGAGCACTACCAAAAAGTTCAGCAGGTACCATTAAAGCTTTTACAACTACTGGTTTTCCATTAATATTTACAGTAACACTAATATTTAAATCTTCTAAAAAGTGATAATATTTTCTTCTAAATTCTATTCGTAAGTTTCTATCTTCATCTCTAGCTTGATCATAATATCCATAACTCCATAATATCCCAATACCTACAACATTTTGTTTCAAGTCATACACACTTCGCATATGAGAGCCTGCTAAAAATCCTAGTCCACCTGAATATATTTTTAAAGCTTGGTGTATCGCAAACTCCATTGAAAAATAGGCAACTGCCTTACTATAATCTTTACTAAACTCATACTGTTTTATTTGCATCTATTTTTCCTTGCTTTATTTAAGTTAATTATTATAACACTTAATAATAACACATTGATTACATTATCATCACTTTTAAAATCCAAAAATTTTATCTACTAAAAACAACCAACCTATTACAATAGATGGTCCCAATAATGCTGTAATTATACCCAAAATTAAAAAATCTTTTGATTGAACTTTTTTACTTGAAAATATAATAGCATTTGGTGGTGTTGATACTGCTAAACTCATAGCAAAAGAAGCACTTAAAGCAACTGCAACTACAGCTAAATAACTAGCTTCTGCTGAAATTGTTGTAGCAATTGCTATAATGATTGGTAACATAATATTTGTAGCAGCTGTATTACTCATAAAATTTGAAATAACAACAACTAAATAGGAAAAAATAAACATAATCCACAATATAGACATCCCATCTGTTGAGATTAGATTTGCAAGCCACATATCAAGTCCTGTTTTAGAAACAGCAAGTCCAAGACTCAATCCTCCAATAATAAGTATAATAACATCCCATCGTATTTTACAAATATCATCAGCATCAAGTATCCCAAAAAGTGTAAATCCAATTATTGGTAACAAAGAAACTACTGTTGTAGGGATATGATGCAATGGACCTGTAAGCCATAATAAAATAGTTAAACTAAAAATTATCACTGTTACATTTTTTTTCCAACTAGGAACTGTGGGTATTTTAGAAAACTTTTTTGTAGAGTCATCAAAATGCTCCACCTCTTTTATAGATTTTAAATCTATAAAAGGCTCTGTTGATTTATAGATTTTTAAAATTACAAATCTTAAAATCAACACAACTATCAAAGATGGTGGTAATGCTAAAAAAATCCACCCTATAAATGATGGAGCACTATCTCCTAATATACCAACAGCAATAGCATTTGGTGGTGTTCCAATAATTGTAGCCATACCACCTAGATTTGCCCCAATAACAACAGAGAGTAATACTGCTTTTTGAAATGGATTTGATTCTTTGATATGCCCTAAAAGTGGTAAAAGTATCGTCATCATCATAGCTGCTGTTGCTGTATTTGATACAAACATCGATAAGATATAAGTGATACCTATAAGTCCTGTAACTATATTATGTGGTCGTCCACCAACAAAAAATAGAACTTTTTTTGCCATCCACACATCAAGTTTTGTTTTAGAAGCTGCTGCTGCCATAATAAACCCAGCCAAAAATAAAAATATCAAAGGGGATGACCAAGGTTGTAAATACACTTGCCACTCTTTACTTCCACTAGCAAAATCAAAATCATTAAACCCTAAAAGAACCATCTCTAAAGCTATAACCAATAAAGAAACTGCAAATGCAGGTATCGCCTCAGTTACCCAAAGTCCAGCTGCAAAAAGTAAAATAAAAAGAGTATAAGTCATATTTTTATCTATCCCATACTCAGGGATAAAAGCTACAATGAAAGCTACCAAAAAAGAGATTGTAAAACTTGTAAAAACAACTTGTAAAGACATTGTGTATGCTTTATCAAAAAATCGTGTGAGATGTCGTCTGGTATCTAACATAAACTGTTGACCTTTAGTAAGAATATTGTTGATTGTAACATTTAAACATAAAATTTATTATTATAAAGAGGATGATTTTTTGAATCTATAAGAAAGATTATACAGGTTTAATAACCTGTATAATATAAATTGAAAAGTAACTATTTTAAAATAGGGAAAGGTCCAACAACACCAACCCAAGATTCTTTATCGGCTTCACTATCAGCTTTTTCTTGATCACTCTCACCAAATGGGTGTTGAATAACTGTAGTTAAATAACCATTTCCAGCAATATTTGAGTACCAAAAAGGTGAAGTAGTTTCAGAACCATAAGGTGTAGTAAATATTCTTGTTAAATCTTTTTTTACAACATCATATGCCCAAATATAATCTATTTGATGAGCACCTGTATCTTCTCCAATGATTAAGATATCAGAGTTATCTATAAAAGTTAAGTTATCAGGTTCGGCAAGTCCATCTACTGAACATTTATTTCCTTCAAACTTATCACCTTTTGGATATTTGTGCATTATACCTAATATTTCACTTTTAAAATCAACTGTTACATAACTACTATCTATCGCTTTTCCTGAAGTATCTTTTTGTCCATCACTTAAAGCTAAACTATATACGCCACCACAATCATTTCTTTTCAGTTTAATATCATTGTTTCCACCAATATCATATTTAGATTCTGGTTTCCCTTTTTTCATAAAATCTTCCATACCGTATTGAATTCTACTAATTGCAATATAAAGTGTATTTCTTGCTTTATCTAAAGTAATACCCTCTTTTTTTCTAAACTCTGTTGTAGCACCTTTGATTGCAGCATATCTTCTACTTTCAAGTCTTGAAGCGTACATATCCATAAATGGTTTTACTTTTAAACACTCATGTTTCCAGCTTGTATTAATAGATGTATATCCAGATTCACATTTTCCATCAACTGGTTTCACCTCATCAAACATCTCAAAAAACTTTGGTTTTTTATCTATAAATCTTTTGAGCGATGCATCATCAGCATGACCTAAATTTATCCAAGAAATATTAAATACACCACCATTTGTACCATCTATTTGATGTAATTTTGCAGCATATAAAACCCCGCTTGATAAATCAGCTTTTTTATCAGCTATAAACATAAATAAAGCACCATTTGTTCCATCATCTGTTAAATAAACTGTTTTTTCATCAGGCATTACATACGCTAACTCATGAGCAAATCTTCCTAGAGTATAATGTTTTGTATATGATGTTTCACCTTTTGAATTTGTAATTGTAACTTCAGGTGTCCACCCATAATAATATGGACTATTATTAAGTTGACCATCTTTAAAAAATAGTGATGTATTATTGTAATATCCATCTTCATCTTCTATTTGGTTATTTGCTGTTAATTTTTTTGCATTTGATTCATACTCTTCACTTCCAAGATGACTTCCCCAAGGTGTTTTCATCCCAGCACAATGTACCCAACCACCATGATGTGATGCTTGAGAGATGTGACTAGTTGCTACTGCTTTAAGTCCACCTTGAGCTGTTTTTTCTAACTTTGAGATATACATAGCACCTGGTGCACACTCAAATTGTGTGATAGCAAAAAGATTTCCATCTTTTTCATGAAGTGTTGTATGATCTGGACCCGATCCATCTTTACTTGTTCTACAAACAAATGGTGTACCATCTTTATGTTTGAGTGGATTTCCCATCTCATCTTTTACCATACCAAATATTTCAGTAGTTTTCCCATCTAAGCTTGGTAACTTCTGACCTGTTCTTGCAATAGTGTGAAAACCTATATCATATGATTTTCCATTAATAGTAACTTTTGATGATGTTAGGATAGATTTTTTCTCCTCAACACTCACTGGTGCTGGTACATTTTCAAATACTATACTATTGTGTGTTTTACTAATATTTTGTTTTGATGCCTCATTTGTACATCCAACAAGTGTAAGACCAATTAACGCTGTTGAGAACCCTTTAACCATAAGACTTTTATACATCTTCTTCCTTTATAAAAAATTTGAAGAAGTTTAAAACAACTAAATTACACTTAGGTTACAAAAGTTATTTTATCGCTTTTAGATGTGTAGTTTGATTTTCTTTAAGTTTTTTGTGAATATTTTTTGAAGGTTTTATAGTAGCATCCCGCCCATATATAAAGCTCTGTTCCTCAACTATTAGTTTATAAGCTTTATTTAAATTTATAGCTCTTTTAGAAGAAGGGATTAAAAGATGTGTAATGTCTTTGTGAAGTTTTTCTATCTCATTTTGTTGTAAGTCACCATCTTTATTAAAAAATTTCTCCATAATCTCTTTATTTTCTCGAAACTCATCCCCTGCATGATTATTTTTAAGATAATAACTATATTCATATTTGCCGTCAGCTCGTTTAGGTTCTCTCAATCCTTGTAAACTTTTTTGTTCCCAATGATACCAACCTTTTTGAAACTCTTTGCTATCAAGTTTTCTTTGAAAAACAAAAGTTGTGTCCGTTGTAACTCCTAGATTGTTATGACAACCTATACAATAGATAAGCTCCTCTTTTGTAGATGGTCGTAAATCTCCATTTTTATCCTCTAAAAAACCTAAATATCTCCACCCTTTCCCATTGCTAATGCCAACTTCAGGGTCTATTTTAAATACTTCATGAATATCTCCATCATCCTCTTTTTCAATATTTGCTTGAATTGTAGTAGTTGATAAATCCATATAATTAGGTGCATAAACTTTTTTTCCGTAGCGTAACTCTTTTAATCTCTTAGATAATCCAATGCTATTATTTTGTATATCTAAATATCGAACTGTATGTAAAAACTCTGTATTTTTTGGATAAAGCCCTGCTCTTGCAAAGATTTTATTTTTTTCTTGATATCCTTTTGCTATCCCTATATAAAACATATTGATACCTTTTAAAGGTTCCCATTTGTATTTTATAATATCTGATTTATCAAGTATCCCATTTTTATTTAAATCAACACCATATAGATTTTCATCAACTTCATCTATAGATATATCTTCCCTTTTAATAAGTGCCTCAACAATTGCTAGGTTAATTTTATAAACCTCTAAATTAAAATTTCCATTTTTATCTTTCATAAATATATTATCAAGCCTTATTAAAACATCATCCGTACTTCCATTTGTTGGCCAAAAAGTGCCTAAAAAAGGGTAATAAGCAAAAACTCTCCAACCAGTATAATTGTTTTTTAGATCTTTATCAAAGCCCTCATTATCAAAATTAAAATAACAATCTGGAATATACCCACTCCATTTATTGTTATTATCATAGTCCCAATTTTTTGGTATATTTTGTAATCTCTTCTTTAAAATAATCTCATTATTTTTATCAAAATAATTACTTTGTCGAATATAATCTAATATCTCTTTGTCACTAATTTTTGCTATTTTTTTTGTTCTATCTTTAAATAAGTTTTTATAAGGATTTTCTCTTGCTTGTAAAGGGAAAGAGTAATTTTCTTGCAAATCAAAATCATTTATATAATTTGGTTCTTGAGATTTTTGATGACAGCTGTAACAAGGATTATGTAAAGTGCCTTTTGAATCTTTTGTAATAGTATAACATTGTGATGGAATATATGCTGTTGGATTATTAATTACTTCGTTGTGAATATCAAAAGACTCTTTTCCTATGATAGAAACTTGTAACAATAAAATAAAAACGACTAATTTTTTGAATAATAACATATGAAATGTTATCGTTGAAGAGTAACATAATAGTTACAATTGTAAGAAATATAGTATAGACAAAAGTCTATACTATAAAATTATGCAGCTTTTTTAGCTGCTTTTTTAGCTATCTTCTTAGCTACTTTTACTTTTTTTGGTGATTTTTTTGCTACTGCTTTTGTTACTACTTTTAATACTTTTTTAGTATTTTTCTTTTTAACACCAGCTTTTGCTACTGCTTTTTTTGCTACTTTAGCTACTGCTTTTTTCTTTAGTTCTTTTGCCATTTTGGTCTCCTAGTTTTAATTTTATTACTATTGGTAATAAATTATAGACATTATTACATTATCTACTTTAAACTAAACTGAATACTTTATATTGCTTATAGTAATAAAATATGGTATAATTCCGAAAAATAATTTAATGTAATGGATACATATGACTTTTATAGAATTTAAAAAAAACTTATTAGATGCAGATATTAGCCTCCCAAAATTTAGCAAACTTATAAAAGTAAGTGAAAAAAACTTACAAGCCTATAAGAAAAAAGGTGATGTACCAAATGCTATTGCTGTTATTGTGACTTGTTTTGCTTCTATGCATCAAGCAGGTGTTGATTATAGAACACTCGTTGAAGATTTAAATTTAACTGCCAAAACAAAAGAGGGAGCAGGATTCTCTAAAAAGAAAAAAGATTAAAGAGAATAATACTCTTTTATCTTAATTCGTTATTTGTATCTACAAATTCCTCTAGTCTATCATGTGCTGGTGGTGGGGTGATGGATAAGTTTGATATCTTTTCTCTTAACTCTTGAGTCATATTTATATTAACCGCTTCTAAATTAGACTGAAGTTGTTTACTATCTCTTGCTCCAATTATTGGTGCGGTCACATTTTTATTATTCATAGCCCAACTAATAGCTAATTGAGCACTATCAAAGCCATTTTCTCTTGCAAAAGAACAAAACTTATCTGCAATAGTATGGTAGTTTTCATCAATATATCTTTGCTTATAATAATCTTTTTCATTCAATCTTGTTGATTGTTCAGCACTTTTATTTTTATATTTTCCTGTTAAAAGACCTGATCCTATTGGACTATAAGGGACAACTGCTAGATTTTGATCGGCAGCTAAAGGAAATAATTCAACTTCTGCTTGTCTTTTAACTAAACTATACATTGGTTGTATACAATCAATAGCTTGTAGAAAATTAGTTTTTGAGATATGAATTGCTTTCATTATTTGCCACGCTGACCAATTACTAACACCTGTATAGAGTATTTTACCCTGTTTTACAGCATCATCTAAAAATCGCATCGTATCTTCCATCGATGTATAAGGATCAAAATAATGTAAATAATATATATCTATATAATCACTATTTAGTCTTTTCAAACTTTTTTCTAACTCTAACATAAGATGTTTTCTTGATAATCCTATACTATTTACATCACTATCTACTCTACTTGCAGCTTTTGTTGTAATAATCACATCATCTCTACAATCTTTAATACACTCTCCCAAAATTCTTTCAGATTCACCATTTGCATATTTATTGGCACAATCAAAAAAGTTTATCCCTTTTTCTTTTGCTATTGAAAACATATTTTTTGATTCTTTTTCATTTGTTTCTGCGCCAAATGTCATTGTCCCAAAACATAATTCTGATACTTGAATTCCTGTTTTTCCAAGCTGTTTATATTTCATAATTATCCTTTATTTTTAAAACATAATATAAATAATAGATTACAAATTAATTACAACTTGTATATATAACTTAAATTAAAAAATAAACATAAAGTTGTATATACAAGTTGTAATTAATTTGTAACTTTTGAGACATATACTTCTACCACAAAAACAAGTAATTCAAATTTAGGAGAGGTATACTATGACAAAAATGTTTGATTATGAATTAGTTTATAATTATATTCTTGACCTAATTCATGATGAATTACATGAACATGATAAAATCCCTTCTGAAAGTATGTTGTGTGATAAATTTGGAATATCAAGATTAACTGTTCGTCAAGGTATAAATAAGCTGAAAAGTGAAGGATATTTATATTCTCGACAAGGTAGTGGAAATTTTATAAATCCTAAAAAAATAACCTATACTATATCTCCTCATACTTCATTTACAAACGAGATATTAAAATCAAATAAAACACCTACAATGAAATTATTAGATAAAAAGATTATAAAAGCTGATGAATTTATTGCCAAAAAATTATCTATTAATGAGGCTCAAGATGTATTATATATAAAGAATATAAGATTAGTAGATAATGTACCTTTTTTATTTGCAGAATATTATATGAATATATTAGTTTTAAAAGATATTGAAAATATAATTGATAAAGCAACATCTTTTTCTACACTCTACAAAGAAAAATACAACTTAGATCCTATAAGAGATAGTTCAGAGATTGATATCACATCTACAAATTATAGTTCAAAAAAATTATTTAATGTACAGAACGATTTACCTATTATTAAAATATCAACAAAAACAACAGATAACAAAACAAATCAAACTATAGATTTTTGCTACTCTAACTTTAGAAGTGATATGGCAAAGATTGTAGTTAATTATAAAAATGGAGCTCAAAATGATTAAAATGAAAAACCTAACTTTAGGTTATAAAAAAGAAAAAATACTCAATAAACTTAATTTAAAAATTAAAGAGGGAGAATTTATAGGAATAATTGGACCAAGTGGTGCTGGTAAATCAACACTATTAATGTCTGTTGTTGGTGGTATTAAAGTGTTTGATGGACATTTCGAAGTGTTAAATTACAATATGGATAGTATTAAGAAAAAAGACTTGATAAGTTTAAGAGAACAAATTGGAATAATTTTTCAAGGATATAATCTTGTTGATAGACTAAGTGTTTTAGATAATGTAATAAGTGGTATGTTAAAAGAGATCCCTATGGCACGAGCTGTTATAAAATATTACAGAGATAAAGAGTTAAAAAAAGTACAAGAGCTTATGGAGATAGTTGATATACAAAAGCACTCTTTAAAAAGATGTGATGAACTCAGTGGTGGTCAGAGACAAAGAGTTGCAATAGCTCGAGCTTTGGCAAGCAATCCTAAAATAATACTTGCAGATGAACCAATATCTGCACTTGATCAAAAAAGTGCAAAAAAAGTTATGCAGATACTTGAAAAAGTTAATAAAGAATTAAAAGTAACAATCATTGCAAACCTACATCACTTAGAAGTAGCAGAAAAATACTGTAGTAGAATTATTGGTATTAATAGTGGGAAAGTTATCTTTGATGGCAATCCATCAGACTTAACAGAAGAAATTATTGAACAAATTTATGAGGGGGACTCAATACAAAACGAAAATGACGAATAATATCTAAACACATTAGCTCTTACTTGAATATTTTGGCGAATCATGAAGCAAGAGCTAACCAGAGCTATTTTGGTGAATTATTACAAAATAATTGAACAATTACACTACAAAATAAACACTTGTAGTGTAGCAATTTTTAAATTTAAAAGGTATAAAACTATGAGAAGAGATTTCTTTAAAAAACTTGGGCTTGCTACATTAGCTGTAACAATAAGTGCACAAACATTAAGTGCAAATCCACAAAACTGGCCAAAAGAGGTTAACTTTGGTGTTGTTCCTGTTGCAGGTGCAACATCTATCAAAGATACTTTTGGTGGACTATCAACATACTTAGAAAAAACATTAGGTATTAAAGTAAATTTACAAACAGCTGGTGACTATACAGGTGTAATTTCAGCAATGGAACATAACCATGTACAAATTGCATACTTTGGACCAAAATCTTATGTTGAAGCTCAAAAAAGAGCAAAGGCACAAGCAGTTGCTGTAGAGGTTGGTGAGGAAACAGGTTTACCAGGGTACTACGGTATGATTCTTACAAAAAAAGGGAGTGGTCTTAAAACTTTAGAAGATATCAAAGGTAAAAAATGGGCTTTTACATCTTCTCAATCAACAAGTGGTACATTAGTTCCAACTGTTATGTTCTCTAAAAAAGGTATTAACCCTCAAAAATATTTCTCAAAAGTATTATACTCAGGTGGTCATGAAGCTTCTATTTTATCTGTAAAAGCTGGAAAAGTTGATGCAGCATCTACAAACAATCTCGATTTCAACAGAGGTCTTGGAAGAAACTGGAAGAAAGATGACTTTAATATAATTTGGGAATCTGAATTAATTCCTGGTTCACCTATGACAGTAAGATCAGACTTACCTGAATCATTTAAAATGGCTGTAATGGGTGCATTTTTATCGTATAACGATAAAGCTGGTCTATCTAAACTAAAACTAAAAGGTTTTGCACCTGCAAAAGATAGCGATTATAATCCAGTAAGAGAACTTATTGAATTAAAAAAACAATTAAAAAAGAAATAGAACTTATATTTTAATACAAAATGAATCAGCTAATTTTCAGCTGATTCTTATAAACAATCATTGAGTTTAAAAAGTACAATAATATTTTATGCCCTTTTTAAACTCAATTAAAACAAGGAAACAAAATGTCAATTAATGATTTAAAAAAAGAATCAAATCCATTTAAAATATTTAATATGGCTTTACTATTTATATTTATATATATAATCACTCAAAGCTGGATTGATACAGAGATGAGTTTTACAGGACTTCTTGATGGATGGGGTTATATGGTCTCATATATTCAAGGAAATCCAGAGATTGAAGGGAGTTCCTATTTTCCACCAAATACATATAGTGGAGATTTAATAGTATATTTTTGGGCTATGATTGAAACAGTGCAAATGGCAATTATTGCATTAATACTTTCTGTTATTTTAGCAATACCTTTATCATATATCACTTCAAGAAACATACTATTAATATTAGTACCTGGAAAATCTTGGTGGCATGACCTTTTACGAAAATCACTCTATGCAATTGGAACTTTTATAGCCAATGTATTTCGGTCAGTCAATGAACTTGTGTGGGCTTTAATATTTGTAAGTGCTGTGGGACTTGGACCAATGGCTGGTATCTTAGCTTTAGGGATTCATACAGCTGGTGTATTAAGTAAACTCTTAAGTGAAGGAAATGAAGCAATTGATCCAGGTCCTGTTGAAGCTCTTACAAGTAGTGGTGCTGGATTTGTAAAGATATTGGCATATGCCGTTGTACCTCAAACTATGCCTCATTTTGTCTCTATGGTTTTATATAGGTTTGAGTCAGATGTAAGGTCTGCTTCAATTTTAGGATTTGTAGGTGCTGGTGGTATTGGTTTTTATCTATTTGATAAATTAAGAGGTTTTGAAAATGGTGATGTATGTACTATTTTAATATTAATTATTATCACAGTTTGGATCCTTGATAAAATAAGTGCAGTTATTAGAAAAAGGTTTATTTAATATGAGTATAAAAAGGGAAAATTTAAATTATATTTTACAACATGTAAAGATTGAAACTCTTAAAAAGTTGTATAAAAAAATAGATGAGAAGTTAGGTGTAATGATTGTAAGCAAACCAAGTAGTCAAACACTATTAGTTCCGGTAATTGATCCTATTAGTGGTGGCGAGTTTTATGCAGGAGAGGTACTTGTAACATCAACAATTGTTGAAGTAAATAAAAATAAAGGTTGGTCCATGGTTCAAGATGATCATGAAAAACTGTCACTTTATATCGCTTGTTGTGATGCTGTTTTTGAATCAGCTGAGTTTAAAGATGAGATTATCAAGTTATGTAATGAAACTAAATTTAATTTAGAAAATAAGCAAAAAATAGTAAATAAAAAAGTGAACTCTACAAGAGTGAACTTTGATTTGATGCAAGGATAAGAGATGGATAGTGTAGATATAGAAAAAAAGAATAGAAAAAATTTTAGAAGTTTACTTGATGCGTTATCAATGCCAGGGACTACAACAAAGGTAAATAAACTTTTTGATTCTCATGTTCTTTCAGTTGCTAGTGTATTACTCTATTCAGAAGTGAGTTATATCAATAAAACAAAAGAAGATTTTAGCACAATAGATGCAATAACAAATGTGCAAAAAGAAAATATTGAAAATGCTGATTATATATTTTGTGATGATGTTACAAAGATATTATCTATAGTAAAAAAAGGGACTCATATCAATCCAGATTTTTCAGCAACAATTATATGTGTTGTAGATTCATTGGATGGTATTTTATTAAATCTAAAAGGCCCAGGTATTGATAAACAAAAAAAGGAATCATACCCAGTAAAGAAAGATTTTATCAATAAGTTTAATAGTAATAATGAAAACTATCCTTTAGGGAATGAGATCTACTTTCTTAATAAAACTGATGGAACTATAAAAGCGTTAAGTAGAACAACAAAATTGGAGTTAGTATAATGGGTTATGTTGCTATAAAAGGTGGTGAGGAAGCGATTGAAAACTCATTGAGTTTTTATGAAGAGACACTACAAAGTGCAAAAAAATTAGAAACACAAGATGTGACTAATGGATTAAGATATGCTGTTGATAAAGTGATGAGTGAAGGTTCTTTATATAGTAAAAAACTCTCCTCAATTGCCATAAAAAAAAGTGCAGGAGATTTACTAAATGCAGCATTTTTCTTGCGAGCTCATAGAAGCTCTTGTCAAAGAATTGGTATTGCGAAAACTATAGATGTAAATGATATGAAACTCCTAAGAAGAATCTCATCAGCATTTAAAGATATTCAAGGGGGACAAATACTAGGTCCTTCTAATGATTATGAGGTGAAACTCTTACTTAATAAATCTTATAGAAATGAAAAATGGGAAGAATTTAGTGACAATGAAAATATAATAAAAAGTTCCCTAGAGCCTCTAAGAGTTCAAGGTGTTGTAAAAACTTTACAAAAAGATAGTGAGATTTCAGATATCACTAGAGTATTTCCAGAACCACCTTATCCAAGAAGTGCAGTGATGCAAACTTTAACAAGAGGGGAAGCTGGTAGTATGTTAGGATTTGCTTACACTTCAATTCGTGGATATGGTGATGTTCATCCAACTATTGGAGATTTAAGACTTGGAACTTGTGATTTAAAATTCACACACCCTTTTACTAACAATGAGGTAAAAGTTGGTGATTTAGAACTTACATCATGTGAGAGTGCTGGTACTTTTGAAAAACAAGAAAATGGAGAGGTAAAACTAACAACTGGATTTGGTTTCTGTTTTGGCTTTAATGAGACAAAAGCTATTAGTATGAGTATTTTAGATTTATCTCTTTATAGTGCTAAATTTAGTGTTGGTGAAAAAGAGTTTGCAAGTGATTTTGAGATGATTGTACATCATATTGATGGTGTAGATTCTATGGGATTTACAAACCACTTCAAACTTCCACACTATGTTACATTTCAAGCAGATTTACAAGTATTTTCAAATGCTTCAGATTTTGCAAAGGATCAAAAATGAGATATGCTTTTTTAGATGAAGATGCAAAAAAAGAGATACGAAGAGCAACTTTAAAAGCTGTTGCAATCCCTGGGTATATTGTCTCTTTTGCATCAAGAGAGATGCCAATTGCAAGAGGTTGGGGAACTGGTGGTTTACAACTTACATTATCTTTAATAAAAGAGGATGATATATTAAAAGTGATTGACCAAGGTTGTGATGGAAGTGTAAATGCTGTAAATATGAGAAACTTTATAACCTCTGTTACAGAGAATAAAACAACACTAAATACCCTAGAAGCTACTTTGATTCAAACACGACATAGAATACCAGAAGAGGAGCTACAAGAGGGACAGATATTGGTATTTCAAGTTCCTATGCCTGATGTTTTAGAAACAGTAGAACCAGATACAGCAAAAGCTAAAATTATGCATGCAAATGCTGATTATTCAAAACTTTGGGTACTTTTATATGAAGATACATCTCAATTTGGAGATAGTCGTATCTCAAATAGATATCCAGTTATGGTTGAGAATAGATATGCAATGGATCCAAGTCCCATACCAAAATATGATACTTTAAAACTTGGCGATTCAAAAGCATTACAACTCTTTGGTGCAGGGAGAGAAAAGAAAATTTATGCAATCCCTCCATATAGTGATGTGAAACCTTTAAAATTTGAAGATAGAGAGTTTAGAATTGAAACATTTGAAGATAAATATTGTCAAAGATGTGGAAATAGTGGAGTATTTTTAGATCAAGTATATGATAACAATGGTGATATCAATTACTACTGTAGTGATACCTCATATTGTGATAAAACATTAGAAAGTAAGGGTAAATAATGGTATTGAAAATAAAAGATTTATCAAAAATATTTGGAACATCTTGCCCACATTGTTTAGAGCTTACGGGTGCTAAAGTTGACTCTTCAATTTGTCCTAAGTGTAATGCCGTTGTTGGGGTAAACAATGTGAACTTGGAGTTAGAAAAAGGTGAAGTGCTAGGTATTGTAGGGGAAAGTGGTAGTGGAAAGTCTACACTTTTACAACTTATTTATCAAGACCAAAAGGCAACTTTTGGAGAAGTTTTTGTTGAAAACTATGAAGATAAAAAGGGGAAACCTAAAAATATCATAGAGGCAAATCTCAATGATATGAACTATTTAAGAAATGTATTGATGTCAATGATTTATCAAAATCCACGACTAGGACTCAACTATAGATTTAGTGCAGGTGGAAACATCGCTGAAAAAGTTATAGGAAGCGGAAATAAGTCGTATGAGAAAATACGGCAAAAAGCAGAATATTTTTTAGATAAAACAGAGATACCTATTAGTAGAATCGATGATTATCCAGATAGATTTAGTGGTGGACAACAACAAAGAATACAAATATCAAAAGCGCTATCAAGTAACCCAAAACTATTACTTTTGGATGAACCAACAACTGGACTTGATCTCTCAGTACAAGCAAAGATATTAGATCTTATTAAAGTATTACAAAAAGAGATAGGCTTTTCTATGGTTATCGTTTCACATGATTTAGGTGTTATTAAACATCTCACAGATATTACAGTTGTTATGAAAAATGGTCAAATAGTTGAAAAAGGGTTAACTGATCAGATACTTGAAGATCCTCAACACCCTTATACACAACTTCTAGTATCAAGTATATTGTAAGGTTAAAAAATGAAGAAAATAATAGTAAAAAATTTACATAAAGAGTTTACAGTACACACAAGGGGTGGTCTTAAAATAAATGGCTATCACGATATAAATTTTGACCTTGGTAAAGGAGAGTTTTTATCTTTATATGGTCCAAGTGGATTGGGTAAATCATCTGTATTAAAAGCACTCTATAGAACATATACAACTACAAGTGGTGAGATTTTATTTAACTATGATGATGGAACATCTTTAAACATAGCAACTGCACTTGAAAGTGAAATACTCAATTTACGAAAAGAGCATTTAGGATATGTATCACAGTTTTTACAAGTGTTACCAAGAATCAGTGCTGTTGATATAGTAGCTCAACCTTTGATTGAAAAAGGGGAAAGTCAAACAACAGCACAAGAAAAAGCAAAAGAGATGTTAAGTTTTTTAAATATAAAAGAGGAATTGTTTGCTATCTCACCACTTACTTTTAGTGGAGGAGAGCAACAAAGAGTGAATATAGCAAAAGGGATTATTGCTCCAAAATCAGTTTTACTTTTAGATGAACCAACAGCATCTTTAGATATGACAAATACAAATAAAGTGATTGATAAACTTTTAGAGATAAAAAAACAAGGGGTAACTATGATTGGTATTTTTCATGATATGGATTGTATGAAAAGGATCAGTGATAAGATTTATGATATGAAGGAAAAAAGATATGCAGACAATTATTAGAAGTACAAATATTCTTATAAATGGAGAATTTACTAGTGCTGATATTGTAATACAAGGGGATATTATAACAGCTGTTAGCCCTTATAAAAGTATTGATGTAGCCATAGATTTAGGTGACAGACGAATAGTACCTGGGTTTGTTGATCTCCATGGAGATGCTATAGAAAAAGAGCTTGAACCAAGACCTGGAGCAAAGTTTCCTACAAAAATGGCAGTGATTGAACTTGACAAAAAACTTTCAATGGCTGGAGTTACAACTATGTATCATGCTGTTGGATTCAATGATGAAGAGCTAAGTAAAGGGAGAGGTACAGAACAGTCTCGTGAACTAATAGAAGAAATTTACGAAGCAAATAAAGCACATCTAGGGGTAGACAATCTTATACATACGAGATTTGAAATCACAAGTGAAAGTTCACTTGAAACTATCAAAGAACTTATCTCTAAAAATAAAGTAGATATGTTATCTATTATGGATCACTCACCTGGTCAAGGACAATTTAAAACACTTGAATCTTGGAAAAAATACCATCTTAGTGCCTACACAATTGATGATAAAGATGTTGCCCAATATTTAGAAAAAAAACTTTCAAAAGATAAAGTTGGTATCGTAGAAGATTTAGTAAAGTTTGGTTTAGAGCATAAGATTCCTGTGCTAAGTCATGATGATGATTGTGAAGATAAACTTAATACTCTTAAAGCTTTAGGGGTGACATTTTCAGAATTTCCATTAAGTATTGAAGTTGCAAAAAAAGCAAAAAATATGGGTATTAGTACAGGGATGGGTGCACCAAATGTGGTAAGAGGTGGAAGCCAAAGTGGCAATATTGCTGCAAAAGAACTTATTGCACTAGGTGTATGTGATTATCTTTGTAGTGATTATCATCCAGCTTCACTACTTCTAAGTCCTTATAGATTAAAAGAGGATGTAGACTTACCTTTAGAGAAAGGTTTTTCGATGATTAGTTCAACACCTGCAAAACTAGCAAACCTAAAAGATAGAGGAGAAATTAAAGAGGGGAAACTAGCTGACATAGTCGTGATTGATGAGTCACATTTTCCTAAAGTGGTACTAACATTTAAAGATGGTGAAGTGGTATACAATGGAATTAGAGGATTTAAAATATAATGTACAAAATAGATTCTTTTAATACCAAACCTAAAAAAATATTAACAAAAGAGCCAAATATAGATCAAACATCACTTATAAAAGATTGTTCTTTTGGAGAGTATGTTCAGATTGAGGCACATAACAATATTCAAGAAAGTATACTTGATAGCTATAGCTATACTAGTGAAAATTGTCAAATCATGAATAGTACAGTTAAAAAGTTTGTAAATATAGCTTCTTATGTACGACTAAATCCAAGTCAACATCCCATGATGTGGGCATCTCAACACCATATACAATATCGTAAAGAGATGTTTGGGTTTGGAGTTGACGATGATAGCTTTTTTGATTGGAGAAGGGAAAAAAAAGTTGAAATAGGAAATGATGTCTGGCTAGGTCATAATGTAGTTGTAATGGGGAATGTTACTATAGGAGATGGAGCTGTTATTGGTAGTAGTGCGGTTGTAACAAAAGATATACCACCTTTTGCTATAGCAGTTGGAAATCCTGCAAAAGTTATACGATACAGATTTGATAAACAAACTATTCAAGCTTTACAAGAGATATCTTGGTGGGATTGGGATTTTGAAAAAATCAAAATAGCCATTGATGATTTTAAAGATATCAATACATTTATTGAAAAGTATAAAAAATGAAAAAAATAATATTAATAGTTGGAGCAAGTGGTGTAGGGAAAGATACATTATTAAAAAGTATAAAAGATAAAACAGATATAAATTTTGTAAAAAGATATATTACTAGAGTACCAGATGACAATGAACACAACTATTATATTGATGATGAAGCATTTGATAGATTAAAAAAAGATGATTTTTTCATCTCAACTTGGGAAGCTCATACTAATAAATATGCTATTGCTAAAAATCAAATAGTAGATGGATTAAATCTTATCTCTGTTTCACGAGGAGCTATAAAAGATTTTGAAAATTATTTTGATGATGTGATAACTATAGAGATAACACTTTCAAAAGATATCTTATATAAAAGATTAAAAAATAGAGGAAGAGAGACTGAGGAACAGATACAAAAAAGACTAGAACGAAGTTATAGTAAAATAGAAGCAAAACAGATAATACAATTTGATAACTCAAAATCAATTAAAGAATCTTTAATAGATTTTTTAGAATTACTTCAAAGAATAGACAATGAAAAATAAATTCAAAATTGCAACCTATAATATATGGAAAGATTGTGGTGAATTTCCACAACGAATTCACCAAATGCCAGAGTTTCTAAAAAAACTTGACTGTATCTGTTTACAAGAAGATTTTGAAAGTGATGCGTTTTGTAGTAGTGATACAATTAATGAAGTTTTACAATTAGAGAAAACAACTTTATCAATTCGAAAGAAAAAAAGAAACGGAACAGTAAGTAGTTCAAACCTTACAATACTTTCAAAAGTCAAACCAAATAATATTCAACAACTAATTTTTGATGAAAATCAAGAAGATGAAAGAGGTACTCTTATAGTTGAGATTACTTATCATGAAAAGAAAATTTTTATAGTTAACACACATCTTACAAATATTGATCAGAAAAAAAGAATAGAGCATATTTATCAAATTAAAAATACTTTAGATAAAAAAACAGCTGATTTAATTATTTTATGCGGAGATATGAATTCAGTTCCAAACTCTAAAGAGCTTCAATGTATTAAAAGACATGGTTTTATTGATTATAATAATAACCCAACATATGAGAAGGGGCTAACTTTAGATTATATTCTTTCAAAATCAAATTTTCCAATACAGGTCAAAAGTAAAATTATTATTCAAAACTTAAGTGATCATCATTGTTTACAAAATAAATTTGTATGGTAATGAAAATATTTCAAGATACTTATATATACAAGTAGTAATTAAATTGTAATCATATTCACTTAATATTTCGTGAAACCAAAAAATAGGAGAAAAAGATGTTTAAAAAGTTAGTAGTATTGTCATTTTTAATGATAGGGATGTTGGCTCAAGCACAAACTTACAAATTTGCAGTTACAGATTTAGAGGGTATGGAAGAGTTACAAAGAGAATTTGGAGCATTTAAAAAAGTTCTTGAAGATAAAACAGGAGATACTTTTAAGTTTTTCGCAGTACCTAATAGAACTGCAGCCGTTGAAGCTATGAAATCAAAAAAAATAGACTTTGTTCTTACTGGACCTGCAGAGTATGTTGTGTTTAAAAAGATGGCAAATGTAAAACAAGTTGCAGGTTTTGGAAGACCAGATTACTTTGCTACAATTATAGTTATGGCTGATTCTGGAATTAGTTCAATTAAAGAATTAAAAGGGGAAAAAGTAGCTTTCGGTTCCATTGGTTCAACATCGAAACATTTAGCACCAATGCAAGTTATAGCTGATTATGGTTTAGATCCAATAAAGGACATAAAAGCGATACATACAAATTATAAAATTCAGTGGAAAGCTCTAAAGAGAGGAGATATAAGTGCTATTGCTCTTACAAATGACAAATTTTTGAAATTTAGAGCAGCAGAAACAGAATTAGAACCTGCTACATTTAGAGCTATAGGTAGAAGTATGGATTTACCTAATGATGTGTTATTAGCAGGTGGGCATATTAGTGATAGTGTTGTCCATAAACTTAAAAATGTTTTTATGAACAATCAAAAAGAGTTAGCAAAAGCTATGCTAGCCGGTGAAGATAATCAGAAATTTAAAGGGATGAAATTTTTAGCAAATGTAAAAGATAGTGATTATAACTATGTAAGATCTATGTATAAAACAATTGGTTATCCAGAATTTTCAAACTTTGTAGGGGAATAACATTAAAAAGTTAATAGCTATACCAAGAGAGCACCTCTTGGTTAAAAAATTAAATAAATCGTATGCTGGAACTAAAGTTTTAAATGATATTTCATTTTCAATAGAGAAGAGTTCTATTACATCCATAATAGGGTCAAATGGTTCTGGAAAATCTACACTATTGAGATCTCTTTTAAGACTTATAGAACCTGATAGTGGCAATATTCATTTTTTAGGTGATGATATAACAAAAATAAAAAAGAAAAAGCTTCGAAAAGTTAGAGCACAAGTTGGTTTTGTATTTCAAAAACACAATTTAGTTCCAAAACTATCTGTACTTTCAAATGTGATTCATGGAAGCTTAGCTAACAAAAAAGGTCCGAGATATTGGTTTGAATCACTCTCTCCCAAAAAGTGTAGAGAAGAAGCTATGGAATGTTTAAAGGCTGTTGGTTTAGAAGATTTTGCAAAAAGAAAATCAACCAAAATTTCAGGTGGTCAATCTCAACGAGTTGCTATTGCAAGAGCTTTAATGCAAAAACCACAGCTAATTTTAGCAGATGAGCCAGTAGCGAGTTTAGATCCAAAAAATGGAGAGAAGATTATGAAACTTTTTTATAACTTAGCTAAAGAAAAAAATATCACACTTATCTTCGTCTCCCATAATGTGGATCATGCCTTAAAATATTCGGATAGAATTATTGGACTGAATGGTGGTAAGATATATATTGATAAAAATAGTAAAGAATGTACAAAAAAAGAGATAGGAGATATTTATGAATAATGCTCCACATAGATTTGAAAAACCCTCAATATTATCATTTATATTATTTACACTATTTATAGCATTTTTGGCTATTTCTTTTGAAGGAGCGGAAATCTCTTTATCAAACTTACTTAACGGTATTCCTGAGATGGGAAGGCTTATTGAGGAGATGACACCACCAAGTTTAGATAGACTTGATAGTATATCTTTAAGTTTACTTGAAACATTTCAAATGGCATTTATTGGTACGGTCGTGGGAGTACTTTTAAGTATCCCTTTAGCCATATTAGCATCAAAGGGTCTTTCTCCACATCCAGTATTGTATCATATAAGTAGATCCTTAGTGTCATTCTTTAGATCTGTTCCTGATTTAGTATGGGCAATATTTTTTGTTGCTTCTGTAGGATTAGGACCTTTTGCTGGTTTTTTAACGATTGTAGTTGATACTATAGGTTTTTGTGCTCGTTTTTTTGCAGAAGCTATGGAGGAGAGTGAAAAAGGCTCACAAGAAGCACTAGAGGCAATTGGTGCTGGAAAGCTTGATATTATATTTTCATCAGTTATACCTCATTCAATACCATCATTTGTAAATACTTCACTCTTTGCTTTAGAAAAAGCTACGAGGTCATCTGTAGTTCTAGGACTTGTAGGGGCTGGAGGAATTGGAATTGAGTTAAAAGTCTCTATGGATATGTTTAGATACGATCAAGCAGCGACTATAATAATAGCAATATTTTTGCTTGTTATAATTGTTGAACAGATAAGTTCAAGAGTAAGAAAAAAATATATAGGGAGTGAATAATGATAAAATATATAAACTGCAATATTTTAACAGAAAATGGATGGATAGAAAATTCATCTTTTTGTACTAAAAATGGAAAGTTTTTAAATATTGATAAAGATATTGAATGTGATAATGTGATTGATTTTAAAGGGCACTATGTTTTACCTGGTATTATAGATATACATGGGGATTCATTTGAGCGGTGTATGACACCAAGACCAGGAGTTCATTTACCTCTAAAAAGTGCAATTTATGAAAATGATAATTATCTTTTAACTGCAGGAATAACAACTTTTTTTTATTCAATAACAGATTCTTTTGAAGGTGGATTACGAAGTCGTCAAAATGCTAAAGAGATGATTGAATTTATTACATCAAATGAATTAAAATGTAGAAGTTTAATTCATATTAGACATGAAGTTGCAAATACAAAAAATTTTGAAGAACTTTTACAATGGATAAAAGATGGAAAAATTGAGCTTCTATCTATTAATGATCATCTCCCTAGACTTGAAGATGCTAAAAAACTTCAACGATATAAAAATGGTATAAAACGAAGAATGGTTATGAGTGAAGAGGAGATTGAAAACTTTATTGATTCTTTGCAAGATGAAAGAATAGTTGGAGAAAAGCAAATTGAACAATTGATTTCATATGCTAAAAAATACAATATTCCACTTGCGAGTCATGATGATGATAGTGAAGAAAAAGTAAATACGAGTATACAAAGAGGTGTAAAAATAGCAGAATTTCCAATGGATAAAGAGTGTGCAAAGCTTCATAAGAAATCTGATATATTTACACTTTTTGGAGCACCAAACTTAATACGAGGTGGTTCACATGTTGGAGCACTAGGGGCTTTTGATGCAGCTAAAGTTGGACTATTAGATATTTTATGTTCTGATTACCATTATCCATCTTTATTTTTATCACCTTTTAAAATTGAGTCTTTAGAATTAGAAAACCTTGAAGAGGCTTGGAAAAGAATATCTCTTTTCCCAGCTAAAGCAGTTGGAATGGATAATAAAATTGGTTCTATTAAAGATGAGAAAGAAGCAGATTTTTTAGTATTGGATTCATTACAAGGTGAATTAAATAGTATTAAAAAAGTTTATATACAAGGGGAAGAGAGATTAAAACTTTAGATAAGCTATTTATAAATGGTACTGCAAAATCTGTATTTGGTCTTGGAGTAACTGCTACTATTGGGTATGGTACACTTTTTTACTCTTTTACTATTATGTCAGTGGCACTTGAAAACCATTTTAGTTGGAGTAAAAGTTTTTTATTTGGGGTTTTTTCTTTTGGACTTTTACTTGGCGGTTTAATAACACCATATATTGGCAGGAAACTAGACCAATATGGTGCAAGAACTATTATGAGTATAGGCTCTGTTTTAGCATTTATAGGCTTGATTTTTCTATCAATGGTAGAAACAAAACTTGAATTTATACTAGCAATAGTATTTATAGAAATAGTTTCAACTTTTATATTATATGAAGCAGCATTTGTAGCATTTTCACAAATCGCTAAACAAAAAGCAAGAGTTCCTATGACACAAATTACGTTAATAGCAGGGTTTGCTTCTACTATATTTTGGCCTCTTGTAAGTTTTTTACTAAACTATTTTAGTTGGCAAGATGTCTACATTATTCTAGCACTATTTCATCTTTTCATTGCATTTCCTATACATCTGCTTACCTTACCTAATAACAAGTTAAAAAATAAACAAGTTCAACATGAAGATAATGCTATTTATAATAGATTTGAAAGAAAAAAAAGGAGTAAAAAAAGTATGATTTTAATAGGTATTGCTTTGTGTACTATTGCTATCCCTATTGCTTCTATTCAAACTCATCTTATTGGTATACTAGATAGTTTTGGTGTTGAAGCTTCCATTGCAGTTATGTTGGGAGCTTTAATAGGTCCAGCACAAGTTAGTGCAAGAGTTTTTGAGATGATTTTTGCTCAAAAAATATCTCCTATAACCTCATCTATTATATCTACAAGTTTAGTATTTATGAGTGTTATTATACTTTTATTTTGTGGATATTCTTCTTTGATTGTGTCTTTATTTATGATTCTTTTTGGTGCAGGTCAAGGACTTAACTATATTGCAAGAGGGAGCCTTCCCTTGTATATCTTAGGGAGTGAAAACTTTGGGAAAAATACTGGATATTTAAATCTATATATAAAAGTAGTAACTGCAATTGCACCATTTTCTTTTGCTTTATCTTTAGAAAACTTAGGGAATAGTATCACTATTAGTATATTGATATTTTTATCTTTATTTTCTATAGGGGCTTTATATATTTTAAGGAGGGAAGAAAGTGTTTAATATAAAATTTTTAGGTACGGCAAATGCTAGTGGAATACCTGTATTTAATTGTCATTGTACAATTTGTAAAAATTACAAAAGTGAGGGTAAATTCAATAATAGTACAAGTGCCTATATTGAATGTCCAAATGGTGAGATTATCTTACTTGATGCAGGAAATGATGATTTATCACAAAGATTTAATAGTAAAAAATTAAAAACTATATTTCTTACTCACTTTCATGCTGATCATGCTTTAGGACTTTTAAAACTTCGATATGGAAAAGATACAATAGTATGTTATCATCCAAAAGATAAGGAGGGTTTTGCAGATTTATTTAAACATAAATTATCTATTGAATATAAAGAAAATATACCTTTTGAAAAGATTATTGTAAATAACTTGGCATTTACTTCCATTCCATTAAAACACTCTAAAAATACAACTGGTTATCTTATAGAAAGTGAAGAAAAAACAATAGCATATTTAACTGATTGTGCAGGAATAGAAGAAAAGTCTTTAGCATTTCTTCTTTCAAAAAATATTGATGAGTGTTATATTGACGCATGTCATGCACCCCATTATCCTGATACCAATCACTTAAATTACGAACAAGCAACAAAACTTTTAGACAAAATAGAGGCAAAGAGTTCATTTCTCATTCACGGTTCACACGAAACATTGAATTATATAAATAAAAATAATATAAATCTTAGATATCCTTACTTATTGTAACTTAATAGAAATTTTATTATGTTACAATAATGAAATTTTTAAAATAGGTAGAAAAATTGAAACATATAGTAATAATTGGTGGTGGATACGCAGGTGTTTATGCTTTAAAAGAACTCATAAAAAATAAAAATATTAAAATAACACTTATTGATAAACATACTTATCATAACCTTCAACCAGAAGTTTATGACCTAATTGCAAACAAAGGTACTATTGCAGATGTAACTATTGACTTATCTTCACTTTGTAGTGGATTTGATCATCCATTTTTAGAATATAAAAATTTACGCGTTACTGATATTGATTATAAACAAAAGCAAATCTCTACAGCAGAACAAGAAACTATTAAGTTTGATTATCTTCTTCTTTGTGTTGGTACGAGAACTTTTTTCCCTCAAAATATTGAGGGTTTAAATAATACAAATGATTTAAAAAAACTTCATAAAGCTTTATATTTTAAACAAAACTTTGAGAAACAACTTTTCAATAAAATAGAGGATGAAGCAAAAAAATGTGATAAAACACATATTGCAGTAGTGGGAGCGGGTCTTTCTGGTGTTGAGATAGCAGCTGAGATGGCTTACTATGCAAATCAGTTTTTCAAAAGAGGAAGTTTTCATTGTGATAATTTCAAAATCTCTCTTATTAGTTCACGAAGTACTATATTACCAGATTTCGATCAAAAAATGATACAGATGTCAAGCCAAAGATTAAAAGATTTGGATATCAATATTATCACTGACACTAAAATGCAAAGTTGTGACAAAGAGTATCTCTATCTTACAAACGGAACAAAAATACGATACTCTTTTATCATCTTTGCAGGTGGTATCGAAGCTGCAAATCTTATCCTAAAATCTGATTTACCAAAAAATAAAAAGGGTCAAATACTTGTTGATGAATATTTAAAAGTTGAGGGATATGAAAATATCTTTGCGGCAGGTGATATCGCACAGGTCAAAGATAAATCAGGAAAAATAATGCCAGCAAATGTAACTATTGCACGAGCAAGTGGAATAAGTGCTGCAAAAAATATTTTAAATCAAATAACAGATAAACAACTTCAAGCTTGTAACCCAAAATTAGAAGGTACTCTTATCGCTTTGGGTGGGAGATATGCTGTATGTGATTTATATGGGTTGGTACAAGTAAAAGGCTTCATTGGTCATCTAATTAAACAATATGTATTTTTCAGATATAAACTTCCATTAATCCAATATATAAAGAAAGGTTACAATAAGCTCTCTTCTAAAATGTAATCGTACTGTTACTATCCTCCACTAGAATTCTAACCATATTGAACCAATTAAGGATTAAATATGTTAAATAAAAAATGGACAGATATTGTCTCAAAGCTAGACTATGCCTTTCAACCCATTGTCAATGTAAAAAGTGGAAAAATTTATGCAGTAGAGGCACTTTTAAGAAATTTTCACGAAGCGGGAGGATTTTATTCTATCTTTAACCTTTTGGATGAGGCCTTTCACGATGCTGTACTATATCAACTTGATTTAGAACTGCGCTCTCTTGCTCTTAAAAAATTTTCCGAAATAGATATTGAATATCTACAGATGTTTTATAATATTGATAATAGAATAATGTATATGCCAGATTTCACTACTGGCAATACTTCTAGTATTTTAAACAAATTAAATTTTGATAAAAAATCAATATGCTTTGAGCTTAGTGAAAGGGGAACCCTTCAAGATCCTAGTGCTATAACAAATATGGTTACAAGATATCAACAAGAGGGATATGATATTGCAATAGATGATTTTGGTACAGGGATTGCTGGATTACAACTTCTTTATTATGCTAAAGCAAAGTTTATCAAAATAGATAGATTCTTTATTCAAAATATCCAAAAAGATGCTAAAAAACGATTATTTTGTAGCTCTATTATTAATATGGCGCATATTATGAGTATGAAAGTTATAGCAGAAGGTGTAGAAACAAAAGAGGAATATCTCACTTGTAAAGATATTGGTGTGGATTTAGTACAAGGATATCTTATCCAAAAACCTAAAACAGATATCACAAAAATTAAAGGAAAATATCACCATATAAATGAACTTTATAAAAATGACCAAAGAAGTTACACAACAAATCTTGTAGATAAATCAAAAATTGAGATTATTGAACCACTCAAACTTGATGCAACACTAAATGATCTTTTTGAGTATTTTAAACATCATCCAACTAATACATTTGTACCTATTATTGATAAATTAGGACAGCTTTATGGTGTAATATATGAAAAAGATATCAAAGAGCTATCTTACTCACAATTTGGTGTTTCGTTAGCAAAAAATGATAAAACTAATAATAAATTAAAAAAGTTTATCAAAGATACTATCTCTTCTGAAATCACATGGGGAGTGGATAAAATTTTAGAGATATATAATATGGATAAAAATAGTTCTTATGGTATTTTTATAACAAAAAATAGTCAATATTATGGTTTTATTGATGTTAATAATCTTCTTTCTATCTCTTATCATAGAAATATAGAGATAGCTAAAGATCAAAATCCACTCACAAAACTTCCAGGAAATAGACAAATTGAACTTTTTATCACCAATGCTTTACAATGTGTTGATGATAAAACATATCATATAGTATATTTTGATTTTAATGATTTCAAACCTTTTAATGATATCTATGGTTTTAGACAAGGGGATAGAGCGATAATTCTTTTTACTGATATATTAAAAAAAGAGTTAACTAAAGATCAGTTTATAGCTCATATTGGTGGTGATGACTTTTTCATCGGATTTAAAGATAGTACCTATGAAGATGTATATAGTGTTATTAATAATATCCAAATAAAATTTTGTAGTCAGGTTAAAGAGTTATACAATGCACTTGATAAAAAAAATGGATTTATAGAAACAAAAGATAGATTTGGAGAGGTTCGAAAATTTAAACTATTAGGTGTTTGTAGTGCAATTATAGAGATAAGTAAACAAAAGAAACATGCTGATTTGGATAAAGTTTTAGGTATCATCAAAAAAGAATCAAAAAAACACCCTTATCCTCTTGGTATATCTTTAAGTGAAAATATTCAATAAACTATCTGTAATCAAAAAGTAATCCATCTATATTATTATTTCATATTATAAACGGAGTAATAGATGATAAATATTGAAAAAGAGATACTAACTAAGTTTCCAAAATTAAGTTCCAAAACACCTATGTTACAAAAGTCTTTATTCAAAATAGCACAAAAACTAGTACATGAAGATAAAATAAATGATTTTTTAAAACAACATTCCCATTTAAAAGGATTTGAATTTGTAGAAGCAGTGTTGGATTATTTTAAATTTGACTTTTCATATTCAAGTAAAGATATTGAAAATATCCCCTCTTCAGGTAGAGTTGTAATAATATCAAACCATCCTTTGGGTGCATTAGATGCTCTTTGTTTACTAAAGCTTGTTAGTAGTGTAAGAAAAGATGTAAGAATAGTAGCTAATGATTTCTTAGCAGGTATTGACTCTCTAAACTCTTTATTTATTAAAATTGATAACTTCAAAACAAAACAGTCAAAAGAGAATATCAAAAAAATATATACAGCTTTAGACAATGAAGAAGCGGTCATTATATTTCCTGCTGGTGAAGTAAGTCGCGTATCTCCTACAGGTATAAAAGATGGTAAGTGGCAAAAAGGTTTTTTAAAGTTTGCTAAAAAATCACATAGCCCTATTTTACCAATACTTGTTGATGCAAAAAACTCTAAAACATTTTATACTGTTTCTATTTTAAATAAAACTTTTTCAACTATTCTTTTATCAGATGAGATGTTTAAACAAAGAGATAAAAATGTGACAATAAAAGTTGGAAAACTTATAGCAAATGAACATATACTTGATAGTACCTCAGATAAACTAAGTATTGTAGACCAATATAAAAAACACCTCTATGGTCTTAAAAAAGGGAAAAAACAATATTTTGAAACAATCAATACTATTGCCCGTGAAGAAAATAGACAAAGTCTCAAAAAAGAATTAAAATCTTCGCAGCTTATAGGCCAAACAGCTGATGGTAAAAAGATTTACCTTTATGATTATGTTGACAATAGTGCCGTGATGAATGAAATTGGACGATTAAGAGAGATAAGTTTTAGAAAAGTAAATGAGGGTGTCAATAAAAAAAGAGACCTTGACCAATATGACCAATACTATAAACATATAGTTTTATGGGATGATGAAGATTTAGAGATAGTTGGGGCCTACAGAATTGGTGAGGGGAAAAGTATTAATGCACAGTATGGAAAATATGGTTTTTATTCAAATACCCTTTTTAGATTTAAAAAACCTTTTATAAAATACCTTGATAACTCTATTGAACTAGGGAGAAGTTTTGTACAACCAAAATATTGGGGAACTCGTGCTTTAGATTACCTTTGGTATGGTATTGGTGCGTATTTAAAACACAATCCAGAAGTAAAATATATGTTTGGACCAGTGAGTCTTAGTGGAAACTATCCACAATATGCAAAAGAATTGATAGTTGATTTTTATAGTAACTATTTTGGTAGTGCTGACAAACTTGTTGAGGCACAATTAGAATTTGAATTTGAAACTAGTGATATAGCACTTGACAACCCTTTTAGCTACAAAGAGTATAAAGAGGATTTTAAACTTTTAAAAAGCAAACTTAAAAGTATGGATTTAACTATTCCAACACTTTATAAACAATATAGTGAATTGTGTGAAGATGGTGGAATAAAATTTTATGATTTTAATATCGATCCAGATTTTTCTAACTGTATAGATAGTTTTATCGTTGTTGAGATTGCAAAAATCAAACAATCAAAACTTGATAGGTATATGGGTTGATTTAATTTATTTTGCCTTTTTTTGAAAATTAAAGAATAATATATTATTTTTATCCTATAATAATGGTATATTTTTCAATAAAAAGGCACTTCATGACTATATTTAAAAGTATATTACTTTCTCTTTTAGTATTTGTAACTTCTACTTTTGGAGAAAACCTTAGAGTTGGTATTTTACCTTACACAGATACATTAAAAATTCTAAAAATTTATCAACCATTTAAGCAGTTTTTTGAAAATAAATTACAACAGAAAGTTGAAATATATACAGCAAATAGCTATGAAAAATTCTTTGAAGATACAAAAAATGGTCAATTTGACCTCATCATTACAGGTCCCCATTTTGGACTTATCCACATACAAGATGGATTTACACCACTTTATAGATATAACACACAATTAGAACCTATTTTTGTAGTATTAAAAGATAGTCCATATACACAAGTTAAGGATTTAAAAAACAAAAAAATTTCTATGTCAAATCATCTCTCTGTATCTTCAATTGGAGGGATAAAAGCACTTCTTGATGAGGGATTTAAAAATAACATTGATTTTAAACTTATCAATTCAAATTCTCATACTAGTGCTATAAAAAGTGTCCTTTTAGGTGACACAGATGCTGCAATTACAACACATACTCCTATTAAACAACTTACTAATAAAAGTATAAAAAATCAAATAAGAATTTTTTCATCTGGTTTTTCAATGCCACATCTTTTTACCATAGCAAATCCAAAATTATCAAAAGAAAAAGTTAATACTTTACAAAATACTTTACGAGAATTTGAACAATCAACAACAGGACAAGAGTTTTTAAATAAAACTGGATACAAAGGTTATATTAAAATATCACAACAAGATTTAGATGCAATGTCACCTGTACTGGAAGAAACTAAAGGGTTTTTAAAAATCAAATGAGTTTTTATAAAAGTCTAAGATTTAAACTAATAATATTTTCTATAATTATAGAAGTAACTATACTAAGTTTACTGATTGCAAATAGTTCAAGACTTATTGAAACCCATCTAATCTCACAAGCTAAAATACAACTTCAAGAGATAAAAGCTAACTTTCAAGCTTCATTATTACCTTTACTTGTTGAAAGAGATTATGCTAGTTTGGATTCTATTTTAAAAGAGTATACAAACTCAAAAAAAATAGTATATATTTTTATTAAAAAAGATGGGCATATTATTGCTTCATCAAAATGGAATTCAAATGATAAAACTCCTAAAATAGATGTTGCATTTGATACAGATTCACTCATATATAATACCAAATCTACTATCAGTTTTCTTGAACAAAACTATGGTGAAGTATATTTTGGAATTGATACAACTTTCCTTCACAATGCTAAAAATGAGCTTATCACTCAAAGTTTATTTATCGCTTTGTTTGAAATTATATTGAGTATTATATTACTTTTTTCAATTGGGTATCTCCTTACAAAACATCTTTTGCTTTTAACAAATGCTGCTGAAAACATTGCCAATAATAATTATGATATAAAATTAAATATAAATACAAATGATGAAGTGGGATTATTAGCTAAAACATTTAATAAAATGATTGTACAAATTACAAACCAACTCTCAACAATCCAACAGCAAAATGATATTCAAAAAGATTTAATACACTCTTTACACGATGAAAACAATAGAGTAAAAACAATTTTAGAAAATGCAGGAGATGCTATTCATATTTTAGATAGTGATGGGAAACTTATCATGTGTAGTGATTCCTTTAAAAACTCATTAGGCTATACAAGTGATGAAATTCAAGCTTTAAATATACTAGACTGGGATAAAAACTTTCAACTTGATGAGATAGATAATTTAATAGAACATCCAAAAACATTTGAGGCACAACATACTACAAAAGATGGCATATCGTTTCCTGTTGAGATAAGAACAACAGGAATCATGCTCAATGATAAAAAATATTTATACGCAGCATCAAGAGATATAAGTGAACGAAAAATAGTGGAAGAGCAACTAAGACAAAAAGATATACTATTGTACCAACAAGCAAAGATGGCAAGTATGGGAGAGATGATAGGAAATATTGCCCACCAATGGAGACAACCTTTAAGTATTATTAGTTCATCTGTTACTGGTCTGAATTTTAAAATACAATATGGAATCGATGTAGAAAAAAATGAATTATCAGAGAACTTAACAAAAGTAAATGATACAGTACAATTTCTCTCAAAAACAATAGATGATTTTCAAAATTATCTTAAACCAAAACAAAATAATGAAGAGTTCAATATCAAAGATATTATTATAAAAAACTTTGATATGTTTGGAAAAGCATTCTCAAATAATGCGATAGAGATCATTTCAGATTTTGAAGATATCATCATTAATAACAATGCAAATGAATTTTTACAAGTGATAATCAATATTTTAAACAATGCAAAAGATGCACTGAAAGAACATAGAGAAACAGAAAGATTTATCTTCATCAAAACATACAAAGAAAATAACAATGCAATAATTTCTATAAAAGATAATGCAGGTGGTATTTCTGAAAAAATAATAGATAAAATATTTGATCCCTATTTTACAACAAAACACAACTCTCAAGGTACTGGATTAGGACTCTATATGAGTTACCAAATCATTACAAATAGATTTAATGGAAACATAGTTGCTACAAATGAAACATATAGTCATGAAAATCAAAATTTCAAAGGTGCAAATTTTAAAATTATTATTCCAATCTCTGAATAATAGTATATATTAACTTTTTCTAAACAGTGATTGAATCTTGTTTTTTTTCTACTAAATCATTGTAATTATCATTCATCCTGCTATATCTTTCATAAGCTTCTTTGTAGTCATTAAAGACAGCTGTTCCTCTTGATTGATCCATTTTATCTTTTGCAAGTTGAGTCATTGTTGATAAAAAATCATCTGCTTGTTCAGAGGTGAATTTTACATTTCCAAAACTAGTTTGTCCTCTTTCATATCTAGCTTTTTCTGCTTCATTCATAAATATACCATGTTCTTGGGGATTGCTCATTCCTGATTGAATTGCCGCTATCCATTCATCACTAGCTACTATTACATTATTTAAAGTAGGAACACCTAAAGCAAAATTACTTTTTTCCACAAAAAAGTTTATTCCTTTAAAAGAACCCATTCCTAAATCATTTGAATAGTTTTTAAATTCATTAAATACTGCTTCATTTGCAGCATCATTATCACTAAAGTTATTTGCAATTTGAACAACAGCTTTTATTTTACCTCTTTCCTCTTCTGTTCGCTCAGAGAAATATATATCTATCTCTTCAACTGTCATCCCTTTAGTATTTTCATAAGTAAATACCTCATGATATCTCTCTTGTAACTCTTCTATGTTTGAAGTACTTGAAGTTGTTCCTACAGGTGTTGTCTCTTCTTGCTCTTTTGTTAAGCTATCTTCAAAACTTGAAGAAGTAGTTGATTGTTTGTTTTGAAGTGCTGTTAAGTATTGTTGACTTATTCCTGAGTTTGAGTTGATTTGCATTTTTTATCCTTTAAAATTTCTATATTCTTCTCTTAGCTTCAATTCATCTTGTGTTGATATCACATCTGGTCTACTATTTTTTTCTTTTAACTGGGTAAAAGTTTTTTCAAGAGTTAAAACTATAGATTTAAACTCTTTCATGGTTAAAGATAGACCTTCTGAGTCTTCACCTAAAGACTCTTTAGTAGTTTCTTTACCATCTTTTTCACCAAATCTTTTTTGAATCTCTGCTATTTTTTCTTTGAGTTCTTTTATCATATCTTCTAGTTTATCTTTTGATATATCGTTTGTTTCTGATTCCTCTATGAGATTATTGATATTAGATGTAAGTTTTTCTATATATTCAACCTCTGAGATTGTTAGTCCTGTTTTTAGTAGTGAGATAAGATCAGCAAATAAATCTGCTTTTACATCTATTATCTCATCATCATATGTAGTTTCTCTTGTAACATTTTTCTCTCTGATTTCATCATAAGTTTGAAGGAGGTCTGAGTATATACCTATCACTCTTTTATAGTATGGATTATCCTCAACTCTTGTAGAGTTTTCTAACTTCTCCTCATAGATTTGTATTTGAGCAGTTAAAACATCGTATGGACTTGTAGTGTTATAATCTATAGGTGCTTCAAATGGAAAATTATAACTACCTGTAACTAGTGCCATAAACTCTCTTGTGTCATCCATATCTTTCATTGATTCGTATATTGCTTTGTTGAAATCTTCATCGTTGCTCACTAAAGGTATATTCAAGATATTAGATACATCCACATAACAACTAACAAAAAAATCATTTATATTATCAGTATTTGTATTTTGAGTAGTTGCCCTAAACTTATTGAGAGTTTCTATTTGTTCATAAGACAAATCTTTTATCTCATCTCTTGTAATCAACCTATCATCTACTATTGATTTATAGAACTCTTTTTCTTCATCATTAAGATTATTTATACCTAAATCTTTTAATACACTTTCAAACTTTTCATCAGTCATATCATCTCGATAGATTTGTCTTTGTTTTTCAAATGCATCACTTGGAAGTTTATCTTGTATATGTATATTCAGAATATCATCAAATTTCTGATTTGATTTATTTTTCTGATTTGTTGTGTTATTATTTATTTGAGAAGTTGAATTTGTATTTTGGATTGTATTATTTACAGTCATTGAATTAACCTTTTTTACTTTCTAAGAAAATCATACCGAAAAGATGTCACATCTGTGTCACAGTTTTGATAAAATTTTCATGCCATTGTTATAATAAACTTCTTATAATATATCATATATTAGTAAAACTATTTATCACTTCAGAGAGTTCTTCTTTAGATTTTATAGCACCAGATTTCATATTTTCTAGTGTATGCTTTATAGCATCCAATCTACTTTGAAATCCATTTGAATCATCTGTTTTCTCATTGGTACTTTTATCAACTAAGTTTGATGTAGCTTTATTTTTATCATCTGGTTCTATGATAGCTTCACCATTTACCCTTTTTTGCATTTTTGCTAGTTCCTCTTCAAGCTCTTTTAACTTTGTTCCTACTGATTGATCGTTGTTAGAGTTTTTATCATTCATAAGTTTTTGAATTTGAGCGATTAGTTTTTCTATATGTTCAAGTTCTTCTACGGTAAATCCAGTATGCAATACAGACTTTATATCTTCAACAAGTTGTCGCAAAGTTTCTATTGAACTTTCCTCTTTTTCTTTTATAGGTTCTGCTTTAGTAGTTTGTTTTTGTTCTGCTTGATATATTGCTTGTTGTGCTGAAGAAGTATTTGAAGTATAGCTTGCAAGGGTAGCATTATTTTCACGCACTCTTTTTTCATACTCTTTTACTATATTTTCTTCATAAGAAATCATTGCTTGGTAGTACTGATACTGTTCATCTTCAGGTGTGTATTTATTAAACTCTATATTCGCTTCTGCTCCAACCTTATTATGTTTAAAAACAGAAAACATCTCATCTTTTGATATTATTTTTCTATCTTCAGGAACAGTAAGTTCTTGTTCTATTTTAGATACAAGGGCGAGATGTTGTCTCCCTAACTCTTCTGGGTCATTCCCTTTAAACTTTATATTGTTATCTTTAATATACTGATCTACTTTTTCCATAGCTAGTTCTAATCGGACTAACATCGGTTGATGAATAATCATAAAATCTATCATATGTGATAATCTTGCATCAAACTTAGAATCATCAGAAGCAATTTCTTTATCAAACAACACTTCATTTAAAATCTTGTCATGTGTTCCATTTGCTTTGGTATGTAAAGACATCGCTTGCTCATATTGCTCTTTTTGATCTTCTTTTGAATACAATTTTTCAATATCCTCTTTTGAAAGTTTTTGATACTCTTTAAAAGTGATCTCTTTTGGATCTTTATTAACTAATGTATCTAAACTAAAACTTGATCCATTTGAACTATTTGTATTGGTATTGTTTTGAGTTTGTGCAGTATTTGAAGTTTGAGAGACATTGTTTATTTGCATTTTGTATCCTTAAAAAATTTCTTCTTATAAAATTCTAACAAAAAGATGTCACATTCGTGTCACAGTTTTGCTTTTTTGAAATAAATTTTCAAATTTATATGTAACCAATTAGTAACCCTATAGTAATCAAATTGAAATAATCTTCACTTATAATCTTCCAACTTAAAACAAAGGAAAGATTATGAAAATCAATCTAAACAAAATCAAGTCACATTACGCAACTGAAATATCACAAGCAAAAGCAAATAGCTATGAAGCTGTGATGATACCTATTGAGTGTGATTTAGATATCTATTGTTTAAATAATATTGATGATGAAGATTATATACTTGAAGTAGCAAATGATTATGGTTGGGACAAGTTTATCATTATAGACTTTATAAATAAAACTGAAAAACTTATAGACCTTTATGAGTTAGAAGCTGCATAAATTATGTTCCAAAAACTTCGAGAAAAAATCAAAAAACTTCTCAAAAAAAAAGATATCAAAAAAGAAAAGCATGAAGAGATACTTTTAAAAATGAAAGAGAAACTCAAAGAGCTTGATGGTAAAAAAGATAAGGATACCCAAGAGGAAATTCTTATTATAAAAAAAACCATTGAAAAAATAAAAAAAGAATTAGAAAAGCATTAAATATAGAGGAATATTGTTGAAAAAATACGCGATAATTATAGAGTATGCAAAAGGTAGTGACAAAAATTTTGATGGATTTAGACCAGATACGAAACCTATTTTAAAGTCACTAAAAAATATAGCAAATATTGATGGTGAAGTTGTTTTTTATAATCCAAAAAGAAAAAAAGAGTTATATAAATATATCAAAAATACAGCTTCTATTGTTATAAGTAGAATCAATCCTGGAAATCTCAAAGAGGTAGATGAGTATTTTGTTTTTTTAAAATCTTTAAGCGATGCTGGTATTGATATACACACTCACCCTGATGTGATGATAAATCTTGATTTTAAAGATATCTTAGAAAAACTCAAAAACTCCCTTGTAGGAGACAAAGGAACTATGTTTTTCCACACCTACAAAGAGTTCAAAAAAGAGTTTCCACAAATCCTTGAAAAATATAGAGTACGAGTTCTCAAAACAAACTATGGTTCAACTGGAGAAGGAGTTTATCTTATAAATTTAAGAGATGATGAAAGTATAGTTTGTACAGAAGCTGTTGATAATATCAAATATTTTTATAGCAATATGGACGAATTTATCAAAAGTTTTAAAGAAAAATTTGAACATGATGATTCAAATGAGATCTATTTTAAAGGGAAAAGTGGTTTTGTAGGATGTAGATATCTATCAAGAATAAATGAAGGTGAGATAAGAGCCCTGCTTGTCAATGACAAAATAGTAAGTATTGTACACAAAAAACCACAAAACGGTGAATTTTCGGCAACACTCTTTAGTGGAGCAAAGTATGAATATAACAAACCAGATAATCCACAATACAAAGATGTGGTTGAGATTACAAATAAAGCATTGAAAGATATAAAAAAACATCTTAATAATCAAAACTATCCCCTACTTTGGACTATGGACTATATCCTTGATTATGATAAAAAGGGAAAAGACAAACTAGTCTTAAGTGAAATAAACTGCTCTTGTGTAGGGATATCTACACAACTAGAACTTAGCGATGAGATTGCTAAAGTATTTTTGCAGTAAAATAAAAATATATAAAATAATATACTAACCAAATATAAAAAGGCTTCTTTATGGGAAAAAAAATCTATGTAGTTGATACAAATGTTATCTTACAAAATATGCAAAATCTTTTCAATATTTCTGATCATGGTACAAATATAGTTGTAGTACCTGAAACAGTTTTAATAGAACTAGAAGATAAGAAAAAACTTTTTAATGAACTTGGATACCAATCAAGACAATTTGCAAGATTTTTAGCAAAGACAAAAATAAAAGAGATAGATTATAAAAAAGAGTTCAAAGTTGTAAAACTCTATGATGAAAATATTGAACTTCATATTATCGCTAAAGATAAATATGAAAGTGAGATGTTAGAACACAATCTTGCAGAAAGCAATGATAAAAGAATCATCGAAGTTGCAAAAGTGGCAAAAGAATATTATACAGGGGAAAAAGTAGTTTTCCTCTCTATTGATATCTATGCGAGAACTTTTGCACTTTTTGCAAATATCAAAACAGAAACACTTCATGAAGATAAAGCAGATATACCAAAATTTGAATTTGTAAAAGAGATAGAACTTGACTCATCACGATTTAATTCATTGCACCTTACAGATATAAAAGAGATAGACCCAGAGTATCATGTACAAAACTTTTGTTATAAGTTTTTATCAGCTGATGGGAACTCAACTTATGGGGTTATTATCAATGAAAAAATTGATATCATCGAAGATTCACTTTTTAACTCACTTGTAATAAGACCTGCAAACTTAAAACAAAAGTTCTTCCTAAAAGCGATGCTTTCAAATATGTATAACCTTATGGTTATAGATGCAAAAGCAGGAAGTGGAAAAACACTCATGAGTATAGCAAGTGCCATGAGACTTATAGACCTAGGTGCTTATGAAAAAATTGTTTATGTAAGAAACTCTGTAGAATCTTTAGATAAAGGTGCAGATGTAGGATATCTTGCTGGAAATGATGAGAAATTTAGAATCTACAATATGGCTTTATATGATACTTTAGAATTTATAGCAAAAAAGCGTCTTAAAAAAGGTGAGAATAAAGAGAATCAAGAATCTATAAAATCAAAAATAGAGGAACTTATATCAAAATACAATATTGAGATGCTATGGCCTGGGGAAGCAAGAGGACGAACACTCAGTGATGCAATAGTTATCATGGATGAGTGGCAAAATAGTAGTGAAAATACAACACAACTTATCTTATCAAGACTAGATGAGAGTTGTAGTGCTATTGTGATAGGTTCAAATAGACAAATCGATAACTTGTACTTAAACAAATACAACAATGGACTGACAACACTACTGAAACAAACAAATCAAAAGCACCCAGAGCTTTCTATGTTTGCTATAGAGTTAGATAAGGCTGTAAGAGGGAAGTTTGCAGAGTTTACAGAGAGAATTTTTGATAATAAAAAATAGTTAAAAAAATATTATTTAACTATAACATACCTCTCAATAAATTTAACATTTTGTATGTTTATTACGATATTGTCTTAATATACATACATTATGTACTATTATCGTCTAAATATCGACATTAAACATACATAAAAACCATATCAAAAACTTAAAATTTATTTAAAAAATATAGAAAATTGCAATGCTTTTTATAGTAAAATACTCATAAATACCTTATCTAAGGCATTTATCGTTGTTTTAATATACGACATATTTTATGTATATTATTTGTTAATTTTTAGGCTATGTTGTATATAATGTATGTTCAATGAATAGTTAGGATTCAAAGGTGATTTTTATAAACATTGCAATATGTCATATTTTTTAGTTTAAAATTTTTTTTAATATATAATTTAAAATGTTTGGTTGATAGTATAAAAATTAGTTCAAAAGTGAAATTTAGCTATTATCCCAAATATACATACAAATATCATGGAATTTAAATGAAAAAAGAATCTACTCAAACAAAAAATGGAAAAGCATTTGAATATGCTATTTTGAAAGAATTTAAAGAAAAACTTGAAAGAGCAACTGTTGTAAAAGTTATAGAAAACAATGCACTATTAACAGCTCAAAAACATTTTAATTCATTTGAAGAAATAGAACAAGGTGAATTTCTACTTTATGCAAGTTTTGCAGTAAATTTCTTAATCGATATAGAACCAAGACTATCTAATAGTTTTGATGAAAGTGATATTTTACAATTAGAAATTCTTACAGATGACAAAGGGCAGGATGGTGATGTAAGAGATGTAGTAGCAATCAGATTATTACAAAAATGGGAAATAGGAGTTTCAGCTAAAAACAATCATAAAGCTGTAAAACACTCAAGACTTTCAAATAAAATTGATTTTGGAGAAAAATGGCTCGGTATAAAATCATCGGAACAATACTTTAATGAAATAAAACCTATATTTGATTCTCTTGAAAAAATGAGAAATGAAAGCAATAAAACTAAAACGTGGAGATCGTTAGGAGATTACCATTCTACAATATATACTCCTATATTAGAAGCATTTAAAAAAGAATTACTAAGAATATATAACACAAACCCTTTTAAAGTTTCCTCTTCATTGGTAGAGTACCTTATAGGAAATAAAGATTTTTACAAAGTGATAAAAGGCAAAAAAAATATTGAAATTCAAGCATATAATTTACATGGGACTTTAAATTTAGCCTTTAAAGAGATTAATCCTAAATTCAATACACCAAAAATAAATTTACCAACTGAAATTAAAAATATATATTATAAAAAAGACACCTTAACAACATTAATTGTTGAATTAAATAATGATTGGACTTTGTCATTTAGAATTCACAATGCAAGTTCTCGAATTGAACCATCTTTAAAATTTGATATTAATTTATTAAAAGCACCAAATTCGCTATTTACAAATAAACTTTCAATAGAGGCAAGCAAATGAACATAATATCATTATTTTCAGGTGCTGGTGGATTAGATTTAGGTTTTGAAAAAGCTGGTTTTAACACTATTTGGGCAAATGAATATGATAAAGAGATTTGGGAAACATTTGAAAGAAACTTTCCAAATACAAATTTAGATAGAAGAAGTATATCAAATATTCCATCTAATGAAATACCAAAAACTTTAGGACTAATAGGAGGTCCTCCATGTCAAAGTTGGAGCGAAGCAGGAAAATCAAGAGGTATAAAAGACCATAGAGGACAACTTTTTTTTGAGTTCATAAGAGTTTTGAGAGATAAAAAACCTTTGTTTTTCTTAGCAGAAAATGTATCAGGTATGTTAGCTAGTCGTCATAGTGAAGCATTAGAAAATATAAAAAAACATTTTATTGATAGTGGATATAACTTATCATTTAAACTATTAAATGCTCATGACTACAAAGTTCCACAAGATAGGAAAAGAGTATTTTTTGTAGGTTTTAGAAAAGACTTAAATATAACTTTTAAATTCCCAAGAGGGTTTTCAAAAAAAAGATTTTTACAAGATGTAATAGATGACTTGAAAGATAATGTTTTACCTGCTAGTGATAAAAATTATACAAATGGAGAAAAATGTAAAATATTTAATCACGAATATATGACAGGTGGATTTTCATCAATGTTTATGTCAAGAAATAGAGTAAGAAGCTGGGATGAACCATCTTTCACAATACAAGCAGGTGGAAGACATGCACCACTTCATCCACAAGCTCCTAAGATGGAATTTGTAGAAAAAGATAAAAGAAAATTTGTAGAAGGAAGTGAAAAACTTTATAGAAGGTTAAGTATAAGGGAATGTGCAAGAATACAAACATTTCCAGATACTCATAAGTTTTATTATAAAAATGTAAGTGCTGGTTATAAAATGGTAGGCAATGCAGTACCACCAAACTTAGCATACTTTTTGGCAAAAAAGATAATTGAAGATTTAAGTAGTATTTATCCTAACAAGACACAGGAATTAACAAGTGTATCAATGCCAAGTAATTCAACTAATTATGATAAAACATATATTCCTGATAAACAAATTGCTTCTTCCCAGATAGTACACTTGTAATTCAGTTCAGCCGTTATATTTAAAGTAGTAGGAATAAAATGGAAACTCAAACAAAATATACTTTATCAATAGTTGGGTTTGCAATTACAACAATGCTAACATTTTTATATTATGTAAATGATACATATGAAAATAGACATAGCAAACTAGATAAATTTGAAAAAGAAATCAAAGCAAGAGAATCTAATGTAATGAAGCAAGAAATATTATTTGAAACAGAAAGTAAAAACTTTCAAAAGAGAGAAAAAATATTAAAAAATAAAGAAAATATGTGCAATGATAATTATAGACTCAATACACTTTTGAATGAATATAAACAATTTAGTGGAATTAGTTCTGATGCAGAATTTTCAGCATGTTATGATGATAAAGCATTAGATAATTCAAAATGTACTGAAGCTAAAGAAAAACGCCAAAAAGCTTTTAGCATATTAAACCAAACCTGCTTATATGCATTAAAAACAAATCAAGCAGATGACAATTTCAAGAACTTTATATATTCAGAGAAGGTAAGATTATCAGATATCCACAACCGAATTTGTGAAAATATTGCAATTGTTAATTGGGAAAAATAAATATAACAAAACATCCCTCGTTCCACCTTCTCCTGAGGTAGAATGAATATGAAAGTTCGCAAACTAAAACCACTTTATAAAAACACCTAAATATTACAAAATGTCATATTTTCAATCTCAAATAAAAAAAGGTGATAAGATACTTTTAGAAAATAAGGAGTATCAAATATGGAACTTGTAAATACTATAGAAACAAAGATATATAAAATTCGTCAAGTAAGTGTAATGTTAGATAGTGACTTAGCAAAACTTTACGATGTAGAAACGAAAAGGATAAATGAAGCAGTCAAAAACAATCCTGAAAAATTTCCTTGTGATTTTTTCTTTGAACTTACACAAGAGGAAACAGAAATCTTGAAGTCGAAAATTTCGACTTCAAGTTGGGGTGGACGAAGGAAAGCTATTAAAGTTTTTACAGAACAAGGCGTTTATATGTTAGCTACTATACTTAAAAGTAAAATAGCTACAGATGTGACTATAAATATTATGCGAACATTTACCAAAATGAGAGAATTTACTCTAAATTACAAAGATATTGCTAACAGAATTCAAGAGATAGAAAAAACTATCAAAATAGACCAACAAAATCAAAACTACAATAGTCATAGGATAGATGAAGCTTTTGAACTCTTACATCAAATCTTACAAGACACTCAAAAAACAAATAACAACTTAATAGGCTTTAGACCAAAACAATAAAAAGTTTCAACTGAAACCAAAGTGTAATAAAAAATAGCTATAATATCTTATGTTAAATAGAACAAAACTTATAAATGATACCATCTACAAACATATAGAATGTAGTGAATTTGAAAGTCTCTTACTTCAAACAAAAATAGTCAATAGACTTTTTTTTGTGACACAAAACGCCCTAGCCTATTTTGCTTATCCATCTATCAATACAAAAAGATATATTCATAGTTTAGGAACTATGCATATGAGTGGGCATATGTTTAAAAATGCTATTTTAAATGCAAATGAACCTGTCAAATATAGTTTTTTAAAAAAGCTCAAAAAATCTATAAAAAATATAATCAAAGAGAATAAACTAGATTTGAGTATTAAAGATATTGATAATTTGAGTGATAAAACACTTTATGAATTTATGATCCCTTTAAAATCAAATGGTTTTAAAGATATCTATTTAGTAACTTTACAGGCTTTAAGAATCGTTGGATTACTTCATGATGTGGGACATTTTCCATTTTCACATCAAGTGGAATATGCTATGGAAAAACTCTATGATATTTTACAAGAGAGTACAACACATAATAAAAAAGAGAAAGAGTTTTTAAACTTTTATGAAACTGTAACAAAAAACACAACTTTGGTCTTACATGAAGCTATAGGGGAGAAACTTGTTAAGTTGCTTTTTGAACATGAGATGCAACAATTTACAACAAACCAAAAAGATAAAAATTATATACAACTTATCTATCTTATGGTAAAAAATATTTTAAATGAAAAAGATGATGGTATTTTTGATTATGGTGTTTTACATAAATTTATTGATGGTACTGTTGATGCTGATAGACTTGATTATATCAATAGAGATATGTTAGCAAGTGGATATATTGGTGGAAGTATAGATTTTATACGAATTGCAAAAAGAGCTATCTTAGTAGAAAATAAAAAACAATTTACAATCTCTTTTTTTGATAGTGAACTTATAGATATAGAACATATGATTGAGATGCGTTTTAATCTTTATAAAAAAATCATCTATAACCATAAAATATCCGTCATAGACTCATTGCTCGAAAATGTGATACTTTACCTTGCTAAACAATATCTCAAATCATCTAATGAAGATGATAATCAAGTAAACTCTATCTCAATGTTATGGAAATTTTTGGATGAAGAAAACAGTGAAAAAAAACTAGATATCATCAGTCAACTAGATGAAAACTGGATTATAACTTTATTTAAAAAAGAGTATTTTAGTTTAAAATATAAAGAGAACTACAACTTTAAAGATAAAAAGTATCTCTCCTCTTTTGAGGAGATACTCTTTGGGAAAAAGTTTTATAATAGTGCTTGGAGAAATCTTAATGATCTGTATAGTTTACTTGAATTTACCGATATACAAAGATATAAGTTTCGTGAGAGTTTTGGGTATGTAAGTAAAAACAACTATAAAAAACTGCAAGTACGGCTTGAAAAATTATGTAAGAAGTATGAAGAGATTGATAGTGATACTTTTTACACTTATAGAATCGTATCTTTAAATATTGGTATAGATAAAGAGTTTTGCCTTTTTGATGGAGATGAACTTGTCAAAATAGACCAAGTTTCAACTTTACGAAAAAGACTTAAAAAATCGATTTTAAATACAGTTCCTTTTTATATTTTTTCCAATAAACAACTACTGAATGAAAATATGAAAAAAGAGATAAAAAATATACTTTATGAGGTATTTTTATAGTATAATTGCATATTCGTTTTTCTTATAGTTAATAAAACTTTAAGCTTAAATTATGTATATTAGTAATATATTATTACTAAAGGATATAAAATGGAAACAAAAGTACTGAAAAGTCAAGAGTTCCCAAAGATAAAAAAACTCAAAAAAGAGTACAATATTTTTAGAGCTGTTGATACAAAAGTGAAGAAAAATCTTGATATCGTTGAATTTATCAATGAAGATAGAATTTTTAGAGGTGTAGGTAAATCTACAAAAAAAGCATTTAAAAGTGCTGCTAAAGAAGTAGTTAGACACTACGACTTAAAGTCTAAACTCTCAGCATAGAAAAGTATTCTTTTCTATGCTCTAAAAAATAACTTTTTTAATAATTCAATTTCTTCCCCTTAGACAAACACTATACTGCATCATAAATGTAATCAATTTGTAACAATATAACTATAATATTTCGATTCAAACTAAAGGTTATATTATGAAATCTGACATACAGTATAATGATATTTTATCAATGGTAACACATGATTTAAAATCACCAATGACAGCTATTATGGGTGAACTAGATATGTTAAGTTTGGACAATCTTTCAAAAAAAGAGAAAGAAGTATCTATTAAGTCTGCAAGAAAAGCATCTAAAAATATACTCAGACTTATAGAATCTATTTTAGTAATGGCGAAAATAGAAGCAGGAAAAGAGAATATAAAAATACAAACTGTAGATGATCTTCAGGAAGTTTTTCAAGATATTGTATCAACTTTTAAATATGAAATAAAATCAAAGCAGATCAACTTTATTATAAAAATTGAAAAAAAACTTCCTACAGTTTCTTGGGATATTGATAAGCTACAGTATCATTGTTTTAATAATATCATCTCAAATGCCCTAAAGTTTACTCCAGAAAAAGGGACCATACAATTTAGTGTAATGACCCAAGATAAAAACTCTATTGCAATCTCTATTAAAGATGATGGTATAGGGATATGCAAAGAAAAAAGGCAAACAATCTTTGAAAAATTCGATACACATGAAAATCAAAAAGTTTTTAAAGGAAATGGGCTAGGACTTTATAATGCCTATAATTTTATCAAACAACACAATGGAACTATAAAAGTTGTTGATGGACTTCATAATAAAGGTATCGGTTTTCGTATAACTGTACCTATAAACCCAAACAAAAATAAAGGAAACTAATGTTTATATTTAAAAGTGTAGAAACAAAATTAAAATCAATATCTATTATCACTATTTTGGGATTTTCAATATTAGTATATTTAATTATATTTTACTCACAAACTCAAGAAAAGTATTCACAAATTAAAAGCAAATCTAATTTACTACAAAATGAGATTAGGAGCTTGGAGTATATTTCAAAAGAGAAAGCAACAAATAAATTTTTTGAAAAATATGTAACTATTATTCAGGATTTAAAAAGTTTAAAAAACTTAATGGCAAATTTAGACCTTAGTACTACATCTTTAGATAAATTAGAAAAACAACTTATCATCTCAAAGAGCTCTTATCAAACTGTATTTGATACGCAACAGAAAATTGATAAACATTTAGAACTTATGCATAAATCAAAAGATATGATAAAAGAGATATTTCAAAAAGTATATGATTATAAACTTATCCAATATATGATGCAACTTGAACTTTATGAGAAAACATTTTTTCTTACTCATACTATTGATTTAAAGGAGTTTGGAAAAACACATTTCAAAATGAGAAGGTCTGTGAGAGGAAGTGAAAACTTTACAGAAAACAAACCTATGCAAAAAAAGATCAATGGGGAACTTCTGCAATATAAAGATATGCTTGAAATTGTTGTGAATGGACAAAAAAACATTGATATACTCCAACAACAATTAAATAAGAATTTTGCTATTACATTACAAATATTAAAAACCAATACTTTAGTTATTAATGAAGAGATAGAACAAAGTAGCAATAATTTACTCTATTTAATTTTAACTATATCAATTATTATAGGACTTATTGAGTTTATTATAGCTACGGTTATTTCAAAAGATATAGTAAAAAATCTAAGCTTGGTTCATCATGGATTGAACGACTTTTTTGATGTAATTACCTATAAAAAAGATATTGCAAATGAGATTATTATTAATACTAAAGATGAGTTTTATACAATAGCAAATGATATAAATAAAAATATACATAGTAGTGTAGAACTTATCAATCATAATAAAGAGGTACTTGAAGAAGCAAATGATATTTTGCAAAAAGTATCTAATGGTTTTTATGGATATAAAATACCACACCACAATAATGTTTCTCCAGATGTAAAAGATTTAATTATTAATATTAATAAAATGCTTGATGAAACAAAAAATAAGTTTACTATTCTTAATAGTGCTCTAGAAGCCTATGGTAGATATAACTTTGAACATACGATTCCTAAGAAAAACGAAGTTGGTCTTTATGGAGATTTTGGTTCTCTTGTTGCTAGTACAAAACTTATTGGAAATAATGTATCAGAATTTTTAGCAATGATATTAAATACAGGAGATAAACTCAACAACGATACAACAATTTTAAACAATAGTGCAAATGAACTTTCAAATGCTTCTAATTTGCAAGCAGCATCTTTAGAAGAAACATCAGCTTCACTAGAAGAGGTTACAAAAAATATTTTAGATAATACTAATAATGCTAAAAAAATGGCTCAATATGCCCAAGAACTTACACTCTCTTCACAAAAAGGGAAAGAGTTAGCATCAAAAACTTTATACTCAATGGATGAGATTAATGATCAAGTAACAGCAATTAATGAAGCTATAAATATTATTGACCAAATAGCATTTCAAACAAATATACTATCACTCAATGCAGCTGTTGAAGCAGCAACTGCAGGGGAAGCTGGTAAAGGATTTGCAGTTGTAGCACAAGAGGTTCGAAATCTAGCTAGCAGAAGTGCAGATGCTGCAAATGAGATAAAAGCATTAGTTCAAAATGCCATTACTAAAACAAATGAAGGAAAATCTATATCAACACAGATGAGTAATGGATATGAAGAACTCAATGAAAAAGTAAAATCAACAACACAAATTATTCAAGATGTTTCAGTTGCGAGTACAAGACAACATGAGAGTATTAAACAGATTAATGACTCTATTGCTGATTTAGATAAAAACACTCAAGTCAATGCACAAAATTCTCAATATATAGCACAACTTGCCAACTCCATCTCTAATCTCTCAGAAGATTTAATCAATGCTTCATCAAAAGCTACATTTAAAGATGAAATTAGAAAACAAGTATGTGATATTGATTTAGTTTATGAAACAGCTGAGCTAAAAAATCAACATATTTTATTAAAATCAAAAAACTTTGAAAAACTAGGGACATATGAACAATGGGATGTTGAAGTTGAAAAGCATTGTAATATGAGTCTATGGTTAAAAGAGCAAGAAGAAAAAAATAAAAAATTCACTCAAACCGAACAATGGATACAACTCAAAACAATCCATAGTGATGTACATAACTCAATACAAAGCTATATAAATAGTAATGCTAAGAGAGTTTCAAATAATGAGTTAAGAGAGATTGCTGCAACAATTGAAAGTAATACTCTAATGTTATTTGATAAATTTAATGAAATAAAAATACTCAATTGCAATAATTGACAAAATTGAAACTAAAATGTAATAATGTTATAGTACAATTCCAAAAATGTATTATAAGGATTTTGAATGAGTTATTTTAAAAAAGTAAAAAAAGGTGATAAAGTATTTGGTTTAGTATTTGGACTAGGAACTGTTACAACAGTTTTTGATGATGGACACTATTCATTAATGGTAACATTTGAAAATGACCATGAAGTACCATATACAGAAGATGGGATTCCGGGTTGGGGAAAATTTAAAGAACAAACACTTTTTTATAAAGATGATATAGATTTAACAGAATTTGACTTTACACCAATTGAAAAGGTTTTGAGTCCTAAAAAAATAATTAAATATAGAGAGAAGAAAAAACTAGAGGTGAGACTACCATCAGGTATTTGGCAAAAAGCAGATAAAAAAGTAAAAAAATATATTGAAGAGTTACTTGAAGAACAAAAGTATCATCTTTTTAGAAAAAGAGATTAAATTTAGTGTATAATAAGAACAATATTTTTAATAAAATGGAGTCAAATGTATAAAGGTATGCGAAAACTAAAAGAATTTTTTTATAGTAAGTTTTATATTGAACTAATAGTTGCATCAGCTTTATTTATAGTTGCTGTAGTTACAGATAGTGTTGTATTAATTATTATATATCTCTTATATTTTATCATTATGTTAGAAATTGTAAGAGCTGTTATGAGTTTTATGAGAGAGAAAAGGGTTAAAATAAGAATTCTTATTGACGCTTTTATTATTCTTACATTAAGAGAATTTATTGTTAATGTAATTAAAATTAATAAAGAGGATATTACAAGCTTTGAGATGCTACTATCAAATAGTACAAATTTTCATATTTTAATCTTTAGCGGTGTTTTATTATTCCTTTTTGTATTGAGATGGTTAGCGATTTTAACATCACCAGATAAATATATAGATAACCTAGAAAACTTAGAAAAAAACTCTCCCTCTTCTTCAATGTAATCAATATGTAACTAAAATATTCTAAAATAGCTTTAATAAAATGTTAAAGGATTATTTTGGAATCATTTCAACCCAAAAATAAAAGGACAATGTTAAAAGAGAGAATCATTGAATACTTTCTTATATCAGCCGCTATTATATCAATACTTACTACCTTTGGTATATTATTTTCTATTCTTTTTGAAGCAATAGAATTTTTTAACCTAAAAAGTTTTACATACTTTATCACAGGTTCTCATTGGTCTCCAGGAACTGATCATAGTGAGTTTGGTGCTGCAGCAATTTTCTCAGGAACATTTATCATTACAGCTATTGCAATAGCAGTTGCACTTCCTATTGGTGTCTTTAGTGCAATTTATATGAGTGAATACGCAACTGATAATGTAAGAACAACAGTGAAACCTTTGTTAGAAATTCTAGCAGGAATACCAACTGTTGTTTACGGATTTTTTGCTGCAATTACTGTAGCACCTGCTATCGTTCAACTAGCTGATTTTTTTGGACTTGATGCATCTTTTAACAGTGCTTTGGCAGCTGGTATTGTTATGGGAATTATGATTATCCCTGTAATCTCAAGTCTAAGTGATGATGTTATCAATGCAGTACCAGATAGTCTAAGAAAAGGAAGCCTTGCTTTAGGAATGACAAAATCAGAAACAATAAAAGATATAGTACTTCCATCAGCATTACCAGGTATCATCTCTGCAACTCTTTTAGCTATCTCGAAAGCTTTGGGTGAAACAATGATTGTTGTTATGGCTGCTGGTATGAATGCAAATAAATTTTCAATCAATCCATTAGAAGATATGACAACAGTTACTGTACAAATTGTTACAGCGCTAACAGGAGATTTTGAGTTTAATTCACCTGACACTCTTAGTGCCTTTGCTCTTGGACTTATACTATTTGTAGTAACTTTAGTATTAAATATTGTTTCAGTAATGATGATAAAGAAATTTAAAGAAAAATATAAAATGAGTAACTTATAATGAAAAAAACAGATAACAATAATGTATTTTACGACCCATCTTTAGCTAAAAGACATAGAAAAGCAAAAGTATTTAAAGGATTAGCTTTAAGTGCCCTTGTTATATCACTACTATTTTTAGCAATATTTTTATCAGATATGGTAATAAAAGGAAAAAGTGCTTTTTTACAAACATATATTCAAGTTGAAGTAACTTATAATGAATCAACTCTAAACAGCTATAGAAAAGCGATTGAGAGAAAATATCTTAACCTAGTAAGTCGTTCTGATATTAGAGATATTCCTCTTAAAATGAAACATGACCCATCTCTTATGGGGACAAAAAAGCTTCAATGGATATTAGCTGATGATCAAGTTGATATGTATATGAAAGAAAAATACTATAAGTTAAAAAGTAAAGACTTAAAAGCTTTAAAAAACTTAATTGAAAATAATAGAGTTGAGATGAGATTTAATACACTCTTTTTTACACAAGGTGATAGTAAAATAGCTGAAAACTCAGGACTTGCTTCTGCAATTATTGGTTCTATTTTTACACTTCTTGTAACTATGGCTGTAGCATTCCCTATAGGTGTTGCAACTGCTGTTTATCTTGAAGAATTTGCAAATCCTGATAGTAAATGGTCAAGTCTTATTGAGATAAATATTAATAATCTTGCTGCAATACCTTCAATTCTTTTTGGTCTTTTAGGTTTATCTATATTTATAAATATGTTTGGTCTTCCTCGAAGTTCACCACTTGTTGGTGGTCTTACACTTGCTTTGATGACATTACCTATTATTATTGTAAGTTCAAGAGCAGCTCTTAGAAGTGTACCTGCAAGTATTAGACAAGCTGGGTATGGTTTAGGATTAACAAAAATTCAAGTAGTAAGAGATCATGTTTTACCACTTGCTTTCCCTGGTGTTATGACAGGAAGCATTATAGGACTTGCTCAAGCTATGGGGGAAACAGCACCTTTAATCATCGTGGGTATGATTGCATTTATTCCTGATAGTCCAAGTTCTATTATGGATGCAGCAACTGTTATGCCAGCACAAATATTTACATGGGCTGGTATGCCAGAAAAAGCATATATTGAAAGAACAGCTGCTGGTATTTTAGTATTACTATCAATACTTATTTCACTTAATGCCCTAGCTGTTTATCTTAGAAAAAAATTCGAAGTAAAATGGCAGTAAAAAGAGGGATTAAAGAACAATCCCTCTTATCATATAATATAACATAGCAGATAATACAGCAGCAGCTGGAACTGTTATAATCCAAGCGGCAATTATCTTTTTCACTGCATCTCTTTTTACATATTGTATTTTTTCAGCAACTTTAAGATGTTTTTTTGCTTCTTTTAATTTATCTTCTTCAATATCAATCATTTTGTATAAAACAACTATTCTTTCATAATCATCTTTTTTCTTATCTTTTTTAGACTCTAACGCTTTTAATTCACTGCTTAATGCTTTTAAAAATTTCTTTTCATCATCAACTACCTCTTTTTCTTTTGCTACAATATCAAGTTTTTCTGCTTGAGTAAGGTATTCTCTTAAAAATCCAACACCAAAGATTCCACCAATAGCTATATGTGTTGATGATACAGGAAGTCCTAATTGAGAAGCAATAATAACGGTAATTGCAGCAGCCATAGCAACACTAAATGCACGAACTTGATCTAGTTCTGTAATCTCACTACCAACTGTTCGTATAAGCTTTGGACCATATAAAGCAAGTCCTAAAGCAATTCCTATAGCACCTACTGCCATAACCCAAAGAGGGATACCTGCTTTTGTAGAAATTCCACCACTCATAACAGCATCATTAATAGCTGCTAATGGACCAATTGCGTTTGCAACATCATTAGCACCATGTGCAAAACTTAGAAGTGCTGCTGCAAAAATTAGCGGTACTGTAAAAAGTCTATTTACTCCATTTCTTGTGTTTTTTATCATTGAAGACTTTTTATTTACTGATGATTTAACAATCATATAGACAAAACCTGCAACAATTAAACCTAAAATAGCTGCTACTAAAAATGTTGGTTTTTTAGTATCTGGTAAAAATGTTAAGATATTAACTATACTAGGCCAAATATGTTTCAAACCTTTTAGTGTAAGGTAAGTTACAAATGCCCAAGACATAATTGCTACATAGATTGGAACCCAAGTAACTGATGCAGATATTTTATCCTCTTTGTATATCATAGTTTTTTTAATTGCAAAAAGGAAAATTGCTGCAATAATTCCCCCTAAAATTGGAGATATTACCCAAGAAATAGCAATCTTTCCCATAGTTCCCCAAGCAACTATACCAAAACCAGCAGCTGCAATACCTGCTCCCATAACACCACCAACAATAGAATGAGTTGTAGAAACAGGAGCTTTAAAATATGTTGCAAAATTCAACCAAAGTGCTGCTGAAAGTAATGCTGCCATCATAGCCCAGATAAAAGACTCTGTATGGTTCCCAAAAGCTGAAATATCTATAATACCTTTTTTAATTGTATTAACAACTTCTCCACCAGCAATTAAAGCACCAGCTGCTTCAAAAATAGCTGCAATTACAATAGCTCCACCCATTGTTAAAGCTTTTGAACCTACTGCTGGTCCTACATTATTTGCAACATCATTTGCACCTATATTCATAGCCATATATGCACCAAAAAGTGCGGCAATTGCTAAAAACAGATTATTTGGAATAGCACCTGTACTTAAAAAACTATAACTCAACACAGCAACCATAAAAAATAGAGCAAATCCCAATCTAATAAAATCAAAACTGCTACTTTTCATCGCCTCTTTTTCCATCTTTTTTACTGTTTGTATTTCCATATTTTTTTACCATCTCTTTTTTTGTAACTTAATTGTAACTAATTTATTGTATAGATTGTACCCGCCATACTCTTAAATACTCCCTTTAGTAAAAAGTATAAAATATGTTATTTTTACTTATAATATTACTAATACCTATAATAATTTTCTTCTAAATTTTCAAATTTATTGTTAATATAACCATTTACTTTTGTTTGTAACCATATTGTAATTTAAAATTTGTACAATTCAACACAAAATTTAATAAAGTAGTAAAAATGGGAAAAAATAAAACAAAAATTGATGTAAAAGATTTAAACCTTTGGTATGGTGAGAAACATGCTCTGCATAATCTTAGTATAGATATATATGAAAACCAAATTACTGCTCTTATTGGGCCATCTGGTTGTGGTAAATCAACATTCTTACGATGTTTAAACAGAATGAATGACTTGGTTAGTTCAGCTAGAGTTGAGGGTAAAGTAGTTATTGATGAAAAAAATATTTATGATAAAGATGTTGATGAAGTAAGTGTGCGAAAAAGAGTTGGTATGGTATTTCAACAACCAAACCCTTTTCCTAAATCTATTTATGAAAATGTTGCTTACGCACCTTTAAAACATGGTCTTGTAAAAAAAGGTAAAGAGTGTGATGAGCTTGTTGAAAAATCATTAAAAAGTGCTGGTATTTGGGAAGAGGTAAAAGATATCTTAAAAGAACCTGGAACTGGACTTAGTGGTGGTCAACAACAAAGACTTTGTATAGCTAGAACTATTGCTGTACAACCTGATATTATCCTTATGGATGAACCCACTTCTGCTCTTGATCCAATAAGTACAGAAAAAATTGAAGCGTTGATGTTAGAGCTTAAAAAAGATTATACAATTGTAACAGTGACTCACAATATGCAACAAGCAGCCAGAGTAGCTGATATGACAGCTTTTTTTCATCTTGGAGATTTAATAGAGTACGATGAAACAGAAAAAATATTTATAAATCCAAAAGAGAAAAAAACAGAAGATTATATTACCGGAAGATTTGGTTAAAAGGAAAAAATATGTTAGTAAATTATAAAGAAAAACTTGATGAAACCAAGAGAAGCATTAAAGAGATAGGGAATAATCTTATAGAATCAAATAATATAATCATAGATGCATTAAAAGATTGTAAACTAGATAAGTTTAATGAAGCTAAATTAGCAATTAAAAATACTAGTAACAAAACAAATGAGATAGATAATGATATTATTACTACATTGGCACTGCACTCTCCAGAAGCAAAAGATTTAAGAACAATGGTATCATATCTTAAAATCACAAATGAACTTGTAAGAGCTTGTTCTAACACAAGAAGCTTTATAAAAGGTTTTCAAGAGGTTTGTCAAAAAGTAGATATTAAAACTGTAAATGAATATGCAATACCTATGCAAAAAGCTACTGTAGAAGCATTAGTGCATACTGTAAAAATGATAGACATTGATTGTGTAGATGAGATACAAGAGTGTTTTAATAAAGTATTAATAGCTGAAAATAAAACAGATGATTTATATGAGATGATTGAGAATACTCTTATAAAACAAGCAAATAAGGCTGATAATTTTTCAAGATATCACCAAATGTTATCTTCTTTAAGAAAAAGTGAAAAAGTAGCAGATAGAGCTATAAGTATTGCTAGCTTATTATTATTTGCAAATAATGGTGGCGAGATACATCAAGTATAATATTATCTTGCTATAATTATATAAAGAAAAAAAAGGTTATGTATGCAAGGTAGCACTATTTTGGTTGTTGAAGATGAGCAAGATATTTTAGATCTTATTGAGTATACTCTTACAAAAGAGGGTTACGATGTTATATCTTGTCTCAATACAAAACTTGTTGAGCAACTTTTAAACGAAGAAGATGTTAGTCTTATTATTATGGATAGAAACCTTCCAAATATTGAGGGGAGTGTTTTTATTAAAAGTATTAGGGAAAAAGGGTATAACCATCCAGTAATTTACCTTACTGCAAAAGATAAAGAGGAAGATATCCTTGAGGGCTTTAGTAGAGGTGCTGATGATTATATTACAAAACCTTTTAATCTTGATGTTTTAAAAGCTAGAGTAAATGCTGTTATAAAAAGATCTTCAAAAAATGTAGAGATAGAAAAAATTAGAGATATTGTTTATAAAGCGAGTCAAAAGAAGTTTTATATTACAGATCACGAGATAAACCTTACACATTTGGAACATGATCTTTTACTAGAATTTTTTAAAAATAAAGATGTATTATTAAGTCGTGAAGTTTTACTCCAAAATGTATGGGAAGATTTTACAGATGTAAAATCAAAAACTGTCAATGTTGCCATAAAAAGATTAAAAGAAAAAATAGACCCTACAGGGGAAAAAGAATATATTAAATCTGTACGAGGAGAAGGATATATCTTTGCTTAGACTCCATGATATTTTCTTACGAAAATTTATACTCCTTTTTGGAACAATATTTTTAATCCTAGGTGTTGTTGTATATGTATGGATAAAAGATATCTATATTGAACAAACAAAAATAGACCTTCTTCACAATATAACTATCCTCTCTCAAGGAATCAAAGATTTTAATAATTTAGATGAGATAGTATCTCAAATAAAAAATTCTATTGGATTAAGAGTTACTATTATTAATAAAGATGGTGTAGTAATAGCTGAAAGTGATGAAGATAAGATATCTATGGAAAATCACTCTGATAGATTTGAAGTGATTCATTCTAAATATCAAGAGTATGGTTCAATTGTTCGAAAATCTGATACTCTTAATAAAATGTTACTCTATGTTTCAAAAAAATTTACACTTCAAGACGAAGATTATTATATAAGAATGGCAAGAGATATAGAACAAATTAACGAAGAGTTTTTTTACCTTTCATTAAAAATTGGAATTTTATTTCTTTTTTTTATCGCTATTGCATTTTGGGTTGCTCGACATATTAGTAAAAAAGTTGAACTTGAAACTACTGAAATTTTAACTTTTTTAACTAATTTGACTAAACATAATAAAAATACAACTATAGAATCTAGCTATTCTTATGAGTTTCACAAAATTACACAACTCCTAAGTGAAGTCTCAAAAACTTTACTAAAAAAAGAGAAACAAAAAGCAAAATACACAGCAAAACTAAAACTCTCGAATAGACAAAAAGATGATATCATATCTGCAATTTCTCATGAATTTAAAAATCCAATTGCTGTAATTAGTGGCTATACACAAACTCTTCTTGATGATGAAGATATCAATCCTGTAATACGGGAAAAGTTTCTTAAAAAAATCTCATCAAATTCTGATAAACTAACAACAATGATTGATAGACTACGATTAACTCTAAAACTAGAAGATGGAAAACAAACTAAAAATTTTACAAAAGTAGATTTAGTAAAAATTACAAAGATTATAATAGATGATTTAAAAATAGCATATCCACATAGGGAAATTTATCTTGAAGCTGATGATATTAAAATTGAAGCTGATGAAACTATGCTACGAATAGCGATTGAAAACTTAGTAGAAAATGGTTTAAAATATTCTCAAGACGATGTTTATATAAATATAACAAATAAAGAGATTAGTGTGAGAGATAATGGTATTGGAATTAAAGAAAAAGATATAGAAAGAATTACAAATAAATTTTATAGAGTTTCAAATAACACATGGAATAACTCTTTAGGAGTGGGACTTTCTTTGGTTTCTAATATAATTAAGTTTCATAAATTTAAATTAGAAATTAAAAGTGTTGAAAATGAGGGTTCAACTTTTACTATAAAACTACAATAAGTCATTAATATTTTATTAACCTAAAACTTATACAATTAGATTATCTTAAAGAATATGGAGGGATAGATTATGTTTAATAGATTATCAAAAAAGTTTAATGTAGTTGTGATAGCGATTTTATTTGTTATTGGTGCAGTTAGCTTAAATGGTGCAGTGTTAAAAATAGATAAAAGCCACTCAGAAGTTGGTTTTTCTATAAAGCACCTTATGATTACAAATGTTAATGGTGACTTTTCAGACTATGATGCAGATATTATATACAATGTAGAAAGTAAAAAATTTGAAAAATTCAATGCTACAGTTATGACAGCAAGTATTGATACTGGTATTGAAAAAAGGGACAACCATTTAAGAAGTGCTGATTTTTTTGAGGTAGAAAAGTACCCAAAAATGACTTTTACAATGAACTCATATACTGTTGATGGAACTGAAGGTAGCCTTATTGGAGATTTGACAATCCATGGTGTTACAAAAAAAGTAACTTTTGAAGTTGAAAACAATGGGATGATAAAAGATCCATGGGGAAATACAAGAACTGCTTTTACACTTGAAACAAAAATCAACAGAAAAGACTTTGGTCTTAATTGGAACAAAGCTTTAGAGGCAGGAGGTGTTCTTGTTGGTGATAAAGCGAAAGTTACAATAGAGATTGAGGCTATAGTACAATAATCTAAAATATCAAAAGGGATATAAATATTTACACTATTTTAGTATCCCTTTCTTCTAAAATTACATCAATTTACTAAACTAGTGTTATAATTGTCTTATGCAGACATATAATGAGACAAACTTATTAAGAAATATAAGTATAGTACCTATTGTGGTGTTTATATCTTTTTCTATTATTATGATTTCAATTATTATAAATTATCATAAACAACAATTAAATCGTGAAGCTAAACATATTAAAAATGATTATATAAATATCCATAAAAATATTATAAAGCAAGAAGTTTTAAAAATACATAATATAGTTAAGTTTGAATATAATGAAAATAAAATCATATATAAACTACCTGAGGAGAAAATAAAACACTATATTCTAGAACTTATTGGTTCGATAAACTATAATGAAAATGGATATATATTTATTGTAGATTATGATGGAAATTTTCTTATAAATATTAAACAAAGTTTATTATCAGAAAACCAATTAAACTTAAAAAATAAAGATGGTTTTAATATTACAAAAGAGATTATTAATATTGCAAAAAAAGGGGAAGGATATATTTCCTATAGAGGTGTCTCAGGCATTCATAATTCAGAAACACAGAAAATATCCTACATTAAAAGTTTTCCCCTTTGGAAATGGGCTATTGGATATGGTTTTCATCCTAGTAATATACAAAATTCAATTGATAGTAAAGTTAATCACTTAAAACAAGAGCAACACAAATACTTATTAGAACTCATTATAATAACAGTTTCGATCACAATTATTTTAACTATTATTCTTATGATACTATCAAAAAATATTAAAACTATTTTCAAGAACTATAAAAATAAAATAAAAATAACTGAAGAAAAAAATAGACAAAAAAATGAGATTATATATCATCAATCTAAAATGACTGTTATTGGAGAATTACTCAGTCTGATATCACACCAATGGAGACAACCACTCTCTCAAATAAATTCTATTACATTAAATATGTATCTAAAACAAAAAGACGGTTCTTTAAATGAAGATAATTTAAGAAAAGATATTGTTAGTATAGAAAATACAACACAATATTTATCTCAAACAATAGATGACTTTAGCAATTTTTTTGTACCTGAAACAGAAGCTAAAGTTTTTTTAGTAAATGACTCTATCAAACACTGTATCAATATTATAAATCCATCCATTAGTCATATAAATTTAGAATTATTTTTCAATAGTACACATTATGTTAATGGATACATTACCCTCTTCCAACAAATAGTGTTATCTTTAGTTTCTAATAGTATCGATATTTTTAACAAAAAAAATATCTGTGATCCACATATTACTATTAACACTTACGATAAGGATAAATTTACTTTTGTAGAAATATCTGATAATGGAGGTGGCATAGCACAAGGGAATCTTTCTAAAATATTTGATTTATATTTTTCAACAAAAACACATAAAAAAGGAAGTGGACTAGGTCTTTATATCGTAAAAAAGATCATCACTCAACATTTTCATGGGGATATTTTTGTAACAAACTTCCAAGATGGGGTAAAATTTACAATAAGGGTTAAAAGTAATGATACAAAGTGATTTTTCTATTTTATATGCAGAGGATGATGCAACTTTACGAAGTAAATATGTAGAGTTATTGCAATTATATTTTAAAAATGTTTATGAAGCTAGTGATGGAAAGGAGGCTATTGAAAAATATTCTCTACATCAACCTAGTGTTGTAATATTAGATATAAATATTCCGAAGATCAATGGTTTGAAAGTTGCTAAAATTATACGAGAGAAAAATCCAGATGTAATTCTAATCATGTTAACTGCTTATTCTGACACCCAAAAACTTCTAGAGGCAATGGAATTAAAACTAACCAAGTATCTTATAAAACCTATAAAGACTTTTGAACTAGAAAATATACTCACTCAAACTATATCAACACTTAAAGAAAAAGAAAAAAATGAAGATATTCTCCCTCTTGATTGCGGTTATTATTGGGACAAAAAGAAAAAGCAACTTTGTATTACAAACAATCACCAAATCAAACTTACAAAAAAAGAGTATTTACTTGTTGAACTATTTTGTACCAATAAACACAAAATATTTTCTAATGAAGATATTTTAGACTATATTTGGGATGAATGTGAAGAGAATTATAATCCCAATAAGTTACGAATTATATTCTCTAAACTCAAAGCAAAACTCTCTTGCAATCTTTTTGATTCTATTTATAATGTTGGATATAAATTAAAAGGAAATTTTTAAGAAATTTTCTTTTCCTATAATAATATTAGTAAAATATATTAGAAGGAGAAGGTGAATGTTTAAAAATTTATCAACAAAAACTAAGCTGTTAAGTTTTCCAGTACTCATAATTTTAGCTATGCTAATTTTGGGGTCAGTGTTTTCTTATTATAATAGTTTAGTAAATTCAAGAGTTGCTGCGGCTTCGCAGACTGATATTTTTATACAACAAGTATTAAAAGGGAGAATTTCTGTTTACCAATTTTTAAGAGGACCAAGTACTCAAAAAGCAGATAAAGTAAGAGAAGATTTTAAAATGCTTGATACACAAGTATCTACTTTAAAACCTCATTTAAGTTTAAAAGAAAATAGAGATATTTGTGATGAGATATTATCACTTTCTCAAAACTATATCAAATATTTTGATGATTTTGCGCAGTTAAGGATAAATGATTTTGATAATGGAATAGAGAAAGAATCAAAAAATGTCTCTTCTATTATAGGTAAAATGGCAAGTACTGGACTTGTTTTAGAAAAAAAACTAGCACTTATTAATAAAAGTGCTATAGAGCTAAAAGAGGATGCTCAAAGTGAATTAACTACAGTATTAATGATTATTTCAATCATTGTTGTAATCACATTTATCATCATATCTATTATTATATCTTCAATAATTGTAAATTCAATCAAAGAATTTAATTTAGGATTAAACTCTTTTTTCTCTTACTTAAATAGAGAAACAAAAGACACTGACCTATTAAACGATACATCAAAAGATGAATTTGGACAAATGGCAAAAGTAGTTAATGAGAATATTATCAAAACGAAAAAAGGTGTTGAGGAAGATAGACAAGTAATCAGTGATACAATTGAAGTATTAAATGAATTTGAACAAGGTGACTTATGTAAAAGGGTAAATACTCAAAGTAATAATCCAGCTCTACAAGAATTAACAAGATTATTAAATCAAATGGCTACAAATATTGAACTTAATATTGATAATGTATTAAATATTTTAGAACAATATTCTCAGAGTAACTATGTGGGTAGAGTAAAAACAAATGGGATAAAAGAACATCTTCTTAAACTAGCAACTGGTGTAAATACACTTGGTGATGCTATTACAGAGATGCTAGTAGAAAACAAATCAAATGGACTAACCCTTGATAATAGTTCTGACATCCTCCTTAAAAATGTGGATACTCTTAACCAAAACTCAAATGAAGCAGCAGCAGCTTTAGAAGAAACAGCAGCAGCTTTAGAAGAGATAACTGGAAATATTTCAAACAATACAAGTAATATTATCCAGATGTCAAATCTAGCCTCTAATGTAACAGACTCTGCTTCAAAAGGTGAAGCATTAGCAAATCAAACTACAAAAGCTATGAATGAGATAGACCAAGAGGTAAATGCAATTAATGAAGCTATTACAGTTATCGATCAAATTGCATTCCAAACAAACATTCTATCTTTAAATGCAGCTGTTGAAGCTGCAACTGCTGGTGAAGCAGGTAAAGGTTTTGCTGTTGTTGCACAAGAGGTTAGAAACCTAGCTTCAAGAAGTGCTGAAGCTGCAAATGAGATTAAAGCTCTTGTACAAAATGCTACAACCAAAGCAAATAGTGGTAAAAAAATAGCAGATGAGATGATCAATGGATATACATCTCTAAATGAAAACATCTCTAAAACAATTGAACTAATCAAAGATGTTGAGATGGCTTCTAAAGAACAAAGAACAGGAATTGAGCAAATCAATGATGCTGTTAATAGTCTTGATCAACAAACACAACAAAATGCAATGATAGCTTCTCAAACTCATGATGTAGCTTTAGACACAGATAAGATTGCTAAACTTGTTGTAAGTGATGCTGATGCAAAAGAGTTTATAGGTAAAAATGATGTAAAAGCTAAAGTAATGGATAAAAACCAAACAGCTGCTCCAACTACAACACCAAAAATCACTTCTACAAAAGAAGAGACACAAAAACCAGTATCACAACCTAAACCATCTAAACAAATAGAACCTATTAAAGCTTCTAAGAGTGATGATGAATGGGCAAGCTTTTAGTAGCTTGTTTTCATCATATTCTTTACATTATATTTTTATTCTCAAATCGTATAAACTTCTTTTAGGTACAATACAAAATATACAATAAACTGAAGGAATATTTTGTCCAATATAATTCTTACTACTTTAAATGGTAGATACTCCCATTCAAGTTTAGCTTTACGATATCTCTATGCAAACTTAAATGAACTACAAGAATACACTACAATACAAGAGTATGTTATTAATGAAAACATGCAAGATATTGCAGAAAAAATCCTTTTACAAAATCCAAAAATCATAGGTATTGGTGTATATATTTGGAATGTATCTGATGTATTGCAACTGATTCATATCATAAAAAAAATAAGTCCAAAAACTATAATTATACTTGGTGGTCCAGAGGTTAGCTATACACCATTTCGTGTAAATTTGGATAATGCAGATTTTATTATCCAAGGGGAAGGTGAAATTCAATTTTATACTCTATGTAAAGATATTCTTGAAAATAAAAAAATTGAGAAAAAAATATTTCCACCACAACTTTTAGATGTGAGTGGTATAGAGTTACCATACAAATATTACACTGACAACGATATTCAAAATAGACATATCTATGTGGAAGCCTCACGAGGTTGCCCTTATAATTGTGAATTTTGTTTATCCTCTATTGATAAAAAAGTGCGAGATTTTGATATTGATACACTTTTAATTGAATTTGAAACTTTATGGAAAAGAGGTGCTAGAGGATTTAAATTTATTGATAGAACTTTTAACCTTAACATCGAAGTTGCTACCAAACTTCTTGATTTCTTTTTAGATAAAAAAGAAGCTTTTACAACTCACTTTGAAGTGATACCAGATAACTTTCCAGAGCCTTTGAGAGAAAAAATAAAACTATTTCCCAAACATAGTTTACAACTAGAAGTTGGTATACAAACACTTAAAAAAGATATTGCAAAAAACATTAAAAGAAATCTCAATATCAAAAAAATAGAAGATAATTTAGCTTTTTTAGAGAATGAAACTAACGCACATATTCATGTTGATTTAATTATGGGATTACCGGGTGAGAGTATGGAAAGCTTTGGTGAAAACTTGGATAAATTATCCTCTATAACACAATGTGAAATACAACTTGGAGTATTAAAAAAACTCTCAGGTACTACACTCAATCGTCATGATAAAATTCATGGTATGATTTATAGTGACATCCCACCTTATGATATATTAGCAAACGATTTAATCCCTTTTGAAACGATGCAAAAACTTAAAAGATTTGCACGGTTTTGGGATATTGTTTATAATAGTGGAAACTTTATAAAAACTTTTGCACTATTAGTAAAAGATAAAAGTGTTTTTGAAACTTTTTATAGTTTTAGTGAATGGCTCTACTCTCAAACATTTTCTACTTGGCAAATCTCCCTTGATAGAGTTGCTAAGTTTTTATTTGATTTTATGGTAGATATTCAAAAATTAGAGAAACAAAAAGTAGCAGATATACTTGTAGAAGACATTTTAAAAGTAAATGGTAGAAGACTTCCAAAATTTTTAAGAGAATACAGTGATATACGCATTCTTTCAAATAATGAAGATACCAAAGATATAGAAAATAAAAATAAAAGACAACAAAAAAGGTAAAAGATGTGTTTAATAATAAGTGGTATATTTAGCTATTTAGCCTATAGTTTTTATGAGTCAGGTGATACTACAAATGCTTTAATAAATGGTGCTATTGCTCTGTTTTTTGTAGGATTATTAATAAGAAATATATTGAAAACAAAAAAAGAGAGAAAATAAACTCTCCCTTTTTCAACTGTTAATTTTTAAAGTACAAATTTATTTTTTAATTTAAAGAAATACACTATAGTTTTATATTGAATAAATATAAATGGAATCATTAGTATAAAATATGCTATTGAATATTTCGCAACTACTCCATTCATAGCTAATCCTAAATTGATAAAGAACATACCAAAAACAAAAAATGCAACACCTGGACAAATTAATGCAAATGATACTGGAGATTTTTTTTCACCATGTACAAACTCTTCAAAGTACCCTATTCTTTTCATTACAGAAAATCCTAACATACCAAAAATCAGTTGTAGTGCAAAAACTAAACTTGTAAGTGTAAATAATGAAGCGTTTTGTAAAGCTTGATTAAAGTGATGATCAAGTCCAAAACTTACTCGTATAAATGTAATACCAAGAAGTGTTAAAATAGGTATCATAATCCATAAAGATGGACTAGCTTCACTCCCAATTCCATGCTCAAACATATTTTTAAACCCAAGTATAAGCTTAATAGTTATCAATAATATTGAGATAGCTGCAAAAAATATTGCACCAAAAATACCTATAGCATTAATAGTTATATTATGACTCATAGCACCCGGTGCTGCAAATCCAACTGCAACCATAGAAAATGCAAAGATAGAGATCATTTGAGAAAGATTATTATTTTTTGTAAAATCAAAATCACCAGTTGTGATCAATCTACTAAAATAATCCATAAATATCTTCACTGCATAATATCCAGTAACCATAAAACCAATCAAAGCACCTGGAAATAGATACTCAACTATACTCCATAATCCTGGTACAAAAACAGCACCTAAAACAAAACAAACATTAATAGTCATAGCAAATGTAAGAGGCATTGTCATCAATGTGATCTCTGCATTACTATTTTTTAAAGTACTAAATGCTTCTGTTTCTTTGAACCCTTTATATTGCTTAATATTCCATATCAAAAGTTTGAAATGAAAATATGCAAAAGCAATAATAAATACTAATGAAAAAGCTGTCACAAATGACAACCAGTCTCCTCTCAATAGTGCAGGCATAACCTGATCATATGTTGCCATTGGTGTTTTTGGATGTGGAATCAAAAACATCAAATACATGAAAAATGATACAGATAATCCACCTGCACCTAACGCGGCTAAAAAATACATCGGTGAGTATTTCTCTTTTAATAACATCTAACTTCCTTTTGTGTAATTTAACTAAAATCATGAGATTCTATCAAAACAATATTAAATAAATATTATAAGCTAGAACTATGGGTCAATTTTTATTTAATTTGTAAATAATCGAAACTCTTGTGATAATTAAACTCTTTGTAATACCTAAATTTAATATTTTTTAGTTATGATTAATTTCTAATTTAAACATAAAGGGAATCGATGAAAAAATTTATACTTTTACTGTTAAGTATAGTTTATCTTCAAGCAGCAAATCCTATTGCTGTTTTAGAAACAACACAAGGAGATATAGAAATAGAATTACGGCCAGACTTAGCACCAATTGCTGTTGAGAACTTCTCTACACATATTAAAAATGGATATTATGATGGACTAATTTTTCACAGAATTATCAAAAGATTTATGATACAAGGTGGAGACCCAACTGGAACTGGTCGAGGTGGAGAATCAATATGGGGAAAATCTTTTAAAGATGAATTCACATCAAAAGCTATGTTTAACCGTGCTGGTGTATTAGCTATGGCAAATGCTGGACCAAATACAAATGGAAGTCAGTTTTTTATAACTACTATAGAAACACCCCACTTAAATGGACGACATACAATATTTGGTTATGTAAAAGATAAGAAAAGTTTTGCTATTGTTAAAAAGTTAGAAAATGTACCTACAGGGTATATGGATAAACCTGTAGATGATCAAAAAATTATAAAAGCCTATATAAAATAAAAGGAAAAAAAATGCAAGTATGTAACTGTAATGATGTAGAATATGATGAAATCAAAGATGCTGTAGCAAAACATGGTAGTGATATAGAAACTATCAAAGAAGAAACAAGTGCAGGAACTGCATGTGAGTGTTGTTTAGAAGAGGATTGTGATATGGTAGATTTACCATTGCCACTTGCTATAAAAAAAGCAGTAGATGAGTTAGCATAATAAAACTCCTCTATAAAAAAAGGGTTCAACTTTTTGGTTGAGCCCTTTTTTATTAGCTATGGTTTAATATTAAACTAATTTATCAATAACTTTCATTAAAAATTGTGCAGAATTTTTTGCACTAGATTCTAAAAATTCATCAAAGTTAAATCCAGCATCCATATCAGCAGTATCACTAATAGCTCTTAAAATAAGACAAGGTACATTTAAAGCATCACATACAACAGCAACTGAAGCTCCCTCCATCTCTAAAGCATCAGCTTTAAAAGTTGTTTCAATAAACTCTTTTCTTTTCTCATCTGCAACAAATTGATCACCAGTAGCTATAATACCTTCAATAATTTTTATATTATTTTCTTTGGCAACTTCTAAAGCGATATTTTTTAACTTCTCATCTGTATTTACATACACTTCTCCACCTGGTACATATCCATGAGGATGACCAAATGCTGTAATATCTAAATCATGTTGAGAAAGTTTATTTGCAACGATTAAGTCCCCTATTGCTAACTTAGGGTTAATCCCACCAGCAACTCCACTAAATAGGAGTGTATCACAACCAAATTTTTGAATCATAGTTGAAGCTGTTAAAGTTGAGAATACTTTCCCAATCTTAGAATACGCGATAACTACATCTAGATTTCCAAGTTTACACTCATAGTATGTATTGTTTGCATAGTCATTTTTTTTAATATCAGTAAAGTACTCTAAAAGTGGAGTTATCTCCTCTTCCATCGCACCCATTATTGCTAATTTTGTCATTTAAAAGCCTTGTAAATTTTTGTTTGGATTTTAACATATTTGTTTGTAAAGGTGGCTTATTAGTTTGAAATTATAGATATACTAGCTTACATAAAAAAAGCCCTATGTTTCCATAGAGCTTTTTAAAACAATATAATCTCTAAATATATTATGCCAAAGTTTCCAATGTTGACTCTAATGACTTCATATCAGAAACATTCAATGTAGGTACATCTTTACAAATCTTTCTGTTAAGCCCTTTTAAAACAGCCCCATTTCCAAACTCTATAAACATATCCACTTCACTAGCTTTTGAAGCAATAGAATGTTTATATTTTACTGGAGATATTAACTGTTTCCCAAGTAAGTCTATAGCTACATCTTTTGTGTTATAAGCTTCTGCTGTAACATTTGAGATAACTGATGTTTCAAAGTTATCTGTTACAAACTCATTTAGATATGGATTTAACTTCTCCACAGCGCTATTAAGAAGCTCACAATGACTTGCAACTGACATATCAAGTACAAGTGCTCTTTTAGCTCCAGCTTCTTTATATGCATCTGCTAAGCTTTCTAAATCTGCTTTAATACCAGCTACAACTATTTGACCATCTATATTGTAGTTTGCTGCCCAGATTTTTTTACCTTCAGCTCTTTGAGCTTCTGTCATAGATTCAACGGTAGCATCATCAAGTCCAACAAGTGCCATCATCCCAGCCCCTGCTCCTGCACAAGCTTCATTCATAAATAATCCTCTTTTATGAACTAACTCAACAGCATCAAGGTAATCTATAGCACCACTTGCAACAAGTGCAGAAAATTCACCTAAAGAGTGTCCCAGAACAAATTGTGGTGTTATAGTATATTTTGATTTGAATATCTCTAAAGCAATACAACTTACAAGTAAAATTGCAGGTTGTGTAAACTCTGTTTTACCCAAATTTTCATTCTCTTCAAATAACAACTCTTCAAAACTAAACCCAAGTCTATCACTTGCTTTAGCTATCATCTCTTTTGCAATATCACTATTTTCAAAAAAATCTTTTCCCATACCCACAGATTGGCTCCCTTGACCTGGGAAAATAAATGCTACCTTTTTCATAAAAATTTATCCTTATTTATTATAAATTAAAAACTCCCATTTCAAAGAAATGGGAGTTTATTTTGTCTAATATCTATTAGAGATTAGCTGTTTTTACAACCTTCACCATCGTGACCGCCACAACACTCGTGCTCTTCACCATGTTTTTCACCACCACAACATTCAGTTTCTTTCTCTTCATGTCCATGATCATGTGAACCACAAGATCCACCACCACAACATCCACCAGCTGCAGCCATACCACCAACAATACCTGTTTGAAGCTCTTCTTCAGTTGCCGCTCTTACATCTAAAATAGCAACACTAAACATTAAAGTTCTGCCAGCCATTGGATGATTATAGTCTATTGTTACTCCATCATCAGCTACTGTTTTAACAGTAACTTGAACTGTTTGTTGATCTTCACCTGTACCATATAAAGTCATACCTTCAACTAAATCAATTCCTGCAAACTGCTCTTTTGGTAAAACTTGTACAGCTTCTTCATTGTATTCTCCATATGCTTCAGCTGGTTGAACCATAACATCAACTTTTTCACCACTACTTAAGTTTTCAATCTCTTTTTCTAAACCTGGAATGATTTGACCCATACCACTTATAAATTCTAATGGATTTCCACCAACATTTGTATCTAATTGCTCTTTTGAATTTGCATCATTAAGAGTATATTCTATTGCTATTACTTTTGACATATTTCTGTCTCCTTTGTTTTATTTGGTTATTGTTTTTTTATTTTTTTAGAAGCTTGGGCTGCTTCATTTGAATCTGGATAAACATCTACAATTGTATTGTAAAAGTTATTTGCATTTTCCATATCCCCTATCTCTTCAAATGAGATAGCACTATGTAGTAGTAACTTTGGAAGATATTTTGCTTTGTCATATAACATCATACTAGTTTTAAAATAATGTAATGCATCTTTGTAATTTTTTCTATAGTAATTAATCTCACCCATATAATAATTACATTCAGCAGGTCTATGTTTCACACTTATTAAATGTTCCAAAATAGGGATTGCTTTTGTAAAATAATCTTTTTTAAATAGTTCCCTTACCTCTTTCATCAATTCTCTATTAGGTTTATTAGGAACATTTGATTTACTACTAGCTTTTGGTTTACTACTTACTAGTTTTTTATCTAACATAGACAAAAGCTTATTAAACTCATCTTTTGTCACATAATCTTTATTTATTTTATTAGCTAATTGAACTATTTTGTCAAAAGATTCTTTTAACAATTCCATATTTTTGTTATTTAAATCTAACTGCTTTTTTAAAGAAACTATATCTTCTTGTAATAGTTCTATTTGTTGATTTTGTGTTTTTGTTTTCTCTTCTAAAACTTCAACCTGAGTTGCTTGTTGTTTAAAGTCTATTGAAAGCGTATTTAACTTTCTACTATCACCTTCATATAAAGATTCTAGCCCATCAACTTTATCATAAATTTGAGTTATTTTAGAGTCAACTTTTTTTATCTTTTTTTCATTATTTGTTGTTGTTTTCTTAGTTTTTACTATAACCTCTTCTGTAGGTGTCAGCCCATAAGGTGTTGGAGAGTTTAAATCACCAGCACCAAATACAGACTGTTCTGCATGAATATACGAAGTTAATAATAAAACTATATAAATAGATACTTTAATCAATAAATGCTCTTAACTATAAACTATGGTAGTAATCTGTAATCTACTCTTCTGTTCATTTTCCAACAAGTTGTATTTTTTTGTGTACATATTGGGTTACTTTCACCAAAGCTTACCATAACAATTTTTTGCGCATCTACACCATCAGCTATTAAAGCATCTTTTGCTGTTTTTGCTCTTTTTAAACCTAAAGCATAATTATACTCATCAGTTCCCCACTCATCACAATTACCTTCAAGTTTCACTTTAAGACCATTGTATGATTCTTGTACGATATTTATTTTATTGTAATTTGATGTTGCAACTTCTCTCATATCATCAGTTAAATTATATTTATCAAATGCAAAATGAACAGATTCTAATAAAACTGTATTTCCTTCAATTTCACTCTCAACACTATTTAAACCTTCATTTGTAACTGCTTTTAAACTGTTTGTAATAACATTAGCATTATCATCAACAGATTGTTCATTTGATCCAGCAATGTTTGCAGCTTTACCATCTACAGATTGTGCATTTGTTGTTGTATTATCATACTCAACATCTTTTGAACTACATCCTGCTAGTAAACCTATTGCACAAATACTAAGTATTGTATTTTTCATAATTTTTTTCATAATTTTCCCCATTTATTTTAGTTCTTGTTATTCTACACTATTGATACTTAAACGAATATAACTACCAGTCTATCGATTGTAACTTACCACTTTTTAATGGAAATAGAAAGCTTTTATTGTAATTTAATCGTATGATTCCTAAATAACTTTTAGTATCATTTTTTATAAATAAAATTGATTCTCCATTTGATGAAAATTTAGGAAACTGATTTCTACCATTTGTTGTTAATCTTCTCACATGATCACTATATGTTGACATCAAATAGAGATTGAAAACATTATCTCCAAATTCATTATCTGTTTCTCTACTTGCGTACACTATATAATCTCCACTTGTAGAACACTGTGAATTATTTCGTCCATGATATATGAGACGTTCAACTCCCCTTTGACCTATTTTTTTTGCAAAGATATTTGGGTACTTTAATCTATCCGATACAAAAACAATTTTACTATCATTCTCAACAAAACTACCTCCAACATCAATACCATTATATTCTGTTATTCGTGTTTTTAGTTTATTAATAGTATCATAAATATAAATATCTGGCTGTGAATTTGGTGCCATTGTAACAACTAATTTTGTACCATCACTACTTACATCAGAACATACTATCATACCATCACTTGATAAAATTTTTTCAGACTTTGTTGTATATAAATTTTGTTTTACTAATGTTGGTTTTTCATAATTATATGTTGTAAAGTAAAATTCACTTTGCTCTTTATTTGCCCATTTTGGAAATATATTTAATCCACCTTTAACTACAACTTTTTGATATGTTAAAGTATAATCAGATACAACAATTTCACTTGTTTTTGAATCTAAATACCTTGAGAATATTATAAATTTATCCATCCATTCTATTGATGGAGCTTTTAAATACTTATTGATATCTATGGCAATTTTATGAGATAAAAATGGATATCTTACAATTGATGATGTGATATATGATTTACTCAATACCAAACTATTTGCATTCACATCATACAGTTTTGTATTCACGACTACACTGTTATCTTGTGGATTTTTCTTTAATTGTAATACTAAATATAAGTCAATACCGTTAGTTTTTAATGTTTTATAATCTGCAATATTTTCATAATTATTATCAACATTAATATCATTGTTGTTAAAATGTCCACTTACTAGTAAGTCTTTTTTTACTAAAGATAACACCTTACTATCTATATTATCTTCTATATGAGTATCTGTTGATATTGCATAACTTATTGTAGGAAGTGTAGATTTGTTTTTTATAATCTCCATTGTTGCATCTAAGGCAAATAGATAACTAGCTAATAATAGCCATATTACAATCTGTTTTATTCTCATATTTATCCTTTTGATTGAAATGATATCTCAATATTCGTTGTGTTATTATTTGGGTTTATTGGATATTTTTTTAAGCTTTCACTATTTAAAAAATCTTTTAATTGCTGATCAAAACCAATATTTTCAGAGTATTGTATAAACTTAAAACTAAAATTTCCATTATTTGTTATAGTTACTAGTACTCTAGCAGTAAGATTATCTGAAAAAACCGTAGGACTCCATCGTGATGAAAGCATTTGATGAATTTCAGAGAAATAAGGATCTGTTTCATTTTCAGACTCACTTAATACTACTTTTTTAGCACTATTTTGACTTTTATGCTTTAACAGTTCAGATATAACTACCTCTTTTACTTTTTTTTCTTTTTCAAATTTTGATTTAAATCTACTTGAAACACTACTTTTCTTTACATTAAGGATTTTTTCTTTATTAACCTTTTTTGCACTTGTTTTAACATCTGCAAATAATGATTTTAAATCTGATTTTTGTTTAAGACTATTAGATGTGGTTTTTTTTACTACTTTTTGAGCTAATTTGCTATTATCTTCACTTTTTATTTTGATAGCTTTTTTTTCATTTGTTGGTGTATCAAAAACTATATCTAATTGTAATACAGTATTTTTAGTCAATGCATCTATTTTCTTAACATTACTCTCTTTTAAATACAAGAGTAATAGTAATACTAAAAAAACATAAATAAATAATGCTAAAACAGCTGAAATATATAAATTTTTTTTATCAACCATCTGTTATCAATGCAACTTTAAAAAATCCAGCTTCTTTCACTGTTTTTAAAATATAAACGACATCTTCATATTTTAAATTTTTATCAGCTCTTATATGCACTGGTGTATTTCTATCTCTATCTTTTGAAAATAAAACAAAATTATCAGAAAAATTATCAAACTCATATTGGTCTTTATTATTTATATTTATAATTTTATCACGATTTACAAGTATATCAATTTTATTATTTTCTTGAAGTTTAACTGATTTACTACCTTTTGGTAGATTGATATTTTCTTCATACTCTAAAACAGGTGCTGTAACCATTAGAATTGCTAGTAGAACTAACATAACATCCACCAAAGGTGTGATGTTTAAATCTGGTTTTTTTTCGTAGTCATACATCTATTTATTTCCTACTAAGAATAATATCTATTTGAGATTTTAAATAAGTATTTAACTCATAAACCTTTCTTGTTAGTATTTGATGAAATGTATAGGCAAAAATTGCCACAAAAATACCTGCTGCTGTTGCAACAAGTGCTTCACTAATTGCAGGTGCAATAGTTGCAAAACTCACTTTACTAGCAGTTGAAAATCGAGCAAACGATTCTAATATTCCAACAACTGTACCAAATAATCCAATAAATGGAGCTGTTGACGAGATTATAGACAACCAAGAGATACCACTACTTGCATCTCTAATTAATGTTGTTTCGCAAACATTTAAATACTCTTTACTTACAGTTGTTCTACTTAGACATTGACCTAACCGTGAGAGAGGATTAATTGTTGATTCTCTTGCAAGAAGTGAGTTTAAATTGTTGATTTCTGTAGTAACATCAGATGATAGTTTAAAATATTTATAAATAAATATCCAAAAAACAAGAATAAAATAAGCTGAAAGTAGTACTAATACCCCAATAGATATTGCACTACTACCCCCTAAATAATTTAAAGTTGAATCTATCATCTAAGCTTTTACGCGAATGAATTGATTTTTGATTCAACTGCTGCCATAGAAACATTTGAATCTTGTACTGAATTAACTAAGATTTTAGCCTCTTCAAGTTTTGCTGACATATCTGAATCTTTACCTTCAGATAAAGCAACTGCACCATCTACAAGGATATCTACTGAGTCTTCAGAAACTTTTACATGTCCCCAGTTAATTGCTACAGCTTCTTTTAAAGCATCTTTTTTTTCTATCTCTATTACACCAACTGTTAAAGAAGATACAAGTGAAGCATGACCAGGCAATACTCCAAACTCTCCCTCTTTTCCAGGGAGAGTTACTGATTTAACTTCTTTGTTAAAAATCTCTCCATTTGGTGTAACTATTGATAATTTAATTGTATCCATATTTATACCTTTTTAAGCAATTATGCTTTTGCTTTCATAGCCTCAGCTTTTGCGATAGCTTCATCAATACCACCAACCATATAGAAAGAATTCTCTGGCATATGATCATAAGTACCATCTAAGATACCTTTGAATCCTTTGATTGTATCAGCTAATTCAACATACTTACCAGGGCTTCCTGTAAATACTTCAGCAACAAAGAATGGTTGAGATAAGAATTTTTCAACTTTTCTTGCTCTATCAACAACAAGTTTATCAGATTCACTTAACTCATCCATACCAAGAATTGCTATAATATCTTGTAAGTCTTTGTATTTTTGTAAAAGTGATTGAACACCTCTAGCTGTATCATAATGCTCTTGTCCTAAAACATCTGCACTTAAAATTCTTGAAGTAGAATCTAGTGGGTCAACCGCTGGATAAATACCTTTTTCAGCAATTTTTCTGTTAAGAACTGTTGTTGCATCAAGGTGAGCAAAAACAGAAGCAGGAGCTGGATCTGTTAAGTCATCCGCAGGTACATAAACAGCTTGAACTGAAGTAATAGAACCATTTTTAGTTGTTGTAATTCTCTCTTGTAATGCACCCATCTCTCTTGCAAGTGTTGGTTGGTAACCAACTGCTGAAGGGATTCTTCCAAGTAGTGCTGACATCTCAGAACCTGATTGTGCAAATCTAAAGATATTATCAACGAACATAAGTACATCAAGACCTTTTTCATCTCTAAAGTACTCAGCCATAGTAAGACCTGTTAAAGCAATTCTATTTCTTGCTCCTGGAGGCTCACTCATTTGACCATAACATAAAGCAACTTTATCTAATACATTAGATTCTTTCATCTCGTAATAAAGGTCATTTCCTTCTCTTGTTCTCTCACCAACACCAGCAAATACAGAGTAACCATCATGTTTAAATGCAACATTATGGATAAGCTCCATAATAATAACTGTTTTACCAACACCAGCACCACCAAATAGTCCAACTTTTCCACCTTTTGCGTAAGGAGCAAGTAAGTCAACTACTTTAATACCTGTTTCAAACATCTCTGTTGAAGTTGATTGCTCTTCAAATTTTGGAGCCTCTCTGTGAATTGACCATTTTGGAGCATCTGCACTTACAGGAGCACCATCATCAACTGGTTCACCAATAACATTAAAAATTCTTCCTAGAACTTCTTCACCAACTGGTACCATAATAGGAGAACCTGTTGCAACAACCTTAGTTCCTCTTGTTAATCCCTCTGTCATATCCATAGCAATTGTTCTAACTCTACTATCACCAAGGTGAGCAGCTACTTCTAGTACTAATCTCTCTTTAGTACCAGGTACTTCGATTGCATCATTAATTGCAGGTAAGTATCCGTCGAATTCGACATCTACAACTGGACCCATAATTTGAATAATTTTACCTTCCATATATCCTATTCCTTTCTATTTACTTTTATTTCATTGACTCAACACCAGAAATGATCTCAATCAATTCTGTTGTAATTGCAGCCTGTCTTGCTTTATTAAATTCAACCGTTAAATCATTAACTCTCTCTTTTGCATTATTAGTTGCATTTTCCATAGCTTGCATTCTTGCACTATGTTCTGCTGCTAATGAATCAATTAAAGAGTAATACATATTAAAATCAACATACTTTGCAGTAAGTTCATTTAAAATCTCTTCATCATCATCTGGCTCTACATCTAACATAGATGATGATTGTTGCTCTACTGAAACAGAATTAAGTTCTACTGGTAAAATAGTTTTTGTTTTTAGCTCTTGTGTAAGCATATTTAAAAACCCATTATATACCATTATTACTTTATCTGTTGCACCAGTATTAAACTCTTCAAAAGCATCAGCAATAAAATCAGATGCTTTTTCATAAGTTGGAGCAGATGTTAAACCAACAATACTATCAGTTAATTCTCTACCTTGAAAATTAAAGTAATCAATACCTTTTCTTCCCGCTGCTCTTAATCTCACTGTAGTACCTTTTGAAGAATACTCTTCAATCATGTTTCTAACAGCTTTTATAGTAGTCATATTAAAACCACCACAAAGACCTTTATCTGCAGTTACAAAAACAATATCTACTGTTTTTGGATTTTCATTAGGAACAAAAGCTCGACTAATATTTGCTTCATCTTGAACATTTGCTATTCTAGTAGCAATTTCAGATAAAATATCATTAATTTTTAAAGCATAACTTTTTGCTTGTTCTGACAATTGTTGTGTTCTTCGTAACTTTGCAGAAGAAACAAGCTTCATAGCTTTTGTTGTCTTCTGTGTATTCTTAACACTTTTTATTTGTCTTGATATATCTTTTAAGTTAGCCATTAATTATCCTTCTTAGTCTGCTTTAAAGATTGTTTTAAACTCATTTATAGCAGTTTCAAGAACTTCTTTAATATCATCATCAATTTTCTTTTTAGCATTTAAGTCTGTTAATAAACTTGAATATTTTGATTCAATAAATTCATGGAACTCATTTTCAAACTTAACAACATCAGCAGGATCAATATCATCAAGGAATCCATTTACACCAGCATAAAGAACAGCAACTTGTTTTTCAATAACAAGTGGTTTATTAACACCTTGTTTTAGAAGTTCAACCATTCTTTGACCTCTTTCAAGTTGCGCTCTTGTTGAAGCATCTAGATCTGAAGCAAATTGTGCAAATGATTCTAACTCTCTATATTGAGCAAGGTCAAGTTTCAATGTACCAGCAACTTGTTTTGTAGCTTTAACTTGTGCAGCACCACCAACTCTTGATACAGATAAACCAACATTAATAGCAGGTCTAATCCCTGAGTTAAATAGATCAGTTTCTAGGAATATTTGTCCATCAGTAATAGAAATTACATTTGTTGGAATATACGCAGCAACATCACCAGCTTGAGTTTCAATGATTGGTAATGCTGTTAGTGATCCACCACCTAAATCATCATTTAATTTAGCAGCTCTTTCAAGTAGTCTTGAATGTAGGTAAAAAACATCCCCTGGGTATGCTTCTCGACCTGGAGGTCTTCGTAATAATAATGACATCTCTCTATATGCAACAGCATGTTTAGATAAATCATCATAGATAATTAAACAGTGTTGACCATTATCTCTAAAGTACTCACCCATTGTAACACCTGCATATGGAGCAAGGAATTGTAACGCAGAAGATTCAGATGCACCAGCAGTAACAACTGTTGTATACTCCATAGCACCAGCTGCTTCTAAAGCACCAACAACATTTGCAACTGAAGATGATTTTTGACCAATAGCAACATAGATACATTTAACATCTTGCCCTTTTTGGTTAATAATAGCATCAATAGCAACTGTAGTTTTACCAGTTTGTCTATCACCAATGATAAGCTCTCTTTGCCCTCTTCCAATTGGAACAAGTGCATCAATAGCTTTAATACCAGTTTCTAGTGGTTCATGAACTGATTTTCTAGCCATAATACCAGGTGCTTTCTCTTCTAATAATCTTTTTTCATTTGATTCTATAGCACCTTTACCATCTACTGGCTCACCTAGTGCATTTACAACACGACCTAGTGCACTTGGACCAACTGGAATTTCAAGAAGTTCTCCAAGTCTTTTACAAGATGTACCCTCTCTTAAACCTTCACTGCTACCTAATACAACTATACCAACTGCTGATTCTTCTAAGTTAGATGCAAGACCTCTAGCTCCATTTTCAAACTCAACAATCTCACCTGCCATAACATTTTTTAATCCATAAACTTTTGCAATACCATCTGCAAAAGATATAATTTTTCCTGTTTCGTTGACATCTACATTTAATTCAAAATTATCAATTCTTTCTTTGATTATAGAACTAATTTCATCTGCTTGAATTTTTGTACTCATTCAAATTCTCCTTTATTTTTCTAAACTGCTTTTAAAATATGATCAATCATTTGTGATTTTAATCTCTCTTTTGAGAAACCAATTTCACACCCTAGTCCATCTATATCAACTTTTATACCATCATAATCACAAATGTTTTGCGATAATGTTAAATTCACATCAAATTTTTTAGAAAATTGTCCGTTAAGTTTATCCATATCTTCAGAGCTTAACTCTTTGTTTGTATAAACTATTCCAGTATAAGAGTTACTTAAAACTGCCATTTCTTTATCTAATTCTTTTACTATCTCTGGGATAATATCTAATCTTTTCTTTTCACCAAGAAGTTTTACTAAATTAACAACTGAAGTACTTCCATTATCTAAAAATGATAAAATCAACTCAACTTTTTTTTCAACAGATAAATCTGAAGAACTTAAAATTGAGATAAACTTTTCATCATTAAAGGCTGTTCCTATTGTTTTTAACTCATTATAAACTAAATTCAAACTATCGTTATCTCTTTGACTCATCAAAGCTTTAACATATCTTTTTGCAACTAATTCAACCATCTTAAGCAACCTTTTTCAATACAATACTTGTTAACTCTTCTTGAGTTAAATCTATATTCTCATTACTTAATAACTGATCAAGTACGCTTTGAACCACTTCTCTTTTTACTTTTTTCGTTTCAAGCTCTGTTTTTTCATCAAAGCTCTTAGAAAGATTAGCTATCTCTTTTTCCATAGCAACTTCTACTTTTCTTTTTATCGCTTCTACATCGCTATTTGCAGATGATACTAATTCATCAGCAATTTTCTTAGCGTTTTCAATTTCTTGCTTAGCATCAATAACTTTTTTTTCTGATTCTTTCATTAAATCTTGAACTTTATCTAATTCAGCTTGAATAGATTTTGTTCGATCAGTAAAAAATGTTTTTAATTTATCTGCTAACAAATAATATATAATAGCAGCAAAAATAAAGAAGTTAACTGTTCTTTCTAATATATCTGTTTGCACATTTGAATCATTAGCAAGTAATGCTAATGGTGATGCAACCAACATTATAAATAAAATTTTCTTCATTCTTTTACCACCTTATATTGAGCTTAGCTTAGCTTTTAAGCCTTCTTTAAATAGAGGCAAGTTAGAAACTAGAGATTTTTCTAAAGCAACTTTTTCTTCTGCAAGTGTATTGATAAATTGTTCATACTTACCATCCATCATACCTTTTGCTTCTGAAAATTTTGCTTCTGCTGTATCAATAGCTTCTGCTTTAGCTTTCTCACGAATTGAAAAAGCCTCTTTTTTAGCTTGAGCAATAATACTATTAGCTTCCTCAAGCATACCTTCTACCTCTGCTGCATTGCTTTTAGAGTTTTCCAAATCTGTTTTAATTTGTAAATCTCTATCATCCATATGCTTAAATAAAGGCTTGTAAAGACAGCTATTTAGCCTTGCAAGTACTAATAAAAACACTAAAGCTGAACCAAGTAGCAATATTGGACTTATGTCTAACATCTATTTCTCCATACAATTTTTACAGTTTAGTTACACTAAAACTTGCGGGTATTGTATCGAAAGGAAACTATAATTTATATTAAAGTGGGTTATGATTTTTATTGATTTTGAAAATAATTCAGTATATTTTCTATATCATCTTGTGAGTTGATTTTTATTTTAAAGTAGTTTTTATCTACTTTTATTTCTAAATTTTTATCTTTAAGTTCTTTTTTTAAGCTCTCTAAAGGCTTATAATCAATATTTGTTTTACTGTCTATTTTTTGTACAGCCTCTTGTGTGTTTTCTGTATTATCTTTGATTTTTTTTACAAGAATTTCTGTTTCCCTTACACTTAATTTTTGTCCAATAATAGAATCAATGATCAATTTTTGCTCATCTTCACTCAAACCAACAATAAGTTTTGCATGTCCAAGGGTAATTTTCTCACTTCCTAACATTTTTTGAGCATAGTTACTAAGTGTCAAAAGTCTTAAAATATTTGATATACTACTTCTACTTTTCGAAACAAGATTTGCTAACTCTTCATGTGTAATATTATAATCATTAATTAAACCAGCATAAGAATATGCTACTTCAATAACATTTAAATCATCTCTTTGAATATTTTCTATAAGTGCTAACTCTCGTAGTTTTGTATTATCAACATCAAATACAATCGCTTTTATTAGTGTAATACCAGCTAGCTTAGTAGCTCTAAGCCTTCTCTCTCCTGCAATCAAAAGATATTTATCTTTATCTCTTGTAACTGCAATCGGTTGCATTAGTCCATTTTTAACTATTGAATCACTTAACTCTTTAAGTTTTTCTTCATTAAATATTTTTCTTGGTTGATAAGGATTTACTGCAATATCATCTACATGTATCTCTAAAACATCACTTTTACTAATATCATTATTGTTTTCATAAGCTGTTTCAATTTCACCTAATAGTTCACCCAATCCTCTACCTAATGCCATAAGTAACCCTTTATTTCAAAATAGATTTTGCCAAATTAGTATATGCTTTTGTTCCACTTGATTTCTCATCATATAACATAATTGGTTTACCAAAACTAGGACTTTCTGCTAATTTTATATTTCGTGGAATCACAACATACGACTCATCATTGAGTTTAAATAGTTTTGATTCAAAATGTTTTGCAAGGTCAGAAAACACTTGCTTAGATAAATTATTTTGTGCACTATACATAGTTGGTAAAAAACCTTTTATCTCTAATTGTCTATTTATAGTTTGTCGAATAAGCTTTACTGTATTTAATAGTTGTGCTAAACCCTCTAGCGCAAAAAATTCACACTGAATTGGTATAAGCACTGATGTTGCAGCACTTAAAGTATTAATTGTAAGTGGTCCTAGAGCTGGTGGTGAATCAATAATAATAAAGTCATAATCATTTTTAATTGGATCAAGTTTTCGTTTTAATACTAACTCTCTATCTTTTGTATTTTTATAAAATTCTTTTTCAATCCCTACTAAACCAATATTAGAAGGTGCTACAAAAAGATTTTCAATATCTTTTACATCTAAAACAATATCTTGTAAATCTTTAGTACCTAACATAACATGGTACAGATTATATTCATATGAATCTCTATGAAACCCAAGACTTGTTGTAGCATTTGATTGTGGATCTGCATCAATTAAAAGAACTCTTTTACCCTCTAAGGCTAAAGCAGCACTTAAATTAACAGCAGTAGTAGTTTTACCTACTCCACCCTTTTGGTTTGCGATTGTTATAACTTCCGTCATCTTAAACTAAATACCTTTTTATTGTCTATAAATATAGAGCCATCACCATTCAGTTGTGCTGTCTTTAGTGAGACTTTTTTATCATCTATTGTGGTTTTATAAACTTTACTTTTTTCAAATTCTATCGAAAACTTACTAAAAATTTGCTTCCAAGTTTTTTTTCTCAATACATAAAAAAAATACTCTTTCAATAACCCCTCTATATCTACATCAATATCTAAAGAACTGTAAGTATTCTCTATAGCAACTAAATTTAATCCTATGCCACAAAATATCAAATCACCTTTAATATTTGTTATTGTACCACCAATTTTATTTTCATTGATATAAAAATCATTTGGCCACTTTAACCAAACATTAGAACCAAGTTTTTCCAAAACCTCTTTTAATAAAAAACTAAAATATATTGAATACGATTGAATAGGTAAATCTTCAGGTAGTAAACTTTTATGTATAACGAATGAAAAAAAAAGATTTCCTTTGAAGCCAACCCATTTATTGTCTCGACTACCTATTCCATCTGTTTGATTGTTTGTTGCTACAGCTAATGGCTTTTTGTATCCATTTGTTTGGATAAATTCTTTTAAATATGTATGGGTAGAATTTATACTCTTAAGATATATTATCTCCAATTTCTAACCTCGCTCCTCTTATATAATCAACAACGTTCATCTGTTTCTTTGATTGTGGTTGGACATTCATAATTTTTATAGTCCCTTTTTGACAACCTACTACAATATACTCTTTTTCTATTGCAAGAATTTGTGCTGGTTCATTTACAGATTCTGTTTCAAGTAACTCACAAGTTTTAATCTTAAGACCATTTTCTAAATATATATCTGGCCATGTTTTATAAGCTCTATACTTATTATAGACTAATTTTGCATCGTTAAAATTTATAATACCATCTTTTTTATTTACTTTTTTACAATGAGATACTAAAGTTAAGTTTTGTTTTTTAGGTTGAATTTTTTCAAAATTTTCTAAGATTTCAATTGTTAATTTTGCTGCAACCATTGATAACTTATCAAATAGTTCCGCTACAACTGTATCCTTATCTATTTTAACATACTTATATCCTAAAATATCTCCACTATCAAGTCCAATATCCATATTCATAGCAGTTACACCTGTAAACTTATCATCGTTAAGTAAACTTTGTTGTATTGGACTAGCTCCTCTATATAAAGGAAGTAAAGAGGCATGAAGATTTATACAAGGTGCAATATCCAAAACCTCTTTTGGTAATATTTGTCCATAGGCTGCAACAATTATAATATCTGGTTGTAGTGTTGATATATTTTCTATTGCACTTTTCTCTTTAAGTGAGATTGGCTGACATATTGGTAAACTCAATCCATTTTCCAAACAAAACTTTTTAATATGAGGAGGGGTTAACTCTTGTTTTCTCCCTACTGGTTTATCTGGTTGAGTGAAAAGTGCTACTACATTATAATCATTTTCTAGTAATTCTTGAAAAATGATAGTCGCATAATCAGGTGTTCCCATAAAAACTATTCGTTGTTTTTTATGCATAAATCTATCCTTTTTTATTGAGCTTTAAATAAAGTTCCATTGTTGTGTAAATTATCAAGAAGATATTCTTTTGCACAAGTTAAATCAAATCCACTACTTAGAAACATCTTTTTATTGTTTTTTATTAAAAAATCTGCTGCTTTAAGTTTTGTCACTATCCCACCTGTAGCAAATTCACTATTTGCACTATGTTTTTGTTTTAATTGCTCACTATCGATTGTATGTACAATTTTTTGAAGTTTTGCATCACTATTTTCATGAGGGTTTTTATCAAAGAAACCATCTATATCAGTTAATATTGACAATAGTTCACAATCAAAATAGTGTGTAACATATGCTGCTAATTGATCATTATCACCAAATACAAGTTCCTCAATAGCTGTTACATCATTTTCATTAATAATAGGTACCACTTTATTTTCTAACAAAGTATTTATTGCATCTTTAGCATGGGCTAATCTATTAGTATCTGAAAAAAGTGTTGCTTCTATGAGTACTTGAGAACAAATAATATTGTATTTTGCAAACTCTGTTCTATATGTATGCATTAAAAGCGGTTGTCCAATAGATGCTAAAGCTTGCTTATTTGCTACAACTTTTTTATCAAGTGGTAAGAGTGTATATCCAGCTGCTACAGCACCTGAACTTACAAGTATAACTTCGTATTTCTTTTGAAGTTTTGAGATAAACTCAACTAAATTATCTAACCTTCTATGTGCTATATCACCCTCTTGTGTTAATACTGCACTTCCAACTTTTAATACTATTCGTTGCATTAGTCCCTACTTATTAAATCATATAATGCAAATTTAATAGGTTCAATATTTTGTTTAGTAGCCGATGATATTGGTAATACAAAATATGGTAAATCTTCATCATATCTATTATATGTCAAATCTTGAAGAAAATAACTTTTGTCTTTGTCAAAAGCAAAACTATTATCTTTTGTTGTATCTAGCCCTATTGCTTTTATAAAACCTTCAACTTTTTCATTGAGATCTTCTTGTGGTATTGCATCTATTTTTGTTAACGCAATTGCAAATTTTCTACTAGCTAATTCCGGTGAGAACTTCTCAACTTCCTCTTGTAATACATTATATTGATCTAACATCTCTCTATGATTTGCCATATCTATCATGTAAAGAAGTGTTTTTGTTCTCTCAATATGTTTTAAAAACTCAATCCCTAAACCTCGCCCTTCTGCAGCACCTTCTATAATTCCAGGAATATCAGCTGCCACAAAAGAGTTATAATCTCCAACTTCAACAACACCTAGTTTTGGAGTAAGAGTTGTAAACTCATAGTTTGCTACTTGAGGTTTTGCATTTGATATTGTTGAGATTAATGTTGATTTACCAACATTTGGATACCCAACAACACCAACATCTGCAATAAGTTTTAACTCTAATCTTACAAGTCTTTTCTCACCCATAAGTCCAGGTTGTGCATATGTTGGTGTTTGGTTTCTTGAATTTTTAAAGTGTGTATTTCCAAGACCACCTTTTCCACCTTCTAAAAATAAAACTTTTTGTTTATCTTCAGTAAGATCAAATAAAACTTCTTCTGTTTCTTCATCAATTACAATAGTTCCAGGTGGTACTTTTAATACAATTGGTTTTGCAGATTTTCCACTACAATTTCGCCCCATACCTGGTTGTCCATTGTCTGCTTTTACATTATGACACCCTTTATAGTTAGAAAGTGTATCAGTGTTATTATCTACTTCAAAGTAAACATCTCCACCTCTTCCACCATCTCCACCATCTGGTCCACCTTGAACCACAAACTTCTCTTTTCTAAATGAAACACATCCTGCTCCACCTTTTCCAGATTTTACTGAAAAACTAGCACTATCTACAAACATATAATTCTCCTACTAGTGTTAAGTATTGAGTAATAAAAGTTAAATTATACTTAACTCTTAGCACTTAGCACTTAGCACTTTTCTAATTAAAAAAGGGTATCAAGGAAAATTCCTCAATACCCTTTAAATTCAAGTTGTTAAAAATTTCGATTACGAAGCGTAAACAGAAACTTTCTTTCTTTTTTTATCTTTTTGTTCGAATTTAACAACACCATCTATTAAAGAATAAATTGTGTGATCTTTTCCAATTCCAACATTAGCACCTACATGTACTTTTGTACCTCTTTGTCTTAAAATGATGTTACCAGCAACTACTGCTTCTCCACCAAATTTCTTAACTCCTAGTCTTCTACCAGCTGAGTCTCTGTTATTATTAGTACTACCTTGACCTTTCTTGTGAGCCATATTATATTCCTTATGCTGCTATTTTAGTAATTTTAACTTTTGTGAAGCTTCTTCTGAAACCTCTTTTAACTTTACTATCTTTTCTTCTTCGTTTTTTGAAGATAACAACTTTCTTGTCTCTTCCTTCAACGATAACTTCAGCTGTTACTTTGGCACTTGCTACTGCTTCACCAGTTGTTAATGCTTTACCATCGTTTACAGCTATTACTTCTGTGAATTCTACTGTTTCTTTAGGTGCTTTACTTAATAAATCAACATTTAAAATATCACCCTCTGATACTTTATACTGTTTTCCACCTGTTTTGATAATTGCGTACATGAGCTTATCCTCTTAAAATTTATGAAGCGAATTATACTCAAAAATACTTTAAACTTTCTTTAAGAGATTTTATTTAGTGATAATCAGCAACTGTTGCTATTAAATCCATCTCTATCATCGCATTTTTAGGCAGTCCTGCAACTTGCACTGTACTACGAGCTGGCTTATGAAGTCCAAAAACTTCTGCCATAATTACATTTACTACACCAAAATCATTCATATCTGTTAAAAAAATATTAATTTTTACAACATTTTCAAAACTTGTGTGATTATCTTCTAAAATAGCACCAAGATTTGCAAAGATTTGTCTTGTTTGTTTTTTAATATCATTTTCAATCATCTCACCATTTAGCTTTAATGCTATCTGACCTGATGTGTATAACAATCCGTTTACTCTAACTGCTTGAGAGTATGGTCCAATTGCTGCTGGTGCATTGTCCGAATGTAATAGCTCCATAAATTTCCTTTTCTTTATAATAATAAATTTTTGTTAGCCCAACCAGTGTTAAGTTTTCATTAAGATTAAAGAAAATAGCTTTAGCAGTTAAGTTCTTTATATTAGTCTTGGAGCATTAAGTGCCTTCAATTATAGGCTCTTTATCTTCAAATCACGCGTAATTTTTTTGTTAATCTTAATGAAAACTTAACACTGGTTGGGCTGAATTTTTGAAATTATACACAAAACCTATTAATAATTGTTTTAAACTGCTATAAGTTTTTTTTGATTTAGTTCAATTAGTTTATGTTTAAGTTCAACAGTTTTTCTAGCTTTTATTTTAAAATCCATAGTTTCATCAAATTTTAATTGTTGTAATCTTTTTTTATAATATGGTACAAGGAGTATTTTAAGTTGATTATCTAACTCCTCTTGTGTATATGAAATTATATGTTCATTTAACATTAGACCGTGTAAATTTGGATCATTAATATCTTCTAATAACATATTATATTCATGTGCATGTGTTTCAAACATATCAGGTTGAAGCTCATTTTTTACCACTTCTAATAACATTGGGTTGTCAAGAATTGTTTTAATAATACTAAGTTCTGATATATTCACAGAGGTTAAGTTTACTTGATTAACTCTTTGATTATTAAAGTGCTGTACTTGTACAAGTTGAGAATTGACATTCAATTTTCGTGCAACTAAATTTTGATACTCCTCTTGCAAAATTGGATCTAGTGTTTTTAAAAACTCATTTGACTCTTTTAATGCTTGTTGTTTATCTTGCGGATTTTCCAAATTATATTTTTGTATTATATAATCAATAACAAAAGGGATAAAAGGCTGAGGATTTGAAAACATAGAGTTAAGCTCATCCATCTTATTAGCTACAACCATATCAGCAGGATCTTGTCCCTCTTTAAAGATAACAACTCCACCATTAAAATTACTATGACTTAAAAGTAAGCTTGCTTTATATGCCGCATTTAAACCAGCTTTATCCCCATCATATGCTACAATTATTCTAGGCTCTCCTCGTTTTAAAAGGGGAAGATGTTCTTGCGTTAAAGCAGTTCCTAGTGTTGCTACAGTATTTGTAAATCCTGCTTGATGTAACATTACAACATCAAGATACCCTTCTGTTACTATAATAGTTTTTTGTTTATAAATAAACTCTTTTGCAATATTATAGCCATATAAAAGTCTTGACTTATTAAAAAATTTTGTTTGTGGAGAATTCACATATTTTGCATTGTGTCCAGTGATTGTTCTCCCACCAAATCCCACAATATTTCCATTAATGGTATATATTGGAAATGTAATTCTATCTATAAATCTAGCATATAATCCATTTTGTCCACTATCTATTATCCCAAATTCTTTTGCATCACCAAGGTTTAAAAAATTTGTTTTAAGATAATTGATAGTATCTTGTGAACTACTTGCGTATCCTATTTCAAACTTTTCAATTGAAGAGGATGAAACTCCCCTACTTTTTAAATAATCCATAGCATTTGGATGATACACTAAAAGTTTTTGATAATGATTATTTACTTTTGTGATAATTGATAAATCTACTTTTTTAGCATCATTATCATATTGTAATGATACATTTGACATGGAAGCTAATTTCTCTATAGCTTCTGGGTAGGAAAGTTTTTCATACTCCATCACAAACTTTATAGAATCTCCACCAACACCACAACCAAAACAGTGGTAAATCTGCTTTTGTGGACTTACAACAAATGAAGGTGTATCTTCCCCGTGGAAAGGGCAACACGCTTTAAAATTTGCTCCACTTTTTTTTAACTCAATAAACTGAGATATAATGTCAACAACATCAAGGTGAGATTTTAAGTTTTCTATTGAGTCTTTTGTTATCATGGTAATGGTATAATACCATTTCACAACTTCAAATATAATATCAAAAATAAAAAAGGCTCTGTTTTAATGGAAAACTTTATATTAATATTTTTAACGATTTTTATTGGTTATTTTCTCAATAGACTTTCAATATTTCCAGAAGACTCTGCTATAACATTAAATAAATTTGTTATTTTTATATCTTTACCTGCTATGATATTTTTACAAATACCAAAACTTGTACTTTCTTTTGATATTGTGATACCTATTGTTATATCTTGGTGTGTGATTATTCTATCTGGAATCGCTATCTTCTTTTTATCAAAACTGATGAATTTTTCAAAAGAGGTAACTGGTGCTTTACTTTTAGTTGCAGTTTTAACAAATAGTTCATTCCTTGGTATCCCTATTATTAAGGCATTTTATGGTGGTGATGCATTGCCATATGTAATGGTATATGACCAATTAGGAACTTTTTTAGCACTGGCAACATATGGTACTTTTATAGCATCTTATTATAGTGCAAAAACTCAAATTACTTTTTCAATGATTGGGTATAAAATAATCACTTTCCCACCATTTATAGCATTGATACTTTCTCTATTTTTTATAGGTATTGAGTTCCCATCATCTATAAACACTGTTTTATCTTCACTAGCTGCCACTATTGTCCCTGTAGCACTTGTTGCTGTTGGTTTACAACTACAATTTAAATTACCAAAAAATGATTTAAAACCCTTTAGTATTGCACTAATAGTCAAACTAATCTTTGCACCAATTATTGCGATAATTATATGTACTATTTTTTCTTGGAATAATTTAGCAAGCCAAGTATCTATACTAGAAGCTGCAATGGCTCCAATGATAACAGCAGGTGCTATGGCTTCTATGGCAGGACTTGCCCCTCGTCTAAGTTCTGCTATTGTTGGTTATGGGGCAATTGTATCTTTTCTTACTACTTATATCTTTTATAGATTAATTTAAATCTATACTAAATTATCAATAGTATCTTCTATATTTTTAAATTTAAACTCAAATCCAGCATCAAGAAGTCTTTTAGGAACAGCACTTTGCCCATCTGTTAAAACTTTTGACCCTTCACTAAAAACTAGATCAAGAACAAAAGCAGGAACAGGAAGAATAGTGGGTCTATGAAGTGATTTTCCCAATGCTTTTGTCAGTCCATAATTTGTTGTAGGGGTTGGTGCAGTCATATTGTAAACACCCTCTATATTATCATGTTCTAATGCAAACTCAAAAGCATTTTTCAAATCTTCAATATGGATAAATGAAAATGCTTGTTTGCCATCACCTATAGTTCCACCAAGTCCTAATTTAAATGGTAAAAGCATTTTGCTTAATGCACCTCCATCTCCTAGAACAATACCAAATCTAAATATGACAGTTCTTACATCTAAAGCTTGAACTTTTAAAGCTTCCTCTTCCCAGTCTTTACATAACTTTGCTAAAAAATCATCTCCATAGTTAAAGTTCTCTTCATCATATGTAGATTGATTATCATAAATACCCACAGCACTTGTAGAGATAAAAAGTTCTGGTTTGTTTTTTGTTTTCTCTATCGCTTTAAAAAGGTTTCTAGTTGTACCAATTCTACTACTGTACAAAAGGTTTTTATACTCATCACTCCACCTACTAATGATATTTGCACCTGCAAGGTTGACAACCGCATCACACCCATCAAGAAGATTTGATAATATTTCAATATCTTTTAAATCTTCCCTTTTTATTGCTATAACATCATGACCATTTTGATGAAAAATATCTTTTAGGTTAGTTCCAACAAAACCACTCGCACCTGTAATTGCTATCTTTGCCATAATATCTCCCTTATCTTTTTAACTTATTATAGTCTATACTGTATCTATTTGTAGCTGAAAAATATACTTTAATCTGATTTATTCACCCAATCCGTGTTAAGTTTTACTTAAAGTCTCAATTTGAAGGAAATGCAATTATAAAACAAGCTCCTTTATATTTTTTCTCTTTATATTGAAATATTTTATTCTCTACGGCTAATGTACCATTCATATGTTTAGAGATTATTTCAGCAGACATATAAAGTCCTATTCCAGTACCTTGTGCTTGGTGTTTGGTTGTAAAATATGGTTCAAATACTTTATCAATAATATCTTCAGGTATCCCCCCTCCACTATCTTGTATAGTTAAATAGGCTTTTTGATTTTCTATAAAAGTTTTTATCAGGATAACTCTATCGTCAATATCTTTTTTTTCTAAAACATCCCTTGAGTTATTTAAGATATTCATTATCACTTGTACTAACTCATTTTCAAAACCCAATATAGTTATACCTGTAAGCTCTTTTTCAATTATAATACTTCTATTTCTAAATTTTGAGCTTACTATATTTAAAGCTTTTTCAATAGCGTGAGCTAACAAAAACTCAACTTCTTCTTTATCCTGCTTAAAAAAGTTTCTAAAATCATCTATGGTACTTGAAAGATGTTCTGTTGTTGTTACAATTAGTTCTAAAGATTCGTCCATAACTTTTTCATCAAGCATATTAAACTGTTTTTGCACCTGAACACCACTTGCTGCTGTCGATATTATAGATAAAGGTTGTCTCCATTGATGTGCTATATTCTCAAGCATCTCACCCATTGCTGCCATTTTTGATTGTTGAAAAAGTATTTGCTCTTTCTCTTTTAAAAGTTTTTCTTGCTTTTTTTGTTTTGTTATATTAGTAAAAACTGCTATATAATTTTTAACACTACCATCTTTTGCCAATATTCTATTAATAGTTAAAAGCTCAACATAAAAAGAACCATCTTTATTTTTATTTACAATTTCACCATGCCAAAAATTATCTTTTTCTAATACTTTCCACATTTTATTATAAAAATCATTATCATGTCTTTGTGATTTTAATATATTAGGATTTTTCCCCACTACATCTGCAAAAGTATACCCTGTATTTTTCGTAAAAGCTTTATTAACATCTACTATTTTAGCATCTTTGTCTGTAATTAAAATTCCATCATTTGTATTATCAAAAACAGTATAAGCATTTTTCAGCTTATCTGCATTAAGTTTCTTTTCTGTAATATCATTTCCTATAATCACTAACTCAATTTGACCATCAAATTCTATAGAACTAATCTCTACATCAAAATAGCGCTCTTCATTATACATATCTTTTACAATAAGTTCTTTTTTGACTATTATATTTTTATTATAAGATAATATATTTTCTTTAATCCATTTTTGTTCATCACCTTCCCAACACAAAAGATTATAAAATTTTGAACCAACTACTTCCTCTCTTCTTTTATTTAAGAATTTTTCAACCTTATTGTTAATTTGAAGAATAGTACCATCAATTTTTACTATTGATATTAAAAAGTTATTTTGTTCAAAAATAATTTGAAATCGTTTTCGACTTTGATTTTTTTCTTTTTCATATGCAATCTCTTTAGCTCTAGACTTATCATATTTTAAAATAAGTGCTATAATCAACACGGTACACATAAAGATTAAAAAACTTAATATTAATAAAACAAAAAGTCGCTTCTCTTCCCACTCTTGTAAACTTTTTTTATAATCAAGTTTGATAGCTATATTTAATGGATATAATTCTGACAATTGGTACGATGTCAAATACTCATTATCTTTAATAATCTCCTCTCCAGAAGCAAAACTTTTTTCTAGTGAATCTTTATACAATTTTGTTTCTACAACAGTTGCATTTAACTTATGATTTTTTTCAGTAGAATAAAGTAATTTACCATCTACTCTTATGATATCAATATGATCTAAATTTTGAGCTATTGAATCTTTATATCTATTGACAAAATTATCAATATTAATAACAATTATTATTGTATACTCAACTTTAAGTGTAGGTACTTTTTTACTAATAGGTATATATACTAGTTTTGTGTCGCTTTGATTAATATCCCTACCATACGATAACTCTCCAAAGCGTAAGATATATTTATCAAAAACGGGAGTTGGATAGTAATCACTAATATCTATTTTGTAACCAACATTTTTACTATTAGAACTTTTAATTATAATATTGTTTTGATCAACAACATTTATAGAACGAATGTATGGATTTGAAGCTAAAATATCATTTAACTTTTTTTCTAATATCTTACCATTTGTGTTGTCAAAAAATAAAGATAATCCACTTACCGTATGCTCTATACTATTAAAAGTTTGCGTTAATTGTTCTGAAAAAATATTTGAATGAAACTTCGCAGTTTCTATATGATTTTTAATCGCTTCACTTTTTAAAATATTCATAGAAAAGAGAATTCCAGCTAATATTATAGATATAATAAATAAGGAAACTAATACAATTTTATAAATACTCTTCAAACTTTTAACTTATTGTCTATTTTAATTTTGCAATTGGTTCAAGACCATTTTCTTTGGCAGCTTTTAAAAGTCTACCATCTTTTTTTATATCACTAATAAATTTTTCAACTCTATTATAAAACTTATCATCACCGTAACTTGTAGCCCAAGCATAGGGTGTCATATGATATGTTTGTGAAGGGATAATTAGTTTTGCCCAGTTTGTTTTAGCTAACATCCTTTTTCCAAAAGGATAATCTGTCATAAATACATCTGCTCTACCTGATTGAACTTCTTGTTCTCTTGCATGATAGCTATTTACTACAAGTAGCTGAGCGTGTTTGAGTTTTTCTTTCATAACAGGTTCATGGTAAGTTCCTTTTGCCACTGCTACTACAACACCTTTTTTATCAATATCATCCCATGATTGAATTTTTCTATTTGTTTTAGTTGTAATTGCATATATATCACTAGACAGATGTGGTGTGGTAAAACGAATCTTTTCTCTTCTTGATGGTGTGTTTCCTATGGCAAACATCGCTATATCACATTTTTGTGTTGTTACATCATCAATAAGTTTTGCAAATGAACTTTGTACAAACTCCAACTTTACATTTAAGTCTTTAGCTAATTCTTGTGCTAAATCACTATCGATACCCACAAGTTTTTGAGTTCTTTTATCTAAATATGAGATACCATAGTATTCTGGCCAAATACATACTTTGAGTGTATTTGTTGCTAATATTTTATCAAGCTTTGATTCTTGTGCTATTAAAAAAGTCCCAACAAAACATACTAATAAGAAAAATTTAATAACCTGACCCAAAATACACCTCTTTTAATAAGAATATTAACCAATATTACTTAAAAGTATTATTAATTTTTTTTATTATTATCCTGAGGTATCACAATTGTAAAAATAGCACCATTTGAACTATTTTTAACACTTAAATCACCATCAAAACTCTCTACTATTATTTTATGACAAATATAGAGTCCTAAACCTGTACCCATACTTTTGTGCTTTGTAGTGAAATATGGTTCAAAAATTTTATCTATAATATTTTCATCAATTCCCCCAGCATTATCTTCAATAGTTACAAGTATCTCATCTCTATACTCTTTAAGTTCAATGATTATTTTTGGTTCCTTTGTTTTTCTCTCTTTAAATACATCCTTAGCATTATTTATAAGGTTTGTAATAACCTGTATAAATTCACCTTTGACCATTATTTTTTCAATATCTTTTGTACCAGTAAAAAGTACATCTATATAGTTGTTTTTTAAAGTAGCTTCCATAATTTTCAATACAGATTCAATAACCTCAGCTACACTAACACTAATTGATTCTTTATTATCATTCTCTTTAATAAAATCCCTAAATGTATCAATAGTTTCAGAAAGATATTTTGTATTTTCTACTATATAATCCATATTCTTCTCTATATCTCCATCTTGAAGTAATCCATACTGTTGTTTCATATGTACTCCACTAGCAGCTGTTGATATTACAGAGAGTGGTTGTCTCCATTGATGTGCGATATTTCCTATCATATTTCCCAAAGATGCCATTTTTTCAGAATATAAAAGTTGATTTTCTACATTTTTCAGGTGTGTTATATCCACAAAAGTTACGATATAATTGTTATCATACATCTTATTATTTATATCAAACTCTATATAGAATATATGTGACTGATGATTTTTATCATTCATTTTTACTTGAATATTTGAATTTAAATTTTGTTTTATATACTCAAACCAATTTAGACCATTCATCTCTTGTAGCAAGTACCCTTTCCCTTTTTCATCAAGAAAAAAATTACATATACAACTATAATCTTTTTGAAACTCTTCAAGTGACTCATATCCAAAAAATTCTAAGAAAGTATTATTTACCCTTTTTATGCTTCTCCCATCTGTTATAACTATAAATGAATTTTGAGAATCAAGAATCTTTTGATTGTTTTTTGATTCTACTTTTGCTTTTATTTTTGAAAGATATTCTCTGTAGACAAAAAATATCATAAATCCAAGTACTATTAAAATTATTATAATAAGTTGTGTAAACTCCTGCAGTCTATTTTTTATAAATTTATCACTTTTTGATACATTTAAAGCCCCAACTATCTCTCCACTAATTTTATTTATAACTGGAATTATTACAGTTAACTCATCAACATCACTAAAGTGAACAGAAAAAGGGGTCCCTTGCTCTATTTTTTTAGCTATAGTATCATATACCTCTTTTTTGCTTTATGCTGTACGGTTTTTGCCATTGAAACTTCAAGTATTTTAACAATGTTTTTATCAAAATAATATCCCTCTAGAGGGCTTTTTAGATAATTTGATTGTTGGTTTTTAAATACTTTTTCATCTATAACCTTTTTACTAATTAAAAAATTTACCCGTTTAGTTTCAAAAAGATTCATATAACTATCTATGAAACTTTTAATATCAAAACTTGTCTCAACACTTCCTATATGTTGATTTTTATCATCAAAAAGTGGAAATACATAACGAAATCCATTGTAGATTCTCCCCTCTTCAAATCCATAAAATGGTTTTAAACTGTTGTTAACATATTCAACACTTTGTCTAATACCAACTAAACTATCCCCATATACACTTGGCTTATGCATTCGTAAAAAACTAGATGAATCTGGCAGGTGAAAGTGAAGCTGTCTTATATTATATTTTATTTTCAAAGATTTATATTTGTCCAATAAAATACTATATAGCTTTTCTCTATCTTTGTTTTTAAATGTTTTTATAATTTCAGGTTTATTTAGTAACTCTAAAAATATAAACTCTGAAATATCTTTATTTTTTTGAATAATAGAATTATATTCTAGAAGAGTCTGCTTTATTATTGTTTGTTTATAGTTATCAATATCTCCATTATATTTTATCTTTATAAGTTGGTATATACTAAAAGATAAAATAAAATAAATAACTAAAATTGTTAAAAATATTCTCAGAGAATAAGACTTACCCTCCATATTTTTAATCTCAATATTATTAAAAAAATAAAAAACTAACACCAATATAATAATAGAAAACAATAGATAAATATTATGAATATATTGAATATAAGATATTTTGCTAATATCTATTTTATCAATACTTTGTAAAAGTAAAATATGTCCCAATGTTTTATCATGAAATTGAGTATTTAGTTTATAATAACTCACTATACTATTAAGGTTATAGTCTATATAAAAATCATCTACAGTCAGATTGTCAAAATAGTTATCTATCCCATATTTTTGAAGATAGTGTACCAAAGATTTTTTCACATCTAGGTTTGCTACATAATAATCATTAATAAATATCTTACTAAAAGCGTGTGTGAGTTGTTTTTTATAGCGTTTATCTGCTAGTATAATTGTATTCACTTTTTTCTCTTCTAGTTTTTTTGCAATTGAATTAAAGTGGGTTATCACCTCAACAACACCTAGAAATGTTGTATTATCTTCATCAAATACAGGAACACTAGATTTAAAAGTCATATCAAATTTACCAACACTAATACTATTCAATATTTTTTTATCTTTGAGTACTTTTTGTAAATCTACTCTTGATGTTATTATCTTATCATTTTTATACTCTGTCCAACTTCTCTGTACTGATATCCCATCTTTTGTAATAAGTTGAAACCAAACATTTTTAAAATCAGTATTTATTTTTAGTTGCTTTGAGTAATCTTTGAGTAAAGTAGGATTGATTTTTATATCTTTTAAAGCAGCAATAATATCACTATTTCGTGATAAGCCTAAAGCGATAGTTGATGTGGCATTTTCTTTCTCTTTGATAAGTGTATTAAGATAAACTTTTGATTCTAAAACTTTCTCTCTATATGTGTCTTTTTTGTATCTATCTATTTCACTGTTTTTTAAATAATTGATGATGAAATATATTGTAAAACTAAGAATTATAAAAAATAATATAACAAATATACGACTTTTAAATATACTTTTCACTCACCATCCTTAACTAAGTAGCTTTTTTATTATAGGACAGTATTATTTACATACTTATTAATTTGTATTTTTTTGTAACATAAGTGATAGATGGTAACAATATGAAGCATCATAATTAAAAAAGGAAGAGTTTCCTCTTCCTTTACAACTCACTAGTAATTTACTATTAGTTCAATATATTTGGTATTAAAAGATAACATCCAATAGCAGTAATTAACTGAATACTTACTATTGTTATAAAATCCCTTTTGTTATTCTTAATATTTGAAGCAATAGCACTCATATATCCTCCTATTTTATTTCAATTTTTTTCTTATTTTTCTCTTTTTCTAGTTTTGGTATCACCACTTCTAGAACACCATTATCACTTGAGGCTGTTATATTTTCTATATCTACATTTTTAGGTATCGTAAATAATCTTTGAAATTTACCAAATGAAGTTTCTACTTTATAATAATCCTCCTCTTTAACTTCCTCTTTTATTTTTCTCTCTCCACTAATAGTAAGTTTCCCATCATCTATATCTATAGAGATATCCTCTTTATTTACCCCCGGCAAATCTATATCAATATGGTATGCAAACTCTCCTTCTCTTGTATTTACAACTGGCGTAAACGAACTTATAGCTGTATCACCCTCTTTTGTAAGAGTTGGATAATTTTGAAAAACTTTTTGCATATTTGTAAACTCTTTAAATGGATCAAATCTTGTAATTAACATTGTAAACTCCTATTTATTATATTAAAATTGGGCTTTACCAATTTCAAATGTATTGTATCAAATATTTTTAGCACTTGTCAAGTCTAAGTGCTAATATTTTTAGCAATACAATCAATATAGTGCTATTTTTTAAAGTTTTTTTAAATTTTATTTTTTATAATTTTACTATCTTTAGTCTCTATAACTAAAGTAAATCTTATACAATTATATTAAGGAGCAAATTATGACAAAAAAACTACTCACATCAAGTTTAGCATTGACTTTAGCTACTACTTTAAATGCTACATCATTTTTCACTACAGACTTAGACAACCATGTAAAAAGTTTCAATGATGAGATAGCGATGTTTTTTAACAATGATGCTATTTTTAAATCTTATCCAAAAATGAATGCATTTGAAAATGAAAAACAATATATATTTAAATTTGAATTAGCAGGTATTGAAAAAAAAGATATCAAAGTGTCAATTTCAAATCAAAATATACTAGCAATCAGTGGTAAGAAAAAATCTCTTACAAAAGAGGAGCAAAAAGATATGATACGACAAGAGCATTTTTATGGTTCATTTAGTAGAAATATCTCTTTACCAGATGATATTGATAGAGATAATATAAAAGTGACTTATAAAGATGGTGTATTAAGTGTAACTATTAACAAAGATTTGAAAAAAAACTAAAAATAAAACAAAAATTCTTACTATTGAATAAATACTATTCTTACACTATTTAGTAAGATTACTAAATAGTGAAGCTTTAATTTATATTAAATAGAATAAAAACTATAATAGTGTTATTACAGTATTATAGGAATTACGCATGCCAAAGATAAGCTCTTTATTTAATAATTTTTTAAAAAACCCAGTACTTTTGAAACTCTTTTTCGCTCTTTTGTTTGTATCTTTTGCTATCATGATTGCAACTATATCTTTTATTGTAAATTATAATTATGAACATAATTATATAACAAAAGATATACACCAAAAAGCTCTCTCTTTTATAGAAACAAAAACTAGATATTTAAAAAATAATATTGATAAAAACAAACAATATATATATTCAATAAAAAATAATAATATATTTCAAACATATATTAAAACAGGTAAAAACAAAACAACTACTACGGCATTGTTTGAGCAAGTTATTTCTGCAGATAAAAATATTATGCAGATACGCTATATAGATGAAAGTGGAATGGAAATTATTCGACTTGAAAGAAATGAACAAAATGAAAAGTATCGTATTGTCAATGAAAATGCTCTCCAAAATAAAAAAGATAGATACTATTTCCAAGAGACATCAAAACTCAATGAGAGTAGTCCTATATGGTTATCTGATATTGATTTAAATATAGAAAATGGTAAAGTTGTAAAACCATATATCCCAACATTAAGACTTGCAAAACCAATATTTGAAAAAAATAAATTTAAAGGAATTATCATTATTAATATATTTATGAAAGATATATTAAACCAACTTGCACAATCAGATATGTTTATGATATCTTTAATGGATAAAAATGGTGACTTTTTAATAGGCAAGTATGAATTAAAAGGAAAATTATTTGATTTTGCATGGTCTAAATATATTTTAAATAAAGTTAATATTGATGACTTTTTAACTCAATATACAAACCAAATATTAAAAAGTCTCCATTACGATACTGAATATCTACACTCAAAAAAGATAAACCAAGATTTAGGTCTTTCCCAAGAGCTCATTTTAGTTGCAAAAATAAAAGAGAAAAAAATTCAAGAGATAAAAGAAAACACTATACATAAAATATTAGACACACTTGGTATTGTACTTCTTATTAGTGGTCCACTTGGTTTACTCGTGGCATATATACCAGCTTTATTATCTACAAAAGTTCTTGCCTCATCTAAAAAACTTAATGAAAAAACTATTATTTTTGATGAGTATTTAGAAGCTATGAATATCAATAATATTATCTCAAAATCAGATCCTAAAGGGAAAATAACATATGTAAATAAAAACTTTTGTGATGTGACAGGATATACACAAGAGGAGATAGTAGGGAAACCTCACTCAATTTTAAGAGACCCCGATGAACCAAAAGAGACATTTAAAATTCTTTGGCTCACTATACAAGCAAAAAAAGTTTGGAAAGGGATTTTACGAAATAGAAAAAAAGATGGTGGATATTATGATGTGGATATAGCTATTATGCCTATTGTCAATAGGGAGAATAAAATTATTGAGTACCTAGCTATAAGACATGAGATTACAGAACTTATGGAACAAAGAAAAAACTTAATCTCAATAGCCACAAAAGATCCTTTATGTGAAGTAGGAAATAGGTATAAATTAAACCTAGATTTACAAAAACAGATTATAAACAATCTTGCAGTAATTGATATAGATAAATTTTCTGAGATTAATGACTTTTATGGACATAAACTAGGTGATGAAGTTATTATAAGATTTTCAAAACTATTATTAGAAAAACATTACTAATGAATTTGAGCTTTATAGACTTCATTCTGATAAATTTGCAATACATAACTGTACATTAAGTAGTGATAGATTTACAAACTTTATAATTCATCTTAACACTAAAATGATTGAATCAATCATAGAAACTAGTATAAAGTCATTTGATATAGTAACAACTGTAGGGGTATCATCTTGTGATAATGACACAATACTATCAACGGCAGAAATGGTAAATAAATATGCAAAAAAAATAAACAAAAAAGTGCTTTCCTATTCACCAGAGTTAAAAATAGAACAGGTATTTTCTAATAATATTGAGTGGACAGAAAAAGTAAAAAAAGCTATTCATGAAGATAGAATTATTACCCACTATCAACCTATTTATAATAACAAAACAAATGAAGTTGAAAAATACGAAACCCTCGTTAGACTTCAAGACGAAGATGGAACTATCATCTCCCCATTTTATTTTCTTGATATTGCAAAATCTTCAGGTCAATATATCGATATTACAAAAATTGTTATCCAAAAATCATTTGAGAAGTTTAAAGATTTAGATATGGAGTTCTCTATTAATTTAACTGTGGAGGATATACTTGATGAAGAGTTACCTCTTTATCTTGAGGAGATGATTGCAGAATATAATATAGCACATAAACTAGTTCTAGAACTTGTTGAGAGTGAAGGTATAGAAGAGTTTGATACTATCCAAAAATTTATTAAAAGAATGAAAAGTTTTGGTTGTAAAATTGCAATAGATGATTTTGGTACTGGGTATAGTAATTTTGAATATTTAGTAAAACTACAAACAGATTATATAAAAATTGACGGTAGTATGATTAAAAATATTAATGATGATGAAAATATGAAAGAGATAGTAAAAACTATTATTGATTTTTCTAAAAAGATGAACTATAAAACAATCGCTGAATTTGTATTTTCTGAGGAAGTTTATAGAAGTGTAAAAGAGCTTGATATTGACTATTCTCAAGGATACTACATAGGTGCCCCTCAAGATAGTTTATTGTAAAAGGTTACGAGAGTTGTAACCTTTTTATTGTTCTAGAAACTTGCCCACTCATCGTCATCTTTACTTGATACTACAGGTTTAATACCTACAGACTTTCTATCGTGTGAGGCTTCCTCTTTTTTATACTCTTTTATTTTGTCATGATACTCTACAGTATCTTTTGCCTGAGGAGTTATAACATCTCGTCCCCTTTCAAGTTTAAGTTCATGACATTTATGAACTTTAACTTTATCGATACCTTCAAATACTTTTGTTGTATTTTCCTCTATACTTCTTGCTATAGTGTGAAGTTTTTGATCATTTCTATTTTTTGCATCAACATTGATAAACTCTTGTACTCCACTATGAACTTGTTCATGAGCTTTAAGAAGTTCTTGCCAATCAGAGTTTTTGGTAAACTTTTCATTTGTATGTTCTTCAATCCATTTTCCAAGAGCACACTCGTGATGATTTTTTACAGTCCACTGCTTTCCATCTCCAACATCTTTGAAGTTTGTTTCTTTAAAATTAATATGGTCAAGCTTTAACTTAGTTGTATCAAACACCATATTTACATCACATACTGAGTTACCCCTTGCTTTATCAAAACTTGTTCTGTTTACTACAGATAACAATTGACTTGAGATCTCACTTAATATCATAGCTTTATTTGCAACTATCTCAGCACCATTTGCATTTTCTTGTGTAGCTTTATCTAGTTGATTTACTGCACTATTAATTTGTTCCATCCCTATTTTTTGCTCATGAGTAGCTTCTGTTACCCCTGTAACCATCTCAGTAACTTCAGCAACTTTTTCATTTAAGAATTTAAAACTATCAACCATTCTATCAGCAGTAGATTTCCCCTCTTTAGTTTTCTCTTGTGCATAATTAACAAGATTTTTAATCTCATTTGCAGCTTCAGCACTTCTGCTAGCTAGATTTCTAACTTCTTGAGCAACAACAGCAAAACCTTTTCCTGCTTCACCAGCAGTTGCTGCTTCAACAGCTGCATTTAAAGATAAAATATTTGTTTGGAATGCAATTTGATCAATAATAGCTATAGCTTCAACAATATCATTTGTAGCTTTATCAATCTCCTCCATAGAAGCACCAGTTTTATGTGCCAGTTCATCATCTTCATTACTTGTTTTTTGTAATGTTTGAGCAATTTTTAACATACTGTTAGTTCGTTCATCCGTTTGATTAATAGTTGAAGTTATCTCTTCAATTGCAGCTGCAGTTTCTTCTAAAGAGGCAGCTTGTTGTGTGGAAGAGGCAGAAAGCTCTTCACTCGTTGCCGCTAATGCTTCGGCATTACTTGATAACCTTAATGCTGTATTATTTACCATACACAATACTTCTGAAACTGATACACCTAAAGCATTTGTCCCTTTAATTAGTGAGCCTACATTTCCTGAACTTTTTGCATCTATTACATAGTCATACTTAGCATTACCAAATTGAATCAATGCATTTGTGATTAGTGTTAAATTGTTTTGAGTAACTTGAAGCATCTCATTTACTTTTACACGAAGTTGTTCAACTTGAGGAGACGATGCTTTTTGTTTTATCTCATAAGTATAGAATCCATCTTTTGCTTTATGTACAATCTCTATAGCCTCTTCAATTACTTTAGTATCTTGTTTGATACCAGCTTCAATTTTGTCTAAGTATTTATTAAAATTAACAGCAACTTCCCCTATCTCATCAGCCCTTTCTACATTGACTCTATCACTTGTATTTGAGTTCTGAGAGATACTTATAATAGCCTCATCTAACTCTTTTAATGGATTAATAATAATTCTTCTTGAAAACACAACAATAATAATCGTAATAACTATTAAAATTAAAATAATTAACCCAATTGCTGTGTAGATAAGTCCTTGCGACTGTGCTACTAATTCTTCAAGTTCAATACTATCTTCACCTATTACATAATAACCTATTTTATTACCAGTATAATCTATAACCGGAGAGATTGTTAAAAAATATTTATCACTCATCATAAATTTTTTAGATACAAGTTCCTTTAAATTTATTGTTGCAATATATGAGGCAAAATTTTTATCAAAAGTTTTTTGGTTGAGAATATAATCCCCAACTTTTGAAAGTTTTTGAAATGACTTATCATCTAACTTTGATTTTACAATATCTTGTTCTAAAAGCATTAAAGCATAAGCTTTATCTTGTTTTTTCAAAGATTTTATAATAGAGTTGTATCCTGCTTTAAATTCTACAGAGCCTACAAAATTACCATCTAAATCAACTATTGGTGCTACACCAATCATATTGATATCTGTTTTACTTATCTCTGAACCTACTACTGCTTTTTTAGTAGTATGTACATCACTAATTGCTTTTCTTTCATCTAAAAGTTCATCACCAAAACTATCACTTTTCCATGAACGCAAAAAAGATTTTCCATTTTTATCATGAATATGTATTTTTATATTTTTGAAATTAGTATTATTTTTAAACACAACAGAAAGTCTTTGCATAGCATCAATTGCTTTTTCTCTATCATTATTTTGAAGAGCTTCAACTAGTGTTCTATCATTAGCAATTGATATCGCATTAGAGAGACATATTTCACTTTTACCAACAATTTTATCAGCCATAGAACCATTTAAATGAATAGCTGTATCTTCATATACATGTTCTTTAATTTCACCTAATTTAAAGCTAAATAAAACTAACGCTAATAAAAGTCCAACTATTGAACTTCCTACAATTAAAGCTATAAGCTTATTTCCTATTTTCCAATTATTCATATAATAACCCTTGATAAATTTTTAATTATAGTTATTGTAACTTTATTATGATAAAATAGCAATATAAAATTTAAAAGTGAAATAATGAAAACCTATATACCTCTATTGATATCTACAATAACTCCTTTATTTGCTCAAGAAGCTAGTTCTGAATCTTTTTTAAATTCACAGTTTTTTATCTTTACTATTATATTAGTAATAATTATATTCTACTTTATAAAAAAAGAGAAAAATCTTGAAAAATCATATCATCAAATTGAAGCAGTGATCAACACAACAATTGAAGCAATTATCGTATCAGAAAATTATAAATGTATTGACTTTAACGAATCAGCAATGAAGCTATTTAAAATTACAAATAAACATGATGCTTTAGGGAAACACCCTATGGATTTTATTGCCCAGGAATCTAAAGAGTTAGTAAAAAAGAAAATTATACTAGATAATGCTAATCTTTACGAAGCTATGATTCTTACAATGGATGGAGAAAAAATTCCTGTCTTACTTAAAGGGACAAATATAATAGTAGATGGGAAATATTTACGAATATCTTCTATTATTGATATAAGTGAACTAAAAGACAGAGAATCTAAACTCATCTCACAATCGAAGTTAGCGAGTATGGGTGAAATGATAGGCAATATAGCTCACCAATGGAGACAGCCTCTCTCTGTAATATCCACAAGTGCTACAGGTATGCATATGCAAAAAGAGATGGGATTGCTAACAGATGATGAGTTCTATAAATATTGTGAAGTTATTAATGAACACTCTCAATTTTTGTCTCAAACTATTGATGATTTTAGGAACTTTATAAAAGGGGATTCAAAACCTGTAAGATTTGATTTAAAAAATGATACAGATAGTTTTATAAAACTTGTAGATGCTACTATAAAAAGAAATAATATCACCATTATTTTAGATTTAGAAGAAAATATCCATATTCAAGGATATCCAAATGAACTTATTCAATGTTTTATGAATATTTTTAATAATGCAAAAGATGCTCTAGTAGAGAATAATAATGAAGATGATAGATTTATTTTCATATCACAAATTATAAGTGAAAACAATGTAATCATTGAATTTAAAGACAATGCAGGTGGAATTCCTGAGGATATTATTAATAAAGTATTTGAACCCTATTTTACAACTAAACACAAATCCCAAGGAACTGGTCTTGGGCTTCATATGAGTTATAATCTAGTAACAAATGGTATGAAAGGAACTCTTGAGGTTAAAAATGATGAATATGACTTTAATGGAAAACATTACAAAGGTGCATGTTTTAATATAATTATACCTTTAAATATCTCTTAATTACTTATCTTCTAGTGCAACTAATTTTCTAATAAATTTGAAATAATAAATATTATTTCAAATTTTTATTCTTCTTTCTTTAAAAGATTATCATAAAGGGTTTGTAAAGCAACATCCGCAATATTTTGAGAAACACCTATATGAAAAGAGATTTTAGATGGACTCATATCAAAAAGGTCAAATGAGATATTGTTTTCTTTTAATGCCCATATAGCATCTACTATAGCAAAACTATTCTCTTTGAGTCCAATTCCCACAATAGTGATAATAGAAAGATTATATGTTACAGTGATGTTGTCTGTTTTAATTCTCTTTTCTATCTGTCTTCTTAAATTATTAATATTCCCTTTAAGACACTCTTGATCTACTAAAACTGCAATATCATCTTTATCTGTTGGATAATGATAAGTATTTATACCAAACTCGCTAAATACTTTTAAGAGCTCCGCCATAAAGCCTATCTCTTCAGCTAGCATATCTTTTTGTATATGTATTGAAGCCATATTATCAAGTCTTGCAATCCCTACATTGTCTTCCATAGGAACTCTTTCACTCAAAATCAATGTCCCCTCATGCTCTGGATTATTTGTATTTCGTATATTGATTGGTATTTTACTTTTTTTACAATTTAACATCGCATCAAAATGAAATACATTAAATCCTTTTGAGCTTAAAAGTCGCAACTCTTTAAATGTCAGTCTCGGTATTACATTGGCACCTTCTATAACTCTTGGATCTACCTCATACACACCATTTGTATCTGTCCAGTTTTCATATACATCAGCATCAAGTGCATAGGCTAGCTCTCCACCTGTTAAATCACTTCCACCTCTACTCATCACAGCTATCTCTTTATTTTTTGTAACTCCATAAAATCCTGGAACTAGATAAAGAATATCTTCATCTATTTTAAAGTGTTTTTCAATATTATCATGGGATTCATTTAAGACTTTTCCATCAGTGAAATTTTCACTTAATATAAACCCAAATTCTTCAGGGAGCATCAATTTTACTTTTATATTTGACTTTTTCATGAACTGTTCTATAACTTTAGCATTATGATGTTCACCTCTTGAGAGGCAAAAAGCTTCCCTTTTTTCATCTTTTAACTTTGTAGTTTCTAAATCTTTTTTTAATGGTTCTAAAATTTTACTTTTATCAATACCTAAATCTATACATAACTTTTCATATTTAGTAATTATTGCTTCAAAACTTTGTTTTGCACTTACTTCTATTAAATGTTCTGCAAAATGTTTCCCATTAGTTGCATAGTTTAAGAGATGATCTGTAATCTTTTGATCATAGAGATCATCTCTCCCTGGTGCAGAAACAACTACAACTTTTCTTGACTTATCATTTTGTAGTATCTTTATAACTTTTCTTATTTGTGTAGCATCTTTTACTGAACTTCCACCAAATTTACATACTTTCATATTATTGTATCCCTTTTGTACTATTTTTGTACTATTTCTTTTAATTCTTCTAAAGAGTTATCAAGTTTTTTAGATAATTTTGTCATCTCTTCAGAAACTATTGAAAATCTTCTCCCAGCTTCCCCTTGTGCTTTTGAAGCTTCTATATGTGCATTTAATGATATAAAATTTACAGATTGGGAGATATCATCTAACTCTTTCAAAATCGTATTTACTTTAGAGTTCATAATTAACTCTTTACTCTCACTGGTGTATAGTCATCTAAAGATAAAAAACCTGCTCTTTTTGAAGGGGCAGAAAATGGTTTGATTGGTTTGTTTTGTACACTATTATAAACAAAAAATGCATTTGTTCTGGGATCTGGTGAAATATTATCAGGACTTCCATGCATAATATTTCCATCATGTATCACTAATGTTCCTGCTTTTCCAAGTGCTGCTACAATATCTTTTGATGATAACTCTTTTATAGCTTCTACACTCGGAACCCCATACTCTTGCTTTTTTAAAGAGTATCTATAGTTTTCAGCAGGAGTAAGTCCTTTACAACAAACATATTTTTTATGACTTCCTGGTATTAAATACAAAGGTCCATTAAAATGTGTATTATCTGTTAACATAACCCAAGCTGTTAAACATCTACATCGGGGAACTCCATCTTCACAATGCCAAGTTTCAAAATCACTATGCCAAGGGAAAGATTTCCCCACATAAGCTGGTTTTATATTGATACGACTGTGATGCATATAAACATCTCCACCTAAGAGTTGTTGTACTTTATCGAGTATCCTACCATCTTGTGATATTTTTTCAAATGCACTACTAAATATATGTTGGTTAAAAATAGTTCGTAAATTTTCACCATTTGGTTCGGTTATAAACTCTTCATTTTGTCGTAATTCATCATTAGAAGCCATAATCTCTATATCTTCTAATAACTCTTTAATCTCATCGGCACTAAATAAATTAGGTACTACAATAAATCCATTTTCATCATATTGCTCTCTTTGGATATTATCTAAACTTTGTTGTCCAAAATTTTTATTACTATAAACTGTTTTGTCAACTCTATTTATAATCCTCTCCTCTTGACCTCTTGATGGATATAAGTCTTCCATATATATTTCTCCTTTGGTTAATTTTTAAGTTTATAACCTCTATTTCTAACTGTATCAATCATATCAATATGAAATCTTTTTTTCAATTTACTTCTAATTTGATTGATATTTACCTCAATAACATTTTGACAAACCATCTCTGGGTCATCCCAAAGAGCATATATCATCTCATCTTTTGAGATGGGTGGTCTATACCTATTTTGATAAAGATAAACCAATATATCATATGCTTTACCTCTTATTTGAAGTTCATTATTGTCATAATCCACTATCTCTTTTTGTTCTTTATCGATACCAAAATAGTTTTCATGGTAAATCTTTTTTTCAAAATTTTCCCTATGTATTGATTCTATTTTTGCCCATAACAATTCACCATCAAAAGGATTATTAATAACGCACAAAGCCCCATTTCTAAAACACTTTAGATGAAATTTTTTATCATCACTATGTGTTAATACTACAAATGCTGTATGGGTATTATCAGTTGCTTTTAAAAGTGTCATACAATTTTTTAAATCATCTTCATACATTATTACTAGATTATAAAACCTCACTTGTAGATGATACAGTGCATCATCTAACTCATAAGTTCTATCCACAATATAATGTTCATCAGATTCTAGTTTTTCAATAATTTTATTATCTATATTATAAGCTAAAAGTCTCATCTATTATAACTTTACTTTTTTTTGTTTATTATCTTCAAAAGTCAAAATAATCTCATGACTATTTTGCTCTATACAAGAAACTATTTTTATATTTATTTGCTTATTTACCTCAAAGAATTTTTCTATTGCCTCTTTAGCAAAACCTATATCTGAATTTTTAGCAAATTCCAAAATAAGAGAATTGTCATTAAGAACAATCTTCTGATTTGTAACTCTAAAGTTCGTAAATGAACCCAATAAAACAAGAAATTCTCTTTTTTCATCCCTTGATATTGTTAAATAATTTTCTACATAAATAAATTTCAAATCTACTCCTCTAGTGGATATACTCCGTTTTCATCATGATTTTCTGTCCCTTTAATTGGTGGATTAAAAACACAAATAAGTCTCATATCAACACTACCACCATATAAGTTATGATCATCATGATTATTTAAAGCATACATAACACCATCATAGATATCATGTATCTCTCCTGTTGCTAAATCCTCTATTTTCCCATCTCCAGCTACACAATATACAGCTTCAAGATGATTTTGATAGTGTATATGTGTTTTTGTACCAGCTTTTATAATAGTTTCATGAAAAGAAAATCCCATACCATCATCTTTTAAAACCATTCTTCTACTAGTCCATTGACCTTCTTTTGCATGTACCTCTTTACTACTTCCTATAATATCTTTTATATCTCTTACTATCATTTTTTAAAACTCCTCACTTAACTTATCTTTTTTATCTGCAAATAGTTTATCTATAGCTGTTTCAAATCTTGTTAGTCCTTCTCTTAAGGTATCTTCATCTATAACTAATGGTGGAAGAAATTTTACAACTTGAGAGTCACTACCACAAGTTTCAACAATTAGATTTTCTTTAAATGCATATTCTGATATTTCACCTGCAATTGTTTTATCATCTTTAATCTCAAAACCATATGCTAGTCCTCTTCCTCGTACATCAATAGTATAAGTGTCTTTATGTTTTTGTGCAATTTTTTCTAAAGTCTCTTTTAGTATCTTTTCTTTATAAAATACTGCATTAGAAAGGTCATCATTTTGCCAGTAGTTTTCTAAACTTACTTTTGAAGCGACAAATGCTAAGTTATTCCCTCTAAATGTACCAGTATGCTCACCTGGTTTCCATTGATCTAAATCTGGTCTAAATAATAGAAGTGCCATTGGTAATCCACCACCAATTGATTTAGAAAGAGTTACCATATCAGGATTGATTCCAGCAAATTCAAAAGAGAAAAACTCTCCACTTCTTCCATTTCCAACTTGAATATCGTCAATGATAAGTAAAATATCATACTCTCTACAAATTGATTCTAACTCTTGTAACCATTTAGCACTTGCAACATTGATACCACCCTCACCTTGAATAGTTTCAACTATAACAGCTGCTGGGATATCAACTCCACTACTTCCATCATCTAAAAATTTTCGTAAATACTCTAATGTATTCCAATCTCCAAAATATCCATCAAATGGCATAAATGTAGCATTACATCTACTAATATAACTCTCATCTCTATATTCATTATTTCCAGTTACTGCAAGTGATCCTTGAGATAATCCATGATAACCATTAGTAAAAGTTACAATATTACTTCTACCTTTTACAAGTCTTGCTAGTTTTAGTGCTGTTTCAACAGCATTTGTCCCAGTTGGTCCTGTAAATTGTAGTTTATACTCTAAATTTCTTGGCTTCAAGATTAGGTTCTCAAATGTTTGTAAAAACTCTTTTTTTGCAGTTGTAGCCATATCAAGACCGTGAACTATCCCATCATTTTGCAGATATTCTATAAGTGCTGCACTAATTGCATCATTATTATGACCATAATTTAATGTTCCAGCTCCTGCGAAAAAGTCAATATACTCTACATCTTGCTCATCTGTAAGTATTGCACCTTTTGCTTTTGTAAATATTGTTGGGAAACTTCTTATATACCCTCTAACCTCTGATTCTAAACTTTCAAATATTCTCATTTAATTTTTCCTTTTATTTTTTTAATTCAATTTTATATAACACTTCATCTTCATGAGCATCATTAAAATCACTGATTTCAAACATTGTCTCTTTTTCAAAAGATACACCATAGTTCTTTGATAACTTCTCAAATAATTTTTGAGATGAACTATTACTTGGACTAATAGTTGTATGTATTGATTTTACATTTTTTGAAGACTCCCTTTGTAATATATCTACTATCATTTTTCCAGCAAGACCTTCTCCTCGTGCTTTACTATCAACAGCAACTTGCCATATAAACAATGTATCCTCTTTATTTGGAATAAGATATCCAGAAGTAAAGCCGACAATTTCCTCTTCTAATAAGGCAACACTACAAAACTCTTTAAAATGAGTTGTTTGCAAAAGATATAAATATTCAGAATTTACATCTAATACATTGGTATCTTTTACCAATTTGTAAATATGTTTTGCATCACTTTTCATTGGTTCTCGAATTGAAATACTCAATAAAACTCCTTAAATTTCATTATTTATGTTCTAAATTTACTTAAATTATGTAATTTTTTAACATATGATATGTAAGTTATAACATAAAATATTTAAAATAATCTTAAGTAAATATATTTAATTTACATCAATTATATTTTGTTTTAATATATTTTATGTTAGTTTAGAGACATAAAGTAATTAAAATTGGAGAATAATTATGAAAAAAAAAGTAGATTATAATACTGATTATGAAGTTGGACAAGATAATGTTGAAGTTCTTGGAATGGATTTACATAATCCAGTATTTTTTATAAGTGCTATGATGATTTTATTATTTGTTATTTTAACATTAATATTTCCAGCAGGTGCAAAAGAGGTACTAGACGGTGCAAAATGGTGGACAATCAATAACTTTGATTGGCTCTTTATGATAGGTGGAAATATTTTTGTAATATTTTGTATAACTTTAATTTTTTTACCTGTTGGAAAAATAAGACTTGGTGGTAAAGATGCAAAACCAGAGTTTTCAAGAATCTCTTGGTTTGCCATGCTTTTTGCTGCTGGTATGGGTATAGGACTTATGTTTTGGAGTGTTGCTGAACCAGTAGCATATTATACTGCTTGGTATAAAACACCACTTGGAGTTGAACCTAATACTCCAGAAGCCATCAGTGCAGCAATGGGTGCAACTATGTATCACTGGGGATTACACCCTTGGGCTATTTATGGGATAGTTGGATTATCTTTAGCATTTTTTACTTATAACAAAAATCTTCCTTTAACAGTACGGTCAGTATTTTATCCTCTTTTAGGTGATAAAATTTGGGGATGGCCAGGACATCTAATCGACCTTTTAGCTGTATTAGCAACTATTTTTGGTCTTGCGACTTCATTAGGTCTTGGAGCACAACAAGCAAGTGGAGGGTTAAACTTTCTTTTTGGAATAGATGCAGGAATATCTACACAAATTGCAATTATTATATTTGTAACATCAATTGCTATTTTTTCTGTAGTTAGAGGTGTTAATGGTGGAGTAAAACTCTTAAGTAATATAAATATGTTAATAGCTTTAATACTTTTGATTTTTGTATTTCTAGCTGGTTCTACACTCAATATTTTTAGTAATATTTTTTCAACAGCAGGAGATTATTTAACTCATATTATCCCTCTTAGTAACTGGATAGGTAGAGAAGATACAGACTGGTTTCATGGTTGGACAGTGTTTTATTGGGCTTGGTGGATATCTTGGTCTCCTTTTGTAGGGATGTTTATAGCAAGAATCTCTAAAGGAAGAACCGTAAGAGAATTTATCTCTGCTGTACTTATTATCCCTACACTTATCACTATTGTATGGATGAGTACATTTGGAGGTTCAGCAATAGAACAAGTAGTAGCAGGTACAGGAGAATTAGCAAATGGGATAACTGATGTTTCAATTGCAATGTTTCAAATGCTTGAAAACTTACCATTGGCTTCAATTACTTCATTTTTAGCTATTGTATTAGTCTTGGTATTTTTTATCACATCATCTGATTCTGGTTCTTTAGTAATTGATAGTATCACAGCAGGTGGTAAAGTTGATGCACCTGTTCCACAAAGAATATTTTGGGCAACTGTAGAGGGGCTTATCGCTGGGGCATTATTATTTGTTGGAGGAAAAGAAGCATTACAAGCTTTACAAGCAGGGGCTATTACTACAGGACTACCATTTACTATTGTTCTTCTTGTAATGTGTATCTCTTTGTATAAAGGGTTAAAAAGTGAACCTATTAGCTAAAATAAAAGTGGTTTAACCACTTTTATTAATAGTTTTATAATCAATTGTATATAATTACGATAACTAAAATAAATTATAGGAAAAATAAAGTTGGCACTATTAGATAACGAAAAAGATATATTACCCTTGAGTTCAATTGCAGAACTTCTTACTGCAAAAATACGAACACTTAAAATGTATGAAGACAAAGGGTTACTCCCTCAAAAGAATCATGAAAATAAAAAACTTTATTCAATTAACGATGTAAAACTTATAGCATTTACACACTATTTAGCAAGTGTAAAAAAAATCAATGCAAATGGTATAAAATATATTGTTGAGATGCTTGAAAATAATATGGATGAAAAAAACAAAACAGAGTTTTTAGATATAGTTGAAGATAAAATGGAAAAACTTTCAGGTATTGATGTAAAAGATGTGGATGTAATCTAAAAATATTTAGACACATCCCTTGATAATGATATTTAAGAGGTAAAGTTTGCCGATGGTTTTCCTAAATGGAATCCTTGTGCATAATCTATATCAATCTGCTTTAAAAACTCCATTATCTCTTCATTTTCAACAAACTCTGCAATTGTTTTTACCTCTAGCTCTTTTGCTAAAGATACTATTGATTTTACAAAAGCTAAATCTTTTTTATCTTTATGGATATTCACTATAAAATCTCCATCAATTTTTATATAATCAATTGGAAACCTCTTAATATAATGAAACGATGAAAAACCACTTCCAAAATCATCTATTGCAAAACTAAAACCTTCTATTTTTAGGTTTTGTACAAACTTTTCCAATAAAGAAAAACTTTTCACAGTTTCTCTCTCTGTTATCTCAAATACAATATTATCTCTATTGATATTATATGTAACAGTTAGCTTTACAACTTTTTTTATAAACTCACCTATCATCAGAGCTTTTGGTGATAGATTTATAAACAACAGCCCTTTATAATCGGTCTCTTTTATTTTTTGAAATGCTTTTTCTATAACAATATAATCCATCTGATGTACAATTCCTAAAGACTCTGCTGTTTCTATAAATTTACCAGCACTTATCATCTCCCCATTTAACTCTATTCTCATAAGGAGTTCATTGATCTCTGTAGTACCTGTTTTTACATTTACTATTGGTTGAAAATGTGGTACTATTTTTTCATTTTTGATAGCATCTAAAACTATCATAGAGTTATCTTCAAGCTCTTGGTGAATCTCGTCGATATCTTCATTTGTTGGAAATTTTACTGCGTTTTTACCCTCATATTTTGCTCTATACATCATAGAATCTGCTATATTAAACAACTCTTTTGGATCAGTTGAGTGTTCTGGGAAAATAGCAATTCCTATTGAAACAGTCATAGTTATCATTGAACCATCTGGTGCAGCTAATTCAAAGTTTTCTACATTTTCTAAAATTCTTTTTGCTACTGAATATGTTTCATTGTGGTCACTTTCTGGTAAAATAATAGTAAACTCATCTCCTCCATATCGAGATAAAATATCTTCATCTCTTTTTGAATGAGTTAAAATATCTGCAAAAGCTTTTAAAAACTCATCACCAAAACTATGTCCATGGGTATCATTAATAGGTTTAAAGTTATCACAATCAATTACTAAAACACCAAAGTGATACTCATGTCTTGTAGCTCTTTTTACCTCATAATCCAATAAGTCTCTAAAAACTCTTTGTGAAAAAAGTCCTGTTAATGGGTCTCTTGTAGCATAGTATTCTAAATTTTCTGTATATTTATTGATAGCTTTTATTGAACCAACAAGATTTAAAAGTGTTGTTAAGATAGAATCGATTACTATAGAGTGAATAGAGTCTTTCTCCATTCTTGACTGGATACCAAGTCCTACAATTCCCCCTATTTTTGGAGCATCTAAAAGAATTGATTTTGCTTCATGTTCAATATCATCTTCCTCTAAACTTGTTAAACAAAAGTTTTCATTTGAGATATTATGATTGATTACCATCTCCTGAACTTCTTGGTTATGATGTTCAGATATCATATTTTTTGCAACATCTTCAAGATGTAGTTTCAATCCATTTTCTGGTTTTCCCAACCAAAATATCTCTATCTCATAAAACTCATCATCAGTTTTAAAAATAGTAATTAAACAATGTACTGGTAAAACTATATTTATCTCATGAAGGAGATCTTTTATATACTCTTTCCAATCTCTAATAATATCTGAGGTGATAACCATTTTATCAAGAAGCTTTACTTCAAATTCCAAAATATCTTTATCTACTGCTATATTTTTTAATTTAGCACTTAAAAGATTTAAACCATCCATAATCTTATCAAACTCTTGAAAACTATCTTTTGAATTCACTATATCAATATTTTTAAAATCTTTAACTGTATTGATACTTTTTACTTTATCTCCAAAATTTTCAATAGAAAGATTCACTTTTTTTAAAAAATTAATTGAAACTAAAAATGCCATTATAAACATAATAGGTAAAATGATAAGTGAAAACAGCAAGTATTGTTCTCGTGTTTGAACAATCATATCATTAAAGTCATATTCAACTTTCACAGCACCTAAAACAGCACCCTCTTGTACATTTGTGTGACATACTATACACTCTTGCTTTGCAATAATTGGGGTAATAATTTTTGTTGTATTATCTGTAGATTTAAAAAGCTTCTCTTTTGTATCAAATACTTTTTGTACATCTGATGTAATTGGTGACTGTTTAATGATTCCAAAATGTTCTTCAACATTTTTTCCTCTATATATCTCCACATCATACGAGCTATTTTCAAAAGAACTTTTTGTTTCACTTATAAAAGCTTGTAACTCTTCTCTACTCCAACCTTTTCGCATAACTTGATACATAGAGTTAAAAACTTGTTTTGATAATGATTCTGATATTTTTTGATTTTCTTCTATTGTTAAGTTTGTATGTATATATGATGAAAAGATATAAAATATAAAAAATAAACTGAATGTTGTAATTATCATCGAAAGACGAAAGTAATTTTTCAATGTCTTAATGCCCATGATTTAGACCACCTATTAAAAAAGATTAAGTGTAATACTAACTAATATAAGCTTTTGCAAAGATTATAACTAAAAGTAATCCCTAATTTATATAAGTTTAAATAAAATGGTACTAAACTAATGTAACTAAAAAAAAAGAGTATTATGATAAATCCAAATAGCGAACTTTTTAAATATTTACCAAAAGTAATTGAACAAGCAACTAATGGAATAGTGGTATCAGACCCAAATCAAGAAGATAATCCTGTAGTATATGTCAATGATATAACTTGCAAAAAATTTGAATATACAAAAGAGGAGTTCCTTGGTAGAAATTGTAGATTTTTACAAGGTGAAGATAAAAACCAGAAAAATCTTAAAGTCATTAAAGATGCTATTAAAAACTCTATCTCAACAACCGTAACAGTTAAAAACTATTCAAAAAGTGGAAAACTCATCTATAATCAATTTACCATATCTCCAATTTTTGATGAGCATAATAACTTAAAATATTTTTTAGGTATACAAAGAGATGTTACAAAAGAGGTAACCTTAGAAAAACAAAATTTTCAATTACAAAAAGAGAAAATAGAAGATGCTCAATATAACGCGATAGGAAAACTAACAGGTGGTATAAGTCATGAGATAAATACTCCACTTACAATTATTAATGGAACAATGGAGTTTCTAAAAGATTCTGTACAAGAGCTAGACCAAAGTCCTCTAAAGCAAAATATCATACAAGACTTAGAAGATATATCAATACAACTTAACAAAATAAAAAACTTAACAGAATCAATGAGAGAAATTGCTGATACAAAAACTTTTGAAATAAAAAAGATAAATATATATAGAGCACTTATTATTCTCTCTTCGATTAACTCATAATAAAACAAAACATATAACAAAGGTTAATTTACTAAATGAAAATTTCTCTTTAGATATAGATAGAGAAAAGTATAGTTACTATATTAGTGGAGATGCTAGAAAATTAGAGCAAGTATTTATAGCTATTATTGACAATGCCTTAGACCAACTCAAAACGACAGGTACGATTCAAAATAATAAATTAGATATCTCATTAGAAGAGACTAAAGATAATACCACCATCATATTTGAAGATAATGGTGGAGGTATTGATGAGGAAATTTTACAAGATATATATAAACCGTTTAAATCAAATAAAGACCATAAAGGGTTAGGTATAGGACTCAGTATCGCTAAAAAGATTATTGATCAACATAACTTTACAATAGATATATCTAATAGTCAAAATGGTGCTATTGTTAAAATAGAGATTCCCCACTAATAGTTATCATATTTACCATTTTGCACATCATCTTTTAAACTATCAAGTTTTCTTTGTAAAATATCCAATATCATGGTTGCTGCTTTTACATCATCTGCTTCAGGAACATCCCAATCTGTTATTTTCATATTCGTTTTAAATAAAAGTTCTAACTGATTTTCAATAGCTTCTTCCCTACTTAAAATCTCTTTTTCTGTCATAGTTGTATCTTCATTTTTTACTTCAATACTTTTTTGGGAACTTAACCAAGCAAGAGCATCATCAATATTTTCAAAATACTCCATCTCTCCCAAACTAAACAAGTTTGATATTTTTATACTATATTCTTGCCAAGATTTATTGCCCACAAAAGCAACTTTTTCAAAATCTTTATTATGTTTTAAACCTAGTTTTAAATCATCCCATGCAGCTTGTAAACTCCAGCCATCAAACTTTGTTGCATCTATAAGCAATGATATTCTTGGTTCTTCAACACCTTGTAAAGCATTTTCTAACATAGGAATAATAATCCCATAATCTTCATGGGTCAAACTACCAACAATATCCATCTTAATAAAAAAATAGTTCTTTACTCTATTCAATCCAATTGAGATACCGTGTTTTTGATTACTAGACATAGAAACTCCTTTTTAAAAGTATATAGTAAATAGTTATACCATACACCAATATAATCTATCCTTATTATATCTCTTTTTAATCAAAAATTCTATATCATAAAGATTAAAAAATAAATGTAAAAGTAGTTTCTATGTTAGATAAAATTCCTTATAAAGTAAAATTTATAACTATTTATATTGTTTCTATCTTATTTCTCACCTTAGCTATATACTATACTTTTGAACAATTTGGGAAAGGTAATGTAAATAAAGTTTCTATAGAAAATTTACAGAAAAAACATCAAGAAAAAAATATTTTTATTAATAACTTTTTTGATCAATATATCACAACTATCAAAGCTTTACAAGATGATATCCTTATAAATAAATACACCAATAATCAAATAGATACCCAAGAGATAGAATCACTTTTTTTAACTATAAAAAAATCTCTTCCCTGTGCAATACAAGTACGATATATAGATACCAATGGAGATGAAAAAGTTAGAATAGATGGAACTCCAATAAAGCTTTTTAAAGAAAAAGCTATCTCTAAAATAGTACCACAAAATCAGCTACAAAATAAAAAAGATGAAACTTACTTTAAAAAATTTATATCTTTGAGCAAAAATGAAATAGGTATCTCTCATATAAATCTTAATAGGGAACATGGGACAGGTGAAAAAATTAAAAAACCTGTTATAAGATTTGGGGTCACAATTTTTGACAAAAACAATATAAAAAAAGGATTTATAGTTATTAATGTATGTTTACGAACATTTTTTAAACAATTAGAACAAGCAACACTCTACCATATCTACTTAATAGATGAACAAGGTAGGTTTCTAAAACATTACAATCCTCAATATGGCTTAATGAGTAATAGTTTTGAAAGTTATACTCTATTTAATCAATTTGGCACTAAAAAAGCACAAAAGATACTTAACAATGACACTTATCTTGATGATACGCTCTATAGTGGAATTTTAAAAAACTTTAATAATAATCAAAAATTAAAGTTACTATTAACATCAAAATTTGATACATTAACGAAAACAAATATAGAGAACTCTAATAGTATGATCTATATAATCATATTTTTAGCTATTTTACTCTCTCCTCTTGTATTTTACTTTGCTAGACTACCAGACTTTTTAAAATCAAAAATAGAAAATAGTATTAATATTCATGAGATTACAAACTTACCAAATAGAATCTCTCTTGCTAAAGATTTAGAAAATGAGAAATTTCCAGATTCACTAGTAATTTTGGTAAAAATTAAAAATATGACTAAGATACAAAATCTTTATGGTTATAAAACAGCCGAGCAGTTAATTTTAGAAATTGCAAACTATTTACAATCATATAAAGATACTAATATAAAACAAGTTTATATAATAAGCTATGGAACTTTTTGTTTAGAATATACAGACTTCAAAGAAGATACTATAGAATTTTGCTTAAAAAAACTACTTGAAAACATAGAAAGTGAACACTTCTGTTCAAGTAATGACTTAGATATACTAGTGGATGTAGCAATAAGTACAAGTAGTACAAGCAGCTTACAAAAAGGTATTGCCAAATTAAAAGAAGCCGAAATAGCACTAGACAATGGTATAGAAACTAAAAATGATCTCTCTATATATTCTCAACAGCATATTCAAAAACTCCAAAAAAATAAAGATAATATAGAGTTAGCTAAGAAAATAAAATATGCAATAGAAAATGATACTATTGAGATGCATTATCAACCAATTTTTAATAACTATACAGAAAAAATAGAAAAATATGAAGCACTTATTCGATTAAGATATAAAGATGAATTTATTTTTCCAGACCAGTTTTTACCAATTGCAAAAGAGCTTAATAAATACCAACCATTAACCTATATGGTTATAAATAAGGCTTTTAAATTTTTCCAAGATAAAGACTTTGAGTTTTCAATCAATATAAGTATGTTGGATATTGACAACCCAAATTTCAAAGATTACTTATTTGAAAGAATCCAATATTATAATGTAAGTAAAAAACTAGTTCTAGAGATAGTAGAATCTGAAAGTGTAGAGGACTATGAGAGCTTTTATAAGTTTATTAAAAGTGTCAAAAAAATAGGTTGTAAGGTAGCTATTGATGACTTTGGAAGTGGTTATAGTAATTTTGAACATCTTTTAAATTTAAGTGATCATATTGATTATCTTAAAATTGATGGTTCATTAGTAAAAAATATTACAACCGATAGTAAAATACAAATACTTGTGGGAAGTTTAAAATTTTTATGTGATAATCTAAGGCTTAAAACCATAGCTGAATATGTAGAAGATAGTAAAACCTTAGAGTATATAAACTCAATAGGGATAGACTATTCACAAGGATATCTTATTGGAAAACCTTCAAAAGATTTAGTCTAAATCTCCATACACTTTTGGTAAAATAATATTAATTTGAGCACCATAATACGTACTTTTATTATATTTATATTTTACATTTTCTATTGATATTTTTCCATGCATTCCACTTGTAATCATATTATAGGTCATATGTAGTCCAAGTCCTGTACCTTGTGATTGATGTTTTGTTGTAAAGTAGGGCTCAAAAACTTTTTCTATAATAGCTTCATCAATTCCATTACCATTATCTTTAAAAGTTATCCTTATATGATTTTCATCTTCTTCTAAAATCTCTATAAACAATAACTTTTTTTGATCTTTTAACTCCTTGAGAGCATCTTTTGAGTTATTAAAAATATTTATAAAACATTGTTGAAGTTCATTTTCATAACCTTCAATCTCAATATTATCTTTTATTAGAAGTATTACATCAATATTATGTGACTTGATAGAAGGCTTTACTAGATGTAAAAAACTAGTAATGGTTGCTTTAATATTAAAAGTCTTTAATTCTCTTTCCCCTTTAATAAAATTTCTAAAATCGTCAATTGTAGTGGAGAGGTATTGTGCATTATCATTAATTGTTTCACATATTGAAGGGATGGTACTTTGATCTAGTACACCATACTGATACTGCATTTGCAATCCTGTAGCACTTGTAGATATTATTGAAAGTGGTTGTCTCCATTGATGAGCAATATTTCCTATCATCTCTCCCATGGATGCTAATTTTGATTGCTCAAATAAAAGTCTCTCTTTATTTTTTTGTTCACTAATATCTACAATATATCCTATAAAGTATTCTATATTTCCATTCACATCTCTTACAATTGTAGTATAATCAAGTACCCATTTTATCTTATTATCTTTTGTAATTACTCTATATGGATTATGTGCAAAAAAATTATTTTTAGATCTTGTTCCCTCTTTTACCTCATTAATAACTGTTTGTAAATCGTCTAAATGTATATATGAACTGTATGGTTTTTTATTTTGTAAAATCTCTTCTACTGTATATCCCAAAAGAGTTTCTACACTTTTTGATACATGTTCTACACTCCAGTTTTCATCATTTTTCCACTTAAATAAAACAGAATCACCTTTATCAAATAAAGAGAGTAATCTTTCTTGCTCTTGTGATTTTTGTTTTATAAGGTGCTGTTGTGTTATATTTTTATAGAAGAAATAAAACACAATCAATAGAAAAATAAATATACTAACTAAAATATAGTTTTTATCTTTATAAATAGTATCCAGTAAAAGCACATATTCATAAGAAACAACCCAAGCAACAACATCTTGTGTAATATTTTGTTTCACTGGATAAAATGCTATGACATTAGATTGAATTGATGTTGGAATATGAAGTACAAATTTCTCTTTTAGTTTTATTTTTTCAGCAATTTTATCTTTTATATGTAGAAGATTTTTTGTATTATCAACGATACATCTTTTATGGGTATGACTCGATGTAATATGAAACATCAAGTCACTATTTTCAGCACTTTGAAAATATTTCATCACCATATCATCTCTTTCCCAAGCTTTTGAATCAAAAATACTTTTATTAATTAAAAAATGTGAGTGTATTCCACTAATATTTTGTAAATATTCCTGTAACAACTCACTAGAAAATGATATCTCTATTGCTCCTAAATATTTCTTTTGTTCATTAAATATTGGATATACATTTCTAAATCCATGTGCTGTTCTTCCATTGGAAAATCCACGAACTATCTTTTTATATTTATTGACATATTCAAAATCTTGTCGAATTCCAGTTAAATCATCTGCAAATTTAGATGGCTTATGCATCCTTAAAAATACATGATTATTTGGAAATACAAAGTGATATTGTAAAATACCTTTTGCTTTAATTTGTGAATATTTCTTTTCTAATATTTTTTGAAGTTTATCTCTTAGAAATGTTATTCTGTTTGTATCTTGAGTTTCATTTGCTTGGGTAAGTATTTTGAGTACACTCTTTATATTCATTGTATCATCAAATATATTATCAGCTAACACTTTTTGATTATACATAAAAATTTTGTAATTTGTTTCTAATTTTGAAAGTTTATTTGATAAAACTAAATCAACTCTTTCTTCATAGTTTTTTTCATTTAGATATATTACAATACTAAATAATAGACTAAAAAATAAAGAAAAATATACTAAAGTAACCTTTTTATTTTTCAAAAATAATCCTCAAGTTTAGTTCTAGAAGTCTATCTAATTTTCTCTTAATAAGGTTTAAAATTATTTATAAGCTTTTAGATCAGATCTTAATGCAAACTCTTTTGGATAAGGGTTTAAGAACTTTTGTGTTTTTAAATATTCTTGATTAAATCGTTTTACATAAAGGTTTAATAATTTTATCACAGCAATTAATGGGATGATACCTTCTTTATACTCCTGGCAGGCACTTAGTATATGTTCTTTCTCCTCTTTTTTAATTAGCTTTTTAAAATACCCAAATATATGAAGTAATACATTGTATGTTTTGTTAATATTCCCTTTTTCTCCAATTGCAGCTAAAAATGAACTCTTATAGTTTTCCAATACAACCCCTAGCTCTTCTTTCTTATGATTTGCTACTATTGCACCTAAACTTTTATAAGACTCTTGGGATTTAGCATAGATAAGATACTTATAACTTGTATGAAAGTCTACAAGATTTTTAAATGTAGGATTTGAATCTAAAAACTCTCCTAAATCCTTATAGGCAAACACCTGCATCAAAAAATTCTCTTTTAACCATGGGTCATTGAGTCTGCCATCTTCCTCTATTGGCAAAAAAGGTTGTGTATCTTTTACTGCTTGTGCAAATAATCCAGTGGCTTTTTTTTCACACATATTACTATTGTTTTGATAGAGTTTAACTCTCTCTACTCCACACGATGGAGATTTTGCTTTAAAAATAAATCCACACAACTTATCATCAAATGCTTTTTGTGCCAATGTGTTTGATATATCACTTAGCTCTTGTGTTACATCTTTTTGAATCTTATTTGAGATAACCCTTATCTCTCCATCTACATCCACAAGTCGGATAGACTCCCTAGGTGTTCCAAACACCATCTCTTCTGGACAATAAGGAATTAGTTCAAAATATTTTGAAAGTTCATCAACAACAAATTCAAATTTACTACCAGCTCCATCATAACGACATTGATTTCCAAGCAAACAAGACGATACCCCTATTTTCATATACAACTCCCTATTTTTATCTTTATTATACTGCGATTTTATATTATTTCATATACTTTTTTTATACTCTTTATCTTCTAAAATTCATTCTTTATTCTGTGGTATCATAAAAATACCTCCATACAATTTATAAGGATTTTTTTCACAATATGCCAAAGTGTAAGCACAAACTATAGCATCAAGTTTATCCTCATGATTTTTCAAAGCTTTCCCTTTGAGCAAATCTATATCAGCTGCAAAATCACCTTTTAAAGTAGCTGTTAGATAGTTTTGTAGAGTATTGAGTTGCTCTTTTATAAAGTTTATATCTCTACCTTTTTTTCTTTTGTAAGGTAAAACTTTTCCATGAAAACATTCTAAAATCGTCACATGAGGATATACTTCAAAGATATTTCGCCCAAGTTTTTGAGGTATCATATCTACTAGTTTTTCTGAACGAATAATACCTAAATCATTTTCAAGTAAGTTTCTATTTACAGGATAAACACCAAGTTTCTTTGAACTATAGTCTTTTAAAAATAGTTTTTCAATTTCCCTATTGCCTATTTGATTTGGGATAGATAAAGGTGCATCAACCCCTACTTTTGCATCTGGATATTTTTGTATAAACTGTACAATATCTTCTAAAGAATCCATAGTATCACAAAAGAGCACCTCATCATCTTCCATAAGAGCAACTCCAGATAAGTGATTGGCACTCCAAGCTAAATCAATCCCAATAAAATACACTATTTCTTTTCTAATAATAATTTTGTTTGTTTATGACGATAGTCAAACATATTGTGTATATCTTTTTTTATCAAAGGTGCAATTATTTTTCCAAAAATCCCAAATGGAAGTTCATATCTTATAGCATCTTTGAGTTCACACATATTTCCTTTTTGTGTAAAGATATGCTGATGTTCCCAAAAAGCAAAAGGGGACTTTACAGCTACATCAACCATCAGATTTGGGTATTGGTATTTTTCAATCTTTACTATCCACTGGATTGGGACAAATGCTCTTGTTGTTTGAAGCTTTATAATTTTCCCCTCATAAGTTTTCTCTTCATAATCTATAAGTTCCACTTTTGTATGCTTTGGAGTGATAAGTTTTATGTTATTTGTATCAAGATGAAAATTAAAAAGCTCCTCTAAAGTGCAGTTTATAAAAGTTGATTTTGTGATGGTTTCCATAAGTTCTCTTTTTTATCTATTCTAGCTATTTATTATTGTATTATAATTGAATTAAAACTACTATATTAAATATAAAGTTTATTGTTGTTTGCATTTTTACCTTAGGGCTCTAATCTATGAATATTCCAATTTCCATTTTCCTCTAAAGAGTATTCAAATCTATCATGCAGTCTATCTTGTCCACCTTGCCAAAACTCAAAAAGTGTAGGTTTGATAATATATCCACCCCATTTCTCTGGAAAAGGTATCTCCCCTTTAGCAAACTTTTTTCTAATCTGGTCAAACTTTTGCTCTAATATACTTCTTGAAGTTACAACTTCGCTTTGATGTGAGACCCAAGCCCCTATTTGACTTCCCCTTGGACGACTTAAAAAGTATTTAAGTGATTCAGTTTTACTTATCTCTGCTATAGTTCCCTCAATTCGTAGTTGCCTTTCAAGTCCTAACCATGCAAAATGTGCTGCTACAAAACTATTTTGTTCTATTTGCTGTGATTTTTTACTTCTATAATTTGAGAAAAATACAAATCCACTCTCATCATATCTTTTAAGTAATACTGTTCTTTGAGATGGTTTAAGATCAACTCCAACAGTTGCTAGTGTAAAAGCATTTGGTTCTATTATTTTTGCTTCAACTGCTTGATTAAACCATAATTCAAATTGCTCATATGGATTTTCAAGCATATCTTTTTTATGAAGCCCTTTTGTTGTGTATTCCTGTCTCATAGTTGCTAAATCTACCATAATACTTCCTAAGAGAATTTTTTATATATTATAATCTTTATATATCATTTTTGTATCTATAAAATGTCAGTTAAACTTTTATAAAACATTCATTTATAAATCTACTAATTCTTGAGGGGATTTAATAATAAAATCAGCACCACTTTTCTTTAACTCTTTCACAGTTCTAAATCCCCAAGAAACTCCAACTGCTATCATATTTGCATTTTTTGCTGTTTTCATATCTGTTGAAGTATCCCCTACAAAATATATCTCTTGTGGTTCTATTTGAAATTTTTTTGCTATTTCTAAAGCCGCAGTTGGATCTGGCTTTTTTCCTACACTCTCTTTTTGACCAGCAACCACTACAAAGGGGATATCTGGTAAAAGTTTTTCCACATAGAGTTTTGTAAATTTATCTGGCTTATTTGATAAAATAGCAAGAGGTATTTTTTGTGATACTAGTTGATTTAAAAGTGCTTTTATACCCTCATAAGGTTTTGTATTTGTATGTAGGGTTTGTTCATAAAACTCTATAAACAGATCCAAAGCCTCATCAAGATAATTTTTTGATATATATCTAGGCATCGCATTTTCTATCAATACTCTAGCTCCATCACCTACAAAATGTTTATATCTTTCCAAAGCATGTGTAGGACAATTAAGCTGCCTAAGAACTTTATTTGCATTGATTGCTATATCTTCAAGAGAATCTATAAGTGTTCCATCTAGATCAAATATTACTGCTTTTTTCATAAAAGAACTCCTTTAGAAGTTATAAAGAGATTGTATCTTTATTAAGAGAAGTTTGTCAATGTTATAGATACATATTAAAATAAAAATATCTACATTCATAATATAATCTTATATTAATAAGTGATGTGATATCTTTTATAATAAACTTTTCAAAGTGGAGGTTATTATGCAGTTAACTCTTATATTACTTTTGATAGTTATCTTTAGTGGTTGTGAAAACAAAACCACAAATTTCAAAAATATTCCAAATACACAAACAGAGAATGAAAAAGCCAAAGAGATATTCACAATATGCCAAAGGTGTCATGGTATCAAAGGTGAAAAATCTGCTTTAAATGTATCTGATATTATTGCATACTATAGTAAAAATGATCTGATAAAAGCACTTACTCTTTATAAAAAAAGTAAACGAGATAGACATAGATTTGGTTCTTTAATGACAGGGATTATTAGGGATTTATCTAAAGATGATATAAGAATTCTTGCTGATTATATTTCAAGTTTTAAAACGAAGAACTAAGTAAATCATTTTGATTTTATAATGGTGCAGATGATGAGATTTGAACTCACACGCCGTTAAGCACGAGCCCCTCAAGCCCGCGTGTCTACCATTCCACCACATCTGCATTTTAAAGATTGGAAGTATAGCAAAATATTGCTGTTTAAATCTTAAACTCTAACTCAATCTCTTTTGCTTTTTCTAATCCTATCATTGTAAGGCTCTCTTCAGTGATAAAATTTTCACTTTTAAGATATTTAAGATACTTTTTTCCAACTTTTTTTGTAAATACTCTACTCTCTTCCATCACCCCTAGTATATCACTAAAGTTTTCATCCTCTTGTTTTTTATAGAGTGCTAAAAGTAAAACTCTTATCTCAATATTTTCTATATTTAAATCCAAACTCATAAAAATACCCTTTTATAATAATATGCAACACCTATAAATGCTGCACCTAATAATATTGTAATTATATCTAATGTAACTATTGAGGCCATTAATCCTATAAAAAATGTAGTTGCAACTGTTGAGAGCATAAATATCATCTCATTGTACGCTAATACTCTTCCAAGGTACTTTCTCTCCACCTCTTCTTGTAGCATAGTATAGGTAAATGACCAAATAGTTGTAGTGGTTAATCCCACTAAAAACATTCCAAATAATCCTAGATAAAAATCATACTGTAAAAATGCCCATAGTATGATAGCTACACCTTGGGCTAAAAACATATAAAACATTCTTTCTTTTGTTATCCAACTACTTAAAAATAATGGTCCAACCATTAAAGCTAATGCTCTCATACCATTTGTAAATCCAATAGCAAGAGGTACTGCTATGATATACTTATAAGACTGATCAGCTAATAGCGTTACAATAGTATCAAATATCGTAAAACCAACAGTTGAGTGTAAAAACATATAATGAAAAAGATATTTATTGTTTTTAAGATATTCAAATCCATCTTTGATAGTTTGAAACATACTATTGGTGATTTTTTCAACCTCGATATTAAAGCTAATTTGAGACAAAATTGCAATCGCTATTAAAAATAAAGCTCCGTCAATAATAAATGATATTTTCACACCAAGTAAACTTACTACAACTCCACCTAATGCCATACCTGCAGTGAAAGTTACAGACCATACCATTGAGTGTATCTCATTTGCTTTTATAAGTGCTTCACCACTTAATAGTTTTGGTAAAACTGTCATCACTGTTGTAAAGAATATAGAGGCACTTCCCATCCGTATAAAAAGAAATAACATCAAAAGCCAAACATCTTCTATACTATTAATCAACAAAAATGCTATGGTCATACTCATCTCTGTAGTAAGGAGTATCAACATAAGTTTTTTTACCGCTATTCTATCTACAATTGAGCCATTAAACGGAGAAAGAATAACTCCTGGTAGAAAATGAAAAGCTGTTACTGTTGCAATTATTAAAGCACTTGCATCAAACTTAACAAGCATAGTATATATAGCTACATTTGAAAACCAAGCACCAAAATATGCTATAAATTGAACATAGGTGAGATGTCGTACAGGCTTATTTAGCCTTAAAAGATCAAGATGTGTCAAGTTAGATTATTTAAATTCTATTTTTACAAGTTTTGAAAATTTTTCTGGACTTGGAATAATTATCTCACATTTATATGATGAGATATGTTTACTATCAGCTACATCATAAAGTTTTGCGATTTTTAAATCTGATTTTGTATCATCAAGATATATCTCTTTATCTTGTATTGTTGCTGCATCATCTATAGGGATAAATATCTCAACTTTTCCTTTTGATAAATCCATAGCTGTATACAAAAGTGTCCCTGGAGTTACATAGTCTCCAACCTCCACTGCAACATCATAAATATAACTATTTTTTTGAGTTAAATTTTTATTTTTAATTGAGTCTTTTAGTGTTGCTATTTTTGTTTTAAGGTCATTGATAGTTGAAGCTGTGTTTAATATCACTATTCGTTGATTATCTTTATCAAATTTTGATTTAGACGATACTTTTTTAAATTTTTCTAAGGTATCATCTTGAAGTTTTAATATTTGTTGCATATTTTTTAGTTTCTTTTGTGACTGTTCTAAATCAATTCTATCAACACTATCATCAAGCTTAACAATTAGCTCATCACTTACTGTTTGAGATTCTATAGAATTATTTGCATATATAACTTTTCCACTTACACTTGATTTTATAGTATAACTATTAATTGGTTCCACTTTTGCAAAATAACTTGTAGCAAAACTAATTGAACTTAACAACAATAAACCACTTACAATTTTTTTCATCTTTTCTATCCTAAATTTTATTCTATTTTTTCTAAACGAAATATATCATCATTAATCTTTATATTTAGTTTAACTTGACCATTGTTTTCATCTGTGAATACACCTTTATAGGTTGTTTCATTATATTTGAATATTATACTATTATAGTTTAACAAATTATTACTATAGTGAAATAGAACATTAATCTGTGATTCATAATAATTATTAAAAAAACTATCTAAATCACTTTTTGAAATTCTAAAGTAAACCTCTTTAGGTACAAAAGTATCAACATGATAAATATCTTCAACCCCTAATTTTGCTAAAAAGGAATCGCTATTTTCATCATATTTTATACTTTGAAATTTTGGTTTTCCGTAAATTACTTTAAAAGCCTTATTGATACTTTTTTCTATAATTGGAGCTAAATTCTCTGAGTCTTCATAAAATTTTTTAAGATTTTTAAGCTTGCCATTATAAAAAGCTACCTGACCTTGGTATTTTTCATCTATCTTTTTTTGCTCATCTACCCTACTTTCTCGTATTGCTTTTAATCTTTGAATATAGTTAAAATACTGCTCATATTTTATAGGCTCTAAATTTGCATCATCATCTTGTAACTTTTCTTTTTGGGGTAAAATTGGTTTTAGATTGTTTAACTCTTCATTTACAAAATAATTCACCATAACATTGATTTTTTCATTCACGGGTAAACTTTTATAAGGATTTACTACAGCCAAGGAATAAGAACTCACTAGTAAGATGAAAAAAATAAATTTTACTATCATTTTAGATCTCTTACACATCGTACAGCATATTTATTATCTCTTGTACTAAAATTTACAATACCAGTTTTAAAATCTACATACCAAAATTGATTAGTATTAAGAAAATAAGGACTTTTTGACCAATATTTTGAAGCACTAGTATATTGAAACTCTTTTTTAATAGTTACATCTTTATTTGTTATATCCATAATAGTTTGAAGTTGCTTAATTGTTGCCATTTTCCAATCTATATAACCATTTAATATTAGATTTTCACAATATGTTTTAGCCATAGTTATATCTTCAAGATATTGTGTTGACTCAAGATTATCTTGCCACATTATATTTGTTGTTGTATCTGTAACTATATTGAGACTTTTTTCAAAGTTATTTGCAAATATTGATACACCAATCATAAAAAATACAATAAAAGTTTTCATCAATACTCACCAGCTTTTTTTGATATCTCTCGTACACATCGTATATTGTACCTTTGCATATCTGAAGTAAAGTTTGTAGTTCCATCTTTAAAATCCACATACCAATTATTATCTTTAGCCACTAAACTTTTTGAACCACTCCAATATTTATTTGGGATAACATATTTTATCTTTTGAATTGTTGCTGGATTATGTTTTTGGTAATCAATCAAATTTAAAAGTTCATCATAAGAGGGAACTCTCCAATCTTTTCTATTAGCCAAAATCAAATCTCTACAATATATTTTATACTCTAGTATATTAAATTGTTTTGATATATTAGTAAGATTATCTTGCCACATAAGTGTACCATTCACAAAAGTACTATCTGAGTATTTTTCTATTTTAGTTTGTTTAATCTTTTCTAAATACTCTTTATATGCTTCCACTTTTTGAGGATACTTTTCATCTACATATTTTTTAATAACTATTGCAACTTCATCTTTTGTAATATTAGTTTGAACAGCATTTCCCCACTCAAACTCTTGTGCAAAACTATTTATTATAAACAATAATAAAGTTACTAAAACTTTGTATCTAATCGTATACCCTTTTTAACTAAACTATTTAAAATATCTATTATCTGTTTTTTTACACTCTTAAATTGCTCATTATCTATCTTTGTTTCAAGAGTGAATATCATTTTATCTAAATCTTCATCAATTTTTATAAAAACTACCATAGTTTTTAATAACTCATTTTGTGTTTTAGCTTTTTTTACTATTTTAATAAGTGGGATATCTTCTTGTTTTCTTTTTTGTTTTTTTATAATAACAATAACTACAACACTTATAACACCAACCATCAGCCCTAGAAGAAAATAGAGAATTTTTTCATTATGTGATAACCGTACAGTTTGGATTTGAGGTGTTGTTTTAGTAGTTTGAGTATCATCATTAGCCACTTCAAGTTGAGTTACTTTTTTCTCTACTGCAGCCACTTTTATATCAAAACTTTTTGTTTTGATTGTTTTGACTGATTTTGTCTCTTTATCAAAATACTGTAAACTTATTTCTGGAATTTTGAAATCTTGTGTAGGGACTATTGAGAAAGCTTTTGTATATACTCCCCCATATACATTGTTTTGAATATCATATTTTTTTTCAGAAGGATTTTCATACACAGTTGCATTTGGAATATTTAATTTAACCTCATCTATATCATCAACATTTCCACGACCATTTATAGTTATTTTATAAGATATAGCTTCCCCCTCTTTTACACTATTTTTGTCAATAGTTGCATTCATTGAAAAATCACCTATTAGTTTTACATTTTGTGGTATTGGGTTCACATCTAGTTCAATTTTATTTGAATACACCTTTGTTCTTTTAGTTGGTGCTGTTACAAAAAAACCGGTATTGTATCTATTTTGAGTAGTAACTGCTTCAATTTTCAATGGTCCTATTTCTAGCTTTCCACTTTTTTGTGGAAACAAGATATATTCTAACTTTTGAAAAGTATATTTATTATCTATTGGTAAATTTTCATTTGATTTTAACTCTTTAACCCAAAAACTTTCAAACTTTGGCTTTTCAAACTCTAGTCCAATAATATTAAGATCTTTTTTATATTTAAATAAAAGAGTCAAATGGATACTCTCCCCTACATAAACCTCTTTTTTATCCACATTTATAGTTAAATCATAATCAGCTGAGACTGTTTTTTCCACTTTTTGCATACTTATTTTTTGTGGTTGTGTTTTTTCTATTTTTCCATCCACACTTATTTCAAAAGAAGGTATTGTTATATCTTTTGTTGGTCTAAAAGTATAGTTTTTGATAAGTTTATCACTTCGTACACCATTGATAATATTTGTTTGAGTAGAGGTTCCTAAACTTTGAACTATAAATCCATCGATATCTTTTATATCTGGCATCTTGATATCTTTTCCACTAACACTGAGTGAAAACTCTACACTATCCCCTTGAAAAAAACTATTTGGTGCACTTAATGTTACTTGTGCAAATGTAATTATGGGAAAAATTAATAATAAAAATATCTTACCAAGGTTTAGTTTCATCTGTCTTACTCTCTTTTTGTGTATTTGCTTTTCGTAATAGTATTGGTGTGGTTTGTTTTTCTAACTGTTCCATCCATTTTCTCTCTTCCATTTGCGATATATCTTCTTTTTTTACATTATCTTGATTCTGTTTTGCTTGAGATGCTTTTTGATTTGATTGAGATTTTTCATCTTTACTATTTTTATTTTCTTCTGATTTCTCTTCTTGCTTTTGTTGCTCTTTTTTATTTTCTTTTTTTTCTTTATCTTGCTGTTGTTTCTCTTCTTGTTTATTCTTCTCTTTATCTTGTTTATCTTTATTATTTTGTTTGTTTTTGTTCTCTTGGTTTTTTTGATTCTCTTTTTTATCTTCTTGCTTTTTATCTTTTTTATCTTCGTTATTTTTATTATCTTTATTTTCTTGATTCTTATTTTGTTGTTTCTCTAACTCTTTATTTACGATATCTAGATTTTCCCTCGTTTCCTTATCCTCTTTTATTTTTAAAGATTTTTCATAGAACTCTTTTGCTTTTTGTAGCTCATTAAGCTTTACATAGCTATTTCCAATATTGTGTAACTTCTTTCTCTCCAACTCAGTATCTTCTGTAACAACTTTTTTATAAGTATCTATACTCTCTTGATATTTTTTATCTTTATAAAGAGCATCTCCTAAGTTATAGAAACTTTGAGCAGTTGGGGGTAGTTTTCTATATTCAGTACTAGCTTCATTGTATTTTTTCTCTTCATAGAGTTGATTTGCTTTTTGGATAGTTTGAAAATTAAAAATATCTGCATCCACTTTTGATGGTACAAGATAGAACCCTACTAAAAGGAATACTGCTATATTTTTTTGAAGATTCTTGTTGGGAGTGAACTCAAAGCTAATAAAAAGAAAAATAATCCTAAAGCCAATGGATAATAAAAAAGCTCAGTGTATGTTTTAAACTTTTGAACTGAAAGCTCCTCTTTTTGTGACTGTGTATTAATTCTGTTAAGTATCGCTTTTACATCACTGTCATCTAAACTAAAATCCACATAGCCACCATTTGTTTGAAGGCTTAAGTTTTTTATTGATTCATTGAGTGTTACAGTTACTATATTCCCATCTTCATTGGTTAAATATCCACCTTGTTTATCTGGTATCACAGCACCTTTTTTTGTAGCAACTCCTATAGTATATACAGCGATGTTTTTATCTTGAGCATACTCTATCTCCTCTTTATAGTCATCACTATTTCCACCATCACTTAAAATTATAAGATTTTTTACATTGAAATCTTCAAGCATATAGTTTGTAGCATCAAGTGTAGCAAAGATATTTGAACCATTTGGAAAGTTAAGATCTGTTTCAAGGTTTTTTACTATATAGTTTAATGAGATAAAATCCTCCGTAACAGGACTTAATACAAAAGAGTCTTTTGCAAAAAGTAGAACTCCTATTGTTGTATTTTGGCTCATTGCTATGATTTGTTTGAGTTTCTCTTTTGCTAAGGAGATACGATTTGGATAAATATCTGTTGCCATCATAGAAGTTGATACATCTAGTGCTATAACTATTGGGATAAGTTTTTGTTTTATATCTTGCTCTTTTTGATTGATAACTGGTCGACCAAGTGCTACTATAAAAAGTATTAGTGTAAAAAACAACAACCCATTTCGTGTATTTTTATCTAATGCTTTTCCACCAACACTTAACTTATCTAAGATATCTTTAGAAAAATATTTTTCCATACTGTTTTTTGATGTAAGGAGTAATACAATTAAAAGCACTAAGGGTATTAACATCATATAAAATACTTCAGGATATAAAAAACTCATGTGCAATTGTATAGTATAGATTATAAAATATCCCTTTTTTTTTCAAACTACAAATATAAAAACTAGCACTCTATTGACTTATTTGCTAAATTTTTATTTTTTTTATTATATTACTTGACATTTGAACGCTCATTTGATATAATTTTATTAGCACTCAGAGTTTTGAAGTGCCAAATTAATAAAAAATGGTTATAAGTAAATGATTGATAAAAAAGAGTTTTTATTGGATTCTATTATACGAGCATATATAGAACACCTTGAACCTATTGGTTCAGGGCAGTTAAAATCTATGTATGATATAGCCTACTCTCCTGCTACTATTAGAGGATACTTTAAAAAATTAGGAGAAGAGGGTTATCTTGCTCAAGAGCATTCAAGTAGTGGAAGAACTCCAACTACTGAAGCTTTGAAAGAGTATTGGTCAAATAGATTGAATATAAACATTGGACTAATAGACTTTGAGAGACTAAATATTTTATCAAAGCAAATAGGACTAACTGTATTTTTAAAAGAGCAACAAACTCAAGTTTTGAATAGAGTTTTAAATATTGAAAATCTTTATTTATTATTAGAGTTTAGTTCATTTTCTATAACTATTAAGTACAACAATCCACTGCATAAATTTTTAAATGATATGTGTGGGTTAGAGGCTTTGAATATTTTGGAAGTATCAAAACAAGTTGGTGCTACAGATTTATATACAGAGCTTAATAAATATCTTTTTAATAAAGATTTTGAGGTTATCAATATCAAAGAGTTTTTAAGACTTTGTGTTGATTATGATCTTGAAGAGATCTATATTAATAGATTTTTAACAGGTAATGTGATGAATAGACTGGAAAATGGTATATATTATCATGGTGAAGTTGGATTAAATCAAATTTTACCAGAAAACTATATGGGTATTGCACATGATGCTATTATAGGAAATAAAAAATACAAGATGTTAGTTATAGGTGAATTATCAAAAGACTATGAATATTTTTATAAAGGAATTATGTAGATGAGTAAAGATACAGAAAATAATGAAGAGATTTTAGAGAATCAAGAGGAAACATTAGAAGAAACTGCAACACAAAATGAAGAGATTCAAGAAGTTGAAGTTGATGATAGTGAAAAGTTTGCATCTTTAGATGAAGAATTTAAAGCAAAAATGGAAGCAAAAGTAGCTGAAGCAGAAGAGAAAGCGAAAGAGGCTGAAGATAAGTTTTTAAGAACTCATGCTGATTTTGATAATATTAAAAAAAGATTAGAAAAAGAGAAGTATCAGGCTATAGATTATGCAAGTGAAAAATTTGCTAAAGATTTACTTTCAACTATGGATACTTTAGAGATGGCTTTACAAAGTGCAACGAGTGAGGGAAGTAGTGATGAACTTATTGAAAAATTAAAAGAGGGAATCGAACTTACTATCAAAAGTATGCTAACAACATTTGAAAAACATGATATTAGTGTAGTTGATACAGATGAATTTGATCCTCAAGTACACAATGCAGTGATGCAAGTTGAAAGTGAAAACCATGAAAGTGGACAAATAGTTCAAGTGATGCAAAAAGGGTACATGTATAAAGAGAGATTGCTACGACCTGCAATGGTATCTATAGCAAACTAAAAGAGATAACTCTTTAAGAGAAAGAGAAAATGAATATGACCGTAAAGTCAATAAACTATTCCGAATATAAATAAAATTTAATAAAAATAAAATAAATAAAAAAGGATGACAATATGGGAGCAACAATAGGAATTGACTTAGGAACAACAAATAGTTGTGTGGCAGTTTACGAAGGTGGAGCAGCAAAAATTATAGCAAATAAAGAGGGGAAAAATACAACTCCTTCAGTAGTAGCATTTACAGATAAAGGTGAAGTTTTAGTAGGAGATCCTGCAAAAAGACAAGCTATCACAAATCCAGAAAAAACAATCTATTCTATTAAAAGAATTATGGGTCTAATGATGGATGAAGAGCATGCAAAAGATGCTATGGATAAAGTTGGATACAAAATAGTAAATAGAAATGGTGCAGCAGCTGTTGAGATTGCTGGAAAAGTATATACACCTCAAGAAATTTCTGCAAAAATTTTAGGAAAATTAAAATCAGATGCAGAAACTTACTTAGGACAAACAGTAACAGATGCAGTTATTACAGTACCTGCATACTTCAATGATGCACAAAGAAAAGCAACACAAGAAGCAGGAACAATCGCTGGTCTTAATGTACTTAGAATTATCAATGAGCCAACAGCAGCTTCTTTAGCTTATGGTTTAGATAAAAAAGGTGAAGAGAAAGTTGTAGTTTACGATTTAGGTGGGGGAACATTTGATGTTACTGTACTTGAAATTGGTGATGGTACATTTGAAGTTCTTTCAACAGATGGTAATGCATTCTTAGGTGGAGATGACTTCGATAACAGAATCATCAAATGGTTAGCAGATGAGTTTAAAGCTGAAAACGGTATAGATTTAACACAAGATAAAATGGCACACCAAAGACTTAAAGATGAAGCTGAAAAAGCAAAAAAAGAGTTAAGTGCTACAAATGAAACAGAGATAAACTTACCATTTATCACAGCTGATGCTACAGGACCAAAACACTTAGTGAAAACATTAAGTAGAGCAAAATTTGATTCTATGACAGATGATTTAATCGCTGAAACATTAGAGCATATCAAAGTAGCTATGAAAGATGCTGGTCTTGATAAAAGTGATATCAATGAAGTAATCATGGTTGGTGGATCTACAAGAATTCCTAAAGCACAACAAGTAGTAAAAGAGTACTTTGGAAAAGAGTTAAACAACTCTGTAAATCCAGATGAAGTTGTTGCTGCAGGTGCTGCTATTCAAGGTGGAGTTTTAACAGGTGATGTTAAAGATGTACTTTTACTTGATGTTACACCACTATCTTTAGGTATTGAAACTTTAGGTGGAGTTATGACAAAACTAATTGAGAAAGGGACAACAATCCCAGTGAAAAAATCTCAAGTTTTCTCAACAGCTCAAGATAATCAACCAGCTGTTTCAATTATGGTTGGTCAAGGTGAAAGAGAGTTTGCAAAAGACAATAAAGTTCTTGGAACATTTGAACTATCTGACATCCCAGCAGCTCCAAGAGGTGTACCTCAAATTGAAGTAACATTTGATATCGATGCAAATGGTGTTTTAAATGTATCTGCTAAAGATAAAGGTACTGGAAAAGAGAACAAAATTACAATCTCTGGTTCGTCTGGATTAAGTGATGATGAGATTGAAAAAATGGTACAAGAAGCAGAAGCAAACAAAGATGCAGATGCGAAGAAAAAAGAGTTAATTGAAACTAAAAATCAAGCAGAAGCTATGCTTCACTCAACTAAAAAATCTTTAGAAGAAAATAAAGGTGTAGTAAGTGAAGAGGAAGAACAAGCGATTGTTGATGCTGCTGCTGCTTTAGAAGAGATTCTAAAAGATGAAAATGCAACAAAAGAGCAAATTGAAGAGAAACTAAAAACTCTTACAGAAGTGAGTCATAAACTTGCTGAAGCTATGTACAAAAAAGAAGGTGGTGACGCTGGTGCTGCTGGTGCAGGTGCTGCGGATGCTAAGAAGAAAAAGGAAGATGACGACATAATTGATGCAGAAGTTGAATAATCAATAAACTTTATTGCACTAGAGATGCAGTGACTAGATGTCACTGCATACAAAGATGATATAATTGACGCAGAAGTTGAGTAATCTTTAACTTTACAAGTATAGAAAAAGGGAGAGTAGTTTTACTCTCCCTTTTTTATTTTCAAATAATTGCGGTCGCAAAATGCGACCACCCCAAAATCAGTCACTCCCCTACTTTGATATTATCAAAAGAGTAAAGTCTCTTGAAACAGACAATAAACAAACTAAAGAGTTATTAGAAAAAGTTGTTCATGTAGTATCAAGTATGCAAACACTACAAATTGAGGCAAACGAGGAGACTAAAAAAATTGGATTTCTTTAAATGTTTTTTTTGAGACAATTATAACGGTTGAAATGAGCCGATGAATTGCCCGCAGGGTAATTTATTGGCTCCACTGATTTGTTATGATTTAGTTCTTTCATTAGCTATTTCCTGCATTAAAATAGGATTTGAAAAATCCATTTCTTTATCTAAAGCTAAAGGAATTAGCCATTGTAAGTTCGGAATAATATTTTCTGGCAAGTTATTAACTTTTACTATATGAACTTCTTCTTTTTCAATAGTCCTTACATCAAAAGCAAGATCAGAATGAGCATAATATAAATCCAAATGATAAAATCCGGGACGATGAATATGTGAAAAATGAACCCACTCTTCAGCATTTATAATAACTCCTGTCTCCTCTTTAAATTCCCTGGACATAGCATCACAAGACTTTTCATTTTCTTCTATTTTTCTACCCACGCCATTAAACAATCCTCGTTGCCATTTTGGATTTAGCTTTTTTATTAAAACAACATGTTTAGAATCTTTTGTAAATAGAAAACCGGTTACATAGTATTTCACAAAATTTCCTTTGAATCATAACGGTTGAATTAAGTGGAAGAGGGTACCTTGACCACTTGACTATTTGAAATATATTTTAGCTTCTTTAGGCTTTAAAGCTTAAATTACCGCAAGTATACCCTCGTTCACTTCTCGGATTTGTTATCAATCCCCACCACCACATCCACCACCACATGAGGCTTCTCCTCCACAGCCACTACCACCACAACTTGAACAACCAATATGTGATGCACAATAGCCTCCATCTCCAACATTGTTATTACTACAATTTAATGAATATTTAAAGCCATTATGAATATTTAACATACTATCAATAGCAAATAATAGCGGAAGTGCACTTGGACTTGAAGGATTAATACCTTCTCTTTGACATGCTAATCTCCAAGCAGTTTTAATACCATCTTGGGCAACTTTTTGACTTTTCATAGCTTCAGCAGGAGTATGATGTAAAAATCTTCCTAGAGATTGTTTACAAAAATCATTATATTTTTTTGTAAACAGTATAAATTCATGCCATGCCACATCAATTACTTGTGATGGCATAGATACCATTTGTTTTTTTGCTCTATGACAAATAATAAAATATTCTTTTAAGCCTTTAAAAACTAAATCAATATCCTCATTTGTTAAATGAGGATATTCTTTTAAAATCATTTCGTTTACTTTGTTTGGAAACACATAGTTGGCTATAAAATGCTCCTGTTTTGTGATTAAGCTTTGCCTATACTGCTTGAATCCAAAATAATAAAATAAATACAAAACGATAAATGCTAAAATATACTCCATGAACTTCCTTTGATAACGTTTGAGTTGAGAAATATTTGAGCCGCAGGGTCAAATATTTCTCTCCAATGTTTTGTTATGAGTTTTTGTATTTAATGTTTCCAATATATTACAAAGCTCTATATAAACTTCTTCAATATTAAATTTTTCACCATAAAAAATATAATTATCTCTATCAAGTGCCCTTAAACAATCATTAATAGGAAACCCCTTCGCACCTGTGATTAGATTACAATCAAAATGTGGTTGTCCCTTATAGTTTTTAACGTAGTTATCTAATCTTTCGTCAAAATGTTCAAGATGATTTCTAAGCTTCCTAATTGTTTTAAGTTTTTTGCTTACACCTTGTTGTATAGTTTGAATAATACTATCTCTAAAATTATTGTTGTGAGGAAAAATGATTTTATCTAAATTTGTACTATGTAATACAAAATGATGAAGATGTAAAAAAATCATTTTTGTATCAGAAACCTTTAAAGACTTCTTGTATTCCTTATAAGCAAAAATTGCATAATCACACTGACTTACAGCTTCTTGAATGTAAAAATCTATTTGTTTCATTTACTCTTGACCTTTACTCATAACGTTTTTCGTGAGCAATAATTTTCCCGCTAGGGTAAATTATTGGTCTCCTCGTATTTGTTAGATGTGCAATAAATCACGCCCTGTTCTAACAAGTTTTTGATGTATATCATATATGTCATCACCATAATTGTTTAACAAAACTATATTATCTTTTGTACTCTGTGTTAAATTCCACTCTTCATCTACATTATTCATTATTGTTTGAATGCCATCTCCAAGAGGATATGTTTTCATACTTGAATCATAAACAAAGTGCTGTATCTTTTCAAGTAGCTCTTTTCTTATAGTTTCTAATTCTTGGTTCATAAACTCATGTTCGGCATTAATCCATTCATTAGAAAAGTTGATTAGTTCTCGTAAATCATTTAAAGCAAATGAATTGTGAAAATCATGATGCTTTATAAATTCAATACTACCATTGGATGGTAATTTTTGTAAAAACTTTTCATATAAAGTTTTGTCCTGAGAAGAATTGTTATCAAGTTTTTTTATTGTTTGAACATGAAGTAAGTATTTATCAAAATAATTTGTTAACAAATTATAAAATAATCCAATTCCAATTAACCATAAACCTACTTGAGTGTCATTGTTTTCGGTTAATGAAATCGTAAAGTTCTTTTCTAAAATAGCATTGATGATTTTTTCTATCAATGGTGTACTTATTAGCGTAGTACCAAATACAACTAGAAACCAAGTGATTTTATTATAAAAATTTGGTTTAATAAGTTTAATTACTTCCAGTATAAATTCTAATATTTTCAATATGTTCCTTTGTCATCTAACTCTTTATTGAACATACATTATATATAAGTTAGCCTGAAAATCAACAAATAACATACACAAAAAGTGTCGTATATCAAAATGCCTACAAACACTTTATATAAGGTATTTTTCTAGATGTTACTATAAAATGTATTGGAATTTCAAAAATATTTGAAATAAAAATGAATCTTTTTATGTATGTTTTATATGGATATTTAGATGATAATAATACATTATGTATGTATATTAATAGAAAATCGTGATAAAGCTGCATAATGTTGGTTTTTATATTTATTAAAGAATCAAACAAACAATCGTTATAATACACCCACTATGAGAAATAAAAAATTAGTCTATATCACACTTATTGTTTTTATTGGTATTGTTATTTATGGTTTTTATGAAAAAGATAGACGAGCACAACTTCTTACAGATTTTCGAGAAAATCAACCTTTACAATGTGATGATATAATAGTCAGACAAAGTGATGGTTGGAAGATTGGTGGAAATCGTGTCTTTACCAATGGTAAAATCGCTAAGACTATTATCTTTTGTAAAAGTATAAAAAAATAAACTCTTACTCCAAAGGTAATTTTATACTAAACACCGCACCTTTGTATTTTTTACCTTTATATACAAAGTTACTATTGTCAGCATCAATAGTACCATGCATACCATCTACAATTAAATTGTAAGTCATATGAAGTCCTAGTCCTGTTCCTACACTTTGATGTTTTGTTGTAAAATATGGGTCAAATATTTTCTCAATAATGGTAGAGTCAATTCCCCCTCCACTATCTTTAACTATTATATGTAAAGTTTTATTTATTACTTTTGCTTCAAGAAATATAAGCCTATCCCCTTCAGCTTTTTGTTTTACTGCATCTTTTGCATTATTAAATACATTAATAAGACACTGTGCTAGTTCATTTAAATAACCATTGATTTTAATATTTTTTTCAACATTTATAATAAATTCTATATGATGCGATGATAATGATGGTTTAATTAAATGTAATAACTTTTCAGTAACAACATCAAAAGTAAACTCCTCTTTTGTTCTAGTTCCTTTTATAAAATCTCTAAAATCATCTATTGTTTTTGAGAGATACTGTGCATTTGAATCTATCGTATCAATTGTTTCATTGAGATATTCATCAGTTAAATTACCAAACTGTTTTTGTACTTTCATACCTGTTGCAGCAGTTGATATTATACTTAGTGGTTGTCTCCATTGATGAGCAATATTTCCTATCATCTCACCCATTGATGCCATTTTTGATTGTTCGTATAATAACTTGTCTTTTTTCTTTAAATCAGTGATATTTTGAAAAGTCAGTAAAATATCTCCATTATTTTTCAAATATGCTCCACTTACAATAAAATCATACTCCTCATCTTCAAATTTCAATGATACAAAATGTTCTTTTTTAGAATTATTTGCAAGATAAAGAGACCATAACTCTCCATAAATTTTATGATTTTTAGGAAATACAACTTCATCTAAAGTGAGAAAAAAATCACATATACAATTGTAATCTTCTTTAAACTCTTCTAAAGAACTATATTTAAAAAACTCTAAAAACCTTTTATTAGCACTGACTATTTTAGAGTCTTGAGTTACCAATATAATACTTGGGTTAGTATCCAATATTGCTTGTATATATCGTTTTTCATTGTATAATTCTTTTGTTCTTTTAATAACTTTACTGTCTAGTTCTTTTGTATGATTTCTTACCAAAAAATAATATCCAATTAAAATCACCACTAATATAAATAATACTATATAAAATATCATGTTTGTTTTTACATATTCAATATCATCCATATTTAAAGAATCTAAATCTTTAAAAGCAATGATACTTCCCATAGGATTATTATAGATATCTGGAATATTATAAACTACAATAAATTTATTCTCTTTTTGGTCAATGATATATTTTTTGTCACTATGTATATAATTTTCTATACCTTTACTTTTTATATAATCAATTGTCTCCTCTTTTACATTTTCATTTGCAACATAATAATCATCTATAAATATCTTTGTTAATGCTTTAGATAGCTGATTTTTATACTTTTTATCTACAACTATGATAGAATCTATATCACTATCAAGAAGTTGACTTGATATAGAATTAAAATGGGTAATAATCTCAAACATTCCTATAAAAGTACTTTTATCATAAATTGGAACCATAGATTTAAAAGTCATATCAAACTTACCTGTACTAATTGTACACATAATTTGAGGATCTTCTATCATTTTTGCTACATCAAGTCTTGACTTAACGATTGGATCACCTGTTTTTTCAACCCAACTCCTATAAAACGCAATCCCTTTATTGTCAATTATTTGAAACCATGAATTGTTGAGTTTTATCGCTTTTTTTAGTAATTTTGAAAATTCTTTTAATTGTACTAGTTCAGTATCATTGTTTTTTAAAGCTTTGATGATATTTTCATTTCGTGATAAAGATAATGCAATAGCAAGTGTTAAGTTTTTTTTATGTTTCATCAATATACTTATCTCATCATATATATTTTTTGAGTAGATATTATATTTTTCTTTTTTTATAATCTCTATTTTATTTTGTGTAATATTGTTTGATACAACAAAAACAATTACACCCATAGCTAATAGTAAAATAACTACAATAAAATCAAATAATCTATTTTTAAAAATATTTAACACAAGAAGTCCTAATTATTAAATCTAACTTCATAATAGTATAATATAACTAAAAGTTATATTATGCCTTTTTTTCTAATAACTTTAATTTATCTTTTGTGTATACAAACATATATATTGCTGCACTGTAGATAATTAGTCCTACCACAATCCACACATATATAATATCTAATTTAAAAATATCAACAACAAAATAGAGTAAAATTATAGGCATCAAAATCTGTCTATAAAAACTCACATAAGGTATAATAAAAGGTTGTTTTATACCTTGTAGTGTTGAGTTTGATATAAATATTGTAATATATGCAAAAAATACAAAACTTTCAATCACCACATAGATATATGCAACAGATATAACCTCTTTATCACTATCAAATATCATAATAATATATTCCCCAGCAATTGCTAAAAACAATACTCCAATCCCACTCATAATATAGCCATATTTTAAAGATTTACTTATCACCTCATAGATTCTATCAAAATTTTTAGCCCCGTAATTATTAGCAACTATTGAACTTACTGCTATATTTAATCCCAACATTGGTAGTAGTATAATTTGCTCTACCCTATATCCTATCCCAAAAGCAGCAACACTTTTATAACCATATTGTGAGACAAAATACATAACAACCATAGTCCCTAAAGACATGATAAACATATTTAAACTTTGAGGCAATGCTTGTATAAGAATTTTTTTGTACACCCTCATATCTGGTAAAAATAATTTTAAGTTTTCAAAATTAAAAAGTGTAGTTTTATAAAGCTTCATCATAATATATCCAAAAGTTATAAACTGTATAAAAACTGTGGCATAAGCTACACCTTTAAAACCTAAAGCTGGGATAAAAGCATATCCATACATAAACAAAGGATCTAAAAGTAAATTCATAAAAAAACCAAAAATTAAAGTGTTTCTATAACTTTTTGTATCTCCTCGAGCTATAAGCACTGCATTTGCCCCAAGACCTATTAACATTGGTAAGACACCTATGAGTATTATATAAGTATAATCAAGGGCTAAAGAAAGTGCTTCATCTTTTGCCCCCATTAAAGAGAAGATATCTTCTAAAAAAACAAATCCCATACTACAAAGAAACAAAGCAACGAAACTTACAAATGTGATACCATTTGAGATAAATATCTTCGCTAACTTGATTTTATATCGCCCTAGTGAATTTCCCACATGAGCAGTAATTGCAGAGGAGAGTCCAAAACTAATCGAAAGTAACATAAAATAAACTATAAAACTATAAGAAAGGGCAGTAATAGCAACAGTAGAGAGTTGTCCCACATAAAATGTATCTACTACATTATACATTGTATTAAAAAACATACCTATACTTGAGGGGATTGCAATTTGTTTAATGAGACTATTTATATCATTTGTTAAAAGATGGTTTTTATTCATTAGAAATTATACCATAATATATTAATCACTTTTTAGCTATAATCCAAAAAAATCATAAAATTTATTTTTATAGAAGGAAAGTTAAATGGCAAAAACACTTGTTATTACAGGAGCAACAAAAGGTATTGGTAAAGCTTGTGCTTATAGATTCGCTAAAGAGGGTATCAATGTAGCTTTTACATACAACTCAAATGAAGAAGTTGCAAAAGAAATTGCAGCTGATTTAGAAGCAACTTATGGTATAAAAGCTAGATACTACCCTTATAATATCTTAGAACCTGAAACAGCAAAAGAGTTATTTGCTAAGATTGATGAAGATTTCGAAACTATCGATTACTTTATCTCAAATGCTATGATATATGGTAGAGCAGTAGTTGGTGGTTATGGAAAGTATATGAAATTAAAGCCAAGAGGTTTAAACAATATTTATACTGCAACTGTTGATGCATTTGTTTGTTGTAGCCAACAAGCAGCGAAAAGAATGGAAAAAAATGGTGGTGGTGCTATGGTGAGTTTAAGCTCTACTGGAAACCTAGTATATATAGAAAATTATGCAGGTCACGGTACAAACAAAGCAGCAGTTGAAGCAATGGTGAGATATGCAGCAACTGAACTTGGACAATATGGTATTAGAGTAAACGCTGTAAGTGGAGGACCTATTGACACTGATGCACTCAAAGCTTTTACAAACTATGAAGAGGTAGCAGCGAAAACAGCAGAGCTATCTCCACTTGGAAGAATGGGTCAACCAGAAGATTTAGCTTCAGCTTGTTACTTTTTATGTAGTGATGAAGCTACTTGGATAACTGGAAGTACTTTACTTGTTGATGGTGGGACAACTTTTAAAAAATAATGAATAATCCTAAAAACTTAAACTTACCAAACTTATTAGCAGGTTTTAGAATACTTTTAGCACCTCTAATGCTTTGGTTTATGATAGATCAAAATAATCCTCTTTTTGAAGGGTGGCATCCTAGTTGGTTTGATTATTTTGCAGGACTTATTTTTGTGATAGCTTCAGTAACTGATTTTTTTGATGGCTATATTGCACGAAGTTGGGATCAGATGACAAAACTTGGTGGAATTTTAGATCCACTTGCCGATAAAATGCTTGTACTTGCTGGATTTATAGGGCTGATAGTCCTTGATCGTGCTAGTGCATTTGCTATATTTTTGATACTTTCAAGAGAATTTTTTATCACTGGACTTCGTGTTGTTGCAATAAGTGAAGGGAAAAATGTCGCTTCAACGATGGCTGGAAAAATCAAAACAGTAGTGCAGATGATAGCTATTGGATTTTTGATAATGAATTGGCCTTTTGGTACTGAGCTATTATGGTTTGCTGTTGCATTAACACTATACTCTGGATATGAATATATAAGGGATTACTTAAAATAATGGGATTTATAACATTTATAATTGTTTTATCAATTTTAGTTTTTGTCCATGAGCTTGGACATTTTACAGTTGCACGACTTCTTGGTGTAAAAGTATATGTATTTTCAATAGGTTTTGGGAAAAAACTAATTACAAAACACTATAAAGGAACTGATTGGACTTTTTCACTTATACCTTTAGGTGGTTATGTAAAGATGAAAGGTCAAGAAGATTTAAATCCAGCATTATCAAACAACGATGTAGATAGTTATAATACAAAAACACCATTTCAAAGAATTTTAATACTTCTTGCTGGTCCTTTTGCAAACTTTTTACTTGCATTTGTAGTATACATATTAATTGGACTTCTTGGAAATAATGCACTCTCACCAACAATAGGTAAAGTTATAGAAAACTCTCCTGCGAGTCTTGCTGGACTTAAAGCAAATGATGAGATAGTAAAAATCAATAATATGGAAATCAAGACTTGGGATGATTTAAGTGATATTATAAAAAATGCTGATGGGAGTTTAACTTTTTTTATCAAAAGAGAAGGGAAGCTTATATCACGAACACTTTATCCTAAAGTAAGTGATTCAGTTAATATGTTTAAAGAAAAAATTAAAAAGAAGATGATAGGGATTGCACCTGCACCAAAACTCGTAAAAATTCATTATTCTCCTCTTGAATCAATCTCTTTTGCTTATGATAAAACACTAGAAGCTAGTAAAATGATATTTTTAGGGGTGCAAAAACTTATCCAAGGGATTGTACCTCATAGTGAGATAGGTGGAGTTATAAGTATTGGTACGGTAATAAGTGATGCTAGTGCTTCAAGCTTTGTAGCACTCTTAACTATTACTGCACTTATCTCTGTTAATTTAGGTGTTTTAAATCTCCTTCCAATTCCAGCACTTGATGGTGGACATATTATGTTCAATATATACGAGATGATAACAGGACTTAAACCTAGTGAAAAGATGTTAATAAATCTCACTATAGGTGGTTGGGTTATATTATTAGGACTTATGAGTTTAGGACTTTATAATGATATCAATAGATTATTAGGGTAGTTTTAGATATAATGGAAAAATATAATACAAATAGAAAAGAAAAAAGGATAATTATTTTATGGTAAAAGTTGTAAATTTAAAGAAATCATTTGGTAACAGAGTTTTATTTCAAGATATAAACTTATCATTAGACACAGGGAAAAGATATGGTCTAATAGGTGCCAATGGTGCTGGTAAAACAACATTTTTAAAAATGCTTAGTGGAACTGAAGATATCACAGATGGTGAAGTACAAGTACAAAGTGGGAAAAAAGTAGGAGTATTAAGTCAAAATCAATACGCTTATGAAGATTTTACCCTTGCAGATGCTGTTTTATATGGGAATAAAAGACTATATGATGCAATAAAAGAGAAAGAAAAATTGTATATGGAAGAGTACACTGATGCAATTGGTGAAAGACTAGGTGAATTAGAGATGATAAGTGTAGAGGAAGATCCAACTTATGAGTATGATGTTAAAATTACAAAAATACTTGAATCACTTGGATTTCCAGCAGAACAACACACTGATCTTATGAGTACAATAGCTGGTGGAGATAAATTTAAAGTTTTACTTGCGCAAGTATTATTTCCAAAACCTGATGTATTATTTCTAGATGAGCCTACAAATAACCTTGATATGGCAACTATCTCTTGGCTTGAAAATCAATTACAACATCATGAGGGAACTATGGTAGTTATCTCACATGATAGACACTTCTTAAATGCTGTTTGTACACACATACTTGATGTTGACTTTAAAAAGATTAGAGAGTTTACTGGAAACTATGATGATTGGTATATTGCATCAACAGTATTATCTAAACAAGCAGATGCACAAAGAGATAAAAAACTTAAAGAGAAAGCTGAACTTGAAGCCTTTGTTGCAAGATTTAGTGCCAATGCTTCAAAAGCAAAACAAGCAACTTCTAGACAAAAACAACTTGATAAAATAGATATTGAAGCTATTCAAGTAAGTTCAAGAAGAGACCCATCAATTGTATTTAAACAAGAAAAACCTATCAGTAAAGAGGTTCTAGAGGTAAAAGATATTTGTAAATCTTATGATGGTGAAGTTGTATTAAAAGATATTAACTTTATGTTAGAGAAAAAAGATAAAATTGCTTTAATAGGTCCAAATGGAGCTGGTAAAACAACTTTATGTGAAATATTAATGGAAAATATTAAACCAGACAGTGGTGAAGTAAAATGGGGTGCAACTGCCCTTGTGAGTTACTTTCCACAAAATACAACTGATTTAATCAAAGGTGATATTACACTTTATGATTGGTTAAGAGATTTTGATAGACAAGCTGATATTGGTGAGATTAGAAACTGTTTAGGGAGAATGCTTTTTAATGGTGAAGAGCAAGAAAAATCTGTTATGAATTGTTCTGGTGGGGAAAAACACAGAATGATGCTTAGTAAAATCATGCTTGAAAAAAGAAACTTTTTACTTCTAGATGAACCTACAAATCACCTTGACCTTGAAGCTATTATTGCACTTGGTGAAGCATTACTATCATATGAGGGAACCGTTATTTGTGTCTCTCACGATAGAGAATTACTTGATGCATTTGCAAATAGAATCATGGAAATTCAAGAAGATGGTTCTATTGTAGATTTTGATGGAACTTATGAAGAGTATTTAGAGTTTAAAGCTCAAAACAAAGGATAAACCATGAACTCGCTTGCTTTCTTTATATCTTTAACACTAGTTATTGTCGTTTTTTTAATGAGAAAAAAAATTGTAGAATATCTTTTTGAAGAGCATGACATTTATATTGGAAGCGAGATCATAGTTTATATTACCTCTATCATTTTTATCGCTTTAATTTTGATTGGGATGCTTTTTGATGGTACAAAAGAGAGATATAGTGATATAAGTGAAAATTATGATAAAATGAGACCAAAAACAGATAATAAGCCTCATAGATACTTTGATATTAACTTTGATTCACTCTTTCCCAAGAATTAAAGACTATTTTAAGTAGTAATTAGGTAATATTCCAAATAATTTTACACTCAAGGAAATAAAAATGGCAAGAAGATGTATGCTTTCTGGTAAAGGTCCAATGTCTGGAAATAACGTAAGTCACGCGAAAAACAGAACAAGAAGAAAATTTTTACCAAATTTAAGAACAGTTAGAATATCATTAGAAGATGGTACAACAAGAAAAATCAAAATTTCTGCAAAAGAACTTAGAACTCTTAAAAAGAATTCATAAGACAAAAATAAAGATGTTTTTATGAAAACCATAAGAAACATCAAAAAAGCTATTGGCTGGGACTATCGAAGTTCCAAGCCAGAGTTTGACCTCGACAAAGAGATATACTCTCAATTTAAACACTTTAGACTTCCCTTAATATTATTACAAGTCATTATGATGGTTGGTACCATTGGTTATATGGTAATCGATGATTTTACAATACTCGATGCAATCTATCAAACAGGTATTACATTTACAACAGTTGGATTTGGAGAAGTTTCTCCTATATCACCTGCTGGAAGATTATTTACGATTACACTTATAATATTCGGATTTTTAATATTTACTTTATCTATTACTACACTTATTCAAGTATTAGTAAGAGGTAAATTCCTAGACCTATACAAGGAGAGAAATATGTTGTATAAAATAGCACGGCTTCGAAATCACTTCGTAATATTCAATCACAATGAATACACAGTACAACTAGCAGAACAATTTAAACAAAACAATATACCTTTTGTTATTGTTGACCCTACTGATGAATTAGAAGAGATAGCTGCTAAAAACAACTATCCTTACTATGTTAAAGAGGAAACATATACAGAAAGAGCTTTCTTAAAATCACACCTTTCAAGTGCAAAAGGGGTAATATCTCTATCAAAAAACATATCAGATAGTATTACAATTATTGCATCTGTTAGACTTTATGAAAAAGAGTTAGGGAGAAAGAATCCTTTTCTTATCATATGTAATGCTGAATCAAAAAAAGATGTTGAAAGATTAAAAAAACTTGGAGCAAACAAAGTTGTAGCACCACCTGAACTTATGGCAAAAAGGGTAAGTGCTATGGCAATAAGACCAGAAATGGAAAATGTTTTAGAAGAGTTTTTATACAAAAAAGATACCCCTATTGATATGGAAGAGATCTATATCAGTGATGATAGTTGGTTCCTTGACCAAGCGATACAAGATGCTCATTTAAGAGATAAAATAAAAGTAAGTATTATAGGGATAACAGAGATAAGTGGAAAGTTTATCCAAACACCAAAAGGGAGTACAAAAGTATCTAAAGGGTGTAAGCTTTTAGTTATAGGAGACCAATCTGGTATAGCTAAAGCAAAAATATTAATTAATAGAAAAGAAAAACCAAAGGAATTAATAAATGTTTAGTATATTCCCTATAAAGGGTACTATAAGTGATATAGATGGATTTTATTGTAACGGTATAAGTGCAGGTCTTAAAGCAAATAATAAACTAGATATGGGATTTATCTATAGTGATAGTTTATGTGAAGTTGAAGCTGTATTTACTGAAAATAATTTCAAAGCAGCACCATTACGACACTATATGCAATATGATAAAAATTTTAAAACAAATTTTGTACTTATTAATTCTAAAAATGCAAATGCAATGACTGGGGAACAAGGTATTAAAGATATCAATGAGCTCTTTTCATCAATAAAAGAAAAATTTCCTTCTGTTGAAAACCCAGTTATGAGTAGTACAGGTGTTATAGGGGTAAGAATACCTCAAGAGAAAATTCTCAATGGTGCATTAAGTTTTGATTTAATGGAAAAAAATGGAGAGAATTTAAGTCAAGCTATTATGACAACAGATGCTTATCCTAAAACTACCTATTATGAAGTAAAACTTGAAGATGGAACAAGCTTTAAAATTGGAGCTATTGCAAAAGGTGCAGGGATGATAAATCCAAATCTTGCAACAATGCTTTGTTTTATCTGTACAGATGCAGCTATACCAAAAGCTCATATGAAAGAACTATTAACAAAAAATAGTAAAACTACATTTAATGCAATTAGTGTTGATGGTGACACCTCTACAAATGATACTGTATTACTCTTATCAAATGGTAAATCTAACTCTTATGATAAAGATGCTTTTAGTGAAGCTTTACGGCTTGTAATGCATGATATGGCTATGTTAATGGTTGCTGATGGTGAAGGTGCTAAAAAAGCAGTTGCATTTGAAGTAAATGGAGCAAAAGATGATGAGGAAGCAGAAGTTATCGCAAAAGCATTATCAAATTCACTTTTAGTAAAAACTGCCCTTTTTGGGGAAGATCCAAACTGGGGAAGAATTGCTTCTACAATTGGTGCTAGTGGTATGGCTTGTGATGAAACAAAACTTACTATTACATTTGGAGATATTACAGTTTATAACCAAGGTGAGATACTATTTACAGCCGAACTAGAAAAAGAAGCTGCGCAAGTTCTAAAAAAGAAAAGTTTTAAAATTATTTGTAATCTTGGTCTTGGAGAGGGTTCATTTACAGCTTGGGGTTGTGATCTTGGATATGAATATGTAAAAATTAATGCCGACTATCGAACTTAAGTTACAACTAAATGCAAAGAGAAATAAATGACAAAACAATACGATTAAGATATATTAGAGTTCTAGAAAAATTCAATACAAAAACTATTTCACTTTTAAAGTATGATAATTTTGATCTAGAACTTTTTAAAAAAGCTACTTTAAAAGCATATGAAGAGCTTAAAAAAGCAAAAACTTGTGAACTCTATAGTGAGTATCCAGTTGCTGTTAAAAACCTCGCACAAACAATTCTTAATACTCTGGATGTTCACTCAAAAGATTTTGAAAATGAAAAAGCACTTATACTTAAACAATCAAATCTCTTAGAAAAACTCAAAAACAATAATCGGTATAAAAAAGATAAGCATAAGAAGAAAAAATTTAATGATGGATACTAACGAATCTTTTAAATTATCGGGGACTCTCAAAAAAATACTTTTCTATAATCAAGAAAACAACTATTATATTGCCGTATTAGAAAATGATCAAAAGATTTGTGGACAATACTTTGATACAGATTTAGAAAAACTTGTAGGAAGTGAAGTTATAATCACTGGTCGTTGGAATACTCATAAAAAATATGGTGTTCAGTTTGTATTTACTTCCCTTGAACTCAAAGAAGCGGAGATATATTTCTTTTTGACAAAAATAGTTAAAGGTATCTCAAAAAAACTCGCTCTTGAATTAACACAAAAATATGATGATGAAGAGTTATGTGAAATCTTAGATAATACCCCTGCTAAACTTTTAGAGATCAAAGGGATAAAAGAGAAAAAACTTACCCAAATAGTAACTAGCTGGAATAAGTTTAAACACCTTCGTGAACTAGGAAGTTTTTTAGCACAATTTGGCGTAAGTAGTAGTTTTATTAATAAAATATATCAACACTTTGAAAATGTTGATAATCTAATAGAGAGAATAAAAGAAAACCCCTATATGCTTACTTCAATAAAAGGTATTGGATTTAAAAGAGCAGATGAGATAGGGACAAAACTAGGAATTGACAAAGAGAGCTCTTTTAGAATCACAGCTTGTATGAACTATACATTAAAAGAGTTTTGTGAAGCAAATGGAAATAGTTCTATAGGAAAAGAGCAGCTTTTTTCTCTTATGAATGATGCTTTACATTTTAAAGAAAAAGATACTTTATATGAAAATGCATTGATAAACCTTGTAGCTAAAGAGGAGATAAATGAAACTATAAAAGATAGGTTTGCACCAAATATCTACTTTCGATGTGAAACAAAAATTTTAGAGATTCTAAAAAATAGAAAAGAGTACAATAGAGATAAAAAAATCATTAAAGATTTTGATACTTATATCACTAAAAAGCAAGAAAGCTTAGGATTTACCTTAAGTAGCGAGCAACAAAAAGCTGTAAGTTTAATCAATGATGGAGAAAATACTATTTTACTTATAGGATATGCAGGGACTGGTAAATCAACCTCTAGTCGTGCAATACTTGAACTTCTTGAAGAGATAGTAAGTTATGATGATATCCATTGTATGGCACTTAGTGGTATTGCAGCTCAAAGAATCTCTGATACGACAGGATACAAAAGTAGTACTATACAATCTTCATTAGTAAAAATAGAAAATAGTGATAAAGATTATTTTGATTACAAAGTAATTCTCATAGATGAATCAAGTATGGTTAATAGTGTTACATTTTATAAAATATTATCAAAAATTGATCCCGATACTATTTTAATAATTGTTGGAGATGATGGACAACTTCCAGCTATTGGAGCAGGAGATATTTTAAGAGATGCTATTAAGTATGAGTTAGCACCTATTTGTAAACTCACAAAAATATATAGACAAAATGAACATCAAGCAATAGCAGTAATTGCAAATGAGATACGCTGTGGGCAAGTACCGCAATATAAAGAGGAGTATGAAGATTTTAAATTTATCGATGTTTCAATCCCTAACTATTATGTACAAAAATCAGTTTTAAATGACTATGAGATAAATAACTTACGAAGTGAAAATAATATCAATATTTTACACACTATTTTAAATACTGCTTCAAATTATATTGAACCTATGTATAAATATATTCAAGAGAAACAAATCGATAAATTTCTTACACTCTTTCAAGTAATCACCCCTATAAAAGGTGGACCTCTTGGTGTTGAAAATCTCAATATAAACCTACAAAAACTTATCAATAATACTAAAAATAACGGTATCCAAACAAAAACTTATGAGTATAAACTAGCAGATAAAGTTATCCACATTAAAAATGAAAATATGAAATCACAAACAATGAAAACATATAAAAATGGTTCAACTGAATATATTGAAAAGAGGGTTTTTAATGGACAACTAGGGATGGTAATAAAAATTGATCACGAGAATAAAAAACTGTTAGTACTTTACCCAACTGATGATATGGTAGTATTTTATGATTTTGATACACTTGATAGTTTAATCTCTCTTGCGTATTGTTTAACCATTCATAAAACACAAGGTATGGAGTACGAAAATGCTCTTATACCTATGAGCTTTAGCCATTTTATTATGCACAATACAAAACTACTTTATACAGCAATTACTAGAGCTAAAAGTATGTGTTATGTAATAGGGGAAGATGAGGCTTTTACAAGTGCTTGTAAGAAGTTAGAGATAACAAACCGCCAAACTGTTATTGATGATTTATTATCTAAAAAGAGCTAAACTACTCTCTTTCTTGAAGTATTCTGTCTAATAATGCAAATACCTCATTACTTGCTTCTTCCATCTCTGTAAAAGAATTTAATAAAGCATCATAGTCTAATTGTTCTTTTTTAATCTCATCAAATACATGATGTGTACCATTATGTACTTTAGAATGAGGAATATCAAGTTTTGAATAACTTGGAGTATTTGCAAAATATCTTTTTCCTAAACCTTCATTATACCATTTTCCAAGTCTACAGTTTTTATGATCAACAAATGCAAATGCTGGTTCTTTATTTGCTACAGAAAGGTATGTATTTACTTTCCATATAACATGATCAAGTTTTGCTAAACTCATAAATATTCTATCAGTGATATGTTCAAGACCTGTAAAAGTATCTTTTGAAGTTATCATTACATCATTTATATTTTTAGAATAAGATATAGTTTCATTCGATATTGCATCTATGGCTTTTGTCATAACTGCAAACTTTTTATTTGTTTGTTCAACACTATCTTGTATAGAATTTACCACATTAGTAATCTCTTTAGCTGCTTCTGCACTTCTTGTTGCTAAGTTTCTAACCTCTTGTGCAACAACAGCAAATCCTTTCCCTGCTTCACCAGCAGTTGCTGCTTCAACAGCAGCATTTAAAGATAAGATATTTGTTTGAAAAGAGATTTGATCAATTGTAACAACAGCATCTGCAATATCAGATGCTTTTGTATTTAATTCAGTTACTACACTATTAATATCTGTAGCATTATTATTTAATGAAGCGATATCATTTACTATTATATTTAATTTGTCTTTTGAATCTTCATAAGTACCATTTATCTTATATGATTCACTTAAATTTGTTCTAGCTAACTCTGTTGACTCTGAAATATTCGCTTGTATATCTAAGAGCCCTTTCTTAAGGTTATCATTTTGATATTTGAAAAGTTCTTTAACTTTTTCATCATTTGCATCAAAAGAAACTTCTTGTTTATTTTCTTTTAAATATTCAATCTCTTCTTTTAATTTCTTCACCTCATCAACTAATAGTTGATTGCTTTTTTCACTATTGAGTAGTTTTTGATTTAAAGAGCTTAACTCTTCTGATAATCTATTCTTTTCTTCACTTAAATTTACTATCTGGTTTTTAGAAGATTCTAATTCTTGTTTTAATCCGTTATTAAAAAACATTTTTGATATCCTTGATAAGTCATAATATTAAGGATTATACAACAAATAGTTTAAATATCTAATACTAAAGAAACCTCATCACATACAGGGAAGTGCTTACATTTAATACAATCTGCCCATATTTTTGTCTCAGGAATACTCTCTTTAGGAATCTCTACAAAATCAAAAAATTCAAAAAGCTGTTTTTTGTAAGTTAAAACTAATAATCTTTTTAATTGTAAAAACTTTGCCTCATCTATTGCTTTTTGGATAAGTTCTTTAGCAATTCCATGGTTACGATAATTTTCTTTTACTACTAAACTTCTAATCTCAGCTAGCTCTATTGTATGTATGTGAAGAGCTATAAAACCAACAGTCTCATCACCATCATTTACTGCTGTATAAGAACGAATTGTTGTTGCCATCTCATTGTAGTTTCTATCAAGTATGTTACCATTTTCCACATCTGGGGCAACAAGTTTCTGCATTTTTTCAATATCTAATACATTTGGCTTAAAAAAATTAAATTTATTCATACCCTACTCTCCAAATAAATAATTAGCAATTCTTTTTTCTAAAGCTTGCATACCTTTATTTTTTAGATTACTTATAAAAATTCCATCTGGATATTCTCTTTGTAATTTTTGTAACTCGGTTTGTTTCAGTTTATCAATTTTTGTAAAAGCATTGATAATAATCTGATCACCTCTTTTTATATGGTTTAAAAATTCATCAACACTTTTATCAATATCTAATGTTGAGTGTCTTGCATCTATAAGGTGAACAAAAATTTGTAAGGATGCTCGTTGTTCTAAAAAATCAGTTAAATTTTGATGCCAATTCTTTTTTAAAGATTTTGAAACTTTGGCATAACCAAAACCTGGTAAATCAACAAATCGAGCATAATAATTTTTCACTTCATTATCTTCATTATAATCTTTAAATGTAATATCAAAATAATTAATAAGTTGCGTTTTACCTGGTGTTGAAGATGATTTCGCAAGCGTTTTTCTTTTTGTTAAAGAGTTCAAAAGTGAACTTTTTCCAACATTACTTCTCCCTAAAAAAGCTATCTCTGCTTTATCAGGTGGGGGTGAATCATCTAATCTTTGTGCTGAAGTTGCAAAAGTTGCATCAACTATTTTTAACTCTTTCACTTTTGTTCCTTCTTTTCTTCAATTTTAAGTCTAAATTTAACAGGTTTATTTGCATCACCATCTATCTTTGTATGTCCTGTTTTTTCATCAATATAGATTTTATTAGCACTTACTTTTTTACCCTCTTTTGTATCTTCTAAATAACCATTGCCTATTATAATATATTTTAATTCATCTGGGTAATACAATACTGTATCACCTTTTCCTTTTAAGATATTTTCGGCAGTATGAATTGTAAAATGAACATTACCCGTTGCTTTATAATCTTTTGGTACTTGTTTTTTTGGATTATCTTTTGATGGAACTGTGTTAATAACGAGTTTTTTACAAAGCAATATATCTTTGTTCTTCGTCATTTTAACATCTCCTTTAAATATCATAAGTTGTTTCTCTTCATCTGCTTCAAAAAAAGATGCATCTATATTTAAATATGTTTCCTCTGCATTTAAAAAATTAAAACTTATTATTAAAAATAATATACCGAATAATTTATTCATTTATAACCTCTATTTTCATTTTTGTATTATCTGATTTAATATATTTTTTCATCAAATCTAAATATAAATTTTCACCTTCATATCTATTATTATATTGTATCGCTTCAAAAGGTAAATTGTTTTTCGCAATTTTAGTTTGGATATTATACTCTAATTGTTCAGTTGCAATATCAATATCATTTTCAAGTTGTAAGTTTACATTTCCATCTATATAAAGTTGGTTTTCAATTTTTATAAAATGATCTCCACTTACAATATTAGCACTATTATTTGTATCACCTTTGCTTATTATTGTACCATCAACTAACTCTTCTCTTGTTTTATACATATAAGCTTCACTTGAACGAACAACCTGTTTTACACCTGTTGTTGTGATATCATATGCTGTTGAGTTATAAAAACTTATCTCAGGTTTTTCTTCATTATCTACAACTACAACTTGTGCATCTTTTTCATAAAATAAAACTATTACAGTAGATACAAGTAACAGATATATAAATTTATTTATACCCATAACTCTTTTAAGCCTTGTAATTGATCCTCTTGTATAATATACTCAATCATCTCTCTAACAGCACCATTTCCACCATTTTTTGTGCAAACTACATTTACTAAAGATTTTATATCATCAACAGCATCACCAACGCAAAACGATAAAGCTACCTTTTTTAACATTTTGTAATCATTTAAATCATCACCAATAGCAGCAGTTTGCTCCCATGTTAAGTTTTCCTCTTGCAATATTTTTTCTAATATCTCATCTTTATTATCATACCCTTGATAAAGATGTGTAATACCAAGCTCTTTTGCTCTTCTTTCTACTAGTTGTGATTTTCTTCCTGTTATAATTGCAGCTTTTTTTCCCATCTTTTTTGTCCAAGAGGCAACTGCTAGTCCATCTTTTACATCAAAATTTTTTAACTCTTCTCCATTATTTGAATATATAATAGAACCATCTGTTAATGTACCATCAACATCAAGTATAATAAGTTCTATCATTTTATAAAACACCTTTTGTACTAGGGATTCCTAACTTTTCATTTGCAACTAAAGCTCTTCTTAATGCCACTGCAAAAGCTTTAAATGCTGCTTCTATGATATGGTGTTTGTTTCTTCCTCTATCTTGAATAATATGCGCTGTAATTCCACTATTCATAACAACTGCATGAAAAAACTCTTCAGCCAGTTCTGTATCAAAAGAACCAACTTTTCCAAATATATCCATCTCATATACTAAAAATGGTCTATTACTTAAATCCAAGGCACAAGTCACACTTGCTTCATCCATCACAACTGTTGCATTTCCATATCTTTCAACATTTTGTATAGGGAATATCTCTTTTTTTAAAAGTTGTCCTATAACAATACCACAATCTTCAACACTATGGTGGTCATCCACATGTAAATCACCATTACAATCTATCTCAATATCAATACCACTATGTTTACTGAAAGCTTCTAGCATATGGTCAAAAAAACCAATACCTGTTTTTATTGATGATTTTCCAGTTCCATTTATATCTAAAGTACAACTAATTTTTGTCTCTTTTGTAACTCGTTCTATTTTTTCCATAATGTATCCTTACTGAGCTATTATCATAGCTGTTTTTAGATTATTTTTTTCTTTGAAATCTCTCGCTTCATCTTCACTTCTAAATCCACTTACCCAAACTCTTTTAATTTTATCTCCATTAAATATACCATCTTTTAATACTACTCTATATTTATCTTCATCTAAAATCATCTCAAATTTTCTTTTTGTAATATTTGCACCCTCAACTCTTCGAAATGCACCAACTTGAACATAATAATTTCCTACAGTTGCTGTTACTTGTTTCTCTGCATAAGTTGTTGCAATTTTTCCATTAAATCCAAGAACAGTTAGTCTAACTTTTGCTGTCCCTTTTTTTACCATATCTATATCATGTGCAGCTTTGTTAGAAAGGTCAATTATTCTTCCAACAACAAAAGGTCCTCTATCATTAATTCTTACAACAGTACTTTTCCCATTTTCTAAGTTATCAACTCTAACCATTGTATTCATTGGTAGCGTTTTATGAGCAGCTGTTTGTCCATACATATTATATATTTCACCATTACTTGTTTTTTTTGCATGGAAATCTGGACCATACCAAGATGCTATTCCACTAAACTTATCATCAACATGTGCTACTGTAGGATAATATGTTTTTCCAAATACTTCATATGATCGCATTGTAGCTCTGTGCATAGCTTTACTATCATTTATTTTTTGTGTTGTTGCTGCTGTTTTTTGATATTGTTGATTAGAATATGATGAAGAATAATAACTTTTATCAACATAGCCGTATCGACTACCACACCCTGTAAATATTATTATTAAAAGAAGTGCTACTAATTTATCTAAACTTAATAACAATTTTATCTCCAGTTCGTATCATACTTGTTTTAAGATTATTATCTTTCATCAATTGTTTAAAATCTACATTGTGTTTTGTTGCAATCTTACTTAATGTATCTCCTACACGCACAGTATAATGAATCGGTCGTTTGTAAAGTTCTGGGTCAACTGGTATTACTAGTTCTTGATTTACACTTAAAAAGTTTGATTTTAAATGATTATGTTTTTTTATCATTTTATAATTTATTGAATATTGTCTACCAATAGAAGCTAAACTATCCCCTCTTTTTACTTTATATACCTCATATTGAGTTGCTTTTAAATTATGTTTATTTGCATTGTATCTTGAAAGTTTTGAATAAGGTATGTATAAAGTATAAGTATCATCATCAAGTGGTAAGATATTTCTTTTGATATGTTGATTTAACTCTTTCAGTTTCTCTTTATCAACACCTATAACCTCTGCAACATTTCGTAAAAGCACTCCACCCTTTACCTCAATATTTGCAATTGGATCACTTATACCCCTATTTAAAAGATGAGTATTTTCATCTTTAATTAAAAAGTCACTATTATTCATCATAGCTAATGATATAATTTTTCTTATATACCCTCGGCTCTCTTCAGGCAAGTATTGTCTAGAAACACCTTTTTGAACAACTAACAGTTTATCAATATCTGGTTTATAATCCCACTTTTTAACTGCTTTATATACTTTATTGAGTTCTCGAAATTTTACTCTTCTTGTTTGATAAAGTCTTATTGTTTTTCTATATTCATTAATCTTTGCTTCTTTTCTACAAACTTTGTACCCAACATCTTCACAATACATATCAATAGTAGCTCGAGTTAATCCCTCTATAACTCTCCCCTCTCCACAGTTATATGCAACAGCTGCTAAATACCATTTATCAAACATCTCATGAAGTCTTTTTAAATATTCTACTGCTGCTTGTGTTGATTTTACAATATCCATTCTCTCATCAATAAACTCATTTGTTTTCAATCCATAGTGATTTGCAGTACCTTCCATAAACTGCCACATCCCTTTTGCACTTTTATGACTAGAGGCATCTAAAACAAAATTTGATTCAGCCATTACAAGGTATAAAAAAGCTGATGGGATATTGTTTTCTCTTAAAACTTTTTTAATTTTAGGGACAAATAAATATGCATTATTGAGTTTTTGAGTATACCGCTCTTGGGTATATTTTAAATTTTTTTGAAACTCTTGTTGTAATTGATAATCTGTGATATACTCACTGCTAATATCTAACTCTTCTAAAACTTTTAAATCACTATTTACAAATGCGGTGCTTACTAATGTAGCATTTAAAAATGATGCTACGAGGGACAATAATATTACTTTTAAAAATAACTTCAACTAAATACCTTTTATTTAAATTTAATAATTGTATATATTTTAGCTAATTTTATCTATCAAACTCTTTAAATAAGGCTTTTGCATTACTTGTAGTAAGATTTTCTATCTCTTTTTTTGATTTTTTTAAGATTTCAGAGACTTTTTGGGCTATATTATTTGTATACATAGGTGTATTTCGTGTTCCTCTGAAAGGGTGAGGTGTGAGGTAAGGTGAATCTGTTTCAATAAGCAGTTTTTCTAGTGGAATTTTTGGCAACACCTCTACTAGTTTTTTTGCATTTTTAAAAGTTACTACTCCACCTATTCCAAAGTAAAAGTTATGCTCACTCAAAACAAGTAAGTGTTCGCTTGCATTATAGCAATGTAGGACACCTCCAACCTCTTTGGCTTGCGATTCTATAAGAATCGTTCTACTATCATCAGAGGCATCCCGTATATGAACTATAAGAGGTTTTTTTACTCTCTTTGCAAACTCTATTTGTGCTTTGAAGATATCTTTTTGAAGTTGTATATTTTGTTGTTTTTCCTCTTCATCTTCAGGGAGTCTAAAATAATCTAAACCACACTCTCCTATAGCTATACACTTGGGATGTGTCACATACTTTTCTAAAATTGCTAAATCAAATTTTTCACAATCATAAGGGTGAACACCAACAGCAAAAAACACTTCATCATATTTTTCACTTAAAGCTACAGATTTTTCTAAGTCTTGAGGATCCGCACCTGGTATTAAAAAAGCTTCAACACCATTTTGTAATGCAGTTTGTATAACATCATCTATGTCATCTTGATATTGTATATTATCAAGATGACAATGTGTATCTATTATTGACATTAACTAAACAAAAAGCCTAAGCAGCCATTCTTGTTTCAACTTCTTTTAAAAGTTCTGGTAGTTTTGACACATCTTCTCTTTTAATCCAAGCAGTTATACCAAAGTTTTTAAACGCATCATAATCACTAGGATCATCAATAATTGCTATTGAAGTAAACTTATCTTTACAAAGATCATGTTTTTTTTCTTCATAGTCAAATATACTATTGATATCTATTATAACCACATCTGCATCTCCATCACAACCACTATGTACAAAACAAATTTCGTAACCTTCTGCTTCTACATCTTCAAAACTTGAAATTTTCATAACTTTCTCCAAAATGAATTATTAACTATTTTAACCAAACCTATCTTATGCCATTATAAAATATATCTAGCACTATCTTCGTTTTGAGCAATATTTTCCAGTTTTTCAAGAACTAACTCTTTTTTAACTACTATTGTCTCTCCACTATGTTCATCTGCATCAAAACTAATATCTTCTAAAACTTTCTCTATAACAGTATGTAATCTTCTTGCCCCTATATCTTCAGCTTTTTCATTTGCACTCACACTAAGCTTCGCAAAAGACCTAATCGCATCATCTTCAAACTCTAAATTCACACCTTCTACTTTGAGTAAAGCTTCATATTGTCGTAAAAGTGAGTTTTTTGTATTTGTAAGAATCTTATATAATGATTCTTCATCAAGAGGACTTAACTCTACTCTTAAAGGGAATCTTCCTTGAAGTTCTGGAAGTAAGTCACTTGGTTTGCTTACATGAAATGCCCCAGCAGCTATAAAAAGAATATGATCTGTTTTAATCTGTCCATATTTTGTATGAACACTACTTCCCTCAACAATTGGTAATAAATCTCGCTGAACTCCCTCTTTACTTGGGTCTTGGTTTTTACTTGAGTTTCCTGTTGCTATTTTATCTATCTCATCAAGAAAAATGATACCACCATTTTCACATCTATTTACAGCTTCTTGTTTTAAAGCATCTTTATCAAGAAGGTTATCACTAGCAAGAACTCTTAATTGTTGTTTTGCTTCTTTTATAGTAACCTCTTTTTTTATCTTCTCTTTCCCCATTTTTCCCATCATATTATTGATACTTTCACTAATAGCACTCATATCCATAGGCATATTACTATCAACTATCTCAACATGTGTTGTTTTAGGAATCTCTATAGTGATTTTTTTATCATCCATAGAACCATCTTTTACTTTAGCTTCCATCATATTGTATGTTTTTATAAATGATTCTTTAGCATTTTCACTAGCACTTTGGGGTAAAGGTGGTACAAGTATCTCTACAATTTGTTTAATAACTTCATCATCAATAGAGCCTTTAATTTGCTCTTCATACTCTTTTGTTACAAGATTGTAAGATTCATGCGCTAAATCTTTTATCATAGATTCAACTTCTCGTCCCACATATCCAACTTCAGTATACTTACTAGCTTCTACTTTAATAAATGGTAGATTCATCATCTTTGCCATTCTTCTTGCAATCTCAGTTTTTCCTACACCAGTACTTCCTATCATAAGAATATTTTTAGGCATAATCTCCTCTTGCATATCACTATCAAGTTGCATTCTTCTGTATCTATTTCGTAAAGCAATTGCTATAGTTTTTTTAGCATCTTTTTGACCAATAATATAATCATCAAGATAAGACACTATCTGTTTTGGAGTCATATCCATTATTTTTCTTCCTTATTCAGTGTTAATGTTTTTATATTTTGATTTGTATATATACAAAGTTCACCTGCTGTCATTAATGACTCTTTCACAAGTTCCAATGGTTCTAAATTTGAATGTTTTTTTAAAGCCCGTGCTGCTGCTATTGCAAAGTTTCCACCACTTCCTATACTTGCTAAACACCCATCTTCAGGCTCCACAACATCCCCAGTACCACTTAAAATAAAGATATGGTTTTCGTTTAAAACTAACATCATTGCTTCAAGGCGTCTAAGTGTTTTATCTTTTCTCCACTCTTTTGAAAAGTTTATAACTGATTTTAATAAATCACCTTTTGTATTTTCTAAATGTACTTCAAACATATCAAAAAGATTAAAAGCATCAGCAGTACTACCTGCAAATCCTGCTAACACTTTTCCGTTGTAAAGTGTTCTTATTTTTGTGGCATTATTTTTTAAAACAGTATCACCAAATGTAACCTGTCCATCACCACCAATTACAGCAGTTCCATCTTCACTTTTATATGCAAGTATCGTTGTAGCATCAAACATAAATTAAACTCCTAAACTTCAGCTATAACATCAATTTTAGCAATAGCATGAATACCATTACCAAGTTTACAATCAGCTTCAAATATACCTACACCTTTTATCTTATCTTTGAGTGTTATTTGTTTTTTATCAATACCGATGTTTGCTTGTTCATACATCACTTGTTGAATCTCTTTATTTGTTACACTTCCTATTAAGTGTCCATTTGCTCCAACTTTATGTTTAATTGTAAATTGAAAACTATCTATTTTTTCTTTAATCTCATTAGCTTCTGCAATCTCATCTTCTAAAGCTTGTTTAATATTTGCTTGTTCAATTTTCCACTCTTCTAAAACTTCTGGTGTTGCGTGTTTAGCAAAACCTTTTCCTACTAAAAAGTTTTTCCCATAACCATCTTTTACCTCTTTTACTTCTCCAGCTTTCCCTAATGACTTCACATCTTTAATTAATAATACTTTCATTTTAAATCCTATTTTTGAGTTACTTTATTTTGAAAATTTTTGGAATTATACCATACAACTTCTTTGATGAGATTTGTAGTCTATTGACTAAAGTATTTTATTTAGCATCATTAAAAGTTTCTCGCTTTTAATTGGTTTAGTAACCCAAGCTTTTGCCCCAATATGTTTCCCATAATTAATTAAATCTTGATTCATATAATCAACAAGCATAATAATTGGTATTTGATCATATTGGATATTTTGTTTAATTTTTAAAATCATCTCTTTTGACCCAATATTTTTCGTACTTAAATCACATATTATAAGATCTATATCATGATGTAATACCTTTTGATATCCATCATCTCCATTATCTGCCATATAAACATTATATCCATTTTCCACTACGATTTTTTTTATCATATATCTTATAATAGTTGCATCTTCAACTACTAAAATAGTTTTTTTATCCTCTTCCTGGGTAGGACCATTTTGGGCTATTTGAAGATAATGTTCAAACTCTTTTTCAAAATATATTGTTAAACTTTCAACTACTTCGTCATCAAATATACCCATTGATACATTTTTTATAGTTAGTGCAATATAATCTTTAAATTCAATAAACAACCCACAGATATTTTCATCCATAGAGAGTTTTTTATTTCTTATATCATCTAATAAATCTTCTGCTTTATGTGTTACTCCAACTAAAGAGAACATTCCTAGTAAATCAGAAGTACTCTTGATAGTATGAATAGCACGAAACATCTCATTGATAACTTCCGTGCTATAATCACCACTTTTAAGGTCTATAAGTGCATTCTCTAAGCTTATAACTTTATTATTAAACTCATCGAAAAATATATTTTGATCAAATTCCATTTTCATCCAAATTTTAATTTATTATAGTTATTATACCAAAGAAGGATTAAAATATGAAAATGATAACTATTATAAACAATAGAATTGATGAAATAACAAATGATGTTTTAGCATTAGTGGATAATCAAAAAATAAATTTAACTGATAAAAACGCTTTAATGCAACCATTAGTTGAAGAAAAAAAAGTTCTAGAACATACCCTTGTTTATCTTGAAAAAATAAAAAATACTAATTATAAAGGTTTATGTGGAGGAGGATAATTGAAATTTATACTAAAGTTTAAGTTGAAATATAAGTTAATTTTAGTATTATTCGCTTTCCATTTGTAGTATTGATTACATTTGAGATTAAATATACCAATCAGGAGGTCCATTATGGCTTTAGATCAGGACGTAAAAAACGAGATTATCTCTAAACACCAAAGAGATGCAAAAGACACAGGTTCAGCAGAAGTACAAATAGCAGTATTAAGTGCACAAATATCAAGATTAACAGATCACTTAAAAGAAAATCACAAAGATCATCATTCAAGATTAGGTCTATTAAAAATGGTTGGTAAAAGAAAAAGACTTCTTAAATATTTAAGAAGAACAGATTTCGCTAAATTTACACAACTTGTTGCTGATTTAGGTATCAGAGCAAAATAGTTTTAACAAACTATAATTTTATAAAAAGGGAGGTAACTTAATGTTACCTCCCTTTTTTTTTCTTAAACTAACTTTAATTCAAATCAAACAAAAATTGTCTTAATTAAAACATTACAAGATTTTTAGTACAATTGCTTATATTAAAACAGTAGGAACAATATGTTATTAACAAAAAAAAGTGAATATGCTTTATTATCACTTGTAAGTATTGCAAAAAGTGACCAACCTAAAAATGTAGATATATTAGCAACTGAGTTGGGTATATCAAAATCTTTTTTAGCAAAAATTTTACAAAACTTAGCAAAAAATGGGATACTTAATTCTTACAAAGGTAATAATGGTGGATTTACTTTAAAAAAACCTTGTGAAGAACTTACTATTTTAGAGATTACATCAATTGCCGAGGAGAAAATCCCTTCTGTATTTGAATGTACTAGCGTTAATAGTACTTGTAGTGCAAGTGTTAATGGTGGCTGTACTGTTTTTCCACTCCTTGCTAATTTACAAAATAAAATCAATGGATTTTTAGATAATCTAACATTAAAAGATATTTTATAATCACAAACAAGTGAGTTGTAATCACTTTTAATGTATAATAACTATACAAAATAATAGAAGGTTTTTTCATAATGAAATTTTTTCACATCTCTCACACAGATATGGATGGCTATGGCTGTCAACTTATATCAAAAAAGATTTTTCCTGATGGTACTTTTTTAAATGCTAACTATGGTTTAGAAGTCAAGCTATTTATCAAAGAGGTATTAGATAAAATTCAAGAATGCTCAACTGAAGAAGAGATTCTTTTTTTAATAACAGATTTAAACCTTACAGTAGATGAATCTAAAAACCTACATAAAAAAATATCACACTTAATAGAAAATAATTATAAAATAACTCTGCAACTTTTAGACCATCATGGAACAGGGAAGAAAAGTAGTGAAAAATATGATTGGTATTATTTAGATACTTCAAGGTCTGCAACAAAAATTACTTATGACTATTTTTGTGAACATTATGAACAATTTGAAGAAAAATGTGAACCAAACTTTTCAAAATTAGTACAGGCAATAAATGCAGCTGATATTTGGAAAGATAAAGATGAACTTTTTGAGTTTGGTAAAGTTTGTATGAGCATGGTAACCAAATCTTTTGAGATTAATAACCTTTTGTTCCCAAATCAACATAGAGAGTATAAACACTTTTTACTCACAAAAGCATTAGATTTTGTTACTAAGGAAGATGGATATATTTTACTTGATGAAAAAATATACTACTTTAAAAAAGAATTTTTGAACAGTAGTGCAAAAAACAACACTCTAGATAATCTTAGTTCCACTTATCTTGTAGAATCTTTAGATAGTAAAAAAGAAGAACTTACGGTTTATTATAAAGATTTTAAAGGGTTATTAACATACTCTTTAGGAAATATATCAATTTCTGCAAACGCATTTTTAAAAGCTAATCCAGATTTTGACTTTTTTATGGATATAGGGAGACGAGGTCGTGTTGGGTTTAGAGCTGATCATAAAATTGATGTATCAATTTTGGCACAAAAACTTGCAGGCGGAGGGGGACATCCAAATGCTAGTGGTGCTGCATTTGATGACTTTAAAGAAAGTTCTTTATATAGCGATGTGAAAAAATATGTACAAAATAAATTAGATAATTGTGATTAATAGTATGAATAAATTTATAGCAAAATCAGAATCTTCAAAAAAGTTATTAAATATAGCTCAAATGTCTTCAAGTCTCCCTGTTAATATTTTAATTATAGGTCCAAAAGGTGTTGGGAAAAAAATATTAGCTCAAAATATTTTACCTGATGCTTCTATATTTGATGCAAAAACACTAGAAGAAACCTTAATAAACAAAACTGCAAATATAGAAGAGTTTATAGAGATTATCATTACAAATATTGAACAAGTTGTAAATAAAAAAGAGTTTTTAGAAAGACTCTCAAATATTAAAGTTGTAGCAACAACAACTTACCTACCTCAGGATATTGAAGCTTCATTTGCAGTGAAACTAGATATACCGCCACTTATTGAGAGAAAAGAAGATTTAGAAGAGCTCATTAAACTCTATCTAAAAGAGGCGAAAGAGATTTATGAAATAGAGATTGATTCAAAAGATATTGATATTGATTTATCCTCAAACGGTGTTTCACTTAAAAAATCAATATTTAAAAACTCTATTTTAAAATCACTAAAAGATGATGATATGGATTATAGTTTAGAACAATTTATCTTGAATAAACTCAAAAAAGAGTATAGCTATAAAGATTTATTAGAATGTTTTGAAGTTCCTCTTTTAAAAGCAGCTAAAAAAGAGTATAAATCTCAATTACAAATGGCAAATAAACTACAAATAAATAGAATTACTTTACGAAAAAAGATAGATCAATATTCTACACAGTTAGAAGATTAGGAGCGTTAATGAAAGATTTTTATGAACAACTTATAGAAAATGACCTTAATCCATACTTACTATTTGACTCCAGTGGAAAAGTTAAAAGCTACAATAAAGAAGCGGAATTTTTACTAAACTTTGTAAGTATTAAAGAGCTATTTCAACTAGCTGTTTCAAATGCCAGTTTAAACTTTGGTTTTAACCATAAGTATATATCATTAAAATACAACAAGCAATCATATTATGCAATACTTGTAGGATATGCAAATGATGATGAGATAGCACTTCGACTCTATAAAGTCGTATCAAATAGTACTCATACTATAAAAGATGATAAACTTAAACTAGTGAATATTTTTAGTTTAATAGATTTATCAAAAAATAGTACCCTACTTCATTCTAAACTTACAATAAACGAGCTTTATGATATCTCGATACCTGAAATTAAAATAAATATTAATGACTTTTTATTATGTTTGAATGAATGTTTCTCAACCTTTAAAGAGAAACAAAACATCTCACTACAAGTTTATATTAAAACAGGTGAATATGAGATCATTAATCAAAAGAAATGTAAAATTGTAGCATTAGAATTTATCTCTGAAGAAAATCTCTCTTTTGATAAAAGTAATGAAAAAAATCTTGAAATGAAAGCACTTAAGTCAAATGCAAATATATTTTTTGACCACAACTCTATCAAACTAGAACTTCCCATGATACTCTAATTGTATATTTTATATACATTTATCCTCTTTTAGAAAAAAGTAGTTATGCTATAATTGTATACTTTTTTCTAAGGATTTTAAAATGACACCTGAAATATCTTATGTTATTGATACATTTTTTGCACTATTTGCCTTTGTATTGATTATATTTATGGTTCCTGGCTTTGCTATGCTTGAAGCTGGAATTGTAAGAACAAAAAATGTTACATCTGTTTTGATGATGAATACAATGATTTATGCTGTAGCTTCTATGGCTTTTTTACTTATTGGTTACTCTATTGCTTTTGGTGATTTTGGAAGTGATAGTATGAGTATGTGGGCAGCTTTTTTGTTCCAAATGGCTTTTGTTGGTAAAGTTATCAATATTATGAGTGGAGGGGTAAGTGAACGAGCAAAAGTTATTCCTCTTGGAATTTTTGCAATTATTATGTCTTCTGTAATCTATCCTCTTGTAGTAAACTGGTCATGGGGTTCTGATATGCTTGAGGGAACTATGTTTGATTTGACTATGTATGATTTAGCTGGTAGTAGTGTTATTCACTCTACTGGTGGTTGGGCGTTATTAGCTGCAATTATGATTATAGGCGCTAGACATGGGAGATATCCAAAAGATGGTGGAGTAAGAGTAATACCTGCATCAAACATTCCACTTGTTACACTTGGAGCATTTTTACTTTGGATTGGTTGGTTTGGATTTAATGGTGGAAGTGTAGGAAGCATAGCTTCTAAAGAGAGTGCTAATGCTGTCGCTCTTACTATTTTAAACACAAATACAGCAGGTTTAAGTGGAGCAATAGTATCTGGACTTATTATGTATTTTATTTATAAAAAACTTGATATTACCATGGTACTTAATGGAGCTTTAGGTGGACTTGTAGCAATAACAGCAGGTCCTGATCTGTACAATATATATCAACCTATCTTAATAGGTGGAATTGGTGGTGCTTTAGTTGTAGCAGCTGTTCCATTTTTTGATAAATTAAGACTAGATGATCCAGTTGGTGCTTTATCTGTACATCTTGTAAATGGTATATGGGGAACTTTAGCTGTTGGTATATTTGCTAGTAACCCAACTGAGGGTATTACATTTTTTGGACAATTAAAAGGGGTTATAACTATTGCAATTTTTGCTTTTGTAAGTAGTTATATTGTATTATTCATTATAAACAAAATCATCCCTCTAAAAGTTGCTCATGATGAGGAACTTGAGGGGTTAGATGTAAATGAGTGTGGTGTTGAAGCTTACCCAGAATTTAAAAGAGCTTTTTAATTAAATTAAACAATACGAAGGAATCAAATGAAAAGAATAGAAGCAGTTATAAAACCGTTCAAATTAGAAGATGTTAAAGAGGCTTTAACAGGTGCAGGAATTACTGGTATGACAGTTAGTGATGTAAAAGGTTATGGTAGACAACAAGGTCACAGTGAGCTTTATAGAGGTGCAGAATATGTAGTAGACTTTTTACCAAAAATCAAACTTGATTTGATAGTAAATAGTGAAGATGTAGATAATGTAGTAAAAATTATTGCAGAATCAGCAAAAACAGGAAAAATTGGTGATGGAAAGATTTTTGTATCATCTGTTGAAAAAATCATCAGAATTAGAACTGGTGAAGAGGATGAGGAAGCTATATAAGTACTAGATGTACTTATATTGTGAACTGAGAAGACAATATAATTTATACTAAATGTATGAATTATAGCCTCTGAAAGGCAATATAGTTTATTCCTTGTTCCACCTCTCCCGAGGTGGAACATATACAAAAGTTAAATTCTCCAAAATCTTTCAATATCTATTAAACATTTCATATTTTCATAATCTCTAACACTTCTGTATCTGCAATATGTTACCTTAACTATATATCCTTTTGTTTCACAGATAAATATGTATTGCATTACATGTTAATTTATGATATAATTGGATTATAAAACATTTAAAGGCTCAGTTATGTTAGAAGAACTTTTCATTAAAAGTAGAGATTTCATTAATATCAATAACCAAGAGTATAAAAGATACTTCGTTACAACAAAACAACTAGAACATAGATTATCTATTATCATAGGTTCAAGAGGTATAGGTAAAACAACCACTGTAGCCCAATATATAAGTGAAAACTATAAAGATAATGAAGCTTTATATGTAAATCTTGATGATATTGAAAACACTTCAAAATACACAATGACACAAATTGCTGAAGAGTTTGTATTAAACGGAGGAAAGCTTCTATGTTTTGATGAGATACATAAATACGAAAATTGGTCTGCGGAACTTAAAAATATCTACGATAGATTTGATAAACTAAAAATAGTTGCTACTGGAAGTTCTGCATTGCAGATAAATAAAGGTAGTCATGATTTAAGTAGACGAGCTATTGTTTATAATATGGTAGGTATGAGCTTTAGAGAGTTTTTAGAACTTCATCATGGGTATAAATTTGATGTGATTACATTAGAAAATATACTATTAAACCATATTGACATAGCAACTAAAATAAAGAACACCATAGAAAAAAACAACCAAAAGATTATCCCTTTATTCAAAGAGTATCTAAAGCATGGATATTATCCTTATTTTTTATCTATGCCAAATGAGGTTTTATTTTTTCAGACTCTACAACAAAATATAAATGTATCAATCGAAAGTGATTTATTAAATATCTATCCTAAACTCAATGGAAATAGTATAAAGAAAATTAAGATGCTTTTATCTGTTATAATAAAAAGTGTACCATTTGAGCCAAAAATGAGTGAATTAAAAAAAGCAGCAGATATTAAAGATGATAGAACATTAAAAGACTATCTATCAAAACTTGATGATGCGGGACTAATTAAGCTTTTAATGCAAAACTCATTAAAAATGAAAACTTTTGATAAGCCTGAGAAGATATTTTTAGCTAATCCGAACTTGATGTACACAAAAGAGCCAGATATAGGAAATTTAAGAGAGACATTTTTTGTAAATCAACTGGATAACTACTACAAAAACAAGCAATCTTTAGATGATAAAGGGATTTTTAGTAGTAAACAGGGTGATTTTTATTGTGAAGAGAGATACACTTTTGAGGTTAGTGGTAAAAATAAAAGTTTTAATCAGATTAAAGATCTACCTGATTCATATGTAGCTAGTGATGATTTAGAAATTGGGATTGGTAATAAAATTGCACTTTGGTTATTTGGTTTTTTGTATTGATTTATCTAGTATAATTAATGATATGGTAATATCATCGTATCTCTACTTTCAGTTTGATTAATATATTTTATTTAATTATTGTCATCGCAAGAACTTCTCTATTTACAATATTTTGATTTATATTTAAAATTAGGTATAATTTAAAAAATAATGAAAGGAAATCTGTGTCTGTTTTAACTCAAAGTAATATCTTAGCTACATTAAAAGAACTACAACCAATGTTTAAAAAAGAGCATGTAAATTTACTTGGTTTGTTTGGTTCATATTCAAGAGATGAAGCAAAAGAAGATAGTGATATTGATATACTTATAGAAACAACTCCTGAATTTTTAGCTAAATATAAAGGTTGGGATGCCTCTGTAAAACTAGATGAGTTAAGAGATATTTTAAAAGATTCATTAGGTAAAGATATTGATATTGTGGATAAACAAGGTCTTCTTGATCATAACAATACATATATATTAGAAAAGACGATTTATGTATAATGAAAATGATATTATATGATGGTGTAAGATTGGGAATAATAGAAGATATATTAAGATACAAATTACCAAAAACTTTAGATGTTGTGAATAAGATACTTGAAGATATTTAAGTAAAAGGTTACTAAAAAGAGATATAGTTTAAACTTGCATGTTACCTTTATTTTTTAGTATCCTGTCCCTAGATTTTTATCTATAATACTTCAATATCTAGAATATTTAGATATTGAAAATAGCTTTTAAGAAAGAAAAGTAAGCTTATCACTATCATCTCTCCTTATTCCCTTTTTAATAGAAAGATAACTTAATATTCTATGTTAGATAAATATTTGGATTACCATAATAATGTAAGTTTCCCCATACAGCAGGGTTTATATTTCGCTTAGACAGTTCTTTCATAATTTCAAAATGAATATCTCCTAGAGAAAGGTTTTTACATAGTAGTTCAATAAACATTTTATAATAAAAATATGCTATATCAATACTTAAAGGCCAACATGGTGCAATTATGGCTTTTGTATGATTGGTTAGCAAATTTTTAACAATAGAATCTATACTATAAGAATAATCACTTAATGATTGTTTACCTGAGTGACACACAAATAAAATAATAACTTTATTATCTTTTAAAATATTTGTCAATTCTATTTGTAAATTATCTTGAGTAAAATATACTCTATTTGTTTCATCAATATTTGAACTTCCATGAGTTATTACTACTGCTATATCATTTTGTATTTTTTCTTTAGGAACTATAGATGTGACTGGATTAAATGTAAGATTGTTTTCTTGATGAAATTTTTCAATTCTAGAATAAATCATATTTATTGTCATGTCACCACTTTCACACGGAGCCCATAATCCAATATCATTATTAATACTTAAATTTTCTGCATACGACAGGTCAATACTAAAATTTAAAGATAAAGGTCTTTTTAATGCTAAAAAGTTACCTGACTCATCTTTATAAAAATTATGTGGAAAAGATGCGCTATTAAATGATCTAAAAATTGTTATTGTGTTAGATAAATCATTTATATCAAGTTTTATTTTCGTTTTATTATCAATTGTTCTTTTTGAGTTTTCTTGATGGTCACTTGGCAATGCTAACTCAAAAAGTTCATACTCATCTTTATCTTTTACTTCTAGTATTTCACTATTTTTATTAATCCAATCATAAATATCATAACTATCTACTTTATGTTCGAATATAGATGCAGTATCATTAATTGTAATCTGATACATATTTTCATTTGTCATTGCAAGTATTACAACTTCTCCTTGTAAATTATTAGTAAATTCGTGTAATCTATTTTCAAAGTTCTGTAATATATCACTTGGGTTTAGTAGCTTTTTATTTGCATTCATTGTTGCTATTTTTATATTTTTAGGTGAGTATTCTCTAACAAATTCTGGTGACATGAGATAAAATAAACATAAATAAATTTCTTCAAAGTTCTTTTGAATAAAAGCATCTTGAATAAAGCTTTTAGCCATCATAACATAATTATTTACATCATATCCTATATCACTATCAAATGTGATATTTAAAATTTTTGGCATCATATTTTTTAAAAGCTTGGAAGTTATTGCTGTGGGAAAAACCATTGAATATAAATTATTGTATTTTTCTTCTCCTATTACCCTTTTAAACATATCCATGTAGAGTATAAATTGTTTTTCGTTAGTTTGATTAAATTTAATTAAATTAAATATTACTATTAACCAAGATATAATAGCTTCCTGTTCATTATCAAAAAGTAATTCCCTATATTTATTTAATATTTCAATTGTATGGGTTAGTGCTTTATCTTGATCTGTATAAAATAAACTGTGAATATATATTAGGCTTGAAGCTAAAATTAATCTATCATCAGTTGATTTATTTATATAATGATTATAAAATTCTTCTAATAAGTTAAAAAGTTTTGCATCTCTTAATAGTCGCAAATAAATAGTACTAATTTCAAAAACATATTCATCTGACATATCATCATATTTAATAGCATATATTAAAGAAAAAGTCATATTAATAGCTGTTAAATGTGGTGTCTTTTGAAATGAATATAGATGGGCATGAACTAAAAAAGCAAAATGATTTTGGTCATGTTTTTTTAAATATAAATAGAATGTTTCTGCTTGATTTCTTGCCTCTTGAGTAAAACCTTTTTTATATAATGAAGAAAGAAAAGGTAGCATTATTCCTCTAGTTAAATAATCTATTCTATTTATTTTCATACATAAGTTACAACCTACAGCAATTAATTTTGAAGCAACTATAATATCAGCCTCTATAATGTCATCTCTTGTTGTAAAGTAATTAATAAAATTAGTAATATCAACAATAATGTTATTTTCACTATAATCTCTTAAATTAAAGTTTTTTTTTGTTAAATCAAAAAAACTTAATATATTCATACTCTCTTTAAATAGTTCCAGGAAATCAAATAATTCTTTGTCTTGGTTTTTTGTAATCATTTTAAATTTTTTATTCTCGCTAATACTATTAAATAAGTTTGTAACTATTATAGTATGGCTTATAATACAATCGTGATGATTTTTTTCAGCCCAATTTTGTAACATATCTCTTAAAGAATTAACGTCATTGTTCTCTTCATTTAAACATTTCTCATATTCAATCCATAGCAATGAGTGTATTTTTTGCTGTTTGTTATCTTGAATTTGAGATGATAATAATTGTAGCTTAGTATATAGCTCATTTATTGATTCTTTCATATTAAACTTACTCCTTTAACTATAATTTTTATTAAAAATCATTTTCAGAAATTTTATTTTCATAGAATGCTATAAACATTTCTTTACAAAACTTCTCATCTTCTCTTAGCTCTTTATCTATTTTATTGATATGTACTATTATTTTTTCTATATCAATAAAATCTTTTATAGCCGTATAATTAAATTCTTTGTTTTTTCTTTCTGTATAGTCTCCCATTGTATGGCTATATGAGTAATTGATAAACATTTGGAGAAACTTTAAAATATCCTCTTGATTAGTAGTATTATTTGTTACATAATCTAAACAGCCTTTTTCATCGATTCTTTTCCATAAATATAATATAGATAAAGCTTCACGATGCTCAAAAAGTAATTTATCTTTTACCCAAGTATGAATTCTTTTTAATAAAATATTTTTTAAATCTTGTAATTGTTCATTACTAATAACTTTGTCATCCTTTTCTTCATGTTCTTCATATTCTCCATGCTTTTGCATGAAAATGGAAACTTCATAACATGACATATAAATACTATCTTTAGAATTTTGAATTGCTTCATTAAATAAATTATATATCTCATCTTCATTTTTTATTTGTGAATATAATTGATAAAAAATTCTCATTACTTGTACATGGTTACCAAAAGAATACATACTATGTCTATTTTCAGGAAATTTATCACTTAAATTCATTAATACATTAAATATTATTTGAAAATTTTCTTTTGGTATATCATCGCTTGTAAAGTCCTGAAATCTTTGTAGAAAAATATTAATTCTTTTATCTTCAATTAAATTTAATATCACTTTACTAAAATTACTTTCATTAGAGGTTTTATTGATAATTTCTTTAATTTCTACATTTGAAAGCTCTTCTGTAAGTGTTAATGTAAAATAAGCATCATAAAATTGAGAACTTGAAACTTGTGAATTTTTTCTGAGCCTAGATAATTCTCCTACATAAGTAGTATTAGAATATGCTTCTTTAACTTTAAGAAATAATTCTTGTAATATATCAATAAAAGATTCGCCATCGATCTTTTGTAATGATTTTTTACATTTATCAAGTTCAGCTTTTAAATTATTTTGATTTTCTTCTTTAATTTTATATCCACTACCACTACTATGTGACTCTTGACCACTTAACAAATTTTTATTATGTTTTAAAAAGTTATAAACATTAGGTTCAAAAACTTGAAAAGCAGTAATTACCATTAAATCTATGATATTAACATGGTTTTTGAGAGCATTATAATTAAATCTTAATATATTAATATATCTTATAACATCTCTTATATTTATGAAAAAGTTTTTATATCCACTATGGAATATATTTCCCCAATAGTTTTGATCAAAATCCTTTTCATCAATATCTTTTATGATTTCATCAAGCTTTTTAAATAAAAACTTATCAACATCTATTTTTGATAATTGAGGAACTTCAATAGGTACATTAATTATTTTTTCTAAATATTCATTACCATCTCCATGTTGTACTTCTGCTAAAGCATTAACTATAACATCCTTATCCATAGAAGATAAATAAATTGTATTAGAAAAATTTCCCAATGATTTAATTAGTTGAAAAATCTGTTTAATCTCGGTGTTATTTAATCTATCAATATCATCAATAATAATTAGTATTTTTTTATCTAGTTTATGTAATTGTTCTTCAATTTCTTTTTTAATCGTAGATAAATCTTTATCATAAGATTCTCCTATTTTTTTAGATATTTTACCTGCCCACCCTAAAGAAAAAGAGAAGGCTTTACCAAATATAGCTACTGATGGCTCTGGAATTAATCCTAGTGGTTCAAAAAAGCTTGCATACACTTCAAGTTTACTACCTAATGATTTCATATCTTCTGACTTATAAGCATTATAATTTATTTTTTGGGAAAACTCTTTAAAAAAACTACTAATAAGTTGGTTTGTATCAGAAAATAACCAAGGTTCAAATGTAACTATAATAATGTTATCGTTTTTTTCAAGACTTTCAACTGCCATATTTATAAGTGAAGTTTTACCTGAACCCCATTTACCATATAAACCAATAGTTAAGCTATCATTATTTTTATCCTCATAATTTATAATGGCATTTGAAATATGGTCTGCAAAATATTTTCTATTTAAAAAGTCTTCTTCTCTTGTTTTTATAGGTTGTTCATTAGATAACATAGATATTCTCCTTAAAATTCAAATAAAATTTCTATATAATTGTATAGTGTAGCAACATTTTAGCGAATAAATGTCATAAAAGTTGTCACATGCTTTAAGTTAAATTTAATTATTTGTGTTATTAATACTATAATCCTATTCATCAAATATATCAATAAGTTTGACAATATATTCTTTTATTGTCTGGTATTCTTTCTAGATATTAAAAATAAAAGAATCAGCTGATAATAATAACTTTTGTTCTTTTATTCAATAACATTTTATCAGCAAATTTGCAAAGCTTAGCTATACTTCTAGACAATATGAAAAATTTAAAACAACTATTACACAAAATGCTTATTATCGGTTTTGATGGAGAAGAAACTTCTAAAAATGACATACTGATTACTGATATACAGAAGCCATTAAATAAGATACTAAATTAAACACAACTATCTCCTAAAAAACAAACTCAATAACCCTTAAATCAAAATATATCAAAACCAAAAACAACACCGTACTTAAAAATACAATCGCTGTCACATCATAAGGTTTACAATCATATAGTGCAGCAATATTTACATTATTTACTGCAAGTGGCACAAGTAAAGATATAATCAAAATAGCTCCGATATCATTTGGTAGAGGTGATAAAAATACAACTACAATACCAACAATTGGTAAAAATATAAGCTTTACAAAACTTGTACTCAAGCTCAGCTTATAATTGTGTGAAGCTATTTTTGTTTTTGCTAAATAGACTCCAAATATAATAAGCTGTATCACAATAGTAGCATAGGCTCCCATTTGCAATACTAACTCTAGCTGAGGATGAATTTGAAATCCACGATAGTTAAAATACAATGCAAAAAGTGCAAACCAAATAATAGGTATTTTTACCATTTGTAAAATTGATTCTTTAAAATTAAAAGAGCTTTTTGCAAAAAAGTATATCCCCACTGTGTATATAAAAAATATATTTGCAATATTTATAATACTAGTATAAGGAACACTACTCTCTCCAAACAAAGCAATCCCAAGTGGTATTCCTAAATTTCCCGTATTTCCAATAAGTGAAGTTGCTATAAAAATCGATCTATCTTTTGAATCATCAAATAGATATTTTCCAACAAATATCAATAACACTAGAACAATAGTGACAATGATAAAATATAAAAAGGGTGTTAATACCAGATTAAAATCAATAGGTGCTCTTGTAAGTCCCCAAAAAGTAAGCATAGGTTGTAAAAAATACAAAGAGATTAGTATTAATGTTTTCTCATGAATATCATCTTGAAATATTTTTTTAGCCATAAACCCTATAAAGATAAAAAGATAAATTGATGTTATAGCTAAAAGTGTTGACACTGAATATTCTTTCTTATTTGATTTTAATGATTATACAATAATCTAGTTTACTTCAATGTTATTAAAAAAAGTGTACACTTTTAATTATGAGAATTAATAGAAAAATAACACAAAACTGGGCAAAAACCTATGAATCAAAACCAAGGGATATCTTTTATCTAAAAACAGAAAAAGAGATTATCCACTTAGTAAAGTATTGTAACAAATACCAAACTCCACTTAAAATTGTAGGTGGTGCAGATAGTTATAATGATATCTTTTGTCCTGGAGAGTATGGATTTTTAGTGAGTCTTGAAAAGTTTAATAAGCTTTTAGATGTGGATAGAGAGAATCATACAGCAACTTTTGAAGCTGGTATGATGATGCCAGATTTAATTAAACAGCTCAAAAGATATAATCTCGCTATCTCAAACTTAGGTACAAATATCTTTGATTGTGTTGCTGGAAGCTGTAGTACAGGATATCATGGAAGTGGTATTAACTATAAAATATTTAGCTCTTTTGTAAAAACTTTTGAACTTATCACTCCAACTGGAGAGAAAAAAATAGTTCACTCTTACGATGAAGAGTTTGATATCTATGCAGTTGGACTAGGAGTTTTAGGAGTTATTACTAAAATCACTTTACAGTGTGAACCATCTTTTAACCTAGAAGTAGTTGAGAGAAAAATGAGTTTAGAAGAGATTGAAACAAACTTTGATCAACTTTTAAAAGATAATGAACATTTTAAATTTATCTGGGTTCCCCATACAAATGATTTTATGGTTTGGCTTGGAAATAGAACAACCCAAGAAGAGTCAAGTAATTTTCAAAAATTCATCACCTACTTTGTATATGGTGTATTAATCAATAATCTGTTTCACGAGTTTTTACTCTTTTTTGCCTCTTTTAAAAGAAGTTTAGTAATTACAATCAATAAACTTATGTCAAAAATTCTTATTCAAAAAGAGAACAAATCCGTGTGGAAGTCATATTGGGGATTTTTCTTACCACATCTACTCAAACAAGATGTAGTGGAATACGCTTTTGATATCAAAAATACTTTTAAAGTTTTTAAAGAAGTGATAGCAACAATAAAAGAGAAAAATATCTATGTAGATACCCCTATTGAGGTACGATTTGTACAAAAAGATAGTTACTGGTTAAGTCCCACTGGAGATACCAATAGTTGTTGGATAGGGACAAAGATACATTTTCCTTATGGGAAAAAGCCAGAGTATTTAGAATATTTTACAACCATTGATGAGATACTTCTAAAATACAATGGACGACCACATTGGGGAAAACAGTTTCGAATAACTCAAGAAGATTTTAAAAAAGCTTATCCAAAATGGGATGACTTTTGGGATTTTGCAGATAAAGAAGATCCAAATAAAATTTTACAAAATGATTTTGTTAAAAGATTACGAAAATAGATATTAGTTTAATCTAAACTTAAATTATATTTAGATAAAATTCGCGTTCAATTTAAAACAAGGAAACAAAATGTTACAAGGTATACTTAGAGATAGTATCGCAAAACAACCAACAAAACAGTTAAGACGAGATGGTTATCTAATTGCCAACATTTACGGAAAAGGTATGGAAAACGTAAATGCTGCATTCAAATTAAATGACTATATCAGATTTTTAAAAAATAAAGAAACAGTTGCATTTGATGTAGATGTTGCAGGTACAACTTACAAAGTTGTTGTACAAGAGTACCAAAAACACCCAGTTACTTCAACACTTTTACATGTTGATTTAATGGTTGCACAACCAGGTGTAAGAGCTACTTATACAGTGCCTGTAAAAGCAGACGGAACTCCAAAAGGTCTTAAAAATAAAGGTCTTTTAGCATACCACAGAAATAGAGTTGCAGTTAAATGTACAATTGAAAACTTACCACAAGAGTTCAGATTTGATGTAACAGATTTAGATACAGGTGACAACTACCTTGTAAGAGATATTAAATTACCAGATGGTGTTGAGTGTTTCTTAGACCCAAGAGTACCAGTTGTTGGTGTAATTAAAGCTAAATAATCTAAAAGTTTAGATTGTTATGTATCTAATCGCTGGACTTGGTAATCCAGGTGATAAATATAAACTTAACCGACACAATATAGGTTTTTTGGTTATCGATGAGATAACCAAAAATCTACAAACTACAAATATCACAAATCAAAACTTCAAAGCAGAAGTGAAAAAAAACCTTACAAATATCTATGCAAAACCTTTAACATACATGAATGACAGTGGAAGTTCAATTATAAATATCGTAGAGTATTATAATATTGAAAATAGCAATGTTATAATAGTACACGATGATTTAGATTTACCATTTGGTACAGTGAAGTTTAAATTAGGTGGTGGACATGGTGGACATAATGGACTTCGTTCAATTGATTCACATATTGGAAAAGATTATTTAAGGGTAAGAGTTGGTATTGGAAAACCACAAGAAAAAAATGATGTGGCAAATTATGTATTGTCAAATTTTACAAAAGAGGAACTAAAAGCATTAGAGGATATAATACCTCATACTATTAAAGCAATAGAGTCTCTAAAGACACTATCACTTGAAGAGGTTAAATCAAAATACACAATAAAAGCTGATATATGAAAATAATTACTAAATATCTTTTACTAAAATATTTAAAATACTTTTTTATTATTTTAATCTCTCTAGAATTTTTCTTTGTAGGGATTGATCTTTTACAAAATCTCTCCGATTTACCAAACTCGGCAAACTTACAATTATTGTATGTGATGTATAATGCATTTTTTACTTTTACAATTACACTTCCTTTATCTTTAGTTTTTGGATGGATTGTAACTATTACAGTACTTATAAAAAACAATGAACTGGTGAGTTTTTATTCTTTGAGTATATCCAAAGCTGATATATTACGACCAATTATTGCTATCTCTATATTTATCACTTTTATTTTAATAGTCTTACAAGCAACCCCTCTTGCATACTCAGTTGAAAACAAAAACAAAATTTTAGATAATAGTTATTTTGTCAATGAAAAATCAAATATCTTTTTAAAATATAATGACTATTTTATCTACTTTAAAAAGCTCTATCCCTTAGAAAAAAAAGCTGAAGATATCCATATTTTTAAAACTAAAAATCACGATATAGTTGAAATTGTAGTAGCAAAAAAAGCATACTTTCAAAATAATAGATGGTATGTAATAGATACAAAAATTACAAAAAAACCAGAAGTTATTAACTGGAGCCAATCAAAGATAACTACAACTAATGAAAAGTTTTTATACACACTAGAAGGTTTTGAACCAAAAATTATAAACAATGTATATAAAGGAGAAACACAATTTTCCATTATAGATGCAGTAAGAACCATACTACTACTTGAAAATCAAGACTTTAATACAAATAAGATAAAGACTATACTTTATTCTCAAATCTTTATGCCTTTTTTTGTTATACCTTTAATTGTAATAATATTTTTATTTACAAATCCTAGTAGTAGATTTTTCAATACTGCTGCTTTTACCTCTGTAACAATTTTTACTACACTTATAACTTGGGGAGTATTATTTTTACTTCAAAAGCTTGCCTATGGAGGAATAGTTTTAGGTGAACTTGCTATAATAATGCCATTGGTTATCTTATTTGTTATAACCTATTATATTTATAATAAAAAAGTCATTTAAATGAAAACAAAAGCATATGGTATCTGTTTGTATAAGGTTGAGAAAAATAGCATTAAAATCTTACTTTGTAAATCAATAACTAGTAAAAATCGTTGGGGATTTTTAAAAGGTGTTCAAGAAAAAGGGGAGTCTGATTTCCAAACTGCAATAAGAGAGTTTAGAGAAGAGTCTTCAATAAATATTGAAAAAAAATATCTTGAAAAATATTTTGAACAAAAAAATAGTGAAAAAGATATAGGTATTTATCTAGTTAATTATAATAATATTCATAGTATTGAAAAATATTTCAATGATGATATATTACACAAAAAATATCTTTCATGGGAAAATAATGATGTTAAATTTTTTAATATTAATACCTTACCAAATATAAAGAAAAAACAAAATAGTCTAATACAGGATATTATAAAATATTTACAAAAGGGGTAAGAGATGAGCGATTTATCATTTTCCAATGATGAAAATAGATTTATAAAGGTACTTGGTGCGAATGGTGGAAAATCACATAATACACACTTAACCTCTTTACAAATTTCAAAGAACATAGTCATTGATGCAGGTAATCTTGTAAATGAAGCTCATGAAAGCCCTATAAATATAGATCATATCCTTATAACTCATGCACATCTTGATCATATTGTTGATATAGCATTTCTTATAGATAATACTTTTGAGCTAAGAAAAAAACCCCTTAGAGTATATGGGAGACAAGGAAACTTAGATATCATAAAAAAACATCTTTTGAACTGGGAAGTTTGGCCAGATTTTACCAAAATACAACTCCTAGGTTCAGATCAATTTGCAATAGAACTTATTCCTATTGAACTCGATGCCCCTTTTATTATTGATAATATAGAGATTACTGCTATTCAAAACAATCATACAAACTCAAGTAATGGATATATAATTAAAAATAATAACCATTCTCTCCTATTTACATCAGATACTTATTGTTGTAGTAATATTTGGGACTATGTTAATAATGACACAACCATATCAACAGTGATAATAGATGTATCTTTTCCATCAAGAATGGGAAAACTTGCATATGATAGTAAACACTTAACTCCAGAGCTTCTACATGAAGAGTTAACACAACTTAAAAGAAAAGATATCGTACTACACCTATGCCATATAAAACCATTTTATCAAGAAGAGATAAAAAAAGAGGTAGAACAACTTGACTTTCTCCTTAATGGTGGTACAATTTTAAAAACAAATGATTGTATTAAGTATTGATTCATGAATAAACATCTTAAAAAGTTTTTTTACTACTTTTTATTAGCTGTAACAGTATTTATGTCTATCTTATTTTTTTACTCTTATATTCCAAAAACACTTAATTCTTTTGATAATAGACTAAGAGATTATATGTTTATCCTAAGAGGAGAAGTGGAAGATAGTAAAAATATAGTTATCATTGATTTAGATAATAGATCATTAAAAGAAGTTGGGCAGTGGCCTTGGAGTAGAGATACTGTTTCTGATCTTTTAATAAATCTTACCAATGCTGGTGTTGGACTTGTTGGATTTGATATTGTTTTTGCAGAAGAGGATAGGACTAACCCTACAAAAATAATAAAAAAATATAATATACAAACAACACAAGAAATACCAGACAATGATAAATATTTTGCCTCTATAGTGTCGCAAACACCTACTATTTTAGGATACCAATTTCAGCTCTCAAAAGATGATTTTGCAGAACAAAGAACTCCTGATATTCCAGCTATTTTTATTGAAAAAAATCTTACTGATAACAATAAAGATTTAGTAATTAATGCTTTTGGAACCATTTTAAATTTACCTATTATTCAACAAAGCTCTTACTCAAGTGGGTTTTTCAATAATGTCCCTGATGAATCTGGTGTTGTAAGAAGTGTCCCTTTAATTATTAAATATAATGAACAAATATATCCATCCCTTGCCTTAGAGATTATTAGGGTAATCTCCGATATTAAAAAAGTTTTCATTAACTATGATCAAAATGGTGTAGAAAATATTCAATTGGGTGATTTTATGATTCCAACTGATAGATATGGTAGGTCAATAGTGAACTTTAGAGGTGGTGCAAAAAGCTTTCAATATATCTCTGCAGTTGATATACTCAATAATAATTTTGACAAAAAAGATATAGAGGGAAAAATTGCCATAGTTGGTACTAGTGCTGCTGGACTTTTAGATTTACGAGCTACACCTTTTGAATCTGTGTATCCAGGAGTTGAAGTACATGCAAATATCATAGATAATATCTTAACACAAAACTTTATCTCTAAACCCTCATGGGTAGATGGTTTAAATATATTACATATTTTTATATTAAGTTTTATCATCATTATGCTAATTGCATATTCCCCTTTATATGTTGCATTAACAATTATTACTCTTGTAGCAATTTTAGATATTTATTTAATCTTTCTATCTTTATTTACTTATGGTTTAATTTTAAATATTCTATTTCCAATTTTAACTATTATTATTTCAAGTATAAGTGCTATAACTCTAAACTATTTTCTTGAACAAAGACAAACTAAAGCAATTAAAAATAAGTTTGCTTCAAAAGTTTCTAAAGAGGTTATGGAGTCTCTCCTTGCAAATCCAGATGACACCTCTTTTTCTGCTATGGAAAAAGAGGTTACAGTATTTTTTAGTGATGTAAGAGGTTTTACAAATATTTCAGAATCTATGCCAAATGCAAAAGTTTTGATTGAATTTATGAATGAATATATGGATCCTATGACTGATATTATTATCAATCAGCACGGTACAGTTGATAAATTTATTGGTGATGCAATTATGGCATATTGGAATGCACCAGGGAATGTTCCAGACCATGCAGAGCGTGCAGTTATAGCAACAATGGAACAACTCCACATGCTTGATAAATTAAATGAAAAATTTGAAAAAGATGAACGGTTTAGTAGTGTAGTAAAAATGTCAAAAGAAAATGGTGTTCCAGTAGTTGATATAGGTATTGGTTTAAACTCTGGTGTGGTAATAGCTGGGGAGATGGGAAGTTCTCAAAGAAGTGACTATACTGTTATAGGTGACCCTATTAACTTAGGAGCTAGACTTGAATCTCTTTGTAAATTTTATAATTCTAAATGTAATATCTCAAACTTTACAAAAGAAAAAATTAATAATGAAAAGTATATATTTAGATTCTTAGACCTTGTAACTGTAAAAGGGAAAAAAGAACCTATAGAGATATGGCAGATACATGATTACAATAGAGATGAGTCTCAACATAAACTTTATAATGTAACTAAAAAAAGACTTTTTGAAGAGTTAGAACAATATCATAATGCAATTAGTTTATACAAAGAGGCAAATTTTTCTCAAGCATTAGCTATCTTTAAAGAGTTAGAATCATGGGAGGACAAAACAAATAAAAATATTTACGGAATCTATATCCAAAGATGTGAACACTATATCCAAGAGCCTCCAAAAAACTTTAATGGAGTATTTGTACATACAACAAAAGGATAATATTTTAATTATTTAGGTATAATAATAAATGGACACTAAAGAAAATAACTACATACACCTTTTAAATGAGATAGGTTATCTGCTATCTGTAGAAAAAAACTTGCATGTAATAATGCAAAAGATACTTACTGCTGCCAAACAAATAACAAATGCAGATGCTGGTACTTTTTATCTTGTGTGTGATGATGATAAATCTTTAAAATTTACTGCAGTTCAAACTGATTCATTAGATATTAGCCTTTCAAGTGCAGAAGGGACAATACCTTGGCCCAATCTTCCTTTATATAAAGATGATGGAACACAAAATGATATAAATATTTCTGTTAGTTGTGCTTTAAATGATAAACTTATAAATGTAGAAGATGTATACAAATCAGAAGAGTTTAATTTTGAAGGTCCAAGGGCTTTTGATTTAGCAACTGGATATAGAACAAAATCAATGCTTGTTGTTCCTATGAAAAACTATGAAAATGATATCATTGGAGTTGTTCAACTTATTAATAAACAAGATAAAAATGAAAAAAGTGTTGCATTTACAAAAGATGATGAGGACTTAATTCTTTCTATGTCTTCTCAAGCAGCTATGTCAATAACACAACAAAAACTTGTACAAGATTTAGAAAATCTTTTAGACTCATTTATTCAAGCAATTGCAACTGCAATTGGTGAAAAATCTAAATATACTCAAGGACATATCAATAGAGTGTCAGAAATTTCTTTAGCCATAGCAAATGCTATAAATGAAGATAAAGATGGTATTTATAAAGATAAGTATTTTGATAAAGACCAGTTAAAAGAGATTGATGTAGCTGCATGGATGCATGATGTTGGTAAAATAACAACACCAGATCATGTAGTTGATAAAGCAACAAAACTTGAAACTATTTACGATAGAATAGAAACTATAGAGGTAAAGTTTGAGTTACTTAAAAGGGAAAAAGAGATTGAACTTTTGCGTAAAATAAACCATGAACCTAATAGTGAAAAAATAGACCACTTAAAAAGTGTTTATAAAAATGAGATAACTACCTTAAACAATGATTTAAAATTTATTAAAGAGATGAATAAAGGTAGTGAGTTTATGGATGAAGAAAAAATAAAAAGAGTCCATAATATAGCAAAAAAACAGATTATTATGCATCATAAAAAACAAAACTTACTTACAGAAAATGAAGTATATAATCTCACAATTAAAAAAGGTACTCTTACACAAGAGGAACGATTTGTTATTAATAATCATGCGAAACTTAGTATTGATATTTTAAACTCTCTCCCTTTTCCGAAAAAACTCAAAAATGTTCCCACTATTGCAGGTGGACATCATGAAAAAATAGGTGGAGGAGGATATCCTTTTGGTTTAAAAGGGGATGAGATAAGTTTTGAAGCAAGGATTATTGCTGTTGCTGATATATTTGAGGCACTCACAGCTTCTGATAGACCTTACAAGGAACCAAATACTTTAAATCAATCTATTAGAATACTCTCGTTTATGGTAAAAGATGGTGAATTAGATAAAGATTTGGTAAAATTCTTTATTGATAATAACTTACATCTACAATACGCAAAAGACAATCTTTTAGAACATCAAATTGATGAAGTGACAGTAACTATAGACTAGTTTTTTATAAAATAGCTCTTTACACCCTCAGCAATTCCAACAGCTATATTTTTTTGATATTTTGTTGTTTTAATTCTTCTCCCCTCTTTTGGGTGAGATATATATCCAACTTCAATTAAAATAGATGGCATTTGAGCTCCAACAAGTACCCAGAATGGACCTTCTCTTACCCCACCATCTTTAATAGCACTCTTCCCATAAATAGCTCTTAGTTTATAGAGCATATTTCTTTGTATATCTATTGCTATTTTATTAGAAGCGGTGATTTTTGATTGGTTAAGTATTGTTAAAAGTGAATTTTTACTCCCCCAACTCATCTTATCCATATCACCTTTATTTTCTAAAGCTGCAACTCTTTTTGCCCTAGCACTTCTTGCTGGACTTAAAAAGTAAGTTTCTACTCCATGTACATATTTAGCTTTTGATTTGGGTACTGCATTGGCATGTAAGGAGATAAATATATCTGCATTTTTTACATTGGCAAAATGTGTTCTATCATTAAGTTCTACAAATTTATCTCTAGACCTTGTAAGATATACTTTAAAGCCCATTTTATTCAACTCTTTTTTAAGATATTTTGCAACGCCTAGAACAATATTTTTTTCATAGTTTCTACCAGATCCTACTGCTCCAGCATCTTTTCCACCGTGCCCTGCATCAATTACAATTGTTTTAGCTGATGGGAAAAACATATCATTAGGTAACATCTGAACACTGTTTTTTGATGATTTTTTATTTAAATCTAATACTTTGATAATGATCCGTTTTTTTCCAACTATATAGATAGTTTTTAGATTTCTTTTATCCCTTAATGATATTCTTAAAATATCATCTTTGTATTGATAAATTGTTATTTTATTTACACCTTTAATAAAAAGTTTTGTAGGTCTTGCATCCTTAAAACTCCCTTTTATATTAAACTCATCATAAAAATAATTTTTATCTTTTCTTTCATCAAAATCTATAAAAGATTTATCTATATCTTCATAAAAGTCAATTGAAATACTATTTATATCTTGTGTTACAGATTTAATTGTATATTGAGATTTAACAACTTTTGGTTTTATAACTGGGGGGTTTAGATAGGATGTTGTTTGTACTTTGTTTTTTATTATAGTACTAGTATCGATTCGATTGAGTTCTTTTTGATATTTTAAAGTATTGAGATTAAGTTTATCAGCATAGCGTATAAGTTTTTTTAAATAATCAACTTCTTTGGCTCTATCATTAGACATAATAGCACCAAGATACAATCTTTTTGTTGTATCGTATTTATCTTTATAGTACTCTTTTGTCAAAGCAAAAGAGTACTGAGAAATTAATATAACAATTAAAAAGAGTTTTATTAATTGTTTCAAATCACTCGCCGTTTGTAAGTTTTTCCATCAATTCTTTTACAGTTACTAACTCTTTTACTTTATACCCATTTGTACCAGTAAAAAATAATCCTGTTTCAGTATCTCCCATATATGCAGCACTTAATCTATCAGCAATACAATATCCAACAGCTTTTGCCTCTTCTCCCCTATTACAAGGAGCAACACAGTTACTAATACAAGCTACTTTTGGAGCCGTACCATCTTCTATAGTTTTTTGTAAATTTGTTATAACACCTCTTGCTGGTAGTCCAACAGGTGATTTTAAAAGCTTAATATCTTTTTCATCTGCATTTATAAGTACATTTTTCAAAGCATCGCTTGCATCACACTCATATGTTCCTATAAATCGTGTTGCCATCTGAACACCGGCACAACCCATCTCCAAAAATTTGTCAATATCTTTTTTATCCCAAACACCACCAGCAGCAATTATTGGCATATTACCCCAATTTTTAGCTTCTTCTATAACTGGTGGTACGATATTTTCTAACTGTGATTCCTCTTTAAAACAATCATCATATTTAAATCCTTGATGTCCACCACTTAATGGTCCTTCAACTATAACAGCATCTGGTAACTTATCATATCTTTTCCATTTTTTACAGATTAATTTTAAAGCTCTAGCTGAACTTACAATAGGGATAAGAGCAACATCTGGATAATCTTTTGTAAACTCTGGCATATTTGTAGGTATTCCTGCTCCTGTTATAATAATATCTGCACCTGCTTCACAAGCATCATGTACTACTCTCCCATAATCACTTTGTGCATAAAGGATATTTACTGCAAGTGGTTTGTCTCCACAAATTTTTCTAGCATTTTTAAATATCTCTATCAATGCCTCTTTTGAATAAAAGTTTTCTTCTGAATAAGGTTTATTTTGTATATTTTTTTTAGAGAACTTTTTATCTTGATAATATCCTGTACCAACAGCACTAATAACACCTAGTCCACCTTCAAGTGATACATTACCAGCTAATCTATCCCAACTTATACCAACACCCATTCCACCTTGTATAATTGGTTTTTCAATTTCATATTTACCTATTCTCATTCGCTACCCTTATTCTAATTTTATACTAAACTAGTATTTATTTTATCGTAACTTTTGCAAAATTCTTCTTACCTTTTTGCAATATATACTCTTTATTTTCTAAAATCATCTTATCATCATCAACTTTTTGTTGATCTAATTTTACAGCCCCTGCTTTGATGTCTCTTCTAGCTTGTGAAGTTGATGGAACTAATTCACACTCAACTAATGCTTGTAAAATACCTATTCCACTAGCTAGTGTATATTCTTTCATATCTGTTGGAATATCTTTTTTAGCAAAAATTTTAGTAAACTCATCTGCTGCAATTTGTCCTGCTCCAGTTCCATGAAATCTATCAACTAGCTCTATTGCTAACATATCTTTTGCTTTTTTAGGATGGACAATTTTAGTTTCTACATCACTTTTTAATTGTCCTATCTCTTTTAGGCTTTTTGAAGATAAAAGTTCATAATATCTCCACATCAATTCATCTGATATACTTAAAACTTTTCCAAACATATCATTAGCCTCATCAGTTACACCTATATAGTTTCCAAGAGATTTTGACATCTTTTGAACACCATCAAGACCCTCTAATATAGGCATCATTAAAACAACTTGTTGTTTTTTGATATTGTAAGCTTTCTGTAGTTGTCTCCCCATCAAAAGATTAAATTTTTGATCGGTACCACCTACCTCAACATCAGATTCTAAATGAACACTATCATAACCTTGTAACAAAGGATAGGTAAATTCACTTACTGCTATTGGAGAGTTTGAAGCATATCTTTTACTAAAATCATCTCTTTCTAACATTCTAGCAACTGTTAGATTTGATGCTAAGTGTATTATGCCAGCTGCGCCTAAATCATTCAGCCAAGTACTATTAAAAACAACTTGCGTTTTAGACTCATCAAGGATTTTAAATACTTGCTCTTTATAGCTTTGTGCATTTTTTAAAACATCATCTTTACTTAATATTTTTCTTGTTACACTTTTTCCTGTTGGATCTCCGATACTTGCTGTAAAATCACCAATTAAAAACTGCACAATCGCACCATATTTTTGAAATGTTGCTAGTTTTTGTAATAAAACAGTATGCCCTAAATGTAAATCAGGTGCTGTTGGATCAAATCCAGCTTTAACATAAAAATTTTCATTTTTTTCAAAATAATTTTTTAAAAGAATCTCTAGTCTTTCATTATCTATAATCTCTTCAGCACCTCTTGAAATCTCTTCTAGTGCTTCTCTAATCTTTAATTCCATTCATTTTTCCCTATTTATAAGCATCTAAACTTAAATAAAATTCTATAATTTTTGCTTTTTGTTCACACAAAGTTCGTACCTGTTCTTTGTTATCATTTTTAATCTCAAAATCTATTGTACAGTATTGATTAGAAGCATATTTATCTTTACCATATTCTACAAGTAGTATTGTAGCTTCATGCTCAACAGATAGATAAGTTAACAATCGTGCTAACTCACCTCTAATATTTGGTAAACTTACAACCATTTTATATTTATAAAATTTGTCTTTTACCCAATCACAATACAACATTTGATTATTTTTTTTCATTTTTTTGTATGCTTTTTCACATAATTTATGATGAATAGTTACATCTTTTTGATCTTTTAAAGCAACAATATCATCACCAAACTTAGGGTGACAACAGTGGTCAAATGATACTGTATTTATACTAAAATTTGAATATATTAAAACATTATCAAATTGAATCTTTTTTAAATTCAATCCTTGCACTTTAAATCTTGCAAAAATACCTTCAGTTGAACGGACATATTTTTGTATTGTTCTTTTTGTATGTTTCAAATGATCAAGGTTATATACTATTTTATTAAGATTTGTTAATTTTAAGTCTTCTAACTGATCTAAAATAAACTCTTTATATCTAGAAAATATAGTATTTATAATATTCTTACTGCTTAAATCATCTATATGTTTTAACCTATTGTGACATAATGTTTTTATAGATTTTTTAGCTTTTGTTGTTTGTACCATATCTTGCCAAGTGCATCTTGGTATTATATGATTATTTGTAATTATTGAGATAATATCTCCACTTCTTAACTGTGTTAAAAGTGGTTTATTTATTTTATTAATAAGTGCTTCCATAGCGTAATTTCCAACATCTGTATGAATAGCATAAGCAAAATCAAAAGCAGTTGAGCCACGAGGAAGCATAAAGATATCACCCTTAGGTGAATATACAATAATATCTTCACTATATAAATCTTGTTTTGCATCATCATAAAACTCTTCCACACTCGCATCACTAGATGCTAAAGAGTGAAGCCAGTCTAAACTAGGTCCTTTTGCACTTGTAGTATTACTACTTCCACTTTTATATTTCCAATGTGCTGCAACCCCATACTCTGCAATATCGTGCATATCAAAAGTTCTTATTTGTACTTCAAATATTTTAGAATCTGAAAATACTGTTGTATGAATAGTTTGATATCCATTCTCTTTTGGTACTGACACATAATCTTTAAATCGTGAAACTAACGGTTTAAAACTTGTATGAATAAGTCCTAAAATATTATAACAATCAATTGGCTCTTTTACTAATATTCTTATAGCATAAAGATCAAGTACCTCATCTATACTCACGCCTTTTCTTTGCATTTTTAAAAAAATTGAATAATAGTGTTTAATTCTACTAAATATTTTAATATCATCTGTAAAGCCATTTTTATCTAACACTTTTTTTGTTTTTGATAAAAAATTATTAATTGTTAATTGTACTTTTTGCTGATATGCTCTCATGTGAATATCAATTTTTTCGTACTCTTGTGGATACAAATAAAAAAATGCTAAATCTTCTAAAACATTTTTAATAGTAGAAATACCTAGTCTATGGGCGATTGGTGCATATACAACTAAAGTTTCTTCTGATATTCTTTTTTGTTTTTCTGCTGATAATGCCTCAAGAGTAAGCATATTATGAAGCCTATCACAAAGCTTTACAACCATAACTCGTACATCATCAATAGCAGCTACTAGCATTTTTCTAAAAGTAAGTGCTGAAGTTATAAGTTTAGCATTGTCAGTTGCTGGTGCTAGTTCGTGTTCTCGTATCTCTGTAATTTTTGTTAAACCATCAACAATATGAGCAACATCTTTGCCAAATTCTTTTTGTATATCATCAATAGTTGTAGGTGTATCTTCTACCACATCATGTAATAATGCAGCTATTACCATGTGTTCATCATTACTATAGTATGCTGTAATTACAGATACTAATATAGGGTGAACAACATACTCTTCACCACTTTTTCTAAACTGATTTTTATGTGCTTGGATTGAAAAGTCAAGAGCTTTTTTAACATCAGTAGTTACTTGAAAATGTATTTTAAGTAACTCTAAAGCTCCATCTATTGTTTTTGTATATTTTATACTATTTAAAAACTTATTCAAAGCAACTCAAATTATATAATTTAGTGTTACTCTACGCTATCTATTGTTAATACACCTGATGCAATCTCTTTAATAGCGATATCTGTATATTTCATATTTTTAGTTTGATTACTATCAATTAAAGGTTTTGCACCTTTACTTAACTCATCTGCTCTTTGACCAACTGCAACAGATAATATATATCTATCATTATTTACTCTTTCTAAAGCTTGTGCTAATATCTCTTCAATTCTCATTTTTTTCCTTTTAATTTACTACTGAACATTGGCTAAAATCACCATTTACTATTTTAAACAAATTACCTTTTGTATTCATATTTGCAACTACAATTGGAAGACCATTATCTTTAGCAAGTGCTATTGCTGTATCATCCATAACTTTAATATGATCTTTTAAAGCTTCATCATAAGTAATCTTATCTAGTTTTACTGCATCTGAATATTTTGCTGGATCTTTATCATAAACACCATCAACTTTAGTTGCCTTAATTAGCATCGTTGCTTCTATCTCACTTGCTCTTAAAGTCGCAGCAGTATCTGTTGTGAAAAATGGATTACCAGTACCTGCACTGAAGATTACAACTCTCCCTTTTTCAAGATGTCTTTTTGCTCTTCGTACAATAAAAGACTCAGCTATTTGTTCCATTTTTATTGCCGTTTGTAGTCTTGCACTGATCCCTATATGCTCCAATGCTTCTTGCATAGCTATACCATTTACAACAGTTGCAAGCATCCCCATATAATCACCACTAGTTCTTTTAATAATACCATCAGCAGCAGCTGTAACACCTCTTACAATGTTACCTCCACCAATAACTATACCAACCTCTATGTTATTATCAACAAGCTCTTTTATCTCATTTGCTATATAATCTAATATTTTAGTATCAATTCCATACCCATCATCACCAGCAAGTGCCTCACCTGAAAACTTTACAAGGACTCTTTTATTCAACTCAATTCCTTTTGTAGATATATTTTTGCGATTATATCTAAATTTTTATTATGACTTGTTTAAGTAAAACTGAATGCATATTAATCGTCTTGATTAAACTAACACTTAACTTACACTTCCTTGTTATACTTCCATACATCTTAAAGAAAGGAGGAGATAATGAACTTAAGTAAATATATTGCAATTTTAGCCATTATTGGTGTAACAAGTCTATTTGCAGCAGAAGTTAAACAAATTAGTATTTTGGTAGATCAAATCAACAATACAAGTGATGTAAAAGCAAAAAAGAACTTAATGGATACACTAGAGAAAGAACTTGAAATGCTAGATAAAAAAGATATTACTAAAGCACAAGCTATTGTTGATGAAAAATTGAAATCATCTAATTAAAAACTATACTATACTATACTATACATTTACAGAACTAATTTAATAATTTTAGTAAAATATTTTATCATAATTGATAAAATATTTTACAACTATCACCATAGATATTTTTCAACTAACACTTAACTTACACTTCCTTGTTATACTTTCATACATTAAAAAAAAAGGAAAAAATAATGAAGATAACTAAATACATCGCAGTTTTTGCAATTATTGGAGCAACTAGCCTGTTTTCAACAGAAGTGAAACAAATTAGTATGTTAGTAGATAAGATTAACAATACTAAGAATCATAAAGTTCAAGATAAACTAATTGATGAACTTGAAAATGAATGTAGTAAAGTGGAAAAAGAAGATCGTATTACAGCACAAGCCATTATTAGAGAAAAATTAACAACTTCAGATTAATAGCTTATAGTTATTGTAAAATATTTTATTATACAAAATAGAATATTTTACTTTTTAATATAAAAATTATTTAAAAGTAAGCTCTACGCAAGTCCCTTTACCAACAACACTTTTTATATCAATAGATATATTTAAAATGTCACTTAACTGCTTCACAATATTCATACCAATACCCAAACCATTGGTACTTTCTTTATAATATCGTTTAAAAACTTTTGTAGTATTTTTTATCCCTACACCTGTATCTTCTATTATCAATTTTTGATTTTTTATCTCTATATGCACTTGCCCATTTTTTTTATTATATTTACAAGCATTTGTCAACAAATTATCTATAATACGATCCACTCCACTTCTATTACTTTTTATAATTGTCTTAGGCATATTTTTTGTAAATTTTATATTTGGATAAATTTTTTCTAGAACATTTATTTTTTCATTTATTAACTCATCTAATGCAACTGCCTCATCATTTACTATATCATTAGGATTCATAAATTCTAAATTTTTATATAAAGATGCAATCCCTTTAGCACTAAGTTCTATCCTCTCTATCTCCTCAAAATCTCCACGCTTCCTTAGGAGTTTTGAATTTAGTAAAATTGAGGTTGCTGGAGTATTTAAGTCATGAATTAAATCTTTAAGAAAATCTTCTAAAAGATGAAGTGCTTGTCTCATTGGTCTTAAAGAATAAAATGCAAATCCTATAGAGAGAAAAAATAATAAAAAGAAAATAATAATAACTAATTTAAAAAGTTTTTTTATAAATTGATTATAAAGTTTTTCATATTTTGAATTATCATAAATCACTTTTAATAAATAAGGTCCTTTTGAAGGTATTTGAAAATAAGCACAAAGTCCATCTTCAATATGATATATTTTAAAAATCTCCTTTTTTTTATCATCTTCTACAATATCAAGAGAGAAATCATCTCCTTGAAAATCATAAGTATACTCTTTCATTTGGTAAAGAATTCTTTGCTCTATATCTTTAACTCCCTCCTCATGATACATATATAAAACTATACTAGAAAGGAGAAAAAGTGGGATAAAAAATAAGAATAATGTTGTAAAAAAAGATTTTTTTTCATAATGTTTCAAGCTTATATCCTATACCTTTTGTGTTAGTTATATTAAGTTCTAAAACTTTTTTTAATTTACTAATTAATACTCGCAAGGCAGTATCACTTGGTTTATTCATATATTCAAAAAATGTTGATTTATTTACTGTAGTATTGATATTTTTAATTAGCAATGCAAAAATCTCTTTTTCTACAATTCCTAGAGAGACCTCTTTATCTGCTTTTATTATTCTATTTTCAAATAAATCAAATATTATATCATTGTATTTAATTACTGGATTTTGTCTTTTTAGAATTGCTTTGATGCGAGCCAAAAGTTCATCTAAATCAAATGGTTTTTTAATATAATCATTACAACCACAATCAAACCCTTCTAAGATTGAAGCAGTATCTCTTAATGCTGTAATAAAAAAAGTTGGGGTATCGTCATTAGCATCTCGTAAAAGTTTTAAAGTATTCATCCCATTCAGTAAAGGAACATTGATATCAAATAAATAAAGATCAAATTTATTTTCATATGTAGCTTCAAGTACCTCTTCCCCATCTTCTACCAGTGTAACATCATAATTTTCTTGTTCTAAAATTTGAATCATTGTTTGTGCTAAAATAGCATCATCTTCTAAAAGTAATATTTTCATTTTTTTAAAGAGCTATCATTATAATTTTGGGAAGGAATTTTTTTCTTTGCTTCAATTATAGCATTTGCTTCTTCTCTTGCTTTTTTATTGGCTTGTGCTAATTTTTGTTTCAACTGTTCAATGAGAAATTGTTTTTCCTCTGCTGTGTTAGCATGTTGAACTTTTTCTAATAAATTATCTACTTGAATATCTTTACCAAAAAGGGTTATTGTTAATATAAAGAATAAAACTATTCCAAGTTTATTAAATATCATTTTTGCCCCTCTGATAAAGTTTTTATTGTGTTTTTAACTTTTTGGATAGGGGATACTGTAAACTTGTCTATATTACAATTATTATTTTTTGCTAAATTATATTCTATATCGTATGATTTTTGTGCCTTGTTGATATTTTGAGCAAATACATTTGGTGATCTATTTTCAATTAAAAATAGTTGTGCTTTAGCACCTATTAAATCATTTTGATGAAAATATCCCTTCTCAAATTCTTTTGTAACATAAGACAATGCATACTGCATAATTTTTATATGTTGATTACACTTTTTTTGTTTTTGAGTAAGAGATTCTTTATTTTTTTTCACATTTGATATATTATTTTTTTGAGTACATCCAGATAAAATAAGTATAAAACCAATAATAAAAAACAACTTTTGTAGTTTAGGCATTCCTCACTATCCTCCTAAAATAAATTTATATTAAAATTATTACTTTTTTTGTCCAATAATTCTTTTTCCTCTTTGTTTTGGTTGCACTTTATTTGCTTTTTTGTGTTTTTTATTTCCAAAAGCTCCACCAATTTTTTTTCTTTTTATATCATCTTTAGTTTCAACAATTTTTTTAGTTGCAATCATCCGAATTCTTGTTCCCACATCAAAACCTTCTAGTTCTAATTTTGGGATTTTTTGTTCCAAATATTTTTCAACTTCAATAATAGCAGCCATATCGTATTCATCAAGTAAAGATATTGCTATACCATTTTTTCCAGCTCGAGCTGTTCTTCCAATTCTATGTACATAATCAATTGGCATAAAAGGTAAATCAAAATTGATAACATAATATAAATCAACTATATCAAGTCCACGAGCTGCAACATCTGTTGCTACTAATACTCGTATCTGATTCTCTTTAAATTGTGTAATCGCTTTCGCTCTTGCACCGTGTGTTTTATCTCCATGCACAGATGCTGCTTTGAGTCCATCTAGTTTTAAATTTTTTACAATTTCCTCAGCACTTGCTTTTGTTTTACAAAAAATAAGTACCTGTTGCATATTTTGACTTCCAATTAAAAATGAAAGCATCTCCAGTTTTTTATCAGCTGTTACTGGATAAGCAATCTGTTCTACTCTATCATTGATTCTATCATTTGATTTCACTTCTATAATTTTAGGATTTATAAGTAAAGTATTTGATAATTTTTTTACATTTGGTCCAAGTGTTGCTGAACATAAAATAGTTTGTTGTAATGTTGTTAAACTTCCCATCACTTTTTCTATATCAGAAACAAAACCCATATCAAGCATTGTATCTGCTTCATCAAGAACTAAAGTATCAACTTTTGTGAGATTAATTTTCCCTTTTTCGATTAAATCCATTAATCGTCCAGTTGTAGCAATCACTATGTCAACTTTCTCTTCTAGTTTTTTTATTTGTGGTTTTATATTTGAACCACCATAGATACAACAAGTTTGAACATCTAAATATTTAGCATAACTATTGATGCTTTTTTCTAATTGTAAAGCTAACTCTCTTGTTGGTGCGATGATAAGTTTTGATAAAATTCTATTATTCTCATTTTTATCTTGATACTCTTTTATACTTTGAAGCATTGGCAATACAAAAGCAGCTGTTTTTCCAGTTCCTGTTTGAGCAATAGCTAACAGATCTCGTTTTCTTAAAAGATACTCTATAGCCTCTTCTTGTATTTTTGTTGGATTTGTATATCCTAAATCTTCTGTAGCTTTAGATATCTCTTTGCATAACCCTAATTGTCTAAATGTCATATTCTCTCTTTATGTAATATTAATATACATTTATGATATCTAAAGTTTACTTAAGTTTGCGTGTATATAAAATTTGGTACAATTAAACAAAATAAATTAAAACAAAAGGAGATAGATTATGCAAGCTACTTACATATCTAAAAATATCATATTTAAAAGTACAAATCTACTCCTGCTTCATACATCATAATAATTCTAAAATCACACGAAAAAGTCTAAATTGAAAAATTTAAAATAATTTAATATATAACAAGGTTTATACAATGACAAACAATAAAAATATAATCATATTTGATACAACATTAAGAGATGGTGAACAAAGCCCTGGTGCCTCAATGAATACAGCTGAAAAAATTCAAATTGCACAACAATTAGAAAAGTTAAGAGTTGATGTAATCGAAGCTGGTTTTGCAGCTGCAAGTCCAGGAGATTTTGATGCTATATATCAAATAGCTAAAACAATTAACAATAGTAAAATCTGTTCATTAGCAAGAGCTGTTGATAATGATATTAAAGCAGCTGGTGAAGCAATAGCAGCTGCAAAGGCAAAAAGAATACACACTTTTATAGCAACAAGTCCTATCCATATGCAATACAAGTTAAAAATGAGTCCTGATGAAGTGATAAAACGAGCTGTTCATGCTGTACAATATGCAAGAACTTTTGTAGATGATGTGGAATTTTCTTTAGAAGATGCTGGAAGAAGCGAATTACCTTTTATGAAAGAGATCACACAAGCTGTTATTGAAGCTGGTGCTAGTACGATTAATTTACCAGATACAGTTGGATATAGATTACCACAAGAGATTCGATATATGGTTGAGCAGATGGTAGGATTCATTGATTCAATTGGTTCAGATGCTATTGTATCTTTACATAATCACAACGATTTAGGTTTAGGTGTTGCAAATACATTAGCTGGTATTGAAGCAGGTGCAAGACAAGTTGAGTGTACTATCAATGGTTTAGGTGAGAGAGCTGGAAATGCAGCTATGGAAGAGATTGTTATGACATTAAAAACACGACAAGACTTATTCCCTGGTATTACAACAAATATTAACACTAAAGAGATATACCAAGCTTCTAGAATGGTTGCAAATATCACAGGAATCGAACCACAACCAAATAAAGCAATTGTGGGTAAAAATGCATTTGCACATGAAAGTGGAATTCATCAAGATGGTGTTTTAAAACATCAAGAAACTTATGAAATTATGAAACCTGAAGATATAGGGATTGAAAAGAACAACTCTATAGTTTTAGGAAAACATTCAGGTCGTGCTGCATTTAAAGACAAGTTAATAAATTTAGGTTTTGCTGACTTACCTGATGAAGAATTAAATTCTGCATTTGAAAGATTCAAGTTATTATGTGATAAGAAAAAAGAGATAATGGATGATGATGTTCGAATGATTGTTACTGATGAAAAATTAAACCATAACAAAATTTATGAGATCACTGCTGTTCAAATTTCAGATTGTAGTAGAGGTGTTCCTTCGGCTGTTGTTTGTATTAAACACAAAGATCAAGAGATCATAGAAGCTGGAATTGGTGATGGGACAATGGATGCGATATTTAAAACAATTGACAGAATAACTGGATATAATGGTACATTATTGGATTACAATGTTAAAGCTGTTAGTGAAGGGAAAGATGCATTAGCAAAAGTTACTTGTAAAGTTACATTTAATGATGATAATCCTCCTATGATAGGACATGGATTAAATCTTGATACAATGGTTGCAAGTGCGAGAGCTTATGTGGGAGCTTTAAATAGTTATTTATCTATGAAAGATATGTTAAATAAAACAAATCCACACCAAATATAAAAAAAGGCAGAAGGAGATACTATGAAAAATAAAACTTTAGGAATTATATTAGTGTTTATATTTACTTTAGTTTTTACAGGTTGCGCAACATGGGAAGGTCTCAAAAAAGATACTAATGATGGTTGGGAAGCGACAAAAAGTGCTATTAATGAAGCAACAGAATAAATGTTAAACTTTATTTTTTAGGCAATGTTTTAATATGGGTAATCTATTATTAAAATTTGCCTATTTCCTAGAAGGGTCACATAAATATTATTCATTTAAACATTTAGTTTATGAATTTTTAGAAGACACCAATTCAAAAAAGAAAAAATATTTTGATTTTCTTATGATATTTTTAGTACTAAGTACTGTTGGTATCATGATATATGAAGTAAATCATGTAACACTTCCTTGGCTTGGTACTTATGAAACTATTGCTATTATTATTTTTATTATTGAGTGGTTAGGAAGATTTTGGGTTATCTCCCATGCTCATAGACAAATTGTAGAAGACTATGAGAAAAGTCGTCTTATCAATCAAAATTTTCAAATCAAAGAATCATTAAAAACTATCATAAAAGAAAAACTTCGATTTGTATTCTCACCTATGTCTATTATAGATTTACTAGCAATTCTACCATATTATAGACCATTAAGGATTCTTAGAATTCTTATGCTATTTAGACTTTTTAAACTCCTTAGATATGCAAATTCTATTAAGCAGTTTAGTGATGTATTTGTTGAGAAAAAATTTGAATTTTTTACATTAGCTATTATGTTCTTTATGGCAATTGCATTTGGTTCAACAATTATTTTTATCTACGAAGGTGCTGGAGTTAATGATAATATACATACTTTTTTTGATGCTGTATATTGGTCTGTTATTACTATTTCAACAGTTGGTTTTGGAGATATTAGCCCAGTTACTACAGAGGGTAGAGTTGCTACTATTTTTTTAGTTGTTGGGGGAGTTGGTGTTATTGCTTTTTTTACCTCTATTGTTACTACTGCACTTAGTACTAGACTTTTAGCTTTAAAAGAGGAAAAAGTTATAGGGGAAGCAAATGCACTTAAAGAGTTTGTTATCATTTGTGGTTATGGACGAATGGGGAAAGTACTTGCACAAGAATTTATAAAAATTAAACAAAAATTTATTATTATTGATCATGAAGATGAAGTTTTTTCCCATGCAAATACTCAAAATATTTTATCAATAAAGGGAGATGCAACAGATTCAGGTTTTTTATCTACAATAGGAATCAATAAAGGTGCTAGTAGTATTGTTGCTATTACTAATGATGATGCTGTAAATCTCTCTATCATATTAACAGCCCGTTCACAAAATCCAGATATAAATATTATTGCTCGTGCAAATAACCAAAAAGTAAAAAAGAAACTTTTTTTAGCAGGTGCAAATGAAGTTGTTTCTGCAAATGAGATAAGTGCTTTAGTAGCAGCAGAATATATTGGACAACCGATTGCTTTTGAAGCAATTGATGATATATTACTGAATACTGAAGGTGCAATAATGGATGAAGTTGAAATTATTGAAAAATCAAATTATATAGGACATAAATTAGAAAATATTGACTTTACTCAATTTAATCTTACACTAATAGGAATCGTGGAAACCTCTAACAATAAAAAATTTATTTTTAACCCACAACCAGAACAATATATTATCAAAGAGTCAGATATTCTTATTATTATTGGGCATAAAGAATCTGTTTCAAAATTTAAAATTGAACTTATAGGTTCAAAGCCAAAAATATCCATGAGAAAAAAAATTTCTAATAAAATAATTTCTTCAAAAAAGCAGGATAATTAAGATGATTGAAAACAAAATTATTATTTATAGCTTTAGTCAAATAGCTTCAAAAATAGCTATTACTTTGCGAGAAAAAAAGTATAATGTACTGATTGTTGAAGATGATGAAGATTTAGCACAAGAAGCAAAAAAATCTGGATTTGAAACTAAAATGCTCTCTCTAATGGAGGATGAAAACATTATTGAACTTGGATTAGACAAAGATCATATTAAAGCTTTTTTTTGTTTAGGAAATAATAAAAATACAAATTTATTTATCACACTAAGTGTTAGAAACTTAAATAAAGATATAAAAATAATCTCTTTATCTTCTACAAAAGAGGATAATAAAACTTTACTTCTTGCTGGTGCAAATAAAACTATAAACCCCTATGAAATAGGTGCTCTCAGAATATTCAGGTCTCTTCATAAACCTATTATTCAAGATATACTAGATAATATTTTATTTAGTTCGTCAAATATAGAGATCGCCGAGTTTACAATACAAAAAGATTCCATTTTCAATGGAATTTACCTAGAAGATTTAAAAAAAATCCATAAAAAAAATATTATTATCTTGGGTATTCAAGATAAAGAACTTAGTGATAAGTTTATCTTTTTTTCAACAGGAATTAACCATAAAATAGATGCTGGAGACACTATAGTTATGTTAGGATTTGATCACGACTTACAAGATTTTAAGAAGCTTATCTCAAAAATTATCTAACTTTTGCTATAATCACTTCGATTATTTTAGTTAAGGAAGTGTAATGACACAATTTTATTTTTTTCTAAGACTCTTAAAAGAGTCTTTTAGAGATTTAATCCCTATAGTATTAGTAATACTATTTTTTCAGTTAGCAATTTTGCAAACTGTTCCAGAGGATTGGATCCCCACAACGGTTGGTATGATTATAGTAGGTATTGGGCTTGCTATATTTTTACAAGGTTTAGAAATAGGTATATTCCCTGTAGGTGAAGGACTAGCAAGGGACTTTGCAAAAAGCGGTTCTACTATGTGGATTATGGTTTTTGCTTTTGCTATTGGTTTTGGTACTACGATTGCAGAACCAGCACTTGCAGTTATTGCAGATAAAGCTGCTGCTATTAGTAGTGGAAGGATTGATGCAAATACTTTAAGATATGTAGTTGCTGGTTCTGTTGGTTTTGCAATTTTACTAGGTGTATTTAGAATTATTAAAGGTCATCCTATTCACTACTACATTATAGCTGGTTATATAGCTGTAGTTACTGTTACATTTTTTGCACCAAAAGAGATTATTGGTCTTGCTTATGATTTAGGTGGTGTTACAACTTCAACTGTTACTGTTCCTCTTGTAGCCGCTCTTGGTATTGGTTTAGCTTCTACAATAAAAGGGAGAAACCCTATCATAGATGGTTTTGGACTTATAGCATTTGCTTCACTAACTCCTATGATATTTGTTCAGGTATATGGGATAATTGTTTATAACTTTTTTGAAGCTACAGAGGTTGCAAAAATTGTAGTTGAAGCTAAAGTTTCTCAAACTGCTTCCATAACTTTAGAATCCGTAACAATGGGTATTTTAGCAGTTGTAAGAGATGTACTTCCAATACTAGCGATTATATTCTTTTTTCAATATGGAATCTTGAAAAAATCTATTGAAAACTTAAAATTAGTTATCATAGGTTTTATTCTAGTTATTTTAGGTCTTTATGCATTTATTTTAGGTTTAGAGATGGGTCTATTTGCTCTTGGTGAATCTATGGCATTCCAACTCACACAAGCTGGAAATGTATGGATTATTTATGCTTTTGCATTTGCTATTGGTTTTTCTACTACTATGGCAGAACCAGCATTAATGGCTATTGCAAAAAAAGCAAAAGAGATTAGTGATGGAAAAATAAACGATATGTCTTTAAGACTATTTGTTGCTTCTGGTGTTGCTTTTGGTATAGCACTTGGAGCATTTAGAATAGTTGATGGGGGACATATTCACTACTACATCATTGCTGGATATTTAATCGTAGTATTTTTAACTTTTATTGCACCAAAACATATTATACCTATAGCGTATGATTCAGGTGGGGTTACAACTTCAACTGTTACAGTTCCACTTGTTGCTGCACTTGGTATTGGACTAGCTACAAATATAGATGGAAGAAGTCCTTTAATTGATGGATTTGGACTTATTGCTTTTGCATCACTTTTCCCTATGATTACAGTTTTATCTTATGGTATTATTATTGAGAAACTACATATTAAAGGTGATACAGATATAGCAAAAGAGGATGAAGAGTTAGTTACATCTAAAATACATGGTAGTTTAGAGGGTGTAGATGATATGTCTCTTTCAACTATCAACCTTGATGCTACAGATTTAAGACACTCAATGAGTTTAAATTTCTCTGCTGTTATTGTGATTGTCCCTATGGGGAAAGAGGATGATGCTCTTCATGCTGCAAAAGAAGCAGGTGCAAGTGGTGTTACTATTCTTAATGCTTCAGGTATGGGACTTGCTGAACTTGATAATTTCTATAGACATAAACCAGAAGAGACTGATAAATTATTATTATTTATAGTTCCTAGTATCATTGTTGATAGAATTATCAGAGAGATAATTAAAAAACTTCATATAACTACAAGTGGTGATGGTATAGCATTTACTGTTCCTATTTCACATATGAAAGGTATCTCTATGAGACAAGAAGACCTTTTTGAAAAAGAGGTTGAAGAGATTATAGAAAAGAAGAAGAAAAAGAAGTAATTCTTTTTCTAGCACAATCCATTGTTAAGTAAAACTTAATCATGGATTGCCTTGTTCTTTTTCTCTATTTTTATAAACTCAAAAACTTATCGACGACAACGCCCTCTCGTAACCCTTCATCAAATACAATTGAAAACTCTTTTTTTAATTCTTTATAAATAAGCTTAAAAATATCTATCCCTGAACCTATATACTGTACTCTATTTGTTCCAGTTAAAATCTGGGCTTCATCTACAGAGATTGACTGTAAGTAATTATTATAATAATCTAAATCTTTCATATATACTTTTGTACCATTGATTATAGTTTTGTCGTAAGTTTTATAGTTTAAATTGTGTTTGAGTGCTGCAATTGTAGTTGGTGTTCCTGCTGTTGCAATTAGTTGTAAAGAATCAATATCAAAAGCTAAAGAGTTAATATGATTTTGTATATCTTTTGTAAATTGATTTAAGATATCTTTTTTATTCAAAGATTGTGTTAGGGTAACAATACCAACTTCAAAACTTTGATAAATTGGAATATTATCTTTCACAAAAATTATCTCGGTGCTTCCACCACCAATATCAACCAAAATAATATTTTCACTATTAAATCTTTCCTTTTTTAGACTATATTGAAGCCCAAGAAGTGTGAGTCGTGCTTCTTCATCTCCACTAATAATAGTAAAAGAGATTCCTGTTTCATTTTGGATTTGTTGAAGAATATATATGGAGTTTTTTGCCTGACGCATCGCTGAAGTTGTAACTGCTATTGCATTTTTTGGGTTATATTGAAGTTTTTCTATACTTTTTTTTATAGCTTTTATGATTCTTTCCAAAGCTTCATCTGAGATATTTCCAGTTTGTTTTAGACCATCAGCAGTACCAACAGTGGTTTCAAAATCACCAATAGCCTCATCTTTGTCAAAATCATAGATTAAAACCCTAAAAGAGTTTGAACCTAAATCACAAGAGATGATGCTATTAGAGTATCTCTGCACGACCATTTTTCATAACAACTGTATCTTCAATTCGTACACCAAACTGTCCATTGAGATAAATTCCTGGTTCAATTGTAAACACCATATTATTTTCTATAATAACATCGTTTCTACTATTGATAGTTGGATATTCATGAATATCTAACCCTACTCCATGACCAGTACTATGAACAAAATATTTTCCATATCCAGCTTTTTCGATAATCTCACGAGTGAGTTTATCTATTTGGCTAGCTTTCATACCAACTCTTGCTTTACTAATAGCTATTTGTTGAGCTTTTAAAACTATATCATATACTTTTTGTTCTAGCTTTGTTTTAAATTTTTGTTCTCTTTGAAAAGTTAAATTTTTATTCACTGTTGAAGTACAAGTTCTATCACTACAATATCTTTTATACTTTATCCCAGCATCCACTAAAAGTAAATTATTTTTTTTAAGTCTTTTATCAGTAGGAAGCGCATGAGGTTTAGCACTATTTTCATTTATAGCAACAATTGGGTCAAAACTAAGGTCAAATTCACCCACATTACTCATAAATTCTTTAGCTTTAAAAAAGAGATATTTTTCACTTTTCCCTAAACCCTCTTTTTGAATATAAGAGGAAAACCTCTCAAAACCTTCTCTTCCTAAACTCATAGCTTTTTTTAAAAGCTTTATCTCATCATCTGTTTTGATGATTCGTTTCAGTTTTGAAAAATTTGGCTTTTGAACAAACTTCATGTCTAAGTTGTTTTTTAAAGAGTTATATGTAAGAAGTTTAAAATCATTTGGATCAAATGATATTTTTTTGATTTTTGATTTTTTTAGTATTTTTCTCGAAGCTTTTACTAAATCATTTGTGATAACAACTTCACAATCTTTAGCAAAAAGTTTTGCCTCTATCTCATATCTCGCATCAGTGATGAAATATTTATCACCACTAATATTTAGAAAAATAACATTATCACAACTATATCCACACTCAAAATAAACAGCATTTTCATCTTGAAGGATATAGTTTTTCATAAATTATTTTTCTTCCTCTTTTGGTTGCTCTTGTTGTGCTGCAATTTTTGCATTTTGTGCAGCTTTCATCTCATTGATAATTTGTGTTAAAGCAATAAGTCCCATATGGTATCCAAATGGTCCAAATCCTGTAATAACACCTAAACTCGAAGCTGCAGTAACTGACTTTTGTCTAAACTCTTCTCTTTTGTAAATATTTGAGATATGTACTTCAACTACTGGTAAGTTTACAGCACTAATTGCATCTGCTATTGCAATACTTGTATGAGAATATGCAGCTGGATTGATAATAATACCATCAACAGTTCCTAAACACTCTTGAATTTTATCAACTATTTCACCCTCTAGATTACTTTGAAAAAACTCTAACTCAACACCATTTTGTTCAGCACTTCCTTTCATCTGTTGATGAATTTGGTCAAGTGTCATTGGTCCATAGATATTTTGCTCTCTAATACCTAACATGTTTAGATTTGGTCCTTGTATTACTGCTATTTTCATATTTGTTTCCCTTTTAATTGTAAATTATAAATTTTTGGTATAATATCTAAAATATAATAAGAGGTTAATAATATAATGAAATTTTTTTACGCTGACTGGCTTGTAACCTGTGATGAGAAGTTTAGTATCATTAAAGATGGAGCCATTTGTTTTGATGAAAAAATTATTGATATTGATGTGTACGAAAACTTTCAAATAAAATACCCAAATGAAACTATTGAATATATGGGAATAAATTCTGTTCTTATGCCGGGGCTTATTAACACTCATGTGCATTTAGAATTTAGTGCAAATAAAACCACTTTAAAATATGGTAACTTTGTTCAATGGCTTTTTTCTGTCATTAAAAATAGAGAAGAGCTTATAGAAAAAGCAGATAAAAAACTTATCGATACAGAGTTAGAAAAAATGATTCAAAATGGAACTACAACTATTGGAGCCATTAGCTCTTATGGTTTTGATATGAATTCTTGTATAGAGTCTCCTCTAAATGTTGTTTACTTTACAGAAGTATTAGGAAGTAAACCTGATATGATAGATACTCTCTTTTTAGATTTTAAAGAGAAACTAAAAAGTGCTCAAGCTCATAGTTCTAAAAATTTTATACCAGCTATTGCTATACACTCACCCTACTCTACTCATCCTTTTTTAATACGAGAAGTATTAAAAATAGCAAGAGAAAAAGAGATGGCTGTTTCAACACACTTTCAAGAGAGTGTTGCAGAAAATAACTGGCTTAATTATAGTGAGGGAGAATTTGGTGCTTTTTTTAAAGATATGTTAGACCAACATAAATCACTTACTAAACCTAGTGATTTTCTATACCAATTTAAAGATATCAAGAACTTAAGTTTTACACATTGTGTTGAAGCAAATGAGCAAGAGTTACAACAAATACATGATTTGGGTGCTTCTATTATACACTGTCCAAACTCTAATCGACTTTTAAATAACGCAACACTAAACCTAAGCTACATCAAAGATATTCCTCTTGCTATGGGAACAGATGGATTAAGTTCAAATCATACTTTAAATATGTTTGAAGAGTTAAAAAATGCTATTTTTATCCATACTAATTTTGAACCAAATCAACTATCCCAAAAACTTCTTCTTTCAGCAACAAGTGGTGGAGCAAGAGCCCTTGGACTTCAAAAAGGGATATTAAAAAAAGGGTATGATGCTGATATTATTAGCTTTATGCTCCCTGACTCTTGTGAAGATTCAGATGATTTAGCAACAGCAATTATTCTTCACACAACACAAACAACACATACATTTATAGGAGGTGAAAATGAACTTCTTAAGTAAGTTATTTTTCCCAATAACAGCACCAATACAGTTTATACAAAACAATTTTAAAACTGTTTTGTTTTTAACCATTTTGTATTTTGTATTTACCAATACTAATACTCAAAACTTAGAACGACCAAATCTACAAATCATTGAGCTCTCTGGACCTATAATGATTGCAGATGATGTTTTAGAAAAAATAGAAACTGCAAAAAATGACCCACTCATAAAAGGTGTTTTATTTAAAGTAAATTCCCCTGGTGGTGCAGTTGCCCCTTCAATTGAGATTGCTTATGCTATTAAAGAGTTAAATACCATAAAACCAGTTGTTGCATATGCAAGTGGTATTATGGCAAGCGGAAGTTATCTGGCTTCTTTATATGCCTCATCAATTATAGCAAACCCTGGAAGTATGATAGGAAGTATTGGGGTGATTATGCAAAGCGTTGATGCTAGTGAACTTATGGCAAAAATTGGGGTAAAGTCTCAAGTTGTTAAAGCTGGAGTCTATAAAGAATCTGGAACTCCAACACGAGCTTGGACACAACAAGAGAAGCAAGAACTAGAAAAAATAACAAACAACACTTATGATCTTTTTGTAGCGTATGTAGCAGATGCAAGAAAATTAAAAATAGAAGATCATAAAACTTATGCAGATGCACATATTTTTACAGCACTTGGTGCAAAAAATGTAAATCTTGTAGATACTGTAGCACCAATATCTACAGCAAAAGAGTTGGTAATAAAATTAAGTAAAGTAGAAAAACCAATATGGTCAAAAGAGGATAAAATGGAGAAGTTCATGGAGAAAATTGTTACAGGTACAATCTCTAAAATATCAACAAATATAAGTGGTCTTATGGCTTTTTAAAGGAAGATAACATGGCTAATGAAGAGATAGATGAGATAATTGTAACGAGTGAAGAGTTAAAAAATCTATTTAAAGAGAATATTCTTCAAGATAGAAATGAGGGATGGTTTTACAAAGATACCCAAATTGATATTATAGCCTTACACAAACAAGAACCAAAACTAATATATGATATAGCCAATGCACCAAAATATAAAATTAAAAGAAAAGAGAAAAGATACTAAATATGACAATTGAAGAAAAAATAAAAAATAATATACGATTAGACTATGAAGATGCAATAAAACTTTATGATATGGATTTATTACAATTGGGGGAATTAGCTTCAAAAATCCGAGAAGATCAATTTGGAAGAAAAACTTACTATAATGTAAATCGACATATAAATCCAACAAATATCTGTAAAGATGTATGTCAATTTTGTGCTTACAGTGCAAGTAGAAAAAACCCCAATCAATATACAATGACCCATGATGAGATATTAAACACTGTTGATAATAGCGTAAAAAATGGGATAAAAGAGGTACATATAGTTTCTGCACACAACCCAAATACAGGTTTAGAATGGTACCTTGAAGTATTTAAAAAAATTAAAGAGAAATATCCTAATCTTCATGTTAAAGCACTTACTGCTGCTGAGATTCACTTTTTAAGTGAGGAATATGATAAATCTTACGAAGAGATTATTGATTTAATGATTGAATATGGTGTGGATTCTATGCCAGGTGGTGGTGCTGAAATCTTTGATGAAGAGGTGAGAAAAAGAGTCTGTGGGGGAAAAGTTAGTTCAAATCAATGGCTAGAGATCCATAAACTTTGGCATCAAAGAGGAAAAAAATCAAATGCTACTATGCTTTTTGGACATATTGAATCTAGAGAAAACAGAATAGACCATATGTTACGATTAAGAGATTTACAAGATATTACAGGTGGTTTCAATGCTTTTATTCCCCTTGTATATCAAAAAGAAAATAACTTTTTAAAAGTAACTGATTTTCCAACAGCTCAAGAGATATTAAAAACATTTGCAATTGCAAGAATAGTTCTTGATAATATCCCAAGTCTAAAAGCATATTGGGTTACATCATCTATCAAGTTAGCTCTTGTAGCACAAGAGTTTGGAGCGAATGATTTAGATGGAACAATAGAAAAAGAATCTATCAACAGTGCAGCAGGAGCTGCTAGTGCAAATGGTATGAAACAAAATGAATTTATAGAGCTTATTAAAAATAGTGGTTTTGAACCAATTCAAAGAGATAGTTTATATAACGAATTAAGTTAAGAGAAAGGGTAAAATGTATACTAATAGATTTTCAAGAGTAGGTTTTATTTTAGCAGCAGCTGGAAGTGCAGTAGGATTAGGAAATATTTGGAAGTTTCCCTATATAACAGGAGAAAATGGTGGTGGAGTTTTTGTATTTGTTTATCTATTAACTGTAATACTCATAGGACTATCAATTTTTATTGCAGAAGTTTTAATTGGAAGTAGTACAAATCAAGATTCAGTAACCTCATTTGAAACTCTATCTCCAAAAGGTAAAAAGTATTGGAAGTATTCAGGATTCACATTTTTAACTGGAATTATTATATTATCTTTTTACTCTATTGTAGTTGGTTGGATTTTAAACTATGTAGTTATAGCAATAACAAATCTACCACAAAATAGTGCTGAGGCTGAAACTGTCTTTATGACTATGTTAAAAGATGATATATTCACCCAATTATTCTATTATACTCTCGCTTTTTTAATTATTGCATATACAATTTCAAAAGGTGTAAAAAAGGGTATTGAAAAACTTAATAATTATCTTATGCCTACTTTAATTATTATACTTATTATCATGTTCTTTTATAGTATGTCACTTTCTGGATTTACAAAAGCATTAGAGTTTATGTTTTATCCAAATATCGAAAAATTTCATACAAGTTCTATAATTATAGCTGTTGGTCATGCATTTTTTACGCTTTCAATTGGTATGGCGACAATTCTTTCCTATTCTGCTTCTTTAGATAGAAATATCAATATAGTAAAAGCTTCTATCACCATAGTCTCTTTAGATACAGTTATTGCAATTGTTGCTGGTGTTATAATATTTTCAGTTGTATTCACAGCAGGTCAAGAACCAAGTCAAGGTCCAGGGTTAGTATTTATTACACTTCCTGCTATTTTTTATGAGATGGGTATTATTGGGAATGTGATGGCAATAGCTTTTTTTGTAGCTTTAGCTTTTGCAGCAATAACTTCTGCCATATCTGTACTAGAACCAACTGTAATGTACCTAGTTGAAAGAAAAAAAATATCTAGAAAAAAAGCAACTTATGGTATATCTTTTATTTTTTACATTTTAGGAATTTTTGCTCTGCTTTCAAATACAAATAGCTTTTCAGAAACTTTAACATTTGGAACTAAAAATCTATTTGATTGGTTTGATTTTATTACTGCTGCTATTTTAATGCCACTTGGTGGTATTTTACTAGCTATATTTGTTGGATATGTTATGGATAAACAACAAATTAGAAATAAACTTGTACCTTTAATGGGTGAAAAGTTTTTTAAATTATGGATGATTCTTATTCGATATATAGCTCCTTTATCAGTATTTTTTATTATGTTAAATGAAACAGGTTTATTGAAACTATAAAAATTGTTACTAAAATGAAACATTCCTTTGATAATATCGTATAATCAAATACAAGGGGTGTTTTATGAAAATGTATGGTATAAAAACTTGTCCAAGTGTAAAGAAAGCAAAAGAGTTCTTTGATAACAATGCTATTAACTATCAATTTATAGATATAAGTAAAGAACCAATAACACAAGAAAAAATAGAATATTGGCTTCAATTTACTGAAGCTAAAAATCTTTTCAATCCTAGAAGTAAAATATATAGAGATTTAAACCTAAAAGGGACAAATCTTAATACAAAAAGCAAGACTAAACTTTTATGGGAAAATAATTCTCTCCTTAAGCGACCAATATTAGAACATGGTCTTAATGGTGAACAAAAGCTGTATGTTGGATATGATACAGATGAATATAATGAAATTTTCTTATCAAAATAAAATACTCTTATTAAAAGAATCAATCTAAGTTTGTATGATAAATTTTTATTAAGTGAAATTAATTATAATCAAATTTTACAATAAGGAATAAATATGTCATATAATAAATTAAACGAAGAAGAGAAACGAGTAATCCTCAACAAAGGAACAGAACGAGCTTTTACAGGAACATATTGGGATAACCATGAAGAGGGAACTTACACTTGTAAACAATGCAACACTCCCCTATTTTCTTCAGATGCAAAGTTTGATAGTGGTACAGGTTGGCCTAGTTTTGATGATATGATTGATTCAAATGTCAAAGAGCTACCAGATGCAGATGGAAGAAGAGTTGAGATAGTTTGTGCAACTTGTGGTGGACATCTAGGACATGTATTTAAAGGGGAAGGTTTTACACAAAAATCAACAAGACATTGTGTAAATTCTATCTCTTTAAATTTTACTAAATAACAAACATAGAAGGTTAGTATTCAACACAATTTCTACCGCTATTTTTAGCTTTGTAGAGTAAGGAATCCACCCTTTTTATTAGTCCATTTTTTGTATCATTTTCCCCTATTTGAGTTACCCCTAATGATATTGTTACGGTTATATTTTGCTCAAATTGGTACTCTTGGATACATTTTCTAAACTCTTGGGCTTTTTGTATTGCCATATCTAACTCTAAGTTGTTTAATACAATAACAAACTCTTCCCCGCCCCATCTAGCAAAAGTGTCACTTTTCCTTATTCGTTTACTAATACATTTTGTGATACTTTTAAGAATTTTATCACCAATAGGATGTCCATAAGTATCATTGATATTTTTAAAGTGATCAATATCAAAAAAGATTATTGAACCTTTACTTTTAGATTTTATAAAACTTTCTAAATAATTATCAAAATATCGTTTATTATAAATACTAGTAAGTTCATCAGTATTAGCTTTAGTATGAAGATATTTTGACTTTTTATTCAAACTTGTAATTGTTTTCATGTTTTTTTGAATCTCAGAACTCAATTTATTAAAAACTATATAAATAATAAATATAATAATCATAAAAACAATTAAGCTAAGTAGATTTACAAATAATAACGATGAGTTTCTATTATCAATAAAACTAGTTATATCTTTCATAACTAAAATTTTCGATACTATATCACCTTGATAATCATATAAATTTAAATTAGTAGAAAATAAATAATACTTATGGTTAATATGGATAACTTGTGTTGGTTGAGTTAAATCTATTTTTTTTATAAAGTTTTCTGGAAAATTAATTTTAGATACTATAGCATAGGAATCTAGTTGTTGATATTGTTTTTTAATTGTTAAAACATCTAATTTATCTTTTTTTACTAAAATTAAAGAATTAACATCATATTTTTCATTTAAAGAATCAACAAAATACTCTGGCTTTATACCAAATTCTAATACCCCGAGATGTTCACCATTATGTATAAAAGGAACTGTAACTCTATATACCATCCCATTTTTTCCAACTTCAAATCCAGTTTGTGTTTTTAACACTTTATTTACATAAGTAACAATTGGTCTTTTTATTGTTAGGTCATCACCATAAGACTCTGGTTTATGCATTCTTAAAACTGTAATGTTATTAGTATCCATAAAATGCATTACAAAAAAATTTGGATCTATCTCTTTTATATCTTCATAATCTTTTTTTAATAATTTATAAAGTTTTTCTCTCTGTTTATTTTTAAAATAGTGTGCAATTAAATTAGAATTTATGAAATGTGTATTAAGTATCCTATACTTATCAATAAGGTTTTTTTCAGAATTTTGGAATAAACTAAGTATATTATTTGTTAAAATTTTCTTTTGTGTCTCTAACATACCATCGTAATGCTTTATATCATAATAAACTCTCAATAAAAACATTATGACTAAAATAAATGAGAGTGCAAACATATACTTTAACACTATTTTATTATTTTTCATAATAAACCTTTAAACCTTTTTATTAAAAAAAGTTATATTAGTAAATGTTACTCTATTTAACTTTAGTAAATATTAAATTTAAATGTTATTATTTTTTTAATGCACACAATTAAAAAGACTTTGTTCTACCCTATCCCTACCATTATTTTTTGCTATATATAATGCTTTATCAACTTTTTCAAATAAAGTAAGCTTATCTTCGTATTCTTCAAATTGTGCCACACCAAAACTTGCTGTCATATATTCTATATCTGAAAACTTATTTTCTTTTATTATTTTTCGTAATTTTTGAGCAAATTGCATCGCTCCATCTCTATTTGTATCTGGTAAAAGTATAATAAACTCTTCTCCACCCCATCTAGCAAAAATATCACTTGTTTTAATATTTTTTGTAATTAAACTTGAAAGTTCTTTTAAAGTAACATCACCTGCTTGATGTCCATAGGTATCATTGATATTTTTAAAGTGATCAATATCAAAGAGTATAACACTCAAGTGATTATTATAGTGTTTCGCTTTATTTATCTCATAAGAAAATATCTCTTCAAATTTTGCTCTATTATAAAGTCCAGTAAGTTCATCTCTTGTAGCTTTTTCTTCTAGTGAAGATGTTACGCTATACAGTTCATCAACTTTATTTTTCATCACTTTATTAATATTTTGTAACTGCTCTTTTGTTTTCTCAAAATCTGTTATATCATGCCTTACTGCAATAAACTCTACAATATCTCCATCAACATCAAGTATAGGTATAACTGTTGTATCCACAACATAAGAACTTCCATCTTTTGCCATATTTGTTACAACACCAGTCCATGGTTTTTTTGATTTTACCGTATCCCAAAGCTCTTTAAAAGCTTCTCTATCCATACTTGGATGTCGTATTATATTGTGAGCTTTTCCTATTAATTCCTCTTTTTTATATCCACTAATTTGACAAAACTTATCATTGACATAAGTGATAATACCTTTAGGATTTGTTTTTGAAACTATATTACTTATATCTACAGCTTTTTTATATTCTGCTAAAAGGTTACTTTGTTCATTGTGAGTATCTTTATCTTCTCTTTGTAAACTATTATAAGTATCTGTTAGTTCAAGAGCAATATCTATTGTTATTGTTTCTAACTCTTTTTGAATATTATAAGATAAACTTCCATCTTGATAAATAATTTCCTCTACAGAACTTTTTAATCGTAATATTAAAATAAAAAGCTCTGCTGATGTTACACCATAGCCCTCTAAAAGTTTTAGAAAAGTCATTCTTGCTTGACATTCTGATATTGTGAAATCCCATTGAAAGATACTAATAAAACAATCACAAAATTCATAAAAAATGTTTTTATTTTTCTCTATAATTGGAACAGAATGCTTATGAATAATATTTTTAACCTCATTTGTTTCTGTCCAGTTTTGTATTATGCTATTTCTATGTACTCTTAAAAAATATGAAAACTCTTTTAAATCAATTATTTTTGTCATCTCTTTTCCTTTTCGTTATTTGATTATATAACTATTTCAATAAAAATTTACCATAACACATATCAATATATCTTGATATATTAAAATATATATGTTATAATTTGTGATAATTAAAAAGGATAACAATGAAAAAAATAATTTTTACAGTTTTAATATTGCATCTATCACTCAGTGCAAATATTTATAATTTAAAACCACTTAAAATAACAGAAGATATCACTTGTGTTATAGGAGATTTTCATCCACCAATGAAAACTAATAATGGCTTTGTATCTAATATGTGTTATGTAGATATGGGAGATAGTTTAGTGGTCCTTGATGCAGGTCCAACATACAAGTTTGCAAAAGAGTTTTACGATATGATGAAACTTCAATATCCAAAACACAAAGTAACTCATGTAGTTCTTTCAAATTATCATGATGATAGAATTCAAGGGGCATCATTTTTTAAAGATATGGGAGCTTCAATAGTTGGACACAAAACAATAAATGATGATATTAAGCAAAATCAATCAAAATTTCAAAGGATGAAAAATATTTTATCTCCAGATGTATTAGAGGGGACAAAAGTTATACTTGCTGATACTTTGGTTGATGGTGGATATAAGATTAAAGGGGCTAAAAAAACTTTAGAGATTATAAAACCAAGTAAGATAAGTGAAGAAAAAAGTGATATAGCCATATATAGTAAAGATGATAGCTTTTTATTTGTTGGAAACCTTGTATTTAATGGCAGACTAGTAAGTTATAAAAAAACATCAAATATAGATGGCTGGATAGAAGCCTTAGAAAACTTAGCTAGTTTGGATGTACAATATTTTCTAGGTGGCCATGGGGATCAATATGATAAAGACTCTTACAAACCAACTTTAGAATATCTTAGAATTTTAAGAGATGATGTAAAAAAAGCCTATGAAGATGGCGTAGATATTATAGATGTAAAAAAACAAGTTAATACTACAAAATTCAACTATATAAACCATTTTGAACAACTCAATAGCTTAAATATCAATACTTACTACAATCAACTTGAGTGGGAATAGTTTCATGTTCCTAGCAAGTTTTATATTTTTGCTCACTTTACTGTTTGTAATTTGGCAACCAAAAGATTTACAAATAGGAACTACTGCTCTTATTGGAGCAATAGTCTCTTTAGTAGTGGGTACTGTATCATTTAGTGATGTGATTATTGTAACTGATATAGTTTGGGATGCAACTTTAGCTTTTATTGGGATTATTATTTTATCAATGGTACTTGATGAGATAGGTTTTTTTGAGTGGTGTGCAATCAAGATGGCAAAACTCTCAAAGGGCAATGGGCACTTGATGTTTGTCTATGCCCTACTTTTAGGGAGTTTTGTTGCAGCACTTTTTGCAAATGATGGAGCAGCACTTATACTTACCCCTATTTTATTAGCAAAAATGAGAATACTCCAACTCAACATAAAGACTATTATCGCTTTTTTACTTGCTGGTGGATTTATAAGCGATAGTGCCTCGCTCCCTTTTGTTTTCTCAAATCTTACAAATATAGTAACAGCAAACTATTTTAATATAGGATTTATGGAATATTTATCAAATATGATAATCCCTTATATAGTAAGTACAATAGTTTCTATAATCGTTTTATGGCTTATTTTAAGAAAAGATATTCCAAATAAAGTAGATATAAATTTATTAAAAAATCCAGATGATGTGTTAAAAAGTAAAACACTTTTTAAATTTAGCTGGGTATTTTTAGCACTACTTTTAGTTGGGTATTTTATAGGAGATATTTACAACCTTCCAGTTTCACTCTTTGCTCTTGGTGGAGGATTGCTCTTTTTACTTATAGCAACTATTCTTAAAACTGCAGAGCCAAAAGAGATTATCAAAAATGCTCCATGGCAAGTGGTATGGTTTAGTATTGGACTTTATATCGTTGTTTATGGACTTAAAAATGCTGGTCTTACAGATTATCTAGAGGTGATACTTAAAGATTTAGCTACACAAGGTGATTTTGTAGCAGTTGTTGGTACTGGTTTTATAGCAGCATTTTTAAGTGCTTTTATGAACAATATGCCAACAATTATGATTATGGATATTTCATTAGCAAATATTGGAAATGAGGCGATGATATATGCAAATATTATTGGCTGTAACCTAGGACCAAAAATGACACCATTTGGTAGCTTAGCTACACTATTATGGTTGCATGTGTTAGCACAAAAAGGTGTAAAAATAAGTTTTGCACAATACAGTAAATTTGGACTTATAGTAACACCTCCTGTGTTATTTATAGTTTTATTAACATTAATATAAAAAGGAAAAATATGAATAAAAAAGTATTAGTATTATGTACAGGAAATAGTTGCAGAAGTATTATCGCTGAAGCACTCATAAATGCAAAACTTGATGGTGTAGAAGCAAAAAGTAGTGGTGTAAAAGCTAGTGGAAAAGTAAATCCAAATGCAAAAAAACTTTTAGAGGAAAAAGGAATTTGGAAAGAGGAATATCACTCTAAACTTTTAGAAACAGTAATTGATGAAGAGTTTGATTTAGTAGTAACAGTTTGTGATCATGCCAATGAAACTTGCCCGATGTTTCCAAAATCAGCCCCAAAAATCCATGTAGGATTTGAAGATCCAGATGGAAAAGGATTTGAAGCTTTTGAAGAAACTTATAAAAGCATAGAGACTATTTTACTTCCAAAAGTTAAAGAGGCGTTAGGGCTATAATGTTTAATTGGTGGGAAAATATTGTAGATAAGTTAGTCTATAACTTTTGGGGGATGAACCCTGAGAGTGCCATAGGAAGTGCAACACATTTTTTTTATCTACGATACAATTAAAATATTTATCTTGCTTGTAACTATTATTTTCGCAGTAAGTTTTTTACGAACCTATTTTAATACTGAAAAAGTACGAGTGTACTTGCAAGGGAAATCAGAATTTAGTGGAAATATACTTGCGGCACTCTTTGGTATCATCACCCCATTTTGTAGCTGTAGCGCAATTCCTTTGTTTTTAGGTTTTATGCAAGCAAGAATCCCTGTAGGGATAACTTTTAGTTTCCTTATATCTGCCCCTTTGAACAATGAAATTGCAATCGCTATGTTATTTGGACTATTTGGGTGGAAAATCACAGCTATATATATAGGTTTTGGACTTGTAGTGGCTATACTTGGTGGATATTTTATAGGAAAAATTAAAAATGTAGAAAAATATGTTTTGATTCCAGTGACTCCAATAGAGGGAGAATTAGAAGATATTAAAATAGAACTCTCAATACAACAAAGAGTAAAAGAAGCTTGGGACTATACAGCTGATATCTTTAAAAAAATATATATCTATGTGATGATTGGGGTTGGGATTGGTGCTTTTATTCATGGTTATATTCCTGCAGAATTTATTGCAAAATATGCAGGTGGTGATGCTTGGTATGCTGTACCAGTTGCTGTTTTAATGGGAATACCAATGTACTCTAATGCAGCAGGAGTTATGCCATTGGTTGAAGTATTAACAGCCAAAGGTATGTTGCTAGGAAGTGCATTAGCATTTATGATGGCAGTTACAGCACTTAGTTTACCAGAAGCTATGATATTAAAAAGAATATTAGATATTAAACTTATTGGTATATTTTTTGGTATTGTTGGTTTTGGAATATTACTTGTTGGATATACATTTAATATAATTTTATAGGAGAAAAAAATGAAAAAAGTTGTATTGCTATTTGGATTAATAATTAGTATTGTAAATGCTCAAAATTTTGAAACATATCTTAAAAATTTTGATTATCAAGAGAGACAAGATATGAAGATAAAAATGGTTGAGATGTTAAATCTTGTAGAGGAAAATAAGGCACAAGTTATTGATATACGATTCAAAGAAGAATTTGAAGTTTGGAATTTAAATTTTACTAAAAATATACCTTTAAATGAATTACCAAATAGATTAAATGAGTTGGATAAAAACAAACTTATTATTACATCTTGTCCACATAATGATAGGGCAAATATAGCAAGAATGTTTTTAAAACTCAAAGGTTATAATGTACGATATTTAAGCGATGGACTCCTAAAAGCTGTAGATTACCTAAGAGGTGATAACGCAAAAGAATTTTTAGAAGAATATATAAAAGGGAAAAAATAATATGAAAATAGAGGTTTTAGGAACAGGATGTGCTAAATGTAAAGCACTAGAAAACAATGCAAAAGAAGCATTGGGAAAAATTGGTGGATTTCACGATGTACAAAAGGTAGAAGATATTATGGAAATTATGCAATACAATGTTGTTAGTACACCTGCACTTGTTGTTGATGGTGTTGTAAAAAGTACAGGAAAGCTTTTAACTGTGGATGAGATCATAGAGATACTCCAAACAAAATAGCTTAACCAACATAAAATTAACATTTAGATACAATCGCGATATTTTTATTATAAATTTTATGATTTTTAAGGAATTCGATGTACACAAATGTAAAAAAAGAGTGGTTTGGAAATATAAGAGGAGATATCCTATCGGGACTTGTAGTTGCTCTTGCACTTATACCTGAAGCGATAGCTTTTTCTATTATTGCAGGGGTTGATCCTAAAGTTGGTTTATACGCATCTTTTTCTATGGCTGTAGTTATAGCTTTTGCTGGTGGACGACCTGCTATGATTAGTGCTGCAACTGGTGCTATGGCTTTGGTTATGGTAACTTTGGTAAAAGAACATGGTCTGCAATACCTTCTTGCAGCAACACTTTTAACAGGTGCGATACAAGTGGTATTAGCATATATTGGTGTTGCAAAACTTATGAGCTTTGTTGCACGAGCTGTTGTTGTAGGATTTGTAAATGCTCTTGCTATTCTTATTTTTATGGCACAGCTACCTGAACTTACAAATGTGACTTGGCATGTGTATGCTTTAACCATTGTTGGACTTGGGATTATCTATCTCTTTCCTTATGTACCTAAAATAGGTAAAATTTTACCTTCCCCTCTTGTTACTATTGTACTTTTAACAATATTTGTTATGTTTAGTGGATGGGATGTAAGAAATGTAGGTGATATGGGACAACTTCCTGATACACTTCCAATATTTTTATGGCCAGATGTTCCTTTAAATTTTGAAACATTACAAATCATTTTTCCATACTCTTTTGCCTTAGCTATTGTTGGACTTTTAGAGTCATTCATGACAACAACTATTATTGACGAATTAACAGATACTAAAGGGGATAAGAATAGAGAAGCAAAAGGTCAAGGTATCGCAAATATAGCAACTGGTTGTATTGGTGGTATGGCTGGTTGTGCTATGATTGGTCAATCAATTATCAATGTAAAATCAGGAGGAAGAGGAAGACTTTCTACTTTTGTTGCTGGTTTTTTCCTTTTGATTATGGTTGTGTTTTTAAGTGATATTATCTCTGTAATTCCTATGGCTGCATTGGTTGCAGTTATGATTATGGTTTCTATTGGAACTTTTGATTGGGGAAGTATTAAAAATCTTAAAACTTTACCACTTTCAACAAATATTGTAATGCTCTCAACAGTTGCAGTTACAGTTGGTACTCACAATCTAGCTCTTGGAGTTGTGACAGGAGTTCTCCTAGCTTCATTATTCTTTGCAAATAAAATCAGTCACTTTATGTATTGTAATACTAATTACAATGAAGACAATACTATAAAAACATATAAGTTTATAGGACAAGTGTTTTTCAATAGCAGTGATAAATTTTATGAAACATTTGACTTTAAAGAAGTATTAGATAAAGTTGTAATAGATGTTAGCCGTGCTCACTTTTGGGATGTATCTGCTGTATATGCACTTGATAAAGCTGTAATAAAACTTCGTAGAGAAGGGACAAGTGTAGAGGTGATTGGTAAAAATGAAGCATCATCAACTATAATTGATAGATTTGGTATCTCTGATAAACCAGAAGAGATAGAAAAAGTTATGGGAGGTCACTAGTATGAGTGGTTTTATACTTTGTTGCGTAGATGGAAAAAACTTCAATGAAGCTGTTTGTGATTATGGGGTATATGTTTCAAATAGCACAAATTCACCTCTTCGATTTTTAAATATTGTTGAACACAACAGTAGTGCAAAAGAGCTGGACCTCTCAGGAAATATAGCTCTTGGTGCAAAAGATGACTTACTTGAAAAGTTATCACATGATGAGGAAGAGTCTAGTAAGGTTACTATAAAAAAATCTAGAGAGCTTCTCAAAAACATAGAAGATAGAGCAAAAAAAACAATCCAAACAGATGTAAGTGTTTCTTTGATTCATGGTGAAGTTGTACAAAGTTTAATTGAGCTAAGAACTGATATAAAAATTGCTCTTTTGGGGATTCATAGCAATAACCAAACTAAAATTGGTGATAATATTAAAGAGGTGATTCGAGAGATACACAAACCTGTACTTCTAGTGAACCAAGAGTTTACTCAACCTAAAAAAATACTTATAGCTTACAATGGTTCAAATGAGGCAAAAGAGATTTTAAAAATAGTTGCTTCAAATCCTCTTTTTGGAGAAGTTCAAAGAACTATTATTAATAGTAATAAAGATGTAACAATAAGTGAAAAACTTCTCCAAGAAGCAAAAGAGATATTTGCTTCACAAAATATAAGTGTAGAGACTCATTCATTACAAACAGATAAAAAAGAGATAATAGATTATTGTAATGATAATAATTTTGATATTTTAGTTATGGGGGCTTATGGGCACTCACGATTCACAGATTTTGTATTTGGAAGTTTTACCTCTTATGTGTTAGAAAACTTCAATAAACCTATCTTGCTTTTTAAATAATATAAGGCTCTTTACTTTGAAAAAATATATAATAATTTTTTGTATCTTTAGTGGTTTTTTATATGGTTCAGTTTTAAATTATGAACTGTACAAAAAAGAAAATAGTGATGGAAATACTTTATTAGTAATTGGTGGAATTCATGGTGATGAACCAGGTGGCTATTTCGCACCATCTGTATTGGTACAAAACTATACTATCAAAAAAGGCTCCCTTTGGATAGTTCCAAATCTTAACTTTGATAGTATAGTTAGAACTAGGCGTGGTATCTATGGAGATATGAATAGAAAATTTAATAGTGTAAAAAAAAGCGATAAAGACTATAACACTATCCAAAGTATTAAAAAAACTATTTTAGATAAAAAGGTAGATCTAATTTTAAATCTTCATGATGGGAGAGGCTTTTATAGACATAAATGGGAAAGTTCAATTTTCAATCCAGGTGCTTGGGGTCAAGCTTTTATTATTGATCAAACAAAACTTCATAAAGATATAAAATTTTCAAACCTAGATGAGATAGCAAGAAAGGTAAGTGAAGATTTAAATAGTGGTTTGGTAGAAAACCATCACTCTTTTAATATCAAAAATACAAAAACAAAAGAGAAAGATGAACAGATGCAACTCTCTTTAACCTATTTTGCCATTACTAATAATAAGCCTGCATTTGCAGTTGAGACAAGTAAAAATATCACAGATTTAGTAAAAAAAGTAAAATACCAACTCAAAGCTATTGAGAGCTTTATGAGAATCATGGATATAGAATATGAGAGAGATTTTGATTTAGATAATCTTGATGAACTTGATGCTATATTAAAAAAATATAAAACAGTAAAAATCAACGACCATATCACACTTGATTTAGAAACTATAAAATCTACAAACTACTACTTTCCACTTAAAAATGATGATAATAATTTTAAATTTGAACATCCTCTAGGTGCTATGGTTAAATACAAAGGTAATTACAATTTTATGATAGGAAATAAAAGAGTAGGAACACTTATCCCTCAATATTTTGAATATTGTGATTCTAAAGAGGATATAGCAATTGTCATTGACAACAAAAAACAGATAGCTCAGTTTGGAGATATCATTGAAGTAGAAAAAAACTTTAAAATTGAAGCAAGTGACAACTTTAGGGTAAATGTAATTGGTTTTAGTCAAGATAATATTGAAAATGAAAATAATCTTCTTATTTCACAAAACAAAATTCTTAATAGATTTGCTGTGGACAAAGAACAAAAAAGCTTCAGGGTAGAGTTTTATGACAATAGCAATAAGTTTTGTGGTATGATTATTATAAAGTTTAAATAAAGATACACTATGGAAATATTTTTAAAGACAATTAGTAGTTTAAATGATGAAACAAGAATAAAAATACTCCATTTTATAAATATTAATGGTGAAGTTTGTGTATGTGATATTGAAAATTCTTTTAATATGATTCAATCAAGGATATCTAGACATTTAAAAATATTAAAAGAGGCTGGTTTTTTGAAAGTTGATAGAAAAGGTAGATGGGCATATTATAGTATTAGAAAGCCCCTCGACCAATTTCGTCAATCGATACTTAAAGAGATTAGTTATTTAAATATGGAGATACCAACTTTAGAAAAAAAGTGTGATACTTAAATTAAACTAAAATTAAGCCTCTTTTTACAATAATATAAATGAAATTTCAATAGGAGTTCAACATCGAAGAAAAATTTATCTATATAAAAAACTATATATATTTATCAAGACGAAATAAATTAGAATTTTTTAAGCTCACTGGTAAGTTTAAGAATTTTCGTATTTCAAATCAAAAAATTATTCTTAGTGATCAATCTATACTTATAGAGTTTACTCAAAATACTGACATTGACTCTGCTAAAAAAACCATTGATGAGTTTTTTCAAAAAAAAGCAATCACTAATGTTGAAACAAAAATACTAAAACAACTACTTCTAGACAACAAACAAATCAAAATGATTTTTCAAAATAATGAGCAAAAAAACTTAAAACTTGTACTTTAAATTCTTAATAGTATTATAATTTGAAATTTATAAAATAAAAAAAATTAAAGTTTGTTCTTTAATTTTTATCATTTAATAGCTTAAGTGCCTCATTAAAATTAAATTTTTCAATAAATTTTTTTACACTTTCAAAAATCTTTGTATCCTCTTTGTTTAATTTATATTTATTAAGAGTATCGATAATTTCATAACAATTTTTTGGTTTTTTTGTAGATATTGCTTGTCGTAGTTTATCAAACAAAATAACTTTATAATCATAATCTATCTCTAGTTTTTCTTGGTTATTCTCATTTTTCTGTATCTCTTTTAAAGCTCTAAGTTCTTCTAATATTATCTCTAATTGCTCATTAAACTGTGCAATTAAATCACTCTGTTCTATAGTTGTTATCTCTTTGACTATATTATAAAATCTCTTAGCACCTATATTCGCACTTAAACCTTTAAGTGTATGTATTGTTCTTTCAAACTCCTCTTTTGTTAAAGATGATAACTCTAGTTTTTCATAGTTATTATAAAAACTCAAAAGAATTTTTAAGTAAAGTTTTTTATTCTGATTTACCATTGTAAGACCATAATCTATATCTATACTTTTTAATAAAGGGATGATTGTTATCTCCTCTTGGGTATTATCCTGTAAAATTATTTTTTTATCTAAACAATATTTTAAAATAAACCCATAGAGTAACTCAACCTCAATAGGTTTACTTAAATGTTCATTCATCTTTGCATTTTTACTATTTTGAATATCTTGGGACATAGCATTTGCACTTAATGCAATAATTGGTATCTCTTTATCATATTCTCTTATTATTTTTGTAGCTTCATACCCATCCATTATAGGCATCTGTATATCCATCAATATTAAATCAAAACTATTAGGGGATTTTAAAAAAATATCTACAGCCATTTTCCCATCATAAGCATCAACTATCTCAATCCCCTCAAACTCAAGTAACCCTTGTAATAAAAATCTATTTGTTTCATTGTCTTCAACTAAAAGTATTTTAATATTATTGAGTTGTTGCATCTGTTGCTGTAGTTGACTTAATGAGTGTACAGAGGTCTCTGTATTCAACTGTACCCCTTTTTCTAATGGTATCTCAAATATAAATTCACTCCCTTTTCCAAACTCACTATCTATTGTTATCTCTCCTCCCATCATCTCAACAAGTTGTTTAGAGATAGATAATCCTAATCCAGTACCTCCATATTTTCTTGTAGTACTTATGTCTGCTTGTGAAAAAGACTGAAATAACATCTCTTGTTGCTCTTGGGTAACCCCTATTCCAGTATCTACAACTCTGAACTTCACCCTACCATTATTCTGATTTTCAATATAAACTTTTATCCCACCTATATGAGTAAACTTAATTGCATTATTGACAAGATTGATTAGAACCTGCCCAAGTCTAATAGGATCACCAATATAAATACTATTTTCCTCATCATAAATAATCTCATATGTAATATCTTTCTCATTGGCTTTTAATTCAGTAATATTACGCAAGTTTGCTATAACATTATTCATATCGAAACTAATCTTTTCTACCTCTAACTTTCCAGCTTCTATTTTAGAAAAGTCTAATATATCATTGATAATAAAAAGTAAATTTTTTGCAGAGCTATCTATTTTTTGTATGTATTCTTTTTGTTTTTCCATATCATTAGATTGCAATGCTAAATGTGTCATACCTAAAATACCATTCATAGGTGTTCGTATCTCATGGCTCATATTTGCTAAAAAATTAGATTTAAATTGTGTTGCTGCTTCTGCCTTTGTTTTTTGTTCTTGTAACTCTCTTACTGTTTTTTGCAGCTTTAATTTAGTGATTTGAAGATTTTGATTCGTTTTTGTCATTTGCTTTGATTTGACTGCAAGCTTGGCATGGGACTGAATCATAGAACCTTGTGTTGCCTTTTGATCAGTTGTATCAACTAATATGGAATATTTTACATCTCGTCCATCTGGCCAACTAATAAGTTCATCATAAGATTTTACCCATCGGTCATCCATCTCATCAAAAAACTCACAAGTGTATTTCTCTTTTTTTACTGCTCTATCACCTCTTTGTTGCAGATGCATAACACTACACCAGCTACAAATTTCACTTTGTCCATATATTCGTTCCCAACAATATGTTTCTTGTGGTGCATACATGTTTTCTCTTACAATTTTATTTGCATATACAACCTCATAAGTCTCTATATCAACAGCATATGCACCAAAAGGGATAACATCAAGTAGTGCTTCAAATAACTTATTTTCTAACATATTGCATCCCTTTGTATAATTTTATAATCTAAATTTTAAATTATTTCTTCCACTATTTTTTGCTTCATAAAGTTTTTTATCTGCAAAATCAAGTGTTTCATCTATTGTTTGGTTTTTTTCTTTGATACTTAATCCAATTGATACGGTTAATTTAATATTACCTTTTTGGGAAGATACTAAAATATTTTCAACATCTTCTCTCATTTTTTCAAGTTTATTAACCACTTTTTTTTCATCTTCACTTACTGTTAATAAAGCAAACTCTTCCCCACCAATTCTTGCAAAAATATCTTCTTTTTCTAAATTTGTAGTGATAGATTTTGTGAATTCTTTTAAAATAGTATCACCTGCTTGATGTCCATAAGTATCATTTATATTTTTAAACTTATCAAGATCAAACATTGCTACATATATTTTTTGATTACACGGTAACTCTTGTTCCCATATATTTGCTACTAGTTCAAAAAAGTTTCCTCTATTATTTATACCTGTAAGAAAATCTTTTTTTGCCATGTATTCTAACTTTGCATTAGCCTCTTTGAGTTTTTTTGATTGCATGGCAAGTTTAGTATGAGTCTTTATCATATTTGCTTGTATCTCTTTTTGTTCAGTTATATCAACTGCAATAGAGTACTTCACAGTTCGTCCATCTGGCCATCTAACTAACTCATCATAACTTTGAAACCATTTATCTGTTACCTCATCAAAAAAATTCGTAACTAGCTTTTCACTTTTATATATTGCTTTTCTTTGTTTTAACTCTGGTATTGTACACCAACTACAAACCTCTTCTTGTCCAAAAACTTTTTTCCAACAAAAATTTTCTCTGGGTGCATACAAACTCTCGCTCATTAGTTTATTTGCATATACCACTTCATAAGTCTCTATGTCTACTGCATATGCAGCAAATGGTATTACATCTAATAATGCTTCAAAAAGTTTGTTTTCTTCCATTGTTAACCCTTAAATTTCTTCTTCAAGAATATCTAAATCTTCATCTTCTTCATCAATAGCATACTCTATAAAAACTTCACCAATAGAAGCTACTAATTTATCTTCAGTGATCGGCTTTAACATATATCCAACAGCACCTGCTTGAATAGACTTAATCACCATATCTTCTTGACCATGAGATGTTACCATAATTATTTTTGCATCTACATTATCTTTTATTATATGTTTTACAGCGGTAATACCATCCATATCTGGCATTGTTATATCCATTGTTACTAAATCTGGTTGAGTTTCATTATATCCATCAATAGCCTCTTGACCATTTGTAGCACTACAAACAACTTCATGACCTAACTTTTCTAATAAATTTGTAATCTTTTTTCTTATAATAAGTGAATCATCTACAACTAAAACTTTTAACATCTATCTATCCTTTTATTTTTATTTTATTGAGTCTTCTGAACCAACAGCACTAATACTTAATACACCATACTGTGTTGTAATATTTGCACTAACTATTTTAGAGTTTTTATATTTTTTTATATTGGAAGCATCATTGATTGTAATTGGTGGTGTTATTGTTACACCCTTACCTCTATTTGGAAATGTTGGTAAAGCTAATCCTATTATCGTATTGATTGTTTCTCCTGAAACACTATCAATAACTTCAACTAGTTCTTCCTTTGGAACCTCTTCTCCATCCATAAAAAGCGTTACTAAGTGATTTAACAAACTACTATCATAACTAATTATTATCATCAAATTAAGATTTCCACCTGTACCTATCATAGAAGTATAATCTTTTAAGCTCAACTTATCTGGATTAAGTTCATCAATAGTTATATCTTCTATATTTATCCCCATATCTTCAGACAAAAAAAGTTTTGATTGAAGTATTAATGCATCAAGTATCATATTTATTCCTTTTTAGTTTTATGAAAGTGGTACTACTATTTCCAAAGTAGTTCCAATATCTTTTTGTGAATGAATATTTATCACACCATTTAACTTATCAACTTCATTTTTCACTGCACTCATCCCTACTCCTCGTCCAGAAATTTCTGATATGGTTTCTTTTGTTGTAAAACTATCATTAAAGATAAACTGATATATCTCATTTTCAGATAAGTTTTCTACATCTATATTATTATTTCGTAACTTTTCCTTTAATTTTTCTATATTAATCCCTTCTCCATCATCTGAAATTGTTATAGTTAGTACCTCATCTGTAGTAGTAAAACTACACACTATTGTACCTACTTCATCTTTATCTTTTTCAACTCTTATATCTGGTTTTTCAATCCCATGATCTATTGAGTTCCTAAAAACATGTGTCAGAGATTTTACAAATGGTTTATATTTATCTTGTAAAGCAAAATTGCTATCTCCCATAATTTCAAAATCATAAATCTCTTTTTCAAGTCTAGCTGCTAATTGTTTTGTTGATGCAATAAAAGGGTGCAGTAAAGTTGTAAGTTTTGTAGTAGAAAGATTTTGCACCTGACATAATAGTTCATAGCATTCAGGAGTAGTCTCTTTTAACTTGCCTAAAACTTTTTCTATTTTTTCCTGTAAGTCAACAATATCCAAATAATCAACTTTGATAAAATTATCTGATTCTAAAAAATCTTCACCTAAAACTTTTCCTATAATATTAAGACTTTCATCTAGTGTTTTATGAAAGTCACTATTATCTAAAAGTTTCAAAAGTTGTTCATTTGTACTAATTGTTTTGCTCTGTAAAGCAGATATTTCACTCTCTAATTTATGTAAAAATGATACTATTTTTTGAATATAAAGTTGAGAAAAAGTCCCTTTAAATGTATGTATAGTTCTATATATGGTACTTATATTATGCAATGGTGTTTTATCTTTATCAATCAATTTAGAATAAGAATTGATAAAATGGATATACTCTTTTCTTAAATCAAAAAACATCTCTGGTTCACTCACAATTGCAACTATCATTTTTAATGTTTCTTGCTCTTTTTTTACTTTATTTTCAAGCTTTTTTTGGGATGTTATATTTGTTAAAATTAACATAAAGTAACTCTCATCTAATACTTTATATTCAATTTTAATAGCTTTTTTATTTAATAAAATAATTTGTGGCAATAGTGATATAAGTGATTTTCTTTTTATATCACTTTTCTCTTTTAAAACCAATTTTAGTGTATTTTTAAAAAATTCTTTTCTACTATCATCACTAAATAAAAGATTAGTAATATCATTCGATGCAATATCCTTACCTAGAATTTTAATACACTCTTTTGAATACTCTTCATCAACTTGAAAGTTTGTATTAAAAGTTAAAAAGCCTTGCCCTGCATTATCAAGCAAAACAGATACTTTATTTTTACTTTTTTGAATTGTTTTATTTAGTTGAGATAACTTATGATTCCAATAATAAAAACCAATCAACAAAACTAAAATAGCTGCTAATATTTCCAATAAAAGTGTATAGTCAATACCACTTTCAACATACATTGCATCTGGGTATATAAACCCTTTGATATCAACTGTAGACTTTGATAAATCTAGTAAATTATATGTTTGTACAATTTGACTTATGATTTCAGGTTTAAACTTATGATACTCATTTGCTTTAAAATGGCTTAGCTTTCTTAACTCATTTCCTTCAAATATTAAATGCTCTAGAGATTTGTTTTGAGTATTATATTTTTCTTGAATAATTTTTGAACTCTCTTCTATATTATTAAAAGCATACTCCCACCCTTTTTTAGTAGCATTATAAAAATCTTTTACTAGCTTTGGATCTTTTTTTAATAATTTTTGAGAAGTAAAAAGAATATCATCATAAAAATTAAACCCATAATCAGAAGGATCAAATATGGTATATTCTAAACCTTTTTCAATCATATGAAAAGGCTCATTTGATAAATAAGTTGTCATTGCATCTGTTTTTCCATCGATTAAATCTTGCGTATTAAAAGTATGTTTTTGTGATACAAAATCTTTCTGTGATAAATTATTGACTTTAAACATTGCATTTAGTGATGCCATAGTAATTTGATTTGGCGTTAACATGATTTTTTTACCTTTTAAATCATGTACAGTTTTTAAATCTTCCCGCTTCTTAGCCATTAATACAAAAGGAGATTTTTGCAACAATGGCATCAATAAATAAACATCCAATCCTTGAATTTTATCTAAAATTAATGACGAGCTATCAACTCCAAAATCACTAATTCCTTCACTTACATCTCGAGCTATATTAGTTCCAAAATTATACTCTTTTATCTCTACATTCAGTCCTACATCTTTATAAAAACCTTTCTCTTTTGCCATATAATATCCAGCAAATTCAAACTGATGTTTCCATAATAACTGTATTGATACTTTTTTCTCTGCCCCTTGTGCAAATAGCACAAATAAAAAACTTAAAATCACAATATTTTTAATTAACATATCTATCCCTATAGTGGTAGTACAAATTCAAAAGTTGTACCAATATTTTTTTCTGAAGTTATCTCTATTCTTCCATCAAGTTTTTCACACTCATATTTTACTACACTCATACCTACTCCTCTTCCTGAGATACTTGATACTTCATCTTTTGTTGAAAAATTATCATCAAAAATATAATTATATATCTCATTCTTTGTTAATTCTTTAGTTTCAATGCCTTTTGTGTGAAGCTTTTCTTTCAATTTTTCAATATCAATACCAGCACCATCATCAGAAATAACTATATGTAATTGCTCATCTTTTATTTCAAAATTGCAACCAATAGTTCCTTTTTCATCTTTGTTATTTTCAACTCTAACCTCAGGGGTTTCAATACCATGATCAATACTGTTTCTAAATATATGAATTAATGATTTTATAAATGGTTTAAATCTATCATTTACTACTACTTTATTATCGCCAATAACTTCAAAATCATATATATCCTTTTCAAGTCTGTTAGCTAACTGCAATGTAGAACTAATGTAAGGGTGCAAAAGAGAGGACAACTTTGTACTCGAAAGTTTTTGCACCTGACATAAAATATCCTTACATTCAGGTGTAGTATGATTATAGTTATCTAAAATTTTCTCAATTTTTTCTTGTAAAGAGACTATATCTGTTAATTCTATTTTTAAATAACTATCAGAATCTAAAAATTCACTTCCTAAAATACCTTCAATAATTGAAACACTTTTTTCTAAAGAGCTATTAAAGTCACTTACCTCTAAAAGTTGAATAAGATCATCATTACTATGTATTGTCTCTTTTTGTAATATTGAGATATTACTTTCTAAATTATGTAAAAAATCTACTATTTCATGCATATATAACTGTGCAAAAGTACCTTTAAATGTATGTATAGTTCTATATATATTTATAATATTAAATAAAGGAGTTTTAGAGAGATCTATATGTTTCATAAAATCTTTTATAAAATTTTCATATTCTATTTTTGTTTCATAAAATACATCACTTTCACTTACAACAGCAACAATCATTTTTAAAATCTCTTGCTCTCTTTTTATCTTTTTTTCAAGCTTTTTTTGAGATGTAATATTTGTAAGTATTAACATAAACTTACTATCTTCAACTATTTTGTACTCTAGTTTTACAGCTTTTTTATTTAATAAAACAATTTTTGGCAGAAGTGAAATATAAGCATTTCTTTTTATCTCAACATCATCACTTAAAGCATTTACTAATGTTATTTTAAATAGTTCTTTTTTTGCTTTATCTTTAAATAGTAAATTTGTAATATCTTTGTGAGCTATATCTTCCCCTAAAAGCTTAATACACTCTTTTGAATATTCCTCATCAACCATAAAGTTACTATCAAATGTTAAGAAACCTTGTCCTGCATTATCAAGTAAAATAGTTACTTTAGCAGTTTTTTCCTCTATCCGTTTTTCTAGATTTGTATTAAGTTCATGTATCTCTTCATGTAATTTGGCACTTACACTTATGTTTTCATTTAAACTTTGTGCCATTTGACCAAATTCGTCATTTGTATCTAAAGCTATTGCTTGCGTGCTATCTTTTTTATTTTGTAAAAATAAAAAGAAATTATCAAGTCCCATTTGTAATTTTTTTAATGGATTATTTACAAATATTATTAACAAAATAGAGGAAACTAAAAGTATTAACACAAGTGAACTAATCCCTATGTACAATTTCATCGCTTTAGCTTTTTCAAGCTCATTATCTATTGTCAAATCAAATTGCTTAATCTTTGTTTTTGTTTCAGTTTTTAATTGTGCAATTTGATTTTTAATAATCGATTCATCGTAATATAATGTGATAGATCCTATTTTTTCTTGTTGTGAACTGTTTGTTTGAAAAATAGGTTCAGAAAGCTTTGCAATATTTTCAAACTTTTTTGGTAACAAAAAGGAAAATTGTATTTCTCCATCCTCTTTATATGCTACAAGAAAATTTTCATTTACTACACTATCAAATATAACTATCGCTTCAATTCCATCTCTATTTATATCAAATGTCAAACTTTGTTCTAAACCATCTTTGTCAAAATTGAGCAAAAATACAGATGAGTTTTTTGCTATCATTTTTACAGTATCTAGCATCTGTTTTTTATTTATTTCAAGACGGTTTTCAAGTCTATTATCTAAAGCATCCATTGCGGTTTTAAGATTATAGTTTCTTATTTTTTCTATTAGCTCTTTATCACTTTGTTGAGTAAAGTAATTTGAACCTATAAAAATAGCAATAAAAACACTTCCTAAAATAAGAAGTGTTTTTAGTATGATACTTTGTTTCATATAATAATTTCCATTCTACCTAATGTGTATATTTTAACAATATTTTATTATATATACCATTATCTTTAATCGTATCTAGTGCTTTTTGCCACTTTTGAATAATTTCATCATCGGTGTTTTTATTAAAAGCAAAATAAAGATCTCCCTCTTTAAGAGTATAAATTATCTCATATTTATTTGTATCAAATCCTAATTTTTTTGCATTTTCAAAAGCTGCATTTGTCTCATAAGCAAATATATCAATTCTCTTGTTTTGTAGTTTTAAAAAAGAAAGATTTATTGCATTTTCACCAGATACAGACTGAATCTGCTGACTATTTACACCTAGTTCTGCTAATGTTGTTTCCCCTACATCTTTTAAAACAGCACCAATTTTATATTTATTAAAATCTTCTATAGAATTAATAGTTATTTTTTTATCTTTTAAAGCAATAGCTCCAACTTTTGTATTCACAATAGGTCCAACCCATTTAAATAAAGGCTCTCTTGATTCTGTTCTTGTAGTTGAAAACACCATTGAATTATTGTTTTTTAAAGCTATTGAGTAAGCTCTAGACCAGTTTGTAAGGAGAACATCCTCAATGGTCTGTTTTGAATTTAGTTGTTTTAACACTGCATTTAGTACCTCAATACTAAGTCCTGTTAACTTGCCATCTTCTTTCATATTGTAAGGTGGATAAGTTTCAGTAAACATTGAAATATTTCCAGCTGTACTACCATATAGACAACCTGAAATAAGTAGACTATATAATATATTTTTTAAATTCATAATTTTTCCTGATAAGTAATATATCTCTGATCGATTATAACAAAAAAAAGTCTCATTAATGTCTTAAAACTCAAAATTTATTTCTAAAAAATATTGTGATACTCTATTTTAGAGTCTCTATGTTACTGTCTACCTCCACCTTTTCCGCCAGCTCCTCCACCAAAACCTCTTGAACCTTTATACATACTACCTGAGCCACTACCATCTTGTACTCTTTGTTTCATTTGATTCATATTTTTGTTTTGTATCATATTTTTATTTTGCATACCTTGACCATTACCTCGCATATATTTTGATTGCTCTTCTGGTGTAAGGTATTTCATTTTTTCTTGAAAAGCACTTCTGAAAGCTTCCCTCTCCTGAGTAGGGACAGTTCCTCTTAAACTTGAAAGTTCATCCAAACTCATTGTATTATAATCAGCAGCAAAAACTGATGTAACTATTGTAGCCATTACAAATAATCTTTTCATTTTATATCCTTTTTATAAACTTATTCTTTTATTATAGCTAATTCTTAACAACAAATAATAAATAATAAAATTTAATTAAGTAAACTTTTTTATAATAACACACTATTTAATAAAAAAGGTATAAGTTATGAATGTACAATCAGCATATTTCGCAGGTGGATGTTTTTGGGGAGTTGAATACTACTTTGAGAAACTTGAAGGTGTTAAAGGTGCTATTAGTGGATATATGGGTGGTCATTTAAATAATCCAAGCTATAAAGAAGTATGTGATGGGAGAACTGGTCATCTTGAGGTTGTAAGAGTTGATTATGATCCTGATATTGTTACTTTTGAAGAGTTAGCTGAACTTTTTTTTGAAATTCATGACCCAACACAAAAAAATGGTCAAGGTCCAGATATAGGAAACCAATACTTAAGTGCAATTTTTTATAATAATCAAGAAGAAAAAGATATTGCACAAGCTTTAATAGATATACTTAAAAACAAAGGGTATGATATAGCTACAGAGCTTATTTCGACACACAATACTCCTTTTTTTGAGGCAGAAGAGTATCATCAAGATTATTATTTCAAACATAATAAACAACCATATTGTCATAAATATATCAAGAGGTTTTAAATTATTATATATCTACTCACTTAAAAAACTCACCAATATCTACCTCAAGTGCTATAGAAATTTTATATAATTGTTCAATATTTGCCTCAATTTTACCTATTGTACTAACAGATTTATTTCCTATTGATGGTAAAATAGAGGCTCAAATATAAACGGTGGTGTTTGCTTTAAAATAAAAATAAGAAATATTGACTTTATAGGATAAATAAAATTATCAAACTTTAAAAATAATAATTATTATTTAAGTTTAATAGCGTTACACTTTTACTTTATAATATTAAGGTTTTAGTTTGTCAAAAGAGCATTGTAGTGCAATATTTCATCAAAAATTCAATCCAAGAAATTACAATTTACTTATTATAGAAGATTCAACATCTTTTAATAAAATATTAACAACTGAGTTTACAAAAGATGGTTTTAACTGCTTTAGTGTAACAACACTCAAAGATGCTTATGAAACTATACAGAACAATACAATACACTATTTACTCCTAGATATTAATCTTCCTGATGGAAATGGGTATGAACTTATCAAAAAGCTTGAAAATACCCCTGAGAAGATATTTGTACTTACTAGTGAAAATGACAAACAATTTCGTGAAGTCTCTTACCAAAGAGGTGTAATAGATTATATAGTAAAAGATAAAAGCTTTTTTCACAAAATACATCAAATCACTAAAACAATAGAACAATTAGAGAAAAATAAAACAAAAACTATACTTGTAGTTGATGACTCTATTGTGATACAAGAACAACTCAAAGAGATACTTACAAATAGATATTATAAAGTCAAGATTGCAAGTGATGAAAATATCGCCCTTGATATTATTCAAAAAGAAAAAATTGATATGATGTTTTTAGATGTAAACTTAGGAAAATCAAATGGAATACGATTTTTAGAAAAACATCATCAGCTCATAGTAGATATCAAAAAAATAGCCACTATTATTATCTCTGGAAATGTAGATGCCCAAGTTGTAAGAGATGGTCTAAAAGCTGGTGCTGTTGATATTATAAGAAAACCATATGTGGTAGAAGAGATTGTTTTAAAAGCAGATCTATGGGTAGATTACAAAAGAAGAGAAGATGAGATAATTTGTTCAACGAAAATACTTCAAGAATACAAAGATGCAGTTGATGAGAGTTCAATAGTTTCAAAAGCAAATCCATCAGGGATAATCACATATATCAATAAAAAGTTTTGTGAACTCTCAGGATATACACAAGAGGAACTCTTAGGAAAAAATCATAATATCGTAAGACATCCAGATATGCCAAAAGAGGTTTATACAGATATGTGGCATACCATCAAAGAACTCAAACAAACTTGGCAAGGTGAAGTAAAAAACAAAAAAAAAGATGGCTCATACTACTGGGTAGAGGCTATGATAAAACCTATTATTGACTCTGATGGAAACATAGAGGAGTTTATTGGACTAAGAAATGATATCACTCAAAAAAAAGAGGTTGAACTCTACTTTCAAGATAAGTTTCATGGTACTGAAGAGAAACTAAGTGTTGCCATAAAAATAGCGCAAGAGTATGAACATGCAATCAACGAATCAAATATACTTTCAAGAAGTGATCTTAAAGGGAAAATCACCTATGTAAATGACAAATTTGTAGAGATTACAGGATATACAAGAGATGAAATTATGGGAAAAAACCATAGTATAGTAAAACATCCTGATACTCCTAAAGAGATTATAAAAAATTTATGGGATACTATAAAAGATGGAAAAGTATTTCAAGCTATTTTAAAAAATAAAAAGAAAAATGGTGATACCTATTGGGTAAATTCAACAATAGTACCTATTAAAAACGAAAAAAATGAGATTGTTGAGTATATGGCTATACGACATGATTTAACAGAACTCTTTAAACTTCATGAAGAGATTGAAAATACACAAAAAGATGTAATATATAAAATGGGTGAGATTGGAGAAACTAGAAGTAAAGAAACTGGAAACCATGTAAAAAGAGTTGCTGAGTACTCAAAACTACTAGCTTTAAATTATGGCTTGTGTGAACATGAAGCAAATATTCTTTTTACTGCAAGTCCTATGCATGATATAGGAAAAGTTGGAATTCCTGACTCAATACTTAAAAAACCCGCAAAACTTACATATGAAGAGTTTGAAGTGATGAAGTCTCATACAGACATTGGATACAATGTACTGAAAGGTTCAAATAGAGAAGTACTTAACGCTGCTTCAATTGTATCACATGAACATCATGAAAAATGGGATGGAACAGGATATCCAAGAGGATTAAAAGGTGAAGAGATACATATCTATGGTAGAATAACTGCTATTGCAGATGTATTTGATGCACTAGGTAGTCAAAGATGTTATAAAGAAGCTTGGGATGATGAAAGAATCTTTGCACTTTTTAAAGAGGAAAGAGGGAAACAATTTGACCCAAAACTTGTAGACCTTTTCTTTGCACATAAAGATAATTTTTTACAAATACGAAACAGATATAAAGATTAAGGAAAATAATGAATATTCTCATAGTTGATGATAGTAAAACTATTCTCAATAGATTAAAAATAAATATAGAAAATGAACTAGGACTCAAAGTTTACACTGCAACTTCTATGAAAGAGTGTGCTGATTTAATATTAAAACATAAAGGTGATTTTACTTTAGCATTACTTGATTATAATCTTCCAGATGCACAAAATGGAGAGATAATATCTTTTATCAATAAATTTAAAATACCTTCAATTTTATTAACAGGTTCACAATTAGAGAAAAAAGATGCTATTTTTAAAAATGAAAATCTCATAGATTATGTTCTTAAAAATGGAAGTTATGCAATAGATTATACTATTGCCATAGTAAAAAGATTTATACTTAATGCAAAAATAGAAATCTTAATAATTGATGATTCAAAAACATTTGCAGCAAAAATGGAATCGCTTTGTAAAAGATACAACCTAAATACAACAATAAACTATAGTGCAATTGATGCTTTGGAAACCATAAAACAACGACCCGATATAAAAATTATTTTAGTAGATTACATGATGCCCCAAATGGATGGCTTACAATTTACTATGGAACTTAGAAAAACCTATAAAAAAGATGAAGTGGCTATTATTGCACTTTCAGGAACTAGTGAAAAAGAGATAGTTGCAAGCTTTTTAAAATATGGAGCAAATGATTTTCTCTACAAAGACTTTACAAATGAAGAATTTATAGCTCGAGTAAATAACAATATAGAGGTGATAGAACTTTTTGATTATACTCAAGATAAATCAAAAAAAGATCCACTTACTGGACTTTTTAATAAAAGATATTTATTAGAGATTGGAAGAGATATTTATGAAAGAGCTGTTCAAAAAAAATCTCTTTTTGCTACAGTGATGATAGAGATTGATGAATTTAATGTTTTGTGCGATTCTTATGGACATGAAACTGGAGATGAAGCACTATTTTATATAGCACAAATTCTAAATAAACATCTCAATAAAGACTCAATTGTCGCAAGGTTTGGTGCGGAGCAATTTTGTGTACTCTTTAAAAACAGAGCTTATGCAGAGGTGATACAGGTGTTTGAAGAGATACAAAATATAATTAAAAACACACCATTAAAAATAGATGACAATATTCACCATATTACTGTAAGTATAGGTGGAAATATCAATTTCACAGAATCCCTAGAAAGTATGATAGATTTAGCAGATGAAACACTTTGTGATCTTAAACATAAAAAAATAGAAAAAGTTATTATTAATAGCTAACTTTTGATAGAATAATAAATTAAAATAAAAAGGAAAACATATGTTTAAAAATATTCCTACAAAATACAAGATATTAATTAATATGATAATAGCTCAAATTGGTTTTGCAGTTATTACTACTGTTGCTATAATAAGTCATTCACAAATTACTGCATTAATCACTGTAAATATAGTTTTTGCAATTATAATTGCATACACAAACTATGCAGCGTATCAGAGAATTGGTGGTGGAATTGATAGATTTAAAAAATATATGGATGATATCATGGATTTTGCTTTTATGAGAGTAAATAAAATCAATAAAGCACAATATATGAAGAATGATGAGATAGGTATGATCTTAACTGAACTTAATCATTATGTAGACCAATTTGATACTATGAGAAAAGAAGATATGAAAGTATTAGGTGAGATAGTGCTCACCCTTGATAAAATGTCTCAAGGTATCTACCAATGTAGAATCCATGCAAAATCACACAACTTTATGATTGAAGCATTAAGAGAAACTTTAAATAAAACTTTAAACATATCAGAAACAAATATGAAAGAATTAAAAACTAATGTAGAATTATATGCGAATAATGATTTTAGAAGTAAAGTTAACATTCATCCTAAAATTAAAGGGGATATGTTTGCGGTTATGCAAAGTGTAAACACCCTAGGCGACTCCCTATCAAACAGCGCAAAATCAAACCTTACAAACGGACAACACCTCCAATCAAATTCTGCAACAATGACAGATAGCGTAAATAACCTAGCAAATAAAGCAAACCAACAAGCAGCAAGCTTAGAAGAAACAGCAGCAGCAGTTGAAGAGATAACAAGTATCACTAGAAATAATGCAAGTAACGCTTCAAAAATGTCGGAATTAGGAAGCAAAGTAAAAACAGAAGTTTCAAATGGTATGAACTTAGCTAGTAAAACATCAACATCTATGGATGATATAAATGAACAAGTAACAGCTATTAATGAAGCAATAACAGTAATAGACCAAATAGCATTCCAAACAAATATACTTTCTCTTAATGCAGCAGTAGAAGCAGCAACAGCAGGGGAAGCAGGAAAAGGGTTCGCAGTTGTTGCACAAGAGGTAAGAAACTTAGCTTCAAGATCAGCAGATGCAGCAAATGAGATAAAAGCATTAGTAGAGAATGCAAGCCTAAAAGCAAATGAAGGGAAGAAAGTAAGTGATGATATGATCCATGGATATGAATCACTTAATGCGAATTTTAATGAAACAATCCAATTAATCGAAGATGTATCAAGTGCATCAAAAGAACAAATGACAGGGATAGAACAGATAAATGATGCAGTGACAATGTTAGATAGAGTAACACAAGAGAATGCAAGTGAAGCAAACTCAGTTGCTCAAATAGCAGAAGATGTAAGTAAAATGGCAAACGACCTAGTGTCAGATGCACAAACTAAGAAATTTAATTAACACACAAGCAACTCGTTGTTTGCTTTAGGATTTGTTCTACTTTAGTAATTTTTTATAAATTACGCTAAAAGTAGATAATAAACAATAAGGTCCCTTTAAAATTGGGACAATTTTTAAGGAGATAAGTATGGCAGGTGAAACAGTATTAGATGATTATGCATTCCTAGTAAGTGAGACAGATGCAAAAGGGATAATTAAATTTGCAAATGATGATTTTTGTAAAATAGCAGGATATTCTTTAGATGAGTTAATAGATCAACCACATAATATGGTAAGACACTCTGATATGCCAAAAGTAGCATTTAAATCACTATGGGATACAGTACAAGCTGGAGATGTATGGACAGGATATGTAAAGAATGCAACAAAAGATGGAGGATACTATTGGGTATTTGCAACAGTATTTCCCTTTGAGAGTTGTGATGGGAGTAAAGGGTATTTATCTTGTAGAAGAAAACCAAGTAGAGAAGAAATTGCTGAGCATGAAGCTTTATACAAGCAATGGAAAGCTAACGAATAAAACTTCTAAAATCGATAAGTTAACTCATGCTTGGATTTAATTTAAGTAAAATTAAATCTGCTAAGATATTTCCAAGTAAAGTTAAAAATGCTCCAATAATAAGTATCCCCATAATAACAGGATAATCTCTACTTAAAGCTGATTGAAAAAACAATAATCCCATACCATCAATACTAAATATAGTTTCAAGTATCACACTTCCCCCAATTATTCCAGGAAGACTTAGTCCTAAAAGTGTTATAACTGGTGGATATAAATTTGGTAAGATATAGTATCTTAATAGTTTTTTTGTATCAATATCTCTGGCTCGAGCGAAAAATATATAATCACTTTTGAGTATCTCCAAAGTTAAAGAGCGAATATACAAAGTCAAACTTCCAATACCACCAAAAATAATAATACCGATAGGTAAAACTAAATGCCAAGCAGTATCAGTATAGTATTCAAAAGTTCCCTCACTCAAACCTCCACTATGTAGCCCTGCAATTGGTAATACTTCCCAAGTTACTGAAAATACTAGAACCAAAAGCAATGCTAAATAAAAAGATGGCAATGAGAAACTTAAAAGTGATAATTGTCCAACAAATCTATCAAATAATTTATCTTTATTTAAAGCAGCTTTAATCCCTAAATATAAAGATAAAATAAATATTACAACCATACTAATAATATTTATTGTAAGTGTTATTGGGATTCGATTAAGAATCTCATCTTTTACATTCACACCACTACTAAAAGAGATACCAAAATCTAACATTGTAATGTTTACTATCCAAGAAAAAAACTGAACATATAAAGGCTTGTCTAGTCCGTATATCTCTTTAAGATGTGCTATAGATTCTTCTGTGATATTAGGGTTTAAATCTCCTGATGCAAAGAAACTATTTGGTGCTAAATTTATAGCAATAAATGAGATAAGAGAGATAATAAAAAGCATTACTACAATGTAGATAAGTTTTTTACCAATTATTTGAATCATTTTTTCTCCAAAGCAACAACTGCAATTGCAAATCCACCATCATGGGTAATACTTAATGATGAATTTTTAATCTTATATTTTTTTCTAATAAATTTTTTATATTTGATTTTTGGTGCATTGTTATTATCTTTTGATATTGTAATATCATGGAAACCGCAATTTGCACCGATACCTGTACCAATTGCTTTACTTGCAGCTTCTTTTGCTGCCCAAAAACCAGCAGCTGTTGAAGGTGACTTAATAAGTTTTTTTTCATCTTCATCTAAAAACCTATCAAGTGCTTTGTCGCCAAACTTAACTATCAGCTTTTCAATTCTAGAAATTACAACTATATCAATACCAATCATTTTGAAGCCAAATACCTTTCAAGTATAATTTTTGCAGCTATGGAGTCAATTCGTCCATCTCGTTTATGTTTTATCTCACCTTTAGTTAACTCTTTTGCTTCTTGTGAACTCAAATTTTCATTTTGAAATACTATCTCTCCACTAAACTTTAAAAGTTTTACAAAATGTTCAACTCTAGGTTTCATATCTTCACTAGATTCTGGATATCCAACTACTAGTGTATCAATTTGCCAATCTTCCAAAAACTTATCAACATCACGGCTTGCTTGTTCTCTATTTTTTCGTAATATTGCCTCTTGAGGATTTACAATATTTGACATTAAAGATACGGCACACCCTATTCTTTTTAGACCAATATCTATTGAGGCATATTTTTTTGACATATTAATCTAAAAGCTCATTTGCTAAATCAAATTTATTTGCTGTCATAAGATGTATTTTTGGATGAAGATTATTAATATCTCGTAATAAGTTTCTATTTAATTCCATCCCTACTTTATACTCTTCCTCTTCACTTATTTGATGTGCAGCTTCAAGTTTATCAATCCAATCTTGGGGCACATGAATCCCTGGAACTTGTGCTGAAAGGAAAAGTGCAGTTCTTAGCTTTGTAATAGGAAATAGCCCAAAAATGAGTTGTGCACTTTTCTTTTGATCTACAACATCCTCTTTCGCATTTTCAAAACTTTCTAGGAGTTGTTTTGCATTGTTTATATCATATACAGGTTGAGAAATAATCCCAAGAGCCCCTTCGTTAATCTTTTTATGCATCTTTCTCTCTAAGGATTTAAAACTTTTTGCATAAGAGTTTGTAACAGCAAAGGGATATATCTCTTGAGGCTTAAACTTAAAAGGTCGACCTGCAAAATCCATCCCAAAATTAAAAGATTTAATAATCTTTAAAAGCATATTTGAGTTTGCTTCAAATACCCCTTTTGCATGTGGTTGATCAGACATTTTTGCTGGATCACCTGTAAGTGCTAGAATTGCCCTAACATCAAAATCGTTTGCTCCAAGTAGGTCACTTTGAAGAGCAATCTTATTTCTATCTCTCATTGTCATTGTTGCAATACATGGTTTATTAAATTCATTTTGTATTTTCATTGCAGCAAAAAGTGCATTATATTTTAATTTTGCAAGAGGATTATCTGTTGCACTAAATCCATCAACCTTTTTATAAACTTCTGTCTGTTTAATCTTTTCTATAATCTGATTAAATTGCGGTTCATGGGATGGTGTAGTTTCTAATGTAATATATTTATCTTCTTGTAATTTTTGAATCAATGTTTCAAACATTTATATTTAACCTTTTTTCGATATAATCCCCCATTATATCGAAATATTTATAAAGGTTTAAAATATGAAATTAGCAGTATTTGATTTTGATTCAACACTAATGGATGGTGAAACAATCGATTTTTTTGCAGCAGAGTTAGGACTTGAAGAGAAAGTTGCAGCAATAACAGAAAAAGCAATGCAAGGTGAACTTGATTTTTTTGAAAGTTTAATCACAAGAGTAAAACTTTTAGAAGGATTAGAACATCCTAAAGTTGTAGAAATAGGAAGAAACCTTCCCTTAATGCCAGGTGCACTAGAAACTATAACCAAACTAAAAGAAGATGGATATAAAGTTATTTGTTTTAGTGGTGGGTTTAGAGTTGGAACAGAACCAGCTAAAGAGAAACTTGGACTTGATGCTGATTTTTCAAATATCTTACATCATAAAGATGGACTACTTACTGGACTTGTTGGTGGAGAGATGATGTTTGATTATAGTAAAGGTGAGATGATTCAAAGAATCCAAAGACTTTTAAATGTTTCACGAGATAATACTCTTGTAGTTGGTGATGGAGCAAATGATAGAAGTATGTTTAAATTTGCTGATAAGCGAGTAGCCTTTTGTGCAAAAGATATCCTTAAAAAAGAGGCAAATATTATAATAGATACAAAAGATTTAACTCAAATTTTATCTAATATATAACTATTTTATGAGGCTAAATGAATTTCCACTTGCCTCATAAAGTTCTACAGGATATACAACTTGATTATCCTTTATTTTTAAATCTTCAAAAAAATCTATATTATTTTCAGATAAAAACTCTGCACCAATAGTTGCTGAATAGTTTACCCAATTATAAGATATACTATTTCCTAATATTTCATTATATTCTATCAACTCTAATGGTATTTTCCCTATTGAGTTTGCAACAATCAATTTTCTTCTATCCATCTCTTGAGTTAAAGAGAAAATCAATGGTGTATAATTTAGCTGAGTTGAAAGTATCATAGCCGGAGTTAATTCCTGTGCTACCACAGATGATAGTAATATTGAACTTTTTACAATAGGAGTATTTAATACAATACTTGCATTATCTATATACCTATTTCCTTTTAAAAAATATTGGTATCTCCCATTGTTATCATCAACAATCTTTGTATATGCAACAGGTTGTGACTTTAGAAATCCATGTAAAAAACTTCCTATTTGGGTATTATCATAAAACTCAACTAACTTTATCCCCTTTGAGTACTCAAACAACTTTTTAAATTGTTCTTCATAACTAATACCACCAAAAGTTAGATGTAAATTATTTAATTTATCTATATTACTTACCTCATACTTATTAATGAGTGGTAGATAAATATTAAATTTATCAATATTTGGAACACTATTTAGATATTGTAATTGCTCTGTAGTTATCATAGCAATAACTTTTGTAATATCTCTTTGCTCTATTTGTGTAAAAGTTTTAATAATATTTTTTTCACTTTGAAGAAACATATCGTAAGTTTCTACAGAAAATGGTTTCCCTTTATATAATAAATATGTATTAATACTATTGGTAGCTTCTAGTGCATATTTTCCAATATTTACTGAAGGGTATACTATTGCAATAGTATTATTTGGAACAAAACTATTTTCAACTGCTTGATTAGAAACTATTCTCTTTGATAGTGTACTATTATCTTGACCTATGATACTAGTAGTGGAACTATAACTTCTATCTGGTGTAATTGTTTGTGTCGTTTTTTGTGTACACCCCACAAATATAAATATAAATATATATAGTAAATATTTCATTTTTGCCCCATTAATATTTTTAATTTTTTAAAATCATTATAAAGCTTATCTTTATAAGATGGATTTTTATAAACAAACTCTAAATCAAGCATCGGTACTAAATTTAAACCATTATAATCATAACTATTACCCGATATATATGAGATATTATTTTCATTTTTTAGTAGATAATTTGATACATTTCCCAAAGCTATTATATACTTTGGTCTAATTATATCAACTTGTTTTATAAAGTACTCTTTACATAAATCAATATTGTTTTTATTAATATTATTTTTAAATTGTTGAGTACATTTTATTAAATTTGTAATATATATATCTTGTGTATTTAATTCTAAACTATTTTTAATAAGATCTTTTAATAATGCAGAAATATTTTCATTTTGAAAATCACAAGAAATACCTACTATATAAATCTCGCTATTACTATTTCCAAATCCAATTGTTTTCTTTTTTGTAATTTTAGATAATTCACATAAACTACAATGCTCGATATAACTATTGAGGTTTTTTATACTATTTGGTAAATTACCACTACTGCTTAGCTTTGTATCAAAAGATATTGGTTCACAATACTCTAATCCAAAACTCTTATATAAATTTAAATAATCTACTATCTTTTTTTTAATCATTGAATCCTCGATGAATTATACAAAAGTTACCCTTTTATCAACTTTTGTTCCAATAATTGGAACAAAAATTTAATTTTACTTGACTTTTGTTCCATATATTGGTACACTTCTATCTACAAATCAACACAAGGAATCAAATGACAGCACCTAACGTAAAAACCGGACCAAGTTTGAGAAAACTAGAGAGTGACCTCGAGGTAAATAAAACAACATTGCATAACTGGAAGCAAAATCGTCCTAAATTATATGAGTTTATTATAGATTCGTATGAGCATAAAGCGGCTTTGAAAGAAAATATTATGTTCTTGATTGATCAAAAGAAAAAACTTGAAGATCGAATCACTACTGAACAGAAAAAAGTTTCGTAATAAGTTGTAAAATGATTGTTTATTTGAAAAGAAAAGTTGTAAGAGTTACAACTTTAAAATTTATATAAATAGTTTTATTTTATATAAAACTATTTATATCTATGAGTTATTCTACCTTTATCTAGTGAATAAGGTGTAATTTCTACTTTAACAGTATCTCCTAAGAGTATTTTTATGTAGTGCATTCTCATCTTCCCTGAAATGTGACATAATACTACATGACCATTGTCTAATTCAACTCTGAATGTTGCATTAGGTAAAACTTCAATAACTTTACCATCTACAACAATTACATCATCTTTAGCCATATATAATTCCTTTTAATTTAACTTTTATATCTGTGTAAGTATTTGGGCTTTACCATCTACTATTGCAACTTGATGTTCATAATGACTTGTTCTAAGTCCATCTGCACTTCTTACTGACCATTTATCTTTTGGATCAATAATTGGTTCTTCATCTTTTTGACATATCATAGGTTCAATACAAAAAATCATCCCATTTTTTATTTTAGGACCTTGTTTTGCATTTGGACTATCAAGATAATTTGGCACCTCAGGGTCACAGTGAGGCTCTCTTCCTATACCATGTCCACAAAATTTTATTAAAGGGACATATCCTCTTTCAATAATAAAATTTTCAAGTGCCAAACTTAACTCTTTAAATCGCATACCTTGTTTAATAATATCAATAGCATAATAAAGTGCATCTTTACTACAAGCAATAAGTTCTTCATCCTCTTTACTAATTGTACCAATTGGCATAGTAATAGCAGCATCACCATACCAACCATCAATCTCACTACCAATATCTATACCTAGAATATCTCCATCTTTTAAAACCGTGTTATCTGGTACTCCATGAATTATTACTTCATTAAGTGAAGTACATATAGCACCTGGGAAACCATACAAACCTTTAAATGCAGCTCTTGCACCTAAATCATTTAAATATTTTTCACCCATTGCATCTACTTCTAACAATGTCATACCTGATTTTACATTTTCTTGGAGATATTTAAGAGTCTTCGCAACAGCAATTCCTGCTGTGCGAAGTTTTTCTATTTCGTGAGGTTTTCTTAATGGAATTGCCATAGTTTAATTATAAACCAACAGCACTAAGAGTGTTGTATTTATTAGTATATTGTTGAGCTTCTATTTTTCTCATAGTATCAATTGCAACTTGAACAACAATTAAAACAGCTGTCCCTCCAAAGAAAAATGGAACACCCATAGCTTTTACAATAAGCCAAGGCACTGTTGCAACCATACCAAGATATATAGAACCCCAAAAAGTCAATCTACTTGCTGTTTCATTTAAAAACTCAGCTGTTCCACTTCCAGGACGAATTCCAGGTATAAAACCACCTTGTTTTTTTAAGTTTTCAGATATATCTTTTGCATTAAAAGTAATAGAAGCATAAAAATAAGCAAAAAATACAACAAATAAGAATGTCATTAAATTAAATGTATAACTATTTGGATTTAAATAATCAGAAACCATAATTAAAGTTTCATTTTGTGTCCCTTGCAATATTGTTGCAGGAAACATTAAAATAGCACTTGCAAAAATTACAGGAATTACACCACTTAAATTTACTTTAATTGGTATATAGTTCATAATTTTTTTATTTTGATTTTGCATAATAACTTTTCTACTATATGAAACAGGCACTCTTCTCTCACCTAATTCAACATAAATAATAGCTCCAACAGTAGCTAATATAACAACTAAAATTGCTATAACAACTAAGAAGCTCATTTGTCCGTTATTAACTAAATCAATAGTACCACCAATTGCACTTGGAATTGCCGAAACAATACCTGCAAAGATAATTAAAGATATACCGTTTCCAATACCTCTTTGTGTTATTTGCTCACCAATCCACATCAACATCATAGTACCAGCAATCATTGAGATTGTAGCAACCGCAACAAATGTATCCATATCAATCATAATAGCACTTTGACCAGCTGTTCCTGTTAAAGAGTTAAGCCCCATCGATACACCAATAGCTTGAACAAAAGTAATACCTATGGTTGCATATCTAATGATTTGCATATATTTTTGCATACCATCTCTCTCTTTTTTCATTTTTCCAAGAGCTGGGAATGTTGCAGCAAGTAGTTCCATAATAATTGAAGCTGTAATATATGGCATGATACCAAGTGAAATTATACTTAATCTTTCAACAGCGTTACCACTGAACATATTAACCAGCCCAAGTGCATTGTTTGAGTTTGTGTCGAAGAATTCTTTTACAACAGTTAAATCAACACCAGGTACTGGAACATATGCCAGTACCCTGTATATTAAAATAAAACCTAATGTAATTAAAATTTTATTTAATAAATCTTTATTCATAAGTTTTATTTACCAGTTGTTGTTACATTTTCATCTTTTATCTTAGATGCAATATCTTTAACAGTTGAACCAATAAGTTTAACTTTTGTTACATCTTTCGATAATTTATAAACAGACTTAATTGTTTCAATTGTAATCTTATCAAGATTTGCAACTTTTTTTACTTTATCAACATTGATAGAGTAAGGTTTGCTAACTCTTGAGTAAAATCCAATTTTAGGTGCTCTTTTTTGAAGTGGCATTTGCCCACCCTCAAAGTGTCTTTTAATCTTGTAACCAGATCTAGACTTTTGACCTTTTTGTCCTCTTGTAGAAGTCTTACCCATTCCTGAACCTTGACCTCTACCTACTCTTTTTCTATTTTTTGTACTACCATCAGCTGGTTGTAAATCATGTAAAATTGACATATTCTATCCTTTTATCTTAGCTAGTGCTTCAACTGTAGCTTGTACAAGGTTATTAGGATTATTTGAACCTAATGACTTTGCGATAATATCAGTAATACCTGCAAGCTCTAGAACTGGTCTAGCAGCACCACCAGCGATAAGTCCTGTACCCTCACTAGCTGGTTTTAAAAGTATTTTACTTGAATTATACTTATATTCAATATCATGGTTAATAGTTGTACCGTTTAGGCTTACTTTAACTAATGATTTAAATGCATCATCAAGTGCTTTTTTAATAGCATCTGGAACCTCTTTAGCTTTACCTACACCAAAACCAACTGTTCCATTTTTATCACCAACAACAACTAAAGCAGTAAATCTAAATCTTCTACCACCTTTAGCAACTTTTGTAACTCTACCAATCTTAACGATAGCTTCTTCGAAATCATCTCTATTAATTGCCATCATTGCCCCTTATAATTTAATACCATTATCTCTTAGTGCATCAGCGAAAGCTTTTACTACACCATGATAAAGGTATCCATTTTTATCAAAAACTACTGTTTCAATATTTTTTGATTTTAAAGTTTCAGCTAATGCAGCTGCTACTTTTACAACACTTTCTCTACTCACTGTTAATTTTAGTGCTCTACTATCAGCTGACGCTAATGTAGTACAAGCGATATCATCGATAGCTTGTGCATAAAAATATTTATTTGATTTAAAAATAGTTAGTCTAGGTTTAGTAGCTTCTCCACTAATTTTTCCTCTAACTCTTTTTTTTCTTCTTAATCTTAAGGCATCTCTTCTTAATAAATCTTTTGCTCTACTCATATTTTTATACCCCTACTTCTTAGCTGTTTTACCGGCTTTTCTCACGATATGCTCGTCAGAATACTTCACACCTTTACCTTTGTACGGCTCTGGCGGTCTAAAACCTCTAATTTTTGCAGCAACTTGTCCAACTTCTTGTTTGCTACTACCTTTAATATTGATAACATTTTTTTCAACTGCAATATCAATATCACTTGGAATCTCAAAGTTAATTGGATGAGAAAAACCTAATTGTAATTCTAATACATTACCTTTTACAGCTGCTCTATAACCAACACCATTGATCTCTAAAGATTTAGAAAAACCTTCATTTAAACCAATTACAGCATTGTTTGTTAAAGCTCTGTATGTTCCCCAATATGCTCTATCTTGAGACTCTTCACCAATTAATGAAAAATTAATATTATTATCAGCTACTTCAACACCAACTCTACCATGTGTTTCAACATCGATAGATTTGTTACCTTTTTTAACTGTAATAAGTGTTTCATTAACTGAAACTTCTATACCTTTTGGTATCTCTATAGCTTTTTTACCAATTCTTGACATAACTACTCCTTACCAAACCGAACAAAGTACTTCACCACCAACATTTAGTTTATAAGCTTCATCGTTGCTTATAACACCTTTGTTAGTACTTACTATAATTGTCCCGTATCCATTTTTAAAACTTTTAAGCTCAGAAGCGTTTTTATAAACTCTTCTTCCTGATTTTGAAAGTCTTTTTAGTTCGTTGATAACACTTTTATCGCTATCATCATACTTTAATGTAACTGATATAGTTTTTTTCTGTGGATCTGTATCAACTACTTTGTAATCTTCGATATACTCTTTTTCTTTTAAAACATTACAAACAGCTTCTACAGTATTAGAATGCACAAGAGTAGTTACTTCTAACTTTCTCATTGAAGCATTTCTGATTCTTGTTAAAGCGTCTGCGATTAAATCATTCATCATGGGCTTTTTTCCTTAATTTTTTTAGCTTACCAGCTAGATTTTCTAATACCAGGTATTAAACCTTCGTTAGCCATTTTTCTTAAACATATTCTACAAAGTCCAAAGTCTCTGTAAACAGATTTTGGTCTACCACAAGCTGAACATCTAGTGTATGCTCTACTTGAAAACTTTGGTGCTCTTTGTTGCTTTGCAATCATCGACTTCTTTGCCATTACGCTCTCCCTTTAGTAAATGGTACACCCATTAATTCTAACAATCTGTATGATTGTTCATCACTACTTGTTGTTGTTGTAATAGATATATTCATACCATGTGTTTGGATAATATTATCAAACTCAACTTCTGGGAACATTAATTGCTCATCTAAACCAAAGTTAAAGTTACCAGCTCCATCAAATCCATTTCTATCAAGACCTCTAAAATCTTTTACTCGTGGAAGTGCAATTGTTACTAGTTTGTCTAAGAACTCATACATTCTATCACTTCTTAAAGTAACTTTAATACCTACTGGCATATCTTCTCTTACTTTAAATCCAGCAACAGATTTTTTAGATTTAACTACAACAGCTTTTTGACCAGCGATTAAAGAGATAGTATCTGTAATGTTTTGGATAAGTTTGCTATCTTTCATAGCAAAACCTGTACCAACAGAGATAGTAACTTTTTCAACACCTGCAGTTAACATTTTATTTTGAGGAAATTCAGTTTCTAAAACTGGTTTAACTTCACTTTTGTATTTTTCAAATAATCTTGCTGCCATCTTACTCACCTTCTACTTTTGCTACATTAGAGATATCAATTGGCATCTCTTTATTAACAAATCCACCATCTTTATTTTCTTCAGATGGTTTTACTGTTTTTTTAGCAATTTTACAATCTTTAACTATAACTTTACCATCTTTTGGGAAACAAGCTAAAACTTCTCCAGTTTTACCTTTGTCATCACCAGCAATAATTTTTACAGTATCACCTTTTTTAATCTTCATTGCCATTATAATACCTCCGGAGCTAGTGAAACAATTTTCATAAACCCAGCATATCTAACTTCTCTCGCTACTGGTCCAAAGATTCTTGTTCCTATTGGTTCTCTTTTATCGTTAAGTATAACTGCTGCATTATCATCAAATCTAATTAAAGATCCATTTTCTCTTTGAACCTCTTTATGAGTTCTAACGATAACAGCCTTAACAACAGCACCTCTTTTAACTTTACCTACTGGTAATGCTTTTTTAACTGATGCAACAATAACATCTCCAACAGTTGCGTATCTTCTATGGCTTCCACCAAGAACTTTGATACACATAATCTCTTTAGCACCAGTATTGTCAGCAACATTTAATCTACTAAAACTTTGAATCATACGTTAGCTCCTGTTGATGTAATAGTTTTTAATCTATACGATTTTGTCTTAGATAATGGTCTACACTCAATTGCTATAACAGTATCACCAACATTTAATTCATTTCTTTCATCATGAACTAAATATTTTTTAAATCTTTTTACAGTCTTGTGATATTTTGGGTGTAAAACACTTCTTGTAACTAGTACAGAAGCTGTTTTATCTCCAGATCTTTTTACCACAACACCTTGGATTTCTCTTTTATGTGTACTCATAATTTTAATCCTTCAGTTTATTTAACTGCTGTAATAGCAGTTTGAATTTTAGCTATATCTTTTTTCACAGCTCTTAATTCACTTGTATTTGTTAATTGCATAGTTTTTAACTTAAGTTTAAGTTCAAAAAGCAGCACCTTTTTCTCTTTTAATAAATCATTTAACTCTTGTAAAGTTTTTCCGTTAATATCAGAATAATTCATTTTCACCCTCTCTTGTTACTATCTTAGTTTTAAAAGGAAGTTTACTTTGAGCTAATGCTAAGGCTTCTCTTGCAACATCTTCAGGAACACCTGCAATTTCAAAACAAATTTTACCTGGTTTAATATTCATCACGTATTTTTCAATAGGACCTTTACCTTTACCCATTCTCACTTCTAATGGTCTTTTAGTTAAAGGTTTGTGTGGGAATACCATAATCCAAACTTTACCTTGTCTATTCATTCTTCTAGTCATAGAGATTCTTGATGCTTCAATTTGTCTTGCATCAATTCTTGAATGCTCTAAAGCTTTAAGTCCAAATTCTCCGTACGCAAGAGTGTTAGCTCTATGAGATGTACCTCTATTTCGACCCTTCATTACTTTTCTATATTTTGTTCTTTTAGGCATTAACATGGTTATTTACCTCTTCTTTTTGTTGGTCTTTTTGATTTGTTGTTATCATCATCTGTTTTTTCAACAGGGATCCCTTTTGCAAGAACCTCACCTTTGAATATCCAAACTTTGATACCAATACAACCATAAGTTGTATGACCTTCAGCAAAACCGTAATCGATTCTAGCTCTTAGTGTATGTAAAGGAACTCTACCCTCTAAATACCACTCAGTTCTAGCCATCTCAGCTCCACCAAGTCTTCCTGAAACAGATACTTTAATACCTTTTGCTCCAGCTTTAATTGCATTTTGCATAACTCTTTTCATAGCTCTTCTAAATGCAACCCTTCTTTCAAGTTGTTGTCCAATGTTTTCAGCAGCTAATTGAGCTGAAAGAAAAGGTTTTCTTTCCTCTTTAATATTAACAGCAACATCTTTACCAACTAATGCATTTAAGTTATTTTTTAACTTCTCTACATCTGCACCTTTTTTACCGATGATAATACCAGGTCTTGCAGCAACAACAGTAACTCTAACTTTTTTAGTAGTTCTTTCTATAATTGTTTGTGCAACTCCAGCATAATAAAGTTCTTTCTTAACGAACTTTCTTATTTTATTATCTTCTGCAACATTTTCAGGCATTTTAGCTTTGTTTGGAAACCATCTGCTTTCCCAGTTTCTATTGATACCTAGTCTTAGTCCAATAGGATTAACTTTTTGACCCATTACTTGTCTCCTTCTATAGCATTTACTTCAACATATATATGAGCCATTGGCTTATGTTTTGGAGAAGCACTACCTCTAGCTCTTGGTGTAAATCTCTTTAACACTGGACCTCTATCAACTCTACAACTTGTTACAATTGCTTCTTCTGGCTCTAAACCTGAGTTTGCAACTGCAGAAGCGATAACTTTAGAAATAATCCCAGCAGCTTTGTTTGGTGTAAACTCTAAAGATGCAATTGCAACTTCAGCATTCATACCTTGAACTTCTCTAGCAACTAATCTTGCTTTGATAGGAGATAGTCTAATAAATTTTAATGTAGCTTTACCCATACTCTATTAACCTACCTTTCTTTGTACTGAACCTTTGTGACCTTTAAAAGTTCTAGTTGGTGCGAATTCACCTAATTTATATCCAATATGATTTTCTGTAATCATAACTGGTACAAAGTTTCTACCATTATGTACATTAAATGTAAGTCCAATCATATCTGGTAAAACCATACTTCTTCTTGACCAAGTTTTTATTGGTTTTTTGTCACCTGCTGCAACTGCTTTAGCTACTTTTTTCGCTAAATGAGCATCAACAAATGGACCTTTTTTTATACTTCTTGCCATTACTTAACCCTTACTTCTTTCTTTTTGAAATGATTAGTTTATCACTAGCTTTTTTCTTTCTAGTTTTATAACCTTTAGTTGGCATACCCCATGGAGTAACTGGATGTCTTCCTGAGTTAGTTTTACCTTCACCACCACCATGTGGGTGATCGATAGGGTTCATTGCACTACCTCTAGTTTGAGGTCTTTTACCAAGATGTCTTTGTCTACCAGCTTTACCAATAACCATATTTGAGAAATCTTCATTACCAACAATACCTACTGTAGCCATACAAACAGAAAGAATTTTTCTCATCTCTCCACTTGGAAGTCTAAGAATAGTATATTTATCTTCTCTACCCATAACTTGTGCATATCCACCAGCAGATCTTGCAATTTGTCCACCTTTACCTGGTTTAAGTTCAATATTATGAACCATAGTACCAACTGGCATGCTTCCTAATTTCATTGCGTTACCTGGTAAAATATCAAGTCCAGACTCAGCAGCACTAATAGTAGCACCAACTTTTAATCCTGAAGGTTGAATAATATATCTTTTTTCACCATCTGCATAGTTCACTAAACAAATTCTACAGTTTCTGTATGGATCGTACTCAACAGTAGCGATTGTTCCAGGAACATTTAATTTATTTCTTTTAAAATCAATAATTCTGTATAATTTTTTTGCACCAGCTTCTCTATGTCTAGATGTAATTCTACCATTACTATTTCTACCAGCAGTTGCTTTAACGTTTACAAGTAAACTTCTAACTGTTGGTTTTGAAGTAATATCAGAAGTATCCATAACAGACATAAATCTTCTCGCAGGTGTAATTGGTCTAAATTTTTTAATTGCCATTTTCTACTCCCTCTACTATGCTGAAAGGTTCGCTATTTCAGCGCCCTCTGGTAATGTAACATAGAATTTTTTGAAATCTGGTCTTGAACCAACTCTTCCTCTAAATCTTTTAACTTTACCATCTTGTCTTAAAGAGTTAACTTTTGTAGGTGTTACTCCAAAATACTCTTTGAATACTTCTTTTAAACTATTTTTAGTCATTCTAGTGCTTGTTTGTACAACAATTACACCATTTTCTTGCAACTCAATAGTTTTTTCTGTATAAACAATTGATTTGATATCTGTAATATCTGCCATTTTTATACCTCTTATACTAAGCTATCAATTACTGCTTTTTCAATTAAAATTGAATGGTAAGCAGCCACTAAATAAGCATTAAGTTCTGATTTTTCAATCACATAACAATTTTTGATGTTTCTAAAAGCTAAATAAGTTTTATCATCAAAGTTTTCAACAACAACTAATAGATCTCTTTGGTTTAACTTATTAATGATAGCTTGTGCATCTTTAGTTTTACCAGATTCTACTTTAACTGAATCAACTACAAAGATTGCATTTCTCTCTGCTTGTGCATTGATAGCATATCTTAAAGCTAAAACTTTTTGTTTTTTGTTTATCTTTTGGTTGTAATTTCTATTTGATGGTCCAAAAACTTGTCCACCACCTACAAATAAAGGTGATCTTTTAGAACCATATCTAGCTCCACCAGAACCTTTTTGTGCTTTAGGTTTTTTACCACCACCTTGCACTTCACTTCTGTTTTTAACTCTTGCAGTGTTAGCTCTAATACCACTTAAGTAAGATTTAACATATAAGTGTAAGTTGTGAGCATTTATACCTTCAAACTTTTCACCTAATGCTAATTCACTAGAGTTTTCAAATTTATCATTTAATACTACTAATTTACCCATTATGCTATCCTTACTTTACCTAAAGTTCCATTTGCACCAGCAACAGATCCTTTTAGAACTAATATACCTGTAGTTGCATCAAAAGAAACTACATCATTTTTATGTGTAACATTTGTGTTACCATAGTGTCCTGGCATTTTCTTACCTTTCATAACTCTACCTGGCCATTCAGCATTACCAATAGAACCAGTTCTTTTACCCATTCTATGACCATGCGATGCTCTACCACCAGCAAAATTATGTCTTTTTACAACACCAGTAAAACCTCTACCTTTTGTTGCGAATGTAGATTTTACAACTACACCTTCAACTAAAGCAGCAGTATCAATCTCACCAGCTTCTGTATTTGCTACATTTAAAGTTGCAAATCTATTAAACTCTTTACTTAAGTTATATTTTTTTTGCTGACCTTCGATAGCTTTGTTAAATTTTTTACCATCACTGTAAGCAACAATAGCTACACCATCATTTACTTCACATACTTTTGCATCAACTACTTTTACAAGTGTAACAGGAGTTGCTGGAACAGTAACAGTTCGGCTCATACCGATTTTTTCTACAATAAATTCCATTTTTTCCTCCTACTCTTGACCCATAGATCTAACTTCAACATCAACTTCAGGAGCAAGATCTAATTTCATTAAACTATCAACTGTATCTGGTGTTGCAGAAACTATGTCGATCATTCTTGAATGAACTCTAATCTCAAATTGCTCTCTAGCATCTTTGTTAACATGTGGTGATTTTAGAACAGTATATTTTCTAATCTTTGTTGGCATTGGTATTGGACCAATCAACTCAGCACCTGTTCTTTTAACAGCTTCTATAATTGAAGCAACTGAACGATCAAGAACTCTATGATCGTAAGCTTTTAACTTTAATCTTATTTTTTCCATTTTTTTTCCTTTAAAGAACTCATTAGAACCAACCTAAAACTATCTGTTTTGTGTTACTCTAACCAATGTATGGACGCGGATTATAGCTTTTTTGTTATTAAATGTCAAGGAATAAGGTAGTTTAATAGCTTTTTTTGTGAATTTATTTCCTTTACAAAAGGAAAAGTATATTGAATATTATCTCTTTATTGAATATTTAGAATAGTTTAATCTTATTTTTTAAAAAAATTAAAAAATCTATATATAAATAAGTTGTGTTTTTAGATTGAAAAACTCTTTAACTTATATTCCATATATAAATAAAGAGTTGTTGATAAGTTTATTTGTTAAAACTAGAAGAGATAATAGAGAGAAACTCATCTTTTGTTTTTTTCTCTTTTTTAAAAATTCCTCGAAGAGCAGATGTTACTGTAGTAGAACAAATTTTTTGAACTCCCCTCATCTCCATACACATATGTCTGGCATCTATTACTACTGCAACCCCTTTTGGTTTTATAGCTTCATTTATAGCATCTGCTATTTGCTCTGTAAGTTGCTCTTGAATTTGAAGCCGTCTAGCGAATACATCTACTACTCGAGGAATTTTTGATAAGCCTATAACTTTTCCATCTGGGATATATGCCACATGAGCTTTTCCTATAATAGGCAGCATATGATGTTCACAATGAGAATATAGCTCTATATCTTTTACAACTACCATCTCATCATTTGTACTTGTAAAAAGTGCTTTTTGAATTATCTCTTTGGGATCTTCTTTATAACCACTTGTCATAAACTCCCATGCTTTTGTAACTCGCTTTGGTGTATCAATCAATCCTTCTCGTGAAGGATCTTCTCCAATATGTTCTAATATTTGTTTAACAGCATTTTCCAATCTATTTTCCTCTATTTTTTAAACTCTGTTTTTTCTATCCAACCACTACCTATAACTTTATCATTGTCATAAAAAACAGCTGTTTGTCCTGTAGCAACTCCATAAACTGGCTCTTCTAACTTTATGGAAGCCTTATCATTTTCAATAATTAAATCGCATTTTACAGTTGTACTTCTAAATCTTAGTTTAACATCACAAGATATTTTTTTATCTTCTATATACATATTTAGATTATTTGCAATAACATAATTTATAGCTAAATCTTCTTTTTTACCAACAGTTATCGTATTTGATTCTTTATCCAATGAAGTTACAAAGTGAGGATCATGGGCACCATGTACATAAAACCCTCTTCTTTTACCAACAGTATAGTGCATATAACCTTTATGATGTCCTACTACATTTCCTTTACTATCTAAAGTTTTTCCCGGCTTATCTATCTCTGTATACTTTTTTATAATATCTGTATATACTGTATCTACAAAACAAATCTCTTGAGATTCTTTTTGTTTTGCAATAGATGCTAATTGTGGTATTTTTGAAGCTTCACTTTTAATATATTCTTTTGTATATTTATTCATAGGAAAAATTAATTTCGGTAAAACTTCTTTTGAAACTTGTCCTAGGAAATAGCTCTGATCTTTGCTTAAATCTTGCGCTTTATATATAAATTCACCATCAGTTGTAGCATAATGACCTGTTGCTAAATAATCAGCACCTAATCTCATAGCTTCATTATAAAGTTCACCAAATTTTATTTTGGAGTTACATTTTACACATGGATTTGGAGTAATACCATCTATATAACTTTGTACAAAATAATCATAAATTTCTTGTTTAAATTGTTCACTTAAATCTAGTACATGATATTTTATATTTAAAAAATTAGCTACTTGTTCAATATTTTTTAGATTTTTTTCATGATATCCATCTACAGTTTCATGAAGTTTCATATAGATACCTTCTACTTCATAACCCTCTTTTTGAAGTAAGTAAGCAGTCATACTACTATCAACTCCACCACTAAGTCCAACTATAACTTTTTTCTTATTTTCCATATTAGTACTTATTTATTAATTTTTCTGATTATAACAAATTCTATTTATAATGCTATTAAAACCATTTTCTAATATTAATTTTTCTTATGATATAATTTAATAATTTTGAAAAAGGAATGATAATGACTATAAAAATAAAACTAATATTACTAGCACTTGGCTCTATAGTTGGGATGATATTACTGACCCTACTTTTAGAATACTCAATAACATCAACCACTAAACTAAATAGTGCGCAAACTAAAATTGAACAATTAAATAGTGATATGCTTGTCTTAAGAAAAAATGAAAAAGATTTCTTAGCAAGAAAAAATATAAAATACAAAGATACTTTTGTAAAAAATGTAGCTAAATTACAAAACCATACAGATAATTTAGAAAAGCTACTTACTGAATATGATATACCTGTCTCTGAGTTAAAACAGTTTAATACAGTTATTACACAATATCAAAATATATTCTTACAACTTATTGCAACACAACAAAAAATTGGACTAAATTCAAAAGATGGCTTATATGGCAGTTTAAGAGCTGCTGTTCATTCTGTACAAGATTATGCTAAAAAAAGCGAAGACTATAAACTTTTAGCTAGTGTATATGATTTACGAAAGCAAGAAAAAGATTTTATGCTTCGATATGATATGAAATATGTTGATAGCTTTAAAAAGAAAATAGAGACACTTATTGAAAATAGTAGCGCTGAGATGAAACAATATTTAACAACTTATCAAAAAGATTTTTTAGCATTGGTTGAGCAAGAAAATATTTTGGGACTAAACAGTGAATCTGGTATTAGAGGGGAAATGAGATCAACTATCCATAAAACAGAAACACTCCTTAAAAATATATCAAAAACAACTGATAAAGATATTGTTAAAAATATTACTAAATTAGAATATATTGCCTTTATCGTTTCTGTAATAGTGATTATTATGGTAATAATACTTTCAACTATATTAGTGAAAAATGTTATCACTAAAATCAATGAGTTTCAAGATGGAATTTTGCGATTTTTTGCATATATAAATAGAGAATCAAAAGATGTTGTAAAAACTAGACGAAACAAGCAAAGATGAATTTGCTAAAATGGCCGTTGTAGTAAATCAAAATATAGTAAAAACACAAGAAAATATTGATGAAGACAGACAAGTAATCAGTGATACTATTGAAGTATTAAGTGAGTTTGAACAAGGTGACTTATGCAGAAGAGTAAATACTCAAAGTAGTAATCCAGCTCTTCAAGAGTTAACAAAACTATTAAATCAAATGGCAACTAATGTTGAGATGAACATTGATAATGTACTAGGTGTACTTGAACAATATTCAAATAGTAATTATATGAATAAAGTAAAAACAAATGGGATAAAAGAACATCTTCTTAAACTAGCAACTGGTGTAAATACACTTGGTGATGCTATTACAGAGATGCTAGTAGAAAACAAATCAAATGGACTAACCCTAGACAATAGCTCTAATATATTACTAAAAAATGTAGATATCTTAAACCAAAACTCAAATGAAGCAGCAGCAGCTTTAGAAGAAACAGCAGCAGCATTAGAAGAGATTACAAGTAATATCTCACACAATACAGAAAATGTAGTAAAAATGTCAAACTTTGCTTCAAATGTAACTGATTCTGCTTCAAGAGGTGAGTCTTTAGCAAACCAAACAACAAAAGCTATGAATGAGATAGACCAAGAGGTTAATGCTATTAACGATGCTATTACAGTAATTGATCAAATTGCTTTCCAAACAAATATTCTAAGTCTCAATGCAGCTGTTTGAAGCTGCAACTGCAGGTGAAGCAGGTAAAGGTTTTGCTGTTGTTTGCACAAGAGGTTAGAAACCTAGCTTCAAGAAGTGCTGAAGCTGCAAATGAGATTAAAGCTCTTGTACAAAATGCTACAACCAAAGCAAATTAGTGGTAAAAAAATAGCAGATGAGATGATTCAATGGATATACATCTCTAAATGAAAACATCTCTAAAACAATTGAACTAATCAAAGATGTTGAGATGGCTTCTAAAGAACAAAGAACAGGAATTGAGCAAATCAATGATGCTGTTAATAGTCTTGATCAACAAACACAACAAAATGCAATGATAGCTTCTCAAACTCATGATGTAGCTATTGATACAGATAAAATTGCAAAACTTGTTGTAAGTGATGCAGATGCGAAAGAGTTTATAGGGAAAAATGAGGTAAAAGCTAAAGATATGGAAAAAGACCATACACCAGCTTCAACTATTACTAAACAATCTTCAACACCAAAACAAGATACACCAAAATCTGTATCTGACAAAAAACCATCTAAACAATTAGAACCTATTAAAGCTTCTAAAGAATGACTGATGATGATGTGGGCAAGCTTTTAGGAGCTTGTCTTTTTCGAATATTAAAGTAATAAAAGTGTATAATAATTCTTAATGATTTAGTGTAAGGGAATTATGGACATTGGAATATATAGTAATAAGTTTTACTCATAAAAATACTGTTTTACCTATAATTTCTTAAAAACTTAGTAAATAAAGCACCTCATAAAAATCACTTTTTTTAATAATATACTCTTTAAGCTCATTTGTGGGGACTAAAATAGGGACTATTTAATGAACTGTATTAGTTTTAGAAGTAGTGACAGGGGAGTGACTAGTTCCCCCTTTTATTAATAGGCCTCTTATTGCGAAAATAAGGACTATTAAAATTAACACTACTAATTTGAAATTCATTGCTACTACCTTTCAAGCAACGCTCCCGCCCTTTAACATGCTACACTACCCGCATAAAAAAAGGTGGGGAAAACCCCACCTTTTACTGCGTCACTCTAACAGTTAGTCAAACCTGTAAGTAGTGTTTGCTTTGAATTTCAAATTGTAAGTGCATTATATCAAATATATTTTTGGATGTCAATAAATTTGGCTTAATAAATTTTATCAAGATATCTCTCGAGCTGCTACTGATCTAATTTTTGTATATTTTTTTCTGCAGTCTTTTGTTGCTTAGCTTTTTCCATAGCTTGTTTAAGACTTTGATATGTTTCATCATTTGCATTATAAAATGCAAAATATATAGCACCAGAGAACAAATAAGATAATATACAATATTAGTTTTATCATGATATCCCTTGATCTACTTCAATTAAACTTTTTACTTTCATCATATAGTTTTATAACTATCTGGTGAACATTATGTAATACAATATTTAACTCTTTTATAACTTTTATCATTTCAACTTTCTCAACTTCATAATTACAATTCAATTCAAAAGCAATTCTATTAACATCATTTGTAATATTTGCTACATCATTATTTAACTTCATAAGCTCTCTAGCATATTTTATTTGATTATCTGATAGTATGTAGTACCTTTTATCTAAAAAGTATTTTAAAGCTGCTCTAATGAGTTTTGATTTATCCAATTTTAGATTTTTATAGATATCTATATTTCTCTTAACATCCAATAATATTGTTTGATCTACTCGAGCAATAATTGTATGATTTTTTATTTTGTTCTTTTCAAAAGGTCTTAAAAGTTTAACTAATCTTTTCAGTTCCTGGACATATTCTATATTTGACTTTTTACAATAGGAAAAATTATCTATTATAATATTTATATCTTCATCTGCTGCAACTTCTAAATGTTCTGTTATTTGAGATATATTTGCAGTAAGTCCATTCATATCTAAAATCATTTCATTAGATACTTTTATGATCGTGTCTATATTTGAAATATAGTTAAATAAGTTTTGATCAACAAAATTATTAATAGCTGCTCTTAAAAGTTTGCTTTCATCATAATGTGAAAATTTCTTTAGCTGCAACTTTTTAGATATTTGACTTTTCAAATCATCATCAAGTCTTGCTGTGATACGAGGATTGATAGACATTAATCTCACTTTTCAATTAGTTTACTAGAAACTAATTGTATCTAAAAAAGCAAAAATTATCTAGTCGGTTGGGGGAATTTGTCATACAAATTCCCTATCCTGCCAGTCTAAAAAATAAAATTTTTTAGACTTAAAACAGAAATTTACTTAATTTTTGTGTTAATTTTCTTTTTTTATTCTTAATTATGGTTTTTTGTTGTTAATTCTTTGATTATAGGTGTTAATTATTAGTTTTATAGTGTTAATTTTTAGTATAGGGGTGTTAATTCGTAAAAAAGTGCTTTGATTTATCGAATATTTGTATTTTAATAATTTAATTGAAAATTTAATATCATAAAGAAAACTTTTAATACTTAGTGGAGAAGCAAATATGAATATAGAAGAAAAATTAAATATAATCCAACAGATCATTCATAGAAATAAAAATTCATTATGTAGTAGTGATGAATTAATGGAAAAATATGGCTTACATTTTGCTATATATCATGCTTATATTTTGGATAAATATGAAAAGAATATACAAACTAATATTCCAAATAAAGAGTTTTATATTAAAGTAGATGAGTGTAAAAGTAAAACAACTTTATCATATTATCATCAGAAAAAAGCTATGAAATTGGGAGAAAGTTTAAAATGGTGGAGCTGTGAGTTAAAATATAATAAATCAATAAAAGCTAAAGTAGTACATTTTATTTTAGATGATAAAATAGCTATTGAAATGCTTACCAAGTTAAATCAATTTAAAAATACTTTTAAATCTATTTGAATAGATCTTAATTACTTTTGATCTATTTCATGTAATGTATTATAAACATAATATCTAGTTATTAAATATTTAATTGGTTTTATGTCATAAACACTAAAGTCAAATCCAATCTCTTTATTGAACTCTTTAAATATGTTGTTATTAACTTCATTATATGTTGAATCTTTTTCTAGCTTCATATCTTCTAAAATATTAAGGAATTCTTCTAAGAAATTTAAATAGTTTGTTATATTTTGTAATTTATTGATTAAAGTGGTATCTATTCCAATAGAGTAATTATTATATTGTTCGATTAAAGTGGCTAGAAAAGTATTTGAAATTTCATTAAAAGAGTATATTTTAAATAATCTAACAATCTCTTGTACTCTTTGATCTCTTTCATAGTTTCCAACATTTGCAAGTTTATTTTCTAATTCTTCAATAGATAAACTTTTGACTAACTCTAGTTTTTCAATTTTTCCATTTTTTAAATACTCTTCTAATTCTTCCTTTGTAAAATATTTTTCTAATAAATTAACTAAAATGGTATGATCTTTTGATTTCCATCTATAATAACTTTTTTCAGAAACTTCTAAAATCTTTGAATATATGTGTGCTATTGATAAACTCATTTAAAATCCTATATATAAGAAATATTAAATATAAAAGTATTTAATTTCTTTATTATAAGAAAATTAAGCTATATTTAATATAATCTCAAATACAATACTTTTAAGTAAAATAATACTTATATATTCTTGTATATAAGAAATATGTAAACATTTGGAGCTGACCAAACAGCTACTCAAAACTTTATAAGTTTTGAAGCTAATCACTTGATTAGCTCCAAGTGTTTTAAGGTAGCTGTTTGGTCGCTCTACCTTAAATTGCTATGTTAATAATAAGGTGGAATTATTCTATGAATGAATTCTGTATTTTTTTAATGCTTAGTGAAAAAATTAAATGAAATATATATTACATATAAATCAAGAACAAGCAATTAAACTTGGCATGAAAAACATAAACCAGGCTATTATATTTGATTTATTGACTAGTGCATCAACATGGGCAGAGCCAGTAATATATGAAAATAAAGTTTACTATTGGGTTGCAAGACAAGTTGTAGTGAAAGAACTTCCTTTATTAAATCTCAAAGAAGATACCGTATACAGACATTTTAAATTTTTAGATGAAATAGATCTAATCAACTACATAAAAGTGTCTAAAAAGGATTGTATTAATATTACAAAAAAAGGGAAAAAATATGCTTTTAGCACTATGTCGGAAACAAATCCGAATTACTATGTCGGAAATAAATCCGAACTCGGAAATGAATCCGAAAAAAACTCGGATTTAAATCCGACATATCAATATACTATTCCTTATCCAAAAGAAGAAGAAAAAGAAGAAGATTTAAAATATATAAAAAATATTTTAAGTGATGATATAAGATATGAAGTTTTTTCAATTGAATTTTATGACTTCATCTATCCAAAAAACAAAAAATCTAATCAACAAAAAATTTGGTATGGCAATAAAATCAAAAAAAATATTTTAGAAGAAGAAAAACAAACAATAGAAAATATTAGTAAATTTGTAGAGTTCCACGATCAATTAAATTTCAAATTACAAAATCATAAAGGGAGGGAAAATGAAATATAAAATAAATTCAAGAGATAGTTTTGAGTCTTCATTGTTCTTTTGGATACAAAGGTTTATATATAATCAAACACAAAAATCCAATAGTAGATATATTAAAGATTTATTTCAATATAAAATCAAAGTTATGACACTTTCAATTGATGATGTTTTTGAAGATATGAAGGAATTTGTACAGTTAACTAAGGAGATGAGAAATTTAGGGAATAAAAGCTTAAGTACATATTTTTATCCATTGTTAAATTTTTATCATTACAGTATGGGTTTAGGTTTACAAAGATTAACAGATATCAATGAAGATATGTTAATGAAATATGTAAGTCAATTGGATTTTAAATCAGCAGTAACTCGAGAAAACTATAAAAGAATGATAATCATATTCTTTAATTATTTAGATTTGAATAACGAAGATATGAATGGAGACCAATTTATTTTTGATATTAAACTTGATACTCTTCAAAAAACAAAGCATACAAATAAATTACCTTCATATTTAACAGAACAAGAGTTAGAAAAGTTTCTAATAGCAAATGAAAATATTAAGTATCAAAAACAATCATCTCCAATGAATCGTTTACTTATAAAACTTCTAGTATTTACAGGTATAAGAGTTGATGAACTAATAAATATTAAAAAAGATGATATTTATTTGGAAAATAATCAATACTATATAAAAGTTTTAGGTAAAGGGAATAAAGAGCGAGTAGTTAATGTAGATAATTACAAAATAGATAAAGATTATTTAAGATGTTTACGAATAAATAGATCTAATAATGAGTTATTATTTATAACTACACAAAAAGGAAAAGTATCTGCTCAATATGTGTACAATTTAGTTAAAAACTTATTAGAGTATTCTAATATTGTTAAAGACAAAAGCGGTGCTCACATGCTAAGACATACATTTGCAACACATCTATATCGTAAAACTAAAGATATATTACTTGTTCAAAAAGCGTTGGGACATGAAGATCTTAAAACTACTCAAATTTATACACATTTATCATGAAAACAATTAATGAACTTTTATTATTAAAAATTGATAATTCTGTAGATATCAATAGTCTAGTAGACAAAGTAATTGATGATAAGGATTTGAAAGAAAGAATTATAGAAAGAACATTGGTAGAGCAATATGTGACAAATTTCTATAATAATTTAAATAAAGAAAAATTATATAGTGAGAAATTAATTGTTGAAATAAATGAACAAATAAAAACAGCAATTTTAATAGGTAAAAGTGATGATAAAATTTATAAAATTTTAGCTAAATCTAAAGATAAAATAGAGGCTATATTAACAGTAATAAATAAGTTGTCTAGTCTTAGTGAGCATGAAATGATTATTATGGATCATATTAAGAGTATAAGATTTAATTTATCAAAAAAAGATATTGAATTAGAAGAAGAAATCAAAAAAGAAATGTCTACATGGACTAATTCAAAATTAAATCTTAGTTTTGAAGATAAGAAAAAATTGATTGAAGATGCAATAGATATTTTGAAAAAACATGATGAAAAAATAACATATATTGCTATTGCAAAAATCACGGGTAAACACCAACGAACAATTAAAAATTATATGAAGTTATTAAAAAAGAAGGAGCTTTTAAATGATTAAAAAATTTATGATAGTAACTATTGCTTATCTTAATATATATGCAATGACAGCCGTAACAGATCTTACAAGTTATCAATATTTGATAAGTGGTATAAAACAGTATACTCAAATGATTAATGGTATTACACAACAAATACAATCGCTTGGTGGTATTCGTAGTTCTGTAGAAGATTTAAAAGATGCTCTTAATTCTTCTAAATCAGAGCTTACTGGTTCTTTAGCTTCATTAGAAAAAGCGAGAAACAATTTAAAAAATACAGTTGACAACACAGAAATAAAAAGCTTATTTGATATGAACGCAGCACGAAAAAGTGCAAGTAGTACTGGTATAGCTTATGATGATATAGCAAAGGTATTTTCTGATAGCTTTAAAAAAGCCGATGATGGACTAGTGAATTTATTAGGTGGCAAAGAAAAAGCAAAAGAATTTTTGTCAACACAATATAAAATCAATCAAGGACTTGACACAACTAATGTCGATGATTTTATGACTATTATGAATAATAAAGAGTTAGTAGATCCAATTAAGATCAAAGAAAATATTTTAATCAAAGATTATATAGATGAGACTCATAAAATGGATAGAGATGCTAAACAATCAGTTGCAGCTGAATTGATAAGTGAAGAGTGGAAAGCTACTTTTTTCCCATCATCAGAAGAAGAGATCGAGGCAATCGAAAAAAGAACAGAAAGATTAAAAGAGCTTAGCGAATTTATAGAGAACTCAAAAGATGTTAAACAATCAATAAAAACAACAAATATGATTTTAATGGAGATGTTACAGTTGTTACAAAAAGATTTTAATTCGGCTTTACACTATAGAAATGCTATGGCTTCATTATTTTTAAAAAATGGTGAAGGTTCAAAGTTAGCACTAGAGCTTGAAAAGAGATATGAGGAAATAGATAATACATCAAAAGGACTACCCAAGTCACTGAAAAAAAGTAAATTATCAATAATGGAAGGTAGTAATCCATATGGAATAGGTTGGAGGCCATTGAAATGAACAAAAGTACTATAGAACTAGTAGCAGACTTATATGACACTGCACTAAGTAATATATTTAAACATATTTATACAGTAAGTGCAAATACAATAGAGGGTTTTTTACCTGCATTTATTTCATTGTATTTTATTGTTATGGGCTATAAGTGGATGATAGGAGATATGGCAAAAGGTAAGAAAAACTTTTTTAGAGTATTTATATTTTTACCTATATTGATATCTTTTATATTTAACTATAAATTTTACTTGGAATATATAGTTACACCAATATTTATGTTAAAAGATTATGTTGTTGCAGCTATAAATGAAATAACTACTAATGCAAATGATGTAAATACATTTAAAAAGCTTGATACAACTTACATAAACTTATTTTCTTATGTAAAGAATGAGCTAATGGGTAATATTATAACAAGTACACTTGATTTTTTCCTTGGAGTAATAGTTCTTATTATATATGGAGCACTATATATTTGGACAGGGTTTTATATGATTGCTTCTCTTGTTTTAACTTCTTTATTTTTAATGATAGGACCATTTCCAGCAATTTTATTTGCATTTGATTCTACTCAACATATAACTATGGCATGGATTAGAACAATTGCAACATATTTTTTATTTGCTGTTTTTGCTGCTTTTTTTATGATATTTAATTATTGGATTTCTCAATCTGTGGTCTCTGAAATTGAAACAAATATGGAATATTTATTTTTATTAATAGTATCAGGATCTATACAAATTATATTTGTAAAATCTATACCTGAATATGTGAATGCTATCACAGGTGCAATGTCAAGCGGAGGCGATGCTATGAGTGGTGTTTCACAAGCCTTTAAGTGGGGTAATTTAACGGGTAGAAGTGTAAGTAGCGTAATGAAGAAACAAGGAGGAAAATAAAATGACACTAGAAGATACATTAAAATTAATATTAGACAAGTTAGCAGATCAACAAGAGTTACTACAACTTTCTATCTCAACTTTAACTACTAAAAAAGAGGTAGCAAGGTTTTTAAATAAGAGTGAAAAGACAATTGATAACTATGTAAAAAACAATACTTTGAAAAAAGATATCCACTATTTTTACAATGAAAAAGATAGAGTTGAGTTTATCCCTTTTGCAATATTGGAGTTTAAAAAAGCTCCTAAAGTAGTAATAGTTAAAGATAGTTTTGATGAAACTAAAAAGATGTATCATAGTTCAGTAAATAGCATAACTCAAGGTTTAAAAGTTGGCTGATAATATCAAATATAACTATATGGATTTTAAGTTTACAATCTTTATTAAAAATGGCAAATGGTGGCTAGATTTTTATTATGATAAAAAGAGATCTAAACGAAGTACAAAACTAGCCAACACAAAAGAAAATTTAGTAATAGTCAAAAAAGAGATCATTCCCTCTGTTGTTGAATATTTAACTGGAGATATCCAACTTATTCAAGAACAGAAAGAATACACACTCAAAAGTTTTGCAGAAGATTATTTTACAATTCATAAAAAAGATGTAAGAGAGCATACATACAAAAGAGCTTTTTTAAACTTCAATAAACATATATTACCATATTTTGGTCATAGATTATTAGATAGTATATTACCTATGGAACTTGAGAAGTGGCAATATAGTTTAATAGATCAAAACTATAAGTCTGGATCTATTCAAGCTTATCGAACAATTTTATATTCTATATTTGAAATGGCTATCAATAATAATATCATAGATAAAAACCCACTCTCTAAAGTTAAGTCACCTAATGCAGCTAAAACAAGTAATACATTTAAAAACCATAAAGAAGAGATTGAACCTTTTAGCAAAACAGAAATAGATCATATCTTGAATAATACAACAGGGTACATGAAAAATTTTATACAACTTATGTTTGCAACAGGAATTAGACCAGGGGAAATGATATCTTTAGTATGGGATGATATAGATCTAAAGAAAAAACAAATAACTATAAATAAAACTATCTCAAGTGGTAAGATAGGAGACCCTAAGACTATCTCAAGTGTAAGAAAGGTTGATATACTTCCTTTAGCTCAAGAAGCTTTCATAAGTCAAAAGAAACTATCTCAAGGCTCAGAGTATATATTTACTTCAAGATTCAATAAACCTTTTTATTCCCACGATATCATAAATCTAAATTTTAAGAAAATTTTACGAACAAATAATATCAAAGCAAGAAAATTGTATAATCTCCGACATACATTCGCATCACAACTTATAAGTAAAGGTGCTGATATAGTTTGGGTAAGTAAGATGTTAGGTCACAAAGATGTAACTATAACATTAACAACATATACAAAATATATACAAGAGAATGATGATATAAGATTTAAGAAAATAGAACAAATGGGGACTATTTTGGGGACTAATTGAGTTAAATCTTAAATTATTGTTTTGAAAATGGCTTAGATAAAGGGTTTTTAACATTGGAATACATAGTAATAAGTTTTACTCATAAAAACACAGATATAGCAACAAGAGAAAAATTAGCATTTAATAATGAAGTTGAGAAAGAATCTTTTTTAAAAAATATTATTAAAAACTCCTCAGTTAATGAAGCAATACTTCTATCAACTTGTAATAGAATTGAACTCATAATAAACACTCCAAATTCAAAAGAAGCTAGCAAAGTAGGTATTGAGAACTTCTCAAATCATTCAACACTACAACTTGAAGAGCTCTACAATAGGGCAGATATCTATGAAAATGAAAGTGCTATTCATCATATTTTTACTGTTGCTTCCTCTTTAGATAGTTTAGTAGTTGGAGAAACACAAATAGCTGGTCAATTAAAAGATGCTTTTAAATTCTCTATTGAGAAAAACTTTTCAGGTCAAAACTTATCAAGAGTTTTACACTATGCTTTTAAATGTGCAGCGAAAGTTCGAAATGCAACGCAACTAGGAAGTGGTTCAGTCTCTGTAGCTTCTACAGCAGTTGCTCAAGCTAAGCAACTTTATAAAGATACAAATGGGGTAAGAGCTTTAGTAATTGGAGCGGGAGAGATGAGTGAGTTAGCCTGTAGACATTTACTAAAATATGGCTTTGATGTTGTGATTTGTAGTAGAAATATAAAAAAAGCTAGAATTTTAGCACACTCTATAATCAGTGATGGAAATGGGGATGAATATAGCCATGATCAAATAGAGATTAGACCTTATGAAGAACTTGAAACACTCCTAAATTCAATGAGACTTATGATAACAGCAACAAGTGCTCCATATCCAATAATCAAAAAAGAGATGGTAAAAGAGTTTAAACATACAAGAAATTGGTTTGATATAGCACTTCCAAGAGATATTGAAGATATTGAATTTGAAGACTTAAATATCTACAGTGTAGATGACTTACAATGTATAGTTGATGAAAATATGGAACTACGGGCGAGTCAAGCAAAAGAGGCATATAGTATAGTGGGAAAAATGACTGTTGATTTTTTTAGTTGGTTACAAACATTAAGTGTAGAACCTGTGATAAAAGATTTACATCTTAAAAGTGAAGAGATTATAGAGAAAAAAATACAAAATGCTCTAAAAAAACATTTTATCAAATCTGAAGATGAAGAAAATGTCAAAAAACTTTGTCAAACTATTATGGCTGAATTTTTACATCAACCAACAACAAAACTAAGAGATGTATCAAAGTCAATCGATGGAGATATAGTTTTAGGAACTACTCAAAATCTTTTTGGACTCAATACAGAGATATAATATCTTTTTTTAGTTTTCCCTTTTATTTTTCAAATATATAAAAAATAGTAAAAATAAAAATGAAAACATTAAAGGATAAAAGAAATAATACTCTTTTAAAATAAGTTTATTTTTCTCTATTTTACTTTTTTCTAAATTATCAATAATTTGATATACCTCTTCTAACTCTTTTTTACTATTTACTCTAAAAGTTTCCCCTTTTGTAGCACTAGAAAGTTGTTGCAGTGTATAGATATTTCTTGCTCCTATTGCTATAGTATATATTTTAATAGTATACTTTTTTGCTAATTTCAATACAACTTCAAGAGGAATGGAGCTTGCAGTATCTTCTCCATCTGTGATAGCTATAATTATTTTTGATTTTGTTTCTCTATTTTTTAAAATATTAATAGAAGTTGCTATACTGTTTATCAATGCTGTTTTGTCTCCAACTATCCCTATTCTTAAACTATTAACAATCCTATTTTGTGCTTTTTTATCATAACTTAATGGTGAAGCTGTCATAACTGAACTTCCAAATACAACAAGAGCTATATTATCATTAATTCTTTTATTGATAAAGTCATTGACTATTGTTTGTACCACTTGCCATCTATTTTGCTCTGGTGCATTTGGGTTAAAACCTATTTGTCGCATAGAGCCACTGGTATCTAAACTAAGTACCATATCAATTCCATCTTGTTTTGTATTAACACTATGTAACTCTTTTATAGGAGAAGCAAGTGCTATAATAGCTAGAAGAATTGAGATCCATTTTAATAATGAAACCAAAGTGCTATTTAAAGTTGTAGCTTTTTCATAGATATCAAGATGTGGCATATAGTAAGATTGTACTTTTGCTTTACAAAATTTTGCACACAATACAAATAGAAAAAAAAGCAACAAAACATAAGGATACTCAAAAGATATATCAGCCAACATCTAAACTCTCCAAAAAAGTTTCATACTGTAATTTGATAGTATTTGGTATCTTTTTATCTATGATTTTTTTGTATTTAAACTCTTCAAGACTATTATGTAACTCTTCAAAAAGTCTTTTCTGTCTTTCATCTTTTGCTAAAAGACGACCATATTTTGATATGGTATAGGCACTATTTTTTTGATTTGATAAATCGATGTTTTTCAAAATAGATAGATACTCTTTTTCTAAAGAGTGTTTTTTAGATTTAAAATAATTATACACAAAATACAAAGAGGCTAAAAATAGAGAAAAACCTAGAATTATTAAACCATAATAAAAATATATACTATAATCAGGTATCTCTACGATTGTCTTAATATCATTGATTTGAAGTTGATTTTGCTCATTATTCATAATAAAATAATACCCAATAATACCCAATCAAAAGCTAAAATATATTTTTTAATAGTATAATTATCCTTATGAAAAGTATCAAGAAAAATATAGCTATCTTAAGCCTGACAACATTAGCGTTATCATTTACAGCGTGTAACCAATCAGCAACATCTGTTTTAAATAAAGAACCAATATTTGGACAAAATTTACAATATACAAAAGTTGGTAAAATTGTTATAGATAAAGAGGTTCAAGCTTTAATCAACATCACTTATTTAAATTCTGTAGATAGTAAAGCTTGGGATAACGATAAACAAAACTTCCTAATAGGTACCTATATAGCAGAAAATCATGATACAACATATAGTTTAACTATGAATGGAAATAAAGAGATTGCAACAAGTAAAGTTCCACAAAATGATCCTATATTTCAAAATATTGCTTTAAAAAATAACTGGGCAAGTTATCAAATAACAACTTTTGATGACGTAGAAGAGACAAAACTAGAATTAGTTTTCAAAGATACTCTTGATAATAATGCCACTATTAGTTTTATCAAAGAGTAATACAACTAATTCTTTCTCGTTCCACCTCTCCCGAGGTGGCTCAAAAATCACTAACTTCCTTGATTAGAACAAAAATATTAACCTTTAATTATTATCTAAAAGGTATTGATGATTCAGATATCGAAAATGAGTGATTAATATTCTTAGAAATTAACATACGTAATCCTTCCTCAATATTATTAAATTTTCCATTTGGACCTATATAACACATATCAATAATTCCAGATTGAGACCACACTGGGAAATTAAACTTATAATATGGAATAAGTTGATTATTTGATTGGCGAACAGATATATCTTTTTTCATACTATCAACTAAAATTAATCTCCATTCTTTTTCTTCGGAGAAACTAGGATGTTTACATGTAAGTGCTGCAATTGAAAGGTAGTTTATATAATCTTCTTTTAATCTATTATCCATTATTTCAATGTTATCAACTAAATCTAATATTATACTTATAGCAATATTATCTTGAATACTTTCATCGTAAATACATCTAATAAGTTTTAAGTTAGTTTTTTTAGCATGGTTCATTAAAGTTTCACTATTTAATCCAATTGAAACTCCTACATAATCATTTGAATACCCTCTCCATTGACTTAATAAATCACCATTTTCACAAAAGCTTGCTAAATAAAAATCTTTTCTAATTTCATTAATTATTTGTTTTACTTTTTCAAGGACTTCATTTGATATACCAAATTTTGGTAAGTGTTCTATTATATAAAATAATCTTTTAATAAAAAACTCTACTTCAGAATAATCATTCATGTATTGAACTTTAGATAACCAAAGTTGCCTTGTTTCTAGTATTCCAGTTATACCGCTTAAATCACTATAATGAAATAAGTTTTTTGGTAATTCACTTGATAATATAGTTTTCCAATTATTCTTATATTGTTCTAGTGGTTTTTGAATTCCAATTCTCATATTCATAAATTCTCCAATAATAAATATTTTAATACTATTAGATTTTCTCTTATTAACTATTTATTTTTTCTCGTTCCACCTTTTCCAAGGTGGAATGCATACAAAAACCAATTATATCAAACAAACTACAATAAAATGGTAAATTCAAGTATGAATTCCACCTTGGAAAAGGTAGAACGAGAAAGGAAAAATAATTTTTTTAGTTTAAATACAATCTAATTTTTAATCCCATTAACAAGTGTTTGAAAATTCATCTTCTTATCTTTGTTTAAATAATTATAATAGATAAAATAATTCGCTAACACTTTTTTCCCATATTTTTTTGTCTCATCATACGGTAACAGTTCCATACTTAAATATGGTTCATATTTTCCTTTTTTAAAAAAACCACTTTTAAGTAGTCTATTTGTAAAACCTATACCGCCATTGTAAGCATAAGATACAAAAAGTGGATTGTCTAGTTGTTTTGTAAGATAATCAAGATGGTGATTTGCATACTTAAGATTTGTTTTTGCTTCAAGTTGTTTATCTATATCGTATGGTTCTTTGAGTTGTTTGGCAATAACATGACTCAAAAATGGCATAATTTGCATAGTTCCCATTGCATAAGCACTTGAAATAGAGGTAGGGATAAATCTACTTTCTTGTCTTCCTATTGCATATATTAGAGCTTGTCTCTCTTTATCTAGTTTTTTTAAGTACTTTTGAAATGGTGTTACAAAATAAGAATTTCTATATTTATAATATCTCTCATTTACAAAAGCTAGATGTCCAAGAGTCTCGTCTGTTACAAAAGTATCTTGATATTTTTGTAATTTTTTCTCATCTAATTTTTTTGTATCATCAAGAACTCGAAGCCATTGAAATGGATTTGAGATATCATACTTTATATTTGAACTTTTGTTTTGATTCAGCGTATAGATGATATTTTTTTGCTCTTTTTTTAATCGTTCATTAGCATATAGTGTATAAATATTCACATCCCAACTATTTGTTAAATCTTCTAAATACTTTTTATCCTGAGTAAGTTGATATTTCCAAAAAGTGATATTATCTTTTTCCATTTTGAAGTAAGCTTTACTATATGCCAACTCTAAATACTTTAAAGCAATTTTCTCTTTTTTATGTTTTATAGCATTAATTGCCAAATGAAATGTTGTTTTAAAATCAAGCTCATTTGCATCAAGATTAAGCAACGACTTTTGTGCTTTTTTCATAGCAGAATTTGTAACAATAAGTTTTACAGTTTGCCCAAACTCTTTTTCATTTTTAAGTTTTTCTATTAAACTTTTTGGGAAAAACTGATTAAAATATCTAACTCTATACACTCCTCCACACTCATTAAATACACCAAAAAAAGTTTCACTATCACTTTGTTCTAATGTTTTAAAAGGTATTGCAGAGTTTAAGACTTCAAGTTTTGAGGTAAATTTCGGATACTCTTTTTCTGTCTTTTTGATAACTTTTTGCAAATTTTGTTTTGATAATTTTGTAGCTTCATAGATACTAAGCCCTGCTTCTATACAGTAGTCTTGCTTTTGAACTAAAATTGAAGTTTTAGATTTCATACATGATTTATAATCTTTATATACCTCATCATTTGATTTAGTAATATATCTATAAAAAATTTTATTATTGAAATATTTTACTTGTGATAGCGCTTCATTTGCTTGTTTTGGTGAAATATCTTTATCTAAATATCTCCAAATATAAAAATCTTTTGCATAACTTTTTGGTTGTTGGGTAAGCCAATCTAAAGTAATTTTATCTTCTGTTAAAGCAAAAATAGAGGTTGTGAAAAATAGTAGTAAAAGTGTTTTAAGTATCAAAAATTATCCTTATTTATTATAAAACCGATTATACTAAAAACTATTTTATATAAGGTAAAAGTTTCTCTACACAAAGTCCCATTGCTGTAGATTCGTACCCATCTACACATTTTATATAAGGTTTACAAAAACCTTCAACCATGATTGCTCCTGCTTTTCCCATACATTCACCACTTTGTATATAGTTTTCCATTTTAGCTTCATCAAACTTTTTAAAATGATAAGTAGTAGTGGATATATCTTTTATATAGGTATCTTGTGATTTAAAAATCATACAAGTTATGATGCTTACTTCATTATCACTTTGAAGCTCTAACATTCTTCGTGCATCCTCTTTATCTTTTGCTTTTCGTAAAAGTTCACCATTTGATGTAACAACTGTATCTGCAACAAGTAGTGGCATAATATCACAACCAAATTTTTCATAAAGTTCATCAAACTTCCCTTGTGTTGCTATCTCTACAAACTCTCTTGGATTTGAAGTAGTGATACTATCCTCATCAAACTCTCCACCATCTTGCCTAAACTCTATATTATGTTGAGCTAAAAGCAACGCTCTTGTTTGTGAATTTGAACCTAATCGTATCAATCTAAAAGCTCCTTTGCTTGGGTAGCTATTGATTTTTCTTCATCTGTTGTAATAGTGATATGTTTTAAATCAAACTTATCTGTTGACTCATATATTGCATGACGAACAAGCTGACTATTCTCCCCTATTCCACCTGTTAAAACGATAGCATCTACTTTTCCTAAAATCATAAGATAACTTCCTATATATTTTTTTACTCTATAGATAAACATATCAAGAGCTAGTTTTGCATGAGTGTCACATTGGTCAATCAATTTTATAACTTCTCTTAAATCGTTTGTTCCACATAACCCTTTAAATCCACTCTCTTTATTTAATATATTATAAATCTCTTCTCTTGAACAATTTAATTTCTCTTCAAGATAATACACAAGTGATCCATCAATATCTCCACATCGCGTCCCCATCATAAGCCCTTCAAGTGGTGTAAATCCCATAGAGGTATCTATACTTTTTCCTTTCTTTATAGCACAAGCACTTGAACCATTTCCTAAATGCAATGTAATAAAATTACACTCTTCTAATTCTTTTCCTAACTGTTTGGCTGCAGCTTTTGCAATGTACTGATGACTTGTCCCATGAAAACCATATTTTCTAATATGATATTTTTCATAATACTCATAAGGAAGTGGATAAAAACTAGCATAGTTAGGGATGGTTTGATGAAAAGCAGTATCACATACTATCACTTGTGGAATATCTCCAAGTGTTGCACTTATTGCTTTTATCCCTTCAAGATTTGCTGGATTATGCAAAGGGGCTAGTTCACAAAGGATCTCTATTTTTTTTATCACATCCTCATCTACTAAGGTAGCTTTTGTAAAAAAGTCTCCCCCATGAACAACTCTATGACCTACACAAAAAATTTCTTTAGGATCATTGATGAGATTTTCATCTTTAAGTTTAGTGAGTATTTTTTCAATCCCCTCTTTATGATCTTTGACTTCCTCTTTTATACCACTATGAAGTTCATCAAGGGTCTCTTTATTAAAAAGTTTATATTTTATAGAGGAGCTACCACTATTAAGTACTAATATTTTCATTGTGTTTCCTCTTTTTTATTTGTTATTGATTGTGCTTGAATAGCTGTAATTGCAATAGTATTTACTATATCACTTACTAAACAACCTCGACTTAAATCATTGATTGGTTTATTGAGTCCTTGTAACACTGGACCAATAGCAACAGCACCACTACTTCTTTGAACTGCTTTATAAGTATTGTTTCCTGTATTTAAATCTGGAAATATTAAAACATTTGCATCTCCTGCAACTAAACTATTTGGAAGCTTTTGAGCTGCAACACTTTTTTCAATAGCTGCATCGTATTGAATAGGACCTTCAACTAAAAGACCCCCCTCCTTTTGAAGTATTTTTGTAGCCTCTTTAACTTTTTCTACATCATCGCCACTTCCACTTTGTCCTGTGGAATAGGAAAGCATTGCTACTTTTGGCTCTATCCCAAAAGCAAGTGCAGTTTTAGCACTACTTTTAGCTATAGCAGCTAACTCTTGTGCTGTTGGGTCTAGATTAATTGCACAATCACCATATACCAAAACTTTTGTATCTAAACACATAAAAAATACACTAGAAACTATAGGAGTATCAGGTGTAGTTTTAATGATTTGTAGTGCTGGTCTAACTGTATCTGCAGTAGTACTTATACTTCCACTTACCATTCCCCCTGCAAGGCCTGTTTGCACCATCATAGTTGCAAAATAGTTTGGTGTAGTTTGTAGTATTTCAGTTGCTTGTTCTAGTGTAAGTCCTTTATGTTTTCGTAAATTATAAAACTCTTGGCTTAACATTGAAAGATGTTTTGATGTTGCAGGGTTCATCACTGTTGCTTTAGAGATATCTATACCTAATAAACTTGCTCTATGATTTATCTCTAACTCATCTCCTAATAATACTATATCAACTACATTAGAGTTAAGAAGTATCTGGGTAGCTTTGAGTATTCTTTCATCTTTTGCTTCTGGTAATACAATTATTTGTTTATTCTCCCTCGCTCTTTTTAAAAGAGAGTATTCAAACATCAAAGGTGTCATAATATGATTTGTATCTACTAATAGATGTTTTTCAATTGCATCTATATCTACTGAAGAGTTAAAAAGCCCTTCAATTAAAGATGTTTTTCTTTTGTTATCTGCTTTTATTATAGCTTTAATATCTGATACTTTTTTTGCAATATTAAAAGTATTCTCTTCCACTTTTAATATTGGAATATGTTCATTAAATCCTTTTAGAAGCTCTTTGATTGGCTTTTTGAGTTTCATATCACCAGTTAAAAGTATACAACTAATACTAGGAATTGTTTTAGAATGAACAGCAGCAATTGAACCTACAACTATATCACTTCTATCTGCTGGAACTATGATAAGATCATTTGGTTGGATATATTTAATATAATTGTCAAAACTCATAGCTGCTACTTTTATATTATCTATATTTCTGTGCAAATATTCTGGTACCTCAAAAACAACTTGAGCATTAAGTCTATTTTGTATATCCCAAATAGTTAAAGCTGATAACTCTTGTATCTCCTCTATACAGTACAATAAATAGTCATTTTTACTACTTTCTATATCTTCTATATACTCTTTGTTTACCCTATTGATAAAAGTAGCAAAATGTAATGACCCACTATGTTTTATATTTGATTCCTCTATTGCTATATCTTCTAAGAGTTGTGTATAAGTTTTATCTTTACCATTTAAAACGGATATAAAACTTGTATCAAAATTTTTCGCCAACTCTAAATTGATATCAAAATCTGAAATAACCGATAAACTATCTGTACTCACCCCTTGTATCAATACAAAATCATACTTTGCTTTAAGCTTTTCATATTTTTCTATAAGTATCTCATAAAGTTTATCTACTTTATTTGCTGATATAAGCTCTTTTGCTCTTTTTATATCAACTCCAAAGCAATCTTTTTTATCAATTTGTAATTTAAAATTATTAACTATTAGATCTATATCATTGTTTGGAACTTGCGATACAATTGGTCTAAAAAATGCTACCTTTTCATATTTTCTCTTTAAAAGTGCCATTAAACCAAAAGATATAACAACGGCCCCTGATTCTATCTCTTGTGGTGATATGTAAAGTGATTTTAATTTCATTTTGTAACCTTTATCTCTATTATCTTTTAATTTTACTATACAAAAGTTACTATTTGGTTTTAGCTACTTGAATATCTTTTTCATATCTATAAATCATAAAGTCAAACATACTTGCTGTTTGATTTGCTTTAAAAAACATACTCATCTCATACAATCTAAATGACACCCTATAAAATGCAGTAAAAGGGATAAGGTAACTCGCCATTGTCTCTAACCCACGATTTGGATAATATTCATCGATCTCTTCTTTTAGTCGTCCTAGTTTTTCATGGGCTCGTGATACCTCAACAGGATCATTTGATTTAATAACATTTAATGCTAAGATTAAATTAACTACAAACATCAAAGCATTAAGGTTCCAACCTATTATAAATATCTCACTATAACTCATCTTCTCTCCAAAATTCTATTTGTAAGATTATAGCAAACAATAGATATAATCTCATAAAAGTAAAGGAATTATTCATATGGATGGAAAAAAAAGAATCAACATAAAACAAGGTTTAAAAGTAAATATAGTTTTAAAACAAGACCAAAGAAGTGGGAAACTAACTAGCGGAGTAGTTAAAGATATTCTTACAAACTCTCCAACGCATCCACATGGGATAAAAGTGCGTCTTACTAATGGTGATGTAGGTAGAGTTCAAGAGATTTGTTAATGGATATTCTAAAAGAAGTATTAGCAAAAAACTCTTCAAACTTATCTTGTGAATTCAAAAGAATTTTTCATGGTCGAGGTGAAGTGTATGAGAATTGGAAATTTTTAACTATTGATTCTATTGATGATATTTTAAGTGTAGCATTTTATAGTGAAATCTCTTTAGAACTAGAAAAAGAGCTTTTAAAGATGTTGACAAATTTTATACATAATACAAGACACTCTACTATTATTTTACAAAGACGCTACATAGAAAAAACTATCACTGAAGTTATATTAGGAACACTCAAAGATGAAAATATGGCTATAGAAAATAATCTCAAATTTAAACTCAATCTACAATCAAATCAAAATAGTGGATATTTTCCAGATATTAAAAATGGTAGAGCATATATACAATCTATTGCAAAAGAGAAAACTGTTTTAAACCTTTTTTCATATACTTGTGGATTTAGTTTAGCAGCTTTAAAAGGTGGGGCAAAAAGTGTAGTAAATATGGATATGGCAAAAGGTGCTTTAAACACAGGAAGATTAAATCATCAGTTAAATAATCTTGATACCTCTATTGTAAAATTTTATCCACACAATATTCTCAAATCATTTGGAAGAATCAAAAGAGATGGTCCTTTTGATATTATCATCATAGACCCACCTACATTTCAAAAAGGGAGTTTTGAAGCGACAAAAGATTATCAAAAAATAATCAAAAAACTTCATGAATTTGCAAGTGAAGATTGTACTGTTTTGGCGTGTCTCAACGCTCCACAATTAGATGAAAACTTTATAATCAATATTTTTAAAGAGTTTGCCCCAAGTTTTAGTTTTGTAAAACGACTTGACAATCCTAAAGAATTTGAGACTTTTCAACCGCAAAGAGCTTTAAAAAATCTAGTATTTAATAAATTAATTATTCCTTAAAAGACAAAGTTACTCTTAATTGTATATATTATATTATACTAAGTGTATATATACTACACAATATAATGTATACTTATAAAAGTATACTGTGTAGATAAAAAGGAATAAAAATGAGCGCAATGATAAATATTGATGAAGAGTTAAACTTAGCAATAAATAGTTCAGATATATCGGTTTTACATAAACTAAAAAGAAATGTAAACACAGTAGTAAGAAGAGCATTAGCAACAAATGTCCATACACCAAAAGAGATTCTTGACACTTTGGCATATGACCCAGTATTGAATGTATCATATATGGCTATACAAAATCCAAGTTGTAGTATAGTGCGAGATTTTAACCATATTTCACATCCTTGTATCAAATGTACTGATCATATTGGAAGTAGTAGCTGTAATAATTGTAGTGCTTTACAAGAGTTTAATGCTAAACATGGGTATTAAAAATAAGTTTTATTAACACTAAGTTAAGAAAATTAATCCTGTTAAGTTAATTTTTATAAATTACTTTCGTCTTGTATTTTGCCGTATTGAAACTATAAATTGATAAATAAGATAAGCTATAATAACTTTGAATATCAATACACCAAGTGTCAACGATTCACCTTTTGTCATAATGGAAAATGGATTTATATAGTTTGAAAATAGATTTAACATTTCCATAGTATCGAAACAAAAACTTTTCATCAATAAAAACCACATAAGGTATAATACAATAAACATATATTTTCCTATATATTCATATAATCTTGTAAAAGATATTAACAATATAGTAAAACCAATATCTACATTTAAAGAATTCATACTAGCTATCATACCAACAACAATAATCCAACCAAGAGCCAATAACCAATCTTGGGAATGATTAGATGAAATACCATGTATTTTAAATACCAACCATTCAAATGGATTATTTTTTTTAGTTTTTTCTAATTCTTTTTCTCTTTCTTTCATCTCTATTGCATAATACTTATTAGCTTCTATTGTATTATTTTGTCTTTCAAAAGAATCTTTAATGATTCTTGCCGTTTCACGATTATCGATATTTTTAGACTCTAACTTTTTATTTACTTCATTTTTAAGATTTAAAAAATTTGATTCTTCTCTAAAAAATGTATTTTCAAATTTAATTTTTGCTATTTTACAATCATTAAATAATGCTAAATCATAAAACTTTGTATGTATAAAATTGACATTTCCATTAAATGTTGTTCCTATAAATGATGTCACATTCATAAACTTTATATTTTGAAATATTATATCCTTATGAACAGTGCAGTTCTCAAATAAAAAAGTATTGTCAAATTTTTGGTTTATTAATATCGTATTCTCATAAAAATTGGAATTTCTAAAAGTTATATTTTTAGCCTTAAATATATTCTTAAAATTTATATCTCCTAAAAAGTCACAATTATCAAAAATTAAATTTAAATGTTTATTTTCACTTTGATTAAGTTCATCGTTTAAACTATAAAGAAAATTTTCATCTCTATTTAAGGGAAACTTTACTTCATAAAACTTGTATTCATATAATTCTTCATTATCTTTTCTTTTCATGTCAGCTAATTCAGATAATGTATTATACAAATCTGTAATCTTATCCACATAATCCGTTATTTGTTCCCAAAAAAAAATTGTTTTTTCATTATTAATCCATGCACGAATTCCAAGTCTATCATCATACCAATCATTTTTTTCACAATGTAAAATACATTTATCTTCATCATTTGTTATTTTTTTTTCATCTTCATCAAAAACTCTACAGCAATTTTCCGATTTACAAGTATATTCAGCCATATTTTTACCTATTTATTTTATAACTTAGAGTATAACAAAATATCAAATAAATTGTTATATGTTATAATACACAAAATTTATTATAGAGATATTTGATGACACAACAACAATACAAAGAAAAAGTAGATATTTTAAAAGCTTGGGCAAAAGCTTATTATGTGGATGATAATCCAATAGCAACAGATGAAGAGTATGATAAACTCAATCGTGAAGTGTTAGGTTTTGAACAACAAAATCCAACTTTAGTAGACCCTAACTCTCCAACACAAAGAGTTGGTGGAGTTGTTTTAGAAGGATTTGAAAAAGCAAATCATTTAAGTCGTATGTGGTCTCAAGAGGATATTTTTAATACAGAGGAGTTAGAAGATTGGATAAAACGGGCAAGTAAAGTAGTAGATAGAGACTCTATGCAGTTTGTTTGTGAACCAAAATTTGATGGAGCTAGTTTAAATATCATTTATGAAAATGGTATTTTAAAACAAGCTATCACAAGAGGAGATGGAACAACAGGAGAAGATGTAACAGTCAATGTCAAAACAATCCAATCTATCCCGTTAACTATTCCCTACGATGGATTAATAGAGATACGGGGGGAAGTTGTTATCAAAAAAGATGACTTTCTTAAGATAAATCAAGAACGGCTAGCAAATGGGGAGCCAACTTTTGCAAACCCTCGAAATGCAGCGGCAGGAAGTTTACGACAACTAGATAGTAGTATCACAGCAAAACGAAAACTCTTTTTCAATGTTTGGGGTGTGGGGCAAAACTCCTTAGAATTTTCAAAAAGTAGTGAAGTGATAAATTTCATCCACTCTTTTGGATTTGCAAAACCACCAATTCAAACTCTCTGTACAACAGTTGAAGAGATAGAAGCTGTGTATCATGAGATTATAAAACAAAGAGATACTATCTCTATGGGTCTTGATGGTATGGTTATCAAAATAGATTCCCTAGAAGCACAAAGTGATTTAGGATATACAGTAAAATTCCCACGGTGGTCATGTGCTTATAAGTTTCCAGCAGTTGAAAAAACTACAAAACTTCTTGATATTATTTTACAAGTTGGAAGAACGGGGGCTATTACACCTGTGGCAGTTGTAGAGCCAACACTTATTGATGGTTCAACTGTAAGTCGTGCGACACTTCATAACTTTGATGAGATTAAACGCCTTGATTTAAAAATTGGCGATGAAGTTATTATCATCAAAAGTGGAGATATTATCCCTAAGATTACAAAAGTTTTTACTGATAGAAGAGATGGGAGTGAAAAAGAGATAACACCACCTACAAACTGTCCAAAATGTGATAGTGAGCTTTTGGTTGAAGATATACTTATCAAGTGTCAAAACCTTGATTGTCCAAGTCGTGTGGTTAATAGTATCATCTATTTTGCATCTAAAAATTGTATGAATATAGATGGTCTTGGAAACAAAATAGTAGAACTACTTGTAAACAAAGAAAAAATCAAAGATGTACTTGATTTGTATAGTTTAAGATACGAAGATTTAGATGGTTTAGAGAGCTTTAAAGAAAAAAAAATCAATAATCTACTCCATGCTATAGAAGCTACAAAGAAAAGTGAACTACATAGAGTTATCAATGCCCTTGGAATTGAACATATAGGGGAAGTTGCAAGTAAACAAATAGCATTAGAGTTTGGTTTAAATATTTTAGATGTTACCTTTGAACAATTAGAACAACTTGATGGATTTGGGGAACAGATGGCTCAAAGTTTATTAGAATTTATACGGGTAAATAGAGATATTATTGAAAAACTTTTTGCTATTATCCAACCAACTGTTCAAGAGAAAAAAATCATAGATGAAAATCCATTTAAAGATAAAACTGTAGTTTTAACTGGGACTATGAGTGTAAGTCGTGGTGTAATAAAAGAGGAATTAGAAAATCTTGGAGCAAAAGTATCTGGAAGTGTTTCTAAAAAAACTGACTATGTAATCTATGGAGAAGATGCTGGAAGCAAATATGATAAGGCTGTAAGTTTAGGGGTGAAAACTTTAACAGAAGTTGAATATAAAGAGTTATTACATTAAATTATAGTTTATGCTACATTAATACTATACAATAATGATAAGATTTTATTATATTAAATTTTGGAGAAAAATATGGAAAGTAATGTTTTAAATACAGATATAAGATCAATGCAAATGAGTGTCTTAATGACACCAGACAAAGCAAACTTTACAGGACATGTTCATGGAGGGGAGCTTTTAAAATATTTGGATCAAATAGCCTATGCCTGTGCTACACGATATTGTGGACATTATGTTGTAACACTTTCTGTTGATAAAGTACTTTTTAAACACCCTATTTTTGTAGGGGATTTTGTGACATTTTTTGCACATGTAAATTATACAGGTACAACCTCTATGGAGATAGGGATAAAAGTAGTTTCTGAAAATATTCAAAAACAAGTTGCAACCCATACCCATACTTGTTATTTCACTATGGTAGCTCTTGGTGATGATAAAAAGCCAACTCCAGTTCCTCCTCTCAATCCACAATCAGATGAGTGTAAAAGACGATTTGAAGATGGAAAAAGACGAAGAGATGTGAGATTAAAAAATAAACTGTAGGTTTACTACAATTTATTTATCTAAAATTATCAAAAGTTAATGGGGCTTTTAAATCCTCTAAAGATTTAAGATGTTTCATAACTTTTTGTAAGTCATCTAAATTTTTTCCAGTTACTCGTATCTCATCACCTTGATTTGCAGCAGTAACTTTAAGTTTTAAATCTTTAATCTCTTTTTGGATTCTTCTTGCTTCATCTGCTTCAATACTATCTATAATTTTATAAGTAAACTTTCTATTATTCCCACTTGCATCTTCAGATTTCAACTCTTCAATAGAGTTTATAGATACCCCTCTTTTATTCATTTTAGAGATAATAATATCTTTCATAGCATCTATTTTATTATCACTTGCACTTAGAAGTGTTAAAGTCTTTGCACCAATATTTAAGTCTATCTCTTTTGTGATACCTTTAAAGTCATAACGATTATCAACCTCTTTTTGTGCTTGTATCACCGCATTTTTCATCTCTTGCATATCAAGTTTTGCAGAGATATCAAAGCTATGTTCTTTTGATTTTGCCATTGAGTCTTACCTCCTAATCTTCTCTAGATGTAGTTTCTAATAGATGCCATCCAAATTGTGTTTCAACCATATGTACAACTCCAATTTCTTCTTCAAATACTACTTTATCAAACTCTGGTACCATAGCTCCTCTTGGAAAAGTTCCTAAATCTCCACCTTCAGCTCCTGATGGACATTGAGAATAGTCTTGTGCTGCTTTTTCAAATGTTGTTTCACCTGCTGCTATTTTCTTTTTTAGTTCATTACAAACCACTTCATCTGCTACTAATATATGTCTTGCACTTGCTGTTGCCATTATTTTTCCTTAATATAATTATTTGATATTTAAAACTAACTTTAATTTATATTGTATCAAATCAATCTTTTGGTAGAATAAAATCAAAGAAAAAATAAGGCAACTTGTGAGACAAAAAAATATAACATTAAATGGAAATAGTATAGAGCAAAAAAGAGAAGAGATAACTCAATATTTTTTAGAAACTTATGAAAGCTTTGAAAAGTTATTTGAACTGTTTATTGATGATAATGTTTTTTATGAACAACCTGAGCCTTTACGACATAAACTAATTTTTTATTTTGGACATACAGCAGTTTTTTATATCAATAAACTTATTTTAGCACAAGAGCTTTCCAATAGAATTGATCCTGAATTAGAATCAATTTTTGGTATAGGTGTTGATGAGATGTCTTGGGATGATTTACAAAATATTAAATTCCCAACCGTAACAAAAACAAAAGAGTATCGAGAAAAAGTAAAAAAATGTATTGTTGAATATATACAAACCGTAAAGTTCACACTTCCTATTACTTGGGAATCTCCTATGTGGATAGTTTTAATGGGAATTGAACATGAAAATATCCATTTTGAAACCTCCTCTGTTTTACATAGACAACTAAATATAAATCTAGTCAAAGATTCTTCATACTTTCCTATTTGTAAGCAAAGTGGTACACCCCCTAAAAACGAACTTCTTAAAGTAACTGGGGACACTATAACTTTAGGAAAATCATACGATAGTGATGATTTTTATGGATGGGATAATGAGTATGGAAAAAGTACTGTACTTGTTGAAGATTTTGAAGCATCAAAATATCTTGTATCCAATAATGAATACTTAGAATTTGTAAATGACAATGGTTATACTACTGATAGATTTTGGGATAAAGAGGGATTAGAGTGGAAAGATAAAAATAATATCTCCCATCCTCCTTTTTGGATTAAGGATACTAATGATTATAAATATAGAACCTTAACAAAAATTATAGAGATGCCACAAAATTGGCCTGTTGAAGTAAACTGCCTTGAAGCGGAAGCTTTTTGTAGATACAAAAGTGAAAAACTCTCAAAAAAAATCACTCTACCAACAGAAGCTCAATACTATAGATTAAGAGAGGTTTGTAATCTTCCAAACGAGGTTACAGATAATGCAAATATCAATCACCAATATTCCTCATCAACTCCAATTGATATGTTTAAACAAGGAGATTTTTATGATGTAGTTGGAAATGTATGGCAATGGAGTAGTACACCAATCGATGCATTTGAAGAGTTTAAAGTACATCCTATATACGATGATTTTTCTGTTCCAACTTTTGATGGAGAACATAATTTAATCAAAGGTGGTTCATGGGCAAGTAAAGGGAATGAGATACTTAAAAGTGCACGATATGCTTTTAGAAAACATTTTTATCAGCATGCTGGGTTTAGATATGTTCATACCACTCAAGATATAAATGAAGATATAGAGTATTATGAAAGTGATGAGATAGTAGCTCAATATTGTGAGTTTCATTATGGAAATGAGTACTTAGGGGTACAAAACTTCCCAAAAACAATCGCAGAATTAGCAAAAAGATATAGTAATGATACTACAAAAAAAGTTTTAGATTTGGGATGTAGTGTTGGTAGATGTAGTTTTGAACTTAAAAAATATTTTCCAAGTGTGACAGGGATAGATTTTTCAACTAGATTTATCAAAGTAGCTATCGATTTACAAGAGAAAAAACATATCAATTATAAACAAAAGGTTGAGGGGGATATTACAAAAGATAAAACTATCTCCTTAGAAGATTTAGAGTTGCAAAATCTGGATATGGATGGTTTAGAATTTTGGCAAGGGGATGCTTGTAACTTAAAACCAAATTTTCACTCATACGATATGATCGTAGCTATAAATTTACTTGATAGACTTTATGATAGTAGAAAGTTTTTAGATGATATCACTACAAAACTCAACCAAAACGGAATATTGATTATCGCTTCCCCGTTTACATGGAGTGAAGAATATGTTAATAAAAAAGAGTGGCTTGGTGGTAAAATAGAAAACAACACACCAGTTTACTCTCAAGATATACTTAATAAAATATTATTAGAAAACTTTATAGCTGTAGAGGAACCATTTGAAGTGGAATTTGTAATACAAGAACATTGTAGAAAATATCAACACACCTTTAGTTTGTGTAGTATATGGAAGAAAAAATAATGAATCAATTTAATAAACATATAAATAGAAAAGATACAAACTGTATCAAATATGATGCAATTGAAACAAGATTTCAACTATCTAAAGATACAAAGCCTATGTGGATTGCAGATATGGATTTTGAGGTACCAAAATTTATTTTAAAAGATTTACAAAAAATTCTACAAAATAAAGTGATGGGCTATCCGCACATAGATAAAGCGGTATTTGATTCTATTATTTTTTGGCAAAAAGAGAGATACAATCTAAAGATAGAAAAAAAACAAATACATCTTATGCCTAGTGTTTTAAGCTCCCTAGCTTGTTGTATTGCAGCTTTAAGTGAACAAAACGATGAAGTGATTATCCAAACTCCTGTATATCCCCCTTTTTATGATATTGTTAAACTTAATAAAAGAGTACTCATAGAAAATAAATTAAAAAAAGTAAATAATAGATATGAGATAGATTTTAAAGATTTAAAAAAGAAAATATCAAAAAAAACAAAACTACTTATACTTTGTAATCCTCATAATCCTATAGGTAGAACTTGGGATAAAAAAGAGCTACAAAAACTCTCAAAAATCTGTCAAGAAAATAATATAATCATCATAAGCGATGAGATTCATAGTGATATTTGTTTTACACCATTTCAATCAGTTTTAAATATTAAAGAGTGTGAAAACAACTGTGTTGTCTTAAATTCTCCAACAAAATCATTTAACCTTGCAGGGATAAAAATAGCATATACTCTTTGTAAAAACGAGTATATTCATAGTGCAATTCAATCAGAGATAAAAAAACGATATATAGATGAGCTTAATATTTTTGCACCCGTTGCAATTAAAAGTGCTTATAGTAAAAAAGGGGTACTATATATAGAAAAACTCGCTTCGTATCTCAAAGAAAATTGCACTTATACATACAACTACTTCAATGATAATTTACCAAAACTTATTGTTATTCAAAATGAAGCTACTTATCTTATTTGGCTAGATTTTTCTAACTTTGATTTATCTCATAATCAAATATTTACAAAGCTTACAAACGAAGCAAAAGTACTCTTAAATGATGGGAAAAGTTTTTCCCAAAAAGAGGGAAAAAAATGTTTTAGAATCAATGTAGCTTTACCATTTAATGAGCTTAAAAACTCACTTGAAAATATCGTAAAAGCTTTTGGTTAATTTTCTTGAGTAACTAAAGCTAGATTATTTAATGAATACTTTTGAAGAGCATCTAAAACTTTAATAAGTCTGTCATATTTTACCTCTTTATCAACTCGTAAAATAACAGGAAGGTCTTTTTTTGTAATATTGGCTAGTTGAATATCTAGTTGTGCAAAATCAATCTGCTTTCCTAAGTATGCCAAAGAGGTGGGGGAGAGTTCAATGTTAAGCTGTTTTATCTCAACTTCTAGCTCTTTTGCATTAGAGCTTGGAAGTGATAAATTAAGTGCTAACTCCTCTTTTTTAAATACAGAACTTACAATAAAAAATATCAATAAAATAAAAACTATATCAATAAGGGGAGTTAAATCAGGAGTAAGAATCTCTCTTTTTTTGTGTCGCATAATCTCTTAATCTATCTTATCAAGAATAATCTTTTCTAGTTTTATCTCCATACTATCTAAGCTACCTATAAAATAGTTATATCCTATATAATGTGGGATAGCCACAAGAAGTCCTGCAACTGTTGTAATAAGAGCAATACTAATGCCACTTGAGAAAACTGTTGGATCACCAAGTCCTAGATGACTGATACTATCAAAAGAGTTTAAAATACCTATAACCGTTCCAAGAAGTCCAATAAGTGGAGAGATAGAAGCTATAAGTTTTACAGTATTAAGACCTGATTCTAGTTTTTTTACCCTAAGAGCTACTGTTGATTGCACTTGTGCTATCTCATACTCTTTAGTAAGTTTTAAACTAGAGATTATATCTTGTGCAATTTGATTTATATTCATATTGGCTATAAAAAAAACAAATGTTTTCCAGAGCATAATAGTAAATCCAATAATATTCATAACTATTAAGATATATACTATTATACCTCCTCTATCGATATAAGATACTAAATCCATTCTGACCTATTTTACTATTTTTAAGAAATCTTCAGCATTTTTAAAACCGATGATTCTTTTATTTTTTTCTTCAACACCATCTTTATAAAAAATCAATGCTGGTGGTCCAAATAGGTTGAATTTTTTCATTAATGCTTTATCATCAGCTGTGTTTTTTGTTACATCAACTTTTACTAAAAGATAGTTTTTAAGCTCTTCTCGAACCACTGGGTCTTTAAAAGTGATGTTGTCAAGTTCTATACAACTTACACACCATGTAGCCCAAAAATCAATCATAACTGGTTTTGCTGAATGTGCTACAACCTTATCAAACTCTTCAACAGTTTTTACATATGTATAGTGTAGTTTATCCTCTTTTGCAGTCATAGTTTGCATTAAAAAGTATGATGAAGCTAGCATTAAAATTACAGCTACTACTTTTCCAAATTTATTTCCATTTTTGATTAAGTAAAATGCACTTCCCATAGCAAGTATCATAATAAGTACTGTTGTAACTACAAATGGTACAATTCTATCAAGCATCCAAATAGCAACCCCTAACATCACTACACCAAATACTTTTGATACAGTTGTCATCCATCCACCTGGTTTTGGCATATATTTTCCTGCTCCAATTCCAATAGCAAGAAGTGGCATACCCATACCTAAACTCATCACAAATAAAGCAAGTCCACCAAGAACTGCATCACCTGTTTGTCCGATATAAACTAATGCTCCAGCTAATGGTGGTGCAACACAAGGTCCAACTATAAGTGCTGAGATAAATCCCATAATTGCAATACCTATTAATCCACCTTTTTTACTACTTTCATCACTTGTTTTATTTAGTTTTGATTGCCATGAAGCTGGTAATCCTATCTCATAATATCCAAACATTGAAAAAGCTAATGCGATAAAAATACCAACAAAAGCTACTATCACGTATGGATTTTGAAGCATAGCTTGAATATTTGCACCAAATACACCAGCTAGAACTCCTGCTATAGTATATGCAGCAGCCATAGATAATACATACACTAATGAAAGGAAAAAACCACGCCCAGCAGACATCTGTCCACCTGCTTGATTTGATTGCTTAACAATAATACCTGATAAGATTGGTATCATAGGAAAAATACAAGGTGTCATAGCAAGTAATAATCCAAATCCAAAAAATGTAGCAAGAACTAAAAGGATACTTCCATCTTTTAAAGTTTGTGCTATAGCATCTGTTTCATTTACTGGTTCCTCTACAGCTTTTGTAGTCTGTACTGGTGGTGTTTGTTTTGCTGTCGTTGGTGTAGTTTTGATATCTGATTTGTACTCTTTAGACATTGGTGAGTAACACAATCCAGCTTTTGAACAACCTTGATATGCAAACTCTAAAGTGTAATTATTCCCTGCACCTATTTTATCATCTATTAAACTTTGTGGTACTTGAATAAGAACTTCTTTAAAATGTACTTGAAATCCATCATATTCCACTGGCTTTGCAATAGAAAGCTCTTTAGTAATATCTATAGGTTTTGGCTCTTTAATTGTAACTTTTAAAAACTCATCATATAAATAGATACTTTTATCTAAAACAATTTTAAATTCAACACCACTATCATTTTTTGTAACTGTTGTTACAAAAGCTTTATCTGGCTCAAGAAATCCATCATCAGAAAATAATGAAGTTACGAAAAGTAATATTAATAAAATATTTTTCATCTAGCACCCTTGTTTTAATTTTAAGTTATAATAGTATCATATTAATATTAATGTAATATGAATAAATCACTCTGTTTATCTTACTTATATCTATCTATTCTATTTCCCATAAATACCATAAATTCTGCTAGTAAATGTGGATTGAGTTCGGTGGTCATCTCATTTTTCATAATAGAAAGTGCATCGAAAGTTTTTAGTGCCTCTTTATAGGATCGTTTTGTAGTTAAAGCATCAAAGATATCTACTATTGCAATAATTTGAGACAAAATATGTATCTCCTGAGCTTTTAATCCTTTTGGATATCCAGAGCCATCTAGTTTTTCATGATGTTGCTCGATAGCATCTAATACTAATTGGTTATTCTCTCCAAGTTCTTTTAAAATCTCTACTGCTAATGTGGGGTGATTTTTCATCGTTGAAAACTCTTCATCAGTTAATCTTCCATTTTTATTGACAATCTCATTAGGGATGTTTTTTTTCCCTAAATCATGGAGAATTCCAGCACGACCTAATACATTTAACTTATTTTTGTCTAATTTTAAATGAGCCCCAAAACCTAAAGCATAGATAGAAACATTAACACAATGGGTATAGGTATAATAATCATATGAAGTAACTCCCAACATCGCTTTTGCTGCTGAGTCATCATTAAGTATTAATTGTATTGTGTCATTGACAAGCTCTGTTGACCTATCAATTTTATTTTTATTTATTTCTCCCGAAAAAAGTTCATTAATTGTATCAGATGCCATATCATGGATTATTTCAGATTTTAACTTACTTGAAATAGAATCATCATCAAGAATTTTAGCAATATACTCTTGTGTATCTTTTTCATATAATGGATGGTCTTTTGTTAAAACATATAAATCTTTTAATTGTAGTTTATCAATTTTATCTTGTGTCTCTTTAATAAAACTTTCATTTTCCTCTATTAATACTTTATAAATATCACCTATATCTTTATAAAATACAGGGTATTTATAAACATGACCAACCTCTAAAGCTTTTCTAGAGATATGGTTAAGTTTTACCTTTTTATATGCCATACAAACAATTTACTATTTTGCTTTTTTCAGTGCCTCTATAACAGCATCTATATTTTCTTTTGGGATATGCACTTTCCACTCAACATCATCACCAACTAAAGATATCCCAATACTTGTAACTGTATCTGTACCCGCACCATATGGCTCAGTAATATTTGCTATACTTATAGTACCCTCTTTTGTTCCATTTAATTCTATTGTTTCTATTTGTGTAGTTGTTGACATAATTTATCCTTATTTTAATTTCTTATATACTAGCATAAAAAAAGTTATGTTACAATCAAAAAAATAATTAGCATAATTTTATATTCAGTTTTTCTTAAGATTAACCAAAAATTACGCGTGATCTGAAGATAAAGAACAGATTATTAAGGTATTTTTATTCTGTAAGCAGATAAAAAGAACTTAACTACTAAAGCTATTTTCTTTAATCTTAAGAAAAACTGAATATAAAATTGTGCTTAAATTCATTTCGAAAGTAGAATATATGAGTAAAGAACATTTAAAAGAATTTATAGGATTTGGTATTGCTGGAAATTTTGCACACCATTTAGAACAAGCTGGAGAGGCTAGCGATTTTGTTAATATAAAAGTGGATGATGAAAATGCTCCTAAGGGTATATTTCCATTTTATCTTCCAAAAAGTGAAACTTTTTTAGGTACCTATCCGCTCTCAAGCCAAAATATAAAACACCCTAGAACGAAAGATGGGAATCTTCAAATGGAACCAGAAGTGGCACTTATTTGTAACATAATTTATGAAAACAATCAAGTCAAAGATATAATTCCAAATTTTTTTACAGCGTACAATGATTGTAGTATAAGAAAAGAGGGAGCTAAAAAAATAAGTGAAAAAAAGAATTGGGGAGAAGAGACAAAAGGGATATCATCTCAAATCATCCCTATAGACAAGTTTGAAGAAGATGGTGTAATGCAGAGTTACCATATCGCCTCTTTTTTAAAAAGAGATGGGATAGTGTATCCTTATGGTGAAGATAGTGCTGTAAAAACATATAATTATATTTATGGACAATTAAAAAACTGGATTATAGAAAAAGTAAATACTCAAAAAGATGAGGGACCATTAGAAGATTTACATAGTTACATTCAGAAGTGTAATTATCCACAAGGGATGATTATCAGTATTGGGGCTACAAGTTATACTACATTTGGAGAGAATACATTTTTGGAAGTTGATGATGAGATATTTGTATATGTTTACGATAGTAAAAAGTATACTTTTAACGATATTTTGACAAATGCTAAAACTAAAAATAGGGAAAAGTTATCGAACTGCTCATTACTACATCAAAAAATAATATAACTACTTAATAGGAATATCAAGTGTAAGTTTTGCACCAAAATATTCTCTGTTTTTATAGATAATTGGTCCGTTTTCAACACTTATAAATCCACCCATATGTTTTGTAATGATTTGGTGGGACATATACAAGCCTATACCTGTCCCTTGTGATTTATGTTTGGTTGTAAAATAAGGTTCAAATATATGATTAATAATATTTTCAGGCACTCCACCTCCATTATCAGATATTGTAAAAATTGCTCTATTGTTTGCACTATGAACTTCTATTTCAATGATCTTATCTTCTACTTGATTCTCATTTAAGACATCTCTTGCATTATTTAATATATTTATTAAAACTTGCATCAATTCTCCATCAAGTTGATGTAACTGAATATCTTGAACTTTTTGTATAACTTCTATTTCACTATTTTTAAAAGTTGACTCTAAAATTTTTAAACTTCTGTCTACAACATCTATTGCACTAAATTTAGTTTTCTGTTTATCTGGCTTAAAATAATCTCTAAAATCATCAATAGTCTTTGATAAAAACTCTGTTGAGCTTCCTATCTCATCCATATTTTTCATAAGCTCTTCATCTGTAAGTGTAGCAAACTGTTTTTTTACCTTCACACCACTAGCAACTGTAGAGATTATAGATAATGGTTGTCTCCATTGATGTGCAATATTTGAAAGCATCTCACCCATACTTGCCATTTTTGACTGTTGCATCATAATTTGCTCACTTTCTCGTAAAGCTTGTTGTGTTTCTATCTCTTTTGTAATATTTAGTTTAATAGCAACAAACTCTTCTATCTCCCCATTATCATCAAAGATAGGTGTAATTGAAGCTCTCTCATACTGTTTTTCACCCGATTTACCCAAATTAATAAAAGTCCCTACCCACTTTTTACCATTATGAATAGTTTCATGAAGTTCTTTATAAAATCTATCATCATGTTCACCTGATTTTAAAATAGAAGGTTTCGCTCCTCTTATCTCATCTAAAGTATATCCATAATTGTTGACAAATGCTTTATTTACAAATTTTATATTTTCATATTTATCTGTTATGATAATAATATTATCACTATTCTCTATAGTATTTTTAAATTTCTTCAAATCTTTTTGTTTTTTATATATTTTATAGGAATCGTAAAGGTATAAAAAAATAGATAATATTAAAAGAATAAACAATATAGCAACTAACATATGTGCTTTATTTATATTTTCATGAGATAAAGTATCATATTGATTCATTATACTATTTAATTTTTCTAGTATATTTAAACTACTCTCCTCTTCTAGAATTTCAGATGTACTTTGAAAATAATTAAATAAAATTTTTGCATGAGCTAAAAATATTTTTTCTGAACTATTTGATACATTAAAAGTATCTATAGTTTTTAAATATTTTTCATACTCTATATTTTTAGTTTTATCCAAAGTAGAAACTGTAAAATAAAGCTCGATTAGTTCTCTTGATTGAATTTTATATTTTAATTTTTGAATATATCGAAAAGAGTTATTTAAAATAGCATTGTATGATTTTATTTTTTGAATAATAAATATTTTCTTTTCAAAATCTTTTTGCAACTTATGAAGATCATTTTGAAAAGTAGTGTTTTTTATAGAGTTATTTGAACTAATAAAAGCAAAATTTTCTCTTATTTGTTTAATATTTTTTTCTATGTGGTCATAGTTATTGTAATCTAAAATATTGCTTTTAAATAGATCAAGATTATTATTAAGTGTATAAATTTTACCAAGTTTTTCACTAATATAAAAATAATTAGTTATTTTCTCTTTTGTATCATATTTATTGTATGCTAAAAATAATAATCCTATTAAAAAAAGTGTAGCAAAAACTATTGGTTTTTTCATACTATTTATTATCTTGTACAATATCAGGTACCTCACCATCTAATGTTTTTAAAAACTTCACTATTTGACTTACATCTTCACTAGGGGCTACAATCCCTAATTGAATATTTAACATCACTTTAACTGCCGATTTTAAATCATAAACAGAGCCATCATGAAAGTATGGTGCAGTTTTTGAAATATTTCTAAGTGTTGGTACTTTAAAATAATTCATATCTGCTTTATTTCCTGTAACATCAAACTTACCCAATGACTTTACACTAGTTTGAAACTCTTTGATTAAGCCTATTTTTTGGAAAAGATTACCACCTATATTTATACCATTATGACAAGATACACACCCATACTCTACAAAGTGTTCATACCCTTTTTTTGCATCTTCATCAATAGCATTTTTATCACCTTTCAAGTATTTATCAAAAGGTGCATTTGGTGTGATTAGTGTAGCTTCAAAATGTGCAATTGCATCGGTGATACTATTTGAGGTTATACCCTCTTTATATATTTTTCTAAACTCTTGGGTTAATGGAATATCTTTTTGTAGTTTTTTTATAACATTATCAAAACTATCACCCATCTCAATTGGATTTTCAATAGGTCCATGAGCTTGCTCTTGTAAGTCTTTTGCTCTCCCATCCCAAAACTGAGCTATATTAAAAACACTATTATAAACTGTTGGTGCATTTATACCACCCACTTGTCCACTAATACCAACAGAGAATTGTAAGTTGTCATCTCCTCCGTCATTCAGTATATGACAACTAGCACAACTTATAGTGTTATCTTTACTCAGACGGGTATCAAAAAAAAGTTTTTTTCCTAAAAGTACTTTTTCTTTATCATGTTTTACCTCTAAAGGTATAGGGGTAATTAACTCTTTTGAGAACAAAAAAGTTGATAGGATTAATAAAACTACTATTTTGTATCTAAATTTCATTTTACTTTTTCTCTCCTCCTTTTTTACAAGACAATCTAATTTGCTGTTGCTATAATATCTGAAAATCTCACTTTTGTATTTATAATATTGTTCAATGTTACCATATCTTTTTCCCAAAAAAGCAATACAGTTGACCCCATTTCGAAGTATCCTAAACAATCACCTTTTTTTACATATAAATCTTCATACTCATAAGTAACTGGATAGATAAGATCACTATTTGTCTGTACCTTTTCTTCAAATGTAAATACCATTTTTCCTACATTTAAAGCTCCAACAAATACCATATAAAAAAGCTTATCATCTGTTGTTTTACACTCCAATATAACTCTTTCATTTTCAATAAAAAGATTTTCTTGCTTATTTAAATATCGAAAATTTACAGGATATAATTTCCCTGGTACATGAATAAGTTTTGTTATATGACAGTTATAAACAGCATGATACCTATGATAGTCTTTTGGACTTAAGTAAAAATTTGCATAAGAACCATTCTTGAGTTTCTCAAAATCATCATATAAAATTTCATCTGTAAGTAATTCTCTTACACTATAATTCATCCCTTTGATTTGAAGCGATGTTTCATCTTCTATAGCCCCACACTGTGTTACAAAACTATCAGCTGGACTAATAAAATTATCTAAACTATGTTCAATTGCCCTTGGAGTAGTTAACTCTCTAGTAAAAAGCTTATTAAGAGTTTTATAACTACTAGGGTCATTGAACTCTCTCATATCAAGTCCTAGTATATTTACATAACCATTATTTATAATAGTTTGTATTGTTTTTGGAAACTCATATGTTGCAAATTTATGAAATAAGTTAGAGATTTTGTTTGTTATGTGCACTTTTATCCTTCACTTTTTGTATCTATATTTTTTATATTATTTGGTATAAGTATATACAAACTTCCCTTTTGTTTCATAATACCAGCTAGTTTTTCTGCTTTTTCCCCATTTCCAAAGAAAAAATCTGCTCTTATTTCACCCTTTATAGCACCACCAGTATCTGCTGCTACCATTAGTTGCTGAATTGGTGTTTGGGTCAGTGGATTAGTCGTATCTATGAATACAGGAAACCCTAGAGGGATATATGATCTATCAACTGCTAAGTTTCTATTTGCAACAAGTGGTACACCTAAACTTCCTGTTGCAGTTTTTTCACTCTGTGCAAAAAATATATAACTTTCATTAAGATTTAAAGTTTCATCTATTTGAGTTGGATTTTCCTTAAGCCACTTTCTAATAGCCTGTAAAGACATATCCTCTTTTGCCACATAGCCCTCTTCTATAAGTTTTCTACCTACTGGATAGTAGCCTCTTCCATTTTGTTGCGAATATCCTACATTAATAATATTTCCATCTTGAAGTTTTACTTTTCCACTCCCTTGAATATGTAAAAAAAATAAATCTACCTTATCATCAACATAACAAATAGCTTCAAGATTATTTTGTGATTCTATCTCTTCTCTACTATCATAAGGGACAACTTTATTTCCAATAACTTTTCCTCTGAGTCTATAATCTTTAAGTTCAGGATATAAACTACCAAAATCAACTATTAAAATATCTTTAGGTGTTTTATATATTGGATATTTATAAACATCAGTTTTTACTAAGCTCCCATTTAAAATGGGTTCGTAGTATCCAGTTATTAAGCCTTCTTGTCCATTATTTTCGTCCAACAATCTATAAGGTGTAAAATATTGGGTAAAAAACTCTTTTGAGTTTTCTATTTCAAACTCATTTGCTTTAGTACAAATATCTTTTAAATTTTCATATCTTTTAGACTTGGTACATGCTTTTTTAAAAACCTCAAAAGACAACTCTAAATTATCTTTTTCAAAGCCAGCCATCTCATCCCAAGAAACCTCTTGAAGATTTGCTTTTGATAAGTGTGGCTTTTGTTCAATTTTTGTAGCACATCCTGTGAATAGTACCATTAGTAAAGCAAATAAAAAAATTGCTTTAAAAAAACTCATGATTTAGTCAATTCCTGTTTGATTTTTTCTTGATTGAGTTTATGGATAGTTTGAGTCTCTATCTCTTCAAATCTTTCATTATCTACACCTAACTCTTTTATCATATCTTTTGTTGTAGCATTCTCAACTTTTAGTTTATAGTATCTAAACTCCTTTTTTGTTAATCTTTTTTTCAAAATCTTAATCAGTTCATTTTCATCTTTTAAATCACCAACTAACTTATTTATATCACCTAATAACTCATCATAAAAGCTATTTTTCATTTAATCCATCCCTTTAATTTTTCTATATCATCATAACTTGTCATATCAAGTTGTACAGGTGTAATTGAAACATAATTTTCTTTTATCGCTTCAAAATCACACATTTTCCCATCTACTTTTTGCCATATAAGTGGATGTAACCCTATCCAATAAACCTCTTCACCTCTTGGGCTTACATATCTATGAGAGTCATTTCCATACTCTCTATATCCTGCATTTGTTACTTTTATCCCTTTACACTCCTCTATACCACAAGGTGGAATATTGATATTTAATAATTTTCTTTTCCCCAATGGGAAATCATAGTCTAAAACTTTTTGTGCAATATCTTTAATCACACTACAAGCAAGTTCATATTCCCAAGCATCTTTATTTACATTATTCAAATCATTAAAAACTTGACTTATAGCAATAGCAGGAACTCCTTGAAGTACTGCTTCACTAGCACCTGCAACTGTTCCACTATAAGTGATATCTTCACCCATATTTGAACCTATATTTATACCACTTATCACTAAATCTGGTTTGTCATCATCATTAAATAGATTGTTTAACCCAATAAAAACACAATCTGTAGGTGTCCCATCATCCATCTTATAATAATCGTCATCAACCCCTATAAGTTTCATAGGACGAGTAAGTGTCATACTATGTGCAGAAGCTGATTTTTCTGTTGCAGGTGCAACAATCATAAGGTGTGCAATCGGACTTAAAGCCTCTATGAGTTTTTTTAAGCCTTTAGCATCCCAACCATCATCATTTGTTAAAAATATTTTTTTCTTATTCATTTCACAATTGTACAACAAATGTAATAAATATTTTATTGAGTTTCAGTTATACTCTTAAAATGTTAAATAAAATATTTATTACCTTACATCTTCTTACTATTTTGCTTGTTGCAAATGAAAAAGTGACATTACAATTACAATGGAAATATCAATTTCAATTTGCTGGATATATTATGGCAAAAGAGAAAGGGTTTTATAATGATGTAGGACTCGATGTTGATATCAAAGAGTGGCAATATGGGATAAATATGGCTGATGATATTTTGAAAGAAAAAAGCACTTTTTCTATCGTAAGATCTACAGCATTTATAGATAATACAAACAAAAATGATATTGTTTTTTTAGCAGCTATATTTCAATCTTCCCCTTTAGTATTATTAGCAGATAAAAGTTCAGGAATTAAAAACTTTAGTGATTTAAAAAATAAAAAACTCATGTCTACAACTGACTTAAGCACAGATGCTTCACTTCTATCTATGCTTTTTTCAAAACATACCTCTTTTAATGATATGAATGTCATTAAACAAACTTTTAAAATAGAAGATTTGATGAATGGTCATGCTGATATTATGTCTGCTTATATCTCAAATGAACCTTACCTTTTAAAACAAAAAGGGGGAACACCTGTTATTTTTAATCCAAAAGATTATGGTTTTGATTTTTATAGTGATATTTTAGTAACAAAGCGAAAAACACTTGATAAAGACCCAAGTTTAGTAAAAAGATTTACTGATGCATCACTAAAAGGTTGGAAATACGCCTTTGAACATATTGAAGAGACAAGTGAAATAATCCATAACAAATATAACACTTTAGATAAATCAAAAGAGGCTTTGATTTATGAGGGGAAAGAGTTAAAAAAATTAGCCTATGATGGGACTACCCAATTAGGTTCTATAACAAAAGATAAACTTGGAAGAATCTATGATGTGTATAAATTGTTGGGTCTATCAAATACACAATTACTATTTGATGATGCCATCTATGAAGTAGACAATAAAAACAGTGAATTAACAAAAAGTGAAAAAACCTATATTCAAAAGAAAAAAATTATAAAAGTGTGTACAAATCCAAACTGGACACCAATTGAGTTTACAAATAATGATGGTGAACCAAATGGAATCTCTATAGATATTTTAAAACTGTTAGGGGAAAAAACAGGTTTACAATTTCAGTTTATAAAAACAAAAACTTGGGAAGAGTCACAAAAATATTTAAAAGAAAAAAAATGTGATATTCTTCCAGCTGCTATAAAAACAAAAGAACGAGAAAAGTATGCAAACTTCACTACCCCTTACTTAAATTATGATTTAGCAATAATCACGAAAGATGACAAGCCTTTAGTAGATGAACTTGAAACACTCATAGATAAAAAACTTTCTCGTAAAAAACATAGTGGTCTTATAAGTAAATTAAGAGACAAATATCCAAATATTCAAATCAAAGAAACAGTAGGTTACAAAGAAGCTTTCCAAGCAGTTGAAGATGGTGAAGTATATTATACTATAGCTACTTTACCAGTACTCTCATACTATAAAAATATTTATAACTTTGATCATCTTCAAATAGCAGGCTACTCTAAAATGGTGTATAATTTATCAATTGCTGTAAGAGATGACAACATTATCCTTTATAATATTTTAAACAAATCACTCTTTACCCTTTCTGATGAATATAAAAAAATTATTCATGAAAAATGGCTTTCAAAACCCTTTGATTCACAACTTGACTACAGTATCCTTCGTAATGTTTTTATTGTAATATTAGTACTTTTTATATTTTTTATCTATAAACAATATATGCTAAAAAAATCTCTAAACGAGTTTCATGAGATTATCAATGCAACGATTGAAGGTATTGGTATTTTTAAAGATGGAATTTGTATTGATGTTAATCAAAGTACACTTACCATTCTTGGATATAATTCAAAAGAGGAACTTATAGGGAAAGATATATTCTCATTTATCCCAAGAAAATATCTCGCTATGGCCAAAGAAAAATTATCGCAAGATGACACTCACCCTTACGAAATGGCAATTCTCAAAAAAGACAATAGTACAATATCTGTTTTAATCAGAGGACATTATATTAAAAAATAGAGATATTAGACTTGTAAGTATCATAGATATCACTCTATTAAAACAACAAGAGGAGCAACTTCTTCAGCAAGCGAAACTTGTATCAATGGGTGAGATGATAGGAAATATAGCTCATCAATGGAGACAACCACTCTCAGTAATCTCTACAAGTGCAACAGGGATAAAGGTACAAAAAGAGTATGGTGTTCTTGATGACAAATTTCTTATTGATGCTTGTGATGCTATTGATAACAATGTACAGTATTTATCAAAAACAATAGATGATTTTAGAAACTTTGTAAAAGGGGATAGATTAAAATTAAAATTTAAAGCAACTGATTTTATGGAAAGTCTTTTAAACTTAATTGAACCATCAACAAAAAACCACAATATACAGATTATACAAAATGTTGATGAACAACTTATCATTAACGGTTATAAAAATGAGTTACTTCAATGTTTTATGAATATTTACAATAATTCTAAAGATGCATTATCAAATAAAGATACTCTCAAAGAAAAAGTTATTCTAATTACAATAGAGCAAAAAGAGAACAAAATATTATTACATTTTAAAGATAATGGTGGTGGAATTGAAAAAAAGATTCTACCAAAAATATTTGACCCATACTTTACAACTAAACATGAAACTCAAGGACAGGTTTAGGGCTTCATATGACTTATAATCTAATTACTAAAGGTATGGAAGGTTCAATCTATGCGCAAAATAGCACTTTTGAGTATAAAGGTGAAACATATACAGGAGCGGAGTTTATCATATCACTTCAAGTATGATACAAGTTTGATACTTTTTTACTGTAATATTACAATTAACTGTATATGAATAGCTATACAAAACCAATACGAAAGAATATAATTTAATGAAATTTAGTCTAAAAATCATCCTATTTTTATCTTTATTTATAAGCTCTCTTACTGCGCAAGAAAATGATAAAATCACATTACAACTCCAATGGAAACATCAATTTGAATTTGCTGGATTTTACGCTGCAAAAGAGAAAGGCTTTTATAAAGAAGTTGGGCTTGATGTTGAGTTGAGAGAGTTTCAACAAAATATGAATGTAATAGATGAAGTTCTCACAGGAAAAGTAGATTATGGACTCACCTATTCTTCTTTAATTGCAGAGTATATGCAAGGGAAGCCTCTCGTTTTTGTAGCTAACTTTTTTAAACAATCACCTTTGGTATTAGTGACAACAAAAGATATTCATACCCCTGAAGATTTAAAAGGGAAAAAAATTTCAAGTAGCCATCTACAGATAATTTTAGCAATGTTATCTAACTTTCATTTAACTACAAAAGATTTTAAATATATCTCAAGAGACTTTAACATTCAAAGTTTTATTGATAAAAAAGTGGATGCAATAGGTGTTTTTAGTACAAATGAAATTTATACCTTAAATAAATTAGGTGTTCAATACAATATTGTAGACCCTGCTGTTTTTGGAACAAAATTTTATGACCAAAATCTTTTTACTTCAAAAAGTGAACTACAAAACCATCCACAAAGAGTTGAAAACTTTAGAAAAGCTTCCATTAAAGGGTGGGAATATGCATTGAAACACAAAGAAGAGATTCTAAACCTCATTATGCAAAAATACAATACGCAAAAAAAATCAAAAGAAGCTTTCCTTTTTGAAGCAAATCAAATAGAATATTTAATGCTAACAAACGTGTATCCCATAGGAAGTATTGATTTAGAAAGAGTACAAATGATTGCAGATAGTTATGCACAATCCCTATCTATAGCCAAAAAAAATATAGAAACATTCAGTTCTTTCATCTATACCCCTATAAAAAATTTTACTCTCTCTTCAAAAGAGAAAAATTATCTTCAGAAGAAAAAAATATTAAAAATGTGTGTTGATCCTAACTGGATGCCTTTAGATAAAATACTTGATGGAAGACATATTGGAGTTTTCAATCAGATTTCATACAACTTATCTCTAAAAAAATCAATACCCCTATTAAACTTATTGAGACAAAATCGTGGAGCGAGTCACTTGCAAAAATAAAAAATAGGGAATGTGATATTTTACCCCTATCTGCAAAAAACACCCTCAAGGAAGAAATATCTTAATTTCACTACCCCTTATATAAAATCTCCAATAGCTTTAGTAACAAAACCTAATGTGAATTTTATCAGTAATATTTCTGATTTAAAAGATAAAAAACTTGGAATAGTAAAGGACTACTCAATAAAAGAGCTACTCCAATATCAATACCCAAATATAAATTTTGTAAAGGTAAATTCAATCCAAGATGGTTTAAAAAAAGTACATGAGGGGAGAATTTTTGGTTTTTTAGATAACTTTATTACCATTAAATATCAATTACAACAAAATGATATCAAAGATATCACTATTTCTGGGGTATTAAAAGAGTATTTTTCTTTAAGTGTCGCCTCAAGAAATGATGAAAAAGTTCTCCATAACATACTAGAAAAGGCAGTATATTCTATAGACAAAAAAAACTATAGATGATATTGTAAATAAGTGGATATATATAAGCTATCAACCACAAATTGACTATCATATGATCTTCGAAATCATATTTTTTACCATAATATTATTAAGTATTTTTATCTATTGGAATATAAAACTTACAAAAGAAGTGAAAAATAAAGAACTTGCTAAAAAACAATTAAAAGAAAATCAAGAGAAACTTCAAACTTTATTTGATATTGCCCCTGTTCTCTTAAACTCTTTCGATAATGAGGGTAAAATAACTTACTGGAATCAAGAATGTGAAAAAATTTTTGGTTGGAGTTTTGAGGAAATTAAAAATCATCCAGCACCTATAAAACTCTTTTATCCAGACCCTCAAGATCAAGAAAAATTAATTGAATCTTTTAACAAAAGAAATTACAATAAATATGAAGAATGGTATCCTAAAACAAAAGAGGGGAAAACATTAATCACTATGTGGGCTAATGTAAAACTTCCAACAGATGAAATCATTAATATTGGTTACGATATTACAAATCAAAGACAAAATGAACTTGCATTGAAAGAAAAAACAGAACAACTTCGAATTGCAAAAAACAAACTTGAAATGTTAAATAACTCTTTAGAAGAGAAGATAAAAGAGGAAGTTTCAAAAAACACAAAACAGCAAGTTGTCCTTATGCATCAAAGTAAATTAGCTCAAATGGGAGAGATGATAGAAAATATTGCACACCAATGGAGACAACCATTAGCTCAAATAAACTCCTCTGTTCTTCTTGTGGATATAGCATTGGCTAAAAACAATATTGATGATACTATGATAGAGGAAAAACTTCTAGAAATAGAATCTCTTACAGCGTACATGTCAAAAACTATTGATGATTTTAAAAACTTTTTTAACCCTGATAAACAAAAAAGTATTTTTGACCTTGAAGATGCTATTGAAAAATCTTTAGATATTGTAAAAGGTTCAATCAATACACATCGTGTAGCTGTAGAGATAGATATAGATAGAGAGTTAAAATGTCATTGTTATTTAGATGAGCTACAACAAGTTATCTTAACTTTGCTAAACAATGCAATAGATGCCTTAATTCTTAAAGCTATAGAATCTCCAAAGATATATATAAAAGCTTATAAAGAAGATGAAAATATTCTTATAGATATACAAGACAATGCAGATGGTATTCCTGAGGATATTATAGATAAGGTATTTGAACCTTATTTTACAACAAAACATAAAACACAAGGTACAGGATTAGGACTTTATATGGCAAAAATGATTATTGAAAGTGGTTTAGAAGGAACGCTTAATGTAGAAAATAAACTAGAAGGTGCTTGTTTTATAATACAAATACCTCAAGGGAGAGTATAGGATGCAAGAGGTTTATCCATATAAAATATTATTTGTAGAAGATGAAGAAGCTACTAGAAAAAATTATGTAACTTATTTAAAAATGCTTTTTAGTGAAGTATATGAAGCTAGTGATGGAGAAAAAGCCTACCAACTCTATAAAGAGAAAAAACCAGATATTTTAATATTGGATGTTAATATACCTAAACTAAATGGCTTAGAATTGTTAGAAAAAATAAGAGAAAATGATTATACAACAAAAGCTATTATGTTTACAGCCCATTCTGATAAAAACTTTTTACTACAAGCTGTATCACTGCAACTTACAAGATATCTTGTCAAACCAGTTAGTAGAAAAGACTTAAAAGAAGCCTTAGATTTTTCTATCAAAGAACTTTTAAAATACAATATAACACCTATTCAAAAAATAGACTTAAGAGAAAATTATAGTTGGAATATGGAACTAAAAGAGTTAAAACATCACAACAATATAATAGAGCTTACCACTAAAGAAAGAACCCTACTAGAACTATTCTTCTCACATAAAAATCGTGTATTTAGTTATGATGAAATTTTTGAATATGTTTGGAGATACAATGAACAGATTAGTTTAAATAGTTTAAAAAATATGATAAAAAGATTACGAAAAAAACTCCCAGATAATACTATTGTAAATGTTTTTAATGAAGGATATAAAATCAGTTTTTGATTCAATATTTTAATGTAATAACAACCCAGATAGATAAAATTAACATATATAAAGGCGCAAAATTATAATAAAATTAACATTATTAAATAGATATTGTGTAGTTTCCTTGAATGATGAGTATAACATCACACTAAAAAAAATAAAAGACCCTATAGTAAAAACTATAGATGAACTTAGGTCAAACAACTTAAACTTAGAGGATTTATGAGTGTAAAAACAACCAAGCAATAAGCCCATTATAGAGAGCCATAAAAGAGAAGTATATTAAAAACCTCATTTCTTTCAAGCATAGAAAGTGGTACTTTTACAGCTACAACTGATAATGTTATTACAAATATAGCAACAGCTGGAACAGTTGGTCAAGCAGATAGACTTGAACTAAGTACTGGAACTATTGATTTTTCTGGTATATCTTCAACAAGTATAGAAAAAATTGACCTTACCAAAAATGGAGCTACCGATATTACAAATGTTACTATGCAAGATGTAATTGATATGACTGTGATGGCAATAATGAGTTAATGATCATAGCAGACGATTCTAGTGATAGTGTTGCACTCACAGGTGGTTGGTCAAAAGAAGCAGGAACAATCACTTACGGTGGTCAAACTTTTGAGACTTTTAAAAATGGAGATGCAACTGTAAAAGTAAGTGTTGATGAAAATAATGCAACTATAACAAGCATCGCATAACCCTCCCAAAACTCAAAGATATCATTCACTTGATATCTTTGAAGTTTTCTTCTTACTATAGTGTAGGTTTTATCCCTACAAAATTCACCTACAAATTTTCAAACTTCATACTTCTATGTTACTTCTTTTCTCTATACTTACGATAAGAAAAATAATCGAAGGAAAAAATATGAAAAAAATAATTTTAGCACTTGCAGGACTATTTATAGTTATCTCACTTACAGGTTGTACAGAAGAAACAACTGGAGACAAAGTAGATAAAGCGATTGATTCAACAAAAGATGCATCAAATAGTGCTGCTGATAGTATAAAAAAAGCATTTGGTAACTAAAATCGTCAATTGATACTTTTGTGTTACTAATTATTGTTACAATTATCTCATGAAGTGTCAAAATTGAATTGCTTCATGGAAGGTTGTTTTTATGAGATACAATGATTTATACAACTATACAAAAGATTTAAATATTTTGTATGTTGAAGATGAGCAAGACCTTAGAGAAGAGACAGAAACTATACTTGAGTCTTTGTTTAAAAGTGTAGTAAGTGCACAAGATGGTCAGGAGGGATTAGAACTCTATACAAAACACACCACTCAAGAGGGTAAAAGCTATTTTGATATTATTTTAACTGATATAAATATGCCTAGAGTTGATGGGGTTGAGCTTATCAAAAAAGTATATAAGATCAACAACGATCAAGCAATTATCGTCATCTCCGCACATAACGAATCTCAAAGACTTATCAATCTTATAAATCTAGGTATCACAAACTTTATCCCAAAACCTTTCTCACGGCAACAATTTAGTGAAGTATTTATAAAAGCTGCACAATTTATACACTTAGAAAAAGAGAAAATACAACTAGCAGTCAAAAAAGAGCTTTATGAATATAAAAAAATTCTACTAGAAGATAAAACCACTGCTCTTAAGGATCTTTTAGAAAATATTGCTCACCATTGGAGACAGCCATTGTCTTATATATCTACTATTGCGGGTGGTTTACTTATAGATTATGAGCAAAATACTATTGATCCAGTTTCACACCAACAGATGCTCAACAAAATCATCGATACAACACAAGATATGTCAACTACAATTGATAAATTTAGAGCCATTATAAGCCTTGAGCAAAGTAGATCTTTTTTTAATATAAAAGCTACTTTTGAATCTGTGATATATCTTATGAAATCAAAACTCATCAATGAAAATGTCACCTTAGTTGATAATATAGAAGATATAGCAATATACCAAATAGAGTATCATGTAGAACAACTTTTTATCAATATTTTTAATAATGCAATAGATGCAATGAAGGGCAACGAAACAAAACTTCTTTTTATAGATATTTTTAAAAAGAACAATAGAATAAATATAGAGATAAAAGACAATGGTGTAGGCATTGACACTGCTCTTATGGCTAAACTCTGTGAACCTTACTTTACTACAAAACACAAACTAAAAGGTACAGGTCTTGGACTTTTTGTAGCAAATGATTATATAACAAAAGAGATGGGTGGGACTTTAGAGTTTCAAAATGTACAATACAACTACAATGACACACAATATAGTGGTACTTTAGTGACCATAACTTTACCTCTTAACAATCAAGAGATTAGAGACTAATATTACATTTTTAAGACAATCATTATGTATAATGCAAAAAATTAGGAAAAGAGAAATATGGGTAAAGAATCAAAAACACACAAAAAATTTTATTTAGTTTTTATTGCATTTTCATTGGCACTTTTACTCTCGTATGTTGTTATTGATACACTTTTTTTTGGAAATCAAGCAAATAAAATAAGTCTACAAAATGGGATACAAAAGACAAAAGAGAGGGAACAGTGTTTTAATCTATTTTTAAAAAAATCTCAAAATCAACTTTTTGCTATAAGAAACTCTTCAACTTTTCAAAACTACCTTTTAGAGAATACAACTTCTGTTGATGATCTTTTTCTTACCCTTATAAAAAGTGACAAAGATATGATGCAGATACGATATCTAGATAAAGATGGGATGGAAAAAATAAGAGTAGATAAAACAAACCATAATACAAAAGCAAAAATAGTTGAGCCAACTATGTTGCAAGATAAATCAAAAAGAGACTACTTTACAATAGCAAAAACAAAGCCTCTAGAAAAAGTTCATTTTTCTAGTATCGATTTAAATATGGAAAATGGGCAAATAGAGCTTCCTTATAAACCAACTCTTCGAGCTATGTTACCAATAGTAAAAGATGGGGAGTTTGGTGGTGTTTTAATTATAAATTATTTTATGGATGATTTTTTACAAAGATTATTTAATGCCCCTTTATATGATATGATTTTAGTTACAAAAGATGGTTCTATCATAAAACATTTTAATACAGAAAAAAGTTGGAGTGCCCAATTAGAAAAATCCTATACACTTCAAAGTGAATTTCCAAATAAAGCAAAAAATATTTTAACTAACTCAATTTATATAGATGATACTATTGTATCAAGACACTTAAATCTACTTGTTGAAAATGATTTTATACTTATAGCAAAACTTAATGATAAATATCAAACCCAAGCACATGATAATCAGATTTTTAAATATATTGTTAATGGATTGATTGTGTTGTTGCTTGCAGTGGTTGCAAGTGTATTTTTATCTTCTATGATGAAAAACTTATTTAACAAATATTATAAAACAGAAGAGTTAAATAACACTTTACAAAATAAAAAAATAGAGTTAGAAAAAACAAAACAAGAACTTGAAATAGTAAATAACACTTTAGAGCAAAGAATCGCTCTAGAAGTTGAAAAAAGTAATAAAAACCAACTTCTTTTAACACAACACAACAAACTTGCACAAATGGGTGAGATGCTCAATATGATAGCACACCAATGGAGACAACCACTTAGTGCCATAAGTACAGCAATAGTTGCCATAGATATAAATATAGCAAGTGGTAAGTTTGATATAAAAAAAGAATCTGATGTTGAAAATATGTTGAAGTTTATCAATCACAAACATAACAATATATCTGACTATGTAAAGTTTCTTTCAACTACTATTGATGATTTTAGAAACTTTTTTAAAACCGATAAATATCCACAAAGCATATCAATATCTTCATTGGTTACAAATGCCTTACATATGATTGAAAAACCGATGAAATCAAAAGGGATAAATATACAAGTTGAGTATCAAACAGATGAAAACATCATTGTAAATCAAAATGAGCTTATCCATGTTATCTTAAATATATTAAAAAATAGTGGGGATAATTTTCAAGAAAAAAAGGTGCCAAACCCAACTATAAAAATAGATGTAACAAAACAAAAATCACATTATTGTATCACAATAAAAGACAATGGTGGAGGGATAAATGAGGAGAATATGGAGAAGATATTTGAACCATATTATTCTACAAAATTAGAAAAAAATGGAACAGGTCTTGGACTATTTATGTCAAAAATAATTGTAGTAGAGCATCATAAGGGGACTTTGAATGTTTATAATGAAGATGATGGTGTTGTATTTGAGATACAACTCCCTGTGTGAAGATTTAAAAGGATGATAGATTGAAAGAAAATTTAAAAAAACTAATAGATATTGGTAAAAATTTAAAAATTCTAATTGTGGAGGATGATCCACTTTTAAGAACAGAGATTGAGAGTATATTAAATGTTATTTTTGATGATATTACATTTGCAGTAGATGGTCAAGATGGATTTCAAAAGTATCTAGATACAAAGTATGATTTTATAATTACAGATATCCATATGCCAAACCTAAATGGTATAGATATGGCAAAAAAAATTCGAGCAAAAAATGATAGAACTCCTATTATTATCCTCTCTGCAAATAGTGACCCGCATTATTTTATAGAGAGTATCAAAATAGGAGTTGCTGGATATATTTTAAAGCCTCTTGATTTTGAACAGATGTATCATGTACTGTATGATGCTATTGAAAATATTAAGTTAAAACATGATGTATTTAGACAAAAGCAACTTCTCTCTGAAATTAATAATGATTTAGAACAACAGATGATACAAAGAATTTCTGAAATATACTCTTTAAATGAGGAGATTCAAGCAACTCAAAAAGAGGTTATCTTTACTATGGGTACTATTTGTGAGAGTAGAAGTAAAGAGACTGGAAATCATGTAAAAAGAGTTGCTTTATATTCAAAAATATTAGCTGAACATTATGGACTTAGTGAAGAAGAGACAAATCTACTTAGAGAAGCGAGTCCTATGCATGATGTAGGGAAAATTGCTATCCCTGATGCTATTTTAAACAAACAAGGGAGACTCACAGATAAAGAGAGAGAGGTGATGAACACCCATACAACTTTGGGACACGAGATGTTAAAACACTCAAAAAGAAAACTTCTCAAAGTATCTTCAATCATAGCACATGAACATCATGAAAGATATGATGGAACTGGATACCCAAGAGGTATAAAAGGTGAAGAGATAAATATCTATGCAAGGATAACAGCCCTTGCTGATGTGTTTGATGCACTAGGAAGTGATAGATGTTATAAAAAAGCTTGGGAAGATGAAAAGATATTTGAGATGATTAAAAATGAAAGTGGTAAACAGTTTGACCCACAACTTGTATATATATTTTTTGATAATCTTGATGAGTTTCTTGAGGTAAGAGAAGCTCATAAAGATATTTTAGAATAATTTAGTATATTGATACTTTTGAGATACTTAATTATGTTATTGTTTTATTATAAAGGATGTTGATGTCTATAAATTCACGCTATAACAATATTAAAATAAACCGTGATATGAAGATACTTTTTGTAGATGATGATGCTATGTCTCATCTTGCTATATCAACTATCTTTTCTGGACTATTTAGTAGCTTCGATACAGCAACAAATACAATTGAGGCTTTTGAAAAGATAACAACCACTTCCTTTGATTGTATTATCACAGAGATAGATATGAAAGATGGTAATAGTTGGGATTTTATAAAAAATATTAGACTTCATAATAAACGAATGCCTATTATTGTACTGACAAGTTCTCGGAATACAGATCGTTTTATTGAACTTATTAATGTAGGTATTTCTGGAATTATTTCAAAACCTATCCAACATGAGAAGTTATTAAAAACTTTATCAAAAACTATTGAAAAAATTGAGCTTATAAATACTCTTGAAAATAAAAAATAAAATGTTCACAACTTTATCCGTAAAAATTAAAACATCTATTTTAACAGTATTTATACTGATATTAGTTTCTGTTGTATCTACTTTATTATTTATCAACCATAAGTCAAATAGTGAATTTGCATTTTTAACCACACAAAAGATTTTTGATAGACTCTCTGATCAAATAGTTAACCAAATAAGTCAATATGATTTTTTAAGTAGTAACTTTATAAACTTATCCAATAAAATAGATGGTATTGACCATGAGTTATTAGTAGATACCCAACCAAAAATATTACCTGTATTTGTGGAACATATTCTAAATTCCAATTATGTATATGGTATATACATTGGTTTTAAAAATGATCAATTTTATCAAGTGATTAACTTAAATGTATCAAATGATATTAAATCAATATTAAATCTGACAGATGACGGGAGATGGTTAATAAGAAAACATATCAATGAAGATGGAAAAATCTTTCGATATGAGCAACTTCTAAATGAAAACCTCAAACAATTATCAATAAAAAAAATAGAAGTGAAGTATAAACCAACACAAAGACCATGGTATAAACAAGCTATAGAAACTCAAACTATCATTAAAACAGATCCTTATATATTTACTTCACTTAAGCAACCAGGGGTTACTTATGGGAAAGTTATCAATCAAGAAAATGGTTCAGTTCTTGCTTTAGATATATCCCTTAGTAAACTAACTGAGCTTTTATCAAAACAGCATTTAGTAGAAGGAAGTGGTGCTTTTATATTTAAAAAAAATGGAGAACTTATAGGGCAGTTTGATCAAATCATAAAAAGAAACAAAGAAAATATCACAGATAAATACCCTAATTTATTTATAAAAAATGGGAATGTTGTAGATATAAACAAACAAAAAGTTATAGATATAAATAAAATAAAATATATTAAATATACTACACTTTTAAAATCAAATTTTGGGAAAAGTGAGTATTTGGCTATATTATCTCCTCTTGATACAATTATGAAACCCTATAAAGAAAAAATCTATACTATCTTACAAACTACAATATTATTGGTACTGATATTTGTTTTACCTATGCTTTTTTATGCTGTACAATTGATAGTAAAACCTATTTTAAAACTTCAAAAAGAAAATGAAAAAATAAAGAATAATAATTTTGATGATGTACAATCAGTAAATTCTTTTATGCTTGAGATATCTGAGTTATCAAACTCTATGGTTACAATGGCAAAATCAATTAAAGACCATCAAGATAATTTAGAAGATAAAATCATACAAAGAACAAAAGAGATAGAAAATCTTCTTAATAATGCTGGACAAGGTTTTTTATCCTTTGATAATAGTATGCTTATTGGTACAAAATACTCAATAGAGGCAAAAAATATTTTTGGTACAAATATAGAAAACTTAAATATCACACATCTACTTTATGATACTAAAGAGAAACAAACATTTTTAGAATCTACACTGCAAAATATTCTTATTGAAGAGGAGAAAAAACAAGATATCTTAATCTCTTTATTACAAAAAGAGTTTATTATCAATCAAAAATTTATTCAAGTTGAGTACAAAGTTTTAGATACAAATAACTTTATGATGATTTTAACAGATATAACAGAGACAAAAAAGTTATCAAAAAAAATAAAACAGGAACAACAATTATTAAAAATGGTTGTAGAAACGGTAACAACCCTTGAAGAATTTGCTGAACTAAAAGGGGAATATGATAAGTTTATTTCCAATATTCAAGAGTATAAATCAGTTGATAAATTGTCAAGTTTAAGAAAAATAATACATACCTATAAAGGTCTTTTTGCTCAAAAAGAGATGCTTCATATAGTACATCATCTGCATAACTTTGAAACAGATATTGATGAAAGTTTAAAACAAAAAAAACTTGTCAATAGTATAGAAGATATCACTACTCAAATTATGCAAGATTGGATTGAAGAGGATATCTCTTTACTAAAAACAATTTTAGGAAAAAACTTTTTAAACAATAAAAATACAATATCTATAGATAAAAAAAGAATAATTACTCTACAAAAAACCTTAGAAAGAATTCTACAAGAGCAACAATTTACATTAGAGAGAACACTTTATTCAGATATAAAAAATGTAGCAAATGGTATTGAAGCACTTTCCTATAATGATATTAAAATTGTTTTAAAACCTTATGAAAAACTTGTAGAGCAACTCGCAACTAAACTTAAAAAATATATACACCCTTTACAATTAGATTGTGACGATATTTACCTATCAAAGAGATACAAACCTTTTTTAAACTCTTTAGTTCATATATTTAGAAACAGCGTTGATTATGGTATAGAGGATTTCGAAACTCGTTATGAAAATAATAAAGATGAATTTGGAACTATTTGCTGTAGTGTAAAAGAAAAAAATGGATTGATTCAAATCAAAATAAGTGATGATGGAGCTGGTATAAATATCCAAAAAATCAAACAATTAGCAATAGAAAAAAACATCTACACAAAAGAACAGCTTGATAGTTTTGATGAGCAACAAATACTTATGATACTCTTTGAAGAGGGTTTTAGTACAAGTGATACTATCACAGATATTTCAGGTCGTGGGGTTGGTTTAGCATCTGTGTTATATGAGTTGCAACAACTAAAGGGTACCCTTAAAATCAAAAATAGTTTTGGCAAAGGGGTAAAGTTTATTTTTAATTTACCATACGAAGGATTACGCTATGGATGATTATGAGATTATAGAAAAACTTACAAAAAGAGTAATAGAGTATTTAAAAGTCAATTTAGGCATAGATAAAATAGAAGAAGATTTTTTCATAAATGATGTTGATACACTTGAATATCATTCAATCACAACTTTTATCTCTGTAAGTGGGGATATAACTGGAACTGTAGGATTAAGTGTATCTCATAAGTTAGCAACTATTCTGGTTGAGTACTCTATTTTTGGAGAAATAGATAAAAAGCTTATTGAAGAGCTGACAATCCAAACCATAGAGGAGATACTTAATATTACACTTGGCAATATTATTAAAGAGTTAAATATAGTTAAAAATGGCGGTAAAGTTGAGATATCTACACCTTATACACTAGATAAAAAAGATTATCCCTCACAAAAGAAATATACAAAAATATATAGCTCAAAGATAAAGTATAGTGATGAAGATATTATTTTAAGTTACTTTTATAGATAAATTCAAATTAGGAAAAAAAATGGCAAGAATATTAGTTGTAGATGATGCAAAAATGATGAGAATCAATATTGGTAATATGTTAAAAAAACTAGGACATGAAGTTGTTGCAGAAGCAACTGATGGATATATGGCTATACAGATGTATAAAAAACATCTTCCTGATTTAGTTACTATGGATATAACTATGCCTGCTGAAAATGGGATTGAAGATGGTATTGATGCAGTAATAGCTATTAAAAAAGAATTTTCTGAAGCTAAAATTATTATGATTACCTCTCATGGAGAACAAGATAAAGTTATAAAAGCCATCCAAAGTGGTGCTTCTAATTATCTCCTTAAACCTATACAAGTTGAAAAACTACAAGAGATTATCAATAAAACACTAAGGTAGTTAAAAAACTACCCTAAAATCTCCAATTCATCTGTATATTTTTCATCACAGTATGGTTCAAAACTAGATTTGTACACAGCATAGTGGGCTGTACTTTTATGTCCATCTAATGCTTTTTCATCTCTCCAAGACTCGATTGCTGAGAATTTTCTTCTATTATTTTCATATTGAAAAATATCATAAAAAATACAACCATCCTCTTTTTTTGATGGTTCAACCATAGCTGTTAAAAGTTCTTTCATTTTATCTTCACAACCCTCTTTTGCTATAAATGTTACTCTTTTTGTTATTGTTGACATACCTATTTATCCTTATTTTATTTTTTGTATTGTATCAAATCTTTTTTAATTCATTATTATTTATAAGTGATGATTTTATTTTAGGTCAAGGCAAAATCAAATCAAGTTAAGGAGTTTACTAAAAGTAAATGACGCAACTTTATTTGATTTTAACGAAGAGATTGGATAAAAGCATCCTTATAAACCTGGTGCTTTCCACATAGAGGTTGTAATCCCCTCATCTACAAGCTCAAGTTGTTTATCGTACGCTTTTTGCCAAGTATTTTTTATCTCTTTGTATTTTTCATGATTATCCATATTTGGTTGATACACTTTATTCCAAACTACAAGCTCTTTTGAAGCAGTTTTTAAATCACTATAGATACCCGCTCCAACTCCAGCAGCCATCGCTGCCCCTAATGCTGTAGCTTCAGTTACTTTTGGTACTTTTATAGTACAACCTGTCACATCTGCTAAAATTTGACACCAAAGTTTCCCACGACTAGCCCCACTTGCAAATACTATTGTTGTAGCTTTTATCCCGCTAAATTGCTCTATCTTTTTTAGGTTTATATCACTGACAATACACGCATTTTCTTGTAAACTTCTAAACATTGATGAGCGATTACATACATTTGGGTCGATACTTAGATTTAAAAAACTAGGAGCTGCATGGTACCATTTTCCATATTTCATACTATCACTAAATATAGGGATAATTCCATTTGAACCAACTGGTATTTTACTAGCTTTTTCTTCTAGTATCTCATAAACATCTACACCTTTTTGCGAAGCTTCAAGTTTCTCCATATCACAAAAAGCATCTCGAAACCATCGCATAACCAAACCACTAAAAAAAGTGATCCCCTCAGCTTGAGATTGGTTGGGAACTACATGGGGATTTACTCTTATACTTAAATCTTGTGGAGGTGTTATATCACTTTTTATATTTACTATTTGTTGCCAAAAAGAACCACCTAAAATAGCCACATCTCCAAGTTCTACAACTCCAAGACCAGCAGAGCCTAGCTGAACATCTCCACCACCTTGCACAACTAAAGTAGAACTTGCTAATCCACAAGAGCTATGAGTCACTTTTCCTATCACCTCTCCAACTTCATACACAGTAGGAAAGATATCATCTTTTAAGCCCACTTTTGAAGCCATGGAACTTACCCAGTCTCTTTTTTCTAAACTAAAAATTCCACTCGTACCACCATTACTAGGGTCACTTGAAAATACCCCACTTAGTTTATACAATATCCAGTCACTTATCATCCCTATTTTTGACACTTGATTATAAAGTTCTGGTTTATTATTTTTAAGCCACATAATACGAGGAATCGCACCCAATGCAAAGGTTTGCCCAGATTCTTTGTAAAACTCCTCTTCATAGCCTTTAAAATGCTCTTTAAGATACTTTACCTCATCGGTTGCTCTTGCATCAACATTTGCCACTGCAAAAAGTTCTCTACCCGCTTTATCATAAAGAACAATCCCCTCTCGCATACTTGTAGAACTTACTGCAACTATATCTTTTGCATCAATATTAGCTAACTTAATAGACTCTTGAATACAAGACACTACCAAATCCCAGTTTGTATCACAGTCAAAACTCATAGAGTTAGGAACACCCTGCTCTTCTAAATGTGTCCACTCGCTTTGACTCATTGCTATTTGATTTCCGTTTATATCAAATATTACTGCTCGTACACTTCCTGTTCCTGCATCTATTGCCATTAAATATTGTTGCATCACTCTACCCTATTTTTTCAATTTTGCTTGTTCTAGTTCCCAGTATTCCATCTCAAAGCTATCTTGTAAACTAATACTCTCATAGCCACCTAACATATCAGCTTTTAGAACTGTATTCATAGTGTGATTATTTATATCTTCTATGATACTGGCTTCTTTTTCATTTTTCCCAAAGCTTACTGTTCCAAAGTTTTTTACCACGACCCAATTTGGAGATGGATTCAACATAATCTCATCTTTTTTATGAGTGTTGAAATACTCTATATAGTTTTCTTTGTATCTATCAATAGCACCTTGAATATCATCATCTTCAAGTATAAGTGGTTCTCTTTTTGTTCGGATGATATGTTCAGGAGTAAGGACTCCTCTTGTTGCAAATGTTTTAAGATTTCTACTTGAAGCGTAGTGAAGTGCTAGGGGTGATTGATTTACTTTTACAAATACTTCATACCCTTTTTCAGCACTTATGATTTGTTGTAGTTTATCAATATCAAGTGTCCCTCGTGGCATATATTTTTTCTATCACTAATGGTGCATTTTTTTCTAAAAACTGTTCCGCTTTTGAAACTGCTTCTATCATCTTATCATAAGATTTTTTTGCGTCATCATCAAAAGTAAATATCCCATGATTGAGTAAGATAATCCCCTCACAACTATCCCAATCCAATCCTTGAACCATCTCATAGATTGTATGAGCCAAAATAAATCCAGGCATCACATAAGGGACAATCAAAAAGTTTGGATACACCTCTTTGATATTTTCAATTCCATTAAAACTATTTGAGATAGTGACAACTGCATCTGCATGGGTGTGATCCACAAATTTAAAAGGGATGATTGCATGAAGTATAGCTTCTACTGAAGGATTTGGAGCTGATTTATCTATCATAGCTTCTCGCTGAGCTGCTACCATCTCACTATCGCTTAGCTCTTCAACTTTTGCCATATCTTGCAACATAGTAAGTTCCACAGGAGCAAAGCCCTCTTTTTCGATACTCACTAAGTCCCAACCACTCCCTTTGACATACAAAATATCTTGTCCATCTACTATTGATTTCACAGAAGTATTTCCACCCCCATGAAGTACTAGTTCATCGCTTCTACCAAGTAATTTTGAAGTATAAACTCGAAGTTCTAAATCTGTTTTGTAGTTGCTTGATTCGTCATCTGTCCATAAGTTTTTCATAATATTTATAATACCTTTTGATTTTTCTAAATTGATTATTTAGTTTAACATATTTTGTTGTAAGTTTTGGTATGGTGAATGTAATTTTAATACAAGTCTAAATTTTAATAATTATCCTGTTATAATCCCACTATAATTATAAAAGGTTAAAAGTGGTAGTTTTAGATTTATTTTCTGGTGCTGGTGGTTTATCAGAAGGTTTCTTTAGAGAAGGAGCTGAATTTGTTGGTCATGTTGAAGCAGACCATCATGCTTGTAAAACATTAAAAACTAGAACTGCATATTGGAATCTAAAAAAAAATAATCAATTAGATGTTTATTATGACTATTTATTAAAAAAAATATCTACTGAAGAATTATGGTCTATTGCAAAAGTTGACACTTCTAGTGAAGTAATTAACAAGGCTATTTCAAATACTACTTTTGATGAAATCACTAAAACTATAAAATCAAATCTAAAATCTAAAAATCTAAAAAAAGTTGATGTTATTATTGGGGGACCACCTTGTCAAGCCTATTCTGTAATAGGTAGAGCCAGAATGAAAGAATCAGTTACTGATGATCCAAGAAATTTCTTATACAAATACTATGTCAGATTTTTAGAAACTTTTAAACCTAAAATGTTTATTTTTGAAAATGTAATGGGATTAAAAACAGCAGGTAATGGAGAGTATTACAGAAGTTTAAAAACAGCACTTGATGGAGCTGGATATCATATTGAAGAAAATGTTATGATGGCAAATGATTATGGTGTTTTACAGTCTCGAAAAAGAATTATAATTGTTGGATGGAAAAAAGATAAACGGAGAAAAAATTATCCTTTTCCTGAGTTTGAAAAGATAAACTTAGATAAAGATACTACAGTCAATGATGTTTTAAAAGATTTACCTGTTACATTTCCTGGTAACTCTATCACTGGATTAGATAAATATAAAGATACTACTAATCAATATTTAATTGAAAGTAATATTCGAGAAGAAAAATTTGATATTTTAACTCAACATGAGACAAGACCTCATAATAAACAAGATAGAGAAATATATAAAGAAGCTATCACTGCTTGGGATGAAAGAAAAGAAAGATTAAATTATGCAGAACTTGCAACAAGACGAAAAGAATTAATCACTCACAAAAATACAAAGTCATTTACTAATAGATTTAATGTAATAAAAGCTAATGTGAAAGCATCTCATACGATATTAGCACATATGGCTATGGATGGTCACTATTATATCCATCCTGATATAAATCAACTTAGATCACTATCTATTAGAGAAGCTGCAAGGTTACAATCATTTCCTGATGATTTTTATTTTGAAGGTCCGAGAACTTCTATATTTAGACAGATTGGTAATGCTGTTCCTCCTAAAATGGCGGAACAAATTGCTAAAAAGATAAAAGAATTAATTTAAAATCTATCATTCTCATCACCATCAATACTAGAAATACCAATTCTAGAGATATGGTTTGCTATTGCATGTTGTAAGTCTGTAACCAATTCTTTTCTAGCCCTTATAATAGGTGTCATTTCTTTTACTTTTAGGGGATTAACTGCAAAAATATTTTTTATGAAAAACACTAATCTATAATTAGATTTTAGACCGAATTTCTCATTCTGTAGCTTAAAATGAAACGGAGTAATATATAAACTTTCACTGCTATTTTTAAAACACTTATATTTAGAATCTATAAGGTATCCATATATTAACCTAGACTTTAAATACTTATTGTTTGCAATATCACATGCAGGAGTAAATTCCATTAGTATTGGATGATAATTATTTTTAGTTTGCTCTTTGCATTCTTTTCCAAATTTTGATTTTCCTTGAAGTATTCCATCTTTAATGGCACTTTTTAAAGTCTTACATACTCTATCAATAACAGTTTCTTTTTCACCATCTTCTTTGATTTCTGAAACCAGATCATGTTTAAAAAATTCGCTATTAAATATATCTTCTTCATTGTATCCACATACTTCAGACAATACTTGCTCTGAAAATTTTTCTTTAAATTCTTCAAAACTATAAATATTTCCATTTTTAAAAGTTTTATCATCATCCAATATGTCTTCGAATAATGTTTTACTGTTAATCTCAGCTTTTAGCTCTTCGTCCAAATTTTCTAAATCTAAAGAGTCTAAAAAAGTATCATGCTTATTTTCAGGTGCAACATTATTTTCTATTGAGTCACTTAAAGTCTCATTTAATGTTCTGTAAAATGCTTCTAGTTTTTGTTCGCTTGTAAGTCTTTCGCATTTTCCTATAGTTTTTTTGATTGTTCCAGAAATTGATTTTTTGACTTTTGTTTCATCTGATATATCCTCTAAAAAATTATTCAAAATTTTAGAAATAGAATTTCTTGCATCTTTTTCCCATTCTAAAAAAATTTCTAAATATTCTAGTTCTTTTAACTGTTCGACAATATCTTTGCCAATAATTGAAAATTGCTTAGCATCTTTTTGAAACCAAATATCATCATTATTATTTTTTTCAAAATATTTATTTTTATCTAATTCAACTGTTAAAAAACTCAACTTTGGCTCTACCTCTAAAATTCTATCCTTCAATAAACTTACTAACTTTGAATGCTTTGACCAAGCCACTAAAATAAAAGGTCCATTATCTACAGAAATATTGTCCAAAATACTTGCTCTAATAGCTTCAATAACAGCCGTATCATCACCGGAAGCATACTCTCCAACAATCAAATCAGCAAATACAATTCTTATATTTTGTAATTTCTTGTCATCTCTAACATCATTCTTGAAATTTATAAAAACATTTGGTACTCTTTCATAATTAAGTGCATCAATAAGCGGTTTTGCCTCCTCTTCTCTATCATCAAAAACAACAGCTTTTAAATTATAATCCGATATCATCTTTATTACCTTTATAAAATTCTAAAATCACTACAGCACCGTTAAATTCTTTATCTATACCTAATTTCTCTCTTTCAAAATCATTTGTAATAATTTTTAAATTTCCATTATGCATTTTCATAATTTCATTGACAAAGTACAATCCAAGCCCCATCCCATCACCGGCAATTTTTGTAGTTTTAAAAGGTAGAACAGCTGTTTCAGCAGGTATAGAAAAACCAAATCCAGTATCTGCTACCACTATACCAACTTTATCATCAAACTCAATTATATCTATTAATATTTTCCTAGGCTTATTCTCTTGCACTAATCTTTTTTCATGATACTTAAACCAGTATATACTATTATCAACTAGATTCATCATAGCATTGATTATAAAATTTTCAGAACATTCTATCTCCAACTCTTTGTCTTGATATTTTTGTATCATTTCAATTTTATGCGTTTTAACCCTATATTTAAAAAACTTTATTGACTTATCCATAACGCTTTTTGCGGATACTAATGCCAGTTTACTGTTGATAAATAAATTCGTAATACTTTCAACAGTATGATTAAGCTTTGTTGTTAAATCTTTAAGTTCATCAATATTTGTTTTATCAACTCTATTTTTTAATTCAGAGATCATCTTTTCAATTTCATGAATCACTAAACTATAAGCTAGCCCTGTTCCTGCACTTTTTAATAAAGTATCTTTCATTTCATTATAATTTACTTCTATCTTTTTCAAGTTTGTCAATATTTGTTTTCTATCATCCTCTATAGGTACAACCTTTTCATTATTAACTTTTTTCTCTAACTTTTGGATAATAGATACCGTGCTTTCTTCGATATCAATCTCTTGTTGATAAATTTTTCTAATTTTATCTTTATCAATGTTTCTTAGAAAATTAACTTTATTGAGAATAAAAATCACACTATCTCTAAAATTCTTAAATACTTCATTTTCAATAAAACCTTCACGATTTGTTTTTTCTTCTAATCCTTTACTTTCTTGTCTTGAAAGTGAAATAGATGATAAAATTAATTTGTTTCCAATTTTTGAAGTTGGGGCATTGATTCTAGATTGATCAAGTCCTAACCAGTCATTGCCAAATTCACCATAATCATAAATTCTCATCCCATCACGATAAACTCTTACTCCACCATTTTCTTTAACATAGTTTCTTATACCACTTCTATCCGCAATATCTGACAAATCCAGTGTTTTTGTGTCAAAATCGTATATATATCCTTCAATTGTTATATTGCCAAAACCTTCATTTGGTATATTTTCATACTCGTTTTTTTGACTTTTAATATCTTCATCAGCATTTTTTTCTTTTTTTTCTTTTTTTCTTGTGATTTGATTATCTTTTAATATATATTCACTGCTCTCCTTTACTGTTCTAGGTGAAATTTTCGTCATGCCATTATAAGGAGTAAATTGGTACATAAATTCTTTTATTTTAATGTATGAAATACCATCTATAATAAGGTTTTCTGTAATGACTTTAAAAGACCATAGTGCATGCTTTTTTATATCTTCTAAATCCATTAAACCATGCTCCCAATTTAAATTTGACTTGATTTCTATTGTAAAATCATCTTTTGATGCAAATGGAGAAACCAAAGACATAGCATTTCTATAAAAAATTCTAAAATCTGCTTTTTTCCATTCTTTTCTAAGAGATGTTATTCGTAAATAAGTACCATATTCTTCTTTTCCAAAAAAATTATTTTCACTTGTTTGTTTTTCTATAATTTCCACTTCTTCTTGATTAAGGTACTTGTCGGAATTAAATTTATTCCAATCAATTTTAAGTTTTACCTCTTTCCCATTTTTTTGTTTACTGATAAGTTCTATTTTATTACCAAGTTTATGAACTCCAAAACGACCAATACCTTTTTCTCCTATTGGCAATCTTTTATTCTCAGAAATTTTATTTTCATTGAGAATATTTTCTTTATAATTAGTTCCTGGCTCCATCCAAATATTTTCTAAAATATCCAAATTCATACCATCACCATCATCCAATACTAGGATTTCACCTTTTTCGATATCATTAATATCATTCATCTCTACGATAACACTTCTTGCATCTGCATCATATGAATTTTTAATTACTTCTGATATAGCAATTTTTTCATTAGCAATAAGTCGATCACCTACTTGTAAGATGAGCCGTGCTTTTGGTTTGAAGATAACATTTTTTTTAATTTGATTCGTGTTGTTCATAATTTAATCTCTATATTAATTTTTTAAATATTATACTGTATTTTATTTATAGCAAAGTTATTCCATATTATACCAAAAACTATTCCCCCAATTGTCACATGATTTAAGTTTATTTTAATAATACAACTCTTATTTTCATCTCTCTAACCTACCCAAAACATCAAAAGCTCCAACATCAAAACGAGAAAACGCAAACCACTTCTTACCCAAGTCTTTCAAGCTAGCGCCGATATGATAAACATCAACATCATCGATTATCATAAATCTATCATGTGCATCTTTGAAGTTTTTTATCTCTATATTTGGGTATTGAGCATTATATTTTTCAAGGTCTAATTTCAACTGTTTGGTTATATTTTTTGTATAAATAGTACAGTTTACATTTTCTTCTCTTTTAGATAAAAGTGTAAGCACACTCTCATCACAATAATTATCAATAAGTATTATAGAACTTTTAGCACTTTTTATCAAATCAGATACAAAAACATAAGCATCAAAAATCTGTCCATCATAAAAAATACCTTGAGTTGGTTTTAGTTCTTTTGATTCTAATATATCTAATTTTGAACTTAATAATTTAACTTTATTTTCAAGAGATACAAATCTATCATTTGTAATTTTATCACTATTTATTGTATAGCCATTAGTTATATATTCTTTTAAAACTGATGTTGCCCATCTACGAAAATGAATAGCCTTAGTAGAATTTGTTCTGTAACCTACTGCCAAAACTATATCTAAATTATAATATTTTACATCTCTTGTTTGTGTTTTGTTTGGTAAAGAACCATGCTTAGTGGTCTGTGCAAAATCTGCACAGACCACTTTTTCATCTAATTCATTATCTTTAAAAATATTTTTAATATGCCTAGATACAACACTTCTATCTATATTAAAAACTTTTGCAATATCATTGATACTTGCCCAAAGAGTATCTTTTTCAATAGATACTGTTAGCTCTATTTCGCCACTTTCATATACCACTATATCTGACATTGTATCAAGCCTTTATATTTTTATATTAGTTTATCAAAAAAATAAAAACTTCTTTAAAAATATAGCAAATTGCAATATTTTTTAGAAACTAACCCACAGTGCTAAATGTTATGGATTAATAGAATAAATCTTATTTTTAATATTATCATCAATTACCAAATCATTCATCTAACAACAATCACACTCTTCACAGTATCATACAAAATAGTTATCTCATAAATAAAAAATAAAACTATAGAAAGATTGATAAACAAAAGATACTCTTGGTGATTTTGAAGAAATATCAAATCAAAAAACATCAAAAATAGTATCAATATAACCATAAGAACAATTTGTTTACTTATTAAGTTCATCTGCTTATTTATAGAGAGAATTATCTGCTTTGTTGTCTTAGCCAATGGTGAATCTATACTACTACTTATAGCTTCATTTGACTCCAAAAGGACAATAGATAAACTAACGGCATTTATAAACATTAGTGCTACAAACAAAGCAAGAATATTCTCACTGAAGAAACTTATCAAATAAGTGGTTTCGATGTAGCTATGAAACTTCACAAAAAGATATACAATAACAAAGGAACTAAAAATTGCTAACTTAATATTTTTTTTCACAGAATACTCCTCATAGATGATTAAAGCTTACTCTAAAATTATAACGAAACAATGTCACAAGATTGTCACATTATTTTAGGCGAGTTGAATACTATGTAAAAAAGAAGGAAAATTTTTTTAAGTGAACAAGCTTTTACAAGAAAAGCTTGTTTATAAAAGGAAAAGAAATTGGACTTTAGAATCCGAAGTGATAAAACTCTTTTGGCTCTTTTGCTTCAAACTCATAATCAAAAATTTTAGTAATCTTACTATGTAACATCACTCTTTGCACTTGACTAGAAGCTTTTCCATATTGTAAATCTCCAATAATTGGCATATTAGCAGATTGAAGGTGTACTCTAATTTGATGAGTTCTTCCATTTTCAATAACAATTTTTACTTTTGATTTATGCCCCTCCACCATATAAGGATAAACTGTAGTTTTAGCAGGTTTCCCATGCTTTTCATCTATTCTACTTCTTGCAGTTTTCCCTTTGATAGTTGAGATTGGTAACTCTATAACCACCTCTTCTACTATTTTACCATCCACGATTGCTACATACTCTTTGTAGACTCTATTGTTTTTAAACTCTTTGATAGCTTTTTGTCTGAACTCTTCATTTTTTGCTAACATCATCACACCACTTGTCTCTTTGTCAAGTCTGTTTAAAAGCACCGCTTGTGGAAATTTTGACTCCACCTCAGCAGCATTTAAAAATGCTGGTTTATCAACCACTAAGATATCATCATCTTCAAAAATAATTCGAGCATTTGCTATCTCTTTTACTTTGAAAATAGTATCTTCTCTTAACTCTCCACGAGCAACGATCAGTTTTTTTCCATTTACAGTAACGACACCTTTATCTATAAGCTCTTTAGCTTTTCCATTTGAGATACCCTCTTGTATTGCTAATAATTTATACGCTTTTTCCATTTTTTCTATCCTTTTTTAATCTCTTGGATTATGGGTTCAATCGAACCTACTTTTTGTAAACTTGATTTTTTCAAATCTTTTATATTTTTAAGAGTAGTTTGTAACTCTTCATTTTCTATTAAATAGTAATCATTTACACAATCAAACAGTGACTTTTGATTAAATATCGTTTTTCCACTTATGAGTATTGTACCAAAAAAAGCAGGCTCTATAGGATTATGTCCCCCTGCACTTTTGATAAAACCACCACCTAAAATTACCACATCGCTTATAGCATAGATATTATTAAGCTGTCCCATAGCATCAACTAGAATAATATCACTAGAGAAATCCTCATCTTGTGAATATCGATGATAGGATATGTCACTGTTTTTATACTTTGTCTCTATGAAGCTATACACCTCATCAAATCTCTCTGGATGTCGTGGGACAACGATAAGTTTTCCCATACTTTTATCCCAAGAGTTTAAGATAAGTTCCTCTTCACCTTTATGGGTACTTCCTGCTGTTATAACTACCTCTTGTGATTTTACTAACTCTTTGGTTACTTTTGGAAGATTTGCTAACTTTATATTTCCTATCACCTCTATGTTTTTTCCACCAAGCTCTTCTAATCTTTGTTTATCAATCTCACTTTGTGCAAAAATCTTATCTATATGTTTAAAAATATGTTTATACAAAAATGAAAACTTTTTATAAGAGCTATAAGATTTATCACTTATCCTTGCATTGAGTAAAATTGTTTTAGCCCCTTTATTCTTTGCAACTAAAAATAACATATACCAAAGCTCCGCTTCCATCACCACAAGCACCTTTTGTTTTGTAATCCAAAAAGGTAAAAACAATTCAAAAGGCAAATACCTTACATTATTTGTCAGCTTTAAACCCTGCTCAAATCCTGTATTTGTAATCACTGAAACATTTATCTCATCTTTACTAAACTTTTCAAAAATAGGTTTTAAAGCCACAGTCTCCCCATGAGAACAACTATGAAACCATATTTTATCTTCAGAAAACTTTGGATTATCTCGTAAAAAAAACTTTGATGGAATTGCTTTTGAGTATTTTGGATTTCTTGACTTTAAAAGTAGATAAGGGATAGCTAAGATATATAAAACTAAAGCCAATAAATAATAAAAATATTTAAACATAATGTTTTACTTTCTTAATAAACGGGGAAGAGAAATTGATATTTTTGTTAATATCAAGGCGAAAAGGTATTTTTATGAGGGAGCATACTACAGTATGTGACCGATTAAAAATACCTTTTTAACGAAGATAGTAGCAAAAAGAGCTGTTTCTATTCCTCGTTTGCTTTGTAGATAATTCTCCCACAGTGAGGACAAGTCATAATCTCGTCACTTACTATAAATTCAGAATAAAATCTATCATTTATTTTCATATTACAACCATAACATGCTTGTTTTTTAACAGGAACAACAGCACTTTCGTTTGCCCATCTTCTAATTTTTTCATAGAATGCAAGAACTTTAGAATCAACTGTCCCTACAAGTACTGATTTTTCTTCATATACTTTATTTCTTTCTGATTCAAGTTTTGCAATATTTGCATCAATTAAGTCTTTTAACTCTTTAACTGACTCTTCCTCTTGTACTAATTCAGTTTTAATAGCTTCTAACTCTTCATTTTTAGATGTAATTAAACTATCAAGTCTTACTATCTCTTCATTTGCAAAGTTTACTTGCTCTTTTGCTATCTCTTCTTCAAGTTGTAAAGCTTTTACCTCTTTTTCATTTTTAGCAAGTTTATGTTTCCCTTCAATCTCTGATAATTTATCAGATAACTCTTTTAAGTGAATATCATTTTTAATTCTTTTATTTTTTGTCTCATCAATGATTGTATAAAGTTTTTCAACATCACTGTTAAGTTTGTCTACTGTTTCTGTAAATACTTTTAATTTCTCTTGCTCTTTTTTGATCTGTGGATCAAAATTTACAATATCTTTATCAAATTGTGATAATTTAACTAATTGTTCTAAATGTTTATTCAATGTAATTCCTCTTTATTTATATTCAAATGGATTTTGTGAAGCTACTATTATAGCTGTTTTATTATTTTTTTTCAAATAGTCTTGAACTAAACCTTCTAAAAGTGTACAAAAATGTATCTCACTCTCAAAATGTCCAATATCTATAAGACTGATACCTAAGGCTTTTGCCTCCATTGCTTCATGGTATTTTATATCACCAGTTAAAAAACAATCTGTTTTTATATATGGCAATAAACTCATACCAGAACCTGTTGTTAAAGATAAAGTTTTTATCTTTTTTGTAGAAGCTGTTACTTTTAAAGTTGTTATTCCTAACTTCTTTTTTATGTACTCTTGAAGTTCTTCAAAACTCATATCAACTTTTGTAGTTAATACAAAATCATCACTTTTTTCAAAGTTCAAACCTAAAATATCATTTCCCACATAACTATTCAAATGTGTTTTATCAATATTTGTATGCATGGAGATAAGTGCAATATCTTTTTTTATCAAAATTTTTAAAAGTTTTGTTGCATATCTATCATCATTTACTGTTTTGATTGGACTAAAAATAAGTGGATGATGTGTGATGATTAAACTTTTTGGTTCAATCTTTTCAATCATCTCTAAATCCAAATCTAAAGAGATATAGATATTTTCAAACTCATCTTCCATATTTCCAACTATTAAACCACTATTGTCCCACTTCTCTTGAAGCTCAAAAGGGCTTAACTCATTTAAATAGTTGTAGATATCTTTAATTTGCACTTTTTAGTACCCTAATCTTTTTAATCGTTCAGGCTCTTGTTCTTTATACATAGTAGCACAACCAAGTGACAACTCTCGCACCTTTAAGATATAGTTTTGTCGACTTGTCACACTGATAGCTTTTCTTGCATCAAGTGTATTAAAAGCATGAGATGCAATCATACACTGGTCATATGCAGGAAGTGGCAGTTGTGCTTCTAAACATCTTTTACACTCTTCAAAAGCATCATCAAAATGTTGGAATAGCATATCAGTATTAGCAATCTCAAAGTTGTATTTACTAAACTCTATCTCACCCTCTAAGTGAATATCTTTATATGTTGTTTTTCCATATTTATTTTCATTCCAAACAATATCAAAAACTGTATCAACACCTTGTAGATACATAGCAAGTCTCTCTGTTCCATATGTTATCTCAACAGCAACCGGATCACAAGCAATTCCACCTACTTGTTGAAAATATGTAAACTGTGTCACCTCCATACCATCAAGCCAAACTTCCCAACCAAGTCCCCAAGCACCAAGTGTTGGAGATTCCCAGTTATCTTCTACAAATCGAATATCATGTTTTGATAAATCAAGTCCAAGATACTCTAAAGATTGTAGATACAAATCTTGTATATTTTCTGGACTTGGTTTGATAAGTGCTTGAAACTGATAGTAACTTCCAAGACGATTTGGATTTTCTCCATATCTTCCATCTGTTGGTCTTCTACTTGGTGCTACATATGCTACAGACCAAGGTTTACTATCAAGACTTCGTAATAGTGTTGCAGGATGAAAAGTACCCGCACCTGCTGGTATATCATAAGGTTGTACTATATTACATCCTTGATTTGCCCAAAATTCTTGTAATTTTAAAAGGAGTTGTGAAAATGTTATCATCTATTTGTTCCCAATGCTTTGTTTGTTTTTTTGATTTAAGATATATTGCCTCACTACACTTGGCTATTGCTTTATGTAGTGAATTTGTTTTATATTAAAACCTCAACCTCTTTAGAGTCGTTTACAACTGCTTTTTCTTTTATAATTCTATCTTCTAAAAGTTTTACAGCAAGTTCTTTATCTGTAATTGCTAAAATTTGCATAGCTAAATAAGCTGCATTAACTGCTCCTGCTTTTCCTAAAGCTACAGTTGCAACTGGCATTCCAGATGGCATTTGAACAGTTGAAAGCATAGCATCCATACCATCCATAGCTCCACCTTTCATAGGTACACCAATAACTGGTTTAGTAGTACCAGCAGCTAATGCCCCTGCAAGGTGAGCTGCCATACCAGCAGCTGCTATAAATACTTTTGCACCTTTTTCTTCTGCTGATTTAATATAATCTTTTGTTCTTTGGGGACTTCTATGTGCTGAAGATATTATCAGCTCGTATTTTACATTAAACTGTTCTAAAACATTTGAACAATTTTGCATAATCTCATAATCTGACTTACTTCCCATAATAATTGATACAAAATCCATTTTAAATCCTTACTTTTAATTTTTGAGATTTTATCGAAAATTTACTTTAGAGCAACTCAAAGGAATATATAAAACATTTAGTAATAATAATTATAAGCACTTATTTATTACTTTTGGTAATATTTACTTTAATTTTGACTTAATTTTTGATACAAGTCAAAACATTTTAAGTAAAATGATATTATACTTGTGAGATTTTAAATCTAACAAAAGGAAAAAAATATGTCTAAAGAAACATCTAGACGGGATTTTCTTGGGTATTCATTTGCAGCAGTAGCTGCAGTTGGTGGGGTTGCATCGCTTGTTGGTATGAAACAAGCGTGGGATCCACTTCCTTCAGTATTAGCAGCAGGTTTTACTACTATAGACCTTGCTAGTATTGGACTTGAACCAGGAAAACCACAAGTACACACATGGAGAGGAAAGCCTATCTTTGTTTTAGAAAAAACAGCAGATATGGAAAAATTTGACGGTGATTTAGTGATTGGTGATAAAAGATACACAATAGCAATTGGTCTTTGTACACACCTTGGTTGTATTCCAGCATGGAAAAAAGATATGTGGAAATGTGCATGTCACGGTGGAGAATTTAATGCAAATGGTCAACAAACATTTGGACCTCCACCTAAGCCACTTGTAATTCCGCCATTTAAGGTTGAAGGTACTGTTCTTACTCTTGGAGAAGATGGTGCTGAATCAAAAGCTATGATGGCTGCTAGAGCGTAAGGGGTAAAATATGGCAAAAATTAATGAATCATTATTTACAGCTGAAGGATTTGATAAGCGAATGAACGCTAAAGGATTCTGGAGAGTTATGATGACTGAATATTGGATCCCTAAAGATATTAACTTCTTATGGGCTATGGGTGTTGTTCTTGCAACTACATTCGGTATTTTAGTTATTAGTGGTATTTTTTTAATGATGTACTACAAACCAGATACAGCACTAGCTTTTGATAGTGTTAACTATACAATTATGCAAGAGGTTGCTTACGGTTGGTTATTTAGACATATGCATGGTGTTGCAGCTTCTGTTATATTCTTAATCATATATATACATATGTTCACAGGTATCTACTACGGTTCTTATAAAAAAGGTAGAGAGATGATCTGGATTAGTGGTATGTTATTATTCGTAACATTTAGTGCTGCTGGTTTCTCTGGATATATGTTACCTTGGGGACAAATGTCATACTGGGCAGCTGCTGTTATTACTAACTTATTTGCTGGTGGATCTTTAGAAGCTTGGGGATTAGTTGAATGGATTAGAGGTGGATTTGCTGTTAATGATGCAACACTTACTAGATTCTTTATGTTACATGTTTTCTTATTACCATTAGTGATTATCAAACTTATTGTTGTTCACTTTTATACATTAAGAATTCCTCATGTTAATAACCAAGAGTCTGATGATATTGATTATGATGCTGAAGCTGAAAAATATTTAGCTGGAAACAAAAAAGAATCAAAAGTTATCCCATTTTGGCCTGTATTCTTATCTAAAGATTTTGCAGTACTTGGTTTATTTTTAATATTCTATTTTTATTTAGTATTCTTTAACTATAACTTTGCAATGGATCCTGTTAACTTTGACCCTGCAAATCCTATGAAAACACCTGCTCATATTTATCCTGAGTGGTATTTCTTATGGTCATATGAGACACTAAGAGGACCATTTTTCGATATGTTTGGTATGAAAGCTGGTGATATTGGTCTTATGATATTTGGTTTAGCACAAATTATTTTTGTTGTTTTCCCATTTTTAGATAAAGATCCAGATATCTTACCTGCACACAAAAGACCTAGATTTATGATCTGGTTTTGGATAATGATAGTAGATTTACTTGTACTTTCTGTTTATGGTAAATTACCTCCAACAGGTGCAAATGCTTGGGTAGGATTCTATGCAACAGCTTTATTCTTACTTCTATGGATTTCATTACCGTTTATTACAAAAGCTGATGCAAAAGCAAGAGGAGCACTATAATGAGAGAATTAAAAATATTAGCAGTAGTTGTGTTTTTTTCGGGTGCATTATACTGGGGAGTTGAGCCATTTGCTCACTCTAAGTTACATCCACATGTTGAAGCTCCAGAATATACATTTAGCGATGTTGATGGTCTAAACGGTGCAACTGGTGATGCAACAAAAGGTGCAGAACTAGTTGCTGCAAACTGTACAGCTTGTCACTCAATTGAAAAGGCTGGTTTCCCACCAATTATGGATAATGCAAGCGCTGCAGCATCTTATGGTGTTGTACCACCTGATTTAGGTACAGCTGGTCATCTTTATGATGAAAACTTTTTAGCTGCATTTATTAAAGATCCAATAAAAGCAACTAAAACTGAACATAAATATGTTGATGGAAAAGTTCATCCTATGCCAGGTTATGGTTGGATGCAACCAAATGAGATAGCAGATATTGTTGCATATTTAAAATCAATTGCTCCAAAAACTATGTCAAATAAAGAAGTTTTTGTTGATGCGTGTCAAAGATGTCACTCTATTAAATATGGTGATTTTTATGGTGGTTCAATGGCAGCTAAAACTCCAGATGAAAACATCAAAACATATATGGGTATAGTTCCTCCAGATCTTTCTCAATATATTAGAAGTAGAGGTGCTGGATATTTACATGAATTTATAAATAATCCACAAAAACATCTTGAAGGTACTGCTATGCCTAGAGTTGGTTTAACTAAAGCAGCTGAAGATCAAGTTATAGCATATATGACTGAGGTTGGTGATAGTAAAAAACCACAAAGAGAATCACTTGCTGGACCATTTTTAGGATATCTTGTAATTTTTGCAATATTTGCATGGTTATGGAAAGCTAAAATTTGGCGAGAAGTTCACTAAGAAAGGATAAAAAATGAAATTAACAAAAATTTTAATGGCTGGAATTCTTAGTGTAAGCTTTGCATCTGCAAATGATGCGATGACTAAATCTATGAATATTATGCAACAAGGTATTGAGCAAGTTCAATTTGGATTTATCAATAACAATGAAAAAATGGTAAGAGAAGGTTTAGTACAAATCAAAAAAGGGAACACTATGTTCTCTTCTGAGACTTTAATTAAAGCTGCATTACCAGATAATAAAAAACATATGACAAATGTTGCAGTTAATGCTTCAAAAAGAATCACAGCTGATGCTACAATCATTGAGTTAAATCTTGATGATAAAGCATATACAAAAGCTGCTGAGGGATATGCTGATATGATGAATGCATGTTCTAGATGTCATGGTCTTATAAGAAGCTGGTAATCAGTTTTTAGACAATCTAAAAAGGGTAAGCAAATTGCTTACCCTTTTTTTATAGTTATGTTTTTACTATGTATATCCATAAAACTCTCAAATGTTTTGGTTATGGAGAAGTTTTTTGAATAGATGTAACTATTTTTTCGCAATAACTCTTGGTTCAACTTACCATTTTCAAATTTTTTAAAAAGCTTCATCCAACTTTCTTTTTTTTCAATATCTAATACAAAACCAACCTGCTCTTTTGAGTTATTTACAATACCACAAGGTCCCCCTTTATTTGTCACAATCACAGGAGTTGCTGAAGCTAATGATTCCAATACAACTTGTCCCAGAGTATCTGTGGTTGATGGAAATACAAATACTGTAGAACTAGCATATAAAGAGGATAGCTCCTCTTTTTCTTTATGTCCTAAAAATACTATATTATACTTTCTCAAAGAATCTTTATAGCTTTCTAATTCACCACTGCCTACCACACATAAATAACTATCTTTTTTTTTACTTTGATTATAAAATAGTTTCCAAGTTTCAAAAAGAAAGTCCAAATTTTTCTCTTTTGTTAATCGGCCTACATACAAAAATTTTGTACTATTTCGTGGAATATTGTAGCTTTCCCAAATATTACTATTATAATATTTAGGTGAAAAGGTTTTTATATTTGTCCCTGGTTGTAAAAAAAATATCTTTTCTTTTTTGATACAAATATCTTGATTTATCACCTCAATATACTCTTGGGAACGAGTCAATAGTGCTGTAAATTTTTTATAAAATATTTTCATAAACAAAGTTGTAATATTTTTCGCTAGTTTTAATCGAGTATTAGAATAAATATACATAGGGAAGTCTGTATGATATGTACCTATAACTGGTATTTTATATTTTAAAGCAATAAGAGTGCCAACAATACCTATAAATCCTGGGGTTGAGATATGTATCACATCTGGTTGTAACTCTTTTACTTTTTTCCCCATTTGAATAATTGGAGGAAAAACCAAATCCAACTCATTATAAAATGGCATCTTTATTCTAAAAAATGGTTTTAGTATAAAAACATTATCCAACTTTTGACAATAATTTTTTACTGTTGATGTTATAATATTTAACTCTACTTTTGAAGATAAAGACTCTCTTGCCATATCTTGTAAAAATCTTGAAACCCCATTTGCGTCACAAAAAGTATCTGTAAATAAACAAATTTTAATATCTTTATTATTCATAGATAAAGTGTATTAAAATATTGTTACAATTTAATTATACCCTTGTAACTATTATGAAACCAAGAGAGACTATACTTCTTTCATGAAATACAAATCAATTTTTATATCAGATGTACATCTAGGAACAAAATTTTCTCAAGCAGATTTATTGCTCAACTTTTTAAAAAATACCGAATCAGAAAACCTTTTTTTAGTAGGAGATATTATTGATGGTTGGGCAATAAGAAGAAAGTTTAAATGGTACCAATCCCACTCAAATGTAGTACAAAGAATATTAAAAATTGCTAAAAAAGGGACAAAAGTTCATTTTATCACTGGAAATCATGATGAGTTTATACGACCATTTGTCCCTTTAATTTTAGGAGATTCTTTAGAGGTTACAAATGAGATGAACTATAAAGCTTTAGATGGGAAAAAATATTTAATCACACATGGTGACTTTTTTGATATGGTAACTATGACTAAAAAATGGTTAGCAGTTCTTGGAGACTATGGTTATGATTTAATACTTCATCTTAACCTTATATTGATGAAAATATTTAAACTTTTTAAAATAAAAACAAAATGGTCTTTATCAAAATTTGTAAAAGATAATGTAAAAAAATCTGTAAGTTTTATCAATGATTATGAAAATATCTTATCAACTTATGCAAAAAAGAACAACTATGATGGAGTTATCTGTGGTCATATTCATAAAGCAGAAATACGAACCATAAATGATATCAATTACATGAATTGTGGAGATTGGGTCGAGTCTTGCTCTGCAATTGTAGAAACATTTGATGGAAAATGGGAGATGATATATTGGAGTAAAAAATAATTTAACTCATCACAATAGACGCTATAGTAATAACCGCTGTTTCACTTCGTAAAATTAAATTTGAATCAATTCCTACAATTTTATCTTCTTGAAATTTTAACACCTCATCTTTTGAAAAACCACCCTCACACCCTAAAACTATTGTATCTATATCATTTTTTTTATCATTGATATTATTATCTGAAAAATTAAACATAAAACTTTTTAGATTTTTTTCTAAAAATTTATCTAAACTTTCACTCACTTCTAGTTCAATGATACTACTTCTACCACATTGACTTGAAGAGTTTATAAGTAGCTTTTCTAGTTTTTCAAAGTTTGGTTTATACTGTTTTTGTGAATATTTACAAGAGATAAAAGTGATTTTAGTAACCCCTATTTCATTGAGTGATGCTATATATTTCTCAACTGATTTTGGATCAATAATACACCAACCTATATGTAACTCTTTTTTAGGTTCAATAACTACCTCTTCATAATCGATAAGTTTAAGGGTCGTTTTTCTCCTATCTATATGCTCTACTTTGTATCTATAAAGATTTTTATCTTTTAGATTTCTAAAGTATAAATCATCTTCAATACTATGTCGTCTTACTTTAAAAAGATACTTATGAAGTTCTGCTTCTATTGTTAAAAGAGGTTGTGAAGCATCAATAGAATAGGTAAATTGCATATTAAAATATTTTTGAGACAGTATAGGTAAAAAGTATTGCTAATATCTCTAAATTATAAATTTTTTTAGCAAACATTACAAACTCTTGTTGTTTTGCTATCTGCGTTGTTTTAATTACTCGCATTTTTTTGTATCTTTTTATCTCTAAAACCATTACAAAAATTGAGGTTGCAATCATAAGTATTACTGTGATACTTAAATCTTGTGAATACGCTGCAACGATAGCACCTGTATATACTACAAAAGCATTTGCCATATGATATATTGGTGTCATTAATCGTAGTCTTTTTGTTAAGTCTACAAAGTTTCTCATCCGCATAACGCTATAAAAATTAAAAACCATTATGAGCATTAAAGCGACTATTGAATAAACATGTGTTGTGATTGAAATTGATACGAAATCCATTTATAATATACCTATATGAAATTTTTCGCTATTATATCATATAAAAATTAAGGAACGAAGTATGGGAATATGTATCAAAGAAGCTTTACGAATTATTAAATCAAATATTACAAAAATTTCTTATGAGATTGTCCCAATCGAAAATTGTAATAAAAAAATTATCGCTGAAGATATCTATGCAAAACACTCATTGCCATCTTTTAATAACTCTGCTATGGATGGGTATGGGGTAAAACTTTGTGATGAGGGTGAAATTGTAAAAGTAAGTGATGATATTTTTGCAGGTTCACCGAAAGAGACTCAAATAGAACCAACACAATGTATCAAAATTATGACAGGAGCTAGAGTTCCCTCAAGTGTTGAAGCTATTGTCCCTTTTGAGCTTGTAGATATAATAGATGAAAAACATATTAGAGTCCCAAGAGGAATTGAGTTAGAGCAACATATACGATTTACAGGTGAAGATATCCTAAAAGATGAAAAAATTTTAAGTGATGGAGATGAGATTAATTTTTCAGCTATTACTATTTTGGCTTCACAAGGTATCACTCATATAAAAGTCTATAGAAAACCAAAAGTGAGTGTATTTACAAGTGGTGAGGAGTTAAAACTTCATTATGAAAAAATTGAAGATTATCAAATCTTTAATTCAAATACCCCTACACTTCTTTCAAGGGTCAAAGAACTTGGTTGTGATGTGAGTTTTGCAGGAATGGCACAAGATAGTATTGAATCTTTACAACAAATGATTGAGAACTCTTTACATGCAGATTTTATTATTACAACTGGTGGAATAAGTGTTGGAGAGGCTGATTTTACACAAGAAGCATTTGAACAATTTGAGATGGATATATTGTTTAATGGAATTAGTATTAAACCAGGCAAACCAACTATTTTTGGAAAACTTGGAAATACTTATATTCTTAATCTTCCTGGAAATCCTCTTGCTGCTGCTTTGATATTTGAAGTGTTTGGAACTATCATTATTCAAAAACTTTCTGGAAGTAAAGATATATTTCATAACTACATCACTACAAAAATAAGTGAAGATTTAAAAAATAAAAAAGGGAGAACAACTATAATTCCTGGTTGGTTTGATGGAGACTATTTTATCCCTTCTAAAAAAAGATTCCCAGGTATGGTTGGTGTTTTACATAAGTGTAATAGTATGATAATACTGAATAAAAATCTTACAGGATTACTCAAAGATGATAGTGTAAAAGTTATCCCAATTAATTGGAAATTTTACACAGATATTCAAAAAGATTTTTTTAACTAAAGGTAATATAATATATGGCTAAAAAGGCGATTTGTATTTTAAGTGGAGGAATGGACTCAACACTCTCTTCATATATTGCTAAAAATGAAGGGTGTGAAATTATTGCAGTTCATTTTAATTATGGGCAAAGAACAGAACATAAAGAATTAGAATCTTTTAGAAATATTTGTAATGTACTTGATGTGCAAGAGAAATATGAGATTGATATCCCCTTTTTTACACAAATTGGAGCAAATGCTTTAACAGATAGTTCTATTGATGTACCTATTGATGGAATTGAAGTTGGTGTTCCAATCACTTATGTACCTTTTAGAAATGGTATTTTTTTAAGTATTGCAACTGCCATTGCAGAAAAGCATGAAGCAACAGCTTTATACATAGGTGTGGTACAAGAGGATAGCAGTGGATATCCAGATTGTACAGATAGCTTTATAAATAAGATGCAACAGGCTATGAATCAAGGGACAAAAAAAGAAACAAACTTAGAGATAATCACACCTCTAGTACATATGACCAAAGCTCAAATTGTATCAAAAGCACTAGAGCTAAATGTTCCCTTAGAATATACTTGGAGTTGTTATAAAAATGAAAATAAAGCTTGTGGAGTATGTGATAGTTGCCGTTTACGACTAAAAGGTTTTGCTTTAGCGGGAGTGGCTGATAAAATAGAGTATGAGAGAAGCGTTTAAAAAAAGCAAACTGCTTTGCTTTTTTCTCAAAGAGAGTGCAAGCACAAGAGCTTCGAAACCAAAGCTGATGTGCTTTAGCGCCAGCGAAGGCTGTACCGTATAAAAGAGTGAACAGTTTCACTCTTTTAGGTTTGGAACCGTAATTGATGTGCTTTAGCACCAATGAAGGCAATAATATTTCAATTAATCATTTGTATTAAAAGCTCTATCTCCTGCATCCCCTAACCCTGGTCTTATATATTTATTTTCATCTAATGTTGGGTCAATTTGTGCTATAAAAATATCCACATCGGGAAATGCTTTTTGAACAATATCAACCCCCTCTTGTGAGCCTAAAATATTTAAAGATATTATTTTTTTTGCCCCTTTTGATTTAAGATACTCTATACCATCAATTAAAGAACCACCAGTTGCTACCATAGGGTCTAAGAGTAAAACTGTTTTATCTTCAAGGTTAGGTATATTTTCATAAAAAAGTTTACTTTGTGCAGTTTTCTCATCTCTTTTCATAGCTAAAAAACCACTTCTTGCATATGGTAATGTTCTTAAAATTCCTGTAAGCATAGGCTCCCCTGCTCTCAATATTGGTACTAAAACTAACTTTTGAACATCTATCATCTCTACATTTAAAGCACCTTGCCAAGTCTCAATTTTTTTTGTAATTGTTGGATAATTATCCAATGCTTCTGAAGCAATAATTCTTGCTATCTCTTCGATGGTTAGTCGAAATTCGTTTGATGTTGTTGTAATATCTCTTAATCTATTTACTAAATGTTTTACTACTACATTTGTACTCTCTCTATACATAGATAATCCTCATAAATTTTCCCTAATTGTAACACAACTTAACAGTATATTTACATAAATAAAGATATTATTAAAAAAATTAAAAAGGGTAAAAATGGAAAAAACAGATTATAAGTTTAGGGTCAAAGATTCTATTATCGGGTTACAGTTTTTATTTGTAGCATTTGGAGCATTGGTACTTGTACCAATTTTAACAGGGCTTGATCCTAGTGTTGCACTATTCACTGCAGGTATTGGTACTTTGGCTTTTCAATTTATCAATAGAAAAGCAGTGCCACCTATATTTTTAGCTTCCTCTTTTGCTTTTATAGCTCCCATATCTTATGGGGTTGCCACTTGGGGGATTGCTGCAACTATGTCTGGTCTTATAGCGGCCGGTTTTTTCTATATAATACTTAGTTTTATTATCAGATTTAAAGGGAGTGATATTATTCATAAGTATCTTCCTGCTGTTGTTGTTGGCCCTGTTATTATCTCTATTGGACTTATTTTAGCACCTGTTGCTGTGAATATGGCTATGGGAAAAACAGGAGATGGTGCAATACAACTTATATCAATTGATAAAGCACTTGTCATCTCAATGATTGCTTTAGTTGTAACTGTTTTTGCTTCACTTGTGGGCAAAGGTATATTTAAACTTATCCCTATTATTTTTGGTATCATAGCTGGATATTTAGTAGCTTTAGCCTATGGTATTGTTGACTTTAGCTCTATTGAAAAAAGTGCTTGGTTTGCTGTTCCAAACTTTGTAGCTCCTACATTTAGTTGGGAAGCTATTATTTTTATACTCCCTATTGCAATTGCCCCTGCTATTGAACATATAGGAGATATGCTTGCTATTTCAAATGTAACAAAAAGAGATTATTTAAAAAAACCAGGACTTAAAAATACCCTTTTAGGTGATGGTATTGCCACATCCTTAGCTTCACTTTTTGGAGGGCCACCTAATACTACTTATTCTGAAGTTACAGGTGCTGTATCTATTACTAAAGCTTTCAATCCAGCTATTATGACATGGGCTGCTATTTTTGCTATTATTTTGGCTTTTGTTGGAAAAATTGGTGGAGTTTTAGCAACTATTCCAGTTCCAGTAATGGGTGGTATTTTACTTTTACTTTTTGGACTTATTGCTTCTATTGGACTTGGAACTTTAGTAAAAGAGCAAGTTGATTTAACTTGTACTAGAAATATGGTAATTGTTTCTATGATTTTAGTTTTTGCTATTGGAGGTATGACTTTCAATTTTGGTGCTGTTTCTTTTTCTGGAATTGGACTTGGTGCTGTGATTGGTATTTTATTAAATATTATTCTTCCTCAACCAACAAAAGAGATTGAGAAATAGTTGAGAAAATATTTCAAAGAGATAGTTAGCTTTGTAATAACTCTAACTATCTTGGCTAATATTGTTAGCTATTATAAATCTACAGATCTCAATAAAAATAGTTTAGAGTTAAACTCTGTTACACTCCTTGACCAAACAGTTTTTACAATAAAAAAAGAGAAACCTCTACTGATACATTTTTGGGCAACTTGGTGTCCTATTTGTAGTGTGGAAGCTTCAAATATACAAACTATTTCAGAAAAATTTGAGGTTTTAACTATTGCTGTTGATTCTGTATCAAAAGAGGAGATTCACAACTATTTAGAAAAGCATGATCTAGATTTTAAAGTTATAGATGATTTTGATAAACAATATGCTTCAAAGTTTAATATCTCTGTCTATCCAACAACTTTTATCTATGACAAAAATAAAAACCTCGTTTTTAGTGAAGTTGGTTATACATCAACTATTGGGCTATATTTGAGAATGATTTGGGCTAGTTTTTAAATATTTCTTCAAGTTCTTTATCCATAAAACTCTTTAGACTTTGAAATTGTTCTTTATTGTTTGTGATTTTAATTCTCTCATTTGTTATATATTTTAAATAAGTGTTATAAACATTTTTACTTTGTATTAGTTTGTCTCTTTTTTTAAGCTCTAAAGAAACTGCTCCATTTATAAAGCCTTTTAGCACAAGACTACAGTCACTTTTGCTATGTCTAATAGGAAACCAAATATCTTCTAATACTTCATGGGCTTCATAATATTTTTGCTCTTTAATGAGTTGTTTAAAATGTTCTATTTGTTTCATAATTTAAATAGTACAAATTTTAATTATATCTACCATTAGCTACTTATACTAATATTATGTTTTAAACTTAAATTAGATATACTAATAGCTAAATTAAAAACTAGGTTTAATAAAACATGACTAAAAAAATACAATATTCATCGGCAATTATTTTTGCTTTACTTATTATAATAGCAAACTATACAGTACAATTCCCAATCAACGATTGGTTAACTTATGGAGCATTGCTATTTCCTTTTACATTTTTATTAACAGATATCTTAAGTGAAAAATATTCAAAAGAAGATGTTTTAGGTGTTGTAAAAATTGGTATTTTATTGGCTGTTATCCCGACTATTATTATAGCAGATTGGAGAATTGCATTTGCATCTATTTTTACTTTTTTTGTTGTACAACAAATGGATGTAAAAATCTTTCATATTTTAAAAGAAAAATTCACTGCGCAATGGTGGTTAAGAAATAATGCAAGTACCATGATATCATCATTTTTTGATACAGTTTTATTTTTCATGTTAGCGTTTAGTTTTATACTTCCATTTGATGTTATTGTAAAGTTAATCATTGGAGATTATTTAGTAAAACTTACTTTAGCACTTTTAGACACACCAATATTTTATTTGTTAGCTATAAGAGTAAAACGATTAGCTTATAAAAACATCTAATCGTATTTACACTATCTCCTAGCTTAAGAAGGGTATTTTATGAAGATTACTTTATTTATAATTATTCTTATATCATCATTGTATGGTGATTATTGTTTTAAAGACAAGAGTGCCAATAAAATAATATGTTATGAAAAGTATTTTGATAGAGACAATATCTATAAAGCAAAGAGTGATGAAAACTATTATACTTCACAAAGAGGTAATATCTTTGCTATTAGTGATAAAATTGAGATCAAATTTAATGCAATAGGGGCAATTATATCACTTGAAAAAGATTTTGAGATAGATTTCTATGATAAACTCAAAAACGATACTTATATTTTTAAAGTAAGAAATCCTCGTGAACTATTTTCTATACTGTCCAATCTTAATGATTTAGATGCTATCCAAAAAGCAGTACCAGCTCAAACAAGAAAATATACCCAAACAGAAATTCAAAGAAAAAATGAAGAGAGAAAAGCAAGATTACAAAAAGTGCTACAAAAACAAAAGATGAGAGAAGAACAAAAACAAAAAGCAACAATGGGTAGTTCAGGATCAAATGAACCTAAAAACTTTTTAAAAGGGCAACACTAAAATGAGATTACCAGCAGAGTGGGAACAACAAGAATTTGTACAGCTAGTGTTTCCACATGAAAATACAGATTGGAATGAATATCTTGATGATGCAATAGATACTTTTGTCTCTATAGCTAAAGCAATTCAAAAATACCAAAAAGTACTTATAGTATCAAAAAATTTAGAAACTATAAAAAAAAGATTTCCAAAGAAAAATAACCTTACTTTTATAACTTTGGATAGTGATGATACTTGGAGTAGAGATTTTGGTGGCATAACTATAGAACATGAAGGAAAGTATCTCATAGAAGATTTTACCTTTAATGCTTGGGGAAAAAAGTTTGCCTATGAAAAAGACAATCAAATCACAAGAAAACTCAAACTCAAAGGGATATTTAAAGGATATTCTCACAAATTAATCCCTTTGGTACTTGAGGGTGGTGCAATTGAAAGTAATGGAGAGGGGATTATTTTGACAACCTCTGCTTGTTTATTAGAAAAGAATAGAAATCCAAAACTTTCCCAAAAACAAATAGAGAAAAAACTTATCCAATATCTTGGAGCTAAAAAAGTTTTATGGCTCAATAGTGGTGCTTTAGAGGGTGATGATACAGATAGTCATATAGATACTCTAGCTAGATTTATAGATAAAGATACCATTATGTATCAAACTTGTGATGATAAAAATGATAGCCACTATGAAGATTTAAAAAATATGGAAGAGGAGTTAAAAAGTTTTAAACAATTAGATGGAAAACCATTTAAGCTAGTACCTCTTCCTTGGATTGAACCAAAGTTTGATGAAGAGGACAGACTCCCTGCAACCTATGCTAATTTTCTTATCATAAATGGTGCAGTTTTAGTACCAACATACAATGATAAAAATGATGAAGTTGCTTTAAAAATATTTAAAAAATTATTTCCAAAAAGAGATATTATAGGGATTGATTGTAGTACTCTTATAAGACAGCATGGAAGTTTACATTGTGTAACTATGCAATACCCTAAATTAAAGGATTGATATGAAAATAGCATTAATTCAACAAAAATATTATGGAACAAAAGAGGAAACAATAAAAGTTACTGTTTCAAAAATCCAAGAAGCTAGTAAAAATGGTACTAAATTAGTAATATTACAAGAATTACATCAAACACATTATTTTTGTCAAAATGAAAATGTAGATGTTTTTGACTTAGCAAACTCATGGGAAGATGATATACAGTTTTGGGGAAATATTGCCTTAGAAAACAGTGTAGTATTAGTAACTTCACTTTTTGAAAAAAGAGCTGCAGGACTTTATCATAACACCGCAGTTGTCTTTGAAAAAGATGGAACAGTTGCAGGAAAATATAGAAAAATGCATATCCCTGATGATCCTGGTTTTTATGAAAAATTTTATTTTACCCCTGGAGATTTAGGATTTGAACCAATACAAACAAGTGTAGGGAAACTGGGCGTTCTAGTTTGTTGGGATCAATGGTATCCTGAAGCTGCAAGACTTATGGCACTCAAAGGGGCAGATATGCTTATCTATCCTACTGCTATTGGTTGGTTCGAAGCGGATGAAGAGGATGAAAAACAACGACAATTAAATGCTTGGATAGCTGTTCAAAGAGGACATAGTGTAGCAAATGGGATACCAGTAGCTACAGTGAATCGTGTAGGATTTGAAGTTGATGATAGTGGAGTGTTAGCAGGAACACAATTTTGGGGGAACTCTTTTGTATTTGGACCACAAGGGGAATATTTAGCCCATGCTGCTCATCAAAATGAAGAGATAATTTACTGTGAAGTTGATTTACAAAGAAGTGAAAATGTAAGAAGATGGTGGCCTTTTTTAAGAGATAGAAGAATTGAGAACTATTCTGATTTAACAAAAAGATATATTGACTAAAACAAAAGCAATTTCTTACTATTTATTAAAAACTAGCTAAAATACGCAAAACAATCTAAAATGAAGGAAACAGTATATGAAATTTAGCGGAACTAATGTACTAATAACAGGTGCAAGTAAAGGTATTGGGGCTCAAGTTGCAAAAGAGTTAGCAACTTATGGTTTAAAAGTATGGATAAACTATAGAAGTAAACCAGAACTTGCCGATGCTGTAAAAACAGAGATTGAAACAAATGGGGGAACTGCCGCCGTTATAAAAGGTGATGTTTCAGTTGAAGCTGACTGGGCTGATATGATTAAAACAATTGTCGAAGCTGATGGTGCACTATCATATTTAGTGAACAATGCTGGTATTACTAAAGATAAATTAGCTATACGAATGTCAATTGAAGATTTTGATGATGTAATCAATGCAAACCTAAAATCAACTTTTATAGGGTGTAGAGATGCACTAAAAACTATGTCAAAGAAAAAATTTGGTGCAGTTGTAAATATCTCATCAATTGTTGGTGAGATGGGAAATCCAGGACAAACAAACTACTCAGCTTCAAAAGGTGGTGTTAATACTATGACTAAGGCATTTGCAAAAGAGGGAAGTGCTAGAGCAATTAGATTTAATGCTGTAACTCCAGGATTTATTAGAACAGATATGACAGATGAACTTAAACAAGAGGTAAAAGATGAATATACTAAAAATATACCTCTTAAAAGATTTGGAGAAGCTAAAGAGGTAGCAGATGCTGTTGCATTTCTTTTAAGTGATCATTCTAGTTATATAACAGGTGAGATACTAAAAGTAAATGGTGGTCTATATGTGTAACCTAATTTTATAGGGAAAAGAAATTTTTCAAATAAAATATGTTACAATAATGATGAAAATTAATTCAAAAAGGAAATTTAATGTTAGAAAAAGTAAAAGAAGTTGTTGTTGAACAACTAGATTGTAATGCAGACGAAGTTAAAGAAGATTCAAGATTTATTGAAGATTTAGGTGCAGATTCACTAGATGTAGTTGAGTTAGTAATGGCTCTAGAAGAGGAATTTGACATTGAAATTCCAGATGAAGATGCTGAGAAAATATTAACAGTTTCAGATGCAATCAAATATATAGAAGACCACAAGTAGGTCCTTTCTTTTCGCCTTAGGTAACATTTGTTACTTAGGGTCTTTTCTATAAGTTAAATAAAGTTTTATTCTTAAAAATAAGTTTTTTTTAGTTTATAAATATAAATAAATATAGTATGGAGATATAAATATGCAAAGAGTTGTAGTAACGGGTATTGGGATGATAAATTCATTAGGACATAATGTTGAAGAATCTTTTAAAGCAATCGTAGAGGGACAAACTGGGATTGATAGAATAACATTATTTGACCCAGAAAACTTTACTGCACAAATTGCAGGAGAAGTTAAAGATTTTGACCCAACAGCTATAATGGGAAAAAAAGAGGCTAAAAAAGCAGATAGATTTATCCATCTTGGGATTCATGCTGCACAAGAAGCTATGGAAGATGCTGGAATTGTTACTGAAAATAAAGTAAGTGATGATATCTCTGAGAGATTTGGTATTGTTGCAGCTTCAGGTATTGGTGGATTAACAAATATTGAAAAAAATTCAGTTATATGTGACACAAGAGGACCTGGAAAAATATCACCATTTTTTATCCCATCTGCTTTAGTAAATATGTTAGGTGGATTTATAACAATCCAACACAACCTAAAAGGACCAAATATCTCAGCAGTTACAGCTTGTGCTGCTGGAACTCATGCTATCTCTGATGCTTACAAAACAATTGCACTAGGTGGTGCAGATAAGATGTTAGTAGTTGGAGCTGAGAGTGCAGTATGTGGTGCAGGAGTTGGTGGATTTGCTTCAATGAAAGCTTTAAGTACAAGAAATGATGATCCAAAAACTGCTTCAAGACCATTTGATAAAAATAGAGATGGTTTTGTTATGGGTGAAGGTGCAGGTGCATTAGTACTTGAAACTTTAGAGTCTGCAACTGCAAGAGGTGCAAAAATCTATGCTGAAGTTATAGGTTATGGTGAAAGTGGAGATGCAAATCATATCACAACTCCAACTATGGATGGACCACTTAGAGCTATGAAAGCAGCATATACTATGGCAAAGAAAAACAATGGTGGGGAACTAAAAGTTGACTATGTAAATGCTCATGGTACAAGTACACCAGTAAATGATAAAAATGAAACAGCTGCATTAAAAGAGCTATTTGGTGGAAAAGAAAATTGTCCTCCTGTAACTTCAACTAAAGGTCAAATAGGACATTGTTTGGGAGCTGCAGGTGCTTTAGAAGCTATTATAGCTATCAAAGCTATGGAAGAGGGAATCATCCCTCCAACAATCAACCAAATAGATTCTGATGAAAACTGTGACTTAGATTATGTACCTAATGTATCTAGAAAAGCTGAATTAAATGTAGTTATGAGTAATTCATTTGGATTTGGTGGAACAAATGGTGTTGTAATTATGAAAAAATACACAAAGTAGGTAAATTTATGGCAACTTATTTAGACTTCGAAGAGGGTATAAAAAAAATAGAAGATGATATTATTGTTGCTAAAACAAAGGCAGATGAGTATGCCGTATCTATTCTAGAAAAAAAACTTCAAGAAGAGGTAGAAAAAACATATTCAAACCTTTCTGATTTTCAAAAACTAAAGCTAGCAAGACATGCGGATAGACCTTATGCTCTTGATTATATTAAAGGGTTAATGACAAACTCTTATGAGATACATGGAGATAGACACTTAGCTGATGATCAAGCTATTGTATGTTTCCTTGGAAATATCGGTGATGTAAAATGTGTTGTTATTGGTGAACAAAAAGGTCGAGGTGTAAAAAATAAAATCAAAAGAAATTTTGGTATGCCAAACCCTGAAGGGTATAGAAAGGCTTTAAGAGCTGCTAAATTAGCTGAAAAATTCAATTTACCAATTTTATTTTTAGTAGATACTCCAGGTGCATATCCTGGTATTGGTGCTGAGGAGAGAAGTCAAAGTGAAGCGATAGCTAGAAACCTTTTTGAACTAAGTGACTTAGATACTACAATAGTGTCAGTTGTTATAGGTGAAGGTGGTTCAGGTGGAGCACTTGCTATCTCAATTGGTGATAAGCTTGCTATGATGAGATATAGTGTCTATTCTGTTATTTCACCAGAGGGTTGTGCAAGTATTTTATGGAAAGACCAAGCGATGGTTGAAACAGCTACAAAAGCTCTTAAAATTACTTCTACTGACTTAAAAGAATTTGACTTAATTGATGATGTTATCAATGAACCATTAATTGGAGCTCATAGAAATAAAGAAGAAGCTATAAAAGTTCTAGGTGATTATTTTATTGATAGTGTTAAAGAGGTAAGCCAATTATCAAAAGAGGAACGAGACCAAAAAAGATACGACAAACTTATGTCTTTAGGTAGCTTCTCTTAATTTTCTAAAAAATAAAAATAGAAACTTTAGTTTCTATTTTAAAAGATTATACAACCCTTGGATCTCTTTATCCCAAATTGTTTCATCTATTGTTTCAAGAATAAGTGGAATATCATCCATTCTTTCGTCATTCATAATATATTCAAAAGCATCCCAACCAATTTCACCCTCACCTAAACTATGGTGTCTATCAACTCGGCTACCTAATGCTGGTTTAGAATCATTTATATGCATCCCCATTAAAAACTCTCGACCAACAATTTTATCAAACTCTTTCCAAGTTTTATCATATGCTTCTTTTGTTCGTATATCATAACCAGCTGTAAACATATGACAAGTATCTATACATACCCCAATTCTTGATTTATCTTCAACCCTATCTATAATGTACTCTAGATGTTCAAACTTATATCCAAGATTTGTCCCCTGTCCTGCTGTGTTTTCAATTACTGCTTTTACATTTTTTGTTTTATCTAATGCAAAATTAATAGAATCAGCAATTAATCCTAAACACTCTAACTCTGCATATTGTAATTTTTCATCGTACTCTGGGTCTTTTTTTCCAAATTTTTGCAAATGGCTTCCTGGATGAAAATTTAACCTATCAAGTCCAAGTATATCGCATCTTTCTAATTCGTCTATAAAAGCATTTCTTGATTTTTCTAATTTTTCCTCATCTGGGTTTCCTAAATTAATTAAGTAGCTATCGTGTGGCAAAATATGTTTTGGTAAAATACCAGATTCTTCAAGATTTTTAAACCATGCATCTAAAGTTTTTGTATCAAAAGGCTTTGCATCCCATCTTTTTTGATTTTTTGTAAACAAAGCAAAAGCTTTTGCCCCTATTGCCGTAGCATTTAAGGGTGCATTTTGAACACCTCCACTTGTACTTACATGTGCACCTACAAATTTATTCATTATTTAACCTTTATTAAAATATTATTGATTGTATCTTTAAAATATATCTTTTTTTGTGAGAAAAGATTATACAAAAAATCATCTTTATATGAGTTGTGAAGATATTTTTCATTAAACTCTTTTGCTGAAATACACTTCAATGTTGATTGACAAACCGTATCTTCATATATTTTTAAATCTAAAACTACATTACCAACTTGAAAAATCTGTAAATGGATATAATCTTCATATTGAGAGATAAAACCTTTATCATAAAATTTCATCTGCGGAGTTTTAATTAAAATTGTATGACTAGATGTTATTATAGGCTGTTTTGTTGCACAAGCTGTAAAAAGGAATATTGTCAGGATAAATACTATTTTTTTTAAAAACAACACGATAAGTAACTCCTTAATTATTTTTTATTATACCCAATCAAAATTATTATTATGTTATAATATATCATGTTTACAGGATTAATAAGAGAGATGGCTAGCGTAGTTAGCTTCAATAATAATATTTTAACACTTAATGCAACTTATAAGCCAAAAATTGGTGATAGTATTGCAATTAATGGTGCATGTCTTACAGTAATAGAAATTTATGCAGATGGTTTTAGTGTAGAACTTTCACCTGAGTCACAAAATATCTTAGCGATGGAAAACTATAAAGATAAAGTTCACATGGAACCTGCCATGATGATGGGGGATAGATTTGAGGGGCATATTGTTCAAGGTCATGTTGATTGTTTAGGTACAATTACAAATATCATAAACAATGGTAACTCTACAGATTTTTTTATACAAATTCCAAAACAATTTATTAAATATATTATCCCTAAAGGTTCTATTACTGTTGATGGGGTAAGTTTAACAGTAAATGATGTTGATAGTAAGGATAGCAGTTTTAGACTCACTATCATACCACATACTATTAATAACACACTATTTGAACAATATACAATAAATAGCAAAGTAAATATAGAAACTGATATGTTTGCTAGATATGTTTATAATCTGTTTAAAAAAGATGATAATGAGACATTATCTTGGGATGATGTGGATGGAATAATCTCTAGATACTAGCGTTTGTATCATGTGTTATAAAAAAGTTACGCTCACCCAATGTTTTTGCATAAGGTTTTACTAAAACCTCTTTTGTATTTTCAAACACTTGAATATCTACTACAGTCCCAACTTTAACTCCATATGGAAAAATAGAATCCATACTACTGGTAATTACCTCATTCCCCATTTGTATCTCTTTCCAAATTGGTACATATTTTATAATAATATTTCCATCATCATTTGCCCCAGAAGTAATTCCAGGAGTATCATTTTCCCCAATAAAAACTGTATAGTTACATTTTTTATTTTCATTTAAATAAGCAACTGATTTTTCATTTTTTGTTAAAACTATACCTGCACTAAAACCATCAAGTGTAATAAGTGGATATATTTTATCTGGTATAATATCGTTTTTGTCTATAAGAACTTTTGAGTGATTATCAAAACTATAATATGATAAAACTTTAACTTTTTCATACTCTACCTCTTTATCTAAACTCAAATTCAAATTTTTATTTAATTCAACTATCTCTTGACTCTTTTTTTCATACATAGATTTATACTGAAGATTCATCTCATTAGATTTTTTAAGTTGATCAATATAATCTAGTTGAGTAAAATATTTATTAATAGTTTCTGTTGAAAAAACGAATAGTTTTATATATGCTGAGCTAATAGAGCTATTGAGCATATATATTTTATTTACTAGTACCTTTTCAAAACTAAAAAGATAAGATACTAGTATAATTAAAACTATTATAAAGAGAATAAACTTTTTATTCATTAGATATTAGTCTAAGTAAAGATTCCTCATCTAAAGTTTTGCTAGTACCATAAGCAACAGCAAGAAGTGGTTCATCAGCAACTCGTACAGGAAGTTTAATATCATTCATAAGATATTTATCTAATCCTCGAATCAATGCTCCACCACCAGTTAATACAACACCATTATCAACAACATCTCCAGCTAAATCAGGTGGCATCTCTTCAAGTACTTGTCTTACTGCTAATGAGATCTCTTTTAGTGGTTCATGTAAAGCAGCTCGTACACCCTCACTTGTAAGATCAATAGTTGTAAGAAGTCCTGAACTATCTCTCCCTTTTACTTTAATTGTTGTATCTTTAGCTTGTTTTACTGCTGTTCCTATTTCTAATTTTATACTCTCAGCAGTTCGCTCTCCAATATAAAGATTAAAATTTTGTCTCACATAATCTATAATAGCTTTATCAAATCTATCTCCAGCTACTTTTATAGATTTACTTAATACTAATCCACCTAAAGAGGTAACACCAATCTCTGTTGTACCACCACCAATATCAACGACTACATATCCATCAGGACTACTTACAGGAATCCCTGCACCAATTGCAGCTGCCATTGGTTCCTCTACAAGAAATACTTCTCTTGCCCCTGCACTTAAAGCTGACTCTTTAACAGCTTTTCTTTCAACTTGTGTAATTCCATGAGGAATACAGATAATAATTCTAGGTCTTAAAAAAGATTTTCTTTTATGCGCTTTTTCAATAAAATATCTAATCATTCTTTCAGTCATCTCAAAATCTGCGATAACCCCATCTTTCATAGGTCTAACTGCTTGTATATTTACAGGTGTTTTCCCTATCATCTGTTTTGCTTCTTTACCAACTGCAAGTATTCTATCTCTACCATATCTATCATGTTGTACTGCAACTACTGATGGTTCATTTATAATTATACCTTTACCTTTTACAGATACTAATGTATTTGCTGTACCTAAGTCAATCGCCATATCATTCGAAAACCAACCAATAAATTTATCAAAAATCATTCTATTTACCCTTATTTTTTATATTTAAGCTACTTTTGGTAGTTCTGTTTTATTTACCACATCTTTTGTAATTGTTACTGTTTTACCTTTATACTCAGGTAATTCATACATCACATCAAGCATAATATCTTCTAAAATAGACCGCAATCCTCTAGCACCTGTTTTTCGCATTTTAGCTGCTTTTGCTATCTCTTTTAAAGAGTCCTCTTCAAACTCTAAATTTACACCATCTATTTTAAATAATTTTGTATACTGTTTTACTAAAGAATTTTTTGGTTCTTTTAATATATGCATCATCGCATCTTCATCAATTTCTTGAAGAACTGCTGTCATATGAAGACGACCAATAAGTTCAGGTATTAAACCATATTTTACTAAATCATCAGCTTCAATAAGCTCCATAATATTATCTTGCTCTTGTTTTGTTTTTTTATCTTGATTAAATCCAAGGATATTTCCACCTTGTCTTTTAGCTATAATATCTTTCATCCCATCAAAAGCACCACCACATATAAATAATACATTTGTGGTATCAAGTTGTACTGCATCTTGTCCTGGATGTTTTCTTCCACCTTTTGGTGGAACATTTACTAAGCTTCCCTCAACAATTTTAAGTAGTGCCTGTTGAACACCTTCACCACTCACATCTCTAGTAATACTTCTATTCTCAGACATTCTAGCAATCTTATCAATCTCATCAATAAAAATAATACCTTGTTCTGCTTTTTTAATATCACCATCTGCTGCTTGAATCAGTCTTGTTACAACATTTTCAACATCATCACCAACATATCCAGCTTCTGTTAAACTAGTAGCATCTGCAATTGCTAGTGGAACATCTAAATATTTTGCTATTGTTTGTGCTAAAAGTGTTTTTCCACTTCCTGTTGGTCCTATAAGTAACACATTTGATTTTGTAAGTTCTGTAATATCATCACTAATCTCTTGCATAAATATTCTCTTGTAATGATTGTAAACAGCAACACTTAAAACTTTTTTTGCTTTATCTTGCCCAATTACATAATCATCTAAAATAGCTTTTAACTCTTTAGGTGTCAATATTTTTTGAACAATATCTTCAGCAAGTTCAACAACTTCACCCTCTTCATATTCACTTTTGTGTTTTTGAATTATCTCATAAGCAGATTTTGCACAAGTTTGACAAATAGTTGCATTTTCCCCAGATATTAGAGGGTTTTTTTCACTATCTTCAACTCCACAAAAATCGCATTTCATTTTTTCTTTTTTCATATTCTATTATTTCCTTGTAAAAGGTATTCCTCTTTTTGTATTTGCTATAAACTGTGCTAGTTTTATTACATATTCATTTGTACTGTTTTCTATTAACTCTTTTGCGCTATCATTTAAAGGATTTCCTGATTCAAAAAGCTTTCTATAGGCTTTTTTTATCTCATCTATATCTGCTCTATTATCAAGTCTTCTTCTAAGTCCTGTAAGATTTAAACCTCTAATTGTTGCACGATTTCCTTCTGTATTACAAAATGGTGGAATATCTTGAACCACAATTGAACCACCACCTATCATAGACTGTGTTCCTAATTTACAAAATTGATGAATAGCAGATAATCCACCCACTACTACATTATCTTCAACCTCTACATGTCCTGCAAGTGTTGCAACATTTGCAAAGATACAATTATCACCGATAATACAATCATGAGCTACATGAGTATATCCCATAAATAAATTTCCATTACCTATTTTAGTAACAGCTCCACCACCTTTAGTTCCAGGATTAAATAAAGTAAACTCTCTTATTTTATTATTATCACCAATAATTAACTCAACATCTTCCCCTGCAAACTTTAAATCTTGAGGAATAGTCCCAAGTGTTGCATGGGAAAAAATAGTATTGTTTTTTCCTATTGTGGTTTTCCCTTCAATTACACAATGACTTGCAATTGTTGTACCAGAACCGATTATAACTTTTGGACCAATTATACTATATGCTCCAATTGTTACATCATCAGCTAGAACAGCTCCATCTTCAATAATAGCTGTTTTATGGATGTTTGCCATTATTTATCAACTACCATTGCTTTAAGTTCAGCTTCACTAACTAGCTTATCATCAACATAAGCTTTTCCATCAAGAACTATTAGATTTTTTCTTAATTTAATTATCTCTATTCTGTACTCTAATCTGTCCCCTGGTTTTACTGGACTTCTAAATTTTGCTTTATCTATACTCATAAAATATATAACTTTTGATTTTAATTCTTCATCAGATAGCCCTGAACTTTTAAGAGCTAATATACCACCTGCTTGTGCCATACCTTCTAAAATCATAACACCTGGATATATAGGGTGCCCTGGAAAATGTCCTTGAAACACTGGCTCACTTATTGATACATTTTTATATGCTACTATATTTTTTTCTAGCTCCATACTAGTTACCTTATCAACTAAAAGAAAAGGATATCTATGAGGCAGTATCTTTTGTATCTCTACAACATCTAACATTATATCTCCTATTTAATGATCTATATATACTTTACAAATCTAATTTTAGGTTTTATTATAACTAATTAATGTTTATATTTACTATAACTTTTAAAAGAAAAATTTTTAGTTTGTTGTTTTAATTTCTCATTAGTATCTATCTTTAAAGAGAAATTTAATATAAACATATTAGAATCACATTCAAATATTAAAATACAAAGGATATTTATAATGTACAACAGAGATTATTTGACAAATGGTAGTGACTCTTCTTACACAAAAGAAGAAAATGCTTATTCATCATCACAAGAACAAGCAAGCGCTCCAGCTAACTTAATGGCTTTTTTAAAAAGTACATATCAACTTTTTGCTAGTTCACTTTTAGCTGCAACTGCTGGTGCATATATTGGACTTGATATGGTTAGTACAATTTCAAGTTGGTACTGGGGATTAGTTATCTTAGAGTTTGCATTACTTTTTGGACTTTATGCAGTAAAAGATAAGCCAGGAATTAACCTTGCAGTTTTATTTGGTTTTACATTTGTAAGTGGGTTAACAATTACACCTCTTTTAAGTAGTGTATTTAATATGCCAAATGGTGCTTCAGTTGTAGCACAAGCATTTTTGATGACATCAGTTGCTTTTGGTGGTATCTCTATGTTTGCACTTACAACTAAAAAAGATTACTCAAGTATGGGTAAAATGCTTTTTATAGCACTTATTATTTTAATAGTTGGTTCAATTAGTAATATTTTCATAGGTTCACCTATATTACAACTTGGTATTGCTATGGTTGGTGCTTTGTTATTTAGTGCATTTATACTTTATGATACACAACAAATAATTAAAGGTGGTTTTTCAACTCCTATTGAAGCAGCTATTGCTTTATATTTGGACTTTTTTAACCTATTTATCTCTTTACTTCAAATATTTGCTGCATTTAACAACAGTGATGACTAAAGAAAGTTTACGACTTTTAGATGCAAATTTAAATCGCCTTAGAGAAGGCATTAGAGTCATTGAGGATATATATAGATATATTTTCAATGACAAAGAAATCTCTTCACAATTAAAAGAGTTACGACACAAAGCTAGAATATCATTATATGAAGAACTTCTTGATTCAAGAGATATACAAAATGATGTTTTAAAAAAATCTACACCTTCAGAACAAAATAGAACAGATTTACACTCCATTCTTATTGCAAATTTTAAAAGAGCACAAGAAAGTTCAAGAGTTTTAGAAGAGTTTGGAAAACTAATCGATATAAAAACATCAGAAAATTTTAAAGATATTCGCTATAAATTATATCACTTAGAAAAATCTATACAAAACGATTTATAAATTAAGTGTTTACTTACCCTTAATTTATTATAATCAACGAAACATACAAGGGGAATATTTGTTATATTTTTTAATTTACCTATTTTTAGAAGTTATGATCTCTTCTTCCATAGCAGCTTCAATTGGAGGACTACTTACTTTTGTTGAAATCTTATTTTCTGCAATTATAGGTATGATTATTTTAAAGAACTTCAAGTATTCTTTAAGTGAAAATGTTCAAAAAGCACGAACTGGACAAATAACTCAAGAAGAGTTTATTAAAACAAATGTAGCAAAAGCGATTGGTGCATTTTTGCTTATTGTTCCAGGTTTTTTTACAGATATAATTGGGATACTTTTACAACTAGGATTATTTGTATCGCTGTTTAGTAAAATATTTGAATTTAAAAAACCTAACAGTAGTAATAACGCTACATATTCAACAAGTTTTGAATATACACAAACAAATAACAAACAAAATAATAAAAGGAGAGATGATGAAATTATCGATGTTGAAATTATTGATGATAACAATACTATTAAGCACTAGTGGAGTTGCGAATAGTAATTTAGAAGAAAAACTTATAAAATTTGAAAAGCAAAGAGTTGCTAAGTCATTACAAAGAGTTGGAGGAAAACTTCAAAATGTTGATTTAGTATTAAAAAAAGATCTAAAACAAGATGGTTGGGTAGGGTATACTTTTAATTTAGAATTTGAAGTACAAAATAAAAAGCTTTCTCAAAAAGATACACTTTTTAGTGATGGTAAAAATGTTACTATGGACTTAATAAACTTAGAAAATAAAAGATCATTTAAAACTGTTATGTATCCAACTTTAGGAAAAGAATTTTTCAGTAAAAAACATTTTATAGAGGGTAATATAGATGCAAAACATTCACTTGTAATATTTAGTGATCCTTTATGTCCAATCTGTGTAGATGAGATTCCATATGTATTAAAAAATATTATTGACAATCCAAAAAATATAGCTGTATACTATTATCATCTTCCACTAGATATGCATCCAACAGCAAAAGTACTCTCAAAAGCCTCTATAATAGCTAAAGAGCAAGGGATTAAAAATGTTGACTATAGAATCTATAAAGCAAATTTTTCAGAAAAATACAAATTTGATGCTTACGAAGAGAAAGATGAAAAAAAAGTATTAGGATTTTTTAATAAGGAGTTTGGTACAAATATAACAATGGAACAAATAAATAATCCTAAACTAGAAAAAATGATACAAGACGATATTAAAATGTCTGAAGATGCATTTGTATCAGGAACTCCAACACTGTTTTTTGATGGAGAGTACGACTATACAAGATCAAAATTTGAAAAATATTTAAAATAGGCTATGGGAGAAAAATTGGAAAAAATAGTAATAGCAACAAGAGCTAGTGATTTAGCACTTTGGCAGGCATACCATATAAAAGATAGATTAGAAAAAAGCTATCCAGATATTATAGTTGAGATTAATAAAATAGTAAGTCGAGGTGATAAAATACTAGATCGACCTTTAGCACTCATTGGTGGGAAAGGACACTTCACTAAAGAGCTTGAAGATGAGATGATTGCAGGTAATGCAAATCTAGCTGTTCATAGTTTAAAAGATGTACCCACTTATATTCCAGATGGTTTAGAGTTAGTAGCAATTACAAAAAGAGAAGACCAAAGTGATGTATTTTTATCTCACAAATATAAAACTGTTGATGAATTACCACAGGGTGCTATTGTAGGGACTACAAGTTTAAGAAGAAGAATGCAACTTTTAAATAAAAGACCTGATTTAACAGTAAAAGATTTACGAGGAAATGTAAACACTCGACTAAGAAAACTCTCTGAAGGTCAGTATGATGCTATTATCTTAGCTTGGATTGGGTTAGATAGACTTGATTTATTAAAAGATATTCCACATACACAAAAACTACCTTTAGATATGATGATACCTCCTATGGGGCAAGCATCATTGGGTATAGAGATACTTTCAGGAGATGAAAAACTCAAAGAGATAGCTATGAGTGTTAATGATACTCCAACTTTTATCTGTACAAAAGCTGAGAGAGATTTTATATCAAAAATTGGTGCTGGATGTTCTGCACCCGTTGCATGTAATGCAACCATTAGTGGGGATAATATTACTTTACAAGCGATGATTGGTTATCCAGATGGGACAAATATCTTACACGAATCTCTTTGTAAAACTTTAAATGATTGTGAAACATTAGGGTCTGATTTAGCGAACAAAATGATTGAAGATGGTGCTATAGAGATATTACAAAATGCAGAAAAACTGGCATTTAAAGATGAGATGCCACAAAGGTTATAAAATGAAAATATTTACAAAAATTCTTTTAATATTAATAAGTATTGTTGCACTTAATGGAACTGAGATTATCCATGCAAATTCTTATGCAGATGCACTAGAAAAAGGTGTTGAACAAAATAAACCAGTGATGCTTTTTGCACATAGCCCATTTTGTCCATGGTGTCGAAAAATGGAAGCAGATACGCTTTCAGATAATGAAGTTATAGAGTATATAAATAAAAACTTCATATTTGTTACAGTAGATTTAAGTTTAAGTATGGATATAGAAGATGTACCAGCAAGATTTTTACCTGAGGGGACACCTACAACTTATGTGATTGACCCTAAAACGCAAGAGCTACTTTATAGTTTAAGAGGCTATAAAAATAAAAAATCTTTTTTAGGAAGAGTATCTAGACCTAGTAACTAATCTTACTCAAGTACAGCCCATTTGGGCTAGCTAGAGTCCAAGATATCAATTTCTCTTTATTAAGTTGTTTTTTTAAATCTTCAGTAGTTAACTTACCACTTGATATTTTCATAATAAAATCAACCATCATTCGTATTTGGCTTCTTAAATAAGAATTAGCCTTAAATCTGAAAATATATAACTCTTTATGTTTATAAAACTTTATATCATATATCTCTCTTACTGTTGAAGCTGGTTCACTGCCAGTTTTACTAAAGTATTCAAAATCATGTACACCTTTTAAAACTTTCAGAGCATCTCTTATTTTTTCTACATTGATACTTTCATAATACTCTACATAATTTTGATTAAATGGGGTAAGTTCTTTTGTTGTAACAATATATCTGTATTCTCTTTTTTTTGCGCTAAATCTTGCATGAAAATCATCACTTACATAAGATACATTTCTAACATATATAGAATTTGGTAACATCTTATTAAGTGCCATTTTAAACTTTACTAAATCACTCCAAAAATCAGGTAAAACACATGATATAACTTGTTTAAATGCGTGTACACCCCTATCTGTTCTTCCACTAAATTCTAACGAAGTATCTATATTAAGTAATTTAAATACCTCTTCAATTTTAGATTGGATTGTTATATGATTAGGTTGTCTTTGAGAACCATAATACAATGAGCCATCATAACTTACTGTAAATTTTATTTTCATTATATTAGTAATATCGCTTTATCTTATATCTATAAAAAATATATCCAACTATAAGCCACAAAATTGGGAAATAATATAAAGCCTCCAATTGAAAAGCATTTGTTAACTCTTTTGTCAAAACTACAAAAATAATTGTCGTACTTATCCCTATTACAGTGCTATAATTTTTATTATATCTAGGATTAAAATAACCAATATAGATAATAAAAAAAGCAGAAATTAAAGGGAAAAGTGATGATAAAATATTAAATGCTAGTTTTTCATCTTTATCTTCCCAATAATTAATCAAGTCATCAAAATTTTGAATATCTTTTGTTTGTTCTAATTCATTATTTAAAACCATTCTTTTAAAATCAATTTGACTAACTTTCTCTCCAACTTTTACAACTTTTCCATCATTTAAACTCAAGTTTAAAGATGTTCCCATATTATTTAAATTTGCATATTTAGCAATTATAAAAACATCTTCTTCCTTATTTTGTTGATATAAAACAATATCTTCATAGAGTCCATTCTTCTCTTTTTCAACATAAATAAGCCACTTCCCAAATTGTTGACCATACTCATTTGCTTTTATATTAAACTGAGCTTCAGTCTTTTTATTGACTAAAAAAGTTTCTTTTAAAAAAATAGATTTTGGTACCAAAGTTAAAGAGATAATAAGTATTAAAAGAGAACTAAGGATCAACAAAGGTAAAAACATCTTTAGTATTTTAAAGGGGTTTAAACCAAAACTTGTGATTACTATTAACTCATATTCACTTGATAACTTTGCTAAAGATAACCCTAATGATATAAATAATGAAATAGGAATAGTATAAAATAAAATAGTTGCAATATTATACGAATACAACTCCAATAATTCAAAAAAATTAATCTGTATCACTGAAGTAAGTGATGCAATTTTTACTAAAAAAATAATTGAAGTTATGGTATAAAGAGTTAAAAAAATAGGGAAAAAGGTATTTGAGTATGTTTTATTTAAATACTTTTTTAATACACTATTCATACTAACCTACTTTCCATTAACCATATTAAATATATCTAAAATATAAAACTCACCTAAAAACACCATTAAAAATCCTAAAGATAAAAAAGGTATAAAAGGAGTTTCACTCTCTTTTTTCTTTATAATATTTACAAGTGATGGAATTATAGCTAAAATAGCTGATAAAAATATAGCTACCATACCTAGCTTTACACCAAGTATCCCTCCAATTATTGCAAAAATAGGGATATCACCCTCACCTAAGGACTTTTGTTCTTTTAGGCTTTCATCTCCAACAATTTTTGCTTTTATATTTTGTATATAAAAAGTTACAAACATCTCCAACACAACTATAGCACCTGCAAAAATAAATAAGGTAATCATATTCTCAATATTATATAAAAGTGTATACACTATTGTAATACTTAATGATATCAAAAGTAAATAATCGGGAACTGCTTTATATTTCAAGTCAATAAATGATAAAACTATCAAACTGTAAAATAAAGCTGAAAAAATTAAAAATTGATAATTCAACCCTAATTTAAAAAATAAAAAAAGTGTTACAATTAATGTGAACAATTCAATAATTAGATATACAATAGAAATTTTTGTTTTACAATGGGAACATTCCCCTTTTAAAAACAAATAAGAAAAGATAGGTATATTTTCATACCATTGTATTTGATATTGACATTGAGGACACACAGACCTTTTAGGATTGAGTAAAGATATACCCAAAGGTAATCTATAAACTAACATAGCTAAAAAACTTCCAATAATAAGAGCACCAATTGCCACAATAACTATATTAAATACCTCCAAATCTTCTCTCTCTTTTATGAAAGTCTGAGATTATATCATCAAGCTCATTGCAGCTAAACTCAGGCCAGTATGTTTGTGTAAAAAACATCTCTGCATAAGCACTTTGCCATAAAAGATAATTTGATATTCTTATCTCACCACTTGTACGAATAAGAAGATCAACATCAGGTATATTTGCTGTATCAAGGTTTTGATTGATATTTTCTTCAGTTATCTCTAAATTCTTTTCAACTACTTTTTTTACAGCTCGTGTAATCTCATCTCTACTACCATAATTTAGTGCTAAAACTTGAGTAAGTCCTGTACAGTTTTTTGTTTTTTCCTCAACATCTCTTATGGTATTTTGTAGTTTTTTAGAAAACTTTGTTAAATCACCTATTGCCTTAAATTGCACATTATTTTCTAAATATATTGGTAATTCACTTTTAAAATACTTTTCTAAAAGTTTCATCAAAAACTCAACTTCTAATTTCGGTCGAGCCCAGTTCTCTGTACTAAAAGCATACAAAGTAAGGTATTTTATACCCACTTTTGTACAATGTATTGTAATCTCTCTTACAACTTTTGCACCCTCTTCATGACCAGCTGTTCTTTTAAGCCCTCTCTCTTTTGCCCATCTTCCATTACCATCCATAATAATTGCAATATGTTCTGGTATATGTGGACTATTCACTAAATTCACCTTTTAAACTTTCTAAAAGAGTTATTGAAACTTCTAATTTAGATGCTGTAGCTAGTTTTATAATATTGTTTTTTGTTATAAGATCTATAGAGTTTGTATCACTTCCAAATTGATTATTTTCATCTAAAATATTTAAACAAACTCCATCAATATTTTTATTAAGAAGCATATTTTTTCCATTTTGTAGTGCATTTTCTTTATCCATTTCAGCTTTAAAACCTATTGAATATATCCCATTTTTATCAATATTTTCCAACAAATCAATATTCTTTTTTAATTCCAAATTCCAACTTTCCCCTATATCTTCTTTTTTTATTTTGCCATCTTGTGGATATTTTGGAAGATAATCACTCACAGCAGCAACACCAAAAAAATAAGGCTTCTTCTGAATAAGTTCCATTGTGCTATTATCCATGAGTGTTGCACTTGACATTTTTCCCTTTTTTGCTACTTTTAAACTATCATTTACAAACTCTAACATCTCTTGAGTGCTTTGCACTTTTATCGTATGTATCTGATTTGGAACCTCTATATCTGAAGTAGTTACTAAACAAACATCCGCCCCTTTATAGTATAAAGCAGTAGCTAAACTTGTAGCCATCTTTCCACTACTAAAATTACTCAAATATCGTACATCATCTATTTTTTCAATTGTCCCACCACCATTAAGGACAACTTTTCTATCAAGCCAATAATTATCTTTTAGTAACTCTTGAGCTGTTTGATGAAATATATCTTCAACTTCTGCCATTGCACCATCACCAACATCTTGACAAGCCAACTCTTTTGTTACTGAATTTATAACTTTAAAATTACAAAGTTTCAACATTTTTAAACTAGCTTTTGTTAATGGATTGTGCATCATATTTGTATTTGCTGCAGGACAAAGAAGCTTTACTCTAGGATATGCCAAAGCTGTTTGTAGTAGTAAATTATCAGCAATCCCATTTGAAAGTTTATTAATAGTGTTTGCCGTTGCTGGTGCTATTACAAAAATATTTGCCCACTTTCCAATTGCAATATGATTATTTACTGTATCACAACTCCAATCTTCACTACTTTCATCTAAAACTTTATTTTGAGAAACAGTTTCAAAAGTTAAAGGGTTGATAAATTTTCTTGAAGCTTCTGTCATAATCACTTTTACATTTGCACCAGCTTTTATATAAAGCCTTATAAGTTCTAACGACTTATAAACTGCAATACTACCAGTTACTGCTACAAGTATATTTTTATTTTTTAATAGTTGCATTACTTTTTCTCTTTATTGAAAAATTTGTAAAAAAACCCTGTTATAGTTTTTTGTTTTGTACGACTCAATGCTAAATCACCAGATTTTACATCTGCTGTTATTGTACTACCTGCTGCTATCATTACATCATCTTCAATTGTTATAGGTGCTACAAGTTGGGTATCTGAGCCGACAAAAACATTTTTTCCAATAATTGTTTTATATTTATTTATCCCATCATAGTTACAAGTGATGGTACCAGCTCCAATATTTGAACCCTCATCAATAATACTATCACCAAGATAACTTAAATGTCCTGCTTTTACACCAGTTAAAGTTGACTTTTTCACCTCAACAAAATTTCCAATATGTGTATCTTTTAGTATACTCAGTGGTCTAATTCTTGCCATTGGACCTATGTCACTATTTTCTAAGATACTATCTTCAACTACACTATTTGTTTTAATATGAGAATTTATTATTTTACTATTTCCAAGAAGTGTTACACCATTTTCAATGATACTTTCACCTTCAATTGAAACTCCCTCTTCTATATAAATAGTATCAGGCAATCTCATAATAACACCCTCTTTTAAGAAGTTCTCTTTTATCCTGTTTTGGTGTATCACCTCTGCAGCAGCTAAATCTAATTTACTATTTACACCTTTGAAATTTTCCTCTTTAACTACTATTGGCCGCACTTTAGTTCCACTTTGAACTGCTATCTCTACTAGATCAGTTATATAATACTCTTTTTGCCCATTTTCATTTGAAAGTTTTGGTAGGTTTTCAAGTAAAAATTGAGTATCAAAACAGTAGATTCCAGCATTTGCAGTTTTAATATCTAATTCATAACTACTACAATCTTTTTGTTCTATAATTTTTACCACATTTTCTTTATCAATAACAACTCTACCGTAACCACTTGCATCATGAAGCTCTAAAATAGACATAGTGAGTTTCTCATCTTTGAACTCTTTTTCATTCAGTGTTGTTAGTTGCTGTAATTCTAGCGCTTCTATTAAAGGCATATCTCCATTAAGAACTAAAACTTTTTCATTCTTTGGAGTTATTCCCATCACAGCCCCTCCAGTTCCTGGGTAGTTTTCATGGTCTTGAATATGGTAAGTGATATCTGAAAAATATTTTTCCATACTTTCTTGAACAAACTGTGCTTGATGATATAAAACTACATGAATATCATCACTTAGTTTTTTCGCTTCTTTGATAGAATAATAAAGCATCTCTTTCCCAGAAATTTTATGTAAAACTTTAGGAAGTGATGATTTCATCCGAGTGCCAGCACCTGCTGCTAATATTATAATTGATAGGTTATTGTCCATAGTATGTATCTCTTTGATTTTTTAGTATAGTATTTATTATACCATAAAACTATTTAATGGTTATTTTATTAAGCACAACTCAGTATTGAGTTGTACTACTTTCAATGTCGTCTGGAGTCTCTTCTTTTTCTATAGTTCGTATGTTTATCATCTTTTCTTTCAAATCTTTTTCGTGGATTATTTCTAGTTTCTCTTCGTATTGGGGTCAATGATTTATTTGATTTAAGGGAGTTTTCACAAAAGTTATTTATCTCTATTCTAGCTATCTCTGCTTTTTTCTTATCTGGAAATATATCTGGAAACTTGTATGAGAGCCATAAATATAATGAGATTTTTTTCACCTCATCTTCTGCTTGCAATAATTCTAATTGGGTTTTGGCAATGCCTGTTGTTTTTGAACTTGATTTATATTTTATAACTTTATGATTGAGTACAGAGTTTACATACTTTAAATACCCATTTTTGATTAAAGGAGATCTAGTGTTTATAGGTGCTGAACTTAAATGATATTTTTGCTCTAATGTAAGCTCCCCTTTTGGGTCAAGAATAGTAGCTAACTCAATCATAGTTTTAATATTTGTAGCTACAAAAGGTCCATCATATTTCATATGTTTTGAAAAATATTGTAATATTTTTGTTAAATTTTTAGTTCCAAGATGAACTGATAACTCTTCAACTTGAAGTTGTGTCGCTTTTACTTTTACTGGTGGTTTTATAGTACTCATTGGACTTGTAAACATTAATCCAATATGATCCAAAACTGACTTACTAGTAGCTCCAATATGCCCAACTTCATGGTGTCCATATCTTCCAGCTCGACCTGCTATTTGTATCACCTCATTTGGGGTAAGTTTTCGTTTTTCTACCCCATCAAATTTTGTATCTGTCGTAAACAAAAGATGTTTAATAGGAAGATTTAAACCCATAGCAATAGCATCTGTTGCTATTAAAATATCACTTTGACCTTCTCTAAATCTTTTAGCTTCCTCTCTTCTAACCTCCGGAGATAAATTTCCATAAAGTACTGATACTGTATGAAATTTACTTAATTTAGATTTTAAAGCCAAAACATCTTTTCTACTAAAAGCAATAAGTGCTGTTGCTTTTTTGATGTCCCTTAAAACTGTTTGATGAGTATCTACTTTAAGTGGATTTTTTCTTTTGAACTTTACAATTTCTAACTCTTCACCTAAATATGATGCTATTTTTTTGACAATATCAAGAGCATTTACACTTCCTGTCATAATCACTTTTCTAGCAGGTGAGCCAAGTATTGCATTAACCCATGCCCAACCCCTATCTTCATCAGCTAGCATCTGTACTTCATCAATAACACAAACATCCACTTCCAGATTAAAATTTAACATCTCAATAGTTGAACAAATATGTCCAGCATCTTCGTCAAACTTTTCCTCTTCCCCTGTCATAAGTGAAGCTGGTAAATTTTGCTCTTTTAAAAATTCGTAATTTTCCAGTGCTAAAAGTCGTAAAGGGGCTAGATATGTTCCACTATCTGCACTCATTAATTCTTTCATAGCGGTATAAGTTTTTCCACTATTTGTAGGACCTACAAAAAAATAGAGTTTTCTTTCTAATTCTCGAGCTAATGGATAAAGTGATTTTAAATCACAGTTTAAAAGTTGGTTAAGTTGTTCTTGAAATGACTGCTTCAAATATCTACCTTAAATCTTAATTTTGATTGGATATAATAACAAATTAAAATAAGATTTAAGGTTAATGATGGATTGTAATTATTTTGGAATTTGTGGTAGTTGTACTTTAGGTGGTAAAACTTATGAAGAACAATTAAAAAGTAAAATAGATATTGAAAAAGAGCGATTTAAAAATTTTTGGAACAATAAGATAGATATTATTAAAAGTGATGATGGTTCTTTTAGAAATAGAGCTGAGTTTAGAGTTTGGAGAACATATGAAACAGATGATAATGTAAAATTCTTTTATGCTATGAATGACATTGATAAAAAACCTTTACCAATAGACTCTTGTAATATCGTTAGTGCTCCTATAGCAAATATCATGCCAAAACTTCTTAAAGAGATTCAAACTTATGAGATACTTAATCACAAACTATTTACATGTGAATTTTTAAGCTCAACTACAAATAATATTTTAGTAACTCTTATCTATCACAAAAAACTAGATGAGTCATGGTCAAATGAAGCCAAAAAACTGCAAGAGAAACTTGATATTAAAATTATAGGGAGAAGTAGAAAACAAAAAGTTATTTTAAGTGATGACTTTATAAATGAAGCACTTACAATAAACAATGAAAAGTTCTACTTCCGTTATAGTGAAGGTGGCTTTACTCAACCAAATCAAAATGTGAATACACAAATGATTTCATGGGTATTAGATAATATTGATGGGTATAATGACCTGTGTGAGTTGTATTGTGGTGGTGGAAATTTCACTATTCCATTATCAAAAAAATTCAACAAAGTGTTAGCAACTGAGATTAGTAAAACTTCTATAAAATCTGCAAAAACAAACTGTAAACTTAATAATATTAACAATATAGAATTTATTAGAATGTCAAGTGAAGAGTTTGTAGAAGCAAAAAATAAAGTACGTGAATTCACAAGGTTGAAAGATATTGATTTAGATAGTTATAAATTTAGTACTTTGTTTTTAGATCCTCCAAGGGCTGGACTAGATATTACTACAACAAAGCTAGCACAAAATTTTGAACAAATTATTTATATCTCTTGTAATCCACAGACTCTCCATAGAGATTTAGAAGCTTTAACAAAAACACATACTATAGAAAAATTTGCCTTATTTGATCAGTTTGCCTATTCAAATCACATAGAATCTGGGGTTATTTTAAAGGCAAGACTTTTACATGACCTTTCTTAATCTAGTATTAAATTAGTTTTAATTATAATTAATAAATATTATTTTATTGGTTTGATGACAATTTATAAAACAAGGTTATGATATGAAAGCACTAATTGCCTTAGAAGAGATGATTAAAGATGATGAAGTTCATCTAAAACTTGCTAAAAAACAACTATCGGACCATGAATCTGGAACTACGAGGTTATCTCCTTTAGTAAAAGCATCAACTGAGACAAATATTGAAGATAGAACTAATCGTCTTGAAAAAAACAGAGCAATGTTAGCTGAGCTTTTAAAAAAAGATATTAAAGAGCTAGAAAAACAAGAAAAAATAAAAGAAGCGATCGAAAGAAAAAACTATCTTCACTACCAAAAAGTACGATTAAAAAGAGATAAATTAAGATCAAATGATGAAAAATTAGAAGCTATGCTTATTATAGATGAGCTTCCTGATGATTTAGGCTTTGATGATGAAGATTTATTTAGAGTAGCTGAACAATCTTTAAAAATGCACCTATCTTTACATGAGCAGATACATGAAACTTTTGCTGAGATACGGGGGGAATTTGAAGAGCTTATAAAAGATTTAAAAGGGGAACAAGTAGATGAACTTGGTCTTCTAAATTTTCAAATACCTGTAGTAGTTTTACATTTTCATACTCTTGTTGAAAATATTAAAGCCAATTTAGAAGAAGACCATAAAGATGAGGGGGAATCTAATGAAAAAAACAAAGAGTTATTTTCAGGTTTTCCCAAATTTGAGGATTGGTGGATTAAAGAGTTATGGATAAATCATCAGGCTTATTTTGGATTATATAAATGGAAAACTATTATCTCTTCCTTATGTCAATCATCTGATCAAAGAAGAGCATGGGAAGTAATTTTTGCAAACTGGGTAAATATAAAAAAACAAATCACCTCTAAAGGTGCATTAGCATTTGAATATAACTATGCTTTTGATACCCTTATACGAAATTATAGTGGTTTAGAAGAGGAGTTAGCAACAACAAGTTTAGAGTCTATGGAAAAATTAGTAACTTATTTAACTAATAAAGAGGATTTTTCAAAATTCGTATCTGAAAATGAGCATGAACTTATAACAAAATATACAAAATTTAAAAGAGAGAAAATTGATTATAAAGATGTAAAAGGTAAGAAGTCTTAAGATGAATGCAATAATAGCAGTCCAAGATTTAATAAAACAAAATCAAAACAGAATTAAAGTTTTGAAACAACAACTTGAAGATCATAATTCAGGAAAAACTAAAATGTCTATTATGGGTGTTGCTTCCACTGAAAATGGACTAGAAAAATCTCAAGAAGCTTTAGAAAAAAATCAAATGATTCTTAATGAACTCATGAAACATGATATTCAAGAGTTAGAGAAAGAGGAGCGTCTAAAAGAAGCTATTAAAAGAAAAAACTATTTTAAATATCAAAAAATAAGACTCAAAAGAGATATCTCAAGAGACAATGACCAAAAACTTGAAGCTATGATGATTGTAGATGAGTTGCCTGCTGATATAAGTCTTGAAGATGATGATCTCTTTTCTATTGCAGAAACTACTATTAAGTTAGATTTACGAATACATGATGAACTTGACGATGAGCTTGAGGAGATTAAAGAGGATTTTGCAAAACTACTAAAAAATGTACCAAAACAAGATATTAGTAGATTGGGTGTTTTAAATACACATATCCCTGTATTGGTTTTACATCTCTCAGTATTAATATCAAACATAAAAGATATTATAAAAGAGGAAGAGCTTCCAGCTTTTAAAGGGCTACCAAAATTTGAAGATTGGTGGATTGAAGAATTATGGAGCAATCATCAAGCTTATTTTGGACTTTATAAATGGAAACAAATTATTTTTTCTCTGTGTATTACTAGTGAGCAAAAAAGAGCTTGGGAAGTTATATTCTCAAACTGGGTTTTTATAAAAAAAGTATTAAATAAAAAAAGAAAACTTGGTTTTGAGTACAATTTTGCTTTTGATACTCTACTTAAATACCATACGGAACTAGAAGAGGAATTAGAGGTAGAAAACCTAAAAAACATGGAAAATATTATTCATCAAATCACCCAAAAAGAGGACTTCTTATCTTATAAAAAACCACATAATATCATAACCCCGTATTTGGAATTTAAATGGTCTAAATTAAATCTTACTCCCCCAGAAGAAAAAAAAGATTAACAAAATGACATATTTTTTTAATTATTAATATCTTTTAACTATAATTGCACCATATAATATTAAGGATATTAAAATATGGCAAAGAAAAAATCTTCTACTTTTGAATGTCAACACTGTGGAGAACAAAGTGCAAAATGGTTAGGGAAATGTCCTAGTTGTGGTGGTTGGGATAGTTTTATAGAGCTCAGTGCCTCACAGATGGAAGTTGTAAAACAGATCTCAAAACTTTCAAATGAACCCTCAAAAGCTATACCTATTACTCAAATAGAACAAGACAATGTCACTAGATTTTCTACCAATAATGAAGAGTTTGATTTAGTTTTAGGTGGAGGGGTAGTCCCGGGAAGTCTTACACTAATTGGTGGAAGCCCAGGTGTTGGAAAATCTACCCTTCTACTAAAAATAGCAGGAAATTTAGCAAAAACAGGAAAAAAAGTCTTATATGTGAGTGGTGAAGAATCTGGTGGGCAAATCAAAATGCGTGCAACTAGACTTGATGCAAATGAAGATAATCTATTTTTACTCTCTGAAATATCCCTAGAAGCTATACAAGATGAACTTGTCCGACAAGATTATGAAATAGCAGTTATAGATTCAATTCAGACAATCTATAGTGATAAACTTACTTCAGCCCCGGGAAGTGTTTCGCAGGTGAGAGAGATAACATTTGAACTTATGAGAAAAGCCAAAGAAGCAAGTATCGCTATGTTTATTATTGGACATATTACAAAAGATGGAAGTATTGCAGGACCACGAGTGCTAGAACATATGGTTGATACCGTTTTATATTTTGAAGGAGAAAGTAGCAAAGAGATACGGATGTTAAGAGGATTTAAAAATCGTTTTGGATCTACTAGTGAAATTGGTATTTTTGAGATGACACAAAATGGACTTGAAAGCGCAAAAGATATCAACAGAAGGTTTTTTGATTCAAGAAAAAACCAAAGTGGTAGTTGTCTTACAGTTGCAGTTGAGGGAAGTCGTGCTTTAATACTAGAAGTTCAAGCATTAGTTACAGAATCAACCTATCCAAATCCTAAACGAAGTGCCACAGGATTTGATACAAATAGGTTAAATATGCTTTTGGCACTTTTAGAAAAAAAACTTGATTTACCACTAAACTCTTACGATGTCTTTATAAATATTAGTGGTGGGATAAAAGTAAAAGAGAGTTCATGTGACTTGGCTGTGATTGCTGCAATTATTAGTAGTTTTAGAAACCGCCCTATTTCAAAAGAATCTGTATTTATAGGAGAGGTGAGTTTAACAGGTGAGATAAAAGATGTATACAGTATGGAGACTCGTCTTAAAGAGTCAAGTTCTCAAGGGATAAAAAAAGCAATCATCTCTGAAAAACCAACTATAAAAACCGATTTGAAATGTTTCGTAGTAGATGAAGTTGTAAAGATGTTAGAACTTTTTTAGGATAAGTAAAATCACTCTGTAGTAAAAAAGGGTTTTATAACTTTATTAAAACCCTTTTTTATATATTATTTTGAAACAGTATACTTAATATTTAAATCCACTCGTCTATTTTCATAGTCTTTATCTGAAATTGGATTTGATTCACCGTATGACACTGTTGATAATTTTTTACTCTCAATACCCTGATCAACTAAAATACTCTTTACTGCATTTGCTCTTTTTAACCCTAATGCAAAGTTATACTCATCACTCCCTACAGAATCTGTATGACCATCAATTGTTATAGATGTAATACCATCATTTTTTAAATCTGCTAACTTTTGAGGAATAGTTGGCACTTTATATGAATCATATTCAAAATTAACAATACTAGGAATAAATACATAACCTTTAACTTTCACCTTACTTGTACTATTTTCAGCAATATTATCCAATCTATCATCAACACTTACAGATTTTTCCTCTACTTTACTTTTTTCTGCAACTTGCTCTGTCATCTTTGCACTATTTTGCGCATCTTTTGCATTGTTTTCAACTGACTGAGCTTTGGTAGTTTCAGCAGGCTTCTCTTCGCAATTATCCCCTTCATAGTTATCAGCAAAAATAGCTGTACCTAACCCCCAAAATGCTCCAACTGGACCACCAATAAAAATACCTTGTAGTACACCTACAGTTCCAAATAGTATTCTATCACAAGTAGTTGGACACTCTTTCGCCTGCAAGTTAGTTGTTAATAAAAGTGTTGCTACACCTAAACTTAATATTATTTTTTTCATGTTTCTTCCTTTATCTTAAATTAAATCGCTTAACGAAATTATACTACTATTATAACATAATATAGAAAAGATAAGTGGATATGAAATATGTTAGAGCTTTTTTAGTACACTTTAGATAAAATAACTTTCATTTGAACAAAATTTTATAGAGGGAAAAAATGGTAGATTATTATTATACAAATGCAATAATGGGGGAACGACCAAAAGTTGTAAATCCAAATAAAGAATTTTTAGAGCAATTAACACCAGATGGATTTCAAAAGATGGTAGATGCTTTTTATGAGATAGTAGTAGAGAGTGATATAGCGCATTATTTTCCTGATGATGCAGAGGAATTGGCACTTATAAAAAAAAGAAATGGCTCTTATTTTATAATGATATGTGGAGGAGATGAGAGATATATTTCAAAATATGGTGGTGACTTTGATCAAATCAAAACACATGAGATGTTCTCAATCCCAAACAAAGCAAGAATCGAATGGCTAGGTTGTTGGGAAGAGGTTTTAAGACCAATAGAAGATAAAGTAGAACACCAACATATCCAATCATACTGGAACTGGTTAGAGACTTTTTCGAAACATATAGTAAATTATGAAAATGATAGAGAAACTTTAGAAGATAAAGCAAATGTAAAAATGGGTTGCCCATTTGGTCATGATAAAAAATAGATAAAAGGAGAAACTATGTCAAGAGATATGTGTGCAGATGTGAAGATGGAAGAGGGATACATGAGAATGAGTGTTGAGTATAACAACGATGAGAGCAAAAAGAAAATTCAAGCTGCCATTGGAGTTATAGAAAAGAAGATGCAACTTTTTCCTAGTGTTATAAGAAGAGCTATCAACGATACAGCTGGAAACTTCTCTATAGAATTTGAGTGTGAAGGGATGGGAAGAGAAGCTGGTGAATTTTGTGAAGCATTAATGCATGAACTAGGCATTAGTAAGTGTTCAATATAGTCTTTGAAAACAACTCCAAGTATGATGTTGGGATTGATTTTTTAAATGATATAGCAAAAACTATATCAGATGATGAGATAGAGTTTATCCTAACAAACAATGAAGAGATTCATGAGATAAATTTAACCACAAGAGGGGTTGATAAGCCTACAGATGTATTAAGTTTTCCATATGAAAATATGCCCAATACTCCACTAGGTTCAATTGTAATATCAGTTGATTTTGTAGAGCAAAAATCAAAAGAATATAATCACAGTTTTGAAGATGAGTTAGCTTTACTTTTTATCCATGGATTGCTTCATTTAGTTGGGTATGACCATGAGATAGATGATGGGGAACACAGAAAAAAAGAGGAAGAGTTAATCAAACAATTTAATCTTCCAGATAGTTTAATAATAAGGAACAGTTAAGTGGATATACTAATATTTATAGTCGCAATGGGTGCATTAATTTATGGTGCTGATTTTATCATAGAACAAAGTGAAAAAATAGCATTACATTTTAATATTTCCCCATTTGTAATTGGGGCTACTTTGATAGCTCTTGGGACTAGTTTACCAGAGATGGCAGTTAGTATGAGTGCTTCAATCAAAGGGAGCGGTGATATAGCTGTTGCAAATGTTATAGGAAGTACTATATTTAATATCTCACTTGTGTTAGGTGCAGTATTTTTAATAGCCAAAAAAATAGAGCCCAAAAGAGACCTTTTTGCAAAAGACTCATCTTGGTCACTATTCCCTATTTTGATATTTATCCTTATGGGAATCGATGGAAAGTTAAGTCAACTTGATGGTTTTTTATTTGTTATGTTAATGGGTGCATATCTATTATTTCTTATCCAAAGTAACCAAGTTGAAGAGATTGAAGAAGATTTAACAAAAGAAAAATTTGCTTGGGCTAAAACAATTATACTTTTAACAGTTGGATTTGTTCTAGTAGTAGGTGGAGCTGATTTTGCTATTGATAGTGCTGGAAATATTGCCAGAGAGTTTGGTATAAGTGAATGGATTATTGGATTATTTTTAGTTGCTTTTGGTACAAGTTTACCTGAACTTGTTGTAAGTATACAAGCAGCAAGAAATAACAATGCAGATATGGCAATAGGTGCTATTATTGGAAGTAATGTGGCAAACTTTACAATGGTATTAGGACTGAGCTCAATAGTAAATCCATTAAATGTAGATTTATCAGCGAACTTTTTTGATGTACTAGCAGCACTTATAGTATCAGTAATGTTAGTATTTATTACAGCAAATAAATTGTATAATAAAAGTGCTGGTATTGTTATGATGACAGTATTAATACTTGTTATATCAAATAGTTTCTAAATTAAGGAGAACTTATTATGTTACACGAACAACTTTTACAACAACAACTAGCAGCTTCCCAAGATAGTGAGCCAAATTTTAATACACTCCCATCACATGTAATGACTACATTGGATAACATGGCTTTTGGTATTGCACAAAAAGAGGATTTAGACTCTTTTGAAGTGAAACAAAAACTTGTAGCAAATATAAATAAATTGGGTAGTGCTGATATGAAATACTTAGTTGACCAAATGTCTATGTTAATTGAAAAATCATCTCAAGACAATGAAACTATCAGTGATAAAAATGTTGATAAAGAATTTGTTACTTTTTTAATTAGGTTATTTTACTAGACCCATGATTATCAATTCATCAAAAGTTAAATCTGAAGCATTATTACTATTTTGTAGAGAGTTAATCCTCTCTTATGAAAAAAGTGATGACAATATGTTTAATATATCCCAAAATACAAAAACTTTTATAGATGAACAAATAAAACAACTCCATAAAGCTATAAATGTAGTGATACAACCAAATGACTACTATACAAGAAATACAAGAGTTACAAGAATTGCAATTATTATTAAAACTTACGAGTTTTTAAGTAAAAATCTATCAAAAAAATTTGAAAAAGGTGATGTATTTAATCCAGCAATGCTTTGTTTTGCACTTCTCTCAACTTGGTTTGCAGAGTTAAGTATCACCGAAGATGATAAAGAGTTTCTCTATTTTAATATCTATCCTTATAGTGAAATTTATGATAAATTACTATTAAATATTAATGATGTACAATATAAACAACTTAATATTAAGATGCTACAAATAGCTGAAGATACTATTTTTAAACTTAACAATTATAGGTTTAAATAATGCTAGAACTAGAGATATTAGACTATAGAGATCCTTTAATTGGTGTTATTGTTATATTTACTATTGTATTTATAGCATCATTTTTAACCTATTCACTTAATATTTACAAAGAAAAACAATCACGAAAAGAGTATAGAAAACTTTTACAAAGATTTGAACTAGGTACATTAAAAGAGGAAGACTATACACATCTGTATGCAACTTATAATCTCCCTTTTGACTCTATTATACTTTTAGCTTCAACTTTTATATATGAAGGAAAACACAATAAAGCGATCTCTGTATATTTAGCTTTACTAGAACATGTAAAAGAGCCTGTAAAAAAAGAGGAACTGCTAGAGTTACTTGGTAATGCTTATTTTAAAAGTGGTTTACTACAAAGAAGTAAAGATATCTATTTAAAAATATTAAAATTTAGTCCTAGAAATAAGATTGCTTTAAAACATCTTCTCCTTATTTTCCAAAATCTTAATGAATATACTAGAGCAAATGAAGTTTTAGATGCTTTAGAAGAGTTAGATGAAGATACAATCAAAGAGAGAATCTATCTAAATATATTAACAATTATTGATGATCCAATTTTAAGTTTTGAAACAAAATCAACACAACTTTTCAACAACCTTATTGTTAATAAAAATCTTGAAAGAGTAGTAGCAAATTATCTTATAAAATTTAATAAAGAACTTTTTTGGAATAATATAGAACAATTTGACGCTATGAAAATTATTGATTATTTATGGTATTTAGATTTTGAAGATATAGATTGGGGAAAAGTGAACGAGTCAGATATTTTAAAAGAGATTTATAGTGCAAAAGGACTTATTCTTGATGAAGCAAAACAAAGTGAATACTTTGAGCTTAATGCTCTTATTGCAGTAAAACACTCCCCTGTTAAAGCGCAACTTGATTTAAACTTTGAATTTATATGTAGAAAATGTAAAAAAACACACCCTATTTTTGAAGCTAGATGTCCACACTGTAGTGATCTTTTTTCACTTGTAGTTGAACCAAAATTGGGAAAACCAACAATAAACTTGAACAGTTTAGTTTAGGAAAAATATGGCAAAAAATATAACTCTTTATAGTGATGGTTCAAGTTTAGGAAATCCCGGACCTGGTGGTTGGGGAACAATACTAGAATTTAATGGTCATGAAAAAGAACTTAGTGGTGGTAACCCAAACACAACCAATAACCAGATGGAACTTCAAGGGGTAATTGAAGGTTTGAAAGCTTTAAAAGAACCTTGCATTGTACAAATTTATAGTGATAGTAAATATGTGGTACAAGCTATAGAAGAGTGGTTAGTAAACTGGGTAAGAAACAATTGGAAAACAGCAGGGAAAAAACCTGTAAAAAATCAAGAACTTTGGCAAGAATACTTAGATGTATCAAAAAAACATACAATAAAAGCAAACTGGGTAAAAGGTCACGCAGGTCATCCACAAAATGAAAGATGTGATATACTTGCAAGAGATGAAGCAGAGAAATTACGATGAATATAATACGAAATAATAAACTTTTAAAAAACAAATCAGTTGCAGGATTTATCTTAAAACCAAACTGTGCAGATATAAAAAATATCTATTTAGATATAAAAAAAATATTTGAAAATTTTGATATTACCGTTCTCCTTGAAGAAAATAGTGCAAATGAGCTGAACTTAAAGAGTGGTATGGAATTTAATACCCTTTGTAAACAAAGTGATTTTTTAGTGACTTTGGGTGGAGATGGTACATTAATATCAGTGGCAAGAAGAGGTTTCCATCATCAAAAAGCTGTTATGGGTATCAATCTTGGTACATTAGGATTTTTAACTGATATTATGCCAAATGAGATAGAGGCATTCTTAGAAAGATTCATACAAGATAAATATAGAATAGATCATCGTATGATGATAAAAGCAACAATTAATGGTGAAGAGGTAGTTGCTTTTAATGATGTGGTTATTTCAAGAGAAACAGTTACAGGGATGATAACACTAGAGGCATTTGTCAATGAAAGATTATTTAACAAATACACAGGAGATGGAGTGATTATATCAACACCAACTGGATCAACTGCCTATAATCTTTCTTGTAATGGACCTGTTCTTTATCCACTTACTGATGCTTTTATAGTAACACCTATATCACCACACTCTTTAACGCAAAGACCATTAGTTTTACCAGCAGATTTTAAAATATCATTTAAAAATAGACATAAACAAAGTGCAATAGCAATCGTAGATGGACATGATACTTATGAGTTAAAACCAAATGATATTATCACTATAGAGATAGCTTCTTCAAAAGCACAACTGATACACAGAAGTGAGAGAAACTATTTTGATGTATTAAATAAAAAATTACATTGGGGTGCAAATTGATTAGTAGATTTTACTTAGAAAACTATTTGTCATTTGAACAAATAGAGTTAGAGTTTCAAAAAGGTTTAGTGGTATTTACAGGACCTAGTGGTGCTGGAAAATCAGTATTGATGAGTTCTATTTTAGCTTTGTTTGGTGCAACTGATTCTAAAGCTGAATTAAGTGAAGTGTTACTTGAAGATTTAAAAATTGAAGATGAGGGATATGGGATAGAGGATGAAGATGATATTATTATCAAACAAAACACCTCTACAAAAACCAGATATTTTTTAAACAATCAAATCATCTCAAAGAAAAATCTCAAAGATTTTACAACAACCTTTTCAAAACATCTTCACTTAAAAGATACAAGTGATTTTAATAGTGAGAAGATTATCTCATTTTTAGATTTTTTAACAACACTTAATGATAGTGGTTATAAAGCTATTTTAGATGAATTTCAAACAAAATATGAGGAATATCATGCTCTACAAAAGAAGTTTACAAAAATTCAAAATGATGAAAAAGAACTCGATGACCTCATCGAATACACAAAATTTGAGATAGAAAAGATAGCAAAGCTTGATCCAAAAGAGGAAGAGTATGATGAGCTAAAACATATCAAAGATAACCTTTCAAAAAAAGATAAAGTGGATGAAGTTCTAAGTGAGATACAACCATATCTAAACAACACTCACAAAATCTCTAGTGCTTTACATCTTATTGATGAAGATAGTACTTTTTTTGATGAAGCTATCAATGAGGTAAACAATATCTTTGAAAAATTTTACGACAGAATTGCTTCAAGTGAAGATATGGATATAGAACAGATCCTCACTCGTATAGAAGAACTCTCTTCATTAAATAAAAAATTTGGTGGAGTAAAAGAGGCTTTAGAGTACAAAAAAGAGAAAGAAAAAGAGCTAGAGGGGTATGAAAATATCTCTTTTGAGAAAGCTATTTTAGAAAAAAATATCGCTAAACTATCTATGGAACTAGATTCATTAGCTAAAACTATCTCAACAAAAAGAAAAGAAAATTTACCGCTTCTTGAATCAAAAATAAATGAATATCTTAAATTTTTATATCTAGAAAATCTTCATATAAATATGGAAACTAAAAATTTAGATGCAAGTGGTATTGATACTATAGAGTTCACCCTAAACAACACAAAACTAGACAAAATAAGTAGCGGTGAGTTCAACCGTCTAAGACTTGCTCTTTTAACTGCTAGAAGTCACTATGAGATAGATACAAATGGGATATTGTTTTTAGATGAGATTGATGCAAATTTAAGTGGGAAAGAGTCTGCTAGTATTGCACAGGTTTTAAATAAACTCTCACAAAACTACCAAATATTTGCTATCTCTCACCAACCACAACTAAGTGCCACAGCACACCAACATTTCTTAGTAAAAAAAGAGAATAATATCTCTTGTGTAAAACCTCTCAATAAAGAGGAGAGAATCAATGAGATTGCAAGAATGATAAGTGGAGAAAATATAACTACTGAAGCTTTAGAATTTTCTAAACAACTTTTACAATAGTTTATTTACTTAAAGTAAAATCTTGAGGTTACTTTATTTCCTACACACTTAACTATACTATAATTAACTATACGATAAAATAATCGAAAATTCTGGATTACCTATGAAAAAGAAATCATTATCTGTGAAAAAAGAACTAGTAATAGTTGGACTTGGTGCAAGTGCAGGAGGACTAGAAGCCCTTACCCTTTTTTTATCAAACCTTCCTCCGCAACATGATAATATTGCTTATGTAGTAGTACAACATCTAAGCCCTACACACAAAAGTATGATGCGTGATTTATTAGCACGCGAAACTACTTTTGATGTTTTAGAGATACAAAGTGGGCTTATCCCTAAAGCAAATACTGTCTATATTACCCCTCCAGATAGAGATGTAACACTACAAAATGGACTTTTACATTTAAATAAACCGCTTGATAGATGGATAGGTCCAAAGCCATCAGTTGATAAGTTTTTCATCTCTTTAGCAGCTGAAAAACAAGAAAATGCAGTGGGAGTAATCCTTTCAGGAACTGGTTCAGATGGTTCACAAGGTGTTCGAGCAATTCGTGCTGAAGGTGGAATTGCAATTGCACAAGACCCAAAACAAGCAAAATACGATGGTATGCCAGCTTCTGCAATACAAACAAAAAGTGTTGACTACATTTTAAAAGCAGAAGAGATTGCAACTGAAATAATACATCTTTTACGATATCCAAATTCATTAAGAGTTGAAAAAGCGGAAGAGGATGATTTTAATGCTATATTTTCAATCCTTAGAGACCATATTAATATTGACTTCTCTCAATATAAAAAAAGCACCATAACAAGAAGAATTGAAAGAAGAATGGCAGCTATTAAAGCTACTAGTTTAAAAGACTATATTACTTATTTAAAAGATACCAAAGATGAAGTGGAACTTTTATATAAAGATATGCTAATTGGAGTAACTTCTTTTTTTAGAGATACAGATGCCTTTGCTTCATTAAAAAAAGAGCTTCAAATGTATCTAGAAGAACATGCGAATCAAGATGAGTTACGTATATGGATATCTGCATGTTCAACAGGTGAAGAGGCTTATACTGTTGCTATTATATTAGACGAAATTTTAAGTGCAGATAGAAGCAAACATATTAAAATATTTGCAACAGATATAGATGAAGATGCAGTGAAACAAGCACGAGCTGGTATTTTTCCAGAAGTGACTGTTGCAAATATTTCACCTGAAAGATTAAAAAGATATTTTATTCAAAAAGGGAATGAGTTTGAAGTCAAACCACAATTAAAAGAAAGAGTAATATTTTCTCGTCATGATATAATTATGGATCCACCTTTTGTAAATGTAGATTTAATTACATGTAGAAATATGCTTATATATTTTGAAACGGAACTACAAAAAAGTATTTTTACAACTTTTGCCTACTCCCTAAAACATCATGGTTTATTATTTCTTGGTAAATCAGAATCTGTAGGTGTTCACACAGATCTATTTGCTACTATTGATCAAAAAGCAAAAGTTTTTCAAGCAAGAACAACTACAGAATCACGCAAGTTATTATATCCACAAATGCTAAACACTGGAAACTATATTAAACCAACGGTAGCCATAAAAACAAAAAAAAGAGTAAGTACTATTGAAGAGTCAATAAAGAACACTCTCTTTGAATACTATGACGATAAATGTGTAGTAATAGATAATGACTTTAATATACACTATATAAAAGGGAACATGAATGACATGTTATCTTTTCCAAGTGGAGAAGTTCACAATAATATATTAAAACTATTACCTGAAAAAATATCATTAGAGGTGCGTTCTTTAGTATACAAAGCAAATAAAAATGATGCAGATGTAATATTCCCAAAAGTTACGGAAAAAGTAGTTGATAAAGATTCAATACAAATTAAACTTACTCCACTTGAAGGTTATGCAGGAAAATATCTTTATTTTTTACTTTGTTTTGATAAGCAAGTAATAAAAGAAGAAACTATTGCTAAAAAACCAATTGAAAGTGACAATGCTTATATTCTTCAGTTAGAGCAGGATCTATTAGCAACAAGAGAACATCTTCAAACCGTTGTAGAAGAGCTTGAAACATCAAATGAAGAGCTTCAATCATCAAATGAAGAACTTCAGGCTTCAAACGAAGAACTTCAGGCTTCAAACGAAGAACTCGAAACAACTAATGAAGAACTTCAATCTACAAATGAAGAACTTCAAACTGCATATTCAGAGATACGAGCTCTTTATGAAAAACAAAATTTACAAAAAAACTACCTTCAAGACAAAACTGTTGAGCTTTCTAAGTTAAAAGAGGAACTTGATGCACAATATCAATTTACAAAAGAGGTTCTTGATACAGAAAAAAATATTGTTATTGTTACAAATAGAGAAAAGATACTTTCTGTAAATAAGCAATTTTATGAGTTTTTCAATCAATACAATAGTATCGATGAATTTGAAAAAAACAACCAATGTCTTAGTGAGTTTTTTGAAAATAATACACAAGAAGATTATATTTCAAAAGACAAAGATAACAAACGATGGATTGATTTATTACTTATGTCTAATAAGCACGATATGAAAGTTGAAATTAAAAAAGATGATAAAATCCATACATTCCATATTATGGCAAGTGAATTAAGCACCGATGAGGAAACTTTTGTTATTACACTTACTGATATTACGCAAATTGTAATTTCACGACAAAAATTAAAAGATGATTTAAGTGCTGAAATTAAAAATAACCTAAGTAGTTCAAAAATAATACATCAATTTAATACTATATTTGGGAATGATGTATTTGTAAAACAAATTGCCGATGAGATAAAAAAACCTCTTAATAAAATATATCAAAATTATTTTACTGTTATTGAAAATGCAGGATTTGATGAGAAAATGACTCTAAAATATCTTACCCTTTTTAAAGATGAAAAAGATGAAATTATTTCAAATATTGAACTTTTAAAAATATTCTTTGGAAACAATATTAAAAAAACTATAAATTTATATGCAACTTTTGAAAAAATAGCACAATTTTTAGAACATGATCACACAACACGAATCAAAATGGAAGTTTATGGTCAGCAAGATATTGAAATTGAACATGAAAATATTCATATTCCTCAAATGGTTATGCTTATTAGTACTCTAATGAATGGTGTTGCAAAAGTTATTAACATAAAAGGTACAATAATAAAAGTTATGCTTAAAGAGGAAAAAGATGTACTTCGTATTGAACTAAGTAATAATGAGTCCCTCTGTCAAGAACTATTGAGATTTGAATCAAATCAAGAGATTTACACAGGGAATGCAAAACTTATCAATGATACATTTAATATTTTAACTTCTCTTCTTAGTGAAGTTTTTCATGGTGATATGAAAATTTCTATAGATAGCTGTGAAATAACACTACCTAAAAGGTATATAGATTGATTATAAAACCAAGAAATTTTCAAAATAAATGGCTAAAAAGTTTCCCATTTCCAATTATTATAATAAATGACTTTTTACGAATAGTTTTAGCAAATAATGCGAGCTTCCAGAAATTTCATATTGATCATGATATAGAAATATTTCTTGATAAGTATCTTACACTTAAGTCTAAAAGTAGTATTTCTACTATGATTGAACAATCAATCAACAAAGAATATGTTGAAAAGAATATTGAATTTCAACATTTAGGAGAAAAAACTGTTATTATAAATAGTATTGATAATAAACAATTTCGATATTATTGTTTATTAATTCTTCCTAGTAGCTACAAAGAAAAATACTCCAATTTAAAACAAAAATATGATTTTATTTTAGAGCATGTTAGTGATTCTATAATTGTAACAGATGATGAACAAAAAATAATTGAAGCTAATAGTGCATTTAGTAGTATAACAGGATATGAAACAGAAGAGGTATTAGGAAGATTCCCGACAATACTAAGTTCTGGAAAGCATGATAATGATTTTTATAAAAATATGTTTATAGAGATGCATAATAGAGGTTATTACAAAGGTATTCTAACTGATAGAAAAAAAAGTGGTGAACTTCTTAATGTGCAAGCAACAATAATCCCACTAAAAGATAGTTATGATGATGTAAAAAACTATATAGGTATTTTAAAAGATATAACAGAAGTAACAAAACTTAAAGCTGATACAGCATCGACAAAACATAAAGACCCCCTAACTGGTGTACAAAGTAGAGAATCAATTCTACATGTTTTAGATATTAAAGCTGAATTATCAACTGCAAAAAATCAAATTGCGGTGATGTTTATTGATTTAAACAAATTTAAACTAGTTAATGATACTTATGGTCATCAATATGGTGACTTTGTATTGTCAAGTGCTGCAAATCGTATGAAAAAAGCTTTACGAGCAAATGATCTCATAGGTAGATACGGTGGTGATGAATTTATTATAATGCTTGAGAGGATTACAAAATCAAGTGCTTATGATGTGGCAAAAAAAATACAAGAAACATTATCTAAACCATATGTAGTTGATGAACAAATTATTGATTTTATTTCAGGAAGTATAGGTATAGCATTTGCTCCATTTGATTCAAAAAAAGCTGCAGAATTAATTGAGAAAGCTGATGTAGCAATGTATCAAGCAAAAAAGAGTCTGAGCACTGAAGGGATAATGTTATCTGAAAAAACTGAAGAGAAAGCAACCAATAATAAAACACTTAAAACAGAACTTCTTCAGGCAATAGAAAATGATGAATTTTATTTAAGAATTCAACCCATAGTATCTACAAAAACTCAAAAAATAGTAGGTGGTGAAATTTTAGCAAGATGGTTAAATCTAAATTTCAATGAAGTATATCCTTCAACTTTTATACCACTTATTCAAGTATTAGGTATGTCAAAAAAGTTCGATATTAATATACTTAATAAAACAATCAGTTTATTAGAGGAACAAGATTTAATAGGCAATGATTTTTTTATAGATGTAAACTTTTCTGCTGAACAATTTAGTGATTCAAAGTTTATTACTATGTTAGAAGATTTATTAGAAGTAAAACCATGGATTGCAAACTACATTGTTATAGAGATTACGGAAAGTGCAATGATGATTGATATGGAAAGAACAACTGAACACTTAAGTGCAATACGAACATTAGGTTTTAAAATTGCAATTGATGACTTTGGAACAGGCTTTTCTTCATTATCATACTTAAAGCATTTTTCGATAGATTATTTAAAAATTGACAAAAGTTTTGTTAATCATATTGAAAATAGTACAAAAGATGTTGCTATACTAAAAAGTATCATTGCACTTGCAAATGCTATAAGTGCTCAAGTTATTGTAGAGGGTATTGAAAGAGAAGCACAGTATGAAATTGTTAAAGATTTAGGTGCTGATTATATTCAAGGCTTTTATTTTCATAAGCCAATTTTACCTGATAATTATTTCCAAAAACTATTAAAACAGTCATAATTTTAATATATCTTTATTAGGAGTAGCTTATAGATACCCTATGGCACATAAGCTATTTTATTGATTCCTAGTCCTGCTTCAAATCCACACATAAGATTTGCATTTACCACTGCTTGAGATGATGCACCTCGAAGTAGATTATCAATACTGCTGTTTATAAAAAGTGCATCACCATTTTGCTCTACAAAAATATCACAAAAGTTTGTACCAGCTGTTGATTTTATATCAACAGGAGTTTCTTTTATCCGTACAAATTCGCTATCTTTGTAAAACTCTTTTAAAATTGCTTTTGCATCTATATTTTCATCTATTGTTGTATATACACTTACAAGCATCCCACGAGTAGCAGGGATAAGGTGTGGTACAAAACTCACTTTTAACTCTTTGTTTTTAAGCAGTTTTGCTTTTTCTATGATCTCTGGCATATGTCGATGTTTAAATGGATTGTATGCAAAGATATTGTCATTTATCGTTACAAAGTGTGTTGTTTCACTAAGTTTCTTTCCAGCACCACTTACACCACTTTTTGCATCAATAAAAACATTTGAGCTCTCATCGATAAACTCTACAAATGGTAAAAGTCCTAAAAGTGTAGCTGTAGGATAACATCCTGGGTTTGCTACTAGGTTTGCTTTTTTTATCTCAGCTTCATAAAACTCTGGGAGTCCATATACAGAACTTGGTAAGTTTTCTTTATCTTCATGAGGACAATAATGTTTCTCATAAGTTTCAAGCTCAAGTCGATAATCAGCACTTAAATCTACAACTTTAACACCAAGAGCAAGTAACTCTTTTGCAAATGACATTGCTGTTTTATGAGGAAGTGCTAGAAAACAAAGTTCAGAAACATCCGCTATAGCTTTTGGGTCTGCTTTTTGTACATCCATAGAGATAACATTTGTCAAACATGGATGAAGTGCATCTATAGTAGTATCACCCTCACTGTTTGCTATATATGTTAGGTTAAATTGTGGATGTGTATGTAAAATTTTTACAAGTTCAAGCCCAGTATATCCAGTAGCTCCAACTATTGAAACATTAATGTTCATTTTATTCCTTCATTTCTATTTGATTTATTATTTGTATAATATTTGTTTTTAATTGAGATAAGTGATATCTTAAAATATCTTCAATCACTGACTTACGAATCCCATCATAATCATGTGCTATAAAGTTTCTTACATTATATGCACCTTTTATGTCATCTTCATTTAATACTGGATAATTTCCTTTGATTTTATTAAGAGTTTCACCAATTTGTAATAAACAAAGTAAAGTAGCATTAAACGCCATATCATCTTTTAGCATAATAGAAATAGCATCATATTTATTTTGATATTCTTCTATACTATCTATCATTTTAATGATAAATTTTAATTTCAATATATCACTAGACATATATCAAATCTTTCAAAATATTTTGTTTCCCTATCTCGTTTAATGTAGCTTTGTCTGCTATATCAATATCATGATGAAATATATCACTTAACTCTTTTTTAAATTCTGTAAGTTTATTGAATGTTTGAAATCCTGGGTAATGTGAAAAAAATTCTTTCTCGTTTAAATCATATAAAATATCTATATCACTATTGTTATCAGCTTCATCTCTTGCATAGCTACCAAATAAGCCAAGGAGTATTAACCCCTCTTTTTCATATTTTGGTTTTAGTTCTTTTAGTTTTAGTAATATATCAAATTTATTCATAACATAATTATATAGAAAAGTGAATTATATACCGCTTTTTGTATCTAGTAGTGCTACAAAATCATCAATACTTTTTAGCCATGCTTGTATCAAACTCTCTGAAGCATCCATACGGATTAGTTCTTCCATAGCTTCATATATAAGTAGTGTATGGGGATATTCTATCATCAGTTCTTCTATATTTACTATTATAAGTGTTTGTAGTTTTTTTAGTCTCTCTTTTGGGTTTATGTTGTTATTGTTTTCTAATGTGACTTTTTCTTTTTTTTCGATAATTTTGAGTGCTATTTCTACATCTTTGGTTAATGATAAAATTCCGTTCATCCATATTTTGACCATCGTGTCACTTGCACTTTTTCTCATAAGTATTCCTATGGCATCTGAAACATCTTTACTATAAGGAGATATTTTTTCTAGCTCTACTATGTTTCTATCTATTTTCTTTTTTAGTATTTTGAGTTTTGAGAGCAAGATAATATGTCCTTTATTTTTCTTATAATCTGTTATTACAGATTATAATTGCATTAAGCTTAATCTATATTTAAATAAACCGTAATTACAGATTGAATTAAAATAATAAATCTATTAATATTACTCTGTTATTAAAGAGGAAGTTATTTTGAATAATTATAAAAATATAGATGATTTTACTGATAAAGATAAAGAAAAATTTTTTAAAAAAATTGGTAAAAATGTTAAAAGATTAAGAAAAAAACATAAACTTTCACAAATGGCACTGTCTAATCTATTAGGACACAAATCAACTTCACTAGTATCAGGTGCTGAAATTTACTACAACAAACAACATTTTTCTCTTGAACATCTTTGTCTTATTGCTTATATTTTAGATGAAGATATAATAGAATTTTTTAAGCCTAACTTATCATGACAAAACCAAATCATATTTTTCATATATTTGAAAAAGAAAAAGAAGCTTTACAAATATTAGAAGAATATTATAAAAAAGACAAAAGACCATTTTGTGTGGCATATAGTGGTGGGAAAGACAGTAGTGCTATTTTATATCTTACTATTAAAATGCTTGAAAATTTAAAATATAATAATTATGATTTGAGTGATAGAGAAGTATTAATTATCAATTCTAATACATTAGCAGAACTTCCACCTGTTTTAAAACATTTACACAATTCTTTAAATCAAATCGAAGAATATGCATTAAAACATGAATTACCAATTAAAGTAAGAGAAGTAAAACCTGAATTAAAAAATACATTAAATGTTCAACTAATTGGAGTAGGAATGCCTCCACCATCAAACAGCTTACGATGGTGTACTGATAAACTAAAAGTTTTTCCTATTGATAAAGAGATAAAATCTTATTTCCCAGATGGTAGATTTATTTCAGTTATTGGAACAAGAAGAGATGAAAGTTTTTCAAGAGATGCGAGAATTGAAAAAGCATCTGTCAAAGGTACTAATCTAAAACTAAATGATAGATATAAAAATGCTAACAATTTAATGCCTATAGAATCATGGTCAACAAAAGATGTTTGGGAATATCTACTAAGACAAAAAAATGATTTAGTAAATATTGATTTTTTATGGAAATTGTATAGTGATGCTAGTGGAAAAAAGGCAAATGAGTGTAGTTTTGTTGGTGCTGGTGGTAAAAATATAGAAGAAAATAAACTTGGTTGTGGTGTATCTAGATTTGGCTGTTGGCAATGCTATATGGTAAGAGATAAAGATAAAAGTTTAGATGGATTAATGAAAAGTGGCTACGAAAATATAGATGCATATAAAGAATACAGAGATTGGTTTTGGAATACAACACAACAAGGTTGGGAAAAAACAAGAGATCCATATAGTCATAGACATCAAGGACAAGAATTTTATAATAAAGGGGATGACTCAAATCCTAAATTTGGAATGACAATGCCAAAAGGATTAACTTTAAGAATCAGAAAAGAGTCCTTAAAAAAAATACTAAAACTACAGTCAAAATTAAATGAAACAATAATAACAGATGATGAAATTATTGAGATACAGAAACGATGGATTTTAGAAGGAGATTTAAATTTAACTGCATTTAAAGAAGCTAAAAAATATGATTATAAACTAAATAGTTTTAATCTCCACAAAGAACTAAGGAAACAAGTCAAAAAGGCAAAAGAATTTTATAGAGATAACTTAAACAAAAAAGAAATTAAAAATATATTTTCAATATCAACCTTAAAAAGGTATGCTATACAAAATATAATTAACCCTTCTAAAATAGAAAAAAAGTTTTTCCCTTCCAAAATAGAAGAAAAGTCTATAAAAAAAGAGTGGAAAAAACAAAAAAAGAATTTAAAGCAATTAGAGTTCACTAGTATTCATAATTTTATTAAAGAATTTTAAATTATGTGACATTACATGTGACAAGTTTATGATAAAATTAATTACTTAAATTAAAAAAGGATGTGCCAATGTCATCAACTAATGACAATACTATAATACCCATTGAACAATCTACAAATGCTACAAGTGGATTTGAAACAAATAATTTATTTCAAAAAGAAGCATTAAAAAAAATAAAAACTTTGATAGCAAAAAATATGAATGTTTCTAATAATTATGAATTTCCTACTAAGAAAAATAAATTTGATAGATACCATAATGCAATAACAATATTAGGTGAGAGAGGAACTGGGAAAACAAGTTTTCTTTTAAATTTAGAAAATTCTTGTGATAAAAAAGATGAATTTGTATTTTTAGATACTTTAGATCCAACTTTATTTGAAGATAAACAAAATATTTTGATTTCTATAATTTCATTAATTGCTGATACCATAAAAGACAAACCTGAAAATTCAAAAAAAGAAGCCTGGATAACATGCCTTACTGAATTATCAGAAGGTCTTAATTTACTTGATGGAGTAGGTTCAAATCCTCTGCAAAAAGACATATGGGATGACTCAAGAATAATTTTAGATAAAGGTTTAAATTCTGCACATTCTGGTATAAATTTTGAAAAAAACTTTCACGAGTTTGTAGATAAAAGTTTGAACTTATTGGATGATAAGAAATTATTCATACTTAGGTTTGATGATATTGATACATCTGTTCTAAAAGGTTGGCCTGTGCTTGAAGTAATAAGAAAATATCTCACTACTCCAAAAATACAAATTATCATATCAGGAGATATAGGTTTATTTTCAAAATTAGTTAGACTAAAGCAATGGGAAAACTTAGAAAAATTAACAGAATTTGAAGATAAAAACAATTTATATGGAACAATAGATCAACTTGAAGAACAATATTTAACAAAAATACTCAAACCAGAAAATAGAATATACTTACAAAGTTTAGAATCAATCTTAAAAAGAAAACCAAATTCAATAAAAATAGAATATGAAGAAGAGCTAGAGTTAATTGAAGATATATACAATGATATAGCAGAAAAAGTGTTTAGATTAGAAAGGAAGAGAGACAAAGAAACTTTTTTAAATATTCTTCTAAAATTACCAGTAAGAACAAATATTCAAATTTTAATGGCTTATTACAATAGTCTATATATAAAAAAAGAGGATATTTTTTGTAATTATGAGGAAAGAGAAAAGTTTCTTGATGACTTTTCTTTAGTATTTATGACAAATTTTACAAAATTTGATTTTAAATATGAAGATACATTTACACTAACTTCTCATAATGAAGAAGTAATTAGTTATTTAATTGATAAGTTAATTTTTATTAAAAACTATAAACAATTAACCTCTATAAAAGATTTAAAATCGTTACAGCCTAAATTTAAAGATAAGGACTTAAATTTATTCTTATTATTTTTAAATGCAAGTGTTGTTAATACGATGTCCAAATCTGTTTCTATTATTTTTGATTGGTATTTAAAAAAGTTTTATCTTTTCAATATCATAGAAGAGTACTCAGAATATAACGAAGATGAAATCATCAATTATTTAGATATAAATTATTCTTTAATATATACTTCAACCAAAATTAATGGTATTTTATATCAACATAATAATCAATATGATAATTTTGCTAAAATATACATGCAAGAAAGACAAGTAAAGGATGGTGGACTAGGATATGATACTTATATAAAAAAACTAAAAGTAGATTTAGAACATGATTATCCTATTCAATATAAAACTTTTTCTGTTCTTCACGATATTATTTTCAGTAAAGTAAGAATTAAAAATGATTCTGAGACATACTTAAATGTAGGAATATTAAATATATTTTCCTTTATTGGTACAATACTCAACTTTGATGCTAATTCATCTAATTTTAATGATGAGATAAAATCAATAATTGAAGATAAAACAATTGGACAATTTACAGATAATAAAGGTGGCGATGTAATTACAGAAAAAAATGACATAAATAGTGAAAACTTTGCACTTTTTGATGAATTAAAAGAATGGGTTAAGTTAAAAAATAAAATTGATGTTTTCTCGGTAAGCCTTATAGAAGATATATGGAATGAATTTTTTGAGAGAGAAAAAATAATCTTTAATGTAAGTAGAGTAAGTAATTATTTGGAGTTACAAATATATGTTTTCTTTAATTCAATTTTTAAAGTGATAAAAAAATATGAAAATATAAATAGTTCAACTAGGTTGATAAGAAAAATATCTAAAGCAAGAGAGAGATTTGAAGGAAATATTAAAGATACAAAATATGAGGAAATTCATAATATTAATCTAGTAGATGAAACTTTAAAAATAGATTTTTTAGAATATATGTTACTATGTCCAATTTGGAAATACCTAATTGATTACCCTAACTCTATGGATTTTAAATACAATTTATTAAGTAGCGATGATGAATTAAACTCCTATGCTAATTATTTAAATTTATTGTCACTACACCAAGGAAATATAGAAAAAAAAGAAACCGATGAAAGTATTGAAAAATATGAAATTATAAATAAAGAAAATGTTTTAAATTCTAATGACAAAATATTAGTTAATACTAAACAAAAAAAGTTTTCTCGTTACAGCAGTCAAAAAGTAAAACAAGTAATTGATGAAGAATCAGAAAATATGCAATTTGATAATCCTGATATCATCAATATAATTTGGAAACAAGTAAAAAATAAATTTAATTTAAATTCAGCTCTAGATAAAAATAAAAAAGAAGATATACAAAATGAAATCAATCGGTATTTAGAAAATAATAATGGATAAATTACCGATTGATTTAAAAATATTACCATATTTAATATACCTATCATCTAAAGATATATTAAATGAAAATTTGGAAAATAAACTTTTCATTTCTAATAAGAGATTAGAAGACTTAATATTTTTAAATCAAAGAAAACATAATTTTTCTTTACCAAATTATATACATACCAATCATACACTTTTTCTAAATCAGAAAGGTATCGAATTATCTTTGGAAAATAGTTTTAGAGAAATAGCCGAGTACTATTTAGATAATAATGAAAATACTGTTAATATTCAAAAAGATAAATTTGAAGAGTGGCAACATTTAATATCTATTATCAATCCTATACCTATCATTACATTTTTTGTACTAAAAAAAAATATAAATTTAAAGAACTTTTTTAAATATTCATCTTTACCTAGTATGAATTTTGAAAGTAATGATGTAAAATCTTTTTTTTCGAAAAAAAGAGCTTTCTCAGAACTTCATATACATTTAAATGGTACATCGGAAGTAATATTTAATTGGCAACATTTTTTAAATAATCCATCAATAATATACAAAAATTTAAAGTATAATTTACATTTTGAGCAATTAGCTTTTAAAAATATAAAAGATATGATGAACTTAATTGAAATGGCAAGAAATATACAGGAAAATATTGTATATATTATTAAAAATAAAGATTTTATTGATACTTTTAAAATAGAAAATTATCTGGAAGATAAAAAAATATATAAAAAATCAAATCATAAACATCCTGTTCAATTACTTTTAGAAGATACTGAAGAATATAGTATTCCTTGTTATGAATATATCTTTTTCCAAAAAATATTTGAAACTCTTGATAATAAAACTAATTGTGTGGAACTTAAAAAAAGTATAGAAAAGTTAACACACTTATATTTATTAATTTATTCCCAATTTAACAAATTACTTGTTCAACAATATGAACAATATGGTTTTGATCAATTTCAAATGATAACAGATAATGGTATAAGAGATTTCTATGAAGACATTGGATATAAAGATAGATTCAATCAATTAAAAGGTGTAGATTGTATTAAATTTGATACAGTTGAAGGTAGGTTTGCACCTAAAAAAGATAGTTTTAAAACTTACAAACTACTCAATAAAGCAATACAAGATTATCGTAATACTAATGAAAAAAATAAAGTAAAGCCTCTAAAATATTTAAAAAAACTAACAATCGATAATCATAAGAATCAAATTAATCAATTATCTTTAACTGCCCATTTTATTAAAAAGAAAACAACAAATTGTATTTTAAATTCAAAAAGTCCATATATAAAACTTATAAAATGTCCTAGGCATTCAAATTTGAGAAAAGAATTATATAATCAATCAAGTATTTTAATAAATTTAATAAAAACACACAAAGGTTCTTATATTACTGATTTGCACAATATTATTGGACATAGTTATTTTAAATATATTAATGGTATCGATGCAGCTGGAAATGAACTTAATGCAAATCCAGAAGTATTTGCACCTTCATTCATATATATGAGAGACGAATTAAAAAAGATTAATAAAACAATCGGTTTTTCATTTCATGCGGGTGAAGACTTTATACATATAATTTCAGGTATCAGATATATTTATGAAGCTGTAGAATTTTTAGATATGAAAAAAAAGGATAGAATTGGTCATGCAACAGCATTAGGTATAGATCCCATCTTATGGCAAAATAAATTAAATAATCAAGTTTTAATTAAAAAAGGTGAATGGTTAGATAACCTTATTTTTTTATGCAAAATCCTTAATTTAAATGAATTAGGTTTTATTAAAATAGGTCAATACTGGAAAGAAATTTACGGATTTAACTATCCTAATGTGGAAATAGCATTTAAAGCTTATCTTTTAAGAAAATATGATCCTGACAGATTTTTCTCGAAAAAAACATCCTATATACATTACGATACATTAATGTTTGATAAAGAAGTTAAAGAGATATATGAAGCATATCATTATGATTCAAATGTAAAGAAAAACTATGAAGAATTAATACCTATAACTATTTCAAAATATCTGCATTATATTGTGCCACTACAAAAAGTAATGCTTAAAAAACTTCATGATAAAGATATAGCAATTGAAGTTATGCCAACAAGTAATACACGAATAAGTTTTTATGACCAATATGAAGACCATCATATTTTTAAATGGCTAGACAAAAAAGAAATTCCAAGCTTAGTTATCGCGACAGACGATCCTGGAATATTTAATACAAATTTAAAAAATGAATACTCTCATTTATATAAAGTACTTTCTGAAAAATACGATAAATCAGATGAATATATCTTAAATACTTTCAATACCTTGAATAATAATTCTAAAAAATATGCATTTTAATCTTTACTACAGTTATATTATCCATTGATTTATTTAACTAAAATAACTAATAATCAAAAGAAGATTAGAACAATTTTTATCGATATAATTTCTAATGAAAATAATGAAATATATAAATTAACAGAGTTAGAATTTATAAATTGTGAATTTGACAATTTGAATACTATTAAAAGTATTCAATACAGTTAATTTTTTATAGTGCATCTACTTTAAAAGTAGAATCTAACAAATTCTATCCTCATCATAATACACCTCTTCTATCTCAAACTCTTTTTTTCCACCTGGAAGTTGTGCTATACACTCATCCCCTACACTTTTACCTAAAAGTTGTTTTGCTAGTGGAGAGTGAAAAGATATTTTTCCCTCTTCTGGATTGCTGTGTGCTGAAGAAACTATCGTGTATGTTATCTCTTCATCTGTAGCTACATCTACAAGTGAAATAGTTGAACCAAAGCTTATCTTATCGTGAGCTAGTGTTGCAGGGTCTATTATCACAACTCTTGTGATAAGGTCTTCTAGTTCTGCAATTTTTTTGTTTATATTTGCTTGATCTTCTTTTGCAGCGTGGTATTCTGCATTTTCTTTTAAGTCCCCAAGCTGTCTTGCTTCTTCAATAGCAACTAATATTTTTGGTCTTTCAATAAGTTTCATATCACTAAGAGTTTTTGTAAGGATATCATAATCTATACTTCTCATTGGTTCTTTTTGCATTATTTTTTACCTTTCTCTTTGAGTTCTCTTTTCCACTCTTTTTCAAACTTTTTCCGTTTTAAAAAAGATAAATGTTCTATAAAAACATGACCACTTAGATGTTCCATCTCATGTTGCCATGCAACAGCTAAAAAGTCTTCCGCTTCCATTGTTTGTTTTTCACCATCTCTGTTGTAGTATTCTACTATCACATGCTCAGCTCGTTTTACCTCTGCATGAAAACCAGGTACACTTAAACACCCTTCATTAAATACCAATTCACCATCTTTATGAGTAATAACAGGATTGATAGCCTCGATTAAATTCTCTGGCTTTTGCATCCCATCATCAAGCTCCCCTAGATTATCAATAGGGATATTGATGATTAATACATTTAAATCTATCCCTACTTGTATAGCAGCAAGACCAACACCACCAGCACTCATCATCGTGTCATTCATATCATCCAAAAGAGTATGAAGATTTTCATCGAAAACCTCCACATCTTTTGATTTTTTTCTCAATATTGGATTTGGGTATGTTATAATCTCTCTAACCATAAAAACTCTCTATTCGTGTCTAGCTATTACTTTATCTACTATTCCGTAGTCACAAGCTTCTTGTGCTGACATAAAATTATCTCTATCTGTATCTTTTGCCACTTTTTCTACATCTTGACCTGTATGGTCTGCTAAAAGTTGATTTAACTCATCTTTCATTCTAAGTATCTCTTTTGCTTGGATAGCTATATCTGTAGCTTGACCTTGCGCTCCACCTAAAGGTTGGTGAATCATAATTCTACTATGAGGAAGAGAGTATCTTTTCCCTTTTGCCCCAGCACTTAATAAAAAAGCACCCATAGAAGCTGCTTGTCCTATACAAATAGTACAAATATCTGGTTTAATATAATTCATTGTATCAAACATAGACATACCCGCAGTTACAACTCCACCTGGAGAGTTTATATAAAGGTAGATATCTTTTTCTGGATCTTCTGCTTCTAAAAATAAAAGTTGTGCCACAATAGTTGAAGCAACTTGATCGTTTACCTCACCACTTAGCATAATAATTCTATCTTTTAAAAGACGAGAGTAGATATCATAACTTCTCTCTCCTCTTCCTGTTTGTTCAACAACAACTGGTATATAAGACATTATTTTCCTGCTTTCTCATCTAAAAGTTTAGTAATAACTTTTTGCTCAATCATTGACATTTTGATAGCTGGTAGGTACCCTGCTTCTTGGTATTGTTTGATTAAAGCTTGACCATCTTGACCTTGCATCATCGCTTCGTAGTATAATGTTTGTGTAACTTCTTGATCACTAACTTCTACTTTTTCTGCTTTTGCTAAAGCATCGATAATAAATGTAGCTTTTACACTTTTTGTTGCTTCTGGAGTTGCTTCTTTTCTCATCTCTTCAATTTTATCTTTGTTTTCTTGAAGTTCTTTTATCTCTGCATCACTCATAGTTCTTACTTGGTTGTTAAGAACTTGGCTAATCTCTTGATCTAAAACAGCTGTTGGAACTGCAAAGTCAACTTTTTCTACAAGTGCTTCAAGATATGCTGGTTTTAACTCTTCATTGTAGTATTTAGCTGTTTTATCTGCTTTGATTTGCTCTTTCATTTTCTCTTTTAACATATCAACATTTGCACCCTCTTCTTGAGGTAATACTTTTTTAGCAAACTCATCATCAATTACAGGAGCAGCCTTTTCTTGAATCTCATGTAATTTTACTTTGAATACAACTTCAGCACCTGCTAAATCTGCAGCTTGATATTGCTCTGGGAAAGTTACAGTGATCTCTTTCTCTTCTTCATATTTCATACCAATAACTTGCTCTTCAAATCCTGGGATAAATGAACCAGAACCGATCTCTAATGTATGACCTTCAGCTTTTCCACCATCAAACGCTACACCATCTTTGAAACCTTCAAAATCAATTACAGCGAAGTCACCATCTTTTACCATTCTTTTTCTTTTGATTTTTTCTAATGGTGCAGAGTGTGCTGCCATCTCATTTAACTTCTCATCAATCTCTTTAGCAGTTACTTTTTTTGTTTTAATCTCTGGTAATAGTGCTTTATAATCACCTAAATCAAATTGTGGTCTAGAAGATATTTGAATCTCAACTTCTACATCACCGTTCTCTTTTTTATCAAACTTTGTGATTGCTGGTTCACCAATTAAATCACTATTTGCTATTTTTAATTCAGCTAATGCTTCATTTAAAACTGCTCTTAAAGCTTCACCCTCAGCATCTTGCTGTAATTTTTCAGCATATCTGCTTTTTACAACTGCAACAGGTACTTTACCTTTTCTAAATCCTTGTACATCAAGTGTTTTAGCCGCTTGCTTAGCTATTTTTGTTAAGCTTTCATCTATTGTTGCTGCTTGTAGTGTTGCAGTTATAACTGCGTTTGCTTCGTCTATTTTCTTTGCATTAAATTCCATTATGTTTGAACTCCATATTTAATAATTTGGGCTGATTTTATCAAAAAATAGCTTATAGATAACTAGAAGTATATTTTTAAACTCATTTTGATACCTTAAAGTGCTTTTAGATATAATTCACAAATCAATACATATAGATTAAAAAAGGGAAGATATAATGAAGGGTTACAAACTATTTTCTGGGTCTGCAAATCCAGAATTTGCTAGAAAAGTTGCTGACTATTTAAAAGTGAGTTTAGGTGAGATTCAACTAAATAAATTTAGTGATGGTGAGATAAATGTAAATATCACAGAGAGTGTAAGAGGAAGAGATGTATATATAGTTCAACCAACTTGTGCACCAACAAATGACAACTTAATGGAACTTCTCATTATGACAGACGCATTCAAAAGAAGTAATGCTGGAAGTGTAACAGCAGTTATACCGTATTTTGGATATGCAAGACAAGATAGAAAAGCAGCTCCAAGAGTTCCAATCTCTGCAAAACTTGTTGCTTCTATGATAGAGCGATCTGGGATTGACCAAGTTATTACTGTAGATTTACATGCAGCTCAAATTCAAGGTTTCTTTGATATCCCTGTTGATAATTTATATGGTTCTATTATTTTTACAGATTATTTAAAACAAAAAAAATTACCAAATCCTATCATAGCATCTCCAGATATTGGTGGTGTTGCGCGAGCTAGAAATTATGCTCAAAAACTTGGACTTGAACTTGTAATTGTTGACAAAAGAAGAGAAAAAGCAAATGAGTCTGAAGTTATGAATATCATTGGAGATGTAACTGGAAAAGATGTTATATTAGTAGATGATATGGTTGATACAGCTGGAACTCTAGTAAAAGCAGCAGAAGTTCTTAAAAAGAAAGGTGCAACATCTGTTATGGCATGTTGTACTCATGGTGTACTAAGTGGACCAGCTTTTGAGCGACTTGAAAATGGTGCTTTAGATGAGCTTGTAGTAACTGATACAATTCCATTAAAACAAGAGTGTTCTAAAATCACGGTTTTAACTGCAAGTAAAATTTTTGCAGAAACAATTAGAAGAATATCAAATAACGAATCAGTTAATGATATTTTTACTACAGAATAAATAATTCTTTTAATAAAGTGATATAAAATCCCATTATATCACTTTTCTTTTCCAATAAATCATAATTAAAAACTATCCATTTTATAATAATAAATTAAGTTACAAAATTCCTTAAAAAAGCAACCAAATAGAAACTTTTATATACTAAAATATTAGCATATAAAATTATCAAGGGGTTTTGCTATGAAAATGATTATTAGAAGTTCAAACGGAGATTTAAGAGAACAAGAAGTTACAGGAAATATGGACTTCACACCTACGCAGGGTGAACATGTTTATTTTACAGGTGTTCAAAGTTACACTTTTAATTTGATTAATGACAATACAGGTATGAATGTATATTTCATCACTAATGAAGGTGAGAGAATAAATATTACATTTGACAATATGGCTAACCTTATTCAACAAAACAACCCTATGGATCCTTTTAGTATTGATACTATTTTTGGTGTTTCTACAAATGCAGAAGGTGATAAGCAAATTGAAACTGCTTTAAATAATCCAGAGTTTGAAAGTGGGGAGATAGTAGAAGCACTTAAAGCTGCTTTATCTTTAGATGGTTCTACAGTTGCTGCAGGGGCAGTAATAGATGACTTCCAAGCTTTACTTGATAATATGGCTGCAACTGCAGCAGGTGCAGGTCCTTCTGATACTGCATTTTTAGGTGCAGAAGATAGAGATCAAGAAGCTTCACCAGATGGAGCAGATGATGCTGATGCAAAACCTGAAAACCCTGAAGATACACCACCAACAAATACTCCTCCACCAAATACCCCACTATATACGAATGTTACTGCTAATTTAAGTGGTCTTGATGTACATGAAGATCAAGATAATACAACTTTTACATTAACTCTTTCTGAGACACCTTTTACTGCTATGACTATGGTTGTTAATATAAATGGTACACCAACAACTTATACTATACCTGCTGGTACTACATCTTTTGATTTTGATGTGGCTACAAAAGATAGTGATGTGTATGTTGATCCAGATACTGTGACTGCAACTATTGTGAGTTTAACAGGTGGTGGGTTTGATACTATAACTTTAGATAATAGTAGTGTGACTATAACTGTTGCAGATACAATTGATACAACAACTGTAGATTTATCAGCTGCTCCAAGTTTTGATGAAGATGGAACAACATTAACATATACAGTAACTCTTGGAAGTGAAGTAAGAGCTGGAGATGAGCCTGTAACAGTAACATTTAAAGATTTACTTGGAAATGAACAAACAATTACAGTGACAAGTGGAACTACAGGTACAACAACTGTAGCTGTTGCTGAATCAGTATTTGAAGATGTTTACAAAGAAGCTGATGCAGATTTAGCTGCTGCAACTGATGTTGTGGTAACTGGTGGAAGTGACTTTGAGAAATTAGGAACTCCAACTGTTGGTACAGTAGAATTAGTAGATACAATTGATACAACAACTGTAGATTTATCAGCTGCTCCAAGTTTTGATGAAGATGGAACAACATTAACATATACAGTAACTCTTGGAAGTGAAGTAAGAGCTGGAGATGAGCCTGTAACAGTAACATTTAAAGATTTACTTGGAAATGAACAAACAATTACAGTGACAAGTGGAACTACAGGTACAACAACTGTAGCTGTTGCTGAATCAGTATTTGAAGATGTTTACAAAGAAGCTGATGCAGATTTAGCTGCTGCAACTGATGTTGTGGTAACTGGTGGAAGTGACTTTGAGAAATTAGGAACTCCAACTGTTGGTACAGTAGAATTAGTAGATACAATTGATACAACAACTGTAGATTTATCAGCTGCTCCAAGTTTTGATGAAGATGGAACAACATTAACATATACAGTAACTCTTGGAAGTGAAGTAAGAGCTGGAGATGAGCCTGTAACAGTAACATTTAAAGATTTACTTGGAAATGAACAAACAATTACAGTGACAAGTGGAACTACAGGTACAACAACTGTAGCTGTTGCTGAATCAGTATTTGAAGATGTTTACAAAGAAGCTGATGCAGATTTAGCTGCTGCAACTGATGTTGTGGTAACTGGTGGAAGTGACTTTGAGAAATTAGGAACTCCAACTGTTGGTACAGTAGAATTAGTAGATACAATTGATACAACAACTGTAGATTTATCAGCTGCTCCAAGTTTTGATGAAGATGGAACAACATTAACATATACAGTAACTCTTGGAAGTGAAGTAAGAGCTGGAGATGAGCCTGTAACAGTAACATTTAAAGATTTACTTGGAAATGAACAAACAATTACAGTGACAAGTGGAACTACAGGTACAACAACTGTAGCTGTTGCTGAATCAGTATTTGAAGATGTTTACAAAGAAGCTGATGCAGATTTAGCTGCTGCAACTGATGTTGTGGTAACTGGTGGAAGTGACTTTGAGAAATTAGGAACTCCAACTGTTGGTACAGTAGAATTAGTAGATACAATTGATACAACAACTGTAGATTTATCAGCTGCTCCAAGTTTTGATGAAGATGGAACAACATTAACATATACAGTAACTCTTGGAAGTGAAGTAAGAGCTGGAGATGAGCCTGTAACAGTAACATTTAAAGATTTACTTGGAAATGAACAAACAATTACAGTGACAAGTGGAACTACAGGTACAACAACTGTAGCTGTTGCTGAATCAGTATTTGAAGATGTTTACAAAGAAGCTGATGCAGATTTAGCTGCTGCAACTGATGTTGTGGTAACTGGTGGAAGTGACTTTGAGAAATTAGGAACTCCAACTGTTGGTACAGTAGAATTAGTAGATACAATTGATACAACAACTGTAGATTTATCAGCTGCTCCAAGTTTTGATGAAGATGGAACAACATTAACATATACAGTAACTCTTGGAAGTGAAGTAAGAGCTGGAGATGAGCCTGTAACAGTAACATTTAAAGATTTACTTGGAAATGAACAAACAATTACAGTGACAAGTGGAACTACAGGTACAACAACTGTAGCTGTTGCTGAATCAGTATTTGAAGATGTTTACAAAGAAGCTGATGCAGATTTAGCTGCTGCAACTGATGTTGTGGTAACTGGTGGAAGTGACTTTGAGAAATTAGGAACTCCAACTGTTGGTACAGTAGAATTAGTAGATACAATTGATACAACAACTGTAGATTTATCAGCTGCTCCAAGTTTTGATGAAGATGGAACAACATTAACATATACAGTAACTCTTGGAAGTGAAGTAAGAGCTGGAGATGAGCCTGTAACAGTAACATTTAAAGATTTACTTGGAAATGAACAAACAATTACAGTGACAAGTGGAACTACAGGTACAACAACTGTAGCTGTTGCTGAATCAGTATTTGAAGATGTTTACAAAGAAGCTGATGCAGATTTAGCTGCTGCAACTGATGTTGTGGTAACTGGTGGAAGTGACTTTGAGAAATTAGGAACTCCAACTGTTGGTACAGTAGAATTAGTAGATACAATTGATACAACAACTGTAGATTTATCAGCTGCTCCAAGTTTTGATGAAGATGGAACAACATTAACATATACAGTAACTCTTGGAAGTGAAGTAAGAGCTGGAGATGAGCCTGTAACAGTAACATTTAAAGATTTACTTGGAAATGAACAAACAATTACAGTGACAAGTGGAACTACAGGTACAACAACTGTAGCTGTTGCTGAATCAGTATTTGAAGATGTTTACAAAGAAGCTGATGCAGATTTAGCTGCTGCAACTGATGTTGTGGTAACTGGTGGAAGTGACTTTGAGAAATTAGGAACTCCAACTGTTGGTACAGTAGAATTAGTAGATACAATTGATACAACAACTGTAGATTTATCAGCTGCTCCAAGTTTTGATGAAGATGGAACAACATTAACATATACAGTAACTCTTGGAAGTGAAGTAAGAGCTGGAGATGAGCCTGTAACAGTAACATTTAAAGATTTACTTGGAAATGAACAAACAATTACAGTGACAAGTGGAACTACAGGTACAACAACTGTAGCTGTTGCTGAATCAGTATTTGAAGATGTTTACAAAGAAGCTGATGCAGATTTAGCTGCTGCAACTGATGTTGTGGTAACTGGTGGAAGTGACTTTGAGAAATTAGGAACTCCAACTGTTGGTACAGTAGAATTAGTAGATACAATTGATACAACAACTGTAGATTTATCAGCTGCTCCAAGTTTTGATGAAGATGGAACAACATTAACATATACAGTAACTCTTGGAAGTGAAGTAAGAGCTGGAGATGAGCCTGTAACAGTAACATTTAAAGATTTACTTGGAAATGAACAAACAATTACAGTGACAAGTGGAACTACAGGTACAACAACTGTAGCTGTTGCTGAATCAGTATTTGAAGATGTTTACAAAGAAGCTGATGCAGATTTAGCTGCTGCAACTGATGTTGTGGTAACTGGTGGAAGTGACTTTGAGAAATTAGGAACTCCAACTGTTGGTACAGTAGAATTAGTAGATACAATTGATACAGTTATGATTAGAGTATTTGCATCAGATAGTAATGGAAACCCATTAACAGATACGCAAGGGAATTACTTAACAGTTAATGAAACTGTTGAAGGTGGTGCAACTCACTATGTAGCTCTTGCATTTGAACCAAATACTACAGTATTCAATGATAGTACTCAACTTGATACTCAATTAGGAAAAGTTGACTTTACTTTTACAAATAAAACAACTGAAAATAATGATTATACACCACAAACTACTATAACTTCTATAACATTAGGTACTGCAATTGATATGAGTGCAGTAGATGACACTACAGTTGAAAATAGTGAGAACTTAGAACTATCTATAGGAAACTATCAAGCCCCAACAACCGGATTAATTTATGAGTCTGTTGATTTAGATGGAGTTGTTACAACAACTATTTTAGATAATGACATTGAACTGTCTGCGACAAATGTAGCAGTAGATGAAGATGGTCTTGCTGGTGCAAATGCAAACTCTGAAGGAGATACTGTAACAGATGTAGCAACATCTACTGGAACTATTACCGTTACAAATACTTCAGATATTGCTTTTGTTGCTCAACAAACAACAGCACTTACATCTGAAGGTCAGGTGATCACTCTTACTACAAGTGCAGATGGTCAAACTGTAATAGGGACAAGAGAAGATAACACAGTTGTATTTGAAGCTAAGTTAGCAACTAATGATAAAACATATTCATTTACTCTAAAAGATGTAATTGATCACCCTGATACTTTAACAACTGATGGAGATACTAATGAAGATACAGTAACTCTTCCTCTAGATATAAAAGCTACAAATGGGGGAGGTGATGAAGTATCTCATACAATAGATATCATTATTGCTGATGATATTGTAACTTTAACTGATACTAATATTGATGGTTCTATTAACAATGCACAATTTACAAATATTATAGTAAATGGTAGTTTTGAAGATGTAACTGGTCAAAATGTTTCGGGTGCTGGAAGTGATGGCTTTAAAGAAGATCAAAATTTAACAGGAACTCAATGGGCTGGTATGCAATCTATGGAAGGTTGGCAACTTATGAGTGCTACTTCTGGATGGATGGAGCCACATGCTGCAGGTCATGCAAGTATTGGTATAGCTGAGGGAAGTAACTATATGGATCTTGGTGAATCAAACCTAAAAGATAATGATAATAAAAATGATTCAGATATAGACAATACACATATTGGTCAAGTTATATGTGCTGATCCAAATGGTACTTATGATTTAACTTTTGCATTTAAAGATAAAGCTGATTATCAAGCAAATAACTCGGCTTCTGGAAAAGCTGAAGTAATCTGGGGTGGCGTTGTTGTTGCAATTTTAGATGATAATGTTGTAACAGACTTAAATGGTACACCTATAGGAACAACTACTATTGGAACTGATGGATGGCTTCAAGTAACTATTTCTGGACTTCAAGGTGGTACAACTGCAGATGAAAATAGACTTGAATTCAAAGAGATAGGTACAGGAGGTGACAACTGGGGTATTGCTATAGATGGTATCTCTATGAGTGCAAGCAATATCACTACAACAGGTGATATTGCTGACTTTGGTGTGAGCGCAAACTTTGGAGCTGATGGACTTGGTGGTTACACATTTGGTGATACAACTGGTTGGACTCTAAGCAGTGATGGATTAACTCTTACACATGATGCTACAAACTCTACTTTAACTTTTACAGATACTACAACAGGTGCATATGAGTTAGTTCAAAAAGGTGATCTTGGAGAAACAGTAGATATTAATATTGTTGCAACTGATGGAGATGGAGATACAGATACTACAGCTATCACACTTAAAGATGGTTCTTGTCAACTACCACAAGATGTATATGTACAATTTACAGCTGATACAGTAAATGAAGGAGATATCCTAGGACATCAAGTAACACTTGTAGATGCAAATGGTAATGAGATAAGAGTACCAGCTGGACACTATGTAGAGGTAGTGGTTGGTTATACACCTGCTGATACAAACGGTGCTACTGAAAATACAGATTATGATTCACAAACTACTGTAAGAATTTATGGTGGTACAAGTGGTACATATATTTTCAATGACTCAATCAATGATACTATTTACGAGGGTGATGAAGTATATAATATGACTTTATCTAGTATAACAACTGGAACAAATGATTCTTCTGCTACTAGTTTATTATCAAATGTAACATTCCATGACAAAACACCAACAGGTGAAGCTGTTACAACAACTGGAACTATTCTAGATAATGATACTAACTCTGTAGATGCAATAGATGATTACGGGAAAATGATTAATGCACAAGGTGAATTTGATGTTGTATCTTTTGCCGATGGAAAAGCTCAATCAGAACCAGATGTAACTGCACTTAAAGATGGTGGATTTGTTGTTGCTTGGACAGAGGTAAGTGGTGATTCTTACAAAAGTGCTATTGTAAATGACTTTAATAATGATGGTGATACAAATGATAGTGGTGAAACTGTATGGCAAAATGGATTAGTAAATCATGATGTATTTATCCAAAGATATGATTCAGATGGAGAACCTATAGGTGATGCTACAAGAGTAAATACTTTAGTAACAAATACAAATGAAGATGGGGGAAGAAGTCAACATGATGTAAATGTTGTAGGTTTAGAAAATGGAAACTATCTAGTTACTTGGACATCTGATGATCAATATGTTGGTCAAGATAGTTGGGATAATGGTAGTAGCTATATTCAAGGTCAAATCTATGATGTAAATGGAAATCCTGTATGTGGAGAATTCACAGTAGCTCGTGCAGAATATGATCCAATAGTAGCACTTCCAGATGGTGGATTTATTGTAACATGGTCAGCAGATGCTAGACTTGATAATACTGACCATGATGGTACTGCAAATAATCCAACAGATGGTACAGATAATCCTATTTATAGTGATACTCATGATGGAAGTGGTTTTGGAGTTATTGCACAAAGGTTTGATGCACTTGGAAATGAAGTTGGTGATAGGGTAATTGTAAATCAATTAACCACAAATGATCAATTAGATTCAGATATTGTTATGATAGATGATAATACAGCAATCATGACTTGGCAATCACAAAATGGGACAAATGGTGACTTTGATATTTATGCTCAAACTTTAAAATTAACTTCTAATGGGCTTGAAGTAGTTTCAAATTCTGATATTGCTATAGCTACAGGGGCAGAAAATCAAACAAATCCAGAGGTAACTGCTTTATCAAACGGAACTGCAATTATCACTTACCAAAGTGATACAAATATTATGGCTAAAACTGTATCAACTACTGGTGTTGGTTCTGAAGTTACTATAGCAGCTGGAGCAAATCCAGTTATTACTGCGCTTGCTGCTGGTGTAGTAATTGTTTACGAAGAAAATGGAACAATATTTGCCAAAACTTTTGATGGTACAAATGTATCAGATGCTACAGTCGTAAGTGAAGATGCAACTGGTCAAACTCTTCCTGCTGTTACAACACTTGAAGATGGTGGATATGTAATCTCATGGCAAGATGAAAATGGGATCTCAGCACATAGATACAATAATGATGGAACTGATTATCATCAAAATGAATTTGATATGTTAGAAGATAACTCTTTAACAATCACAGCTGATAGAATTATGGAAAATGACAATGATCCAGAAGGTCATACTTTTGAAGTGATTAGTGTACAAGATGCTACTCATGGTTCTGTAACTATGGATGCTAATGGGAATATTACATTTACACCTAATGAAGATTACAATGGACCTGCTACATTCAAATATACAATTCAAGATGAACTTGGAGCTACAGATACAGCAACAGTTTACCTTAATGTAAAACCTGTAGGGGAACCATCAATTTTTGTAGGGACAATGTGTGATGCTGATATTCAATCACATGATATAATTGTAAATGAAGGTGAAGAAGCAGTTCTTGCAGTTAAAATAAGTGGAGCTGAAGCTAACAGTACTGTATCATTAACACTTGCTGATGGAAGTGCATTGGTAACTGAAGATTATGAAGCAACATTCTCATATAGTTTTGATAATATTAATTGGACTACATACGATTCAAATAATCCAATCTCAATACCTGAAGGTGCAAGTAAATTTGCAGTAAAAATGGATACTGTTGAAAATAATGTAAATGAAGATGATGAACTATTTAGTCTAAGTGCTACATTAAGTACAGGAGAAAGTGATAGTGGAACTGTAACAATAATCGATGATGATACTAATCCTCCTGTTGCAGATGCAGTTTTAACTACTTCAAATCTTGATACAGACGATGCTGTACTAAATAACTTTGCTGCTAATAGTAGTACACCTGATGTTGAAGATATAGCATTCTTTAAAAAACTTGATATTGGTGGTGGTCTTGATGGAGATATAACAAATGCAGAAAATGATTCTTCTGATCCAGCTGACTTAGGTGGATCAGATATAGAAACTACAGAAAATAATCTAGTATTTGATATCACATCATTACCTACTTATGGTGATGTTTATATTCAAGTTGGTGATGTTTATACTAAACTAGATGCATCTAACTTAGATGAAGCATCAACACTACTGAATACTGCGGACACTGTATATTGGTCTGCTACACATGAACAAGTACCTGCTCAAACTGATATAAAATCTATCGGTGGAGACTATACTTCTAGTGATATTCAATCAAGTTGGCAAAGTGATGATGTAACTGTTATCGCAAGGGATGAAAACAATCAAGAAGCAAGTATAAATTATGTTACAAATGATGGTATAGGAGTAAGTGGGAACACAGGAAGTGGACCATCTAACCAATTAGGTTATGATCCAACAGCTCAAAAAGCAGAATCTATTATATTTGATTTTAAAAATCCTGCTACAGATGCTAGTGTTGCTATCACTCACTTAATTCAAGGAGAAAATGGTGGAGAAGTAGGTACATTTGAAGCATTTTTAGATGGAAAATCTTTAGGAGTATTTACTTTTTCTAATAATTCTTCTGCTGGTGCTGATTATGTACTTACAGCTGAATCACATGGTTCAAATAATAGTGCTGGAAGTAACTCAGGAACACTTAATATAGATAATCTTGTATTTGACCAATTAAGATTCTCAGCACAAGAGTATGCTTCACAAGGTTCATCTACAGATTCAAGTGACTACTTTATAGGTGGAATTACTTATCATGAAGTTCCAGGAGTTGAATTTGAATATAAAGTTATTGATGAATCAAATAATTCTAGTGAAGAGGTAAAAGTAGTTATAGATGTGGCTACTGATACACCAGTTCCTGAAGCAGATATAAATGCGACACCGACAACTACAGACGATTCTATTACAACACCAGAAGATACACCATATATATTAACAATGGGTGATTTTGGTACATATTCAGATGAAACAGAAGCTCAAAAAATAAGTATCGAATCACTCCCAACAAATGGTGTGCTAAAACTTGATGGAATAGAAATATCTGCAAATACTGAAATTAGTGTATCAGATATTACTACTGGAAAACTTTCATTTACACCATCAAATGATACAGATAATGATAGTAGTTTTAACTTTAAAATAAGTGATGGAGAGCTATGGAGTGATACTCATACTACAACTGTAGAGGTAACAGCTATAGCAGATATTCCTACTGTAAGTATTAATGTAAGTGGAGAAGAGATAGTTACTACTACAGTGGGTGAAGTTTGTTCAACATCTCAAGATTTAGGAAACTTAATTGCTTATCTTCAAGATAAAGGAAATGTATCTGCTGATCAGGTTATACAACTTGCTCAAGATCAAAATGGCAACCCTGCACAAGATCAATATAATCTTGAATTAACATCATTTGGTGACTCTGATTTAGCCCTTTATGATAATATAAGTAATCAAAATGCAACAAGAGATATCAATAATATTGACTTAAATAATTCAACTGCATTTGATAGTTCTTCTGCAACAGTTGTTTCTGATACAATAAATAATACATATCACATGACTTCAAATAGAGTTATTTTTGAAGGAAATATTGTTCAAAATGGAAATATTCTAGGAACTGATGATAATGATGTCATTATTGCAAAAGGTCGAATAAATGGTGGTTCAAATATAAATGCAGGTGATGGAGATGATATTATTGCAATTATTGGTGATATTGGAGCAAATCAACCTGCTATTGCTGGAGGTGATGGTACAGATATCTTATATTTAAGTAAACCTGCTTCAAGTTATTACTTTAGCGATATTCACTTCCATGATAATCTTGATGGACATATAGTTGATAGAGAGACAGGAGAAACATTAACTTTTAATAATATTGAAGGAATTGCTTTTGGTGATGGAAGTGGATTAAATTGTGATGTAAATGGTGGTGTTACAACTACAACAGAATATAAATATGATATTAATATAAGTGCAGCTTTAGCGGATACAGATAACAGTGAAACATTAACTGTATCAATTACTGGTGTTCCAATTGGAGCTGTATTATCAAGTGATATTTATACCTTAGTTGATAATAATGATGGTTCTTGGGATGTTACAGTTCCTGCAGGGGTAAAAACAATCAGCGACACTTTAACAATGACTACTTCTGAACAACATTCTGACTTAAATTTAAATATCACTGCAAGAGCAACAGAAACAAATGAAAATGAAAATGGTCTTAATTACAAAGAGGCAACTGCAAGTGATGCTTTAGTAGATATTGAGGTAACTGATTCTACACCAAATATTGATGGTGATAATATTGTATATGAAGAAGCACTTACAAATTCTTATGATGACAGAGAAATGACAACTGGTACATTTAAAATTACCACAGAAGATGGTCTTTCAAATATTTCTATAAACGGAACAACTATCACTGAGAGTGAATTATTAGATATTGTAGCTACTCCAAAAGTTATTACAACTACCTATGGTGAGATTGAGATCAATGGATATGATGCTACAACAGGAATGGTAAACTATAGTTATGAAATAAAAGAAAATACTACTGACCATACAGTTGCAAATCAAAAAGACAGTATAGTAGATAGTATTAGTATTAAAGTAACAGATACAGACGGAGATACAAAAGAAAATACTTTAGATGTAAGAATAGTTGATGATATACCAACTGTAAGTGATCAAAATGCTCACTTGACATTTGGAGCTGATGGAACTGTAACTGCAACAACTACAACAAACTTAGTGTTTACACTTGATGTTTCTGGTTCAATGACGAATAGTGATGGTCAGATTACCTTGCCAGGTGGAATTCAAACTGATAGGCTTGAATTGGCAAAAGATGCTATTATTGATGCTGTAGAAGCATATATGGAGCAAGGAGCTGTTAATGTAAATCTTACACTTTTTGCTGAAACTGCAAAAATGGTTGACTTTTCAAATGCAACTGGTCAACAAAGTTGGATGACTGTTACAGCAAATAATTTCGATAGCTTTAAATCAATTGTAAATAATGTAAGCAATAGTGGTATTGGACAATATACAAATTATGAAGCGGCTATAGATGAAACAGTTGACTCATATAATATTGGTACTCCAGATGCAGATAAAACAGTAGCATACTTCCTTTCAGATGGAAATCCAACAGCTGAGTTTACAAGTGCTAACAATACCAATACTTATAAAAGTACTCGGGATAATAATGGATATGACAATTCAGATTCAGGAGATACTGATGGATTAAAAAGTTGGCTTGATAGTACATACATTAACCAATGGACAAACTTTATTACTAATAATAATATAGAGATTCAAGCATTAGGTATCGGAACAGGCATTGATACATCAGCAGGAAGTTATTTAGCACAACTTGCTGTTGGAAATAATGCATCGGTTGTAGAAGTTACAGATCCTACAAAACTAAGTGATACAATTCTTGGAAATATTACTGGAACACTTTCAGGAAATATCTTCTTTGGTGCAGATGCAGAAGGAACTATAGATTCTATAAAAATAGATGACATAGAATATACAAAACCTACTGATAGTGATGAAACAACTATTACTACAACAAATGGTGGTAGTTTAACTGTTAATTTCACTGATGGTTTCATATACTTTTGAAGCAAAACAATCTCAATATGATGATGGTGATAAAGAAACTTTTGAGGTAAAAGTTTCAGATGAAGATGGAGATAGTGCAACTTTTAATCTAAATATTAGTATGGATTCAGTGAGTGAAAGATTCACATTAACATCAGATACAGCAACTATTGATGGTGGTACTGGATATGATATACTTGATTTAGATGGAGAGATTGATTTAGGTTCTATTGCTTCACGCATTGATAATATAGAAGAGATTAATTTAGGTGATAATAATTCTAATGATACTATCCATATTGATTTAGAAGATGTTGTTGCTATGACTGATGATGATAATGATCTAGTTATTAAAGGTGATAATGGAGATACTATTAATTTAGATGAAAATGATGGTTGGCAACGATCTGATACAACAACTAACATTGATGGTGAAAGTTTCACAGAATATACAAATACAAATAATGATACGATTTCTGTATTTATAGATAACGATTTAGATACTACAGGTCTAAACTAATAAATAAGAGGATTGACACCCCTCTTATTATAAAATACTTCTATGACAGAAAAACAATATCAAGATAAAATCACTTCTTTAGAGAGACAACTAAAAGCTTTAGAAAACTCGTCACAAAAAGAGTGTGAACAACATAACAAAATCCTAACTCAACAATCAAAAATGGCAGCTATGGGTGAGATGATAGGGAATATTGCTCATCAGTGGAGACAACCTTTGATGGAACTCTCTTCTATACTTATAAATACTGAAGCTAAAATTCGAATACAAGAGAATATCTCAAATAATGAGATTTTAGAAGTGATTAATAGATCAAATCATATCTTAAAATATATGTCAAATACTATTGATGACTTTAGAAATTTCTTTGCTAAAGATAAAGCGAAAACACAATTTAAAATATCTGACCAGATAAAAAGAACTGTAAATATACTTAGTAGTACTTTAGATAATAAAAATATCAAAGTCAATATCATACTCAAACATAATCCAACCATATATGGATATAAAAATGAGTATTCACAAGTTCTTATCAATATCATCTCAAATGCAAAAGATGTGTTAGTTCAAAGAGGTATTAAAAATGGACTCATAGAAGTAAAGGTATATGAAAAAGATGGACTTTGTATTACCGAAGTTTTAGATAATGGTGGTGGTATAAGTGAAAAATATATTGATGATATTTTTAAACCATTTATGACTTTTGAAAAAAAGGATGGTACAGGTATTGGACTTTTTATGGCAAAACTTATTGTAGAAAATAATATGAATGGAACTCTAAGCGCTTCAAATGAACAAAATGGTGCAAAGTTTTTTATAACTTTACCTGTATACTAATCTACTCAACTACAATATAATAGCCTATCCCTGAGACATTTTTAACAGAATCTTTTCCAACTTTATTTCTAAGTTTATGCATCAATGACTTAAATGCAGTGTCAGTTACATAATATGGATCTTCCCATACAAAGTTCTTAATCTCCTCTGTTGTGAGTGTTCTATGTTTATTTTTTATCAAAAAATCTAAAAGATTTGTTTCACTTGCAGAGAGTTTTTTGACGGTATCATTTTCATATACAACCTTGTATAACATATCATATTTAACAGTATCTGAAATATTTACAAATCGTTTTTCATTTGATTCTATCTCTTCTAGTGCTAAGAATAGTGATGATGTCAATTCGTCATATGTTATTGGTTTTGTAAGATACTCTACTAGTTTTAATTTTGCAGCTTGAAGTAAAAAGCTTGTATCAGTATGTGCCGAAAGTAGTATGATTGGTATTTTTTTATCTGATTGTCGTATTATTTTTGCAAACTCTAATCCACTTAAACCATCTAAGCTTATATCACTAAGTATCATATCTGGTTTTGTTTTTGAAAAAAACTCTAATCCTTGTTCTGCACTTGAAAATGAAAATACTTCGTTAAACAACAATTGTAATGTTGCTGTTAACTCTTTTCGTATATTTTCTTCATCTTCAATATAAAGTATTGATTTTGTTTTGAGTTGTTTTAAACTTGACTTACCATTATTCATAAAGTTATTATACTATAAAAAAGTATCAAAAAAGTATCAATAGACTCAATAGAATTATTATCATATTTTTAAAAAATTTTGGTTACAATGTAGCTATCTTTATAGGAAGTACTGATGCCAAAATTTTTAAGAAATACTTTTACTATTGTAGTTATATTTTTTACTATACTTCTTGCAAGTATGCCTGTAAATATTTCATTGGACCAACTTCTTAAAATAGAGAAAAAGTATGGTGTAAAAGCAAAAAAAAGAGTTCTCCTTTGGGATCAAATGCTTCAAAGTGCAAAAGGGAAAAACACCTTAGAAAAACTCAAAATAGTAAATGACTTTTTTAATCAAATAACTTATAAAAGAGATAGTGTACATTGGAAACAAAATGACTATTGGGCTTCACCTTTTGAGTTTTTAGGAACCGGTGCTGGGGATTGTGAAGATTATGCTATTGCGAAATATTTTGCACTAAGACAACTTGGAATTCCTGATGAAAAACTTAAAATAACCTATGTAACTCTCAAACGAAGCAACACTAAGTTTGAAGAAGCACATATGGTACTTAACTACTATCATAAAACAAATAAACCACCTATTGTTTTAGATAATATCAACAAAAAACTCAAACTTGCAACTGCTAGAACTGATCTTAGTCCAGTATATAGTTTTAATGCTGCAGGATTATGGAAAGCACAAAACAAAGGGCGAACTGAAGTGAGTGCAGGAAGTAATAATCTAAAAAACTGGAAATCTATGATGGAGAGAATTTAATGAGAAAAACAATACTAACCCTAGGAGAACCTTATGTCATTGTCTAAACAACTCTATATAATAATATCTTTTATATTCTTTATGATATTTACAGGAAACTTTATAATAAGTGTCAACAATACAAAAGAATATCTTGAACTGGAATCCACAACAAAAGCACAAGACACTGCAACAAGTTTAGGGATGAGTTTAAAATCTTTAATGACAAATAAACAAGACCCCCAAATACAATCAATCATAAGTGCCATAGCAAATAGAGGTTTTTATAAAGAGATCCGCCTAGAAGATGTTGCTACTAGTTTTACAAATGAAGATTTGATCCAAAATAGTAAACTCACAGATCATACAAACTGGGAAATATCAGATGTAACAGTAGACAAAGATTATGGGGAAATTGAACAAAGTAACTCTGATGATATCACCAACGAACTTGCACTTCTTGAAAATGAAGATGTGACAAAAACAAACAACAAAAAACTAACATATAGTTTTATACCAAACAAAAATTTTATAGATGGAGATAATATTACAATCAATTTTAAAGCTACAAATAATCATCAAACAGTGAATGCAACTTCCATATTAAATATTACAAAAATTATTGCAAAAGTTACTAGAGCTGAAAAATTTGATTATATACCACAATGGTTTATAAATCTTATACCTTTAAAAATGTCTGAGATGAAAAGTGAGATAAGTAATGGCTGGAATACAACAGCTATTATCTATGTAAGTGCAAATGCAGGTGATGCCTATGCAAAACTTTATGAGCAAGCTAAGGGTGCTATTGTCTACGCTATTATCGCTTTTACATTTTCTATTCTACTTCTTGTGATATTTTTACGATTTATCTTAAAACCTTTGAAAAATATAGAAAGTTTAGCACAGTCAATCTCAAAAGGTAAATTTTCAATAATAGAACATCTCCCTTGGACAACAGAGTTAAAAAATGTATCAATTGCTATGAATGACATGTCAAGTAAAATTGAAGGGGTTATAAAAAAATTAAATGCAAATTTAGAGTCCATGACAAACAAACTTTCCATTGATAACTTAACTGGACTTAGTTTACGACAAACTTTTGAAACAGATATGAAAAAAATGTTTATTGCAAAAGAGACTGGTTATGTTTTTGTTGTAAAAATAGATGATTTGGGCTCTTATGCAAAAAATCATACAACTAAAGAAGTAGATAATTTTTTAATCTATTTTACAAATATCTTAAAGAACCTATCTCCTAAAGTAACAGCATATAGATTTTATGGTTCTGAATTTGCCATGATAGCAAAAAACATAGAAGAAAGTGAGATAAAACAGGTAATTCATAGACTAAAAATTGCTTTAGAATCATTTGCTATAACATTTAATATTACTGATGTAGCACATATTGGAGGAACTCCTTTTAACCCAATAGGTACAACTCCTGGGATAATAGCAAGTGCAAATGAAGCGTATGAAAAAGCAAAACTTATTGGTTCTAACGAAGCTTTTATAAGAGATGATACTGATTTAGCAAGAGATATGAATGAGTGGAGAGATTTAGTTTTTGATATTATTGACAATCACAAATTTGATATTAGCTACATTGGTCAAGCATTTTGCTTTGATGTAAAAGATCAAAATCTTGTAGTGATGGAGGAAGCATTTACTCAAGCTCGTGATAAAAATAATGAGCCAATCCCAATAGGAACATTTATCTCAATAGCGGAAAAATATGACAAAATACTAGACTTTGATAAAGCTGTTGTAAAAAAGGTAATACAACATATAAAAGAAAAAAATATTACCCATAGTATCTCTATAAATCTATCACTAGATTCTGTTTTTGATATTAAATTCAAAAACTGGCTTAAAGATATTGTTTTAGAGAATAAACAAATTGCCTCTCAATTGGTATTTAGTGTTACAGCTTATGGGGCTGCAAAAGATGTTGAAACTTTCAAATACTTTATAGAAGCTATACATCAAGCGGGAGCTAAGATAATCATCAAAAGGTTTGAAACAAAATTTATCCCACTTGATAGTATAAAAGATTTTAACCTTGACTATATAAGACTTGCTAGAGATTATACCGATGGTATCTGTAAAGATTCAAGTAAAAAAGGGTTTGTAGAAGCTATGCAAGAACTTTCATCACTTTTAACTATAAAAGTATTTGCGGAAAATGTAAAAGACGATGATGATTTTAAAATAGTAAAAGATATTGGACTTTATGGAGCGAGCAGATAAAATATATGATACTACTTTGATACTTTTTCGATATATAATTTGATTTAAATAAATAATTACTAAAATAATTATAAAAATAGCAACTTTTAGTAACTTTTTTGTATTATAGTACTCAATTATTTATTCCTATGAAAGGTCATTATTAATGTTAAGACAATTAAAATATTATATTCTATTAAGTGTTGTATGTACTACAAGTATCTATGCAACTAGTTTACGAAACAGTGTAGAGGATACATTAAACTCTAATCCCTCTATTATTGCTGAACATCTTAATAGAGATGCTTATGAGATGTATATCCATCAAGAGGAGGCTGACTATCTGCCTACTTTAAACTTGGATGCTTATTTAGAAAAATCAAAAACCTATGATGATCCAGATACACCACCACCTGTTGAAGGCTGGAGTAAAAAAAATGGTTGGAATGCAGTTTTAAAACTTGAACATGTACTTTATGATGGAGGACTTACACCTAGCCAAGCTGCTGAGTTTAGATATAGATATAACTCTAATAAATACAGAAGTTTATATAGTGTAGAGAATATTATTCTAGATACTGTAAGTGCCTATCTTGACTTAACAAGTAGACAAGAACTTGTGGCACTCTCTCAACACAATATAAAACTTCATGAAAATTATCTAACTATTGCAAAAGAGAAAGAGGAGATAAGTGGCGAGGTTTTAGAAACTCATCAAGTTAACTCAAAATACCATTCTGTTTTAGATAGATATTTAGAGCAAGAAAATGAGCAAAAACAAGCTTTAAGCTTATATAGAAAACTAGTAGGGAAAGAGCTTAAAGGAGATATTTGTAGACCAAATGTAGATGAAAGCTTTTTACCCCCTAGCCTAGAAGAAGCAATAAAAGTTGGTGTAAGAAGAAGCTATAAAGTTCAAGAACAAATAGAAAAAACAAAAGAACAAAAAGAGAAAATTATTCAAGAAAAAGCAGGTTTTAAACCTACTATTAAAGTACAACTACAGACATTACTTGATAATGATTTAGAACTAGCAGAAAATGGTAGAGAAGATGTATATAGTGCTAGGCTTTATCTCAGCTGGAATCTATTTGAGGGTGGTAAAACTTATTATATGACACAAAAAGAGAAGCTATTTTTACAAGAGGAACAAAAAAAACTTGATGCTGTAACAGATGAAGTTATCGATGAGATAAAAGAATCTTACAACACTTTTTACAATCTTCAAAAACGAATCGAAAATATGAAACTCTATGTGGAAGATAATTTTAATATTGTAAAAGTTTATAAAAAACAACTAGCGGATGGTACTAGAACTTTTATTGATATTCTTAATGCAGAAGCTGAACTTTATAGATCAAATATTGATAAAATACAACAAGACTTTGACTATATCTCTGCTTATTATAACTTGTTATTCAATATGTCAATGTTAAGTGATGTAATCTTAATGCAAGAGAAACAAACTTGTGATAAATATGCTTTTGTACCAAGAGACACTGAACCTAAAGTTGATCCTGCTGATACTGGACTAAGTGATGAGTTATTGAATATGTTTGATGAAACTCCAACTGCACCACAAGGGGAAAATGAAATAAACACAGAGGAAAAAGCACCTGTAAAAGAGGAGATGGATGTAGATTCTATGATTGAGAATATTTATAATAATGAAAAAATTGATAAAAAACCTGAACCTAATGTAGAAACACTATCATTAGATTCAGATAATTCTGATAAATATAACTATACAATTAGAATTGCCCTTTTCAAATCATTAGAAAAACTAAAAGAGTTTGTTAAAGAGAATAACTTATTAGATGAATATAGTTTTTATAATCGAGATAAAAATACAATTCAACTAACATATGGTCAGTATGTTTCAGTAGCAGATGCTAAAAAAGATATGTTACAATTGAATAAAAAAACACGCTCTTTTGGTGCTTATGTATATAATATCAAAAGAAACTAACAACAAAGTATAATAATGGAAAATCAAACTATAAAAAATGATCAAATGAAAGAGAGAAGAACAGTAGATTCCCTTCTTGAGTCATTGTATTTTATTGCAATCTTTTATCAAAGACATACCTCAAAAGATTCGTTAACATCTGGTCTTCCAATACATAAAAGCTCAATGTCTATTGATGATTTTCTAATCTCTTCAAAAAGAATTGGGCTTATCTCAAAAGTAGTAAAACGGGAGCTAAAAGGTATATCAAGACTTGCTTTACCTGCTATTTTAATTCTTGAAAAAAACAGAGCTTGTGTTTTACTTGATATGGATTTTGATAAAGGGACTGCACAAGTAATAATCCCTGGACTTAGTGAAGGTGAAATCACTATGTCAATAGAGAATTTAGAAAAAGAATTTATCCAACAAGTTATCATTATAAAACCTACTTATAAATTTGAAAATAAAGTTTCAAATGAGATTGTAATACCAAAACCAAAAGACTGGTTTTGGGGTGCATTTAGAGCAAATTTACCCATATATAAAAAAGTGATAGTAGCTGCAATATTTATCAATCTTTTTGTACTTGCTATGCCACTATTTATGAAAAATGTTTTTGATAGAGTTTTACCAAATAATGCTATTGAAACACTTCTAGCAATGACTTTTGGTATTGTATTTATTTTATTATTTGATCTTATTTTTTCACTTTTAAGAGCTTATTATCTAGGAAAAGCTGGAAAAAAAGCTGATTTGATAATGAGTAATAAAATATTTGATCAACTGCTTAATATAAGACTTAGTGAAAAACCAAATTCAACAGGACAATTTGTAAGTAGATTACAATCTTTTCAAAGTGTAAGAGACTTTTTTACAAGTGCAACTATAGCAACACTTGTTGATATCCCTTTTACATTATTATTTATAGCTGTTATTTTTTATTTTGGTGGACTTTTAGGTTGGATTAGTGTTGCTACTATTGTACTTGTTTTACTTTTATCATGGTCAATGAAAAATAAAATCAAAGCAGTTGTTGAAAAATCTGCAAAAGAGGAACAACTTAAACAAACAACATTAAATGAAGCAGTTGCAGGGCTAGAGATTATTAAAAGTATACGAGCTCAAAATAGGATGAAAGCACACTGGGACGAATCACTAAATCAAACACTTTATTATGGTGAAAAATCTCAAATGTTTTCACAATTCACAACACTCACAACCGCTATGATATCAAAACTATCAAATATAGCTATTATTGTTGCAGGTGTTTATTTATCTTTAGAGGGTGAGATGAGTATGGGGGGAATCATTGCTGCTATGATGCTAAATGGTCGTGTTATTGCCCCTATTTCTCAAATAGTTGGGATGATTATACGATATGACCAAACAATTATCTCTATGAATAATATAGAAGAGATTATGAATATGGAAGTTGAAAAAAGTGATAAAAACTACATAAGTCGACCAAATCTTAATGGTGATATTGAGTTTAAAGATGTAACATTTTCTTACAAGGGTCAAAACTTTGAAACTTTAAAGAATATCAACCTCACAATTAAACAAGGTGAAAAAGTGGCTATCTTAGGACGAATTGGTTCTGGAAAATCAACTTTAGCAAAACTTCTTTTAAACTTGTATTCACCTACACATGGTTCTGTTTTAGTTGACCAAACGGATATTAGACAGATCGATCCTGTTGATTTAAGAAGATCTATAGGGTGTGTTCCACAAGAGCCTTTTTTATTTATGGGAACCATTAAAGATAATATCACAATAGGTGAACAGTATGTAACAGATGAAGAGGTTCTAGAAGCATCAAAAGCAGCAGGAGTTCATGACTTTTTAGGAAAACATGAAGCTGGTTATGATCTACTTGTTGGGGAGAGGGGTGAAGGTTTAAGTGGTGGTGAAAGACAATCTGTAACACTAGCAAGAGCACTTCTTACAAGTCCAAACATTATGATACTTGATGAACCAACAAACTCTATGGATAGACAAACGGAACAAGCTTTTATGAAAAAAATGAAAAACCTTATTCAAGACCAAACTGTTATAATGATAACACATAAAATGTCAGTATTAAGTCTTGTAGATAGAGTTATAGTTATTGAAGATGGAAAAATAGTAGCAGATGGTCCAAAAGAGAAAGTATTACAACCTAAAGGTGATCAAAAATGAATCTAGAAAATAAAGAAAAAGATATAGGTTTTGTAAACTCTTTATATGGTCATGCTTATGATCAACCAAAACTAAAAATAGATATTTTATTTGCTAGTGTAGTAGTGATTATAGTTGGGCTTATTACTTGGTCAATGATTGCTGAAGTAGATGAGATGGCACGAGGAGATGGAAAAGTTATCCCATCTCACAAAATACAAAAAGTTCAAAACTTAGATGGTGGTCTTATATCTGAAATTCTTGTTAAAAGTGGAGAGCATGTTCTAAAAGAACAACCATTAATGAAAATAGATACTACTAGATTTCAAGCGTCACTAGAAGAAGCAAAAGAGCAACGAGTTGCTTTTATTGCAAAGCAAGCTAGATTAAATACACAATTAGATTTTAATCCATCAAAAGAGAAACCTAAAATTGATTTTCCAAAAGAATTAGATGGTGTTAAAAAATACACTACAATAGAGACACAAATCTATAATAACAATATTGATGAATATAAAAGTTCATTAAAAATTTTAGAACTACAATTTGAACAAAAAGTACAAGAAAAAAAAGAGATAGAATCAAAAGTAAATCAACTGAAAAAAAGTGTTAGTCTTGTAAAACAACAATTACAAACAATAGAAAGAATGGTAAAATCAGGTTCAAAATCTAAAATTGAGCTCCTTAATTTACAAAAGGAATACAACACACTCGAAGGAGACTTAAACTCTGCTGTACTCTCATTGCCTAGATCAAAGTTAGCTATCTCTGAAGCGGAAAATAAAATTCTTGAAAAAGTGAAAGGCTTTCGGTCAAATAGTTATAAAGAGTTCCAAGAGGTAACTTCTGAACTTAATAAAATTGATGCAAGATTAGTTTCTGAAACAGATAAGTTAGAAAAAACAATTATTCGATCACCCGTTAATGGAATTATTAAACAAATAAATATTAATACAATTGGTGGAGTTGTAAAATCTGGTGTCGATTTAATAGAGATAGTACCAGATAGCGATATATTACTCATAGAGGCGAAGATAGACCCAAAAGATATTGCATTTATCTCACCAGCTCAAAAAGCTGTTGTCAAAATTACTGCTTACGATTTTTCTATCTATGGTGGACTAGAGGGAAAAATAGTTGAGATATCTGCTGATAGTATAAAAGATGAAGATAGTAAAGATAATAAAAGTTATTATCAGGTGACAGTAAAGACTGATAAAAACTATCTTGAGAGAAATGGTGAAAAACTTCCTATTATTCCAGGTATGGTAGCAAGTGTAGATATTATAACAGGGAAAAAAACTATTATGGATTTTTTCTTAAAACCAATAATAAAAATAAAAGAAGGGTCACTACATGAAAGATAAAATAGATTTAAATAAAAGAGGTAAAAATATGAAAAAAAGCTTGTTATCATTAACAATGGTTTCACTAATATTAGGAGGTTGTACAGCTACAAATGAGCCAACAAATCCTACAACTGATTCTTTAAAAAAAGATTTTATAGATGAGATGGCAATACATGATGCAGTAAGAGCAAAAGATTTACCACAAGTTCAATATTTGATAGATCAAAAAAGCCAACTTGATACAAAAGATATTTATGGATATACTCCATTGCATATAGCAGTAAGATTACAAGAATATGATATTACAAACCTTTTAATTCAAAATGGTGCAAATGTAAATACAGTCGATAACTACCAAGACACTCCACTTTTAGACTCAACAAGAGATAACTACACTGAACTTTCTAAACTATTGCTATGTAATGGTGCAAAAAGAGATGTTGTTGATCAACATAAAATGTCACCTCTACACAATAGTTCAAAAAACAACAACCTTCTTATTTCTGAAATGCTACAAGCTGATAGTTTAGATTCATACTGTAAACCTCAAGAAAAAGAAGTAGAAGAACCTGTACAAGAGATTGCTGTACCAAATCCAGTCGAAGAGAAAAATCTAACAATAGAAGAAGTTACACCTAGCTTTGTAGGTCTTTATGATGCTTTAATGGAAGAATTTCAAAATGACCTTAAATCTTGGAATGCAGAACTTACAAAAGATGATTTACTTTTTAGATTTAACAATCCTGTTGCACTTTTTAAAGTAAGTAAAAGCAATCTCAAACCTGGATTTACAGATATATTAACTGACTTCTTCCCACGATATTTAAAAATTATAGAACAATATAAAGATGAGATACAAGAGATAAGAATAGAGGGACATACTTCATCTGAATATTCTCGTGCTAAAACTGATGATGAAAGATATAAATTAAACAAATTATTATCCCAAAAAAGAGCAAATGAAACAAGAGATTATGCAGTAAATGAAGCATCAAAAAATAGTGAAGTAAGTAAGGAGTGGATTGAAAATACTTTTAAACCTTATGGTATGTCTTATGATAATCCTATTATGAATCCTGATGGAACTGAAAATCTTGATGCTTCAAGAAGAGTTGATTTTAAAATTGTAAAAAAAGAACAATAAAAGGAAAATTATGGGAAAAATTATATATACAATTACCCTACTATTTATAGTGCTTTTTAGTGGATGTAGTGCAAAAAATGCAGATGAAACAGTTGTTACTGTTAATAAAAAAGATGGATTAATAAAAGACAACGGTGAAGTATCAATTAAACCTATTTATAAAAAAATCAATAGATTTGAAGGTTCTCAATCAAAGTATCCTCACCCTAATTACTTTAATATCCACTGGATAGAAAATAGCTGGGGAAAGACCTATGCAATTGTTGAAAATATAGATGGGAAATATGGTATTATCAATAAAGATGGTGAATTACAATTAAAAGTTGTTTATGACTCTATTGGAAGATTTTATAATGGATATGCAAAGATTGAAGTGAATAATAAGTTTGGTTTAATCAATGAAGATTTTGAAGTTGTAGTAAAACCTATCTATGATGAAGCTTTAGAGTTTGTTTATGATTCTATTATTGTAAAAAAATTTGGAAAATACGGATGTATCAACAAGAACTTAGAGCTTACAATCGCACCTGAAATGGATATGATCTATTTACAACAAGAGGGATTAAAAAGATTTGAACAAAACAACAAATGGGGATTTTTAGATACTAATTGTGATTTTGTTACAAAACCTATTTATGATTATGCTTATGATTTTTCAAATGGATTTGCTAAAGTAAAAACTGGTAAAAACTGGGGATTTTTAGATACTGAAGGTCATTTATTAACAAAGCCTATTTTTGAAGATGCAGATAGATTTTAGTTTTTACTTTACAATAGATTAAAAGCAATTTTTAGATACAATCCTCTCTCTAAACAAAAGTAAATTAATTTAGAAAAGAATAGGATAGAAATTGCAAGACAAAATAAGAAACTTTAGTATTATTGCCCATATTGATCATGGGAAAAGTACATTAGCTGATAGAATTATACAAGAGTGTGGTGCTGTAGCAGATAGAGAGCTTAGTGCTCAAATGATGGACACTATGGATATCGAACAAGAGCGTGGTATCACTATCAAAGCACAATCTGTAAGATTAGATTATGTCAAAGATGGTGAGCACTATGTACTCAATCTTATTGACACTCCAGGTCATGTTGACTTTTCTTATGAGGTAAGTCGTAGTTTAGCCTCTTCTGAGGGTGCTTTACTTATTATTGATGCTACCCAAGGTGTTGAAGCACAAACTATTGCAAATGTATATATTGCAATGGAGAATGATCTTACCTTAATGCCTGTAGTAAACAAAATAGATTTACCATCTGCTGATCCTTTGCGAGTATTAGAAGAAACAGAAGAAGCAATTGGTCTTGACTGTACAGCGCACAACCTAATCTCTGCTAAAACAGGTGTTGGTGTAAAAGATTTAATTGATGCAATCGTAGATACTGTACCTCCTCCTAGTGGTGATGAAAATGCTCCTACAAAAGCTCTTATCTATGATAGTTGGTTTGATAACTACCTTGGAGCTTTAGCATTAGTTCGAGTTTATGATGGAAGTATCAAAAAAGGGCAAATGCTTAGAATGATGAATACAAAAGTTGAACATAAAGTTCTTGACTTAATGTATCCACATCCTTTAAAAAGACAAAATACAAACGAGATACAAACGGGTGAAATTGGTATTGTTGTACTTGGAATAAAAACAACAGAAAGTGTGGTTGTAGGTGATACTATGACCGATGCAAAGAATCCAACTGCAAAAATAATAGATGGATTTGAACCTGCAAAGCCATTTGTATTTGCAGGAATTTATCCAATAGATACAGATAAATTTGAAGACTTAAGGGATGCACTAGAGAGACTTCAACTAAACGATAGTTCTATTAGTTTTGAACCAGAAAGTTCAGCAGCACTTGGAAGTGGATTTAGAACAGGATTTTTGGGAATGCTTCACATGGAAGTTATCAAAGAGAGACTAGAACGAGAGTTCAATCTTGACCTAATTGCAACTGCACCAACTGTTGTATATAAAGTTCTTACAACAAGTGGTGAAGAGATGATGATTCAAAATCCGTATGAATTACCTGCTGTTAATCATATCGAAACTATTTTTGAACCTTATGTAAAAGCAACTGTTTTAGTCCCTGATGAGTTTTTAGGAAATGTTATCACACTTCTTAACAATAGAAGAGGTATTCAAAAAAAGATGGACTATATCAATAAAAGAGTTCTTTTGGAGTATGACATCCCTATGAATGAAATAGTAATGGACTTTTATGATAAGTTAAAATCAACCACAAAAGGATATGCGAGTTTTGATTATGAGATTACAGGCTTTAGACCAGGAAATCTTAAAAAACTGGATGTATTAGTTGCTGGAGAACCAGTTGATGCACTAAGTATCATAGTCCCTGAAGAGAAAGCCCAAGCTAGAGGAAGAGTTTTTGTAAAACAACTCAAAGAACTGATCCCTAGACAACTTTTTGAAGTAGCTATCCAAGCAAGTATTGGAAAAGAGATTATCGCGCGTGAAACTGTAAAATCTACAGGAAAAAATGTAACTGCAAAATGTTACGGTGGAGATATCTCAAGAAAAAGAAAACTGCTAGATAAACAAAAAGCTGGTAAAAAAAGAATGAAATCAATTGGAAAAGTAAATGTACCACAAGAAGCTTTTATGGCTGTATTGAAGTTAGATTAGAGTAATCTAACTTCAAAATTTACTTCAAAATAACTAAAAACATTTAATTCAATTTTATAACCAAATACTTAATAATTCTTATGATAAACTTCCAAAAAATTTAAATTTAAAGAGAAAATTCAATGTATGAAAAAACTAAAAATATTGTAGAAAATGGTTTATTTCAAAACTTCATTATAGCTATAATTATCCTTAATGGTATCACTATGGGTATGGAGACTTCAAAAGATATTATGAATTCAGTTGGTGGTTTTATCAATGCTTTTGATAAAGTTGTAATCACTATTTTTACCATCGAGATAGCTATGAGAATATATGTACATAGAGTCTCATTTTTTAAAGATGGGTGGAGTTTATTTGACTTTTTTATTGTAGCTATATCTTTAGTACCTTCTAGTGCTGGTTTTGAAATATTGCGAATATTAAGAGTCTTAAGACTTTTTAGACTTGTAACTGTTGTACCCCAAATGAGGAAAATTGTTTTAGCACTTGTAAGTGTTATACCTGGTATGGCTTCTATTGCTGGATTGCTTACTTTACTTTTTTATATCTTTGCTATTATGGCTACACAACTCTATAGTGAATCTTTTCCTCAATGGTTTGGAAGCTTAGGGGAGTCTTTTTATACACTCTTTCAAATTATGACCTTAGAGTCTTGGTCTATGGGAATTGTGCGACCTATTATGGAGGTACATCCTCACGCTTGGATATTTTTTGTCCCTTTTATTTTTATTGTAACATTTATTATGATAAACCTTATTATTGCTATTGTAGTTGATGCTATGAATGAGATAAAAGATAATGAAAGTGAAACACTTATAACTGAGATACAACATAGTGAAGATCACACTAAAGTTGAGATAGAAAAATTAAGAACAGAGATTCAAGAGCTTAAAACTATCCTTTTAGAACAAAAAACCTCATCCCAAAATTAGGGATGTAGGTTTTAACAAGATGGTACATTTCCAGAATCTGAACCATATTCATAGAAAAATTCATAAAGATGTGGTAAATATTTATCATTTAAATCTTCAACTTTTGGACAAATAGTTTTAATCTCATCCTCTAGTTTTCCAGAGTTATATAAACTTTCCCACTCATTTTGAGTATGTTTTCCTGCTACTTTTGCACCTGTTAACTCACAAGGTTTTTTCAGTTTTTTACTAAATAATTTTTGCCCTTTTACAACTGATGCACTTCCTTGTGAAGCCAATAGTCCTACTACAACTGTAGCTAATATGATTTTTGTTTTCATCATTTCTCCTTTGTTTTAGATAGAAGAATCTTAACAACAAATTGTGGAGTAATTGTGAAAATATCTATTTTACAAAATCTCTTACATATTCTATATAAAAATCATAGTAAGGAGTTTGTGGTTTTTCATTTGCTATTCCTGATACTTTGTTACACTCTTGTAACATATGTTTTCCATTTGGGTTTATATGATAATCGAGCATACACATTATGTACAGATCTTTTTGATAAGGGGCTAATGTATATCTATTACTTTGTATCAGTTTCTCATAATCTTCTTGCACCTTATATGCAAACAAGGATAATGAACCATAAAGTAGTCCAACTAAAAGTATAATGCCAATAAATATTCTTTTTAAATAATTCATAAAAGCTTTAATTTTCTCTCCTTAGAAATCTAGGTACTTTTCTATCTGGCTTAGTTGCACACTCTACTTGATACTCAACCATTTGCGTAAATGGTTCTAAAAACTTTTCAAAATTTTTATCTTCTATATGTTCTATTTTATGTTGATTTAAAAGTTCTAAAACACAAAGTGTTGATTCTATTGTTGAGAGACAATAAGGATTTGGTTGTGTTTTTATTTTAAATGCAGATGATTTTGTGTGCTCAAAACTTATTTTTGGTAACCCGCTGATATTTTTACTCACAGCTAATATTTTTTTAGAACAAGGCCAAGTAGAATCTATAATAAATATAATATTTGTTTTATTTTCTTCTTGTATATTTACACTATTGAGTTTTATACTATTAACTCCTGGATAGAGAACAAAACAATTATTAGTAGGATTGTTAATCATCTCATTAATTAAAGGGTGTTTATTAAAATCAATTCCTATAAATAAGGAGGAGTTAGGTAAAGAGATATGTGTGAATCTCCCTGTACCATTTTTTGTTTTTTTAAACTCTTTTGGATGCATCAATAGTACAAACTTTGTATTCGTCTCTATTTTATTAATATATTCACACATACAACTACTCTTTGGTCTATAACAACTGTAACATTTCTCTCTAGTATCGTTTAGTATCTCTTCATTTTCCATATACTATATTATACAAAAGTTATGATTAAGAGCAGTGCCCTCCTCCACAACAGCCACCATTTGTCTCTTCGCTCATACTTACATTTACTAAGAAATCATCTCCATCTTCACATACTTCAAAATGATGTTTTCCACAAAATTTTGTATTCATATGTGTTTGCATAAGATTTGCTTGCATGAGTGCATCATCTTTTGAGTCAAAACTCATATTATTTTCATAAGCACTTTTTTTAAAACAACCACACTCTTTTTCAACTTTTATTGTATACATTTTATATCCTTTTATAATATTTATTACATAGCTCAATTCATTATTTAAGATTAAAGAAAATAGCTTTAGAAATTAAGTTCTTTTTACCTATTTAGGAACTAAAAATTCCTTAATTAACTAGCTACTTATCTTCAGGTCACGCGTAATTTTTTTGTTAATCTTAAATAAAACTGAACAATGAATTGAGCTATTTTTGAAAGATTACCTTTCTATTCTTATTGTATATTAAATTTAATTTTTTAATTTTTCCCTTGGGATAAACTCTAAGACTGTAGCATTGATACAAAATCTTCTTTTCCCATCATCTCTTGGAAATACATGCCCTAAGTGTATTCCACTTTTTTTAGCTAATACTTCAATTCTATTCATACCATAACTATTATCCTCTTTTTCTATAGTTGAACCATCCACTGCTTTATAAAAACTCAACCATCCAGTTCCTGAATTAAATCTATCTTTAGTATCAAAAAGTATATCTCCTGAAAGCTTGTCAACAAATACACCATCAGGAGTGTTTTTGAAGATATCATACTGCTTACAAAATCTACTATCAGTATCCTTGTTAAATGCTACACTATAACTCTCTGAGTTTTTTCCTAATTTAAAAGCGCCCAAAGCTTTATAAAATTCCTCTTCATTTAAAAAACCTCTATGTGAAAAAATCTCTTTACCATTGTCAATAAAAAGTATAGTTGGTGTTGCATCTAGTTTTGTTGTAATCTCAAAGTCTTTTAATTGTGAACTCACCACTGTTCGTAAAGGTAAAGTTCCATTATAAGAACTACTCACCTCCTCTTTAAACTTTTCACAATAGGGGCAAAACCCTTCAGCTTCAATTACCACTATCTCTTTGCCTCCTATTGGAACTATGGCATCTCTTTTTTTATCATCATTTTGTTTTTCAAATTTTACACCTGTACTATGGTTTGGACAATATCCATTTGGGTTTTTAGTTAAATAGTCTTGATGATACTGCTCTGCTGCGTAAAATTTTGATAAAGGTTTAATCTCTGTGACTATATCTCCAAATCCATGCTCTTTTAAAAGTGTTTGATAAGTAGCTTTTGTATTATATGCTATATTTTTTTGATTTTCTGTTGTATAAAATATTGCACTTCTATAGTTATTGCCTATATCATTACCCTGTTTATCTTTTGTAGTTGGGTCATGAAGCTCCCAAAATGATTTTATAAGCTCTTGAGCACTTACTTTTTCATTATCAAACTGAACTTTTACAGCTTCTGTATGATTTATTGTATTTTTTTCATTATCAACCCAACGATGTTTTAAAACCTCTTTATATGTAGGGTCTGGATAACTTCCACCTGTGTATCCAGATTTAACATCAACAACACCATTTATAGATTCAAAATGTTTCTCAACTCCCCAAAAACATCCAGCTGCAAATACAATTTCAACTATCATCATCTATCCTTTAATTATTATGAATTTAGTATATTGAGATTTATTTAATTTTTTATTAATTTTTATTTTAAGTATGAAAAATTATTTTGATAGTTATCTGTAGTTAAGTAAATTTCTATAGAGATTTAAACTGTATAGAAATTTATCTTTTGAAAGTAAGTTTTACATTATAGAACTATTGAACCTCCGCTTGTTCAAAATCCAATTCATCCTCTTCAAGTTCATAAATATCAAGTTCTGTTTTTACTTGTTTAAGACCTTTATTATCCAACATCTCTAATGATTCATCATCAATACATGGTATCCAATCTGCCTCTTCATCTTCTGCTAAATCATTTGCATTTGCATATAAGATTAAAGTTTCAAAGTCTAAATACTCATCACTATCAGTTTTTAGTGCAGCATTTCCCTCTTCATCTTCTACAACTTCCCAATTGTCTGGTACCTCAAAAATCTCTGTTAAATTCACTTCAATAAACTTCCCCATAGTTACCCCTTTTTTATAAGATGGTAAATTATGATAAAACTAAATTACAATTTGATTGCAATTTTATTATTTGCCTTCTTTGTACTTAATAGGTAGGGAAATAATAAACTCAGCCCCAATATAGTCTTTTTCCTCATATTTATATTTTGTATTATGTACTTCAATTTCTCCGTTCATACCCTCTACAATAAGTCCATAAGTCATATGAAGTCCTAATCCTGTACCTTGAAATTTATGTTTTGTTGTAAAATATGGTTCAAATATTTTTGATTTTATATTTTTTGGGATTCCTCCAGCATTATCTTTAAAATATATTTTAATTTTATCGTTCTCTTTTTTTTGAGATATAAATATATATCGTTTTTCAATCTCACTATTTTCTAGTAAGGCATCTTTTGCATTATTAAAGATATTGATAAAACACTGTTTAAGCTCATTTGGGTGTCCCTCTATATCAATATCATTTTCACACTTATATTGAACATTTATATGATAAGTTTTTATATCGGGATCAACTAATTTCAAAAACGATTTAATATCATCTTGTAAATTGAACTTTACAATTTTTGTATCACCTTTTATAAAATCTCTAAAATCATCAATTGTTTTTGATAAATACTGAGCATATTCATCTATCATGTCACAAGCTGAATTAAAATCTTCATCTTTTAAAAGGTTATACTCTTTTTGTATTTTCATCCCTGTTGCTGCTGTTGATATGACAGATAGTGGTTGTCTCCATTGGTGTGCAATATTTCCTATCATCTCCCCTAGAGCTGCAAGTTTTGATTGTTCTCTTAACTGTTGTTCACTTTTCTTTATTTGTGTTATATCATACCCATATACTAAAATTTTATTAGCATCTTTAGAACCAATTAATCTTAGAGAATAGTATCTATTATCTTCTATTACAATAGTATTTTTTTCCATATTATTATCAATCATGTTATATATATCTTTGATTGTATCATCTTTAAATAATTGATTATAATTTACAATAAAAGGCAATTTTTCTTTTTTAGGTTCATTTGAAGAACACACATTACCACCCCTATCAAATGCAAAAACTGGTTCTTTATTATATTTTGGAAAATCTATTAAATTCACTTTTTCTAAATATAATTCATCTAGCTTTTTTTTCAAAGCTATATTTTCTTGAAGAAGTGGATTATCATCATTTTGAACCTCATTGATAGATGGTGCATCTTGTTTTCGACACCATTCATTCCAACCTGCAAAATAGATTCTAATATTTTTATATCCAAGTTTTCTAAGTGCAATATAACTATTTGAAAGTCTTGCTCCTTTAAAACAATACAACACTATTTTATCAGTAATTTTGATATTTTTTTTATCCAATTCATACTGTATGTTTTTTAAAGATTTTACACTTAACATATCCTCAGTAATAAAATCATACCACTCTATCCAAGTAGTATTTGGTAAACGCCCTTTTTTTGGTGCAAAATCTATCCCATAAGGGGAAGAGCTAATACCTATCCATTCATCTTTATCTCTCACATCTAACTTTATAACACTATTATCATCAAGAAGTTTTAACATCTCACCATAATCTACAAAAAAATCTTCTATTGGGCGAGCTATAAATTGTTTTTGCTCATTTTTAAAAATTTCTGTACTTGTTTCAAAATCATTTTTACACCAAGAGTGATAACCACCATCCAATACTTTTATTTTGGTTTCATCATAACCTAAATATTTCAGTATTGTAAGCCCTCGTGGTGACTTTAAAGTAAATTTATCTTCATAAAAAACAACTATCTCATCTTTTGAAATACCTGCCTTAGAAAAAATATTCTCAAAAAAACCTACAAAATCATTTTTCTCTTCTTGGGTGGTTAATCCATTTGGTAAATATGTGAAAATTTCTGGAATATTAATAGCACCATATATATGCCCTTTTAGATACTCTTCTGGAGTTCGCACATCTATAATAACAATATTTGCATTGTTCAATAATAAACTATGTAGCTTTTTAGGAACTATCATAAAGTTAATATTTTTTGTCATTCTTCACCTTTTAAAGATTTGAATTATATAATAAATTAGTCTTAAAATAGTCTCTATTTTAAGACTAATTTATTATATTCTAGCTTAGCATAAAATAATTGTAATTGTAAATTTCTTTTTATTTTGGGTAATTTTGATACAATTAATTATCTTAATATATTTGGAGTCCTTTATGAAAAAACAATTTATCTTTTATTATTTTTTCATAATAATCTTATTATTTGTTGTTTTAAATGTATTTTCAAATTCAAAAGTTGAAAAGTTAAAGGATGAAAAATACCTTAACATTGCAACTCAATTACAACAAGAAACTCAAACATTACTTGAACAAAAACAAGAAACAACACTTATACTTGCTTTAGCGTTATCAAAAGATACCCTTGTGCAAAATGCTTTAATAAAAAATGATCACACTTTGCTTTTACTTGAGGATATCTCAAAAATGTATGCAACTGATTCCTCTTTAAAACATGTGTGGTTACATATTGTCAAAAGCGATGGTATTAGTTTTATGAAGAGTTGGTCGAAGCAAAAAGGTGAAAGTGTTTTAGGTTTTAGAAAAGATGTTGTAAAGTTTTTAAAAAACCCAAAAATCACACAAACTATAAGTGTAGGTAAATTTGATATAACTATAAAAGCCCAAGTACCAATTTATAAAGATAAACAATTCTTAGGAATTTTTGAGGTCATTACAAAATTAAATTCTATTGCAAATAAATTAGAAAAAGACAACTCCGTCCCTATTATCCTAGCAGATAAATCATATAAAAAACAATTAAAATTTCCTTTTACAAAAATGTTTATAGAAGACTACTATGTTGCAAATTTAGATGCTGATAAAAAAATAGTAGAATTATTAAAAAAACATAATATTGAAGAAATTATAAAAACAACAAAAAATTATCGATTTATAGAAAATTATTTTTTAACAATATACCATTTAAACAATACACAAAATAAAAATTTAGGATACATCTTTCTTTTTAAAGATTTAAATAAAATTGATTTAAGTGAAATAAATACTACAAGTAGAGATTTTATTTTTAAATGGATGAGTATTATTATTGTAATTGTATTATTGTTTTTTATACTATTAAATAGAGAATATACAAAAAAACTCAAGAATGATGTTTTATCAAAAACACATGAAAATATGAAACAGATGGAAGTAATTCAACAACAAGATAAACTAGCTTCTATGGGTGAAATGATAGGAAATATTGCCCATCAATGGAGACAACCATTATCGATTATATCTACGAGTGCAACAGGGATGAAGTTTCAAAAAAAGTATGGTCAATTAACAGATGAAGACTTTGATACAACATGTGAACTTATTAATACTAATGCGCAATATCTTTCAAAAACAATTGATGATTTTAGAAATTTTATAAAAAATGAACATAATAAAACTACTTTTATGCTACAAAATGAAATTAATAGTTTTTTACATTTGATTGAAGGTTCTACGAAAAATCATAATATAAAAGTAATTTTAGATTTTCAAAAAGATATTCTCATTACTGGATATGAACATGCTTTAACCCAATCTTTTATAAATATATTCAACAATTCCAAAGATGCTTTTCAAGAAAAAAAGATTCAAGATAGATATATTTTTATGTCAACATCAGTAAAAAATAATAATGCTATTATCACAATAAAAGATAACGGTGGTGGTATCCCCTTAGATGTATTACCAAAAATATTTGAACCATATTTTACTACAAAACATCAGGGTCAAGGTACGGGACTTGGGCTTCATATGACATATAAACTTATAGTTGAAGGTATGGATGGAACAATTAAAGCTAGTAATGTGAAGTATAAGTATAATAAAACCAACTATACTGGTTCTGAATTTGTTATAACATTACCTCTTGCAACAAATAATAATTGACAATATTGTACAAAGCTATGCAAAACTTATTGTAAATTCAGCTCCATTAGGAATATTAGAAACCTCTATTTCCCCAGAAATCTTTTGAATAATTTTTTTTGACATAAAAAGTCCGATTCCAGTACCATTTGTACTCTCTTTGGTTGTAAAGTTCGCTTCAAATAACTTATTAATAATACCTTCTGGTATCCCTCCCGCATTGTCAGAAATTTTAATTTTATTGTTATCTATCTCAATTTCTATTTTTCCATTTTTAATGTTATTAATATTTAAAGCATCTCTTGCATTATTTATTATATTAATTAGGACATGTTTGAATTCATTCTCAAAACCATATATTTTAAAATCCTCTTTGAGCTTAATTTCAAACTCTATTTGTAATCTTAGAAACTCATCTTTTACTAATAATAAAGTACTATTAATAACTTTTGAAGCTTTGAAGCTAGACTGTTTTTTATCTTTTCTTAAAAAACCTCTAAACTCATCTAATGTGGATGTTAAGTGATCTATTTGATGAAAAACTTTTGACTGAAATTTTACTAACTCTTCTTGATTGAGCAGATTATCTTTCCATGTATACCCTAAAAAATCTGTTTCAAGTCTTATCACACCTAAAGGTTGTTTCCATTGATGAGCAATAGAATCTATCATCTCTCCCATCACTACATGTTTTTCTTGAGTCTGAAGTACTTTTTCTTTTTTAAGTCGTAGCTCTTTTTCTTTTCGTAATGTTTCTTGAAGCAATTTTTCATATTCTACTGATTGTGTGATATCTTTTTGAACACAAAAATAGTATTCTACTTCACCATGTTCATTTTTTATTGGACTTATATTCCACTGAACATAATAAGGTGTTCCATCTTTTTTATAATTAACTGTATTTCCCTCAAAAAACTCCCCTCTTTCTAAAATGCTTTTTAGCTTTTGAATAACTTTTCTATCTGTAAGTTCCCCTTGAAGTATCCTTGGAGTTTTCCCAATTACCTCATCTGCACAATATCCTGTAATTCTTTCAAAGGCTTTATTAACATATAATAACTTAGGGTTATCTGGACCATCGAGTTTCCCATTCGTAATTACAATTGAATTGTAAATTGTATCAACTAAATCAAAAAATGGTATTTTTTTTTGAAACTCTTCCATAAGATACCTTTATAATTTTCATTTTTAGAGTCTATTTGAAATCTTCTAAAAAGTTTATTAAGTAATCTATATTTATTTTCAAGGATAGACTTAATGATTATTGTAGTAGAATATTTTATAACACTTTACCACGAAAGATTCATAAATGTCTACAAAGAATAAAACATACAATCAAATTACAGCGAGAATGATTATTGCCATGTTACTACTAACTTTAGGACTCGCATTTGCATATACTGAATATATCAAAAAAGATGTTATTGTAAATCTTGCAAAAGTGGATGCTAAAAAAACAAGTAGATTAGTATTTGAATCAATGTATTCTGCGATGCAAAAAGGGTGGAATAAAGATGATATTCAAGAGATTATTCATAGACTTAATAAAGTAGATGAAAATCTTGAAATTCATGTTTACAGAGGTGAAAAAGTTGCTGAAGTTTTTGGAGATATTGAAAATGACAAACTAATAAGAACAACAAATGAGCGTGTTAAAAGTACTTTTAAAGGGGAAGAAACTTTAGATATAGTTAATTCTGATATTATTAAATACTATTTTCCTGTAATTGCTAATGACAAATGTAAATCTTGCCATACTAATACTGTTCCTGGTGATGTATTGGGTGTTATAAATATAAACTATCCAATAACTGATTTAAAAATCTCTCTTAATGATATGATTAATCTATTTTTAATTTTTATAGTTTGTTTTTCAATAGTAATTTTTATATTGCTATTTTTAAATTTTAATAAATATCTCCTTGCCCCTATTAATAACTTTATCAAAACAGCAAATATTATCAAAAAAAGTACTGATATCAAACAAAGAGTATTTGTCAATCATGATATTAATGAAATCCAATCTATGCAAGTTATTTTTAATGAAATGCTTGATTCTATAGAGCATCAATTTTATTATGACCATTTAACTGGCTTAAAAAATAGAAGAGCTTTATTGGAAGATTTAGATGGGGAACAATATTTATTATTTATGATAATCAATATAGATAAATTTGAACAAATAAACAATCTTTATGGTGATGAAATTGGGGATAAAATACTTTTAGAATATAAAGATAAATTCAAAGAGCTTCTCCCCTCAACTGTAGTTTTATACAAAATGCATGCAGATGAATTTGGTGTAATATCACATGGATCAATTGATTTAGAAGAGTTTGAGAATATTGCTTCTTATATCATAAGTCATTTAGGTAAATATGAATTTAAAATATCTGAAGAAAAAACTATTTTTATTAATCTTACTATTGGTATCTCTCATGGTTCAACTCTGCTACTACCTAATGCCGATATGGCACTCAAACTTGCTAAGAAAAATAAAAAGCATTATCTAACTTACACAGAAGATATGAGAACTTTAAAAGAGTATGAAAATAGATTAAGTTGGACACAAAGACTTATGAAAGCAATAGAAGAGGATAAAATCGTACCACTTTTTCAGCCTATTATTGATTGTAAAACAAATATAGTTATAAAATATGAAGCATTAATGAGAATTCAAAATGGGGAAAATGATTATATTGTCCCTATACATTTTTTAAATATTTCAAAAGAAAATAAAATTTATTCTAAGTTAACTCTAATAATGCTTCAAAAAACTTTTGCTATTTGTAGAGAAACGAATAACAAATTTTCTATTAATTTAACAAAAGATGACATGGTAAATAATGAAATCCTTACTTTTATAGAGGATCAATTTAGAAAATCTGATTTTGCTAAAAATATCACTTTTGAGATACTTGAATCTGAAGGTATTGAAAACTATAACGAGATAATACATTTTATAACAACTGTAAAAGAATACGGTGCAACAATATCTATAGATGATTTTGGTACAGGATATTCTAACTTTGAATACCTTATAAAATTAAATTTTGATTATCTAAAAATAGATGCAAGTATGATAAAGAATATTGATAAAGATGAAAAATCACAAATGGTAACAAAAACAATAGTTGAGTTTGCTAAAAAAATTGGTGTAAAAACTGTTGCTGAGTTTGTTTCTAGTGAAAATATATATTTAAAAGTTCAAGAACTGGATATAGATTATGCACAAGGATATTATTTAGGGGAACCAACTTCTATGATAAAACAAATTATAGGCTAGGCAATATGATTATAAATTCCACTCCTGTATAATTTTCACCTTTATATTCATAGTTTAAATTATTAGCTTCTATAGTTCCATTCATACCATCTACTATAAATTTATAAGTCATATGCAGTCCAAGTCCTGTCCCTTGACTTTGATGTTTTGTAGTAAAGTATGGTTCAAAGATTTTAGATATAATATCTTTCTCTATTCCGCCACCATTATCTTTGAGTTTTATAGTTATTTTATTATTATTTTTATAGGCTTTTATGAAAAAATATCTCTCTTTAGCATTAGAAGTTTTAAACACATCTTTAGTATTATTAAAGATATTTAAATAACATTGAATTAACTCATTTTCATAGCCATATAGCTTTAAATTATCTTCAAATTCTAAAATAACATTAATATTATGAGCTTTTATAGGTCCATCAACAAGTGATAAAAAACTATTTATATTATCGCTAAAACTAAATAATTCTTTTTTTCTATCACCTTTAATAAAGTTTCTAAAGTCATCAATAGTTTTCGATAAATATTGTACATTTTCATTGATCACATCACAAGTTTTATTAAAACTCTCATCAGTTAAAGAATTAAACTCTTTTTGTACTTTCATCCCTGTGGCACCTGTTGAAATTATAGACAATGGTTGTCGCCATTGGTGAGCAATATTTCCTATCATCTCACCCATTGATACAAGTTTTGATTGTTTTTCTAGTTGTTTTAAATTTGTAATATCTTTAGTACTTATGAGAATTCTTTTTTTATCTGGTAATAGAGCTAAGCTCATATTAATATCAATCTTTTTCCCATTTTTTACAACATATGTTTTTTCATAGTTTTTTACATGCCCTTTTTCTATAACCTCTAAAATAAGTTTTTTCGATTTTTCTATCTCTTCTGGTGCAGATAATTCAAGAGAAGATTTTCCCAATAACTCTTCTCTTGTAAATTCTGTCATTTCAAGATATGCACTATTAAATTCTAAAAAGTTTGCTTCTAAATCAAGTATTGCTATACCATCTTTACTATATTGAAAAATAGATTCAAATTCTTGTTGTTTTTCTACTTTTTGAGTTATATCAATACCTATTGTTGCTATATAATCCATACTTCCATCAGCTTTTTGAACTAAAGTATTTGACCACTCAAACATCCGCGACTCACCCGTTTTTGAAACCCAAGAGTTTTGGTAGCTTTTTATAATATTTCCCTTTTTTGCATTTTCAACTATACCTACAACTTTTTCTTGAATATCTTCAGGTAGAAAACATCGCCATTTAAAAGGTTCCAAGGATATCTCTTCTTCAGTATATCCCGTAAATTTTTCTCCATAACTATTAAGTTTAATCATTATTCCACTACTGTCAATAACAGCTATAATTGCATTTGAACTTTCAATAATTGTAGAGACAAAATTCTTTTCATATAAAATTTGATTTTGTAGTTTCTTTAAATCAGTAATATCTCTAGCTGAAGCATAAAGATGTTTTTTCCCATCAAGTTCAATACCTTTTGCATTTATCTCTACTTCAATGATTGAACCATCTTTTCTTTTATGTTTTGTATAAAATTTATCTGGTTTCTTTATTAACTTTTCTATCATATATATAATTTCTTCTTTTGAAATATTATCATCCCAATCATGTACACTAAGGGAACTTAGTTCATCCTTACTATATCCCAACATATTTGCGAATGATTGACTGAACTCTATTAGATTCCCCTCAGGATTTAATATATGGATACCATCAGAAGCGAAATCCATTAAGTGTTTATAACGATCTCTTTCATTATTTATTTTAATATCTAGTAATTGTAATTCTGTAATATCTTGTATGGTACCATGAGATTCAACTGCTTCACCTTTTGAATTGAAATATGTATCACATTGTTCACGCACAAATTTTATTTTTCCATCTTCTAACATAACCCTATGTACAATCTCATAAGGTTCTTTTGTAATTAATGAATTAAAATATGCATTATTAACTCTTTCTCTATCCTCAGGGTGAATATACTGCATGAACAATTCATATGTAGGGGTATTTTTATCCTTATCTATTTCAAGTATCCTAAAAATCTCATCAGACCATATAAGCTTACCTGTTACAATATCAAGTTCCCAAATACCTAACTTTGCTACTTTTTGTGCTCTTTGTAATTGTTCTAAAACTTGCTGTAGTTGTTTCTCATTTTTTTGTTCAATTGACACATCTTTAAGTATTGAAAATAGAATAGTACCTTGATCTGTTTCTATAGGGGAAGAATGTGCTTCTACATACACAATTTCTCCATTCTTTTTTTTATGCTTGACTACAAAACTATTTTTTTTATTCTGCAGTGCATCATCTCTTAACTGTTCTATCTTCTCTTTACTTAATGTATTAATATCAGACACATTTAAAGCACAAAACTCTTTAAGTGAATATCCATAAAATTTTTGTGCACTTACATTTGCATCAATTATTTTTCCGCTTTGTGGTTCAACCAAAAGCATTAATGCATCATGATTTTTAAACATATTGCTAAACCGTTCATTGAGTACTTTTAATTTATTTTCAATCTCATTTTGATATGAGACATCTACATGTGACCCAACTATACGCTCTAATTTATTATTACAATCATAAAAAGCTTTTCCTATTGATAATATCCATTTATATCCACCATCTTTACAGCGAAGTCTTACTTCGACTTCATAAAGATTATTAGTATTTAAAAAATGCTTTTCTAAGGCATCTTGTACTTTTTGTTCATCTTCTGGATGTATGAGATTAAAAAATGCTTTGCCATTATTTTCTATATCATTCTCATCATATCCCAACATCTCTTTCCATTGCTTAGAAAAAAATGTTTCATCTGTATCAAGATTCCATTCCCATATACCATCATTGATATTTTCAAAAACTAAATTGACTCTCTTTTCTAATTCCTTATTTTTTTCATTTAAACTCATTAATTCTGTTATATCATTAATATACCCAATATAGTGTATAATATTTCCATCTTCATCTCTATTTATTGCTGTTTGATCTAATACCCACTTTTCTTGTTTATCTTTAGTAATTATTTTATACGGTTTATGCTCGAAAAATTCACTGCCATTTTGTGAAAAATGTGTAACTTCATTCTTTATTTGATCTATATAATCTTTATGTATACATTGAGCATAAGTGATATTATTTTGTAAAAAATCAGAACTTGAATATCCTAATAGTTTTGATACATTATGAGAAACATAATTGACACTCCAGGAATCATCATTATTCCAGATAAATAAAGTTGAAGTTCCATTATCAAATAATTTTTGAATACTATTTTGTACAAGAGGTGAATTGACCATATTTTTCCAATCATATATGTTAATATAAACATTATACAAGATATATATTTATAATCTGATAATATTTTTACTTATTAAAGTAATTAATTTTTTTATCTTAAGATCAAATATTCAATATGTCATATTTATAAAATATTCTACATCTTTTTGCTATAATCTTTCCCATGACACCATTTAAAGTACATACAAAATATTCTCCAGCAGGGGATCAACCACAAGCAATAGATAAACTAACTGCAAGTATCATAGAGGGCAATAAATATAATACACTTCTAGGGGTAACAGGAAGTGGAAAAACTTACACTATGGCAAAAGTAATTGAAAAATTACAAATGCCAACTTTGATTATGACTCATAATAAAACACTTGCCGCACAACTTTATAGTGAATTTAGAGGTTTTTTCCCAGATAATCATGTGGAGTATTTTATCTCTTATTATGATTATTATCAACCTGAGGCTTATATTCCTAGATCTGATTTGTTTATAGAAAAAGATAGTAGTATCAATAGTGAACTTGAACGATTAAGATTGAGTGCCACAGCTTCAATGCTAAGTTTTGATGATATTATTTGTGTGGCATCTGTATCAGCAAACTACGGATTGGGAAATCCTGAAGAGTATAAAACAAATGTACAAAAAGTAGAAAAGGGACAAGAATATTCTCAACGACAAATGCTCCTCAAACTTGTAGAAATGGGATACAAAAGAAATGATAAGTTTTTTGATAGAGCTGATTTTAGAGTCAATGGAGATGTAATAGATATTTTTCCTGCATATTGGGAAGATGAATATATCCGAATTGAGTTTTTTGGTGATGAAGTAGAATCTATTTTAAAAATGGAATATCTTACAAACAATACAGTTAAAGAGCTAGACGATGTGACTATTTATAGTGTGAATCCCTTTGTTGTGTCACAAAGTAGATTGGCAAAGGCTATTGAGAGTATTGAAAAAGAACTTGCTGAAAGATTAGCTTACTACAAAGAGAATGAAAAACATGTGGAGTATCAAAGACTTAAACAAAGAGTTGAGTTTGATTTAGAGATGTTAGAGGCTACAGGTATGTGTAAAGGAATTGAAAACTATGCACGACTTTTAACAGATAAAAAACCAGGGGAAACACCCTACTCTTTGATAGATTATTTTGAGGCAATGAATCGCCCATATTTACTTATCGTTGATGAATCTCATGTTTCACTTTCACAATTTCGAGGGATGTATGCAGCAGATAAAAGTAGAAAAGAGGTACTTGTAGATTATGGTTTTAGACTACCTAGTGCTTTAGATAATAGACCTTTAAAATTTGATGAATATATCAATAAAAAAGCAAACTTTCTATTTGTCAGTGCAACACCAAATGAATTAGAATTAGATTTAAGTAGTGTAGTTGCTGAACAAATTATACGACCTACTGGACTTTTAGATCCAGTAGTTGAAGTAATCGATAGTGAATTTCAAGTAGAAAAACTCCATGATGAGATAAAAAAAGTAGTTGCTAAAAATGAAAGAGTGCTAGTCACTGTTCTTACAAAAAAGATGGCAGAAGAGTTAGCCACATATTATGCTGATTTGGGTATAAAAGTAAAATATATGCATAGTGAGATAGATGCTATAGAGAGAAATCAAATCATACGACAACTTCGACTTGGAAAATTTGATGTACTAATTGGAATTAACCTTTTAAGAGAAGGATTAGACATACCAGAGGCAAGTATGGTTGCTATACTTGATGCTGATAAAGAGGGGTTTTTAAGAAGTAAAACTTCACTGGTACAAACGATGGGAAGAGCTGCTAGAAACTCAAATGGAAGAGTGCTTCTCTTTGCTAAAAAAATGACAGAATCAATGAAGTTTGCAATTGAAACGACAAATAAAAGAAGAGAAATACAACAAGCCTATAATGAAAAACATGGTATTATTCCTACTACAACTATAAGACGACTTGATGAAGACTTAAAAATGGAAGAGTATGATGATACAGCATTAAAGTTAGAAAAGCTTAATAAAATGCCTGCATCTGAGAGAAAAAAAATACTTATAGAACTTAACAAACAGATGAATAAAGCAGCCAAAGATTTAAACTTTGAAGAAGCAATTCGTCTTCGAGATGAGATAGAAAAAATTAAAAAAGCTTAGGGGAAAAACATGGTAGATAATTCGGCACTAGAACAACTTATTCGAGCTAAAAACAAAATAAATTTTTTTAAAGACTTAACAGATTATCAAATACAAACACTCATAAAAGATATTGTATTTAAAAAATTAAATCGTCATGAAACCATATTCCGCCAAGGAGAGACACGAGATCCTTATATATACTATGTATTAGCAGGAAGTGTAAAAGTAAACCTAAGAGATGATTATGGTGTTACAAAAACTGTTACAACTTTACCTGTGGGTTCAATTATAGGGGAGATGCAAATAGTTCTAAATCAAGAAAGAACAGCTAGCTGTGTTGCGAATAACGAAGAAAATATCCTTATAGGATTTACAATTAATGAATACCAACTAGGACAACATGGAAATATATACGCTGTTTTTTATAGAAATATTGCCGAAGTTTTAGCTAAAAAAATTGAAGATACAAATAAAAAAATAAAATAACTCTAAAATACGGGTAAAGAGATAGTAAATTTAGCACCTCTATTTTCTTTTTTTTCATAAGTATATGATTCGTTATTTACCTCTATTTTACCATCTAGTTTTGACAAAATCTGATGTGTCATATAAAGCCCTAATCCTGTACCTTGAGCTTGATGTTTTGTTGTAAAATATGGTTCGAATATTTTATCTATAACATCTTCACTAATTCCACCTGCAGAATCTAAAAGGGATATATAAACTATATCTTTTTTTTGGTAAATATCAATAAATAAAAATTTATCTTTTATTGTTTTATCTTTAAATGCATCTACTGCATTATTTATAATATTTAATAAAATTTGTACTAAGTCATTTTGAATAGTTGTAACTTCTATATCTTTTTCATAACTTTGAACTATTTTTATATTTTCAAATTTTAAATTCGCATCAAGAATTATTAAAGTACTTCGTAAAACATCTTGTATAAAAAAAGTAGAACTTACTCTATCATTTCTTAGAAAGTTTTGAAAATCTTCTATCGTTGCAGATAAAAACTTTGTATTTTTTACAATATTATCCAAACTATCTATAGTTTCTATTTTATCTTCAATATCGCACTCTTGCATAAGCTTTATACCACTTGCAGCTATAGAGATTGCAGTAAGTGGTTGTCTCCATTGATGCGCAATATTTCCTATCATCTCTCCCATTGAAGCTAGTTTTGACTTTTGTGCTAATATTTTTTCATTTCTTTTAATATCAGTAATATCCATAGCTGATATAATTTTTAAATTATCTGTATCAAAAGGGATATTTTTCTCTTTTATTTGTACCTCATATACATTACCTTGTTGCCCTGTAACTGTTGTTTGAAAATTATGGTCAACTTCATTATCCACAAGTAGGTTTTTATGTTTGGTTGATACATTGTAAAATATATTAAAAATATGTTTATCAATTATCTCCTCTTTTGAGTTGAAACCTAAGAGTAAAGAAGCCTCTTTATTACACTCTATACAGATATTATCTTTAAAAATATACATTGCATTTATAGAGGAGTCAATTAGGGCTTTAAATTTTTTAAGTGTATTTTCTATCTCTTTTTTTTGTTCCTCTATTAGTTTTTTATCAAGTAGTTTTTTAATCAAGAGTTCTATTTTCAAAATAAATTCATCATTCATAAAAGGTTTTTTTAGGAAGTCAGCAGCTCCACTTTTCAAAATATTTTTTAATAGCTTTGGATTTTCTATTGTTGATAATACTAATACTAAACAACTATTTAGTAACTTCTTTTGGGTAAGGTTCTCTAAAATATCTACAAAATTAAAGCCTTCTAACTCCATATCTAATATTGCTAGTGATATATCATTTTTTTCCAAAGCTTCGGTAATCTCAGTATAATTTTTTACTACTATAAATTTATAGTTTTCATTTCTTTGGATAATCTCATTTGTATCAAAACTATCAGCTAAAATAAGGATATTGTATACTGTATCATTGTTAATCATAGGGTGAAGTATATCAAAATAGTATTTAAACAAGAGCTATTTAACTTTCATTACTATATACTTTTAGGGATAGAAAACTCCAAAGGAATCTTCATGAAAAAAATTATTATACTTATTTTTATACTTTTTTACAATCTTCAAGCCTTAGATATTTCAAAACAAAAAACTTTTTCTACGACAATACCACCTACAATTCAAACAACATCTTTTTCTTTAAATCATATTGCAAAAACTAGTGATGAGATAGAAGATATATTTAATAAGGCTATCAAAATAGTAACCAGAAGTGAGATATGTAGCGGTGGACAATATAGAATATATCCAGATTATAAATATGTAGAAAATAGAAAAATTGAGATTGGTTACAACTCTAACTTACATTTTTCATGTGAATTTAATGACAATAGAAAATATGAAAAAACTTTAAATAAAATAAAAGAGCTCAATATTAAACTAACTCAAAATAGTATTAACTACAAAGTACCAGATGAAAAAATTGAACAAGAGAAATCTAAATTAGAATTTTTAGCTTTTAATTATGCAAAACAATATGTAGAAAAAATAGATGCTATTTTTAATAATTGTAAAATAAAATCAATAACATTCAATAATTATAATAATCCAATTCAATATAAAACATTAGCAAGACAAGAGAGTTCTACTGTAACTTCTCCAATTGCAAAAAATATACAAATATCACTTAATGTAAATTATATTTTTGATTGTAAAAACTAATTATTGTATAGTTTTTTTCCTTGAAATAATAGTAAACTAACATAAGCCATAAAAGCCATTAAAGAGGAATATAAGAAAAGATATTCACCATAAAACCATCCAGAGGTAAAGGCACCGACAAAACCACCTAAACCATAAGCAAATCCTAGCATAAACTGTTGTGCTAGTTTTTTGTTTGAATAAAGAGTATAAAGGTATAGTATAACAGCACTATGATAAAGTCCAAAACTAAAAGCATGAATACTTTGTGTAAAGTAAGAGATCGTTAAACTATCAGGGAAAAGATACAATAAAAACCATCTCACTATTGTAATTGCAATCGAAAACTTTATAATATTTAGTAAATTATGTTGTAAAATAGGTGCTTGATAATAAAACATCACAATCTCACAAATAACACCAAATGCCCAAAGATAACTAGTAACTTCCAAGCTAATTCCATGTGCGGTTTCGTAAATAGTAAAAAAGTTATAAAATCCACCGAAGCTTACTTGCATTAAAAATAAACTTGCCCAAAAAGGCCAGTATTTTATAAGCGAAAATCTTTTATCATCTTCTACTACTTCATCGTGTTCATCAGTATCATATTTCAATAAACTATATGCAGCGATTGAGGTAAAAAGAATAGTTCCTAGATAAAAATTCAGTACTACATCTGTTGAAGTTAATACCCTTGCAACAACTAAACTTATAAGCATAAAACCAATAGAACCATAAAGACGAGATTTACCATATCTATTACCTAGCTCTTTAATAGAGATAACTTCCATATATGGTAATAATATACTTATACATACCCCTAAAAAAGCATTATTTATCATAAATGCATAAAAATTATGAATAGTAAAGTAAAAACATAAGGCATTTAAAGTAGAAAATACAAGGGTGAGTTTAAAAACTGTTTGATTAAGACTTATGTGTTTTAAAAATAAAAAAGGAGTTGCAAATCGCATCAAAGGAGCAAGAGCTAACACAACACCAATTTGAGCAGGAGTATACCCTATGTCTAAAAGTGCTTTTGGTAAAAAGATAACATAAACACCAACAGCTGCAAAATAGAAAAAATAAAATGCTGAAAGTTTAAAAAATAGCATCTATTTATTAGTGTCTACTTCAATCCTAATAACTGAAGTTTGCATCACTAAATCTTGAAATGTTTTTTTATCTTTTCTAAAAAATGGGATAAGAAACCCTAAAATACTTACAGCACTTACTAAGAATAATATATATCTTAAGGTTGCTTTTATTAGGGGTAAAGTTTTTTTCGTTTTATCATCGATAAGGATTAGATCATAGGCTTTAAATCCAGGAGTTTGACCTTTTTTTACCCAAAATGCAACAGTAATAGCACCATAAACTATCATAGTAATCCACCGCGCCATCTCACTTCCTTGAAAAGAATCTTTCCCATCCATAATAATATAAGTAGTGATATACATTATAGGCATCATAATTAAAAACATATCAGTAATAAATGCTTTTATCCTATGAAGAGGAGAGGTGCAAAGTCCATACATAAACTCTTCTTTAGTCTCATTAGAAGAACTATCTATTTTCCCTTTTTTTATATCTCTCCATCTAGCCATTAAAGTTTAGTTACCTCTACTACCTGGCTTATATGCAACACTTCCTGCTTTACAAAGAGGACAGTCTTCAGGTGCATACATCTCAAATGTGAAATCTTCCAAAGCAAAAAGTGGTAAATTTCTAGGGAGTTTACAATTTACTTTTGGATCTGTACTACATCCATTTCTAGTACAGAACCCTCTATTAGCTAACGCTGCATATCCAGCGATAACTCCACCATCTGCCTCTACTTGGTTTGCAGCTTCTAAAGCGCTTCCACCTGTAGTGATAATATCTTCACAGATAATATACTTTTCACCCTCTTGAACTTCAAATCCTCTTCTTATAGTCATCTCTCCATCAACTCGTTCAGCAAAAATAAATCGTACATCAAGAGCAGTTGCTAGTGCAAAACCAGCTATAAGTCCACCTAAAGCTGGTGAACATACTGCATCTACTTGTATTCCACTAGCTTTAATTTGTGCAGCTAAAGCTTCTGCTAATAACTTCGCAGTTTTAGGGTCTTCAAGCACTTTTGCACTTTGTAAATAAAACTGGGAGTGGTTTCCACTACTTAGTTTAAAATGCCCCTCAAGAAGTGCTGAAGAGTCTTTATATATTTGTTCTACATTCATTCAAGATTACCTATATTTTCATAATTTCAGCATCTTTTGCTTTAAACATATCATCAGCTTTTACAACATAACCATCAGTAATTTTTTGAATCTCATCTTGAGCTTTTTTATTCTCATCTTCAGTAATCTCTTTATCTTTTAAAAGTTTTTTTACTTTATCATTTGAGTGTTTTCTTACATTTCTAATAGCAACTTTTGCATTATCAGTCATACTTTTTGCACCTTTAACACTCTCTTTTCTTTGATCTTGTGTCATTGGAGGAAAAAACAATTGAACTGATTCCCCATTGTTATTTGGATTTACACCTATATTTGCCTCTTGAATAGCTTTTTCAATAGCCCCTACAAGATTTTTTTCCCAAGGTGTTATATTGATTGTTGTACCATCTGGTGCTAGTACAGTTGCCACTTGATTCAACGCTGTTGGTGTACCATAATAATCAACTGTTATATTATCTAAAATACTTGTGTGTACTTTCCCTGTTCTTAATGTACCATAGTCCTTTTTTAAAGCCTCTAAAGACTTTTCCATACTTTGTTTTGTTTCTTCATAAATTTCATTTACCATTCTCTTCTCCTTTATTAGTTTTAATTTTATTTAGTATTTTATTTGATATAGTAAATACATCACTCCCTAACATAATTCTAGTTCGTGCTTTTTTAAGATAAATATTGAGTTTTTCATCTACAATACCATCTTTTACTTCCACATCTCGCCAACCCTCTTTTGTAATATACAACTTCAAAGTTTTATATTTTGGATCAACTTGGGCATGAACTCTTCGTAAAATTCCATCTTTTGGAAACTCTTTTGGCTCATGCCATTTTACATCAAAAGTTTTATATCTTAACTTATGTGCAATGTTTACCTCACCAACAAGTGCAATTCTAGGGATATCAAAACGATCAGTATTTTTATTTACTGAACCTGTATTTTGATTAAATATTGCATCAAAGTTAAAATTGTTTCGTAAAGTTTTAGTAACTTTCTCATTATACTCACCATAAGGATACGCATATGAAGTTGGTTTAATATTAAGTTTTTCTACAAAAGTAGTGTATGCTTTTTTTGTATCTTCTAGTATCTCTTTAACACTAAGATTTTGTAATCTTGGGTGAGAATAAGAGTGTAAACCAATAGAACCATATTTTGAAGCTTCTTTAATTTGCTCCCAACTCATATAGTCTCCATAATGCTTGTTAGTAGCTTCCACATAAACATACAAACTAAATGGATAATTGTATTGTTTAAAAATTGCTAAACCATGTTCATAAAAACTTTTGTAAGCATCATCAATAGTTAAAGCAACCCATTTTGATGGTATATCTTCATTTTTTTTCAATTTTTCGACAATTTTTTCTAAAGGAACTACTTGATAATTATTTTGTTTAAAATACTCAAATTGTTTAATCAATTCTTCTTTTGAGGTATTTGCACTTGGATATCTATCATCTGCAAATCTATGGTAAACAAAAATATGAGCATTAGCCCAAAGATATGAAAACGAGATTATTATAAAAAATAAATATCTCATTTTCTACTATTTCGACTATTTTGTTGGTGCAGCTGGAGCACTTTGTGGTAGAGGTGTTGATGCTGGAGATGCTGGCACAAGTGTATTAACTTCTACTGCATCTACAACACTTTTTGAGTTTTCTTGATTGTAAAGATACCCTAAATAAAGTGTATTTAATACAAGAATAATCCCTAATATAAATGTAAGTTTTGTTAAAAAGTTAGCAGGACCTTTTGCTCCAAACATTGATTCATTACTTCCACTATATGCTCCAAGTCCCATACTTGAGCTTTTTTGAAGTAAAATTGCAATTGTAAGTAAAACTGCTAAAATAAATTGTACTATTAATAATGTCGATGTCATATTAACCCTTATTCTAAAATGAACGCAATTGTATCCAAAACTTAATTAAAAATAAGTTAAAGAATATTTCCACACTAAATCACAAAAAATTTAAATTTAAACTATAGACTCTTGTGTTTGATTATCATAATAGTATTTTTCTAAACCACAAAACCAATAATCACTCTTTAAAGTTATAGTATTTTCAGCTCTTTTTTTGAAATGCTTATCCATATCAAAAGCTTCATTTTTTCCATAATTATCTTTATACTCTTGGATAAATTCAGCATATTTTTTTTCATTCATAGCTGTTATTTCAAAAGTAATATGATCATAAATCGTATTTTCTATTTCAAATTGCTCCCCTTCTAAAAAAGCAACATTAATACCACTATGTCTATTCTCTTCCTCTTGCATTAGATTCATCTCTATGGTTGCTCTAACTGTAGCAAACATATGTAAAAATTGATCAATAGGTATATCAAGACTATTTACTTCTACTGCACTTTTATTGTCATATCCCCAACCACCACTTACATCAAGATTTATATCGAATGTGTCTTTAAGTACAGACGATAAATTCTCTACAGGTTCAATTTGATTAAATGTAATATTAGTCTTTTTCAAAATTTTATTTCTCTTTATAAGCTTAAATTTCCATCTTTTATAACTTATTATGAATTTATGAGACATTAGTTATTTAATAAGTAAATATTATAAGTTCATAATAAGTTATATGATGATATTGTTAAAAGATTATATATAAAAACTACTTAAGGGGATAATAAAAATGGCTATTTCACGAAGAGACGCATTAAAATATACAACAGTTTTAGCAGCATCTGCTACACTTCCAGGTTATGCTTCTATGCAATTCGAACAACCTATACTTAAGAATTTAGATAAAAAAAACATTAAGGTTATTGTTGTTGGTGGTGGATGGTCTGGACTTTCAATTGCAAAAAATTTAAAAGCATTTTCACCCATTACTGATGTTATCTTAGTGGAGCAAAAGGATCAATTTGTCTCATGTCCTATGAGCAACTTATGGCTCGTTGATAGAGTAGATTTAGAATTTCTAACCCATGATTATCTACAAGCTGCAAGAAATAATAATTATACTTTTTTTCAAGCAACTGCAACTGGCATGGATAAGAGTAAAAAAATATTATTTACAACTAATGGTAATCTTAATTACGACTATATTGTTTTCGCCCCAGGAATTGATTATGATTATTCTTTTATAACAGACAATCCTGAATTAGAAAAGAGATTACGACAGGAATATCCTGCTGGATTTAAACCTGGAAGTGAGCATCTCACTTTAAAAAAGAAGATTCATGACTTTAAAGGTGGTAATTTTATCATGACCGTTCCTGCAGGTAACTACAGATGTCTCCCTGCACCTTATGAAAGAGCTTGTTTAGTTGCAGATTTCTTCAAATCAAAGAAATTGGATGCTAAAGTATTATTACTTGATGAAAATAATGATATCACAATAAAAGAGCATGGTTTTCACACTGCATTTGATGAACTCTATTCAGATTATTTAGAATACCATCCAAATTCTACAATAGAAAATATTGATTTAGATGAGAAAATAGTTGAAACAGAATTTAAAGAGTTTAGTTTTGATGATGCCTCTTTTTATCCTCATGTCAAAGGGGCAAAAATACTTGAAACTGTGGGTATCGCTAAAGATACTGTTTTTAACAAACTAGAGGGAGATATCAATGGACTTACATATGAAGTTATAGGGCATAATGATATCTATATCTCAGGTGATGCTAGACCTATGGGGTTTTCAAAATCAGGAAATACTGCTAGTACAGAGGGACTTTTTGTAGCAAAATTAATAGCTAATAAAATAAACGGTATTTCGAATACACCTTGGCAATCTCCAACTACATTATGTTTTTCAGCTGTTACAATGTCTCCAGAGAGAGCAATATTTGTAAACTCTATGTACGCATATAATAAAGAAAAGAAAAGATTTGGATTCGCTACTCCAAAAACAAGTGAAGTTTGGAAAGGTGAAGAGGGACTTACAAATGCAAAAGCCCAGCATGACTGGGCTATTGCGATGTACAGATATATGTTTGAAAATTAATTATTCAATAGTTGAATCTATTTTTGTTTCAAGTAAATCTTGTGCATCAATTAGAGGTTGAAGAGATGGTTCATCATCTATGTTTGTAGAAAGTACCCAGTTATAAACTGATGGATATCCCATTCGAGTAAATTTCTCATTTTTCTTCTTATACATATACATAGTACACGGTGCAAATGCCCCAACTTCAGGATGAACTTTATGTACTGGATATATAACTTCTAACTTACAAATAGAATATGAATCGTAAAAATCATAATCATTAATACCACTATCTACAAGATCTTCATTAATTGGATAAAATCCTGCAACTATAAAACCTGCTGATTCGATTTCACCTTCCATAGTTTCTTGATAACTCTCTTTTGCATCTTCTATTTTACCTTCATTTTTTAAAACAAAAGCAAATCTTGTTACAAGTGAACCTTCTGGTCTTGTAATCTTATAATTTAATGGCTCAAACTTCCCATTTGGTAAAGCTTCTTTTAAAGCTTTAGTCATACTATTATGAAGTTGTATCATATCTTTGTTTGTTTCAGGAACTCCTGATACTCTAGACATACCTGTTAATGAAAGTGACGAAATACTTAATGTTGTTCCATCTTTTGAATACACAGAAGTACTCAATGGAGCTATAAGTCCAAACTCTGGGTACTCATTGATAATCTTTGCACTAACTTTTGGATTATGTACAAACATTAATCTATATACCTTAAAGTCTTTTCCTCCACCTTCAAATCTTTTTTCAAATGCTTTATTCATATCATTGTTACCAACAATTGTAAAACCATTTGCTTTAAAAGCTTTTTCTATACTTTTAGCTGTTATCTTCCCATCACTGTTATTTGCAGTAAATATTCTAATATCTTCTCGTACTTGCTCTTGTGCTTTAGGAGTAGAAACTTCACCAGTACACCCACTAAAGAACAATGCCAATACGAAAGCTAATGTTGAAAGAATTATATTTTTCATTGTTTACTCCTTTTTATTTTTTCTTTTTTCTAGATACTAGTTCCACTGATTCTTTATAAGTGTTACCTTTTCTATCTGTAGCAACTATTGTGAGAAAATCACCTTTATTTGGATACAAACTGTTTATAGCTTCATTACGCTCAACATATGTAGGTTGTCTACCTAGTTTCTTTTTTAACTCTTGTTCTATTGTATCTCTTTGTCTTCCTGTTAATGCAGTACCTAGTTTAAATGTATCACATTTAAATTGAAACTTAAAAATAGGATTTTTTGAAAAGAATTGACTTGTTGAGATATCTAGTACTGTTTCGCTTCCTATTTTTCCAGTGATATGTGTAATAAAGTTAGCATCATCTGCTTTACCTGTTTTTGACTTAGCTTGATTATAAGTCAACATAGGGTGAGAGAAAGCCATTTTAGCAGTTGCTACACCATTGTTCACTTTAACTTTTATTGCTGTTATTTTATTTGCCATTATTTATCCTTCACACCCACCAGCTGCAACTTTTGTTGCAACCTTATTCATATAAACTTTACCATCAGTTCCTTCAACTAGAACCATTATAACACCATCTTTTTCCATTTTGATCTTTACATCATATTTTTTTAAATCATATTTATTAACATCAAAAACAGCAACGGCACTTTCTGGGTTTGCATCTTGAAATAAAGCTATAGTTTTTGCATCAAGTGTTGTTTCAAACTTTATAGGTACAGAAGCACCACTTGAATTTATCTTTGGTACTTTTATTTTGATTTGATCACTTTGTATAGGTGTTTTCATACCATACAAAGCTTTAGTTGCATCATCTATAGTATGAGCTGTCCATACATCTGGCTTTAATTTTCTATAATCATCAGCATTAATATTCATTGGAATCACTGAGAGTGCTATTGTACCCCCTGCAAAACTTAAAAAATTTCTCCTATTCATATTTTTCCTTTCTAAAATTTGAGCATATAGTCAACAACTTGTTTAAATTCATCATCACTAAGTGATGAACCACCTTTTGCAGGCATACCCATATTTGTACCCTCTAAACCATTTTTATGTAAAGCTTCAAGACCTTTTTCCATAAAAGGTGCCCATCCAGCTTTATCACCAGCAGCTGGTGCAACCCCTGCTCCATGACACATAGTACAATTAGCCGCATATGCACCTTTTACATCAAAACTTACTTTATGTGCTGCATCTTGTGTTTCTACAGGAAGATCTCTTGCAACTGACATAGGTGGCTCGAAATCGGTAATACCTCCATCAACTCTAACGATATTATCAGTTTGTTGACAATCTTTCATACAAGGTTCTTCACCTTTGTTAAGTTTATATGCACCAAAATTTTCAGGATTTGCAAAAAACTCTCTTACATTTTCAAGTCCATCAGGTCCATCAATATCAGGTATAAAACCATTTCTATTTGGCATCTCAATTTTTAAGAATTTTTCTTTATCTAATTTAAACGATGGAGTAACTATCTCACCATTAACTTTCATCCCATTTATATATAACATATAAGCAGTTAATGCATATGTTTCATCATTAGTTAAAGTTTTAGATTTAGTATGTGGCATTGCATCTTTTATGTACCAAAACATTGTACTTGCAACTGGCCAATATGAACCGAAAACTCTTGATGGACCTTGTGCTGTAGGCTCTAACCATCTATTATTTGTAAGAGTTTTTTTAATATCTCTAGCTTTCCCTGCAGAAAGTGCTGGATAACCACCACCACCTGATCCAAAGTCACCATGACACATAATACATTGTGCTTCATACAAAGCTTCACCCTCATCAACATAACCTGAACCTTCAGGTAAACCTTCATTCAGTCCATTGATATCTTTATCCCATGCTTTTAATTCATTTGCAGTTGGAACTCTACCATTGTTATAGCTTACTTTTAATCCCTCTTCACCTTTAGCAACATCTGAATCTTTATACACTTGTGTATTAACCTTATATGGTCCAGTTTGTCCGTTTTGAATAGGATAGTATACACCACCACTAATATCTTTTTTAGCATTCCAAAAACCATTTTGTTCTGCTGTTTCATCAGCTTGTCCAACACTCATCAAAGTTGCTGCTGTTATAAGAGAAGCTGTTAATACTTTATATTGTTCTAATTTGAACATGGTTCACCTCCCCATTTGCTGTTACTTCCCAAGTTTCTATAGCATTTCTATGATATACAGATTCAACACCCATACCTTTAGTTTTATCTTTACCATAATTCTCTTTTTTTACACCGTATCCAAATACCTCTTGGTCAACTGTAGGTTGAACAAAACCAGCATCATCCATAGCTCTTGAAGTAAGAAGAAGTCTTTGTCCTTTTTTATACTGGTGCATATAACTCCATCTTGTCCAACATTTTGGAAGTACAAGCCCTTTGATATTAGCTTCAACATAGTTGTTTCCACCATCAAATGATAAGTCAACTCTTTTAATAGTACCCATACCAGACCATGCAAGACCTTCAATCTCTACCCAATCACCATCTTTAAGATCTATCCATGGTTTTTCAGGACTTGGGATAACAACAGTTGAGTTTACCTCATTTGCATAGAAATGTTGTACAGCTTTTCCTGTAGGTGTTAATGCTGTATATTTAGAAGTTTCCTCTTTTGCATACCAAGGCTCTTTTCCAAACTCTAATCTTTTTAGCCACTTAACACATAAGTTTCCTTCCCAACCTGGAAGAAGTAATCTTACTGGATATCCTTGTTCTGGTCGTAATGCTTCACCATTTTGACCCCAAACAAGCATTGCATCATCTAAAACTTTATCAATCGGAACAGATCTACCCATCTCTGAGTTATCACTTCCTTCTGCTAACATCCATTTAGCAGTTGGTTTAAGACCTAAATCCTCTAAAATAGTTTTAATATATACACCAGTCCACTCTGCACAAGACATAAATCCTTTTGCAAATTGTAATGAGTTATATTGTGGTTTTCTCCACTCTTGTCCACCATTTGCTGGACACTCAATAAAGTGTGTTCTAGTAACTCTTGGATATCTTTTTAACTGATCTAATGTCAAAACAATTGGTTTTTCAACTAAACCATTAATCATCAATCTAAATTCTTTTGGATCAACATGTGCTGTACCACCATGACATCTTGAGAAAAACAGACCATTTGGTGTAATAATTCCATCAGACTCATGAATTGGAGCAACTGCAATTGATGCTCTATCATTTCCTGAAGCTAGAAGCTTTGTATTTCTTCTAGTAACATTATGCTCATATTTTGATGGAATACCATACCTATTTTTTGTAACTGGGTCTCCCCAAGATTGTCCCCACTTTGGATGATGCATAATTGCATGGTCATCTTCAGCTTTAGCTACAGTAGGTGCAATCACACTTGCAGCAGCAACTGCGCTAACTGCACCAGTTTTTTTGAAAAAATCTCTTCTGCTCAAAGCCTTTGAACTTATTTCCAGGCTTGTAACTTCAGAGCTTTTTTTAGTGTCTATCTTATCCACTATTCTCTCCTTATATAATTTACAATTTATACTGTGAAAAACAGTATACCAAATTGATATTAATAAATATTTAAAGTTGTTAAAGTAAATTTGTATAATAATTATAATCTATACCTATAATAGCAATTACATCCCTCAAAATAAGGAAGAACTCCTCAATTAAAAATAAGTTAAGTATGTTAAAATCAAACAATCTAGCTAAAAGGTGGTTAAAAATGGTAGCAAATATTTTTTTTGGAAGTGATGAAATTTCAAGAGATACTCAACTTAAGAGTATAATAAATCCTTATACTAAAGAGGTGGTTTCACGGTATCCTTTGTGTACAAAAGAGGATACATTAGAAGCTCTTACTATTGCACAAAAAGCAAGTATAGATACTAAAAACTCTAAACTATCTCAAAGAATCTCATGGCTTGAGGATGTGGCAAAAAAACTTGAAGAGAACCTTGAAAATATAGCAAATACCTTATGTGATGAAGTTGGAAAACCTATTTCATTTGCAAGAGTAGAGGTACAAAGATGTATTGAAACTGTGAAACTTAGTTGTCATGCAATGATTAACTTAAATGGTCACACAATTAATACAGATGCAATGCCAAGTGGTGTAAAAACAACAGCATATTACACAAGAGTTCCTGTTGGTGTTGTAGCTTGTATTACACCTTTTAATTTTCCCCTTAATCTTGTAGCACACAAGATAGCTCCTGCTCTTGTAAGTGGTAATGCGGTAGTACTTAAACCAACTCCGGAAGCACCACTTACTGCATATAAATTTGCGAAACTATTTATCGAATCAAAATATGCAATAAAAGATGCTCTAAGTATAGTGTACGGAGATGTTGAAGTTGGAAGTACTTTAGTTGCATCACAAATTCCACGAGTACTAAGTTTTACGGGAAGTGTTACAGTTGGTAACATTATTACAAAAACAGCTGGAATTAAAAAAGTAGCACTAGAACTTGGTGGAAATGCAGCAACTTATATAGATAGTAGTGCAGATATTCAAAAAGCTGCTGCTCGTTGTACCTTTGGTGCTTTTATTAATAGTGGTCAAGTATGCATAAGTTTACAAAGAATATATGTAAATGAGTCTGTCTATGAAGAATTTGCAAAAGCTATGAAAACACAAACAGAAAAACTAAAAGTGGGAAGCCCTTACGATGATACTACATTTGTTGGACCACTTATTAATGAAGAATCATTAAATCGTGCTATTAGCTGGTGTCAAAGTGCTATTGATGAAGGTGCTATTTGTATAACAGGAAATAAAAATGAAAATCTAAACTTTTATCCAACTGTGATGACTGAAGTTACAGATAATATGAAAATAGTTTGTGAAGAGGTTTTTGCACCTATTGTTAGTCTAGTGAAAGTCAGAAATTATGATGAAGCAATTACTAAAATGAATAATTCTCCATACGGATTACAGTTTAGTATTTTTACAAATAATTTACAACAAACTCAACAATTTATTGATGAAGCAGATTGTGGTGGTGTAGTTATAAATGATATTCCAACATTACGCTTTGATATACAACCTTATGGAGGGACGAAACTAAGTGGTATAGGGAAAGAGGGACCAAGCTTTGCAATAGAGGAGTTTACAGAGATTAAATCAGTTGTAATATGTAACTAAATGACTATTGGTCAATCATTCATTATTTTTCTTTAAGAATTTATTGCTAATATTCAAATCAAATATAACTATTTCTTATAATAATAAGGTATCTTTAGTATAAGAAAAAATTATAAAATTAATTTAGGAGAATATATTATGAAAGTAACTAATATATTATTAGCAACAACATTATTGGCTGGTGCAGCAACTGCATCTGATTTTATCGGATATAAGGGTTTAACAAAACAATTAAAATCTGAAGCTATAAAAAATGGAACAATGGCAACAACAGCTGATGTAAAAAAAGCAATAGTAGCAGATGATTGGGCTGTAGTAGATGTAAGAACTTTAAACGAGTGGAGTGCTGCTCACATTAAAGGTTCATCAAGAATTGGTAGACAAGCTCCAGAAAAAGCTATAGCAAATTTAGTATTAGATGATAATGATAAGTTTATAAAAGATAAAATTGTTGTTGTATGTAATACAGCTTCAAGAGCATCTATTGAAGCAGAAACATTTAAAAAAATGGGATTTTCACAAGTTAAAATTTATGGAATTAATACATGGATTGATGGATGTAATCCAGTTACAAATAAGTACAGTAAAGCTAAAGATAAACAAGGAACTAAAATAAAATTTGGTAACTTTTACGCAGAACACTGTAAAAAATAAGCCATTTATATCCCATCATTTTTGATGGGAATACCTCTATTTAAAACAAATTGTACAAACTACTTTTTTTATTTTAATTTAATTTTAAGAAATTATGATATAATTGTTCATAAAATTAATAAAGGGGTGGCTATGGATATAATTACAGATAACTTTGATAACTTATCAGTTAATCAGTTATACTCAAAATTATCATCTAAGTATGCCCAACTCCAAAAGCTTGAACAAAAAGATTCTATAGAAGCTGTTTCAAAAAAAGACTATATTGAACAATCAACACAAGCAACAAATTATGATGAAAGAGATTTTGCAAGAGTTTTAGAAAAATTCAAACAATCAGATGCAAAAGTAAGATCACACGAGCAAATTCATGCAAGTATTGGTCACACAACAACACCTATATCTTATAACTATCAACAAGGTCCTGATGGAAAAATGTATGCTGTTGGAGGAAGTGTAAGATTTGATACATCTATCCCATCTGATCCCAAAGCAGCTGCTTTTAAACTTGATCAGATTCAAAAAGCAGCTTCTGGAGTTGCAGATGCTAGTGGTGCAGACAACACAATAGCTTCACAAACAAATTTAAATAAGATACTACTTCAACTAAAAGGTGAAGAAAATGCAAGTTAATAATAATGTAAACTCAATGATTCAACTTGAAAAAAGGTTAGAACAGAGTGCTAGTGAGCTTTCTAAACTAAACCTTGATAGTGAACAGACAAACCAGAAAAATCAAAAAAACTTACAAGAAAATGGAGTACCAAAAGAAGATACTTCAAATGATGTTGATATGGTTAAAGAGATGGTAAAACAAATAGAGATACCAATAGCATATACTGCAAATGCTCAAATAATATCAACACAAGACTCTGTACATAGAACAATTATAGATATAAAAGCTTAATATATCCTCCTACAAATGATAAAAATAGATCAAATTGATACTTTAAAGAGTGAACTAAAGCAGATAACAAAAGATAAAAAAATTGCTTTCGTACCAACAATGGGTGCTTTACATGAGGGACATTTAAGTTTAATCTCAAAAGCAAAAAAAGAAAATGATATTGTTGTTGTTTCCATATTTGTAAATCCTACTCAATTTTTACAAGGGGAAGATTTAGATACTTACCCAAAAAAAGAGCAAGCAGATGCAAAGCTATGTGAACTGTGTGGTGTTGATTATCTTTTTTTACCGAATATTGATATGATGTATGAGAAAGATGAGATACTTATTAAAGCACCTAAAACAAAAGGTTTTATCTTAGAAGGTGAAAAAAGACCTGGACACTTTGATGGAATGTTACAAATAGTTTTAAAACTTTTTAATATCGTAAACCCTACCAATGCTTATTTTGGGAAAAAAGATGCACAACAACTCTCATTAATTAATCAAATGGTTAAAAATTTTTATTTAGATATTAATATTGTAGCTTGTGAAATAGTCAGAGAAAATGATGGTTTAGCCATGAGTAGTAGAAATGTTTATCTAAATAAAGAGCAAAGAGAATTAGCATTAAACATCTCAAGGTCTTTGAACTTTGCGGCTAAAGCAGTAGGTGCAAATAAAACTGACTCAACACTAATTATAAAAGAGATGGAAGATTTTTTATCCCAGTATAAAGAGATAAAGATTGAGTATATCACTATAGTAAATAGAGAATTTGAACAAATTAAGACAATAGAAATAAAAAATAGTATAATACTAATAGCTGTAAAAATAGGAAGTATTAGGCTAATTGATAATATTTGGGTTTAATATAACTATTATATCTATCTAGCTAAAATAAGAATTATTAATAAAGGGACTACGATGAAAACTAAATATTTTTTCTTATCTATTATTTTAAGTTTTTGTTTTTTTCAATTTGCCTATGCAGAGGAAAACAATGTTGATTGCTTAATACTTGAAGATGAAAATTCAATAATATGTAAATACAGTTTTACTAGAGTTGATGTTGAAAAAAATGTACTTGTTCAATGGATAGAACCCGATAATAGAGTAACAAGAGAAAGAGAAATCTTAATCCCTGCAAATCACGGTTCAGTTTATGACTACAGATATATTGAAGGTAGAACAAAAGGTGTATGGACTTTTAAAGTTATAGATAATCAAAAAGAACACACTACAAACTTCACAATTGAATAATCTCAAAAATACAAAAATATATAATATTGCTATCATAGGTGCAGGAGCTTCTGGGCTTCTGGCATCTATTTTTTTAGCCAAAAAAAACCACCAAGTTACAATCTTTGAAAAAAACAATAAAGTTGGTAAAAAACTTTTAGCAACTGGGAATGGTAGATGTAATGTAACAAATGAAAATATCTCACTAAACAACTTTTACTCTCACTCAAATATATCACAAATAAAACCTCTTCTAGAAAACTTTAATTATAAAAAATGTAAAGATTTTTTTAATAATATTGGGGTTGAATTTATAAACAACGAGATAGGAAGAGTTTATCCTATGTCGCAAAATTCTTCAAGTATCGTAGATAGTCTTGAACATGAAGCACTCCAAAATGGTGTAACAATCCATCTCAATACAAAAGTTGAAAATATTGAATATAACAATAATATCTACACACTAAATGAAGATAAAAAATTTGATAAAATTATCATCGCAACAGGTAGTACTGCCATGCCAAAACTTGGTGGAGATACAAGTGGCTACAGCTTTGCGAAACAATTCAAGCACAATATAATTGATCCTTTTGCATCTTTAGTACAACTTGTAAGTGACAACAAAAACTTAGATATGATTAGTGGAGTTAAAATAGATGGTGCCATAGAAAATAAACAAGGTGACATTTTATTTACCAAATATGGTCTTTCTGGTTCTGCTATTTTAGATATAAGTAGAGAAATTTCTTATAAATTACAACATCAAAAAAGTGTAAAAGTAACCATTGACATTCTCCCCTCAATTTCAAAAAACAAACTCATTGATATGCTTCTTCATAGAGCTAAAACCTTAGCCTCTAGAGATATTTATCATTGGCTTGATGGTATTGTCAATAAAAAACTAAGTCGTTATATCATCATAGCTTCAAAAATCTCAGAAAATATAAAATCTGCAAAGTTTTTAAACAGAAAAGATATTCTAAAAATAGTTCATACTATAAAAAACCTAGAATTTAACATAGTAGATACAAAAGGCTTTGAAACTTGTGAAGTGTGTGCGGGTGGAGTTATTCTTGATGATATTAACCTACATACTATGGAATCAAAACTTCAAAAAAATCTCTATTTTATCGGTGAAGTTTTAGATGTAGATGGAGATTGTGGTGGATATAATCTTCACTTTGCTTGGGCTAGTGGGTATACTTTGGCACAGAATTTACGATAAAAAAGAGCTCATATTCCAAATTGGGAGCATTCTCTCCTCGTTCCTCATCCTTATCAAATATATTATTTTTGTTGAGTATATCTTTTAAATTAACTATTTTTATAATTTTTCTGACTTGTATCATTTGATTTTTTAACTAGTAATCCTCCTTGTCAAAGTTGCCACAAAGATAATTGTTTTATATATAAAAATGTTCATCTACCAAATACCTGCCTTATCTTATTTCTCCAATTTCTATTAATATTCATGAAGTGACCTAATATAATGGGGACGTACCATAATTTTAATTGTTAAAATAGTGAGACAAAAAAAGAAAAACTTTACATTAAACTGTCCTAGTTAAAGAAAAAAGGAGAATTATATGAAAAATATATTTAAATGGTTACTAAAAATAGCAATATTTGTTATTAAGTATTCAAATATAGTCCATGATAATGAATGATACTTTATCCTTTATTTCATTTTACTTTCTATATTTTTTACTAAGAGTATTGCATTTTGCAATACTTCTAAATCAAATTTTAATTTTCTGATACAATCTTAATAGTAAATTAGATTTAAGTAGTATAAATATATTACACACAGTGTGTAATAATATTTTAAGTCAATAGTATGTAAAATATGTATAGGTAGGGAGATATTGCTATGGACGCAAAAGAAGTCCTAAAGATTTTAAAAGAAAATGGTTTTATAAGGAAGTCTCAAAAAGGCTCTCATGTAAAACTAACAAAAGATAATAAGGTGGTCATAGTTCCTGACCATGGGTCAAAAGATATCCCAATAGGAACTTTAAAAAATATGGAGAGACAAAGTGGAATTAAATTCCACTAAACTCTTCATAAATTAAGAACTAAGGAGTAAATAATGGAATATATAGCTTTTATACATAAAGAAGATAATGACTATGTGGCAGTAGTACCTGACCTAAACTTTGTCTCTAGCTATGGAAGTAACTTTGTAGAAGTAATCCATAATATAAAAGAAGCTAGTGAACTATATTGTGAAGATTTAGAATCTTTACCAAAAGCATCTAGTTTAGATGATTTACTAAAATTAGATGATATAGAAAAAGATGCTATACCACAACTAATAGATGTAAAAGTGGAAAAACTAAAACGGATTAATGTAATGATGAGAAGTGATATTATTAATGTTTTACCCCAAAGACTAGTTGAGTTTAATGGAAACAGAAGTGCATACCTTCAAAATTTAGTTATCAATGATTTAAAATCTCATCATATTGCAACCTTTTAAAATCAAGCAATATCTCAAAATCTCCTCCTCAGAGGAGATTTTCTTTATCAATCTAACACATATATTTTTTGTAAAGCTTATGATAAAAAAGAACTCATATTCCAAATAGGTGTCATGATTGCTAACATGAGCCAGAGTACAACTAAGGCAATAACAAATACTATAATTGGTTCTATATAGGATGAAAATAATTTTAAACTGGTTTGAAACTTTTGTTTATAATAAAGAGTTATATCATCTAAAATTGTTTCATAAGAAGCAGTGTGTTCAGCTGTGAAGAGTAGCTGAATTGTTAAAGAGTCAAAAAGTTTTGTTTTTTCAAAAGCTTTAGAGATTGAGGTACCATTTTTAATATCACTAATAATTGTTTGAATCATTTTTTTGACATAAAGATTTGGTATAAGATTTTGACTATTTTCTATTGCAACTTGAAACTGATATTTTGAGTTTACAATTATAGATATTAATAAAAAAAGTCTATAAAAATAATAGTCTTTTAAAACCTCACTTATAATAGGAACTTGCAAAATAAGTAGCTTATGAAAAAAGAAAAGAGATCTTTTATAAACACTATAAAATAAAAAAACTAAACCTATAAGTCCTATACCAATTAAATAAAGATGATTCTTAAAAAGATTATTTACCCCTATTAAAATCTCTGTTGAGAGTGGGATTTGATTTTGATTCATAGTAAAGATATATTCAAAGTTTGGTACAACATATATAAAAATCATACATAATGAAACTATAAGGGAACCTATTAATAACTTAGGGTATCGTAAAGCATCATTAAATTTTGTTTTTATTTTCATATCTTCTTGAAGTAGTTGAGTCAATGAGTTTAACGATTGCTTTACATTTCCATTTTCAATTCCAAGCTTTAAAAATAGTATGGTTACCTCACCCAAGATATCTTTATATTCTTGAAGTGCTTTATCTATTGGTTGAGCACTTGTTATTGCACTTTTCATTTTAAGAAGTATTTCTTTTACTATTTTCTCTTGATTATTGTTTAAAGACAAATCTATTGCTTCATTTAAAGTTATATTTGCATTTAGCATAATATTTAATTGTTCAAACATACTAAGTATATTTTTTTGATTGTTTTGTATTAATTGAAAAGTTGGAAATACTCTACTTTTTTGTATTTTTATAATATTGTTTGGTAGGTTTTCTAAATTATCACTTGTAAGTATCTCAATCTTGCCATCTTTTTGATAAGTTATTTTATATTTCATTTACAATTTACTATAAAATTCACTATAAGATGTTTTACCTGCATCTACTAGTTTTTTCCCATTTGTAGATAAAGAATAGAAATTTTTTGTTTCTAAATAATCCTCAATTCTAGAGACATCTTTATATTCACTAATTAACCTTGCTATCTCGTTATTTATTTTTAAAACTTCAGAAACCACTTGTCTATTTTTATAACCCGTAAAATTACACTCTTTACAACCAACACTTTTATAGCTAAAATCAATATCTTCTTCTTTGCAATTTTCGCATAGTAATCTTAATAATCTTTGAGAAATTACCATTTTTAAAGTTGCTGCTATTAAATACGATGGGGCATTAAGATCAAGTAGTCTTGTGATAGTTTCTATGGCATTGTTAGTATGCAGTGTAGCAATAACCAAATGTCCTGTAAGGGAAGCTTGTATAGCTATGTGAAGTGATTCTACATCTCGTATTTCACCTATTAATAAAATATCTGGGTCTTGTCGCAACACATTTTTTAGTACCGTTGGATAATCTAAGTCCATATCTGGATTTAGATTTACTTGGACAACTCCATCTAGTTTATATTCAACTGGGTCTTCAATAGTTATGATTTTTTTCTCTTTTGTATTAACTTTATTTAACATTGAATAAAGTGTTGTTGTTTTTCCACTTCCTGTAGGACCAGTCACTAACACTAACCCTTGTGTTAAAGTTAAGATACTCTCAATAGCTTTTAAGGTCTCTTGTTCAAAACCTATATCTTGTAAATTTTTATCTATATTGCCATTATCTAGTATTCTTAACACTATTGATTCCCCGTGAATTGTAGGCATGGTAGATATTCTTATATCATAGTTTATACCTTCTACTACTCTTGTAACTCTTGAATTTAAAGGTATCCTTTTTTGAGCTAAGTCTAGATTTCCTAAGTATTTTATAGTGGAACTTATCACTTGGTACAAAACAATATTAAATCTAAAAAACTGATTTAAAACACCATCAATTCTACATCGTAACACTACACTACTTTCAAAACACTCAAAATGTATGTCACTTACATTGTTTTTAATACTAAAGAGTAAAACCTCATCGATAAATTCTAAAATATAGGAGTTATTACTTTGACTATTATAGTTAATAGCTTTTTTGGATAAGGTGTGTAATTTTTTCTTTAAATCAAGATTTTTCCATTCAAACTGTAACTCTTGATGCTCTACATAGATTAGCTTTATGGGTTGGTTAAAAATATCTACCAGTTTATCAATATCATTTTCCTCTTTGGATGTTGCAACGATAACAAATAGCTGTTCCTTATACAAAGGGATAATATCATGCTGATACAACATATCATTATCAAAGCCCTCTAAAATCTCATAATCTATATCATAATCAAATAAACTATTTTTCATCAATATCTAACCTTATAGTTTCTATCTTATTTGTCTCTTGATGTAAAACTTTTACAACTGTTGGATCAATTTGAACAATCTTTATTTTCTGAAAAATATCCCCTTTTTTATACCAGTCTCCTTGAATTAAAACTTCATTTGTAACTATAGCATCAACTTGTAGCATAGTTGATTTCGACTTATTTATCATTGTATTTTCCTCTGTTGATACAATAATTTCACTTTCTTGAAAAAAAGGGTTTTTTATATTTTTTACTATTTTTTCTTTTTGATTTGGATTTACAAAATATTCACTTAAAAATACAACTCTACTTTTTATCATTTTACTATTAGGCTCTACCCTATCTAAAGAGAACTCTTCTATAATTAAGTGTTGTTCTAAAATATATAAAAACTTTATAAGTGTATCAAATGAACTATTTACACTTAAAGAGATATTGTGATTTGATGTTGTCATAGATTGTACAAAAATATCATGCTTAGCTATTTGCGTTTCAATATAATCCATAATCTCTTTATTGTTTTTTACTACAATTTTATCTGATAAACTTTTGACACTTAATTGTTGTTGTTTTTGTACTATACTTGGTTCTTTAATAATCAATCGTTTCTGTAAAATTATAAAAACTATTGTAAAAAAAATTGGTACAATAAAATATAATTCTACTTTTTGTCTAAAAGGGAGTTGTTCAAAATTACTTTTTAACATCAATTGCAATATCCATTTTATATCTATTGGTGCTCTTATCAAATTGTATAGAGTGTATCTTGATAGTTTTTGTATAGTTTGAGATTGTTTGGAGAAGCTTTTTTCTATTATTATCTTCTAATATAATATTCAAAGTATCGTTTTTATAATTTAGCTTCTCTATAGAGATATTATAACTAGCTATATAATCAAAAAACTCTATAGTATTATTAATAGATTTTTTCTCACTCTTCTTATAGATTGAGTAGAGTTTTTTATACCCTTTTTCATATAAAGGTATATTTTCACTTTTTACTATTGGATTTTGATTTGTGTTTGTTGTAATATAGAGTGAAAATAAAAAAACTATAATTATTAGTAAAATATATAGAGAAAATATTTTAAAAGAGCTATCTTTTTGTAAAGGGTGAAATTTAAATGAGTATTTTTGAGTTTGCGACAAAAATTTATTTTTAACTTGTAGATATTTTTTATTATCTACAACTGTGACATTATCTATTTTTATTTTGTATAGTTGTTCAATATAGGTTTGAATATCTTCTTGAAGAATATTTTGTATATCTCTATATAAAACAAGTACTTTAGAATCAAAAAGGCAAAAATAATTTTGAGTAATAAAAAGCTCTTTTGTATCTACCCCACACTCTTCTATAAATATAAATGGTTCAGGGATAGGTTGTTTTAAACTCTCATTGAAGTATATAATTTCATAAGAGAGGGAAGAGAGAATAAAGTGGTAATAAAATTTACTATTCTTACCTACATCTATCTGATTTTCTAAAGAGGTTCGTAAAAAATCTAAAAGATATTTATCTTCTATTTGTTCCGTAACTTTTACACTAAAACTTTGAATTTTTGAAAAATCAATTATCTCTAAAGTTTTAGTAGCCATAACTTAATCGAAGTTATAACCCAACTCTTTTAAAGAGTCTTTATTTTTCGTCCAACCTTTTTTAATAGAGACAAAAAGTTCAAGATAAACTTTTTTCCCTGTTAATTTTTCTATCTTTTTTCTAGCATTGAGTCCTATTCTTTTTATAGCAGCTCCATCTTTCCCTATTATCATCCCTTTTTGAGTTGATTTTTCTACTACTATTGTAGCTTTTATCACATCTACTTTTGGTTTCTCTTCTACCCTTTGGATAATAACATCAGTCTCATAAGGTATCTCATCACTAATATTTTCAAATACTGATTCTCTTATGAACTCTTTGTATATCTCTCGTAAATGTGATGTTGTCATAATCTCTGTATCAAAAAGTGGTGGTGAAACAGGAAGATGTTTTACTATCTCATCAAGTATATCTCTTTGTTTTCTCCCCTTTTTTATCGAAACAGTCATCAAAGATTCATACTTATCTTCAAACTGTTTATACTCTTCCATTTTTTCAAACATCTCTTCTTGAGAAACAAAATCTGTTTTTGTCAGAAGCAATATATGTTTTGTATTTTTTGTATTTTTTTCTAAAAAGTTTTCATAGTGGATAACTTTATCTGTCACAGGGGCTAGATACAATATTAAATCACAATCTCCAATAGCTTTTAAAGCTTCCTCTAGCATAAATTGATTGATAAGTTTTTCTGTCTCATGGATACCTGGAGTATCTATAAATACAATCTGGTCATCATCATTCATAACAATCACATTTGATCTTTTTCGTGTTGCATTTGCTTTATGTGATACCATTGTGATTTTTTCACCAACTAGCCAGTTTAAAAGTGAGCTTTTACCAGCGTTCGGTCTTCCTACAGTGGCTACAAATCCACATTTTGTTTCTATCAAATTATTTCCCTTTATCTTTTACAAATTAAAATTAGACTCATTATACAATAGTTTCAATGAAACTTAAAATATTTAATCTCTTAACATAATAATACCAGCAAATCTTCCACAACTATTATCTTTTCGATAAGAAAAATATGGTGCGTTTGAACATTGTGTACAAATAGAAGATATGGTTATATTCTTTTCTAAAATACCCATAGCTAGTAACTGTTTTTTATTAATACCTTGAAGATCTATATTTCTATTTTCCACAAACTCTTTTCCAAAAGTATCTTGTGTATAAGTAGCCATCTCTTGAGATACTTCATAACAACATTTTTGAATACTAGGTCCAAGGGTCACTTTTATATCTTTTGGATTACAATTAAAGTTTTCTTCCATAGATACAACGGTATTTTTAGCTATATTTTCAAAAGTTCCAACTCTTCCTGCATGAGCTACACCTATAACTCTTTTTACTTCATCATAAAATAATATAGGGATACAATCAGCAACCATCACCATCAAAGGGGTGTTTTTTTTATTTGTAACTAAACCATCACATTTATACAATGTGTTTTTCTCTTGTACCACTTGAACAATATTTGAGTGTATCTGTTGCATATAGCAAAGTTGTGTATTATCATAGTTGTGTATTTTTGCTAGTCTTTCTCTAGATAATTCTACATTTTTTTTTATATCATTTACATGATAAGCAATATTCTCATCTTCAATAGTAGTAAAAAAAGAGAGTAAAATAATCTATCCTTTAAGAGAGTAAATCTTGTAGTTGTACATAACTATTTAAAATAGGATCATTAATATAAAAAATATCTTCAGCTGTTTGAGAAACAAAAACTCTCTCTTTCCACTCTACAAGATCTTGAATCGTTGTCATTAAAAGTTTTGATACCATTGTTTGACTAGGAATATTATTATAATCTATATCTCGTAATAATAAAACTATAGAATATACCACTTTACTTAACTCATCAAATTCTAAAAAAAGATATAAAAACTTATTGTAAGTTTCTAAAATACTTATAATATCTGGCATTGTTGTTTCAAAATCATTTTCCATAATAAGATTCATCATCAATCTATCCAATGCTAACTCTAAATCATCTAAATCATCTAAATCATAAGCCCAGTCTTCATAACTTTTCAAAAAGCTTTTTGCATCAGTTTTTTGATGAACAGATATATAAGTTTCTACCAGTTCTTGCTCATACTCCATTCTATCTATTTGGGTATTTTCAACACTTTCTTGTTGCTCTATATCCCCAATATTAATAAATTTTTCTGTTCTGTTAATCTCTTTATTGTAATAGTTTTTTTTAAAAAACTTAGATAATACTGCGTGTATCTCTTTATTATCATATGGTTTGTAAATATATCTATAAACTTTTTGTTTTAGTGCTTGAAATCTATATGTATGGTCATACAAATCCATTACCCCAACAATTTTAGATTGTCTTACTGGTTGTTGTTTGATATATTTTAAAAGTTTTATCCCATCAAATTGTTTTGAAGAGATATCTAAGAAAATAATGTCAATCTGGTGAGTATTAATAATATCAAGTGTTTGTTGAGAAGTTTGACTTGCATGAAACTCTATTGTTTCACCTTGTGCGGTAAAATACTCCTCAATATCTTGTTTTAAAATTCTACTATATAATAAATTAGCATCTACACTTAATATTTTTTTCACATTATCTCTTTTATTGACTTTGGGCGATGAGAACATCTTCTATCATTTTATCTAAATCACCATCAAGTATTGCATCCACATTACTATAACCTATATTACTTCTTGTATCCTTAATTTGTTGGTATGGTTGCATCACATAACTTCTAATTTGATGCCCCCAACCTATTTCACTTTTTGAAATACCTTTTTTTTCAGCTGCTTGCTTCTCCAATTCTAACTCATAAAGACGAGATTTTAACATCTTCATTGCACTTGCTTTATTTTTATGTTGACTTCTATCATTTTGACACTGTACAACAATGTTTGTTTCTATATGTGTAATTCTTATAGCACTTTCAGTTTTATTAACATGCTGACCACCAGCTCCACTAGCTCTATAGGTGTCTACTCTGATATCTTTATCTTCTATCTCAATATCAATATTATCATCAATCTCTGGACTTACCATCACTGAAGCAAAGGAAGTGTGTCTTTTTGCATTACTATCAAAAGGACTTATCCGTACAAGTCTGTGAATACCATTTTCAGTTTTCAAATATCCATAAGCATTAATTCCAGAGATAATAAAACTCACATCTTTTATACCAGCTTCATCTCCAGCTTGATGATCTAAAACCTCTACTTTAAATCCCTTTCTCTCTGCCCATCGTAAATACATACGATATAACATACTAGCCCAATCACAAGACTCCGTACCTCCTGCACCAGGGTGGATAGATACAATTGCATTATTTCCATCTTCTGGATTACTTAGCATAACCTCTATCTCTGTTTTTTGTACTATATCTTCTAGGACAGTTGATTCTTCAAAAAGTGTATTTATAGTATCTTCATCTTTCTCTTCAACTGCCATCTCATAAAGTTCATTGGCATCTGTTATTGCACTATTTGCTTTTTCAAATTTTGATAATTTACTTAAAAGTCTATTTTTCTCTTGTGCTATTTTTGTAGCATTCTCTTGATTGGTCCAAAATTCCGGTTCTTGCTCTAAAGTTGTAATCTCTTCAAGTCTTTTTTCTATCTCATTTGGCTTTAATATAGATTCAATATTTTGTATTTTTTGATTTAATATTTTTAAAAGTTGTGTATATTCATAATTATCCATAAGATATTATACCTTAAAAAATTTAAACTCGTCATCAACATATTGTATATATTGTTTATCACAAGCAAATGATGGGAGATTTATATATTGTTCAATTAAAAAATTTTGATGATAATGTCCCTCAATAACTAAATCAACTGCATAATTTTCTACCCTTTTTTTTGCAAACTGTTCAAAGTTTTTTTGTTTTTTGCAAAGATATTTTTTCTGCAATTTATACTCTACTTTTTTTGAAAGCCAATTATTCATATCAATTAAATTTAAAAAATTTAAAAAATATGGATTACGGATAATCCCACAATAGATATTATATAAAGTTGGTGTATAGATATCTCCATGAGCTAATGCAATTTTTTTATTATTTAAGAAAGTGTATACGGGCTGTTCTCCTCTGGGAATTACCCTAACTTTTGGAAATGTATCTTCTAAACTAAAATCATGGTTTCCCTCAAAATATATGGTTTCTGTATGGTGAGAAATCTCATCAATAAGATTTATAAGCTTATAATTAATCTCTTGAAAATAATCAACTTCATCACACAAAAAATCAAAAATATCACCCATTAAAAAAAGTTGTGTGCAAACAATTTCTTTACCTTTTATTTGTTTTAATAAACCTATAAGTTCCTCTTGTATTTTATTATAATGTGCATCCGCTATGAAGATTGCACCACTTTTTATAACCATTCTTTATCCATAATTTATTTTTCATAAATTATAACATACTAATCATAATTTATAAAATAATAACAAGAGATTTTAAAATTGATAAGGTAGTTTTATAAAATATTTATGAAGTTTTAAATATAATTCACCAATAAATTATCACAACAACAGATAAAGACAAAGGAATATACAGATGGAAGGTAGATTATTTACATTCTTAGGCGAACTTGTAGGTCATGCTCAAGTACCTCATATAGGGGCTCACTTAATACTTACAGCAATTATTGTTATGCTAATTGCAAGAGCAGCAGTTAGTAAAATGCAAATAGTACCAACTGGTACACAAAATGTTATCGAGGCATACTTACAAGGTGTTGTAGCTATGGGTAAAGACTCTATGGGTGAAAAAAATGCTAAAACATTTATGCCACTTATAGCAACTCTTGGTTTAATTATATTTGTAGCAAATATGATGGGTATTATCCCTGGTTTTGAATCAGTAACAGGAAATATTAACTTTACATTATCTTTAGCAATTTTAGTATTTTGTTACTACAATTATTTAGGATTTAAAGAAAATGGTGCTGGAAAATATCTTGGACACATGATGGGACCTGTTCCTGCACTTGCTCCTTTAATGTTCCCAATTGAAGTTATCTCTCATATATCAAGAATTATTTCATTATCATTCAGACTTTTTGGTTCAATCAAAGGTGATGATATGTTCTTAATGGTACTTCTTATGTTAGTTCCTTGGATTGCACCACTTCCAGGATTTTTCTTCCTATTTGCATTTGGTATATTACAAGCTTTCATTTTCATGATGCTTACTTATGTATATATCTCTGGTTCAGTTATGATGGCAGAGGAAGACCACTAGTAGAGATACAAGTGCTCACAGAAAAAAAATTAGAAAAGGAGGCTTTTAAAAAGCCTCCTTTTTTTATCTCTTATCTTATTACTGACCCTAAAGAATATGGGAATACAGTAAAAACTTTCGAAAAAAATTTTATACAAGCTCTTACTTCTCATAAAGTTGATATGGTATGTTTTAGAGACAAAACAACACCAAACACTCAAGAGCTAATACACTCTTTTAAAACCATTGCAAAAGAGTTTAAAATAGATAAAATCATCATTAATAGTAATATTGAACAAGCTCTAAATATACAACTTGATGGTATACATTTAACATCACAACAATTTGATGCAATCCCCTATGCTAAACAAAAAAATCTTTATACAATAATTAGTTGCCATAATGAGAGAGAGATTCAAGATGCAAAACAAAAAGGGGCTGATGCAATCACCTACTCTCCAATATTTTACAAAGAGGATAAAGAGGATCCAAAAGGATGTGAAAATCTACAAACTATTGTAAGAAAATATCAAGATACAAACTTTCAAATCATAGCACTAGGTGGTATTATCTCTAAAAAACAAGTTACACAAATTCAAAATACAAATTGCGCAGGGTTTGCTTCTATAAGGTATTTTACAAAATAATTTTAAATGACTATTTAATTTACTTATATCAAAATTTTACAAATAACTTAAATATTTTAATTATTAGTTTTATTAAACTCTTATATTATCTCTGATAAGATTGTTTATCTTATTAAAAGGAGAGAAAATGAAGAAAATTATTTTATTACTTTTTGTAATATTTGTTGGAGTAGCTTTTGCTGCTAAACCTACTACACCTGAACCAGCTGAGGCAGCTACAATGGGTGCTAAATACATCTCTATTGCAGATGCTAAAAAACTATTTGACAATGGTGCAAGTTTTCTTGATACAAGAAAACCAATGGAAGTTTCACAAAATAGAATTAAAGGTGCTATAAGAGCATATTATGATGAAAAAGGTGGAAATAAGAATAAATTAGCGAATTGGGATCAAAGTGCAGATAAATTTCAAACTGAAAATCTTCCTGCTGATAAAGGGGCTGCATTAATCACTTATTGTAATGGTGCAAAATGTTGGAAATCATACAAAGCTGCTGTTGTACTTACAAAAAAATTAGGTTATACAAATGTACATTGGATGAGAGATGGTATCCCTGCTTGGAAAAAAGCTGGAAATCCAGTAGAGTAACTCAAAAAATTTAAAGATAAAGATGATTTTATACTCTTTATCTTTATATATGATTTAGGAATATTATGAAAAACATGTCAATCAAATTAAAAATGCTATTATTAGTTATTATAGGACTAATCGGAATTTTATTTTCAGCTAGTATGACAATAGTAAGTTCAAACCAAGGTAAAGTATCATTAGATAACTTCATTACAAAAGCTGTACTACCTGCAAATAAAATAAAACAATTAGAAGAAAATATCAAATGGACCTTTTCAAATATGATAGAAGTTCGAAGTGATTTTGCAGCCCCTGTTGGCTCTTATGACACTATGAAAAAGAAATTTATTGTAATTGAAAAGCAATTCAAAAACTTAAATGATGATATTTTTATAGAAAATAAAAAACTAGTAGAAGAGATTAAGCAAGATTGGTTATTGATGAAAAAAATCATTATAGAAAAAATACTTCCTGCTTATGAGGATGAAGATTTAGATTTAGTTGGAACTGTAGCACAAATAGATATTTCACCTTATTTTTTCAAAATCAAAAAAAGCTTAACAAAATTAGATATAAATGTTAAAAAATACTATGATGAGATTCAAACAGATAGTGAAACAAAATTAAATAATCAAATGAAACTTTCACTCGTAATATCTGTATTGTGTTTAATACTTTTTATACTAATAAGTTACTATATCTCAGTATATCAACTCATAAAACCAATTGTTACATTTCAAAAGGGATTATTAGAATTTTTTGATTACTTAAATAAAAAAACGGATAAAACTGTTTTACTAGATGAGAGAAGTACAGATGAAATTGGGACTATGGCACATTTAGTAAATGAGAATATCACTAATATTCAGAAAAATCAACAAATTGATCATGAACTTATTGAGAATACTACACAAATTGCTAATAGTGTAACTAATGGAAAACTCACCGAAAGAATAACAAAGAAATCAAATAACCATGAGTTAAATGAACTAAAAGATGTTATGAATCATATGATTGACGCTATGGATACAAATATTTCAAAAGTGCTTAGTGTTTTAGATAGTTATGCACATCAAGACTATACTAAAAAAGTTGATAAAGGAGATATTAGTGCTGAACTAGCTCAACTTAGCAATGGGGTAAATAATTTAGGAGATGTTATTTCTAAAATGTTATCAGATAGTTTAGGAAATGGTCTTAAACTAGAAAAAAACTCTACTATTTTACTTAAAAATGTAAGTGAACTTGATTCTAGTTCAAATGAATCTGCTGCATCACTAGAAGAAACAGCTGCTGCGTTAGAAGAGATTACAAGTACAATGAAAAGTAATTCTTCAAATATTCAAAAAATGTTAAACTATGCTGCTGAATTAACAAATGCAGTTAAAGATGGTGAAGATTTAGCACATAAAACAACAACTGCTATGGATGATATAAATATACAAGTAACATCAATAAATGATGCTATTTCTGTAATAGATCAAATAGCATTCCAAACAAATATTCTTTCTTTAAATGCAGCGGTAGAAGCAGCAACAGCTGGGGAAGCAGGAAAAGGATTTGCAGTTGTTGCACAAGAGGTTAGAAACCTAGCTTCAAGAAGTGCAGATGCTGCTCATGAGATCAAGAATTTAGTTGAAATTGCTATGCAAAAAGCAACTGAAGGGAAATCTATCTCTGATGGTATGATTCATGGGTATGATTTTTTAAACGAAAATATCCAAAATACTATTAGTGTAATTGAAGATGTTTCTGCTTCAGCAGGAGAACAAAGAACAGGTATAGAACAAATAAATGATGCGATAGGTGGATTAGATAGACAAACTCAAAAAAATGCCTCTACAGCTACCCATACAAAAGATATAGCAGTACAAACAAATACTATGGCTGAAGAGATAGTTTCAAATGTAAACTCAAAAGAGTTTATTGGTAAAAACTCCTTAACAGAATAGTACTATAAAAAATAATTAAAAAGGGTGAGCTAGTTTCTTTCTAGCCACCCTTTTTTTATACTATCAATTATTACAGTTAACTTCTTTTACAGAATTTTAAGCATAAAAAAAGCTCCAATTTCTTGGAGCTTTTTTCTATTGCTATCACTTAACTACACGATGGTGCGGATGAAAGGACTTGAACCTTCACACCGTTAGGCACCAGATCCTAAGTCTGGCGTGTATACCAATTTCACCACATCCGCATAAATGTAGTTAATTGATAGCAATTAATGGTACTCCCAGCACGATTCGAACGTGCGACCTACGCCTTAGAAGGGCGTTGCTCTATCCAGCTGAGCTATGGAAGCATTTGCTTAATAAATTTATAAGATGGGGTAAGTAACCGGAATCGAACCGGCGACCTTCTGAACCACAACCAGACGCTCTAACCGACTGAGCTATACCTACCATAAGTAAATATAAATTTATCAAAAAGTTTTAAAATAACATGGTCGGAGTGAGAGGATTCGAACCTCCGGCCCCCTGGTCCCAAACCAGGTGCGCTAACCAGGCTGCGCTACACTCCGAACAATTTCAAGAATATCTTCTTAAAATGGAGTGGAATTATATAAAAAATTCCTTTGAATGTCAAGAGTATTTTGAAGAAATTTCAAAATTCTCTTAAAAAGCCTTTAAAACTGGATCAAACCATCTATTGGAGAGGATGCTGTTGCGTATGGTTTTTTAGGAATTCTTCCTGCTTTATAACCCATACGACCTGATATTACAGCATATTTAAAAGCTTCTGCCATCATCATTGGGTTTTGTGCTTGTGCAATTGCAGTATTAGCTAAAACTCCCTCAGCACCAAGTTCCATAGCAGCGGCTGCATCACTTGCACACCCTAGACCTGCATCAACTATCACAGGAACTTTTACAGCATCTTTTATAAATGCAATATTGTAAGGATTTTGGATACCTAAACCACTTCCAATAGGAGCTGCTAATGGCATAATAGCATCTGCCCCTGCATCTTCAAGCTTTTTGGCTACTATTGGATCATCACTTGTGTAAGCCATAATTGTAAAACCATCTTTTTTCAAAACTTCACAAGCTTTTATAGTTTCTATAACATCTGGATACAATGTTTTTGCTGCATCACCTATAACTTCAAGTTTAATGATATCAATCCCTGTAGCTTCTCTCATAAGTCTAAATGTAGTAATTGCTTCTTCAGCTGTAAAACAGCCTGCACTATTTGGTAAAAGTTTGATATTTGTATCTTTGAAATAATCTAATAAATTTTCCTCATTTGGGTTTGTGATATTTACTCTTCTTATTGCAACAGTTATAAGCTCACTTCCACTTGCTATTGTTGCTTCTCTTGTTGTTTGAAAATCTTTATATTTTCCACTACCAACAATTAATCTACTATTAAATTCGTATTTACCTACTTTTAGGATTTGATCATTCATATTGTATTTTCCTTTATAAATTTTTTATATTCACGACTATTTTTTGTGATTTTTATAGCTATAATTTCTGGCAAATCATAGCTATGATTCTCTTTAATTTTCCTTTGAATCTTTTTATAATTTTCTTTTTTAGTTTTTATTGAGAGCAAATATTCCTTATCTTCACAAATTTGATTATTCCAATGATAAAATGACTTAATTTTACTTATTTGTATACAACCTGCTAATTTCTCTTTTAATAATAGTTTTGCAAATATTTTAGCCTCTTTTTTACTATCAAAAGATGTTTGGATAATGATAAGCTTCATAATATTTTAATACCACTTATTAAATCATCAGGTGTCATGGAATAATCATTACCCTCATACCTCAATGCAGATATAGTATGTGCTAAACTTCCATTTATAGCAGCATCAATACAGCTATACCCTTGTGCAAGTAGTGACCCTATCAATCCACTTAAAATATCGCCACTACCACCAAAACTAAGTTTACTACTTCCATGTGGATTTATATACACTTTTTTATTTTGAGCTATAATTGTGTTTGCACCTTTTAAAACTAATACTACTTTTGGATATTTATTGCAAAATTTTTCCACATATTTAAATCTATTTTTTTGTAAAGTTTCAACAGAGATATCATCAATACCAGTAATTTTTAAAAGTGAACAAAACTCTTTTGGATGTGGAGTTAGTACTATATTTTCTTTATTTAAAACCATTTTTATATCTTTTTCATAAAACATATCAGCATCAATTACTTTTGGAATATTTTTATTTAATATCTCTAAAATCTCATTTTGTTCATAATTACCAAGCCCCATACCAATTGCAATAGCTGTTGTATTTTTTGGTAATTTGTGACTTTGCATAATATGGTATGGAAGCTGATATTCTTTATGATTTATCACACTTACTAATCCAACACCAAAATTAAAAGCAGCATCAGCACACAATATCCCAGCACCTTGCATCTGACCAACAATAACACTAAGGTGACCAAAATTTCCTTTATGAGTATTGAAATTATCTCTTAATGGTAAGTGTAAATCATCAATATCTAATATACATATATCTGAATTATTCTCATATAATTCTTTATAGACTCCTAAATCAGATACAGTAATTCTTCCAATATACTCTTTTGCCTCATCTAAAAAAAGTGATTTTTTTAAAGCTCCCATTGTGATTGTTCTATCTGCTTTAAAGGCTATTTGATTTATCTGCCCTTTTTTATTAATACCACTTGGGATATCACATGCGATTTTGTAACCACTAATACTATTGAGATGTCCTATTAACTCACTATACTCTTTTGTCATCTCTTTGTCAAAGCCACTTCCAAACAATGCATCTACGACTACATCGTACTTTTTGTTTAGAATATCTTCTGTTTCTAAATATTGAACACCAACCTTTACAGCCCGTTTGAGTTGTAATTTTCCAATTTGAGTTTTTGGTTTTTTAACTAAATATAATGATACATCATATAGTCCATACAAAAGGCGAGCTAGAGTGATGCCATCTGCACCATTATTACCACTTCCACATACTATTAAAATTTTACTATTTTTTACAAACTTTTTCTCTATATAGTTCATCATAGATATGGCTGCATGCTCCATTAATATATCTTCACTTAAAAGATATTTTTCGTAACACTTTTTATCTAAAGAGTTTACTTCATCAAAAACTTTTTGCAAAATTTATCCTTATTTTTTTCTAAATTTCCAACCATCAGCTTCAAGTACTTCTATGATTTTCTCTTTTTTATCACCTTGTATCTCTATCCATTCCTCTTTGATAGTTCCACCACATCCAAGCTTTTTTTTCAGTAATTTTAAAACTTCTTTTTTTTCATTTACACTCAAAAAAAATCTCCCTACTAATGTTACAGGTTTCCCTTTTCTTTTTTCAAAAGTAAAGACTAGTTGATGTTGATTTTTTTCTATTTTTTCACCCATTTTTTTAGGGTCTTTCATTCTACTAGTTTCCCAACTCTCACCCTCTAATTTAGCACCCATTGTAAACATTTTTATCCTTTATATTAATAAATATAGTTATAAAAAAAGGGACTTTAGAGTTAAGACTCTAAAATCCCTTTAATTTGTGAAAAATTATATTATTATAATAAGCTATTTAATTTATCAGTGAATGCTTGTTTTGAAGCTGCACCAACCATAGTATCAACAATTTCTCCATCTTTCATAAAAACGATTGTAGGGATTGATCTAACACCAAATTTTGTGCTTAATTCTTGTTGCTCATCTGTATTTACTTTACATATAGCAGCTTTACCTTCAAATTCTTCAGCTAGTTCTTCAATAACTGGAGAGATCATTCTACAAGGTCCACACCATGGTGCCCAGAAATCTACTAATGCAACACCTGTTGATGTTGACGCTTCAAAGTTGTCGTTTGTTAATTCAATGTATTTACCCATCTATTATCCTTTTGTATTGTTTTATTGGAAAATTGTACAATCTTTTTCTTTAAATAAACTTTTTATAACAAACTATAAATGATATTTTTGGTAAAATATTTGTTCAAATAAAAAAACGGATAAAATAGAATGAATATAAGAAAAGAGTTTTTAGATTTTTTTGCTTCAAAAGGGCATGAAATTATACCAAGTGCACCACTAGTACCTGATGATGCAACATTATTGTTTACAAATGCAGGGATGGTTCAGTTTAAAGATATATTTACAGGTGCCATACCAACTCCAAAAATACCAAGAGCAACTAGTTGCCAGTTGTGTGTAAGAGCTGGTGGAAAACACAATGACTTAGAAAATGTGGGATATACTGCACGACATCATACTCTTTTTGAGATGTTAGGTAATTTTAGTTTTGGGGATTATTTTAAAGAAGATGCAATAGCACATGCTTGGGAATTTATAACAAAAAATCTCGAACTTCCAGTTGAAAAACTTTGGGTGACTATTCATGATAGTGATGATGAAGCGTATGAACTATGGAAAAAACATATCTCAGAAGATAGAATCATGAGATTTGGAGATAAAGATAATTTCTGGTCTATGGGTGATACTGGTGCATGTGGTCCTTGTAGTGAGATATTTTATGACCAAGGTGCAGAGAAATTTAATAGCCCTGAAGATAAAATGGGTGGTGAAGGAGATAGATTTTTAGAGATTTGGAATCTTGTATTTATGCAATATGATAGAGCAGCTGATGGAACTTTAAATCCTCTTCCAAAACCATCTATTGATACAGGTATGGGACTAGAGAGAGTTATTGCTATTAAAGAGGGTGTATTTAATAACTTTGATAGTAGTGCTTTTGCTCCATTAATTGATAAATTAAAATCTATGAGTACAACAAAATGTGACGAGAAAAATATTGGAAGTTTTAGAGTTATAGCAGACCATGTAAGAACTGTAGCTTTTATGCTTTCACAAGGGATACTTTTTGATAAAGTTGGACGAGGATATGTTCTACGAAGAATTTTAAGACGAGCTGTAAGACATGGATATCTTCTTGGATTTAGAGTAGCTTTTATGGGAGAACTTGTAGATACTCTTTGTAATATGATGGGTGATGCATACCCTGACTTAAGTGAGAAAAAAGACTATATAAAAGAGCAAATAGAACTTGAAGAGGAAAGATTTTTTAAAACTATTACCAGTGGAATGGAACTTTTTAATGCAGAGTTAGAAAATACTAAAGAGGTATTTAGCGGTGAAGTTGCCTTTACATTATATGATACTCATGGTTTCCCTTTAGACTTAACAGAAGATATGCTCAAAGACAAAGGTTTAAAAGTAGATATTGATACTTTTGAAGCTTGTATGGATGAACAAAAAACAAAAGCAAAAGCAGCTTGGAAAGGGAGTGGTGATGAGCTCAATGAGGGTGACTTTAAGGAACTACTTGACAAAATCGGACTCAATGAATTCATAGGATATAACAATATTCGTTCAAGTAGTACAATCGTTGCTTTACTCAGTGAAGATTTTAAACAAATCCAGACTCTAGAAGAGAAACAAACAGGATGGGTAGTTCTTGATAAAACACCATTTTATGCAACTAGTGGTGGACAAGAGGGTGATGTAGGTGCCCTAGAAAATGATCAACATATTGCCATCATAGAGGAAACAAAAAAACTCCATGGGCTTAACATCTCTAAAGTGAAAGTTGAAAATTTAACTTTAAAAGTTGGGGAAACAGTATCAGCTGTTGTTGTAAATAGAGGAGAAGTTGCAAAACATCACAGTGCAACACACCTACTTCAAAGTGCTTTAAAAATGGTTCTTGGAGATACAGTATCTCAAGCTGGTAGTTTAAATGATGATAAGAGACTACGATTTGACTTCACTTACCCTAAAGCTATGACGAATGAGCAACTTGAAGAAGTAGAAGATTTAGTAAACTCTATGATTGCTAGAGGACTCAAAGGAAGTGTTGAAGAGTTAGCTATTGAAGAAGCTAAAAACAAAGGTGCTATAGCTATGTTTGGTGAAAAATATGGTGATATGGTAAGAGTTGTTGAATTTGGTGATGTAAGTGTTGAATTTTGTGGTGGTACACATGTACAAAACACAGCAGAGATAGGAAGCTTTTATATAGTAAAAGAGAGTGGTGTAAGTGCAGGTGTGAGAAGAATTGAAGCTGTTGTTGGACTATCAGCAATTAGTTATACAAAAGATGCATTGAAAAAAATAGCTCAAGTTGAAAATGAAGTTAAAAATAAAGATATACTTCAAGGTATCACAAAACTCAAAGAGCAAATAAAACAGCTAAAAAATGAGATTAAAGAGGTACATGAAAATGTAGCAACACCTTTAAATGAATTAGATATCAATGGTGTTAAAGTTGTTGTTGATATTGTTCCACAAGGTGATATTAAAAAACTTGTCGATGATATGAAAAATGGTAATGATAAAGTTGCAACATTACTGCTTCAAGAAAAAGATGGAAAAGTATTACTTGTTGCAGGGGTAAAAGATGCCACAATAAAAGCTGGTGATTGGATAAAAGCTATTGCTCCAATTGTTGGTGGTGGAGGTGGTGGAAGACCAGACTTCGCGCAAGCAGGTGGGAAAGATCCATCTAAGATAGAAGAAGCGAAAACTGCTGCTTTAGAGTATCTTAAAAACAACATTTAGACACTAACTTCCTAAAATGAAAATCTTATATATTTTTATATTTGTATTTTCATTTTTTTTAGAAGCACGAGATTTTAAAGTTGCGTCGTATAATGTTGAAAATCTTTTTGATTTAAAATATGATGGAACAGAATATAAAGAATACAAACCGAATACAAAAACTTGGAATACAAACTCTTTTACTAAAAAAATAAAAAATATTACACAAGTTATAAATGATTTAGATGCAGATATTGTAGCTTTACAAGAGGTCGAATCTCAAGAAGCTCTTGATGCTTTACTAAAAAAAACTCCCCGTTATAAGTATCATACCTTTCTTAAAAAAGAAACCTCTTCTGTAGGTGTTGCACTTTTAAGTATCTATCCTATAAAGAAATCAACAAAAATTGATGTAGATGCCAGTGATAAATATTCGCGATATATTTTGAAAACTACAGTTTTAATTGATGATAAAAAGTTAATAGTGTTTGTTAATCATTGGCGTTCAAAAAGAGCACCTGAAAGTAAAAGAATAGTTTATGCTCTAGCTTTAAAAAAAGAGATTGATAATTTAGACAAAAATGAAGATTATATTATATTAGGTGATTTAAATTCTAATTATAATGAGTTTCAAACTTTTAAATATGATAAAAACTTAAATGATAGTTTTGGAATAACAGGTATAAATCAAATTTTAAATACTACTAATAAAGAAAATTTTATCCATATAAACAATATGCTTAAGTTCAACAAAAAGATACATTACAACTTATGGTTAGATTTCAATGATAAAAAATTTAGTACAATATTTAAGGGGGAATATAACACCCCTGATAATATCATCCTATCTCAAGGATTATTTGACCAAAAGGGAATCTCCTATGTACAAAATAGTTTCAATGTATTTAAAACCAATTATCTAATAGAGAACAATAAAATCAAAAGATGGAATAACTTTAAAAATAATGGATATTCTGATCATCTACCAATTTATGCAACTTTTTCTACAAACAATCAAAATTATATTTTACAGAAGCAACCTTCTAAAACAAATACAATTGAACACTTATATAGTTTACAAACTGTAACAAACTACCCACTTGACAATATAATTGTTATATACAAATCAAAAAAAATTGCTATCATAAAAAGAGAAAATGATAGAGCTATTATGGTTTTTCATCCTCCTAAAAATTTGCACTTAGGTTTTAGTTACAATATAGTTGTAACTAGTATTGATCTATATAATGGGTTAAAAGAGATTAAAGAGATAGCAGATATTAAAAAAGTAACCTCTATTGAAAACTATTCTAAATATTACTTAGATGCTAATAGCATCAATCTTTTTAATAATAAAAATCAAAATAATATTATTACAAATCTAACTGGAATCTATAAAAAAGGTTATTTGTATTTCAAAAAAGGAACTAAAGAGGAAAAAATAAAACTCTATTTTTATAAAGAGTTACAAAGACCAAAAGATGGTGAAAAACTCACCATAATCTCTGGTCACTTAAGTATATATAAATCAAAAATTCAAATTGTTTTATATAGTAAAAAAGATTTCCTTAAGCATGCCCAAGGTATTTAACTACAACATCATATAATGCAGGGATATCAGTCTTTCCAACAAAAGCATCTATACCAATTCTTTCCATTTTTCCTTTTACAGCTTCTGTTGTCATACTAGAGTTTACAACTACTGGTACATGATTTAATGTTGAATTATCTTTTATAGCTTGTGCAACTTGATATCCATCAGTTCCTGGCATCTCAATATCTGTAATAATAAGTCCTATATCTTTAGGATCCATATTCTTGATTGCATCAAGAAGATCTCCCCCATTATGAAAAATATCATATTTTGCTCTTGCTTTTCTTAGAAATTGATTTAGCACTTCTCTTGCAACGGCACTATCTTCTGCAACAAGAATTTTTTTCTCTGCACTTACAGGTTTTGTAATATATCTATCTAAATCACTTGCATTGATATCTGTCCATCCAATATCACTTAAAAGTTGCTCTGCATTAAATACAGTACAAAGTCTATCTTTCCCTTCAACTTCTACATACGTTGTATATGTTACTTTAGAATTTTGATCTTCTGAATTTTTTAACTCTGCAGTAGTTTTTTCTACAATATTTACCATATCTTTAACTAAAAAGCCTACTTGCTTATGATTGAACTCACAAAAAATAATTAGTTTATACTCATTAAGTGCCAACTTTGAATAACCAAGCCATCTATCAAGATTTACTAGAGTAACAGGTTCCCCTCTAATTGTAGCAATACCCTCTATTACATCTGTCTCTTTTGGAGTATCTGTTACATCTACCTCTTCAGTGATTATAAAAGCTTTAATTTTTGCTATATTGATAGCATATATATCATTATTTCCAGTTCGAAATACAGCTAACTGTTGAACATTTCGAAGATGAGCTTGTGTTAATTGCTCTACACTATTACTTATTGCGCTCATATAAATTCCTTTTTAATTTAATATTATAAATTTCTTAAATTCTATCTACATTTCACTTAATAGTTTTTTAATTGCAATACTACACATAGTAAGTCCAAAAGAACCAGTAACCCCTACAAAGCTACCTAAATCTTTACAATTTGGATTTTCACTACTAAATACTACTTTAAAATTTTTATTAAATTTAGCTTTTTTTAGTTCATCTCTTATTTTTCTAGCAAAAGGATCATTATAAGTTTTAAAAATATTTACATATTCTATTTTTGTTGGGTCTATTCTTTTTGCACTTCCAGTTGTAGAGATAAGTTTTTTATGATATCTTTTTATCAACTCAACTTTTGCTTTGATATCATCAATTGCATCAAGGATTAAATCATATTTATCAAAATCAAAATTTTCTATCCACTCTAAATCTATTTTTTGATTTATCGCTTCCACTGTTGGGTATAAAGTTTTTAGATGGTCAACTTTTACACTACCAACAGCATCACTTCCTATTTGTCTATTTTGATTAGTTTCATCAAAAGTATCATAATCAACTATAGTAATATCTGTAATACCAGTTCTATAAAGACAATCTAGTGCAAAACCACCTACTCCACCGACACCAAGTATGACAATCTTTGCTTTTTGCAATTTTTGAAAATCATCTCCAAAAAGTTTTTCACATCTTGCATATCTTGAAGAATTTTCCATTAATATATCAACCCCTCTTTTAATAAAGCTTGTTTGATTTTGTATATTTGATTGTGTTTATTATTACACCAAGGTGGATCAAGTAAACTACTATCACTTATCCCAGCTGTTACTCTTGATATTGATACATTCTCGGGTAATATTTTTATAGATTTAACAAGTGTATCTATATAAAGTTCTTCACTTATTGGGGTAAACTCTCCCTGTTTATACTCATTTGCCAAGAGTGTATTTTTCGTTACATATAAAGGATGAAATTTAATAGAATCTATACCTAGCTTTAGTGATTCTTCAACACCTTTGAGCATCATCTCTTGTGTTTCGTTAGGAAGTCCAAATATCATATGACCACAAACTAGTAAATTTCTATCTTTTGTTTTATGTATCCACTCTTGAATATTTGCAAAAGTGTGTCCACGATTTATTTTTTCTAAAGTTTCATCATAAATTGATTGTATTCCGTACTCAACCCAGATCTCTTTATCTTTTGATAAACTTTGTAGATAATCTAAAGTATCTTCTGTGATACTATCTGTTCGTGTACCTATACTTAAACCCACCACATTATCAAAACTCAAAGCTTTTTCATAAAGTGATTTTAAAGTATCAAGAGGTGCATAAGTATTTGTAAATGATTGAAAATAAACAATAAATTTTTTTGCACCATATTTATTTTCTAGTCTCTCTTTTGTAGCATCAAATTGCATTTGAAGTTGTAAAAGTTGTTTTTCTAAATAGGGATTTTCTTTTGAATGAAGATTAAGTTTAAATCTTGATTTATCTACTAAATTTGGAGAAAAAGATTCATTTTCACAAAAGGTACAACCCCCTTTTGCTACTGTTCCATCTATATTTGGACAAGTGAACCCAGATATACTAATAGGTATTTTATAAACTTTTTGTCCATACTTTTTTCGCCAATATCGACCAATTGTATTTAAATGCTTCAAAACTTTTCTTATATTTCCTAGTTTTAAACTACGAAATAATCGCCATCAAAACTTACTAATGAATAGTTTCTATCACGACCTAATGAATCTTTTAAATTATCAATTGTAAGATATTCTAAAGAATCAGCACCGATATGTTCACATACCTCTTCTTTTGTCATCACAGCATTGATAAGTTCCTCTTTTGTAGGTGTATCTATACCATAAAAACATGGATGTTGAATCATTGGACTGGCAACTCTAAAATGCACTTCAGCGGCCCCTGCTTCTTTTAACATCTGTACAATTCTTTTACTTGTAGTACCTCTTACAATAGAATCATCAATTACTATTAAAGATTTCCCTTCAATCAAAGCTTTCATAGGATTAAGTTTCATTTTTACTTTTAAGTTTCTCATCTCTTGAGTAGGTTCAATAAATGTTCTTCCAACATAGTGATTTCTTATAATTCCAAGTTCAAAAGGTATTCCACTTTGTTGAGCATATCCCAGTGCTGCTGGTACTCCACTATCTGGTACTGGGATTACCATATCTGCTTTAAGTTTACTATTTGAGTCATTTTTTGCTAACTCTTTCCCCATATTTTCTCTTGTTCTGTAAACACTTTTTCCATCTATTACAGAATCTGGTCGTGCAAAATAGATATACTCAAAAGCACAAGGTCTAAACTCAGCACCGGTAAAGAGCTGTATAGACTCAGGGGCTTTGTATCCCTCACTAAAAATCAGCATTTCACCTGGTTTTACATCTCTTACAAACTCAGCATCTACTAAATCAAAGGCACAAGTTTCACTAGCAACTATCCAACCTCCGCTTTTAAGTCTTCCCAAACTTAACGGTCGAATCCCGTGCTTATCTCTAATTACAAAAAGTTTACTTCTACTTTGTATAATAAAATTGTATGCACCTTTTACATGTTCTAAACCATCTGTAATTCTATCTCTTAGTCTATCTCTTGTTGATTTTGCAATAAGATGGATAAGATTTTCAGTATCCATATCTGTTTGAAATATAGCACCTTCATCAATAAGATTTTGTCTTACTTCATTTTTATTTACAAGGTTACCATTGTGTACTATAGATATTTCACCTAACTTATATTTTGCATGAATTGGTTGTGCATCTGATACACTATCACTCCCTGCTGTTGAATATCTATTGTGACCTATTGCGATACTTCCAGGAAGCTTTCCAAGCGTTCCCTCATGAAATACATCTCTTACATATCCCATTTTCTTTACAGTGTAGATTTTCTTATCTTCATATCCACCGCTACTAATCCCTGATGCTTCATGCCCTCTATGTTGCATCGCAAATAATGCAGCTGAAGCTAATCTCGCTGCATTGTCATTTCCATATATTCCAACTATAGCACACATATTATTTTCCTATAATCCTAAACAGTCATTGATACTGTATAGCCCTTTTTCTTGATTTACTAGCCATTTAGCTGCTTTTATAGCCCCTTTGCTAAAAGTATTTCTAGCAGTTGCTGTATGATTAAGTTCTATAAACTCACCATCATTATAAAATCCAGCTGTGTGTCTTCCAACTATATCTCCACCTCTTAGACTCATAACACCTATCTCATCTTTTGTTCTTGCACCAATAACACCATCTCTTCCTGAAACTCTTACAGCATCAAGGTCTAGCCCTCTAGCTTCTGCTGCATGTTCTGCTAAAGTAAGCGCTGTACCACTTGGAGAATCAACTTTATATCGATGGTGTTGTTCAACGATTTCACAATCAAAATCTTCTAAAGTTTTAGAAGCTAATGATACAAGCTTATTTAAAACTGCAACTCCTAAACTCATGTTTGTTGCATATAAAATTGGTGTAATTTTACTAGCTTCTATTAAAAGATTTTTTTGGTGTTCATTAAACCCTGTTGTTGCTATAACTAAAGGTTTATTTCCACCTATTTGAATAACAGTATTTAAAAGTTCTTCTGTAGCATTTGGAGCTGAAAAATCTATCGCAACATCACAAGCTTCTAACATAGCCTTCATATCATTTGTTACAACTGCATCTTTTGGTAAAGGTTTTTTCAACTCATCAAATACATGGACACTTCCAACACAAGCATTTGCATCATTTTCTAAATCATCTATCAATAAAGAACCAACTCTACCTGTACTTCCTAAAATTCCAACTTTTAACATTATTTTTCCTATTTTCTAAATTATTGTAAATATCCAATTGCACCAATACCAGCAACTGCACCATCACCTGCTGCACATACAACTTGTTTTGGAGCATCAATTCTAATATCACCTGCTGCAAAAAGACCTGGAACTGAAGTTTCCATTTTAAGATTAACTATAACCTCTCCAGCTTCATTTATATCACATAAAAAACTTCCATCTTCTTGAATAAGTGTTTGATTTAAAACATCTCTACCTACGAATACAAATACACCATGAACATCAAGTGTTTTAGTTTCTGAACTATTTTTATCTTTAACAATAATACCTGTTACACCCATATTATCACCGATAATCTCTTCTGTAGTATGATTTAATACTTGTACAATATTATCAAACTTTTTCATTTTTTCAACTTCATGGGGACTTGCTCGAAACTCATCTCTTCTATGAACTATATAAACCGTTTTACAAATATTTGCTAAAAATATAGCTTCTTCAACAGCAGTATCTCCACCACCTAAAACGGCTACATCTTTATTTTTATAAAAAAATCCATCACAAGTTGCACAAGTACTTACACCTTTTCCAAAGAACTCTGCTTCACCTTTAATACCTGCAGATTTCGGTACACTTCCTGTTGCTATTAAAACAGTTTTAGCTTCTTGTGTTTCACCATTACCTAAAGTTAATGTAAAAATATCTCCACTTTTTGTAAGCTTTTTTACTTCACTCATATCATGTTTCATACCAAATTTTTGACATTGAGTTGGCCATTTATCCATAAGCTCCATACCTGTCACAACATCAACCTGTCCTGGATAATTTTCAATCTCACTACTTTGAGTTATTTGACCACCAGGTAGCCCTTTTTCAAACATAATAACATTTTTCAAACCACCTCTTGTGGCATAAAGCCCAGCAGTAAGACCAGCTGGTCCACCACCAATAATAGCTAAATCTAACATATCAAATCCTCTGTTGTATTCTTCTTAATTATCGGGATTGTACTGTAATTTTCTTGTATAAAAGTTTAAGGTATTTTATTAGCTCTCTGTTAAAATTTTAAACTCACCATTTTCAATCTGGATATATAACTCTTTTTTCCCATCAAATGTATATGTTTTAGTTTTATAAAACTCTTTCATTGTTACTCTAAAAATTTTTTTCGATTGATCATTTGGAGAAGGTATTATATTTATATCTGAAAAAATAATTGTTTTTTCCTGTTTTTTACTAAAAATTCTTTTTTTGAAAATTGAAAATTTTTCCAAATCTTGCCCATTAGTTCTTTTAAAGTCTTTTGCATAAAATGACAAATATTTGTCTACATCACTATATTTCCAAGCATCTCTCCATTGAAAAATACTGGCTAAAATAAGGCTAATATCATCTTTTGATACCTCTTGAAGCTTGTTTTCACTAATTACTAAAACTGAGTTATCAATATTTATAGAGCTATCTAGTTTTTCTATTTTTGAATTATCTAAGGCTATACACCCTTGTGTAAAATCATCTCGTTCTTCATTAAGAGGCAAACCATGTATCCAGATACCATGACCTGTTTTTCCATTTACTTTATCATAATTATTTGGATAATTTGTTGTAAGTGCCAATGGTCCATAAAAAGGATCCACTGTAGTTAATCTTCTAGTAAGTTCATAAGCACCTATAGGTGTTTTTAAATCCCCTTCAACTTTTTTATCTCCATCTATTTTCCCTACAAAGACACTTGAAGAGAAAAGTTTTTTCTTCAGTTTTGTATCATAAAGAGTAATATCTTTATTCCCTTTTTCACAAATCATTACATACTGAATAGATTCATAGTATCCATTTTTCGTATCTTTATATTTAAGATTTTCATCCCAATACTCTTTATTTTGTAACTGCTCTTCAATAGCTTTTTCAACTGAACTAATTCCATGTATTCTATACAATTCTACTATATCTATAGATGTTGCAAATGCAAAACTACAAGTTATAAGAAGTATTGTTATTATTTTTTTCATTATTGATTTTTCCGATTTTTAAGATATGAAATTGTATAATAAAACTCTTAAATTTTATATATTAAAAGAGTTTTTATTGAAGATTATACTATTATTTGTTTTATCAGCTATTATTAGCTTCGCTTCTTATGTCCAAGAAGATGTTTGGTGGAAAGGGGAAACCCTCCTTACTTTTTTCGATAAACATCAAATTTCAAAAAATGTTTATTTTGACCTTTCAAAAACAGATAAAGAGCTTTGTAGTGAGATATACGCAGGTATACCATTTCAAATGATGTATGATGATAAAAATAAATTAGAACAAGCACTTATACCTATTAGTGAAGAGATGCAAATACATATTTTTAAAAATTTAGCTGGTCTATATGAACTAGATATTATCCCTATACAATATAGAGAAGTTGAACAAAACATCAATATAAATATAACAACTTCCCCCTATCAAGACATAGTAGAAACTACTGGAAATAAAGCTTTAGCCAATGAGTTTATACTTGCATTTAAAAAATCAGTAAACTTTAAAAGACTTCAAAAAAATGATACTGTTTCTATTGTTTTTAAACAGAAAATTAGAGAGGGGAGATATTTTGGTACTCCGGAAATACTTGGTGCTTCTGTTGTAATGAAAAGAAAAACTTATTATATTTTTCAAAACCCTGATGATAAAAGATATTATAATGAAGATGGAAAAAGTCTTACTAGCTTTTTATTAAAAATACCTCTTCGATATAAAAGAATATCAAGTAGATTTACCCAAAAAAGATGGCATCCTATCTTAAAAAGATATAGAGCTCATTTGGGAGTTGACTTCGCAGCCCCTACGGGGAGAAAAATATTTGCTACTGCTGATGGAAGAGTGATTCATAAGGGGAGAAAAGGTGGTTATGGGAAAACTGTTATGATACGACATAGCAATGGATTAAAATCACTCTATGGACATCTGAATAGTTATAGTAATAGAATAAAAGTTGGTTCTTGGGTTAAACAAGGTACCTTTATTGGGAGAGTAGGAAGTACTGGAAGAAGTACAGGTCCTCACCTACACTTTGGTCTTTATAAAAATGGAAGAGCCATCAATCCTTTAAAAATGATCAGTGTAACCAAAACAAAACTTACTGGTGAAAAAAGAAGAAATTTTATGAAAGTTGCTAATGCACTAAAGAAAGAGCTTAACGGTGACATTTCAATAAAAGACACCCCTTTAAAACTTGAAAATTTTGAACTAGCATACAAATTATAGGAATTGTATAATGTCAAATAATACAGAATTAGAATTAGATGACATTTTAAAACAAATTGACCATTTTCATCCAAGTGATATTGCCTATAGACTTAAAAAAATCAAAAAAAACAGCAATGAGCTTTTTTATGAATACTTACATAAAATTCCAAAACAATATCTTGGAGAAGTTTTACTAGAACTTCCAGACTCACTTAGAGAAAAAGCCTATAATTCACTCTCATATGAACAAATATCTCGTGCACTTGAAAAGTTAGAAACAGATAATGCAACTGATATTATTCAAGGTATTGAAGAGATTGATCAAGAAAAAGCAAAAAATGTTTTAGATTCTTTAGACAAAAAAGATCAAGATGATATTAACTGGCTTAAAAAATATGATGAAACAAAAGCTGGTGCATACATGCAAACTGAGCTTTTTAGTGCCCATATAAACGAAACCATACAAGACTCAATAGATAGGTTAAAGTTTTTAAAAAAAAATCATCATATAGAAAATATCCATCAAGTTTTTGTAGTAGATGATGATACAACACTTATAGCTTCAATCCCTTTAGAAGATTTAGTCACTTATGACTTTAAACTAAAATATAAGAAAATTTTAGAAAAAAATAAAGAGAAAAACTATAAACCAATCTCTGTAGTTGGAGATGATAATATTGGGGATGTGGTGAAACAATTTGAAAAATACAATCTTTCAGTAGTTTCAGTAATAGGCTATAAAAATAGATTATTAGGGAGAATCACTAGTGATGATATTTTAGATGTAATAGAACAAAATGCCACAGAGCAGATGTATCAACTAGCTGGGGTTGATGAAGATTATGATCAAGATGAGGAACTATTTCAAACAGGAAGAAAAAGAGCCTCATGGTTATTTATAAATCTTCTAACTGCTATTATGGCATCTTTAGTGATTGGTTTCTTTGATGAAACAATTAAAGAGTTTATCGCTTTAGCTATTTTAATGCCTATTGTAGCTTCTATGGGTGGAAATGCAGGTACACAAACACTTGCAGTTATGGTGAGACAATTAGCACTTGGAAATATTGATGAACATGACAGTAGTTATGCTGTAAAAAAAGAGATATTTTTATCCCTTCTTAATGGGATATTATTTGCTATTATTTTAGGATTTATAGCTTTTGCTTGGTTTGAAAGTGCTATGTTAGGATTTGTTATAGCATTGTCTATGATTATTACACTTTTTTGTGCTGGTTTTTTTGGTGCAATTATACCATTGGTGTTAAAAAAAATAAAGATAGACCCAGCTATAGGAAGTACTGTTATACTTACTACTGTTACAGATATTATGGGATTTTTTAGCTTCTTAGCACTTGCTAAATATCTTTTATAAGGAAGATGATGCAAATAGAACAATTACAAAATGAGATAAAAGAAAATGATGCTGTTATGGTATATTTTAGTGGTGAAAACTGTGGTGTTTGTAAAGTGATTCAACCAAAAATAAAAAAACTATTTAGTGAAGAGTTTCCTAAAATAAAACAGATTTTTATAGGTGCTGATAAGTTTCCACAAACTGCTGCACAATACAATGTATTGACTATACCAACAATAATAGTGTTTTTTGACTCAAAAGAGTTTATAAGACAAAGTCGTCATATCTCAATGGAACAAATTGAGCAACAATTGACTCGAACTTACAATTTATTTTTTAACTAAAAGGAAAAAAGATGCTTAAAAGAATATTTTTCATCATATTTGCTGTATTTGTATTATTACAATTTATCCCTGCAAAAATTGAAAATCCACAAACTGACCCAGCTTTGGAGATTCAAGCACCACAAGAGGTTATGGCTGTTTTTAAACGCTCTTGTTATGATTGCCATTCAAATAATGTAAATATACCTTGGTATGCTGCAATTGCTCCTGCTTCATTTATGATAAAAAATCATGTTGAGCTAGGAAGAGCTTGGTTAAACTTCTCAACTTGGGAAAACTATACCCAAAAAGAAAAAGATAAAAAGCTTCAAGGAATATTTAGAACTGTATACGCAGCGATGCCACTTTCTAGCTATGTCTCTTTGCATGAAGAGACAAAACTAACAAAAGAAGAGATAAAACTAATACGAGACTGGACAGGTAAAGCACCATTTTAAAAAGGAAAAATATGGAAAAGAAAGATTTTTTTGAAAACAAGTCAAAAACTTATAGTAAAGATAGTAAACGGGTACGAAATGTACAAACTATAGCAAATGGTATTTTAGAAAAAGTAAATTATACAAAAGATATGCATATTATGGATTTTGGTAGTGGCACAGGTCTTTTATCAATAGAGATTGCTCCTTATGTGGGAAAAATTACAGGTATCGATATGTCAAAATCTATGAATGAGGAGCTACAAGCAAACAAAGATTTAGTTGCTTGTGATTTGGAAATTTTAGAACTTGATCTCTCAAAAAGTGATATTGATAAAAAGTTTGATGGAATTATCTCATCTATGACTTTACATCATGTAGAAGATATCGTAGAGCTATTAAAAAAATTCCATGATATGCTAGATGAGGGAGGAACTATTGCTTTATCAGATTTATACACAGAAGATGGAACTTTTCACTCAGAAGATACGGGTGTATTTCATTTTGGATTTGATGAAAAATTTATAGTTCAATGTGCTATAAAAGCTGGATTTAGACAACTAGAAATTTCTCAAGTAAGTGTTGCTAAAAAGCCACATAGAGAGTTTCCTATATTTTTACTTACTGGATTAAAGTAACTTTTCAAAAGCTTCTACAATAGCTTCTTGTTCTAAATTTTTTATTTTAGACTCTAGGCTATTAACACTCTCATCACTCTGAAGAGAAAGAGTTTTTTGTAAAATAATTTTACCCTCATCATAATTTTCATTAACCTCATGAATTGTTACACCACTGATTTTCTCTTTGTTTTTTATTACAGCTTCATGGACAAATCTTCCATACATACCAGTCCCACCATATTTTGGAAGAAGTGCAGGATGGGAATTAATTATTTTAAAATTATTAGCTAAAGATGGTGATATCTTTTTCATATAGCCACTTAAAAAAATATAATCACATTTATACTCTTCTAACAACTTTTCTATCTTACTATCTACATCATCATAAAGATTTTTATTTACTATAAAATTATCTATATTATATAAATTTGCTTTTTGTAAAATTTTAGCATCTGTATTATTTGATATAACTAAAACAATCTCTAAATCTAATCTATTAGATTTTGAAGCATTATATAATGCTTCAAATCCACTTCCATTATGTGAAGCTAATATGGCTATTTTCATTATCTATACTACTTTATTAAAGTTTTTCGTATAATATACTATTAAACTTAATCTATCAATAATTTTGGCTACAATTATCTTTTAAAACACTATTTAATTTTTCAAATACATCTAAAGTATTTTCCTCAATTGCTAAAGCTTTTTTCTCTAACAACTCTTGACTTACATTTGATGCATTGTCATTAATATATTCTTGAACTGTTTTATGAAACTTTTCATGTGTTTTTTTCAATTGATCCCAAGATGGTACTTTTGTAAATGGTTCTTGTTGTGATTCTTGTTGTGCTATCCATTTTGCCATATCACAATTGTTATGGTCTGTTACATGAAACTGTGAGAATTCATTTAATTTTTTGAAATTATCACTTTTGAAAGATATATGATATCGTTTATAAGTTGAGATAGTATGAGCAAGAGTTGGGTTACAAACAATTTTTTTATACTCTTTACTAAATTGTGCTTGAGAAATAGTTGCTTCAATCTCTTTTGATAACTTCTCAACTTCTGTTGATATTTGATTTAAACTACTTGCACTTGATGCATTTTCTTGTGTCATCTTATCAATTTGAGATACTGCTACATTTATTTGTTCAATTTTATTTTGTTGATCTCTTGAAGCTACTGTCACATCATCAATAATTGTTTTAGTTTGTGTAATTTTCTCATTTAATTCAGTATATCCATCAATCATACTTGCTGATATCTGTTTTCCATTTGTTGCTTTTTGTGTAGCACTTTCGACAAGTTGTTTAATCTCATTGGCAGCATCCGCACTTCTTGAAGCTAAGTTTCTCACCTCTTGTGCAACAACGGCAAATCCTTTTCCAGCTTCACCTGCAGTTGCTGCTTCAACTGCTGCATTTAAACTTAAAATATTTGTTTGGAATGCTATTTGGTCTATGATACTGATTGCTTCATTTATTTGATTAATTTTTTCATTTATATCTTCCATAGCTTTTGATGTATCACTTGCAAGAACATTTCCTTTACTTGCTTTATCTTGAAGTTCATCAGAAATATTAGACATTCTTGCTACATTTGAAGTATTTGACTTAATAGTTGTTGTGATATCATCGATTGAAGCAGCTGTTTCTTCTAATGAAGCTGCTTGTTGATTTGATGAGTTTGAAAGAGTAGATGAAGTATCTAATAATATATTTGTATTACTATTTAAATTATCAACTACATTACTAAATGTAGCCATAAATATTGATATATCTTCCCCTAGTGCCAATAGTGAAGTACTTAATGTCCCAATATCACCTGCCATCCCTTGTCTTTGGTCAGAGTTTAATTTAAAGTCATATTTATATTGACCATAAGAGTCTAATATAAGATTTAATGTATCTAGTTTCTCTTTTGTTGTATTAATCATATTATTTACATTATTTTTTAAAAGCTTTACAGAGTCACTTCCTGCCTCTGCTTTTATATTATATGTAAAAAATCCATTTTCTACTCTACTAATTGTTTCATCTATCTCTTTTAATACAATATTATCTTTACTTGCTAACTCTTTTGTTTTTAAAACTTCTTTATTGATTGTATTGATTAAAATAGCAAACTCATCACTTCCATCAACATCTTTTATATCAATATCATCTTGTTTTTTTGAAATAAAATCAAAAAATCCTAACAGATTTGTTTTAAGCAGTTTCATATCTGAGTCAATTCTTTTGTATATTAGTAAACCTAAAACCAATGTAAGAACTAAAATAATGATTCCTAATATTACATTACTAATAAATACCGCTTGTGCCTCTTTTTTTAATATTTCAATATACTCTTTTATATTACTCGATACATGTTTTTCAATTTTTTCAAACATTTCAACTTTTTTTGTAGCTAATTTAAAAAAGTTTTCACCCTCACCTTGATATAACTCTAAGTCCCCATCATTTGCTAAAGAGCGTACAAATTCATTATAATCATCAAGTTTCACTGTTTTTATTAACTTGTTGTAAAAGTCAAGTGTATCTTTACTAGCAATTTTTAAAAATACTGTTAACTTTAACTCCTCAGATGCAAGTATAGATTTTAATTTTATTTGTCCATATAATATATTTTTACTATTGTCATTTTCATCTGTTATATTATCAAGTTCATTTATAGTATTTAATCCATAAGACCTTATAAGCTCTGTATCATCTTTTGTTGCAAGAATATTATAATATGCAATTATTTGTGCTGTTGTTTTTGCATTATCACTATAGTGTGTTAAAAGTAATAGTATTTCAAGTAAACTGTTATTCATAGAGGTATAAAAGTTTAAGGCATTTGTAGCTTTAGTATTTTGAACATTATTTTTTCTAATCTCAGCTCTTACTCCTCCCAATCTCTTATAAACGGCTGCTACTTGTTTTTCAAGTAGCTCTTTTATCTCATTTTTTACCTCCATAGCTATAATGAAGTTTTTTGTATCACTATAAAGCTTATCTACTTTTTTTCTTTGATTCGTCAATTCATTTTCAAAATTTTCCCCATGACTACTTATAAATCCCCCTGTATAACCTCTCTCTATTTGTTGCTCATTTAAGATTTGTGCGATATTGTTTGTCACATGTACTAAAGGTGCTAATCTTTGCATATTTTGTGTTTGTGTGTAAGAGTGAACAACTGTTGTAATTATAAAATAGAGTAAACCAGCTAGTGGTATAAATGTCAATATTTGTAATTTTGCTTTTAAAGATAAATTTCCTAAAATTTTTTGCATATAATTTCCTTATTATACTAATAATTATCACTTATTCAGTATAAGTTTTGATAATAATTATAGTATAAAAAGCTTTAAATACTAAAATTCTTCTTTAATTATTATATTGAATTGTTTTTTGAGAAGATAGTATTTTTTGATCTTCACATATTATATGGTTAATAAGCCATATATCCATATATTCAATCAATTGTCTCTCAAACTCCTCTATACTTAAAGTTGGAAGTTTTTTAATAAATTCATTTAACTGAACTATAATTTTTTCATGTATTTTCATATGTTCATCAAGGTTTTCGTAGTTTATCGATTTCATATATTGTTCTTCATTTGTAAAATGTACTTTCATATAATCAAAAAGTTCCATTAAAACATCTCTAATATGTTGTTTTACATTAGTATTATTATATTCTAATGTTCTCAAAGCTATATCAAAAAGTTTTTTATGTTCATCATCTATTTGTTTATTATCTATCTTATAGGACTCTTTCCATTGAAAAATCTCTATGAGCTCTTTTCTATTTCTTCTGAAATGATGAACTCTTTTATCTTCTGTTAAAATATGATTAATAATATTTTCTTTAATAAATAGTGATAATTCAGATACTATTTCCTCTGTTTCCATACTATTAAGCTTTGCTAAAATTTTATTTACTTTATTTACAATCTCTTGATGAAGTTGTTTATGTTCCTCTAAAAATGGAAAATTAATTGATTTCATATACAGTTCTTCATTTGTAAAATGGAATTTTGTGTACTTTACAAGTTCTTTAATACTAAGCAGTAAGGAATCTTTGTTATCCAAACAATCTGTAACTTTATTTGCTAACTCAAAAAGTTTTTGATGTTCACTATCAACTTTTTCATGTCCAATTTTATATACTTCACTCCAAGCAATTTTTGGATTTTTACTCATGTTTTTTCCACTCTACTTTATATATTTTTACAAAATAATATCATAAAGAAGTCTTGAAAAAGTCTTTGAGATAAATTTTAATCATAAAAAAAGGGCTAAGCTTTCGCTTAACCCCTTATTGAAAATCAATTTATCTATTAATATAAACCGAAACTTACTCCATCTTTCATTTTATATAATACTCTAAAGTTATCATCCATATCGTAAAATACTTTAAAAAGTGCATCACTACCTTTTAAATCTGCTAAAGCTTCCTCTATCTCTACAGGTTTATATGATGCTAATTTCATAGGTACTATCTCTGTATCAAATTTTTCAAGCTCTTTTGCAATACTATCTTCTTGCTCCGCAATCTCAATATTTGTTAATTTTGTTGCATCATGTGCTTTTATTTTATCTGCGTGTCTTCTTAATATTTTACAAACTCTATCTGTTGCTATATCAATTGCACTATGTAAATCTTTATCTTTTTGTTTAACAACAACTGTATCAATATTTGCTATATTTAGTACATATTCAAATGTTATTACATTTTTACCATGTTTTTGCTCTTGTGCAACAATTGCATTTACAGAGATCATATCTAAATTGTATTTTTTAAATGTATCTATTGTACTTTCAATGTGTAATTTTAATTCATCTGTTAAGGTAACATGTCTTCCTACTATACTTGTATTCATAGTATACTCCTTGTATTAAAGTGAATGGTTACTAACCACCATTCATCTTATACAAATTTTATCATAGAAACCATAAACTAAAATTAATTATTTTCTTTTTTTAATTATATTTATTATTACTATTCAACACTACTATAGTGAAGTTCTAAACCTTTTGAAGTAGTCACAAACCCATTGATATTTATCTTTCCCTCATGCACTAACTTATGATGTTTTTTACACAGTGGAATAAGATTGAATTTGTGATTTTGATTTATATGACCTATGAAGCCTTTTTCATCTGCTTCTTGTTGCTCTTGTATATGATGCACTTCATCAACTACTTCACCAAGTTCATTTTTTCCCTTATTTAAGGGACTTCTTACTATGAAAAACAAAATTTATACGCCATCTTATACACGCCCCAATAGCTTAAATATAATATGATTCTTCAAGCAAATTTTAATTTCTCAATATCAAGTTACTTTTCCATTTTTAATAAAAAAGTATCAATTTTTTCAAATAGAAAGTCAGAAGGTTCATCTCCAGATTGTTTCATTTTTAACATTTCACATAAGTCATCATCAGTCAAATTGATTATCAATTTTCCAGTTTCCCTAAGAATACCTTTTGTAACTTTAATTGCATTATCATCAGCGCCTTCTCTTGAAATAATAAAAGCTACATTTCTTAGTGCTCTTTGAAATAAATATTTTTCTGTTGTATAAATTTGAGTCTGTTTAATTTTATCTTTGTAATTTTTAAATTCAAAAATTATATATCTTGATTTAAAATCATCAATTATTAAATTCCAAAATGCATTATCATTTTTATGTACTCTACATACTAAATCATAACGACTTAAATCATCATCAGTATTTTCTTGTTCAAACCAGCTAGTTAAATCTTTTTCAAATAAACATTTTAAAATCTCTGTACATTTTTTCTCATATATAGTTCCTTGACTTTTTGGAATATCAAGAAGTTCTTTGCATGAACATTTTTCTTCTTCTATGTGAACATCATTCATTTTTTCTAAAATGCTTGTATCAAAAAAGCTTATATTAGGTTTTTCTTCAGTTCTTATTTCATCTATAATGATTTTATTATTTATAAATGATAAAAATTTTTCATTTAAATCTTCATATTTTTTAAATAAATAAAACAAATTTCCTAAATCTAAAACTTCAACATCATTCATTGAAAGAATATCACTTTTCAATTCAGAATCAACATGATTACCAATTATTAGTAACTTCTTATTTGCCTGCAAATGTTCATAATGTTTATCAAGTATTTCTATTGCCCTTAATAAATTTTGTTTTCTTGGTTTTGTTGTTTTATAGTACTTAACTTCTACAACAATCTTAAAATTATCTTTTTCTAAAAATAAGTCGCATATAGAATGAGTAACTCTTGATTCAGTAATTTTTCTATCTCGTGCTACATCAAAGCCAAGTCTTTGGAAAAGTTCTCCACATAACTGTTCAAAATACAAATAATCTCTCATATTTTCATGCATGTTAGAATCCTATATTTTTATTTTGATTATATATAATTAATGTTTAAATAAATATGGACTCTATTTATATTTGGTGTATAATAAATCTTTCAAAAATAAAATTATACACTTTTTTATACACATCATTTACAAAAAACATATATTTTATTTAAATTAAAACTAAATATTTATCTTCCTACTTCTCTTAAATAAAGGCTTTATAATAATTTTATTAAAGAAAAGTGTATAAACTTTAGAGTTTTATGTTTTTTAGTCCTCTAAACTAGAATAATGAAGTTCTAAACCTTTTGAAGTAGTCACAAATCCATTGATATTTATCTTCCCTTCATGCACTAGCTTATGATGTTTTTTACATAATGGAATAAGATTGAATTTATGGTTTTGATTTATATGTCCAATGAATCCTTTATCATCTGCTTTTTGCTGCTCTTTGATATGATGTACATCATCAACTGCTGCTCCACATATAGCACAAGAAGCTATATATAAATCTTTGTTGTAGGTGCTTGTTTTCTTTTGTGATAATCTCTCAAGAGTATCATAATCATCGGTGAGTCGTTTTCGTATACTATTTGCAACACTTAAAAACTCCCTATCCATATGGAGTGATTTTGCAAACTCCAAACCATACATACTACTTCCGCTTCCATGAGATAACTTTCTATTAAAAACCAGCTTATCATCCTCTTCATTGTACAATACACTTAAATGTAAACAGATGATATTTTTTAACTTCTCAATCTCTTCTATCTCTGGAAGTTGATGTAAGTGTGTAGCAAATACAAATTGTGATTTTAAAGAGGCAAGTTTAAGGATTGCACTTGCAACAATACTTACCCCACTCATAGTCTCTGTACTGTGACTTATCTCATCTCCAAGGATTAATGAGTTAGGAGTGGCACGATTGAAAATATTTTTTAACTCCAACATCTCCACAGCAAATGATGATAACCCTTTTGCAATATTATCACTTCCAGAGATTCTCGTAAATACCTCATCAAAGAGACAAAATCGCATAGATTTACAAGGAACATAAAATCCAGCTTGAGCCATAATAACAGCTATTCCTATTGATTTCATCAAAGAACTTTTTCCACTACTATTTATCCCGTAGAGTAAGATACCATGCATCTTATTATCTAACATATTATCTGGTCTTGCGTTTTTTACTATTAAGTTATCTTGATGCTCTTTTGATACTTTTGTTAAATCCCCTAAAACTATATCATTTGGTACATAGATTCCATTTTCTTCACTTGACTCAATGATAGGGTGTCGTAAATCAATAAGTTCTAAAAAGTTCGTTTTTACCTCATCTTGTTTTATGATTTTTGGTTGGACAAAATTATATTTTTTGGCTGTTTTTATATTTGATACAGTTAAATCAACCTCAGCAATAAATGAAACCAAATCCAAAAGCATAGAAGCAAACTTTTTCTCATAATATTCTATCTTCTCTTTAAATATCACTTTATTTAGAGCTATTATTTTTTGTAAATTGTGTACATATTGATCTGAAATAGTAGAGGTGAGTTTATTGGTTATTTTGACACTAGAAGTTTGTACCTTTATAGAAAAGTCTTTAAAGAGATACAACTCATCATCAATAATTAGATGGGATTCTAAAAGCTCTTTTTTGATTGAAGAAAAACGATTTTTCGTCAACCCTATAAAAAATCCCTCTTTCCCTAATCTTGTTACAGAGATAAGATTTTTATCATCACTTTTTAAAAACTTTAAAATATGTTCTACAAATATATCAAGCTTCTCTTCTAAAAGTTTATTTTGTTTAATCAACTCATCAACTTTACTATCAATCCCTCGTGCGATCATATTAGAATCAATATCTTTTAACATAAACTTCCCACTACAAGAAAGATCAAATGTATCATCAATAGTTTTGATAAATATCTCTATATCTTCACTACTACAAGGTGGTTTTACAAAGTTATAGTTTTCCATAAATTTTACTATCTCTTTGATACTTCCAAGAGAATCATACAAATAATTCAACTCAAAAGGATGTAAACGATTAAGTTTAATTCTTCGTGTGAGTCTCTCTATATCATAAATATTACTCAAACTGTTTTCAATAGGGGCATGATAATCATACAAATCACTACTAAGCTTATATCGTCGAGTTAACTCTTTTTCATCTTTTATAGGATGTGTTAGTCTCTCTTTTAAAAGTCTTTTCCCCATAGCAGTTGCTGTATTATTTATAAGTTTTAAGAGATTTGGCTGATGGGGCATCTCTAGGATATTTAACTGTTCAAGGGCATTATTTCCAAGATAGATATATCTGCTCACATCAAGTTTTACAGGATAAGAAAGCTTCTCTATAATCTTACTATCATGCCCTATAACAAAATCTATAAGTATCGCTAAACTTTCACTTGCAAGGGCATATCTTTCCATATTTAGATGCTCTATTGGTGTAAGAAGTGATTGGATATCAAATACATTTCTAAAAAGCTCATTTTGATACGCTATCTTTGGTCGCATAGTTGAGATATGAAAAGTTTTACCAGACAATTCAAGATATTCACATACCTCTTTTTGATTGATACTCTTATCCAAAAATGTGATAACTACTTCACTTGTTTTGTGCATATTCATATAGTTAAACACTTCATCAAGTGCAAAGCTTGGATCTTCACTAGTACCAAACATCTCATTGAAAAAACATTTTCCAGTAGTGACATCTATGGCACTATACCCTATAAGATAATTTCCTCTAACCATATCAACAGTAATAGAAGTGATATTATTCTCATCACTTGAAACAGCAAAATCAAAGTTTGTACCAGGAGATATTATAGCATCCAATACTCTTCTAACATTTGGTGGTGTTCCCACTTGTTTAATAATAGCTATTGTATATTTTTGTTCTTGAATGATACGGTTAATATGTTTCTCAAAAGAGACAGCTGGTACTCCTGCCATCAGTGGATTTGTTTGTGAGTTTTCAAGGATTGATTTATTTTTTCTTGTAAGCTGGATATTGAGAAGTTCCGCTATCTCTTTAGCTTTTCCTATTTTTTCCTCATCATTATTGACTTCATAGGTCTCAAAAAAAGTACCAACCTCCATCAATACAACAGTATCTTTTCCATACTTCACTTCAAAAAGCTCTTGAAGTTTAAAATACTGCTGTGTTAAAAGAATTGATTTATCTTCTAATATCCCTTGAATTTCTTCTTTCATTTAGTGCCAGTTATCATAGTTAAAATATCTTTTTTCATAGTATTTATTATAGATAATATTTGGTTAGGAAGTGATTAAATTTAGTTTGAGTAATTTTAGCAATGTTATAATTCTATCTCATTTTGAGCACTCTATAATCTAAAAGATTATATAATTAATTGCTACCGTTCATCAAAAGAAAAAAGTTCGAAAGGAAGTGGGTATAGATGTTAAAAAATAATTCTTATGATATTTGTGACCTAAAACTTTTTAATATAAATGATTTCGATATTTTATTACACAAAATACTAAAGCATCTTAGAGAAATATTGAATACGGAAGCAGGAACAATTTATATCCCCAATGGTGATAATTTAAGTTTTAATGTTTTCCAAAATGATTCAATGAGCTATGAACAAATTTATATACAATATAAAAATTTGAAAGATGTAGAACTTCCACTCAATCCAGATTCAAAATATCTAGCTGTTAATTCCTATTTATCAGAAAAGATAATCATTGTAAATGATGTTTATAAAAGTGATGAATATGAATTTGCAGGAGTTAAAGAATACGATAAAACCTATAATTATAAAACACACTCTATCATAACTGCCCCTATCATACATCCAGTTGAAAACAAAAAGCTAGGGGTCATTCAACTTATAAACAAACTTGATGAAACTCAAAATTTTAAATTTAATCAAAGAGATATAGATATACTTTCTATGACTAGTTCATTTGTTGCTTTAACCATTTCTCAAGCACAAAGTGACTCTCTTAAATTAAAAGAATTAAATGAAGAGCTTAAAATAGCAAATGAGAATTTAAGAAAAAAAGTAGAATATGAAGTAAGTGAAAATGAAAAAAAATCAGCAATTATTTTTCATCAATCAAAATTAGCTTCAATGGGTGAAATGATAGGAAATATTGCTCATCAATGGCGGCAACCTTTAAGTGGGATTTCTACACTTGCTAGTGCACTTGGGTATGATATAGAGTTAGATGATTTTAATAAAAAGAATTCACTAAATACCTTAGATAAAATAGTTGATACAACTCAATACCTTTCAGATACTATAGATGATTTTAGAAATTTTTATAAGGTAGATAAATATTCTATAAACTTCAATCTATCTAAAAATATACACCAATCTGTCTCAATAACAAATGCTCTTTTATCAGAAAACCATATAAAAGTGGTATTTGATTTGGATGAAAATATCACTTGTTATGGTTTTCAAAATGAATTAAAACAGGCAATTTTAAATATTTTACAAAATGCTAAAGATGCATTTTTAACAGATAATAAAGATCATAAAAAATTTATTTTTATAACATTAAAACAAACAGATGAACTTACTTTTATTCAAATTAAAGATAATGCTGGAGGGATAGAGAATACAATTTTAGAAAAAATTTTCATAAAAGATTTTACTACAAAAGAAAAAAATGGGGGAACTGGTATTGGATTATATATGACAAAAACAATTATTGAAAAAAGTTTTCAAGGAAGTATTGAAGTTGAAAATAGTGAATTTGAATACCAAGGGATCTTCCATAAAGGAGCATTATTTACAATAACGCTTCCTATTACTTAAATTTTACAACTCGTTAAATCTATACCCTGCACTTTTAAGATTATCACGGATTGATTGTTGGTGTTCTTCCCCTTTTGTTTCAAGAGCAATAGTTACATTTGCATCACCAAAATCAAGTGACACTGAGTTTCTGTCATAATCTATTTGAACAATATTTGCACTTAAATCTTCAAATATTTGTGTAAGCATTTTTAAACTACCTGGTTTATCTATAAGAGTTACTATTAAATTCATCTTTCTTGAAGATTTTACTAAACCTTTTTCGATAATTTGAGCTAACATGGTTACATCAATATTTCCACCACTTAAAGGTAAAACTACTTTTTTTCCTTTGACATCTATTTTATTATGCATAATAGCTGCCGTTCCAGTTGCACCTGCACCTTCAACTACAAGTTTATGTTGCTCTAACAAAAATAAAATAGCAGACGCTATCTCTGTATCTTCAACTTCAATAATCTCATCAACTAGTTCAGTTACATTTTCTAACATTTTAGGGGTAACATCTCTTACAGCAATACCATCTGCAATTGTTTTAACAGACAATGAATCAATAGGAGTTTTTGCTTCAAAAGACTCTTTCATAGCTCTGGCACCACTTGCAACTACACCAACTATTTTAATAGATGGCCTGAGTTGTTTCACTGCACTTGCAATTCCTGAGATAAGGCCACCACCACCTATTGGGATAATAATCATATCAATATCATCTAACTCATCTAAAAGTTCTAATCCAATTGTCCCTTGCCCTGCGATAACATCATCATCTGCAAATGGATGAACAAAAGTTTTATCATGTTTTGTTGCAAAGTCTGTTGCATACTTATATGCTTCATCATAGTTTGCACCATATAGCACCACCGTTGCACCGTGAGATTTTACACCACTAACTTTTAAAAGTGGTGTTGCTTCTGGCATAACAATAGTTGCTTCACATCCAAAATGTTTAGAACTGTATGCTACACCTTGTGCATGGTTACCAGCACTTGCAGCAACCACACCTTTTGCTCTTTCTTGGTCACTTAGCTTTGCTATTTTATTAAAAGCACCTCGAAGTTTAAAACTTCCAGTTAATTGTAAGTTCTCTTTTTTTAAATATATATCTGCCCCACTATTTGCACTTAAAATTGGTGCGTAAGCCAATGGAGTAGGTCTTATTATTGTTTCTAGTCGTTGTTTTGCTTGTTGAATATTTTCTAAAGTTATCATAAAAGCGATTATATCTAAAAATATTTAAAAATTTTATCTTTCAAGCGTACCTTAAATACTTTAATACTATTTTTATTATACAATACTGCCAATGAAAGATAAAATATTTGAAAAACCTATAACAAAACAATTTGAATTTGATGAAGATGTAGCATCAGTCTTTGATGATATGTTAAGTCGTTCTGTTCCATTTTATAATGAGATGCTCAATCTTACTACCTCTTTTGCACTAAAATATACAAAAAAAGATAGTACAGTGTATGATTTAGGTTGTTCAACTGCTTCTACACTTATAAATATAGCAAACCACTCTAGTGTAGATTTAAATTTAATTGGAATTGACACCTCTAGTGCTATGCTTGACAGAGCTTCACATAAAGCAAAAGGATATGGTCACCAAATCACATTTGTTCAAGATGATATATTTAATATTGAACTTCAAAGTGCAGATGTGATTATCTCAAACTATACTTTACAGTTTATACGACCCTTACAAAGAGAAAAACTAATTTCTAAAATTTATGATGCACTTAACGATGGTCAAGTATTTATCTTTAGTGAAAAAGTTATTTGTGAAGATAAGATTTTAAATAAACAATTTATAGATGAATATTACAAATTCAAAAAAGAGCAAGGGTATAGTGAATTTGAGATAGCTCAAAAAAGAGAAGCATTAGAAAATGTACTTATACCTTACAGTTACGATGAAAATCAAAAGATGATAAAAGATGCTGGATTTAAACATGTGGAGTGTATATTCAAATGGATAAATTTTGCAACTTTTATAGCAATCAAATAAAATTTAAAAAAAAGGAAAATATATGTTAGAAATAGGAAATAAAGCACCAGAATTTTGTAACAAGAACCAAGATGATGTAGAGATATGTTTACGAGATTTAAAAGGGAAATGGATAGTACTTTACTTTTATCCAAAAGATAATACACCAGGTTGTACAAATGAGGCTTGTGACTTTACAGCAAATGAAGATCAATTTGATGATTTAGATGCAGTTATACTTGGAGTGAGTCCAGATAGTCCCAAAAAACACAGAAACTTTATAGAGAAACAAAACCTTACAATTACTCTACTTGCAGATGAAGAGAAAACATTATGTGAAGCATATGGGGTATGGCAAGAGAAAATGAACTATGGTAGAAAATATATGGGTGTAGTTCGATCAACATTTATCATAAACCCACAAGGTGAAATTGCTGCTGTTTGGGAAAATGTAAAAGTGAGACAAAAGAAAAAAGTAAATAAAGAACCAGTTGAGATAAAACACGCTGATGTGGTAAAACAAACTTTAGAAGAATTACAAAAATAATTATAAGAACCTACAGTATTAATAAATACTATAGGTTCTTTTTACCTTTATAAATTTCAATGGTTCACTAGACTCTTTACATAACCTTTCCCCATCAACAATCACACAATTTTGATAACCAGTTACCACCTCTTTTGTGATGGTCTCATATCTAGGGATAACATCATGGACTACTCTATCTTCATAACAAGTGTTATAACTATTCACTCTCATTTGATTTGCCATATATCCGCCACCAAGTCCTCCGAGCACTTTAGCAACTTCTCTACCATGTCCTTTCCCTACCCTATTTCCTATAGCTAAACCAATACCAGCACCTATAATAGTATCTAGTCCTATCGAGTTGGTATTGATATTTCTATTACATGGTACTGCTCTTTTTACAACTCTATCTCTTATCTCTTCACCTACTTTAACCCTTTGAGTCACAGTTTGTGTTATTGGGGTTGAAGAGATAACTTTATATTTTTTAAATCCCTCTTTTTCTCCATAAGAATTATATCTATCATCTCCACTTAATGTAGTTGCTATAAGTGTCATACCTAAAATCAGTTTTACTAAATTATTTATTTTCATTTTAACTCCTAATTGTTTATATTAGAAATTTTATGGAAAAATTGTGTAAGAATTGTGAAGTATGCTAGTAGAAATACTAGCTATTTTTTTGTTTTTGTTTTTTTGAATCTAAATAACTGATAATAAGTATTAAAACTACTGCTATATCAATTAAAACATCTGCTAAATTAAATATGGCAAAATCAAAACCACAATGCCAGTAAACATAATCTACAACACCACCATGGATAAATCTATCATAGATATTACTAATCCCACCTGCTAGTAAAAGTGAAGCTGGTATATAATATTTTTCAAAGGTATCTTTGTGCAATAGTAAATATATAATACCAATGAACATAATAGCTATTTGTATATATTTTAAATTTCCTTCCAAAAAAGAAAACATAGAAAATGCAACGCCATAATTATAGGCAAGAATCAAGGAGATACATTCCCCTTTAAGTTCAAAACCATCTACAAAGAGATGTTTAATATACTGATCTATAGAAAATAATACTACAAAAAATATTATCGATATAGAGAGTTTTTTTAACATAGCTTACTTTTAATAAAGGTTTGTAACTCTTCCATACAGCTATTTACAACTTTGCTATCTTTTCCCTCAAGTAAAAGTCGTATCTTATTTTCAGTCCCAGAGTATCTAATAAGATCTCTTAAACCTTTTTCTCTAAATGATTGTAGCAACTCTTCAAGTCCTGCAATCTCCTCTAGTGGTTTTTTCTCTTCTACAATAAGGTTCTTTAAAACCTGTGGATAAAGTTCAAATGGATTTAAAGCTACACTCGCTTTTTGTTTTGTAGTGATAAGTAATGCTAATACTTGTAAAGCAGAAGCTAATCCATCACCTGTTTTTGCAACATCTGAAAATATTATATGCCCACTTTGTTCACCACCAAAGTTAATATCATTTTTTTTCATCAACTCTAAAACATATTTATCCCCAACATTTGAACGGTGGAGTTCAATATCATTTTGATTTAGATAATCCTCTAAAGCTTTATTACTCATAACAGTTGCTACACAACCATTTTTTAGCTTTTGAGTATTTTTAAGATACACAGCCAATGCACCTATAAGTTTATCTCCATCTATCACTTGACCCTTTTCATCAACTATAACGAGTCTATCTGCATCACCATCAAGAGCAATACCTACATCTGCTCTATACTGTACAACAAGTTTTCCTAATTCGTTTGGATGTAATGCTCCACATCCTTCATTAATATTATATCCATTAGGCTCATCATTTACTGTAAACACATCAGCATCTAACTCTTCTAAAATAGTTGGTCCAACTTTATATCCTGCGCCATTGGCACAATCTAAAACAATCCGCATACCACTTAGACTTAATGTTGTAGGAAATGAACTTTTTATAGAAACTATATATCTCCCAATCACATCATTGATTCTTTTTGCACGACCGATATCACCATGAGTACATTGTGAATTTTTTAATAATTCATCATTAAAAAAGATATCTTCAATCTCTTGTTCAATTAGTACAGAGAGTTTATCTCCGTGACAATCAAAAAATTTCACCCCATTATCTTCAAAAGAGTTATGCGATGCACTTAACATAATACCAGCATCACATCTCATAGTTTCTGTTAAATATGCAATAGCTGGAGTTGGCATGGGACCTATTTGTATCACATCATAGCCAACTGAAGTAAGACCACTTACTAAAGCATTTTCAATCATATAACCACTTTTTCGAGTGTCTTTACCTAAAAGTATTTTTTTAGTTCTTGAATGTTTTTTAAAATATATTCCAACAGCTTGAGCTAGTTTTAGTGCAGTCATTGCATCTAAAAAAGTTCCCGCTTGCCCTCGTACTCCATCTGTACCAAATAATTTACCCATAATTATCTATACCATACCTTGTTCAAATTGTGCTCGTATTCGATCTTTCTCTTTTTGTCTTTTTTCTTTTTCAGCTTCTGCATTTCTATAATTTTCTATAGAAAAGTTCAACTGTACTAAAAATGAAGCAGCAATGAAAATAGAACTGTATGTTCCCACAATAATACCTACAAGTAGTGTAAAACTAAATCCATTAATAATCTCTCCACCAAATAGATATAAAGTTAATACAACAAAAAATGTTGTTAATGATGTAAGTGTAGTTCTACTTAATGTTTTAGAAACTGATTCATTTACTACTATATCAAGATGATTCTCTTTTGATGTTTTTACACCCTCTCTAATTCTATCAAATACAATAATTGTATCATTTAAAGAGTATCCTAAGATTGTAAGAATCGCTGCTAAAATATCAAGATTTACATCCACACTAAATAATACAATAGCTCCCAAAGCAATAGAAATATCATGGATTAAAGCTAATATAGAAGCAATAGCAAATCGCCATTCAAATCTAAAAGATACATATATCAAAATCATCACTAAAGCTAAACTTAAAGCCATAATACCTTTTTCTTGTAAAGCATCACCAACTTTAGGTCCAACCATATCAACTCTTCTTATATCATAAGTTCCTGTTGGGGTTAAAATCTCTCTTACCTCATCACCTATATCTTTTCCAAGACTTGTACTTGAAGTTGGTATTTTAATAATAATCTCTTCATCACTACCAAATTTTGTTACAACCGCTTTTTCAAAAGCACCATTTTTTGATAAAAGTTCTCTAATATCATTTATAGGTGCAGCTTTTGTATATTGTACTTGAATAAGTGTACCTCCAGAAAAATCAATCCCTAGATTCAATCCTTTTGTAAAAAGTAAAACAAAAGAGGCGATAACTAAAATAGCAGAAAATCCCAAAAATGGTAATCTTCTTCCCATAAAATCATAAATTTTATCTGATTTAAAAATTTCCATTATTTCACCCCAAACCATTTTCTTAAATTTTTATCTCTGGCGATTTTTGGCATAAGAGCTTCATATATCCCATGAGTTCCTAAAATTGCTGTAATCATAGAAGCTAAGATACCAATACTAATAGTAATAGCAAATCCTTTAACAGGTCCTGTACCATACGCATACAATATAACCGCAACTAAAAGTGTTGTTATATTTGCATCCAAGATAGCACTCATGGCATTCTTGTATCCATCTTCAATCGCTTTATGGATAGATTTACCCTCTTTTAAAAGTTCACGAATTCTTTCACTAATAATAACATTTGCATCAACTGCCATACCAACTGTCAGAACAATACCTGCCATACCAGGAAGAGTCAATGTTGCTCCAAACATAGCCATAACTGCAATAATAATAAATATATTTGTAATAAGTGCTACATTTGCAATAATACCAGCCATACCATAATAAACAATCATAAAGATAATAACTAAAATAAATCCACTCATAAGTGCAATCATTGAAGCTTGAATACTATCCGCCCCTAAGCTAGGTCCAACGCTTCTTTTTTCAAGCATAATAACAGGAGCAGGTAAAGCTCCACTTCTTAAAGCAATTGCCACATTTCCAGCTTCATTCACTGTAAAGTTTCCACTAATTTGTCCACTTCCTCCACCAATTCTTTCACGAATTGAGGGTGCTGAGAATACTTTTCCATCTAAAACTACAGCTAATCTTTTACCAACACTTTTTGCTGTAAAATCACCAAACACTTTTGCACCAAAAGTACTTAATGTAAAGTTAATTATTGGCTGATTTGTTTGTTGATCAAAAGCAACTTTTGCATCAACAACTTCACTTCCTGTTAGAATAGGAATCTGTTTTACAAGATATTTCACTTGTGGATTTCCTGTCTCTTCAAGAATTAAATTTCCCATCTCTTGAGCTTGCTCTTTTGTTAAATCATATACTTGGTCTGATTTAGCTTCATCAACTTCCATCAACTCTAAATTTGCTGGTTTTGCAATAAGTTCTCTTGCATGTTGCTCCTCTTGTGGTGTTTTAATCCCAGGAAGTTCAACAACAATATCTGTTTGACCTTGTCTTGTAACTGAAGGTTCTGCTAAACCAAACTGATCAAGCCTATTTCGTATAGTCTCAACAGCTTGTCCAACTGCCATATCTTTTACAATATCAACCTCAACAGGAGTTAAAGCTATAGTATAAAAAAGATCTGCACCTTTATTGATATCTAAACCTTTAATCTCTGCTAACATCTCATCTAACTTCGTAACTTCATCACTATCTAAAAGCATAAAACTTAAATATTCAGGTTCAATTCTTAAGTCTTCTATTAAAATTGCTTCTTTATCAGAAAAATATTTTACTGTTGCTGCTACTGATTTGATTTTTCCCTCAACTGCTTTTTGTGTTTGAACACCTAAAAGCATGTGAAGTCCACCTTGTAAGTCAAGACCTAAAGAGATTTTTTTCCCTTCGTCTGTTTGGAGAAATGATGGTACAGAAAACACTATACCAAATACTGTTACTAGTAAAAAGATCACTAGTCTGTAGTTTAAAAAATGCAAGAATTATATCCTTTTGGTTGTTAGTTTATTAATCTTCCCATTTACTTGAAATAAAGTTTTTTGCAACTCTTAATTGGCTACCATCTACACTTTTTGCAGTTAAAAAAGTTTCTTCAACTTTTGTAATCTCAACAATAAGCCCACCGTTTGTTACAACTTTATCACCTTTTGCAAGTGCTTCTAACATTGCTTTGTGCTCTTTTTGTTGTTTTTGTTGTGGTCTAATGATTAGAAAGTAAAATATCGCAAATAATACGACTAGTGGTAGTAAAGAACCGATTAAATCTTGATTCATTGATTATCCTTTATAGTTAAAATTTTAGTATTTTACCTAAAGGATACTTAAAACTCTAAAGTCCCTTCAATAGTAAAATCTGCTTTTGAGTCTAGTTCAGCATGACTTAGTACTGCAATTGATAATCCAAATTTTTCAAATATTTCAGATATTCTTCTTCTTAAGCTAGGATCAACAATCATTGAAACAGGAGCAACACCTTTTGCCTCTATTTTACCTATTAGATCTCTTGTTTTTGTCACTAAGTTATTTATCTCTCCAATACTTAATAATAGTTGACTCACTCCATGTTGTTCTTGTAATTTTCCTATAAAATCTTGTTCTAAATCTGATTTAATTGTAATTATGTGCATTGAACCATCTGCTGCTGTGTATTTATTTGTAATAAGTCTAAATAGTTTTGATCGAACATGCTCAAGTAGTATATCTGGAGATTTTGTAAGTTCCGCTATATCAGATACTGCTTCAAGTATAGTAATCATATCAACTAATGGAATGTTTTCATGTAGTAAATCTTTACATACTTTTAAAAGCGATCCATATGTAGTAACTTTCATAGCTTCTTCAACGATAATAGGATAATCGGCTTTTAATCTATCAATAATATCTACTAAATCTTGTCTTGTTATAATATCTTCTGCATGTTTTTTAATTAATTCTGAAAGATGTGTAGAGATAATTGTTGGAGCATCAACAATAGTAAAACCTCTATTTAATGCTTCATCTTTATCATCAGGACTAATCCAAGTAGCATCAAGACCAAATACTGGTTCTTTTACTCTTTTCCCTTTTACTTGTGCCCCTGCAATTCCACCCATTGCTAAAAGTTGATTTAACTCCACATTTCCTGTGGCAATAGGTATTCTTTTTAAGTTAAAAGAGTACCCATTCATAGGTAAAGAGGTATCATCACTAATTCTTATTTGTGGTATTACAAAACCTAGTTCTGCTGCTATTTTATTTCTTATCCCTTTAATCTTATCTAGAAGTTCACTATCCCCTTGAACAAGTTTTAATAACTGAGCTCCTAATTTTAATTCTAAGACTTCAAGCTTCATAGTTTTATCAATTGTTTGTTCTTCAGTCATAGCAGGAGTTTGTTTCTTTTTAGCCTGTTCTTGTTTCTCTTTTTCTTGTTGTGAAATCTTTGCTGTACCATCTCCTGCTTTTACAAAACGGGTAAAAGCATTATCTTGATCTGCATCAATCATATAAACTATATACCCTATTCCACTTAGTAAAACTCCCATTACAAACAATATACCACTTGGGAAACCAGGAACTAATGCAAATAACATTAATGCAACACCGGTTATAACTAAAGTTTTACTATCATTTACAAGTTGAGAGATAGTACCACTTGCAAACTTCTCTTCATCTGTATTTGAACGAGTAATAATAATTGCTGTTGCTGTAGAGATAATTAGTGCTGGTATTTGAGCAACAAGACCATCACCAATTGTTAAAATTGTATAAATTTCTGAACTTTCAGCTGCTGTTAAATCATGTTGGAAAATACCAATCATCAATCCACCTACAAGATTAACTATAGTGATAATAATACCAGCAACAGCATCACCTTTTACAAACTTTGCAGAACCATCCATAGTTCCATAAAAACTCACTTCACTAGCAAGCTCTTCTCGACGCTTTTTTGCTTGTACATCATCAATAAATCCAGCATTTAAATCCGCATCGATTGCCATTTGTTTACCAGGTAATGAATCCAGTGAGAATCTTGCTTGAACCTCAGCAACCCTTCCAGCACCTTTTGTAACAACCATAAAGTTAATAAGTACAAGGATAATAAATATAATAACACCTATTACCATATTTCCACCAACAACAAATTCTCCAAATGCTGAAATTATGGAGCTAACTGCCTCTGGACCATTATGTCCTTCACTAAGTATAGACCTGGTCGTGGCTATATTTAGGGAAAGTCGAAATAGTACTAAAATTAATAAAAGTGTTGGAAATGTTGATAAATCAGTTGGTTTTTGTATAAAAAGTGAAATTAAAAGTATTAATATTGCTGATGTTAAAGAGAGTATTAAAAAAAAGTCCAACATCCCTTTTGGTAAAGGGACGATGATAATTGCTAACATTGCAAATATAAATGCAATAAGAACATACTCTTTCTTAAATAATAGCTCTCTTATACCCATTTAGTTTATATTCTTCTATTTTATAAAATTAACTAAAGACATTGAATTCATTTTTGATATTGTTGAATACAACGCTTGATATGTCATCTCTAAAGATTTTGATTCCATTGCAAGTTTTGCCATATCAGCACCACCTGTTTCTTGAAGCAAAATATTATAATGTGTCTCTTGTGCTGATAACTTCTCAAAAGCTACTTCGAAAACTTTATTTCGACCACCTAGTTCACCATGTCCTATATTTGTAGCATCAAACTGATTAGATGTTAATCCCAATCCATTACTAAGTGTTTTTCTTACATCTTCATCAGAAATAACTGCACCTTTTTGCCCATCTAGTAAAGTACTGTGACCCTCTAAAGCATTTATAACTACATTTAAATCATCAAAATAATTATGTTTTGCTTCAAAAACTCTCCCTGGAGATGCTGCTGGTACATTTATAGAGTATGTTGCTCTAACAGATTGTCCCGTACCAGCTATTGCAGCTGTTTCATCTGCAGGAGTTGTAGCTGTAATAGGAAGCTCAACTGGAGGATGAAATATAATACCATTATGATCATATTGTTGGAGTTGAGTACCTGCAGTATTAAGTTTCCACTCATTACCATTTTCATCTATTATTCTTTCACCCTCACTAAATGTGAATACTTCACCTGCATTTGCACTACTTGCAGTATAAAAAGCAACATCATAAGCCGTTATACCTCTATCTCTATAACTTCCAGGCTGAACAGCAATTTTTCGTAAAAAACCATCTCCATCAAAATCTATCTTTCCATTTAAATCAAAAGCAGCATCTTTTGTCATGGTTTGTTCTGTTGTATTTGAACCTGCAAATACATATTCATTATCAACACGAACATTTACCATATCATACATATTATCTCGAATACCACGTAAGTTTGTTGCAAGTGCTAACTTATCACTTCGTTGCATTCCAGAGTTAAGACCTTTTAAAAGATCAACTTTTATAGAATCTAAAGATAATTTCATCTCCTCCATACTACTGTCAGCAACTTCATTCATAACATTACTTTTAGTAATTTGGAGCTTTAAAGACTCAGTAACTCTTAATTTATCTTCTATATTTATAAGCTTTGCATGAAGCATTGCATCTTCACTACCTAACTCTTGATTCTTTCCTGTTCCCATTTGGTAACTTACTCTTTGACTCTCACTATTTAAGTTTCCTATGTGAAATAGCATACTTCTACTTGTATCAATCATTTGTGACCTCCATTAGCCCTTTAACAGTAGACTCGTAAGAATACAGCTCATCTATACCTTGGCTTAAAAACTTTTTAATTTTCTCTTTTCTAAGGAGAGCATCATCTAGTTCTTTATCCATACCTTTTTTGTAAGCACCAATTCTTAAAAGTACCTCATTTTCGTTTATTAATGATAATACCCTTTTTAACTTTAAAAAACGTTTATATTGTTCAACTGATATAACTTTATCAATTACCCTTGAGGCACTTTGTAGTAAATCAATAGGTGGATAGAACCCTTGTTCTGTTAATTTTCTTGTTAATACAATATGTCCATCAAGAATTGATCTACTTTGATCTGCAATAGGATCGCTTAAATCATCCCCATCAACTAGAACAGTAAAAAATGCTGTTATTGTCCCTAGTTTATTGGAACCAGCGCGCTCCATTAGTTGTGGAAGCAGTGCAAAAACTGATGGTGGATAACCTCTTTGTGTTGGAGGCTCTCCTGTGCTAAGACCTATCTCTCTTTGTGCCATAGCAAACCTTGTAACACTATCCATCATCAACAATACATCATGACCTTTATCTCTAAAAAATTCAGCAATAGCCATAGCTGTAAAGGCTGCATATTTTCTCATTAAAGAGGATTCATCACTAGTTGCAGTTACGATAACTGTATTTTCAAGATTATTTCCAAGGTTATAATGGATAAATTCTGGTATCTCACGACCCCTTTCCCCTACAAGTGCTATTACTTTTATTTGAGCTTCACAACCTTTTACAATCATCCCCATTAAAGTTGATTTACCAACCCCAGAACCTGCAAATATACCAACTTTTTGCCCTTTTCCACAAGTAAGCATTGAATCTATTGCTTTTACACCTGTTGAAAATCTTTGATCTATAATACCCCTATCAAGTGGAGATATTGTAGCTTTATTAATTGGTGAGCTACCCTCTATATTTGTTATTTTACCACCATCATCTATAGGTTCACCCAAGGCATTGATAACACGACCTAGTAAACCATAGCCACATTTTACATTCAATCCCTCTTTTTGTAAATAAACTTTATCATCAATTTTAAAGCCATCAATAAAAGAAAAAGGTACAATGGTAAAATGATCTGCATCAATGGATGCAACCATCCCTAATACTGTATAGAGATGTTTTACAGATTCTATTTTAACAATATCACCAATTGCTACTTCTAAACCAACAGCTACTATACTAGAGCTATTAATATTAACAATTCTCCCAAAAGGTATAAAAAGATTTTTGGAATTTATATGATCCAGTATATCATCTAAATTATTTATAGTACTCATTATAACTTATCACACATTTTTTTATAAAAACTATCAACATTTTTTATTCTTTGACATTTTTTTATTGCATCTTTATATCTATTTTTTTTACCTTGATACTCATAAATCTTTGCAATTTCATAATATATATGAACTAAATCCTCATCTTTTATTTTTCTATCTAAGCTTTTTCCATCTTTGAGTCTTTTTATATTAAGTCCATATTGTAAATACTCTAAAGCTTCGTCATAATTATCATCTAGTTTTGCATATTTTGCTAACTCAATCTCCACAAATGGTGAATAAACTCTAGCTTTCATCTCATTTTGCTTTTTATATAAATCTTTTAAAATAGCTACCGCTTCATTTTCCTCTTTTTCTTTGAGTAAATAAAGATAATATTGGTGATAGAAATCAATTATTAGAGGGTTGTTTTTATTGTTAATTATAAACTCTGGATTTGCTCTAGCATAAGCAAAAAAGTTTTGCATCGCTTGTGAATTATCCTCATTTGCATATATTAAAAATCTGTATAAAAATTCATCTGATAATACATCTGCATCACTAAACATATCTAGTTTTTGTGAAAAAGCTTTCGCATCGTCATATTTTTTCAAAATAAGAGCAACTCGCTCTAGATAAAAATAAATTCTATTATTTTTAGCTTTTCCATACACATCTTTAGCTACTTTGTAGGTTCTCTCATCTGGAACCTCTATCATACAAGAAAAAAGTTTATCTATAGTTTTTTCATCTTTAATAAGTAATAACAATACATCATCGGCAATATCTTTTATAACAATATTGAGTTGATTACACTGATTTGTTTGTAGATAATACTTAATCATTTTAGAATTAACCATATTATATATTTGTTCAATACTCTCATATCCAAATCTTTTAACAATTGATGGAAATATACCTTGATAGATTTTTTTCATTCGAATTATTTGTTCAAACTTTTCATCTTCTATTGCATTGAGTAACTCTTGCATCATAGCTTTATATTGCATTGTTTCAGAACCACTATATTTAGAAGCCATCATGGAAGGTTCAAACTTCCCCTCTCTCATAATAATCTCATCAAGATACATTTTTGCTCTTTTTCTGTAAGGATTATTTATTTTGGCTTGAATTAAGTCTTCATAAATTTTTTTTGCTTTAGGTAAATACTCTTTTTGAAATCCAGCTATTTTCATATAGACATCAGCTAATTTAAATCTAAAATTATCAATACTATCTGTATGAATAGAATTTTCTATAAGTTTTTGTAAAATCTCAATAGCAAACTCAGACATATCAGCATCTACTAGTTTATCAACTTTTTTTAATGCTTTATAACTGTCATTTGCATAATAATCAATATTTCTATTTAACACTTTTTGCACTAAATCATATGCTTCTTCTTTTTGATCATTTAATATATATGCATCATAAAGTTCATCTGCAACAATAGTAGCCACTTCAAGGCTTGTTGTATTGATAAGTTCTTGTCGTAATATTTTAATAGCTTTTCTATAGTCTCTTCTTTTCACATGAATTTGAGATAAAGCAACTTTCCCATACACTTTAGACAAAGGGTCATCAAAACTATTTTCTATAGCTTTTGCATAGTATTCACCCTCTTCTGTCTTATTCAATTTTATTTTAATCAGTACTAATAACCTATATGCTTCAAGTAAATCATCTTGTGATATTTCTGAATTATTAATAGCATCTTCCAATAAATCATTTGCTTCAGCCGCTTTTGTAACACTATTTATTTTATATAAGATTTCACTTTGTAACAACACCGCTTGTGAATCTAACATCTCAATTTTATTAGTATCTCTAAACATCACAATGTTTTTTAATGCAACATCGAGCTGTCCCTCTCTAATATATCTTCTAATCTCTTTTATTTTATCACTTGCACCAACAATTTTTCTTTTTTGTTCCTGAGAAATTTGTGTCAAGTCTGGATTTATAAAATTATAATAAAAATCCTTCTTTGCATATAGTGTTGAGGCCAATAACAATAGTAAAAAAAATTTCATATTAAACATTATACTAATCACCCTTTATTTATTTAGATTATACACAAAAGTAAAAATTTCTGCAATAGCCTTATAAAAGCTTTCTGGTATTTTTTCATCAACCTCTACTTGATCATATAAAGCCCTAGCCAATGCAGGGTCTTCAACTATTGGAATTTTACTCTCGTTTGCTATCTCTTTTATTTTTAATGCTAAAAAGTTAATCCCTTTTGCTATCACAACTGGAGCATCGGACTTTTCATTATCATATTTTAATGCTACTGCATATTGTGTTGGATTTGTTATAACTACATCTGCATCTGGAACATCTGCCATCATTCTTTGTCTAGACATTTTCATTTGAATTTGTCTAATCCTACTTTTTACAATTGGATCCCCCTCCATTTGCTTATGTTCATCTTTTATCTCTTGTTTTGACATTCTTAATTGTTTTAAATAATAATATCGTGTAAAAAAGAAATCTATTATAGCAAAAAGGATTATAATAAATAGAATTGTTAATAAAAAATAGATTGTAAGTTCAATCATTGCATCCAATGCTGCTCTTATACTTTTATCCATCATTGCTAGAACTGCATCCCAAATAATAGCAAATATAATTACCATCACAATAAATATAACTGTTAATTTTGCTGTTAATTTAAGAGCTTCAATAGCTTTTTTCATACTAAATACATTTTTAAATCCGCTAATCGGATCAATTTTAGTTAACTCTATTTTCAAAGGTGTTGTTATGAATCCAAACTGCATCACATTAAATATTACAGCTAATAATAACACTAATACAAAAAGAGGTAATAATGCATAAATCATAGTTGTCATTATTGTTGAAGATATAGCAAAATAAGTTCTTCCATCCATCTCTTGACCAATAAAAGAATAGATAAAATACATCATTTTTTGAATCTCTAGAAATACTGGGTCACCAAAAAACAATAAATAAATTGAACTAAAAAATAGAATTGCCGCTCCTGGAACTTCAGCGGATTTTGAGACATTTCCCTCTTTTTTGGCGTCTTCTATTTTCTTGGAGGTGGGTTCTTCTGTTTTTTCTTGTTCATCAGCCATACTAGATCACCCCTCAAATTTATTTGTGAAATAAGTTGTAAAACTATCTACAAATATCTCCATACCAAACATCATAAAAACCATAATTAATGCAAATTTAATCTGAAAAGTCACAACAAAAGGTGAAAATGCAGGCATAGACTTAGTCCCATATCCATAATACACATCCAGGATAAACCCAATAAAAAACAGTGGAAATGCAAATGAAAATGCAAATGCAAACATTCTATTTATCTCAGCAGATGCATATAAAATACCATCATAACTAAAAAGATCAAATGTCCCCAAAGATATATGCCCAAAACTTGTAGCTAACATATATATGGTTATCTCATACATTCCTGATTCTAAATATATAACTAAAATTACCATATATAAGAATCTACTTATAATACCTTGTTGTGTACCCGTTGCTGGATCAAACATATTTGCCATTGATAAAGCTGTAGCATACCCTATTAAATCACCTATAATTTGTACAGCAGAAAATATTATTTGAACCAAAAACGATGCAACAAGACCTAGTGTTACTTCACTTATTAAAGCTAATAAAAAAGTGTCTTGATTGATTAAACTTTTATCATAGTCAATTAAAGGGAATAAAAAAACTGTTAAATAAAAAGAGATAGCAATTCTAATTGTAGGATTTACAGTTTTATGACCTACTATAGGCATAAATGCCATGAAAGCTAGAATTCTACCCAATAAAAGTAAAAAAGCTAAAACAGTTTGTTGATCTAATAATGCGATTAACTGTTGCAAGCTTTTCCTCTCCTACATATAGTCTAGTTCTTCTGTATTTTCTTCCTCAATAATTGTATTTGTAGGTTCTTCAGAAGTATTACTTGTGTTATTTTGTCCATTTGAATTGTCATTTTGGCTAGATTGTCCAAATTGTTCACCTGTACTACTATCTTGCATGTCAAAATTTAAAGTAACATTTGAGTTCTCTCCAAGTTGTTTTTGGAGTGCTGTTTGTAAAGCAGTTTTATTTTCTGCAAAAACTTCCATTGTAGAATTATTATTCATATTCATACTTACACTTATGCTATTATCAGTTTTACTTGCTCTCATTACAACTGCTATGCTTCCTAAGTTTGCAGGATTTAAGTTCATTCTAAATGCTGTAAATGGTGGTTTATAATTTAGATACATATTTCTAGCTACTTCACTCATAAAACTTCCAACTTTTTGTTGTGCACCAATAATTTTACTTTGTATTGTCTCTACTACTGTTTGAGGAACATTGAGCATAACATTTTTCTCTTTTTGTGCTTGTGAATCTAGAGAAGATACTTTTTCTAACTCTGCATTTTTAATAAGTTGCTCATTGTTTATCATAGAGTCTTTCTCCATGAGAAATCTACTTAATCCTCTGTTTTGAATCATTTGTAGTTGAGACTCTTTATCTTGTTTGCTTAATACATCTATTTTCTCTACTTTCCCACTTTTATCACTATGCTCAACATCAACTTTTTCAATATTTAAATCTAACATATTAGCACTATCTTTTACAGATTTTACAGTTTTATTCTTCTCTATATTCTCTTTTGCATTTGAAACTTGTGTTAAAGAAACAGTTTGTTTATTCTTTTGTTGACTATTCAAAAATCCATTTGCCAATAAAGTTGTTTTGCCATCTATTGTAGAATCACCTTTACTAGCTTTATCATTTACTAAATATTGATTTTGATTTGGGATACCTTTAGAACTTTCTTTTATGCTTCCCTCAGTAGTATTTTTTGTATTCCCAGTGAATATTCCATTTTCTTGAGTATTTTCAACTTTTGATATCTCACTTTTTATATCGTCAACTGCTTCTTTGATTATTTTTGCATTTGCATCTACTTTTGATTTTATATCTTCAGTACTTTTTGATTCTGTTGATTTTTCTGTTGTTTTCTCTTCACTTTTACTATCTATAGTTTTCTTTGTCTCTTTTGATGTATTAACATCCTCTTTCCCAACTTTTGATATCTCACTTTTTATATCGTCAACTGCTTCTTTGATTATTTTTGCATTTGCATCTACTTTTGATTTTATATCTTCAGTACTTTTTGATTCTGTTGATTTTTCTGTTGTTTTCTCTTCACTTTTACTATCTATAGTTTTCTTTGTCTCTTTTGATGTATTAACATCCTCTTTCCCAACTTTTGATATCTCACTTTTTATATCGTCAACTGCTTCTTTGATTATTTTTGCATTTGCATCTACTTTTGATTTTATATCTTCAGTACTTTTTGATTCTGTTGATTTTTCTGTTGTTTTCTCTTCACTTTTACTATCTATAGTTTTCTTTGTCTCTTTTGATGTATTAACATCCTCTTTCCCAACTTTTGATATCTCATTTTTTATATCGTCAACTGCTTCTTTGATTATTTTTGCATTTGCATCTACTTTTGATTTTATATCTTCAGTACTTTTTGATTGGGTTGATTTTTCTGTTGTTTCTACATTTTTTGTAGAGGATATCTCTTGTTTAGATTTATTTTTTGCTTTATCAACAACTAAATCAACTAATTCTTTAGAAACTTTTTTTGATGCTTCTAGATTTTCCTCTTTATTTTCTGTTTGATTAGGTTTACTTTCTACAGTAACTTTACCCTCTTTTATTTCTGATTTTTCTGTAGTTTTTTTATTTTCTGTAGGTGTAGTATGTTTATCTTTTTGAATATCTTTCATTAAGGAATCAAATAAAGATCCCCCCTCTTTTTTTGCAGGAACTTCTACTTTTGAATCTGCAACCGCACCTTTTTTTGATACCACCTCTTTACTAAGGTTTGATAAAATTTCTACAGACATGACGATATCCTATGTTTTAATTATATCAAGCGTTTTAGTATCTAAATCTTTTTGTGTTTTAAATGCTGAAACATTTGCTTCGTAAGATCTCATAGCTTCTATTAAATCAACCATCTCAATCACAGGGTTTATATTTGGATAAGCTACATAGCCATCTTTATTTGCATCTGGATGCGTAGGTTCATATTTCATTATAGGTTCACTTTTTGCCTCTATAATTTCTCTAACCCCAACCCCTTTTAAAGACAATTTATTTTCATCTTCTTGTGCTTTATTATTTTTATTTAGTTTATTATTTGTTTCAAGTAGTACCTCTTCAAAAACAACATTTTGTTTTTTGTAAGGTCCACCATCTTTAGAATGTGTAGTTTGAGAATTTGCAATATTTGAACTTACAATATTTATTCTCTCTCTTTGAGCACTCATACCTGATGTTGCTACATTATATCCATCAAAAAAACCCATCTAAACTCCTTTATAATTTTACTAAATTATATTTGCATTGACATTACTTGCTTATATGCACTTAATGCTTTATTTTTAACTTCTAACCCAAGTTTTAAGCTAAGCTCAGCTTCTTCTATTTTTTGTACCGCTTCTTGTAAATTTTCTACTTTACCTGTTGCTATATCTTCCATAGCATTATATGCTTGTACTTGTGAATTATTTACTTCATTAACAGACTGTTTTAAAACTTCTGCAAAAGATTCACTATTTGACTGTTGATTTTGAGGGTTCTCTCCACCACTTATAACTGAATTTAATAAAGAATTTTTATTTATTCCACTGAATGAATTTGATACTTCTGTTAATTTCATACTTTATCCTTTAACCATTTTTTATAGTTTTATTACTTTGTGTTGCGGCTTCTTGGATAGCTAAATCATTTACCAATGATTCTAAACTATTTGATGACTTTTCAAACTCAACTCTGTCTTGTTCATTTGATAAATTAAATAAAGAAATAGTCATCGATATCATAATATTAGCTAGCCCTTTAAATAATATTGTTATAAATACAATTGCTATCATCATCTCTAAAGGTGTATAAAAAGATGAATTTAAAACAAAAAATATAACTGTACCAAAAAAAACAGCACCAACATAAGTATCAAATATTCGACTTTGTAATAAATGTTTTGAAAATTCTTCCGTCTTCATAATTACTTTACCCTATTTGCTTTATTAAATTGTCCACTACCATACGCAACTCTTGAGATGCTATTTCTTGCTTTAACTCTTTGGTAAACAGTTTTCTCAATCTACCTGTAATTGCAATACTCTTCATCTCACTTACATTTCCCATATATTGTACCATAAATTTTCTATTAAGTTTATTTTTTAGTGCCAAATTTGTTATAGATTTAGTTATTGTTTCCCCTATTTCATATTTTGAAGTATAATTAAAACATAACATTAGCTTCTCTTTTTTCAAACTTATCATCTTTAAAAGTGCATAAACATCGGTTAAAGCACTTGGATCTGTTGTTGTTATCGCTAAAATATTATCCGTTAAATTTAAAAACTCTTGTACATGTTCATTAATCCCTGCACCCGTATCAATGAGTAAAATATCATATCTATTTAAATCTAGTATATCATCAACTACTCTTGAAAATATCATACTATTATTTATTTTTCCATACTGATAACCACTTTTGCCAGCAATTAATGTTACTCCATTGTATCCTGTTTCTAAAAATATCTCTTCTAGTTCACATATACCTTCTAAATAATCAAAGAAAGTTTTTTGTGGTTTTATATCAAATAATACTTGTTGATTTGCTAATCCTATGTCCGCATCAAGCACTGCGACATTTTTACCTTGCCTTGATAACAAATAAGCTATATTTGAGGTGAGTGTTGATTTTCCAACACCCCCTTTACCTGATGTTATTACGACAACTTTTGTTTTAGAATTTCTATTATGTTTTTTTGTAATTGATACAAGCTTATTTGCTTGTTGTGATATTTTGTCAAACAAAATATATGCCTTTAAGCGTTGTGTTTTTTATTCATAAAACAATCAATTAAATACTCACTACTCGCTTCATGGAGGTCATCTGGTACATTTTGTCCTACAGATAAATAACAAATAGATTTTTTTGTTTTATGTGCAAAAGATATTAAATTACCATAACTTATAGTTTCATCTAACTTTGTAAAAATTAAATTATGTATATGTAAAGTTGAATAACTATTATAAATCTCATAAAGATCTGTTGTTTTAACATTTGCTGGCATCACTAACATTTTTTCTATTGGAGTTTCTGTAGCATTTTGTTGATATTGATTAATAAGTTCAATTTTATCCATATCATACTGACTTCCACCTGCTGTATCAATCAAAATATAATGGCAATCTTTTAGTCTCATAATTGCCTCACTCAACTCTTCAGGTTTTTTCACTACCTCAAGTGGTAACCTCATTATATTTGTATAAGCTCTTAACTGCTCAACAGCTCCAACTCTAAATGAGTCTAAAGTGATAATTCCTACTTTATAATTAATCCCTAACTTATAAGCGTATCTTGCAGCAAGCTTTGATATTGTTGTTGTTTTTCCCACACCTGTTGGTCCTACAAACATCATCACTTTTCTTTGATGAACTCTTAATGGAACTTCATGTTTAATAGCAATTACTCTTCGCAAAATCAATTTAAAGAAGTTTTTGATTTTTTCTGGATTAGACTTCATTGCAATTGGTAATTGCTCTATAGTTTTCTTTAATATACTGTAAGTCATTTCTGGATCAAATTCATTATCTTCAAACAATGTATAAATATCTATAAACTCTGGTGGAATAACTAAATCATATAATTGACTTTTAGGTTCCCAAAGTGTTTTTTGAACTCTAGATAAAGATTCTTGCATATGTTCAATTTCTGCTCTGAAATCATAAAACTGAGCATCCATATTTTTAGGATTTTCTTTTGAATGTGTATTTACAACTTTTTGTTTTGATATTTTTTTACTACTATCATATTCCTCTTCTAGAGCAACTGTAATTTCATACATATTTACACTATTTTTACCATCAGATGAAATTTTTTTAGTAGATATTACTACAGCATCAGGACCACACTCTTTTTGGGCATTCTGTAAAGCTTTTGTAGGTGATTCACCTAAAAACGAGAGCATTTTCATTTAATTTCTTCCATCTTTATATATCTTATCTATTGTACCGTCTAAACTCTTAATTTTTATATATTCGTCAGTTTCTTTTACAATGGTACCTTCTCTTTCTATCTCAAGATTTCCAAACTTAAATCTAATTGTATTAGACTTAGGTATAAAAACATCACTAGCACATATTGCTCTATCTTTTGCAATATAATGGAGTGCGTAATATTTATTTTTTTTTAAATCTATTGCATTTAAATATTTTTTACACTTAAATTTTTGATTTGCCTGTATAAGTCGTACATCATACGAATAAATTTTTGACTTGTAATTTATATTCTTATTTGCAATTGGTACAATATTGATATCATTTCCAAAAAGTGAAAATGGGATACAAAACAGTAATAATTTATATAAAATATTTCGAAACACTATGCCATCACCTCTACTAATGCCCCACCATTTTGAGTTGTCAACTCATCTATTATCTCTTTATACATCTCTTTTACAGGGAGAACAATTGATGCTAGTTTACCATTAGCTCTATAAAGTTCACCTAATTGTGCTTCTAATTCATCAATTGAATCTTTATAGACAGTTATATCTACACCTTTTTGATATTCACTTGATAATTGTTCATTTAGAAGCTGTTTTAATTCCGTTAATTTGTCCATAAGGTCTAACTTTACATTATTCCGTTGAACCAAACTCTCATGTCTTGCTTTTTTTACATCTTCTATATCTAACATAATTGAATTGTGCATCTCACTTACAATCATTTTTAATTGTTCAACTGTGGTTTCTATCATGATTTTTTCTCGCTTAAAAATTTATATAACATATCACTAATTCCTAGACTCCCTGAAGACTTTTGGGATATTGCATCTGTATACATACCTTTAATAATTTCAGAACCTGTTCCCTCTCCTGCTATATTACTTGACTTTAAAGAGGTATTAAGTATTTGATTCATAAAAAAAGCTTCAAAATTATTACAAACATCTCGTAATGCTTTATCATCTTTAAGATTTTTATTTTGTAAATTGTCATAAGATTTTGGCTTAATACTGTTTATGTCTAAAAATTGATTATTGATTTCCATAGTTTCCCCTTTATTCCTCTATCCTATCAAAGAAGTTTTCCTCTTGTGCCATACGACTATTATTTTGACTCGTGGATACAAATCTTAATTCTACTCGTCTATTTTCAAAAGCATCATCACTTTTAGGTCTATATGAACCAAATGCACTTACCTTAAGTGTTGCTGGATCCATTTGGTTTTTTATCAATTCCTTCACAACAGATATGGCCCGTAAAGCTGATAAGTCCCATGAGTCTCTTGGTATTCCATCACTGCGTAAATAGTTAGAACCCGTATGTCCAGCAACTTCAACATCAAACTGCTGAGTCATTGTTTTTAATACTTTTGTGAGCTTATTTATAAATCTTTTTGCATTTGGATTTTCCAAAGAGTATTCACCCTCAGCAAACATTAATGAAGATGGGATATCAAGTGTAAATTCATTATTCCCTTTCATTGTCATCTCTACTTTTTTATTTGGATCATCACTTGTATCATTAAATTCTTGAGTTACCTCTTCAACTTTTTGTGATATATCCGCAGCTTCTGAATTTTGCCCATTATCATCACCGCTCCCAGAGTCACTTTTATCGGCATGAAAAGCTGACAAAGATTCAATTTCTGCTTCTGCAGTATCCGTTGAACCTTGTAAAAATCCCATACTTCTTCTCATAATTTCGAAGTACTCTTCAACTTTCTTTTTATCCATTGTTGCCATAGATAAAAGTAAAATAAAAAAACATAACAGTAGTGACATTAGGTCACCAAATTGTACTAACCAACCTGGTAAACATTTAGGACAATCTGGACACTTTTGCTTAGCCATTTACTCTCTTTTTAAGATTCACTACTACTATCAGGCATAATTGCCCCTAGTTTCATTTTTACATTCCCTATAGATTCTTCAGAAGCTATCATATGGGCACCTTGGATGATGATTTGACAACTTATCAACTCTTTTTTATGCTTTTGAGTAAGTTTATTTTCCATGACCCCAGCAAAGGCAGTACCTATTAAAGCCCCATACATTGTTGTTAAGAGAGCAACAGCCATAGCCGGACCAACAGCTGATGGATCAGATAAGTTTGCAAGCATAGCAACCAGCCCTACAAGTGTCCCTGTCATACCCATAGCACCAGCTGTTCCACCTATACTACTAAACATTGCAATCATTGTATTATGTCTATTTTCCATATGCTCTAGCTTAATCTCTAAAAGATTTTCTAAAACATCTGGCTTAGTATTATCAACTAAAAGATTAAATGCTTCTTTAAAAAATGCATTAGATTCTTCTTGAATCTTTGTCTCAACTGACATAACGCCATTTTTCTTAATGTCTGTAGCATAAATAATGATTTTTTCTATTAATTCATCTATAGGTTCAACTTTAACTTCGTTCATAGCTACACCTACAGCTTTACCGAATCTACCTAAATCATTACTCTCATATTGAGCAACAGTAACTGAAACTGTACCACCAAAAACAATAATAACTGATGGAATATCAACATAAGCTCCAAATCCAGCACCACCAAGGATAATAGCTAAAGCTACTAGTCCCCATACTCCTGCTAATCCACCTGCGGTCGTTTTATCCATTTTTACTCATTTAATTAATCTTCTTTACACCTATTGATTTTATCTTTACACCAAATTTTCCATCAACAATAACAGCTTCACCTTTTCCTATAATAACACCATTTACTAGTATATCTAAAGGTTCATTTGTCATTTGGCTTAACTCAATTATTTCTCCAATATCCCAACTAATTACATCTCTTAAAAGACATACTTTTGTTCCCAATCGAACACTGAGTTTCATTTTGATATCAAACAATAATCGTAAATTATCAACTGATTCTTCACCTAAAAGTGAATTTAAAATTGAACCTGCACCAGTCACCTCTTTAGAAGTTACAGCACCACTACTTGGAGAATCACCCTCTTTTTCTTTACCAGATATTGAAGGTAAAAAACCAATAATATTTGAATCAAACTCAATAATTAATTCAAAATCATCTTCATTTAGTTTAAAAACAAATTTATAGCATTGCTGTCTATTATCTATATCATCACAACTCACCACAGAACTATCACCTAATGTGAATTTCATTCCACTGATATCATCGAATCCTTGTGCATTTACACTTGTTACAACACTTCCCGATATTGTTGATATAATCTCTTTAACAGCATCTGTAATCTCATCATCTATAGCTTCTTTTAAATCTGTCACACCACCTAGCATTAAGTATTCAAATTGTGTTGCCGTGGCACTAGGTATAAAAAAATTCCATTGTGAACTTTTTGAACCAAATTCAAAAGTAGTGTTAACTTTTATACACTGGCTACCTTTTAATTCCTCTCCACTTAAAAGCGATACACTTTCAACATGACTACTTAATGAGAGTAAGCTTTCAAGAGTTGTAGCAATTTCACTTTTTATTATATTTGATATATCTGATGCCAATTACAAACCCTAACTATATTTCTTGATTATTTCTATACGCTTCCATTAAAGCTTGCTTTAATTTCATCATATCTTCTGTTGGATATTTCCACTCCATATCACCTTTTTGAATTCTAACAAAAAAGTCGTTTGTTGCTGAGTTATAACCAAACTTCACATTATCTAATATAACTTCATTATCAGCTACTTCAGTTTTGGTAGAAGCATTCTTATACTTCTCATCTGGGTCAATTTTTGCTTTTTGATCTGTTTCTTGAATTTTAGAGATTTTAGATACATAATCAACCTGTGCCTGATCCATCACTTCAAGTCTTCCTAACTGCATACCGTCCTCCTTAGGTTTAATATGCAATTATTATATCATAAAAATTATTATAATTGTACTTTTTGTATTATTTTTATAAAGATTCTAAGAAATCATCAAGATTTTTTAGCTTAAAATCTACCATTTTGCCTTTTAATTTATAGACAAAGTGTTGTGGTGCTGAGCCTAGTTTTAAATCTTGTAAAAGTCTTATTCCACTTAAGAATCTAGCATCTTTATCATTATAAACTAACTCTATTTCACTTAAAGTTGTATAGGCAAACTGGTTTTTATTTGCCGCTAATTGTGAAGCAGCTAATATATAATAACTATCTACACTTTGTAAATTATATATTTTTTGTAAACTTTCAATAATTTCTATACTTTTTATAGGATTATTTTGATAAAGATTCACTATAGCTTTTGTTCTTAAGTAACTTGGTTCATTGTGATTTGGTATATCATAATCTGTATAATCAAAAAGTCCTAACGCTTTTAATGTATCTAAATAAAAGTCTGTAATAACTAAACTTCCTTTTAAAAAGGTATTATTATAAACTTTTGGTAGTTCATCTTGAATTCTTGAAATATAGATATACTCATTTTCCTCTTTTTCTTTTGCAATTAAACTTAAAAGATACACTAGTGGATCTTTTGAAAACTCCACAAGTAAAGGTTCTGTTTTTAGAATTCCATTTTTTTCTATATTCTCTATAAAATATAAAGCTCGAAAAAATATTGATTTTTTTTGTTTAAAGCTTAATGTTTTTTCATCTAATACTTGTTCTGGATTTTCAAATATTTTATAAATATATTTTGCAAAATAATTAAAACTACCTTTATTGGATTGTATATTTCTTACTAATATTTCCCAAAACACTTTATCTTCATTGAGACTTAGTTTTTTAGAAGTTATAAATGTCATAATTGAATAAAGTTTATTTCCATGGTCTAGACTATATGCTTTTTTAAAATATTTATACGCATTATTATAATCATATATTTGAGCATATGCTAAAGCTAAATTATAATACTCATAAGCTTTAGTATCGTACTTTTCATCTATCATTTTTTGTAGTTTATATGTTCTTTGAATTGGGTCTAATTTAACAACTTCTAAAAAATCTGCATTGTACTGTATCATCATATTTAATTCAGATATACTATTTTCATTTTTTATTATAAAACCTCTTGCTTCATTTATCCCTAAACTATTATAGTCTTCAAATATAAATGGCGCAAAGTAATAAATAAAATCAAGTTTTCTATCGTGTGATAAATTTACAATTTGGTCAAAATATTCTTTAGGTGTAAATTTATTCTTATTGAAAAACAATTCAAGTTTTAAATCTTGATTAACATTAAATATTCTTTTTCTTTCCTCAATTTTAAAAATTGTATCTGTAATATTTATAATATCATTTGCTTTTAATGCATTAAAAAGCTTAATCCATAAAACTTCATTTTTTGATTTATCACCCTTTGCATTGTTATATGCTTGTTCCAAATATATTTTTGCATTTGTATAGTCACGTAATTTAATTTTTAACAATGCAAGTTTTAAATTAGAAATTGTTGATATCTCTTTGGCCATATCAAATGCATATTTATATTTTTTTTGAAGAATTAATGTATCTACTACCAAGAGTTTTTCATGATCTGTTAAATATTTTGCTTTTAAACTTATACTTGTTATCTCATTTATATATTTTTTATCTTCTGTTATCTTATATAGATAATATGCAGCACTAAAATAAGAATACTTATCTTTAAATTGAAGTTCTTTAAAGTCATAAATTTTTCTTAAATATAAGTAAGCATTATTAATTGAACCCAATTTATAATAAGCAATACCTATATTTAAATAAGAGGGGATTTTAAGTATTTGTGAGGATTGTTTGAAAAGTTTTATAGCATGTACATACTCTTCTTGCTCAAGATATAAAACAGCTGTATTAAATTTTATTAACAGCTCTCTTCTATTTTGTGCTTCTTTTAAATTTTCGTGTTCAAATAGTATTTGTGGTTGTGATTCTGTAGTCTTCCCATCAACACCGTGTAAGTTTGAGAAAAATAATGATACAAAAAAAGTATATAAAATTATATTATTTAATTTTTTCATATATTAATTTATATTTCCTACTGAAGCATAGAGTTCATTTATTCTCTCTTGAAGAAGTTTATTTCTATGCTCTAACTCAGTATTTTCCAATTTCAACTGTTGGTAGTCCTCTCTTGTAGATTTTAAACTATCTTGAGAGTCACCTATAGTCTCAAGAGAAAATTTCACTTGTTGCTCATATTTCTCTTTTAACTTTTCTAGATTTTTTACTTTTTCAATTTGCATATCTTTCTCTTCTGTTATTTTTTTATAAAGAGACTTATATACACTCATACTACTGTAAAAATATACTGTTAATACACCTAAAACAGATATAAGTAAAAATTCTTCCATAAACTATCTTTTTAATTGAATTAATGTACTTAAAATAGTATCTGCTGTTGTAATAGACTTCGCATTTGCTTCAAAAGCCCTTTGAAATACCATAAGATTTACCAATGATTCACTTAAATCTGCTGTTGAAAGCTCCAGTGTTCCACCTTTTATCTCTGCCATTTTATCATTATCAATATTGAACAGTGCAGACCCACTTCTAGTTGTTTCCATTAACAAGTTATCTCCAACAGGATCAAGACCTCTATTATCTGTAAATCTAGCAATCGCAACTTGTCCTATAGCAAATCTTGCACCATCTTGTGTCATAGTTACAAGACCAGTACCATCAACTTCAAAATCACCAAAAGCGCTATCTGTAAGGCCTAAAGTATCAAGTCGTAATTGTAATTCACTTTTTGAAGCAGTTTGATTAATATTTGTATTTATTTGTAAAAATTCAGCCCCTGCACCTTCACGACCACTTATATTAGGATTTTTTGCTAATACCCCAACAGCTCTTCCTGGTTGTACCTCTGTTGATGTTCCAAAAGTTACCCCATTAGAAGCTGATGTCATCAATTCTGATACATTCCCTTCTGTACCAACAAAAGTTACTTCTAATACTGCACCAGATGGATTTGTAATTGAAGCAATCTCTTTTGTTGGATTAGCAGTATTCCATGCAGTAATTGCAGCTGTCAATTGTGCTGCTTGTGCAGGAGCTGTTAACCATGCTGCAACTGCTGCACTTGTATCTAATAAGCCTCCAGAATTATCTAAACCTGTAAATGTTGTACCCAAAAAGCTTAATGATTCATTAGTTGAAACACCTAAGATATCACCAGAAAGAGTTATTTGTTGAACTTCAGATACAGATATATTTGTTGATAAACTTCCTGTAAATTCTACATCATAATTAGAGTCTTTAGTTTTAACAACTAAATTTCCATTGAAATTAAAAGCTTCAACATATTTTGACAATTCTGGATCTGCATTAATTTGAGCAGCCATTTTAGATATACTCGCATCTATTAAAGCTTGAGATCCAGCTGGATAACCAGCACCTGCAACTCCACCTTGTGTTGTTGCGGCAGCAACATTTCCTGCTACTGCTGTATCAGAAACAGATATATCTGCAATATTACTTTCTACGGTATTTGCTACAAATGTAGCTGTCGCTCCTGTAGCACCTGTTTGAGCTGTAAAGTTTGTAAGAGATCCACTAAATGCACCAAAAGCACCTGGAGCCAGATCTCCTGCAAAAATTTGTGCTACCTGTGCTGCTGTAACAGGACCACTTGCTGTAAATGTCAAACCATCAACGACCATAGTTTCTGTATTGGCCATATCTACAAATGTAACAACAGCTGATTCTGTACTAAGTCCCCCATCCAATGTTAATGCACTTGATGGAACTGTAACAGTTGTTCCTAAATCATTATCATATATTTCAATTTGATATGTATATACATTATTTGCTGCCGTAGTCTCATCAAATGCAATTTCACTTTCACTATAAACATCCATTTGTTTTCCACTAACTGCTTGAGCCATAGCATCTTTTATAGAATTAATGTGTCCCATTCCAGTACCTAAAACTGCAGGTTGAATATTAACAACATCCCCTTTTGATGATTGGTTGTTATTACTAGCATCTGTCCATCCAAATTCTGTAACTCTGTATTGTTTTCCTGGTATCAAACCCTCTATAACAAGGAATCCTAATTCAGGAGCTGTTTGAGTATCTGGATCAAAGGGTGAAGTTGTATCTCCTGTTAAATATGCATTAAATCCTGTTGTATCAGAAATCTCGTCTGCAAATTTTTTCATAGTTGTTGCATTATCTGTTTCAAAACTTACCGAATATTTTCTACCATCAATATAAGCATATACTTCATCACCTTCTGCAAGTTCTGCACCTGTTAAAGGATAATTCAAAAGATCTTTCTGAACTGTTGATGTTGAAGATGTTGGTTTTGGATCTGCTTCTGCATATACTGATAGTGCAGAATTATACTCTGTAATTAATGCTTCGACATCTGCTATTTTAGTTGAGGCAGACTTATATCCAGCTCCTCCAAAAACAGTATTATTATCAGTAGTTGCAGTTGTAGTATAATCTGTTGCTTTTGCTACAATAGTTTCTATACTAGTTGTGTCACGAATAACTTTATTTCCAAGTAGTTTTGTAAAATCATTTGTAAAAAATTTTGCATTAGGATCAGTTGCTGTAATATCAGCATCAGTAATAGGTTGAATTGCCCATCCTTGTACTTTATTTTGCGCAACATCCTCTAATGTTCCACCCTCACCCATACGGAAATTTCCTGCACGAGTATAGTAAGTATCTGGACCATTTTTCACCTGAAAGAAACCATCTCCAGAAAGTGCCATATCATAAGACACCCCTGTGTTTTTTAGGTTTCCTTGAGTATACATTTTTTCAACATCAAAAGAGGTTACCCCTTTACCAATTCTATCTTGGTACATTTGATCTGCAAAAGATACCCTTGAGGCTTTGTACCCAATTGTATTAACATTAGCGATATTATTTGACTCATTGTCTAGCCCTGTTTGTGAACCTCCAAGTCCTGAGATCCCTGTCCAAAGTGCTCCAACCATGATATATCCTTTTTATTGTATTACGAACATCGTTTTAATGCTCAAATTGATACTGCTCCTTATAGAAGCAATATCAATTTAAGCACTTAATTATTTTTAAGTGCTAAAGCTGTTTTCAATAGCTCATCTGAAGTTGTAATTGACTTAGAGTTTGCTTCAAAAGCTTTTTGAAAAGTAAGTATATTCACTAACTCTTTTGATAAATCCACATTACTCTCTTCTAAGTAACCACCCACTACATCAGCATTTCCATCTATAAATATTGGAACCATATCCTGATTTGATTTTGTGTAAAGATTATCTCCTTCAGGTTTTAGTTGACCTTTATCAGTAAAAGTTACAGGGACTAACTTTCCAACTAAAAACTTTGAATCTCCATCACTTAAATAGATATTACCATCTTCACTTTCTATCCCAGGATATGCGGCTATTGCTTCTGGATCTCCTGTTAATAGTTTTTCATATAAAGTACTATTCATCCCTAACTCATTAAGGTCTAAAACAATAGGGGTAAAAGTTAAACTTTCTCCACTTAGGGGATTCACTATCTCACTTCTATTTGTTGCTACTTTTCCACCAACACTTTCAACTAAAGTTTTTAGCTCCGTATAAATTGCATCTACAAGCATTTGTCCAGAGCCACTTTCTGTTGTAAGTTCAGTTATATTTACTAAATTATTATTTAATCTTGCTTGAGATACACTCATCTGTTTACCAGGTATCATTGATTCAATAATCATCTCTCCAGTAGAAGGATTTACAGTTACAGATGATGTTACTGAACCAGATTCATTTATTTTATCTGATAATAACTTTAAAGTATTTTCAATGCTATCTTCAAAATTTTGTTGAAATTTTACACCATCTACTACTAATTCTATAGTATATTCGTCATTTGTAGTCACAATAATAGGAAAATCTACCTTTGCACTAAACTTCTCTGCAGCTTCTCCCTCTACAGGATTTGTAGCATATAATTTTAAAGCACTTCTGTAAGCATAACTTAAGTCCTCTATATTTGATATATTGGCATCTACAGTTTTATAATTTGTACCACTTACACCTGTTGCCCCTGTAAGGTTTGCAGCTTTTACATAATCTGTTATATATGTATTTATAGAAATTGTACTAGTACCATCATCAACTATTGATGTTGCTATATTTTTTTCATATTCTGATGATATAATATCACCACTCACTGTAGGTGCTAGTCCCATAACTTGCATACCATCATTAGTTGCTAAAAAATTATCCCTATCATTTTTAAAATTACCTGCTCTTGTATAGTATGCATTGTTAGGATTTGCAGGATCAATTACTGTAAAAAAGCCTTCTCCATCTAGTGCAAAATCGTATTGACTATTAGATGGTGTAATTGAACCTTGCTTGAAGTTTTTATTTGGAGTATCCATAGACACCCCATATCCAACTTGATTATTACTATAAAACATATCTGAAAAAGACACAGTATCAGATTTAAATGCCATAGTCTTTGTATTTGCAGCATTATTTGACTGTACATTTAACGCTTCTTGAAATGCTGTTAAGGCGGTAACTCCATTTGACATTGAGGTAATCATAATATATCCTTAATGTACAAGTGTAATTGAACTTAATGGTAAAACTGTTGGTTCATCAGCATAAACCGGTGACGAGTTATAATACTTATATCTTTCTATTATCTCTCTATCTGCTTTTTGTTTAGCTGTTTCTTCCTCAGGTGTTTCCTCAGGAAGTGTAATCACATTATTATCTTTATCTACTATTTTTAAAGACCCATCTTCATTAAATTTAAATCTTCCATCAGCATCTAAAGATATTCTATACTCTGATTCTAGTTTTTCACCATCTTCATAGATATAGCCTTCTGCATCATATAATGTTAGTTTTTCAGTTTCTGTATTTACTAGTGCGTCAACAAAACCTGTAAGTTCTCTTGCATTTACATAAAGTTCACCATCTTTATTTTCAACAGTTTCTACTGCATAAGATTTAATTTCTCCAGCATCATTTGTTGTGCCATTTTCAACAATATGCCCAATCATATTTGCTGCTGTTGATAATGATGATGCTGCGTATGATTGTTGTAATGCTTTCATAGATTCAGACATAGCCATATTTGATTCAATAGTAGACATTTTTAGCTGACTATCCATCAATGCTGCACTATCCATAGGCTTTGTTGGATCTTGTTGTTTCATCTCTTCAAGCATCAACTTTAAAAAGTCTTCACTTGTTAATTGATCATTACTTACTTGTGTTGTGTAAGCATTTCCATCTACACCTGTTGCACTACTTGTAACTACATTATCCACTGCCATAATATACTCCTATACAGATTTTTCATCAAAAAAGAAATTAACAACTTTTTCAGGGCTCATAGCATCTTGAACTCTTATTGCTAGTTTTTCATCTATAACAATAATATCTCCAGTACCTATAACCCTTTCGTTTACAAAAATATCACCACCTTCTCCAGCTAATTTGTTCAAGGGTATAACATCCCCCTCGCAAAAATCTAGAAAATCTTTTACAGTAATATCTGTATGTCCCAACATCACATCAACTTTAGCTTCAGTATCTACTAGGACTTCATAATCGTTTGTTGTAATTTCCATTTAGTCATCTTTTCTGTTATTTTCAAATATTATATCATAAAAAATATAATTTTGTATAATAATTAAATAAGATTAAGTATATTTTTTGAGTTTTTTTTAATAATTAAAATTATATCACTGCATCAAGCGATTCAAGCATACTTTGGATTTTTGATTCCACACTACCATCAAAGTTTCCAAGATCACTAGCTATAACAACACCACCAGCTGTAACATTTGAATCTTCTTGAAGATTTACAAATGAGTCAAAACTTAATTGATCTTTTAAGGCTATATAATCTTTTGGATTTAAATGTATTGTTACTTTTGAAGCAGTTTTCACTTTATCCATCATCCCAGATATAGTTTCTTTTGCAATATTAGAAGAAGATTCTCCAACTTCAATACCAATAATTTTTTTAGCTATTGACAGTGATGTTTTTAAAAGTTTTGTTTCCATTTGAAATGTAGCTTGTTCAAAAAAAGTTGAATAATGTTTCAAATCTTTTAGTGCTTCAATCAGTTGTTTATCAAGATCTCTCCCTTTAACTCCATCATTTTCAATTAAGGTCACTTTTTCTTGTATTGCAATCATAGACTGTTGTAATTTTTGTAATTCTAAAATTACTGGATCTGTGTTTCCATTAATACTTTTATCGTTTAACACCGCAACATTTTTCATTTGGTCATTTTGTGATTGGTTGCTTGATATAAAATTACCTAATTCATAAGGTTGTGAGTCTTCACTTGACTTGACTATATTTGCAGTTGTATTTACATTATTTGTTGACATCATTACTCCGCATCTGCTCTTTCTATTTCACCACTTTCCAGTAGTCGCATTGCAACATCAAGAATTTTTCTTTGTGCCTCTTCAATATCTTTTATCTTCACTTTTCCTAATAATTCAAACTCTTCATTAAACCTATCTTTTGCTCTTTGTGACATAGCTGATTGAATTGTTTCCATCTCATCATCTGTGGCATTTTTTAATGCTATTGTTAAATCTTCTGTTTCGATATTTCCTAAAACCTTCATAATATCATTAGTTTCTAATGCCAATAAGTCTTCAAATACAAACATTTTCTCTTTAATTTTTGCTGCTAATTGAGCATCTAATCCATTAATATTTGCTAATATTTCATTTGCCTTAGGTCCCATTTTATTTAACATATCAGCTACTGTTTTTACACCACCAACTGTTACAATAGAAGCCAATAAAGACTCTAGTTTTTTCTCCAAAACATTTGACATTGATCGTACAATTGTAGGAGACACATCCTTAATAGTAGCCATTTGCATAGAAACTTTTACTCTTAAATTATCATCAAGTTTTGACAACACTGTTGAAGAATCCTCTGGTTCCATATGTGCTAAAACAACTGCTATAGTTTGTGGTGATTCATCTTTAATAAAGTCTGCTAATTGTTTAGGATCGATATTGTCCAAGTAAGCAAAAGATTGTTTTGCCTCTTGCATTCTTGCTAATTTTGCGAGAACTTTATCAGCTTCTGCTTTTCCTAACGATTTATATAAAATATCTTTAGCATAATCAAATCCACCACTACTTATATAAGAACTTGATTTAATAAATAGATGAAACTCTTCTAGTATTGCTAATGATACGGCTTTATCAATAGATCTAATTTGCGATATTTGTACAGACAAATCCTCAACGATCTCTTTTGGTAAACTTTGGAAAATTTTAACTGTTGCCTCTTCTCCAATTAGTACACAAAAGTGTGCTATTTTTTCAATCATAGGCATACCTGTCAATAATTCATAGTTTGCATTAGTTGTTGACATCTATATTACCCTTTCGCCTTAAATTTACCATCACCCTCTTGAAGTAGCATTTTTATCATTTGTGCTATATCTTGAGGATTATCTGAAACTGCTTTGTCTATTTGTTCAATGAGCACTTCATACTTTGCAGCTTCTTCTGCATCTAAGCCATCTAAATTATTTAAAATCTGACTTTTAACTTTTGCTTTTAATTTATTTCTTGCATCATTACTATCAAATTCTGCAAATTGAAAATCTTCTTCAGTATTTGTCCCTACAGCTGTTCCTGTCCCTGTAGTAAGTGAAATTTCATTATTTGCAATAAACTTTTTATAAAAAACAAATAGTAATATCATTGCTACAAGATATTGAATATATTGTTCATATTCTTTAAATATATTCACAACTCCCGTAACACCCATAGGTGCTTCTTCTATTTGTGCTTGATTTGCATTCTCATCTACTTCTATATATTTAAAAGCTTTTACAGTTACCCTATCTCCTCTTTGCTCTTTATAACCTATTGCTTCTTGCACAATATCATTTAAACCAGCAAGAAACTCTTCTTTATTTTCTATTTTTTCTAAAATTTTAGAATCAAAAGTTACAGCAGCTGTAATATTAGCAATACTAGCATATGCATTATTTTTTTGATTTATCACTTTTTTAGAAATTTCATAGTTTGTAACATTTTTTGCCTCTTCAGAAGAGGTTTTTGTTGTTTTTAATCCATTTTGCTCATCAGGATTTTCAATATTACTTTGAACACCTGGTACTCCACCTGGTTGTGGCTCTTGTGCATCAGATTGTTTTGCTACTTCAGTTGTTTGTTGACTTCTAATAGTACCTTCTGGATCATATATCTCTTGACTTATTTCCTGCTTTGTAAAATCAAGTTCTATAGATACTTTTGCAGACATTCTATTGCCTCCAAGTATATTAGATAAAAGATCTTTTATTTTATTTTCATAATCATTTTCAAGTTTTGTTTTATACTTTTCATGTTGAATATATTTTAGACTTTCAAGATCCTCTTCACTATTTTCTAATAATGACCCATTTTGATTAATGAGCTTAATATTTTCAGGTAGTAACTTAGGAATTGCAGATGCGACAAAGTTTTTTATACCCTCAATTTGTCTTTGTGAAAGTGCTGTACCTTCACGAAGATTTAAAACTGCTGATGCAGTTGGAGGAACTTTTCTTTGAGTAAAAACTGATTCTTTTGGAATTCCAATCTTAACAGATGCAGATAAAATACCAGAAATTGACTCCAAAGATCTCCCTAGTTCACCTTCTAATGCTCTTAGATATTTTACTTTATTTTCAAAGTTCGTAGTTCCTAATGAACTTTTATCAAATATCTCCCACCCTGTATGTTTTGCTGTTGCTGCATCGCTAGTAACAAGTTTTATTTTTGCTACATTAATATTATTTTTGTTTGTTTTTAATGTTAAGTTATTTCCACTTCCTACAACTAAGTATGGAATCGAAGCGCCATCAAGTTCATTGCTTGCTAGCATTACTTGATTTTTTGTAAGATTTGTCGCTATTGTATAGTTTAACTCTTCATCTTTTGATTTTATATTTGAATATATTAATAATCCCATTAAAAACAAAAATAGAATAGAAAAACCACCTATAATTACTGCTCTTTGACCTGAGTTTAGATTATTAATAAATTTAATGATTTGATCCATATATTACCTATATCCTATTAGTTTTTACTTGAAGAGTCAATAACTGTTTTAAACCACATTGAATCTTTTTTAATAGAATTTTGAAGAGCATTAAACATAATCGAGTTTTTTGACATATTACTCATTTGAGTATCTAAATTTACATTATTTCCATCATTTTGTTCTTCTAACCCTTTTACTTCATAAAGCTCCATACTATTATTATTTGAACTATCCATTAAAGAAAGATGATTACTATGTGTTCTTGCTAGTCTTAATTGCTCTTCGCGGTTAGATTTTTCTAATTCATTTTGAAATTTTAAATCTTTTGTTTTATAATCTGGTGTATCAATGTTAGCAATATTTGATGATATTACTTTTTGTCTTTCACCTCGAAAGTTTAATTGTTGAAATAATAAATCAGTTACATTACTCGGCTGCATCTACAATATTACCTATTATTCCCAATAGATTCAATAACTTTTGCATTTAGTTCATCTATTCCATTGATTGCTTTTTGGTCTTGTTCAAATTTTCTTTGAGCTTCTATAAGTGATACCATTGTTTTAATTGTACTAACATTACTTTGTTCAACTGCTCCTTGAAGAAGATTTTGATTATTATTTGGAACAATATTAACCTGTGTAAAATCATTAACTTTATAGTTATTATTACCAGTTTTATCAAGATTTGAAAACTTTGATGAAACTACAGAGATATTTAAAGCAAATTCATTATCATCTCCAACTTGTATTGGTTGATTGTTATCATCTAATACATTGTATCCATTTTGTGTTACAAGTCTACCCTCTAATACTTTAAAGCTTCCATCTCTAGTCAACTCTATATCACCATTTGTTTTTTGAATTTTAAAAAACAACTCTTCTTGGTTTAAAGCAAAATCTAGTTGATTTCCAGTTTGTGTTATTGAACCCATCTCTTGATTCATATACTCACCATCTATTTTAGGAATTGTATTCATCACTTCACTCAAAGTTAAGGTATCTTCACCTTTTTTCTGTGCTTTATCTAGATAATGATTAAAAGAACCTTCTACTAAATTATCTTCTTTAAAGCCTTTTGTATTTGCATTTGCTAAATTATTTGATATTACATCAACTCTATTGAGTTGATTAACCATATTTGCTGCTAGTGGGTGTAGTCCTTGGGTCATAATTTATCCTTCTTCTGAAAATTCAGCTATTAATGAATCAATATCATCTGCTCCAACTATATCATTAGAATCACCTGAAATATGTTTTGCTATTTGTACCTCTGGTTTCTCATTATCATCCTCGAAAATACCATTTAGGTAACTATTTAACTTTCTAATTACTGCCATAACTCTTTCTATTTTTTGACGATTAATATCATGGTATTGCATCAATTCCATTGCTTCAAAAACTTTATTATTTTCCCCATCAATTTTAGAGGATAAACTTTTTGAATCTTCCACAAGAGTTTTAGCTGTTTCTAAATTCTGACTAAATACATCTATATTAGGAAACTTTTTAGCTAAAGCATCTAGTAATAAAACTTGTGTATCAATAAATTCACCCATACTTTTATTATAGTTTTGAATTTCATTATTTTCATCAAGAATAAAACTTAATACATCAAAAATTTGAGAAGCTTTTTCTTCACTATCATCAGCAACTTCATTAAGTTGATTTACAACTTTATTTTCATGCTTTACAGGCATAGGATATTGATTAGAATCAATTAACTCTTCCATTGATTGATCTTTACTTGTCTCTTTTTGCTCCAAGTTACTATCAATCTCTTCCTCTATATCACTACCATCATCAACTATACCATCTATCCCAGCTAACATATCATCTATATTATCAATATCATCTTCACTTTCTGAGTTATTAGTTGTACTTTCTTCTGCCTTTGCCGTTACATCATCACCTTGAACATCTTCTTGTTGCTCTTCTTGAACATCTTGAGTAATCTCATCTGGCTGTTCATCAACTGATACCTCTTCGGTTTCATCTGCTTCTGTAGATTCAGCACCGCTCATAAGTGCTTCAATCTCTTCTTGACTCATACTCATAGGTTATCCCTTAACTAGTCCGTCTAGCTTTTCTTTTAATATATCTGCACTAAACGGCTTTACTATATAATTATTAACTCCTGCTTTTAAAGCAGTAATAACCTCACCTTTACCACCTTCAGTTGTAATCATAACTATAGGTATTTTTTTGTCAGCTGTTCGTATATGCTTCACTAAATCTAGTCCATTCATATTAGGCATATTCCAATCTGTAAGAACAACATCATAATTGTTTTTTTCTTGAAAAAGTTTCCATGCCACAACACCATCTTCGGCTTCATCAAAATCCTCTTTTGAAACACCAAGTTGTTGAACAACATTTCCAATTATTCTTCTCATAGTTGAACTATCGTCTACAATTAATATACGCATATCATCCCTTTTTCATATTAAATATCTCATCACATTGTACTAAATTTTCTTTAAATTATATCTTAAATTAAACTTTATATACATTTAATAATAATTTTAGTAAAATATATCAACTTAAAACTATAAGGATATGTCATGATTAGAGGACTTCACACAGCAGCTGCTGGAATGGTTGCACAACAACAAGATATTGATGTTATCTCAAACAACATTGCAAATGTTAATACAACTGCATTTAAGCAGGATAGAACAGAGTTTCAAGATCTCATGTACCAGTCACTAAATTACACAGCTGGTGCAACAAGTGCCGACACAAATAATCCAACTGGAATTGATACAGGTCTGGGAGTTAGGGTTGCAGGTATTCAGAAAAACTTTATTCAAGGTAGTTTACTACAAACTGGAAATACTTATGATATGGCTATTCAAGGAAATGGTTTCTTTCAAATAACTACACCTAATGGGGAAACTGCTTATACAAGAAATGGTTCTTTTAAATTAAATAATGAGGGAAGCTTAGTAAATGGTTTAGGTTATTTAACTGAGCCTGAAATTGTAGTACCTGATGACCTTATAAATGTTTCTGTTGCACAAGATGGTACAGTTTCAGCAATTGATCCAGCAACTGGAGAGCAACAAGTTCTTGGACAAATCACTTTGGTGAACTTTATAAATCCAGCAGGATTAGCCCCTCAAGGTGATAGCTTGTATTTAGCAACTGACACTTCAGGAGATCCTATAGATGGAACACCTGGACTAAACGGTATAGGGACAATTAGACAAGGGATGCTTGAAGGTTCAAATGTACAACTTGTAACAGAGATGGTAAACTTAATTACAGCACAAAGAGGATATGAAGCTAACTCAAAAGCAATTACTACCACAGACACTATGCTTCAAACAGTAAACCAGTTAAAAAGATAGCTTAAGAACTTAGGTTATTAAACTAATGGATTTAACAGAATTAAAGAAGATTAGAGAAGAGAAGCTTTTAGAACATAAAAGAAAAAAAAGAGCCTATTACCTTAAATCTAAAATGCAAAAGAAACAGGCAACTGCAGCAAAAAAAGTTCAATCTATTGATTATGAGGTTGAACTTTTTGGTGGAAACTTTGCAGACAAACTAAAAGAGATTGCAAAAAAGCAAAAATTGCATGTACAGTCAAGAGAAGAGATTATTAAAAATAAAATTGAAGAGTATAAAAATAAAAAACAGAAATACTATAATCAAAATAAAGAAACAAGATTAGAGTATGACAAAGAGTATAGAGATAAACAAAAAGAAAAACTAAGAGAATATAGAAAAGAATATTATCGAAAAAACAAAGAGAAGATATTAGAACAACAAAAACAAAATAGACTAAAAAATAAAATGGAAAACAAATAATGGCTTCAGATTTATCAAAATTAATACCAGAAAATTTATCTATTACACTTGGTGCACTCTTAGCAAAAGATACTAAACTTGTAGAGTGTACAAAAACAGACCTAAGAGACTTTGAAAATAGTGAACTATTAAGAATAGATGTAGAGTTTGTTTTTGATAAATTAACATCAATTCTATCATACTATATTCCTGCACAAAGTGCATCAAAAATATTTAATATAATGATGGCAGCACCTGATGCTGATATATTAACAAAAATAGATGATGATACAGCGGATGCTATGGCAGAATTTATTTCAAATACTTGTGGAGGATTAGTAACAGAAATTAATTCTATTCAATTTGAAGATCTTGGAAAATCAAAGTTTAATATTAAACACAAAGAGATATTAGACGGTAATAGCATAGAGTCAGTTGAAAATACCTATAGATTTTTAATAGATATAGATGGTGTAGAGTCTACGCTATTTACAAAATTTGAAGAAAACTTTAACGAGTTTATAACCGAACTTACACAAACAGAGCCAACTTTTTATCCAGAAGAAGAGATTAAAGAGGAGATTGAAGAGGAGATAGAGGAAGAGAATGAAGCGGTGGATACAAAAGCAGACGCTCCTACAGAAGAAACCTCAACAGAAGAACCAGAGGAAAAGACAAAAAATAAAAAATTTAAAATGATTATTATAATAGTTTCTTCGCTTATAGTAACTACCATAATAGCTGCTATTGTAATGTATATGCTAGGTATGTTTGATCCAGAGCCTATAGAAAAACCAAAAGATACAAATAGTACAGAAAAAATAAAAAATAATGTAGATATAATTCAATATGAAGCTATAAAAAAAGTTGATTTTAAAATGAGTGATATTAATGTTCAAAGACTCAATAATAAACTTGAATTACTAACAAAATATCAAGTCCTTACACAAGAGGAACTCGAAGTACAAGCTCAAGAGGAAAAACAAAGAATAATACAACTTAAAAAAGAACAATTACTTATAGAGTTTGCAAAACAGAATAAAGAAGAACCATTAGTAATAGAAGAAAAAGAAACCACCCCTGTAACTAAGGTACCACAAGAAAAAATAGAACAACAAATACCCCCTACTAAAGAGGCAAGTACTCCTACTCTTATAGAAGATAATAAAACACAATCTGTTGAAGTTAAAAATAGTCCAATGAAAGAAAATAATAGTAAATTAAAATTTGTTTTAGCAAATAGTTTAAAATATAAATTATTTAAAGAATTAGTATTACAAACAAATTCTACTCAAGCTAGAATCTCAATATGCAATAATGATAATGGGAAAACTCAAATTTTCATAGGTCCTTTTGAAAATGAAGAGTTACAAATAAAATTAAATACCCTTATAAGAGAGTCAAATACAGATATTGAAACAGTTATAGCAAATATAACTCAAGAAGAATTTAATACTAAATGTAATTTTTGAAAGTATCCAATAATCTCGTAGTGGCTTGTTGGATACTCATATCTGAGAGTGTAGCTCCTGCTGCATTTTTGTGACCACCACCATTAAGTGTATTTGCAACTTGAGATAAATCTATTTTACTATCATCTTTTCCTCGTAAAGATATTCTTATATTGTTATTGTCTTCGCGTAAATAAATAGCTATTTTTACTATTCCTATTTTTAATATCTCATTAACAACTTCATCACACTCATTAAAAGAAGCTCCTGTAATATCTAACCACTCTTGTTTTTGATATATAATTGCGATATCACCTTCAAAATACAATTCTAATGTTTGTAAAATTTTAGGAAGTAGTCTATATTTTGCAAGCGAATCCCTCATTAAATAAGATTCTAATATTTTTGGTATATCTATATTAGTTGTGACTAAAGTATTAATCACTTCAAAAGTTTTACTATTAGTTCGAGGGGTCGTAAAAGCAATACTATCATCATAAATACCAATATATAAACAAGTTGCTATATCTTTTGTTATTTTTATCTCATTATTCTTAAAAAAACCAAACAGTAGTTCAGCAGTACTTCCTTTATGGGAATCAACTATATTTATATCTCCATAATTATCATTGGATTTGTGATGGTCTATATTAACAACTTTACAAGTAGTATTAACCTCAAAACCAACTCTTCTTTTATCACCACAATCTACATAGATAATAAGATCATAACTTTTGGGTACTGTATCGGCAATTTTTTCAAATCGTGGTAAAAAATCTAAATTTCTTGGTAGGTACTTACTACTATTGTATACTTTGTGATTTATATTATTTCTATACATATAATTACTTAAAGCTAAGGCTGATGATAAAGTATCTGCATCGGGGTTAATATGTGTCACTATTAAAATATAATGACTATGATTGATTAACTCATAAGCTTTTTGAAACTCTTTTGTAAAATCACTCATCTATATACCCTAATTCAATAAGTTTATTAAAAATTTTACCTGCCATAGGTCCAGCAGCACTTCCCCCATGACCACCATGCTCTACTAGTATAGTAACCACATATTGTGGATTTTTATATGGAGCATAAGTTGTAAGCCATGCTTGCGATCTTTGAAAATACTCTAACTCATGTTCTTTCATTCTTTTTTTCTCTGATTGAGGGATACCAACAACTTGTGCTGTACCTGTTTTTGCGGCAACTGTAGTTTTAGACTTAATATAATGTACTGCTGTTCCCAAAGGTTTATTAGCAACTTCATACATACCTCTTTGAACAATTCGAAGATCTCTTTGAGAGATATTTGTATCAATTGATTCTATTAAACTATCATCTTTTAAGAGATGGGGTTTTTGCAATTTATTCGTTGCCATTGCACCTGTATATCTTGCTATTTGCATTGGAGTAACATTGATAAACCCTTGTCCAATAGAAGCAACTAATGTTTCCCCCATATACCATGGTAACTTTTGTGTTTCTTTTTTCCATCTTTTATCTGGGTTTATACCTATAAACTCTACTGGTAAATCAACACCTGTTTTTTTACCAATCCCAAATCTATCTAATGTTTTATGTATATTATTTATACCTACTTTTAAACTCCCTTTATAAAAGAAATCATCACAACTTTCTCTAATAGCTTTTACAAAACCTGTTCTTAAATGCCCCTTGTCATTCCAACATCTAAACTTTCTTGAGCCTAATTGCATCTCTCCATTACAATAAACACTAAAGTTTGGGGATACATCATTTTCTAGAAATGATATTGCTATTCCCATTTTCATAACAGAACCAGGAGGATATAACCCATTAATTAATTTATTAGTAAAAGGATGATTAAAATCTTCTCTAATTTTTTTCCAATCTTCATGGCTTATCCCATTTACAAAAAGGTTATTATCAAACTCTGGAAAACTACCAGCAGCTAAAAGTTCTCCATTATTAACATCCATAACTACAACTGCCCCTGCTTTCTTTCCAAACAACTCATGTATATATTTTTGTAATTCAATATCTATAGTTAATTGTATATCCCTTTTAGTTGACTTTACTTCATCTAAAACTTTTAGCTTTTTATACAAAGAATTTACTTGAACATCTTGGTATCCCAACTCTCCTCGTAAAACTTTATCATAATACTTTTCAATACCACTTCGTCCAGATTGTTCAAAATACTTACTTTTTTCATCCTTTTTAATATCTTCTACAGTTGTTTTCCCCATATAGCCTAAAACATGTGCTGCTACATCTTTATAGAGGTATTTTCTAAGAGTTGCTAACTCTATTTCAACATTCTCATTTGAGTTAAAAATAGTATAGTGTTTAAAAAAGTCATCGTAAGGGACATAGTCAACAAGTTTTATAAGATTATGTCTATATGGAGAATCTAGTTGTTTATACTTATGGAGAAGTTTTTCATATTTAAAATCTGGAAAATATTTTACTATTAGCCTTGCTACCTCTTCTACATCTTTAAATTTCTCACTACTTCGTAAATGCGGTTTTACATTGATACTAAAACCCACTTTATTAATAGCTAAATATTTTCCATTTCTATCTAAAATAGAACCTCTAGAAGATGTAGTATAAAATCTTTTTATATAATTTTTCTTAGATAAACTTTCATAATATTCGTTTGATTGAATACTAAGATAATATACCCTTCCTAATAAAAGTGCTACAATAATAAATATAAATCCTATTATAAACTTTAGTCTCATATAATAAATCCTACTATAATAATATCAATCAAAAAATTATATATAACTACATACAACATATTTATATTAAATGGAGTATAAAAAATAGCTACAACAAATAAAACAAGATAAAATAAAAAAATATAAATAAACTCTGACATTATTGATGATGAAAAAGTGTGTTTAATTCTAGGAATTATAAAATAAAATAAAAAAAGTGCAATAAGTGTTAGAGAAAATGGTTTGAACCCCTGAATAACTTCAATTACAAGAAAAGTAATCACAGAAAAGCTAAGAATATAATAATACTGTTTTTTTAAAGATTCTAAAAATATTTTAAACACAACTCCAGCTAAAAAAATAGAGATAAAATATGTACTAAAAATTATATTAGTGATACCAATAAATATTAAAATTAAAAAATATGGGGGTGTTTCATTTTTTTTCAAATTTAGTTTCCTCTATTATACATTTTCTATCCAACTCTAGTTCTAATTTTTCAAACTGCTCACAAGAGGCTTGAATAAAGAATACAACATCTATTTCAAATAGTTTTTGTACTATGATAATATCACATTTCTCTAATAAATACTCTACTTTTGATAGGTAACTATACTCAAAAGTTAGTTTTTTTTCAATAAGCTTTTTATACTCTACTAAAGTTGCACTACTAAGCACCTCATTAACTGCATCACCATAAGCACGAACCAGTCCTCCCGTTCCCAACTTAATGCCTCCAAAATAACGAACAATAATAACACCGCTATTAATAATATTCATTCCAGCCATTACAGCTAATGATGGCTTGCCACTTGTCCCTTTTGGTTCTCCATCATCACTACTATTTTCAACAATTTGTTCAAATTCATTGAGGTATCTATAAGCATAAACAAAATGTCGTGCTTTGGGATGTTCATTTTTAAGTTTTTCCATAACATCGTTAAATTTTTCATAAGGGAAAAGATATGTAATAAATTTTGACTTTTTAATCTCAACTGTTACATTATACTCTTTTTGAACAAACTGCATAGTTTTTTTAAGATATCAATTTATTATAGATATCTTTTACACTTTCCCCTGTTAATTTAGATAATAACTTCGCCTTTTGTTTAGGAGCAAGTGAAAGTTCATCTATATCACTATAAGTTATAATCCCTTTGTTCTCTTGTTTTTTTGGCTCTATTATAACTACCCATTCGCCTTTAATTGTCTCATTTTTAAATTGATTAAAAATATTCTGACTACTATTCTTATATCTTTTTTGATATTTCTTAGTGAGCTCTTTTGTCAAAAAAATAACTCTATCTTTATCTGAGCAAGCAATCTCTTCTAAAAGTTTCAATAATCTATGTGGTGATTCATAAAGTATAGCTAAATTATCACTATTCATCACTTTATCTAAAAAATCACTACGATTGCTCCCTTTGTGTGGTAAGAATCCAAAAAAAGTAAATGTAGTATAAGAAAATCCACTACTTGCATATGCTGTCAAAATAGCATTAGCACCGGGAAGTACATCATACTCTATATCATTTGTTAAACAAAATTCAACTAAATGGCTACCTGGATCACTTACACAAGGCATCCCTGCATCACTTAAATATATACAGTTTTTAGTTTTTAAAAGTTCGCTGTTTTGTACTGTTAAAAATTCTTTTTCATTATGAGAATGGAGACTAATAAATTGATAATCTGGAAAAGTTACATTATATTTTGTAGGTAGTAACGAGAATAGTTTTTTTGTTACCCTTGTGTCTTCACACAAGATAAGTTCCCCATCTTTTAGAACTTCAATTGTTCTAAAAGATATATCTCCTAAGTTACCTATAGGAGTTGGAACAAATGTCAACATTATTTCATTGCGTATCTAGCTTTGAATTTTTCAACTCTACCAGCAGCATCAACAATTTTTTGCTCACCTGTGAAAAATGGGTGACAAGCAGCACAAACATCAATTCTTAAAGTTTCAACATTTGATTTTGTTTCAAAAGCATTACCACAAGCACAACTTACTTGACATACTTTGAAATCTGGGTGAATTTCTTTTTTCATTTTCTTTCCTTTTTTTTGTTCTAACAAAAGGGTCGCGTCTTTGTCGCCCTTTATAAAAGTTGCGAATTATACAAGATTTAAGCTAAAATTAAAATAAATCGATACTACTTTCTTCCTCTTTTTTATAAAAAGAATATTGAGATCTCCCTTTGTTCTTTGCCTCATTTAAAAAATTATCTGCATTTTTTAAAACTTGATTTATATCATTGGAATCATATGGAAATAATGAGATACCAATACAAATTGTTTTTTGTAGTATTTGCCCTGTTTCTGGATTTACTATAACTTCAACTTTTGCAAAATCATTAATAATTTTTTGTGCTATTTTTTCTACATTTGTTATAGAGCTAGGATTAACTATTGCTAGTAAAAACTCATCCCCAGTAAGACGAGAAACAATATCAAAATCTTTAATATTACTATGGATAACTTTTGCTAGTTCTATTAATACTTTATCTCCAATATCATAATCAAATTCTTCAATAACTGCTTTAAATCTATCAATACCTATCATTAAAAATGCAATATCTTTTTCATCTTTTTTTGATAATGATATTATTTTATTTATATGTTTTATGAGATATTTTCTATTATGTACATTAGTTACACTATCTATTGAGGAAGCTTCCACATGATGCTTTTTCATAATTCCATTTTGCAATATTGGTGATATTTGGAAAAAAGCAGCTTCTATAAAAGAGTAGTCACCATTTATCATATCAAAATGTTCTTTGTCTGTTGCACTAAAAGCTACAATTGCATTCATATCTGTATGGGTATTAATTATAAAATAAAAAGAGTATTCTCCATCCAAAAAAAACTCAGCACCCCTTTTAATGATGTCTGTTGATAAGTTTGTTTCTAAATCAAATAGAGAAAACTTCATATTTTGTACTTTATATTTTTCGTACAACCAATCACACAAACTTGATGCCATCTCTTGTATATTTTCACTGTATTGTAACTGGTCATATAAGGTATAAATTTTCTCTAAAGACTTTAACTTATCTTTATCTTGTATAGCTAATTCAATCAGATTTAACATTTCGTTCTTCATAATACTATTTTACTACTTTAAACTTAAGCTTTGAATAAATTGCATAGGTATTGTTTTCAAACTGAAATTTTAAAAAATTTGCCTGTAATCTTAGTCGTTCATCCTTTATATGTAAAAGTCTCTCCTTTGGTGTTAACTTTTTTAAAAGATACTTATCTGCAATATCTTCATCAACACCATATATGGGGTCTCCTACTATTTTATGTCCAATAGAATGAAGATGTACTCGTATTTGATGTTGTCTTCCTGTTATTGGTGTAGCTTCAATTAAAGTTTGATTTTTGATTTTATTGTATTGTAATGGGCGTATATGTGTAACAGATTCCTTTCCATCAGATGCGGTTACCATTTTTACACCAATTTTACTATTTGTTGCTTTTTTTATAGCACTATCTATGGTGATATTTTTATCTATTTTCCCCTCAACTATAGCTAGATACTTTTTTTCATATAGCTTATTTTCAAACATATCTTTTAATATCATATCACTATATTTACTTTTTGTAATAAGAACCAATCCAGAAGTTTCTTGATCTATTCTATGAGCTAAATTTGCAGTATCTCCAAAATGAAATCGAATCTCATCAAGTAGTGAGTATTCAGTATTTCTTGAAGTTGGGTGTACAATTACCCCTGATGGTTTATCAAATATAGCAAACTCTTTTGTATTAAAAATAGGCTTTAAACCTCTAGTTTGTCCCTCAAACATAGCAATTTTTATAAAATCACATTTGAGCTTTTCACCATTTTGCAATACTTTATCATTTTGATCAAATACTCTACACTTAGCTAATAACTTTTGGGAACTAGAAATTGTTAAACCAACATCATCTATTAAAAACTGTTGAATTTTTTTTCCAGATACTGCTGGAAACTCTTTTAGTACAAATGGCAATTGAAACCTTTTTGGAAATTTAGTTTCGTATTTTATCTTAAAGTGTGCTAATAACTTATTAAGTGAGTTTAATGTACAATTCGTAACTTTTTTACACATTTTATAAATAAGAGGTAATTTTGAAAGAGACAACTTTAATAGTACTATGCGCAGGTAATTCATCTAGATTCGAACTTAAAGCTAAAAAACAATGGCTGAGAGTAGAAGATGAACCACTGTGGTTATATGTAACAAAAAGGATATCTAGCTTCCATAAATTTGATAATATCATTGTTGTTTCACATCAAACTGAGTTAAATTATATGAAATCCTTTAGTGATAACTTTGATTTTGTTGCAGGTGGTAGCACTCGACAACAATCTATCAAAAATGCTTTGCAAAAAGTAACATCTCCTTATGTGATGATTACAGATGTTGCTAGATGTTGTATCCCTAAAAGTGTTATTCAAGAGCTTATAAACTCACAAGATATAGCTTCTTGTATCGTTCCTGTATTAGATGTATCAGATACAGTGATTTATAAAAATGAGACTATCAACAGAGAAGATGTAAAGCTAGTACAAACTCCTCAACTTTCAAATACTACTATCTTAAAAGAAGCACTAAATACTTCAGTTGAATTTACAGATGAAAGTAGTGCAATTAAAAATATAAACCAATCAATTCACTATATAAAAGGTTCAAAAGAATCTATAAAATTAACTTTTGGGAAAGAGTTACAGCAGATAGATTGTTTATCTGAACCATCAAAAGATTTTTTTATAGGAAGTGGTATTGATATACATCAATTTGAAGAAAACAAACCAATGGTTTTGGGTGGTGTTTCAATAGACTCATCTGTTGGTTTTAAAGCTCATAGTGATGGAGATGTTGTAATCCATAGTATTATTGACGCTCTTCTTGGTGCAACTGGAGCAGGTGATATTGGAGAATTTTTTCCTGATAATGATCCACAATATAAAGATGCTGACTCAAAAGAATTACTTAAACATATTGTCTCATTTGTTTATAATGTTGGATATGAAATTGTTAATATAGACCTTACCATATTGGCAGAAAAACCAAAAATAAATTCCTATAAAGATGCCATAAGAACTCAACTCTCCTCAATAATTGGTATTGCAAAGCAAAGAATTAATATTAAAGCAACACGAGGTGAGAAAATGGGATTTATAGGAAGAGCAGAAGGTGTTGCTGTTTTAAGTAATGCAAATTTAAAATTTTATGATTGGAAAAGAAAATGAATATACTTATACTAGACGAAGAAGTTTATTTAGCACAAAAAGTTGCTATTAGACTTCATGAAGAGGGAAACTATTGTACCCATGTATCAAATATTAAAGAGATAAAGTTTGATGAACAATATGATGTGATTTTGCTTTCAACAAATATTAGTACAAATGATGTACATAAAATTATTTCAAAATTTAAAGAGAGTATTATTATTTTACTTGTTTCCTATATCAATGATACAACTGTTACAAAACCTTTAAAAGATGGAGCAATGGATTATATTGTAAAACCTTTTATTATGGATGAATTAGTACGAAAGATTTATCACTATGATGAATTCAAAAAATTAAAACAGATGAAAAAAAATCTTACAAATTATATCGATTTTGCTTTTTATAATATTGAACATGATGTTTCTATTCCACAAACACTCCCATTTGCAATTGAGACAAATGACCAAAGAGTTGCAGATAAAATAGTTTTAGAAGTTGCACAAAGACTAGATAAAACTATTAAATTTATCTCACTAGAAAACAATACTAAAATTGAACCAAACGATTTTAAAGATGAGTTACTCTATATTTATGATTTCCATTATGTAAAAAAAAGCTCAAAAGATTTAATTCTAAAAACAATAGAAAATTTTGATGTTATACTCTCATCTTTAGAAGATTTAGGAGATATTCCTTATCCTAAGATAGAATTAAAAATAGCAAATAAACTCTCAACAGTTGATTCAATACTTACAATTAACGATTATGTAAAACTGATGGTTACTAGTTTTCAAGACAAGTATCCAGATACAGAACTTAGTCGTAGACTTGGAATTAGTAGAAAATCTCTTTGGGAAAAAAGAAAAAAATTTGGTATAGAAAAAGATAAAGGTGATAAGTAGTGTTTAATAAATTTTTCTTAACTTTAGGATATAGCGGGCTTAGCCCAAAAGCACCTGGAACTGTTGGTAGTTTTGTAGCTTTATTACTAGGTATGGGTTTATTACAAATCATTAGTATCACTACACTTTTTTTACTCTCACTACTTATTTCAGTTATTGCTGTTAAACAAATTAATATCTATGAAAAGCAAACAGCTACCCATGATGGCAAAGAGATTGTAATAGATGAATTAGCTGGTATGTGGATCACTATGGGGGTTGCTGGAGTAACTGCTGATAATTGGATTATGGGTATAATTGCATTTATATTTTTTAGAATATTTGATATTTGGAAACCCTCTATCATTGGAAAAATTGATCAAAATGTAAAAGGTGGTTGGGGTGTAATGGGGGATGACATGCTAGCAGGTGTATTTGCAGGACTTTGTACTAGTTTAGTATACTCTCTTATTTTTTAAGACAATTTAGTATTAATTGGAATTATAACTTTAAAAAGAGCTCCATTATTACTATTTAATACTTTTAACTCTCCACCTAAGCTTTCCGTTACTATTTTATAACTCATATGTAGCCCTAATCCTGTACCTTGGCTTTTATGTTTTGTAGTGAAATAAGGGTCAAATATTTTTGAGATAATCTCAGGAGGAACACCCCCTGCGTTATCTTCTATCCAGATGGTAACAAAACTACTGTTTTTCTCCAGCCCTACTTTTATCCAAGCATCTTCAACTTTTCTTTCTAATAATATATCTTTTGCATTATTTATAATATTAATAATCACCTGAGAAAGTTCCCCCACAACCACTTCTAGTTTAATAGGATTACTATAATCAATATTTTTAATGAGCTTTATATGATTTGCTTCTAAGGTAGATATTACAATTTTTAAAGATATATCGATTCTATTTTGTATTATTACTGTTGCTCTCTCTTTTTTTTCACTTATAAAGTTTCTGAAAATATCAATTGTTTCTGATAAATATTCACTATTTTCAACAATAGAGTTACAATAGTAATTAAACTTTTCATCTTCTAACATTCCATACTCTTTTTGAAGTTTCATACCGCTAGCTGCTGTACTAATAACACTCAATGGCTGTCTCCACTGATGAGCAATATTTCCTATCATCTCTCCCATTTGTATCATTTTTGAAGATTCTAATATATGGAGCTCTTTTTCCATATTTTTAGCTATCTCCTCTTCCACTTTTTTTTCTAAATCCTCATTAAGCATCTGAAGTTCTTTTGTTTTCTCTTTAACCTTGTCCTCTAAACTTTGATTTAACTGATGAAGATCATTTTCTCTTTTATGAATTTTATTTTTCATTATCATAAAACTATTGATAAGTTTTTTTAACTCTTTATAGTTATTTTTATCAATACCTTCAATATCCTTCTCTTGGGCAATATTTTCCATCTGTAAACTTACCTCATCTAGAGGTTTTAAAATTGATTTAACAAGGCGTACTGCAACAATCATAGATAAAACTATCATCGCAACTATAAATAAGCCAAGAAAATACATAATATTAAAATATGTTTGAAATATATACTCATACCTCTCTTTTACTACTATATACCACTGAAGTTTTTTTGTTACTCCGTACACTCCAATATTGTTCAAAGAATTTTTAGCTGCATTTCGAAATATTATTTGTTGGTATTTATATCCCTTTGAAATAAAATTTTTATACAATCCAAGATTTAAGATATTTTTTTGTTGAAATACAAACTCTGGCTTATCAGGATTTGCCAAAAAAACACCATTATTATCCATAATTCTAACCATTGTTGAACCATCTCCACTCTGAAACTTCTGTGCAAATGTGTTTAGCATAGCAAGGTCAATAATAAAAACAATAATATTATCATCATCTATTTTTACACTATAAGATATTACTGGTGTATTTGTTGTATTTGATAGATATACATCTGACCAATATTTCAATTTACCATTATTTATCTCCATATAATATTTTGTATTTGAAAAATCATATCCAATAAAAAGATTAGATTTTACTCTTGTTTGAAAATCTTTTACTAAGCCTTCACTGTCTAAAATATAAATCTCTTTTATTGTTTTTTGTGTCCCTATAAGCCCTTCAAGTATTTTATCTTTTCTTTTGATAAAATTTTTTCTAACAAATTCTCCAAGTTGTTCAATATTCATAATATTACTATTAATATCCTCTTCAACTTGTTTTAATACTTGTAAATGTTTATTAAAAAGTGCTTCTTTTTTTGATTCATAAGTGGTATATAAAATAATGGAAGATGCTATAATTAAAGGTATTGATGTAAATAATATAAGATAAATTATAATATTGTTTTTTAAACTATTGATTTTAAACATTAATCTATCTTTTTAAATGATTTTTCAATCACTTTTATCATAAAATAGTCTCTTTTAATATCACCATATTTATCAAATATAATATCACCTTGAAGTCCCTTATATTTACCTCTATCTAAAATTCTTTTTTTAAGTGTAGTTATATCTGATGATTCTTGCAAATTTTGTATAAGTATTTGCCCCAATTCATATCCTTGTGCTGCAAATACTGATGGTTTTTTATTATATTTTTTTTCAAATTTATTTACAAATTCAACAAACTTTATATCTTTTGAATTATCATCATATGGAGTTGAAAAAGAGACACCCTCTACAGCTTTTCCACCATTAGTGATAAAATCCATTGTTTTTGCCCAACCTGAACCTAAAATATCTGTTGTTATATTATTATGTCGAATATATTGTATGATATTAGCTGTATCTATAGAGTTTCCTACAATCAAAATCAGATCACTTTTATGTGATTGTAACTGCTGTATTATAAAATTATATTCACTATTTAAATCAACACTTCCAACAAACTCTTCCCCATCATTTTCTAGAATCATATTTTGAAAAATATCTTTATAGCCATCTACATACGATATATTTCTAGAATCATAAATTAAAAAAATATTTCTATACCCTTTATTTTTAATATATTTTAAAAGTGTACCATATCTTTTTTGGGAGTTTTCAACTTGAACACGCAAGAAATTGTCATCTTTATGTGTAAATTCATAGCCACTAGCCGTTGCTGAGATAAGTAACATATCTTTATGCTTATTTACCTCTGTAATAGAAATTTTTGTCATAGAACTTGTAGCATTTCCAACAACAAGCTTTATATTATTATTGATAAAATATTTTATAGCTTTTTTTGCTTCTTCTATATCTTGTTTATCATCTTTTTGTATTACAGTAACTTGTTTACCATCGATTTTATAATTTATCTCATCAAATGCTAATAAAAAACCATCTCTTATGCTTATCCCTAAAGAGGAGTATTTACCACTTAAACCAGCAATAAAACCAATTTTTATATCATCATTTTCCTTTTCTCCACACCCAAAAAAGAGCAATGCCATAAGCATGGATATCGTGATAATTTTAAAACTAATTTTCAAAAATACCCTTTTTTAATCTAGTCAAACTTCATAGAAAAATCTAACCAAGTAGCTTGATGGATGATGCTGCCACTACTAATAGCATCAATACCACTATGAAGATAGTTAGTAATAGTTTTTTCTGTTATATTTCCACTTGCTTCAAGTAAAATGTGTGGATGTTTTTCATCTCTAAAATCAACCACTTGTTTAATCTGTTCCGGTGTCATATTATCACACATAATAATATCTGCACCCGCTTCCATAGCTTCTTGTACTTGCTCAAAAGTTTCACATTCAATCTCTATTTTAGTAACCCAAGAGATTCTTTTACGAGCTATTTTTACGAACTCTTTTAAATCAGGAATAGTTTTTAAATGAGTATCTTTTAACATCAAACAATCATCAAGTCCTAGTCTATGATTGATAGCCCCTCCAACTCTAGAAGCATATTTTTCAAAGTCTCGTAACTGTGGTCTAGTTTTTCTTGTATCTAGTAATACAACATTACTTCCCTCTAAAAGTTTTGCATATCTATTTGCATTTGTTGCGATTCCAGAAGCGTGTTGTAAAAGATTTAAAAATGTTCTCTCACTACTTAATAAAACTGAAGCCTTCCCTTCAAGTTCTGCTATCACATCCCCTTTTTTTACCTCATCACCATCACGAAGTAAAAATTTACAATCAAACTTTTCTGTACGTGCTAAAACTTTAGCATATTTTACACCAGCAATGATTCCATCATCTTTAGCAATTACCCTTGCTGTAAATCGTCCTTTAGGAGCAATATCAAAAAATAAATCCCCTCTTCCATTATCTTCAGTAATTGCATTTTTTACAAATTTTCTTATATTGATTGCCATTAATTTTAAACCTCAAACATTCTATTTAGTGCTATTTTTGCATATTTAGCAACATCTTCATCTATTGTTATCTCATTGTCATAAGTTTTATTTTTAATTGATAGCAATGTATTATATAAGTCCTCTAAGGTAGTTTCATTCATCGTTGGACACTCTGGTTTTGTAGAACTTAACACATACGTATTTTTCTCTCTTAAACGATTTACCATATTAAATTCTGTTCCCACTACAACCTTTTGTTCTGGTGAAATATCTTCAGTAATATACTTTATAAGCTGAGAGGTACTCCCTACAAAATCAGCCTTTTCTACAACTGCAGGGTCACATTCTGGATGAACAGCTACTAAAATATCTGGATACTTTTCTCTATAAAAATCTACATCTTCAGGGGTAAACAGTTGATGTACTGAACAAAATCCATTAAAACAAATGATATCTGCATTTTTTACATCTTCAATATCATCAATTCCTACAACTGCTGATTTTAATCCAATCTGTTTTGCAAAGTTTTGCCCTAAACATCTATCTGGTACAAAAAATATTTTTTTACCACTCTCAAGTCCTTTGTTGATAATCTTATATGCATTTGAACTTGTACAAACATATCCACCCATTTTTCCAACTTCGGCTTTTACTTCTGCACTTGAGTTAATATATGTTATTGGCAAAATATCATCATTTGCTATTCCCGCATCATTTAATATTTTTAAATTCATATTGTAATAATCTACATCAATCATCTTCGCCATAGCACAACATGCGATTTTAGGCATAAGTACTCTTTTTTGAGGTGCTAATACTTTCACACTTTGCCCCATAAATCCTACACCACAAAAGATAATATTTTCAGTAGGTGCCTCCATAGATTTTTTAGCTAATTCTAAACTATCTCCTACAATATCACCCATTTCAAATACTTCATCTTTTTGATAAAAATGTGCAACAATAGTTACATCAAGCTCTTTTTTAAGCTTAATTATCTCTTCTTTTATATTCATATCTATTTTTTATCCTAAAATTTGTTTATCTTAATGTAATAATATAACTAATTTTCATTTAGTGACTACTGAATTATAGGGTTTTGTTGGGATAATTGTAAAAGTGAAAGGTGATTCGTTTAGTTTTGTAAATACAAAGTCTTTTTGACTTTGTATTTATAGTTCTATTTTTTGTTAGATAAGAAAAGTGCTACTGCTTGATGTTTTTTACCAGTAATTTTTCCACAAATACCACTTGTTTCTAAAAATGATTTTGCATCTGCAACTGATGTAAATCTTTTATCAGTTTTTTTACACATTTTGTTGTATATCATTTCCCCTTTTGTTGCGGCTTTTGATTGTCTCATAGCAGTTGCTTTCATATCTTTTTCTAAAGATTTCTCAACCATTGCATATACCGCATCAAATGGTAATACTTTTCCACCATTTTGTGCTGCAAATTTTTCTGCTGCATCTTTTGTACCAAATGCATATTTACTTACTACACTCATAGTACCTGGTTTATTACTACCTACTACAAAATATGCTGCTTTTGCATCAATAAACTTTAATGTAGTATTATCTACAACTTTATAATTGTCAAGTTTTTTTCCATTTTTTACAGCATCTTCAACTTCACATACTATTGAACAATATTGGTGTGTGTGACCTTTTGCATCAGTTGCTGCATGATTTGTTTTATAAAACATTGGTAAAGTCATACCACAAATAGGACAATACATTTTATTTTTTCCATCTTGTACTATTTCTGCTTTTTCTGGCGCTACTGCTCTATAGTTTGCCATAGCTTTACCTTGACCCATACCTTTAGATGCAGCACCACACTTGTTTTCCCCACCACATTTTCCATTCATTGCATTTGCAAAACTTACTGTTAACATTAAAGCAAACATTGCAGTTAATAATTTTTTCATTTTTTTCCTTTGTATAAAATTTTAATATTGTACCTTAAGTATGTTAACTATTCGTTAAAATCTAACTGATACACCTCATCTTCTATGATATCTGAAAACTGAATTATTTTTTTACCAAAATGATCTTTTTTGAAAGTTTTGGCATCACTTAAAGATTCAAAAGGAATTAGTTCATGCCCCATAGGTCCATAAATATCACTTCTAATAACATAGTATGCTTTTGTACCATCTATCCCTTTTTGAGAATAATAGTCTGTTACTAAAATTTTGGTGATATTTTCCCTCTTTGCTATCTCATAATTACCCCATTTTTGTGAATCAAAATAAAACTTCATCATATCTTTTACCCCATCAAATGACCAATGTTTTTTATCATCTTGCTTTTCATAAAAAATTTGTGCAGCCCATCTTGGATATTTATAAGTATACATACCACATACTGGGCATTTTTCATTTTCTTTGACTTGAACTTTATCCTCTATCGTATCTAAATCCCCAAATCTTTTTACTTCCCAAATATATAAAGCTACTGCTTGTAAATCTTTCTCTTTTAATGGTTTACATAGTTTTTGATCTACTATATCTTGTTTAAGTTCATTTATCTCTATGTAACTTGTTGGATCTATTAGATCTTTTTGACACACTTTTTCAAATATTCTTTTTCCCCGTGGATATGTTTTTTTCTTTTTGATTTTTTTTAGTATCTCATTATCTTTTTTCAATGAGTTTTTTGCTAATTCTAAGGTCTCTTTAAAATTTTTTAGAGTCCCTTTGTATTTTTTAATAAACTCCTGCGCATCTTTTTTTGATTTAAATGCAAGTTTACTTTTTTGAGATAAAGAGCCACCTACTTCACTTCCTACAACATAATAGGCATCCTGTGCTTGAATATATTTTTGAGCAGTCACATCTAAGACTTGAACACTATTTAAATCTATTCCGTATTCATCCATATCCATAACTAAACATCGCATACTACAATATTGTCTGTTATTCCCGTTCATTTGGAGTTTTGCTGTATATGATGTTTTATAAAAATCCTCAATTTTCTCCCCCGAAACTGGACACCATTGGTTGCCATTTTCTTGTTGTATTAACTTTGGAGTAACCGTTGCTTTTTTACTAAATACAGTTCCGTATAAAGAGATAAAACCAATAAAAATAATTATCAATGATTTTTTTAACATAATCTTCCCTTCTAATAGTTATAAGATAATAATATCAAGTTAAAGTTAATCGGATGTTAATTTAATATCAAAGCAGATTTAGATAAAATACGATTATTTTTAAAAGGAAATGTATGGAATTTTTCTCAAATCCAAATGTTATATTTTATATTGTTGCATATCTTGTAGGTTCTATCCCATTTGGTTTATTATTAGCAAAAAAATTTGCAGGTGTAAATGTAAAAGAACATGGTAGCAAAAGTATAGGTGCAACCAATGTTTTAAGAGTTGTAAAACAAACCAATCCAGCTTTAGCAAAAAAACTTGGTATCGCTACAGTTATTTTAGATGCACTCAAAGGGTTAGTAGTCATTGTTATTGCAATGATGATGGGGATACCTATAGAAACACTGTGGGCAATTGCAGTTTTAAGTGTACTTGGACATTGTTATAGTATCTATTTAAGTTTTGAGGGTGGAAAAGGTGTTGCTACTGGACTTGGCGTATTTTTAGTTCTTATTCCTATTCCTACAATTATTGGTGCTATTGTTTGGGGATTTTGTGCAAAAGTATTAAAAATCTCATCACTATCTTCACTTCTTGGTCTTATTGCTGTTGTTATCTCTGCTATTTTTTTAGAAAATGGTCTTGGAGTTGATTCAAATGCACCAATGTATATAATAGCTTTTATAATACTTTATAAACATATTCCAAATATTGTAAGACTCATAAAAGGTGAGGAATCAAAAGTTGCCTGAACAACCACTCGCTCATAATATGAAAGTCTCTATAAAAGAGCTTTCATTTAAAACTATTATTGGAATACTCCCAATTGAGCGAAAACAAACACAAAGGGTTATCATAGATATAAATTTTGAATATGTTTTTTATAAAACAAATGATGAGTTTATAGATTACTCGTCTGTGGCTAAAACTATTACAAAAATAATGAAAAAAAAGAAATTTTTACTTATTGAAGATGCAATTATCTCTTTAGAAAAAAAACTTTATAAAAAATATAATATCTCTGAACTTCATATACAAATCACTAAACCCGATATTTTACCTAATTGTAAAGTTTCTCTCAGTAATTAAACTTTACTTTATCAATAAAACTTTTAAAGATTTCCCTATGATCTTTTAGATATATCAAATATTCAGGGTGCCACTGAACACCTAAAAGAAAAGGATAATCCTCTTTTTCTACAGCTTCAATTATTTTATCATGGCAAGCAGATACTTTTAACTCTTTACCTACTTCATTAATAGCTTGATTATGTATACTATTAATTACTACTTCTTCCTTTTTAGTTATTGAAAAAAGATTTGATATTTTTTTGATAATTGCATTTTTAATTGGAAAAATTGAATTTTGATGAATTATATACTCATCAAGATCTAAAATTTTAGGATATAGTGTACCATCAAAATAAATATTTATAAGTTGAGCTCCTCTACAAATACCCAAGATAGGTATCCTTTTTTTATATGCTTTATCAATCATCTCTAGTTCAAAAGCATCTCTTTTTTTATCTAAAGGGGTATTATGTGCATCTTTATTTGCACCATAAATAGTTGGGTCTATATCATTTCCACCACTTAAAATCAATCCATCAAGTCTTTTAAATTTTATATTATTTTTTGATGGTCTTAATCGAACAGAATAAGCTCCCTGTAGTATTAAATTGAGTTTTATAAAGAAGTATGCAAAAACATTCCCCTTATTTGGTAAACATATCCCTATTAATGGTTTTCTAACCATTTTTCAACCTTATCTTTCCAACTATCAAAGTTTATAAAGTTTTCTAAATATTTTATATAATCTTTTGATAGTGTATCAAGTGCCTCTTTATTATTAGCAAGATTCTCAACTAATATCCATCTATTCCATTCATGAGACACTTTCCATGTTTTATCCCCTATCATAGAGTTAGATAACCTATAATGAAAAGCTGGTCTAGTTTTTATTTTTTCATCAGGAAGTAATTTTCTAACTTTCTTTTCATCTATAAATCCTAATATTGGTAACATATCTAAAGATCTATTTCTAGTTGGATTAAATCTTATGTAGTCTTCTATAAACTCATCTACTGAAGGATTATAGTTTTCATCTAAAATATATTGTATATATTCACTTTTAAAGTTATCAATAAATGGTGTTATTTTTCTCGCTAAATCTACTTTTGCATCTTTGTTTATAAAGTCTTGTAAAATAACATACGCACGAAGATAAGACAATAAACTTTTCACTTCCAAAGATATAACTTCAATATTTATATGAAGTCCAAATGCATAATATATTTTACCAGTTGTCCCTTTTGCATTATTGTCACTTAATTTTTTTACTATCTTATCAATAATAGTAATCTCATCTAAAGGTAATGGCGGTGTACTTATCTCATAAGGAACTATATCTTTTGAAAGATTCCCAATAAAATCTTCCACCAAAGCTATATCTTTTTTATCTATTTCTATCCCTATTATTTTAGATAACTCTTTTGCACTGGATTGTAATTTTTGTTTTGTTAAAAGTTCAAAATCAAGTTCAAGGATAAAGTTCCCATACTTTGAATCCAATTCATAAAGGTAATTATTGATTTTATTGATTTCAAAATTAAACTCTTTTTTTAAAATCTCTAATATTTTTTCAATATCAATATTTGAAAACTCCAATTCAAAACCGATATGTCTTATCTCATTTTTATAACTATTTTTAACTTTTGGTTCTATAAAATTATCCATTTCAACTACTTTTTACTATTTATTCTTCATTAAATATTATTAATTTATCTATTCAAATCTAACATAATAAATTTATATTAATATTAAAATATACTGTTAAATAATATACTGTTAGTTTTGACCTACTTCTCTATTTGAGAATTTAATTAGAAAATGGTTATAGTATAGTAAGTGATAAATATACTTAAAGGGGATTAAAAATGGAGCTACAAACACCTAATGGATTTCAAAAAGCTTTTATGCTTTTACTATTGTTAATTGTACTTATTGGTTTTATTGGAATGATTCAAGAATTTCTTATAGCTATTGTACTTGCTGCAATATTTGCAGGCTTACTTTATCCTCTTTACAATAAAATACTCCCTTATCTAAAAAATAATGCTGTACTAGCAGCATCTACAATACTTATCATATCGATTTTAGCAGTTGGTTTTCCCTTAGCAGGGCTAACGGGTATGGTAACAAATGAAGCAATACAAATAAGCCAAAAAGCAACTCCTATAGTAAAAGAACTTTTGGACAATAATATCTCTATAAGTCAACAGATACCAAAGTGGTTACCTTTTCAAGAAAATTTTAAATCTCTTGATGAAACAATTCTGAAAAAAGCTTCAGAAGCAGCTAGTTCAATAGGGAGTTGGCTAGTTTCAAATCTTTCAGATGCAACTAAAGGAACGGTTGGTTTTTTTATGAGTCTATTTGTTATGCTGTATGCAATGTTTTACTTTTTAATAAATGGACCAAGCCTACTAAAATCGTTAAGCTCTTTAATTCCTCTTTCTAACGATGATTATGAAGAACTTATGAACAGAGGATTAAAGGTGACAAGTGCATCCCTTAAAGGTATTATAATTATAGGTGTTATTCAAGGTTTATTAGTAGGAGTTGCTTTTTGGGCTACAGGTATTGGAGGTTCTGCATTTTGGGGGAGTGTAGTTTTTCTCCTTTCTGCAGTTCCTGGATTGGGGGCTCCATTAGTTTGGTTACCTGCGTCTATATATCTTATGTTTACAGATAATATAGAATGGGGAATAGCTCTTATTGTATGGGGAGGATTAGTAATTAGCTCAGTTGATAACTTTCTTCGTCCTTGGATAGTTGGGAATGGAGCAAAATTACCCGATCTTGTTATTCTTGTATCTATTCTTGGAGGGATTACATTCTTTGGTCCCGTAGGTATCATTTTAGGTCCAGTGGTTGCAGCTCTTTTAGATACTATTTTAAACATTTATAAAAAAATGTTTCATCCTCAATTACCTGAAAAAGAATAACTATTTTATTTAATCTTTTTCATTACATTAATTGCAGCAGGTAAAAAAGCTTCACTCAAAGCTGGATGGATATATAACATCTCTTTTAGATGCCTTATGTCATTGTCTATATGGATAACTGTAAGTACCTGATGTATCATAGTAGAGCTTTGTGGTCCTATCATGTAACAACCTAATATCTTTTTACAAATCCTTAATATAAGTAAAATTAACAAATTAGGAAATCTTAAATTAATAATACTCCTTTGTACTACTACTTAAACTTTGAGATTACAGATTCTACTGCTTCTTTCATAGCTTTAGATGAATTTTCAAAACCATTTTTCAAATCTTCCCATGCTTCATCAGTTGAGTTTTTTATATCATGCAATTTATTTTGAGTATCCTCTTTTAATTGATTTAATTCATTGATTTTTTCATTATACTTTATCCTTATATCAGCATCAGATTCACTTAATTTTGCATTTATTTTGTCTATCTCCGCATTCAACTGATCATACTTTGCTTGTGCTTTTTGCTCATATTCTTCTTTATTTTCCATCTAGTCTCCTTTATCATTACAACTAAATACAATCGTATACAATTGTCTATTTCTATATATACTATATCTTAGCATATAACATACTACTTTTATGTTTATATTAGTTTATTTGTTTAAATCTTATTTGAAAAAAGGAGGAGTTTGTGTATGAGAAGTTACTAAAGACTTTAGATCAAATCTAAAAAATCGTTTTTAAATATTATAACCTCTTTGGTCTCTTTTTTGTAAATAAATCTTTTATCTCCATTTTTTACTCTATTTAAAATGAGAGCTTTTATTTGATTATCTGTTTTATTATAGTTTCGCATAAGAACAAAAAACTCTTTAAGATTCATAAATGGTAACCCTACTTGATGAGAAACATTTTTTGATTGTTCTTGATGCTCTTTATGTTCCACTTGATACAATATTTTCATCTCATTAAAAGCACTTTTTAGAAGATCTACTTCACTTTGAAATACATCAAGTATTTTTTGTTGGTTTTTATCAAGTCTTTCTATTTCAGAAGTGTACTGTCTTCTCATAAATTTAATTGTTTTCTTTAAAATTGTTATCTGTTCATCTTTTGACTTTAGAGCTAATTCACCCATATGTACAGCTTGTTCATTAGGAGATGTATTGTTATTTTGATTGTTAGTTGTATTTTTAGTATTTTGCTGTTGATTTTTTATACTTGAGCTATCTATATATACATAGATTTTTCCATCTTGTTTTACAGACTCTAATTGCCCTTTTTTTATACGATAATGTATCCCTTGTAAAGATAAACCTAAAATGTTTGCTGCTTCACCACTTGATACTAATTGTTTCAAAGTTTTCTTTTCCTACTTATTATTTTCACTATCTATAGTGATAACTGTGTGAACATTACCTCTTGGTTTAAAATCCGCCACAAGTTTCATTTTTTTTGGTTTTAGGTTTTTATAAAGAGTATCATAAATCTCATTTGCACCATTTTCATGAGAGATCTCTCTATACATAAATGTATTGATATAAATTTTCAAAGCTTTTAGTTCTATAACTTTTTTATTTGGTACATACTGTAGTCTTAACTCTGCAAAATCTGGATAACCACTTCGTGGGCATTTTGCCATAAACTCGGGAAGTTCAATATCAATTAGGTAGTTTTTTTTATGTTGATTTGGCCAATAGTTTTCTTTTTTATTTATATCAAATTCAACTATCTCTTTCTCTCCATATTTCATATTATATACCTTTAGACTCATTATTTAAGTTCATTATACAAAAAATTATGTTAAATTCAAATATTATAAAGTATATGGTAATTTCAAAGAGGTTCAATGGATATATTAACAGTTATAGTGTTTACACTATTTTTATCATTAGTTCTAAATTTAATATTAAAAAAAATAAGCATTTCACCCATTGTTGGTTATATTTTTACAGGTGTAGTGATCGTTTCCTTTACAGATTTTATCAAAATAAATAATAGCTATGTGAACCATGTAGCTGAATATGGTATTGTTTTTTTGATGTTTACAATAGGACTAGAGTTTTCAGTAAATCATCTCAAACAGATGAAAAAAGAGGTATTTGTATTTGGTTCACTTCAAGTTATAGTAACTACAATTATATTTACTTTTATAGCAAATAAACTATTTTCACTTGATCTAAAAACATCTTTAGTTATAGGTTCAGCTCTGGCGTTGTCTTCAACAGCCATTGTCCTTAAGGTTCTAAATGAAAATGGTGATATCCATAGACCATATGGACGAAATAGTGTCGGAATTTTAATCTTTCAAGATTTAGCTGTTATCCCTATTTTACTTATGATTACTATTTTAGCAGATGCTGATAAATCTTTAGGTGATATGGTTTTAAATACACTTATTTCAGCTGTGATTGTTGGGGTTATTTTATTTGTATTAGGATTTTATGTACTGGAGAAGTTTTTAGCATATGTTGTAGATAGTCATACTGAAGAGCTTTTCATTATTGCTATTTTATTACTAGTATTATCTTCAGCTTGGCTTGCTCATAGTTTTGGCTTTTCTCACTCACTTGGAGCTTTTTTAGCTGGTATGCTTATTGCTGAAACAAAATACAAATATCAAATAGAAGCAGACCTTGTACCTTTTCGAGATATTTTGTTGGGTATCTTTTTTATCTCTGTAGGTATGCAAGTAAATCTTCCAACTATTTTTGAAAACTTTTTTCTTATTATTGGATTATCAATTGCGATACTCACTTTAAAAGTTATTATTATATTTTTAATTGTAAGAATATTTACCTTTACAAAAAGGGCACTTAAAACTGCTCTTGCTTTAGCACAAGTTGGAGAGTTTTCATTTGCTGTTTTAGCACTTGCTAGTACAAGCAACTTAATTGAGAATGAACTTAATCAAATCATGATCTCTGTGGTGATTATATCATTAATCTTTACTTCACTAGCTCTAAGACATGTAAGAGCTTTTACAAACCTTTTTTATTCTCAACGAACAGAAGTGTTAGAGGAACCTATGATTACTGCGGATATACAAAATCATATTATTGTTTGTGGATACTCTCTTTTAGGACAAAAAATTGTTAAAAATTTGAGAAATTCAGATTTAGCTTATGTAGCAATTGAACACGATAGACAACATGTAAAAGAGGGACATGACAGGGGTGATATTGTATTTTTTGGAAATGCAGCATCTAAAACTATGTTAAATTCTTTATTTGTTAAAAATGCAACTGCTGTTATAATAGCAATTGATAATGATGAAAAAATAAGACTTATTTGTGAAACAATAAATAGTATTGATCCAACTATAACTATAGTTTTAAAAGTTTCACATAAAGCACAGATTGATGATTTTGATGATTTAAAAATCGATAGCTTTATCAATGAAAATGAACTTGTAGCGGAACGCCTAGTGCAAAGTGCTACACAGTGTACAATAAATAAAGGGTAAGAAATTGGCAAGTTATGAATATAAGTTAGATGATGAATTAGATTTGGAAGAACCTAAAAAGTATAAAGTATTATTACTTAATGACGACTTTTCAACTATGGAGTTTGTTATTGAGGTACTTACAAAGGTATTCCGAAAATCACTTAGTGAAGCTGAAACTATAATGTTAAATGTACATAATAATGGAAAAGGTTTATGTGGAATTTATACTAAAGAGATAGCATACACTAAAGTAGCCCAAGTAAAAACAATGGCAAGAAAAGCAAGCTTTCCATTAAAAGCAATTGCAAAGGAAGAATAAAATGTTAATAAGTAAAAACCTGCAAAAAGTCTTTGCTAGTGCTGTAAACTATGCCAGAGCAAACAGACATGAATATATTACAATAGAGCATATATTTGTACATCTCTTAAAAGAACAATCTATTTTTGATATATTAAATCAGCTAAGTATTGATGTAGATGATATAGAAAGTAGACTAAAAAGTTATATTTTAGAAAACACTCCACAGTATCCAATAGAGTTAAAAAATGAAGACCCAATAGAAACGGTAACCCTAACAACAACAATAGAGCAGATGGTTTCACACTCACAACTTTCAGGAAAAGGTGAATCAACTGTTGAAGACATGTTTGTATATATCTTAAAAGATGAAAAAGCTTATTGCACTTTTCTTTTAAGAGAGTACGGACTAGAGCGAATTGATATCCTTGAAGAGATAAGTCATGGAGAATCCGCACAAGAAGATGATGATGAAGAAGAGGAAACTCCACTTGAATTTAATAAAGTTAAAGACTACAAAAAGAAGACTCAAGAAACTCCACTGCAACAAAATAGTGTAGAGCTTGTTTCTTTAGCTAGTGAAGGACAAATAGATCCTGTAATTGGAAGAGATAAAGAGATCAAAAGAGTTATAGAGATTCTAGCAAGAAGAAAGAAAAACAACCCAATACTACTGGGTGAAACAGGTGTTGGTAAAACTGCCATTGCAGAGGGACTCGCCTTAGAGATTGTCAATGGTGCTGTACCAGAATTTTTAAGTGATGCAAAAATCTATTCACTTGATATGGGTTCTATGATAGCTGGCACTAAATATAGAGGAGATTTTGAAAAAAAACTCAAAGCTGTTTTACAAGAGGTAAGTAAAAAGAAAAATGCGATTCTTTTTATTGATGAGATTCATACTGTAGTTGGTGCGGGAAGTGTTGGAAATAGTGCTATGGATGCTTCAAATATCTTAAAACCTATGCTTAGTTCAGGAAAACTCCGAGTGATTGGAGCAACTACCTATGAAGAGTATAGAAATGATTTTGGAAAAGATAAAGCATTTAGTAGACGATTTGCAAAAGTTGAAGTAAAAGAGCCATCAATTGATGATTGTATACTTATATTAGAGGGATTGAAATCCAAATATGAAGAGTTTCACAATGTAAAATATACTGGGGAGAGTTTAAAACTAGCAGTTGAGTTAAGTAAAAAATTTATCAATGATAGATTCTTACCTGATAGTGCTATAGATGTAATTGATGAAGTTGCAGCAACTGTAAAACTTACAAAAAAAGGGAAGATTGTAAAAATCACAGATAAAGATGTGGAAAATACAATAGCAAATATTGCACAAATCCCACCTAAAACTGCCACAAAATCTGATTTAAGTTTATTAAAAAATCTACAAAAAAATCTACAAAAAAGAGTTTTTGGTCAAGATGATGCTATCCAAACAATAGTTAAATCAATCAAAATCAATCGTTCAGGTATGGGAATTGATGATAAGCCTGTAGGGAGCTTTCTTTTTACAGGAAGCACAGGTGTTGGTAAAACAGAAGTGGCAAAAGAGTTAGCAAATGTTATGGGGATACATTTTGAAAGATTTGATATGTCTGAGTATGGGGAAGCACATACGGTTAGTCGACTCATAGGTGCACCTGCTGGATATGTTGGATATGAGAAAGGTGGATTGTTAACTGAATCAATCAAAAAGCATCCTCACACGGTATTACTTCTAGATGAGATAGAGAAGGCTCATCCAGATTTAATGTCTTTACTATTACAAGTAATGGATAATGCAACTTTAACAGACAATAATGGTGCTATTGCAAACTTTCAAAATGTTATCTTAATCATGACATCAAATCTTGGGGCTACACAAGCTAGTATTATGGGATTTGCAAAAGATGACAATCTAAATGAAGATAAAGCAGTAAAAAAATTCTTTGCCCCAGAGTTTAGAAATAGGCTAGATGCTGTTGTTAAGTTTGAACAACTAACACAACCTGTATTGTTAAAAATAGTAACAAAATTTATCAAAGATTTAGAAGCTAATTTAGCTGATAAAAATATTACTATAAATATTACAAATAGTGCAAAAAAAGCTTTAGCAAATAAAGGTTACGACAAACTAATGGGAGCAAGACCACTACAAAGAGTTATAACAGAACATATCAAAACACCACTTACTGATGAGATACTATTTGGTTCTTTAAAAGATGGTGGGGAAGTAACTATTGATTACAAAAAAGAGGAGTTTATTTTTAACTATAGTTAAAAACTAAACTTTCCACCTTCCCAATAACTATTTGATAAATGTATTTTATTATCTTTTACTTTTTGACCTGTTGAGTTAATATATGTCGATTCCCATTTTTTAATCACATATTTTTCATCACTTGTCTTTGACATACTGTCTATATTTGTTATTACTATTACACTTAATGCTGCTATAATTGCAACGATTGATGTTATTTTTTTATTCATAATATACTCCTAATTATAAATTAAAAGCCAAACTTTCCACCGGTCCAGTAATCATCAGATAGATTAATTTTTTTCTCTTCAACATCTTTCCCAGTTCGATTGATAAAGGTTTGCTTATATCCAAAATCACCACCAGCAGCTTTAATCTTATAAGTTTCATCTAAAGAATCTTTAGTTTGATACCAATATAAAATAAAACCTGCCAGGATTAATGTTACAATCAAAATCATTTTAAAATTTATTCTAGCACTTTTGTGATTTTTTGTCATTTCTTGTCCTATAAATTTAAAATTAATTTGATTAAAAAATTGAGAGTTGTATTGTAAGTTGCAACTCGGCCATCTTTAAATCAAGATCCGTAGCTTTCCGTCCTTACTTCACAGTAAGTTTGGCTATTTTTGTCAGTATAACAATAGTTTATTTAACTAAAGCTTAACCATTAAATTTAATAATTGCAGAACCCCAAGTTAATCCACCACCAAAGGCATCTAGAAGCATTGTTTTCCCTTTTACAAGTCGGCCATCTTCGAAACACTCATTTATAGCCATAGGGATTGATGCTGATGAAGTATTTCCATATTTTTCTACTGTTAATACTTTTTGTTTATCTTCAAACTTTAATGCATCACCAACAGCTTTTATAATTCTATAATTTGCTTGATGCGGTATAAAAAGATCTATATCTTCATTTTTATAACTATTCTTTTCCATAATCTTTTGTACATCGGAAGTAAGTGTTCGTACAGCTATTTTAAAAGTTTCATTCCCTTTCATTTGCATAAAAGAAGCTTCACTACTTTGAACACTTGGCGTTAAAAGTAGATCTTTTTGACTTCCATCAGCACTACACTGAATATCTACTATTGCTTCATCTTTATTTTGAGTTGCACTTATAATTGCAGCTCCGGCACCATCACCAAATAACATACAAGTTGTTCTATCTGTATAGTCCACAATATTACTAAGCTTTTCTGCACCAATTATCAAGACATTTTTTTTCATTCCTGATTCTATAAATGCTTTTGCAACACTTAATGCATAGATAAATCCCGTACAAGCAGCACTAATATCAAGTGCCATTACATCTCTTCTTCCAAGTTTTTCAGCTATTAAACAAGCAGTTGATGGCATACACATATAATCAGGACTAATTGTTGCACAAATTATTAAATCAATATCGTCACTTGAAATCCCAGCTCTCTGTATTGCTACTTTTGCTGCTTTTGCACCAAGATCACTTGTCTCTTCATCACTTGAAGCAATTCTTCGCTCTTTTATACCTGTTCTCTTTGTAATCCACTCATCATTAGTATCCATTCTATCAATAAACCATTGATTTGAACGAACTTCTGTAGGTATATAAGCACCAATTGATTTAAATGAAGCGTATATCACTAGTGATCCTTAATATGACTTAGTTTTTCTTCAATATGAATATTTAGATTCGAGTCAGCTGCAGATATTGCCTGAAATATTGCATTTTGAATTGCTTTTGAATTTGATTTACCATGAGCTATAATAACAGGTGCTTTTACCCCAATCAAAGGAGCCCCACCATATTCCGCATAATCAACTTTAAGTTTTAATTTTTTGAAAACTTTTCTCATTAGAACTGCACCTGTAATAGATACTAATGAGCGTCTTAAATTATCTTTAATGATTTTACCAATAGTGTCTGCTACACCTTCAGCTGTTTTAAGAAGAATATTTCCAACAAAACCATCACAAATTACAACATCAACATTGCCGTTAAAAATATCGTTACCCTCAACATTTCCAACAAAATTTGGTGTTTTTTCCAAAAGTTTAAAAGCACTCTTTGTTACTTCATTCCCTTTTGATTCTTCTTCACCATTACTTAATAATCCAACTAAAGGATTATCAACTCCAAGAACATCCTCAGCATATATTCTTCCCATAATACCAAACTCTAAAAGATTTTTAGCATCACAGTCTACATTGGCACCTACATCTAGTACAAGAGTTGTACCACTAACTGTTGGCATCAATGTAGCAATTGCAGGTCTGCTTACACCTTTAATTCTTCCTATTTTAAGTGTTGCTAAACTCATTGAAGCACCACTATGTCCTGCACTTACATATGCATCAGCTAGCCCTTGTTTTACTAAATCAATAGCAACATAAGCACTACTCTCTTTTCTTTTAAGAGCATCTGTCGCATGATCGTGCATACTTATAACATCATGGGTATCATGTATTGTTATACGATTATCAAATTTTTGAGGAATTAAAGGTAGAAGCTCTTCTTTTTTACCTACTAAAATAGCATTAAAATGCCTATCTTTTTTCAGTGCTAGAATTAAGCCATCTATAATGGGTGCTGGACCTATGTCCCCACCCATTGCATCTATTGCTATTTTAAGCATTAGTTTTTATATTCACCTGTAGTTGGGTTTACATTGTGAGGCATTTTCCATGTCCCATCTGTATCTTTAACTGGTCTTTTTAAAGTAATTTTGTAGTGTGTTCTTCTTTTTGCACTTCTTGAGTGACTCACTCTTCTCTTTGGTACTGCCATTTTTTATCCTTAATATTCTATTTCGACGTAGTCGTTATTTTTTTTACAAGTATCACAAATATAATACTCTGATTTAAGTGACTCTAATTCACTTTGTAGTACTTCATTAAAATCCAATGTATGATTTTCAACTTCTATTACTACATTCTCTTCATCTTCACTAGAGTATACACCATCACTGACTAAAAATTTTATTGTTTCATCTAAAGATATATCAAATGACTGACCACATTTACAGCAATCAACATCTAATTTCCCTTTGATATTTCCCTCAATTTTAGCAAGTTTTGATGATATTTTACAGAAAGTTCCTAAAAACTTCACTGAATTTGAATCTATTTCAAATTCACTTGAATTTAATGGTATCTTTCGAAACTCTATTTTCATTAATTAATATTAACAAATATCTTTTTGAGCAAAAAAGAAGTTTATCTCAATTGCTGCATTTTCTAAAGAATCTGAACCATGTACTGCATTTGCATCAATAGACTCAGCAAAATCAGCTCTAATTGTTCCAGCTTCTGCCTCTTTTGGATTTGTTGCACCCATAAGATCTCTATTTTTTGTCATAGCATTTTCACCTTCAAGTACAGATACTACAACTGGTCCTGAAATCATAAATTCAACTAATTCACCAAAGAAAGGTCTTTGTGCATGTACCGCATAAAAAGCCTCTGCTTCTGCTTTGCTTAATTGAATTTTTTTTGTTGCTGCTATTCTTAAACCTGCTGTTTCAAATCTATCTAAGATTTTTCCTACAACATTCTTTGCAACTGCATCTGGTTTGATGATTGATAATGTTTGTTCCATTATATTCTCCTGTATATTAATTAAAGTTGCGGATTATAGCTAAAAAAATGAAAAAAGGCAAGAGAATTGAATCTCTCGCCTTTTTTTCTAAAATTAATCTAGATTTAGATTAGTCTTCTATACAAGGTTGTCCTGCAACTGCACCTTCTGTTGTAGGGTTTTCTCCCCATACGATACATCCTTCAGTTGGACATGCTTCAGCACATGCTGGTTGATCATGGTCTCCTGCACACTCTGTACAAGTTTCAGGATTTACATAATAAATATCCTCACCTGTTGGGTTTTCATCGTTATCAACAATTGATTCTGTTGGACACTCATCTAAACAAGCATCACAAGATATACATGTATCTGTAATAATTACTGCCATATTAATTCTCCTAATTTTATTTCGATAACTTTATCATAGAAAAAATAAAACTATCTTTAAAATTTTCATAAATAGATTAATATTTATTTTTTACTATCGTATTTGCCCATCTCCATAGATTTTATATTTATAAGTTGTAAGTTCATTTATCCCCATAGGACCTCTAGCATGAAGTTTATTTGTACTAATTCCAACCTCTGCACCAAATCCAAATTCTCCACCATCTGTAAACTGTGTACTAGCATTAAGATATACGCAAGCACTATCTACACTATTTAAGAATATTTCTGCTGTAGTATGATTTTCTGTAATAATTGCGTCACTATGTCCAGATCCATATTTTGAGATATGCGAACATACCTCTTCTACACTCGATACAATTTTTATAGATAAAATATTATCTAAATACTCACGATTAAAATCTTCCTCTTTTGCAACATTCACATCAATAATTTTTTGTGTATTTTCACAACCTCTTAATTCTGTTTCAAAAACTTTAAACTCTTTTTGTAATAGTGGTAAGATTTCATTTGCGATCTCTTCATGAACAAGCATTGTTTCCATTGCACCACAAATTCCAACTCTTCTACACTTTGCATTTAAAGACACAGCTATTGCTTTTTGTATATTTGCATCTTTATCTATGTATGTATGACATAGCCCTTTATCGTGTTTTACAACTGGTACACTAGCATTTGAACTTACAAATTTTATTAAAGCTTCTCCACCTCTTGGAGATAATCAAAATCTACATATTTATCTTGTTTAATTAAATTTGCAACACCCTCTCTACTACTATCAGGTAAAAGTGAAATTGCCTCTTTAGGAAGATTGTTTTTTTCTAATACCTCTTGGAGTATTTTAGCAATTGCTTTATTTGAATTTTCAGCTTCTTTCCCACCTTTTAGGATACAGATATTTCCACTTTTAAAACATAGAGCTGCTGTATCACTTGTAACATTTGGTCGACTCTCATAAATAATTCCAATTACTCCAATAGGAACAGATACTTTTTGTATATTCATACCATTATCAACTATCCAACCCTCATGTGTTCTTCCTACTGGATTTTTTAAAACTGCTATCTCTTTAATTGCTGTAGCCATCCCTTGTACTCTATCTTCATTTAAAAGAAGTCTATCCATTAGAGCTGAAGTAAGATTATTCTTTAATCCATCTTCCATATCTTTTTTATTTTCACTAATTATATACTCACTATTTTCTAAAAGTGCATCTGACATTTTAGTAAGTATCTCATTTTTTACTTTACCACTTAGATTTGCAATTGTTTTTGTGGCTTCCTTTGATTTTATTAAAAACTCTTCCATAACTTTCCTCTATTTTTTTTGAGTAACTTTAAAGGCTGATTCAACTGCATCTATAAAACTAAATCGAACATTACCTTTTTCTAAACTTGCATATGCAGCTGCTGTTGTGCCGCCTGGGCTCATTACACCATCTTTTATATGTGTTGCAGGTGTTGTAGATACTAAGTCACCAAATCCTTTAAATAAACCATTTGCTACTTTAATAGCATCTACTCTTTTCATACCTTGTTTTACTGCACCATCACATAAAGCCTCGTGCACAAGTGCTAAATATGCTGGTCCACTTCCTGCTACACCTGTTGCTATATCTAATTCTTTTTCAGAATGTAACCACAATGTTTCCCCAATTGATTCAAATAGTTTACATGATTTTTCTTTTAACTTTTCATCTCCTGTCAAAGTTGTCATTGATCCACCTACACTTGCAGCTAGATTTGGCATAACTCTTACAGTTGCATGAGATTTAATATTTTCTTTTAACATCGCTAATGTTGTCCCTGCTAATACAGAATAAACCTCACTAGCTACACCAGTAAGTTGTACTGATACCTCTTGAATATTTGCAGGTTTAACACAAAGTATAATTACTTTATTGGTAATATTAAAATCATCTAGAAGATGTTTCTCTACTTGTACACCTAACTTATTTTCAAACTTTTCTATACTCTCTCTACTTCTTCCAACTACCTCAATATTAAATATCTCTTTTAATCCAAGTGCTATTGATAATGCCATATTTCCATTACCTATAAATGTCACTGTTTCTTTATTCATATTTTTCTCCTATATCTCTATAAAAAAAGGGCAACTAGTAAGTTGCCCTTTTATAAAACTATTTAACGAGTGATGCAAACTCTTTAAATACATATTTACTTTCGTGTGGGCCAGGACTTGCTTCGGGGTGATGCTGTACTGAGAAAATTGGTTTATTTTTATATTTTACACCCTCAATTGTGTTATCAAAAAGATTGATATGTGTCACATCTGCAATCTCTTTTATACTAGTAGGTACATTATAGTTATGATTTTGGGCAGTTATCTCAACTACACTTGTACTATTTTGAACTGGGTGGTTACCACCATGTTGTCCAAATGGTAACTTATATGTATCATGTCCATGTGCTATACTTAACATTTGATGCCCTAAACATATAGCAAACATTGGGATATCTTTATCTATTAGTTTTTGCACCTGAGCTTTTTCTTTTGTTAAAGTAAGTGGATCACCTGGTCCATTACTTAAAAAAACTCCACCTATCTCTTTATTCTCAAATCTTTGAATTAAATCATCTGCATTAAAATTACTTGGTACAACTTCAACTTCTAATCCTGATTCTACAAGTTCGTTTAGAATATTTCGTTTTACACCAAAATCTATAACTACAACTTTTTTATCACTCATCATCGCTTTATTATATGACATTGTATCCATATTCCATGCACCATACTTATGAATATATGACTCTTTTGTAGTTACCTGCTCTATATAGTTTATATCTTCAATTCTTGGACTTTGTTCAAGTTTTGATTTTAGTTCCTCTTTTGATGAAATCTCTGTTGATGCTATCATCATCATTGCACCTTCATCTCGTAACATTTTAGTTATATATCTTGTATCAATTTCACAAATACCTAATGTATTATTCTCTTTTAACAACTCAGCTAAACTTTTTTGGGCTCTAAAGTTTGAATGAAATTCGTTATAACTTCTTACAAATACACCTTTACAATGTGCTTTTTTACTTTCATTATCATTTTCATTTACACCTACATTTCCAATCTCTGGTGCTGTAAAAGTTACAAATTGTCCCGCATAACTAGGATCTGTAATAATCTCTTGATATCCTGTCATAGAAGTATTAAATACTATCTCTCCTACAGCAGTCCCTGCCGCACCAAAAGATTTTCCACTTAAAAATGTACCATTTTCAAAATATATATAAATGTTTTCCCATACTATCCCTTTTTATATCAAGCCTTTTTTCATTAACTCTTCTTCATATAATCTATTAAATACTATATCATAATCTTCAGTCCCTGGTATAAGTTTTCTCTTATAACTTTTAATTTTTTCATAAGCTGCAGTATCTGCTTCATCATACCCTTTTATAAATTCGTTTATTGAATTTGCAATCAGATTTTTCACTTGATTATCATTTACAGTAAAATGGATGAAATCCTCTTCATATAAATAATCCATAATACTATGTGCAATATTTGAAAATCTATCCTCAAAGTTTAGATTTACCCCAAATTCATTTGCCATTCTTTTTTTTGTCATCCAAAAAAGTTGTCTATAATCTGCTTTGTAAAACTCTATCTCATCTTCTTGATTCTCAAGAAGTTCATTTACTGCTTCATCAAGATCTATCTCTTTTTGTATATCTTCATTTAAAATTCTCTCACACTCTTGCGTTATACTGTTTTTTTCTTTTCTAACTTCTATAAAATCTGCATTTACTATATCTTTTGTTATTTTTCTTGATATGTAAGGAGTATGTTGTTTTTTTAATTTCATATTTTTTCCTATCTTATTATGGTATCTTCTCTCTCAGGACTAGTTGAGATGATACCTACTTTAGTTTTTGTCAATTGTTCTATTCTTTGGATATACTCTTTTGCTGTTGTTGGTAATTTATCAAACTCTCTACAACCAACTACACTATCCCAACCAGCTATATCTTCATATATTGCTTTTACATTATCCATATTTGATGGAACATAATCTATAATTTCTCCATCTACTTCATATGCTGTACATATCTTAATAGTTTCAAAACCATCTAGTACATCAAGCTTCATTAAAGATAATTGATCACAACCATTTAATCTACTTGCATGTTTTACTGCAACTGCATCAAACCATCCACATCTTCTTTTTCTACCTGTTGTTGTTCCAAACTCTTTTCCAACATCAGCCATTGTATCACCATCTTTCCCAAAATCTTCAGTAGGAAATGGTCCGTTACCAACTCTTGTACAATATGCTTTTACAATACCAGTAACGATACCTATATCTTTTGGATTTAATCCAAGTCCTGTACATGCACCAGCACTTACTGTACTTGATGATGTCACATAAGGATATGTACCATGATCTATATCTAACATTGTCCCTTGAGCACCTTCTAATAATACTCTTTTATTTTCTTCTAGTGCTTTCCATACCATATTTGTAGTATTTGTAATAAACTTTGATAGTTTTTCACTATATCCTGTTAACTCTTCTAGTAATTGAGCTTTATTTGGTGTTTGAACATCTATTGCATCAAATATCACTTTATTCTCATCAAAGTAATTCATTATATCTTCACAAAGCTGTGTAGGGTTTAAAAGTGCTGATGCTCTTTGTCCTATCCTATTTATTTTATCTGAATATGCAGGTCCTATCCCTTTTCCTGTAGTTCCTATTGCATTAACACCTTTTAACTTTTCTCTTGCTTGATCAATTAAACTATGATATGGAAGATTTAAATGCGCACAATCAGAGATAAATAATCTTCCCTCAAGTTGTGAAAACTGTTCCATCTCTTTTATAATTGACTCAGGATTTAATACAACCCCGTTACCTATTACATTGATAGCTTTTGGATTTAATATTCCAGAAGGTACAAGGTGTAAAGCATACTTTACACCATCAACCCAAATAGTATGTCCAGCATTGTGTCCACCTTGACTTCTACACACCATATCATACTCTTGGGCAAGTTTATCTACAATTTTACCTTTACCCTCATCACCCCACTGGATTCCAACGATTACATCTGCTTTACTCAAAATTTTATCCTTCCATAACTTTTAATAGATTGTCTGTGTATAGTGCAAATCCTAAAGATTTAATACCATCACTTTTATATCCGCCACCTTTAGCAAGTGTTAGATTTCCTTCAATAACTCGATAGTATATATTGTCATAGTATTTCATAGCACTATAATATATTGGAGATATTTTTACTTTTTCATATGATATATTTTTTGTTATATCTATAAGTTTTTGACACTCTTTTTTAAGAACATCTGGTATTGTATCCATAATCTCTTCTAGCTGTTCAGAGTTTTCAATACTTATTAATTTAGATAACCAAGATATCTCTAAATCAAACAATGCACCAATTTCACCATTTTTAAAAACCTCTATATCCACATTGTACTCTTTTGATATAATAAGTGGTATATTAATATTAGCTATTTGTACAATAGGTTCTAATGATAACTCTTGCAATAAAGCACAATTTAAATTTACTATGTCACTTATTGTATCATACCCTATCCACTCTGCACCAATCTGATAAGTTTCATTTGCAGGATATGTAAATACAGGTTGAATATAGAACCATTTTTTTATGCTCTGTTGTTCTTCCTAATCTTTTAGATATAATCCTTACAACATCAAGTGTACTATCTGCTCTTAATGCTAAAGAGTTATTCTCTTCATCACTTAAAGTGATAAGGTCTTTATCCTCATCAATACTTTGATGTCCCGTATATGAAAAGTTAGGTGTAAGAATCTCTTCAAAACCAGCATTTTGTAAAAAAACACTTGCTTTATTTTCTAATTCTCTTTTAGCTTTAGCTCTTTTGCCAAAATATAATCTACTTCCAGTTGGTATTTCATGTTCAAAAATCATAATTTAAGAGTTAATCTCCATAAATATTTTATTAGCTGTACCATCAAAATCTCTTATTCCCAATTTATCTAATGCTTTCTCAATAGTATTCACAGCCCATACAGCTTCATAGTCTGCAACAAGTCCCATATGATTGATTCTAAATATTTTTCCTTTAAGATGGTCTTGTCCACCTGCAATATTTAAATCAAATTCTTCTTTAAGTATTTTTCTTATCTCATTTGACTTTTCTGAATATATTGTTGTCATTGCATCTGCTGGAGTTGTTGGATAAACTTCTAATCCAATTGCTATTAAAGCCTCTCTTGTAGCCTTAGCTCTTAAAGAAGTTTTTTCATATAATTTATCAAAACCATCTTCTTTTAATTTTTCTAAAATAGCCCCTAGCCCTATTATAAGAGTCGTTGCAGCAGTCCATGCTGTTGTATTTTCTCTTTGCTTTTTTATCTCTGTTGCCAAATTAAAATAATATCCGTAACTTTTTGCCTCTATCTTCTTAACCGCTACAGCACTAAAACCAATCATAGCAAGTCCTGGAGGTAACATAAGAGCTTTTTGACTTCCCGTAATAAGTGCATCAATATTAGCTGTATCTATTTTTTCAACACCCACAGCAGTAATCCCATCAGCAACTATCATAATATCTTTATTAATCTTTTTCACTGATTCTGCTATTGCTTCAACTGGATGTCTTAATCCCCCAGCACTTTCACATATTTGTATAAAAACAGCATCAATATCACTATCAGTTGAAATTGCTTTTACAACATCTTCTACAGAAGTTGGAGTATTCCACTCATATTTTAATTCAACGAAAGGGATATTATGAGCTTGAGCTATTTTTCCAAATCTTTCACCAAATTTCCCACTATTTATTGTAAGCGCTTTTTTATGTGTAAGGTTTGTAACACAAGCTTCCATAGCTCCAGTTCCTGAAGAAGCTAACATTACTGCTTCTGGCATATCTAACATCTCTAAAAACAGTTCTCTCGTATTTTTAAATATATTTTCAAACTCTGGTGTTCTATGGTGAAGTGTTTCACCTGACATTGCAGTTCGAACAAACTCAGGTACGGCGGTTGGGCCAGGAGTTAAAAGCATATCTGTCCTTTAAATTATTCATTATTTATAGGCGATTATACTAAAATTTTTATAAAAAACTAATAAACTATATCTCTATTAAACCTCTAAAATTCATCCCGTGTAGCAATCAGTCTTGCAATAGCTTCATTTGCTTGTCTTGTTTTCTCTACACGCTCTTCATGTAAACCTTTTAATGAACGCAATGTTTCCATTTTTTCATGATCTATATTTGATTGTATCTGTATAGCTTTTCTATTATTTGATGAACCAGAAACTGCTGACCATTTCTCTTTATTATTGATATAAATTTTTGAAGATGAACTACTTGCATTTTTACTAAATACAATTACATCATTTTCTTTTAAATTTAATAAATCTTTTATAGAAAGTTCTGTTTCTGCTAACATAGCATCAATTTTCATTTTTGAACCGGACATAAGTGCATTAATATCTTTTTGCTTACTTACTTTTCTATTTTTTGCTTCAGCAAATATTTTTTCAACTATAACATTTAGTAAAGACTCTATATAAGAAATAGGATAACAAATTGATAAAAATCCAGATTCATCATCAATTGTTATCTCAAAAACGACCAATAAAACAATCTCATGATCTGAAATAATTTGAATAGCATTGGCATTTGTATCCATACTTTCTGTTTTAAAATTGATTGTTGCTACATCTTCCCAAGCTTTTTTAAGATGTTTTGTAATAAGTTGATAAAAATGATTAAAGACTTCTAGTTCTATCTCAGTTAACTCTTTCTCTGTAGAATCAGTTAATGTACTATCACCATTTCCAAGTAAATGTGCAATAATTTTATGACTAATTGCAGGGTTACACTCCATAACAATTCTACCCTCTAAAGGTCTAATTGACAGAGTATTTAAACTTGTTATTTGAGGGATTGATAAAATAAACTCCCCATAAGTCATTTGCTCAATACTATAAAGCTTTACATCAACAATTTTTCTTAACATCGCAGAAAGATCAGTAATTGTTGCTCTTAACATTTTGTCATGCAACGCATTAAAAGCTTTCATCTGGTCTGCTGATATCCTATTTGGTTTTTTAAAGTCATAAATAGCATAGCTTTTATCTTTAGAAGTTGGAACTGAATCTTCAGGTATCTCTTCTAAACCACCATCTTCATCGGCTATATCTAATAGCGCATCAATTTCATCTTGACTTAAAAACTCTGCCATATCACTTCACCATCTCTACATCTGCATTAATCGCACCAAGGTCATCTATCATTTTAATAGTTTCAATAATCTCAGTTATGTCTAATTTCATAGTTTTCATTGCTTTCATCAAATCTGAAACAGTAGGTTGATTTTTTGAATTGATAAGTGCATTATCTATATCAACCTCTTGTACTCCATCAATTTTTTGAATCTTTGTTTCATCCCCTATATCAGTTCCCATGTTCACTGCAGGATCTGCCCACTCTTTATCACTTAAGTTCGATCGCTTAATTCTTAATGTAAAATTTTCTCTGGAGACAGTAACTGGACTAACAGTGATATCAGAGCCAGCAACTATTATCTCTTTTACTGGATCAATAATCACTTTTTTCTTCATCATACTATCTATTTCTATACTCTCTATCTGCGCAATAAATCGAACTATTGAAATACCTTCTGGTTTTACCACATCAATTGTTCTTGTATCATAAGCCATTGCAATATTTTTACCAAACTTCGCATTGATTTTTTCTTCAATTCGTGCTGCTATTTTAGCGTTTTGTTCTAGTAAACTAAGTGTAATAGATTTTTCATCTCTTAAATTGTACGGAACTTCATTCTCAACAATACCACCATCATAGATATATCCAGTTTTAGATTCTGAACCTCTTCTACCTCTAGTATTTTCATCAGTAACCCCAATAATTGTCCCTTGGGCTAATGCATAAATTTTACCATCAATCCCTTTTAGCTGAGTTACTAAAAGTTTTGCACCATCCAAATTTGCACCATCCAAAGAAGAGACTTCAACTTTTAGCTTGTCCCCTTGTCTAGCAAAAGGGGGAAGTGTTGCTGTAACTATAACCGCACCTGTATCTCCAGCATCTGAAGCATCAATTTTTATATTGGCATTTCGTAAAAGATTTTGTAATGTTTGCTTTGAGATATCACTATCTCCACCGGCTCTTGCCCCAACTACCAAACCATAACCAACTAGCTGATTATCTCTAATACCTACAATGTTTGATATATCTTTAATCGTTTGACCATAAATAGTTAACGATATAAAAAAAACTAATAAAATATTTTTCAAAATTAAACATCCTATACTATTTTTGTAATTGAAAACATTTTATCTAAACTTTAATAAATTCTAGATATAATAATTGAAAATAATTTAATAAGGTTTATTTTGAATATATATATTTACGGTGAACTATCTTTTAAAATGGAAATTCATAAAATTTTGGACCATGGGAATATACGGTTTAAAATTGGAGATGGTGAAGTTATTGATGTTGAGTACCTTTATGATCTTGAAGAGCTTATCGAAGAAGATCCTACTCAAATATTTATAATCGATCAAAATAAAATTATAGAAGATAGTGTAATGACTAAACTCTTTAAATTCTTAATACCAAAAGATGGGATAACCCAAAAATATTTAGACCATTATGGTATGGGAGATGTTAGTATTAGAACCTATAAAGACCTTATGATTCATATAGAAAAAAGGTTAGAATTTATAGAAAACTCAAAACCTAAAGCACATGAAATCACCTCTATTGAAGATATGTTAGAGGATGATACTCTAGAGGCTATTAGTAAATCTCTTAACTAGAGAATAAGGAATTATAAAATGGATAATGAACTATCACAATTAGATGCACTCATTGAATCTGATGTACTAGATGCTTTAGGAAAAGAACCTAATGATACTTTGAATGAAGATTTTGACCTAGATGGAATTACTATTGAAGATCATTTTGAGGATACAATTAATGATGAGTCTTTAGAAGAAGATAATAACCAAGAGATAGAAAACATATCAGAAGAAAATAGCCAAGAGGAAGAAAATTCCACTGAAAATGAACCAATCCCAAGTGAACCTTTAGAGACACCAGTAGCTCTAGAACAAGATATGAGTAGTGCAAGTTTATCTAAGCTCTTAAGTGAATTGTTAAACAATAAAACTATTGAGATTACCATCAAAATAAAAGAGTAGTATGGATTTAATAGCAATATCTCAAAGTACTGTAAAAATCATTTTACTTCTTGGATTACCCTCGCTAATTGTTAGTATGATTATTGGTTTAATTATTAGTATCTTTCAAGCAGTTACACAAATTAGTGATGCTTCTCTCTCTTTTGTTCCCAAAATGATTATTGTATCTGTTTTTATAGTTGTAAGTCTTCCATGGGTTGGGGATCATATAGAACAATATACTTATGAGCTTTGGGATATTATAATCACATTTGGAAAAACACAATGATAGAAAAAATTTATAAGTTAAAACAACAACAGATAAATCAACAAGTATTATTAAAGCAGCAACTTGTTTCAAAAATAGATTATATTAACAAAGAGTTATCTCAAACAAGTCATGATTTAAACTCTGCAAGTGTTAATGTTATGGGTGCTATCTCAGATTTTCGAGTTTTGCAAATCCACAAAGACACCATGAAAGAACATATGATTCAATTAGGTAGAAAAAAACTTCATTATTTACAACAAGTGGAACACTACAACAGTATAATAGTTGATTTAAATAAAGAAAGTGAACAATTTAATTATATATTACAAGAACAGAAAAAAGAAAAATTAAAACAAATTATAAAGCAAGAAGAGTTAACTTCAGCAGAATATATGCAAGTAAAACACATACAAAAGAAAAAGGGTACAAATGCTTCATAAAAAAATACTTTTTTTAATTCTTCTGATAAATCAACTTTATGCAATCAATGTACAACAGGGAGATCTTTATAAAGAGAAACAAGAACTCATTGCAATCAAAGATGAACTTAATGAGTTTTATGAGAAAAAAGAATTAGAGTATCAAAAAAATAAAGTAGAGTTAGAAAATATACAAAAAAGTATTAAAGCATCTGAAGCAAATATTCAGAAACTCAAAAGTGAAAACCAGAAAACGCTAGATGAGATAAATAGAGTAATAACATCAAAAGCCATGACTATGTATGATAAAATGAAACTAGGTGTTGTTATAAATATTTTTAATGAGATGATAAATAACGGTAAAATTGATGAAGTATTTGATATAATGATACGGATGAGTGATAAAAGAGTTATGAAGATACTTAAAAAACTAGATACACAAACTTCAACTCTAATAATGAAAAAAATGAGAATAATAAAAGAACAAACAAATAAAGAGGAGAATTAATATGGCTGAAGAAGAAGTTGTTGCAGAGAAAAAAAGTGGTGGAAACCCAATGATGATGATTTTAATAATACTTATAGTTGTTTTACTTGCAGCTGTAGGGGGGATTGGATATTTCATATATTCAAAAGGTATGTTAGATGAAAAAACAAATACTCCTGCAGCAAATACTGAGCAAGTACAAACTACAAAAAAAGAGGATATTGGTGAAACATTTAAAGCACAAATTGATAGTTTAGTTTTAAATATTACTGATGCAAAAGGTAGAGCAAAACTTATGAAGCTCTCTTTTACTATGAAAACTACTGAACCAGCAATTGAAGCTATATTAGAAGATACAAAAGCTGAAATTATTGATTCTGTAATTAGACAAGTTAGTGCTAGAAGTAGTGAAGAACTTTTAACTGTAGGTGGAAAAGCAATGTTAAAAGAGGAGATGATTGATGAGATTAATAACATTTTTAACGATTCTATTCCAGAAGGTGATGATGATAGAAAGAGAAATCCTGTTGTAGATATATTTTTCACATCATTCGTAATTAAATAAAAAGGTAATTAATGTTAATAATAGTTCAAAATCAAAACAATAAAAGAGTTCTAGTTAAAACTATAGCTGTACTATCTTTATTCACTATGTTTTGGCTCTATTATCAACATATGAGTAGTAAATTTCAAGAGGAAAATATGAAACTAGCTACTGAACTAACAACTAAAAAAGAGATTGAAAAAAAGCTCAGTTCAAAAACTGTAAAACTAGAAAATCTTCTTTATAAAGAAGCTGTTTTAATAACTAAGCTTATTAATCAAAAAAACATTCAATCGATACAAATAGTAAAAGACAAATTACTTATTATTTGTGATTTTGGAACCAATATGGAACCTGTAATGATACGATATGGGGTAAATGCAATGTTAAAAAGTACTGATACAGATATAAAAATAGCCCTTGATATTAGAACTATAGTGGAGAATAAATATGAATCTTAAACTATTGTCAATGCTATCAATAACTATTCTTCTTGCAGGTTGCAGTAATAGTACCCAATCTATTAATAATAGTGTAAAAATTGATGAAACACCAAAATATCAAGTTCCAAAAAAAATAGAACCACCAAAACCTCAAGCCAAAGGTTCACTTTTTTCTAATCAAGGTGCTTCACTTTTTTCAGATAGAAAAAATTTACAAATTGGTGATATAGTTTATATTACCATAAATGAAGGTCCAACTACAGCTAAAACTGAAAGTATTAAAGAGACAAAGTTAAATGATGATGGGACAACACAAGAGGGTGGTTCTTTAAATAATGTACCAGGAACAAGTATGCCTATAGTTGGTAGTTTAATTAAAAATTCAGCCAATGTACTTAATAAAGTTTTAGGAATGGGATATACCCTGCCAAGTCGTTCTGGTACTTTCAAAGCAGAAGCAACCAGTGAGGTAAATGATGAATTTAGTTACAATATATCAGCTATAGTAACTCAACTCTTCCAAAATGGCAACTTTCTCATTCAAGGAACTAAAGAAGTTATTGTAAATGGACAAAAACAAACACTAAAACTAAGTGGGGTTCTGAGTCCTTATGATCTTGAAGCTAATAATACTGTCAGCTCAGATAAATTAGCAAATCTTAAAGTGGTGTATTATAAAAATGGTGATGAACAGGACTACATGGAGAAACCATGGGGTACTCAAATCGTAGAAACTATATCACCTTTTTAAACTAATTTTAAGAATTGTTGTATTAAGATGTTATAATCAAATAGGGGTATAAAATGTTAAACATATTAAATGTAGCACAAACTGGACTTAAAACAGCACAAACACAGGTTGAAGGTGTAATGAATAACATTGCAAATGAAAATACCCCTGGCTATAAAAAAAGAGCAGTAAATGTTTCAGAAATTGAACACGCTGACTCTAGAATTACTGGTCGGGGTATTTCAATTGATAATGTATCTCGATCAACAAATGTTTATATGTATCAAAATATTATACGAGAGGAAGCAAAACTTTCTGATACTAAAGCATTAAACTCTATGCTAGGTGATATAGAATCAATATTTTTTGAAACAGATGATTCAGGACTCTCTGCAGATTTAAATAGATATTTCTCATCAATTGAAAACTTACGAACAGGTCCCCAAAATGAGATTTATAAAAATGATGTTATTAACAATGCTAATAGTCTTATTTTGGATCTTAAAACTATCTATGAATCAATTGAAGTTAAAGAGGAAAATACACTTTTAGAAACTAGAGAAGTTGTTGGTAAAGTCAACAGTCTATTAAAGAGTATAGGAACAATTAGTAAAAAGATACAAGACAATACTGGTGCTACTCCTAATGATTTATTAGATAAAAGAGATGCACTAGAATTAGAACTTGCACAATATATAGATGTTGAAATATCAAGAGAAGATAGTTATCAAATTAAAATTGGTGGTGCTACTGCTGTAAGATTTGATACAAATGTACATGAACTAAATCTTATTGAAAACTATATACCTCAAAAAGATGTGTATGCACTTAAAAATTCTGATGGAACCACATATGTTGATCCTGTAACTAAAGATTACACAAGTACTATAAAAGATAGCTTTTCATCTTTTAATACTTTTGTACCAGAAGAGCAAACAATGGATTTATCAGGAACAGCTACTGAGCCAGTTGTGTTTTTAGGTACTACAGTTGCAGGTTCTCTTGCGGGTGATGATGCTGCAACAACAGTAACTAATATAATTGCTGATAAAGTAAATATAATTGATACATGGAACGCATCTCATCCAGATCAAGAGATAGCAGATATTGTTGATAATGGTGGTGGACAACTTCTTATCACTTATGCCGATTTTGAAGGAGACGTACCCGCTATTGGAAATGCACAAAGTAATGGTATAGTTTTTACAGGTAGTTTAGAGACAACAAAAGGTGTAAGGGATAGTATCACTTACACACTTGATGCTACACACTCAATTACTGTAACTATAGGAGAAGAGATTTTTGAAGCGGATGGAGTTACACCTGCTGATATAGATGGTCTAGGCAATAGTATTGTAACTGCTGATAATATAATTCAAGCATTGGTATATCAAATCAATCAAAATAAAGATATAGGTAGTAAGATTACTGCTTATAATGGGAATTATGAACTTGATGCGAAGGGTAATAAAATACTAACTGATAACCCGTTACATTCTAAATATCAAGCTCCAGTAGCAACAGCTACACCACCAGCGTCAACAGCTACTACCTATCTAGATAGATATTTGGTAATAGAAGCAAATATTGATGGTGAAGCGGGTGCATTTGTTGGAGAAGTATTAATCAATGATGGAAATGGTGTTGATTCAAATACTCGAGCAATTGTAAATAATAATGAAAATGTAAGTATAGAAGCTACGGATGATATTCATATAGAGATATACGATAAAGAGATTAATGTAAGTGGCGGTTCATTAAATGCTATGCTAGAAAATATTAAAACAGATTCAGGTAGTAATCTTTTTAATAAATACAAAGAGATTCTTGATAACTTTGCTAATGCACTATCAAACTATACAGAATCATATATAGAAAATAGTGATGGAACCTATGTATATGGTTCACATAATGTGAGTTTAAATGCTGATGCAGATAAAGGGGTAAGTATAAATTTATTTTCTGGTGCTAATGTGAAAACTCTTACTTTTAATGAAGAATCTCTTAATATAATGACACAAGAAAAACTAGATTATTTAGCAGATTTACAGTGGAAAGAGGATATTGACTTTAATAGTGATGGACTAAATACACAATCTTTTTCAGAATATTTTCAAACATTAAGAGTTATTGTAGCAGACGATAGAGAAACAGTAATTTTTAATGAAGATTCTATTATGGCAGTAAAGGAGTCTTTACAATCAACATATGATGCAATTACTAAAGTTGACAAAGATGAAGAGATGGTTAATCTTATAAAGTTTCAATCGGCTTACGAAGCAAATGCAAAAGTTATAACAGTGGTAGATGAGATGCTACAAACATTGTTAGGGATAAAAAGATAGTTTAAAACTATCATAAGGAGGATATTATGGCTACAGACTATTCAAATTTAGGTTCGTTTGCAACAGGGAATGCTGCATCATTAAATGGAGATTTAATCCAAAAACTTTATGATGCAGAAGCAAAAAGTAGAGTTGCTCCACTAGAAAAAAGTTTAGAGTTATGGGATACTGAGAAAGAAAAAGTTGCAGAGATTAATACAAAGGTAAATGAGCTTATTGCAGCTGTAAAACCTTTTGATTTGTTTGTAAATGGTAATAATGCTTTTGAACAAATTTCGGCAAGTACTACAGGAAGTTCTGCAATTTTTGATGCTGCAGATGTTGGAGCTTTAAAAGAGGGAACCTACCAAGTTGATATAACAAAACTTGCACAAAAGGATGTATGGCAATCTAATGCTCAAACTTTAGCTGGATCAGAAACAGCAATGATAGCTGAAACATTAACAATTAATGGTGAAGACTTTAATACAGATGGACTAACGCTTCAAGAACTCGCTGACCAAATAAACTTATCTTCAGCATATGCAACGGCATCAGTTGAACAAACTGGGGATAATGCATATAGACTAGTACTTAAAAGTTCAGAACCAGGAGTTGCTAATGCTCTTACAATTACGGGAGCTGCTGCAACTACATTGGGATTTGATGATCTAACAGATACAGATTTGGATGGGGTACCAGATAATCATGCATTAGTAGCCCAAAATATGGAAGCAACTGTTGATGGTATACCATATAATGTATCATCAAATAGTATTCAAGTGGATGGAAACCTGAAAATTACAGCAGCTGAAATTGGACAATCAACATTAAGTATCACAAATGATGATAGTGCAATTATCCCTGCTGTTCAAGAGATGGCTACAAAATACAATGAACTTTTAGCACTAATTACGGAAGAAATTTATTCAGAAGAATCAAGTGTACAAGATAAATCAGCTCTAAAATCAATTATAAATAATATAAAAAACATGATGTTTCAAGAGTATGGATTAAATGATAGTAATTTATTAAATATTGGTTTTTCTTTTGATAAAACAGGACTACTTGAAATTGATGCAACTGTTTTAGGAAAAGCTCTAACTGATGATCCTGACAATGTAAAAGATTTATTTATAGGGGTTGCAGAGGATAAAGGTTTTGGTACTATGCTAAAGGAAAGTTTAGATGACTTAAACTCTTATAATGGATTATTTGACACATATTCAACAAACATGGACAGTAGAAAAACAAAACTAGAGGAAGATAAAGAAAAAGCTATTGAAAATCTAGATACGAAGTACGATACCATGGCTGCACAGTTTGCTGCTTATGCATCAATTATTTCACAAATGGAATCATCTTTTGGTGGTTTAAAAATGATGATTGAGCAATCTGCTTCTGGGAACTAATTGTTATACACTTAATATAGTTTAAGTATTAATATCATATAATCTTCAAATATATAAATATTTGGAGATTTTAATGGGACTAGATGTATATAACCAACAGGCGGCAACAACTGAAGACCCGTATATGTTGATACTAAAGCTTTACGAAGGCTTGTTGAAATATCTTGCATTCGTTGAAAAAGCAATAGATGAAAATAATATAGAAGATAAATTTGATTATATTAACCGTTCAATTGCTATTTTTGATGAACTGAGAAATATTCTTGATTTTGATGGTGGAGATGTTGCGTATTATCTTGATGGTTTATACCTATATCAAATAGAAACTTTATTTAGTGCAGGAGTTGATAATAATTTAACTGCTATAGCACAAGTTAAAAAAGTTGTAACGGGATTAATAGAAGCATGGAAAGAAGAGACTGGTCTATAAAAGCTCTTAAGAGCTTACAATACATTGACTCTCTAGATTCTGATCTAAGAGCAAGTTCTTTACAAAAATGGGTGGAGGACTATCTTGTAGATAATCACATAGAGGATTTTAATCTTGAATTAAAAGATTTAGAAAACTTATCTGAACTTTTCTACAAAAACATCTCTTTTCTAAAACACCATAGAGAAGAGATGAAAACTCAAATAGATGAACATAAAAAAATAAGAGAATTTTTAGTTTAAATTTTCTTCTCAACTCTCTAACTACTACCACCAAACCATAGCTACAAATACTGTTGATAGTATCGCTAATATATTAAATACTATTCCATAACTAGCCATATCTTTTATTGTCAATACTTTACTACTCATAGCTATAGCATTTGGTGGTGTTGCTATTGGAAGCATAAAGGCATAACTTGCACAAATAGTTGCCACCATTAGTATAAGTGTTGTATCGATATTTGAAGCTAATCCAAGTGAATATATAATTGGTAAAGCTATTGAGATAAGTGCCGTATTACTTGTAACTTCCGTGGTAAATGTAACCATAGATGCAACAATCAATATTAATATAATTGGGTTTAGCTGTGTTAATCCTAAAAGAAGTTCTGAAATTGTTTGAGCTAATCCTGTTTCACTAAATGCAGCAGCGATACTAAATCCAGCCCCAAATAAAAACATAATATCAAATGGTATTTTTCTACTATCATTCCACTCTAAAAATCCGATTTTTGGTAACATCATAGTAAGACCAAAACTCAAAAGGATTCCCGCTTCACTGAACTTAAAAAATGAATTTATAAATAAAATCACGACAAGTAAGGCTAATATTTTCAATAATCTTTTTTGCTCAGAATCAAGATTTTTATTTGTAAGTTCTTTTTCAATAGTTAAATGTGTTGCACCTAAAGATAAAATATAAGGGACAATAAGAAGCATAATAATAGCTAAGGGAAGTGTTTTAAACATCCAAGTTATAAATGTCAAAGTTTCCAATTGATTCTCTTGTAAAAAACCCATCAAAATTAAATTTGGAGGAGTTCCAATTGGTGTTATGATTCCCCCTATACTTGCTCCATATGCAACTGCTAATACAAATCTAATTTTTAACTTTATAGTATCTGTTAAAAATAATGCTATTGGCATAAGTAATAATGCTGTAGTTGTATTAGATAATAAGGAACTTAAAAAAGCTGATGTTACAGCTAATGCAAAGATAATTCCCCTTACACTAGGTGGAAATATATTTAAAAGTTTATGTGCGATTACTTTATGCAGTCCTATTTTTTCAACGGCTATTGCTAATAAAAATCCACCTAGAAATAAAAATATTATTGATTTAGAATAGTTTGAAGTTGTAGCATTGGTAGTAAGAATATCAAAAGCTGGAAAAAGGATAATAGGAAATAGGGAAACTACACCCAAAGGCAATGCTTCATTTGTCCACATAGCTACCAAAAATATCACTACACCAATTAGTCTAGCTTGTATCTCATCAAAGATATAACCAGCACCAAAATATCCCAATAGTGCAATAACTATTGAGATAAGAATATTTTTGTAGCTACTATCCATTTTTATCCTTCTATTAGTAATTTAAACCAACAGCATCTCTAATAACTCTTAGTTTCTCTTGTGCTACAATTCTAGCTTTTGAAGCCCCATAAGCTAATATCTCTTTTACCTCTTTTGGATTATTTAAAAGATGTTCTCTTTTGTCTATATAAGGTGCAAAATGTTCATTTATTTTATCCAAAAGGGCTAATTTAAAGTGACCATATCCCTCACCTGGTGTTATATATCTTTTTTGCATATGTTCTAGTTCCTCTTTGTTCATAAAAAGTTCACATAGTTTATATACATTACAAGTTGCGTATTCTTTTACTTCATGTAACTCTTTCGAGTCTGTTACTATCTTCATAACTTGTTTTTTAGTTGTTTTACCACTACCAAACATATCAATAGTATTCCCATAACTTTTTGACATCTTAGCGCCATCAGTTCCGGGAACTGTTGCAACTATCTCATCTACTTTTGCTTCTGGCATAACTAATATCTCACCATATGCATTATTAAAAGTATTGGCAATATCTCTTGTAATCTCAACATGTTGTATTTGATCTTTTCCCACTGGAACTATATTTGAATCAAATAGTAAAATATCTGCCGCCATTAAAACTGGATATGAAAGTAGTCCATGGTTTGAGGCTATCCCTCTAGCAGTCTTATCTTTATAACTATGAGCTCGCTCTAATAACCCCATAGGGGTATGGTTTGATAATATCCAATACAATTCTAATACTTCAGGGACATCACTTTGTACCCAAAATGTCGATTTTTCAGGATCCATCCCTAAACTTAAAAAATTAACAGCCGCTTCAAATATATTTTTCTGTAATACTTCTTTATTTGAAACTGAAGTTAATGCATGATATGAAGCAATAAAAGCAAATAATTCTCCATCATTTTGAGACTCTATCATCTTTTTAATCATACCAAAATAATTACCTATATGTATTGTACCACTTGGTTGTATTCCACTTAATATTCGCAAAAATTAATCCTTAGTAAATTTTTGATATAATAGCAAAAATTTATGGAGAATTAGATGAAGCAATTTTTTAGGTACCTTTTTGTAGGTGCGTTAGCGTTGATACCATTATTTGTGGTTATTCAACTTGTATTTTGGGTGAAGTCACTAACAATACAACTCTTTGACTTTGTTTCATCTTATACAAATAGTGGACTTTATACTTTTGCACTATTTATTATTATCATCTCACTACTTGTATTTATTGGTGCTTCTATAGAAAAAGCTGGAAAATCTTTTCTGATATCTACTATTGATAGATTGTTAGAAAAAGTTCCTGCACTTGGTACGATTTATTCTATTTTAAAAAAAATTACAGAACTGTTTAAACCTAATAGTAAAGATATGAAAAGAGAAGTTGTTCTAGTAGAGTATCCAAAAGAAGATTTATGGGTACCCTCTTATGTATTAAGTAAACATGAAAACATCTATGTTCTTTTTGTACCAACGAGCCCAAATCCAACTAGTGGTTACACAGTAATTGTAGATAAAGCGAAAATAAAAGCTACCTCATTAACTGTAGCACAAGCTAGCCAGTTTATTGTAAGTATGGGAGCAGATTTTATAAAAAAAGAAGAGATTTCACACATTATTAATGAAGATTGTAAAAATAAAGGAAGATTAGAAAATGATAGATAAAAAATTGTTAGAGAAAGAGTTTGATAAAGTTGCAAATGCTTTAGAAAAAAAAGATGTTTCAAAAGAGATATTAGAAGATTTAAAAAATAAGACTATAGATACAAAATCTAAAAGACAAACTATGGAGTCTTTACAAGCTCAACAAAAGCAACTTTCAAGTCAATTTGGTTCTTATAAAAAAGAGGGGAAAGACATTGCTCCACTAAAAGAGGAAATTGATAAGCTAAAAGATGAAAAACAAAAAGTGGAAGAGGAAGTAAGAGTTGATGAGCTAGCAATCGATTCTATCATCATGGGTATCCCAAATATGCCAGATGAAACTGTGCCTATTGGTGTGGATGAAAGTGAAAATGTTATTTTAGAAACTATAGGAGAAAAACCATCATTTAGTTTTGAACCAAAAGAGCATTGGGAACTTGGTGAAAACAATGGTATGATTGATTTTGCACGAGGTGTTAAACTAGCAAAAAGTAGATTTGCTGCACTTAAAGGAATTGGTGCTAGACTTGAAAGAGCTTTAATCAACTACTTTCTTGACTTTAATAGAGAACGAGGTTTTGAAGAGTGGTATGTTCCTTTTATGGCTAATACAAATATGTTAGAGGGAACTGGTCAACTTCCAAAGTTTGAAGAGGATCTATTTAAAATAGAAGGTGAAGATTTATATCTTATCCCAACATCTGAAGTACAACTAACAAATCTTTACAATGATGAAATTATTGATTCAACAGAATTACCACTTCTTCTTACCTCTTACACACCATGTTTTAGAAAAGAAGCAGGAAGTGCAGGACGAGATACAAGAGGGATGATTAGACAGCATCAATTTGATAAAGTTGAGATGGTAGCTATTACAAAACCAGAACAATCTCAAGAGATATTTGAAAAAATGGTTCAATGTGCGAGTGATCTTCTGAGCTCTTTAGGGTTAGCACATCAAAAAGTTCAATTATGTACTGGTGATTTAGGTTTTAGTGCTGCTACAACTATTGACCTTGAAGTGTGGTTACCTGGTCAAAATACTTATAGAGAGATAAGTTCTATATCAAATACTAGAGAGTTTCAAGCAAGACGAGCAAAAATAAGATACAAAGATGGGAAGAAAAATACTCTTTGTCATACTTTAAATGGTTCAAGTTTAGCAGTAGGAAGAACATTAGTTGCAATAATGGAAAATTATCAACAAGAAGACGGTAGTATCAAACTACCTAAAGTTTTAGAAAAATATATGTAAAAAAAGTCAAGGTTATCAAACCTTAACTTTTAATATTACTCTTTAGTTTCAAATATCTCAATTTTTTCTATATCATCACCTTGTGTTATAGAATCAAGAACTTCAAAACTTTCTGTATCATTTACCTCAATTCCACCAAAAACAGTATGTCCTCCATCAAGATGTGGACATGGTACAAAACAGATAAAAAACTGGCTTCCACCTGTATTTGGTCCAGCGTGAGCCATAGAAAGGCTACCTTTTTTGTGTACTTGACCTTCTGCTTGTGTTTCACACTCTATAGCCCAATCAGGACCTCCTGTACCAGTTTTTTGTGGACAACCACCTTGTGCCATGAATCCGGCAATTACTCTGTGAAAGTTTAATCCATCATAAAAACCATCATTTGCTAAGTGTGCAAAGTTTGCTACTGTATTAGGTGTATTTTCTGGTGATAACTTTACCCATATTACACCTTTTGAGGTTGTAAATTTTGCATATTGTAATTTATTTAATTCCTCTTGTGATAAATCATACTCTTTTAACTCTTTACTAAATCCAAACATTTTTTTCCTTTTTTAATTTATATCGTGAAGCTCTTTAAATAAATACGCTTCTACTATATCTTCAACTGACTTTTGTAGTGGAGCAACTAAAACAGCTATCCCCTCTTCCATAAAAGGCCATACATACTCTTTTTGACTATTTACAATAATAACATCAACCCAATCACTCATCTCTTCTCTTGATTGATAAAACTCTGATTTTAACACTTTACCTTCGGTAAGTTCTAAAAGTAACCAGTACTGTACATCATCAATTGAGACTATTTGAGCTTCTTCAATATCACTATCATCTACTGGTATTAATAAATTCATTATATTATTCCTTTATAAAAAAGCAATTATATGGAATATTTATAAAATACTCCTTAGAGAATCTATTTAAGCTCGTCATCAAGAACTTTAATACCTTCATCAACCAAAGAATCAATTGATACAAAAACATCACTTGAATCATTTAATATAGAATCAAACTCTTTTGCATCATCAGACAAAACATTAAATGAGCTTACAGTTTTAAGTGCAACAATAAGGTTATTCCCTTTTGTTATTGATCTGTCTAGTTTTTCAATATTTTGTTCTATTTTGATAATATTTTTCGCCATTAGTTTCGCTTTTTTCTTACTAAACTCTCTCATTCTATCTTTTAGAGCTTCATCATCTTTAATTTGATCTAAATTTTCATCAAGTTTATCTACAAAGTTTTCTGTTTCCTCTTTATACACTTCAAATTTTTCTTTCAATATAACTACCTCATTTTGTGTAGTCTCCCATTTTCTAATAAACTCTTTTGTTGATTCATTTTTAAAAACATATTTTACTTTTTTTGCTTCATTTTTGGCTTCAATGGCATCTTTATATGTTTTTTTTACTGTGTCTTTTTGTTCTGAAAAATCTTTTATTGCATCTTTAAACTCTACTAAATACTTTGGTGTATCCTTATAAAGGTAATTATCCTCAACATAACCCCAAACATAATATCCCACAATTAGTAATATAATTATTTGAAAAGTAGAAATACCTTTTTTAAAATTTCTAGGCAATCTACTTTCCATCATTTTCACTTTGATTCATATGTATATCCATTTGTGGATATGGTATTGAGATATTTTTTTCATCAAATGTTAATTTAACTTTTTCAATTGTATCAAATTTTACTGCCCAATAATCTTCACTTTTCACCCAAGCTCTTGTAACAAAGTTTACACTACTATCTGCAAGCTCTGATACTGCAACAAAAGGTTCTGGGTCTTTTAAAACTCTCTCATCACTATTTAATATCTCAATCAATGTCTCTTTTGCTAATTTTAAATCATCATCATATCCAATACCAAATACTGTATCAACCCGTCTTGTATCTTTTCTTGAGTAATTTGTAATATTCCCACCAATAACCCTTGAGTTTGCAACAATTATCACTTTATTGTCCCCAGTTTTCATCATTGTATTAAAAATATTTATCTCTTCAACAACACCAGATGCACCACCAGCTTCAACAAACTCTCCAACTTTTATAGGCTTAAATATAATAATCATAACACCAGCACTAATATTTGATAAGGTACTTTGAAATGCTAAACCAACTGCTAAACCAACTGCACCTAAAATAGCTATAAATGAAGTAGTTTGAACCCCTAATTGCCCCAATGCTGATAGTATTACTACAACAAGTAATATTCCATATATTACGCTTGATAAAAATGTCTCAAGTGTTTTATCTATTTGTCCTGTTTTATTTAAACTTTGTAAACTAAAATCAGTCACCCATCTAGCAACTTTTTTCCCTATAAAAAATATCGCCAATGCAATAACAACTTGTATAATAAATTCTGTAATCATCTTATTTCCCCTATTTATTTAAACTAATTATACCTATATTTTGATAAATTAATAAATTGAGAAGTTGCTAATTATATATTTTATTTAATGAATTAAAAATGATTTGTTATGTTAATTGGAGTGAAGTACTCCTCCCAGATACCTAAACACACTACAGTTAAAAGTTCCTTGCTGTATTCCTACCCTGGGGAGTTGCCCTTAAAAGCAGTTGTAAAGGTCTAAGAGAAGCAGTCAAAATATATCTATATCCTCAATGCTTATCTTAAATGAAGAGAGGAATTGTAATTAAATTTGTATTAAGATTAGTTTAAATAGAGCTAGTAATCTACTAACTCTATTATGATTTATTAGAAACCACTCATTTGTACATAAGTTGAGATAATATCAAGTAATGGATCAATATAAATAATTGATGTAACTGTTATTACAGCTGAAACACCAATAACTGTTTTTAAAGGTTTATTAGCATTCCCCATAAACTCTATTCTATCATCTTCTCTTGGCTCTTTTAAGAACATATAAACTATTAGTTTTAAGTAGTAGTATGCTGCAATTGCAGAGTTCAGTGCCATAATTAGTGCTAATAAAATATATCCACCGTTAACTGTTGCACCTATTAAATACATTTTACCCCAAAATAAACTAAATGGAGGAATTCCTGCTAAACTTAATAAGAATAATCCCATTATAGTCGCTGGAACTGGAGCAATTTTAATAAGTCCAGAAAACTTTTCAAATGGATGATCACTTTGGAAACCATGATCATTTTTAGTTCTATTTACCCATAACATTGCAAATGCTCCAAGGTTAGTAAATGTAAATAATATCCAGTATAAAAATAAACCTTCTGTAGCTTGTGTAGTACCAACTAAAATGGCACCCATAACAAAACCTGCATGAGATACTGAAGAGTATGCTAACATTCTTTTTACATCTGTTTGTACTAATGCTACCATATTTGGTAATGTCATTGTAGTTACTACAATTATATATAATACCATCTCTACCCAAGCATTATCAACACTTACAAATATTTCAAAAAATCTTAATGCTACTACAAATGCAGCAATTTTAGGAACAATTGACATATATCCTGCCATTGCAGAACTTGAACCCTCATATACATCTGGTGCCCATGTATGAAATGGAACAAGTGATAATTTAAATCCAAGTCCACCAATAATAAACACAACACCTAATAATATTATAGGATAGTTTGCAAAATTAGAAGCAACAAGTGATGCTGATATTTGACCAAGTTCAACACTTCCTGTTAAACCATAAAATATCATAGAACCAAATGCAAAGAAACCAGCTGCTAATGCACCCATTGTAAAGTATTTAATAGCAGCTTCTGTTGACTTATCTCTATTGTGCATTGCTATTAATGTATACAGTGCCATAGAAGCTGTCTCAAGTCCAACAAAAATTAATATTAAGTTATCTGAAGCAACCATAAACTGGAAACCTGCTATCATAAATAAAAACAGTGCAAAGTACTCTGGGTATCTATACTCATGAAATCTTTGTTGCGATAACGCAAGTATTATAAATAAACCAGAAGCAACTAATATAATAATTTGAGACAGTATTGATATACCATCCATCAACATAACATCAAAGAACCCTCGTGTAGCTCCGTTATAACCAATTAATGCACCTAAATCTATAAGTATAATTAATATAGTTAACATAACATATAATGATTTATGTAAGTTTTTAGTAACTAAATCTATACATAATATCACTAAAGCACCAATAATTGCAACAAGCATTGGAACTAATGATGGTAGATTTAATGCTTCAATATCTACTGTAATTGGCTGAATCATTATTTTGTCTCCCCTATTGTATTCACTGTTGCAATTTTAGCTTTTGCTTCAGGTGTAACAGATTTTAGATACATAACTTGTACTAATTGCTTCACAGATTTATCAACTGGTTCTAATATAGGCTTTGGATATACACCTAAATAAACAACTAACATAACTAAAGGTACAAATGCTGCAATCTCTCGCCCTTTTATATCTTGTAACTTTTCATTGATTGGGTTTGTTATTGGTCCAAAAAATGTTTTTTTGTAAAGTACTAACATATATACTGCACCTAAAATAATTGTAGTACCTGCAATAGCTGTAAGTACTGGAGATACAGCAAAAAATCCAAGTAAACTTAAAAACTCACCAACAAAACCAATAGTAAGTGGTAACCCAACTGATGCCATAAGCATAATACCAAATACTGTAGCATACATAGGCATTACTCTTGCTAGCCCACCAAATTCACTCATCATCTTAGTACTTCTTCTATCATAGATAACACCAACTAACATGAACAGAGCCCCTGATACAATACCATGAGAAATCATTAAAAATAATGACCCTCCAATACCCTCAACATTTAATGCAAATATACCAAGAATAATTACACCCATATGTGATACAGAAGAGTAAGCAATTACTTGTTTTATATCTTCTTGTGCATATGCTACCATAGCTGTATATACTATAGCGATAATTGCTAATATTGCCATAGGTATCATCATAGCAACACTAGCATCTGGAAATAATGGAAGTGAAAATCTAATAAATCCGTATGTACCCATTTTAAGTAAAACAGCTGCAAGAATTACAGAACCAATTGTTGGTGCTTGACCATGTGCATAAGGGAGCCATGTATGAAACGGTACCATTGGAACTTTGATTGCAAATCCTAAGAAGAATGCAACAAATAACCACATCTGCATATCAATTGGAAGCATCATCATATTCCAATCTAAAAGACTAAAACTCCAGTTTCCTGTTGTTTGAAAATATACATATCCTAAATATAACATACCAACAAGCATCACTAATGAACCTGTAAAAGTATATAAGAAAAATTTAATCGATGCATATATTCGAAGTTTTCCACCCCATGCACCAACAATATATAACATAGGTACAAGAGATAACTCCCAAAATACATAGAAGATAATTGCATCAAGTGCTACAAATACTCCAACCATTGTCATCTCTAAAAATAGTACTGTTATAATAAGATTTTTTAAATCTCTTTTCTCAGTTAATCCAATGATTGATATCATAGTCATGAATGTTGTCATTATGATTAAAAATAATGAGATACCGTCTACACCTAAATTATAAGCTATACCATACTGTGAAATAACTGGTATAAACTCACTAAACTGCATCCCTGCATTATTTGAGTCAAAACTAGCCCATAAAAAGCAAGAAAGTAGAAACTCAATTGCTGTAACTGTAATCCCATATGTTCTTATTGCATCTTTATGTACCATAAACCCCATAACAGCTGCAAAAGCTGGGAAAAATATTAAAATTGATAAAATGTGTTCCATTTACCTTCCTTCCTTACTTCAAATTGCCAAAAGCAACAACTAATATAATAAGAATAAATATACCTATTCCCATCCATTTTAAAGCTTTTGATAAGTTACCTGATTGCATAGAAGTACCAGCTTCTCCACCACCATAGATACCTTTTGCAATACCATCAACTATTGTATCGATAATTTTTAAATCAAGCTCTTTCCAACTAAATTCTGAAAGTTTAGCATATGGCTTAGTTACTACTGCTTCCCAAAAATGTGGTAAATAGTATTGATTTGCTAATATTTTATAACATAGTCTATCTTTCATCTGTTCACTATAATATGTTCCATCTTTTTTGAACTTTACAACTGCAAATACAATTCCACCTAAAGCAATAGCTGTTGTTACAGCAATTAAAGAATAAAAAGTAAGAGAACTAACATGTATATCAAGTGGTGGTAATACTTTTGTAACCATCTCTACAAACTGATGTTCAAACCAACCAGCACAAATTGCAAGAATTGCTAAAGGTGTCATAGCAGCTATTACAAATGGATATGTTTCATGTGGATGTACTTTATTGTGGTCATAGTTTTCTTTACCATGAAATACATACATAACAAGTCTAAATGAATAAAATGCTGTTAAACCAGCTGTTAGCCATAACACTGTCCATAAAATATATGCGTGACTTCCATAAGCAACCTCAAGAATTAAATCTTTAGAGAAGAATCCAGCAAGTGGGAAGATACCAGCAAGTGCAACTGATGCTATTGTCATAATAAGTGCTGTTTGAGGCATATGTTTAGCAAGCCCACCCATTTTCTTAATATTTATCTCATCATTTGTAGCATGCATAACATTTCCTGCACCTAAGAACAATACAGATTTAAAGAACGCATGAGTTGCAAGATGGAATAATGCTACCCAATAAGCACCAAGTCCAGCTGCAACAAACATATATCCAAGTTGAGATAATGTAGAAAAAGCGATAATCTTTTTCATATTTGTAGCAACAAGTGCCATAGATGCAGCTCCTAGTGCTACAAATGCACCAAGACTAGCAATAAAGTATCCAACCTCTGGTACAACTGTAAAAATTTCATTCGCTCTAATTACTAAATAAACCCCAGCTGTTACCATTGTAGCAGCATGAATTAGTGCTGAAACAGGAGTTGGACCCTCCATTGCATTTGCAAGCCACGTATTAAATGGAAACTGTGCTGATTTACCCATAGCACCTATAAATAGGAATGCTGCAATAGCTACTATTAAACCATGGTCTAATGTACCAATTTTAGAAAATACTTCATTGTATTGTAAAGAACCGATATTCCAAAAAATTAAGAACATACCAATCAACATCCCTAAATCGGCAACTCTATTCATAATGAAAGCTTCATTTGCAGCCCATGATGGAGACTTTGAAGAGTATGGTGAAAGTGTTGAATATGGTGATTCTTCAATATTTTTACTTCTTTTGATATCTTCTTTATGATACCAAAATCCAATTAATCCCCAAGAACAAAGACCAACACCTTCCCAACCGATGAATAATCCAGCAAAGTTATCAGACATAACAAGTATCATCATTGAGAATACAAACGCCGATAACCAAGCAAAAAATCTATTGAAGCTTTTATCATGATCCATATATCCAATAGAGTGAATATGCACCATTGCTGAAACTATTGTAACAACAACCATCATTACAACACTCACTTGATCAACTACAAATCCAAAAGGAATATCAACATTACCTATAACAATCCAATCTAACATTCTTACATGTACTATAGTTTCTGTTAGATACACATGCATCAACAATGTTATTGACGCGATTAATGAAACTATTAATAGTGCAGATGTAATTACACCTACAAAAAGCTTCTTTGGACTATTAGAAAATAGTGTTGCAAATAATGACCCAACTAGTGGAGCAAATAGTGCAATATATAAATAACTTTCCATACCTCTATCCCTTCATACTTTGTAATGAATCTAAGTTAATATTATTGTTTCGTTTATACCATAATACTAATAGTCCTAGACCTATTGCTACTTCACTTGCTGCAATTGCAATAATAAAGAATGCAAACATTTGACCTGTTAAATCTCCATGAAATTTAGAGATTGCTGCCATACCTATATTTACTGCATTTAACATAATCTCTGTTGAGAAAAATAGCATAAGTAAATTTTTTCTTCTTAATGCTCCATACATACCTATCATAAATATAATGGTACTTAGGATTAAATAATCATTTAATGTTATTCCCATATCACTCATTTAATATCCTTTGCTATCTCTGTATCAGTTTTATGATTATCAATCTCTTGCTCACTTAGTTGTGTAATTGAGATATCCATTTTTTTACCAGCAAGTATAATTCCACCAATCATAGCTACAAGTAACATAACCGCCGCTACCTCAAAAGGTACTAGATACTTAGTAAATAAAACAACCCCAACATCTTGCGCATTTCCATCAATTGTACCATATAAGTTTGCAGCCATCCCTACAGGGTATTGTGCTGTTATATTTGCTCCAATTATTGGTGCTACAAATATTGCAACTACTAATAAAGCGATTATCCCTGTCATCATAAATGTTAATCTTGGGTTTGCTACAGATTCTTTTACATCATTAATAGAGTCAAAAAACATCATACCAAATGCGTATAAAGCCATAACAGCTCCTGTATAAACTACAATTTGTACAGCACCTAAAAATTCAGCTCCTAAAAGGAAGAAAAATGCTGATATAAATATCATACCAGCTGCTAGTGAACTTAATGCATACAGTGCATTTTTCGTTATCACTGTCACAGTAAACATTGCTATTGTTAAAAAAGCAAACAGATAAAAAGCTACTACTTCAAACATATCATCATCCTTTAATAAGCCAATGGCGTTTTTTTAATTTTTTTATCAGCATCTGGAGATATTGCACCAAATCCTTGATATTCAAGTTGATTTTGAAGTTCTGCAAACGGAGTTAAAAGATCATCTTTTAGTACGAAATGTTCTCTTTGTTCACTTGCATTTTCATATCTATCACCATGTACAATAGCTAACTCTGGACAAACTTCAGCACAATAACCACAGAAGATACATCTTCCGAGATTAATTGTATACTCCATAACCTCTTTTCTTGAATTTTCATCAATCTTTGTATCCATTCGTATACATTTTGCTATACATATTTTTTCACAAAGTCCACATCCAATACATCTATTATTTCCACTTTCAAGAAGACCTAAAAGCTTATGCACTGCTCTATATCTTGGACTAATTGGTAGTTTTTCAATAGGATATTGTGTATTGTGAGACTGTCCATTAAACAAAACCTCTTTCATTATTTTAAAAGTTATCCCTAATCCTTTAAATAATTCGACACTAAATCCTCTATCCATAATTTGTTTGAACTTATCCCAACCAGATGTTGGATATTCTTCAATATCCATCATCACATAGTTTTGGCTTCCTATGTTTCTATCTTTTAATTCTTTAAAACTCATAACTACCTCTTTATAATATTACTATTGCAGTAACTAAAATATTTAATAAACCTAAAGGCATCAATATTTTCCAACATAGCCACATAAGTTGATCAGGTCTTACATGTGGCCAAGATGCTCTTGTCCATAAAAATAAGAATATTAAGAACATAACTTTTAATAAAATTGCAATAGCACCTGGAATAAACCATAAATCATTAAATCCACCTAAGAAAATTAATGATACTAAAAATGATATTGTAAATAAGTTTGCATACTCACCAATAAAGAACATACCCCATCTCATACCAGAATACTCTGTTGCATATCCCGCAATTACCTCAGCTTCATGCTCTAAAAGGTCAAATGGTGTTCTATTTGTTTCAGCATATCCTGCAATTAAAAATAGAAAAAATGCTAATGGTTGTGTCCATATTAACCAATTTGATATTCCACCTGCTTGATAGTTGTTAATATCAATTAAAGATAAACTACCAACTAACATCAAAGGTGCTAAGATAGAAAGACCTGTTACAACTTCATAAGATAAAAGTTGAATTGCAGTTCTTGCACCTCCAAGAAGTCCCCATTTGTTTGCTTGTGCCATACCACCAAGTAATGGTCCGTATAGTCCTGTTGCCATAACACCAAGTACAAATAATACACCAACATTAATATCAGATACAATCACCCCTGGTACAAAAGGAACTGCTGTCATTGCAATAAAAGCAGTTGCTGCAGTTATAACTGGTGCAATCATAAATATCAATCTGTTAGCATTTTGAGGTATAAAATCTTCTTTTGTAAAAAGTTTTGCACCATCAGCTAAAATTTGTAATAAACCAAAAGGTCCAACATGGAGTGGTCCTGGTCTTCGTTGCATAAATGCTAAAACTTTTCTCTCAATATAAGTTGTAAACCCTGCTAATGCAGAAAATACAAGCAAAATAACTAATACTTTGACTATCGTCATTATAATATCATTATCCATCTTTTACACCCTTCTTAAATTTGCTTTACTGTATCTACAGTTATCAAATAGATTTTTTGTATCAATATTTTTATCAAATGTTGGGATATAAGAGATATCTCCCTCTAAATCACTATCCACTCTCACTTCTAAAGTAATAGTAGTCCCATTCGACTCAACTTCAACTTTATTATTATCTTCTAATTGTAGTTTATCTTTTAAACTTTCTGATAAATATAAAGCAACTATATCATTTTTTAGTTGATTTGATACAGCTGTAAACTCATTAAATTGATTAATTGGATTACCACTGTAAACTATATACTCATTTTCTTCACAATTTATTGTTTTAAACTCTGTTTTTAGATTTTCTTCACCCACTGTAACAGTTTGTGTTTCTAACTTATATCCTCTATGTTCAACTCTATCATTTGTATAATGATTTTCTAAACAATCAAACGGTACTTTGTTAAATAGTGTAGCTGTATAATCAATAGTATTCTTTACTTTTATATCTAAAATTTCATTTGCTAAATCACTTAGTGCATATCCGTCATAAGATACAGCAGCATTTGTAGGTACTACTGTTTTATTAATATTTACAAATGTCCCCTCTTGTTGTGATATTACAGGCATATCAATATCACCATCACCTAAAGCACTTAATTGGAAATCTGCTTTCATATTATATCCCACAGTTTTTCCACTTGCTATAACATCAAGGTCACATAATAAGCTTACCCCTAATGTATTTGTTTGTGTAGGTACTACTAATACTTTAAAGTCAGTATATTTTTCTACCATTGCAGCTAGTGCGGCAATATTTTCACTATTTGGATGTGTGATGCAATCTTCACCAATAATTAAACTAAATGTATCTTTTTTATCAAGCATTTTTTCTAATGTTTCTAAAAGTGATTCATCAGAACCTATCATGTCAAGTAGTTTTGTATATACATATTCAACTTCAGTTGAAACTTTTTTAGGTACCATTTTTGTTACCTCTTTAGTTTCTCCTGTTTCTTCATCAGTTACAGTTTCTATAACTTTTTCTTTAATAGTTTCTACTACAGTTTTTGTTCTAGTTTCATTTTGTGATGATAGATACTCTGTAATTGATTCTGGTAAATCTTTTCCAAACTTATCAAGTATAAAATATAAAATTGCCTCTTCACTAAATACATTTGAAGCTATTGTTTCTATATTTTTACTAAATCCTTTTATATGTGTATCTCCCATTGGGTGGAAATATAGTCCTGCACCTTTATTCATAGTAAGTGCATTATTAAAAGCATATTTAACTGCAGGAGCATCTGATTTTAAAAATGATCCAACAGATATTAGGAAGTTACTATTATGAATATCTTCTAGTGTTGCATTATAAAAACTTTTTCCAGTTATACTTGAGTAGTTTTCTAAAAAGTTTTTATATTTTAACGCATCTATATTGATAAGTTTTGCACCTGTTTCAGTTTTGATATTTTGTAGTATCATAGCCTCTTCATTTGTGATAAAAGAGTTAAATATAATTGAGTCTGCATTTTTTAATGCTTCAACTGCATTTTTAAAAGCTTTTTCATCTTTACTAGCTTTATTTACAAAATCAAAACCAAATCTAGCAGCTCCACTTAAAGATGTATAATGTGCATCATTTGTAACTCTATAAATTCTTTTTTCAGTATTATTTTCAATGGTGTCATGTTTTACATCATAGTACATTAATGCACAATCAGATGAATAAGGATTTGATGCTGGTACTTTTGTAAGCTCCCAAGCATTTGATTTGTATTGGAAGTCTGAACTTACAAGTGCACCAACTGGACAAACAGCTATACACTCTCCACAATCAATACATTTTTCCTCTTCAAATCCAATAAGATTTTTATTAAGCTTATTCCACATTGCGTATGCATCTTTTGGCATATTTTCTTTGTATGATTTATCAAGAGCTTCTGCACCTCTTTTTACAGTACTAAGAGCATTTGATCCTATCATATCTTTACATACAGTTACACACTTTTCACAAACGATACATAACCCTGGGTCATATTTCATAACTCCCCAGTTTGATGCTGGTCTATCTACATCTTGTACTGCATAGTTTTGGGCATCTACTTTCATATATAAAGAGTAGTTTTGTAGTTCACACTCTCCACTTTGGTCACAAACACCACACTGTAATGGATGATTCACATCATAAACTTCCATTATAGCTCGTCTTTCTTTCTCTATATTTGGAGTATTTACTGTAATTTGCATACCATCTTTAGCTTTTGCATTACATGCATACACTTGTTTCCCATCTGCTTCTACTAAACATAGTCTACAAGCCAATGTTGGTGAACATTTTGTTTGATAACAAATTGCAGGAACAAATATATCATTTGCTCTTGCTACATTTAATATAAATTCACCCTCTTTTGCTTGACATTGCTTGCCATCAATAGTTACACTTATCATATTATCCATTACGCTTCTACCTTTTGAATTTGTACTTGCTTAAATCTATACCCCTGTGGTATCAAGTCATCATTTAATCCATCATTATATGTAGGATAAAGTGCTATTGTACCTTTTATAGTTGTATCAATTTTGAACTTTTTAGTTGTAATATTCTTATTATATACTATATTTACTGTATCTCCATCTTTTATCTTTGCAGCTGTTGCAAAAGATGAACTTCCTCTTAAACTATCATTTGACTGTAGTTGTAAAGATTTTGCTGTACTTTTATTAAATTGATGTAGTGGCTCACATCTGTAAATTACAGTTCCATTATATGTATTTATATCTGCAATATCATCTAAAACTAAATCTTGCTCATCACAATTTTTATTGTCTAAGTAATAACCTCTTAAATCGTCACCATATTTATTATAACCATTTTTAAACTCATCAAAACTAATAGTTTTAAATCCCTTTTCAACTGGTAATTGTGAAGTATAGTCAATACTATTTTTTACTTTTCGTCCTAGTAATTCATTTGCTATATCATTGAAACAATATCCATCGAAAGATAAGGCAACATTTGTATTAACAACTTTTTTATTTAAATCAACAAATGTTCCCTCTTGTTGGTTTAAAGCAGGAACTTGGAAATCACCATCACCATTACTACTTATTACAAAATTTCCAACTTCGTTATAACCAACTACTTTAGAATTTTCACTAACCATTTCATCTAAATCACATACCAAACTAACACCCAGTGTATTTGTAGAAGATGGGATCATCATTACATTAAAATCTGTATATTTATCAACTAATCCAACTAGCTTTGCAATATTTGAACCATTCTCGTGTCCATAGAGGTCTTGACCTATTATTAATGTCTTGTTTTGTCTTCTTGCTAGTTTTGTAACTAGAAATTCTAGCTCCTCTTCCCCTACACTTGTTTCACCACTTAAATATCCAATATCTAAATCATCAAAATATTGCTTCAATGAATCTGGTACATTTGGAATAAGATAAGAAGCAAGTAGTGCTATCACACCCTCTTCACTTCCAGCTTCATATTTAATAAACTGAGTATATTTATTTTGTAAAGCAATATCATCAATAGGATGCATATAGACAAACTCTGCTCTTTGCTTCTTTGTTGCAATATTAGCAGCATACTTAATCCCTGGATTATCTCTACTAATTCTAGAACCTATCATAATAATAGCATCGCTAGCTTCTATATCTTTTGAATCAGCTGTATAAAGTGAGTTACCACTTGCTTTTTTATAATTTTCTAAAAAGTTTTTGTAGTTATAAGCATCTTCATTAATAAGTTTAATACCTATATTTTCTTTTAGCGTTTGAAGTATTTTTGCCTCTTCGTTTGTAATAAATGAATTAAATCTAATAGCATCACTATTTTTAATAGCATCAACAGCTTTTTTTAACTCTTGTGAATTTTTTCCACTCCCTTTATTTTCAAACTCAAATCCAAATCTTCCAGCACCACATAAGTAATTAAAATCAAAATCATTTGTTGCTCTTGTGATTTTTTTATTATATGGGTCTGCTATCTCTGAGTTTTTTACATTGTAATATAATGCACATCCACTACTACAGTGAGCACAAGTTGCTGGTATTTTTTTTGATTCCCATGCATTTGCTGTATATTTAAATTCATTTGATACCAAAGCTCCAACAGGACATACAGAGATACAATCTCCACACTGTTCACATCTTGAAAACTTCATATCTATAATTGATTTGTATCCACCTGGTTTTACATACAGTGCTGCACTTCCTATAACTTCATTACAAGTATGTACACATTTTTCACACATAATACATAAACTTGGGTCATATCCTAAGATACCCCATTTCTTTTTCTTTCTAGCTGGTTCTTTTACTGCAAACTCTTGTGAATTTACACTAAACTCTAGTGTTTTATTTTGTAAGTCACACTCTCCACTTTTATCGCAAACTCCACACTGTAATGGATGATTTACATCATACATTTTCATAATATTTTGTCTGTGTCTATAAAGCTCTTCATTATTTGTAGTAACCACTGCACCATCAACTGCTTTTTCTTGACAAGATAAAACAGTACCATCAACACCCTCTACATCAACTACACACATTCTACATGCTGTTATGGGTGATACTTTTGTAAGATAACACATTGTTGGGATATAAATATCATTTGCTCTTGCTATTTCTAATATTGTTTGACCAAAAGAACCTTTGCAGCTCACTCCATCAATAGTAACAGTTATCAGTTTTCCTCTATGTTGTATTCTTTCACTCATACTGACACCATCCCTAAATAATAACATCGCATACATCGCTCAGCTTCAGCTTGAGCTTCAACTGCTGTAAATCCTAGATTTACCTCTTTATTGTTATCTTTTCTAATTTCTGTTTCTAATTTTTCACTTACTTCTCGAGGAAGACCTGGCATCCAACCTTTGATTTTCTCATTTTTGTTGTAAACTTTTAATCTATTCATATGGTCTTCCATAATCTCTTCATCTAGAAGTGATACTTTCCCATCATAGATATATCTGCTTATAACTGATGCTGCTCTTTTTGCTTGGCCTACTGCATTTACAATTGTCATTGGACCATATTCACAATCTCCAGCTGCAAAAAGACCTTCACGGCTTGTCATATAATCTTTCCCATTAGTTTGTAAAGTTCCCCATGAGGTCATCTCTAGTTCCCACTCTTTAGGTAATATTTGAAGATCACAAGCTTGAGAAACTGCAGGGATAACATAATCACACTCAATCTCCATATCTGCACCCTCTATTTTTACTAACTGTGGTCTTCCCCCATCTGGATCTGGAACTAATTCATATTTATTTACTATCATACTCGTTAGTTTATTATCTTTATCAATAAGTTTCTCAATAGCACTATGGAAGATAAATTCTACACCCTCTTCAACTGCTTCTGTATACTCTTCAAGTGTTGTATTTCTTATAATTGTTTTTTCATCTCGTCTATAAAGCATAATAACTTTTTTTGCACCCTCTCGGATACTACATCGTACAACATCCATTGAGGTAAATCCACCACCAACACAAACTACAGTTTTATCTTTTAAATCCTCTTGTGCAGGACTTCCAATTTTGTATTTGTGCCATAGATTTACTTTATCAAGCATAGATATTGCACCCCAATATCCTTCCATCTCTTCTCTTTCATTTTCACATCTTATTGCTTTTGAAAGTCTTGCTCCAAATCCTAACATAGTAGCATCAAACTCTTCATCTATCTCTTTAAGGCGATCTGCTGTTACTCTATGGTTTGTGATAATCTCAACAGTTGGTAAATCTGCAACTAATTGAATATCTTTATTATATTTATCGATTGGCATCCTATATTCAGGTACCCCAACTGCCACCTCTCCACCAAGAACTGGTAACTCTTCAAAAATAGTTACGGCAATCCCTTCAAGTCCAAGATAGTATGCAGCAGTTAATCCAGCTGGTCCAGCTCCTATAATAGCTACTTTTTTCCCATCATTTCTTGCTTTTTTAGGCTTAATTGGATGAAACCAATCTTGGTTATGATCTGTTTCATAATCTGCACCAACTCTTTTTAATTCCATAATAGAAATAGCTTCATCAAGATTTGCTCTTCTACATGCATCTTCACAAGGGTGTGGACAAACTCTTCCACAAGTATGTGCCAATGGCATTGTTTGTCTAGTTGCTTTTAGTGAGTTTTCAAAATCTAACTCTCTTACACCCTCTATATATCCAGGAATATCAACATGACTTGGACACATATCTGTACAAGGCGCTGTTACATTTGCTATATACTTCTCAGTATTTTGTTCATACCAAGGTGATTTTTTCTTCTCTTTAATAAGTTCTACAAACTGCTCTTCAAAATTTTCAATCATCCCTAAAATAGGTACAGGTACAGTTTTCCCTATCTCACATTTTGAAGTTGTAGTCATAGTTGAACTTACCTCTTTGATATGTTCTAAATCACTCAACTCACCCTCACCTCGGGCAATTTTATCAATCATATCAAACAGTATTTGCCCACCCCATCTTCCAGGTGTACATCTACCACAAGCTTCACTATATTCTTGGTATTGTCTTGCATAATTTAATGCTAATTTTACAACATCAACACCACTTTGAAATATTGCAAAACCATCCCAACCAACAAAAGCTTTTGTTTCGGTTCCGCTATCATAATTAACAGGGAGTTTTACAGATACTTCAGCCCAGTTTTCAAAATCCAGACCTCTATTATCAACTACTTCCCCTTGCCAATTAGAAAAATATACTTTACTCAAAATTTACATCCTTTAAAGAGTAGAAATTCTACTCCTCAACCTCTGTAGTTTCTACTACTGGTGGTTTCTCTTTTTTGATTACAACTGTCCAATCTACTTCATTAAATTTTAATGAATTCATAAGTGTCCAATTATTCTCTTTAACACAATCGGCACTTGCTTGAACGCTTGAAAAATCACCTATTTCAAATAAAAATATTCCATTTTCACCATCATTTATTTCACTTTTCATTAACTCTACCATTCTAGGTATAAAGTTTTCTTTGTGTTCTCTTAGGTCATATCGTTTCATTATCTATCAATCTCCCCAAATACAATATTCAAGTTACCAATAATAGTAACCACATCGGCTAGTTGATGTCCAGGTAATAAATCTTGTAAAATACCTGTATGCCAGAAACTTGGTGCTCTACATTTTAATTTATATGGATATGGGCTACCATCTGAAACCACATAAAATCCTAATTCACCTTTTGGTGATTCTGTTGCTACATATACTTCACCAACAGGTGGTCTCATACCTTGTGTTACAAGAACAAAATGTTGCATTAAAGAGTAGTTTTGAGTCATCATCTCCTCTTTTGAAGATGAGATATACTCTGGACTATGAGCCATAAGTTGCGTATCAGACTCCTCATACATAGGGATAAGTTGTTTTAATATTTTCATAGACTCATACATCTCTGCCATATAACACTTATATCGTCCATAAGAATCACATTTATCTGAAATAGGTATATCAAAATCAAGCTCTGGATATAGTCCATAAGGCATCTCTTTTCTCAAATCCCATTTAACACCACTTCCTCTTAAAGCAATCCCTGAAACTGCCCAAGATTTTGCCATCTCTTTAGAGATAATACCTACATCTTCAAGTCTCATTTTCCAGATTCTATTTTCTGTTAATAACCCCTCATAAATAGGTATTTGTGAACTTAGTGTTTCCATGAATTTTTCAAGATTAGCAATCCAGTCACTTGGTAAATCTAAAGGAACTCCACCAATTCGAACTGCACTATGAGTAAGTCTCGCACCACAATAATCTTCCATCAAATCCATTGCAAATTCTCTCTCACGGAATGCATAAAGGAAAATAGACATAGCACCAACATCAAGAGCATGAGTTGCAAGCCAAAATAGATGTGAAATAATTCTATTAAGTTCAAGAAGCATAGTTCTTATAACTTCTGCTCGTCTTGGAGCTTCTACACCTATGAGTTTTTCAATAGCTAAGGCATAACCATAGTTATTTGAAGTTGAAGCGATATAGTCCATTCTATCTGTTGTTGGTAAGAATTCATTATAAATCATATTCTCACCCATTTTTTCAATACCTCTATGGAGATATCCAACATCTGGATGTGCTTTGACTACCTCTTCCCCTTGAAGCTCTAACATAAGTCTCAATTGACCGTGAGCAGATGGATGTTGTGGACCGAAGTTCACAACCATTGTATTGTCTTCTCTTTCGAAAGTTATATTTTCAAAGAAAGGTTTTAATCTATTTGAAACTTGCATCTACTTTCTCTCTTTCAATTGTTTTTTTTCTTTTTTATCAAATGGAGTTACAAGTGTTGCACCAAATAGTTTTACCCCACCCTCTTCTTGATATCGAATAGGTGTATCAGGTTCATTTCCTTCACTAATCTCAACACCTTTTGGTACCTCATGACCAAGTCTTGCAAAACGCTCCGTGTCATATCTATCAACACAAGCAGCATCTCTAAGCTCAGGTCCTACAATACTTCTAGCTTCTTTACCAAATATTTTATCTACTTCGTACCAACTAGCTGCTTCATCACCTTGTAATGGGTAAGTTTTTAATAATGGATGCCCATGCCAATCATCAGGCATTAAAATTCTTTTTAAAAGTGAGTGGTTATTTACATAGATACCATACATATCATACATCTCTCGCTCAGACCAATTTGCCATTCTAAAAATAGACTCAACTGACTCAATAGCATCACCTCGTTTTATAAAAGCTTTTACTCTGATTCTTTTGTGTTTTGTTGTAGATAACATTTCATAAACAATCTCAAATCCACCTTTATCAGCTATGTAATCAACAGCTGTCAGCTCCATCATGAAATCGTAAGCTCTAATTTCTTTTAAGTGAGTAATAACTTTTTTATTATCTTCTGGATTAATAACAATCACTAAATGCTCTGCTTGAATATAGCAATCCAATACCTCAACAACATTTTTTAAACTAGAGATATCTGAACTAAAAACTCCATCACTATAAACTGAATCTTTTTTTAATGTAGGTGTGATATAAAATCTATCGTTATAATAAGATTTTTTTTGTACATCATCTTTTGGTGTATATGCTCTCATATTATATTAACCTTTTTGCTCTTTGAGCCATACCTGCTGGCTCTCTTCTGATTTTTTGTTGTAACTGCATCAATGCAAATTGTAATGTTTCAGGTCTAGGGGCACAACCTGGTAAATAGATATCAACTGGTATTACTCTATCAACACCTTGTACTGTTGCATAAGTATTAAACATACCACCTGTATTTGCACAACTTCCCATTGAGATAACCCATTTAGGATCAGGCATTTGATCATACAATCTTCTCATAAACTCTGCATGTTTTTTAGTTAATGTTCCCGCAACAACAATAACATCTGATTGTCTAGGACTTGCTCTAAAGATAGTACCAAATCTATCAAAGTCAAATCTCGAACCACCAGAAGCCATCATCTCAATAGCACAACAAGCAAGTCCATAAGTCATAGGCCAAAGTGAATTACTTCGTCCAAAATTAACTATCTTATCTACTGTAGTTAACTTTATTGGTGATCCACCATCTTTTAAATAATTTACTTTATGCTGTGCCATTCAAGCGCTCCTTTTTTCCATGCGTAGATAAATCCAATTGTTAGTAAAAGTAGAAATAGAATCATCTCTATAAATCCAAACCAACCTAATACCACAAAATCAACAGCCCATGGAAACATAAAGATAATCTCCACATCAAAAAGTATAAATAATAAAGCCATTAAATAAAACTGTACAGAGATAGTATTTGGCTGTTTTGTAACTTCAGGTCCACACTCATACAGTGTACACTTTAACTTTTCAGTATCTTTTCTTGCAAGTTTTCCACCAACAAATCTTGACAACATTGTTGTCGCAAAAAATGCAGTAAATGTTATTACAAACATTATAAACGCACCGAAATAAGGATGTGCAAAATCCATATGTTCCATTTTTTCCCCTTGTGTGTCATAGCTTTCATTTTAAATAGCTGACAGTAATAGAACAAATAATAGCCAATTATAATTAAATATAAACTTACAATATCCCTATTGATGTGATAAAACAGCTAGTTCACTGTAACTAAATGGAACAGTCTAATTTATAATTAAAATGCTTTTAGGATAAGATTTTCTAAATTTTTGAGGTTCTCTTTTGTGATATTTGTAAATTGTGATTTGTTAAAAGTTCTTTGTCTTTTAGCTAGTTGTGCTGTATGTGTAGAGATGAGTTCTTCAAGTTTTATTTTATCTATTTTACCATCTAGATATTCTAATACCTCGATAATTCCTATAGATTTCATACAATTGGGTGCTCTTGTATATTTTTTTTCTAAATATATCACCTCATCAATAATTCCATTTTTTATCATCTGTTTTGTTCTTTGGACTATTCTTTCTCTTAAAAGTGTAACTTCCGTATCTATTTGAAATATTTGCAAATTTTTTATGATAGGTTCTGGTTTATTTTGCTCAAAAAAATCACTAGGAGATAAACTTGTTTCATAATAAATTTCCAATGCTTTTTCTATTCTATACTTATCATTTTTATCAATTTTACTCATATACTTCTTATCAATACTTAATAAGTACTCATAACTTTTTGTTATGTTAGAAAGCTCATTTTTCACTATATTTTTTGTTCTATCTGAGATTGTAGGAACTTTTGAAAGCCCTTCACATAAAGACTTCAAATAAAAACTTGTACCTCCAACTATAATTAGGTTTTTTCCCTCTTGTTGTGCATATTTCTTTGCTTTATTGTACTCATCTATAAATTCAACCACATCAAACTTCTCATCTGGATACACTCTATCAATTCCAAAATGTATAATACCACCTCTCTCTTCTAAAGTTGGTTTTGCAGAGGCTATATCTATCTCTTTATACACTGATAAACTATCAAGTGAGAGTATCACAGAATTTGTCTTCTGCGCTAATTTTATAGACAGAGCTGTCTTCCCTGATGCTGTTGGTGCTATGATTGCTACTTCTTTATACAAGACTATCCTTTTGGTAACTATAATCAACATTATAGTAAAATCCCCCTTATGGAAAAAATACTTAAAAAAATTAATGACTTCAATGAATTAGTGATGTTCAAACACTCTATCTTTTCATTACCTTTTATATTTATAGCGATGGTGGTTGCTGCTTCAGGTTGGTTTGGTTTTGAGCTACTGTTATTAGGTATCTTAGCAGCACTAACAGCTAGAAATTTTGCTATGGGATTTAATAGATATATGGATAGAGATATAGATGCACTCAATCCAAGAACAATAAATCGACCTAGTGTAGATGGAAGAATTGCCCCAAATCAAGTACTAGCTTTTACACTTCTTAATGGTTTTGGATTTATTATTGTTGCTTTTTTTGTAAATGATTTGGCACTTTACTTATCTATCCCTATTTTACTTATTATTGGAAGCTACTCCTATTTTAAAAGATTCTCATTTTTAGCACATATTATTCTTGGTGTTTCTTTAGGACTCGCACCTATTGCTGGAGTGGTCGCTGTGAGTGAAACTATACCTTTGTGGTCTATTTATCTCTCTATTGGTGTATTATTTTGGGTTGCTGGTTTTGATTTACTTTACTCTTTACAAGATATTGAGGTTGATAAAAAACTAGGTCTTCACTCAATACCTTCTCAGTTTGGTGCAAAAAACACTATGCTTTTTTCAAAAATTATGCATATACTTACTGTGATTTTTTGGCTTTTATTTGTTATGGAAGCTAACTTAGGAATTTTTGGATATTTTGCAGTTCTAGTAAGTATTGCTATGTTAACTACTGAACATATTATTGTTCATAAAGATTTTACAAAAATTGATAAAGCCTTTTTTACTATAAATGGTTACTTAGGTATTGTATTTTTTATATTAATTGTGATTGATTATATTGTATAAAACTGTTTTGTATTAAGCTATCTCTTGTAGTTTATTTAAAATATCAATCTCTCTTTGAATAATATACTGTTCAAGTAATTTTTTCCCCTCTGCCGTTAAGTCAAGAACAAATACGATCTTTGTACTACCATCTACAAGTTTATCTATTTTGTATATTAAAGATTTAGATCGTATTTTTACAGGTTTTAATAAATTTTCTCTATGGGAAATGTTATTGTGTTTAGAATACCCAACTTGAAAACCTAAAATCAAATCTGCATGGGAATTATCACTGAAACTTTTATCAAGCGCTGAAGTTTTTACTGAAATTGAATTAATTGATAACGAAAGCACATCATAACTAAAAGTTTCACATTTATAATATCTTGAAAGGGTAAAGTCCTTAGCTGGTATAACTCGTGAAACTTTTCTATCTTTTGGTGTTCTATCAAGTGTTTCAAATTTTTTTAAAACTAACTGTCGGTTTTCTTTATCAATATATTGTAGATTTGCTCTTATTGCTATATTGTCAATAACAATTATAGTTCTTTTTTCCCCTTTAATCAAATGATATTGAGTATTTGTTGTCTCAATAGTAATTGTTTTACTATTTATATCTTTTATAAATCCCTCTTGGATTATAGTTAATCCTTGATAGGAATTTATAAGTTCAACTGTTTTATCAGTATCTTTTAATTCTAAAAGTGTTTCATACACTGGCTCATCAAGGGTATATGTTATATTTGAGTTATTTATTATAGTTTGAATATTTTCAATACAAACAAGAAGTGCATCCACAAGTTTTAAGTTATCTATAGGCTTTTGCATAAACTCTACAATACCAAGTTTATTAAGTGTACGGAGATTTTCATCATTTCCAAAAGCAGAGGCAACAATAATTTGCACATTTGAGTCAATTTCTGTAAGCTTTTGTATAAAACTTGTCCCATCCATTTTAGGCATATTTATATCAGTTATAACAATATCATATCTTTTATTATTAAATTTTGTTAGCCCATCTTGACCATCTTCTGCACTGTCTATCTCAAGAAAAAATTTACTAAGGTATTCTATAAGTTTTGTATTGACATGTTTACTATCTTCAACAACCAATAAATTATAATCGCATCCAAGCTTTTTTAATGAAATAATATTTTCCAAACTATTCCTTTTCAAAATTTAAAGTAATCTCAAAGCATGCACCTTGATCTTTATTGAAAGCTTTTATTGTACCATTTAAATGTTTTTCAATTATCACTTTTGAAATATAAAGTCCAAGTCCAGTACCATTTTTTTCATCTTTTGTAGTAAAATAAGGCTCAAATATCCTATGAATATTCTCTTGCTCAATTCCACCTGCATTATCACATATTTGTAAGATAACATTATTATTCTTAATATATTCATTGATAAATATTATTTTACTATCACTTTTTTTCTCTTCAAACATCTCTTTTGCATTTTTAATAAAATTTATTAAAACTTGAACTAACTCTTTTTTATATGTTTTTATCTTCTTATTAAAACTATAATCTTCCCTCAGTTCTATATTACAATTAGATAAAGTTGCTTGCATCATGTTTTTTACCTCTTCTATCACCTCCTTGATAGTTACTTCAGACTTTTCTTTATTTGGTTTAAAAAAGTTTCTAAAATCATCTATTGTTTGTGATAGGTATTTTGTCTGTTCAATAATATCTTGAGAGTTTCGTAAAAGAGAATCGAAGTCAACCTCATCTAAAACTACATCGGTTAAAATATTATTAGCACACAAAGAGATAACAGTAGTAGGCTGTCTCCATTGATGTGCTATCATACTTATCATTTCACCCATTGCTGCATGTCTTGATTGGAAAATCATAAGTTCCTCTTGATGCTTTAACTTTTGTTGCATATACAGCTTACTTGTTATCTCCTCTTTTATTGCTATATATTTTATTATTTTATCTGTTTTAAGAGAAAAGATAGGTGAAATTAATGCCGTTTCCCAAAACTCATTTCCATTCTTTTTAATATTTTTAAATGTTCCACTCCAGTTTTTTCCTAAAGTTATTGTTTCCCAAAGATGTTCATATTCCGCTTGATTTGTATATTCTGATTTTAATATTCTAGGGCTTTTCCCCATAACCTCTAGAAGTGTATATCCAGTCACATTTGTAAAGGTTGGATTAACATATTCGATATTTGCTTTTTCATCTGTTATTACGATTGAGATGGGTGCTTGTTCAACAGCTTGTTCTAATATGGAAAGTTTATCTCTTAAAGAGGTAAATCTTGTTATATCCAATACCGTTCCAATGGAAACAATAGAATTTCCTTTACTACTATCTTTTATGTGAGTAATATGACAATTTACATACCGCTTTTTTTGATCAAGCTGATGTATTATTCTAAATTCTATTTGTATATCATTGGTTGTTTTAAGAGAATTTTTAAAAGATCTTAACAACTTTAATTTATCTTCAAAATAGACAACATTATTTATAATAAACTTCAAATCAATTTGTTGCGATTCATCTAAACCAATAACTTTAAGCATATTTTTTGAAAAACTTATTTCAAAAGTTCTATTATCAATTCTCCAATGACCAAGTCCTGCCATTTTTTCAGCTTTCTCTAGATTTCTTTGACTTCTCAAAAGCTCAAGATGTTTTGCTTTTGCTCTTCTTCTAAAAAATAAAATTAATAAAGCAATTAAAATAAGAAAAAATATATTCAATACCACATAAATATATTTTGAGTTATGCATATCTTTATAAATTGTTAAGTATGTATCTGTTGGGATTGATATTTTTGCTACACCTGCAACTTCCCCAACTTGATACTTATTATGACATTCAATGCAACTTTGTTTGACATTTAATAACTCATAATAATAAAAATATTTTTGCTCATCGTCCAGATAATAATATTTATTTTTGCTTTTGCTTTTCATTGTATTGATTAACTCAAACTCTTCTGCTAAAAGTTCAAATTTTACATTAATAGATGTATTTGTAATCGCACGATTTAAATCAAGCTTTTGTGCTTTTTTTAGCATTATATTCTCAAAATATATCCCTGCTTCATTAGCTAGCATCTCTTCATATACAGTTTTATAGTTTTTTTCGCTATTTATATAATATACTATTTGAAATATAATTAATGATATAAATATAGAGATGATATAAATATTATTTTTGTTATGCATACAAGTTAAGAGATAGCACTTCAAAAAAGTACTTAAGTGTATTATTTTGCATAAAAATCTCCCTTTATATTAATAGTCTATTTGAATCTTTGTTACAAGCTGTTCTGGTAGTATTCCTAAATCTTCTTCAAGAAGTTTTGTATCTCCATGCTGGATATATATATCATCATATTCAAATGATTTTACTTTTATATCCAAATCATTTTCACTGATAAACTCTAATAATGCACTTCCAACGCCACCTTGTCTCTGACTATCACTAAAAACATACCATTTTTTTGTAGTTTCTGCTAACTCTTTTAAAAGTTCAGTATCAAGTGGTTTTACAAATCGTAGGTCAACTATTGTGAACTCTTCTTCATGCAGTTTTTCAGTTGCTATAGCTCGGCTAACTCCAGCACCATATCCTATAAAAGCTATTTGGCTAGAAGTTTGTTTAAGGACTTCACCTTTTCCTAATTCAAATTTAGTAGGTGAATATTCCAACTCAGCAAAAGCACCTCGTGGATATCTTATAGCACAAGGACTTGTATAATCTTTTGCAAACTCTAAACTATACTCTAAAGTTTTACTATCTCTTGGTGCGCATAGTGTCATATTTGGTAAAAATCGTAAAAAACTTATATCAAACTGCCCTTGGTGTGTTTCCCCATCCGCACCAACTATTCCTGCTCTATCTATTGCAAAAGTAACGGGAAGATTCATCAAACACACATCGTGGATAATCTGATCAAATCCTCTTTGTAAAAAAGTAGAATATATTGTAACAAATGGTTTAAAACCATCTTTTGCCATAGCAGCCATAGAGGTTACCGCATGTTGCTCTGCAATTGCTACATCCCAAAATCTATTTGGAAATGCATTCATAAGTTTATCAATACCAGTCCCACTTGGCATTGCAGCTGTTACACCAACTACTTTTTCATCTTTTACTGCTAAGTTATATAAGGCATCACTAAACACAGCTGTTGCACTTTTTGCTCCAGCTTTTTTTTGGAATTCTCCAGTTTCCACATCAAAAGGACCAACACCATGCCAGTGTTCATGTTGCCCTTCAGCTACTTTATACCCTTTTCCTTTTACTGTTCTAGCATGTACTATTACTGGTTTTCCAAAATTTTTCGCTAATTCTAAAGTTTCGATAACTTCAGCTATATCGTGTCCATCAATAGGTCCTATATAATCTATCCCCATCTCTTCAAAAATGATTCCAGGAGTTATAAGTTTTAAACTCTCTTCCATCCGTTTTGCTATATAGGTTGCACCCTCTGGCATATTGTTTTTTATAAACTTATCAACTCTATCTTTAAACTTTTGGTATCCTTTTCCTGCAAGAACTTTACTTAAATGTTTTGAGATTGCACCTATTGGTTTTGCTATACTCATCTCATTGTCATTAAGAATAATTACAACTGGAAGCTTGATATCCCCTAGTTCATTAAGTGCTTCATATACCATACCAGCACTCATACTTCCATCCCCTATCATCACAACAGGTACTTTCCCATTTTCCTCTAACATTGCTGCTTTTGCTGCACCAACGGATAATGATATTGAGGTAGAACTATGTCCAGCTACGAAGTAATCTGCACTAGATTCTTTTGGTTTTGTAAATCCACTTATCCCATTAAATTGTCGTAATGTTTCAAACTCTTCCCATCTAGAAGTGATAAGCTTATGTGGATAACATTGGTGAGATACATCAAATATAAAAGGATCAAATTCACAGTCAAATACTTTATGCATCCCAATAGTTAACTCAACTGCACCTAATGTTGAACTAAAATGTCCTCCATTTCTAGAGACTACATCTATAATTCTATCTCTTATATCTTGTGCTACTTGCTCTAACTCTTTTATATTTTTATTTTTTATATCCATATTATCTCTTTTCTAATAAATCAACTTCCCAAAAAAATTCTATCCAATCTTTTGCTTCTTTTACACTAAAATCTGGTTGCATTAAAGCTGTTGTTTTATAAAATACAGTAGCCACTTTAAATTCACAATGGGGATACTTTTCTTCTAATATTTTAAGAATCTCAACAATACTCTCTCCACTATCTATAATATCATCAATTAAAACAATTTTATGTTTTCTTGTTAAATCAGGGATATTAAATATCTCAAAAGTATCTAACTTTTTTGTCCCATCATAATGTATAGAGTTTAAACTGTATATTTCTCTTGTATCCAAGGCTTCACTAAGTAGATGTCCTAAAAGTAAACCACCTCTTGCTATTGCTACTAATGCATCTGGATTGTACTCTTTTAGTTGAGGAATTAAAACTTTACAATCTTCTAAACACTCATCATACCCATAATAAACTTTTTCCAATTTTCTTCCTCTAATGTAATATAAAAACTAATAAGGAGATAAGAGTAATAGTTATAAGCCCTAGGTTTATATCTTTAAATTCTCCTCGTAATAATTTCAATGCTGTATATACAACAAAACCAGCTGCAAAACCATTTGTTATAGAATAAGTTAATGGCATCAAAATTACTATTAAAAATGAAGCACTTATAATCGCAAAATCATTTTGTTTAAAATTAATATTTCCAAGTTCACTAAACATCAAAATCCCAACAACCACTAAAACAGGATAGATAGCATTTGGAGGAATTGATTTAAACAATGGAAGCATAAATAGTGTAAGGATAAAAAACAATCCCGTAAAAACAGAAGTAAGTCCTGTTCGTCCACCCTCTTCAACTCCACTTGCACTTTCTATAAATGATGTTGTTGTTGATACTCCTAATAAACTTCCACCCACCGTTGCTATAGCATCTGCTTCAAGTGTTTTTTCTAGTGCTTTATCATTTTTTTCAGTTGTTTGGAAAAGGTTTGCACGCGTTCCAACACCTGTTAAAGTTCCAAGTGTATCAAACATATCTGTTACTAAAAAAGTAATAATAACTGGTAATAAAGCTAAAGATAAAGCACTTACAATATCAAGTTGCATAAATATAGGAGAGATAGAATCTGGCATACCCACTACACCTTTTGGTAACTCACCTATTCCAAATATCCAACCAACAATTGAAGTGATAAGAATACCTACTATAAAAGCACCTTTAACTCTATATGTATACAATGCTAAAGTGATAAATAAACCAAATAGTCCAAGTATAATTGGGGCACTACTTAAATCTCCAAGTGCCACTAAAGTTGCTTTATTTTCTACAATTATCCCCATCTGTTTTAATCCAATAAAAGCAATAAAAGCACCAATACCAGCACTAATTGCCCTTCTTAAATCAACAGGAATAGAGGTCATAAGCCATACTCTAAACTGAGTAAAAGAGAGAATTACAAAAATAACACCACTTAAAAAAACGATTCCTAGAGCAGTTTGCCAAGCAATTCCCATACCTAAAACTAAGCCATAAGAGAAATAAGCATTTAGTCCCATACCAACACTCATAGCAATTGGTGTGTTTGACCATACACCATTAAATACAGTTGCAAGTATTGTTATAAGTGCTGTTGCTGTTATAACTGCACCCATAGGAAGTCCTGCATCACTTAGGATGAATCCATTTACAGGAACTATGTACATCATAGTTAAAAATATTGTAAAACCAGCAAGAAACTCTGTTTTTACTGTAGTATTATTCTCTTTTAGTTTAAAGTATGAACCCATCTTTAACCCTTTTTATTTTTCTAAAATAGTATCAAGAACTTTAAATACTTTTGTATTTTGCTCATTTGTTCCGATTGTTATTCTAATTGCATTAAAACCATATCCTGTCATATCTCGTACAATAACACCTTTTTCAAGTAATTTTTGTGCAATATCTTTTGAAACATACCCATCAAGGTACATTGTTATAAAGTTTGTATATGAAGGGATATATTTAAATCCTTTATTTGTAGCATACTCTTCATATCTTTTCATCTCATCAAAGTTTTTTGATATACACATTTCTACATATTTTTCATGTTTTAAAGCTTCAATTGCCCCTTCAAGAGATAATGTTGTGATATTAAATGGTGGTCTTAATTTGTGTAAAGTTGTGATAATCTCTTGGGAAGCTATACCATATCCCACTCTCATTCCACCTAGTGCATATGCTTTTGAAAATGTTCCAAGATAGATAACATTTGGATATTTTGCTATCACTTCACTTGGTACTATCTCTTTCGCACCATCTTTATATTTTGCATACTCTTGATAAGCACCATCAAGTATTACAAGAGTATCTTTATCAACCTCATCCAAAAACTTATAAACTTCAGCTGCATCTAAACACTCACCCAGTGGATTATTTGGAACACAAAGAAAAATTATATCTGCACCCTCTTTTTTATAAAGCTCTCTAAACTCATCTAAATTATGCTCATCTGATGGTGTTTTTAAAATAGTTGCACCTGTTTGTTTTGAATATATCTCATACATAGCAAATGTTGTTTTTGCCATAAGTACTTTAGAGTTTGCATCACATTTCCCATGTACACAAAACTCAATAACTTGATCACTACCAGCACCAATTATTACATTTTTATCATCGACACCAAATTTTGATGCAAGTGCTTCTTTTAACTCATACATACTATCATCTGGATATACATAAGAACTACAAGCTTTTCTTGCAATCGCATCAACCACTGTTTGACATGTACCATAAGGATTTTCATTTGATGCTAATTTTATAATATCATTTTCACCTATACCATACTCTCTAACCACCAACTCAATTGGTTTTCCTGCTTCATAGATATTTACATTATCTAATACTGTATTAAATGTCATCTGCTTCCTTTACATAGCTTCCCAAAAACTTTATACTTTCTTCATGTTTTTGAAATATTTTTTGAATTTTTTCATCATCTTTATGTCCATCAAAATCTATAAAAAATGTTGAAATTCCCTCAACAATATGCGACTTAATTTTTGTAAGATTTATATCTGCTGTATCAAAATCATTTAAAAATCTTACTAGTGAACCATGTTCGTTTGGAAGTTGTACAAGTATTGAAGTTTTATCATCTCCACTTGCCCCATTTTCAAAATCTGAAACAATAATAAATCTTGTACGATTGTTCCCTTTATCTTCTATATTTTCAAAAAGAACTGGAAGATTATATATTTTTGCTCCCACATGTGAACAAATAGCTGCACAGTTTTCCTCTATCATAGCTAACTTTGCAGCTTTTGCTGTACTTTCAACAGGAATCAGCTCACACTCATCAAGTCCTAAATCCTGTAAAAATTTATGACACTGCTCAAAAGCAATATCTTTTGAATAGATTTTTTTTATCTGTTTTACATTGTCACAAGTTGTAGCTAAACAATGATGTATATCAACCATAACTTCTGCAATTATTTTTAAATCATACTCACTTAAACAAGTGATAGTATCACTTACAATTCCATTACTACTATTTTCTATAGGAACTACACCAAATTTTGCTTTTTTAGCAGCAACTTCTCTAAATACTCCAGAGATAGAGCTAATTGGTAAATAAGCACTCATAGCACCAAATCTACTTTCTGCTGCTTGATGAGTGAAACTTCCCTCAGGTCCAAGGAAGGCTATATTTTCAGGTAATTCAAGATTTCGACTTATTGCAAAAACTTCTAAAAACAATGCCTCAATAGCAGCTCTATTTAAACTACCATTTGCTTCTAAAGATTGTTTATGAAGTCTATCAATTATTGATTTTTCTCGCTCTGGTCTATATATTGCTCCACCACTTACAGCTTTGACCTTACCCACTTGATGGATAGTTTCCATTCTTTTATTTAAAAGTTTTAAAAGCTCATCATCAATACTATCTAAAGTATCTCGTAACTTCTGTAATTCTACTGCTTCATTCATATAATTTCCTTAAATTCCAATATCTATTTAAGATATTCCTCTTCTAAAGCGATTAAATCTTCAAAAGTCTCTCTTCTTCTAATCAGTCTATCTTTCCCATTTTCAAGTGCAATTTCTGCAACTTTTCCTCTTGTGTTATAGTTACTAGCCATTGTAAATCCATAAGCCCCTGCACTATATATAGCCATCAGGTCATTATGTTCGGTAAGTGGAAGTTCTATATTTTTTGCAAAAAAATCACCACTTTCACAAACAGGACCTACAACATTACAATCACTTTTGTTTTCACTTTTATCTAACACTTCAATCTTATGGTATGCATCATATAAACTTGGTCGAATTAAATCATTCATAGCCCCATCAACGATAACAAATCTTTTACTACCATTTACTTTTTCATATAAAACTTTAGTAACAAATACTCCACTATTTCCAACGATAAATCTTCCAGGTTCACACACAACTGTTATATCAAGTCCAAAAAGAGCATCTAGTACAGTTTGTGCGTATTCATAAGTATCTATAAGCTTTTCATCATCATAAACTATACCTAAACCACCACCAACATCAAAAAACTTTAACTCAATTTTTAGTGCTGATTTTATATTTCTAACTAAATCTGCCACAATATTTACAGCTTCTTTAATAGGTGCTAACTCTGTAAGCTGACTACCAATATGACAATGGATACCAATAGGGTCTAAGTTTTCACTTTGTTTAGCAAAAATATACATTCTCTTAGCTGTATCAATATCTACACCAAACTTATTTTCATGTAACCCTGTTGAGATATATGGATGAGTCTTTGGATCCACATTTGGGTTTACTCTTATAGAGATTCTAGCTTCTACATCTAACTCTTTTGCTATAATATCAACTCTTTTTAACTCTGCTTCGCTCTCAACATTTATCATCAAAATATCAAGTTGTAAAGCCTCTTTTATCTCATCATCAATTTTTCCAACACCAGAAAATATAATCTTATATTTTGGTATTCCAGCTTTTAATGCTCGTTTAACTTCACCAATACTCACACAATCAGCACCACTACCTTGATCGCCAAGATGTTTTACAACACTTAAATTTGAATTTGCTTTTACAGCATACGATATCAAAGATTTTCTAGCTTTAAAAGCTCCTTTTAGTTCTTGATACTGTTGTGTAATATAGTCAAAATCGTACACATAATATGGTGTTTGATATTTTTTGGCAAGTTCTTTAAAATTTATTCCCATTATCTTCTCTTATTTTTTAAAATTTAAGATATATAATAGCTAAATATTTGTAATTAATGACTTAATGGGAGATTAGTGATATTTTTTTACTATCTTATTGTAGAGAGTTGTATATTGCAAAGGGTCAACTGTAGTATTGTAAAGTCGTACTGCGTAGTGTAGATGAGGGCCGGTGATTCTTCCTGTTTTTCCACTTTTGGCTATGACTTGTCCTTTTTTAACTCTATCACCCTCTTTGACTAATATCTTACTCAAATGAGAATAATAAGTATAAGCTCCTCTTCCATGGTCTATGTAGATAACTTTTCCTAGATAAAATCTATCCATTGTTAGAACTACTTTTCCATCATTGCTAGCTCTTACCTCATCTCCAACTTTTGCTCTAAAATCAGTTCCTGTATGATAGCTTTTTGCTACACCATTATATACTCTGGCATTTCCAAAAGCACTTGTAATCTTGCTATTCATTGGAAGTTCAAAAGTTGAGTTGTTTGTTAAGTCATATAAGGTAACCACTGAGTAAACATTTTTAAAAACTCTATTGTACTCTTTGGCTGTTTTTTCTTTGTTTTTTGAAGAAAGTGTCACTTTTCCTTTAGGAACTTTTATAATCTCATTTTGTCTATATTTTCCATCAATGATATTTATAGAGATATTTTTCTTTACTAACTGCTCATCTTCTAAATATTGTACTTGAACATTCTCTTTTTGTTTTGGATTATGATAATCAACAGGGAGAAAAACCTCATAGTTTTGAATACTTCCATTGATAGTAAACATCTGATAAGTTTTATCTTTAAAAATCACATTTGGAGCTTGTGATAAGTTTTTATCACTTTGAAGTATCACAGCAAAAGTAGTACCGTGTTTAATATCTGTATGAGATAAAGAGATATCAACTTTTGAAAAAAGAAAAGTTGCTATGAAGAATAATAAAAATAAAAATTTCATTCTATTTCCAAAGAGGGTGAGAAAGTGTTAGATTTTGTTCAAGTTCAAGGCGGAGAAAAAATTTAAAGTAGAAGCTTACTGTGGTAAGTGACTATTTTAAATTTTTGAGCCAACGCAGAAATTGGGCAAAAGCTGACGCTTTATCACCCTATTTTTCACCATTCCATGCGATTGTAGGTTTTCCTGCTTCGTCAAATTCAACAGCAGGCATACCCATAATATTAAATCCACAATCCACATAATGAATCTCACCAGTAACTGCCGAGCTCAAATCAGAAAGTAGATACATACCACTGTTTCCAACCTCATCAATAGTTACATTTTTCTTTAACGGTGCATGTGCTTCATTCCATTTTAACATAAATCTAAAGTCACTAATTCCAGCAGCTGCTAAAGTTTTAATAGGACCTGCTGAGATTGCATTTACTCTAATTCCATCTCTTCCTAAATCTTCTGCAAGATATTTTGTTGTCATCTCTAAAGCTGCTTTTGCTACACCCATAAGATTATAATTTGGAATATATTTTACTCCACCATAATAAGATAAAGTAAGGATAGAACAATTATCACTCATAAGTGGTTTTAGTTCTCTTGTAACTTCTATAAGAGAATATACAGAGATATCCATAGCTATATCAAAAGCATTTTTTGTAATATCATAAAATCTACCACTTAAACCCTCTTTTGGTGCAAATGCTATAGAGTGTACGATAAAGTCAATTTGTCCCATATCTTTCTCTAAAGATTCTTTTAATGCCTTGATTTCATCTGGATTACTTACATCACAAGGATATACAAAATCACCACTTCCAAACTCTTCTGCTATTGGAACAACTCTCTTTTTCAATGAATCATTTAAATATGTAAATGCTATTTGTGCACCTTGTACTGCACACTGTTTTGCTATACCATATGCTATAGATTTATTGTTTGCAACACCTAATATAACACCTTTTTTACCATTCATCATCATATCTTTTTTTCTCCTGTTTTAATTTTTACTTGTGATTTCAATCATCTGTTTAAATTGTTCTACATCCCAAGATGTAGTGCCTATCAAAGTACCGTCAACATTGTCTATTTTTAATATCTCTTCTAAATTCTCAGGTTTAACACTTCCTCCATATAAAAGTGGATGTGAAATTTTCTTTTTAATTTTTTTATGCACTTGTGCTATCTCTTCGGCAGTTGCTACAACACCTGTCCCTATAGCCCAAACTGGTTCATAAGCCACAATGAGTTTGTCATAACTTAAATCAATACCTTCAAACTGCTCCCAGATATATCCTAAAGTTTCAGTAAGACCTTTTTCTCTCACCTCTAAAGGCTCCCCAACACAATAGATAATTGTATATCCTAAGGATTTATAATAGTTGTACTTTAATGTTAAATCTTTTTGTGACTCTTTTAAGATATGTCTTCTTTCACTATGTCCAATTAAAATTGTTTTTATTCCAAATTCATCAAGTTGTTCAGTCCCAATCTCACCTGTAAAGGAACCATTTTTAGTGTAATATGCATTTTGAGCACCTATTTTTAGGTTATTTACTGTATTAAAATTATCAAAAGATGTTGCTGTAGGAAATACAAATACTTCATTTTTTATTTGATTAGATTCTAGAAATTGATTGATAGTATCTATAAAAGATTTGGTACTACTTCGTGTGTGATTAGTCTTAAAGTTACTTGCTATAATCTTCATGATAAATACCCTTTATTATATTTTAAAGTGATATTCTATCATAAAGATATAAAAAGTATTCTATAATTTAACTAAAAACTATTTATGACTTTTCCGTGACAATTTTCATCATATTTATTTAACAATCATTCCTATAAACTACAAATATTGAAACTAAAGAGCTAAATTAGATAAAGGGAAGAAATGGTTGAAAATATTTTAAAAAGAGATGGGAGTTTTGAAGAGTTTGCATCATATAAAATTGAAGATGCAATTAAAAAAGCTTTTAAAAGTGAACATACAACTTATCATAATGGAATATTTTTTAATGTTTTGGAAAAGTTAAAAAATAAAAGAATTGTAGCTGTTGAAGATATACAAGATTTAATTGAGCAAGAACTTTATAAAAGTAGATATTTTGATGTAATGAGATCTTTTATTCTATATAGACACCTCCACAAAATGCAAAGAGATAATTTTTTAGATGAAGATACGACTTATATAAATTCAACCCAAACAATAGAAGAATATATCAATGGAAATGATTGGAGAATTAAAGCTAATTCAAACACAGGATATTCAAATGCAGGATTAGTCAATAATTCAGCAGGAAAAGTTATCGCAAACTATTGGTTAGATAAAATTTATAGCAAAGAGGAAGGATATGCACATAGAAATGGAGACTATCATATTCACGATTTAGATTGTCTTACTGGTTATTGTGCTGGTTGGAGTTTAAGAGCCTTACTTGATGAAGGCTTTAATGGGGTTCGAGGTAGAGTTGAAAGTGATGCCCCAAAACATTTTAGAGAAGCGTTAGGTCAAATGGCGAATTTCCTTGGAATTTTACAAAGTGAATGGGCAGGTGCACAAGCATTTTCCTCTTTTGACACTTACCTTGCCCCTTATGTTTTTAAAGATAAACTTGAATATAAAGATATTAAAAAAGCTATTAGAAGTTTTATCTACAATTTAAATGTTCCAGCAAGATGGGGACAATCCCCTTTTACAAATATCACCATAGATTGGACTGTACCAGAAGATTTAAAAGAGCAAATTCCTACTAGAAAACAAACACATCTTCTAAGAGGTCTTCAAGATGAAGAGTTACTAAAAAAGGCTATAAAAAGAGGTTGCAATAATTTTGAAGATATGACCTATAGTAAATTTCAAAAAGAGATGAATCTTATCAATCGTGCCTATTATGAGATAATGACCCAAGGGGATAAAGATGGTCAACCTTTTACTTTCCCAATCCCTACAGTAAATATAACTGAAGATTTTGATTGGTATGGAGAAAATACTGATGTGCTATTTGAAAATACAGCAAAAATTGGCTCATCTTATTTCCAAAACTTTATTGGTAGCCAGTATAAAAGAGATGAAAACAATCAACGAATTTTAAATGAAGAAGCCTATAAACCAGGTCATGTTAGAAGTATGTGTTGTAGATTGCAACTTGATTTACGAGAGCTCTTAAAAAGAGGTGGTGGTCTTTTTGGCTCAGCTGAGATGACAGGAAGTATTGGTGTTGTTACTATCAATATGGCCAGACTTGGATTTTTACACAAAGGAGATAAAGAGGCTTTATTTCTGAGACTCAACCAGCTTATGGATTATGCTTCATCAACCTTAGAGAAGAAAAGAGTTTTTATCCAAGATATGTTTGAGAGAGGATTATACCCTTATACAAAAAGATATCTACCTGGTTTTAATAATCACTTTTCAACTATAGGGGTAAACGGTATCAATGAGATGATAAGAAATTTTACCAGTGATAGTTATGATATAAGTGTTCCACAAGGTGAAGAGTTTGCAATTGAAATTTTAAATCATATGAGGGAAAGAATGGTTCACTATCAAGAAAAAACAGGAAACCTTTATAATCTCGAAGCAACACCTGCTGAGGGTACCACTTATAGATTTGCAAAAGAGGATAAAAAAAGATATCAGAATTCTATTATACAAGCAGGAATGAATGAAAACATATACTATACAAACTCTTCACAAATTCCTGTAGATATAACTGATGATCCCTTTACTGCCTTAGATTTACAAGACGAATTACAATGTAAATATACAGGTGGTACGGTGCTTCATCTTTATATGAAAGAACAGATTAGTTCAACAGAAGCTTGTAGAAAATTAGTAAGAAATGTAATCTCTAATTATAGGTTACCATACATTACAATTACTCCACTCTTTTCTGTTTGCCCAAAACATGGATATATCGAGGGGGAACATGAATATTGCCCAAAATGTGATGAAAACTTACTAGAAGATATAGAACTTGCATCGTAAATAAATATATAAAAAAGGATAAAAAATGAATAAAACACAACAACTAGAAAAACTAAACCATAAAAGACAGAAGTGTATTGTATATACAAGAGTTATGGGTTATCATCGTCCAGTAGAAAGTTTTAATGTGGGGAAAATTGGTGAGCATAAACAAAGAAAACAATTCATTGAATCAAAAAATTGTTTATGATTTAACACCATTTACCCATCTAGATTTTCCAAATCATCTAGCGTGTATAGTTTGGATGGGTGGATGTAATATGAGGTGTGATTATTGTTACAATAAAGATATTGTTTTTACAAATGAGAGTCAATTTTCATTCAATGATATCTTATCATTTTTAAAGAAAAGAGTTGGGCTTCTTGATAGTATAGTTTTATCAGGTGGGGAAGCTACACAGTATCACTTAGTCCCATTTTGTCAAGCAATCAAAAAACTTAGATTTAAAATCAAACTTGACACAAATGGGACGAACCCTTTCTTGTTAAAACAATTATTAGAGCTTAATCTTATTGACTATGTTGCTCTTGATTATAAAGCACCAAAAGAAAAGTTTCAAGCTATTACACACTCCAATTTTTATGAGAAGTTTTCAAATAGTTTAGATTTGCTGATTGAAAATAATTTTGACTTTGAAGTTAGAACAACAATACACAATGATTTATTAGATGAAAATGATATTAATATAATAATTGAAGATCTTAATAAAAGAGGTTACGATAAGAGTTATTATCTACAAAAATTTTTATCAACCACTACAAATATTGGGAATATTACCCAAAGTAGTAAAAAATTTGATCCATCACTTTTATTGGATAAGTTACCTATAATCTGGCGATAAATTATGGTAAAACTATTTGGTACCCTTCCCCTTTAATATTATTGATTAAATCTTTTGAGGTTTTTATTCTCAATCTTTTGATAAAACTTCTTAGTGTAACATCTGTCCCTTTTCCATCTTTCCAAAGAGTTTCTTTAATCAGTTCAGAGTCAGTTATAGTAGAAATGTTATCAATTAAAAGTTCCATAAAAACAACTTCTCTTTTTGTCAAGGGAACATACTTGTCCTCTTTATATAAACTTCTTTTTGTTTTATTAAAAGTAAATCCATCATTAAAAATAAGTGGTTCGCTTTGAATATTTTTACTTAAAGTATTTAAATACTCTAAAAGCTCATCAGGGTCAAAAGGTTTTATAAAATACTTCACCACACCCACATCAATAGCGTTTAAGAGTTTCTCTTTTTCACTAAAAGCACTTAATATAATAATAGGAACATTTGGATTTATCTTTTTTATCTTTTGTGCCATTTGCAAACCATCAAGTTTTGGCATCATAATATCAGAGATAACTATATCTGGTAAAACTTTTGTAAACTTATCAAGTCCATCTTTCCCATCATTTGCTATGGAAAAACTATAAAAATAATCTCCAATACTACTTTTTAATAAGCTTGCTAGTTTTTCTTCATCTTCAACTAAAAGAACTTTTAAATCTTTTAAAGAATTATAACTCATCTGATCCCTCCAAAGGTATTTTGATAGTAAGTAATATCCCATTTTTATTATTTGTAAGATTTATTGTACCATTAAAACCTTGTTCACAAATCATTTTTGACATAAAAAGTCCAAGTCCAGTTCCACTACTTGAATGTTTTGTTGTAAAATATGGTTCAAAAACTTTATCTATAATTTCAGCTTCAACTCCGCCTGCATTATCTTGAATCTCTATAATTACAAATTGTTCAGTTTTTTTTGTACTTATAAGTATCTTTTTTTCTGTAACACTATTGTCACGAAAAGCATCTTTTGAGTTTTGTATTACATTGATAATCACTTGAGATAGTTCATTTGCTATACCTAAAAGTATTATTTTTTGACAATGCAACTCTATAATTATTTGCTCTTTTGCAATCATTTTTTCTAGTATGCCAATAGCTTCATTAATACTTTGTTTTAAATCAAAATATTTTTTTTCTTTTTCTGGCTTAAAAAAATTCGTAAAATCATCTATTGTAGTTGACATATTTTGAATAACATTTTTACTCTCATTGTAAAAATCTAACACCTCATCTTTGTCATCTTTTAAGGAAGCTTTTTTCATATTATAAATATTAAGATTTAGTTGTGTGAGTGGTTGCCTCCATTGATGAGCCACATTTGCTAGCATTTGTCCAAGACTTGCAAGTCGTGATTGCCAAAACATAATTTTCTGTTTCTCTTCATTTTTAGCTATCTCTTCTTGAACTCGTAACTCTAGGGTTTGATTTAATTCTAATAATTGTGAAGTTTGTATTTGAACTTTTTTTTCTAAATCTTTATTGAGTTGCTTCAGTTGTAACTCTTTCTCTTCTAACTCTTTTTTAAAAAAAACCTCTTTAGTTACATCATATCGAATAGCGATAAACTCTTCTATCTCCCCATTTTTATCAAGGATAGGTATCACTGTAGTATTCACATAAAAAGCTCTTCCATCTTTTTTTCGATTTTTAACTGTGCTTTTATATGTTTTTTTAGCTTTTATAGTATCCCAAAGAAGTTTAAAATTTGATGCGGGAACAGTCGGGTCTCTTACTATATTGTGATTTTTTCCAATTAACTCTTCTTTAGTGTAGCCTGATATTTTACAAAACTCTTCATTGACAAATGTGATTATTCCATTAATATCTGTTTTTGAGACTATATTGCTTTTTTCTATAGCCTCTTTATATTGCTGTATCACAAGATAAACTTTTTATTATATCTACTACTTTAGAAGCATATCCCCACTCATTATCATACCACAAAACAAGTTTCAACATTTTATTTTTCTTCACTTGTGTAAATCTATGATCTATAATTGAGGTGTATTCTTGTTGAGCAAAATCACTAGAAACTAATGGCTCAAAATTATTGAGTAATATTTTTGATGTTTGTGTTGCTTGGTACTGTTGAAGTATCTCTAATAATTGTTCTTTTGTTATATCTTTTTCTAATTTTAATACAACATTTATAGCTCCAACAGTTGCAGTGGGTACTCTAAATGAACTAGAAGAGATATTTTCCTCGCTGATATAAGGTAAAATATAAGAACAAGCATCTATAGTTGTAGTTTTGCTTGGTATTATATTTTGGGTTGCACTTCTACCAAATTCAAAATTACATGCAACATCTCTATCACTACTTCCGATACAACCACTATCTAATGTTTTTTGATGGTTTAATAGAGGATGAATAGTACTTACATCTCCATACTCTATTGAAAAATACTCATCAATTATTTTTAATACAGGTAAAAGTGCTGTTGCATTACAGGAACTTGTTGATATTATTTTATGAGATTTATTTTGAAGCTCTTTTTCATTAACTCCCAATATCACATTTATATCTGCATTTTTATTTGGATGGGTTAAAAATATTTTTTTAATCGGCAACTGTTTTAGTTGATGAATATCTACTTTACTACCACTAGCATCTATAACTACATCAATATTATATTTTTCAAAATCTATTCTAGTAAAATTTGAATAATTTAATATCTCAATATGGTTTTTACTATTTTTTATACTATTATTTTGAACAATATATTTATCTTCAAATCTTCCATAGGTAGAATCATAATTAATATTATAAGCTATATTATCAATATTTGAGTTAAGCTCATTTATTGCTACTATGTTTATATTTTCAAAAGAGTTGGCAATCCTTACTATTGACTTTCCAACTCTCCCTACTCCATTTAGCAATATATTCATAAGTTACGATTATTCTTCAATAATCAGTGCTTTAACACCAGGTAATACTTTACCCTCAATAAGTTCTAAAGAAGCTCCACCACCAGTTGAGATAAATGTCATCTCCTCTTCATCACCTGTTCTTCTAACTAAATCAGCAGTATCACCACCACCTACTACAGTTGTAGCATAAGAGCTTGCAACTGCATGAGATAATTTTGTACTCCCTTTTGCAAATTTATCCATCTCATATACACCCATTGGTCCATTCCAAAGAATTGTATGTGCATCTTCAAGGGCTTGAGAAAAAAGAAGTGCTGAAGCTGGTCCAATATCTAGCCCCATCCACCCTTTTGGTATCTCTTGAGAAGTTACCGCTTTTGCAAATGATTCACTATCAAAAGCCTCTGCTGCAATAACATCAACAGGGAGATAAAATTTTACACCTAAAGTTTTTGCCTCTTCCATAATTTTTAAAGCTTCAGGGATTAAATCATCTTCAACTAAAGAGTTTCCAACCTCATGCCCAAGAGCTTTAAGGAAAGTAAATGCCATACCTCCACCAATGATGATTTTATCAACTTTTGGAACAAGGTTGTAAAGTGCTTCAAGTTTTCCACTTACTTTACTCCCACCAACAATACTTACAAATGGTCTTTTTGGCTCTTCAATAATATGGTAAAAAAACTTTATCTCTTTTGCAAGTAAAAATCCAGCTGCTTTATGTTCAATATCAAAATGACTTGCTATCCCCTCAACAGAAGCATGTGCTCTATGAGATACACCAAAAGCATCATTGATATAAATATCTGCCATGGATGCTAATTTTTTAGAAAGCTCAGGGTCATTTTTAGTTTCCCCCTCTTCAAATCTCATATTTTCTAAAAACATTATCTCACCATTTTGTAATTCATTTGCCATTTTAAGCGTTTCTTCACAAACAATACTTGGAGCTAATTTTATACTCTCCATTTGTAATAATGTTTTTAATCTTTGTTTTACAGGTTTTAAACTATATTTTTCCTCATAACCATTTTTTGGTCTTCCAAAATGACTTGCAATAATAATTGCACAATCGTTATCAATACAATATCTAATAGTGTTCAATGCACTTTTTATTCTTCTATCATCTGTAATATTTTGATACTCATCAACAGGTACATTAAAATCACATCGTATAAATACTTTTTTACCAGCAATATCTATATTTTTGATCTCTTGAAGTTTCATTTTTATCCTTAAAATTTATAAATTAATTTGTTGCTACGTGTACACCCATGTCAACAAGTCGACATGAATATCCCCACTCATTGTCATACCAAGATAAAACTTTTACCATATTATCTCCAACAACTTGAATTGTATCAAGAGGAACAACTGTTGAGTTCTCTTCTCCATTAAAATCACTACTTACTCTTCCCTCTGTATCTGTTGCTAAGATACCTTTTAGATTAGCTTGTTCAGCTTTAGTAAATGCATCACAAACCTCTTGAACTGTTACATTTTTATTTAAAGTAGCTGTAAAATCTACCATTGAAACATTTGGGGTTGGTACTCTTATAGCTTGACCGTTAAGTTTTCCATTTAAGTGTGGCATAACTTTCCCAATAGCTTTTGCTGCACCTGTTGATGCTGGGATCAAGTTTGTAGCTCCCGCTCTCCCTTTTCTTGGATCTTTTTTATCTTTTGCATCTAAAATTGGTTGTGAACTTGTATAAGAGTGAATTGTAGTCATCAATCCTTTTTCAATTCCAAAATTATCATCAAGAACTTTTGCAACTGGGGCAAGTCCATTTGTAGTACATGATGCATTTGACACAATAGCTTGGCCAGCATATTCTGTTTCATTAACTCCCATTACAAAAGTTGGTGTATCATCTTTTGCTGGCGCTGACATCACTACTTTTTTTACACCACTATCTATATATGCTTGACACTTTTCTTGTGTTAAAAAAGCACCTGTACATTCTAAAACAACATCGACACCCAAAGAAGCAAAATCTAATTTTTCAGGTTCTCTCTCTGCAAATAATTTGGCTTTCTCTTTTCCAATATAAACATAGCCATTTTCTACTTTTATATCTTTTTTATTTCCATGAACTGTATCGTATCGAAGGTTATATTGAATCATCTCTTCACTACCACTAGCATTAACTGCTACTAACTCAACATCCTCTCTATCTGCCACTATTCTAGCGACACATCTTCCAATTCTTCCCAAACCATTGATAGCAACTTTTACAGCCATAATAATCCTTTTGCTTTAGTTAATTTTGGATATTTTATCTAATTTTTTATATAAAAATGGTTAAGAAATAAGAAGATAATTTGTATTAAAAATATAGGTCTATTTTAAGTAACTATTCGATAAAATTAAATCTTAAAAAAATGCAAAATTATAGTAATAGATTTTACTTATAATAAAAATTTGGTACTATAATTTTCGAATACATTTAATGGAGTTTTTAATGGCAATAATGATACAAAAGAGAAATGGTCGTCAAGAGGTTTTAGATATAACCAAAATTCAAAAACATACAATTTCAGCAACAAAAGATTTAGAAGGTGTGAGTCAAAGTGAACTAGAGATTGACGCTCAAATTAAATTTATTGATGGTATGAGTTCTAGTGATATTCAAGATGCTTTAATCAAAACAGCTGTTGAAAAAATAGATATAGATGTTCCAAATTGGACTTTTGTTGCTGCACGACTTTTTCTTTTTGACTTATATCATAAAGTTGGAAAAGCCACTCATGGTATAAAAGGAAATGCTTATCGTCATCTAAAAGACTACATAAAATATGGTCAAGAAGCGGGAAGAATTATCCCTGAACTTGAAACTGGTTATGATTTAGATGAGTTAAGTGACTATATAGACCCATCAAGAGACTACCTTTTTAACTATCTAGGGATGAAAACTCTTTATGATAGATATCTATTAAAAAATAATGATAAACAACCAATAGAGTTACCACAACAGATGTTTATGGGTATTGCTATGTTCTTAGCACAAAATGAAACAGATAAACAAGAAAAAGCAAAACAATTTTATGATGTTATCTCAAAATTTGAAGTGATGCTTGCTACTCCAACACTCTCAAATGCAAGAACAAATAGACACCAACTAAGCTCTTGTTATATTGGTTCAAGTCCAGATAATATTGAAGGTATCTTTGATGGATATAAAGAGATGGCACTACTATCAAAATTTGGTGGTGGTATAGGTTGGGACTGGAACTCTATCCGAAGTTTAGGTGGAGTGATAGATGGTCACAAAAGTGCAGCTGGAGGAACAGTTCCATTTTTAAAAATCACAAATGATATTGCAATTGCAGTTGACCAACTAGGGACTAGAAAAGGGGCAATTGCTGTTTATCTAGAGCCTTGGCATATGGATATTGAAGATTTCATTGACCTAAAGAAAAACTCAGGGGAAGAGAGAAGAAGAGCTCACGACTTGTTCCCAGCACTTTGGATAAATGACCTTTTTATGAAAAGAGTTATTGCAGATGAGCATTGGACACTTTTTGATCCATATGAAGTAAAAGATTTAGCCCAACTTACAGGTGAAGCATTTGAAAAAAGATATGAAGAGTATGAAAATGATGACTCTATCACAAAAGAACAAATGAAAGCAAAAAGCTTATGGAAAAAAGTACTTACATCATACTTTGAATCTGGAAGCCCATTTTTATGTTTTAAAGATAATGCAAATAGAGCAAATCCAAATGACCATACAGGATTTATTAGAAGTTCTAACCTTTGTACAGAGATATTCCAAAATACAAATCCTAATCATTATTTAGTAAAAATAGAGCTAGAAGATGGAGAAATTTTAACATTTGAGGAAGATGATACAGTTACAGTAGATAGTGGTATGGTAAAAAAAGCAAACAAAATCACAGCACTTGATAGCTTAAATGGTAAAAAAATCTTTATCGTTGAAAAAGAGAAAATTGATGGAGATACAGCTGTTTGTAACTTAGCTAGTGTAAACCTAAGCAAAATCAATACAAATGAAGATATCCAAAGAGTTCTTCCTACAGCAATTAGAATGCTTGACAATGTAATTGACCTAAACTTCTATCCACTTAGAAAAGTAAAAGCAACAAATCTAAAAACAAGAGCAATAGGTCTGGGAGTTATGGGTGAATCTCAAATGGTTGCAGAGTCTGGACTTGTTTGGGGAAGTGATGATCATCTTAAAAAGATAGATTCTATCATGGAAGCAGTAAGTTACAACGCTATTAGTGCCTCAGCTGATTTAGCGGTTGAAAAAGGGATATATCCTACTTATGAGGGTTCAAAATGGTCAAAAGGGATTATGCCTATGGATCATGCAACACCAGCAGTAAATGCACTTATCCAAAGAGACCTATTTGATACAGGGTATGATTGGGATGTTTTAAGAGAAAAAGTAAAAAAACAAGGGATGAGAAATGGTTACCTAATGGCAATAGCGCCAACATCATCTATCTCAATTCTAGTTGGAACTACTCAAGCTATAGAGCCTGTATACAAAAGAAAATGGTTTGAAGAGAACTTAAGTGGTCAAATCCCTGTAGTTGTACCAAACTTATCTCCTGATACTTGGAATTTCTATACACCTGCTTATGAAGTTGATCAGCTAGATATCATAAAAGCAGCTGCGATTAGACAAAAATGGATTGACCAAGGGCAAAGTACAAATATCTTTATGTCTTTAGATAAAGCAAGTGGAAAATATCTTCATGAGATATATACACTCGCTTGGCAATTAGGATTAAAATCAACTTATTACCTAAGAAGTCAATCACCTGAATCTGTTGCTGATGTAGCTGATAGAAGTCAAGAGTGTGTGGGTTGTCAGTAAGACAAACTCACAACAAAAAGCTACAAAATATACTATGAAAATTATATACTAAAAATAAAAGAGTAAAAAATGGATAGAAAAACGATATACAACCCGAAATCAACTGAAAATCTAAACGACAGAAGAACATTTGGTGGAAATCCAGATGGTATGATAAACTTTACAAGATGTAAATATGAGTGGGCTACACGACTTTGGGATCAAATGGAAGGGAATACTTGGTTTCCAAAAGAGGTTCAAATGACTCAAGATGCAAAAGATTATAAATATCTTACTGCACCTGAGAAAAGAATGTATGACCTTGTACTCTCACAACTTATTTTTATGGATTCATTACAAACAAATAACCTTATGGATAATATCAATCCATATATAACAGCACCTGAGATTAATGCTTGTCTTTCAAGACAATCATATGAGGAAGCGAATCATAGTAAATCATACGCTGTTATGGTTGAATCAATCTCGGATAACACTGATGAGATTTATGACATGTGGAAAACAGATATGAAGCTACAAGAGAAAAACAACTTCATAGCAGGGACTTATGAAAATCTAAGTGGTGATATCACAGATGAAAAAATAGTTTTAGCAATGTTTGCCAACCAAGTGTTAGAGGGACTTTATTTTTATGCTGGATTTGCTGCTATGTATGCACTTGGAAAATCAGGAAAAATGTTAGGTTCATCACAAATGATTAAGTTCATCCAAAGAGATGAAGTAACACATCTATTATTATTTCAAAGTATGATTAATAGTACAAAAAAAGAGCGACCTGAACTTTTTACACCAGAATTAGAAGAAAAGGTGCGAGTGATGTTTAGAAAAGCTGTTGATTTAGAAGCTAGTTGGGGAGACTATATCACTCAAGGTCAAATTCTAGGGTTTACAAAAGATATTATTAGACAATATATTGAATATCTAGCAGATAGAAGACTTGAAGCTGTAGGATATGCTCCTGAATATGGTGTAAAACATCCAATTCCATGGGTAGATGGATATAGTTCATTTAACGACCAAAGAACAAACTTCTTTGAGGGTAATGTTGTGAATTACTCAAAAGGAAGCATCGATTTTGATGATTTCTAATAAATAGTTTTATTACTATCTCTTTTTTAGAAAGTTCAAAGCAAGAGATAGCACTAGAACTATTTTAAATTAGATTATTCTTAACTAGATATTCTCTTCCATTTTGATAAATTTTGTATTCACTTTCCCTAACATTATTATTATATTGACTTACTATGTAATTTTTAATTTTTAATTTTTCAAGATAATAATCTATTTTGGTTTGTGATTCTTTGATGTATTTACAAACATCACTAGTTAAAATATAGTCTTTTGGGAACTTGGCTAAATATAATAAAATTTTTTCTTCTATTGATTCTAATACGCTATTAGTATCTACTTTTTCTTCATTTGAATTAGTTGCTAAATCAATGAATTTTTTTTGAGAAATTACTTTTCCTTCATCTTCTTGAACTTTTAACATCTCTTTCAATTGATAAATTTCTTCATCTTTTCGTCTAAAACTATTTTCGTATTCAATTTCTAAATTAATTATATCTTGACGAATTTTTTTAGACTGTTCTTTAGTCAGTGGTGTTTCATCGTCTATTTTTTGTTTTATATCATGTATCTCTTTTTGTTTATTTTTCCAAAATTCATAAATGTACTTTGATGGATAAGGTACTAAAAATATATAAATTAAGCTTATTATTAATGGTATTAAAAGGCCATTACCTAATAGTGTATAGTAGTTTATCTTAAATCCAGTCCATAAAGTAAATACATCTTGAGGATACAGTGTTTTTATCACTTCAAACTTTTCTATAACTTTTAAATCTCCATCAAAAATAACCATTACAAACTTATAATTACAAACTAACCAGTAAAAAATAAAAGAACCTACAAGTGGGCTTGATGTTCTATCATACAAATGTGCTTTAAAAGAATTTATAATATCTTGCATATTAATCCTACCTATTTTAATTGTTTCATTATATAATAAACTTATTATAAATCAAATTTTATGTATAATAATAAAAATTCAAATTTAGGTAACCAATGGCAAGTAAAAATAGTCAAATTCTTCTTATTGAAAATGTTCTTTCAAATTTAAGTGATAATTTGGAGGAAAAAGAGCAAAGCATACGAAACTTTGAAGATGAAGTATTAAATCTAAAAAACACTATTGGTACTTTAAAGCACGAGTGTAAAACTGCTTTTAATGAGCAAGAGAGATTAGAAGATAGTATCTCAGAACTTAAAAATAAAAATATGTTTTTAACTGAAGAGTTAAAGATGAAAGATGAACAACTCAAGATAAAGAATCAAGAGTTTGACTCAATAAAACACCAGCATGAACAGTTCATGAACAATATTGAAAAAAGAATTGAAGACTTAAAACAACAGCTTGAAAATAAAAACTCAATCATCACAGAACTTGAAAAGATAAACAACGAACTTAATAAGCAAGTACATACCACAGAGAAAGAAAAAACAGTAAGTATCTCTAAACTAGAGAGAAAACTTGAAAAAGAGGAGTTTAAAAACTTTGTAAATACAGATGACAACTATGCATTCTCCTCTTCAACAGAGAAATCTACCAAAAAAGAAACCCCTTCTCAAGCAAGAGTAAATAAAAAAATCCAATTAGATAAACTAGAAAACAAACTCAAAAATTTAAATAAAATAAAAGAGAACTTCGCAAACTCTAAAAGCACTTCATCAACAGAAGAGGAAGAGATCAAAAAAAGACTGGGATTTTAAGATATGAATTTAATAGCTCTCCAACTCAAAACTTCAAATAACTTTGAAAAAAACTTAAAAAAGTTAGTAAAACAAATTCATAATTGTCCCGACAACTCTTTTATCTTAGCACCAGAGTTATATTTAACAGGTTATGCCTATGATAGGATGGATGACGCGGTTACAATCTCATCAAAAGCAATCGAAATTTTAAAAGAACTCTCTTTACAAAAAACAATCTCTCTTACACTAACTACTAAAAAAAAGAAACAATATTTTAATACTTTACATATCTTTCATAAAGGGGAAATAGTACATACTCAATCAAAAGCAAAACTATTTGTTCTTAATGATGAGCGAGTCTTTTTTACTGCAGGAGATGAAAAAGATATCAAAATCATAGATATAGATGGTCTAAAAGTGGCTACTCTTATCTGTTTTGAACTACGCTATATTGAACTATGGGAAAAAGTACAAGGGGCTGATGTGATACTTGTACCTGCTATGTGGGGATTGAGAAGAAAACAAAACTTTGAGATACTTACTCGTGCATTGGCTGTAGCAAATCAGTGTTTTGTAATTGCAAGTGATAGTGCAAATGATGATATGGCAAAAAGTAGTGCTATTATCTCCCCTTTTGGAGATGTAACAAAAGATGATGATAAAAAACTCATACTTTGTGATGCAAACTTCAAAGAGATAAAAAAGATGAGAAGGTATCTAAATATTGGAATCAAATAAGCAGATATCTAGTATCCTTTTTGTTTGTCTTGGAAATATTTGTCGTTCTCCCCTAGCAGAAGCGATTGCTAGAGATATTGTAGCTAAATACAATCTCAATATAAAAGTAGATAGTGCAGGAACTGGAAGCTGGCATATAGATGAAACACCTTGTGAAAACTCACAAAAAGTTGCTCTTCAAAACTCTTTAGATATTTCAAACTACAAAGCAAGACAAGTTACCAAAAAAGATTTTCAAAACTTTGACTTGATTGTAGGACTTGATAGCAGTAATATTACAAATCTAAAAAAAATAGGTTGTCAAAACCCTTTACTATTAGGTGATTTTGGTTTTGATGGGGAGGATGTTCCTGATCCTTATTTCTTTGATGGGTTTGAGGGATTTACTACGGTTTTTAATATGATTGAAAGTTGTATTAAAAATCTTATTGAACAAAAAATAATAAAACACTAGGAGAATATTATGGAATTTGATTTTTTAGGAGCCTCTATCGTAAATTTAACAATAAATATAATCTATACGCTCATTGCATTATTTGTAGGGATGAAAGCTCTACTAATAATTGATGATAAACTATTAAAAAGTATCGATTTACAAGAAGAGATAAAAAAGGGGAATATTGCAGTGTCTATATTTGCATCATCTATTTTAATATTTGTTGCCATTATTGTTACATTTGGATTTAAGGGATGATATTCTCTAAAAAAATAGCAAATACTATTTATATAGTGCTATTTTTTACATATATTTTAGGGGAATATCTCATAACTCTTTCAAAAAATATAGATGAAGAAAAAAATTATTCATCAAAAGAGATGCTTAAGGAAATAAAAAAAATAGAACCAAACCAAAACTATCTCTATTTAATTGATGAAAAGAGAAAAATAAAAGAAAATTTAATCACAAAACATTTTGACAGTTATTACAAAGATTATATTCATTATGTTTCATTTAAAGATAGTAAGAATAGTAAAGATATAAAAAATGAAGTTGCCCTAGGAATAGACAAGAAATTTCATCTTACAAATTATTTTCTAGAAGGATATGCCCCTTTTAAAACTGATAAACTTTGGATTCCACTACAAAGTATAGCAAGACAAAAAACATATCTACTTGATGATGCACAATACTTAGGATATAAAGAGGTGTGGCAAACAAGTTCTCAAGCATTTAAATTTCCTAGTGGCGATTGTGAAGATCATGCTATTGCTTTAGCAGATTGGTTAATAGAGATGGGAGAAGACGCCAGAGTAGTAATAGGAAAATACAATAGAAATGGTCATGCTTGGGTAGTATTATTTAAAGATAATCAACAATTTATATTAGAATCAACTCAAAAAAGAAATCTTTTGCAACCCTACCGTTTAGCTAAATATCAAACAAGTTACAAACCAGAAGCTATGTTTAATCGTGAAAATTTTTGGTTTAATAATGGTTCTATAAATACAACAAATTATAACTCTAAAAACTGGTCAAAAAAATCAATTTATATTAAAAAGACTCAAAGTTAATATTATTTTTTTTGTATCGCAAACTTTTGAGGTCTTATAGTTATATCTGTAATCACACCTTGTGTATTTAAAACATCTATAACAGTTTTTGCGATAGTTTGAGGTAAGAGAAAAGTATCTTCTTGTTTTGAAGGCTCAAATTGTAAATCATCAAAAAAGTTTGTTGTCGTTAAATCTGGATTGATAGTTGTAACCCCTACACCACTTTTTCGTAATTCCTCAAATAAACTCAATCCAAAATCTCGTAAACCAGATTTAGTTGCAGTATAAAGTGCTGAGAACTTTGAATGTTTTGTAGCTTCAATAGAGGCTATGTTTATAATTTTTCCTTGAGTTTGTTTCAAACTTCTCAAGAGTAAGTTTGATAAAACAATCGGTGCTGTTAAATTGATATCGATAAGTTCTTTTATTTTAGCAACACTTATCTCTTCGTGGGGTTGAAATATACCAACACCAGCACAATTTATAAGTAAATCTATCTCTTTTGTTTTTAAAAGCTCTTTTACCTCTTGCTCTAAAGAGGATAAGTCTTCTAGGCGTGAAGTTAGTTTTATAATAGTATAATGATTTGATTCTAACTCACTACAGATAGCTTTTCCTATCCCTGAGCTATATCCTGTTACTATTGCATTTTTCATTTTATAATCTCTTTTTTCATTTTAACTCTTATATAAAAAAATATTAAAACTCCTAAAAGAACCAATATTGACACAATAATCATCTGTAAATACTCTTTAACCATTGCCTCATTTTGTCCTATAAAATACCCTAAAAGTGTTAATATAAGTACCCAAATACCAGCACCTAAACTAGTATATAAAGAGAATTTCCATAAATTCATCCGAGCTAGTCCTGCAGGAAGTGAGATATATTGTCTCACAGCAGGGATAAGTCTTCCACTAAAAGTAGAGATATGTCCATGCTTAGCAAAAAAGTCTTCCATCTTTTGTAATGTTTCCTCTTTAACTAAAACATACTTTCCATACTTTGATAAAAAAGCTCGTCCATATTTTACAGCTAAAAAATAATTAAACACAGCCCCTGCTAAACTTCCTACAATACCAGCTCCAATAGCCATATAGATATTCATCTCTCCTTTTGAAGCAAGGTAACCAGCAGGTACCATTACTACTTCACTTGGAAATGGAAAAAATGAACTCTCCAAGAACATCATGATAAAAATACCAATATATCCTAAATCACTTACAGTGCTAACTATAAAGTCAACTATTTCATGTAACATTAATACTAATTATTTTTTTTTGGTATAGGATAGTTTTCAACGATAAAATCAATATCTTTATCACCTCTACCACTTAAGTTTACTAAAATTGATTCATTTGGATGCTCTTGTGCATATTTCATAGCAAAAGCTACAGCATGTGCTGACTCTAAAGCTGGAATTATCCCCTCATGTTGAGAAAGCTTATAAAATGCATCTACCGCTTCATCATCATTACATAAACCAATATTTGTTCTACCAATACTACTTAAATACGCATGTTCAGGTCCAATGGAAGGATAATCTATCCCACTTCCTATAGAGTGTACAGGAGCTGGTTCACCATTTTCATCAGTAAGCATTATAGAGTTAAATCCATGCATAACCCCCTCTTTTCCATAGGTTAAACTAGCACTATGCTCCCCTATTTTGTCCCCTTTTCCCATAGGCTCAACTCCATAAAGTTTTACCTCATCATCTATAAAACCACTAAAAATACCCATAGCGTTACTTCCACCACCCACACAAGCAGCAACTACATCAGGTAAATTTCCTGTCATCTCTTTAAACTGTTCTTTTGCTTCAAATCCAACAATAGATTGAAAATCTCTCACCATTTTTGGAAAAGGGTGTGGACCAACTACAGAACCTATGGCAAACATCTGTGTATCTGTATCTTTTAAATACGCTTCAAAAGCACTATCAACCGCTTCTTTTAAAGTTTTTAGGCCATGAGTTGCAGGGACAACTTTTGCTCCAAGTATTTGCATTCTTACTACATTTGGGTACTCTTTTTTAATATCAACTTCACCCATATGTATCTCACACTCTAAACCAAAATATGCAGCAGCCGTTGCAAGTGCAACACCATGCTGTCCAGCACCTGTTTCTGCAATAAGTTTTTTCTTTCCAAGATACTTTGCAAGTAGTCCTTCTGCCATACAATGATTTAATTTATGAGCACCTGTATGATTTAAGTCTTCTCTTTTTAGGTATATTTGTCCACCACCTACAAACTCACTTAAGTTTTTACAATAATACACAGGAGTTGGTCTCCCTTGATAATGCTTTCTTATACTTCGTAACTCACTTATATAGTTATGTGATTTTGACAATTTATTATATGCTTTAGTAATCTCTGCAAATGGTTTTTCTAACTGTGGAGGTATATAAGCCCCACCAAATCTCCCAAAATAACCATTTTGGTCAGGCATTGTTTCTAAATATGGTTTTTTATTCATCTATTGTATCCTTCAAAATTAACATTGTATTGTATCAAAAATTCAATTATTTATACTCTACTACTTTATTTCTTCCTGTATCTTTTGCTTGGTAAAGTGCTTTATCTGATTTTTCAAGAAGTTCATCTATACTATTTTCTATTGTAAGCCCAGCAGCACCAATACTTACTGAAAAATCAATCCTCTTACCTTTATATTCTATGGTACTTTTTTCAACTTTTTTTCTGATTTTTTCACAAACTATCACACTATTCTCAATATCTGTATTTTGAATTATTATTGCAAATTCCTCTCCCCCTATCCTTGCAAAGAGATCACTTTTTCTCATAAATGAATTAACAATTGTTGTAAATTCAATTAATACTTTATCTCCCGCTTGATGTCCATAAGTATCATTGATATCTTTAAATTTATCTAAATCTAATGATACTAATGATAGATCACTTTTATTTCTTTTAGCTATCTCAAGATATTGTTTTCCTATATCAAAAAAATATCTTCTGTTAAAGACACCTGTTAATACATCAATGGTTGCTAATTGTTCAAGCTTTTTATTTGCTTTTTGCAAATCAGTTGTACGAATATCTAGCTCATTTTTTAATCCATCTTCCGTTATAAGCCATTTTTGCCTTATACTATAAAATATTATTAAAGAGAGTAGCCCTGCTATTGAAAGTATTATGATAATTGTAATATATACTATTTGTTCGTAGGATAATTCAATAAGCTTTTCTTTTCCGAACCATTTTTGATATATCATATCATAGGTACCATTTTTTTTGATTTTTTCAAAAGATTTGTTTATTTTTTCTAATAACTCTTTATTTGCAGGGATAACTCCTACTGCTCGTTTTATCTCATATACATTTTCATCTAATGCTTCAACTTTATCCTCTAAATTTAACTTTTTTAAAGAATATTCTATCAAAGGCTTTGGATAACAAAAACCATCCACATCACCAGTCAATAGAGCATAAAAAGCCTCAAAACGATTTTCATATTCTTTTATTAAAATATTTGGGTATTTATTCATTAATGTTATTCCAACATTTTTCCCTACTACAGCTACTTTTTTATTCTCTAAATCTTTTAAAAATTGTATATGTTTTGAATTCACTCGTTTATAAATTTTGATTTCAAAGGTATTTGTAGGTTGAGAAAATAGTAAAAATTCTTTTCTTTTTTTGGTCATACCAATATCTGGAATAATATCTATTTGCTCATTTTGAAGAAGTTCCCAAAACTCACTCCATTCATTAATTACTTTATATCTATATTCAATCCCAATATCTTTTGCCATCTCTTCAAATAAATTGACTGCAAAACCATCTGCTTTTCCATTAGAATCAACAGAATAATAAGGCTTCCAATCTTTGGAAACTACAACATTATAAATCTTTTTTTCTTCAGTTTTGGCAAGAGCTATATTAAATAATATGAAGCTACTCACAATAATAAGTTTTACTATATTCATATCTAATCCTTTTATAATTATTTATATAAATTAACTCAAAACCTCAATGTAGATTCTAATTAGAAATTTTACCACATTATCTTATATTTAACTTTAGAACTCTTTATGCTATAATATATTTCAGTATTGAAACTTTGTGAGGGAATTATATGATTACTAATAACAATTCTATAGCTAATATGCAACTTTATGATGCTACTCAATTTCAAAATAACCAAAAAACTAAAATTAATGATATAGTAAATAACACACAAGAGGCAGCTTCTAATGTTGAACAGCAAGAGCAGTTAAATAAAAGTGTTGATCAAACTCTTAAATCAGACTCAAATAAATATGCACAAAAAACAGATTCTGATGTAAGAGCTTCTTTAATGAGACAGCTTAATAGCCCTTTCCCTCTTATATCTACAGAGGTTTTACTCAAAACTATTTAACTTTATATCTCATAAATCAACTTGATAAGTAAAGAGAAAGCAAATCCAAATAAAATCAAAGCAGAAATAATACTAATCATATAAGATATTTTTTGTGATATCTTATGTTTAGTTTTATCTACAAAATATGGCATGAAAGTTATCCAAGATGTTATGGCACATATCATCCCAAAAATAGTTAAAAAAATATTTAACTCTTTAGTAACCATATAGCCACCAATACTTACCCAAAAAGCAATAGTATATGGATTTAAAAGTGTTAAAAAAAATCCTTGCAGATATTTTTTGAAAATATTGCTCTGAGTTTTTTCATTATGTAGTTTTATCTCATTATTTCTATTTTTATAAATAATAAATGATAAATACCCTAAAAACAAAACCCCTAAAATTCCTAAAATATTCAAAATGATTATATTGTTTAAAAAACCCACTATGCCAACTAAGATAAGTATCAAATATACAGCATCTGCACTCATAGCACCTACACCTATAGCAACTCCGTTACTATATTTTCGTATGGCATTATTCATAATAAGAATATTTATAGGACCCAAAGGTATAGCAGCACCAAGACCAAGAATAAATCCTTCAATAAATGATTCCATTAGTTACCTATCTTTCCCAATATTTTTTGTTTTATTTATAAAAATGAAAAAACCCTCATAAAAACACTCAACAGAGTAATTTTTATAAGGGTTTACAAGTGGTACGCCTGGCAGGATTCGAACCCGCAACCACCGGGGCCGAAATTCTATTGAGTTAAATATATCAAATTATATCACATTCAATCAAATTACTTCAAAGCCTTTAGTATAGCCACTTATAAAGGTTTTTAATATTCGCTTTCCTATATCATTCCAATACAAATTATAGCAATATAATTCATCTTATGCTGGAAAGAAGTTGGAATAAATGTCACGAATAAAAACAAAACTAACAGGTGTTTACTATCGATTATCAAAAACCAATGGTAAGCCTGATAAAACATATTATATCACATTTAAAGATGAAAATAATAAATCTATTGAAAAGAAGATTGGAAAATATAGTGAGGGAGTGAGAGAAGCTTACTGTAATGTAAAGAGAAATGAGATTGTTACAAAAACAAGATTAGGGGAAGAACTTCCATTTATTGCTCAAAGAAAAGCAAAAGTATCTATAACAGTAAATCAAATAGCTAAAACATATTTTGACTATAGAGAGCTTCATACTCGCCCTAGAAGTGCAAAAAATGAGCTTTACCGATACAATGCTCACATAAAAGAGTTATTTGGTAATATGGATATTTCTCAAGTTTCTACAAGTGCTCTTGAAAAGTTCCAAAGAGAGAAGATAAAATTGCTAGCTCCTAAATCAGTAAATCATATATTCTCCCTTTTTGGTGCTATATATAATTATGCAATAAATAAAGAAGTTTATAAAGGTGTTAATCCTATTTTACAAGTCAAGAAACTAAAGATTGATAATAAAAGGGAAAGATATCTAAATACAGATGAAATTAAAACTCTTATTAATGAAGTACGACATAATGAGTTATTATATGTTTTTTGTTTAGTTGCATTATCTACAGGTGGAAGAGCTACAACAATAATAAATATTCAAAAGAAGCATATAGATATATTTAGTAGAACTATTACTCTAACAGATTTTAAAACTAATACAACTTACAAAGGATTTATAACTCAAGAGATAGTTGATATCTTAGTTCCTAAACTAGAACTCTTAGGTGTAAATGATTATATATTACAAATCAATAATAAGCAAGTATCCATCAGTCAAATACAAAAAAGAATGAAACCCATTTTAGATGATCTATTTAACCAGGGATTAGAAAAAAGTGATTCAAAGAATAGAGTAGTAATCCATACATTAAGACATAGCTTTGCAAGTAATCTTGCAATTAAAGGTACACCAATCTACACTATTCAAAAGCTAATGAATCATCAAGATATTAACATGACTTTACGATATGCAAAATTAGCACCTGATAGTGGTAAGGATATGGTTGATGTTGTTATGGGTGATATTATATAAACTATCAAACAGTAAATAATATATCACTTCAAAACCTTCTACAAAATGGCCTAAACTGTCTTATAAGCTTGTCTTGGTGAGCTTTTTGACTCAACTAAAGGAACTAATAGTTTTGACTTAACTAAAGGGTTAACATATTCTGTTCTTAATGTTTCACGTGATCTATCTAAAATATATGCCATATCTTTAATAGACATATAATCTTCTTTACATAATTCTAAAATTGCATCTATCACAGTTTGTTTATCGGTTACTTTAGATGTAGTTCTAACTCGCTTAATTAATTCATTATCTAAATACTTAGTTATTAATATACTTGGGGCTTTAGCAAGTTTTTTATTTTTTTTGACCTTAGACTCTTTTGTCATTTCCACGGAGTTTTCTCTCATTTCCACGGAGTTTTCTCTCATTTCCACGGAGTTTTCTCTCATTTCCACGGAGTTTTCTCTCATTTCCACGGAGTTTTCTCTCATTTCCTTAGGAATTTTGTGTATATCTTCTTTTGTATAGAGAGAATATGAAGTTCCTCTGCCTATACCATTTGGAATTAAAAACTTTTCCTGTACAAGGTTCTGTAACTTTTTAGTGATCTCTCTAGCATGTAAACCAAGTATACTTTGTAATGAATTATTAGTCACCTCTTCTGTTGTAGCAACGGCTAATATAAATCTTTCATGAGGAGTCAATTGATTATATTTTTTTCCAAAATTACTTTCTAATTCCGAAGCGATTTCATCTGGTATAAAACTAATCATTGGCAATTGTAATCTAGTTTCATTAAGTTCAAGATTATCTCTTAATAATGGAAATTTCCAATGTTGGTCTGACCATATATCTAATATTTTATTAAAGCCACTACCTGCTTGTTCTACTGCACCAATCATTCTAAACATTTTTTGAATGTTTTTATTTCGACAATCACTAATACCACCTTCTATTATTTGATAAAGTGGAATTCTTAATGTTCCTGGATTTCTAAAATTAAATCTGTCTTGTTTTTTTATTATTACTATACCACCAGAACCACTATAGTCTGAATGTACCAGGGCATTTAGAAAGGCCTCTCTGAGTGCTTCATGAATTGAACTATTATCAATCCTTTGATAGTTATTATCTAATTGAAATTGAACTTTTAAATCAGAAACAAGTTTATTATATACTTTTTGATAAAAATCGTAAATATTACCTGTCCATTTACCATCATAGATTACTCTATCTGTCCATCTTATTTTTGGATCATTAGATAACTCCTCTCTATAGTCCAAGCTAAAATTAGGATAAACCTCAACAATTGATTCATGTTTACCAAACATTAAAAGTCCTGCTAGGGTAAGACCCTCTTCCTCTGTATTTCTATTTCGTTTCCATGCACCGAGCATTTCTAAAAATTTTTGGTCATCCAATGATAACCAAGGATGCCCAATATTTCTACTTGAAAATACATTTCTATATGATTGCAATGACTCTAACGCAATATCACTCATATCAAATTTCTCTAATATTTTCGCATCACTTGATTGGTTTCTTGAGTCTGCAATTAAATGAGCTATTGCTTCATCTGATAATCGATAGTCTCCTTCATGATTTCTTACAAAAGTATTGCCATATGGATTTTTTTTTACATAGACTGGTCTCTCTTCTCGTGATGCTCTTCTAACATAAATAGAAATTAATTTCTTATCATCATCACATTCAATTACTTTTATGTTATTTTCCTGAAGAATATTTTTACTTATAGTGTGCGTATTATTAACATTGTCCCATAGTTCTTTAAGTACTTTATCTGGATTTTTAATACCTAAAATAGCATATGGATAATCCTCTTGCTTAGTTTCTTCTATACCTAAAATAATTAACCCACCACTTGTATTTGCAAAAGAAGAATAAGTTTCCCAAAAGTCACCAGGTATTTTTCCTAATCCATCCCTACCCTGTGCAGACTTAAACTCTACATCTCCATTTTCTTTTAATTCTAATATTTCTTCACAGTTCATCTTAATACTTTCAATAATTTATTATACTTAACTATAAATAGTTCTTAAACACCACAAATAAATTTTACTTAATATAAAATCTTAGGGCAAGACCCTTGCAACACCTAAAAGGCTCAGTTCTGTTATAAATGAACCATCAATCAAGATGGCAACTGCAAATGCTGTCCAACCTATTAAGGAAAGGGCAATTCTTTTAATTGGCATTTTTGTTTTCACCCCAGTATCTCCTTTCTTATTCATTTTTTGAAAGTCGCTAGGAACTTGCTCCACATATGGTAATGCCCTAAAATTTACAATCATTTTACACTAAAAATCTTTAAAAAGTTAATATAACTAATTACTACCCTTACTTCAAATAAAACCTTATACTATTTTCTAGCACTATATACACGCACATATAGCTTCTTTAGCTTTATAGTTAGATTATTTTTATTATGTAAGATATGACTATTTAGTCATATCTTACTTGTAAAATTTATCGATTAGGATAAGGGTCTTGTGGTGCATCGCCTTGTCCTGATAAAATTATCCAGCAATTCTTAGTATGAACAGTTTGTTTATACTTAGGGCAAGGTGGTAAAGATGTTTTAGATTGGTTAGAATAAATATGTCCACAATCTGCACACTTATATGTTCCTGAGGATACATCACTTCCGTAAGATACGCATTTTTTTTCCATTTGAAATCTCCTTTCATAAAATAGCTTTAATTATACCCACAAATTGTCACATTTAGTGTCACATTTTTTCTTCTATTTTATAATGTATGTTCTCCCTTTTCTCTCTCAACACTTAGTTCTTTTGGGTTAATATTAAACTTTTTTAATTGTTGTTTAAACCATTCTTTCCTTTCTTGTTGCTTTTGTGCTTTTGCTTTTGCTTGATTAGTATCTTTTAAATCTGCTAAAGCTTCTTGATAACCTTCTAAATTAATTTTCTCATTTTTTAGATATTCTAAATCTACTTTTGAAAGTTCAGCATAAGCTTCAAGATGGCTATTCTCTTGTATATGTTGAAGAGATTCATTATGCCATGTTTTTAAAACTGCCTCTGCTAGATTACTATTTTCTTTAAGTAGTTTCCAATCTTCTGCTTTTTGTTCTTGGTTAACATCTTGTTTACTTTTAGTAAATGATCTATTAATAGCATCTTGTATTTTTAATCCTAATTTTAGATCTACTTCTGGTTCCTGTGTTGTTTTTTTATTTTCGTACATTGTATTTTCCTTTTTTTATAAAATTTATCTCTCATGAGTTTAGCTGCAGAGATAAAATCTAATAAATCTTATCTTTAGATCATCAGCTGCTCGAGAGAAATTGTGATAAAATTTATTCCTATTTGTTCCTGGTACTTGATTGGAAAGGAATAAAATTTATAAACCGCATTTACTTACTTTCTTTCATAGTCTATATCTCTACCCTCCTTTGCTTTAATTATTTCAGTTTTGGGAGCGTTATCTTTGATAAGCTCTTTTACTTTATCAAGGTTTGAAGTTCTAAAATACTTTTTTGTAAATAATTGAAATCTCTCAAGCTCTTTACTCTTTTCTTTTAAAAGATTTTGTTCTTCCTCTAATTGATTTATTTTTTGACTCAACTTTATTGAGTTCTCTTTTGATTTTTCTACAAACTTTTCAACACTTTCATTTACATAAATGAACTTCTCTTCTTTTTTTAAGATACCTTTTGAGATGGTTACTCTCTCTTTTGAAATTTCCCCTTTTAATGTTAAATCTCTTTTCTTTTCCTTTTTCTCAAGATTAGTCAATCTTTCATTTTGATAATTAATTGTTTTAACTTTTTCATCAATTTGTTTTTGTAGATCTTCCAAATTCAACTCTTTAGATTTTAGTTGGTTTTGTAAATCTTTGTTTACTTGTTCAAGTTTTGCATACTCTGGTCTAGTTGCTTTTTGTTCTTTTAAGTCTTCTCTTTGATTTTGAACTGCTTTTTTTAAAAGTTTTAACTTCTCTTCGTACTCTTCCTTTTCTTTCATTACAGATTTATACTCTTTGTGTCCCAATCTTTTTTTATCACTTCCTCGTACTCCTCTTTCCATTCCTAGATGTTCTGCAACAATGTCTTGAAGTTTTATAAGCTTTGTTCTATTCATATGTTCTCTTCTATACATCTGTTGCCCATTTTCTTTTGAAAGTGTAAAAAAAGTTATATGAGCATGATGGTTTTTTCTAATTAATTTACCCTCTTTTTCTTGCCCCTCATCTTTATGAACTGCAACTTGAATTGTTTGAAATCCAGTTTCTTTTTCAATCTTTTTTGCTAACTCTTGAACATCTTTTAAATTATGTTCTGTTTTTAAATTTACTATTGCTTCCCATAAAGTATTTTTTTTATCTGCTGTTTTATTTAATCCTTTTTTTAATCTCTGTTCTTTAGCTTGAGAATACAAATTATTAAACTTTTCTAAAGCTTCTTTTGAGCCAATATTAAATTCATTTTCTTTTGTATATTCTTCAAAAATTGTATTTGCTTTTTTCTCTTCTTCTCTTGCATTATGTTTAAAAGAATGTATATTTACTTTTTGAAAATTTATACTAGACTTAGCAACTTTTTTTCCTGAAGAGCTAGAAGATTCATTACTGTTTCTATGTACATTTTTTCCTGAAAAGCTCGAAGATTTATTACTGTTTCCATATACATTAGAGCGATAAATCTTTCCCCCTTTTTGTGTAGGAGTGCCACTATTTTTTTTACTTATTTCATCTTCTATTTCATATTCATTGCTCATGAAAAAAAATCCTCCCTTTTTTTAATTTCCCTCTACCCTTGTGGTAGAAAGCACCTATTTATCAATTTTAATTGGATAGTGCGCACTATCCAATAGACTTCGCCTATTTATCGTTTGCTTTTCGCCACAAGGGCATTGAATGAAAAAAGGGAAAGTTTTAAATCTCCCCCAATTCTTAATATTTTTATAATCATCATAAACCGTTAGACTTGTTAATTGTTGTTAATGTCTAATGACTTAAACATTGAACTTTTCTTACCCTCTTCTGATTTCTTCTCATACCAATCATCAAGTTTTTTTTGTGAGTCATTACTTGTTTGATTATTATCTTTTCTTTCTTTTTTTATTTGTTCTATCTCTTTTTTGATTTGCTTCCAAACCTTAATAGACTCTTCATTTTCTTTTTCTTCTTTTTTCTCTATACATCCACTCAAACCAATAGCCACTATTAAACCTAATCCTAATACTTGTAATTTTTTCATAATTTTATTTCTCCTTTTTTTTAATAACTATTAATATCTAACATATTGTAGATAACACCATTTTTTCCATCCTCGCTTTTTTCTTCATACCATTCATCTAAAAGTTTTTGTTGCTCCTCTCTTTTATCTTTTAATTTTTCATTATCAAATTTTTCTCTAGACTTTTGGATATCTTCCATATCTCTATGTTTACTTTCAACATCTTTATTAAGTAATGTAAGATTTACAGAGTTATAGTATTTCATTTGTAGTTCATATTGAGATTGTAATAAAAATAAAACTTCAATAAGTATTTCATTAGTAGTTTGTTGTTGTTTGAATACATCATCAACTGTATTAATTTGTTTAATAAGTCTTTGTATGTTTTCTTCCCTTTCTTTTCTCATAGCGATACTATCTTCATTTAAAAAGTAATCATTGTAATATTCTACAGGTGCAAGTAGAGCATACTTTTTAAGTTGATCTCTTTCTATTCTTTTGAGATTTAAGTATTGATCTAATTCTATTCTTGCTTTTTCCCAATTTTCAAACTCTTCATCTGCTAGAGCTTGATCAACTCTCTCTTTTAATTTTATATATGTTTCATCTTTAGAGTTATCAAATAACCCCTCAAAATTGTTTAGCCACTTTTTATAGATATCATCTTTTAAAGGCTCATTTGTATGATGATAGTTTTTTAATAAATGTTCTGCATTAAGATTATTAACCTTTTCTGCTATATTTTGAAATCTAGTACCTGTATTTTGTAAACCACTTATTATCCCTTGTATCTGTTTAGTTGGATTGTAAAGAAGTTTACCACTACCATCTATAAGCTCATTTGTTTTAGTTGCTAGATCATTGATTTTATTTAAACTCTCTAGTTGATCTAGTCCATTTTTAATAGTATCATTGAAGCTTTTAATCTGTTTTGCATAGTATGTGTATGAAGTAGGGTCGGAAACTATGTCTCCAACTCCCATGACTGCAAATAAATTATTGTAAGTCAATAATAAAATTAGTAGATGATTAATAAAATGCTTCATAATCACTACCTCATTTTAATTCTGTTTTTCATATAATCACTTGCACGATTAGCTACAGCACCACCAGCTTTAACTGCTCCTTTTTTAGCTACATTACCTGCAATATTTAAACCACTATATTTTGCAGCAGCACCAAGAGCAGCTGCTCCAGCACTTATAGTTCCAACTCCACTTGTTAGTGAAGTTCCTTCATTTGAACTACCAATAACTTGATTGATTAAATTTGGAATTTTAAATATTGCTAAAGCTGTCAATATTTGCATGAGCATTAAAGATAAGATATAAATAGTACTCTTGTTAAAGTCTTGCTGTATCGTGTTTAGAGTTTGTATAGAAAGATTTGCTGTTTCTATACTTACTAATCCGAGTAATAGAGTAAATGGGGCATATAATGAGATTGATATATAAAGCTTTGTCCAATTAAAAAAGATATATTCTGTTTTCTTCCAAACTAAAAAAGGGAGGATAAAAGGCAATAATGAAAGTGCCACATTAGATAAAAATATACTAAATATACTCATAACTAAGATAGCTAACAATAAAAATGTACCTGTAATAAAAGTAAGAATACCATAAATCATAGGCATTAGATTTGTAGCTCCACCTATGTCATAAAGATAGTTACTTAATGAAATATTCGCTTGTGATATTCTATTGATTACATTTCCTATCGAAGCTTCTTGATTTGCTGATAGTACAACGGTTTTAATCAAAGATAAAAAAGCCTCTCTTGGTAGATCTACCACCTCTATAATATACTCAAACCATGACTTATTATAAAGAACTGTATGGACTACACTAAATATAGTAAGAGTCCATATCATCTTATAAGCTATCTCTTCATCTTTTATTTTTCTAAAAGCAATCATATATCCAATAAAAACAATTGATAGTCCAAGAGCAGAAGAAAAAAAATCATTATTAAATACAGTATGAGCTCCGTTGTATAATCCAGTGTTTATTTGATACATTGCTTTTTCAAAAACAGCACTTATACTTTCAAATATTTGTCCAGGTTGCATGGGTTAGTCCTTTATAATATTTTTCGGATTTATTTCCGAGTTTATTTTAGAGATAATTTTTTTTCTCTTTATCAACTCTAGTCTTAAGTCTTTCACTCTTTCTATACTATTAAACAGATTTGCTATTTGCTTTTGATCTTCAATACTATCTGTAAAAAAAGGTGCAAGTGGTAGTAGCTGTTTTTCTACAATTGCAAGTTCTTGTATATTTTTTGTGATTAAATCAAATTCATTCTCCATTTTGTCCCCTTTCATTTTCTATAATCTGCCAAAGATTACTTTTAGCTGCTTTTATTTTTTCCTCTAGGCTTTCCAAGATATTAGATCTTCCTTGATTGTATTCATCAAGTATGAGTGATTCTAATTCACTATTATCTTCTACCTCTGAAACTCTTCGTAGAAAAGCCATTTGATTTTTAATATTTTCCATTTCCCAATAGATCTCTTCTAGTTGATCTTCCATTTTTATTTCTAACACTAATTTTTTACTCATTGTTTTCTCCATTATTTTGTATTTTTTTAACTTCCTCTTTTTGAAAAAAAGCATATAAATTTTTTAAAGTTGAATTGTCTTTATTTTTGATTTTATTTCGTAAATTATGTTTATAGCTATCTACACATTGAATTTTAGTATTTAGGCTACTTATGTAGTCATATAAAAATTCATCTACTTCATGTTCAGTTTTAAAGCTATTTAGCATATCTTGTATTTCAGGATTTCCTTCTCTCTCTAATATATCTATACTATTGTATGTTATGTTATGATATGTTAGTTCACTTCCGTTCGTTCGGTGTTCGAGCATTGTTTGAACACTGTTCGAACACTGTTCATTTTTCTTCTTTCTTCGAGATTGTCCCGACTTAATACCAGCTAATCTTTTTTTCTCTTTTGCTTGTTCTAAAGCTTCCATTCTTCGGTTTAACGAGTGTGAAAAAAAGAATGATGAATCGTCTAATTCAAACAGTCCAAACTCTTTGACAACTACTTCCATTTTTGCTTGAGTTGTATTGTACTTTCTTGATAATGGTCCAATTAAAGCAAGTGGATATGTATAGTTTTTTTGTTGTCTTAGTACTTCTACTAAAACCCAAAATATCCCATATCCCTCTAAGCCTAATTGCTCTATGAGTAGCATACATTTTGGATCATCTTTTGCATCACTTGCATGAGAAAACCAAAATTCATCTTTGAAGTTTTTTATAGACATTAATATCCCTTTATTAGTCTTTGTAAGTTAAAGGGCACTAGCAGTTTGTATTAGTTATAATTGCAGTGCCGACACACGGTAACAGCATAGTTTTGTTTGGCGACGTGCTATGCTGTTTTTATTGTATTATTTGTTAAGAATAATGCTATGTTAATCAGTGGAAATATAATTCTTGAATTTCTACCCTCCCCTTTAATATAGTTTGGTATTCCGTAACCACCACTTGCAATAGCTCTATCTATAGAACTTCTTGAAGTATTCATAAAATTAGCTAACTGGTCTTTTGTCGCACCAGCTGATTTTTCTATACCAGGTATTGAACTTTTAATATGTTCAATGTTGTATTTCAGTATTTCATCTTGTGTCATTTTTTCTCCTTTAATGTATAAATTACAATATAGTATATAATTTACTTGATTAAATTGTATTATATACATATTATCTCTTTTTGTCAATAATTTTACAAATAAATATGTCAATTCTGCTATAATATTGTAATTTATACATTTAAAAGGTGTTTTATTGAAAGAATTAATTAAAAAAATATTATCAATTGCAGATAAAAGTTATTACAATTATAAAAAACAAGAAAGACCAATAATTAGCTTATTAGAAAAATATTTCACTGAAAAAGATTTAAAAGAATTTATAGAAACAGGAGAAATTTCATCCTATCATACATTCCATTTACATCAACAAAGAATTGAAAAGTCATTTGAGATAACTTTAGATTTAATTAATGATACAATGGACTTTGAAGGACTTTATATTTACTTTAAGTTTTTTTCTAAATACAAAAATATTTTATTTGAAAAAATTAAAGACAATGAAAATAAAAGAGGCATAGAGCCAAATAAAATAAATACATTTATTCAATACTACTTAAATAAATTTTATTACGAGGAAAACTTATTTGAAAGTGATTTAGAATACACTTTCGCACAATTTTCAATCTTTTTACTTGAAACAAAGTTTGAATTTAAATCATATATAATTTCATCATTTTATTCAGACTTTAAATATCTCAATGATAAAGAAATTCAAAAAATTTGCAATGAGTTAAAAAACCCGAAAAACTTGGAAGATTTTTTTAAAAAATATCAAAAAATTTATTTAAAATAAGAAAAAACATATGATTAAAAAGATAAAAAAACTTGAAACAGCACATTTTACAATTCTGTTAATTTTAAGTTCTATATTTGGAGTAATTTATAATTATATATTTTTTTCAGTATTTAACATTAATATTTTAAAATATTCTAGTATCCAAGATTTTATCTTTGGATGGTTACAAAATATTTATATTATTTGCTTTCTATCTGTAATATTTACAACATTATTTTTATTAAAATTTTTAAAAATTGACTTTTATTTTAAAAACTTGAAATTTATAACTATTTTAATTATTACATCATCATTTATGATAGTAATTCACTTTATTTTAAATACTATATTTAGATTATTTAGTGTAGATGAATATGCTAAAATTGAAAATTATCTATTTTTTTTAATAATAATGCCATTTTTCTTTATTATACTTCGATTACTGAGAATTGTTATTTACAATGAAAAAGAAATATGTAATAATACCTCTAAAAGAATACTTCAAAAAAGAAAACCAAGTGTTTTTAAAGAATATTTATTACACTTAGAAATTATAAAATTAAACGATAAACGAAAAAAACTTATTATTAAACTGTTACCAACAATAAAAAAATTGAATATATTTGTACTAATTAGTTCTTTATTATCTTTTTGTACTATTAGTTTCGATCAAGCTCAATTATTAAAAAGCTCACAAGATTATATAAATGTTACAGCAAATTCTAAAGAATTTAACAATGTAATTCATCTAGGAACAAATAGTAACTTTACTTTTCTTTATGATCACAAGAAAAAATCAACCATTATAGTTTCAAATTCAAATATAGTTTATTTAAAAAAATAAAAGACTATTAAATATTATAAAGAATAATAAAAATAATCTACTGTTGGAAATAAGTTGGAATAGCTTTTTTAGCACAAATAAAAAAGCTCCACTTAAACAGTCCTAAGACCGATTAAATGGAGCTTTTTAAAGTGGTACGCCTGGCAGGATTCGAACCCGCAACCACCGGGGCCGAAACCCAGTGCTATATCCAGTTAAGCCACAGACGCATTTGTGTTATGTAATTATAGATAAAAAAAGATAAAAGAAAAATCTTTTATCTCTTCTTTACTATCAAATTAAAAAGATTACAGTCTAGACTCGTATCTTCTTAACATGTAAAGTTTTTTAAGCATTTTCTTTCTAGCATTGATTTTTTGTTTCTTTTTCTTTTCTGGATTAGATTCAAAATATCTTCTAGCTCTTGTTTCTGTAACGATTAAGCTTCTATCACATTGTTTTTTAAATCTTCTATACGCTTCTTCGAAAGATTCACTTTCTTTTACTTTTATACCTGGCATTGTTCAATCACCCACTTCCTTGCATAGATTTAATGGCTCTTTGGCTCACTACTGCTTTTCTTAAGAGGCGAATTGTATATAAATTTGTCTTAATAATACTTTAAGTATAATATAAATATCAAATAACTTAAAGGATTTTAGTGGAAAACCTAACACACTTAGATGAAAATAACCGACCAAAAATGGTAGATGTTTCAGCAAAAGAGGATTCTACAAGAGTAGCCGTTGCTAGTGGAATTATCTCTATGAGTGATAAAGCATTTCAAAATGTAGTATCAAATCAAAATAAAAAAGGTCCTGTGATACAAACAGCTGTAGTCGCTGCAATTATGGGAACCAAAAAAACACCAGAACTTATCCCAATGTGTCACCCACTTCTTTTAAGTGGAATTAATTGTGATGTGGAACAACTAGATAAATTACCTGGTTTTAAACTTACAGTTACCACAAAACTCAAAGGACAAACAGGGGTAGAGATGGAAGCACTCACAGGAGTTTCTATTGGATTACTTACAATATATGATATGGTAAAAGCAATTGATAAAGGTATGGTTATCTCAAATGTGCAACTTGAACATAAAAGTGGCGGAAAAACTGGGGATTTCCAAAGAGGAGAAAAATAAAAATGATAGATTTAAATCAACACAAAGTAAAACTAGATTACCCATGTAGTTGGGAATATAAAATAGTGATAAAAAGTGAGCATAATATCAATCCAATAGTAAAAGAGATATTAGAAGATAGAGAACATAAAATAGCTCCATCTAAAGCGAGTAGTAAAGGAAAATTTGAAAGTTTTTCATTAAAACTTACAGTTCATAGTGATGAAGATAGAACAGGTATATATCAACAATTAGGAAAACATGAACGAATAAAAATGGTTGTATAATTGATGGAGAATGTAATCTATGAAAATACTCTTATAAAAATAGAAATCGAACCATCTGAGATACCTTGGCTTAAAATTTTTACACAACTTTCCACAAAAGAGTTTAGTCAGTGTGATGATAAAGTAAAACAAGAGATATGGAGAGTTTTAGATATTTGTGAAAAAGAGATGATTACCTACTTTAATCCTGATAAAATAAATATTGCTTCTTTTGGAAATTATGTACCTCATGTACATTTTCATATTCAAGCAAGATTTAAAAATGACAGTTATTTTCCTGAGCCAACTTGGGGAAAGAAACAAAGAGAATCAACTCTAATAGTAAAAGATAGTAAAAAATTTTATGAAAATTTAATTTTGAAGTTAAATTAAGATATAATCGCAACTATGAATAGAAGAAACTTTTTATTATTATCAACACTATCACCTATTTTTGCAAAAGATTTTTTAACTTTAAATAATGATGTAAATTTAGATATAAATGATTTAAGTACTTTATATGCCCTTGACTACAGATTAAGAAAACTCCGAAGATTTGTAGGATATGCAAACTTTAACCTTATATCTTTTGATGAAGCATTATATTATGCTAGAAACTATTCTGCAATTGGTGAATTTACAAAACAAGAGATAGCTCTTATAGAAAAGATATTTTATATATCTCCCTCTCATTTTGGTTTTTATGGTGAAAAAACAGTTCAAAATATATCTCAAAAAATATCTCAAAAAGATATTAAAAAGATAGGGTATTCTGGACATTTTTTATTTAAAGGGAAACCTTTAGATGATTATAATCGAATCAAAAAAGATATAGGAGATAATATTGTATTAACTTCTGGTATACGAAATGTTGTAAAGCAACTTAGTCTTTATGTATCCAAAGTGAAATCTCTCAATGGAAATCTTACAAAAGCATCCTCAATAATTGCACCCCCTGCATACACATATCATGCAATCAGTGATTTTGACATAGGGAAAAAAGGGTGGGGAAATAAAAACTTCACCGCTGACTTTGCTAGAACTCAAGAGTTTGCACAAATGAGAAAACTCAACTATATAAGTATACGATATACTCCAAATAATAAAGATGGTGTAAGATTTGAACCTTGGCATGTAAAGGTTATATAGATGCGTAAATCTTCAATAGTAGCTATTTTTATAGTAGTATTTTCATTTTTTGGATGTAGTGAAAAAGAAAATACACTTCCAACAAACATAAAAAAAACACAATATTCACCTCTTGAACAACATAATTTAAATAAAAGTAAAGATTTAAAAGAAGAGATTGCATTAAAAGATGAAACTTCTCCTACTAATGCAAAGCAAATGAAAATGGAACCTATCTTACGCAAAAGTTGTGAGATAGATGTAAAAGATATTGACAAGTTTAAATTTGACATTATAAAAAAAGGGATTCAAGATGATAATACCCTTTTAATAGTTGGAGGGATTCAAGGGGATGAACCTGGTGGATTTATGGCAGCTTCACTTATGAGTACACATTATGAGATTAAAGAAGGTTCTGTTTGGATAGTTCCAAATCTTAACTTTTATAGTATTATCAAAAGAAGCCGTGGACCATTTGGAGATATGAATAGAAAGTTTGCAACACTTTCCAAAGATGATCCAGAATATAAAACAGTACAGAGAATTAAAAAGTATATTAAAGATGAACAAGTAAAACTTATCCTAAATCTTCATGATGGAAGTGGTTTTTATAGACCTGTATATATAGATAGATGGCATCAACCTCGTACTTGGGGGCAAAGTAGTGTAATAGACCAAGAAGTGTTAGATAATGTTGAAAAATATGCTAATACCTATGAGATATCAGAACAAGTGGTAAATCATCTCAATAAATTTCTTTTAAAAGAGGAAGATAGATATAGAACAAAAAATACCCACACAAAATTTAAGAAAACTCATGAAGAGCAAGAGATGGCAAAAACTCTTACTTATTATGCTGTAACACATGGAAAAGCAGCATTTGGACATGAAACAAGCAAAAGTTTAAATGTATCTCAAAGAGTTTATTATAAACTTCTTGCTATGGAAAAATATATGGATATTATGGGGATAAAATATACAAGAAAATTCCCTTTAACTCTAAGTGGTGTAAAAAGTGCATTAAATGATGATATTAGTATAACTTTCAATGATACAAATATGAAAATGCCACTTAAGGATATAAGAAATATTCAAAAATACTTCCCTGTTAAAAAAGATGGAATAGTTACTTATTTCCCAAGTAACCCTTTAATAAAAATCATTAAACAAGATGATATTTATTCAATATATTATGGAAATAGAAGATTAACAAGACTAGTTGCAGATTATACAGATTATCTTAATTTTGATACAGAGATAACAATTAATATTGATAATCAAACTAAAAAAATAAAACTTGGTGATACAATAAATGTTTCAAAAGATTTTTCTGTAATTGATGAAAAAAAGTTTCGTGTAAATGTTATTGGCTATACAAATAAATCAGGAATAGAAACTGATACAAAAATATCAAAAGATATGTTTATGAAGAGATATTCTATAGAAAAGAATGGAAATATTTATAGAGTAGAATTTTATAAAAATAAAAAATTTGCAGGGATGATCCTTGTAAATTTCATAAGTTAGGAATATGATTAAAAAACAAATATTAAATATTATAAAAAAAAGACCTCTTATTATTGATGGGGCAATGGGAACACAACTTCAAACATATAAAGTACCTCAAGAGGCGTGGATTGATGATAAAGGGATAGATCAAGAGGGTTGTAATGAACTTCTAAATGCAACTGCTCCTGAAATTTTAGAAAAAACTCACAACGCTTATGCTTATGCAGGTGCTGATTTAATTAAAACAAATACTTTTGGTACTATGCCTTGGGTACTTGATGAGTATGATATGGGTCACAGATGTTACGAACTCTCACGACTTGGATGTGAACATGTAAAAAAAATATGTGATAAATATTCAACACCAGAGAAACCACGATTTGTCTTAGCATCAATAGGTCCTGGGACAAAGTTACCAAGTTTAGGGCATATTGACTATGATACTATGTATGATGGTTATAAGGAGATGGCAAGAGGTTTAGTTGATGGTGAAGCAGATATATTTCTTCTTGAAACTTGTCAAGACCCTTTACAAATAAAAGCAGCACTTCATGCGCTCCAAGATTTTGCTCCACAAATTCCAATTATGGTATCTGTGACAATAGAACTTAGTGGAAGTATGCTTATAGGAACTGATGCACAGACGATTGCAACTATTTTAGAACCATTTGATATTTTATCTTTAGGATTTAACTGTGGAACTGGACCAGAACAGGTAAAAAAACATCTTGAAGTTTTAAGCCAACATAGTGATAAATACCTCTCAATTCATGCAAATGCAGGATTACCACAAAATAAAGGTGGGTATACTTTTTATCCTATGGGACCAGATGAGTTTGCCACTATACAAAAAACATTTCTAGATTTTGATGGAGTAAGTTTTCTTGGTGGTTGTTGTGGGACAACTCCTCAACATATCAAAGCTCTAGCCGATGCAGTTCAAGATATACAACCTAAAAAACCAACAGGTGGTCACCCTACTAGTTTAGCTAGCCTTTTTCAAACAATGGAACTCAAACAAAATCCAGCTCCACTTTTAATAGGTGAGAGAAGTAATGCAACAGGAAGCAAAGCATTTAGAGAACTTTTAAAAGCAGAAGATTTTGAAGGTACTTTAACTGTAGGACAACAGCAAGTAAGAGCTGGTGCCCATGTGATTGATGTGAGTGTGGGATTTGCAGGTCGTGATGAAACAAAAGATATGGACGAAGTTGTTTCAAGATATTCTCAAAAAATCCAATTACCACTTATGCCTGACTCTACCCAAATTCCAGCACTAGAAAAAGCACTAAAACTTATAGGTGGAAAACCTATACTTAATTCTGTAAATCTTGAAGATGGTATTGAGAGATTTGATGAAATATGTCAAATGGCAAAAAAGTTTGGTACAAGTTTAGTTTGTCTTGTAATTGATGAAGTTGCAATGGCAAAAACAAAAGAGAAAAAAGTTGAAATTGCAGAGAGAATCTACCAAAGAGCAGTAAATCTCCATGGACTGAATCCTCGTGATTTAGTTTTTGATATGCTTGTATTTACTATTGGTAGTGGTGATGAAGAGTATCATACTGCTGGAATTGAAACAATTGAAGCTATAAGAGAATTTACTACAATGCATCCAGAAGTTAGTACTACTTTAGGATTATCAAATATCTCTTTTGGACTAAATACTCATGCAAGAGTATATCTTAATAGTGTATTTTTACACTATTGTGTGGAAGCTGGATTAAGTAGTGCTATTGTAAATGTAAAACACTTGCTTCCTATGAATAAAATGAGTAAAGAAGATATAAAAGCTTGTGAAGATTTACTTTTCAATCGTCGTGAACATGGAGACCCACTTTTCGCTTTTATAGATCATTTTAGTGATGTTGGTGCAGTAGAGCAACAAACAGATGAAGAGTATGAAAAACTAAGTGATAAAGAGAAAGTTATCCAACTTCTAAAAGATGGAGACAAAGAGAGACTTCTTCCCCTTGCACTGAAATTAAAAGATGAAGTACCCCCTGAACTTATTGTAAATGAGTGGCTTATTGAGGGGATGAAAGAGATTGGAGAATTGTTTGGAAGTGGTGTTATGCAACTTCCTTTTGTACTTCAAAGTGCAGAAACTATGAAAGCTTGTGTAGATCAGCTCAATCCATTCTTACCAAAAATTGAAAAAGAATCAGAGACAACTCTAGTGCTTGGTACTGTAAAAGGTGATGTTCATGATGTTGGAAAAAACTTAGTTGATATAATATTATCAAACAATGGATTTAAAGTAATAAATATTGGTATTAAAGCAAATATAGAAAGTTTTATAGAAGAAGCTAAAAAACATAAAGCTCATGCAATAGGGATGAGTGGACTTCTCGTAAAGTCAACAAATGAGATGAAAGCAAATCTAGAAGAGCTCCAAAATCAAAATATAGAACTTCCTGTTATACTAGGTGGTGCTGCTCTTACAAAGTCTTTTGTTGATGATTTTTGTAGACCTATCTATGATGGAGCAATCTTTTATGCAAGAGATGCTTTTGATGGTGTTGTAGCGATGCAAAGAATAGAAAAGAAACTTGAGACAGGACAAGAGCTTGATACAAATATGGCTGCTGATTTAATAGTTGTAGATGAGTCAATCCAAAAAGAGGAAAAAGTGGAGTTTAATGATGATATTCATACTCCAATACTCTTAGAAAATAAACATAACTTTACTCCACCATTTTGGGGAAGAAGAGATATGTCAAAAGATTTTGACCCCTCTTTAGCTTTTGAGTGGATAAATCATAGAGTACTTTTTAGACAAAGATGGGGATACAAAAAAGGGAAAATGACACCTGAAGAATTTATAACACATGAAAATGATGTGGTAAAACCTCTTTATGAAAATTTAAAAGATGAGTTTTTTGCTAAAGGTGTATTTGACCCTATCGTACTTTATGGATACTTTCCTTGCAAAGCAAATGATACACGCCTTGATATTTATGATAATGAAAAAGAAAATATCATAGCAACGTTTGATTTCCCAAGACAAGGAAAATCTCCTCACAGATGTTTAGCAGACTATTTTACAAGTGATAAGTTTGATACAGTAGGATTTACCTTTGTAAGTTCAGGGCTAAAAATCACAGATTATGAGAAAGGTATCTATGACAAAGGTGAATTTGCAAAATACTACAATGTACATGGATTAGGAGTTGAGCTAGCAGAAGCCTTAGCAGAAGTGGTACATAAACAAATAAGACTAGATTTAAATATTGCCAATAGTGAAAAACCAACATTAAAAGATGTAGTTATGAAAGGGTATCAAGGGTGTAGATACTCTCCTGGATACGCTGCTTGTCCAGATCTAGCTATGAATAGAACTATCTTTGATCTACTTAAACCAGAAGAGTTTGGAGTTGAACTAAGTGAAACCTATCAAATCCATCCAGAACAAAGTACAGTAGCTATAGTTGTACCAAATAAAGAGGCTAAATATTTTAATATTTAACGCTCCTCTTTGTGGTCTTCAATATAATGTGTAATTGCATCTTTAATATTTGTTAATTTATTTGGATTTCCTTGTAAGTTTTTGAAATGAAAAGAGGTATCTTCATTATTTTCTATTCTTAAATCAGCTATTTTAGAACATACTTGTAAAAAGACATTATAGGGAACATCATCTCCTCTTTTTAGGAAGTAAATGGCTCGTTGTAATGATACAAATGGATTCAAACTTACTTTCGATAAATTATTAATTCTTGTATTAATATAATCGACAAACTCTATTCTCATATCACATTTAACAATAGTAAATAATCTTTTTTTTGTATTATAATTACACTCAAAAGCTATCTTTGTTGAGTCAAAATCAAAACCATCTACAAGCTCTTTTAAAGTAGCGCCTTTAAATCGTTCTCTATAAACTAATTGATATATATCATTTTTGTATCTATAAGTAAATGAATTATTCTCATATTCAAAATAGTCTTTATTCATAGCATTATTTATTAACTCTCTATCTTCATTTGAGGGGAAAAACAGATCTAAATCAGCAAAATTATCCGACTTCAAACAAGAACCAGCAAGATAGCACTTTATATCTCGTTTTTTTATATGACCTATAATTAACCTTTGAAAAAAATCATTTAATTTTATACCTATATTATCTAGTCGATAATCCAAAAGTGAAGCTTGATCATAAGAAAGTAACTCCTCATAATCTTTCCAAAAATCGTAAATCATAAAGCCTCCATATGTACATAAAATAATAATAAACTAATTATATCTTAATGTGAACAAGAAATGAATAAAAAAGAATTAAAGGGGAAAAGAATAAATAAAGAAAGTATAAAAAGCAGAATAAAAAAAAGACACTTTAAAAGTTGGCAGCGACCTACGTTTCCACCAGGGGACCCGGCAGTATTATCGGCGATGGAGAGCTTGACTACCAGGTTCGAAATGGGGCTGGGTATTTCCTCTCCTCTATAACCACCAACATTTAAAATGTCATTCTTATTAACCGCTTCTAATAAATTATGAAAGATGTAAAATCTTTAATAATTTATCTCCGCGATGTAACTGAAGTTACATTAATGTTGTATAGAGAAATACAGTTAAAGTCTTTATGTAATAAAAATACATTTAAATATCTAGTTATTTAATTAAGCGTTACACTTAATAAGATAGTAAACTAAAGATAATCTTATAAATAAGCCAAACGGTCTATTAGTAATAGTCAGCTAAATGCATTACTGCACTTACACATCTATCCTATCAACCAGCTAGTCTTGCTGGGACCTTCAGGGAAAGTTCATCTTGGAGTTGGCTTCGTGCTTAGATGCTTTCAGCGCTTATCTCATCCGTACGTAGCTACCCAACGATGCTCTTGGCAGAACAATTGGTACACTAGTGGTACGTTCACCCCGGTCCTCTCGTACTAGGGGCAAATCTCCTCAACTTTCCTACGCCCACGGAAGATAGGGACCGAACTGTCTCACGACGTTCTGAACCCAGCTCGCGTACCGCTTTAAATGGCGAACAGCCATACCCTTGGGACCTGCTTCAGCCCCAGGATGCGATGAGCCGACATCGAGGTGCCAAACCTCCCCGTCGATGTGAGCTCTTGGGGGAGATCAGCCTGTTATCCCCGGCGTACCTTTTATCCTTTGAGCGATGGCCCTTCCACACAGAACCACCGGATCACTATGACCGACTTTCGTCTCTGCTCGACATGTATGTCTTACAGTCAGGCTGGCTTATGCCATTATACTCAACATCCGATTTCCAACCGGATTGAGCCAACCTTTGTAAGCCTCCGTTACTTTTTAGGAGGCGACCGCCCCAGTCAAACTACCCACCAGACATTGTCCCGAATGAGGATAACTCATCCCGGTTAGCTATCAGAATATTCAAGGGTGGTATCTCAAGGATGACTCCACTGGAATTAGCATCCCAGCTTCAAAGTCTCCCACCTATCCTGCACATGAATATCCCAATAGCAGTGTCAAGCTATAGTAAAGGTGCACGGGGTCTTTCCGTCTTTCCGCGGGTAGGAGGAATTTTCACCTCCACTACAATTTCACTGGATCCCTGGTTGAGACAGCTCCCATCTCGTTACGCCATTCATGCAGGTCGGTATTTAACCGACAAGGAATTTCGCTACCTTAGGACCGTTATAGTTACGGCCGCCGTTTACTCGGGCTTCGATCAAATGCTTCGCTTACGCTGACATCATCAATTAACCTTCGAGCACCGGGCAGGCGTCACACCTTATACATCCTCTTGCGAGTTAGCAAAGTGCTGTGTTTTTGGTAAACAGTCGGGAGGGACTCTTTGTTGCAACCTCTCTAGCTTTCGGAAGTAAATTCCTAATACCAAAGTAGGCACACCTTCTACCGAAGATACGGTGCTAGTTTGCAGAGTTCCTTAACCAGGGTTCTTCCACGCGCCTTAGAATACTCATCCCACCTACCTGTGTCGGTTTACGGTACGGGTTATAATAGATATGCTTAGTGGCTTTTCTTGGCACGACAGTATCATCGATTCCAAACGCTACTCGAAAGTATTGTTCGGCCTGTAAGATCTCGGTCTAATGTAAAGCGGATTTGCCTACTTTACAACCTACATCCTTCGACCAGCTATTCCATCAGCCAGCTCGATTAACTCTATGCGTCCCCACATCACGCTCTATTATAAGTATAGGAATATTAACCTATTTGCCATCGTCTACCCCTTTCGGACTCGACTTAGGACCCGACTAACCCTACGATGACGAGCATCGCGTAGGAAACCTTGGGTTTTCGGCGTTAAAGATTCTCACTTTAATTATCGCTACTCATGCCTGCATGCTCACTTCTATCCGCTCCACCACTCCTTGCCGGTATGGCTTCAATGCTGAATAGAACGCTCTCCTACCACTCAATAAATTGAATCTACAGCTTCGGTGCATACTTTAGCCCCGTTATATTTTCCGCGCAGAATCACTAGACCAGTGAGCTGTTACGCTTTCTTTAAAAGATGGCTGCTTCTAAGCCAACTTCCTGGTTGTCACAGTAACTCCACATCGTTTTCCACTTAAGTATGACTTAGGGACCTTAGCTGGTAGTCTGGGTTGTTCCCCTCTCGACGATGGATTTTATCACCCACCGCCTGACTGCCATGATTCCACATATAGTATTCGAAGTTTGATAGGGTTTGGTACCACGGTAAGTAGCCCTAGCCCAGTCAGTGCTCTACCCCTATATGCTAATAACATGACGCTATACCTAAATATATTTCGGAGAGAACCAGCTATCACGAAGTTTGATTGGCCTTTCACCCCTATCCACAAGTCATCCCAAGACTTTTCAACGCCTGCGGGTTCGGTCCTCCACTGGCTCTTACACCAGCTTCAACCTGCTCATGGATAGATCACTTCGTTTCGGGTCTGCAGCATCTAACTAATTCGCGCTATTAACACTCGCTTTCGCTACGGCTCCACACTTGGCTTAACCTTGCTAGATACCACAACTCGCAGGCTCATTATGCAAAAGGCAGTCCGTCACCCTGTACAAGACATAGGGCTCCGAATGATTGTAAGCTAATGGTTTCAGGTTCTATTTCACTCCCCTCACTGGGGTACTTTTCACCTTTCCCTCACGGTACTTGTGCACTATCGATCTATAAGTAGTATTTAGAGTTGGAGGGTGGTCCCCCCATATTCAGTCAAGATATCACGTGTCCCGACCTACTCATTCCTAAGTTTAGTACCATATAAAAGATTTCGTATACGAGGCTTTCACTCTCTATGACGCTGCATTCCAACAGCTTCTACTATCTAATATATTATCACTTAGCGCTCTAATCCGTTTTCGCTCGCCGCTACTAACAGAATCTCAATTGATTTCTTTTCCTCAGGGTACTGAGATGTTTCACTTCCCCTGGTTCGCTCTCCCGTAGGAGTAACATACATTGTATGCTGGGTTGTCCCATTCGGAAATCTACGGATCAAAACTTCTTGACAGTTCCCCGTAGCTTATCGCAGTCTAGTACGTCCTTCATCGCCTCTTATAGTCTAGGCATCCACCATTAGCCCTTAATAGCTTATTTGATAAATTAAAGAAGAATTTGTATTTGATATAAATATCTCATACAGTTCTTTTTTGCTTTGTTATGATTATTCTTTAGCTACTATCTTATTAAATGTAATTTAATAAAATAATATTTAAAATTGTATTTTTATTTTCTTTAGAAAAATAAAGACTTTAACAGTATGTTTTTAAATAACTCTTTGGTTTAAAAAACCAAATATAAATCTTACATTTAAGACTTATATTTAGTTTTTAATAATGGTGGGCCTACCAGGACTTGAACCTGGGACCTCACGATTATCAGTCGAGCGCTCTAGCCAGCTGAGCTATAGGCCCATAACCTATGTTCTTCGTTAATAAATAATCAAATTTTAATTAGCTCTCTATTTAAATAGGTAAGTTGTGCTAAAAAAGGATACGAAATGTACTACAAGTACATGAGTATGTTTTTTTAGTGCAAATTGCCTATTTAAAATGGTGGAGAATAGCGGGATCGAACCGCTGACCTCCTACGTGCAAGGCAGGCGCTCTCCCAGCTGAGCTAATTCCCCAAATTTTAATTACGTTAATATAATCTTTATAAACTAGATAGCAAGAAGTCTTTTTGAGATAAAAGAACTTTCGTCTCCACATTGTACTAATTATATGTGAATTTGTTATATCTTAATATATAACTTTTATTTCATGAACTCAACTAAACGAATAGTTAAGTTATTTCTTTGAAAGGAGGTGATCCAACCGCAGGTTCTCCTACGGTTACCTTGTTACGACTTCACCCTAGTCGCTAATTCCACTGTGGAAGGTAGCTATTTTAGCATCCCCGCTTCGAATGAAATCAACTCCCATGGTGTGACGGGCGGTGAGTACAAGACCCGGGAACGTATTCACCGTAGCATAGCTGATCTACGATTACTAGCGATTCCAACTTCATGTAGTCGAGTTGCAGACTACAATCCGAACTGGGAGGCATTTTATGAGATTTGCTCCACGTCACCGTATTGCGGCTCTTTGTATGCCCCATTGTAGCACGTGTGTAGCCCTGGCCGTAAGGGCCATGATGACTTGACGTCGTCCTCACCTTCCTCCTACTTGCGTAGGCAGTCTGTCTAGAGTCCTCAGCCGAACTGTTAGTAACTAAACACGAGGGTTGCGCTCGTTGCGGGACTTAACCCAACATCTCACGACACGAGCTGACGACAGCCGTGCAGCACCTGTATGAAAGTTCTAGCAAGCTAGCACCAAACTATCTCTAGTAAGTTCTTTCTATGTCAAGGCCAGGTAAGGTTCTTCGCGTATCGTCGAATTAAACCACATGCTCCACCGCTTGTGCGGGTCCCCGTCTATTCCTTTGAGTTTTAATCTTGCGACCGTACTCCCCAGGCGGCACACTTACTGTGTTAACTGCATTACTGCCTTGTCTAGCAAGGCAACAACTAGTGTGCATCGTTTAGGGCGTGGACTACCAGGGTATCTAATCCTGTTTGCTCCCCACGCTTTCGCATCTGAGCGTCAATAATGTTCCAGTAGATCGCCTTCGCAATCGGTATTCCTTCTGATCTCTACGGATTTTACCCCTACACCAGAAATTCCATCTACCTCTCCCATATTCTAGATAGACAGTTTTGGAAGCAGTTCTATGGTTAAGCCATAGGATTTCACTTCCAACTTATCTATCCGCCTACATGCTCTTTACGCCCAGTGATTCCGAGTAACGCTTGCACCCCCCGTATTACCGCGGCTGCTGGCACGGAGTTAGCCGGTGCTTATTCATATGATACCGTCATTATCTTCTCATATAAAAGGAGTTTACGCACCGAAATGTGTCATCCTCCACGCGGCGTTGCTGCATCAGAGTTTCCTCCATTGTGCAATATTCCCCACTGCTGCCTCCCGTAGGAGTCTGGACCGTGTCTCAGTTCCAGTGTGACTGATCATCCTCTCAAACCAGTTAGGCGTCATAGACTTGGTAAGCCATTACCTTACCAACTATCTGATACCGTACAGTCCCATCCCAAAGCCATAAATGTTTCCCTTGCTTACTTATGTAATAAAGGCATATAGAGAGTTACAAGACGTTTCCATCAATTATTCTCTTCTTTGGGGCAGGTTAACTATATATTACTCACCCGTGCGCCACTTAGCTGACAATTTTAGTAAACTAAAATCCGTTCTCGTTCGACTTGCATGTGTTAGGCACGCCGCCAGCGTTCACTCTGAGCCAGGATCAAACTCTCCATAAAAATAAGTATTACTACCTATTGGTTTGTTTAATCTTGACTTTTAAGTTTTTACCTAAAAATCACTGAATCCCTTATATTACATATAAATATATAATACAAGTAAGATTCAATTGTATTTATTTGTTTTTAGTTTTAAAACTAAAACTCATAAAGTTTATAGACGAAGTTTATTAATTATAAATTACTCTATAATTAACTCTTCTTGTATCTAGTTTATAAAGATTACTTCTCAGTAATTCATAATAAACTTGATTTATTTATTAACATTAATTTTTTAAAGAACTTTTCCAGTTTTTAAAATATTCCTCTTTAAGTTTATCGATTATTTAAACAACTCGTTCAAACTCTCTTCTTAAAGTGCCTTACTTTAATTGGACGCGAATTATAATAAAATTTTTTGCCTTTGTCAAGGGGTTTGGCTTAATTATTGCTGAAATTTTGAAATTCTTTTTTACATAAAAAAAGGCAAGCTAAATAGCCTGCCTTTTTAACTATATAATGTAATAAATAAACTATTTATTTAACATACCATTTTTTACAAAATCAAATATAATAGGATTTGGTGTTTGCAAACTACTTGTAAATTCTGGATGAAACTGTACCCCTACAAACCATGGATGCTCTGGGATTTCTACAACCTCTATAAGTCCATGTGATTCACCTGTTATTATCATCCCATTTTTTTCTAGTACTTCTTTATAAGCTGGATTTGCCTCATATCTATGTCTATGTCTTTCATTAGATATTCCACTTCCATAAGCAGCTTCTAAATGGCTTCCTTTTTTTGTTTGGAAAGGATATTCACCAAGTCTAAGTGTTCCACCCATTGGTGATTGGTGTGTTCGTACTTGAGTATCACCTGTACTATCTAAAAATTGCTCTATAAGGTAAATTGCTGGTTCTTTTGTATCTTTATCAAACTCAACACTTGTCGCTTCTTTTATACCAACTACATTTCTAAGATATTCTATGATAGAGAGTTGCATACCTAAACAGATACCTAAATATGGGAGTTTATTTTCTCTTGCATATTGAATAGCTTGAATTTTACCCTCAACTCCACGCTCTCCAAATCCACCAGCAACTAAAACACAACTACTATCACCAATAATTTTTTCTGCACCCTCTTGTTCTATTTTTTCACTATCACACCAATTGATATTTATCTTTGCATTTAAGTGTGCTCCACTATGTGTTAGTGCTTCAATAAGTGACTTATATGATTCTTTTAGTTCAAGATATTTTCCTACAAAAGCTATATTAACATCATCTTTTGGTGCAATGATATGTTTAACTAAACTATCCCATTTTTCCATATCTGGTTTTAGTTCTGATAGTTCAAAATGTTTTGCAATAGGTTTTAAAATATCTTCTTTTAAAAAGTTCATTGGTACTTGATAGATAGTTTTTGCATCTCCCGCTTCTATAATAGCATCATCATCAACATCACAACTATATGCTAGTTTTCTTTTTAACTCTATAGGGAGTTTTTGTTCTGTTCTACATACAAGCATATGTGGCATAATACCAATTCTTCGTAACTCTTGAACTGAGTGCTGTGTTGGTTTTGTTTTTAGCTCCCCTGCTGCTGCTATATAAGGTACAAGTGTTACATGAATATTCATAGTAGTTGTTTTTGGATTTTCGTGTCGAACTTCTCTTACTGCTTCCATAAATGGTAACCCTTCTATATCCCCAACAGTTCCACCAAGTTCTACTATTAAAAAGTCATGCCCTTTTCCTGCTTTGTAGATTCGTCTTTTTATCTCATCTACTATATGTGGTATTACTTGGATAGTTTGCCCAAGATATCCACCCTCTCTCTCTTTTTGGATAACACTACTATACACTTGTCCTGTAGTGAAGTTGTTCATCTTTCCTAATGTTTTATCTATAAATCTTTCATAGTGTCCAAGATCAAGGTCTGTTTCTGCACCATCTGCTGTTACAAATACCTCTCCATGTTCTAGTGGACTCATAGTCCCTGGGTCTACATTTAAATAAGGATCGATTTTGAGCATACTTACATCAAATCCACTTTGTTTTAAAAGTGCTGCAATACTAGCACTTGTGATACCTTTCCCTAAACTACTTAAAACTCCACCTGTTACAAATATGTATTTTGTCATCTTCTACCCTATATATTTATTCTCTTTATTATTTTTGGATTATAGCCAATTTTTACTAAAGCTACCCTTTTAAACTAGACACCTTAATATATTGGTTGTCTAAAGGCTTATACACCTTAAAGAGTATACAGTTTCTTAAACTTGACTGAATGTAACTATATTGTAACTAAATTTATTATTGATTAAGTAAACTTTAAGTGTAGCCAAGTAATATTACACCATAACATTGTGATAGACCTATATTCTGTATATGTCACGCAATTGTTAAATTTCGAAATTTAAAACAAAAGGAAAAAAATGAAAAACACAATTAAAATGAGTTTAGTAGCTGCTTTAGCTGTTGCTGGATTATCAACAACTGCATCTGCAGGTGGTTTAGAAGAAGCTATCAAAGGTGTATCTATCTCTGGTAAAATGGAAGTTGAGTATGATTATGCAAAAACTAGTTCAAGTGCAACTGGTGTAGCTGATACAACTTCTGATGGATGGGATTTAGATTGGGATATTACAGCAAAAATTCCAGTAAATGATAATGTTACTGCAATATTTGGTGCTGAAGGTGACAATGGTGTTGATAAAGGTGATAATACTTCTGCAGGTGGTGCAATAGTTGATTCTAGAGTAAATGTTACTAAAATGTATTTCCAAACAGTAACTGGTCCTGTTACTACTATGGTTGGTAAACAAGGTATTGGTGCTCCTTGGTTTGACGATGAAAGAGCAAATGGTGTTAAAGCACTTGTTGCTGCTGGTCCTGTTACTTTAGCTGCTGCACACTTTACTAATGCTAATGCAAGCGCTGTTGCTGGTGATAATGGTGCAAATGTTTCTTTAGCAAATACTCAAATTTCTGCATTAGCAGCAATTGCTTCTGTTGGTCCAGTAAACTTACAAGTTTGGTATGCTCAACTATCAGGTATTTTAGCAACAACAACTTCTACTCCTAACCAACAATTAAATGCAGATTCATATATTGTTATGGCTGATGCTAAATTTGATATAGTAAATGTTGCATTTAAATATGGTAGTGCAGATTATGATTACGAAAATGCAGGTTCTACTTATACTTACTTAAATGATGATGCGGAGATGATTCAATTAGTTGTATCTGCTGACTTCGGTGTAGCTACTCCTTACATTGGTATGGGTATGACTGATTCTAAACAAGGTGGAGCTGGTCTTGACTTAACTTCTGATACTGATTCAGTTATCGATTTCGGTTCTGAGCAACTTTCTATTGATGATTTAGATGATGCTAAAGCTTATATTATTGGTGTAACTGTTCCTGTTGGAAAATTAACTCTTGATGCTTCATATGTAATGGGTGATTATGATGATTATGGTACTGCTGCAAAAACTACAGCATATGGTTGTGATTTTGAAGAATTTTTAATCCAAGCTGATTACAAAATGTCTAAAAACTTCACAATTGGTGCTCACTACTCAATGGCAGAGTTAGAAACTCAAACTGTTGCAACTACAAAAGTTAAAACAGATATGGATGCAGCTTCTGTATCTTTAGAATACAAATTCTAGTCATATCTTTTAAGATATATTTAGATTCTAAAAGGTTGAGCTTTGGCTCAACCTTTTTTATTGTCCGCAAAAAAAGAATTTATTTCCCTTCTTCCTCTTAATTAAGTAGATAAAACTATGGAACTAAAACCTCTTCTGCATTATCTTTTGTACTTTGAAAATAACTTCCAAAAGGGGTATTTGTGATTAAACTTTTTGATAGTCTTGTCTTTATTTGATTTGATTTTTCTATAGTTTTTAGCTTATTTTGGGATAAGGTAGTTGCCATATTACCAACATAATCTAAAATAAATATATCACCTTTTCCATCATAATAACTTATAAAATAAAATACTTTCCCTTCGCTATCATACTGATAAATCTCAACAGTATCTTTTGAATATCGATCTAGTAGTTTTAAATTTGTAAAGTTTTTTGATAAAAAGTCTTTATAGAAGCCAACTGATGATCCACTCCATTGACATCCTGGTTTTGTAACTATTTTTTCTACAGAAAGCTCATCTGATTTTATTGTTATAGCATTTTGTACACAATTTGTGTGGGGATAAGTTATAGTTTGATTTTGAAATTTTTTACTATACTCAACCGTGGCTGTATTTATAGTGATACTTTGTTCTGTAAGTGTATGGTTTGGTGTTGCACAACCTATAAAAAGAAGTGGCAACACACTAAATGATAAATATCGCATATAATCCTCCCAATAATGATTATTATATGTGATATTAGAGCAAAAATTATAAATTAGTTATTAAGAAATATAACTAAATTTTATTTTAGTGTTTGAATATATGCCCAAACTGCTTTTAGATTGTCTACAGCCATATTATTTGCATAGGGTTTCATTAAAAAAGCATATGACCCTTTTCTAAGACCCAAGTCATAGTCTGTAATAGCTATCTCCATTTGATCAAAGCTAAGGGTATTAAGCGGTCGAGCTACATTATAAGCACTTAGTTCGGCTTTTTCACCATGACACTTCACACACTGTAAAGTATAGAGTTCTTTCCCTCTTGCTACATTGCCAATTCTTTCTTTTTCCGCTTTTTCTGCTTTTTGTTCATCTTGAAGTTCTATAAGCTTTTCTTTTAGATCTTCTTTAGTAAGTATCATCTTTCCATCTGTAGTTACAGTTGCTAGAGGTTCATCTTTTTTGAAAATATAGATATAGTTTAGCCCTATATCACCTGCTGATATCTTAATATCTCCAACTTCATAGCCAAGGCGTTGCATATCTTGGGAACTAAGGTTTCCACCACACTCTCCACCTTCAAGCTTAACAGTTTCTATAGTACTTGGGTCTATATGCTCTTTTTTAAAACACATAGTTGTAGATGCACTAAGAAGTGCTACACTTGAAGCTAAAAGTAATGTTTGTTTGAACATAGTTGTCCTTTTTTATTTGTAAAATTTATCTTGTGATTTTAGCATAATGTTGGTTAAGGTTTAACTTTGCTAAAAAACAAGAGAGAAAGATCAACTAATCATCTCTCTGTATGTTTATTTTAATTGCACCATCTTTCTTCTTAGATATGCAATTTTTGTTTGTAGTGGTAAATGTTTTGGACAAGTATCATCACATCCAAGCAAACTCATACATCCAAATACACCTTCATCATCTCCTATAATTTCATACATATCTTCCAATGTTCTTTCATCTCTTGGGTCTAATGCATATCTTGCAATTTTATTTAATGCTACGGCACCTTTAAATTTTGGTCGCATTCTTTTTGTACCACAAGCAGCTATACAACAACCACATTCTATACAACGATCAAGTTCAAATACCTCATCAGCAATATCTGGCTCCATTGGTTTTTCTATATTGTCAATGTTTGTTTGTTCTTGTGTATGAATCCAACTTTTCACATCTTTTGACATATCGTTCATCCACTTTGCTGTGTTGATTGAAAGGTCACCTATAAGTTCAAAAATAGGTAAAGGAAGAAGTGTAATCTCTCCAGCAGGAAAAGAAGATGTAAGTGTTCTACAGGCTAAAGTTGGTGTGCCGTTTATAACCATAGCACAACTACCACAAATACCTGCCCGACATACAAAGTCAAACTGTAATGTGTGATCAAGTCTATCTCTTATAAAGTTTAACGCTACAAAGATAGTCATACCAGGAGTTTCTTCTATCTCATATGTTTTTAATTTTGGTGTGTCGTTACAATCTAATGGATTGTATTTAAAAACATGAAATTTTAATACTCTGGTTTTTGTTTGATTATTCATATCCAATTCCTACTCTTTGGTTTTTTTCTTGGTACTTTGATGGTAACTCATATGGCATAAGATTATTTTGTAGAGTAAATCTATCGAAAGATGGATTTTGTTCTTTTAATTTTTCTATTGACTCTAATCTTTTTTGAGAGTCAGGATGTTCTATAATATTCCCTTTTTTCCCATATCCTCTAAATCCAGGAGGAAGTTCCATATTCATAATATCTAACTCTTCATAACTAACAGTTGGCTCATAACTTCCCTCTTCCCACGAAGTAAGAGTTCTTTTAAGCCAATTAAGATCATCTCTTTTTGGATAATCTTCTCTTGTATGCGCTCCTCTACTTTCAGTTCTATCAAGTGCCCCTTTTGTGATACAAAGAGAGAGTTTGAGCATCTTTTTAACCCGTAGTGTATCTATGAGCCCTGGATTTGCTGATTTTGTATTTGTTCTAACATATACGCCATCACTTTGTTTTAAAAGTTCTTGTAACTCGTCATATGCACTTTGTAGTTCACTACCTGTTCTAAAGATACCAACCTTATCCATCATAATTTTTTTCATCTTATCTCTTATATCATAGATACTTTTATCATTTTGTTTAATAGTGATATCACAAATATTTCTTAATATCAAATCTTGTTCTTCATCAAACGCTTTCATAAAATCATTTGCCAGTTTTGTATCAAATTGAATATTTGTATTGAAACAGTGTTGGGAAACATATTCTCCAATAATCATGCCAGATACAACTGTTTCTGCTACACTATTTCCACCAAGTCGATTAAATCCATGAAGATCCCAACAAGCTGCTTCTCCACAAGAAAAAAGTCCTTTTAAATGTGGAGATTGTCCTGTTTCGTCAACCTTTATTCCTCCCATAGAGTAATGTTGCATAGGTCGTACAGGTATCCAAACACCAGGCTCAGCTGGATCAATACCTAAAAAGCTCATACATATATCTTGCATATCACGAAGATTCTTTTCAATATGGTCTCTTCCTAATATAGAGATATCTAACCAAAGATGGTCACCATATGGAGATGGTACCCCTTTCCCTTTTCTTATATGCTCTGTCATTCTTCTACTTACAACATCTCGGCTAGCTAGCTCTTTTTTCTCAGGTTCATAGTCTGGCATAAATCTATATCCATCTACATCTCTTAAAACTCCACCATCGCCTCTACACCCCTCTGTCATTAAAATACCATTTGGTACTAATCCTGTTGGGTGAAACTGTACAGCTTCCATATTTGCTAATTTTGCAACTCCTGTTTCCAGAGCAAGGGCAGCACCTGTTCCTTCACAAATAACTGCATTTGTAGTATGTTCATAGATTCTTCCATATCCACCTGTTGCTATTACTGTAGCTTTTGCTAGATATGCTGATATTTGTCCATTCATGAGATCTTTTACTACAGCACCATAACAAACATCATCTTTATAAATAAGTTTTACAGCTTCTTTTTTCTCTAGAATATTTACATCATTTTTAATAGCTTCATTTGCAACTGCAAAAAGCATTGAGTGCCCTGTAGCATCTGCAGTATAACAAGTACGCCATTTTTTTGTACCACCAAAATCTCTTGAGGCTATAAGACCATGAACATTTTCATCTTCTGTTATAGTTGTTTGTTCTGAATTGATAACAACTTTTTTATCACCTTTTCGTATTCGTGTCCAAGGAACTCCCCAAGCTGTCAGCTCTCGTATAGCCTTTGGTGCAACATGAGTAAACATACGAGCTACTTTTTGATCACACCCCCAGTCACTTCCTTTGACTGTATCTTCAAAGTGAATATCTTCATTATCCCCTTTAGACATTACAGAGTTTCCAAGACTTGCTTGCATCCCACCTTGAGCTGCTGCACTATGTGATCTTTTTACTGGAATAAGTGATAAAACTGTCGTTTTATGTCCCGCTTGTTGAGTAGCTATGGCAACTCTTAATCCTGCTAATCCACCACCTATAACTAATGTATCTGTATAAAATATTTTCATTTTGCAACCTCAGTGTGTGTTGGAATATATTTTTCACCATAATTATCTTTATGGTCATATCCTATTTTCATATATGCACCAAGTGATAATGTCCCTAAAACTATATAGAAAATAATAATACCATTTCTAATGAGTTTAAGTTTTTCTCTAGTTTGTTTATAACTTTTATTTGCAAACCACCCCCACTTTACAACTAATCTATATAGTCCGATTGTTGCATGAAGTTCAACAGCTACAAGTAAAATAATATACATTACCCAAGCACTATCACTCCAAATTCTATCAGAACTTAAATATGGTCCTATGTTTGATGGTTCACTCATCATTTGATACAGATGCATAGAGACAAAGAAAAAAAGTATAAATCCTGTTACGATTTGTATTCCCCACAATTTGGTATCACCGTGTGGAAACATTTGAGTATGAGATGTGAAGTTTCTATATTGTCTGTATGAGTTTGGAAATTTTCTTACTGCCATGAGAGCATGAATAACCAATATGATAAATAGTACAAAAGCAGAACCAACAATAAAAGCTGGATGACCACCTTCAATAATTGCACTCCCTGATAAAAACTTATCAACACTGTGCATAAAATCTTTACTGATTAAAATTGATGATACAAATATAAGATGAAACTTGACAAATATAGCAAGAATTAATCCTGTCGCACTTTGGTAAAAGTCAAGTTTTGCTGGTATTTTACTTTTTTTACCATCTACTTTTTTATCAACTATACCCTCTATTATCCGTTCTATATTTTCATTTTTTTCCATCTGGTACCTTTGGATTTTTTAAAGTCAATATTATAACAAATTAAACCTATTTTTGCTAACCTTTTCAAGTAGGAATCAAAATAAAATAGTATAATTTATTATTTAATTAAAAATATAGGAAGTGAAATGACAATAGTATTTTTGGATAGAAAAACTTTAGGTGATGATGTAAGTTTAGAACAATTTGATAAACTTGGAAAAGTTATTGTTTATGAAACTACCAGTCCAGAGGAGACTCTCAAAAGGGTACAAGATGGTGATGTAATTGTTACAAACAAAGTTGTAATAGATAAAGAGATAATGGACAATAGCAATATTAAACTTATTTGTATAGCGGCAACTGGGATGAATAATATTGATCTTGAACATGCTAAACAAAAAGGTATTGAGGTAAAGAATGTAGTAGGATACTCAACATCAAGCGTAATACAGCTCACATTTACATATGTATTACAGTTTGTACAAAAAATCAATTTTTATGATATATATGGAAAATGTAGCTGGAAATATAGTGATATATTTACTAATTTAAGCCATCCTTTTTTTGAACTTAATAATAAAAAATGGGGTATTATAGGTCTTGGGAACATTGGTCTTGGAGTTGCAAAAGTAGCTGATGCTTTTGGGTGTGAAGTACAATATTATTCAACTACAGGTAAAAACAATAATGAACAATATAAACAACTCTCTTTAGATGAGTTACTTGCAACATCAGATATTATCTCTATACACTCTGCGTTGAATGAACAAACATTAAATCTTTTAGATAAATCTAACTTAGAAAAAGTCAAGTGTGGTGCTATTATTCTTAATCTTGGTCGCGGTGGTATTGTCAATGAGGATGATATTAGTAAGCTTATAGATAATGGTCAAGACATTTATTACGGTACTGATGTTGTTACAAAAGAGCCTATAGAATCAACAAATCCACTTTTGGCAATAAAAGATAAAGATAGAATTATTATAACACCACATATTGCTTGGGCTTCAAAAGAGGCAAGAGTTAGACTTCTAAATGCAATAGAAAAAAATATAACAAGTTTTATAAATTAACTTTTATATGATATAATATTTGTTATATAATACATATAACTTTACATATAGGAGTTTGCAATGGGTTTATTGCTTTATAAGTCAAATGAGATGTTTTCCGCTACTGAACTGATTCGAAAAAGTAAAATGATTTTTGATAAGGTAGTTAACAAAGAGATAGAAAAAGCTATTATCTTAAGGGATGGAAAGCCTAGTTTTCTTTTGATGGATTTTGAAAAATATGAAAATATTATGGCAGAATTTGAAGAGTTAAAACAACAACTCCAAACTCCAAGGGAGCCAAAAAAGAAAAAAAAGAAAGATTCTAAGGTTGCACAAAAAAGCGTATTAGAAGATGTACCTATTGTTGTAGAAGAAAAGGAAATTATCCTTGAAAGAAAAGACACTTCTGAAATTAAAGAAGAGATTACTCCCCAAATAAGTAGCCAAGAAGAAACTATAAAAGATGAGGAACCAACCGAAGTTTTAGAAGAAAATGAACCTGTTGAAACACCTATTGAATTAAGTGAAGAGGAAGAGGTCAATAATGCTTTTTTAACCATTGAGGGGATGAACTTTAATGATGATATGAAAAAAGAGGCACAAGAAAAAATAAGAATAAAAATTTTACAAGCAAGAAAAGAGAGAGCTGAACTTTTAGCACAGCAGGAACAAGAATTGCAAAAGGAAACCCAAGAAGAGTTAGAGATGAAACAACATATTGAAGAAGAGAAATTAAAAAAAGAGAGAGAACTAAAAGAGTTTTGGGATTAAATATGATAGATATACTTATAATAGGAAGTGGTGGAGCAGGTCTTAGTGCAGCACTAGAAGCCAAAAAAAATGGTGCTAATGTTTTAGTTGTATCTAAAACTTACCCGACTCAATCACAAACTTGCCAAGCCCAAGGTGGTATAAATGGTGTCCTATCTTTAAAAAAAAATGGTGATTGTGTAGAAAATCATATTCAAGATACACTAAAATCAGCACATGGCTTAGGTAATGAAGAAGCTATTAACTTTATGTGTAAAGAAAGTGAAAATACAATATCTTGGCTTGATAGTTTAGGTGTACCATTTAGTAGAGATGAGGAAAATAATATTGCTCAAAGATCCTTAGGTGGTGCTTCAAATCCAAGAGCATGTTATAGTAGTGATTATACAGGTCTCAAAATACTTCATACCCTCTATGACCATTGTTTACAAGAAAATATAGAATTTTTAAATGAACATATGCTTCTAAATTTCATTATAGAAGATCAGTGTATAAAAGGGATTTCGGCTCTTGATATTACCACTACAAAAGTAAAACAACTATTAGCAAAAAAAGTTATTATTGCAACAGGTGGATATGGTGGTCTTTATCATGGATTTACTACAAATTCAAATGCCACTACAGGAGATAGTATCGCTATTGCATTAAAGTGTGGCATTGAACTATCAAATATGGAGTATGTTCAGTTTCATCCAACTGCTTTAAAAAAGAGCTTTGTACTTATGAGTGAAAGTGCAAGGGGTGAGGGTGGATATCTTGTAACAAAAGATGGAACTCGTTTTGTAGATGAGTTGCTCCCTAGAGATGTTGTAGCTAGAGCAATTATTGAAAAAATGCAAGAGGGTGAAGAGGTTTTTTTAGACCTTAGACACTTAGGAATCCAAAAAATAAAACAAGCTATGCCTCAAGAATATGATCTTGCCTTGGAGTTTGCAAAAAAAAGACTTGATACAGATTTATTACCTATTATGCCAGCTGCTCATTATACCATGGGTGGGATAGATACAGATATGTATGGTAAAACCTCCATAAAGAATCTTTATGCCATAGGTGAGTGTTCATCAAACGGTGTACATGGAGCAAATAGACTTGGAGGAAACTCTTTATTAGAGATTATTACCTTTGGTAGGCTTTGTGCCAAAAATGTGCTTTCTACAATGAATGATACAACTATAGAGCAAAAAGAATATTTTACATATCAAGAAGATATAAAGAATATTGATACAATTTTATCACTTCCAAATGAGATTGATTTTTACAATATAAAAAAACTTTTAGGGGTAGAGTTTTATAAAAATGTAGGACTTTTTAGAACAAAAGAGAAACTAGAAACAACTTTAAAAAAAGTACAACAGTGGAAAGAGCAACTTCCAAAAATGGGAGTAACAGATAAATCAGAAAAGTACAATACTAATCTTTTAGAATTTATAGAGTTTACGAATATGTTACAACTTTCAGAAGTTGTTATTTTAAGTGCCCTTAAAAGAGAAGAGAGTCGAGGGGCACATTATAGAAGTGATTATCCACACGAAGTCAAAAATTTTGCAAAAAAAATTGTAAGTAAAAATAAAAAAACACTGCAAGTGGAGTTTATATGAAACTAATAATATGTAACAAAGAGTATATAATTGATGACAACAAAGTAAAAAGGGATAGTTTACTTTCTATTTTAACCTATATAAAAACAAAACTTGACAATACTCTTAGCTTCAGAAGTGGCTGTAGAAGTGGTGTTTGTGGAAGTTGTGCTATTAGAGTAAATGGTATTGAAAGGCTTGCTTGTAAAACACATTTAGAAGATGGAGATATAGTTGAGCCTCTTAAAAATACCACTGTATTAAAAGATTTGGTTGTAGATATATCTTCACAAGCACTTTGTATCAAAAAAGCTAAAGCAAGTTTAGAGGAAAAAAACAATCAAACCATTACATCATTAGATCAAAAAAACATTGATTTACAAAGTAACTGTATTTTGTGTAATAGTTGTTACAGCTCTTGTCCTATTTATGAAGTAAACAAAGAGTTTATAGGACCTTTTGCTCTTACTCGTGCCTATCGATATGTAAACGATAAAAAAGAGGATAATACTCAAACAAAAATTGATGCTGTACAAAAAAATGGTATTTGGGATTGTACTTTATGTGGAAACTGTAATATGGTATGTCCTGAACATATTGATATTAAAAATGATATTATGATGTTACGAAATAGATCTGTACAAGCAGGATATAGTGACCCTAATATGGCTAATTTTGATAATGGATTTGATACTAATTTAGACTTTGGTTTTAATCCAAATGGGTTTTAAACCTTCCCTGTTTTACTAGGACAAAGGGGATTGCTTATTTTTATTAGCTCCTCTATCTCCTCAACTTTTATATCTTTATAATCTATATTATCAATTGCCTCTAAAATATTTGCTAACTCTTGAGTTTTTCTAGTAATCAATTTAGCAGATTCAATATCCTCTTCAATTTTTGTTTCAATACCCATCTCTTTTTTATAACTACAACTACTTGATAGTGTTGATATGATACTTAATGGCTGTTTCCAATGGTGGGATATTTGCTTGATAACTCCTAATAAAAACTCTTCCCTCTCCTCTTTCATTTTTAAAAGCTTAAAATGGTTTGAATCTAATTTATTTTGTAATATATGGCAAACAGCTTGTATCTCTTGGGTTAATCTATTGATTTTCACAATTGGTTTGAATAAAATCTTTGATACACCTAAATTTATTATCTCTTCTAGTATTGCTATATTTTTTTGTGCTGTTAAAACAATTATTGCTTGTTCTGATGAGAAACTTTTAAGTTGCTTACAAAAGTTTATCCCTTTATCACTAAACACATTAACAATTACTATATCGGGTATATTAATTTCATAGGCAGATAAAGCATCCTCGAAACTATTTACAATGTGAAGTTTTTTTGTTTTATTTTTTAAAGTCTGTTCAGCTTTTTCAATAAGTTGCGTGTCATTATCTATAAATAAAATAGAAAAGTTTGTTAGAAGTTCCATGTATTTAGTCCTAATTTCAAAACATTAGTTGATTATATCATATAATGTTTTAACTATTAAAATTGTTGTTTAAAGTAAGTCAGTTATTTTGTATGGTAGAATACGCGATATTTATAACAAAAGGGTAACAATGGCAATTACAAGATTTGCACCTAGTCCTACAGGATACTTACATATTGGAGGTTTACGAACTGCACTTTATAGTTATTTGTGGGCAAAAAAAACCAATGGTGAATTTAAACTTAGAATTGAAGATACTGATAATGCAAGAAATAATGAGGATGCTGTAAGAGTAATACTTGAAGCTTTTGAGTGGGTAGGGATGCCAAGTGATTGTGAGATAGAGTATCAATCAAAAAGATTTGATCTTTATAAAAAATATATTGATAAACTTTTAGAAGAGGGAAAAGCATATAAATGTTATATGAGTCGCGAGGAGCTTGATGCACTTCGTGCAAAACAAGAGGCCAATAAAGAAACACCAAGATATGATGGAACTTGGCGACCAGAAGATGGGAAAACCCTGCCAGCTATTCCAGATAGTATAGAGCCAGTTATTAGAATAAAAGCACCAACAACTGGAACTATAGAGTTTACAGATGGAGTAAAAGGTGCCATGAAATTTGAAGCTAACCAAGTGGATGATTTTGTTATTGCAAGAAGTAATGGTGCTCCAACTTATAACTTTGTAGTTGCAGTTGATGATGCTTTAATGGGTATGACTGATGTACTAAGAGGGGATGATCACCTTTCAAATACCCCAAAACAAATTGTTGTATACAATGCACTTGGATTTGGTATACCTAAATTTTTCCACATCCCTATGATAAATAATCCATCTGGGAAAAAACTTTCTAAAAGAGATGGTGCTATGGATGTTATGGAGTATAAAAGGTTAGGTTATCTTCCAGAAGCTCTTTTAAACTTTCTTGTAAGACTCGGTTGGTCAAATGGAGATCAAGAGATATTTAGTATGGATGAGATGCTTACACTTTTTGATCCAAATAATATCAACAAATCTGCATCTGCTTATAACGAAGAGAAACTATTATGGCTTAATGCACACTACATAAAAAATGTATCAAATGAGAGATTGGCAAATGATTTAAAATTTCATGATTGTGAAATCCAAGGGCATGATAAAAAAGAGATGTTACTTGACCTTTGTAAAGAGAGAGCAAATACATTATTAGAGTTAAAAGATGCCATATCAAATATACTTAATATTCCAACTTCTTATGACAATAAAGGGGTAAAGAAATTTATCAAAGAGGATACAATAGCTATGTTAAACAGCTATTGTAAGCTACTTGAGCAAAATAAAGAGCTTCATACACCTGTTGATATTGAAGCAATAACAAAACCTTTTATCCAAGAGAATGAATTGAAATTTCCACAACTCTTTCAACCTATAAGAATATCTCTAACAGGTGGAACAAATGCACCTTCTGTATATGATATCATTGCAGTTTTAGGAGTTAAAGAAACTTTACAAAGAATAGAAACAGCAATTAGTAAAAATTTTGATAAAGGGGACTAGATGGTAACAATATGGCACAATTCACGATGTGGGAAAAGTAGAGATGCAATAAAACTACTTGATGACAAAGATATAAAATATGAAATATTTGAATATCTAAAGCAACCAATCTCTATCCAAGATATTAAAAACTTAATTAGTATGTTAGGTATATCTGATGTAAGAGAGATGTTACGAAAAAAAGAGAAAGAGTACAAAGAACTTCATCTTGATGATAATGAAAAAACTCAAGAGGATATCATATATTCTGTTATGAAAAATCCTAAACTCATAGAGAGACCTATTGTGATTAAAGACAATAAAGCAGCAATAGGAAGACCTCTTGAAAATATTATAGAGCTTTTAGGATAATTATCTATGTCTAAAAAGTATTTTCTAAAAAAAATATCAAACTATGCTGTTGTTGGCGGTATGGGTGCACTTTTAGTTACTAGTTTTACAGGGTGTGAAGATAAAAACTCCAATGGTCAAAATAACCAAAATGGTGCAGTAACAACTGCAAGTCAAAAGCAAGGTGCCTTTGTAGTAATTGAAAAAACTGCTACTAATGATTATAAAATAGTTGATGAGTTTCCAAGTACAAGTACAACTATTGTTCTAAGAGAAGATGGAAAAGAGAGAATCCTTTCAAAACAAGAGATAGATGCACTTGTAGCACAAGAAGCTGCAAAAATTGATAATGGTACTTCAAATCTTACAAATCCTAGTGGAATGGGTGGGATGAGCCTTGGGGAGACACTACTAGCAAGTGCAGCTGGTGCAATAATAGGTAGCTATATAGGAAATAGACTTTTTAATAATCAAAACTATCAATCTCAAAGAAGAACTAGCTATAAATCCCCATCAACTTACTCAAAAAGTGTTGATAGTTTTAATAAAGCAAAAACTACATCAACATCTTCAAAAACAACAAGCAGTAAAAAAAGTGGTTTTTTTGGTGGGAGTAGATCAAGTGGCTCTAGAAGTTTTTTTGGTGGTTAAAAAAAACCTCCTTTTCTTACAATTTTAAGCAACTAATCCTATAGTATTACAAAATTGTTTGAATTTTTTTTCACCTAAAGTATCTTTTGCTATATTTTTAGTAGTTACACAAATTTGACAACTACATTTTTTTGGCATAGCAACTAATAGACTTTCTACATTGTTTACAGCTTTAAACATCTGATTTTTTGTATTCATAATCAATCCTTTTTCTTTATATAGTGTAATTATAAAACTAAATAGTGAAGATTTGGTGATTAAATAGTGAAGATTTAGTGAAGATTTAAAATTTTACAATATAATTAACTAAGTAAAGATTATTTACAGGTCACTCAAACTAAGGTATAAAATGAAATTAGAAAATATAAAGATATTATTTGCTGATGATGAACCAGACATCAGAGATATCATGAAAAGTATTTTAAGTGATCTAGTAAATGAACTCTATATTGCCAAAGATGGGTATGAAGCTTTTGAAATATATCAAGATAAAAAACCAGATATAATGCTTCTTGATATCAATATGCCAAATTGTAGCGGTATAGAGATGGCTCAAAAAGTTAGAAAAATTGATCATGCTACTAGAATAATCTTCATTACTGCTTTTTCTAATACTGAAAATCTTTTAAGTGCAACAGAACTAAAGCTTACAAAATATATCGTCAAACCTTTAAATGCAGATAAACTAATATCTGCTTTAGAATTAGCAATAGAAGAAATAAAAACCTTCAAAACTACAAATAGAAAAAACATCTATTTAAAAGATAACTTTATTTGGGATAATGAAAATCAAACACTCCTACAAGGGAATACAGAGATAACCCTCACACCAAAAGAGAGAAAGATACTAAATATTTTATTTTCAAATCTTAATACTACAATCACTTATGATACTTTACTTATAGAAGTTTGGGATAATTTTGAACAATACAGTATCGATACACTTAAAACTATGATGAAAAATATAAGAAAAAAACTACCAAAAGATACCATAACAAATGTTTATGCAACAGGATATAAAATAATACTATGAAACTACAAAAATTAAACCCCCTAACAAATGATTATTTAGACTCTATAGGTTTTCTATGGCATACAGAGAAGGACGCTAGTTCTTATGTTAGCAGTGACTTTGTAGTAATAAGTGAAACAGAAGCAGAAGCTTTTTATGATGCTACAAATGAACTTTATAAGATGTATAAAGAAGCTACAGCTTATGTAATAAACAACAACCTCTTTCATGAACTCAACATCCCTTTTAATCTAGTAGAGATTATCAAGGAATCTTGGAACAATCAAGTACATTGGCATCTTTATGGAAGATTTGATTTAGCAGGTGGAATAGATGGAAAGCCTATTAAACTTATAGAGTTTAATGCAGATACACCAACAGCTCTTTTTGAAACAGCGATTATCCAATGGGCGATGTTAAAATTCAATGGCCATGACGAAACAAAACAGTTTAACTCTTTATATGAAGCTATTGGGGATAATTTTAAACGACTTATCACACTTGATAGTGATATAGAAGATTTTTCAAAACATTATGACAAACTCAATTGGAAAATACTTTTTTCAAGTATAGCAGGGAGTTTGGAAGAGGAACATACCACAAGACTACTGCAACATATAGCTAGTGAAGTTGGATATGATACAGAGTTTGCCTATGTGGAAGATGTAGAGTTTAGTGATGATGGAATCTCAGTGAATGATGAACTCTATGAATTCTGGTTTAAACTTGTCCCTTGGGAAGAGGTAGGGATACAAGAGGGGGAATTGGCTGTTATTTTAACAGAACTTGTAAATGATAAAAAAACTATCCTTTTAAATCCTGCTTATACTCTACTATTCCAAAGTAAAGGGATGATGAAGATACTTTGGGATCTCTTTCCAAATCATCCCCTCCTACTTGAAACCTCATTTGAACCACTTCAAAATAAAAAACAAGTAGAAAAAATGTGTTTTGGACGAGAGGGTGCAAATGTAGCTATTGTAAATGAGGATAACTCTCTTGAACTAAAAACAGAGGGTGTTTATGAAAGCTTTAAACCAATCTATCAAGAGTATGTAGAGTTTCCACAAGACAATGAGGGGAACTACTACCAAGCTGGAGTATTTCACTCTTATGAAGCGTGTGGATTAGGATTTAGAAAAGGTGAAAAGATACTAGATAATACGGCTAAATTTGTGGGGCATATTGTAGAATAGTTATCTATCCTAAAATATGTTTATCTAAAGTAACTGTATAAAAAGTTCCTTTAAATACAGTATTTTCATCTACCGTAGCCACAACCTCAATAGTTGACTTTTTACCTTGATTTTCTACTAATTTACCTTCAAAAATCACGGTATCTCCTAACTTGATAGGTGCTAAAAATTTTGTTTCACTTTTTGCCAAGACAACATTGGGATCATTGACAACAGCCATAGCACAAAAATCAGCTGCACAAAATGTAAAACCACCGTGTACTAAACCAACCTCATCTGCTACCATAAAATCTTTTGTGATTTGCTCTATTTTTGCATAGTTTTCACTTAGTTCTACAACTTTTCCATTGATTGTATTGTCTAGTTTTAGATGCGTATTTAACTTCATAGTTTTTCCTTTATTACTTTATTTAGATTATCAAGTGACTTTATATGTAGATTCATATAGTCATCACTAGAAGCCTTTGTATACTTATAAAACTCTATATTATTGATTGTTATGACTTTATCAAAATTTTCTTTATGGTTGAATTGATCTAGATAATGATGTGTATCTAAAAACTTCTCTTGATAGTTGTGAAGTGTCTCATTATCAAATGCTTTTTGCACTATCCCATCTACTACAATATCTTGACAAAATTCACTATGAATTGCAGGACAACTATCATCTATATAGATTTGATTATCAAGATTTCCACTCAACGGATAATTTCTACATACATTTGGACGACTCTCATAAATAGTACATTGATGATTTATAATATATGGACAAAAATCTTCTCCATTTGAGAGTAAAACATTTGCTTTAAGATACCCTAAATCACCAAAAGTGAAAAGTATAGGGAAATTTTTTGAAACAAGTTCAAAATCTTCTAATAAAAGCTGAGAAAAGACACTCCCTTCTCTCCCGTCACAACAACGAGCAGGACAGCCATCACAAGAACTAAAAGTAAAAGATTTGTTTTCAGTAGAAATGAATGTTTTCATTAAATTAAAACACCTAAAAATCGTATAATGTTTCTAGTACAAGGCGAAGGTTTAAAGCTTTACTGTAGTAAAGCGAAAACCTTCAACGAAGTAATAGGAATATTAGACTATTTTTTAAATACTCGTTTGAAGATATTGTTTACATTTTTTGTGTAGTACTCGAAGTTAAAACACTCTCTTATTTGCTCTTCACTTAGTTTACTTCGTAACTCTTCATCACCAAGTAAGTGTCCTAGATATAAAGACTCACCTTTTTTATTTGTAGTTGGTTTCCCTTGTTGTATCTCTTCCCATACTTTCATAGCATTTCTTTGTACAATTTTATAAGCATCTTCTCTACTTACCCCAGCTTTTGGAAGCTCTAGTAATACTCTTTGAGAAAATACAAGTCCACCAGTTAAGTTAAGGTTTCTCATCATGTTTTCAGGCATTACTGTAAGGTTTGCAATAACACTGTTCATTCTATGAAGCATAAAGTCAGTTGTGATAAAAGCATCTGGAAGCCAAAATCTTTCATTTGAAGAGTGAGAGATATCTCTTTCGTGCCATAAAGCAACATTTTCCATTGCTGGAGCTGCAAATGATCTAATTGTTCTAGCTAGTCCTGTAATATTTTCAGTTAAAATAGGATTTCTTTTGTGTGGCATAGCAGAACTCCCTTTTTGCCCTTTGGCAAAAAACTCTTCCGCTTCATAAACTTCTGTTCTTTGTAAATGTCTCACCTGTACTGCAAACTTTTCTACAGAAGATGCCATAAGTGCTAATGCAGTTGCAAGTCTAGCGTATCTATCTCTATGTACAACTTGATTACTACAAGGCTCAGGTTTAAGTCCAAGTTCTTTCATCGCTAACTCTTCAAGTTCTAATGGTGCATGTGCAAAGTTACCCATAGCACCACTTATTTGACCAACAGAGATAACTTTTAGAGTCTCTTTTAAATTTTTAAGGTGTCTTGCCATCTCATCATACCAAACTGCAAGTGTAAGACCAAAAGTTATAGGTTCACCATGAATTCCGTGACTTCTTCCTACCATTGGTGTATATTTATGCTCTTTTGCTCTTTTTTTGATAGACTTCATAAGCATTTTTACATCTTTGATAATAATTTTTAGAGAATCTCTCATTTGAAGAGCAACACCTGTATCAACAGCATCAGAACTAGTCATACCATAGTGGAACCATCTTGATTCTTCACCTAAAGACTCTGATACACTTGTATTAAAAGCGATTAAATCGTGTTTTGTTACAGCTTCTATCTCTTCAATTCTCTCAACTGAAAAAGTAGCATTTTTAACAATTTTTTTACAATCTTCATCTGGAATAAGACCTATTTTATTCCACGCTTTTACAGCTGCTTTTTCAACTTCAAGCCATGCTGCATATCTTGCATGTTGTGTCCAGTGTTGTGTCATCTCTTCTCGTGCATATCTTTCTACCATTAACTAAATCCTCTTAATCTATTTTCTGTATTTTATCTAAATTTTACTTTTATTTATCAATTTGAATAATAACTATACAACATTATAAACATAATAATTTCAAATTGGAGTAAAATAGGGTTATTAGATTATTAAGAGGAGTTACTATGCAAGAATTTATAGAAACATATACCAAAAACAGTGCCGATATTGAAAACTTTTTAATAGAAACAGTAAGGAACTTAGGTCATCTTCAACTACAAGAACATAATAAATATGATAAATTATTTAATACTTTTCCATCTTTAGAGTTAATATATATTTGTGAAAAAGAGACTTTAACACAATGCTCACCAAATATCTATAAAGATAAAATCAGTGAGTCTCAAAATGGTATCAATAGAAAATATCTTTTAAATAAAATACATTTTAATGAAAATGGAATCTCTGTATCAGCCCCTTATATTAGTAGTGCCTCAGGTATGATGTGTGTTACTGTTGCAAAACTAGAAAAAGACAAAATCTATTTTTTAGATTTTAAAATGACACAACTATTACAAAGACTAGGGCTAGTAGAGATACACAAACAGTTTAATATAGTAAATAAAGGATTTTATTTTCTTATATCTATGGTGATGATTTTATTATCTATCTTTACCCTTGGGTATTCATTTTTTGAATTTATTAATGCAGTTATTATAAAGGCACATTTCTCCATAGAGGCAATTTTTAAACCAATAGTCGCTGTTACTTTAGGATTGGCAATATTTGATCTTGCCAAAACTGTCTTAGAACAAGAGGTGTTTTTCAAAAGTTATTCAAAAAATAGTAAAGCAGAATATAAAGTTCTCACAAAATTTTCAATTACTATTATTATCGCCCTTCTAATCGAGTCTTTGATGGTTGTATTTAAAATTGCCCTTGATGATTATTCTCAAATGGTAAATGCTGTATATTTAATAGGTGGGGTTTCTTTTTTAATTATTGCTTTAGGGTTATTTATCTATCTTAGTAAAAAGAGTGAGTAGAGATATTCTTATATTAGTTATATAAAAGCTTATCCCATCCAACTACAAAAACTATACAAATCCCTAATAATAGCCCTATAAAAGAGGCTATTATTATATTATTATCTTTCATAGGTTAAAACACCCATCCACCCTGAAAAAGAACTCGACTATTAGAGCTAGGTTCACTACTTACAGCTTCACTATTTGCAGTCCAAGCAACTTGAAGTTGTCCAAAGAAATCTTTATAGTTAGCATAATATCCTATACCTATATCTTGTAAAGATTTAGATTCAAATCCAACTGTATTATCAGCCATATATGCTTTACCTCTATCATAAAAAACTCCTACTTGATTTGAGAGTGCATCTATATTAGGTAATTTGTATTTTAACTCTGTTGAAAATAGGTAACCATTTTCAGCACTTAATTCCCCATCTGGATATACTTTCACACCATTTGATCCACCTATTGAGAAATCTTCACTTCCATCGAGGTTTTTATTTGCTAGAGCATATTGCATTTTTAAAGAACTCTCTAGTGTAAACTCTTGATTTAGAGCTATATTATGAGCTAGTTCAAGATTAAGTTTAGAGTAGTTTCCGTTTGTATTTGCTCCTGCTTCATCTGTAGCTTTTTTAGTAGCATCATCAAAGCTAAGATTTCCATAAGTATAGTTTACTTTTATTTGTGAACTTGAATTAAGACCAAATGCTAAGTAGCTTTTATCATAATCAAGTCCAACTTTTAGTGACTTTGTATCTTTTTTTGTAGTATCGTTTGTTGAACCAACTTCATCTTTTAAATCTTTTTTAGCAATAGTTAAAGAGCTATAAAGATTTTCAACTCTTGTTCGTATGATTGGATAATTTAAGGTTGCATCTAAAGTTGTAGAGTTCCCTTTTGCATCAAGGTTTTTATACTCTTCTACTAAAGAGTAAGTAGTTTTAGAATAACTCATTTCACCTCTTAACCCATTTGGCATTAAAGGTGCCGAGTATGCTACCCTTCCATTTTTCAAATCAGCTCCATTTGATACAAGTCCACTAAGCGATATTTTATCACCTATTTTGAATTGTGAGTTAAAATTTACCCCTGCCATTACTCTATTTTTTCCTGTATATCTACTTCCTGTATTATCAACAAGTATATATCCATCGTAAGGACTTGTAGCTTCTGAAGTAATAGCAAAGTCAGAAGTACCTACCGCACTTCCTGGCATAACATCAGCACCTGTTACTATAACCCCTGGGGTGTCGTTGATGATAAGCATTGCACGCTCTAGTGTTCTTGTTGAGACGATGTTTTTATCTTTTACATCATCAAGCATACCTTGAACTATTGAGTCTTTTACTAGTGAACTATTTTTAAGGTGAAACTCTCCATAGTTTCCCTCTATGATAGCTATCTCTAATACTCCATCATTTGTATTAATATCTTGAGTAGGAAGATATGCACGAGCAACAAAATAACCTTTTTCTCTATAGAGTTTTGTAATTTTTGAAGTAAGTTCATTTAATTGTGTAAAAGTTAAATCTTTATTTTCATACTCCTTAGCTAACTTTTGTAACTCATCATTATCTATATGTAGGTTTCCACTAAATGTAAAGCTTTTTATATAAAGTGTTTTTCCACTATCTATCATAGGGGTTTTATACTCACCACTTTCAATAGATGGAAGTGCAGGTTTTTCTTTTTCTATCTTTGGTGATTGTACTTGTCTCTCTATATCTCCTATATTTGGAGTAGCTCCAAGGAGTATACTTGAAGCAAGAGTTGAAAGAGTGATTGTTTTTAGTATAGTTTGATTCATATTTTTATATTCCTTGTTCTTTTATATTTCATCATTTGCTACAACAAAAAATTGTTGATCTACACCAGATGGAAGATTTACTCCGCCGTTTACAAGATCTACTATAGAGTTATCTGATAGTGGTACTCTTACTTCCTCTACTCCTGCATTGGCTTGCTGCAATTCCCCTAAAGATACAATTTGACTTGGATTTTCTCCTGTAGTTGTAGTAGAAACTATTCTTGCATTAGTTCCAAGTCCAAGGTTAGATGCTACTGTTTGAGTTTGCATTCTTACTGGTTGTTGGATTGTTGGTGCTTTTACTTTTGGAACATCAACTTTTATTGCAGAGGTATTTGTTATAGCTGTTACTACTTTAGTTACTTCTTCATTATTTGCTGTAGAAGAACTTGATGAATTTGTAGTTGCTTTTGTTCCTATTTTCCAAGCACCATTGGTGATATACGGGTATTTCAATACTCCACTACTATCTCCTGTTATCGTCCATCCTGCGTCAGTAAAAGTTGCTATATCTTTCATTTCCGAAGTTATTTTCCCTTCTCCTCCATCACTAGTGGCTTGACCTGAAGTTTCAGTATTCCAAAATGAATTTGTAACACTTCCTGTATCATCAAATCCTACTAAACCTCCGGCTTTACTACCTCCTGGGATAATGGATACAGAACTAGTAGCATAAGATTTTTCTATAGAACCTCCATTGCTACCTACTAATCCACCGACATTTTGATTTGCTGATTGAGCATGACCTGAGGCATAAGATTTTTCTATAGAACCACTATTACTACCTACTAAACCTCCGATATTCTCATCCCCTACTACAGTACCTGTAGCGTAAGATTTTGTTATAGATGCTGGTGATGTAACTTTTCCTGCTAATCCACCTATATTATCTCCACTACTTGATATATCTCCAGTAGCATAGCTATTTGATATAGTACCACCCCAAACATAGCCGACTAAACCACCGGTATAATTAGAACCTTCTACATCAACTGTGGAGTAGCTATTTGATATCTCTCCATCTCCCCCTCCTACAAGACCACCAACCATAGTACTACTTGCGACAGAGATAGTTCCTGTTGAAAAACTATTTGATATAGCGGCTGTACTTTCTCCAACCAGTGCCCCAATAGCATTTATATTCGCTCTATTTGATGAAATATCAACATTTGTTATACCTATGTTTTTAATGATGGCATTTGAATCTGCCGTACCAAATAATCCAAAATAAAAACTATCTGCTGTATCTGTAATGGTCAGACTATCTATAGTATGATCTAAGCCATCGAATTCTCCGCTAAAATAAAAATGCCCATTCCCAATAGGATTCCAGCCTTTATTACTATTTGCACTAGTACTTGCTAAATCTGTATAATCATTTGTAGAAGAGCTTAAATCATTTAATAAAGAGAAATAATAACCTTGTGTAAGGATATTTGAGTTATTTATATTTTGTAGATGTGTCCAACTAGTGATTTCGTATGGGTCATCACTTGTTCCAAACCCACCTGCAAATAAAGTAGTAGTTGTACCACCTACTGGTATATTAGCCTTTATAGTTTTGAGATAAGGGTAGCCTTGTCCTATCTCATATCCCTCTACGGAAGCTCCACCGCTTGGGGTACCAAAACCCCAAATATGTGTAGCCCAATTAGCACCCTCCGTAAAAATAGAGCTATCTGCAAACTCTGCAGTGCTAAGTCCTGTTGTTCCATTGATACCGTCATCTGCTGAGATACCTGAAGTTTCTGTATCCCAAAATGAGTTTTCTACGGTACCATTGTTAACATTACTTCCAACAAGTCCTTGTACAAATCCCATTCCCATTCCACCACCTGCTGTTACACTTCCTGTGGCATATGAATTGCTTATCGTCCCACCGTAGTTACGTCCAACAAGACCTCCTCCAGTTCCACCTGTTGTGACACTTCCAGTAGCATATGAATTTTTTATAAAGTTATTACTATTGACATTATCCCCAACAAGTCCTCCTGTCCTCCCATCTCCTGTTACACTTGCAGAAGAGTATGTGTATTCTATCGTACTTCCCCCAGTGTTATACCCAACAAGACCTCCAACATATGCATCGTATCCACCTGTAATATTCCCTGTAGTATAGGAGTTGCTTACAGTTGTGCCCCCATTATGACCGATGAGTCCTCCCACACTTGCATATTGTTTTGTAGCGTTTATATTGACATTGGTAAGACCAATGTTTTTGATAGTAGCACCATTGGTTTCTCCAAATAGTCCTGCTCGAGCTAAAGTATTATCATTAATAGTAAGACCATCTACTGTATGACCTAGTCCATCAAAATTTCCAGTGAAAGCTGTGCTATCGTCTCCTATTGGATTAAAACCAGCACCACTATTCCAAGTAGCTGTTGCACTTGCATCTATATCTGCACCTAGAACATAATTAAATCCCAATACAACGGCATTACCTTTGAGACCTTGCAAATCTGTTCCTGTTGTACTTCCTTCACTACCAAGTTCAGTAATTACTTTCCAAGTGATTAGTGGTCCATCACTTCCAAGTTTTGTAAAGAAGTTATCTCCAGCTTGAAGATTAACCGTAGAGTTTACATAATAATTTGCACTATTTCCTACATTTACAGCACCTTTCCCATAAAGTAGTTCTAATTGTCCATTTGCATGTGAGGCAGTAATAGATGCATTGATAAATATATTATTTGCTGCATCAAGAGTAAGTTTTTGAGCAGTATCCCAAGTAATTGCACTAGATACTGTTATATCTCCAGTTGTTCCACTTTCACCACTACTTGTATCAGGAGTATTTGAACCATCTGTTGTAATAGATACATCACCATTTCCAAGAGCTGATTCAATAGCAGTAGCTAAAGTAGAATCAATAGTAATATCAACTGGGTCAATAAGCCAATGCCCAGCTTGTATATCAGCCCCTAAAAAGTCAAAGTATTTCCCACTTGTCTCTACAAAGCCATTTTGTGCTTCAATAGTACCACCGATTTGTGCTTCACCACCATGTGCAAATAGTTCCACTTTACCTGTAAGACCATCTAAAGAATTAGCTTCAATGATTCCAGTATTATTCACCACACCTTTAAGTAGTTCATCGACGGCATTGGTTGTAAGGTATATCTCTCCACCATCAGCGATGATATGTCCAGAGTTTTTCACCAATCCATCTAATACACCTTTGTCTACTTTTAGATTTACTAAAGAGTTCCCGTTTAGATTAAGAGAGTAGCTATCTGCACCTATTAGATGAACTTTTCCTTTTACTGCTTTGATAACTCCACTATTTCTTACTTCATTGGAAGCTAAGATAACTGAACCGCTATCAGAAATAATGATAGTCCCTTCATTGATGACACTATTTGAAGTGGTATTTTTGAATTTATAATTTCCATTTTGAAAGTCTGCATCTGAGAGTTTTGCAGTAGTTGCTAGTAGTCCTGCTGTATTTATACTTGCATTTTTACCAAATAGGACACCATTAGAATTTAGAAGCCATACTTGACCATTTGCATTTAAAGCTCCATTTATTACACTTCTTTCATTTCCAATTACTCTATTTAATGTAATTGAAGAAGAATTAGGTTGATTAAAATTTACTGTTTCATTTGAAGCTATAGAGAAGTTCTGCCAATTGATACTGGCTTTTTGGGTGGACTGGGTTATATTGGTTACCGTACCATTTTGAGAAATACTTGCACTTCCACTTGTAACTGTACCTCCTGTTGGAGAAGCGAAGCTTAGTGTTACACTTCCAATAAGTGCAGATACCACTAAGCTAACTTTTCCACCTTTTAGGATACGAAAACGCGAGCTAAAGTCTATTAGTCGTTTCATGGGTTTTCCTTTATTTAAAAATCTTTCGAACATTTTACAAAACTGCAATCACTATAAAATCACTAATAAGACAATTTTGGATAGTTAACTAATATAATTAAGTATATATTTATATTCATAGTGATTTTATAGTGATTTTAATTTGATATAATAGATTAATGAAAAATGTAAAATTATTAAAACAATTGAGTGTAATTTATGTAGATGATGACAAAGAAGCGAGAGAGAGATTAGAACAAATTCTTATATATTATTTTGCCGAGGTACATACTGCTTCAAGTGCTCAAGAGGCAATGGAAATTTACAAAAAAAACAGATGTAACTTATTATTAGTGGATTATGATATGCCTGTAATTAATGGAGCTGAATTTATAAGAAAAATTAGGAATGAAAATCCTAAAATACCGGCTGTGATTATTAGTTCTTATAATGATAAGGAAAAACTTTTTGATGCAATAAGATTAGAACTTGTAGATTATTTAGTTAAGCCATATAGTTTAGATGAGCTTAAAAATGTTTTTGATTTAGTATTAGAGTGGATGGAAAAAAAAGGGATGATTGAAATAAGTTTAGGGCAGGAATTATCCTATAGTTTTCTTACCAAGTCATTTATAAAAAATGACAAAGAGATACCACTAAGTCCCAGTGAATTTAAAATATTAGAAGTTTTGCTTAACAATGAAGATAGACTTATCTCTTATGAATTCTTGATAGAGATGTTAGGAAGTGAAAGCTCCCATCGCTCTTTAGTTTCCCAAATGCATAAACTAAAAAAGAAATTAGGAATTAATATAATTAAAAATGTGAAAGATTTAGGTTATATATTAAGTAGATGATGAAAATACTATTTTTATTTATTTTGACACTAAATCTATTCTCATCTGAATTGAATATTGAAGATAAAAATATTGATTTTTCAAGTTTTAATATTGATTTATATGAGGATACAAGTAATACTTTAAAAATCGAAGATATTATAAAAATAAATAATTTTCAAAAAATATCCAATAATATAGCTAAAGGATACTCCAAAAATCCTTTTTGGTATAAAATAGTTTTAAAAAACTCAACTAATGGTCTAAAACAAATAAATATACTTATAACTGAAGTTCATAATGACCAAGTGGATTTTTATACTGTTGTAGATAATAAAGTACAAAATAGTCTTTTTTCAGGACTACAAAGAGTTGATAAAGATGGACAAGTTGCTCACTCTCAACCTTTGTATAGTTTTACTTTAGAATCAAACGAGATAAAAAACATCTACATAAGAGTTTGGAGTAATGCAAGTCATACTTACTCTATAAAAGTTTTTTCAAATGAAGTTTTAAATGAGTATAATCTTACAAAAGAGAGACTTCTTTCTCTTTATGTAGGGGCTATTCTGGCACTACTTTTATACAATCTTTTTTTGTATATCACATTGCGTGAAATTGGCTATTTATTTTATATACTTTTTGGTAGTGTATTCCTTTTATCTCATATTCACCTAATGGGGTACTATCCTACTAAAACTTATCCTTCTTTAGAATTTGCTTACAATATGTCAGCATTATTTCCTTTATGGTTTGCTATTTTTGTATTTTTTACTAGAGAGATACTTAAAACAAAGTATTATCTTCCAAAAATTGATTCAATAATAAAATATATTGGATATCTATTTTTTGCCCTTACAATACTAGCGTTAATAAAACTATATTTAGCAATATTTATAATGAATATTTTGATGTTAATAATTTTACCAATATTCATCGTCTTGGCCATTGTTGTATTAAAAAAAGGATATAAAGTAGCCATATTTTATATCTTAGCAGAAATTTTGTTTGTAGTTTCAAATACAATTTTTGGATTATTATTTGCAGGAGTGATTGAGTATAGTATCTTTACTAGGTATAGTTATTTTGTAGGTTCTCTTGTAGAAATAATCCTATTTTCACTAGCCCTTGGATATGCAACTTATAGTCTAAAGCAAGAAAATCAAAAACAAAAAGAGTTAGTAAATGAATATTCCAAGCTCTCATTTTTAGGGCAAACTGTAATTAATATTTATCATCAGTGGAAAGCACCTGTAAATAACATCTACAATTCAATCAATCATATTGAAGCAGCAAAAGAGTTTAAAGATGAAAAATTAGATTATATCATTGATGAAAATTTAGAAAATATTAAGTTAAATACCCAATACCTCAAGGATACTTCAACAAACTACCTTGCATATTACAAAGGGATAGACCAGAACAAGACAAAATTTTATCTTAAAGATGAAATAGAAACTATTGTAAAACTTCACCAAAAAGAGTTTGATGATCTCAATATAAACATAAGTGTCGTAAGTGATGAGATAGAGCTTTTTATGCAAAAAAATATTTTAACAAATGTGGTTATTATTTTAGTAGAAAATGCTATAAGTGTTTGTAAACTAAGAGAAATAAAGAATCCTAAAGTTAATATAAGTGCTACAAAAAATAGTGATGGAGTGATTATAAAAGTAATCGATAATCTAGGTGGAATAAAAGAGAAAAATATCAACGATATTTTTGAAAAAAACCACTCCGTATCTACCTCTACTGGACTTGGACTATATCTAGTCAGAGAGTTTTTACTCCCTAAAATTGGAGGTGTGATAGATATAGAAAATACAGATGATGGGGTGTGTTTTAAGGTATATTTTTAAATAATGGATATAATTTTAACCACCGTAGAAAAAGCATAAGTATTCAAATTATTGATAAAACTCATTTTCTCATTGCAATAATTTAAAAAATAAAACTTATTTCTTAGTAAAAATATCCTCAGCCCACTGAGTAATAGGCCCTCTTAAGACTTTTTCTAGATTGATTGCAAAGCTATTTACTAAGTCTGTTTTATTTTTTGTTGATTTTAAAAGTGTTGTTAGGGCATTTGTGTATTTATTTACATAGAAGTTATCTATTTGATTGTTACTTCCAAGAATTACAACTTTACAACTACTATCTATTCTACTTAAAACCATCTGCATCGTTTTGTTTGACATATTTTGTGCTTCATCTATGATTATAAAAGCATTGGAAAGAGTTCTTCCTCTCATCTCCCCTACCCACATAGTTTGAATGCTATAATTATCCATCATATTTTGAACTCTCATAACCACCTCTTGTTCATCAAGTTCTTCTACTGTTTTTTGTTTATTATTAGATTTTTTCTTGTGTTCACTTCGTACCATATAGTTTAAACTATCTACTAAAGGATGATTATAAATAGCAAACTTTTCTTCATATCCAGGAAGGTATCCTACATCTTCACCTTTGTCCAAAGATTCTATAGAATTTCTTACATAAATGATTTTTTGGTATTGTTTTCTTCGTACCTTTTTTATAGCACCACTTAGTGCCAAAAGTGTTTTACCACTCCCTGCTTTTGCATCTACAATAATCACATTATAGTATGTATTTAAAATCGCATTACTAAAAAACAATTGCTCTTTATTTAGAGGTGTTATTATCTGATCTCTTATCTCACCCTCATCTAAAATAGATACTTTACCATTGATAATATTTGCCAATATCATCTGGTCTGAATCAATAACTTTAAAACAATACGAATAATTATACGAACTGTAGTTAGTATCAAAGTTTGTTATTTCTGAGTCTGGAAGTTCTTCTAATTTATCAAAAGGGATATCTATAGTTTTAACAAACTCATAGGTAAACTCATCACTATCACCCCGTAGTGAATCCACATCAATGTCTAGTGAAATTGCTCTAGTTCTTGCCATTATATCTAGTGATAAAAACTTTGTTTTTTTGTATAAATCTTTTGCAAAAGCAGCTATCTCTAATATCTTTCTATCATTGTAAATATTAAGTTGAACATTTTTGCTGTTTGCTTCATAATCCTCTTTTGAGATGATTTGAATATGGGCATTTAACACACCTTCAATTACAACCGTAATTAAAGTATAGTTGTCAATATGTTTTTTGTCTTTAGTGATTCCTGTTTCTAAAACTCTTGCAAACTCTCTTGCTTGAAAATTAATCTCATCAAAACCACTTTTTTTTGTATCGACCTCATCTAAAACTGTTTCTGGAATAATAATAAGATTTGTACTATTATCTGATAGTTTAAATAAATTTGCCGCGTCTTGTAAAATAATATTTGTATCTATCACATAATAATTGTCATATTCCATATTTTCCCCTATTTCCCTCTAAGCTGATATGTTATATCACCAGCACCTACGCCTACAACCATACCATTATCAATTGTATGAAAGACCTCTTCATCTTTGATTAATTCTATTTTTCCTGCTGTTGTGTGTACTTTGTCTGCTAATATTGTATTGTACCCTTCAAACTCTTTTTCAAAATCAATATCTTTTATCTCTTCAGCTACTGACCAGACTGGTAATATTATAAGTTTATCACACCCTTTAAAGCAGGTTTTAAAATATTCTAAATTATCAATTGTACGGCTATATTTATGAGGTTGCCATATCACAGTAGTAGTTGGGAGTTGTTTTTGATTTCTATAGAGCTTTACAGACTCTAAAGTTGCTATTATCTCTGTAGGATGATGAGCATAATCATCTATAAGTACAAAGTTTTCCGATTTTTGAATAATATCAAATCGTTTTTTAATCCCTTTATATTTTGATAAGTTTACTTTTATCTCTTCAATACTCATTGAAGCTGCTGCTGCTAATATAGCACAAGAAGCATCAATGGCTATATGTACACCAAATCCCCAAACCTCAAAAAACCCATAGTCTTTTAAAGAAAACTTAGTATAAGGTTCATCATCTTTTAAAATAAACTCTATATGATTTATATCTTTTGATGGATATAACTTGATTGCATATCCTTTATAGTTTTGTAAAAAAGGATCTTCCGCATTTATAACTCTTAGCTTTGCTATATCGATAAACTTCTCATAAGCAGCATAAAATCTTTTCTCATCATAATTATAGTATTCCATATGTTCTGGTTCTGTGTTGATAACAATTGAGCAATATGGATGTGATAAGATAAAGCTCTCATCACTCTCATCTGCTTCAAAGGCTAACACCTCATCAATATATCTAAAGTTTGAATCAAACTCTTTACTAATAGCACCGATAATTGCTGAACTTTGTAAGATAGAACTCAAAATTGCTGTTGTTGTTGATTTTCCATGAGCAGCACATACACAATAGTTTGTAGTTTTTTGCATAATAACACTCAAGGCTTCTTTTCTAGGAAGTAACAAAAGCTCTTGTTTTTTAGCTTCTTGAATCTCTACATTATCATTTTGTACAGCAGCACTGTAGATAACCAAATCTTGACCATCGATTGAATCTTCAGATTGAGGAATAGTTACTTTTATCCCCTCTTTCTCTAGCTCTTGAGTGATTGGTGTAGATTTAACATCTGATCCACTTACCTGATATCCTCTGTATTGTAAAAATCTAGCAAGTGCCGATAGTCCAATCCCACCTATCCCTATAAAATGTACTCTCATTAGTTTAACAGATGCTTTAATTTATCGTACTGTTCATCTAGAAGTTTGCTGTTTTTAGCTAAATACTCTTCCACATCAAAATTAAATTCATGGATAAAATACCCATATTTTTCATTATCTACCACATCTAGATGATGTACATCTTCTTCATAAAAAGCATCCATATCTTTGTTATTTGCACACGCTATTAGATGTATTTTCATAGCATCACTTAATTTTTTATCTTCAATAATTTGTGTCAAAATAAAAAATAGTTCCCTTGCCCCATCAAAATTTAATACACTCCATTTTTCAACTGCATGTTCATAAAAACTTCGTATAAAATATATATCATCATTATCTAGGCTAAGTTTTTTTGTATCTTTCAATCTCTCTTCAATCGAGTCAAATGCTACTTTTAGTATCTCTTGATATACATTGTGGATTCTTTGTTCATCAAGATCTAAAACAAGAAGTGTATCAAGAACTTCATAAAGTCCTGCTATACTTTTTGTTTCTATCACCTCCTCCTCTTTCTCTTTTAAATAAGACAAAAACTCTGGATTGACTCTTGCTTCTTGTAACTCTTCTTGATTCATATATTTCTATCCTCTTTATTGTGCTTTATATAAAGTAATGAACTCTTTTAATCTGGTTAGTACTTCTTTAGTTTTTTGTGGACTTTCAACAAGTGCAATTCGCACAAAATTTTTCCCAATTCCATTTCGCCCAAGAAAACTTCCTGGTAATACTTTGATATTTTTAGTTTCATAAAGCTCTTTTGTAAATTTTAATTCATTTTCAACTTCAAGCCAGATATAAAAGGTGGCTTCTGGTGCATCAATACCTAATATATCACTAGCTATTTTAAAATTTTCTTTATATAGCTTTCTAAACTCTTCCACATGTTTTTCATCATTCCAAGCAACTGTAGCAGTTTTTTGTAATGGTAAAGGCAATGCACATCCTACATAAGTTCTGTATTTCATATACTCTTGTAATATCTCTTTATCACCTGCAATAAAACCACTTCTAAGCCCTGGAGCACTACTTCTTTTTGAGATTGAGTTTAGTACTAAACAGTTTTTAAAACTATTATTACCAGCCATTTTACAAGCTTCTAGTAGTGACAAGGGTTTATTCATCTCATCAAAATACAACTCACTATAACATTCATCATTTATAAGTATAAAATCATATTCTAAGGCTCTATTTACCCATTTTACTAACTCTTCATTTGTTATTGTTGCACTTGTTGGATTATTTGGGTAGTTTAAAATAACTAAATCACAACTTTTTAGCTCATCTTCTGTAAGGTCTACTAAAAAGTTATTCTCTTTTGTCATATCCATATGAATTACTTTTGCTCTACTTGCAATCGCTGCACCTTCATATATTTGATAAAAAGGATTTGGGAAAGCGATAGTTGGGTTTTGTTTATCAAATAGTGCAAACTGAGGGAAGTTAAATAAAACTTCTCTTGTACCAAAAGTTGGGATAATCTCATCATAAGTTAAATCTACATTAAATCGTTTTGATATAAAGTTTATCATTGCATCTTTTAGATACTCTTCCCCTGCACTTTTAGGATATTTATTTAATAAACTAGCACTATTTGAGAGTTCATCTTGTATAAATTGTGGTGTAGTAAACTGTGGTTCTCCAATAGTTAAACTACTTGCTTCGTATTTCTCATTTCCCTTTGACTTCTCTAGCAATTGTGCTAATCTTTCAAAAGGGTATTGTTCAAATTGCATATTTGATTGACCTTGTCTTTAGTATTATGGAGTGATTATATCAAATTATTGCTTATGTATATAACCTGTGTTTGGCTCTATAATTATTGTGCTAGAATTATTATTACTATCAGTTAATTTTATACTACAAGGTTGTGTTATAGATTCTATATTTGTCCCTAATTGTGAATAGATTTTTCCATCTTCACCAAAACTTATTTGACCTATTGTTGCTGTGGTATTACAACTAATATCGACACCTACAATACCATATTTTTTTGTCAATAATATATCTGGGGATTCATTATTATTTGGGATACAATCATAGCCACTATAAAGATATTTATTATTCAAAGGGTCTTTGAGTGTCTCCTCTTTTTTAAAGTGTGCAGTACCTCCACTTTCATCACTATAGACTACAAAATAGAGTCCATCCTCTTCATTTGAGCAGTTTTGAAATTTTAATGTCCATCTTTTCTTCTCCCACTCGTTGTCATCAACACTGTATTTATTATCTATCATAGCTGTATATCTTGTGTAGTTAAGATATATTAAGACTTTATCAGTTGCAAGTTGTAGTTTAGATAATGATAGTTTTGGTAGAGATACTAAAATAATAATCGCTATAAGTGATAGCACAACAATTATTTCAAGAAGAGAAAAACTTTTTTTCATATAAAAAAAGCCACCTCAATCTTGAGATGACTTTTATTTTGTTTTAACAACTTATTAAAGCTCTGGAGCTTTTTTAACATCATAAAGGATGTCAGTCATAGGATGTCTATACATAGGCATAGCAAGTCGTTTCTCATCAAGAATATGACCAATAAACCCTATACTTCTTCCAAGGATAAAGAATGCATTTAAAGCACCTGCTTCAATAAATACATCAATCTCATCATCTTCATACCCTAATGCTCTCCACATATCAATCATTAGAATACCAATTGTACCATCAACATTAAGAATTAAATTCTCTTTTTTAGATGTTGTTAATTGCTCAACTGTTAAAGCATAATCAAGTAGTGGTGTACTTGGAAAATTTTCTTTAGCAAATTTTTTAAGACCTTCAACTCTTAAATCTGGGTTCTTAAGAGACTTAATTCTATGTCCAATACCAGGGATTGGAACACCTTGGCTTTTCATATATCCTAAAAACTCTGCAGGAGTCATATCATTATCACCTGCATGTTTAAAGTATTTAGCAGCACCATCAATAGCCCCACCAAATCTTGGACCAATTGTAAGTAAACCTGCAATTAAAGAAGATATTACATCTTTACCAGCTCTTGCTGTTACTTTTGCATTATGTGCTCCACTTACTGCTGGACCATGATCTGCAACTGTTTTAAGTACAGTTTCTAGAAAGTCAACAGCCCATCTTGGGTATCTTTTTTTGAACCAAAGAATAGACATAACATCACCAACTGTAAATCCAGTATCTGGAGTTGCAACTGAACTAATAGGATAACCACAATAGTGAGCCTCTTCACCTCTATCATCAGAGATAGTACAAATAAACTCTTTTGCTTTTCTAACAGTTGGACATACATTCATCTCAGGTTCAGCAATCTCACCAATAGTACCTTCAGCTTTTAGTTTTCCATAAACTTCTGCAATTGTATCTGGTAAGTCATTGAATGAATCTGGTACAAATATACCAGCTTCTGCCATAGCTACATTTTTAGCTGCTGCTGTTTCAGCATCTGCATTTGCTGAAGCACCTGCATGACCAAACTGAACACCTGTTGAGAAATGTTTAGCAATAGTACCTATACACCATGCAATTACAGGTTTTGTTATTTGACCATTTTTAACTGCTTCAATAATCTTATACTCTTCAGTTCCACCAACTTCACCTAAAAGTACCATATATTTTACATCTGGATTTTTTTCCATTCTAAGCATATTATCAATAAATACAGACCCAACAAATCTATCTCCACCAATAGCAACACCCTCAGCAATACCATCAGCATTTATAGAGATAATATTTGATAACTCATTAAATAGTCCACCAGATCTTGTAACAAGTCCACATGAACCACATCTGTGTAATTTAGAGTTAACAATATTTTCAATTGTACCACCAACATTTGCAATTTTAAATGCACCTGGGCTAATTCCACCAACAGTAGCAGGTCCAATAACGATTACATCTTTGTCTCTTGCTGCTTGATTCATCTTTCTAGCTAATCTTTCTGGTATACCTTCTGCAGTTACCATGATTGAACTAAATCCACCAATCTCTAATGCCTCCATTGTAACATCATAAGCTGTTCTAAATGATGCAAAGTTTAATAATACATCAGCTTGAGGTTGTGCCTCTTTAGCATCTTTAGTATTTTTATATAATGGAATCATAATCTCATCTGGTCCATAGAAAAACTTATCAAATTTTCCAGAACTTGTTGGAGCTACGATTGCTGCAACTGATGGTGTTTCTCTTTTGATTGTATAATCATAATCCAACATTCGCTGAATTGCTGATTTATTATTATTCCAAAAAATTGCTTGTGTATCTTTAGTATATAATTGTGCCATTGTTACTCCCTACTTCTCTAATGCCATTCTAACAATATCTGTTACATGTGTCTCAGGTCCATATACTTCTATGTATAATCCTAATCTATCTGCTGCTTCTTTGATATCTTTAAGACCTTTTTCATAGTTTGGTCCACCTCTTCTTACATAAATTTTTGTATTATGTGCTTTCATTTTATCTGCATTTGTTTCAAATGATTGGATAATTCCTGTAAATGTTTTTGCAACATCTGTAAAGTTTGCAATCGCACCACCTATGATTAGAATTTTATCTTTACCTTTTGGGTCCTTATGTCTTGTCATAAGATCAATTACTGTATCTGCATAAAATTTTGTTTCACCTGTTGTTGGTCCACCTGAATATTCACCATAGTTAGCAAGATCTTTTACGCTTCCACCATTTGCTTCTGCGAAGTCTGCTATAGTATCTGCATATACAACTGATGCTCCACCACCTGCTACCATTGTCCAAATTCTTCCCATTGGGTTAAGTACAGTCAATTTTAGTGATGCACCTGATTTACTATCTGCATCGGCAATTGCTTTCTCTTCTGGTGATTGATCTTCCATACCAAATGCTGTTGGGTATTCAATATCTCCCCATGTATCAGCCATCATAAATCCTGCTGTATCATCTAGTCTTGCTACTAAATCTAAAATAGCCATATCATTGTTTTCTAGCATAACAATTGGGTTTATCTCTAGATATGCAAAATTCATATCTCTATAAAATTTAAAAAACTGAATTGCGAATGAAGCAAATTTTTCTCTATCTTTTGCAGGAATATCTTTTGGGATATTTGCTTTTACGGCATGTTCCATATCTGCATCACTCATAGTAATTGGGATTGCTACTTCATTAACTTTTTCATCCCAACCCTCTTCAACTTCCATACCACCTTCAGCTGACATATATAATACATCATCTTCACCAACTGTAGTTGCAGAAATATAGTACTCTTGCTCTTGTGTATGTGGTGTAAATGGCTCTACAACAAAATGTGTTAGCATACCATGCTGACCAGATAGTAGTGTAGTGTTATGTGACATTTTTTCATCTATCCACTTTGCTGCTTCATCTAAAGTTACATCACCTGGTTTATTTGTCTTGAATAATACAAGATCATTTTTCCCTCTTTTACCAAATAACATATCTGGTTTTGCTACTAGTGGCTCTTGTTTTAACCATTCAAACCCATGTTGTTTTAGAGATTTCAAGTAGTTCTTTTCCACTTGTTACTAATACAGATTTAAAACCATAGTGAAATCCACTAAAATAATTTTCCCATTGTTTCGAAAACAATGCTTTTCCATCATATTCTCGTATTGCTTTTTGTGCCATACTTTCCCCTTATAAGAATTTTTATTTTATAATCTTATCTAGTGAATAATAAAAGTTAGCAAAAAGTAACACTTTTATTGTTTTCAACTAAATTAGTGTTTAGTTTAGTAACACTATTCTTTTATTATCTCTTGTATAGATAGTATCTTTCTACTATTCTATTAAAGTATTTTATATCTATCAATTCATAGCGATTATTAAATAATCTTCTACTTATTATATACTTTTCTGAACTATTAATCCCATAGAATCTTAGCCTTAATGCTAGTTTTGAATCATCTATATATACTGCATTAATATTTCTACTTTTTAATTCTTCAGCTAACTCTTTTGCAATGTGATATTTATAAGTAAAATGTTTATCCGAGTTTTCTAAAAATATGTAAATATATTTATTAAAAACTAATCCTAAAAAACTTACAATCAAAACACCCAGTGCTAAACGCATCATATTGTAATGCATTTTTCTAAACTCTTTTAATCTAACATTTAAGCTATGACTAAACAATTTTACCATTAGAGGTATTGCGATTACCACAAAAGGTGCAAAATCTTCTATCTTGATATTTTGTCTCAATGAAAATATTAAAGACAATCCTAATGCAGTAGCGGAGATATACCACATAATCTCTTTTTCTTGCTTAATACCGATTCGATAAATTGCATAAAAAAAGTATAAAAATAAAACAGGAGAAAATATACTAGCATAAATACCAAAGGTATCAAGAAGAAAGCTTTTAGGTTTTCCACCTATATCAAATCCAAAATATGACATAGATATTCCAAATAGAATTAATGATATAACTAATAATTTATTGTTCTTTTTTGCTAATGAATAAAAAAATAATCCTAAAAATAATATGGCAAAAGAGTTATCTATAAATAGAAATAGTAGTAATAACACATAACAGTGTCTTTTCTTTGTTTTATAAATCACCAAATACAATAAAGTAAAAAATACTACTATTATTGATTCATTGACTAAAAGTGCAGCACTATTGACCCCAGGTAATATCATAAATATAGCAACAGATATAACTCTTTGAAGTTCTGTTTTAAAGAAATCTTTTGTAAGATAATATAGAAGAAGTGAACTCCCTATATAAAATAATATAAATGGTCCACGAAGTGCAAAGTCATTTTGTCCAAAGAGAGTTGTGGAAAGATTTGTTATTAAAGATAATAAAGACAATTCTGAATTAAAATAGATATACGCTTCTTTAAAAGATATACTAAACTCATTTGTTAGGTACAATAAAACTGCTGTATGAAAAAACAGTAGTGATAAGAAAACTCCGTTGTACCTATTTAAATTCACAACTATCCTTTATAGTTTTAGAAAGTTATCCAACATCTCATGTCCATATTCACTCATAACAGATTCTGGATGAAACTGTACCCCATAGATATCTTTATCTTTTATTTTTAAAGACATTATCTCTTGATCATCCAAAGATTTTGAAGTTACTATAATATTTCTTGGAAGATTCTCTTTATTTACTGTAAGTGAATGGTATCTTGTTTCTGTAATAATTTTTGGAAGATTTTGAAATAATAAATCATCCTCTATCACCTCTATTTGTGATGTTTTCCCATGCATCATTTTAGGAGCTTTTATAACTTCACCACCAAATGCTTGTGCAATGCTTTGATGCCCAAGACAAATACCAAGTATTGGTATAGTATCACCAAAAGTTTTAATCACTTCTAAGGTTATACCCGCATCATCTGGAGTTGCAGGACCAGGTGAGAGTATTATTTTTTGAGGATGTAACTCTTTTATCTCTTCAATAGTTAGCTCATCATTTCTAATTACTTTTAAATCTGCACCAAGTTCTAAACAATATTGAACAATATTGTATGTAAAACTATCATAATTATCAATCATTAAAATCATCTGTATTTATCCTCTTATAAACCTAAATCATACATCTGTACAATTCCAACTAATTTATCTTCATTGTTAACTACTAGTAATGAATTGATTTTAAAATTACCCATTATCTCACTTGCAGTTACTAGTTTTTCATCTTTATTTATCTGTTTTGGAGAGTTACTCATAATATCTTTTGCATTTAAATTAAAAAACTTTTCCTCTTGGCTTTCCATAACTCGTCTAATATCACCATCAGTTATAATACCAGCTATTTTATCATTCTCTAGTATTACAACTAATCCACATTTACCATCAGTTATTTTATGAATAATCTCTTTTACATTTGCATCTTTTGTAATAATAGGAAGATTATCTTTTTTCATAACATTTTCAATTTTAGTTAATAATCGTCTCCCTAAACTACCACCTGGATGAAATTTAGCAAAATTCTCATCTTTAAAGTCTCTTAGTTTCATTAATGCAACTGCAATTGCATCTCCCATTACTAGAGTTGCCGTTGTAGAGCTTGTGGGTGCTAATTGTAAAGGACACGCTTCATGTTCCACTGCAACATTAAGATGATAGTTTGTATTTTGTGCTAATGTTGATTTTGGATTTCCACTCATTGAAATAGTGATATTTTCTTGTGCCTTTAAGAAAGGGATTAGTTTTAATACCTCATCTGTTTCACCAGAATTAGAGATAAGTAATACAATATCATCTTTTTCAATCATACCAAGATCTCCATGATATGCTTCCCCTGGATGTAAAAAGAAACTTGGTGTTCCTGTGCTAGCAAGAGTTGCAGCTATTTTTTTTCCAATTATTCCAGACTTACCCATTCCAGATATTATGAATTTTCCATTTGTATTTAATACTGCATTAATTGCATCTTCAAAATCACTTGTTAAAAGATTTGATAGGTTTGCTATCTCTTTTGCTTCTATTGCGAAGACATCTTTTGCTATATTTTTTATGTCCATTCTATTACCTATATTTATATATTATCTTTTTATATTACCATATTTTTACTTCACATATAGATATATGTAGAGCTAAATAGTATAGTTATCATTACAAGCATTATTAAAAGGTGCTTATGCCATTTTTTTTGTATAAAGAGCATTACATAGGCAAATAAGAGCATCAATTTTAATACCAAATCTAAGTTACTAAAAGATATTAACCCAATTGTGATTACTTGCATAAGAATCACTATAATCTTATTTTCATAATACTTTTTTGCCATCATAAATATTTATTACTCCTCTTTATTATTGTAGATAAAAAAGCCTACCATTCCACCTATCAATACTACAAATAAAAAGCCTACCATTACTAAATCGAGTGTTCCCATATTAATTCCTTTATCTTTAATGCCTCTATGGCTTTATTTTTCTTCAGCGGCTTTTTCTTTTAATTGCCCACATGCAGCACTTATATCTATCCCTTTTGATTCCCGTATTGTACAAAGTAATCCTTTACTTAAGAGATATTCTTGAAATTTAATCATTGCATTTTTTGATGGTCTTTCATAACTTGAACCCTCAAATGGATTAAAGAAAATTAAATTTACTTTTGCATCAATACCGTTTAAAAGTTTTACCAATTTATCTGCAGATTTTATATCATCATTTTTATCTTTAATTACAAGGTATTCAAACATCACTTTTTTTCTTGTATCTATTGGAAACTTTTTTACTGCTTCTATAATAGAGTTTATATTATAAGCTTTATTCATAGGGATTAGTTCCGTTCTTAACTCATCATCAACAGCATGAAGTGATATAGCTAATTGTACTCCTAAATCCATTTTTCCTAGCTTCTCTATTTTAGTACTAATACCACTTGTAGAGATCGTTTGTCTTCTTGTACTTATAGCCAAACCATCTAAATCTGAGATAATCTTAATTGCATCTGTAAGATTATCAAAGTTATCTAATGGTTCACCCATCCCCATGTAAACAATATTTACAGCTTTGTTTTGAGCTATATTATTTTGTTTTTTTAAGTAAACTATTTGTGCTATAATCTCCCCTGCACTTAAGTCTCTTACAAATCCTCCTCGTGCTGTTAAACAAAAACTACACCCTACTTTACAACCAACTTGACTTGAGATACAAAAAGTATATTTTTCACTTTTTGTAATATTTCCATCCTCATCTTTTTGCTTATCTTTCATTAGAAGTAGTACTGCTTCAGCTGTTTTCCCATCTTTAAATTCAAATAGATATTTTTTAGTTCCATCAGAACTCTCTTCTGTTCGTACTATTTTTGCAATATCTATAGGATAGTTTTCTTCTAATTCAATTTTAAGATTATTTGGAATATTTTTCATCTCATCATAAGTAGTAGCATAATTTTTATATATCCAATTATATATCTGTTTTGCTCTAAATGATGGTTTTATTTTTTCTTGTAACTCTTTTAGTGAATAATCATATATTGTTTTTATAATTCTTCCTTTCTATTTTATTGTTATTGTTCTGCCTTCACTGATTCACTTCGTAAATACAGTTCAGTCTTCCACACCTAAGAGAGTAAAACTTTTTACTCTCTTTTAACGGTGTTCCATGTGGAACAATTAGTTTTTTATAATAATATTTTTCTCTTCTAAGTACTTTATCAATTTATCCATCGCTTGATGGTGATTTGATATAAAGTCTTTATGCGCCTCTTTATTTGTGTAGTTTGTAACCACAAAAATTCCCTTCACATCTATCTCAAATTCTTTGGCAATTTTTACAACTGAATAGAACTCCATATTTTCAATTCCTATCCCATATTGCAAAAATTCCTTTGTTATTTCACTATTTGTAGAGATATAATTTGAGGAGTTTACAATTGTTTGACTAGGAAGCTTTTTATCTTCACATTTTACCATATTATCTATAGGGGTATATGAGTTATCTTCAAAGAAAGAGAGCTCTATATTTGAAGCATTTGAACTCTCTATAATATCAAAGGTATCATACTCTCCATAACTACCTGCACTCCCTACAAATAAGATATAATCAGGCTTATCAAATAAACATAATCTAGTTAAATTCATAGCACTATCGATAAGACCAACCCCTATAGGTGTAGCAAATGGAAAAGTTTCATTGTTTCCTGCACATACTATCAATTCTATAGCCTTACTGGTATATTGTTAGCAGATAGATATCTTTTTAAATCCATTATATCTATCTCTTTAAAATGGAATATAGATGCAGCAAGTGCAGCCTCAGCACCACATAAAAAAGCATCTTTTATATGCTCCATAGTCCCAGCACCTCCTGAAGCAATAACAGGGATCTCAACTGCTCTACTTATCTGTCCAGTAATATTAGTTTCAAATCCTGCTTTAGTTCCATCTGCGTCCATAGAGGTTAAAAGAATTTCCCCTGCCCCTCTATTATATACCTCTTTTGCCCACTGTAAAGCATCTATTCCAGTATCTTCTCTACCACCTTTTACAAAAACATGATAAGTACCATCAGATACCTTCTTTACATCAATGGCAACAACAATACATTGACTACCAAATCTTTTCGCGCCTTGGTTGATAAAATCTGGATTTGTAACAGCACTACTGTTGATGCTAACTTTATCACACCCAACATTTAACAAATTATAAATATCTTCAAGTTTTCTAATACCTCCACCTACTGTAAGTGGGATAAAAACCTCTTGTGCCACTTTTTTTACAACATCTACTATTGTATCTCGACCTTCATGACTTGCACCAATATCAAGAAAAGTTATCTCATCAGCACCCTCTTGATTGTACCTCTTTGCTACCTCTACTGGATCACCTGCATCCCTGAGACCTACAAAGTTTATACCTTTTACAACTCTACCATTATCAACATCTAAACATGGTATAATTCTTTTTGCGAAATAACTCATCTATTTTCCTATAATTGCTTATTAATATTTGACATTATATCAAATCAATACAAACATATAGATATAACAAAATATCTAGTAGTTACAAAAATAAGTATAATAAATAATTTTATTACCTTTTTGTAAGTATTTTTTTGCTAAACTCTATTTAATATTATGAATAACATTAAAGCAAAAAAGAAATTTGGACAAAATTTTTTAAAAGATGAGTCAGTATTAATTAAAATCATCCAATCGATGCCCCATAACAATAATCATATTGTAGAAATCGGGCCTGGATTAGGTGATTTGACAAAGAAACTTGTCAAGTGCAAAGATGTAACAGCCTATGAGGTTGATAGAGATTTATACTCTATATTGCAAACCGAGTTTAGAAGTGAGTTGGAATCCAATAAATTAAAGATCATTTTAGGTGATGTTTTAGAAAAATGGAACGAAAACTCGTCATTATATAATAGTAGATATGACTTAATAGCAAACCTACCATATTATATAGCTACGAACATTATATTAAATTCATTTAACGATAATAATTGTGAGAACATTATCGTTATGATACAAAAAGAAGTTGCGGATAAATTTACAGCACAGTGTGGAGATAAAGAATACTCTGCACTAAGTGTAATAACACAGTTAATCTCAAAACAGGCACGGACACTCATAGTTGTTCCGCCTGAAAGTTTTGATCCACCTCCAAAGGTAGATTCAAGTGTTATCTATATTCAAAAAGATATGGATAAAGAACTTGATTTTGACTTTAACAAGTTTTTAAAAGTGTGTTTTTCCCAGCCAAGAAAAAAATTGAGTAAAAATTTATCAACTGCTTATAATAAAGTAATGATTAACTCTATTTTTGATGAACTTAATATAAAAGAGTCTGCAAGACCTCATGAAGTTGATGCATCTTTGTATAGCCATATTTATACAAAGGTAAAACAAAATGGAAGAAACGAAAGTTACACAAACGACTGAAACATTACAATCAGCTATTAATAATACTCCACAAGAAACAAATAGCAAACCAGTAAAAGAGACAAAGCAACAACATACTGAAACAGAACAAAAACAAAACAATAACGCACCTCAAGAACGAGGACAAAAAGGTAAAACTGTACCACAAAAGAAAAAGCCACCTGTTAGTGGTAATGGATGGACAAATGACCTAAAAAAAGCATTTGAAACCAATGAAAGAATACAAAAAGAGAGATTAAATCCACACAATAAACTTAATCTAAAAACAGAAGCGAGTATCAAAGTTACACCACTTGGTGGTCTAGGTGAGATTGGTGGAAATATGATGGTAGTTGAAACTGATAAAAGTGCAATTATTATAGATGTTGGGATGAGTTTCCCAGATGATTCTATGCATGGTGTTGATATTCTTATCCCAGATTTCACATATATAAGACAAATAAGAAGTAAAATAGCAGCTATTTGTATCACTCACTCTCATGAAGATCATATTGGTGCTATGCCATATATTTTTAAAGAGTTACAAGTTCCAATCTATGGGACATCACTTCCTTTAGAATCTATTGGTGCAAAATTCGATGAGCATAAAATGAAACAACATAGAAGTTACTTTAGAGCTGTTCAAAAAAGAAAACCTATTAAAATAGGGGAGTTCGAAGTTGAATGGATGCATATGACTCACTCAATTATTGATAGTTCATCTTTAGCTATCACAACTGAAGCTGGTACTATTATACATACAGGGGATTTTAAAATAGATCATACACCTGTAGATGGATATCCAGCAGATATACATAGACTAGCTTACTATGGAGAGAAAGGTGTATTAGCACTACTAAGTGATAGTACAAACTCTCACTCACCAGGGTTTACAAAAACAGAAAAAACTGTAGGACCAACATTTGAGAGAATATTTTCACAAGCAAAAGGTAGAATTATCATGTCTACATTCTCATCAAATCTTCACCGTGTAGCACAAGCTATTCAGTGTGGGCTTGATTATGGAAGAAAAGTTTGTGTTATTGGTAGAAGTATGGAAAAGAACCTTGATATTGCACTTACTTTAGGATATTTAAAATTTCCAAAAGATAAGTTTATAGATGCTCATGAGGTAAACAAATATCTTGACAAAGAGGTACTTATTATTACAACAGGAAGCCAAGGGGAGCCTATGAGTGCTTTATTTAGAATGTCAATTCATGAGCATAGACATATCAAGATTAAGCCTGAAGATACTGTAGTATTATCAGCTAAAGCAATTCCTGGAAATGAAGCAAGTGTATCTGAGATAATCAATCAAATACAAAAAGCAGGGGCACATGTTGCATACCAAAACTATACTGATATTCATGTATCTGGACATGCTGCACAAGAGGAACAAAAACTTATGCTTAGACTTCTAAAGCCGAAGTTTTTCTTACCAATTCATGGTGAATATAACCATGTAGTAAGACATATTCAAACAGGTATTGAGTGTGGTGTTTTAGAAAGAAACACTTATATTTTAAGTGATGGAGAGCAAGTTGAAATATCTCCTAAATTTCTTAAAAAAGTAAAAACTGTTAAAACTGGGAAAACATATATTGACAACCAAAGAAATAGAAAAATTGGTGATGATGTTGTTATTGATAGACAAACTATGGCAAACGAGGGTGTTATTATGATTGTAGCACAAATAACAGAAAGTGATAGAAAAGTTATAGGTCCTGCAAGAGTAAGTTCATTTGGTATGGTTGATTCAAAACAAGAAAAACATTTTTCTAAAGAGATTGAAGATATTTTAGAGCACTTCTTAGAACACATCAAAGAGGGAATTTTACAAAATACAAGAGCAGTAGAAGAAGAACTTAGAAAAGTAGTAAGAAAACATTGCATAAGAAAATATAGAAAATATCCAATGATAGTACCTACAATTTTTGTTCAATAATCCAATTTAAAAGGTGAATTCACCTTTTAAATTTAATGATTGTTCTATGTGGAACAATCATTAAATTTAAAATTAAGGAAATAATCATGGGAAATAATGACAATGACGAACACAAAACAAGGCTAAATAAGTTTATATCACACAATAGTAGATTTAGTAGAAGAGAAGCTGATGAACTAATTAAAACTGGGAAAGTTTCAATTGATGGAAAAGTTATTAGTGACTTATCTACAAAAGTTAATGATAAAACTATTGTAAAAGTAAATGGAAGAACTGTAAAAGTTGATTATAAAAGAGCATCAACTGTAATAGTTTATAATAAACTAAAAGGTGAAATAGTATCAAAAAAAGACCCTCAAGGTCGTAAAATAATCTATGATACAATTCCAAAAAAATTCAATCATTTTATACCAGTAGGACGACTTGACTTTGCTAGTGAGGGGATGCTTTTACTGACAGATGATCCAAAAATAGCAACATCTCTCATGAACTCAAATCTTGAGAGAGTTTATAAAATTAAAATTGAAGGCGAAGTAACAGCTTCAATGATTAGTGCAATGGAAAATGGTATAACTCTTGATGATGCAACTGCTGGTGCTTGGGATAAAACAAAAACAATTAGTATGGAGTTTTCAAAATTTTTAGGATATCAAATTCAAACAAATACACCTAAATTTTCAAAACTAAAAGTTGCAATATCTGAGGGGAAAAATAGAGAGCTTAGAAGATTTTTTGCTCACTTTGGCTCAAAGGTTGTTGATCTTAAAAGGGTGAGTTTTGGTGGAATAAATCTAAATAATCTCCCTTCAGGGAAAGTAAGATATCTTGAAAGTGATGAATATGAAAACTTACGACACTTTATGAAAGAGCAAACAAAACTAAATAGAAAAAACTCTAACGAAGATTTTTACGAAGATGAGTACTAACCTAGCAAATCTATTAAGACCAAGTAGTCTAGAAGAGTTTGTGGGACAATCTCACATTATAGGTAACAATAAAGCTCTTTATAAACTCATAGAAAAAAAGGAAATTCCTCATCTCTTTTTTTATGGAAAACCAGGAACTGGAAAAACATCTTTAGCAAAAATCATAGCAAAAAACAGTGGTTATGATTTTTATAATATGAATGCAACAAGTCTTAAAATTGACGATTTGCGAACCATATTTAAAAGATATGAAAATGGTTTGTTAAAACCTCTTATTTTTATCGATGAAGTTCACAGGTTGACAAAAACACAACAAGAAGTACTCTTACCAGTTATGGAAAACTATGATGCGATAATTATAGGTGCTAGTACAGAAAATCCATTTTTCACTTTAACAAATGGTATTCGCTCGAGAGGTTTTTTATATGAGTTTAAACCTCTAAATTATCAAGAATTAGAAAACTTAACAAACAAAGCCATAAAAGAACTTAATATCACTATTAATCAAGAAGCAATAGAATACCTTATAGTTTCAAGTAGCGGAGATGGTAGAGCTTTATTAAACTTAATTGATTTTGCATCTAAAGTAGATAAAGAGATAACTATTAAGCTTTTAAAAGAGCTAAGGGAAACATCTATGGGTGATGGGGTTAGTAGTTCTCAAAGTCACTACGACATTATAAGTGCCATGATAAAATCTATACGAGGTAGTGATGTTGATGCAGCATTATATTATCTTGCTCGACTAATTGATGGTGGAGAGAGTGTTGAGTTTATCTGTAGAAGGTTAGTGATACTTGCAAGTGAAGATATTGGTAATGCAAACCCAAATGCACTTAATCTAGCTTCTAGTACTTATCTTACAACTTCAAAAATAGGGTATCCAGAATCTAGAATCATACTCTCTCAATGTGTAATATATCTAGCATCATCACCAAAATCAAATAGTGCGTATAATGCAATTAATAGTGCACTTGAGTTTGTAAAAACCGAACAGCTACTAGAGATACCAAAACATCTCCAAGATAGTCATATAGGTTATAAATATCCACATGATTTTGGAGGATTTGTAGCACAAAAATATCTAGAAAAAGATATAAAATTTTATGAAACTAAAAAAATTGGTTATGAAAAAACATTGGATGAGTGGCTTGAAAAGATTAAAAAAATATAGAAAAATATGTTATAATCAAAAATAAATTTAGGGACAAATATATGAAACATTTAATAACAACTGGTGACTTCTCAAATGATGAAATTCTTAAACTTTTCAATGATGCAAAACTTTTTTTAGATCTTAGTTCAAATAAACTTTTAGAAGGGAAACTAATAGTTACACTTTTTTTTGAAAACTCAACAAGAACAAGGAGTAGTTTTGAAATAGCAGCAAAAAGACTTGGTGCAGATGTAGTTAATCTTGAAGTTCAAACTAGCTCAACAAAAAAAGGGGAAACTGTCGAGGATACAGTTGCAAACTTAAATGCTATGAAACCAGATGCTATTATTATAAGACATAGTGAGTGTGGTTTACCAAATAGTTTAAAAAGTTATGTGAATTGTCCTATCCTTAATGCAGGAGATGGTAAAAATGCCCATCCTACTCAAGCACTCCTAGACCTCTTTACAATAATGGAACATTTTAACTATGATGTAAAAGATAAAAATATAGCTATCGTTGGTGATATTTTCAATTCACGAGTTGCCTCTTCAAACTTAGAATTATTACCTAGATTTGGATTAAAACCAATTCTTGTAACACCAAAAGAGTTTAGAGTAGTGTCTCAATATAAAACAGTAAAGAATATTAATAAAGTGATTGATAAACTTGATGTAATAATGAGTTTACGAGTACAACACGAAAGACATACTTTTACACTTTCAGATGATGAGCTAGAGGAAAATACAAAAAAGTATAGTAAAAAATATTGTATCACTAAAAAAATGTTAGGAGATAGAGATATACTACTTATGCATCCAGGACCAGTGAACAGAAATATTGATATAAGTGATGAGATGTTAGAAGATCCGCGTTCGAAAGTTCTAGAACAGGTGAGAAATGGTGTAGCAGTCAGAATGGCATGTTTAAAAAAACTCATACTAAATCAATAATATAACAATTGTGAAATTAAAAGAGATACTCAATGATTATGGCTCTAAAAAAGAGCCATTTTTTTTTATGATTAGTTATGATTTAAAAAACTATGAAGTGATTCCATTAAAAGATATCCCAAAAGATATTCAATATAAAATAAATGCTAATGAGCAGTTTTTAAAAAAAAATCAAACCATAACAAAAATACCAGTAAGTTATGAAAACTATTTAACAAAATATAACTCAATACAAAATGAGATAAAAAATGGAAATACCTATCTTATTAATCTAACAACACCAACAAAAATAAATGGAGAATTAGATTTAAAAAGCACATATGATAATGCAAATAGTAAATATAAATTACTCTACAAAAATCAATTTGTTTGTTTCTCTCCTGAAAGTTTTTGTACAATTGATGAAAACAAAATCTACACCTACCCAATGAAGGGAACAATAGATGCCAATATAAAAAATGCAAAAGAGTTAATTTTAAAAGATCCAAAAGAATTAGCTGAGCATACAATGGTTGTTGATCTATTACGAAATGACCTATCAATCGTTGCTTCAAAAGTAAAAGTTGAAAATTTTCGATATTGTGAAAAGATAAAAGCAGGGGAGAAAGAACTTTTCCAAATAAGTTCAAAAATATCTGGCGAACTAGAAAATAATTGGCAAGATAAAATAGGGGATATAATAACCTCTTTATTGCCAGCAGGAAGCATCACAGGAACTCCAAAGAAAAAAACAGTACAAATCATAGCTGAAGTGGAAAAATACGAAAGAGGGTACTTTACGGGCGTTTTTGGAGTATTTGATGGAAAATCTTTAAATAGTGCAGTGATGATACGATTTATTGAGAAACAAAATGGTAAATATATTTATAAAAGTGGTGGCGGAATAACCTGTGATAGTGACCCTCAAAAAGAGTATCAAGAGATGTTAGACAAAGTATATATCCCATGAATTATTTTTTCGAAACAATTAGATGTGATGATTTTGAAGTTTTTAATCTCCATTACCACAATCAAAGAGTATCAAGAACTATAGGACTTAATATTGACTTACAAGAGTATATCTATCCACCAACAGATCATCTTCTTAGGGTAAAAGTAATTTACTCAAAAAACGGTATTGAGAAAATAGATTATTACAAATATACACCTAAAGAGATAAAAGTATTGAAAATTATTGAAGATGATAAAATAGAATATAATTATAAATATATTAATAGAGAATCTATAGATAATCTATATTCAAAAAAAAGTATAGCTGATGAGATAATTATAGTAAAAAATAAACTAATTACAGATACCTCCATAGCAAATATTGCAATATATAAAGAAAATAGATGGTTAACACCAAAGCAACCCTTACTGCAAGGGACCACTAGAGCCAGACTATTAGAAGAGAAAATAGTATATGAAGCAGAGCTAAGTGTAGAGGATCTAAAAGATGCTTCTAAAATTGCTCTTTTGAATGCGATGATTGGGTTTAAAGAGATTGATAATTTTACAATTATGGATTAAATTATAATCTATATCCTATATTCTGAATTGTATAAAAAAAATCTTTTCCAACTTTTTTTCTTACTCTTAACAAAAAGTTTTTCAATGCCGATTCACTCATAATTTCATTTTCCCAAATAAAATTATTGATATCATCTTTACTTGTAATACTATTTTTATTTTTTATAAGTAACTCAACAAATAGAGATTCTTTTTTACTCAAAAGTATCTCCTCTTGATTTTTATAAATAGACTTCGTATCATAATCATAAAAAATATCATCTTTTATAAGCAATAAATTTTTATTGTTAATAGCTTGTGCACATTTATTGAGTAAACTTTTAAAATCAGTAAAATTAATAGGCTTAACTTCATAAGAGGTAAGCCCTAAAGGGATAGCTTTTAACAAAAATTCTTCATCTTTATGTGCACTTAAGACAACAATTGGAACCTCTTTATTATCCTCCCTTATTTGCTCAATAAAATGTAAAGCCAAGCCATCTTCAACCTTTAGATCACTAATAATAATATCTATATGTTCCATATGGAACAAACTTAAAGCATCTTGCATATTAGTACAGTGAATCACCTCTTTAGCATAAAGCTCTAAAAAATAGATTGTATGTTCTGCAAATACCAGATTATCTTCTAAAAATAATATTCTTAAATTTTTTAAATTATTCACTTTCTAACTCCTTCTTACTTGTGAGGATAAATTTTGCACCACTTTTTTCATTGTTGCCTTCTATATCCCAAGAATTTTTTTTACAAATCGCCTTTACTAAATATAGTCCTATTCCAGTGCTATCACTATTGCTCACATATGGAGCAAATATATCATCATCATCAAGAGTAATAATTCCGCCACCATTATCGATTATTGTTACAATAATAGTATCATCACTATTAATTATAGAAATAGTAATCTTTGGACTTTTGACTTTTCTTTTTATAAATATATTCTTTGCATTATTTAAAATTGATAATATAATTTGAGCATATTCATTTTTATTTCCAAGAATCTTAGGTAAATTTTTATCTTCTATAGTATCTAACATAATATTATTGTAATCAAAAGTGGCAGCTACTATATTTATTGCAATATTTACTGCTTCATTTACATTGAAATGTTCAGAAGGTTGATTTGGCTGATAAAAATTCTGAAATGTTTTCATTGTTTCAGCCATAAATGCAATAATTTGCCCATTTTTCTCTAAATAGCGTTTATATTCATCTATTTGAATATCTTGACCATGCGCTAACTTCCCCTCTTGAAAGGTATTAATACTTCCAAGCTCACTTAATGGCTGTTTCCACTGATGAGAGATATGCATCAATAACTCACCAATCTCGGCTTGCTTAGATTTTTGGAAAAGTATCTGTTGATTAATTCTATTCTCTTCAATTGCAGTGGTAACTTTTTGCTCTAGATTATTTTTGTAACTAAGAAGTTCTAAATGGGTATTGATTCGTATATCTAACTCTGAGGGATTGAAAGGTTTAACAATATAATCAATCGCCCCATACTCAAAACCTTTTTTAATATCATCTGTTTCATTTTTAGCTGTAAGAAATATTATTGGGATATTTGAGTACTTATCACTATTTTTTAATATTTTACAAACTTCATATCCATCTAAAGTGGGCATCATGATATCTAGTAGGATTAAGTCTACTTTCTCTTTTTTAACAATATCTAATGCTTCTTTTCCACTAAGGGCCGCAATAATATCATATTTATTTAAGGCACCTAATAATATATCAATATTAATTTCATTATCATCTACAATTAATATGGTTGGGGATTTTTTATTTTTCATATTTGTTTAATATCTCGCTTGCTTCATGAAACATATATCTCTTAATATATATTTTTATATTCTTAAAATCTTCACTACTGAGTATTTGTAAATTATATTTATCCAATTCATCAATAATAGGATATACCACATTTGGTCTTTTTCTCAATACTGCCTCTTCTAATTTTTCAAGTAACTCTTTCTCTTTTTCTAAAACTATTGTTTTTCTCTTATTATACAAATTAAGTTCTATTTTTTTCTTTGTATTTTCTAACCCTTCCTCTTTAATATAATCCTCTTGATTCACTTCCTTTAATTCAAGATCAAAATATATTTGTGTACCCTCTTTTACTTTACTTTCAATCCTAAGTGTTCCACCCATTAACTCTACAAGTTGTTTTGATATAGATAGACCAAGACCAGTACCACCATATTCTCTTGTAATTGTATCATCTGCTTGAGTAAATGGCTCAAAAATATTTTCAATTTGTTCTTGTTTTACTCCAATACCTGTATCACTTACACTAAATCTATATCTATTGTAGCCTATATTTTCTATAGATAATTGTACTAAGCCTTTTTGTGTAAATTTTGTAGCATTACTTACAAGGTTTATTAAAACTTGTTCTAATCGTAAACTATCTCCATTAAAATATTTTGGTAAAATCTTGTCATAGTGAATCTCAAAATTTATATCTTTAGCTTCAATGTTAGCTTCTGCAACTGCTTGTACATTATTTAATACTTGATCCATATTAAAGTTATTTTTTACAATATTTAGCTTTCCCACCTCTATTTTTGAACTATCTAAAATATCATTAATCAATCTTAATAATGAGGTTGTTGCTTTCTCTATATTATGAAGCTGTTCTTGCTGTTTTTTGTCTTGAGTCTCTTTTTGTACTAAATATGTCATACTTAAAATTACATTTATTGGTGTCCTTATCTCATGACTCATATTGGCTAAAAAATTTGATTTTACTTTTAATGCTTCTTGTGCTTTGTTTTTTTGAAACTCTAACTCACTATTTACTATTCGTAACTTTCTATTCCAGTAGACAAAAACTAAAAAAATAACCATTGCAATGGATATTGTTTCCCATAGTAGCTGGTAATCAATTTTACTCTCATACTTAATTGCTACCCAATTATTAAAAATATTTTTATGTTCCTCTTGCGATATTGTATCTAATGTTTTTTGTAAAATATTTAATAAAGTTATATCATCACCTCTAGTAGCAATTCCTAACTCCCAACTTTCATCAAATTTTCCTGCAATTTTTAACTCCCCTACAAATTGTGTTTGAAAAAGGTATCCAACACTTGCAAGTGTTCCAATAAATCCAAATAGCTCCCCATTTTTGACTTTTGTAAGTCCCCTCTATATTATTTTTTACCTCTACTAAATTTATTTCCGGATATTTCTCTTTTAATATATCGTAAAATGCATACCCTTGTGGTATCCCTATTTTTTTCTTATCTAAACTAGTAAAATCGGTAATAAATGTTACATCATACTTTGTAGCAATTACAAGTGGTATATCCATATATGGTGTTGTAAAATTCAAGTACTCTTTTCTCTTAGCTGTTTCCATTGTTAGAAATGACAATATATCACATTTTCTCATCTTTGCGTACTCTAAACTTTGAACCCAAGAGTTAGTCTCTACAAGCTTAAATGGTATGCCAATACTTTCACTAAATATCTTTATATAATCAGATGTTATCCCATCAATTTTTCCATTTTTGATCCCCTCTAAGGGCATCCATGAGGGATCAGCACAAAACTTTATCTCTTTTTTATTTTCTAGATATTGTTTCTCTTTTGTTGTCAGGTATACTCTACTGGCTTCTCTTTTATCTTGTATATATAGATTCATCATCCATTTATTGATAATTTTTGAGTATTGATCTTCTGTTATCTTATTCATTGACTTATTTATAATACTATATAGTAGTTTATTCTCTTTATTGATTCCAAACCGTAAATCTTCTTTTTTTATCTCTTTAAATTCCCCAAGTGGTTTAATACTAGTTATCCCTTTAGTATTAATTGATTTCTGAGCCGAAGTATATGATGACAAAAAATAATCTATTTTATTTAATACTAAAGCCTCAACCTTTTCATCACTTCCAACAAATTCAACAATATCAATCCCTTGTTTCTCTAAAATATCTTTATAAAAAATATTTCTACTTATACCTACTTTTTTCCCTTTTAAGCTCTCTAAATCAACATATGAATTATCTTTTTTTAATCCAAATATATAAGTGGGGATTTCAAAAAAAGGTTTAGTAAATAGTGAATAATCTTCTCTTTCTAAAGTATATGAAATACCGCTTATCATATCTACTTTTTTCTCTTTAAAACTTTTGAGACTAGGAGACCATGTATCAATCACTTTTTCAAATTTCAAACCACTTAATTGAGATACCTCTTGAAGTAAATCATTACTCATCCCTTGATGTATACCATTTTCAACAAATGAAAAAGGTTTAAAATTGTTTAACATAGCAATTTTTACTATCGGATTTTTCTCTACATAGTTCAACTCTTCAAGTGTTAGGTTTAAAGAGTTATTAGAGTACTCTCGATATTTATAAATATATTCATTAAATAGTTTTTCTAAATCATAATCTGGACTTGCTAGCCCTAACTTCACATACATATCTGTATTTAATTTAACTAATTCAGATACAACTGAACCTATTGTAAAAATATTAGTTTTAAAAGATTTTTCTGTTTCTATTGCTTCAAAGCTTAAAGACTCTTTCGTTTTTCTTTTTGTATATTTTTCATATATTAAATCAACTATCTCAGATTTATGCTCAAAAGCATACATCCACCCTTTATTTGTAGCATCTACAAAGTTTTTTACCAATTTAGCATTATTAAGAATAAAATCTTTACTTGTAAAAAGCTCCACATCATATGAAAATATACCATTATTAGCTGGATTAAAAATATTATATTTTACCCCTGCACGATTTAGTTCATAAGGTTGTGAGGTTAAAAAAATACTCATAGCATCTACTTCACCATTGATAAACTTATCTATTTTAAAATCATGATCAACTAGTGTAAAATCTGTTGCTTTTATTTTATTGTCTTTTAACATCAATCCAATACTAGTATGCCCTATTTCCCAATCCAAAGCCATAAGTTTTTTCCCTTTAAGCTCTCCTATTGTTTTAATATTTTCTTGAGTGATAATTGCTAAAGCATTTTGCTTAAAAAAAGAGCTTAAAAGGACAACGGGCTTATTTTTTAGCTTTTCTAAGATTAAAGAGGAGGAGGATATACCAAATGTTGATTTACCAGTAAGAACATCTTCCGAAAGGTTTACACCCTCTTGAAACTCTTTTAATTCAACTTCAAGACCTATATCTTTGTAATACCCTTTTTCAATAGCAGCATAAAAACCTGCAAATTCAAATTGATGTTTCCATTCTAACTGTACAGATACTTTTGTTACATCATTATTTGAATATAAACTTGTTACAAATAAAAATAAGAAAAAAAATTTAATTAATTGGGATTTGTATCTCAAAATTCGCACCCTTATACTTTTTACCCTCATATTCAAATATTGTATTTGTCACCTTTATAGCTCCAAAAAAAGAGTTTTTTATAATATTATAGACAATATATAAACCTAATCCTGTACCCACATACTTATGCTTTGTAGTAAAGTAAGGATCAAAAATTTTATCTATAATCGCATCATCAATTCCACCACCATTATCTTTTATAGTGATAATTACTTTTTGATCTTCTTGAACTACATCTAAAAATATCAATTTTTTATCATATTGAGACTCTATACCTTTTGCATTATCCACTATATGTAAAAGTACTTGTATCAGCTCATTTTTAGAGCCCGTTATAGAAATATCTCTAGGGGTATTTATAAGTAGCTGACTATTTGTATCATCTGTTGAATATTGCAATAATGATAGATTATCATTAATTACATCATAAAGATTAAATTGTTCTTTGTTTAAATCACAAACCAGTATTTTTTTAAAATTATCTATTGTATCTGATAAAAAATCACAACTTTTCACTATAGAATTACAAGCAACATCTATCTCATCATCAGATATCATCCCTAAATCTTTTTGAAGTAAAATACTACTCGCTTGAGTTGAAATAATTGATAATGGTTGCCTCCACTGATGCGCTATATTATTTATTAATTCTTCTAAAACTATATGTCTATTATTTTCAATAACTTGTTTTTGATGAGTAACAAGCTCTAGATGTGTTTTAATTTTTGATGTTAATTCAATAGGTCTAAATGGTTTAGTAAGATAATCAATTCCGCCAACTTCAAATGCTGTTTTAATAGAATCATCGTCTGATTTTGCAGTAAGAAATATAACAGGGATATCTCTTGTTTTTTTATTTTGTTTTATAGTTTTACAAACCCCAAAACCATCTAAAACAGGCATCATAATATCTAAAAGTATTAGATCTATTTTGTCATCTTCTTCTAATATGTCCAAAGCTGATTTTCCATCCATGGCAACAACAACATCGTACCCTTTTAGTAAATCTAAAAGAATATCTATATTTGTTGTTGTATCATCTACTACTAAAATTGTATGTTTATTATTTTCCAAAATACTTACCTCTACTATTCTCATAATTATACAATGAAAAAGTCTTACTAAAGTATCAAGTAGTTTTTGTTGACTCTATATCTTCAATAACAGGCATTAAAATTTGGTTAAATTTATTATTATCATAAGATAATAAATCACTATCAATAGTAAAAAATTGTAATAGTCTTTTTTGAAACATACTCTCTTTTAGTGGCAATACTTGTAATATATTATGCTCTTTATTTAGCCGTTTTATGGGATTAGCTTCCTCTTGAACTAAAATAATATTTTGTACAAATATTTTTGATAAATTGTTAAAGTGGGCAATCAATCCTTCTCTTTTTTTATCTCCAATAGGATCTATATCTAAAACTTTTAGTTTTATTTTTAATTGTGATGAAATATCAAAAAGTGTAGGTGATATTTGCTCATAAAGTTTCTCATCATTTAGTAAAACCAATGTATGTTTCAATGATGAGATATTTTCACTTCCCACTTTAAAAATTGGAAGTTTTAAAAGTATCACATTTTTGATAGCTTCTTTATGTTTTAAAATATTTTTTGTTAAGACAAGAAGTCCTATATCAAAGCGTACCTTATCCTCTTTTAGAATAGCATGTATCCCTATATTATGATAATCTATCTCTAATTTCATATCTGGAATTTGATTAAGATTAAATTTTATTTTATTCAATGATTCTACTGTAGTTGGTCGCGTTATTTTTACAACTAATAGATTATTTTTCATTCTTTGATGTAAAATCTTTACATCTTCAATGGCACTTATTATCTCATCTTCATCTTGAACAAACATATCAATATAGAGATAAATATTTTTTCCAAAAGGCATAGGAAACTGTGTACTTGATTTTGAAATTGCATTGTACACTTGAATCAACACATCTGGTTTTCCAATGATAATTATTACATCATTTGGTTTTATAATCAGTGATGGTTTTATATTTATAAGTTTTTCATTTCTGTATAGAGCTACTATTTTCCAATCTTTTTGACCAATACTTCCAATATATCTATAAGCATAAGTACTTCCAAATGGAATTTTTATCTCCATTATTTCACCTTGTCTTAAACCAATATTTTGGGCAAAAACAGGAATATTTGGTAGCTGCTCAATTAATCCATTGGAGATGATATCATTTCCTCTGTAGTATTGAACATTTTTATCTTTTAAATCCAATCCCCACTGATCATATACTGTAAAATTTAAGTCTTTGTATTTTACCCGTATATTATAAACAACTGCCAATGTATCCTCTTTTGTATCTAACGCTATTAAAGCATCTTGATACAAAGACTTATTCAATATAAATTTTAACTTTGAGAAGCTCGTTGGATCAAATTTATAAAAAGTAAAATTTGATGGAATATCTTTTGGCAAGATTTTTTCATCGGTATAGACAATATCATATTGGTTGAGATTATTATTTAGATCAACCATTTTTTTCACTAAATGTTTCGCTATTTTCCCATCTAGTATTACAAGTACATTTTTCATAGGTATTATTATAGCAAGTATTATCTAATTTATGATAAAATATCAACCTTTTAAGGATACAAATGGAAAATGAAGTAAGAAAACTTCCTAAAAAAACAATAATTATTATGATAATTTTAGGATTATTAGGAATTGTATGGTTTGTAGCGGTTGCTTATGGGCAATCTGTAAAAGCAACAAAGATATTAAATACACTAGGGTACAAAAATGTAACTGATGTAAAAGTATATGCAAATCATCAATTTATAAGAGAAGATATTAATGTAAAAGGTTTTAAATATACAATTAGCTTTACAAACTTGGATACAAATGAAGAGTGTAAAGGATTTGTATTAAAAGATTTTAAACGAAATGTTGAAAAAGATTTAATATGTCAAAAAATAGACAACTAGGAAAAAAATGAGTTTAAATAGTAAAATAAATTATTCAATTTGGTGTGACTTTGTTGAAAGGAATTTTTTAGAAAATGAATTTCAAGAGTTAATAGAAAACAAAATAATAAAAGGGGCAACAAGTAACCCTGCAATATTTCAGCAATCTATTGGTAACTCTACAGCATACACTCAACAAATTAATATGCTTCAAGCAAATGATAATAAAAAAATATATGAAGAGTTAGCAATCACAGATATCAAAAGAGCAGCTGAACTTCTAAAACCTCTTTATGATAAAAATGCAAATGATGGTTTTATCTCTTTAGAGGTTGACCCAACACTTTGTGATGATATGATGGGTACAATAGAAGAGGGTGCAAGATTACACAGCCAAATTGGATGTGATAATGTGATGATAAAAATACCTGCCACAGAAGCTGGATATGGTGCAATGGAGCATCTAACTTCAATTGGAATTAGTGTTAATGCAACCTTAATATTTTCACCACAACAAGCATTAAAATCAGCAACTGCCCTTAATAATGGTATAAAAAAGAGTGGAAAAGATACAAAAGGTGTTGTATCTATTTTTGTAAGTAGATTTGATAGAACTCTTGATGATAAATTAAAAAAACTTGAATTAGAAACTGCTCAAACAGGAATTATCAACGCAACGCTATGTTATCACGAGATAGAATCAATTGGAAGTAAAAATATAAGAACACTTTTTGCAAGTACAGGAGTAAAAGACAAAGAGTTGGTTCCAAGTTATTATATAGATGAATTAATTTTCCCTAATTGTATTAATACTGCACCATTAGATACTATTAATGCGTGGTTAAAAGATGGAAAACAAAAACAATCTGCAATACTTGAAAAAGATGATTGTATCAAATATTTTGAAGTTTTAAAAAGTCACCAAATTGATATCGAGAAAGTATATAATGAATTACTTCAAGATGGATTGAGTGCCTTTAAGGTATCATTTCAAGAGTTATTAAAAAAAGTAAAACTATAAGAGGACAACAAGATGAGTAATATTTGGACACCAAGTAGCTGGAGAGATTTTCCAATAAAGCAACAACCAATTTATCAAGATATGAAAAAAGTAAAAAATGTTGAGAAAGAACTTAGTACTTATCCTCCACTTATTTTTGCAGAAGAAGCTAGAAGATTAAAATCACAATTAGCAGATGTTTCAAATGGAAAAGCCTTTTTATTACAAGGTGGAGATTGTGCTGAAAGCTTTAATGCTTTTAATGCACAAAATATAAAATCACTTTTTCAAGTTATGATGCAAATGGCAGTTGTAATGACATTTAGTGGTGGAAAACCTGTTGTAAAAGTTGGAAGAATTGCTGGTCAATTTGCAAAACCCCGATCAAGTGATACAGAAATTATTGATGGTATTGAATACCCAAGCTACAGAGGTGATATAGTAAATGATATTGAAGCTGATGCAAAAGCTAGAATACCAAATCCTAAAAAACTTCTAAAAGCATATAACCAAAGTGCTGCAACTCTAAATCTTTTAAGAGCTTTTGCACGAGGTGGTATGGCAGATTTACATAAAGTACATAGTTGGAATCTTAACTATATGAGAGATCATACGCTAGGTGAAAAATATGAAGAGTTAGCTACAAAAATATCTGAATCTTTAAAGTTTATGGAATCTTGTGGAATCACTTCACAAAATACTGCACAACTTGCACAAACAACACTATTTACTTCTCATGAAGCACTTCTTTTAAATTATGAAGAGGCACTTACTAGAAAAGATAGTTTAACAGGTGATTGGTATGATTGCTCTGCTCATATGTTATGGATAGGTGATAGAACAAGAGGTTTAGATGAGGCACATATTGAGTTCTTTAGAGGTATTAAAAATCCTATTGGATGTAAGGTTGGTCCTTCTATGCAAGAGGATGAGTTAATTCAACTAATAGACAAATTAAATCCAGAAAATGAAGCTGGAAGATTGAACTTAATTGTACGAATGGGAGCATCTAAAATAGCTGATCATTTCCCTAATCTTCTTAAAAAAGTTGAATCTGAAGGTAAAAAAGTTGTTTGGAGCTGTGACCCTATGCATGGAAATGTTGAAAAAACATCAAATGGATATAAAACTAGAGATTTCGCTAATATCCTAAGTGAAGTGAAACAATTTTTCCAAATACACAAAGCTCAAGGAAGTATTGCAGGTGGTATTCACTTAGAGATGACTGGACAAGATGTTACAGAGTGTACAGGAAGTACAAGTAGTGCAATAACAGAGGAATCATTGGGAAGTAGATATCATACGCAATGTGATCCAAGACTAAATGCTGATCAATCTTTAGAGTTAGCATTTATGATTGCAGATACTTTAAAAGAAGCAAATTACTAAATAACTCTTTTAAATAAAATTATAAAAAAGGTTACCTTTCTTTGGTAACCTTTTTTTATGTTCAAAATTTATAATAAATAATTTTTACTGCTCATAATTTGTTAATTTATAATATAATAAACAACTTAATTATAAGTTTCTTATTAGAAACTTATAAGAACTTATATAGTAATAAGTTTACTTATTATAAAATATAGCTTATAAAAAGGATCATTATGAAAGATATAGTTAATACTATTTTGGATGAAACAAAATTAGCCTATAAAGAAAGCATACTGACTGAGAATAAAATAATCGAAGACAAACTACTCTCAATTATGGCAAATACAAAATTATTATTAAATGAGCTAGAAACTGTAAAGTTAAAAAAGAAAAAAAAATATAAGCTTAATGAAAATACAGAAGCCTTAGAGGTTGAAAAAGTAAAAAGAAAAGTACCTCTATGGCTAAAAAAGCAAAATCAGTACAATTACAAAATTTTGAATACTTTTATGAGCTTATCAAACAACAATAACCACACTATTAGTACAAGATTGTTAGAGATGCATTGTAATATTGATCCAAAAGTGTTTTTATCTAACTACAATTTACTAAAAACAATATCTGAAAAGAATCATGGAAAGGTTTTTAGTGAAAAAGATGGACAGATAAGTCTTTGGGAGCCTGTAGAGGAGATTATAGTAAAATATTTTAAATAAAAAAAGGAAAATAGAATCAACTACTTTCCTTTTTTATTTATAGATTATACATCTAGATGTTCAACATCTTTTGCATGATCTTCAATATATTTTCTTCTAGGTTCAACTTCATCGCCCATAAATAGTGTAAATGTCTCACTTGCAACTTCAGCATCATCAACAGTTACTTTTAAAAGTCTTCTAGCCTCTGGTGTCATTGTTGTTTCCCAAAGTTGTTCTGGATTCATCTCACCAAGACCTTTATATCTTTGTATATATGCACCTTTTTTAGCACTTGCTTCAATATCTTCTAAAACATCAATTATATCTCTTCCTTCAAATAAAGTCATATCTCTTTCGTTTATTTTCTTAAATAGATATGTAGCTTCTGCAAAATATGGACTTGCGAATAACTCATCATCAATTAAAAGCTCTTCTAAACCTTCATTAGTTTGTACGAACATATGAATCGATTCTTCAGAGATAGTTTTATTTAATATATTGTATCCATTTGATAAAAGATATTTTTCAAGTTCTACATAAAGTTTTTCATTTTCTAATCCTACTAAATTATCATTTTCTATAATATATTTAATAACTTCTACTAGTGAATATCTTTTTTCAAGATTTAAAAGCATTGCTCTATATGCTGAAACTATTTTAAATAAATCTAATAAATCATTATATCCCATCCCTTGAAATTCAAAATTTTCTAAACCATTTTCTATCAAAAATACACTTAATGCAGCATCATCTTTTAAATAAGTTTCATTTTTACCTTTTCTATAAAGATATAAAGGTGGTTGTGCAATATATAAATATCCTCTATCAATAATTGGTCGTAAAAATCTAAAGAAAAATGTTAAAAGAAGTGTTTGAATATGACTACCATCAACATCAGCATCTGTCATAATAATCACTTTATGATATCTTATTTTTTCATCATTAAAATCTTCACCTATACCACAACCAAGAGCTGTAATCATATTTTTAATCTCTTCAGATTTTAATATTTTATCAAGTCTTGCTTTTTCAACATTTAAAATCTTCCCTTTTAGTGGTAAAATTGCTTGATACACTCTATCTCTACCTTGTTTAGCAGATCCACCCGCAGAATCTCCCTCCACCAAGTATAGTTCAGCAATCTCTGGATCTTTTGTTTGACAGTTTGCTAATTTACCAGGGAGTGTCCCTACAGACATAGTGTCAGTTTTTCTTGTAAGTTCTCTAGCTTTTTTAGCTGCTTCTCTACCTCGTGCTGCCATTAAAGATTTTTCCATTACAAGTTTTGCTTGTGCTGGATTTTCTTCGAAATATTTGTTTAATGCTTCATAAGTAAGCTTTTGACAAATAGGTTTTACATAACTACTTCCAAGTTTTCCTTTTGTTTGTCCCTCAAATTGTGGTTCTGGAACTCTTACACTAACAACAGATACTAAACCTTCTCTTACATCATTTCCATCAAGTTTTGCATCTTTATCTCTTGCATTTGCATTCTCTTTTAAATACTTTCTAATACTTCTTGTAAGTCCATCTTTAAAACCAGCTTCGTGTGTTCCCCCATCCATAGTATTAATATTATTAACAAACGATTTTGTATTTCCAACATAAGTATCATTATACATTAAAGCAATATCTACTTCAACACCATCCTCTTTTGCACTAAAAGAGATGGCATCTGTTATTGCTTTAGATTTATTTGTATCTTCAACAAATTGTTTAATACCACCTTCAAAATGATATGTTTCTTTTTTAGCAGTTCTTTTATCTTCTAAATTAATAGTGATAAATGGATTTAAATAAGCAACTTCTCGAAATCTTTTTGATAATACTTCAAAAGAGTATTCAACAACTTCAAATATACTATCATCTGGTTGAAATTCAATTGTTGTACCAGTTTTTTTAGTAGTTCCAATAACCTCAAGAGGTTTTTCAAACTTCCCTTTTGCAAACTCTTGATAATGAATCTCTCCACCTCTGTGAATTGTCATCTTAAGTTCAGAAGAAAGAGCATTTACAACAGAAACACCAACCCCATGAAGACCACCAGATACTTGATAAGTATCTTTATCAAACTTACCACCAGCGTGAAGTACAGTTAAAGCAACTGTTGCAGCACTAATTTTTTCACCCTCATGGATATCTGTAGGAATACCTCTAGCATTATCTGAAACTATTACACCATTTTCTTTTGTAATTGTTACATTAATAGTATCACAATATCCTGCCATAGCCTCATCAATAGAGTTATCTACAACTTCGTATACCATATGATGAAGACCATTCATATTAGTATCACCTATATACATACCTGGTCTTTTTCTAACTGCTTCAAGCCCTTTTAGGACTTTAATATTACTAGCTCCGTACTCTTTTTTAATCTCTTCACTCATATTTATAATCCTTATTTATCTAATACTATTGGCATTACAATTGTAATAAAATTACCATCTTCTAAATAAAATGGTAAATTTGATTCATTAAATCCAACACTTATCTCTTCACTATTTGTACCACTTAAAAAATCTAATATATATTTACTATTAACTGCTATATAAAAACTTTCACTAATATCAACATTGATATCAAGTTGTGTTTTAGATTCACTATCATCATCTAAACTTTCAAATATAATACTCTCTGGATTAAATGTAATTTTAATTTTTGACTCAATAGACGTTACAAGTTTAATTGCTTCTATTAAAAGTGATTTAGAAAGTTGAAATTTATATTTTAAATTATTAGGGATAATTCTTTCATAATCTGGAAATTTACCATTTATTAATTTAGTAAAAAAAGTGTAATTGTTATTTGATACCACTAAATTAGTATCATCAAATTTTATACTAGCTTCATCTAAAAATAGTTTTTGTATCTCAATTATAGCTTTCTTTGGTATGATTATTTGAGATTCTTTATTAGAGATATTTTCTAAATTAGATATTGCTAATCTTCTTGTATCTGTTGCAACAAAATTAATCTTTTGTGACTTAATATCAATTAACGCACCATTTAATTCAAATTTAGGGTTATTGTTATCAATTGAAGGTGTTATCTTTTTAATACTATTTATTAAATTTATTGTATTAATCTCTAAAGAGTGTAAATTTTCTAATTGTGGAAAAGACGGGTACTCATTAGCATCATACATTGGTAATTTAAAGTTAGATCTTTTTTGTTTAATATTTAAATTATTAGCAGATACTTCAAAGTCAATATCTTCATCTTTTAATCTTCTTATAATATTTAAAAAATTACCACCATTTACTGTAGCTTTTCCATCAATTAAATCTTTTATATCAGATACATTAGCAACACATCCCATCTCATAATCTGTTGATTTGATAATAAGATTTGCATTTAACACTTCAAGATATATATGTGAAGTGATTGAACTAGAATCTTTTTTATTTAAAAATGGTTGCATTGAAGATATTATATTTTCAATGATACTTTTTGATATGGTAAATTTCATTTTTTCCCCTTTTATTATATTATTAAATAAGTAGTATTAGCAGTAGTAGGTGTGAATAGATGAAAACAAGCTATAAAGTCTTTATTTAAAGTAAAAATTTTGTTTTAAATAAAACTATTTTGTTCACATCTATTCACATTTACATCTTTTAATAATCCTTATTTATAATTTTATTTTTTAGATTTTCTAACTTTAATCTAAAGTTTTCATCAGTTTCTATAAGCTCATTTGCTTTAGATATATTTTTTGAAACTGATGAGTGATCTTTCATCCCTAAAAACTTTGCAATATCAGGCATAGAGTTATGTGTAAGCTCTCTTGCTAGATATATAACAGTTCTTCTTGCATCAACTACATTTTTTGTTCTTTTAGATGATTTTAGATCACTTGGTTTAATATTTAATTCATTTGAAACAACATTGATAATATCTATTAGTTTTATATTTTCTTTTGTCTCTTTAATTTGATCTTTTAAAACTCTTTTAACTAATTCTATATTTATTTCACCACCAATTAAATTAGCATTAGCATTTATTTGTATTAATACACCCTCAATTTCTCGTATTGAGTTACCAAGGTTTGTTGCAATATATTGAACAATATCTTTATTAAGATGAATACCATTTAGTTCACTTTTCTTTTCAATAATTGCGATTTTTGTTTCAAGTTCAGGAAGCTGAATATGAGATTTTAATCCGTGATCAAATCTACTTTTTAATCTCTCTTCAAGTCCAGCAATTTGTGATGGAAGTTTATCTGAAGTAAGAACTATTTGTTTGTTTGCATTATGAAGTTCATTGAAAGTGTGAAAAAATTCTTCTTGAGTTGTCTCTTTCCCACTTAAAAACTGAACATCATCTATAAGTAAGAGATCACATTGTCTATATTTAGATTTAAAATGCTCTAAGTTTTTATTTTTCATACTAAATAAGAAGTCATTCATAAATTGTTCTACTGTAACATAGATTACATTTCTATCTTTTTCAATTGCATCATTACCTATTGCTTGAAGTAGATGAGTTTTTCCAAGTCCAGTACCACCATATAAAAAAAGTGGATTATATTGCACACCAGGTTTTTCAGCAACAGCTTTTGATGCAGTATAAGCCATTTTATTTGAATTTCCAACTACAAATGATTCAAATGTATAAGATTGATTTAATATGGTACTTTCACTAGTATCATTTGAGATTTTTTGGTTTAATATCTCTTTTGTTGTCCTTCTTCTTTCCCCTGCAATTTTTATCTCTATAGATGGTTTAGTATTTTTATTTTTTTCAAAAACTTCTTGAATAATAGGGGAAAATTTAGTTTTAATATAATTTGCAATAAATTTATTTGTCACTTCAAAAACAGCTATATCATCACTTGAGCTTGATTTTTTATACACAAGCTGTTTTAGGTATCTTTCAAAGTCATTTTTTGATACTTCCTCTTGCAATTGTGATAATATCTCTTTTGTAGTCAAATTATTTAATCCTAAGTAATATATATTTTAATGTTAATTGTTTTATTATATCTAAAAAAAGTAAAAAGTAAAAAATAAAACGAAAGAATATATGGATATAATAGTAAATATATGTGAATTAGTTTGGAAAAAGAAGTGAAAAGGTGTGAATAGTTGAAAATATTAGGTATAGATCCTGGAACAATTAACTGTGGTTATGCGGTTTTAGAGCTAAGTGAAAATGTGAATAAACCAAAATTGATTGAAGCGGGACTTATTAAAATAAAAAGTAGAATTTTGCAAGAACAAATTGTTGAATTAATAGAGGGAATTGACATCATTCTTAAAAATAATAAAATTGATGAAGTTGCTATAGAGGATATGTTTTTTGCTTTTAATCCTAAGTCTGTTATTAAGCTTGCTCAATTTAGAGGAGCCTTGAGTTTAAAGATACTTCAAGAGTTAGGTAATTTTAGTGAATATACACCTTTGCAAGTAAAAAAAGCAGTGGTAGGAAATGGGAAAGCTTCAAAAGAACAAGTGGCATTTATGGTAAAAAGACTTTTGGGGATAAAACAAGAGATTAAACCTCTTGATATTACAGATGCAATCGCAGTATCGTTAACACACGCTCAAAGGGTAAAATTTCGTTCTAAGAGTTAGGTGATACTGCTTTATCTATAGTTTCTACTAATTTCATAACATCAACAGGTTTCATAACATAATCTGTCATATTTACTTTAGCCAATTCTTGAACTTCAAGATTCTGACTACCATAGGCAGTTGTTATAATAATAGGGATATCTTTATTAATCTCTCTAATTGCCATAATCATTTCAGTCCCAGACATTACAGGCATAGAAAGGTCAGTTATAATTAAATCAAATGTATCATTTTTAAATTTCTCTAAACCCTCTTTACCGTTGTCTGCTACAACAACCTCTTTGAGTATAGAGTTTAAAGAATTACATGTAGTATCTCTTAAGATTATTTCATCTTCTACATATAATACTTTTAAAGTTTTTATCAATTCAATATTCATTTCTTAAATTACCTTTATATATTGGTATAATTATAACTGCATTAAACTTAAACGAGTATATTAATTATCACTTAAGATACAATCATCAAATAAATATTGATGATCTTGTGGAAGTGAATCAAATAATAGTTTAGCTAAATCTCTTATCTCCCATAAAGCACTTTTACTACTTCGTAAAGAGATAAAGTTTTGTAAACTTCTAGCATTGATACTCCAAGTGAGTTCTGTTTTGTAACTTTCAGGGAGACAATATTTTGCTTTGTCATTAGCTACACCATCAAGCAACATTAGTCGTAAGTTTTCTAAAGCAACTATAGAAGCAAAATCAACACCTAAAACACCTGTCCATACTAAATATTTAGCTGCTCTTGACATATGTTTATCGCTATAAACTTCCTCAGGATTTGTATATTTTTCTTTTAATTCAACCATACTAGCACCATCTGTAAATGATGTTTCCTCTTTTAATTCTTTAAGAGTATATCTAGTACTTTTTACACTTGGACTGGCCATTCTGTGACGAGCTAATTCTTGAAGTAGTGCTCGACTTACACCACTTATATAAAAGGTATATGAAAGATGCTCTAGGGTTGATGCATGTTTAAATTTATTTCCAACTCTATTTATAAGGTCTTTGTCTTTTTCACCACCATCATCACTTTTGTCAAAACTTTGCCAACAAGTTCTAATAGCATGTGCACAAACTTCTAAACTACTATGTTGTAATAAATCTACTTTCATTTGATTCCTTTTGGATTTTCTTTTTGTATTATATAAAAAAAGCTTGTAAGAATAACTTACAAGCTTTTAAAGTTTCAAAATGGGTAGCTCAATTCACTATTCAGTTTTATTTAAGATTAAAGAAAATAGCTTTAGCAGTTAAGTTCTTTTTATTTGTCTTGGCACTAAATATGCCTTAACTATCTGGCTATTTATCTTCAAATCACGCGTAATTTTTTTATTAATCTTAAATAAAACTGAATAGTGAATTGAGCTAGAAAATGGTTACTTTTTAATGGCAACCACATCCACCCTTTCCATCTCCATCGTGTGATCCACAACCACCACTTTTAGTAGCTTCTTGTTGTGCTTTGTGTGCTTGACCTTCTGTACTACAAGCACTTACTCCTGCAGGCATTGTAGGCTGAATTGCTTCATTTCCTATTTTTCCCTCTTTTTGAGATTCTTGAATATTTTCCCATAAAGCTTCAGCTGCTTTTAGATATCTTTTTCCACTATTACTATCTGGATAAAAATATACTATTGGTTTTCCTTCGTCTCCACCAACTCTAATTGATGGTTCAATTGGGATATTTGCAATAACTTTTGTACCATACTCTTTAGCTAACTCTTCACAAGTTCCAGCCCCAAAGATATCTGATTCTTCACCACATTTTGGACAAACAAAACCTGACATATTTTCAACAATACCAGCAACTGGTATATGAAGTTTTTTAAACATATCTAAACTTCTTCTTGAATCATCTAATGCAACATGTTGAGGAGTTGTTACATTAACACCAGCTGCTACAGGTACTGATTGAGCAAGAGTAAGTTGTGCATCACCAGTTCCTGGTGGCATATCTATAACAAGTACATCTAATTCTCCCCAAGCAATATCTTGTAGAAGTTGTGTGATAGCTTTCATAACCATAGCACCTCTCCACATTAAAGCTTGCCCTTGGTCTATTAAACTTCCCATAGACATCATCTCTATACCATATGCTTTAAAAGGGATAACTTTATTTCCCACTATTTCAGGTTCAGCACCTTCAAATCCAACCATTCGTGGGATGTTTGGACCATATATATCAGCATCAAGTAGTCCCACTTTTTTCCCTTGCATTGCAAGAGCAACTGCAAGATTTACTGATGTTGTTGATTTTCCAACACCACCCTTACCAGAACTTACCATTACAAAGTTTTTCACTTGCGGAGCTATATTTTTTCCACTTACAGAGTTACTTTGTTGTTTTGGAGCAGCAGGTTTTTTCACAATAATTTGGATATTTTCTAATCCTAAAACTTTTAACTCTTTAGTTATATCATTTTTTAGTGTATCTTCAACCTCTTGAGCACTTGAAGTGATCTCTAAATCTACAATTACATCATTGCCATTGAGTTCTATATCTTTTACAAAACCAAAATCTACAATAGATTTTGTGAATCCAGGATATGCAACAGATTTTAATTTGTTTTTTATATCATCTATATTTGCCATATTTTTAATCCTTATTTAAATTTTTCAAATTCTAACTAATTAAGATAAATTTAGTCTTAATACAATTATCTTATTTTTTATCTTCAAAATCAAAAACAAAACAAGCAATTAAGGCATTTTTCTTTTTCATGTAAAGTGCAGTCACATAGGCAGATACATATATGGAACCGATTGCTAGTAGTGAAGTAAAAGATAAAGTAGAAAGACCACTAAGTCCTTGACCTACAGTACAACCAATTGCAAGTATACCACCTATTCCCATAAAAGCACCACCAACTATTTTTTCAAAAAGTTTTGGAGGGTTTTGTTGTGAATTATCACACATAAATTTTGAAGAATATTTTTTATTAAATTTTGAAGATATAAAAGCACCAACAACAACTCCTATCATAGCAAGAACTGAAAAAAGCAGTATGTTAGCAGTAAATCCACTTAATACATATTGAACAATTTTTCCTAATGGGTAAACAAATGATAAACTTTGTTTTGATTGAGTTAAAAAATAATTATCAGCAATTATTGTAGTTAAATACCAACCTGCTGTTATAAGTAATCCAATTAAAAAACCATCCCAAGTTTGAAAAATATTTCTACATTTTTTTAAACTTTTATAGAGTAAAAATAATAATAGTATACCCATAATATATATAGGTATCTCAATAGATTTTTGTATTTGTGCTAAGGATATAATCTCATTTTTATAAATATCTGTTGAAAAGTATCCCAGTATAGTATAAGTGATAAAAGAAAAAATACCAAGAGAGATAAGTATATGTAAAGAGTCCATATCTCCTTGAGCAAATTTTATTAGATGACGGGAACTACAACCATCACTTATCATCATTCCAAAACCAAACATTGCTCCACCGATGATTATAAATAGATAGTTTACATTAAGATAATATCTAGTTTGTGTTAAGTCAACGTTATAAATATAAGAAAAAATTTGAGTAAAAACAATAGCAGTAGTGATTGCTATAATAAGAGAAGCGGTTCTTCTTGTATGTTTAAAAAGTATTAAATCTTTTATTCCACCACTAAAACAGAATTGTTCTCTTTGGGCAATAATTCCATAAGCTATACCTATGGCTAAGCTAATAAGAGAAAAGATCATCTCTTCTGTTGACACTATCATATCCTTGAGTAATTATTATTAATTCTTATGGTAGCTAAATAAGATAAAAAGACTCTTAATTAAAAAAACTAAAAATGAATAGTTATTCAACTATAGATTATAAAATCTATAGTTTTTTCTTATAAGCTTTTTATTGATCTTTTAGAGTTGGATTATTTTCTACAATTTGTCTTGTAATTTTATATGAACAAAATTTTGGTCCACACATACTACAAAACTCTGCATCTTTAAAAACATCTTGGGGGAGTGTTTCATCGTGAAACTCTTTTGCTTTATCTGGGTCAAGTGCTAGTTCAAATTGTCTATTCCAGTCAAAGTTATATCTAGCATCACTCATCTCATCATCTACATCCTGAGCATTTGGTCTTCCTCTTGCAATATCTGCAGCATGGGCTGCAATTTTATATGCAATGATACCATCTCTTACATCTTGAGCATTTGGAAGCCCTAAGTGCTCTTTTGGTGTAACATAACAAAGCATACTACAACCATGCCATCCACCAACAGCAGCACCAATTGCACTAGTGATATGGTCATATCCAGCACCAATATCTGATACAAGTGGTCCAAGTATATAAAATGGTGCTTCGTGACAATACTCTCGTTCTAGTTTCATATTTCTTTCAATCTCATTTAAAGGAACATGACCAGGACCTTCAATCATAACTTGTACATTTTTTTCCCAAGCTTTTAGAGTTAATTCCCCTAAAACTTTTAGTTCGTTAAGTTGCGCAGGATCACTAGCATCAGCTAAACAACCAGGTCTTAAACTATCTCCAAGAGATAAAGAAACATCATACTTAGCACAGATATCTAAAATCTGATCATACGCTTCATAAAATGGATTTTCTTTATGGTAGTGCATCATCCAAGAAGCCATTAAACTTCCACCTCTTGAAACAATTCCCATTTTTCTTTGAGCAATAAGTGGCATGTTTTCTAATAAAAATCCAGCATGAATTGTAAAATAGCTCACCCCCTGTTTTGCTTGTTTTTCTAAAGTAGAAAGCATAACTTCAACAGTTAAATTATTAATATCATCTCCACAATCATGGATGATTTGATAAATTGGCACAGTTCCAATTGGTACAGTAGAGTGTTTAATAACAGCTTCTCTTATGCTATCTAAATCTCCACCAGTACTTAAATCCATAATTGTATCTGCACCATATTTTAAACTTGCATCAACTTTTTCTATCTCACCTTCTATATCACTAGCAAGTGCAGAACTTCCAATATTTGCATTTATTTTACACTTAGATGCAATACCAATAGCCATAGGCTTTACATGTCTATGATTTATATTTGCAGGAATTATCATTCTCCCACGAGCAACTTCACTTCTAATAAGCTCAGGATCAAGGTTTTCAACTTGTGCCACATATTCCATATCAGGGGTAATAATCCCTTGCTTTGCATAATACATTTGTGTTCTTACTGTATCATCTTTATGATTATCTAACCAATCTCTCATTATATATTTACCTTATACTATTTATTTAGGATAAAAATACCCCTATTTGATTTTAATTTTGATTATATCTAAGTTTTATTTACTTTTTCTTATATGGTATATTTAATAAAAACAAGTAAAAAAAGCGTGTTAAATTTCAACACCATCCCAAAATTCATCAAAATCCATTTTTGTCATGCCACCATCCATATCTAAAGTATCTGCATCTAGTTTTTCCTGCTCTTTTTCAAAATAATCTTTTAATGCAGTATTTATGATTTCACTAGGAGTTTTTTCTAAGATTTTAGAATAAACTTGGAGGTCTTGCACGATATGTGAATTAAGTTCTATTTTAATATTGTTTTCCATAAAAAGATTATAGCATATTAAGATTATATAGATTATACTCATAAGATGAGAATTACAATATTTATGACAATTTTTTTAATAGTTTTTGCGTTGATTAGTTTTTATGTATCAAAAAGGTTTATCAGTAAGTTAGATATAAACAGTAGGTATAAAAAATATTTTAATATATTTTTAGTGATAAACTTTATAGGTATTATTGGATATTTAACTGGAAGATATTATGCTAATATTCCTAATACAATATACTTTTTATTTTCACTTCCTATAGGGGTATTATTTTTACTTTTTTGTACAGCAGTAATATATGATATCTCTAGAGTAACTATAGATAAAATACCAATGACCCCTCCTAGAAGAAAATTTTTTAAAAAATCACTTGATATCTTTTCTTTATTTGGAGCAGTTGCATTAAGCGGAAGAGCCTTATATGAAGCAAGATTTGTAAAAATAGAAAAAGTAGATATAAAATTAAAAAAACTTCAAAAATCATATAAGATAGTACAGCTAAGTGATATTCATATTGGGGGACTTATAGATGAGAAATTTATCGGTGATATTGTTTCTCGTGTGAATAATTTACAACCAGACTTAGTAGTTATTACAGGGGATTTAATTGATATTAAAATTAGTTCTGCAAAAAAAGCTTTAAAAGAATTTACAAAACTTGAATCAACTTATGGTACATATTTCATTGTTGGAAATCATGAGTATTTTCATGGTATAGAGGAGATTATCACTACAATGAAATCTCTTGGTATAATGGTATTGGAAAATGAAAATATCTATATTGGAGAAAAAGATAAGGGATTTAATCTAGCAGGAGTGTATGATGTTTTTGGTTATAGGGCAAATAGGTACAAACCAGATATAAAAAAAGCACTTCAAAATAAAATCGATAACTCCCCTACAATTCTTTTAGCACATCAGCCAAAATTTATAGATGAAGTAAAGCAAGGGGTTGACTTGATGTTAAGTGGACATACTCATGGAGGACAATTGTATCCATTTAGATTTTTAGTAGCAATAGTACAACCCTATATAGAAGGATTACATCAGCATAATGAAAATTTACAAATATATGTAAATAAAGGGACAGGTTTTTGGGGACCACCTATGAGATTAGGTGCCACTTCTGAGATTACAGAGATTACAATTCAGCCATAAAAAAAGGGAAGATAAGATCTTCCCTTTTTAAAATAACAATAAATTAAATATTATAATTTTTCAGCATTTTTCCCTAAATATTCAGCAACACCTTCTGTTGAAGCTTTCATACCCTCATCACCTTTTGTCCAACCAGCAGGACAAACTTCACCATGCTCGTTTGTAAATAACATTGTATCAACCATTCTGATCATCTCATCGATGTTTCTTCCTAGTGGTAAGTCATTGATAACTGCATGTCTAACAGTTCCATCTGCATCAATTAAGAATGATCCTCTTAAAGCAACAGATTCCCCAAATAATACATCATAATCTCTAGAAATTTGTTTGTTTAAGTCAGCAACTAGTGGATATTTAACTCTTCCAATACCACCATTGTCAATTGGAGTTTCTCTCCATGCAAAGTGAGAAAATTGTGAATCAACAGATACACCAATTACATTAATACCTCTTGATTTGAAATCTTCAATTCTATGAGAAAATGCAATAATTTCTGATGGACATACGAATGTAAAGTCTAGTGGATAGAAAAATAATACCGCACCTTTTTCACCTAAATTATCCATTAAATTAAAATCCTCAACTATTTGACCATCTGCCAGTACAGCTGTTGCTGTAAAATCTGGAGCTTTTTTTGTTACTAACATATTTTATTTCCTTTTAAATTTTATTTGAGGAAATTGTAGCAAAAAAAGTTTAATGTAATACATACTTAGGTAATAAACTTTTTCCTTTAAGGTTATATTAAATTAATTTAAATAAGAGTAAGCTACCAGCCATAATAAACATTCCAAAAACTAATCCTAAGATAGTAGTATGAGCATTTCCATAAACTCTTGCAGCTGGTAATAGTTCATCAAATGATATATAAATCATAATACCAGCAACTATACCAAAAGTAATTCCCAAGGTTGCTTCTCCCATAATAGGAAAAAGTAAAAAAAATCCAACTATTGCTCCAATTGGTTCAGCAAAACCTGAAAGTGTTGCATACCAAAATGCTTTTTTCTTATCCCCTGTAGCATGATAAATTGGGAGTGAAACAGCCATCCCTTCTGGAATATTATGTACTGCAATAGCAAGGGCAACAGTGATTCCTAAAGTTAAATTATCTAAAGCAGATACAAATGTTGCAAAACCTTCTGGAAAATTATGTATTCCAATGGCTAGTGCCGTAAAGATACCTGTCCTATGAAGTGAATTGTTTTTTATAACACTATTTTGGTTATTTAGTTTTAGTTCTTGAAGTTCTGAATAACTTTTTGGTTCGTGGGGATTTACATCTTGTGGTATCATTCTGTCAATAAAAGCACTTAATCCAATCCCTGCAAAGAAGCAAAGTAAAGTGATAGTTTCTGCTAAAATATCATTTTGAAATAAGGTTGTAAAAGACTCTTGTGATTTTTTAAGTATCTCCATAAATGAGACATATATCATAACTCCTGCTGAGAAACCCATACCAATAGAGAGTATAGTATAGTTTTTTTCTTTTGAAAAGAAGGCAAGTATAGCACCAATACTTGTGCTAAGTCCTGCGAAAAGTGTAAGTAAAAATGCTATAAGGTAAGTATTAAAAGTTAAACTTTCCATTTATAGCACCTTTCTATTGAGTAAAGATTAACCGATTGTTACATCTTTTGATCGTTTTTTGAAGTACTCTTTATCTACTCTACAAAGTGGACAGGCTCCAGGAGGTTTTTTCCCTTTATGTACATGACCACAAACTTCACATACCCATTCCTCATCATCATCACTTTCAAAGAATCCCTCTTTTTCTAACTCTTCAAGTAGCTCTCTATACTCTTTTTCATGCTCAACTTCAACTTTTCCTATTGCTTTGAACATTCTTGCAATCTCTTTTAATCCCTCTTCTTTAGCTATCTCTTCAAATTCAGGATACATAATCTCATGTTCATATTTCTCACCTTCTGCTGCATATACAAGATTTTTAGCAGTTGAGTCAAATTCAAAATTATTTACTAATTTATTGTAGGCTGTATATTCTGCCATAGCATGGTATTTTTCATTATCAGCTGCTTCTTGTAAAAATCTTGCAATTCTATGATAACCCTCTTCGTAAGCTATATCTGCAAAAAATTCATATTTATTTCTAGCTTGAGATTCACCTGCAAATGCTTTCATTAAGTTCACTGCTGTTAAGTTTTCTGTGATACATTCCATATCTTGACCACAACAAACTAGCTTCCCACCACCAACAACTTGCACTTCAACTTCATTTCCACATTTACTACATTTATATGTCTGATATTTTTTCATTTCTACTTTTTTCCTTTATTATTTCATACTAGCTTTTAAATCACCAACAAATTCTGTAATATCATCATGAAGAGCTTGTAAATCTTCCTCATGTTCAACTTCATCTGCAAGTATTTGACTTACTATATCATAAGTAACAATATCTTTATCTCTGGTTAAATCAACAATACTACTATATGTTTGAATAGCACATTGTTCACCTTTTATTGCATCTTCCAAAATACTTACTACATCAAAATTATTTGGAGCTTCATAGCCACAGTTTGTATACTTCATCCAATCATTTGGGTGCAATAGTGGCGTACCACCTAATTGTAAAATTCTATCAGCAATCATATTTGCGTGACGAAGTTCATCTGTTGCATGTTGATTAAGCTCTGCAATTGCTGCATCTTTCATAATCCCTTTTACAACTTTTCCCTCAATAAAATATTGATAGTATGCCAACCACTCATCTGCATAAGCTTTATTAAGTAGATTTATTATCTCTTTTATCTCTAAACCTTTGATTATTGAATTACCAACTCTAGCCATAATTTCTCCTTTAAAATTTCTAATGGATAATTTTTTTCCATAAGAGAATTGTACGGCAAAAATTCTTATAGAAAAATAAAATATGAAACATAAATAATAATTATTATTAATTGACAATAAAAATATAGAAAAGTTACTGTATAATTACATTATGAAAGATTTTACAAATATATTAAGAACACACAATTTAAAGGCTACACCACAAAGGTTAGCTATTTTGGAGATTATATTTTTCCATAGGCATATAAATATTGATAAACTATATGATGAGGTTAAACAAAAATTTGACTCAATATCTTTAGCTACTATTTACAAAAATATAAATGCTATGACTAAAAATATGTTATTACAAGAGATTAAGTTACCAAACGAGAAAAATGTATATGAGATGATAAAAGAGGAGCACTCACATCTTTTATGTAATAAATGTGGAAAAGTTATCGATATACAAGTTGAGACTAAAGATATTACTAAAGATATAGAAAAAAAATATGATTTTACTATATCTCAAAGTGATGTTGTACTTTCAGGTACTTGTAAAAATTGTCACTAAAATAGTACTAAAAATTCAATACAATATTTAAGTTGTATTTAGGTAAAATCCCAACATGATAGTATACGGAAAACAAATAGTATTTTATATTTTAGAACAACATCCTAAGATGATAAAGCAAATATTTTTAACAAAAGAGATAGATAAAAAACTTTTCAATAAGTTTATGGATGTTGGGGTGAAAATAGTTCGACCTGACAATATGAAAGCACAAGCTTTGGCAAAAGGTGGAAATCATCAAGGCTTTTTGCTTGATATTGATGAGTTTGAATTTGCAGATATTAAAGATGTAAAAAAAGATGAGTTTATAGTTGTACTTGATGGTTTAACAGATACTGGAAACATAGGGGCAATTATTAGAAGTTGCTACGCAATGGGTGTTGATAGTGTGGTTATATGTGGACATAAAAATTTTTATGCAGCACCAATAGTTCGTACAAGTAGTGGAGCTATGCTAGATATGTCAGTTGCAATTTCATATAGTAGTTATGACTTAGCAAATGAACTAAAACAAGTTGGCTTTTCTTTGGTTGGTGCTGATATGGATGGTTTTGAGGTAAAAGAGGTTCAAAGAGAAAAAGGGCAAAAAACTGCACTATTTTTAGGAAATGAATCTGAAGGGTTATCTAATAAATTAAAAAAGAAGCTAGATTTAAAAGTATCTATTAATATGGAAAATAACTTTGATAGTTTAAATGTATCAGTTGCTGCTGGTATCTTAATATATGAGTTAAAATAAAAAATGTTGAAAATTTTAATATATTCATTTATATTAGCTGTAACAATACATGCAACTGTATTGGAAGATAAAGTACAGTCAATAGTTGGAAATCAAAATTTTCAAACTCACAAAGGTCTTATAGAGTTTTTATTGAAGGATGAAAGTAAATTTATCCGTAATGATAAAATAGAATATTTGAAACTTTTTGAAGTATTACAACAAAATGGACTTTTAAATTTACGCTTAAATAATCCAACAGATATAAAAATAGAATTTAAGATGGTAAGTAAAAATATAAAGGCTTACAAAATTTTAAATGATACTTTGCAATCTTTGGGGATAAGATATTTTTTTACAAATAGAATGACTCAAAATACTCAAAATGAACTATTATGGAATATAGTGTTTAAAGCTGAGTATATGTTAGACCCAGTTGTATTTATAAAAGAGCTACGATTGAATAATTGTAGAGTAAATGATTTGGTTATCAAAGATCCTTATAATTGGTACTATGAGATTGAGTTTGACAATTCACGGTTAAATAAAGCTATTAAAATAGATAAAAATGAGAAGGTACGGTTTCAAAAACCATTGCGAGCATTTTTTCTACAAGTAGATGATATAAAACAACTTCAAGTAATAAGTAGAAATTTGAATAATTGGTATCCCCATATAGTATTTTTTGATAAAGACTTACAAGTGTTAGGTGTAATTAAAAAAGAAAGAGTTTATAAAGGGATAAAAACAAAAGTACCTGTTGGTACACGCTATGTAAAGGTTACAGACCTTTACAATTTAATTAATATTAAAAGAGGACTTACCATCATAGTAAGATGAGTAAGATAAGGAGAAAACAATGTTTGATGAGATAAAGTTTGATAGAATTCAACGATTACCAAAGTATGTGTTTGCAGAAGTAAATGACTTAAAAATGGCTCAAAGAAGAGCTGGTTATGATGTTATTGATTTTTCTATGGGAAATCCAGATGGTGATACACCTGAACATATTAGAGAAAAACTTGTAGAGTCAGCCCAAAAAACAAAAACTCATGGTTATTCATCTTCAAAAGGTATTCCTAAACTTTTACAAGCAATTGCTGATTGGTATAAAAGAAAATATAATGTTATATTAGATCCTCAAACACAATGTGTTGCAACTATGGGAAGTAAAGAGGGGTATGCACATCTTGCATACGCTATTACAAATCCTGGTGATGTGGCAGTTGTTCCAGATCCAACTTATCCAATTCACTCTTATGCATTTATCCTAGCAGGTGGAAATGTTCATAAATTTGGTTTAGTATTTGATGAAGATTATAATATAGATGAGGATCAGTTTTTTAAAGATTTAGAAAGAGTATTTAAAGAAGCTAGTCCAAAACCAAAATATGTGGTTGTAAATTTCCCACATAATCCTAGTACTGCTACAGTTACTCCTGAGTTTTATGTAAAACTTGTAGCTATGGCTAAAAAAGAGCGATTTTATGTTATCTCAGATATCGCTTATGGTGATATTACATTTGATGGATATAAAACACCATCTATTATGGAAGTACCAGGTGCAACTGATGTTGCAGTTGAATCTTTTACTTTAAGTAAATCGTATAACATGGCTGGATGGAGAGTAGGGTTTTTTGTAGGGAATACTAAACTTATTGGGGCATTACAAAAAATAAAATCATGGCTTGATTATGGTATGTTTACACCGATTCAAGTTGCAGCAACTGTTGCCCTAAATGGTGATCAACAATGTGTTCAAGATATAGTAGATAAATATGATCATAGACAAGATATATTGCTTGAAGCTTTTGAAAATGCAGGATGGCCTTTACGAAGAAATAAAGCAAGTATGTTTGTATGGGCAAAAATACCAAAATGTGTAGAGCATCTTGGAAGTTTGGAGTTTTCTAAAAAACTCTTAGTTGAAGCAGATGTTGCAGTTGCACCTGGTATTGGATTTGGTGATTATGGTGAAGGTTATGTGCGAATCGCTTTAATTGAAAATGATAAACGAATTAGACAAGCAGCAAGAAATATCAAGAAATTTTTAAAACAATATGATGATTGTAATATAAGTGATGAAGAGGGAAAATAGATGTTAAGAGTAGGTATCATAGGGGTTGGAACAGTTGGAACTAGTGTATGTCAAATATTAGAAGATAATAAAGATATTATCACTGCACGAGCTGGAGTTGAAATAGTTCCAGTTGCTGGAGTAGTAAATAATCTTTCTAAAAAAAGAGATGTATCTATTACAATTACAGATAATCCTGATGATATCTTAGATGATGATTCTATTGATATAGTTGTTGAACTTATGGGCGGTGTTGAAAAACCATACGAGGTGGTAAAAAAAGCACTTAAAAAAGGGAAAGCTGTAGTAACTGCAAATAAAGCACTTCTTGCATATCATAGATATGAATTACAAGAATATGCTGGTGATACACCTTTTGAGTTTGAAGCAGCAGTTGCTGGTGGAATTCCAATTATTAATGCTTTAAGAGATGGTCTAAGTGCAAATCACATAGAGTCAATTCGTGGAATTATGAATGGTACTTGTAACTATATGTTAACAAAAATGATAAAAGATGGTGTAGAATATGATGCTATTTTAAAAGAAGCACAAGAGTTAGGATATGCAGAATCAGATCCAACTTTTGATGTGGGTGGATTTGATGCTGCACATAAACTTTTAATCTTAGCAAGTATCGCTTATGGTATTGATGCAAAACCAGAAGATATCCTAATCGAGGGTATTCAAAATATCACAAGTGAAGATATTGAGTTTGCAAAAGAGTATAACTATTCTCTAAAACTTCTTGCAATTGCAAAGAAAAATAATGATGAAGTAGAATTAAGAGTTCATCCTGTTCTTATACCAAATAGTGAGATGATAGCAAAAGTAGATGGTGTGATGAATGGAGTTTCTGTAATAGGGGATAAAGTTGGTGAAACTATGTACTATGGACCAGGTGCTGGAGGAGATGCAACTGCAAGTGCAGTAATAGCAAATCTTGTAGATATAGCTCGTCGTGGAAAAGGTTCACCGATGTTAGGTTTTACAAAGCCTATGGAAACAGGTGGATTGAAATTAGCTTCAAGTGATAATATACAAACAAAATATTATATAAGAATAAAAGTCGAAGATAAAAGTGGTGTTTTAGCAAAAGTATCTACGATTCTTGGAGAGCAAGATATCTCAATAAAAACAATGATACAAAAAGAGCAAAAAGACAACAGCGCAAGTTTGCTTCTATCAACACATATATGTAAAGAATCAGATATAAAAGTTGCATTAAAAAAATTAAAAGACTCAGGCGTTGTGAAAACTACTCCAATTATGATTAGAATTGAGGATTAATTATAAGATATTATAATTAATAGATTTTTTAATTACCAACTCTTAATTTAAGATTATTATTAATCTACAGATAAGAATTGTGATATAAGTCCCATAGATAAAGGCTATAAAGGCTATTAAAAGTTATACATTTAAGCTTAATTTAAGATTTGTTCAATTATAATGTGCCTATAAAACATATACAGCCTATAGGAAAAAGGAAAAATTATGAGAATTAACACAAATGTTTCTTCATTAACAGCGCTAGAAGCAAATGCTCAATCAAATTTAACACTTTCTAACTCATTAGAAAAGTTATCAACAGGTCTTAAGATAAACAAAGCTAGTGATGATGCTTCAGGTCTTTCAATAGCTGATAAACTTAGAACACAAGCAAATGGTTTAAATCAAGCAGTAGCAAATGGTAATAGTGCAGTAACATTATTACAAATTGCTGATAAAGCTATGGCAGAACAATCTAATATCTTAGATGTAATTAAACAGAAATTAATCCAAGCAGGTACTGCAACTACATCTTCAGATGGTATAGAAGCGATAGCAAAAGATATTTTAAAATTGATGGATCAGATTGATAATATCGCAAGACAAACAAACTACAATGGGAATGAGTTGTTACAAAAATCTACTACTAGTGCCTTAGCATCAACAGCTGCAAGTGCTGCAGATGGACTTGTATCAGCACTGACTGCTTTAAGAAGTACTGTAGGACAAGCTTCAGCTACTACAGAAATGGCAAAGGTAGCAACACAAGCAGCTTTGGTAAATTCTTCAGATGTAGCAGCGTTTGGTTCAGCAGTTGGATTAACATTTCAAATGGGGACAACAGAATCAGATACGATTTCCAGTGAAAAAGGTGTTATGGCAACTATACAAGGTTTAGATGGTATGGCTTCTGCAAAAGTTGCAATAGCACAATGGACAGCTGCTAATAGTGCAGCAAATATGCAAAGTACAGCAAGAACGCTTTTAGATAATGTAGATGATGCATTATCAGAGTTAAATGGATGGAGAGCAGACTTCGGTTCTACTCAAAATCAATTAGAATCAAGTATTAGAAACTTGATGACTCAAGTTACTAATACAAAAGCAGCTGAATCAGTAATTAGAGATGTAGATTATGCACAAGAATCAGCAACATTTAATAAACAAAATATTATTAGTCAAGCTGGTACATATGCTATAAGTCAAGCAAATAATGTGCAACAAAATGTTTTAAGACTACTACAATAGAAGTAATAGATTACTAATAAAAAACCTAAGTATAAAAGCTTAGGTTTTTTTATATCTTTCTTAGCTTTAATCTAATTTTAAGAATTGTTATGTAATAATTTTAGATATAGGAGAAAGAAATGGAAACAGTAAACTCTATCCCTAGTGATATTTTAAAAATTCAGAAAAAAATGTGCGAGTATGAAGTTGACTCAAGAAATTATAAAAAATATAAAAAAATACTTTCAAAGCATATAAAAAGATATGCAATGCAAAAAAGAGTTAACAGTAATATTAAAACAATTGAGGCAATACAAAAATTAGAAAAAAAATAATCTAATTTTAAGAATTGTTATTAACAATTTCATATATGTAGGTATAGATTTGTACCGAAGGGTGAGAGTCCCTATGCTTGAATAGCCTAGCTTGACAAGAATGTTTATTCGTCGTAACGAAAGTTACAAAGTGTCATAAATCTAAAAAGGATAAATTATGAGAATCAATACAAATATAAGTTCATTACAAGCTCAAGAAGCGAATGCAAATACAAATAAAACTTTAAGTAGTTCATTAGAGAAACTATCTACAGGTTATAAAATCAATAAAGCATCAGATGATGCATCTGGTTTAGCAATAGCTGATAAACTTAGAACACAAGCAAATGGTTTAAATCAAGCAGTATCAAATGGTAATAGTGCAGTAACACTAACACAAATTGCAGATAAAGCTATGGCTGAACAATCTAATATCTTAGATGTAATTAAACAGAAATTAATCCAAGCAGGTACTGCAACTACATCTTCAGATGGTATAGAAGCGATAGCAAAAGATATTTTAAAATTGATGGATCAAATTGATAATATAGCTAAACAAACAAGTTACAACGGTACGGAGCTATTACAAAAAAGTACTACTTCTGCTTTAGCATCAACAGCTGCAAGTGCTGCAGATGGGCTTGTATCAGCACTGACTGCTTTAAGAAGTACTGTGTCACAAGCTTCTGCTACTACAGAGATGGGAAAGGTAGCAACACAAGCAGCTTTGGTAAATTCTTCAGATGTAGCAGCATATGGTTCAGCAGGTTCGTTAACATTTCAAATGGGAACAACAGAGTCAGATACAATCAAAACTGAAAAAGGTGTTATGGCAACTATACAAGGTTTAGATAGTATGGCTTCTGCAAAAGTTGCAATAGCACAATGGACAGGTGCTAATAGTGCAGCAAATATGCAAAGTACAGCAAGAACGCTTTTAGATAATGTAGATGATGCATTATCAGAGTTAAATGGATGGAGAGCAGACTTCGGTTCTACTCAAAATCAATTAGAATCAGCTATTAGAAATATTATGACTCAAGTTACTAATACAAAAGCAGCTGAATCAGTAATTAGAGATGTAGATTATGCACAAGAATCAGCAACATTTAATAAACAAAATATTATAGCACAGGCTGGTACTTATGCCATGAGTCAAGCTAATGCTACAAGTCAGAATGTTTTAAGACTATTACAATAGTTTTCAAGCATAATAAAGTTACACATTGAGTGTAACTTTATTGACTAAAATTCTATAATGATACTTTATAAGTGTTGTTGTAGAGTTTTACTCAAATAGGTATAGATTTATACCGAAGGGTGAGAGTCCCTATGCTTGAATAGCCTAGCTTGACAAGAATGTTTATTCGTCGTAACGAAAGTTACAAAGTGTCATAAATCTAAAAAGGATAAATTATGAGAATCAATACAAATATAAGTTCATTACAAGCTCAAGAAGCGAATGCAAATACAAATAAAACTTTAAGTAGTTCATTAGAGAAACTATCTACAGGTTATAAAATCAATAAAGCATCAGATGATGCATCTGGTTTAGCAATAGCTGATAAACTTAGAACACAAGCAAATGGTTTAAATCAAGCAGTATCAAATGGTAATAGTGCAGTAACACTAACACAAATTGCAGATAAAGCTATGGCTGAACAATCTAATATCTTAGATGTAATTAAACAGAAATTAATCCAAGCAGGTACTGCAACTACATCTTCTGAAGGTATAGAAGCTATTTCTAAAGATATTTTAAAATTGATGGATCAAATTGATAATATAGCTAAACAAACAAGTTACAACGGTACGGAGCTATTACAAAAAAGTACTACTTCTGCTTTAGCATCAACAGCTGCAAGTGCTGCAGATGGGCTTGTATCAGCACTGACTGCTTTAAGAAGTACTGTGTCACAAGCTTCTGCTACTACAGAGATGGGAAAGGTAGCAACACAAGCAGCTTTGGTAAATTCTTCAGATGTAGCAGCATATGGTTCAGCAGGTTCGTTAACATTTCAAATGGGAACAACAGAGTCAGATACAATCAAAACTGAAAAAGGTGTTATGGCAACTATACAAGGTTTAGAGGGTATGGCTTCTGCAAAAGTTGCAATAGCACAATGGACAGGTGCTAATAGTGCAGGAAACATGCAAAGTACAGCAAGAACGCTTTTAGATAATGTAGATGATGCATTATCAGAGTTAAATGGATGGAGAGCAGACTTTGGTTCTACTCAAAATCAATTAGAATCAAGTATTAGAAACTTGATGACTCAAGTTACTAATACAAAAGCAGCTGAATCAGTAATTAGAGATGTAGATTATGCACAAGAATCAGCAACATTTAATAAACAAAATATTATAGCACAGGCTGGTACTTATGCCATGAGTCAAGCTAATGCTACAAGTCAGAATGTTCTTAGATTACTTCAATAGTATTTTATTTAATATTCTTAAAAGTTCAAGTTTTAAACTTGGACTTTTTTATTGACTTTCAGCTTTTATTTAAATACAATCTATATAAAGTAACATATTAACAGGAACATAATACATGAGCATAAATAAGCAAGAAATAGAACAAGCACTTTTAGTGGTATATCAAAAGAATTTAGAATTTTTAAAAGAGAATTTTTTTTATATATTCTTAGAAGTTGAGCAACTTTCTCAAAATATTTCAAGCGGTAAACATAAAGAGATGTATTCTTTAGAGATGAGGGATGGTTACTTTGATATATTAAACTTAGAGAATAATGGTTATTATTATGCAGAAAATAGCTATAAAGATGCAGAAAATCGTTCACATTATGTGAATACTTCAACTGACAGTTCTATTAATTTACTTCGAAAGATTGAGGATACAGAACTTTTATCTTTGCCTAAAAGTTTAAAAGAGGTTTTACCTATTGCTGAATTTATCAATAAAAATGTTGATCTAAAAAATGTTAAATTTAAAAATATTATGAAGTTTATTTATATAGGTACTGGCCTTGGGTATCATATTCAAGAGATAGACAAAAAAATAAAATCTAGGAATACTATGATAATAGAGCCTGAACTTGAAATATTTAGACTCTCTTTATTTACAACAGATTATAGTATATTTGAAGAGGGGAATAGGAAACTATTTTTAAGTATAGGGGATGATAAACAAGAAAGGCATGACAAAATTAGTGAATTTGATACATATCAAATATACTTTAACTATAATATAAAATACTATAAGCTATTACAAAGTACTGATTATATAGTTGATGAGATTATAGATTTTTTTCATAATAACTTTGTAATATCTTTTCCATATCCTTTTGTTATAAGAAATATGAAAAAGATGATTGGCTTTATTGGAAATGAAGATAGGTTTATCCATGTAGATAATGTAACAAAAGAAAATATTTTTGAAAATAAAAAATTATTATTGATTAGTGCTGGACCATCGTTAGATAATTATATAGATGATATTGAAAAGTATCAAGATAAATTTATTATAGTTTGTGTAGATGTTATTTTGAGAAAACTTGAAAAACACAATATTATTCCTGATATTGTTTTTTCTATTGATCCATCTCCTCGATGTGCTGATTATCTAAAAACAGAAGATCCTGAGTATTTAAAAGATAGTGCTATTGTACTTTTATCACAACAGCATGAAGATGTTATGAGTCTTTTAAGGGAGAGAAAACTTAATTATTATTTTAGCCAGTTTGCATCTGTAATAGAGGAGATAGGATTTTTAGGAAGTGTACCAAATGTAGGCACCTTTACATTTCAAACTATGGTTTGTTTTGGTGCAAAAGAGTTATACTTAATAGGAAATGATGCAGCTTTTAATCAAGAAACAGGTTCTCGCTATAGTAAAGATAGCTCATATTCTAAAATAGAAGATACAGATATTAAAGTATTAGAAGAAAATTCAATTTCTAGAAAAGATATAATTGAAGTACAAGGTAATTTACGTGATACTGTAAAGACAAATAGGGAATTACTCGAGTTTAAATATCATTTTTGATAAAGCTATTGCTGAATTAAAAAAACTCTTTGCATATAATGCATATAACCTTTCCGATGGTGTACTAATAGATGGTTTAAAGCCAATGAAATATGAAGATTTTATTAATATTGTAAAATCAAATGAAGAAAAACATTTTGATAAAAATGACTTTTGATAAAATATCTGTTGTCCTTCCTATTAAAAGTTATGAAGAGGATATAAAAATAATTAATGCAATTATACGCAAAGTAAAAAAGTATCAAAAAACAAAAATAAGTACTATCGATGAATTTATGGGTAGTAAAATTGATATGATGATTTGGATTTTAGAAAAAACCAAAAACTTTATCAATCAAAATACACTCTTCAATTTTTTTACAGTTTACATCTGTTATTGATGCATACTTTAATTTTACTTTAAATTTAAAACAAAAAGATTTATATACAAAAGAGAATTTAAATCTACTAAATAGGTATTGGGCTAATGGAGTCATATCTGTATTTAAGGACTTAAAAGATTCGGTCAGTAAATAATAGTTAATTTAGTATTTCTTGTACTAACTTATCTATATCTACTGACATTGTTTTTAAGATATTTACATCTATTTTTTTTACTGAGTAGTTTTTGGGCTTTATCTAGTAATTCATTTTTATTTTGTACCCAAACCATAAGTTTATGATCTATTTGATATTTGTCATAATGACAAATAAAACTTCGTGTTGATATAGTAGGAGTCCCTAAAAAACATGCTTCAGTGTTCAGCGTACCGCCACCCCCTATAAATAAGTCTGCAAATTTTAATAAATGTTGTACTTTTATCTTTTCTTCCAATATTATGGCAAATGGGAATTCTTTTTTTAAGTAGTCGCTTTCATATCTAGGGATAATAATTATATTTGCATTTGTTAGATTTTTAATCTCTTCTAATGATTCATAAAGGAAAGGATATTTTTTATCTACATAGCTAGACTTATACTCTTCTTCCCTTATTATAATTGTTTTTTTTGTATAGTCAATATTATAAGAAGCTAAAGATTCTTTCACATAATCTTCATCATACTTAAAGTTATTTAACCAAATAAGAGGATCAATAAAATTATAATTAAAGATTTGTTCTTCATCCAATCCAAATCTTTTTATAACTTCATTAGGTACTACAAAGGGTTTGAACATCTTTGTAGCAATTGGTATAGTAAGTCTTGCTTGTGGTAAAGCCTTTTTAAAATCTTCTTTATAATCAGAAAGAGGGATATCATAAAAGTTTATAATAGGAACTCCTAGACCAAAAGCGGCACGGCACCCATCAACTGAAGACAAGCAAACCAATTTTTCTATATTACGGTGTGAAAGATATTCTATGATTCGAAACTGACGATCGAGTGATGCTTTAAATTTAGAGATTAAACAACTCCCTCCAAAGTTTCCTATATTCTCATAGGGTAAATTATAAAGGTTCAAAAGTTCAACAGTTTCTTTATACCCCTCACCTCCACGTGTAGTGATAAGAATATTTTTTGTTTTTTGAATCTCTCTTATCATCGGTTCAAAAAATAGAACAGATTTTGGAGTGACCAAATCAAACCATATAGTATTTGAGTTACTCATAAATAGCAAATTCCTAGTTTTTCTAAATTTTCATATTTTTTAATAGCTTTATCTTGAGTAATTATCTGCCAACTCTCTTTCATCCCATCTGACCAGCTAATATCATCAAAAATAACGATGGCATTTTTTGTTAAAAATGGTTTTATATCTTCAAAGTATTTAATTGTTGCATCTTTATCGTGATGACCATCTATAAATGCAAAATCTACGGACTTAATCTCTTTTAATAAAGGTTTTAAAATGTCGTTAAATTTTCCAATTTTTTGTATTATATTATAGCAATTTGCTTTTTGAATATTTTGAGTTGCGATTTTAGCTACTTCACAAGCACCTTCTATTGTATATATAGTTGATGATTTATTTGCTTTAGACATATAAATAGATGAAAAACCACAACAAGTTCCTAGTTCTAAAATAGTATTTGGCTTATTTCCTTTTACTAAAGAGTAGATAAGTTGTGCCCAGTTATTTTTAAGCCCTATTTGACATAATTCTTTTGTATATTTGACAGTAGACACACCTTGTGACATCGTTTTATCATCTCTTGCATCTTCTGGATTACCCGCACCAAAATCTAAAAATTTAATTTCTAGATTTTGTTTTTTAATATTTTCTCGAATCTCTTCTATCTCTTCAAATATCTTAAAATCTTCTTGCGTGAATTGAATCATCTTTTATCCTAATAATTTTTGTGAAACCATCTTGCAAATATATATAAGTTCCATAAATGTTGTTTAAATTTTTTTTCTTTTGCTTCATTATATATAAATTTTACAAAGTCTTCATTGAAAAGGTCAAATTTTTTATTTACATCTAAAATTGTTGTTAGTATTTCATCTCCATACTCTTCATAAAGCCACTCAATAAATGGAAAAGAAAAACCTTTTTTTTGTCGATTTATTATTTCTGTTGGTAAATATTTTTCTGCGACTTTTTTTAGCAAATATTTATTTGTATCACCAGTTTTATGTTTTTCATTTACAGTTAACATAAAATCAACTAATCTATAATCCAAAAAAGGAGCTCTAAGTTCTAATGAGTGAGCCATAGACATTTTATCTATTTTTGTCATTAAAACTTCAGCAATCCATATTTTAAAATCTATATATGTTAGCCATTTATAAGGAGGATAATCAGATTTGTAATTTTTAAGATAATTGTCTTTTGTGTAAGTTTTAAAAAGTAACTCTTTTTGAGATTCGGTAAAGGTCTCCCCACAAGTTTGATAGATATTTTTGCTTGTAATTTTTCTATTATTAAATTCCCATTCTTTTGTTAAATCAAAGGGTCTTTTTATTGTATCGGATTGATAGTATTTAAGCATTTTAAAATAGTTGTCATATCCTAAAAAACTCTCATCACTTCCTTCTCCAGAAAGTGCCACTTTTATCCCTTGCTGATGTATGTATTGAGATAAAAAATATGTGGGTATTGATGCACTATCCCCAAATGGTTCATCAGTATGTTCTAGCATTTTGTCAATTGTATTTACAAAGTCTTTTTTTGTCATGATAATTTCATGATGATTTGAACCAATATGTTCTGAAGCTATTTTTGCAAAGGGAAGTTCACTATAGTGAGTATGTTCATCATATCCTATACAAAAAGTGTTGATTTTCTTACCACTACATTTAGTATATAATGCAGAAGTAAGTGATGAGTCTATTCCTCCAGAAAGTAGGGTTGCTACTTCAACATCAGAGTTAAGTCTTAAATTAACAGAATCGATTAGTAATTCTTCTATTTTTTCTAATATTTCACTTTCTTTATAACTTTTTGTTTGAATATTATCTATATCATAATATTTTGTAACAGTTAAGTTTTGATTATCAAAATACAACAAGTGTCCAGCAGGAAGTTTATTGATATCTTTATAAAAGGTATTCTCATTAATAGGTGTCATAAATGAGAGATATTCATATAAAGCAGTCATATTCATATCTGGTTTTGTATCAAGTAATTGAAGTATTGACTTTATTTCACTTGCATAGATAAATTTATTATTTTGGTTATAATAATAAAATGGTTTTTTACCATATCTATCTCTTGCACAGAAAAAACTATTTTTGACTTTATCATAGATACAAAATGAAAACATACCGTTTAATTTATTTAAAAATTCTTTTTCATATTTTTGATATAGTCTTATGAGAACTTCTGTATCTGATTTTGTTATACATTGTAACTTCTCATCTTTAATTAACTCTTTATAATTATATATTTCCCCATTAAAGGTGATAATAATATTATCAAACTCCATAGGTTGATTTGCCTCATTGTCTAAATCTATAATTGATAGTCGTGTATGACCAAATTGATTAGTTTTATATTCTAGAATACTAGCATTATCCGGTCCTCTATGATTTAAAAGTTGTATAGATTTATTAAAACTCTTTGCATTAAAGTTAGTACCTACTATACCACACATAAATCTATCTCTTTCTTATATCTTCTTAATGTCTTTGATAATCTAAATTTTTTCACTTGCATACTATTTTCCATAATATTTTTTTTTCTTTTTGCTTTATTATTTAATAAGCTCAACATCTCTTGTGATAAAGTTTTTACATCACCTATTTTAACCCGTACTGATAAAATTTCATCACTACCCTTAAAATTATAACTAAGAATAGGAATATTTGATTTCATTGCTTCTATAAGTGCATTGGGAAAACCTTCATAATATGAGGGAAATACAAAAAGTGAAGCATTTTTATAATACTTCCAAGGGTCATCAAAACCAACAATCATTACCCGGTCTTCTATTTCTAAGTTCTCGACAAGTGTTGTTAAATGATCTCTTAATACTCCATCCCCAACAATAATTAAATTTTCTATTATCTTATCTTTGATAATATTAAATGCTTGAATTAAATCACTCTGACCTTTTTGATTATCCAATCTACCTACATTCAATATATAATTAGTATATTCATTTTTTAAATGTTTTTGTTTCGAAATACCATTTTCGATAACTTTAGCTTTAGGTAAATCTTTTTGAATAGCCTTACTCACAGCTGTTATTTTGACTTGTTTGTAAAGTTTTTTTATGTTTTGCTTATAAAATTCTTCATTTAGTAAATGAATATTTTTATTTTTGTACATATCTATATTTACTCGTACTGAAACAATTCTTTTTGTATTATAATTTGTTTTTAGAGATATAATATTATTATAGTCTTCATAACTAAAAACTAAATTAGGTTTAAGTTGATGTAATATTTTATCTAGTTGTTTTATTCTATAGTTTAAAATTTTTATACCAATATTTTTTTTTGTTATATCAAACTTCTTTGTTTTTATTTTGTGAATATCTATACACTTATTTAACTTATATTGTATCTCTTTATTATCTTCAGCCAAGACAATAATAATTTTATAAAACTTTGACAGAAAGTTTGCTAGTGAAGAAACAGATTTTTGTACGCCTCCTAAACTAAGATTCTGAGTAAATATTAGTATTGTTTTCATCTGTTTTTTATAATTAACCAAAAGTTAGGTGTAAAATTTTTATTTTTAAAATTATCTAATAATAGTCCTATAATATTGTTTATACTAAATATTAACAGTAAAAATGGTAAAAATATAGTATTTCTTAACACTTTATATCGACTCATCTGCATCCATAAAAAACTATTAAGTATTGAAATGATCGTTGTCCCGATATATCCTTGATGATGAAACTCTACTATCTCAAAATTATAATCTTTACAAATCTTTCGTAAACCATATTCGCTAAATCGAAAATAATCATAAGGAGTAGCATGTGCATGGTATATAAATGGAACGGATAAAATTAATACTGCATCTTTTTTTAGAACTCTTTTTATTTCATCAAGTGCTTTAAATGGTTCATCTATATGTTCTAATACCTGTGTTAAAATAACTGTATCAATAGACTTATTGTCAAATGGTAAATCTTTTATATCGGCATCTATAAATTTTTCTTTTGAAGCTTTAAACATATGTTGATGAATATCACCTTTATCTACAGCTATATATTCATCTACTTGTGACAATATTGTTTTTTTATATATTGCATTTCCTGAGCCTATATCTGCACATATTCCTTTTAGATAAGGTAATGATTTCATAAATGAACTATGAAGATGTTTATGGTTTAAATAACCCATATTTGAGATATAGATGTAGGGTGCTTTATCTTCACCTGTTAAGAGAGGAATTACTTTATATGATATATAGTTAATGAATTTATTAAACATTATATTTTTGTACCACGACCTTCACATCCATTATACCCCATATGAACATCAATATCTTTGTATCCTAGTTCTTCAAACCACTTTTTAAATGTTTCAAGTCGTACCGGATTATCAAATGTAGGAGATAACATATCAAATAAATCCATAACAGCCCATTGTTTTAATTTATCTTCAGATAATCCAGAGGAAGTATAATCAGGTACTAAAAGTCTCCAGTTTATTCTATTTGCTCTTTTGGGAGGAAATATTTTTCTATTTAATTTAAATATAGGCCACATTAATTTTACATGTTGTTTACACCACCAATATAATAATTTATGAGGAATTCTCTTTGTTATTGGTCTTACCCAATATTTAGTATTGAACCATGTTGTATTTAAAAAAGGGTAATTATCAGCAGCTATTTTTCCATCTTTTTTTAATTTTGTTGTCAGTGATTTTAAAGATTCTCTGGAATTTGGAGTATGTTGTAAAACTCCAAAACAAAAAATTTTATCTGCAATCTCATCAGGAAATGGCATATTGTAAATATCTGCTTGAATAATTAATACATTTTCTTTATCTCCATGGTGCTTATAGCTAGCTTCTACTGCGTTACTATAATCGAATGATAAAACCATAGCATTCGTGTCGGCAGCATATTGAGTAAATCTACCTGCACCACATCCAGCTTCTATTATAATCTCTCCATTTAATAATTTATTCCACTTTGTTTCTTTTTCAAATCTTTCTTGGGATTCTTTGACTCCACTAAATTTATCGTGCTGATCACTATGATGGATATTCCATTGCATTCCAAAACTATCTGAGTAATTAGAAAGTGGAACAAATCTTGGGATAAAATCTTTTATAGGATATATAGTATTACATTTATTACATTGTAACTTACCAGTTTTTATTCTTCTTTGAATAAGTTCATCTTCAAAAAGTTCTAAAGATTCACTACACCTTGGACACTCTAAATATTTATTATGTTCTTTATGCATGAACTCTCCATTTTTTAATATTTTTCATAATTCTAAAACTCACTTAGTAATAAAGGAGATAACCTAATGACTTTGACAGGTAAATTTTCTATTTTTGCATATTGTAAAAAATTTTTTAGATTCATTAGTGACATTTCATTTTCCTTTTTATACCAATTCTAAAATATTTTTTGAATTTATATTATGTTCAATCAATTGTTTATATATTTTATGAATCAAGCTATTTTTATATGAAGCAATAATTACTACATAAGATTCTTCAACATTAAATTCATTTAGTTTTATTATATCTTCAGCATGATAATTATCATCAATAAACTTTATTACTTTTAAATTTTTGGAATTTAGAAATTTGAATAAACTTATTCCAACCTCACCTTTTCCATAAATATAAATTTTTTTATTTTTATCTATATTTAGTAATAACTTATTAAATATATCATCATTTTTAGTGATGTTAAAATTCATATATGCCTCTTCAAACAAATAGTATATATTTTTGTTAAACATCTCCTGAAATTCATCATCAAATAAATTATTTTCTATTAATATTGGATAAATATTATCGAAAAAATTTAACGAATTTTTTATACTTTTATATATACTATTATCATTTTTTCTTGAATATTGGTCTTCATTATCCCTTGTATAACAATAAGCAGGTTGATTTATCAATTTAATTTTATTTACATTTAATAACATTTTAAACATAATAACTACTTCATCTGAAATTGTTGAATGATTGGTTAATTTTCCATTACTAAGGAAGTATTTTAATACTCTTTTGTGATAAACTCCACAAAGTCCATAATCGTTAAAAAATTCTTTGAATATTTTAGCTAAATTTATTCCTGAATAAACTATATCAGTATTAATATTACTGTTTTTATATAGAATATCTACACCATTGTATGTATTACACATTCTAAAGTTAATTATATCTAATGAATCATCTTTATTAAACTCTTCCAGAGCATGCTCAATGAAAGTATTATTTATTAAAATATCATCATCACCTATCATAGGTAGGAAAAAATCTGATTCAATCAGAGATAATGCATAAATCCAATTTTCAAACATTCCTAGATTCTTTTTATTTTTAACATATACTATTCTTGAATCATTAAAAGAAGATACAACTTGTTCTGTATCATCGATAGAACAATCATCAATAACTATGATTTTTATGTCTTGATAAGTTTGTTTTAAAATACTTGTTATACATTTTTCTAATTTAAAAGATCTATTATATGTTAGTATTGGAATATCAACTCTCATCTGTAAACTCTTTTTTTGAATATTTTTTTTCTAATTGTACTATGACTTTAATAATATCATCTGCATCTTCTTTTGAATATTTTTCATTTAAAAAAAGATTGAAAGAATTATTTTTGACATAGATAGCATTTTTTGCTTCAAAGGTATCCTTATAGTATTTTTGTGCCCATTCCCATTGGCTTATTACACAACCATAATGTGCATTATTTGATACACCTTCTTTGTTTAAAGCTAAAGCAAACTCAATTTTAGAACAGTTTAATTTATTTATATCTACAAAGATAGGAAAGAAAAAAGGTGAAAAATTTTTATTGAAATTGTATGGTGTACAAATCTTTGAACTCTTTTTTAATAAGGTTATAAAGTATTCTAAAAACCTGACTCTTTTATCTATTGTATCTTGTAGCCTTTTTAATGAAGCACTTCCAATTGCACATGATATCTCATCCGTATTAAAGTTTAATGCAGGAAATAATGCAGAACTTGGATCATTTTGATTTAAATCTGTTCTCCATGTTTGTTTACCTCTATCTGCATAAGCTAGTGCTAAGTGATACAAATTTTTATTTTTAGTAAAAACTAGACCTCCACTAGAGCCAGCTATTAAATTCTTCCTATACATTGTTGAAAATGCTGCGATATCTCCAAATACCCCAACTTTTTCATTATCTATTAATGCTCCAGTTGCTTGTGAACAGTCCTCAAGAACTTTTATATTGTTTTTATGTGCTTCTTCTACAATTAGTTTTGTTTGGCTTACAGGCTCTCCTCCCGTGTGTACAAGCAAAAGGGCAGAGGTATTTGAAGTGATTCTACTTTTAAATTGTTCTAAATTTATATTATAACTATCTTTAGAAGAGTCAATAACAATAGGATTGAATCCTAATAATATTATACAATTTAAAGGTCCACTATCAGTAACAGGGGAGATTAAAATATCACTTCCCTTTGGAAGTTGTAGTGCCTGAAGAGCTACAAAAATAGAAGCTGTACCTGTAGCAACTGCATCAGTATACCCACCACCCATAAATTCTGAAAATTCTGTACAAAATTTCTCTTCAAAGTATCCTTGGTATCCAGGATCTTCCCCTTTATTTTTATAATATTCAATCACATCAGCTATTGCTTTTACTTCATCCTCTCCATAAGAAAATCTAGTTGGTAACTTTAACATTCATATCTCCATTTTTATTATTTATATATTCACAATACTCTTCTGTTTCAGTATTAAATCTTTCCAAGCCTTTTTGGTTTGGATTTGGATTATCGATTAGTTTAAAACTATTATTTAAAAAAGTATTTTTTGAAGCTATATTTATTTTTTTAAATATTGCAAAAAGTTTTTTTACTTTTACATCTGTTTTTAAAAACTCATTTATTGATGATTTAAGTATTTTACTAGCATTTCCTTTCCCTCTATATTCTGGGTTTAAATTGATACTGACCTCATAGGTTTCATTATCTTTTAAATCAAATCGAACTACTCCTAATTTTTGATTATCCTTCATGGAAATAAATAAAACTCTTCTATCTGAGTAAATTGTATCTTCAAACCATTTTACATGATCATCCCACGGGACATATTCATTTAGTTTCATCATTTTTCTAGTTATGGGATCATTCCACCATTCCCAAATAACTTTTCTGTCCTCTAAAATTACTTTCCTTGTAAATAGTTCATTCATAATTAGTTTTTATAACACTCTTTACAACACTGAGGTATCTTTCCCTCTAAATGTAATTTCCTAAAGTCTTGATACTTTTTATTATTCCACACATTAGTAAAATCTTTACTACTTCCAAAATTAACTACACTGGGGTCTGCAATCATACAACAGGGTACAACTTTAAGGTCTGAACTAATATAAGGTCTGTCAAATACCCAAGAGCAAAGTTTTTCTTTTGAAGCAGTTGAGTAGCTACTGCTTTGTTCCCAAAGTGTAATATCAATATCATATTTTTTAGATAGTTCAATTAATTTTTCATGCTCTTGTTTAGTAAATTTTTGAGCTTCTTGTTCTTTATTATTTTGATTCCAATCATCTCTACCCCAATCATTTAATGATACAGAAAAACTTAGTCTTTTAAAATTCATTTTAACAGCAAGTTCTACAAAATCAAATATTTGATGACGATTTGATTTTTGTATCAATGCCCACATTCTTGTATATAATCTATCTTTAGTATTGGCATAATTATTTAATAACGTAAAATTTTCAACAACTTTTTCAAAGTTTGCCCCTACTCTTATATTCTCATAAATTTCTTTTGTTGCACCATCAAACGAACACTGTACTTCTCCAATACCAGCATCAATCAATTTTTTATAATTTTCTTTAATATGCAACAGTGAACCATTAATAGATGTTCTTGTCCATATATGTTGTGATGATAAATATTCTACCATTTCAAAATATCTTTTATGTAGTAATGGCTCCCCCATTCCATGAAGTTTTACCTCCATAAAATGATTGTTGGTATCTATAAAATTTTTAAATTCTTCAAAAGACATATCATTGGCTCGTTTGCCATTATCCCAGTTTGACACTTGACACATAGTACATCTAAAATTACAAGTACTATTCGGTTCTAAATCCATAATTGTTGGCAAATAATCCCTTCTAGCTGAATACTCTTGTTCTTTAGAAATAATATAATTCTTTAATCTATACGGATATTCTAGAAAGCCTTTATAATATGTCATATCATAAGAAAATCTATCTACATACGGTTTTTCTAGAATTCCATCACTCTTTTTAATCTCATTTAATATTTTTTCTTTTAAAAGTTTTGGATTATTAACAAAATAGTAAGATTCTTCTAGCTTTTTTTGATATGAGGTTTTATACTTAGTATCAAATTCTTCATCACTTATAATTATATTCATTTTTTAATCAACTTTTTTAAAATAGTCTATAAACAAAGCTACTTGTTTCAACTGTATCTCTTTTAGGAGTTGTAATAATGTCTCTTACTGCAAAATACTCTTTCAAATATTGAAGTAAAGAAGTTACATTTTGTGCATCTTTTTCTATTGACTTTTCAATAATCTCCTCATAGGCTATAAGATTTTTTTGAAAATCATTATAAAATATAGTATCAATATTAAAATAGTTAATATCAATACAAATACTTTCTCCTTTTTCTCTTTTCTCTAATAGCAAATTAAAATCATTTTTAGATTTTATAAGAGTATAATCTATAAGTTTTCTATACTTTGTCATTTAAAACTCCTTCTATAAATTTTGAAAGTTCTTTCGCAATAATTTCACTTCCACTATTAATAGTATGAACAGTATCGGAGAACAAAATATCTTTATTGCCAAATTTTTTAAACTTTGTATGCATATCAAAAAAATATTTTAAATCTTCTTTTGAATTAATAAAAGCCAAATATTTTTTATATATTACATTTATATTAAATAGTGCCATCTCCATATCTTTATTCTTAGTTATATTTAAATAATGCTTTTCTGTTTTAGCTAAACATTTTTTACTGTACACGGTAGGTTGTAAAACTGAAATAAAAACTTTCCCACGACTTAAAACTAATTCTTCAAATTGTTTTTGTCTATCATAATAACTTTTTATTATTATGTCAGATGGGGTTTCAATTTTATAAGGGGTGAGGTTTTCTATATTATGAAGTTTAGATTGCCACTCTTTATATATATGGGCATAAGCAATATGATATTTTTTTTGTAAGTTTGTATCAGAAAACTGTCCCATTAAAAAATCATTAAATCCACTATAACTAACTACAATATCAGGATTTATTTTCCAAACAAAAAGCATATAAATCATTATTTCATTTAATATTAGTCCTGCACACATGCCAAAATTAAGAACTGTTATTTTCTTGTTTTTTAAATTATGATTCAGCAATTTTTCCAGTTTTACTGAAAATGACTCTTTACTTGTTAGATCATATGCTGCAGAACCACCAAATACAGCTATGACAATATGTGACTTATCTCTGTCTTCTAAATAGGATATATCTTCAGGAATACGAAATCCAAGACTGTTTTCATCATTAAATACATTTAGACTATATAAAAAAGTATAAGGAAACTCTATATATTCTGTTTTTGAATTAGCATGAAAAATCGTTTCTTTAGATTTTTTAAACTCACCACTTATTTGCCTTAGTCCCCCATGTCCAAACATTATTGGTTTATAAACATTTATGTTTAAAGACCATTTAAAAGATGGATTGTTATTATGTTTATCTCTCATGATAACCAATGAATCAATATTATTAAAATATTCATTATTATCAAATATTTTACCATTGGTAGTAATCACATTATATTCAATATCATGATTTTTATAATATTCAATTGAATCTTCCAGTATGTATATTAGGGCTTTAAATGGTGTCTTAAAGTAATATTCAATAAGGTATTGTACTCTTTGTAACTCATCTAAATCTATATCTTTATCTGGCAATAATAATCCAATTTGCTTTGAATCATTCATCTAACAATCCTTTCCTTTTATTATTTGTATTCTCTGAATAAAAAGAACTTAATATAAATGGATAAGCAACCAAATAGTCCATATAGGAATAACTAAATGTTAAAATAGCATCTTTTAAGGAAGATACTATTGGTTCCCCTTTTAAGTTATATGAAGTATTTAGTATTACTGGTACACCAGTTTTTTTATAAAAACTATTAATCAAGTTATAGTACATCTCATTATTTTCTTTAAATACTACTTGAACTCTTCCTGTATTATCTTCATGTACAACAGCTGGTATTTTATCAATTTTATCTGGGAATACTTCAGATACACCAAGCATATAGCTTTCTATCTCATTGTATCCAATCGTATCAATTTTAAAATACTCTTTGGCATAATCACTTAAAATTGATGGTGCAAATGGTCTAAAAGCTTCTCTAAATTTTATTTTACTGTTTATTATATCTTTCATATCTTTATTCAGGGGATTAGCAATAATACTTCTATGTCCTAAAGCTCTTGGACCCCATTCAAATTCACCATAAAACCAACCTATTACATTATTATTTATCAATAAATTAGAAACATAGTCAAAAAACTTTTCTTTATCATCTATTTGTATAAATTTACCAGTAAAATTACTTTCAATATCTTTTTTTAATTCTTCAGTTGAATATTTTTTGCCTAAAAATGGACTTTCTAATTTATATTTGGTTGTTATTTTTTTAATATATTTAGCATAATATAAAGCACAAAATAGAGATGAGCCACCGTCACCTGGATCAGGTGGAACAAATAAGTTTATATTTTTATAGTGTTGTTTTATTTTTTCATTTGCAACTGAATTTAAAGCAACGCCACCACATAAGCAAACGTTATTAATACCACTCATTTCTATAGCTTTTTTGATATACATTAGTACTAAGTCTTCAGTAACACTTTGTATTGAAGAAGCTATATCTATATAATACTTATCATTGTTGAGATCATAATCACTACCGATTTTTTCTGTTCCAAATTTTTCTATAAATTTACTTGTATAAAGTGTATCCACAGAATTAAAGTCAAAAAAGCCATCTTTGATAAAAAAGTCACCATTTTCTATCATTAAAAGTTCATAAATCTTATCTTTATATATAGGTTTTCCATAACTTGCAAGCCCCATAACTTTATATTCACCTTCATTTACTTCAAATCCTAAAAAAGCAGTAAAGGCACTATATAATAAACCTACAGAGTGAGGAAGTTCTTTTGAAAAGAGTTTTGATAAGTTGTTGTTTTGAGATTTATAAATAGTTAAAGTTTCATATTCTCCTACACCATCAATACTTAGTATAACTGATTCATCAAAATTAGATATCAAATGCGAAGAGATATGTGAAAGGTGGTGATTAGTGGTAAAGACTTTATCTCTATTAATATGGAGTTTATTTGCTATAAAGCTTTCTATATCAAGTAATGGCATATATTGGTCTATAAGGTTTATTAATAGGTTTTTATCTTCAATTGTATCAAGTATTCTATCAAACTTTAAAAGAGTATCTTCATAGAAAACTACTTTTTCTATATCGTTTATATCTATATTTTCACATTCTAGACAAAACTTAATAGATAAATATGGAAAATTTTTATCATGCTTTATTCTACTAAATCTTTCTTCAAGTGATGATGCTATGATTTTTTTATCCGATATTAATGATGCACTTGCATCATGATATCCAAATGATATACCTAAAATATACATATTAGTTTATCCTTCTATTTGTCTCATGAGTTTCATACAGTCTTTTACAATAATATCCATATTATCATAATGATATGTTCCCATTCTACCTATCGAATAACAATCTTTAGGAAATAATTCTTTATATTTCGTTGCTTTTTCTATTTCACTTTTTATAGGATATGGATACAATTTATTTTTAAAAGAGGGTGTTTCAATACCTAAGAGAGTATGAGGTGATTTATAGCCTGTCATTTTTTTATATTCTACTATTCTTGTATGAGGATCATTGCCAGCATAGTGTATAAAGTGATAAGGATCAGGGAAAGCATTTTCTATGGGTAAAATAATTTTTTGAAAATCTCTTCCTATATATCTTAGTTCTCCATAGCAATAGTCAAAAACTTCATCAAGTGAAGCAGTATTTATAACAATATCTCCACTTATCCATTCATTATCAATTTTAACCCTTTTATTATCTAAATCAAAAGTTTCTACTTTTTTATTATAAATAACTTCGCAACCTTCGACACATTGATCAAAATAACTGTTATAACCGTCAAGTTCTATTGGATAAGCAATTTTTTTCTGTCCTATAAAACACTGTTTTGAACCACTTTGTAAAGTTTTACCTTTTGGAGAAAATGCAAATTCATCTAACTCTTGATTATTTTTAATTTGCCACATCTTTTCTGAATAGTTATGCACAAATTTATCATATAAAGTATTTCCTATAGAAGTGGCCCAATACTCTTCAAAATTTGTTGCTTTACTGATATCGCCTTTGTTTTCTAATTCATCTTTTATTTTTTCATAATCAGGCATAGTTTTAACTTCATCTATATGAATAGGATAAGTATAAAACTCTTCATCTTGTTCTACATAAGTAAGCGTATGATGTTGAAGTTCTCTTAAAGTTATAAATTTTTCAAAGTATTCCCATACAAACATTTCATCTTCGTTAATTAGCAGATGATGAGGTCCGAAAGTATATGGATGACCACCATGAAAAAAAGTTCTACATCCTCCGCCAAGTTGATGGCTACCTTCAATGATTGTTATGTCAAAACCTTTTTGTTTTAGCATATATGCAGCTGTACAGCCTGCAAAACCTCCACCTATTATTAATGCTTTTTTCTTCATGATTGCTTCTTTCTGAAAATATAGTTTGCTATATTAGTATTGTAATTTATTGGGCCTAGTTCTTTATTTACTACTTCAAAGCCATTCTCTTCAAGTGTCTTTTTTGCTTTTTCATGCTCATTAAAATCTAAATCAAGTTCAATACAAATTTCCTCTACAAATTTTAATGTTTTTTCTGCACCATTTATGACATTTAGTTCATTATGGTCAACATCAACTTTTAGTTTTGTTGGATATGGTAAGTTATAATTTTCTATTAAGTCATCTAGCTTAATCGTTAATGTATCTATTGTTTTTGTTGAGTTGTCAGGATTTTCCAATAGATAAGACTTTCTACCAATTGAGTGTAGAGCGTCACCTCTTGAAACATCTTTGAGATAAAATTTTTCTACCATAGTTTTGTCATGTAATGCTAATGGGATAGGTGTACATAAATGCTCAATATTATTTAAAAATATATTTTCAAATAGTAATGATAGGTTTAGTACTTCTGGTTCACAAGCAAAACTTTTTATACCTTTTTTGGATGCATAAATTGAATAGTTACCCACATTTGCACCTACATCAAAAAAGATATCATCTTTGCTAAATGTATTAATCCATTCTATTGTCATTGGTTCTTCAGTTAAAAATGATTTTGCTCTCCATAAAAGCCGTCCATGACCTGTTCTAAAAATAGCAGAAGCATTTGTATCTATAGGTATATTTATTTGAGGGTTTAACATTTGAATAAACTCATTACTAAAACGGTTTCTACCATTTAGTCTTAAAATCGTAATTAATGTATTTGCAATAAATCGCAAAAACTTAATGTAATAATTTGGTTCAAATCCCTGTTTTTTTTGATCCTTTGGTAAAGGGTATAAAATTTTTCTTATCGACTCTTTCAAATTCATTCCTAGTTATAGACTATAAAAAATTATTTTTATAGTTTTTATATTAATATTTTTATGCATATTTGTACTTTTCTTTTAGCCATTGCTTCAATATCTTTTTAGTTTTAATTGGTTTATAATTGTACTTAATAGTAGCCTTGTCTAAGCTAATACGGAGCAGTGAATCTTTACTTTTTTTTTGTATGACACAAGATGTTGAAGATAGATAATCTTTCATAATATTGGTTATCTCCAATAAAGTTAAATCTTTAGCTGTTGATAAATCTACTATTTCAAACTTCTTTTTAAATTTATAATTCTTTATAAATTTATAGATGTCATTCACACTTATAAAATTGTTAAATATTTTATCTGCATTAAATAAGATTATATCCTCATTGGTTTCCAGCTTACTTACAATCCTATTTAAAATGCCATTTTTACTTTCTTTTGTTAAAACCATAGGGAGTCTTAATATAAGTACTTTTAAATTGGACTCTTTTAATATCTGTTCACCAAGAAGTTTTGTAATACTATATACATCTTGTTTATTATAAATACTAATTGCTGAAAAAAAAACTAGTTTTTGAATGTTGTTTTTTGTACAAAAATTTATCACCTCAATTAAATAATCTATATTAGATTTTACAATTGATTTATAATTTCCACTAGACTTGGAAGCGAGATGTATAAATATGCTCTTATTATCAGGTTTAATATTTTTGTTATATTCAATATATTCAGGAAGCTTATTTTTTAATTGAGATCCAATATTTCCCTTAATCCCACTTAAGATGTATTTAACTGACATCTTATTTGCATTTTCTAGGATTTATAGAAATATCTTTACAAAAAATATTCATTTAAAGCTTCTTCTTTTACTTTATTACTAATGTATATTGCATCAATCCATATAGTTCTACCTATATTTATATCTTTATAGATATGTGAGATGTCCCATAAACTATATCCAAAGTCTTTAAAAATAGATTCTAAGGCAAAGAAAGAATTTTCTTGAGAATATATATTATCAAATATTATTTCAACTATAATAATACCCACCCTGCTGTTTTCAAGCATTTTTAATGCCCCTCTTAATACGTTATTTTCAAAACCTTGGACATCGATTTTCAATATATCTATATTTTCAATATTATTTTTAGAACAAAAACTATCTAACGTAGTCATCATACATTTTTGAGTTCGAATTTTTTTTACACCATTGGTTATTTTTGGATGTTCACTGTTCTTAAAAATATGATTGTTTTCATTGATATCTAAAAAACTGTTATTCCCACTTTCTTTATACACATTTAATTCTTTTTCATTTTCTATATCACCTAAAGCAAGATTAAAACACTTGATTTTCATATTTTCATATTTCCTCAATTGTATAAACATATTCTGATCTGGTTCAAATGAGTATATAAGTGATTCTGGAAAGTGTATTTTAAACTCTTTAATACTTTGACCCATATTTCCACCAATATCAAAAATTATAAGAGGTTCTTTCTTTTTTAATATATATTTTAAGGTCTTATATCTATTAAAAAAATAAGAATCAATTTGTTTCTTTTTGAATATTTTAAAACCAAATATTTCCATTACACAAAACCTAAATGTTCTATATCTAAATAATCTAAAATCATTTTGTTTTTATCATTTGCGACACAATGATTTTGACAATGACAAGATGGATTTATTTTAAAAAATTTATCTTTATTATTTAACCAAAATTCTTTTAGAGTTGTATTCTTAATACTTCCTATTAGTCCATTATCTAAGTTATAAGCCTTGTCTTGGCATGGATATATATTTAAATCGGCTCCAATTACAGGTAATATTTGAGAATAAGGACACCACTCATAGTCTTTATCAAATTTATCTTCTAAGTAATGATAACTATCAAATACTTCAAAGCTTTCATCTTCAAGTTCTTTTTTTGCTTTTATTGATAATTTTTTTGCTTCATCAAAAAATGGTTTATGGTATTCGTTATTCTTTTCACCCTCATTTGCAACAACGCATCCTGAAAGTTTTATGCTATCTACACCTATACTTTTCATGAGTTTTGAAAATTCGTATATTTTAGAGTAGTTTTTATCATCAATGATAAAACTAACTCCTAAATTACATGTTCTATTTGGCAATGAAACAAAGTTATTCATATTCTCTACAATTTTTGTAAACTCTCCTACTTTGATACTTCTAGCTTCTGCATAGCTTTCATCATCATAACCATCAATTGAAACTCTAAGCCAAGTAGCATTTTGTGCAAAAAGTTCTGCAATTTCACCTTTTAGTTTACTCCCATTTGTTAAAGAAGCAAAAGGGATATTATATTTAATTAATTTTTTTATAGTATCAAGAAAATATCTATATGTAAATGGTTCTCCACCACCACTGAATGTGACTGCTTTTACACCCATATCTTTTACATCTTCAATGATTTCCATCATTTTATCATAAGGGATAAAATCTTTTTCAACCATATCTTGCCCAAGTTGAAGTTCATCAGATTTGTATGCACAGTACCAACAATTGTGGTTACATACGTTCGTTGGTTTTATTCTTATATGAATTGGTGGTTGTATTTCTGCAGTATCTTTTGATAAACTATCTAACTTATTTTGATAGTGAAATATCTTTAGATTTGAATATTTATTTGCCATACAACACCTTATTAAATTATTATAATGATACTTAGTATTTCTTAATATTAAATAAAATATATAAATTCATAGTCCCCTTTATAACCCCATTCATCATACATCCAAATCCATTCATCAGGTCTAAAAAAACTCTCACATGTTAATGCCCAACACTCAAGATTAAAAAGTTCAGCTTCATTTCTGTAAGCCTCTACCATTATAAATTTCTCTTTTCCAACTCTTTGAATCTCTTGCACAGCACTTTTTAAATCATATATTTTTAAATTATGTAAAGTAGCAAAAGAGATAACTAAATCAAATTCATCATTGCCAAATGGAAATATATCTTGAGCATTGTGTTTAAATAGATTTTCTTTTATCTCATCTTTTGCATTATCCAGTGCATATTGAGATGCATCAAATCCAACTATAGTAGCATTTGGTAAAAGCTGTTGTAATTCGTATAATAAAAATGCTTTCCCGCAACCTACATCTAATATTTTACAACCATCTTTTAAATTATATTTTTCTATTAAATCTAAGGCTACAACTTTATGTCTTCCATCATATTTATATCCACCATAACCATATTTTCTATCACCATCCCAATAATCATAACCATATTCTTTTGATTTTATCATACAGTTGATTTTATCATCAACCATTCTTGCTACATAATCTCTTTGTGTTGCAGTATGTAACTTAGTAACTATATTTAATAACTTACCCATTTACAATATCCTTGATTTTATTACCAATACTGTTTCCATCAATTTCATAATATTCCCTTAAATAGTCTCTATTTCCTATTTTGTGAATATACTCATTTTTTAGTCCAAACTTATGGATCTTTTTATCAACTTTATCTCTTAACAGTGTTCCAAAACCACCATTTTCATAATGCTCTTCTAATGTAAAAACATTATCAAAGTCACTTAAAAAACTCTCCCAATCAAAATTGGATGTTAACATTGGAACAGTTACGATATTCATATCAATAATTTCAAGTATTTTTGATATTTCATCAACGATTGAACCATGCAATACTAAAATATTTTTTGAATCACTTGTATTTATGAAAATTGGTTTTGTAATATCAATAGATTCTTTATGAAGAATATCTTCACCATTTTTTGCAATTCTTATGTAGCTAGGATTTTTACTTTTATATGCATATTTAAAACACTCAACTGCTTCAATAGGATCCGCTGGTGAAAAAATATCAAGATTTGGCATAGTAGAAGCTAGCGTAATATCTTCTACAACATAATGTGTCACACCAGCGGGTGCATATGTAATACCACTTCCTGTACCTATTAAAATCATCGGTAATTCTTGATAACATATATCGTTTCTTACAAACTCATATGGTCTCATGATTACAAAAGGTGCAATATTGTAATACACTACCTTATGCCCCATTAGAGATAATCCAGCTCCAAATCCAATATCTAATTGTTCATTTACCCCAGGGTTAATAAATTGTTTACTTGTATTAAAATCATCCCAAACACCAAGACCTGCATCTCCTGCAATTACGAACAAACTCTCGTCAACTGCTGCTATTTTTTTTATTTCATTTGCAACACTATTTCTCACTTGTAGATTCCTCTAATGCTTTTAATGCTTTTTGTTTAATTTCATCTGTTACTACATAGTAATGCCAAATAAGTTTATCTTCCATAAAGTCTACACCCTTACCTTTAATAGTATCACAGATTATCATTTTAGGTTTATTAGTTTTTAGATCTATAGCTTCTTTAATTGCCACATGGTCATGGCCATCTATTCGAAGAACTTCCCAGTTAAAAGCTTCAAACTTTTTATCAATTGGCTCATAAGACAATATCTCTGATGCTCTTCCATACCCTTGAAGGTTATTTCTATCAATGAATACTGTTAAATTATTAAGTTCTAAATGGGGAGCTAACATTGCGGCTTCCCAAACACTTCCCTCTTGAGATTCTCCATCACCCATTAAAACATAAACTTGGGCTTCACTGTTTTTTAACTTTAAAGCATGGGCTATTCCTGTTGCTATTGGTAGACCATGTCCTAAACTTCCAGCACTTATTTCAATATATGGATTAGTTAGTCTATCTGTATGGGCAGGCAATGTTCCACCATTTTGATAGTATCCTTCCATCTCCTCTTTTGTAAGTAACCCTTTTTCATGTAAAGTGGCATATAAAGTCATAGCAGAGTGTGCTTTAGATAGGATAAAGAGATCTCTATTCTCATAATCTTCTAAATTCAATGTATCAAAATAGAGTGTAGTTAATATATCAACACAACTTAAAGCTGAACCAATATGGGGCGAACCTGCAAGATTTGCAATATGTAATATATTTTTTCTAATATTTGTTGCTAACTGTTTCAAACTATTTCCTATATAAAATTTAAGTGTTCTATAGAAGGATTTTTTACTTCCCATAGATAATTATTAATCTGATGATGACGACAATTTGGTTGACAATTATTTTTTGTAATACAATTATTTATATAATTTAAACTGTCTTTTTTTTGTGTAGACTTCCATATCTGTTGAAAACTATTTTCAAAAATATTGCCCATAATTGTTTTTTTATCATATTGATGAGAGAAACAACTGTATACATCTCCATTTTCATCAATAAATACAATAAACTCTAATCCATAACATTTATTATAATCTCTTTTTGAAGACAGGTTTACAGTACTTCTTACTAAGAATTTAAAATTATCATCACAAAGTTTCTCTGCTTCTTTTGATAACTCTTCAATAAACTCATCTTCAATTTGTTCTTTTACCTCAAACTCATTATGTGAATGATTATAAAAATGTTTAACACTAAAATAATCAACACCTAAAGACTTTAACATTTTTCCATGTTCTAAAGCAAAATCTTTATTTTCTGGTATTAAAACAAATTGAGTCCCAATTGTGATATTGCTTTTTAATCTCTCTTTTGTAGCTTTTAGTTTTTTGATATTTTCAACTACTTTATTAAAATCATCACTTTTCGTTTGATGAACATAAGCATAATTTTCACTACTCCCTGCATTAAAAGAAAATCGTATCCATGTGAGGTTTTTTGCAAGAGTTTCAAAATGTTCCTCTTTAAGTAATGCTCCATTTGTACTTAGTGCAACATCCAAGCCTAACTCTTTAGCTAATTGTATAGCTTCAATAGTATCAACATGAAGTGTTGGTTCTCCATTACCTGCAAATACGAGCGACTTTACACCCATACTTGCAAATTCTCTCACTAGTTCAGGTATCTTACCTTTTTGAAATTTCCCCTCATGCCCTAAATAGTTATAATGGCAAAAAAGACATTTATGATTACAAATACCTGTTGGAGATATTTCAACATATATGGGTGCTTCTAATTCTCCTGCAAACATATCAGTTATCTCTTTTGGATGATAGTTTATTTTATGACTATCTAAAAAATTAGACATTTTTACACCCTTTTATAATTTCATCTATATTAATATTATCCATATTTTTATCTTCTGATTGCAAAATTATACTATTCTCATGAAAAAAAATTTCATCAGGACTTGTAGGTCCAAATAGAGCTATGACTTTTTTATCAAGTGCTAATGCCAAATGCAAACCTAAACTATCTTGAGTAATAATTATCTCACAAGAATTAATCCAGTCTATATAGTCATAAATACTATCTAATCCTTTTTGCCATGATATAGTGAAATTTTCATCTTCTAAAGAGTTTGATAAAATATTCCATTTAGTTTTTGACATAGCTTTTTCTGGCCATTTTTTCCCTACTTCAAAATTTAGACCTATATCATAAGTTTTACTACTTTTAGGGCTATATCCAAGAGAATATTTTTGATTATTCCATTTTAATCCAAGTAGTTCAATAAGTGACTTTTGCCAACAATCAGGAGAAGTTTTGCCTATCTCTTTTTGGTTAATATAATCAATCAGCTCTAAACCCTGCTCGTAACCATCATAATGACCTGTGTCACTATTAAATCTAAAACCATATTTATTCCAAGCTTCTATTTTGTCACTCAATGCACAAATACCAGGTATCTTCTCAAGATTTATTATTAAATCAAACTTTTCTGACATAAGTTGAAAAGCCACAAACTCATCCCATACTAAAATTCTGTCTATATAAATATTATTATTTAATAAAGGCTCAGCACTTTCAGATACTAGCCAAGATATGTGTGAGTTTTGATATTTTTCTTTTAATGCACTTAAAACAGGTGTAGTTCTTAAAACATCACCTAAACTTACATGTCTTCCTATTTCAGAATCTAGAGTTTCAGAATAACCAAGCTTTATAATTAAAATTTTAATTTTTTTCATTTAATTCTCTAATGTTAATGATATCAACGGAAGTATGCCCATGTTGTTGGAATCTATTTGTTTTTACTTTGACATCACAAGGATTACAGTCTCCGTAAAAATTACAATCCCTATATTCATCTATCATATCTGCAGTAAAATCTTTATCTAGTATATTTGCATAAGGATCTCTTCCTGCATATAAATCAGAATGACATTTATAAACATAACCATTTGGGTCAACTAACAGTTCAGTTGTTTTACATTGGCAATATTTTAAATTCGACGATACTGAGTTTTTGTACTTAAATGTACCATACATTTTTCCCTCAAATTCTCCAAGGAACTCTTTGGTTCTAAAGTCAATACCAAGTTTAAGACATCTGTCTCTTACTTCAAAGATATTTTTATTAAGCTTTTCATCTGGTAACTCAATACCAAATAGTCCTACTCTAAATCCTGCATTTTCCATTTTTTGTGTTTTATAAATAAGATCATCAATATCATTTTGTCCTGGATGATAACTAACTCTAATTGAGGCATAGGGAGCATCTCTTGTAAATCTTTCAGGTGGAACCTCTTTGATAAACTTATCAACATCGAACATCATATTTGTCAATAAATCCATTTTTATTTCTGGCTTTACCTCTTTTGTAAAAGTATTAAATCCTTTTAGTAAAGTAGGTTCACCACCTTGAAGAGAAAGAGGAAGATCTTCTCTTAATACTAAGTTATTTGCTACTTCAATCCAGTCTTTGTAGCTAAGTTCTTTTCTTTTGGCTTGTTCAAATCTACTACCACTATTGTGTAAATTGATACAGTAAGTACAGTTGAGATTACATCCAAGTGACAAAAAAAATGCAACGTAATTATGATGTGGATTTAATTTAATCATTGTATTGCCTTAATAAAATTATCTAAATTAGTAGCTTGATTATTGATTATATATTGCTGTTCCTCTATAATTTTTTTTACTAATATTTGATCTGAAAGTAAAAGATTTGCAACTGAGATATAATCATTTACGTTAAACACAATTGGTATATGATATAAATATTTAACTGCTTTATTTTGTGAAATAATATAGTTATTAGATTTAATTGAATTAAGCTCTTCTTCTGAATATAAATCTTTTTTAAGATTTATATTATTCTTATAATCACTAAGAAAATTAAAATCGTTTTGAATATGTAATAAATGTTGTTTGTTTGCAAAAGTAATATAAGCTTTACCTTTTGTTCTAAACTCTTGTAAAGACTCTCCCCCACCAAATGGAAAAGGGTCTAAGTATAAATCTATAATTTGACTATAAATATTAGGATCAATAAAACCAGTGAAGTAAAATCTATCTTCAATCCCTAATTTTGATATTGTTTCTTTTATACTTTCTTGATTTCCCGGACCACAAGCTAGAAAGATAGTCTTTGGATTTTCTTTTAATATTTTTGCTACAGCATTTAAATATTCAAGGCTTTCTACTTTAATTAGCCTTCCAATTGTTCCTAAAATAAAAACATCTTTTGGGAATTTGTTTCGCGTTTGATTAATTATATTTTGATCAATAGTTAGATTGGAGATGGTCTCATTTTGCTGAACATTGAATATTTTAAACTCTGATTTAAAGAGACTTTCATTTTGCTCAAAGTGAGATATCCTCATATCAATATTAGGAATATCATAGTATCCAGAATTATGTGACCAAAATATCTGTTTAGGAGCTGTTCTACTAACAAATAAGAAATTTAGGATATCGTATGAGTTACAACAAGCAATCATAATATCGACTTTGTTTTCTATAAATTTATTTCGAATTGTTATTGCTCTTTGGACTCTATTTGAGTAATGCTCATTAAGTGTATAAGTATTAATAGCATAGACTACTTTTATTCCTATTTCTAAAAGAGTTTTTTCTATTGTATTTGTCAACTGGTGGGATGCAAAATAGTTTAAAGAATAAACCGCTATTTCAAATTTTTTCGTAAATTCCTTGTTTTCTTGTAATTGCTTTAATAATGAAAAGACAACCTTAAAAGGAGAATGTAACATCAATCGTTCAAAAACAAAAGCAATCTTTTTTTTATTATTATGGTATTCTTTTGGTTGCAAGAGATCTTGTTTTCTAGTGAATTTTTCATAAGCCTTAGCACAAGGGTAAGTTATTTTTTGATTAAACATTGCATATTCATTAGCTTGCTGATTGATAGTAGATTGGCTTATCATAGTAAAAAATTCCACATACATAAGTTCTTCTATTTCATTGTTTTTTATATGATAATCAATAATATTTTTTAAAGGTAAATAAAGCTGTTTGGTTTGTGTATTTTTCTCAAATGCACCATCATTTACTAATAGTTGTTGAGCCCAAGCAAACAAGGATTTTTTTTCATTTAATGAAAGCTTCTGGTACTCTTCTAAATTTAAATAAAAGTTGATGGCATCAAAGATTATATTGATATCAAAATCATCTATAGCAGCTTCAAACTCCCCAATAAATGTTACAGTAGAAACTTTTTGAGCTATATAAATATTTGTAGGAAGAAGATTTCTTATATATTGCACTAAAGCATCTTTATTATTACCATTTAAAATCTCTAATAAAAAAATAATATTATTTTCTGTAAATTTATCAGGTGAATCCCATGATAATTTTAAAATGTCTTCTTTAAAAAAGTTTAAAAGAAGTGTAATATTTGGATCTTCTTCAAATGAAAATCTTTGAAAGAAAACATATAAATATAAATATTTACGGTGCGGTACAACACCTAAACTTAGCAAATGGAGTAAAACTTCTCTAATTAGTTGTAATAGTTTTTTATATTCTTTATTATTCTCTCCATTGAGGTATATTTTATGCTCAAATTCTAATTTAAAAAATAGTGAAAATAAGTTATTTATATATTCTTCAGTTGGGGCATTTTGAAGTGCTGTTTGGAATAATGTAATATACTCAGTAAAATCTTTTTTTGAAATTAAAAAGTTTAATTTTTCAGCAAGTTTATCAAAGTCATTCATATTTAATCAACTTTTTTTAGAAGAAACATCTGATCTACTAGATGATTTTCATTGGTATATTTATATTTTTCTTCCTTGATAAGCTTTAGAGTTGGAAAAGTATCAAGATATAGTTTACAAAAGTTTGTTTTCCACATAATATTTTTTTGCCCATGGTATTCTAAGTCTGTATAAGTATCTGCATAATATTCAAGTCCCCAAATATATTGATTACTTACTCGATAGATCTCTTTTAATGCTTGTTGAATATTATCTGGTGAAATATGAATTAGAACACCATGTGTAAACACAACATCAAAAAAACCATCTTTAAATGGGATATTAAGGGCATCACCTTTAATAATATTTAAGTTGTCAGTTCGATGCTTTGCATAATTTATTGCTCTATCTTGTATCTCAATACCATATAGGTTAGTAAATCCTTGTGATTGTAAGTGGAAGAGTTGATTCCCAATATTTGTACCAACTTCTAGTATTTTAGCATCTTTTGGAATATCTTTTAAAAATTCATCATTGAGTTGGTCTTTGGTATATCCAAAACGATTTTGGTAAAATCGATTCAGTTCTAATGGATTGTACACATTTCTCTCTAAATAACCTTCTCCAAATTCTTCTTCCCATGTTCTTCTTTGATGAGTTAATTCCATTTGTTGCCTTTGTTTAATGTATAGATATTTTACTATACTTTTCTTATAATTAGTTTAATTTATCTCTAAAGCTATATGTTTTGCATCTAATTTTACCTAAAGTTTCCTTTAAACATTTTGGATGTATACCATACTCTAGATGGATGCTTTTGATGTAGTGATATTAGGGTTATCTCAGTATTTCTTAGCTTTTGTATCATTGTAGAAAATTCTTCTTTGTCAAGTAAAAAGTCAGCATCTTTTTGTTAATATGTGGAATGTGTAATTTTTTTTGATTTATTAATAAAAAGTTAAAAAGTTGTTAATTAAGAATCGAATTGAAAGAATATAAGTAGAAGTATAAACTTAAAATGATACATGAATATTTTGATATTAAAAACTTTAAAATGGTGGGTACTATGATGCAACTAATGGCAATATTGAAGCAAAAGAAAGAACGGAATATATGATAAAAGTACTTTACTTTACTGGAGATATAGACAATGTAAAGTTACTTTTACCAGATGGTTTTGTATTAAAAGTAATAGATGCTAATAGCGTTGATATAACAAATATCTTTAAAATATATTTAAATGAAGTAAAGAATAGTTCTCAAATATATTGTGTTAGTGATGATATATATTTTCTTTTTATTTTGTATAGACTATATCACTATACCTTTGATCAATTTGTATATATACCATCAAATGGAAAAGAACTAAAGATTGATAAAACTATAAAAGAGAAGTTTTTGCAACCCTCTATACAAGAGAAAGAAAATATTTTTAAGTCAATATATATAGTTGGTAATATAGATATAAAGTTAGATAATTTGAAATTGATAAAAAATGTAAAAAATTTTACAACTATTCAAGAAGAAAAATATAAAAAACAAACAGAAGTACCAATACAAAAGATTTTTGTTCTTGAAAATAAAATTTTAATTTCAGAATTTTTAAGTTTTAAATATGTAATTATTTTTTTAGATGACTCTGTATTTCCTCAGGAAATAAATTATAAAACTTTTTTTTATGAGACAGATTCTTTGTTATGGTTACAAGAGCAGTTATCTCTGACTTTCAAGGCTATAGACAAAGCTGGTGAGGGAAATAAAGACCTTATAGAACAACAGGAGAGGGATTTAAATAAACTTGATGAATATAAACAAAAAAAGTATATACTATATAGTAAGTTTATTATAGATAAATTAGGTATTTCAGTATTTAAGTATTACAATATTGGATTTTTAGAAAAGCTCAATTTTTTTACACCGCTAATGTTTGATTCAATCGTGGATGAAACAATGCGAGATAAAAATTTACTAGTAAAAAATAAATTTTTCTTGCTAAATCAGTTTGTTAGTTTAGATTTTAGGCGTTCTTTAGATAGAAAAGGAGATCCCAGATATCTATGGATACTTTATAAAGATATCTATAATAGCTATAAAGCGATGTTTTCAGGAATAGAGTTTATACCCAAAGAGCATAGAAATAAAGACTTAGTATTTATAATTACAGGACAGTATTTGGGTGAACTTCATTCACCCTCAAAACTTATTTTAGATAGAGCATATCATTTAATAAAGGATTTCAAAAAAGAAATTTTATTGATAAATACCACTGAGCTATTGACAAAAGAGGGGCAAATTCCTTTTTATAAAAACGATCTTTCTTTTAAAAATGATAATTTTGATAGTACTACTAATAGTATAGAGTATAAAAATATAAATATACCATATTATCAACCTTCTGTAGATATGCCTAATGAGAATGAGATAGGAAACATACTCTCAATAGTTCAAGAGTATAAGCCCTATTTCATACTAAATTTTGGTTCTATAAATCTAACTGGTGATATTTGTTCAAATTTAGTGACGACAGTATCTTTTCCAACAACTTCAAATCTTCCTATTTCACAATCACAAATCCGTATCAATAGATTAGAACTTACGGATAAGGACTTGGAGTTTCTCAAGGAGCTAGAAGTAGATCCTAAATCTGTTATTGTGTCACATCCAAAATTGGAACAAATTGATTCTAAAATAGAGTATTCAAAAAAAGACTTTAGGTTACCTACAGATAAATTTTTATTAGGTGTGGTTGGGAATAGACTAACAAATGAGATTACAGAAGAGTTTATCTCTATACTATGTGAAACTTTTCAGCATAATACTCATGTAATTTTTATAGGTGATTTTTTAACCTATAATAAAATGTGTGACAAATTCCCAAATCTTAAAGCCAACTCAACCCTTTTGGGTTTTCATAAAAATTTAATAGATGTGATGAAACTTTTTGATCTATATGTCAATCCAGCTAGAGTTGGTGGTGGATCTGCAATATATTGTTTAATGCATTCTGTCCCTATAGTAACTTTAAATTATGGTGACATACATTCGTCCACTCAAGGTACCTTTAGTGTAGGCTCTTATTCGGAGATGCAAGAACAAATTATTAAGTATGCAATTGATAAGAAATACTATTCTACTCAATCTATAATTTCTAAAGAAGAATACAGTAAATTAGTTGGTATTAAAAATGAGGTATTAGATAAACTGAACAAAATAGAGATGAATTCATATTTTAAATGAGTTATTAAGTGGTATAAAAAACATAACTGTTTCATCTGTACCTTCTGTATAATGTCTTATATAGATATCATAATCATCCCTAATAGTAAATATCTGCTCAGGTATTTTCCATAAATCATCTACCTTATGATATGCACTTATTGCCATCTTAGGGTGGTCGTTTAAAATATGGTTTTTCATACCCTCTATTGCTAATCCTTCTGCTCCTTCTATATCCATTTTTATAAATGTTACTTTTTCTTTTACAAGATTATCTAGAGTATCCACTTTTATCTCTATCGAACCATTCTTAGATATACTACTAGCACTTCCTCCACCCATATCAAATCTAAGCATATCTTTTTGATTTGAAAGTCCCTTGGATATAAAGTTCACATTTTTAAAGTTTTCTAAATTCTTTTTTGCTAAATCCAAGTTATCGCTATCAGGTTCAAAAATATAGATTGATTTGTATTGAGGACAATGCTTTATAAACTGTATAGATGTTTGCCCATCAAACCCTCCCGCATCTACAAAAACTTCTCCCTCTAGTAAATCTAAAAAATCTTCAAAATATTGACCAGTTTCATCTACTTTATAATCTTTCATATGTGACAAATCAAAGTTATTTCTAAAATTTACTATATCTTTGAATACTTTTTGGGATTCACATTCTTTTATTTTTGAGTATACTTGCTCATACTTTTCAATATTTAGTTCCAAATCTTTTTTTGCATCACTCATAAACATGACTTCAAAGTCCAAATAATTTGCAACATCCAAAATATTTAATACATTTTGGAATCCCTCTTTTTTTAAAGAGTTTAATGCACTGTGCGGATAAATAGCTAATGAACATGAAACAATTATCGCTTTTTTATTTTTTATTTGGCTACTTTTAAAAATAGGTTTTTTTTGCCAATTTATTTCGTTAGTAAAATCATCTATGTATCCATCTACATTTACGAACTTTGATAATACTTTGGCATTTTTATTTCTTCCTAAAATATATTTTTCACAATTTGAATTTAAAAAACTATTTACTCTTTCTTGTATACTTATATTTCTAGTTTGGGAAGGCTCTTTAAGAGTTATACTATACATTTATTTACCTTTTACGGAGGTTTCTAAATCTGGCTGATTAAAATGTATAGTTTCATTACTTTTTTGATTTAATAACTCAATATTAAAGTCATTACTTACTAAGTCAACAATACTAATAACACTTTTTACACTTGAATGAGAATTTAGAACTGATGATTTAATATTTGAAAAATAGCTAGGAACAGTAACTATAATACACTCTATTTTATCCTTATCAATTATTGATGGATCCTTTACAATATTTTTCTCACAGTTTTCAATCGAAACCCCAATTCTAGATTCTCCACGATCAACTAAATGAAAATTACTTAGCTTTGAACATATACTCTTTATGAAACTATAAAAATAAGAATTAATTCCCCAAAAGGCACTTATTCCAAATTTTTTGTATATTAATTCATAATTTTTAATTACATTATTTTTAAATTCTTCTGGAATTGGTGCAATATGTCTTCTCCCACAATCAACACATGTCATTGATTCAAGCATAAAAGATCTAACACCTTCCCATATATTTTCATTTCCACAATGAACACACTGTCCACTTAAAACAATCTTAGCATTTTTAAAATCTAAATGCGTGAGCTTATAATTTTTTGGAAAAGAATAACGCTCTCTAGGTAACGATAATATTTGTTGAAATAGCCATGCATAGTCTTTATCCGACATGTGATTAGAAAGTTTAACTAATGGACAACCATCTTTAATATATTGAATAGGATTACTGATAATGCCTTTTTTAATACCATGAGTATAAACGGGTGTACCAGGATATGGTATAATAGCACTAAGTTGTATATCGTACTCTACATTTTTCATCCACCAGTCGAGAGTATTTTTTGCTGATTCTTTGGTCTCTTCTGGGTCACCAAAAATTAAAACACCTTGAATACCAATTCCCTCATTATATAATAATTTTAAAGCATTTTCAGTCTGCTCTCTTTTAATCTTTTTTTTCATACTTTTAAGAATATCATTATCCATGCTTTCAATACCTAATGAGGCTGTATGAAAATTTGATTGTTTAAGAAGTTTTACATTTGATTCTGTGATTTGTGGGATACGAAATGTTCCAGTCCACTTGATGTTATATGGTCTTATTCTTTCACAAAATTCTTCAACTCGTTTTTGATTTGCCCCAAATAGTTCATCAATTAGAATAAGATATTTTAAGTCATATTCTTTAATTAAGTAATCTATTTCTTCAAATACATCATCCATAGATCTTACTCGATAACTCTCACCATCTGGTTGAAAACAAAAAGTACACTTAAATGGACATCCTCTACTTGTTACAATGGGTAAAGTTTTCAATTCAGACATTCCTAAAATATTTGGAATACTTTTTATAAGTTTACCATATCCTATGCCATCATAGTCAGGGAAGGGTAAGCTATTAATATCAACCTTAGGTACTTCAACTATAGTACGATAATACTTTTTTCTTAATTCACTTAAATTATTACTCGTGTTCTTATACGGAGGCTTTTTTTTGTAGATAATACTTGGAACATCTTCTATATTTGTATTATTTTCAAGAGCTTCTAATAGTTTTATTACTACAATTTCACCTTCATTTATTACTCCATAATCGACAAACTCTAATGCTTCCATTGCTTCATATGGTGTACTACTTATAATACCTCCACCAACAATATTAAAAATATTGTTATTAATTTTTTTTACTGTAGATACAATATCATATATTGCCGTATATTGTCCTGTTACTCCACCTGTTAAAACACCGTCAATTGAAAACTTATTTATTATTTCTTTTATTCTGGTAGTGTACTTTTCATCAGAATCATTTAAATTAATTGTATGTATATGATAACCATTTTCTTTAAGAACAGCTAATATATATGCTATACCCATTGGTGGCTGATACCATTCACCTGCTCGACTTACTATTCTTGGAATAACAACTAGTAAATTTAATTTATCAGTTTCTCTATTATTTTTTAAATATTTCATTTTTTGCTTTTATCTTTATCCATTTATTATTTTTTGAAGAATTTTGAATTGCTTCAAATACTTCCAAACCTATTGTTGCTTGCATCGCATCATAAGACCAGTCTATTTTGTGCTTTCCATCTATTTTGTACTGTCTTAATTTTTTGGCTATATCAAAATAAAGATTTCCAAATGCTTCTACAAATCCTGCAGGATGACCTGCTTTAAAACGATTGTATCTTGCTTGATTTGCTATATTTATATTTGATGAGGCTCTATCTATTATCATTCTATCACCATCTATTGTTTGATAGTTTAATTCTTCTGAATTCATTTGAAACCACTCCGCACTGCCTTTTGTTCCGTATACCCTTACTCGAAGTCCATTTCTATGACCAATGGCTGATTTCCCAAACCACATTTGTACTCTCATGCCACTTTTATATCGTGCCATACAAGATACATTATCTACCACTTGTGGAAACCATCCAAAACTCGTCTCATCTGCTACAATCTTAGTTGGATTTTCATTTGTTAAGAAATATATCATATGTTGTAGATGAGCACCCAAATCAAGAGAAACCCCAGGTATTTTTCCATCATTTAGTCTCCAACTTTGTGGTGATGGTTTATTGCCATTATCAAGCCTTGCAAAACTCTCTTGAGGCATCTCAATAATTATATTTGTAATTTTCCCAAGTTTGTTATTTTGTATCATACTTTGAAGTTCTCGAATTATTGGATACCCAGTGTAGTTGTGAGTAACTGCAAAAAAAGCTTTTTTTGCTTCTACTTTTCGAGTGATATTTAGACCCTCTTCATGTGTAGTAGCAAGTGCTTTTTCTGAGATAACAGAGTACCCTAACTCTAAAGCTTTCATAATCATATCATAATGGTTTGGTGTAGGAGTTAAGACAACTACTGCATCAACATTTTGGATTTCATTTTCTAGCATTTCTGTCCAATCTAAATAGAGATGCTCATCTTTTATTCCCCAAGTTAATGCAGTCTTTTTGTTTACTTCATCTTTTCTACTAAAACAACCTGCACTTACAGTAAAAAGGTGATCCATTTGTGAGGCTATATAGTGAGTATAACCAATTGCGGAGTCAATGCTTCCTCCAATAAAAGCTAGCTTTAGCGGTTCTGTATAATTATTCACTTTTATCCTTTTGTGGGATATTTAAGGTCTCAAGGACTATGTAATCTTTGAGTTCTTCTGTTCTCTTTTCCATTTCTAAGGCATTATCATGTTCTATAAAATAGATTCCAGATTTATCAAAAGGTGCTGGTTTCATTTTTTGTCCACTGTGTTTTAATGGTATATTTTGAATGTTTTTACTCTTAAGATTTACACCTGAGCTTATAAAAATACACTCCTTATCTACACTTACTGTATGTCTTGAAAAAAATCTGTTCCCTCTTTTTTCTATTGTAGTTGGTAATTCTTCCCCTATAAAAGGTATAGAATAAAGTTCAGCATAGTTTACACCTGTAGTTTTTTGAATAAGTTGACTATATAGATCCCCTGGACATCTTCTTGTTATCTCTATAAGTGAAAAAGTATCATTATCTGAAATAAACTGAGTATGAACTAATCCATCAACTAAATCCAAATCTTCAGCAAATTGCTCAGTCCAATCCTGTAGACCTTGTTGTACTTTTTGGCTAAGTTGCGTAGTAATATTTGAACTATTGACTTGATATGGATAAACTGTACAATATTCATTTACAAAAAAATCAACTACTATCTTTTTATTTTTGATAAAAGCTGAATGACTATACAATTTACCTTCTAGAAACTCTTCGGCTACTACAGCATCTGTTGTTGAGAATTCTTTTGCTTCATTCCAGTACTTTTGTACATCTTGCATGTTTTCTACCTTCTTAGTCCCTTTACCACTAAACGAATCAACAGGCTTTATAATGATTGGGAATTTTAAAGTATCTACTTTTGAGATATCATTTACTGCTTTTGGAGTTGGATAGCTATGAGATTTTGCAAAAGCTCTAAACTTGTCTTTGTGATGAATAGTTAAGACTGTTTCATAGTCATCAAAGCCTTTATAGTTTAATTTTTCAGCAATTTGAGCCAATGAAAGATATGACCTGTCGTTACATCCTGGAACTATGTAATCATATTTATTTTCAATAATATTTTTATACAAAATTTCAATATCAGTATAATTAATAGGTACAGATTTATCAGCTATTTGATGAGCTGGATCATTAAGAAGTGAACCAACTACACTTAAATGATGAGCTTTTGACATAATTGATTGAAGGATTGGTAATACACAAAAATTTGCATCACAAAGTAGAGTATTTTTCAAATATTAGCCTTTACTATTTTTATGATGTTTCTTTGAATTTCATTTTCAAGCTCAGGATATAAAGGTAAACAAAGTATTCTTTTACTTATATCTCTTGATATTTTACACTCCTGTTTTGGCTCTATATATTCTAAAGTATCAAGTGATGGGTAAAAATATCTTCTTGGAAAGATTTTCTTCTCATTTAAAGTTTTTTGTACTTTTAAAAGTTGTTGCTCTGATTCAAAAATAATAGGAAAATAACTATAGTTTTGGCTAGCTTCTTTGGTTATTTTTTGAAATTGTATCACTCCTTTCAATTCTCTTTGATATATTTCATATAATTTTTTTCTATCATCTTTTATTGTTTCTATCTCATCAAGTACACAGTGACCCATCGCTGCTTCAAACTCATTCATCTTTGCATTTGTACCCAAATGGGTTATTGACTCTGGGTTTTCTATGCCAAAATTTATTAAATATCGTGCTTTTTTTACTAGTTCATCATCATTAATAACTAAAGCTCCTCCCTCAATAGTGTGAAAAATCTTTGTAGCATGAAAACTGAGAGTGGATATATCTCCGTAGTTTAAGATAGATTTATCTTTATATTGTACATCAAAAGCATGTGCCGCATCATAGATTACTTTTAGATTATGCTTTTTAGCAATAGTATCTATCTCTTCAACATCACAAGCATTTCCAAATACATGTACAGGAACCAGTGCTGAAGTATTTAGCGTTATAAGTTTTTCTATATTTTTTGGATCTATATTCAATGTTTCTCGGTTTATATCTGCAAAAATTGGTAAAACACCATTAGTTACCAGTGAACTTGTAGTAGCTACAAAAGAAAAAGGTGTAGTGATTGCAAAACCTTTTATCCTTAATGTTCTATATGCTATTTCAAGTGCCACTGTTCCATTGGCTACAAGTACTAGATTTTTTACTCCAAGGTATTCTGCAAGTCTTTTTTCAAGTCTTTGTACTAGTGGACCATTATTTGTAATCCACCCATTTTCATAGATTTCATCTATGTATTTTATATATTTTTCTTTATTTGGTAAGTGTGTTTTGGTTACATTTATCATTTTGTTATTCCATACTTTTTTAAATACCACTCAATAGTTTTAACTATACCAGTATCAAAATTCTCATCTGCTTTCCAGTTAAGTTCATTTTCTAGTTTTGTAGCATCTATTGCATATCTTCTATCATGTCCTGCTCTATCTTCTACAAAAGTAATAAGTTCTTTATATTTTGTCTTTTTTGGTATCCTTTTATCAAGTATCTCACAAATAGTATTGACGATTTGTAGATTTGTTCTTTCATTTCTTCCACCTATATTATATACTTTACCTTTTTTACCTTTGTGATATACTAAATCTATACCTTTACAGTGATCTAGTACATACAACCAATCACGTATGTTTTTGCCATCTCCGTAGATTGGAATACTTTCTCCTGCTAATGCTTTTCTTATAATTGTTGGAATCAGTTTTTCATCGTGTTGTTTTGGACCATAGTTATTTGAACAGTTTGTTATAACAGTATTTAGTCCATAAGTTTCGTGATAGCTTCTAACAATCATATCACTTGAAGCTTTAGATGCTGAGTAAGGAGAGTTTGGAGCATATTGTGTGGTTTCTTTAAACAAATAATCTGAATCATCGCTAAGTGTACCGTACACTTCATCAGTACTTATATGATGAAACATACACTCTCTATACGCTTTTTTATAGATAAACGGCTTTTGCATCCAGTAGTTTTTTGCAACATCAATTAAAGTATATGTTCCAATTACATTAGTTTGTACAAACACCCCAGGATTTTTTATAGAATTATCTACATGAGATTCTGCGGCAAAGTGGACAACTCCTTTAATATCATACTCACTAAATATAAACTCTACTAAATCACGATTGCAAATATCTCCTTTGATGAATTTATATCTCGGATGTCCTATACACTCTTTTAGATTTTCTAAATTTCCTGCATATGTTAGAAAGTCTAGGTTTACTATATTATAGTTTGGATATTTTTCCAGAAAATACGGCACAAAACTTGAGCCTATAAATCCTGCCCCACCTGTTACTAGTATGGTTTTAGTAGTGTTATTAAACATTATTTTTCTTTATTAGGTTATAAAGGTATTGTCCATAACCACTTTAGAAAGTGGTTTGGCCATTTCTAAAACTTTTTTCTCAGTGATCCATCCATTGTTATATGCTATCTCTTCGAGACAAGCTATTTTATGTCCTTGTCTATGTTCTATTGTTTGAACAAACTGTCCTGCATCTACAAGACTATCATGAGTCCCAGTATCAAGCCAAGCAAACCCTCGACCTAGAAGTTCTACTTTTAACTTTTTTCTTTTCAAATACTCTTGATTTACTGTAGTAATCTCCAGTTCTCCTCTATCACTTGGTTTTACATTTTTTGCAATATCTATAACACTATTACTATAAAAATAAAGTCCAGTTACTGCAAAGTTGGATTTATTTTTAGAGGGCTTTTCTTCAATACTTATAGCATTTTTATTTTTATCAAATTCTATTACACCGAACCTCTCTGGATCTTTTACTTGGTATCCAAATATAATTGCACCCTCTTGTAATTTTACAGCTTGTTTCAGCATTGGAGTGAATCCTTGTCCATAAAAGATATTGTCACCTAATATAAGGCAAACAGAGTCTTCCCCTATAAATTCTTCACCCAGAATAAATGCTTGTGCGATTCCATCTGGATTGGGTTGAATCATATAGCTTATGTGTATTCCCCAGTCACTTCCGTCTGATAAAAGGCACTGAAAGTTTTTTTGATCTTTTTGTGTAGTTATTATAAGAATTTCTTTTATTCCTGCAAGCATAAGAACTGACAGAGGGTAATAAATTAAAGGTTTATCATATATTGGCAACAATTGTTTGCTTATAGATTTTGTTACAGGATAAAGTCTTGTGCCATTTCCTCCTGCTAAGATTATCCCCTTCATAATTATTTACATAATAAAAACATCTGATCTACTAGATGGTTTTCATTGGTATATTTATATTTTTTTTCCCTGATAAGCTGAAGAGTTGGGAATGTATCAAGATATAGTTTACAAAAGTTTGTTTTCCACATAATATTTTTTTGCCCATGGTATTCTAAGTCTGTATAAGTATCTGCTAATATTCAAGTCCCCAAATATATTGATTACTTACTCGATAGATCTCTTTTAATGCTTGTTGAATATTATCTGGTGAAATATGAATTAGAACACCATGTGTAAACACAACATCAAAAAAACCATCTTTAAATGGGATATTAAGGGCATCACCTTTAATAATATTTAAGTTGTCAGTTCGATGCTTTGCATAATTTATTGCTCTATCTTGTATCTCAATACCATATAGGTTAGTAAATCCTTGTGATTGTAAGTGGAAGAGTTGATTCCCAATATTTGTACCAACTTCTAGTATTTTAGCATCTTTTGGAATATCTTTTAAAAATTCATCATTGAGTTGGTCTTTGGTATATCCAAAACGATTTTGGTAAAATCGATTCAGTTCTAATGGATTGTACACATTTCTCTCTAAATAACCTTCTCCAAATTCTTCTTCCCATGTTCTTCTTTGATGAGTTAATTCCATTTGTTGCCTTTGTTTAAAATATAAATATTTTACTATACTTTTCTTATAAATAATTTAATCTATCTCCAAATTTATAATCTTTTTTTGCAGATTTACCTAATATTTCTTGGAGATGTTTTGGGTGCATTCCATAACTAGGTCTTACACTTTTTATATTCTCTTCACTGAATTTTTCTCCTTCTTGTATATCTTTACACACATAAAGACTTCTTGCAAATTGTCTTGATTTTTCTTTCTTTTCATTCATACTGTAATCAACTTTTCCTATAAGCTTTTCTGTATCTCTTATAGCTTGTATCATTTGTGAAAACTCATCTTTATCAAGGGAGAAGCTGGCATCTGCACCACCTATTTCTTTGTCAAGTATAAAATGTTTTTCAACTACTTTCGCTCCAAGAGTTACTGCTACAACTGGTGCAGTATTTCCTAGTGTATGATCTGAAAATCCACTTGTCACATTAAAAGTTTGAGCCAAATTTGGAATAGTAAGTAGGTTCGCATCTTCAAGAGGTGCAGGGTAACTACTTGTACATTTGAGTAAAATAATATTGTTATTACCTGTATTTCTACAAATATCAACAGCGTCTTGTATCTCATCAATTGTAGCAATTCCAGTGCTGATAATTATAGGTTTTCCTTTGGATGCTGTATATTGAATGAGTTCGTGGTCTGTGATTTCAAATGATGCTATTTTGTATGCAGATGGATTAAATTGCTCTAAAAAGTCAACAGCAGTTTTATCAAAAGGTGAAGAAAAAATATCTATCCCAATCTCTCTTGCATATGAAAAAAGTTCCTTATGCCACTCCCATGGGAGATAAGCTTCTTTATATAAATCATAAAGTTTTTTATCATCCCAAAGAGTACCACCCTTTATTATAAAATCTTCATTATCACAATTTAGAGTAAGAGTATCTGCTGTATATGTTTGTAGTTTGATGGCATTTGCGCCTATCTCTTTTGCAACCTTTATTGTTTCTTTAGCAATTTCGATCTTTCCCCCATGGTTAGCACTAAGTTCTGCTATAATAAATGTACCATCTCTTTCTAAATCAAAATTACCAATTTTCATTTTTTAACTCCATACATATCACTTTTTTATTATTGAATATCTTACTACTAAAAGGTTTAAATCCTATTGATATATAAAGTTCATACGCTTTTTTATTTACTTCAAAGACCTCAGAGATAATAGTTTCTACTTTTAAAATATTAAATGCATGTTGTAGTACACTATTTAATAATATTTTTCCAACATTAGAAACTTCTGGATTTTTATAAAGTCCCATCTCTAAACTTGTTTTTGTAATATTGCAGAAATCAATAACTCCTAAGTAATTATTATCATCTTTTACTACAAAATATTGTTTATTTGTAGAGTCTTTTAATGTTTCTATAAATTTTAAATGTTGGTCTAGAGATATAGAAGCTGTATTAAACATCCATTTTCTAATATTTGGATTATTCCTCCAAGATAAAATAAACACTTTTTCTTCTAATGTTAAGTCAATGAAGTTTATAAGGGAGATATTGCTCATGAAAGTAACTTTTTTATAAATTGATTTAATTTATTTTTGTTAAACTTATCCATTGTAAGATATTGTTTCTTTTTTAAAAACTTATACATCTCTTTTTGATTGTCTGCTGTTTTTATAGCTATAAATGGAGTTTTCATACAATAAAGCTCATTTGCAGTAACACTTGGTGTAATAATTCCAAAATCACTTTTTCTTATCAGTTTAGCAATTTTAGTAGAGTTTATCTGTAAGTCTATCCATCTTTTATTTTTGCAATAGCGTTGTAAGATAGCTAAATTCTGATTCGATGAAGTGGTTACCAAAGTTACCTTTATATTTTTATAGTTACTTAAAACTTTTAAAATAGAAATATTTAGATTTTCAGTATCGGCACCACCCATGGCTAGAAAAATGTTGAATGTTGAGTCCAGAGTATTGAATCTCTTTTTTAATCTTTTTTTCTCTTTTATAAATTCATCTCTAAGTAGTGTGTATTTACTTCCACATTTTAGTTTGCATTGTTTTGGAACTTTGGTTATATATTTTTTTTTATCAGCATTTATATTATGGTTTAAAAGTATATCGCAATAGTGTTTTTCGTAAGTATCATCAAGTACCATAATTTTTAATTTTTTGTTTTTTGTTTTTAACTTTCTTTCTTGACTTTCGTCTATTTCATAATGATCTATTATTATCATATCAATTTTGAGTTTTTTGATTAGTTTATCTAACTCTTCTATATCATTTGATTTTAGTATTTTTAAGGTATAGCCAGTTTCTTTAATTTTATAATTAATATTACCTTTAATATTTTGTGTAGCAAAAGTTATATTATTACCTTTTTTGGCATACTTTTGAGCTAAAACCAAATCTCTCATAATATGTCCCGTACCTATCGTAGATGACGAATCTGCTCGAAAAAGAATATTTTTTGATTTAGTTGACATTATTTTTATCTTGTTCTAAAGCTTGATACATAAGTTCAGCTCGTTTCCAATCTTCAAGTGTATCTATATCTTGGACAAGATATCGAGGGAGAATGATTGGTATACTATCTTTTCCAAACATTATTTCATTTGATTTCTCCCCTAATTTTGTCCAATAAAACTGTCCAGCATCTTGATATGCCTCTTCTAAGTCTTGACTTCGTGTCATGTAGTGTTCTGGTGTGAACATTTCACATCTTCCATCAATATTAAGTTTAAAAGTTCTTTGAATTGGAAAGGGCATGGAGGTTGCACTAAAAGCATTTATTGCATCACTATTTTTTAGTTTTTTATAGCCTTCTATTAGATACTTCTCTTGAAGCAATGGAGCTGTGGCATACAAAGTACAAATGTACTCATAGTGCTCACCTTGATTTTCAAGATATTCTATAGTGTGATTTATTACATCCGCAGTACCAGTAAAATCATCACTTAACTCTTTTGGTCTTAAAAATGGAACAACAGCAGCATACTCTTTTGCTATTTTTGCTATTTGTTCATCATCTGTAGTTACAATAACTTTTTCAAAAAGATTACTTTTGATTGCAACTTCTATACTATATGCAATTAAAGGTTTTCCAAAAAAGTTTTTAATGTTTTTTCGAGGAATCCTTTTACTTCCTCCACGAGCGGGTATGATAGCCACACATTTAGACATCTAAAACTTCTAATAATGTTTTGATAACATAATCTTGTTCTTCCTCTGTTAATAAAGGATACATAGGAAGGGAAAAACACTCATCATAATAGTTTTTCATTACAGGGGTAAATTCATTGCCATATCCTAGGTTTTTGTAATAAGGCTGTTTATTAATAGGGATATAATGAAGTTGTAATCCTATATTTTTATCTCTCATTTTTAAAAACAATTCCTCTTTAGAAATTGGAAGAGCACTAAAATCTACTTTTACAACATACAGATGATAAGAAGATTTTTGTTCATCACATCTATAAAGTGGTTTGACAAGAGTATTTGAAAATGCATTATCATATTTTTTTGCTATCTCTATTCTTCTATTTATAAATCTGTCAAGCTTTTTTAACTGTGATAATCCTAGTGCACATTGAATATCTGTGATACGATAGTTGTATCCCAATTCCCTCATCTCATATTCCCATGGTTTCATCTGGGGAGTTTTTACCATACCATGTGCTCTTAGCGTTAGAAGTTTTTTATAGAGTATTTCATTATTTATAGTGATAGCACCACCTTCAGCTGTTGTGATGTGCTTTACTGGGTGAAAGGAGAATATCCCTATATCACTATTTTTACAACTTCCAGATTTGATTTCATCATATATAGCACCTATAGAGTGAGCATTATCCTCTAAGATTTTAATATTGTATGTTTTTTTTAAATATTTTAGCTTTTCTTGATTTAACATATTACCAGAAAATGAAACTCCATAAATAGCTTTTATAGCTGGATCTCTTTGAAGTTCTTTTTCACATAAATCTAAATCAATATTTCCTTCTGGGGTAATATCTACAAAAATCGGTTTCGCTTTTGCATAAAGGATACTATTTGCAGTTGCTAAAAAAGAGTTAGGGGTAGTAAGTACTTTATCATTCTCTTCTAAAAGAACAAGAGAAGCTAAATGCAGTGCTGCAGTTCCATTAGATACAGCTACACAGTACTTTGCACCACAGTAGGTAGCTATTTCATTTTCAAAGGCTTCTATTTTTGGACCAGTTGTTAAAAAGTCTGATTTTAAAGTTTCGATAACACTTTGAATATCTTCATCATCTATGAATTGTTTACCATAAGGTATAAAATTCATTTTTAGTATTCCTTTGCCATCTCTAATAACTCTTCATTACTAAGCCATTGGGTATTGTTCCCTGAGTTGTACTCAAATCCTTGCTTTACAGGCTTACCAACTTCACCTAATTTGTTTTTTTCATAATTATATCTTTGGGTAAAAGTGATAGTAGGTTTGATAACAAAATGGTCATTAAATTCTAAAGTAAGATGGCTATCATCTGCAGGACACATTATCTCATGAAGTTTTTCACCTGGGCGTATTCCAACTACCTCATAAGGTAAATTTGGAGCTAATGCTTTTGCCATATCAACTATTTTCATTGATGCAATTTTAGGGATAAAAATCTCTCCCCCTTGCATTCGTTCAAAGTTTTTAAGTACGAAGTTTACCCCATCTTCAAGAGTGATAAAAAACCGTGTCATTTTATCATCAGTAATCGGGAGTTTTGTTACCCCTTCACCGATAAGCTTTCTAAAAAATGGTATAACACTACCACGGCTTCCTACAACATTTCCGTATCTTACAACGGCAAAAGAGGTATTTTGATCACCCGCTAGATTATTCGCAGCAACAAAAAGTTTATCAGATGCCAGTTTTGTAGCACCGTAAAGATTTACTGGATTTGCTGCTTTATCTGTGGATAATGCTATAACTTTTTCTACATGGTTTTCCAGGGCAGCATCGATAACATTTTGGGCACCATTTATATTTGTTTTGATACATTCCATAGGATTATATTCAGCTATTGGAACATGCTTTAAGGCTGCTGCATGGATAACAAAATCTACATCTTTCATAGCTTTCTTTAATCTTGGACCATCTCTCACATCACCAATAAAATATCTCATACATGAGTTAGTATATTCTTGTGCCATCTCATATTGTTTGAGTTCATCTCTACTATAGATTATGATTTTATTTGGTTTATATTTCTGAAGTAAAATTTTCGTATATTTTTTACCAAAACTACCCGTTCCACCCGTGATAAGTATATTTTTATTATTGAACATTTTTTTCCTATTTAGTGGTTGTTTTTATGATAAGTTATTATACATAAATACAATGATTAAAGTCAAATCTCTTTTTTGGGTTTCATAATCATAAACATAATAAACCCAAAGAATAAAGTTATTCCTACAGAAAATATAATAGGGATAGACTTCATAATTACAAATGTTACGATTAAAATAGCAAAAATAGTTGGTACCTCATTGTAGGCTCGAAAAAATTTCCCACTTTTGGTACAAGTGTCATTTTCTAATTGTTTTCTGTAGTTCCTAAACTAAAAGAGTATGCAATAAGAAGTATTACTACTGTTAATTTTGCATGAAACCAACCATGAGTCATAAGTGATGGATTTGCAATTATCATTAAAATACCACTTACTATCGTTGCCCACATTGCTGGAACACCAATATATTTATAAAGTTTTAACTCTTGAGTTTTTACTATCTCTAAAAATTCTTTTTTTTCACTATTCTCTTGATGATAGACATAAAGTCGTGGAAGATAAAAAAGCATAGCCATCCATGATAAGACACTTATTACATGAAAAGTTAGAATTGGTAAATAATATTGTTCCAAAGTTATTCCTTGATTTGTTAATAATTGATTTTATCATAAGTTATACTAAAAACTTATTTGGTACAATCTCATAATTAAAATATAGTAGGAAAGTGGCGTGAAAAAATATATCCTTTTTGATAATGATGGTGTGTTAGTAGAAACAGAGATTTGGTATTATGAAGCGAGTAAAAAAGCATTAAAAGAGTTTTTTAATATCAATTTGCAGTTTGATGAGTATATGGATATTATGGCTCATGGGAAAACTGCATGGGAGCCTGCGCTGAAATTAGGATTATCTGAAGAGAAAATAGCAGTTGCAAGGGATAAAAGAAATCAATATTATCAACAATTTTTACGAACAGAAAATATAGCTATAGAAAATGTACAAGATATTTTACATCAACTCTCACAAAACTTTCAAATGGGAATAGTAACCACTTCAAGACGAGTTGACTTTGAAATAATTCATCAAAATCGTGGTATTACTGATTTTATGAATTTTGTATTATGTGAAGAGGATTATACAAATGCAAAACCACATCCCGAACCATATTTAACTGGATTAAAACTTTTTGATGCTTCTAAACATGAGGCAATAGTAGTTGAAGACTCACAAAGAGGTTTAACTTCTGCATATCAAGCTGGAATAGAGTGTGTTGTGGTACACAACGAGTTTACCAAAACACATGATTTTTCAAAAGCTACTTATAAAATAGAGAAGTTAAGTGAACTTGTAAATCTTTTAAAATTTCCAACTAATAGTTAATCCACCCCATTGTTTATTTGCACTTGTAAATAAGTGGTCATTAAGATATACAGATTTAATTGTAAAAGTATATTGAATCTCATCATAATAAATAGTATAGTTTACTTGTTCTCCTGATATATAATCAAGTTTTTCTAAATTGTATCCTAAATCTCTTGCTTCATCAATGATATAATAGTTTTCAATTTGATTCGCAAATAAACCAAATGAAATAGACCAATTAAAATCTTTTGGATATTGACTATTTACGAGGTGATTTTCATCAGTAACTGTAAAATTACCAGTAGTTGCAAAACTATCATAAGCCATACTTCCTATTCTAATTGTACTTGAGGCTAAAATTCCACTATAAAAATTTCCAGCATCAACTCTAATGTTGTTTGTCCAATCTATATTTACATTTCCAATATTATAATTATCTGTTTTATAAGCAAATTGGTAAGATATTCCAGATGTAAATTGATCTTTAAGTTGCGTGTCCCAACCTTTTGCTTTATCTTGCCCTATAAGACTATGAAAATTAGATTGAAATTCTTCTGCTAAAGTTGAAGGTCCAACAAGCCCAATATTAAAACCAAATTCATGAAAATAATTTTTTGAAGATTTATACAACAAGAAATTCAATTTTGCATATCCAGCATAAGGGATTTCATTGAATTGTGCTGTCGTTTGTTTTTTGTTCTCAGGGGTAAACATAAGATGAGTAAAAGATATTGCACCATCTGTCTTTAAATCTTCCATAAAGTTTAAATAGGAAGGATGTTCAATCTCATCTATATATGTATAAAAGAGTCCATTTGTGTAATATCCATCATCATGACTTGCTAAGGCATCATTCTCTATTGTAAAGGATTGTGTTTCAGCAAATAAATATGAAGTTGATATTAATCCAATAAGAATTAATTTTTTAATAAATGTTTGTATCATAAAAACTCCTTACGATAAATATATCAGAGTTTTACTTAAGCTTATAAATGAATTACAATTATAATTATGATAAAATCTCACATGAAAATATTATTAGCACCAGCGGAAACAAAAAGAGAAGGGGGAAACTCCTCTTACTCTTCAAGTAATTTTTACTTTCAAGAATATAACAATATACGAAATGAAGTGGTAAGTTCTTATGAAGATTTTTTAAGAAAGAGCACAATAGAGGAGCTCTCTAGTTGGTTTGGATTGAAAAATATTAAAGAGTGTGAAAAATACTCTACTGCTGTGACAGAAAAACCAACTATGAAAGCGATTAGAAGATATACAGGTGTCGCTTTTGACGCACTTGATTATGATAGCTTATCAGTAGAACAACAAAAGTATTGTGATGAAAATGTACTATTATTTTCAAATCTTTTCGGTCCTTTAAAAGCAGATGATTTAATTCCAGATTATAAGTTCAAACAAGGGGAGAACTTACCTACTATAGATGTTATAAACAAGTATAAATTAGCTGCCAAAGAGACTTTAGATAACTATTTGGGAGATGAGGTTATTGATTTGAGAGCTGGATTTTATGACAAGTTTTATAAACCAACTGCTCCCACTATTACATTTAAATTTTTAAAAGATGGGAAAGTTGTGAGTCATTGGGCAAAATACTATAGAGGAAAGATTGTAAAAGAGTTAGCACAAAACAATATTAGAAGTTTTGATGAGTTGATGAGGTTAGAGATAGAGGGATTAAAGCTTATAGAGATACAAGAGAAAAAGAATATAAAAACACTTATTATGGATATAGTATAGTGAATATTGCAATATTTGGTGGTAGTTTTGATCCACCCCACATAGCACATGAAAATATAGTCAATGAAGTTATTGAGAATATTAATGCAGATAAGTTATTTGTAGTACCTACCTATCTAAGTCCTTTTAAGGACAAATATCATTTAGAACCAAAAGAGAGATTTGAATTACTTACAACCCTTTTTGAAGAGGATAAAAAAGTTGAAGTGATAGATTTTGAGATAAAACAAAATAGGGCAGTTCCTACAATAGAAACAGTAAAATATTTGAATGAAACATATAAGCCAAAGAATATTTATTTAGTGATTGGAGCAGATAATTTACAAACACTCCATTTATGGAATGATTTTGAGCAACTACAAGAGCTTGTAAAGTTCATTGTAATTTCTCGAGAGGGATATGAAGTAAAAAATGATATAATACACTTTAAAGCTATAAATATGGATATAGATATAAGTTCTACTTTTTTACGAGATAACTTTGATTTAAAATATATCCCAAAAAAAATACAACAAAAGGTAAAGAATATATGGAAGAAAGATTAAAAAGAATAGTTGAATTACTTGATGCTAGAAAAGCTGAAGATATAGAGGTGTTTGACCTTACAGATAAAGGTTATATAACAAATCAAGTAATTATAGCAACTGCTTTAAATACAAAACACTCATTAGCTCTTTTAGAACATTTAAAAGTGGAACTCAAACCAGCAGGTGAAGAGTTTGTAAGAACAGAAGAGGATGGAGATTGGACTATAGTTGATTTAGGGGATATTTTAATTCACTTAATGACACAAGAGTATAGAGACAAATATACTTTAGAAAACTTTTTAGAAAACTTTTCTATAAAAGATGGAGAACTTTACTAGTTTTTCAAAAAACCATTTTTAGAATTTATATTCTAAAGATGGTTGAATCATCTCAAATTTTTTGATAGTATCTTCTATCTCATTTTTAATCTTTGTAATATCAAACTTTTTAATTGGATTTAATGAGGGATAGTTTTGAACTATTTGTTCAAAACTTTTCATAAGCTCTTCCATATTTTCCACTTTTTGAATAATAGGGATATTGTACTTTTCAAGTAAATCTCTATGTTCAACTGGCTTATCTCCTCTATGGAAAAATACAGGATGATTACCACTAGCAATTGACTCAAGTGCTGTGTGAACTGAAGCTGTTAAAAGATACTTTGTAGATTTTACTGTTTGGATATATCCATCTTCCTCTATTACTTCACTAAAATAGGAAGCTATTTTAGATTCATTTTTAAAGAAAAAATAATGTCCCCAAATAAGAGGAATATCTTGTTTTGATCCAGTTTGGATAAGTTTAAAAAACCATTCTGCATAATCATCATCAGCAAAAAAAATCGCTTTTTCATTTGTTTTTTCTATTTCTTCAAAAAATGTCTCATCTACTATATCAAAAGGGATATCCGTTCCAACTTTATACAGATGAGTACAAAACTCTTTCATGTGTGCTTGCATAGTAGGACTTGCTTCATTGCTATCATCATAGATGAGCATATCACCTCTTTCCATAACATTTGGCATGTTTCCTATTACATCTACACCTACACCTTTTTTTACACCAAGTTCTGCTTTAGCAAATGTTGCAGCCCTATAGTCTGCACTACATAATATTGGGTCACTTTTTTCTAGCATATTATGTAAAGCACTAGCTCGTCTAATATTTTCTAATCCAAAACTATGACCACTTTTTGCATATATGTATAATTGCATTTCATAAAATCCTTATCTAATAAAATAAGATACTAGTTTGTATCCTGTCCCAGCTGCTAATATTGTACCGACTACATTTAAAACAATATTCAAAATCCCATACCAAATATTATTATTAAGTAACATATAACTTTCAATAGCAAATGTTGAATAGGTAGTCAAAGCTCCTAGTATACCAGTTATCAAAAAACCTTTTACAATATCTGATGGTGTAAAGATCAAAAATAAAGCAACTAAAAAACCTATAAAAAAACTACCAACAATATTTACAGTTAGAGTAGCTAGTGGTAATTCATGTGGAAAATATTTCACAACTTGAATACCTACATAAAATCGTCCAACTGCACCAATAAATCCACCAATACCAACGGCAAGTATTGTACTTAAATTAAATGTCATGTTGTAGCTCAATTTTGAGTGTTTTATCCATTAATTTTTCACACTCTTCATACCATGGTGTTTTTCTTTGAGATTGTATAGATGGGAGAAAAATAACTTTTACTTTTCCACTTTGTTGTGTAAGTTTTTGAGAATCAAAAATCTCTTTAGTTCGAGTTATAATAACAGGTTGCACTAAAAGATTATTTTTATCTGCAATCATTTTCGCTCCAGCTTTAAATTTTCGCAATTTTTTTCCATCTGTTCTAGTTCCTTCTGGAAATATTGCTATTGGTCTTTTTTTTGCTATTCTATCTTTCGCATCTCTTAGTAGTTTTACTAAACTTGTTTTGCTTTCTCTTTCTACGATTATCATACGAGGTGCTTTTAAAATTCGACCAAACCACGGAATTTTTGCTATCTCTTGTTTTGCTACCCAAGCTAAGTTTTTTGGATGTAGTGATTCCATAACAACAATATCTAAAATTGATTGATGATTCATAAGGAGCATTTGAGCATTTGGATCAAGTTCCCCTTTTACAATAACCTCTACACCCATTAGTTTCATTTGCATTTTTGCCCATAATCTTCTAATTTTGTGATTGTTATTTTTAAATATATACATACAAATAATAACAACTGAAACAGTAATAGTAAATTGTAGTACGGTTAATATTGCTCTAATTTTACTCAACATCACTTTCCTTTATCCATCCTATATTTTCATTTTCAAAAAGTACTTTGATAAACTTATCTTTTTCATTAATTTGCTCTACAATATGTTTTCTATCTAAAATATTATATACAGTTGAGTTGCTTGTTGGAAGTATATATACTTTTGTATTCTCATTTAATAATATTTTTTTATTGGGGATAAACAAGTAGGCAAGTATTATTATCATGATGGTCATAAGTATTAGATACCTATTATGTCTGTTGATAATATACAAGATAATAAACAATGCCAAAAATACACCACTAAAAACTTGTTTGTAAATAAGTATACTACTATTGTATGGGTTTAGTTCCGTTTGAGTACTTACTAACTCTTCATCTAAAATAATAGGAATTTGTATAGTGATAAACTCTTTTTGTAGAGTATTATAATATGTGAAGTTTATCTGTTTTGTATGACTTGGTATCATAACATAGTAATACAAACTTTGATTTGGATAGTTTTGAGTTAAGCTATTGATACCTTGGTCTTCATAAGAGTTTAGATGAATGTCTTCTAAATTACTATTAATACCTTCAATGTGAAGTGTAGTATGTAAAATATTGTTTGTATATTGTTTTGTTTTTACAGTATGAACTTGCAGATTTTTTGCAATTATATTTGAAAAAAGTTTTTGATTTATTGCGATTTTTTCATATTCTATTTTTGGAGACTCTACAGATACATAATCAATAATTTGACCATTTTTAATAAGTGCAAGTGTAATTCTAGGTAAAATAAACTCTTTATCGTATACTTTATATGAAATAGTAGTTGTATATCTATTTGATTTAATCTCTTCCCATACAACATCTGTAGTTAAAATATCAATACCCTCTTCCGTTGTAAAGGTAGTTATGATCTTATCATATGAAGTTGGGTCTTTTAAAATTATGGAACTTAATTGAATATCAAATTTTTGACCAGTGAATACTCTATTTGGATATTTTTCATAAGAGAGATAGATCTCTTTTGATTTTGCAGTATCATTTGATAAAAGAGAACTAAAAGAAAGAGTAATAAGTAGAATTAGTTTTATTAAATTATTCACTATTTTCTACTTATACATGTTTATTTAAAAAAGCCTTGAAGCATTTTAACACCATCATCACAACCTAAAAGTGTTTCCATTGCTCGCTCTGGATGAGGCATAAGTCCAAAAACATTTTTTTCTTTATTACATACACCAGCAATTTGACTTACACTTCCATTAAGAACTTTATTTGAACCATTTTTATCACAATACTGTAATAAAATTTGTCCATTATCTTTAAGCTCTTGTAATCCATCCTCATCAATATAGTAGTTTCCATCATGATGTGCAACTGGGATATTTACAACATCTCCTACAGCTAATTCTTGTAAAAATGTATTGTCATTATTTACAACTTTTAAGTGATGGTGTTTTGAGATAAAGTGTAAGTTGTCATTTCTTTTTAAAGCACCTGGAAGGAGTCCAGTTTCTGCAAGAATTTGAAATCCATTACAGATACCTAAAACTTTTCCACCATTAGCTGCATATGTTTTTACGGCATCCATAATTGGAGCAAACTTAGCTAAAGCACCACTTCTTAAATAATCTCCATAAGAAAATCCACCAGGGGCTACTACTAAATCAACATTTTGTGGTAGGCTAGTTTCTTCATGCCATACAATGGTTACTTCAGCACCTAACTTTTCAAATGCGTATTTTGTATCATACTCACAGTTAGTTCCAGGAAATTGTAATACTGCTACTAACATCTCAATTACGCTTCTATAATAATTTCGTAATCTTCAATTACAGTATTTGCCAAAAGTTGTTCACACATTTTTGTAGCTTCTGCTTTTGCAGTTGCTTCATCTGTACAATTTAATTCCATGATAATTTGTTTCCCAACTCTAATATCTTTTACTATATCAGCAAAACCAACAGTATCAAGTCTATGATGAGTAGCTTTCCCAGCTGAGTCTAAAACACCTTTTTTAAGTCCAATATTTATAATTGCTTTCATTTATTACCTTCTATATCTATATATTGTTGCGATTATATCTAAAATTGTCTTACAACAATTTAGACAAACACTTTATTAGCTCTATTTATGTAATCTATTATGGATAGTTTCATATCCATCTAAAATTACATTTTTAATTGAATCTGGAACTTCAACATCTAGTTTTTCACCAGATTTTAAATCTTTTGCTTTCTCTTTCCAGCTATTTTCTTTGGCAAAATTTCGAAGAATCTGTTTGTCCATTGAGGTATAATTACCTTTTTGGAAATCTTCATCTGCTATAAATCTTGAACTCTCAGGTGTTAAAATCTCATCACCTAAAATCCATTCCCCATCAGAATTTACAAATATTTCAAACTTTGTATCAACTACAATAATACCATTGTCTTGTGCAAAGAGAGTAAAGTCTTTAAAAAGTTTTTCTAAACTAGATATAATTTCTGGGAACTCCTTTCTTACAGCATTAGAGTTTAATGGTATATCTTTTACACCTTTTGTAGTAGGTGTGAAAATTGGTGTTTCAAATTTATCCCACTCTTTTAAATCAGATGGTAAATTTAATCCATAAGGATCATTTCCATTTTGACAAGCTTCAAATAATGAACCTGTTAAATAGTTTCTGAAAATAAATTCAAATTGAACAACATCTCCCTCAATCTCTGCTTCTAATGGTTTACATAGTTCCATAATTTGACATCTATTAGCTACACTTACAGATCCATCAACAGTCTCATCTAAAATAGCTGTTCTTATTCCAGATTTTCTAGCAAATGCTGCTCCATCATTTGATATAGCTGTTTGAGAAACACCTTTCCCTTCAATCTCAAGATTCAAAGGGATATCAAATACTGAACAACGATCACTTCGAACAAGTAAAACTTTATGTTCCTCTCCAGGACATGTGTAAAGGTCTGCATTCTTACCAATATAAAATAAGTTATATCCTAATTCTTCAAGCTCTGAAATACCTTTTTGAGTTGTAGTTTTTTTCGATTCTGGCCAAAGACCAAGTGCTACAATTTCACTTATTTTCATTTGTTGTCTATCCTTTTATTATGATTAATGATTTTAATATGTCAAGTGCTGATTTTAATTGATTATCTTTCATAACTTGCTCTTGAGTTATGATTTTTTTAGCATCTTGCTCTTTTTTTTCATCTTCTTTTGTTTTCTTTTTCTTTGTATCTACTTTGTTAAGTTCTTCCTCTAGATGATTTCTCATATCTGATTCTTTGATTTTAAATGCAGATTCATCTCTTGATACAACTTCTCCTGGTGCAACTGTAATATCAGGAATTATCCCTTTTGCTTGAATTGTTCTTCCACTAGGTAAATAGTATTTCGCAATAGTAAGTTTGATTGCTTCACTTCCATCATCTGTAATTGGGATGATTCTTTGAACACTCCCTTTTCCAAAAGTTGTTTCTCCAATAATGATAGCTCTTTTTGAATCTTGAAGTCCGCCAGAAACAATCTCACTAGCACTAGCACTTCCGCCATTTACAAGAACAACCATTGGTACATCAGTTGCAGTATTAGATGAGCTTGCATTGAACACTTCATCATCTTTTTCATCACGACCTTTTTGAGAAACAATAATTCCTTTATCTACAAATAGGTCAACGGTATCAATTGCCTGTCCAAGTTGCCCACCAGGATTGTTTCTAAGGTCTAAGATAATACCTTTTGTTTTTGCTTTATGCTCTTTAATATACTTTCTAAGCTCACTAGCTACTTTCATATCCATGAAAGATGAGATTCGTAAATACAAGATATCATCATTGATTGTTTTTGCATAGACAGATTGTATTTTTATAATATCTCTAATAATATCTATCTTAATAGGTTTGTTTTCACTTTTTCTTACTATTGTGATACTAATTGGAGTTCCAACTTTCCCTCTCATTAAATCAACAGCATCTTCTAGTGTCATATTAATCGTTGATTGTTCATCTATTTTTAAGATGATGTCACCAGATTCAACACCTGCTTTAAATGCTGGTGTATCATCAATAGGAGAGATAATAGTTAATGCACCATCTCTTTGTCCAATAACAATTCCAAGACCACCAAATTCACCTTTTGTTTCAACTTGCATATCTTTGTATGATTCTTTGTTAAGCATAGATGAATGTGCATCTAATTCATGAAGTAATCCAGAGATAGATTTATCTACAATTTTACTTAAATTCATATCTTCAACATAAAGCATCTCAACGGCTGCAAGTACTTTTTGAAGTTTTGTATATGATTCCAATCTTGTTGGCTCTGGCTGTACCTCTTGCACCTCTTTTGCAAAAAGAGAAATTGTCAGTACAAATGATAGCGTTAGTAATAAAATATTTTTCATATAATTAAATCCCATTTATATTATTTTTTGTGATTATATCTAATAAATGATATAATAAGACTTTAAGAAGAATACTAAAGTTTAAACAAATAAAAAATTAATATTTAAAAGAGAGAAAGAGTGGAAAAAGAGATAGAAAATATGCAAAAATTCTATAATGTTATTATAGAATTTTTTGTAAATTATAGTTTTCAAATTATTGGTGCAATTATAATTTTAATTATAGGTTTTATGGTTGCAAAAAAAGTTGCACTTTTTGTTGAGAAGCTTTTATTAACAAAAAATATGGATATCACCCTCACAAAGTTTATATCAACTACTTTAAAAGTTGTTATTATAGTTGGTGTTGCTATCATAGCTTTAGGAAAACTTGGTATTACAATTACCCCATTTGTAGCAGCAATTGGTGCTATGTCTTTAGGTGCTGGTTTAGCTTTACAAGGTTTATTATCAAACTTTGGAGCAGGACTTTCTATTATTGCAACAAGACCTTTTATTGTTGGAAATACTATTAAAATACAAGGTTGTACAGGATTAGTAAAAGAGATTAAACTAGCATACACTGTTCTTGAAACAGAAGATAAAGAACTTATTACTATCCCAAATAAACATATAGTTGGAGAGATCCTTACAAACTCTTTTGAATATACAATTGTAGAGATGATAGTTGGGATAGATTATCAAAGTGATCCAAAAGTAGCTATAAAAGTTATTGGCGAAGTTTTAGAAAAATATGAAGAGATTTCAAAAGAGGTAAAAGCTCAAGTAGGTATCAAAGAATTTGCAGATGCTTCAATAAATATAGAACTACGATACTGGGCTTTAACACAACAATATAATGAGATACAATATAAAGTCAATATGGATATATTTGATGCATTAGCTGCAAATAATATTCAAATACCATATCCAACATACAATATTATTCAAAAATAAATAGATTTAACGGAGAATTATGCAGTTTACAGTAGATGCTACAAGTGGAAATGCAAGAGCTACCACTTTAAAAATGGCTCATGGAGATGTACAAACACCAGTTTTTATGCCAGTTGGAACACAAGCAAGTGTGAAAGCTCTGGATCATAATGATATGTTAAACTTAGGAGCTAAAATTATTTTAGGAAATACCTATCATATGTATTTACGCCCTGGAAGTCAAACTATTAAAAAACTTGGTGGACTGCATGGTTTTTCTAAATTTCCAAATAATTTTTTAACAGATAGTGGTGGATTTCAAGCATTTAGTTTAAGTAAAAATACTAAACAAGATGAAGATGGGATGATGTTTAAATCACATATTGATGGAAGCTTACATTATTTTACCCCAAAATCAGTTCTTGATGCACAATATGATTTTAATAGTGATATTATGATGATACTCGATGATTTGGTTGCTTTACCAAATACAAGAGAAAGAATTGAACTCTCAATCAATCGTACAACAAAATGGGCAAAAGAAGCGATAAAATACCATATGTCTCAAAAAGAAAAAGGGATAGGGGTTGATCAAAATATCTTTGCAATTATCCAAGGTGGAATTGATAAAGAGTTTCGAAAAATGTCAGCAGAGCAACTGTGTGCTTTAACAGACTATGATGGTTTTGCAATAGGAGGATTAAGTGTTGGGGAGCTTAACAATGAGATGTATGACACTATTGAGTGGACAACACAATTTATGCCAAAAGAGAAACCTCGATATCTTATGGGAGTTGGGACTCCTGAAGATTTAATAGAGGGGATTGATAGAGGTGTGGATATGTTTGATTGTGTTATGCCTACAAGAAATGCACGAAATGGGACACTTTTTACTAGTTTTGGACGACTCAATATAAGAAATGCAAAATTCAAAGAAGATGAAAAACCATTGGATGAAGAGTGTGTATGTTATACTTGCCAAAATTATAGTCGAGCATATTTGAATCATTTGTATAAAAGTGGTGAAATGAGCTATTTTAGACTAGCTTCAATTCATAATTTACATTACTATTTAAATCTTATGAGAGAAGCTAGAAAGTCTATATTAAATGACAATTGGGTACAATTCAAGAATGATTTTTATAAAAAAAGAGAGAAATAATGACAATAGATAATACAACAGTTGATAAACTAGCTAAGCTTTCATCACTTACAATTGATGAAGATAAAAAAGAAAAAATAGCAAAAGAACTAGGTGATATTGTAGCATTTGTTGAAAACTTAAATGAGATAGATGTAAGTCATGTTGACGCAACTTTTACTACAATCTCTGGTGGTCAACCATTAAGAGAAGATGTTGCTTTTAAAGTTGAAGGTGAAGCAACAGCCATTATGAAAAATGCTCCAAAAAGTGAAAATAATTATTTCGTAGTACCAGCTATTATAGAATAGACAATGATAAATATTTATGGAATTAAAACTTGTAGCACGGTCCGAAAAGCTATTAAGTTTTGTAAAGACAATGATTTAGAACATACATTTATAGATTTTAGAGCTACACCTTTGAGTTGTGAAAAAGTAAAATATTTTGCAACAAAAGTTGATATAGATATACTTTTTAATAATCGAGGAACTAAATATAAAGACTTAGGTTTAAAAGAGTTAAATCTTGATGATAATGGAAAACTTGAATGGTTGTGTAAAGAAAATATGCTTTTAAAAAGACCAGTTGTAGAGTATGATGATAAAGTTTTGGTTTCTTTTAATGAAGAGATTTATAGAAAAGAGTTGTTAAAGTAACAACTCTTTTGTGATTTATCAACCACCTGTCATAACACTATGATAGTTTCCTGTGGCTTCTTTTGAACCACCCATATTTCCAGTTGCTATCATAACTACAATAATAACAACAAACGCAATACCCACTAATTTAACTACTTGATTAGCATTCATGTTACATCACCTCTTTAGCTGTTATTCCTAATACTTTAAGACCAGTTCTTATAGATAATGCTACCATACTTAAAACTTTTAAATACTGATTTTGGTTATCTAATCCTATAATTTTATGTTCATTATAGAATTTATGAACTGAAGCTGCTAAACTATGTAAATAGTCTGTTATTTTTTGCATATCTCTTTTATCAAAAGCTTCATTTAAAACAGTACCTAAAAGAAGTGCTTCATAGACTAAATCTTGCGCATCTTGATTGATATCTTCGATTGAGGCATCTTTTACATCATCCACATTTAGTTCTGCTTTTTTAAAGAGTTGGTTAATTCTTGCATGGGCATAGTTGATATAAAAAACCGGATTTGAAGAGTCATTGTTTTTTAATAAATCTATATCAAACTCTAAGTGTGTATCACTTTTTTTCGTTAAAAATACAAATCGTAAACTATCTGCACCAATCTCCTCAACAATATCACTCATTAAGATTACAGTTCCAGCTCGTTTACTCATTTTGTATGGTTGTCCACCTTGAAGTAGAGCTACCATTTGAGAAAGTATAATCTCTAATTTACTTGAATCATTCCCAAGAAACTCAATAGCAGCTTTTACCCTTTTGATATATCCATGGTGGTCTGCACCCCAAATATTGATATATTTATCATATTTTCTATCATATTTGTGTTTGTGGTAGATTATATCTCCAGCTAGATAAGTTGGGATTCCATTTTCTCTTACAACAACTCTATCACTATCATCACCATGATCAGTTGAGCGGATGAAGTCTTTTCCCTCTTTGTTATAGATACTACCAGTTGATTCTAAGACAGCTTTTGTTTCATCCCATTTATCATAAAGGGATTTTTCACTTACAAAAGTATCAAACTCTACACCTAAGTCATAAAGGTCACTTTTGATCATTGCTAGAACTTCATCTTTTGCAAACTGTGCTAGCTCTTGCTCTTTTGATACATCTTCAAAAACTTCTGCACCATATTTTTCTGCACAGATTTTAGCTATATCAATAAGGTAATCACCTCTGTAGTATTTTTCAGGATACTCAACCTCTTTGTTTAAGATGTTTTCTCTTCCTGCAAGATATAAAGATAATGCCAATAAATCCATCTGAGCACCAGCATCATTTACATAATACTCAGCAGTTATATCATATCCTAAGTATCTTCCAACTTTTAAAAGAGCATCACCAAAAATAGCACCTCTAGCATGACCTATATGCAGTGGACCAGTTGGATTTGCACTTACAAATTCTAAAAGAATTTTTTCATCTTTAGCATCAGCTGCTGCAAAATCTTCTTTAAGTTCTAAAGCTTTGTTGATTTGTGAAGTTAAGAAGTTATTTGATAATTTAAAATTCACAAACCCTTTTACAGCACTTACATTTTCAAATATTTCACTATTTTCAAATTTTTGTGCTAATTCATCAGCTATCATCATTGGATTTTTTCGTAACTCTTTTGCTAAAGAGAATGCCACTGGTGTAGCAAAGTGACCCAAAGAGATATCTTTGGGTTTTTCTAGAACAATTTCTCGCTCTAATAGATCTTCAATATGTTTTTTAACAATATTTTGCACTTAAATTGATCCTTTAAGTTTACGCAGTTGTTTTTGTGTCAGTAGTTTTAGACTCTTCTTTAGTTGCTTCTGTATTTGCAGTTGCAACTTTTTCTTCTTCTATCTTTTTCTCATTTGTTGTCATTGTCTCTGGCTCATCTTCTTTGATTGCACCTTTAAAGTCTTTTATACCTTTACCAAGACCTTTTGCAAGTTCTGGAATTTTCTTTCCTCCAAATAACAGCACAACAACTGCAACGATAATAAATAGTTCTACTCCGCTAGGCATACCCATAGTAATTTCCTTCTATAATAATTTTTGATGATTATACTAAATAAACTCTTAACCATAGATATAATAAAATACATACATTAAAATAATAGGAATATATGTATGGAATTTACTGCACCATTAAAATCAAATAGTATCAAAATAATGTTACTTGGAAGTGGAGAATTAGGGAAAGAGGTCGTTATAGAGGCTCAAAGATTAGGGATAGAGACAATAGCAGTTGATAGTTACGCAAATGCACCAGCTCATCTTGTCGCAAATAGAAGCTATGTGATTAATATGAAAAATGAAAATGAAGTGATGGATATCATTAGAAGAGAAAAACCAGATTTTATTCTACCAGAGGTTGAAGCTATTAGTATTTCAGCACTTTTTAAAGCCGAAAAAGAGGGATTTCATGTAATACCAAATGCAGAAGCTGTAAATAAAACTATGAATAGAAAAAATATCAGAGTATTTGCTTGTGAAGAGTTACAGCTTCCAGCATCTAAGTATGAGTTTGTTACAACATTTGAAGGGTTAGAAATTGCTGCGAATACTATTGGTTTCCCTTGTGTTATTAAACCTGTTATGAGTAGTAGTGGTCATGGTCAAAGTATTGCAAAATCACCATCAGATTTAAGTACCTCTTGGGAATTAGCAAAAGAAGCTAGAGGAGATGCAAGTGAACTTATCGTTGAGGAGTTTATCTCATTTGATTATGAGATTACACTTTTAACAGTTAGGAATGAAACAGGGACAACATTTTGTGAACCTATAGGACACATTCAAAAAGATGGTGACTATATTTTCTCGTGGCAACCAATGAATATGTCAGAAATTGCGAAACAAAAAGCTATTGATGTGGCACAAAAGATTACTGATGGACTAGGGGGAAGAGGACTATTTGGAGTTGAATTATTTGTAAAAGGTGATGAGGTGTATTTTAGTGAAGTAAGCCCTAGACCTCACGATACAGGTATGGTTACTATGATAACTCAATCGCAACCACAATTTGCACTTCATATAAGAGCAGTATTAGGTTTACCTCTTGATTATATCACTTATGGTGCAGGTGCAAGTGCTGCATATAAATCAACAACAGATACATTTACTCCTGAGTTAAAAATAGACCCAAGTATCTTTACTACAAATTCTTTTGTACGAGTATTTGGAAAACCACAAACACATGTAGGTCGAAGAATGGCAGTAGCTCTTACTTTTGATAAAGATAGCAGTGAAAAAGCATTAGAAAATGCAAAAGAACTTATCTCTAAGATTTCTGAATAGAAATCTTAGATGACAACTACAATTAACCTACAAGTTAAATCACAATACCTCGAACAATACAAAAATGGTTACCCACTAATATCACAAGAGAGCATAGAAAACCTTGAAAATATAGAAGAGGGAACTATAGTCAATCTTCTTGATTCTCACAAAAAATTTATCGCAAAAGGGTATTTTGGGAAACAAAATAAAGGGTTTGGATGGGTATTATCAGATAAAAAAGATGAAATTTTTGATAAAGAGTTTTTTGTAGATAAAATAAAATCTGCCATAGAATATAGGAAAGAATTTTTTGAAGATATACAAACTACTGCATTTAGAGTATTTAATGGCACAGGAGATGGTGTTGGTGGTTTAACTATAGATTATTTTGATGGATATTATCTTCTTACTTGGTATAGCCTTGGTATATATACTTTTAAAGATACAATAATAGAAGCTTTAAAACAAAGTGTAGAGTACAAAGGTATTTATCAAAAAAGAAGATTTGCTTCAAATGGTCAATATCTTGAAAGCCAGAAAGATTTTGTATCTGGAGAAGTTGCACCTGAGCCACTTCTCGTAAAAGAAAATGGTGTAAACTTTGCAATATACCTAGATGATGGTCCAATGGTTGGAATATTTTTAGACCAGAAAGAGGTGAGAAAAACTATAAGAGATAAGTATGCAAAAGGGAAAACAGTTTTAAATACTTTCTCATATACAGGAGCTTTTTCTGTATATGCTAGTTTAGGAGGTGCTTCTAAAACTACAAGTGTAGATTTGGCAAATAGAAGTTTATCTAAAACGAAAGAGCAATTTAGTGTAAATAATATTAATCCAGATAATGAAAATATCATAGTAAAAGATGTCTTTGAGTACTTTAAGCTAGCGGTTAAACAAAAACTACTTTTTGATATGGTTGTAGTTGATCCCCCTAGTTTTGCAAGATCCAAAAAACATACCTTTAGTGTATCAAAAGACTATGTAAAACTCTTAAAAGAGATTATCCAAATAACCAATAAAGGTGGAGTAATAGTAGCTTCAACGAACTATGCTAATTTTAACTTATCAAAGTTTAGAGACTTTATAGATAAAGCTTTTAGAGAATCAAAAAGTCAATATAAAATAGAGAAAACTTTTTCTTTACCAAAAGACTTTAGAGTCAGTGATAAGTTTAGAGAAGATAACTATTTGAAAGTTGTTTTTATTAGGAAGATTAAATAGTAAAATTTGTTAATATAATTGTGCTATAATTTGATTAAGTATTGGGAATAAGATTGATTGTTTTTAACTTATAAAATAACTAATTTTTATTTATGAATCGTAATATCTTAATAGGAGGTATATGATGAAAAAGGTAGTTTTGACACTTCTTTTGGCAAGTGGTGTAGTATTTGCAAGTGGTGAACAATTGGCTCAGTCAAATGGTTGTTTAGATTGTCATAATATTATGGGGAAAAAACTTGCTCCTGCGTTTATGGGAGTAGCAAGAAAAAATATTCAATGGTTTGGTGCTGATGCAAAATCTAAAATAGTAGCAAGTATTAAAAATGGAAGCAAAGGAAAATATAGACAGTTTAGTGATACTGAAATGCCAGCTTATGGACATCTAAGTAGTGAAGATGTAACTGCAATAGCAAGTTGGATTTTAGTAGAGTATGACAAGAATAAACAACTTATGAAAAGATAGTTATTTAACTATCTCTTCCCAAGTTCCATACATATTATCAATATCTTTTATCACATCATCTTTGATATTGTGGTATCTTAAAAAAGATATAATATTTTGATAATGATCTTTATCGAAACTCATAGTAATATTGTTTTCATCTCCATAGACTCTAGCAACTGCTGGTTTATAAAGATTCCGTATCTTTAATCCGCCCACATCTAAGTTTGTTTTATAATAGGCTATAATTTCTCTTTCATCTTTAAGGGTACCTACTAGCCCAGAAGCTGTAATAATTTTTAAAGAACGAGGCTGTTCTAAATTTCGTACATCAAATTTTTGATTTGGTAGTGGTTTCCCCTCTTCGTCAGTTTGTAGTTCTATTTTGATAACTTGATTCTCTTTAGTACCAACACCATGAAAATTTAGTGTATATTCTTTAGCAAATAAACAACCAAATAGTAACGATATTATAATAATACTTCTCATCCTAAACTCCTTTTGTTGTGGACTCAAATCCTCTTTAGTGGATATATGGTATAATCATATCATAATGTAAATAAAGGCAAAAAATGCTTACTGATAAAAATTTTATAAATATAGCCAAAGAGATAGCAAGTGCAAGTAAATGTGTTTCTAAACAAGTGGGTGCAGTGATAGTAAAAGATGGAAGAATCTTAAGTACTGGATACAATGGTACCCCGGCTGGCTTTACAAATTGTTGTACACATTGGGATGGTGAGTATACAAAAGATCATCATGATTGGTCAAAAACTTATGAAATACATGCAGAGATGAATGCTATTATTTGGGCAGCAAGAAAAGGGATAAGTATCGAGGGTGCTAGTATATATGTCACATTGGAACCTTGTAGTGAGTGTAGTAAAAATTTAATTGCAAGTGGAATTAAGCGAATAGTATATGAGAAAGCTTATGAACATACAAATTCTGATGTGGTATCGAAGTTTTTAAAAGACAATAATGTAGTTATTGAGAAAATTGAAGATATTATCTAATAAAGATTTTTATGAAAAATCTATAAAAGAGTTTGGTGTATCCGCAAAAGGGGTACACTGGAATAGCAAATTTACCCAATATAAAAGATTTGAGATACTTACTAAGTGTATCAAAAAAAATATCCAAAACTCCTCTATCGTAGATGTTGGATGTGGTTTTGGTGAGTACTATAATTATCTTTCACACAACAATAAATTACCACAAAAATATGTAGGTATAGATTGTGAAGAGAAGATGATAGATGTGTGTAATATTCGTTTCCCAAATGAACAGTTTATTGTACAAAATGTACTTGGAGATAAGCTATTAGATGCCGATTATTATATCTGTAGTGGAGCTATGAATATCTTGACTTTTGATGAGGTAGAGATATTTATTAAGAGATGTTTTGAAGCTTCAAATAAAGGTTTTGTATTTAATTATCTTAAAAATGTAACTTTTAATGATATAAAACAATACCACATTGAAGAGATTTGTAAAAGATATACGCAAAATATTATTCTAAAAGATGGGTATTTAGATAATGATTTTACTATCTTTATGGTAAAATGAGATTTTTTAAAAGGAACTAGATAAATGAGAAAATATATACTAAGTTTAATAGTAACAGTAAGTTTTGCAAATGCAGGTTTAATTAATGCCATAGCGCTTATTGTAAATGAAGAACCAATCACACTGTATGAGATAGATAAAACTATGGAAGAAAAATCTCTTTCAAAAAATGATGCGGTAAAGTTTTTAATTGATGAAAAAATTTACAATCAAGAGATTAAAAAAAATAATGTGAGTGTAGATATATTTGATGTGGATAATTATATAGCAAATTTAGCCGCACAAAATAAGATGAGTGCGTTAGAGTTTAAATCACTTATTAGACAACAACAAGATTATGATGCATTTGAAAAGAAAGTTAAAGAGCAACTTCTTCATCAAAAACTTGTACGAAAAATAGCAACAGGTAATATAAAAATTGCTACAGAAGATGATATTAAAATCTATTATGAAAACAATAAAGAGCAATTTAGTCTTGCAAATCAAATAGAAGTAGTGGCTTATATTTCAAAAAGTAAAGAGTTGTTAAATGAGATAAAATCAAATCCAATGATGAATAACTCTAATGTAGTAAGTCAAGCATTAAGTTTAAAACAAAATGAATTAACACCTCAAGTTAAATATATAATAAATACAACAGCAGTAAATCAATTTAGTGCAATATTTGCTCAAAATCAACAATACAATATGTTTTTTATAAAAGAAAAAAATGATATTCAAACATTGACTTTAGAACAAACAAAAGAGCAAATTTTTCAAAAAATTATGGAACAAAGAGAACAAAACTACCTTAATGAGTATTTTGAAACACAAAAAATAACTGCGAAGATAAAAGCATTAAGATAGAAAAAGGAAAGAGAATAAATGTTTGAAACAATTATAGGGTTAGAGGTTCATGCACAGTTAAATACAAATAGTAAGTTATGGTGTAGTTGTGCTACAAGTTTTGGAGAAGAGCCAAATACAAATGTATGTCCAACTTGTTTAGGACTTCCTGGGGCATTACCCGTTTTAAATAAAGAAGCAGTTCATAAAGCGATTCAATTAGGTACAGCAATAGATGCTGTGATCAATAAGAAATCTATTTTTAACAGAAAAAACTACTTTTATCCAGATTTACCTACAGGATACCAAATCTCACAATTTGAAGTGCCAGTTGTTGGATTGGGTAAAGTTGAGATAGATTTTGAAGATGGTTCAAGTAAAATTATTGGAGTTACAAGAGCGCATCTTGAAAATGACGCAGGGAAAAGTTCTCATGCAGGAGATCACTCAAGAGTTGATTTAAATAGAGCAGGAACACCACTTCTTGAGATTGTATCAGAACCAGATATGAGAAGTGCCGAAGAAGCACTTTTATATCTAAAAAAGCTTCACTCAATTGTTAGATATATTGGAATTAGTGATGCAAATATGGAAGAGGGATCTTTTAGAGCTGATGTTAATGTATCAATTCGTCCAAAAGGTGATGATAAACTTTACACAAGATGTGAAATTAAAAATATGAATAGTTTTAAATTTATTGAAAAAGCTATTAAATATGAGGTACAAAGACAAACAGAAGCTTGGGAAGATGGTGTTTATGAGAGAGAAGTTGTTCAAGAAACTAGGCTTTTTGATGTAAATATAGGGGAAACTAGAAGCATGAGAGGGAAAGAAGATGCTGCTGATTACAGATATTTTCCAGACCCAGACTTACTTCCACTTATTATTACTGATGAGATGATAGAAAAGTACTCTGATATCCCAGAACTTCCAGATGCTAAAAAAGAGAGATTAGTAAAAGAGTATGGACTAAAAGCCTACGATGCAGGGGTGATTTGTAGCACAAAAGAGATGGCAGATTATTTTGAAGAGTTATTATCTGTTGGGATTAGTGGAAAGATGGCAACTACTTGGTTAACAGTTGAATTACAAGGAAGATTTACTGAAGGTCAAAGTGTCTCAAATTCTCCTGTAAGTGCTACAAAATTAGGTGAGCTTGTAAAAGCAATTGAAGATGGAACTATCTCTGGAAAAGCTGCTAAAGAAGTTCTTGATTATTTAATGGAAAATGATGCTAGCGTTGAAGCTGTGATAGAAAAACTAGGACTAAAACAAGTGAGTGATGATGGTGCCCTTTTAGCTATGATTGATGAGATATTAGCAGCCAATGAAGATAAAGTAGCTGAGTACAAAGGTGGAAAAGAAAAAATGTTTGCTTTCTTCGTAGGGCAAACAATGAAAGCTTCTAAAGGGAGTGCAAATCCACAAAAAGTTAGTGAACTTCTTAAGCAAAGATTAGCGTAAACTTATGAGTTCTATTTGTGTTATAGGTGCTGGGAAATGGGGACAAGCTCTACATTTTGCACTGAGTCAAAATCAAAAGTGCTTGATCACAAGTAGAACTTCAAGAGATATTGAAAATTTTGTCACTCTAGAGACTGCTTTAAATTGTGAATTGTTGGTTATAGCAATTCCTGCACAACAAATAAGAGAGTGGTTAAAAGAGAACTTCATATTTAAAAATCAAAAAATACTAGTAGCAGCAAAAGGGATTGAAGCTTCCTCTGGTGCTTTTTTGAAAGAGATTTATGAAGAGTTTACTCCTAATAAAAACTTAGGTTTTATCTCTGGTCCATCCTTTGCTAGTGAAGTGATACAAGGTTTGCCAACAGCACTTGTTCTAAATTCTACTTCAAAAGAATTATATGAACAATTTGCACCATTATTTCCAAAATTTATCAAAACATATTATAGTGATGATGTGATTGGTGCAGAAATTGCAGGGGCATATAAAAATGTATTAGCAATAGCAAGTGGTATTTGTGATGGACTACACTTAGGACAAAATGCACGAGCTTCTTTGATATCAAGAGGTCTTGTTGAGATGGATAGATTTGGGTCATATTATGGAGCACAAAAAGATACTTTTATAGGTTTAAGTGGAGCAGGGGATCTGTTCTTAACAGCTTCAAGTACTTTGAGTCGTAATTTTAGAGTAGGACTTGGTTTAGCATCTGGAAAAGGACTTGATTTGATTTTAGAAGAATTAGGAGAAGTAGCAGAGGGTGTAAAAACAGCTGAGGCTATCTATAAACTCTCAAGCCAAAATAATATCTATACACCTATTGCAAACGAAGTAAAACTGATTCTTGATGGAAAAAATCCTCAACAAAGTTTGAAAGATTTACTTTCTCAATAGGGTTTTGATTTAAAATAATTTCTTATTTTTAGTGTTCATTATAAAAGCATTTTTAGAACGAGTTTCTTGATCTAATAATTCCTCTTTATCTTCCTCTTTTTTCTGAAAATATTTAGTTACAGTAGCAGTAGGATTTAAAAATAAAATTGATTCATCAATCACTATTTGGAATATTGCATATAATGGTATTGTAACTATTGAACCAAAGTTTTCAGCACCAAAGCCTGTCTCAAAACTAATACTAGTCTCATTTAGTTGTATTGTAGTGTAGGTATAATTAGCAAGTGTAAAAAGTGTGAAGTGTGGAAATGATTCAGATATACTCTCTGGTACTGTTGGATTAAAACTTACTCCATTTATATTTGCGGTGATTGAAAACTCTTCCCCTTTGTCTATTAAAAACTCGATAACTTCAAAAATTTGTCCCTCAAGTAACTCTTTATATTCAACATCTTCTATTACATTAAAAATCATTTTTAACCCTTTTACATACAAATATAAATTTATCAAAGTCTTCATCACTATGGAGGTTAAAATTTATAATATTTTCTATTTTAAATCCAACAGCTTGAAGAATTTTTTTCAACTCTTTATTTTCATGATAATATTGTTTTATAGTACCATAATCTTTTTTATATAAAGTTGTCTCTTTTGTAAATAATGTGATATCGGTAGCTAAACAGTCATTTTCAAAATTTGCATCTATAGCTATAAATTTATCATCAGTATCTATTGTAAGAGTCCCTTGCGCCACCTCTTCAAAACCATATAAACTATTAATATCAAAGATAAAATAACCATTGTTTTCTAGTAGATTATAGGTGTGGGTTAAAAACTCTTTGATATTATTTTTAGGGATATAATTTATTACATCAAATACGGCAGTTGCACAGTCAAATTTTTCTTTACAATCTTTGATATCAATACATTGAGCATCTATTTTTTTTGATTGTGCTATTTGGATTTGTTTTTGGCTTAAATCTACACCTAAAGTTTTTAGTCCATTTGATTCAAGTATTTGACAAAAGTCACCTTGCCCACAACCTATATCAATGACACTAGTTGGATTGATTGCAAATACTATATGTGCAATAGAGTTATAAAGGTGTTCAATTTCTTCTTTAAAGTCAAGATGCTCCTCAATAGTAGCGTATAGGTCAAGTGGTTGCAAGCTTTTCTCGTAAATTTAATACTAGCTCTTTTTTACTATAGTAAGAGTTTTTATTTGAGATAAGATAAACGCTACTTTGCATAATAGTATCACCTACCTCAAGACCATTCTGTCGCATAGTTTCACCAGTTTCAACAATATCAACAATACAATCACTAAGTCCTACAAGTGGAGCTAATTCAATAGAACCATAAAGTTTCACGATATTCACAGCCATAGCTTTTTGTTCAAAAAATCTTTTTGCTATTTTTTCATGTTTTGTGGCAACTGTAATTTCTGATCTTGTCCAATCTATTGTATCACCAGCTTTCAATCCAATAGCAACTTTACATTGACCAATTTTTAAGTCAAGTAGTTTAATAATATCATACTCTTTCTCTTCAAGTACATCTAGCCCAACAACTCCTAAATCAGCAGCACCATGCATAACATAAGTTGGTACATCTTGATTTCGTACATTTAAAAAAGTAAATCCAGCTTTTTCTAAAATAAGTTTTCTATCTTCAAAAACAAACTTTTCATTAAAAACCTGTTCAAATTTTTCTAAAGTTTGTTCTGCAATTCTACCCTTTGGTAGAGCTATTGTTAACATCTATTTTCCTTTTATATTCTTATGTATCACTTTTTTCATACTATTAAATATTAAATTCTTTTTATATTTATATGGTATGTCTTCAAAATATGAGAGTAATAGTTTACTGTCTTCACCAGTAAAATAAATTGGTGTCTTATATTTTTTGTAAATATTTTTAATGGGTGCAATTATTGAATTTAGAATTGAATAATTGATTGCATCATTTGTTATTAGTGGAATTTTATCTAAATTTATATCAGTATCAAATTTAAAGGCTAGTTTTTTTGAGATATTTGGATAAATTCTTTTATATGCACCAATTCCTGGAAGTATAAATCCTCCCTGATGTTTGCCATTTTTCATAATATCTACAGTGATTGCACTTCCAATATCTACTATAATCCCATTTTGAATATATTTACAAACAATTTGTCTATCTATTCCCATCCCTTGATAGGATGTTTTAAAGTTAATGAATTTAGAGATATCAATTGCATTTGGAAAATTTTTCAAAAGTTTTTTTGTAGCTTTTTTATTCACACTTATAAAATATATCTGTTTTTTTAAACTTTTAACTTTGGTTAGGGTTTCATTTACACCAATTTTAAAATCACTATTTTTAGTTTTAAAATGATATGTTGTATTTCCTATATCACAAAGTATCATGAGTATCTCCTATTTAAGGGATGATATTGTTTGATTGTTTCATTAAGGTGTTGTTGCTGTATGTGGGTATATATTTGGGTTGTTTCTATATTTGTATGACCTAAAAGCTCACTAACTACCATTAAATCTGCACCGCCAAGTATTAAACTTGTGGCATAAGAGTGTCTAAATACATGGGGAGATACATTAAAGTATTTTTTTGTGATTTTATAAACGGAGATTCTACTTATTGGCTCCCCTTTATAGTTAATAAAAAGATAATTACTTTTTATTTTTCTTGTGTTAAGATATTTATAAAGAGCATCAAGTGCTGTTTGTGCAATTGGGACAACTCTTTGTTTGGAGCCTTTAGCATAGAGTACTTTTATAAGAGTATCTTCTATATCATTTTTTTTAATTTGTATAAGTTCACTAACTCTTACCCCTGTAGCATATAAAAAAAGTACCATTGCATAATCTCTAAGACCTAACTCTTTTGTAGTATCTATAAGTTGTAGATTATTTATAATTTGTTCATTGGATAGGTATTTTGGGAGTGTTTTTGGTAACTTTGCAAAAGAAGCTTTTGGTTTATCTGCTATATCAAATGATTGATTACAAAAGTTATAAAAACTATTAATACTACTTAAGTGTCTATTCTGTGTTCTTGGATTTTTGATAGTTTTGAGATAATCTATTAGCTCTTCACTTTTGGAGTTTAGTAGCTTTGTATTTGTAAGAAGTAGAAAATTTTCAAAATCTTCTACATCTCTAATATAAGCATCAACACTATGTGTTGATAGTGATTTTATTATAGTTAAATGCTCTTTGAAAGCAACTATAATATCAGTCATTATTTTAAAGTTATATAGCTATCTTCAAAATAAATTGTATTATCAATTGCCATAACTTTCTCTTTCTCATCAAAAGAGAAATCAATCACAGCTACATTTTGAAAATCATTATCTATTTGTATAAGATACCCTTGAGATTCTAAGATATATAAACTATCTCCATATACCATAGCATGAAATTTTGCAAATTTAAATTTTTTGCTATCTAATAGAGTAAGTCTTTCATCATATTTTAGTACTCTTCCATCTAAAGTTGATACGAAAATATTTTTACCTTTAACAGCAACATTTTTTATATCATCTGATAAAATTTTTACTTGACCATTTACAAAACTGAATATTTTATTTGGTGTTGCTGCAACTAAAGTATCTCCTATAGCATTCAGATATATAATATTATGGATATCATTTTGTGGGTCTAAGTTGATTGTTTTATAGATAGTTTTTTTATTTTTATCAACAATTACTATTTTCCCATCAAGTGTAGGGAAAAGCACAAGGCTTGTTAAGAAAATTGGATTAGTGATTCGAATATCATTCAAAATAGAAACTGCAAAATACTCTTTAAAAAGTACTTTTTTCTCTTTTATATCAAATAAAGAGATAGAGTTGTCAATAAAACTCATAGCTACAAGATTATCTTCAATTGTTGCTGAAACAATATTTTTATCAAATTGTATTTTTTCAGTATTCCCATCTTTTGTTATTGCTAAAAAAGATTCATCATTTGTTGAGAGTAATACACCATTGTTTTTATTAAGAAAAGTGTACCCCTCTTCTAAAAATTCACTTGATAGTCCCTCTTTAGAGACAAATTTTCCATCATCAAGTGTAGCACCATCACTATTAATATTAGTTATTTTAGAACCTAAGTTATATACAGCAATATTACTATCATAAATAACTTCTGGTTCATAATATTTTTTTGAACTACACCCTTGAAACAATACTACAACAAAAGTTACTAGTAGTAATAAAATTGATTTTTTCATAATTGCCCTTTTTATTTTGTCAATAGATAATGTTCTAGCATTTTTACTAATACATTTAAATTTGAATTGTCAGGTATCTGTTTGATAGCTTCTTTTGCTTCTTTATATTGTTGTTTTTGAACCAATATTAATGCTTTGTTGAAAAGTGCAAAATCTTTTAATAAAAAGTTTTGTTCTTGAGTTACTGATGTTAATTTAGCTACATCTTGTTCTTTTATCGCTTGAGAATAAATACTTAATTCTTTTAAAAATTCTACTTCAGTAGCTGCACTAGAGTCTTGCATAAAAAGTACAATATCATAAAGTTTTTTGTTTTTTTCTTTTAAAGCATTAAGTGCTTCTTTATCATTCGGGTTTTCTAAAAGTTTGTTAAATGATTCGTTTGCTGCTATTTTATTTTGAAGTTGGATGTAGTTTGAAATATAGTATCCAATTGTTCCCACAACTATTATAGTGATTATTGCAATTATTACCAATTTATATTTTTTGTAGATTTTTTCAATTTTGAAAAAGCTCTCCATAAAACTCTCTTCAGTAGAGATCTCTTTTTTTACATAGTCAATGTTCTCTTTTAAACTCACAGTATAAACCTTAATTTTAATATAATGGGGATTATTGTATCTAAATTTTATTTAATAGTGAATTATGTTATTTAGTATAGCCATAAAAAAACCGCCATAGTAAAAACTATGACGGTTTTGAAATATAAAAAGAGATTAGTATTCTCTTCTTGGTCTTTCTTCTCTAGGTTTTGCTTCGTTAATTCTTAAAGATCTTCCTTCGAATTCTTTTTCGTTTAACGCTTCGATTGCTTCCTTTGCTGCACTATCATCATTCATAGTTACAAATCCGAATCCTTTAGCTCTTCCTGTTTCTCTATCACTGATCAGTTTAACTGATTCTACTTCTCCGTACTGGCTAAATAGTTTGTTGATATCCTCTTCTGTAGTTCTGTAATTCATATTACCAACGTAAATTTGCATTTTCTTCCTTTTCTAATTAAGTATCAACAGTTTACAATAAGTTTCATAAAAATATACCACTTAAATAGAGCCATTTTTCATTTTCTTTTAAGAATTTACTTTTTTCAGTAAAACTACAATCCTTATTTTCACAAAATATTGTTGCTTTAAATGTGACAAATGCTTGATTATCCTCATCATAGGAGTCTAAAATTTGAAGATTCTTAAATTCACAAGAACTTGAAAATTTTTGTATATCTTTTAACCAATTTTCTGTATCTTCTGTAAAATCTTGATTATTTTGATGGGTAGTATTGATAATATATTTGGGATTATTGAGTGCAAATGCACAGTATCTTGATCGCATAAGCTCTACTGCAGATTTTGGAAGTTTTCCTTTGTGGAAAGGTTGGCAACATTTTTTATATTTGTCACCACTTCCACAAGGGCATAAAGAGTTTATAGAAAACTTTATATTATAAACCTTTTTTTGCTTTTTCCGCTCTTCTTCTTTTTGAAGGATCAAGTTCTCTTTTTCTAACTCTGATTGAGATAGGTGTAACTTCAACAAGTTCATCATCTTCAATCCACTCTAAGGCATGCTCTAATGACATATCTCGAGCAGGGATAATTTTAATTGCTTCATCAGCCCCTGAGCTTCTTACATTTGATTGTTGTTTTGCTTTTACTGGATTTACATCAAGGTCATTTGCTCTTGAGTGTTCACCTATAACCATTCCTGGATATACTTTAGTTTGAGGAGATACAAACATAACACCTCTATCTTGTAGATTAAAGATTGAGAACGATACAGCTTCCCCTTGCTCAGTTGATATTAAAGCACCATTCATTCTACTAGTTACAGTTCCTGAATATGGTCTAAACTCTAAGAAAGAGTGGTTCATTACACCCTCACCTTTTGTATCTGTTAAAAATTGTCCTCTATATCCAATAAGACCACGAGCTGGAATCTCAAATTCTAATCTTGTTTGCCCATCATTCATTGGTATCATATTTGACATTACAGCTTTTCTTTTTCCAAGTGTTTCGATAACAGTCCCTGTAAATTCATCAGGTACATCACATACAAGATGCTCAAATGGTTCCATCTTCACACCATCTTCAATTCTAACAATAACTTCTGGTCTAGAGATAGAAAACTCAAAACCTTCTCTTCTCATATTTTCAGCAAGAATAGTGATTTGTAACTCACCTCTTCCTCGTACCTCAAATGCTGCATCACCTTTTGGTTCATATTGCATAGCAATATTTGTATTCATTTCAGAAGCTAGTCTCTCTTGAATTTTATTTGAAGTTACAAATTTCCCTTCTGTTCCAGCTAATGGAGAGTTATTTACTGCAAATGTTACAGATAATGTAGGCTCTTCAATATGTAATGGATCAAGAGGCATTGGATTTTTAGGATCACATAAAGAATCTCCAACATCAACAGTTTCAAAACCAGCAATAGCAACAATATCACCATGACCTGCTTTTTGAATATCCATTTTTTCTAAACCTCTAAATCCAATAAGTTTAGTAATCCGTCCATTTGTTTTTTCACCATCAGCTTTTACTAAAGTTACAGTTTCACCCATAGAGATAGTACCGTTAAAAATTCTTGCAATACCTATTTTACCAATAAAGTTATCATACCCTAGAGTAAATACTTGAAGTTGAAGACCATTTTCATCACTTCCTGTTGGAGCTGGAACCTCTTCTAAAATCATATCAAGTAGTGGTATCATAGTAGCATTGTCATCATCTAAAGATAATCTTGAGATACCATTTTTTGCTGCTGCATATATAACTGGAAATTCTAGTTGTTCTTCAGTTGCACCCATTTGGTCAAATAGGTCAAATACTTCATCAACAACTCTATCTGGCTCTGCTGCATCTTTATCTATTTTGTTAACTACAACAATTGGTCTATGTCCAATTTCAAGTGCTTTTTTTACAACAAATTTTGTTTGTGGCATAACACCCTCTTGTGCATCAACAAGTAATAAAACAGAATCAACCATTTTTAAAACTCGTTCAACTTCTCCACCAAAGTCAGCATGGCCCGGAGTGTCAATGATGTTGATTCTTACATCTTTATAATCAATCGCTGTGTTTTTAGCTAAGATTGTGATACCTCTTTCTTTTTCGATATCATTACTATCCATCATTCTATCTTCAAGCTCATCTCTTTCCCCAAATGTTCCAGATTGTTTTAAAAGCTCATCTACAAGTGTAGTTTTACCGTGGTCAACGTGTGCTATAACCGCGATGTTTCTTATTTCTCTCATTTTTGTCTTCTTTTTATATAAATTTCCGCGATTATAGCTAAAACTTTATATGAAACATATTAAATTAATCTTAAATTGAACATAAAAAAAGGGTAGTTTCAATAAAGAAACTACCCTTTTGTAAATCTAATTTATCTTAAAGATTATCTTTTAGAATAAGCAGACTCTGTTAAATCATTTGTATTTACGATATATGGTACAAGTGCCATATGTCTTGCTCTTTTAATAGCATTTTCAACTTGCTCTTGGTATCTTTTTGATGTACCTGTAAGTCTTCGAGGCATAATCTTACCTCTTTCACTCATAGATATTTTTAAAAGATCTGCATCTTTATAATCAATAAAATCTAATTTCATTGCACTGTATTTACAATATTTTTTTGCGAATTTTCTTCTTTCAGCCATAGTATTTCCTTCTATTTATATTATTATAGTCTAAAACGGTATTTCGTCGTTATCTATATCGATTGTTGGGATGTTTTGCTCATAAGAGTTTTGCATACCACCTTGTTGTTGGTTATTATAGTTTTGTTGCGCAGGTTGACTATAGTTTTGTTGCGGTTGTTGCATTTGTTGTTGTGGCTGTTGCATTTGCGGTGCATTATAGTTATTTCCACCACCTTGTGAATCATTTTTAGAATCTAAAAACTTAAACTCTTCAACTCTTAGTGTATGTCTACTTCTATTGCTTCCATCTTGCGCTTGCCATTGTTCAAATACAAGTCTACCCTCAAGCATAACTTTTGAGCCTTTTCGTACATATTGATTAAGAATCTCTCCACCTTTACCAAATACAGTGAAATCAAGAAAACAAACTTCTTCTTTTTGTTCACCATTTTGCATTTTGTATTTGTGGCTTGTTGCTAAAGCACCTTTGGCTAGAGCACTTCCACTTGGAAGATATTTTAATTCGATATCTCGAGTTAAATTTCCTATCATAATCACTTTATTGTACATATTTGACCCCTTTGCAATTTAGGCTTTAATTATTTAGCAACTTTTTTTGCAGCTTCAGTTGACATTTTTGTCCAGTGTTGAATCTCAGTTTTACTTTCAGATTTTATAAAGATAAATCTAATGATGTTTTCATTAACTCTATAATTTCTTTCTAATTCTTTGATAGCTTCTGTTGGAGCTGTAAAATATACTACGTAGTAGTAACCTCTTTTTTGTTTTTCAATCTCATAAGCAAGATTTCTTGTACCCATATCATCAACAGCAACTATCTCACCACCGTTTTTTTCGATATTTTCTTTAACAGTTGCAATTTGTGCTTGAGTTTCCTCATCAGTTAGTGTTGCTTTAACTATAAACATAGTTTCGTAATGTCTAATTCTAGCCATTTAGTTTTCTCCTTTTGGTGTTCACCGAATAATAAAATCATTCAGTAAGGTTAAGGATTTTATCTCTTTTGAAGACAAAAACCCTTTTGGAGGGCGATTTTATCTTAAACTAGCTGAAAATTTTCTAAAACAAGCTTGAGTATAACTATTTGTATCAAGATGAGTTTTAGTTTTTAGCTCTAGTTCTAGCTGTAAAAAGAACTCTAGGAACTCTAGAAATTGCTCTTGTTTATATCTTTGGGCAAGAGATGCTCTAGCATTTGCGATATTTGGAGGAAGTTTAAATCCCCAAATTTCCACAATATCTAATTTTCCATAAAGTCTAAAATAACTATTAATATTAAAAAGTTGTTGGATAAAAGAAGTTGTTTGATTGATAAGGTATATTTCATTCATCCCCTCTTCAAGTAACATATACAAATCACGATTGATATTTCCACCACCAAAAAGTTTATTAAAAAAATCATCTATAATAACTGCACCCATACCAAAACATTGGCTATTTATTATATTGACACTTATTGGTTGGTTTAAGATTGCTAATTTATTGAGATCATTGGCACTAAGACTTAAATCTTTTTGGTGCATATTATAAAGATATTGTAATTCACCAAATCCACACTGAAGATTTCTTTTTTTAACCTCTTCATTTAATATATGTATTGCTTCTTTATCATTTGGTGTAAAAAACCTCACCTCTACACTTTGATTTTTTTTAGTAAAGCTTTTTGCCATATTTTTAAAATCTGTTTCACCAATACAGCAAAAGATCACTTTACTATCACTATTTGTAGAACAAATATCAAGAAGAGCATCTACCTCTTTTTTAGGGATAGTTTTAACACTCTTTATAAGCAAGATATTATTTGCACTAAATAAAGATGATTGAGATAAAAAATTACTACACTCTTTAAAATCATATTCATCAAAATATATTTTTTGGATATCTTCCCCATTTGCTAGTTGTAGTGCTATATTATTTGAATATTGTTCTACTAAATAGTCGCATTGACCATAAAACATATATCCATTATAAGTTATACCACTGGCTAATTCTTTATCAAAAACATTTTTATACATAGGGTAATTGTATCTATTTTTAGTTTAAGTTGTTATTTTTCATTAATCTACCAGTAATATAATTTAAGTTCCTATTTAATAAAAAGGATTATAATTTTATTTTATAGTACAAAAGAAAATAAAAGGGGAAATTATGATGAGTAAAATAGTAAAACTAACACTTATGAGTGCGTTGATGTTTGGAACTTTAGTATTGGCTAAGGGGCCTGATCTTAAGGGTGCAGGGGTAAATGTAGAGTATGTAGATGATTATGGTTTTAAAAAAACAACTGTTATAACGAGAAATCACGATAAAATTTGTACTGACAAAGCTAAAGTAAATGGTGGAGATCCTGATGTAGTTTGGGGTGGAGATTATGCAAAAAGTAGTGTTCCTGACAAATGTAAAAAAACTTTCATAACAACTATTGGTAAAATCTCTCCAATAAAAATATCTGATGGTATTGAAACATACGGTGAGTTAGAAGTGATTGAATTTATGAAGAAAAAACAAACGGATAAAAGTTTAGTATTAGTTGATGCAAGAATGAAACCTTGGTATGCAAAAGGTACAATTCCAGGGGCTGTTAATCTTCCTTGTAAATCATTTGACCCAACACATTACGACTTTGAGATAGTTATGGATACAGCAGGGGTAGTGTATGAAGAGGGTGAATATGACTTTAAAAATGCAAAAACACTTCTTTTATTTTGTAATGGAGTATGGTGTCCACAATCAACTTGGGCGATAGAAAATCTTCTTAAAATAGGATATCCAAAAGAGAAACTACTTTGGTATAGAGGTGGAATGTATAGCTGGAAAATGTTAAATCTTACAACAATAGTTCCACAATAAGGAATAGTATGTTAAAAAAAACTATCATAACTACGAATTCTAGCAATAGGTTTTTGTTCTTTAGTGAGTGCAGAGGTATTAACTCCAGAACAACTTATGACAGAAGCTAAAAAAACAGTGAAAAGTATAGATACGCAACAATTAGTTGAGATCTTGAAAAAAAATCCTAATACACATATAATTGATGTGCGAACGAAAGAGGAGATTTTAAAATCAGGTGGATTTATCAAAGCAAATAAAGTGACAAATATACAAAGAGGTATATTAGAGTTTACAATTGCTGAAGTGATTCAACCCGATGAAACTTTTATAGTTCACTGTAATACAGGAAATCGAAGTTTATTAGCAGCTAAACAGCTTAAAGATATGGGATATAAAAATGTAATTCACTACAAAGATAGTTATGAAGGTTGGAGTAAATCTGGTTTAAAAACTAGTTCACTTGATAGATATCCAGAGTCAATGTTATACTCAAAACTAGAAAAAGTAGCGGAGGGTGTTTATACATCTATAGGGCAAACAAGTCCTGGAAGCTATGAAAACTCAGGACATAATAATAACCTTGGATTCGTAGTAGGTGATGATTCAGTCTTAGTATGGAATGCAAGTTCAAGTTATCTTTTAGCAAAAAGTTTTCATGAAGAGATTAAAAAAATCACTAACAAACCTGTAAAATATGTGATTTTAGAAAACTCACAGGGTCATGCTATGCTTGGAAGTAGTTATTGGAAAGAGCAAGGTGCAACACTAGTAGCACAAGAGATAGCAAAACAAGAGATTATAGAACTAGGTGAGGGTATATTAAAAAGATATCAAAGAACTCAAAGAGATAAAATACTAGGTACAAAAATTGTTCTTCCAGATGAGACTTTTACAGATAAAAAAGTATTTGATTTAGGGGGAAGAGTAGTTGAGGCTTTATATTTTGGATATGCTCATGAACATAGTGATATCTGTATTTGGTTACCAAAAGAGAAAATAGTTTTTGCAGGTGATTTGGCATTTAACCAAAGATTACTACCAATATTCAAAATCACAGAAACTCAAAAATGGCTTGAAGCATGGGATAGATTTGCAGCACTGGATGCAAAAATAGTAGTTCCCGGACATGGAGATGTGACAGATATGGCTACAGTTACTAAATATACAAAAGACTATTTAGTGTATTTAAGAAAGAAAATAATAGAAGTTATTGATAATGATGGTGGACTTAATGAAGCCTATAATATTGATATGAGTGCATATCAACATCTTGATACTTTTAAAGAGTTAGGGAAACAAAATATTGCTATATTATTTAAACAGATGGAATTTGAATAGTATTAAATTATCAGTTATGAAATTTGAGCCAATTACCAAAAGTAATTGGCTTTTTTATTTTTATTAGAGAAATTAAAGAAAGTTATGTAATCATTTTATAAACTGAATAAATATTCAAGGAGATAATGATGAAAAAAGTTTTAATAGGAACAATTGCGGGAGTACTTATCGTTACAGCTTTAAATGCTGGAGAATTTGAAAAAAAGTATGAAATGATGGATAGTAGAATCCATTCTAAAATGGAAAAATATAAAGGAAATAGTGCTGCACAAGAATTTTTAGCTAAAAAATTATCATGTGTAAAAGCAGCTAAAAATGTAGCAGAGCTAAAAGATTGTAAAGAGAAATATCATCCAAAAGATTTAAAAAAATTAGTTAAGTAGTACTATTACATAGTAATTAATAATTGTGTTAGTAAGTTGACATAAAAATAACAGAAGGATGATATATTGTTGAAAAATATGAAAATTTCAATACAGTTGGTTGTATTGAATGTTGTTGGGGTTGGGTTTTTAATAATTTTAGCTTTAAGTGGATATTTTGCTATGAGCGATATGTCTTCAAATATTAATCAAATTAGAAAAAGTAATCAGTTACTAAAAGAGCAAACTTTAATTTTAAATGCAATTGCAAAAGAGATAAAGCTAAATGTAACACTTACAAAAATGGAAGCTTTTGAAAGTATTATTGCAAAAAAACCTGTATTTGAAAATGAACATTATAAAGAAGCATTAGCAAATACAGATAAAAAACTATTAGCACTTAAAGAGTTTTTAAATAAATATAAAAAGTCTAACAAAGAACTTCACCAAATGCATGCTACACTGAAAAAAGAGTTTAAAACATATCATTTGATTTTAGAAGTTTTACAAGAAGAGATAGAGGAAGATGAGGTATATGGAAGAGAGATTCTATCAGATGAAGTAAAGCCAATAGAGATAAAGCTTTTTTCTATTATAGATGATCTTGTTTCAAAAACAACTAATAAATTTAATCAAAAATTTGCTGAGATATCCCAGAGTATTGAAACTACTGATGATATTGTATCAAATACAGTTACTCAAAACATTATCATTAGTCTCATAGCTATAGTAACCTTTAGTTTAATATTCTCAATTGTTGCTAAAAATATATCTTCGTTGATATCAAATTTTAAAAAGAATTTATTTGAGTTTTTTGATTATCTTAATAAAAAAACCACAAGTACTCATATGTTGGAAGAGCCAAATAATGAGATAGGAGATATGGCAAAAGTTGTAAATCAAAATATAACAACAATAAAAAAAGATTTAGAAGAAGATAGAAAAGTAATAGATAATGCAATTCATGTTCTAGAAAATTTTGAACAAGGTGATTTATCTCAAAGAGTAGGGGTGAGTAGTAATAATCCTGCATTGAAAGAGTTAACTACTTTACTAAATAAAATGGGTGAAAATATTGAGAAAAATATTGATTCAATTTTATATATATTGGAAAAGTTTTCAAACTATGACTATAGAGATAAAGTGAAAACAGATGGAGTTAAAGAGCATTTGTTAAAATTATCAAATGGTGTGAATAATGTTGCTGATTCAATTACAGAGATGTTAACTATTAATAAACAAAGTGGATTAACATTAGAAAACAGTAGTCATATATTACTTAAAAATGTAGATATATTAAATAGAAACTCAAACGATGCAGCAGCAAGATTAGAGGAAACAGCAGCTGCAATTGAAGAGGTGACAAATAATATATCTTCAAATACAAATACTGTTGCAAAGATGGCAAATTTGGCATCTCAAGTAACAAACTCTGCTGGTGAAGGTGAAAATCTAGCAAAACAAACAACAGTAGCAATGAATAAAATAGATACAGAGGTGACAGCTATTAATGAAGCAATATCAGTAATAGACCAAATAGCATTCCAAACAAATATTCTTTCATTAAATGCAGCAGTAGAGGCTGCAACTGCAGGGGAAGCAGGAAAAGGCTTTGCTGTTGTTGCACAAGAGGTTAGAAATCTAGCTTCCAGATCTGCTGAAGCCGCAAATGAGATTAAACTACTTGTTCAAAATGCTACAGAAAAAGCTAATGAGGGGAAGACAATATCAGATAAAATGATAGATGGTTATACAAAACTTAATGAAAATATTTCTCAAACAATTGAACTTATACATACAGTTGAAACTTTATCGAAAGAGCAACAAAGTGGAATATTACAAATTAATGATGCTGTGAATTCATTAGATAGACAAACTCAAGAAAATGCAAATATTGCGTCAGCTACTTATGAGATAGCTGTGCAAACTGATTCTATAGCTAAACAAGTAGTATCAAGTGCAGATGAAAAAGAGTTTAATGGAAAAGAAGATGTAAGAAGTAAAACTGTCTAAAGATGTTTAGAGATAAACATCTTTAGGTTTTGCTCATCTAAAGCCCCAGAAACTCTCTCTATCTCTTTACCATTTTTAAATATAGCAAGAGTAGGGATACTTCGTATACCAAATTTTGCTCCAAGGTTTTGTTCCTCTTGGGTATTTACTTTTGTAAATAATACTTTTAAAGGATAGTTTTTGGCAACACTTTCAAAAGTAGGACCCATCATTTTGCAAGGACCACACCAAGGTGCCCAAAAATCTATAATAACAGGAATATCACTATTTACTACTACTTCATCAAAGTTTGACTCAGTTAAGTTGACAGGTTTTGTTTCAAGAAGTGAATTTTTACATTTTCCACAGTTTGCTTTTGAGTAGCTTTCTTTTTTTGGAACATTATTAACACTTAAACAGTGGGGACAAATAATATGCATATCAAATCCTTTTTTATTTATATTATACATAATCCAAAAATAAAATTCAATTTATCTTTGAATGGTTCCTATAATTTTTTTAGAGATAATATCACTACTTACTATTTTGATATGCAATTTTGAGAATAGTTTTTCTCCCGCATAATTATCTATATAAACTCTTGCACCTTTTACACCATTGTTAAGTTTTACAATACTATTATCAGTATCCACCAAAGTTGCTTCAAAAGTTTTATGTAGGTGGTTACTTAGATACCTTGCATATTTTCTATCTTCATAATCCCAAACAAGAGTTGCTATCTCTCGCTCCTTTGTGCTTACATATTCACATACCTCTTCAATATTTTGTGGTATCTTATTTGTTTTTAAAATACGGTGAAGTACTAAGTCTGCATACCTTCGAATAGGGGAAGTAAAATGTGAATAATCTTTAAAACCAAGTCCAAAATGTTCCCTTTTTAAACTACTATAGCTAGCTTGTTGCTGTGCTTGAATAATGAGTTCATCCACCTCTTGTTCTAGTCCTACATTAGCAGCTTTTTGTTGAATACTAATAATTGTTGCATGGATATCATCTTTGAGTTGTGCTTTTATACCTAATGCACTTACATCATCAAGAAGTTTTTTTATTTTTGAAGATGAAGGTTCATCATGTACTCTAAAAATACCTGTAAGTTTTAATTTTTTTGCTGCTTCTTGATTTGTTAAAAGCATACACTCTTCCACTAAACTATGAGATGGGGATGAGGTTTCAACTTTAAAACCAGTTAACTTTTCTTCATCATCTAAGATAAGACGAGTTTCATCACTTCTAAAGTCATACCCTTTTTTAAGTCTCTCTTCCCGAAATTTTTTTGTAATTTCATAGAGGTTTACTTGTGGATGATTTAGATTATTTTCCTCTATAACTTCATCTATATATTCATAAGTGTATCTATTTTTTGATTCAATGAGTGCCTCAAAAACAGAACTCTTTACTACAGTTTGACTTTTAATATCAAGTTTCATTTTAAATACATACGCTGGTCTAACTTCATTTGGCACAAGTGAACAAAGATTTGTACTTAATTCAAAAGGAAGCATTGGAAGCATTTTATTTGGAAGATATACTGTAAAAGATCGTTTGTAAGCTTCTAAATCAAGCTCGCTTCCCTCTTCTACATAGGCACTTACATCTGCTATTGCTACATAGAGTTCTTGAGTCTTTTGGTCATAATAGATTGCATCATCATAATCTTTTGCACTTACTGGGTCAATAGTACAAAAATCAAGAGCTGTTAAATCAACTCTATTTTCATTGTTGAGTTTATTGAATTCTAGGGACTCCATAGGGTCTAATCTATAAAACTCATTATAAAGATATAAAGATATTTTTTCATCAAGGGAAGCATCAGCAATATTTCCAAATACTTTAATAATTTTACCTTTTTCAAAAAGAACAATATCTCCATCTCTATTGTTTACAATTTCACAATCTATAAAAGCATTTTCTTTTACTGTATACAGATTTGAATCTTTTACAAAGCAAAGAATACTGTGATTTGAACGCTCTAATATTTGAACAACTTTTGCTTTTGTTCTCCCTTTTGGATTGAAAATAACTTGGACTAAAACAATATCATGATTGTATGCACCATTAAGCTTATCTTGGTCTATATATATTTTTTGAGAACTATTGTTTGATAGGTTTAATATGGCATTATCATTAATAAGGACTATAGTTCCTATTTTGTATTTGCTATTTAAAATATATTGCTCATCTACTAACTTTACTATAGGTTTAGTCTGCTCTTCATATATCTTTTTTAAATAATCCAAATGGTTTCCTTGATAGTTTATTTTTACAATGATACCTAAATTATTGTAAAAGTAGTTAAGCTAACTCAATAGTTCCTTTGGGTATAATCGCGAAATCAATATAACAAAAGGAATTAAAATGGCATTAAATGTTTATTATGACAAAGATTGTAATATCGACTTAATCAAATCAAAAAAAGTAGCAATGATAGGTTTCGGTTCACAAGGTCACGCACACGCAGAAAACTTAAGAGATAGCGGAGTTGAAGTATGTGTAGGTTTAAGAAAAGGTGGATCTTCTTGGGCTAAAGCTGAAGCAAAAGGTTTTGAAACATTAACAGTTGCAGAAGCGTCAGCTTGTAGTGATGTTGTTATGATTTTATTACCAGATGAAAATCAAGCAGAAATCTATGCTAATGAAATTGAGCCAAACTTAAAACAAGGTGCAACTATTGCATTTGGACACGGGTTTAATATTCACTATGGAAGAATTATTCCAAGAGCTGATATCAATGTAACAATGATTGCACCAAAAGCTCCAGGTCATACAGTTAGATCAGAGTTTGTAAGAGGTGGAGGTATTCCAGATCTTATCGCTGTTGGTCAAAACCCAAGTGGTACAACAAAAGAGTTAGCACTTTCTTACGCATCAGCAATTGGTGGTGGTAGAACTGCTATTATTGAAACAACTTTCAAAGATGAAACAGAAACTGACCTTTTCGGAGAGCAAGCTGTTCTTTGTGGTGGTGCTGCATCTTTAGTTCAATCTGGTTTTGAAACATTAACAGAAGCTGGTTACGCTCCTGAATTAGCATACTTTGAGTGTTTACATGAGTTAAAACTTATCGTTGATTTAATGTTCGAAGGTGGTATTGCAGATATGAGATATTCTATTTCAAATACTGCTGAGTATGGAGATTATGTATCTGGTAAAAGAGTTATCAATGCAGAATCTAAACAAGCTATGAAAGATATCTTAACAGAGATTCAAGATGGTAGATTTGCAAAAGACTTCATCCTTGAAGGTCAAGCAGGATACCCAAGAATGAACGCAGAAAGAAACAATGACAAAACGAAATTAATCACTGTAACTGGTAATAAACTTCGTGCAATGATGCCATGGATTGGTTCAAACAAAATAGTTAATCAAGAAACTAACTAGATTTTTAAAACTGTAGGGAAACCTGCGGTTTTAAGTATATTTTATGAAAAAAAGAATACACAAAAAACCTCCACGAAGATTAAAATCTAAAAAGAAATCTTACCAAAAAATTATAACAATATTAACGACAATAGTGGTTACTATTTTTTTAGCATCTATTATTGGTGCATATCTATTTGTAGATAAAAAAGAGATAGTAGTTGATATACAACAAGAAAAAAATACAATATTACAACAAAATAAAAAACTAATAACATTTGAAGAGAAAACAAAAGCATTAGAGATAGAATATGCTAAAAACACAGATAATAATACTTATATAGAAAAAAAAGAACCAAAAAAGCAACAACCAAGATTTCACTTTGAAGAGCCAGACTATGGAGAAGTGGGAGATATTCAACACGAACAAATACAACAACCAAAAATTGATACAAAAGAAGAGCTTCCAAAAATTGTAGATGAACAAAATACGACAACAATACCAAGCCAAGAACAAAAAGTATATAAACCAAAATTAGCAATAATTATAGATGATGTAACAACAAAAACACAAGTAAATAAAATATTAAATATAGGGTATATAGTAAATATGTCTTTTCTCCCTCCAACCCAAGGTCATCCAGACTCAGCAAAAATCGCTAAACAACTAGATAACTATATGATACATTTACCACTACAAGCTAGTAGTTTTCAATATGAAGAGGAAAAGACACTCTATATAACTGATAATATTGTAACTATTGAAAATAGAATAAAGGAATTACGAAACTTTTATCCAAAAGCAACTTTTATAAATAATCATACAGGAAGTAAGTTTACTGCAAATCAAATAGCTATGGATAAGCTATTTAAAGTTTTAAAAAGATATAACTATACTTTTGTAGATAGTAGAACTACTGCCAAGTCTGTAGCAGCAGAGTCTGCAAATAAATATGGTGTAAGAATGCTAAGTAGAAATATTTTTTTAGATAATAATAAAAATAAACCATATATTCAAGGGCAATTAAAAAAAGCGATAAAAACAGCCAAAAAATTTGGTACTGCAATTGCTATTGGACACCCTTATGGTATCACACTTCAAACACTCAAAGATTCAAAACATCTTTTAGAAGGGCTAGATTTAGTTTATATAAATCAGTTATAATAACAAAAAAATTACAATATGCCATATTTTTTCTTTCGTAGAAAAACTTATGGTACACTTTTTTCATGAATACAATAAAACAATTAACTCAAAATATCCAAGAGTTAGAAAATATGAAAAAATATCCCAAAGAGATATTTTATATAGGTAATTTAGAACTTCTAAAAAGAAAAAAAGTTTCCATAGTGGGAAGCAGGCGTCCTACACCTTATACAAAACAATACACTCACGAAATAGCAAAAAAATTATCTCAAAATAATATCGTAATAGTAAGTGGTGCTGCTATGGGTGTTGATGCTATTGCTCATACCTCTGCAGGGGCTAAAAATACAATAGGGGTAGCTGGTAATGGACTAGATATTCGATATCCAATTATAAATAATAATCTTATTCAAGATATAGAACAGCAAGGTTTGATGATAAGTCAATTTGCATTAGGAACGCCATCTACTCGATATAATTTTCCAATAAGAAATGAACTTGTAGTTGCATTAGGAGATATTTTGATAGTAACACAAGCTGATATTAATAGTGGTACTATGCGAAGTGTTGAGTATGCTTTAAAGATGGAAAAAGAGATATATGTGTTACCTCATAGAGTAGGAGAGAGTGAAGGGACAAATAAACTTCTTGAAAACAATCACGCAAAAGCTATTTATAATATAGATGAGTTTATCAATAGTATTAGTTTGTGTACTAATGATTGTGGAGTTGAAGATGATTTTTTATTGTATTGTAAAACAAATCCAACTTATGATGAAGCAATAGAAAAATATCCAAGTGAAGTTTTTGAATATGAGTTAAGTGGAAGAATAAAGATTGAAAATGGATTGGTAAGTGTGGTATAGAAATTATAAAACTAAAATACGCTATTATTAAAACAATAAATTTAAAAGAGTAATATATGTCAGATTATATATGTAGTGTATGTGGTGAAAAATTTAAATATAATGGTTTTTTTGATAAAGAACAAAATAAATGTTTTTTACATTGTGATAAATTAAATGAAAAAGATTATTCAAAGTTTGGAGTATTGTTAGAATATTTTATACTTGATAAAAGAATAAATACATTAGAAATAAATAAATCTATAGATGATTTAGATAATTATTTTAAACAAGGATATCTAGTATTTAAAAATGTAGTTTTCCCGTATAATAGTTGTTTTAAATTATTTGATTTTTATGATGAAAGAAAAATATTATTTGAAAAATGTACTTTTTTAGATAGTGGTTTTCATAAATTAAATTTAGAAAAATTAAAATTTAATGATTGTTTATTTTATAGAAAAAAATATCCACAAAAAGTTATTTTAACAGCTAATAAAATATTCTTTTCCTCTCTTGAGTGTAAGAATTTTTATTTTTCAACATCTAATACAGAATCTGCAAATATAGTTATTCGTGATTCAAATTTTGAAGAATTGGATTTGGTAGATTTATCATTGGAATTAGATAATGTAAAGGTAAAAAATAAAATATCTTTATATAGTTTTTCTAATAAAAATCAAAAAATAATTATAAATAATAATTCTTTTATCAATAAAATAATTGGTACATCTACTAATTTTGATTTGTTAAGTATCATTGATTCATTTATTTGTGATATAGTTTTTTTCTTTATTAGTCCTAAAATTAATAATTTAAATATTCAAAATAGTACATTAGAAAATGGAATAGATTTAAATAATTCAATAATAAAAGATAGACTTAGTCTGATTAATAGTAAGATAAAAAATAAAAAACTTGATTTATCAAATACAAGCTTACCTAACAATATGAATTTTTTGAATGCCAAATTAGAAGTTGAGAATAGAGAAACTGCACGAATAATAAAAGACTCTTTTGATAGACAAAATAACTTTATAGAAGCAAACAAATATTATGCTATTGAAATGAAACATTATGATAATGAATTAAAGTGGAAAGATAATTTAAAAGAAAAATTGATTTTCAAATTTCATGATTGGTCAAGTGAACATTCACAAAATTGGGTCTTACCTTTATTTTGGATACTATTATTTAGTATGGGATATGGAGTTATTGAATATTTATTTTTGGGTGGAAATAAATCAGTTGATGAATCGTTATATGCAAATATCTTAGGCATTTTATTTATAGGTTTATCTATTCCTTTTATAATTGATAATATATTAGAAAATAAAGGTTTTAAAAAATATTTTTCTTCATTTATTTTTTCTACTACAGGGGTTTATTTGTATATTACCAATGATTTATTATTGGAATTACCAGCAAAAGCTATTAACCCTTTTTCAATTATGTATGATGGTGATAGTATAAATGGAATAGAACTTATTTTTAAAATCATTATTACATATTTGATTTATCAATTAATAATTTCAATACGACAAAATACGAGAAGAAAATAGGTTTGAAAGTGTAGTTTAGTTTACTACCTCTACTACACTTACTTCCAATGATTTAAATAAAGCTGTTTTTGTATTTACATCACTCTCATCACCAAAGATATAGTTCATATGTGATTTAGCATGATGAAAACTACAAAAAAGTGTTTGTGGTTTGATTGTTTTTACAAACTTTATTGTCAGTGGTTTTGTTTCTCCATGTATTGTTTTTAGTATCACTTTCTCTGATTTTATCTTATCTTTATCTTCAATACTTGCCAAAATAGTATCTTCACTATGTTTTTCATAGAGTTTTGGAGTCTCTTTTGTTTGAGCTGCATTGTTATAGTGAATAAGGTTTCTACCTGTTGTAAGATAAAAAGTATCAAACTTTTCACCCTCAATTAACTTTTTCACTTGACCTCGAAGAGAGTAACCATTGTATTTAAAAGTTCCAAGACCATCAGGAGTATTAAACTTTTCGAGATGAAGTATAGGTGTATCATCTTTTGCAACTGGCCATTGCATCCCTTTACTTCTATGTTTCATTAACTTATGATAACTAGCTCCTCCGTATCTATACGGCGCTTCAACTCTTACTTGTTCCCATACATCTTCGCTTGATTTAAAGAGGAACTCCCCTTTTATTTTGTTTTCAATATCTCTTAAAACTTGCCAATCATCTGGTAAGTTATTTTCAACAAGTGGTTGAGAAAGATGCAATCTTCTCATAGCATTTACATACACACCTGTTTTTTCATAAGCTGATTTTACCCCAAAAACTATGTCTGATTTTTTTGCAATTTCATTCATAAATAGATCTTGAGTAATAAGTAATTCCAAGTTATCTAAAGCTTTATTGATTTTATTAAGATTTGGATGAATATGGGCCGTATCTTCTCCCATAACTAACATTGCTTTTATTTTATTATCAAGCATTGCATCGATTAAATCAGGAGTTTTCAGACCTTCTTCTTTTGGTTTTTGATAATCAGGAGCATAATAAGGAAGACAGCCCATATCACAGGTTCCTTGAACATTGTTTTGCCCTCTTAAAGGCATAAGTCCAGCACCAGTTTTCCCAATATTTCCAGTCATAAGTGCAAGATTTACCATAGCCATAACTGCATAACTTCCATCAAGATTTTCAGTAATTCCTAATCCCCAAAAAATCATTGATTTTTTTGTAGCATATTTTCTAGCAATCACTGGTATTTGATCGGCTAACTCTTCATACCCTTTTATGTTTCTAAAATACTCTGGATTTGCTTTGTCATCATTTAATATAGAGTTTTTATATATTTCGAACTCTTTTGTTCTACTATCTATAAACTCTTGATTATAAAGTTTTTCATTTAAAATTACATAGGCAATAGCATTTAAAAACAGAAGATTTGATTCATGAGGAAGTACTACTGTATCTGTAGCAAATTTACTAAGTTGAATTTTTCTTACATCACACACGACAAGTTCACTTGTTTTTGCTCGTGCTGCTTCTATCATACGGTTTGCAACTATTGGATGAGCTTCAGTTGTATTTGAACCTATTACTATCATAAACTCTGTTTTAAAGATATCATCATAAGGATTTGTTGCAGCTCCTTCACCTATAGTAGCTGCCATTCCATTTAAGCTTGGTGCATGACAGACTCTCGCACAGTTATCTATATGTGGAGATTCCATAGTCTCTCTTGTAAATTTTTGAAGTAAAAAGCCACTTTCACATGAGGTTCTAGCTCCACCTGTTGCACAAAAAGAGTGTCGTCCATATTTTTCTTTTATTTGACTTAGCTTCCAAGCAGCAATTGAAGTTGCTAACTCGTAGTTTGATTCGTACCACTCATTGTCAATGGAAGACAAAGTATGGGTTCTAGCTTTTAACTCTTGTGGAAAATCTTCAAGGTTTTTTTCTATAAAGGATTTTTTGATTCTTGTATTTCGTATTCTATTATCTGATGCCACAAAATCAAAACCATATTTTCCTTTAATACAAAGTTTTCCACGACTTACATATCCATCACTTTGGGCATATATTTTTAATATTTTATTATCTTCAACTTGTGCAGTTATATCACAACCAACACCACAATAAGTACAAACACTTCCTATATCATGAACCATATCAACCACCACCTACAAATTGTAATAATTCTAACTTATCATCCTCTTTGGGTACAAAAGTTCCCCAATTCTCTTTTTTAACAATTTCCATATTTACAGCACAGGCCATTACTTTATCTTTTATCATCAATTTTTCTATGATTTGTTCTAGTGTAAAACCATCATTAAATGTATGATTTTCACCATTTACTATCAAATTCATTATTCACCTTTCCTAAAACTAACCATTTTAAATCTATCACCCATACCTATAGGATTGAGAAGTGTTTTTACTTTGTTTGCCTCTTTTAAATAAGTGTCTTCATCTACATTTTTGTGTAGTATCTCAAGAAGCTCAATAATACCAAAACTTACAAGTGCTTTTAACTGAGTCTCATAACTTAAGTTCACTGCACCAGCTTTTTCAAAGCTATCAATAACATGAGTAAAATTTACATCATAAGTTATATCACTTTGTTTGTATAGGTTTTCTAATTTTATATTTTCATCAAAGATAGGATATACATTATGATTTTCATATATTCTACAGGAAAAATCATTTCGCGGGTATTTTTCTCCATAGTCAAATGTTACAAATTCAAATTTTTTTATATTATTACACAGATTTGAAGCAAACTCTTCATACCCTCGAGCTACTTCCCCTTTTGTAACTTTATATTTTTCACAATATTGTGCTAAAAAAGTATCATCATTATCTATAAATTTTATAGTATTATTTTCTACAACACCATGTTGTAAAGTATTTTCATCATTGGTATAGACTAAATCACATGGGAAGGCATCAAAGATTTCATTTGCTACTACAAATGCCTCTTTTTCGTTTACTTCACTAATATCACTATAATGTATAAGCCCAATCTCATCTCCAAAACATTGTTTGAAATACTCTTGTTGTTTTATCCGTAAGTGTTCATATCTTTCAACTATAGCAAATTTAAGTGTTTTTATAAGTTCTGGATTTAAAGTAAATATAAATTGAATCATATCTGCAAGTAGGTAACCATGATGTGCACCTATCTCAATAATAGTAGCCTCTTCACTTAGAAATCCATCATTGATAATATCTACAACTCTTTTCCCTATAGTTCCACCAAAAAAAGAACTACTACTAACAGCTGTATAAAAATCACCCTCTTTACCTATAGTTTTGTAATTTGAGTAATATCCATCTTTAGAATAAAGCCAATCGTTGAAGTATTGGCTAAATGTAACCGTGTCAATCATACTAACTTTCAATTCTTGAATATATATCTAAGAGTTCTATTTGTATATCTATATTTAAACTTTTTACATCTAGAGCTTTTATTTTCTTAGAGTTTTCCATAGTTTGAACATCAGAAGGAGTTGACATACCAACACTTAGTTGCTCTTGTAGTTGTGTTAAAAGTGAATCATAAAGTTCCACATCATTTGATGCAATATCTATTTTCTTTTCTAAACTTTCAATTTTTGCAATAGAATTTTTATAAAGAGAAATCTCCTCTTTTTTCTTATCTTCAAGTGCAAGTTTTTTTTGTAAATATGCGATTTTATTACTTTGTATATCGTAAGATACTCTCACATCAAGTGGGATTGTAATATTAAATCCAACATTTTTAGTTCCATCTTCACTTAATGCAGGATTATTATCTATATCATGATACTTTGTATAATCAGCAGTAAAGTTAACAGTTGGAAGATATGAAGAGATAACCATATTTTTCATCCAATAAGAGGTATCAATATCTTGTGATGCTTTTTTTATATAAATATTATTTTCTACAAACTTATCATTATCTATCATTGAAAATATTGGTAACTCTAACTCTTCATAACTTTTATCTGAAACTGTAGCTAGAGTATTTACAAGTTCAATTTTTTGATATTCTAAATCAATAAGTGTATTTTCTCTTGTATTTGCTTCTATAATTGCATTATCTAAAAATGAAGAATCAGTGATACCATTAAGCACCTGCTCTTTTTTTCTTTGTACATCGATTTTTGCATTTTTTACAAGCAGTTTTTGTTTTGCAACTGAGATGTTAATTTGTTGTATTTGGTATAAAAGACTAATAACTTGTTTAATCAGCTCTTTTCTTTGAGTGTCAATATTAGTATTCGTATATCTTTCATAACTATTTGCATATTTAATAGCAGAATAGATTCCACCACTTTTAAAAATAGGTTGAGATACTGTAATAGCTGATCTTTTAGTAGTATAAACTTCACCATCATTATAAATATACTTATAAGTGATCGGGTTGATCCAATCCTCTTTTAGTTTACTGCTATCTTCCATAGCCTTTTCATAGGAGTAGTTTATACTATCTTTTTTTGTTTGTGATAAAAATTCTTCACTACCTAATAATGTTACAGTAAAAAGTATACTTGAACTAAGAATTATATTAAATATTTTCAACGGCTTCCTCCAATCTTTTAAATCCCTCATCAATCTCTTCTTTTGTGATAGTTAATGGTGGTAAAAATCGCAATGTATTTTTTCCAGCTTTTAAAACTAACACACCACAATTAAATGATTGTTTAATTATATTCATAAGAGTATCATTATCTTTTACTCTCAATCCTCTCATAAGTCCAAGCCCTACCATATCAGTAAATAGATCTTTATGTGCTTCATAAAAAGATTTTAATTTCTTTTCAAAATATATCATCGTTTCATCCAATGAACCACTATTTTTTAATTCATCTAAAATAGTACAAGCTTCTAAAGCAGAAGCTGTACTTAAATAGTTCCCACCAAAAGTACTTCCATGATCACCAGGAGTTAATATATCTTTATGGGTTGTCATAACAACACCAATAGGAACTCCACTACCAACACCTTTAGCCATTGTGATAATATCTGGTTTAATATCATAAAGGTTTGATGCTAAAAACTCACCAGTTCTAAATGCTCCAGTTTGTACTTCATCTATTATAAGAAGTATATTATTCTCTTTTAGATGTTTTGCAAGTTTTTGCACCTCCTCTTTCGGTAAGGGTTGCACTCCACCTTCCCCTTGTACAAGTTCAATCATAACTGCAACTGTTTCATTATCAATGGAGTTGTATACATCATTGATACTTGCATTATATGAGAAACCATCTGGATAGGGAGTGAAATTTTCACTGTGCATATCACCTTGACCAGTTGCTTTTACAGTTGTGATTGTTCTTCCATGAAATGAATGTTCTAAAGTTATAACTTTATATTTTTTATTATCAAATTTAGTTTTACCATATTTTCTAGCTATTTTGATAGCACCCTCATTTGCTTCTGCACCACTATTTGCAAAAAACATAGCTACATCATATCCACTTAATTTTGCAATTTTCTGTGCTAACATTGCTTGTGGCTCAATTGCGTATAGATTTGAGATGTGTGTTATGTTTTTTACTTGGTTACAAATAGCATTAGCGATTCTTTCATTTCCATGTCCACAAGACACAACACCTATACCACTTGTAAAGTCAATATAGTCTTTATCTTCATCACTATAAAGTGTTGCATTAACACCTTTTTTAAAGTTAACATAGTTTCTTGCATAAGTATTTAGTACATACTCTTTATCAATTGTTTCTAAACTCATTAAAAAATCCTCTTATATATATAGATGCAATTATATCAAAAATTTCTGTATATTACTAAAGAAAGATTAATGGCAAATAACCCGAAAAACAAAACTTTCAAAATTTCAGCAATAATTAAGCCAAACCCCTTGACAAAGGCAAAAAATTTTATTATAATTCGCGTCCAATTAAAGTAAGGCACTTTAAGAAGAGAGTTTGAACGAGTTGTTTAAATAATCGATAAACTTAAAGAGGAATATTTTAAAAACTGGAAAAGTTCTTTAAAAAATTAATGTTAATAAATAAATCAAGTTTATTATGAATTACTGAGAAGTAATCTTTATAAACTAGATACAAGAAGAGTTAATTATAGAGTAATTTATAATTAATAAACTTCGTCTATAAACTTTATGAGTTTTAGTTTTAAAACTAAAAACAAATAAATACAATTGAATCTTACTTGTATTATATATTTATATGTAATATAAGGGATTCAGTGATTTTTAGGTAAAAACTTAAAAGTCAAGATTAAACAAACCAATAGGTAGTAATACTTATTTTTATGGAGAGTTTGATCCTGGCTCAGAGTGAACGCTGGCGGCGTGCCTAACACATGCAAGTCGAACGAGAACGGATTTTAGTTTACTAAAATTGTCAGCTAAGTGGCGCACGGGTGAGTAATATATAGTTAACCTGCCCCAAAGAAGAGAATAATTGATGGAAACGTCTTGTAACTCTCTATATGCCTTTATTACATAAGTAAGCAAGGGAAACATTTATGGCTTTGGGATGGGACTGTACGGTATCAGATAGTTGGTAAGGTAATGGCTTACCAAGTCTATGACGCCTAACTGGTTTGAGAGGATGATCAGTCACACTGGAACTGAGACACGGTCCAGACTCCTACGGGAGGCAGCAGTGGGGAATATTGCACAATGGAGGAAACTCTGATGCAGCAACGCCGCGTGGAGGATGACACATTTCGGTGCGTAAACTCCTTTTATATGAGAAGATAATGACGGTATCATATGAATAAGCACCGGCTAACTCCGTGCCAGCAGCCGCGGTAATACGGGGGGTGCAAGCGTTACTCGGAATCACTGGGCGTAAAGAGCATGTAGGCGGATAGATAAGTTGGAAGTGAAATCCTATGGCTTAACCATAGAACTGCTTCCAAAACTGTCTATCTAGAATATGGGAGAGGTAGATGGAATTTCTGGTGTAGGGGTAAAATCCGTAGAGATCAGAAGGAATACCGATTGCGAAGGCGATCTACTGGAACATTATTGACGCTCAGATGCGAAAGCGTGGGGAGCAAACAGGATTAGATACCCTGGTAGTCCACGCCCTAAACGATGCACACTAGTTGTTGCCTTGCTAGACAAGGCAGTAATGCAGTTAACACAGTAAGTGTGCCGCCTGGGGAGTACGGTCGCAAGATTAAAACTCAAAGGAATAGACGGGGACCCGCACAAGCGGTGGAGCATGTGGTTTAATTCGACGATACGCGAAGAACCTTACCTGGCCTTGACATAGAAAGAACTTACTAGAGATAGTTTGGTGCTAGCTTGCTAGAACTTTCATACAGGTGCTGCACGGCTGTCGTCAGCTCGTGTCGTGAGATGTTGGGTTAAGTCCCGCAACGAGCGCAACCCTCGTGTTTAGTTACTAACAGTTCGGCTGAGGAC
>OZ223241.1:0-178521 GCA_965140475.1 Arcobacteraceae bacterium
TTCTCAGCTCCCCAAGTGGAATTTACAGGCTTGGCATCAAGTAGATTATTAACAATCGTACCCGATAAATTTTAGAAAGATTCTCTATACTCTTGGGTTGAATCATCTAACTTTACCCAACCACTATCTGCAGTATATACAATTTTCCATAAAACACAATGGAAAGATTGAGATGACTCTCCTATGTTCAGCCAATTTGGAGTCTGATAAGAAGAATAACATGTGTCAGGATGACTTGGATTCCAAGTATCTGCGGTGGTGGTTAGGTGATTTTTGCCCATTACAACTGAAATGGATGCGTATTTTTGCGAATTGGTAGCTTTCTGTACATAACAAGTTAGTGTAGAGCTATCCATCTCTAATGATAGCCCATCTTTATTTCTTATTAGACACGGATTATCAAGCAAATTATTCACAATCGTACCCGATAAATTTTACTTTATAACAATTATTCATAACAATATGGGATTAAAAGAATAAAGGAATATTAAGTCCATATGTTATAAATTAATTGATAAAATACAAAATTATTAAACTATTGTGAAGTATATTCTTCCCTTATCTATATCTCAATAATAAATATGTTATAATCACAAAATCTTTTATGGAACACTTGAATGGGGAGAAAAATATTGAGAGTATTGTTTGAATTTTTGGTAACACTATTTGTAAGTATAAGTCATCAATAGTGTTACTAAAAAATGTAGTAAAATCTCATTATCCTGGGTTATATACAAAAGAAAAAGATGATGATTTACAATATATTGCAAGATTTAAAAATAACAATAAAACATTTACAAAAATAATTGGTTTGAAATCTGAAGGTATCACTTTAGAAGAAGCATACAAAATTAAATTGAATATTGAAAATGAACAAAAAATTAAAAATATGTCTGAGCAATCTGATAAGTATCTGTTCCCAAATTTATTCCAAGACTTTATAAGTTTTAGATCTCCTTATTTAGCAGCAAATACAAATAGAAACTATCGCTCACATTATGCAAAATATTTTTCTATTGATTTCAAAGATAAAGATATACGAACTCTATCCCAAACAGATTTACAAAGATATATTAATAAACTCTTAGAAACTAAACGACCAGCAACTGTTGAGAAGATATTGTATAGTATTAGAGCTTTTTATAAGTATTTGATCTCTGTAGGTAAAATAAGTCATAATCCAACAGAATATATTAACTTACCTAAATATGATAATAAAAAATATTTTTCACTTCCCAAAAAAGATGTTTCTAGACTAATAGACTATATTATGAATATGGAGAGTCAATTTTATAAAACTATATATATTTTTTTATTGCATGGAAGAAGAATAAACGAAGTGCTTACTTTACAATATTCAGATATAGATTTTAATAATAAAACATATACGATAAATTATAAGTTATCAAAAAATAGAAAAAATCAAACTTTCCCACTTGAAGATTTTCAATTGTATGAGATACGAGAATTACAAAAAGCATTTCCAAATACAAAATATTTATTTGAGAATCCCACAACCAAACAAAATATTACATATACATCTATATTTAGAGTACATAAAAGATTAAGAAATAATTTAGATTTACCAAATCTTACTCTTCATTCTTTTAGACATCTTGTAGGGTTTTTGTTGATAAACAAAGGACATTCACTAGAAGTGATTGCTAAAATATTGGGACAACAAAATATACAATCAACTCAAAGATATTCCTATATGAAAATGGACAAATCAAAAGCTGCTTATGAAGATATTTATTCTGATTTTATTTCATTTTAGTATTTAATTCTATTCCAAAATAAAAGAAATTTCAAAATTTACCAAAGATGTGACGCCATATGTGACGACTTTTGAATAAAATTTTATTAGTTAATAAAAATTTTAAGATAATAAGTTGGAAAATTTGAAAAAAAAACATTTAAAATTAAAAAAAGCTCTATATTTATTACTTGCTATTTGTTTATATATTACTAATATTGAAGCAGCTGTTGTAGGGGCTACAAAAGGTAATTTAGATGTATCTCAAGGAGGTTTATCTTATAGTCTAAAATTGATAACTCCAAAAGGTGTAGCAGGTGTAATGCCACCTTTAGGGGTAGGATATAGCTCTTCTAACGATGCAAACTCTATTCTAGGTGTAGGTTTTTATCTTAGTGGATTATCAACTATCTCAAAATGTTATGAAGATCAGAAGTCATATTATTGTCTTGACGGTCAAAAACTTTTATTGTTAGATGAAAGTGTCACTTACGGTTCACAAAATAGTGAATATAGACTAGAGATAAACAACCAAACAAAAATCATCAAACAACAAGATAGCTTTGTAGTTTATACAAAAGATGGTCAAATAGGTAGTTATGGTAATACTCTTGATTCAAAAGATGGCGATAGTTTTTATAGGATAAATCAGAGTAAAGACAGATTTGGAAATACAATAAATTTTAAATACTCAAATACAAATGATGTCAAATATATAACACAAATATCTTATGCAAATAACACAATTGACTTTAATTATGAAACTAGAGATGATAAAGAGCTGTTATACTCTCATGGGGTAAAAATAAATTTTGATAAAAGATTAAAAGATATCTCTATAAAAACAGCCAATACAGAAATAAGTTCTTATAAATTCACCTATGACTACAAAGATAACAAATCAAGAATCGTAAATATCCAAGAGTGTTCACAAGGGGAGTGTTTAGAACCTTTAGAGTTCAATTGGACAACAAAAGAAAACGATACTATTTTAGATGAAGCAAAACTACAGTATGAAAATGCAGATTCTAGTTTAAAAGATTGGGAGATATATACTTATGATATAAATAATGATTCTTATCCTGATTTAATCCAAAGTTACAAAGGGGCAAACGGTCATAAATTTAAAGTATCACTAGGTGATGGAGAAAATTTTGGAGAAACACAACTTTGGTTTGAAGATACAAATTCAGCACTAAAAGATTGGGAAATATATTTAAGAGATATAAATGGAGACTCATATCCTGATTTGATACAAAGCTATAAAGGTGCAAATGGTCATAAACTCAAAGCATCATTAAATACAGAAGAGAGTTTTGGAGAAACACAACTTTGGTTTGAAGATACAAATTCAGCACTAAAAGATTGGGATATATATCTGCAAGATATAAATGGTGACTCTTATCCTGATTTGATACAAAGCTATAAAGGGACAAATGGACATAAACTCAAAGTATCATTAAGTGATGGTACAAGCTTTGCAGATGCACAAAATTGGCTAACTGATTCAAATAGTGCACTAAAAGATTGGACCATATCTTTAAACGATATAAATGGAGATACTTTATTGGATATTATCCAAAGCTATAAAGGGACAAGTGGACATAAACTCAAAGTATCTTTAAATAAAGGTAACAATAGTTTTAATGATAGTGTTAATTGGTTTGATGATAGTAGTGCAAATCTAAAAGATTGGGAGATATATCTTCAAGATATAAATGGAGATGGTTTAGATGATTTAGTTGAATCATATAAAGGGACAAGTGGACATAAATTTAAAGTATCCCTTAATACTGGTGAAGGATTTGCCACAGGAAAACTTTGGATAGATGATTCTAATAGTGCGTTAAAAGATTATCAAATATATGCACAAGATATAAACAATGACTCTTATCCTGACTTGATACAAAGTTACAAAGGGACAAATGGTCATAAACTCAAAGTATCACTATCAGATGGGATACAATTTAAACAGAGTGTTTCATGGATAGATGATAGTAACTCTGCCTTAAAAGATTGGGAGATATACCTAAGAGATATGAATGGTGATTTATACCCTGATCTAATAGAGTCATACAAAGGGGCAAACGGTCATAAATTTAAAGTTCATACAAATAAAGATCATTTTACAAAAGTTGAAAATATAACAAACAACAAAGATGAAGATATCAATATAGCATATTCAACTTTACAAGATACGAGTATATATAGCTCAACATCAACTTCAAGCTACCCAAAAATTGATATCAAAGCAAGTGCAATGGTAGTGGTAAAATCACTGAGTAATGATAATGGAGTAGGGGGAGAAAATGAAACTTTATTTCAGTACAAAGATTTTAAAGTAGATTTAAAAAAAGGATCACTTGGTTTTGGACAAACAACAAGTATAACACCAGTAGTTGATTCAAAAACAATTGTGAACTTTATCCAAGAGTATCCTCTAGTTGGGGTCAAATCATCTAGTGAATCTTTTGTCAATGATATTAAGATACAAGATGAACAAATAGAGTTGAATATAACTAAATATTTCACCAATCAAAATATCCTTAATCTTGAAAGTGCACATACAATACAAAATAAATATGATATAGATGGCACCTACCTTTTAACCAAAGAGACTATAAATAGTAACTTTGATAAATATGGAAATATAGGGCAAATAGAAACTATTACAAAAGATAATACTACTCAATATAAACAAATAGCAACAAATATATATACCAATGATATAGCAAACTGGATACTCTCAAGACTTATTAATGCAACAGTAAAACATATCAACAATGATGGCTCAATAATCACAAAAAACTCCTCATTTGCCTATGATACAACAACAGGAATATTAAACCGTGAAACAATAGAACCAAATAGTACAAAAAGCTTAAGTAAACTCTATAAATATGATAACTATGGAAATAAGATATCTGAAACAATCAAAGTGCAAGGTCAAACAGATAGGGTAAATACTTTTGAGTATGATGAACAACATAAAAATATCATAAGAGCTACAAATCCTTTAGGATTTATGGAACAAAATCTTTATGATATAAATAACCAAGTGGTAAAACATACAGATATAAATGGTCTTGTGACAACTTTTGTGTATGATAAGATGGGAAAAAAGATAAAAGAGACAAGGTCAGATGGTACTATAACTACTTGGGAACACAAATGGGATAGTTCAGTAGCAAATAGTCTTTATACAGTAACCCAAACCTCCACAGGTGTTCCCCCTGTAACAATTTACTACAATAGATTCAATAAAAAACTACGAACCATCAAAATAGCCTTTGATGGTCTAAAAATATATGAAGACACCTTTTATGATGAAAAGGGAAATGTAGAAAAATCTACAACCCCATACTATAGTGGTGAAACTGTAAGTTATATCTATAATAGCTATGATAATCTCAATAGACAAACCCAACTAAAAAGATATGATAAAGAGGGTAATGAGATCATCACAAACTTTACTTATGATGGGTTAAATATCATCACTACAAATCCTAAAGGGGATATAAAAACAATCTTCAATAATATTTTGGGTAAAAAAATAAAAGTAGTTGAAGAGGATAGTTTTATTAACTACAAATATGATGCTATTGGAAACCTCATACAAACTATCGATGCAAAAAGCAATACCATAACATTAAAGTATGATATCTTTGGGAATAAGATATATCAAGATGATCCAGATATGGGGATATGGAGTTATGAATATGATGCTTTAGGGCAACTTATAAAACAAACTGATGCAAAAGGGCAAATCACAACTATAACTTATGATACCTTAGGTCGTGTAATAGAAAAAAATGAAAATGGAGAAATCTCACAATACCTCTACGACATCTCCCCAAACGCAAAAGGGAAGATATTTTCCACCTCACAAAATGGCTATAAAAAAGAGTATTATTACGATAAGCTAGGTCGTGTAAGTAATATACTAGAATTTATAGATAATAAACAATTTAAAACAAGCTATATCTATAACGATGAGGGGAAACTTCATCAAACAATCCATCCAAATGGTTTCGTACTAGAAAATGAATACAACACCCAAGGATACTTAAGTGCCCTAAAATCCCCAATAGAGCAAGATAATCTCTCAATCATAGAGTTAAAAGAGAATATTGAGAAAAATCTTGATAATAAAATAAATAGCTTTAATATGATTATAGAGTTTAATACCCAAATAGAACTCTATAGAACTAAAGCTCTCCAAATAATAGAATTAGCAAAACAGTATAAAAATGTAGATAGTGCTATATATGAACAGCTAAACAAAACAGCAGCATACCTCATAGAAACTTCACTAGATTTGCGAAAAAGAGCCCAACAACATAAAACCCAATATGAAATATACAAAAAACAACTAGACTACTATACTCTAAAAATATTAAATAACAATGATGAATACCTCTATAAATGGCTTATAGAAAAATACTCCTCATACACAACAACCCTTATCTCACAAGCACTCGATCAACTCAATAGTGCACTAGCAGTACTTTCTATTATCGATACAGATGAACTCTTAGCTATCTATAAAGATATGATAGTCTACCGTATCCAAGAAGCAAAAACTATTATCTATGAAGCAAAAAATACTCAAGAGAGATATAAAAACTACCAAGAGAAATATACAAACCTCACAGAAGATAAACCATACAAAGGGATGTTTGATAATAGTGAATATAAATACTTCTATAAAATACTAAAATCAGATGTATTTGGTCGTATCACTAAAATATTCCATGGAAATGGATTAGTGACAAATAAAACCTATGATACCCATAATGGACAATTAACCCATATAACAACAGGATATAATGATAACAATGATATAAGAGAGATACAATACACCTACGATATACTCAATAATGTAACACAAAAAAAAGACCATAAACAAAACATCACCCAAAACTACACCTACGATACCCTAGATAGAATAAAATCAGCACAAACAATCACAACAAACTCAAATAGCACATTAACCTATACCTATGACTCTATTGGAAATATCACTTATAAATCAGACTTAGGAGACTACACCTACCTAAAAGCTCATCAACTAAAAACAGCAGGAAATATCTCCTATACCTACGATAATAACGGAAATGTAATAGAGAAAACAAAAGGCAATGAAACCACCCAGATAGAATATAACGCCTACAATAAACCAATCATGTTCCAAAATAGTGATACTACTACAAGATTTTATTATAATCCAGATAGAAGTAGATATAAAAAAACACAAAATGATACAACAACCTACTATATCTCAAAACACTATGAAGAGGAGATAAAACCTACACAAATACTTCAAAAAAACTACATCTACGCAGGGAGTGAACTAGTAGCAATACACACAACAACAGATGATGGAAAACTCAAACTTCCACAAAATAGATATCTCCATACAGACTCTTTGGGGTCAGTAGATACTATTACCAATGAATCAGGGATAGTAATACAAAGACTCTCTTATAATCCTTTTGGAAAACAGATAGTACAAGAGTGGATAAATGACAACCAAGCAAATACTCCAATAGTAAAAAGAGGATATACAGGTCATGAGCATATAAAGGAATTCAATTTAATTCATATGAATGGGCGTGTTTATGATCCTGTTACTGGGAGATTTTTGTCTGCTGACCCACATATCCAAGCACCATATGATACACAAAGTTACAATCGTTATAGTTATGTAATGAATAATCCGCTAAAATATACTGATCCGAGTGGGTTTTTCTTTGGAAGTGGTGATGATGGTGATGGTTGGGGCGGTGCAATTGGTAGAGCCTTGGGAGCTATTGGAAGAGCAATCGGTAGTGCTTTGGGAGCCATAGGAAGTGCTATAGGAGCTGTTGGTAGTGCTATTGGTAGTGCAATAGGAAGTATAGGTAAGGCTATTGGAAAGGCTGCAAGTAGTATTGGGAAAAGTGTATCAAAAGCTTGGTCTGATCCAAAAAATGTTAGAGCTGCACGCACGAGTTATTTAGAAACTATTGCAAAAATAAGTCCTACAGCTGCACAACAAGCAGCAATATCATTAAGGAATTATAATAAACCTAAATATACAGGAGATTTGAATACTCTGATGGCACTAGATAAGTACACACAAGAATTTCCTGAAACTATAAGGGAGATGTATGATAAAGGTTTTACTTTAGCAGCAGTTGAACCTAAGGCTATTGAGTATGGGGAGTTGGTGACGGATAATATTGATGCAGTCACACATTATTTTTTTGGAAATGGAGAACCTGTTGAATTAGACGCACAAACAAAAGCTATGCTTCGTAATAATTATAAAGTTCAAAGACAATTACACGCATTAAAAATGGGAACAGCAACTCATTTGGGTGGAAATTTATCTATAGACATGACAACAGATATGTATCATGTGGGGCGTACAGGAGTTGTATTTACTACATCATGTAACTCTGGAAGTTGTACAACAAAATTTACAGGTTTTGTAAAAGCTAAAAATGGTGATTCAACGATAACTGGTGCAGATAGTTTTAGTGATCCATTGGATATGGGATTTGAATTGCCAGGAGGAACACCGTATAATTATAATTCTTATTCATGGTCTGAAAAATATCCAAATAAATTTTAAAGGAATTAAAATATGTACACTTGGGTTATTGATTATGTTTATACCTTTATAATATTACTATGGATATTATCTTCCCCTTTGATAGCATATTTTATTGATAAAAAGATATTTAAAAATATTGCTAAATTTAGAATAATAGTTATAAGTTTTATTAGTAGTCTTATTATAATAGTTTTATTACTTATACTTAAACAATATCATATTGATACCATACTGAATATCTGTTATGATATGCCAATTATTGTTTTTAAAAATGATGATATACCTTTAGATTGCTATAATTTTCAGCCTCAAAAATACATGGGTGTAGGATGGCCAATAACAGCATTTTTTTTATTGATATTGACTTTTATATATTTAATTTTTATTTATATAATTTGGAAAACATATGAACGAATAAAATTACACCCCAGAGGTTGAATCTCCACTTTTCCTCGTTCCACCTCTCCCGAGGTGGAATGCATACTCTAAGTCAATCTACACTAAAATATCCAAATGGGAAGAACTAGATATAAGATATATGAACCAACTCATCCACACTTTGTTACTTGTACAATACTTCATTGGTTGCCAATATTTACAAGAAAAGAGAGTGTTTAAAAAATAGCAAAAAATAGAAATAAAGGGGTCAGGTGATAACGATAACATCAATATAATAATATCAAATATTGCATAATGCAATAAATTTAAATGCTCTCCAATAGTTCTGATAAAATGCTAGTATCTTTATAACTTGAAGGATAAAAGATGGCTAGAAAACCAAGAATCGAAATAGCAGGTTATTATCATGTTATCAATAGAGGTGTGGAACAAAGAGTAGTATTTTATGATAAAGAAGATTTTGAGTACTTTATTGAGTTATTAGCTAAAGGTTGTGAAAAATTTAATATAGTATTACATAACTATTGTCTCATGAGTAATCACTATCATTTATTGATTGAAATCAAAGATGAAAACCTCTCAAAGTTTATGCGATATTTAAATTCTATATATGCTATATACTTTAATAAAAGATATAAAAGAAATGGTCATTTGTGGCAAGGTAGATACAAATCATGGTATGTAGCCAATGAAGCATATTTTTATATACTTATGAGATATATTGAACAAAACCCACTAAAAGCAAAAATGGTTGATAAAATTGAGAATTATCCATATAGCTCTAGCCATCATTTCTTTAAACCAGAGATATTACCAACTTTCCTACAAAACTCATGGATAGTACAAACATACCAAAACAATATAGAAAATATAGAATCATTCTTTAACTCACAGGTTGACTATCAAGATTTACAAGAACTTAAAAAAGCATCAAGCTTAGTAGTAGCATCTGATAATGATAAAACAATAGATAATATAAAACTCATAAAACTTTTTGAAGGGATAACAGATAAACAAGAAAGAAATAGCTATATAATAAAAGCATATAACGAAGGATATTCACAGCATATGATTGCGAATATTATAGGTATATCGCAACCTGCTGTATATGGAATAATAAAAAGGGATAAAAGTTAGATTATTATTATCCCCTGACCCTTATTCCTTTCCCTTATTCCTTATGAATTTTTATCTCATTGCTTCGAAAAAGAATCCATCATTCATTCTAGGACCAGTTCCTGCAGATTCAAGCTTATATGTACCAGCTGGAAGAGTATCTGTCATAAGGTAGTATGTTTTTAATACTGTAGACTCTGGATAAGGATAAGTTATTACCGTATTATTTGTATCCATATTAGTTATTTTTATGTCTCCATAATTATGTCCAGGGAAGTCTTTTGATGGTGTTGTCCATAATCTAAAAGGTTCATTAATTTTAATGACAGCATTCGAAGTTTCATCATAAAAATAACCATCAAAATAACTATAAGTAGAATTATCTGTAACAACAATATCTGTACTTGTAACAATTTTATTTGCTATATTACCTGAACCAGCATCTAAATGAGACGATATAACTTCTAAAGAAGCAGCTTCACCAGTAGCAACACCTGTTGGAGGAGTAGTAGTATTAGTATCACAAGTACCATTTTCTAAATCAGGAGGAGCAGGCATATTAGAAGTAGGACAAACAGGTTCATCTATAGTAATAGTACATTCCCCAGTTGCTTTTACCCAAAAACCTTGCCCTTTTTTGAGTGAAGTTAAAGTTTCACCACAATAGTTATAAGTATTACCATTTGCAATGTGTAACTTCCATTGAGGATCTGCTGTATTGTTATTATCATAATACCAAACATGATCAACACATCCAGCATTATTAAAAATAGTTAAATCATCTATATCTTGTATCGCTCCAACTTGTTGCCAACCATCTTTTATCTCATAAGTAAATCCAAACAATGAACTACTTAAGAGTATTGTTAATCCTATTTGTAATAGGTTTCTTTTCATTTTCTTTCCTTTTGTTATTAATTTTACTTTTTAAAAAAGTATAAATATTTTAACAAAAAGTCGTCACATATGGCGTCACATTTGTATTGGTTTAATTATTTGTATTTTTGTATACATTCCACCTCAGGAGAGGTGGAACGAGAAAATTTTTTTTTATCGTGAGTACATTTGAAATTTGGTACCACTTCTTGTTGTTCTTCCACAACGTATATCATAAGATGGTACAAGATAGTGTTTACCATTTATATCACTAAACATTGCTGGTGTATTTGTTCCAATTAATCCTTTTGCCGTTATATGGATTTGATTTTCTCCAAAACCACAGTTGTTTCCAGGATCAAGTTCAAATACTGAACTATTTGTAGTTAACAAAAATCCTGATATAGAATCGTAAATTTTTAGTATTAAATTATCTATATATGGCTCATTAATATGCTGTGTAGAGTCTAAATAATTTAGAGTACTTACAAATGTATCATTGTGTTCATATAAATTGATATATGTATTTGTTGAAAATTCATTGGATAATTTGATCATAATGTTATTTATATTACTAGTAATAGGAACTTTATTTCCATAAAACCAGTTAGTATTTGAATCTATAGTACTTTTTATCTCATTGCTTGCATAATCTCCATTTACAAAATTACCTACGAGCGTCCAACCACCACCATCTGTTGTCATATCACAATATGCCTGAACTGGTTCTATTCCACCATTACCATCAGGGTCAATTGTATAGATTCCATCGCCATTTGATTGACCACTATCTAATATAGTTTTACAGGTAATACTTGTAGTAGTATTCGTATCACAAGTACCATTTTCCAAATCAGGAGGAGCAGGCATATTAGAAGTAGGACAAACAGGTTCATCTATAGTAATAGTACATTCACCAGTAGCTTTTACCCAAAAACCTTGCCCTTTTTTGAGTGAAGTTAAAGTTTCACCACAATAGTTATAAGTATTACCATTTGCAATGTGTAACTTCCATTGAGGATCTGCTGTATTAGTATTATCATAATACCAAACATGATCAACACATCCCGCATTATTAAAAATAGTTAAATCATCTATATCTTGTATAGCACCAACTTGTTGCCAACCATCTTTTATCTCATAAGTAAATCCAAATAGTGAACTACTTAAGAGTATTGTTAATCCTATTTGTAATAGGTTTCTTTTCATTTTCTTTCCTTTAGTTATTAATTTTACTTTTTAAAAAAGCATAAATATTTTAACTAAAAGGAGTCACATATGGCGTCACATATGTATTAATTTAATTATTTGTATTTTTGTATGTATTCCACCTCAGAAGAGGTGGAATGAGATAAATCCAATCGGAAGACCAAGGAAGAAAGATACTGTATGAGGGTAGAATAAATTTAATTGTACCTGTCCACTTTCTGTCTTTTTTTCCCCTCCCGAAAAGAAAAATAATACATAGCTTTAATTAATTAACTCTATACCTGTTAATTCTAATTTTAAACTTTCTCTTCCTCCTACAGGTCTAAAATAATCTGTATCGGTGGTTATATGAGTACCTACATAAGGTGTTAAGTGTGAAATAACTGCTGCATCGTTTAAAACATCATATACTATGCCATTAATATTTATTTTATTATAAAATGTAAAATCTGATTCCCTATCTCCTCCTTTCATTTCTAGGTAAAATCCATCTGGCCAAATGATTTTTATTGTATAGTTTTCATCAGTGATTTTAAATGCATCTGCTCTCAAATTTGTTACCCATCTGTATAATCCACCACCAATATGTGCTGACTCACAAAATTCTCCATCCGTAGTTGCTACACTTGCCCATATATCTAAATTACCTACAATAGTATTATCAGGAACAGTAGTATTCGTATCACAAGTACCATTTTCCAAATCAGGAGGAGCAGGCATATTAGAAGTAGGACAAACAGGTTCATCTATAGTAATAGTACATTCACCAGTAGCTTTTACCCAAAAACCTTGCCCTTTTTTGAGTGAAGTTAAAGTTTCACCACAATAGTTATAAGTATTACCATTTGCAATGTGTAACTTCCATTGAGGATCTGCTGTATTAGTATTATCATAATACCAAACATGATCAACACATCCCGCATTATTAAAAATAGTTAAATCATCTATATCTTGTATAGCACCAACTTGTTGCCAACCATCTTTTATCTCATAAGTAAATCCAAATAGTGAACTACTTAAGAGTATTGTTAATCCTATTTGTAATAGGTTTCTTTTCATTTTCTTTCCTTTAGTTATTAATTTTACTTTTTAAAAAAGTATAAATATTTTAACAAAAAGTCGTCACATATGGCGTCACATTTGTATTGGTTTAATTATTCTTCTGATAGAATTCATTAAATTAATATAAGTTGGAGAGTATTTATGAATAATATTGGTATCGTTATTGGGGCAGTGATAATCTCAATTACAATCTTTTTTACTTTTGGTAAAGAGAGTAGTGAACAAGTACAAGTAGATAAAAAAGGTGAATATAAATTATTAGAAGAGAAAGTAGCAGTATTACAAAATAAAATTTTAACACTCAATGAAAACAGTGAAAAGATTGATGGTTTGAAAGATGAGATTAAAAGTTTAGAATATAAACTTTCTCTAAAAAAGATAAAAGACAATCCCAATAAAAATGTGATAAAAGATACTCCTATGATATATGATTATTTAAAATATACAAAGGCAAAACCAATTGAAAAAGGTATTAGACTCACAGCAAATGGAACACCTTATGTGATATATGGTTATAATGAAGAAACAGTTGATAATGTACAAAAAGAAACATCTGAAAATATTCCACCACCGTCACCTTCTTTAGCATCTATTAATGTTGATGATGAGAAGATATATTATCAAGTGAAAGTATCTCAACCCCAAAAAATATCGGTTTTGAGTGTTTCTCCATCAACAAAACAAGAGGTCTTGACAAATCAAAGTGATACAGTTGATGTTATTGAAGGTTCACCTCCTGTACCACCTTCATTGTTTGAGGGAAGTAGTATCCCTCAAACAAATTGATATTACATTAATATCTCTTAGTAAAAAATACTTTTCGTTTATTACTTCTTTTATTTTTTCATCAAAATTTCATTAAATTTCAAAATTTTTAAAAGATGTGACGCGATATGTGACGGCAATTTGGTAAAATCTACTATTAATATTTTTAAATTTAAAGGGATTGATATATGAAAAAAGCGTTCTCACTTATGGAGCTTATGGTTGTGATAGTTATTTTGGGACTTTTGGCAGCATTTGTTTTACCAAGTCTTACAAACAAAGGGGAAGATGCCAAAAAAAGTTTAGTGTGTATACAGATGAAAAGTATCTCTCAAGCTCTAAAGATGTACAAAATAGATAAAAGTCAATATCCTTCTACTGAAAATGGACTAAAAGCATTGTTAGAAGAAAACTATTTTGAAAATAAAAAACTTCCAAAAGACTCTTGGGGAAATGATTTTATTTATATATTAGAAGATGATAGTTTTGAACTAGTTTCCTTTGGTGCAGATAAAAAAGAATCAACTCAAGATGATATATATTTTAGTAAATGCAATTAGAGATTAAAAAAGCTTTTTCACTCTTTGAGTTGATATTGGTTGTAGTAGTTATAGGGATTAGCTATACCTTTATCAATATAAACTTCTCAAAACTTTCAAAAAAAGATGAAGTGGCAGTGAATCTAAAAAATATTAAAGAATATTTAAGCACAGTAGAGTACAACGATACACTATCTTTAAAATGTATAGATGAGGCAAAAAGATGTCTCATCTTTGTAGATGGAGAATTTTTAGAAGAGAGCAGTTTGGATATCTTTAAAACTATACCAACAGTATATAGCTATGATGAAGCTATGAATATAAAAGATTTTGAATATATAGATATGGATGGATATAGAAACTATAGAGTTGATTTTGAACTTACTTTAGACAAAGAGCTAAGACATGAAGATTTTATAGTAGAAGTTGATGAAAAAGTGTATTATTTTAATCCACTTTTCCTAAAAGCTACAGAGTTTACATATCTCAATGAAGTGATAGGTGCTATTACTAAAAAGATAGATGAAGTGAAATATGCTTTTTAGATACAAAGGGTTGGATAGTTCTGGAGAAAAGATTAACTCCAAAATTGAAGCAGATGATTTAAACCATGCCAAACTTAAACTTCGTTCACAAAATATTTTATATGAAGACATTAAAGAGGATTATCTCTACTTTTTAGATAACTTTTTTTCGAAAAACAAAAGTTCTATATCTTTAAGTACCCTTTCAAATATAAGTAGAGAACTTAGTATATATTTAAAATCAGGAATATCTTTGGTTGGAGCTGTAAAACTTCTAAATATCACATATAAGGAAAATAAGAAACTCAATGCTTTTTTTGAATCAATTAGCAGCTATCTTAATGAAGGTAAAAGTTTTCATACTGCTTTGGAAATTCAAAATATTTATACAATACCAGAGTTTTATATACAATCTATCAAAGTAAGTGAAAATGGGGGATTATTAGAAAATATACTTGAGGAGCTTTCATCATTTTTAAAAGACCAAGATAGAATAGTCAAACAAGCTAAAAATAGTTTGATATATCCTTTGTTTATCTTAATAGTTGCTATTGGGAGTATTATCTTTATGTTGAGTTTTGTAGTACCAAAAATTACAGCTATCTTTGTACAGTTAGATCAAGAGTTACCTTTGATAACAAAAATAGTTGTAGGTGCTGGGGATATTTTCTTTGAGTATTATTGGGTTATAGTATTATCTATAGTCTTGTCTATAGGAAGTTTTCTCTATCTTTATAAGTACAATTATCCTTTTAGGTACTTTATTGATAAAAGTTTGCTTCATATCCCTTATATAAAAAGTATTTTAGAATATTCTGATCTTAGTAGATTTGCATATATGAACTCAATACTTATCTCTTCAGGAGTCCCTGTAGCAAAATCTTTTAATCTAAGTAGCGAGATACTCAAAAATACAGTTCTCAAATCAATATTTAAAACAGCTTCAAATAAAGTAGTTGAGGGTGAAAAACTTTCAAAGATATTGAAAGAAAATAAACTTTTTAATCTTGATAAAGCTTTTATGCAAGCATTGGCAGTAGGGGAAGATACAAGTCAAATAGGAAAAATGCTTGAAAACCTTGCAAAGCTTTACAACCAATCAAATAAAGATAAAATAACAGTATTTTTATCGTTACTTGAACCTTTTATGATGTTGGTTGTGGGTGGAATTATCGGTTTTATAGTGATCGCTATGTTGTTACCAATTTTTTCAATAAGTGTGGGTAGATGATGAAAAAAAAAGGGATTGTACTTCTTATGACTTTGTTTTTTATCGTAGTAATCACTCTTCTTATATTTGAAAATTTGAAATATTCTGAAGATATGATTGCATACAGTAGTAAAGAGGATGAACTGGCGCAATTACAACTCACAAGTCAAAATATAAAAGAACAAGTAATAGATATGATTTACAAAAAAAGAGATAATTTAGAAAGTATCTTACCAATAGAAGATTTTACATTGAGTATTGGAGATAAAATTGATATAGATATAAAAAAGGTAGATAAATATAGTGATAAAATCAATATCTATAAACAAAACCTTAGTGATGAGTTATCTTGGTTTGTAAAAGATAGAAATATCACAACAAATAAACAACTAAAATTTGTGTTGAAGCAATATCTAGAAAAACATGAGGATAGTTTAGTGGAAGATGAAAAAGAAAATTTTTCCTATTTTGATACAAATTCGACAAAGTTTATATCTTGTTCATATGAGATAGGTATGAGAAATTCTAAAAGTAGTGGAGAGTTTATTTTTAATACAAAAACTAAGGAGGTAGTGGATTTTGAGTTTGTTTCAAAAAGATAATATAAAAAGCATTTTTTTACACAAAGATTCAAACTTTACTTTAGATGAGCATGTGAATATTATACTCTCTTCGGAGTTATATTGGGTGAGAGAATTTTCTATCCCTGTTACAAATGAAAAAGAGGCTTTCAAATTTGTTGGTTCTTTTTTTGAAGATATTTTAGATGATAAAGAGTATAAATATTTTGTAGAAAAAATAGAGGATAAAAAGTTTTTGTGTTTTGCATACAGCGAATTAGATATTAAAGAGGCAATAAAAAAAGCAAATATCAATATTTCACAAGTGGTAAATGTATATTTTGGACAGTTTGAATTAAAAGATTTTAAGAGTTTTGAAATAGATAATAAAACTTTTATTTTTCAAAATGGTATCTTGGTAAAGTTACCTAGAAATATTGAAATAACAACACAAGAGATGCCTAGTGTTGAAGACTTGAAACTATCAAATAAAAAAGTAAAACTTGATTTATATCCAAAGTGGCTTAGTGGTAAAACTTTGTATAGTATTTGTGTATTATTATTTTTGGTTTCAATGGTTAATTTTGCACAGGTTTATTCATATAATCATGATATATCAAAATTTGATGAGGATAAAAACTTATTGAAAAAGAGATATCAATTACCCTCTTCAAATATTCAACTTAAAGCTATAGTAAAAAAAGAGTTGAAATCTTATCACGAAAAAAACTCTTTGAAAGATGCCATGAGTTATTTACTTAGCTATAAAAAAGAGGATAATTCAGTTGAGTTTGTATCTGTTGAATATGGTATGAAACAGATCAATATAAAATTAACAACAAAAAATAAAAAACAAGCAGATAAAATCAATAGATATATCACTAAAAAATATAAAGTTACTATGCAAAAAGAAAATTTAGACTATACATTTAAGGTTGCGTTATGATAAATATACGGATAAATCCATTTTATATTTTATTGTTATTTATTACATTAAGTAGTGTTTCTTTTTTTAAATTAAATTTCATTCAACAATCATATGAAAATGAATTGACTACTTTTAATGAATTTCAACATAACAGTGAGGTATACAAAAATCTAAAAAATAAAATAGCCTCTATATCAGATGTAAATAGGATATTAATAAGATTTAAAAAAGAAAACATTGAACAAAGAGAGACAAAAAGTACAATGTTTTTAACAATGAAAAACAATAATATAAAAGAGTTGAATCAGTTTTTAAACAAAATTCTAAATAGTAATTTTAAGATAAAAAAACTTGTGATACAAAAAGATATGATTGAAGTGGAGATAATAAAATGGTAATAAAAACAATAATGAAATCATTTTTTTATGCAATGATATTTATAGGTTTTTTTCTACTTTTTTTTCCAATGAATAATTTGTATTTTTTATTAGAAAAAAAGTTACAGTCACAACATATTGTTTTAGATGGTGAACAGTATTCACAAAGGCTATACGCTTTTAATATAGAAAAAAGTAAATTGTATTATAACAATGCACTTTATACAGAGATAAAAAATATAGATTTTAAATATTTAGTATTTTATAATCAATTAGATTTTAAAAATCTTGAATTAAAAAAAGATTTTTATCAGCTTCCCCCTATGAAAATAGATTTTATAAAATTAAATTACAATATCTTAAGTATTACAAGTATAGGTATATCAGCAAAAGGTGAATTTGGGATATTGACAGGCAGTATCAATCTTTTTTCACAAGAGATAAATTTGTTTTTAAAACCATCAAGTTGGATAAAAAATAAAGCTGGCAGAGTTTTGCAAAATATGAAAAAGAAAGAGGGGATTTATAGTTATGTTTATAAATATTAAATCTTTTTTAATACTATTTTGGCTTATTGTTGTAGCATATTTATCTACTTCTATGATAGCTTTTGTATTGCCTAAAAAAGGTATTGATTTTCAAAATAAAAATACTTTTATCAATACTCGTCATAAAAATGTAGATTTAGAAAATATCTTTTTAGATATAAATAGTAATAACAATTCGCAAAGTCAAAAGAATATTAAACTTTTAAATAGTGTTACATTACTAGCAATATATGACTTGGGTAAAGATGGTGGGTATATAGTAATGAAAGAAAAAGTTTCTTCAAAAACACTTATTCTAGAAAAAAATGAATTTTATGAAGGTTATAAACTTATTCAAGTTTTGAAAAAATACGCCTTGTTTGAGAAGTTTCAAAAAAGATATAAGTTACCTTTAGAGATAGAAAAAATATGAAATTAGTAAAAGGAAAAATTATGAATACCAAAATAATAGGGGGAGTTTCAATATGAGATTAAATAAAATCTTTTTTGTGATAGTTTTAATTTTTAGTATATCTTATGGAGCAAAAGAACCAGTTAATATTAATTTTCAAAGTTTAGATATTAAAGATTTGATAAAAGTGACTTCAAAGATAATCAAAAAAAATATTTTGTTTACCGAAAATATAAATGGAAAAGTAGATTTTATATCCAATAAACAGCTTTATAAAGAAGATATTGTAAATGTATTACTTTATGTACTAGAATCAAAAGGCTATACAATAGTAGATAACCATGATATATTGAGAATTGTAAAAATAAATGATGCAGTAAAATATAATTTACCAATATATAGTACAAAAAATGGTAATGGTAGCTCTTTAGCTATGGTTACTGAAGTTTTTGTGGTGGAACATACAAATGTAGACTACATATCATCTAAAATTCGACATCTTATAAGTAAATCTGCACAACTAATAAGTGATAAAAATTCAAATTCTATAATACTTACTGATTTTAAAGATAATATTGATACTGTAAAAAAGATAATTACTTTAATATCAAAAGATACTAAAAAATATACACAAAATATTATGCTAAAAAATATTCAAGCAACAACCTTGTCTATAGAATTAAAAGCTATTTCAAAAGCAATTTTTGATGAAACAATTGAGAAAGAAAAAGTTGATATATTAGTGAATAAAGATACTAATTCTTTAATGCTAGTTGGTAAAAAAAGTAATGTAGAGTTTTTAACTGATTATATTAAAAGTATAGATAAAGATGGAAGTTTAATTGAAAAAGTTGTAGAAGTAATTGCATTAAAAAATATAGAAGCAAAAAATTTAGCAACAACTTTAAATGCTATTATAAATAATAAAAAATATAAAAATACTGATGATAAAACATTTATCTCTACAGATGAGGAATTGAACTCAGTAATTTTAATAGGGACAAAAAATGAGGTTAATTATTTTCAAGAACTTATAGAAAAACTTGATAAACAAAGACAACAAGTTTTTGTACAAGCAAGAATTATAGAGGTGAGTGATACAAAAACAAATAATTTAGGTATTCAATATGGATTACGAGGTTTTAAATCTGGAGGATCTGGGTTAGCAACTTTTTCATCTGCTTTAAATGGAGATGCATCTTTAAGCTCTGTAATGGATTTTAGTTCTATAGGCTCTTATGGTTTTGATATAGGTATGATGAAAAATGGCTTACTACTTGGGGCAACGGTAAATTTATTGAAACAAAATCAGGCCTTGGATGTGGTGAGTGAACCTTCACTTTTATGTATTAATAATAAAGAAAGTTCTATATATGTTGGTGAGACTAAGTCTATCAAAACCAACTCATCAACAACTGATGGAGGAACAACAAATGCTTCCTATAGTAGAGAAGATATCGGACTTACATTAAAGGTTAAGCCAAGAATATCAAATAGTAATAAAGTAACTTTAGAGATAACTACTATTCTAGAAGACGCAAGTCAAACACAAACTAATGATCAACCAGATACATCAAAAAAAGAGGTAAAAACCACAGCTATAGTAAATGATGGAGAGAGTGTAATAATAGGTGGACTTATCAAAAATAAAACAGAAACAACCGAAAATAAAGTACCTCTTTTAGGAGATATACCTCTTTTAGGACAACTCTTTAAAAATAATTATGAATACAATGACAAAATAAATCTTGTAGTAATAATCACACCTTATATTGTCCCTAAAAGTGAAGATTTGACTTATATAAGAAATAAGTTATTAGATTTAAAATCTTTAGAGGAAAAATATACACAAAAAATATTTGATGAGCTAGAAAAAAGAAAAAATGAGGAAAAAAATGACAGTTAATGAATTGCATAATTTAGACCTAGAACCTTTAGATACTCCATATAGTATAAAGGCTTTACGAAACTATGTACTTTTTTCTACTATTGAATCTAAAGAGGTAGCTTGCCTCTTACAGGAGCATATAAGTGTTTCCTTGGATTATCTCTCGAAACTTGATATTGAATATGATGTAGTATTTTTAAATACTATATCATATGAAAAATTATATAATAAAGTTTTAGAAAAAAAAGCTGATAAAGAGATGAGTGAAATTCAAAATGAACACTCAGAACAAAAATTTGAGGAAGATGATCTATCTATAGTAGATTTTTTAAAAAATTCTAGTGATATACTTACTAGTGAAGAATCTGCACCTATTATTAAGTTTGTTAATTCTATTTTTTATCAAGCTATGAAAAAAAATTCTAGTGATATACATATTGAGATGCATGAATATAAAGCTGAAATACGATACAGGATTGATGGGGTATTATCTAAACATATAGAACTTGATTCAAAAATAATGTCATTAGTAATAAGTCGTATAAAAGTTATCTCAAATCTTGATATTAGTGAAAAAAGGGTGCCACAAGATGGAAGAACACAAATAAAACTTTCTGGTAAAACGTTGGATATTAGAGTTTCTATTTTGCCAACTTTTTATGGAGAAAGAGTGGTTATGAGAATATTGATGCAAAGTGAAAATATTGCTGCATTAGATGAACTTGGCTTTGATGAGAGTATTATAGATAAATTTACTAAACTATTAAAAAATTCACATGGTATGATACTAGTAACAGGACCTACAGGGAGTGGAAAATCAACAACATTACATTCAGTATTAAAACAACTGGAAACAAAAGAGAAAAATATAATTACAATCGAAGATCCAGTAGAGTATAAATCTGATAAAATTAATCAAATACAAGTAAATCAAAAAGTTGGTTTAACTTTTGCAAATGGATTAAGAAGTATACTAAGGCAAGATCCCGATATTATTATGGTGGGAGAGATAAGAGATACTGAAACTGCAAAAATAGCAATACAATCTGCTTTAACAGGACATTTAGTATTTTCTACATTACACACAAACTCAGCAGTTTCTACTGTAACAAGACTTATAGATATGGGAGTAGAGAAGTTTTTGATATCATCATCTTTATTGGGAGTTTTAGCTCAAAGATTGATAAGAGTATTGTGTGATGAATGTAAAGAGGAAGATACACTAGCCGAATCATATTTAAAAGAATATGGAATTAATGCTGATGTAGTTATATATAAAAGTTGTGGATGTGAAAAGTGTAACTATACAGGTTATAGAGGAAGAAAAGCTTTGGGGGAGTTTTTTGAATTTGATCAGGATGTAAAAGAATCATTGCGAGATGAAGTTGATGATGAAACACTTTTAAAAATAGCTACAAAAAAAGGGATGATACCTATTAATGAACAATTAAAAGAGATGTTAATTTATGGTAAAACATCTTTGGACGAGGTTATAAGAGTTGGACTTAAGTAAACAACAAAATATGAAAAAATCTATGACATTAATCGAAGTGCTTATATCTTTGGTACTTATTACTATTGTAATAACAGCAACTTTTAGTGTACAAAGTAAAAGTATATCTTTTTTTGGGAAGATGAAAAATTCATCTAAAAATAGTAGTCTTATCTCTATGGGAGTTTATGAAAATGAGCAAACTACTTATCTATCAGAGCTTGTTCGTTTTAAGGATGATGATATCGATAGAGAATTTAAGAAATATAAATTAAAAATAGATGAAGATACTATTAAAAAAGATACGCAAAACTTAGAAAATGTAGCTATAGAGATAACTATAAATCAGAAAGTAATCACTTTAAATAGTGATATTATTAAAAAATATTATTCATTTAAATTAGATATTCAATGAACAGAAAAAAGAGAGCTTTCAGTCTTGTAGAAATGTTAATAAGTGTAGTTTTGTTTGCTGTCATCGTGACATTTGTTTATAACTCTCTTGATGAAACAAAACAAACAAATCAATTTATTAAAAATAAATTAATCACTATTAATGAATATAATAGATACAAAAGTATTATTATGGAAGATATTATTGAATCATCAAAAATAGAAATTAGATATGATAGTAATGGTAATAGCATATTGTATCTAACAACAACAAATAGTTATCATAATGTATTTTTTAAAAATGTAGTATATTTTATCTCAGCTAATAACAATTTAGTAAGAATAGAGTCTAACAAAAGTTTTAAAAATAATCTTATAAATGATATGAAATATATAGAAGATTATTATATAGATGAGATATTAAATAATGTTGAAAAATTTAAGATAGCTAAAGTTATGAATGAAAATGGTTTTTATTCTATTGTATTAAAACAAGAAGAACAAAGTTTAAAAGTGATGAATATAAAAGCTTTTAGAAATTAATTTTTATTATGTTTCTAAAATATTTAATCTAAATCCTAACCAAGGTTCGTTGATAATTAAGTCAGCATTTAATTTAGCTCGTAATCTATAAACCAAAGTTCTAATAGTACTGTCACTTATAAAACTATTATTCCAAAGTTCATATTCTATCTCTTTAAACGAAACTATATTTCCATTTGCTGAGATTAATAGTTTTAAAAACTCCGTTTCTTTCATTCCTAATTTTACATGTAAGTCTTTGTAATATAAATTTTCATTTGATGTATCATAATAATAATCAAAACCTATTTTTTTATATGTTTCATTATAACTATAATCTAATTTATCGTTTTTATAAACACCCAATAAAATTGTTGATTTCAATTCTTTTCTGTTAAAAGGTTTAAGTAAATAACCTACAGGTTTGGTTCTAATGGCTCTTAAAATAGTTGCATCATCGTCATAGCCTGTAAGGTAGATAACAGGTATATATTTTATTTGATGAATTTGTGTAATTAATTCTATTCCGTCAATTTTACTATTAAGATGTATATCCATTAGTATAATATCTGGTTCATTATTTTTAATACTGTGTAATACATTTTCAGGAGAGTGTAGAACATCTGAAACTTTAAAATTTAATTTCAGTATTGCACTTCGAATATCTTTAGCAACTATAGGATTATCTTCTACAATTAATACTTTATTTGTCATTATTTAAAATCCATTAGTTTTATTGATAATTATTATAAAATTTTTTATATAAAAAACGAGTAAAATTATAATAACTTTTAGATATATCTTTAATAATAAAATTATTAGTGTTATTATTTCACAAATAAGCTGTTAAATTTAATAAAATAATAAAAATTTAACTATAAAATATATTTAATATTAAAGAACTTTGCTAGTTTAATATTGAATAGCTATAAATAATTTGTTACCATGGTAACACTATGGTAACATAATGAGCACATAAAAACTGTTACCCTTGATTTTAAATCGCTTTAATAAAGGGACTTGACTATATTGTCTCTTTTTTGACATTGTAGTGGTCGTTGGTTCAAATCCAATCTCGAACACCATATTTCCTGCAAATTAAATACTAAATTCACAAGCTAGTTCATTTATCTTCTAAAGAAAATTGAATGTACGAATAATATTTTTATTTATATAGGTAAATTTACTTTATATAAGTATGGGTGCAGCAACTAAGACACTTTTTTTGAAAACCTTACCAATTTCAGAGTCTAATTTTATCTCATTTAGCTGCACCTTAAAAAAGTTCTTTTGACCATTTTTACTGAAAAAAATGATACAAAAACTACATCACACATCTTGTCACAAATACTATTTATGACCTAAAAATGCTTTTTTGAAGAATGAGGATACTTGTGATAAATCCCATGAAACAATTAAACAAGGAATAGTAAAAGTACCATATGAATCTAATTCTTGCAATAACTTTACTCCTCCAAGTTTTGAATATAATTTATAATGTTCTTTTTTAATACCAAATAAGCTAATATCTAATTTATTGTTATTAAAAATATTATGAAGACCATTTAATAAGTATTTAAATTCTAAACTTAAACCTTTTGCTTCTTTATAAACTGTTAATCTTGATACCTCACAAATGCTTGTATACTTACTCCTCATTTCATCAAAAGGAAATTGACTTTCTGATGGTAGTTTATAAGGAGAATCAAATATTACCCTAATAGTGCCAGTAACCATATTATCTGACTTATAAAATAAAATAGCAGAGTTACTATCATATTTATCAAAGTTTAGCCCCTCTATAGTATCTGGGAACTCCTCTTGGTAGTTGATAGAAGTGAATACATTGCTTCGTAGTTTAAATACATCTATAAGATCTTCTGCTGTGTTAGCTAGATGTAAACTCTTATTTTCATTTGGAAAGTTTAGGTTATTGTTGAAACTTATTGCTTCATCAATTGTTTTTTCTAAGAAAAGTCTTTTTTTAAAAAGCTCTAGTGCTTGATGTTGCTGTTGGTTAAAACTTTCTGGCATATAGCTTAGCTTTTTACTTATATTTTGTTCTACAAGTTGTTGTAGTACCATTAGCGATTCATTTTTGTTTATATTGAAAGTTGTCATTTTATATCCTTTTAAATTATTGTTTTGATTATGTTTTTTTGTATAAATTTAAATAGATATTATGATTAATGAAAAGTAGATAAAACACCTAAAAAGTTTTAGGTAGGTGTTATTTTGTATAGATATATATTTTGCCAAGGGGTATCCCTTATGCAATTAAAAGTATGGTATTTAGAGTATGAGTGGAAAAATAATTTAGGCTAAAGATATAGTAGATATATCTTATTTTGGTCGTTTTAGACTGTATCCATATCCATAGGTTACTTCTATGATGTCGTTTCCCAGTTTTCCCTTTAGACGATATACCAAAGTTCGCAAGGCACTTTTTGAGGGTTTATGCCCATCCCAAATAGCATATTCAAGATCATCTATTTGTACTTTTGTATAGTTTGCATCAACAAGTATAGATAAAAGTTCTATCTCTTTTGCCCCTAGTTTTATAAAGTTGTTATTGTAATACAAGTTTTTTTCACCAGTATCAAAATAAAACCCCTCACCCAAGTAGTAGTAATCTTCATTTATCTCTTTTTGTGGCATCTTATTTATTTTATAGATAGCAAGTTGTATATTTGTTTTAAGATCTTCTGGTTTAAAAGGCTTAACTATATATCCAATTGGATTTGTGGAAAATGCTCTTTGCATCGTGTTATCATCTGAAAAAGCTGTGATATATACTATAGGGATGTTTTTTGTTTTTTGTATCTCTTTTACTATTGCTATACCATCTTGATTTTTACCAAGAGATATATCCATCAAAATAATATCAGGTTCATTTTGCTCAATAGAATTTAACACTTTATTTTGAGTAAAGACAATATCTGTCACTTCACAGTTTAATTCTTGAATTTGTATTTTAATATCCATAGCTGGAACTGTTTCATCCTCAACTATTAAGATTTTGGTTTTCTTCATCCTCTTCTCTCCACTTGATTATTGTTTCTACTCCATTTTGTGTATCAATAGTAATACTACCTTGAAGTTTTGATTCAGTTAGTGTAGTAACTAGTATAAGTCCAAATGACTTTTTAACTTCTTCTTGATCATATCCAACTCCATTATCTTTTACTATTAGGGTGTATCTATCTTCAAACTTTGATAAAGTTATATCTATACAACTATCTCTATTTTTTATTTTTTTATCTTTAAAAGCATATTTTAAACAGTTGGTTACTAGTTCATTTAGTATTATTCCACATGATATAGCTTGTTCTGTTTGTAAATCTGTATCTATATTGTAGTGTATAGATATATCTTGTGTATATGTGTCTTGAAGTCCCTCTATAAGTGTAGTAAAGTATTCATAGGCGTTTATATAAGAAATATCTTCTTTTTGATATAAAAGCTCATGCAATTCACTCATTGCATTAAGACGGTTTTGTGTAGTTAGAAATAAAGCCTGTACTTTTTTGTCATCTATATCATTTGTTTGAAGTCTTATAAGTGATACTATCATTTGCATATTGTTTTTTACTCTATGATTTAGCTCTTGTAGTAGTAAAGTTTTTTCCTCTAAGCTTAGCTTTAGATCTTTTGTTTTTTCAAATACTTGTATCTCTAAGCGTTCATTTTCTGTTTCTTTTTGAATTATAAGTTTAGTTTTTAAAGTGTTTATCTTATCCGAAAGTGCTATTGAAAATAATAATGCTTCTAGTAGTAAAGAGAGCTCTACAATATATGGAAATGATTGGTAGATATTCAGCACACCAATACTTGACAAATACATAGATAAAATTCCAGAAATTAAAATAATCCATCCTATTAAAATAAAATAAGCCTGTCTATTCTTTTTATATGTTAAATAAATTGTCATTATTATTAAATAAACTAATACCAAAACTGCAAATATATTTCTGTATTTATTAAAAATATCTGTTATTAAAAATACTATTACAGAGAATACAAATAATAAAAGTAATAGATTTAATATTCGATTCCAAATAGGATAACTTGTGAGCTGTAAAAAATTTTTGAAAAATAAAGATAAAAAGAAGATTGGTAATGCAATAAATAAAGATGCAAACTGGACTATATATCCCATAGTGACTTGATTTACTAAATATATATTTGCAATACCAACATATAAAGTATGGTGGAAAGAGATACCAAATATATAAAGCACATAAAAAAGATAACTAATATCTCTAGTAAAGAAATATACAAATAGATTATAAATAGCTAATATCAACATTGCACCAAAAAAAAGTGCTAAGATCACTTGATGTTTCATTTCGTTCTTATAAAACTTATCATGTTCCCAAAGGTTTAGTTTCACTATCATAGTTGTGATATAAGAAGATACTTTTAGATAGTAAATCTTTGATTGGTTAGGTTCAAGTGTGATTTTAAAGGTAGGGTTGATACTATTTCTTTTTGGTGAGATATTCAAAAGTCCATCTTGTACTTCTTGATGATTTTCTACATCATAAAAAACTACATCAGTAGTCATAGAGTTTCCATATTCTAAAATCTTATGGATAGTTTTATTACTACCATTTTTCAAAGTAAATTTAATCCATACAGTAAAGTCAGGAGAATATCCAAAACCTAAAAGAGCTTTATCATTGGCTTCAAACTTTATATCTTTAGCAGCTATATCATTAATAGTGAGTTTTCTAGTTTTATCTATATATATTTGTGAAGATGACAATATCTCTAACTTTTGAGTTTTATCATCAATTACTATTGTTGCATATAAAATATTAGTAAAAAGTAGTAGTAATATTAGTTTAAATTTTATCATCCATAAAGTCCTGCATAATTATATCTATAAATTGTCACAAAAAAAGTCACATTAATTTATTAAAGTATTTTAGCAGGTAATAATAAAAGCTAAGTATTACGAGTGTTATCTCTGCAAATAACTATGTGTGACAGTTTTTGTGACAATGTTTTGGTATCCTTATATTTAGTATTTTATTTACTGTATTTTTAAAAAAAGTTAAAACTTATAGATATGTGTTAGGAGTTATAATGGATAGATCAAAATTAAATCTTTTTATAATATTTATCGTTTTTGCAATAATATTATCAATGATTGATATAGGAGTTCAAAAAATATTTTTTGGAGACAATGCTCAAAAAATAGCATTACATAATGCTGTGTATAAAAGTGAAGAGAGAGAAGAGATTATAAAAAAATTTTTATTTCAATCGGAACAAACATTACACTCTCTTAGACAACTAGATAGTTTTAAAAAATATCTTCAAAATGGGGAAGGGGAGAAGTCTTTAGAAAATATATTTTTATCATATGCTATTTCTCAAACTTCATTTATGCAATTAAGGTTTATAGATAAAAATGGTTTTGAAAAGATAAGAATTGATAGAGATAAAGAAAAATTACAACCATATATTATCTCTAAAAATCAATTTCAGAATAAATCAAATAGATATTATTTTGTTGATTCTAAAATAAAACCTCTAGAAAAAGTTTGGTTTTCTGCGCTTGACCTTAATACTGAAAAGGGGGAAGTTGAAGTCCCTTATCGTCCAACAATTAGGGCTATGCTTCCGATTAGTAAAGATGGTGAATTTGGAGGTGTTTTAATTATAAATTATTTAATGAATGATTTTTTTAAGGAATTAACAAATACACCTTTGTATGATATGATACTTTGTAATAGTAAAGGGTTTACATTATATCATTATGACAATGCTAAAAGTTGGGGGTATTACTCTAATCCTCAATATTCGATTGCTTCTGACTTCCCAGAAATGTATCCAAAAATTCTTAGTAGTGAGACATTACAAACAAAAAATTTCGTAGCAAAAAAACTAGATGTACCTATTTATGGTGGATTACATCTTATTTTTCAATTAAAAAAATCATATCTAGTACAACAAAATAAAGATGCTAATTTTCAATTTCTTATTGTGACTTTTTTTACTTTTTTGAGTTCTTTTATCGTGACACTTATTATTATTAAGTTATTTAGTAAAAACTTACTCAATATCGAAAAACTAAAAAAACTTAATACAGAACTTAAATGCTCGCAAGAAAAAGCACAAGAGAGTGCACGGGAGATAGAGGAAACATATGAAGAGTTAGAAGCTAGTTATCATAGTATTTCTGAAATTTCTGAAAAACTTAAATATGAAAAAGATAAATATAAGTCAATGCTTGATTTTGCATCTGATGGTATTTTTATTATGAATATGGATGGGAAACTTCTAGAATATAGTAAAATGGCTCTAAATCTTCTTGGATATGATGAAGATGAGATGAAAGAACTTTACCTATATGATTGGAATATAGAATATTCAAAAGAAGAGTTAATAGAGATTATAAAAAATATCTCTAATACACCAATTATTACAGAAACAACTCATAAACGAAAAGATGGCTCATTATACGATGCAGCAATAACTAGTATAAAAATTGAGATTGCAGGGGTGGAGTATATATACTCTTCTGTTAGGGATATAACGAAACAAAAAGAGGAATCAAAAAATATATTAGAACAAAAAATAGAGTTTGAAACAATTTTTAACACTTCAAAAGATGGTATAGCCATTTTAGATACAGAATCAAATTTTATAAATTTCAACCAAGCGTATTTGGAAATGACAGGATTTTCAAGAGAAGAGTTACTTACAAAATCTTGTATTGAACTTACATCACCTGAAGATAGGCAAAAGTGTATAGATACCTTATCTTTGATTTTACAAGTAGGATATATTGAAAACTATCAAAAAATTTGTATTGTAAAATATGATAAAAGAATAGTGACTAATATGAGTATCTCTTTGTTACCAGATAAAAATAGAATTCTTGTGGTTACAAAAGATATAACGGCATTAAAAATGCTAGAAGAGCAATCAAAACTAGCCTCAATGGGTGAGATGATAGGAAATATAGCACATCAATGGAGGCAACCACTTTCTGTTATATCTACAGGTGCAACAGGTATGAAAATACAAAAAGAGTATGGTATGCTGGATGATGTGGTATTTTATGAAACCTGTGATATTATCGATGAAAATGTACAATATCTTTCAAAAACTATTGATGATTTTAGAGACTTTATTAAAGGTGATGTAACATTTAAATTAGTTGCTGTTAGTGAAGTATTAGAAGATACATTAAATCTTTTAAAAGCATCCCTTTCAAATCATTATATAAAATTAATTTTATCTATTGAAGAAGATTTACAAATAAATGCAAATAAAAATGAATTACAACAAGCATTAATTAATATAATAAATAATGCAAAAGACATGCTAGTTGAAAATGTTAGAGAGAGTGAGAGGCTCATTTTTATCTCTACAAAATTATTAGATGATACAAGTTTAGAGCTCAAAATTTGTGATAATGGTGGAGGTATTCCACTAAATATTATTGATAGAATTTTTGAACCATACTTTACCACAAAACATCAATCAAATGGAACAGGGTTGGGACTTTCTATGAGTCATAAAATTATTACCCAACGACATCATCAAACAATAGTTGCTTATAATGATGAGTTTGAATATGGTGGCAAAAGTTATAAAGGTGCTTGTTTTGAAATTATTTTTAATGTAAAAAGTGGATAATTCCATATTATTTGTATTTGTTTTTATATAAACTTATGTAATATTAATTTATAGAGGAATATAATAAACTTTCAAAGCTATAAATAGAATAAACTAGAATTTAAAGGATCTTATTTTATGAATAAAAAGATTTTAGTAGTTGATGATAGTTCAACTATGCGGAAAATAATAAAAAATGTTTTGATTGAACTTGGTATTTATGATGAGTTTATAACAGAAGCTGTAGATGGTGTTGATGCTTTAGGTAAAGTGAAGTCAAATAATTTTGATCTTATATTGACAGATTGGAATATGCCTAAAATGAATGGATTGACTCTTGTACAAAACTTAAGACAACTTCCAAAAAGTGAACATACCCCAATTGTAATGATAACTACTGAAGGTTGTAGAGAAGAGGTTGTAGCTGCTTTAAAAAGTGGTGTAAATAACTATATAGTTAAACCTTTTAATGCAGAGGTACTAAGAAATAAGTTAGAACCTATGTTAAACAAAGTATAAAAATAATAGTTTACTATTGCTCTTTTTTTTGACAAGTTACATTTTCTAAAAAGAGTGCTTCCTCTTTTTTTGCCTCATTACATTGCTCTAAAGTTAGAGTTGTATCTTTAAATTTAGTTTGCCAGAGTATGGCATTTTCAAGATTACTTGAAGTGATGTCATTATGATAAAATTTTGCATCACCAAGCTCACTATTACTAAAGTCTGTGTTTTCAATATATGCATCTGTAAAATCTGCTTTCCATGAAATACTATAACTTAAATCACTGTTTTTTAAAGTTGCATTTTGGAGCTTTGCCCCTTTGAAGTTTGCTTTTTTTGCTTTAACATTAGTTAAGTTACTAAATTTAAGATTTGCTTTCCACAAGATTGTATTTTGAAGATTTGCACCTTCAAAGTTAGATCCCTCAAGTTCACTCATAAAGAGATTACTATTTTCTAAGTTAGCATTTTGGAAATTTGAATTTTGTATATAACAGCCAGTCAAATCAAGATTACTTAAATTTGCACCACTAAAGTCACACTGTTTACACTCTTCATTTTTTAGTAGGTTGTCTATATCTGTCTGACTGAAACCAAAAAGTGTTACAGTGTAGATGAGTAGATAAAAAATATTTTTCATCTATTTTCCTTGATAATTTTTTCAATTTTTTCTAAAAAAGGTTTTGCTCTTGATGAGCCAATTATTTTGGCTACTTGGTTCCCTTTTTTATCTATAAAAAACATAGTAGGTATTCCAAAGTATTCCAATTCTTCAGGAAGGTCATCTTGGTTAATATCTTTTTCCAAAATAACAAAGTGTTTATCCATAAACTGTTTTACCTCTTTAGTTGTAAAAACTTTGTGTTTCATGTACGCACATTGGGGACAAGTTTTTGCACTATAAAGCATTAGTACTAGCTTATCATTGTTCTGGCTATTTTCGTAAATATCTTGAAACTCTGTATCTTGGGTGATTTGTAAAGCATAAGATGAAGTTATTGTAAATAAGAAAAGAAAAAATAGTTTAATCATTGTATAAAACCTTTAGTTTAAGTATAATAATTTATTATACTATTTTATTTGTTTTTTTTCAATCTTTATATTTTTTCTCTAACTTTACTGTTAGTAGTGCTAAGAGTAGCACCACTATTGTTATGAGTCCAAAAGAGAAGAGTTCATTTTGAAAAGTTTCCATATTAACTATTTTTTTGCATTAGTTCACAATACTCTTTTGCATGGTATGTGATGATGATATCTGCACCAGCTCTTTTAAATCCTACTAAAGTTTCAACCATAACTCTTTCATAATCTATTAATCCAGCAGCTCCAGCATTTTTAAGCATAGCATATTCTCCACTTACATTATATACTGCTAATGGTAAGTTTGTATTATTTCTAATATCTCTTACGATATCAAGATATGCAAGAGCTGGTTTTACCATAAGTATATCGGCACCTTGTTTTTCATCTTCTAGAGATTCTTCTAGTGCTTCAAGTCTATTTGCTGGATCCATTTGATACATTTTTCTATCTCCATGAGAAGGGGCAGATTCTGCTACATCTCTAAATGGTCCATAATAACCACTTGCAAACTTTGTACTATAAGACATAATAGGGAGATTTTCGTATCCTGCCTCATCCAGTGCAGTTCTTAGTGTCGCTATAATCCCATCCATCATACCACTTGGTGCAATCATATCTACACCTGCTTTTGCATGTACAATAGCTTGTTGTGCTGAAAGTTCTAGTGTTGCATCATTATCTACGGTTGAATCTTCATTAAGAATACCGCAATGCCCATGGTCTGTATATTCACAAAAACATAAATCAGTTACTACGAACATATCTGGGTACTCTTTTTTGATAGCTTTTATAGTTCGACTTATGATACTGTTTTCACATAAACACTCACTACCAACACTATCTTTTACATCTGGTATTGCAAAAAGAATGATACTTTTAAGTCCAAGTGTTCTTATATATCCACACTCTTTTACTATCTCATCAATTGACATTTGAAAAACACCTGGCATAGATGATACTTCATCTTTTATACCTTGCCCCTCTCTTACAAAAAGTGGGTAGATGAAATCATTGCTACTAAGTGTAGTTTCTTGTACTAAACTTCTTAAATTTTCATTAATTCTTAATCTTCTAAACCTTTTAAACATATTTGTAAACCTTTTTAGTTATAATCCCGATATCATAACTAAATAGGAATTAAATATATATGAACATAGAAGTTTCAAATGTAGCAAATTTACCAACGAAACATGGAGATTTTTTAATACAATCTTTTAAAGAAGGTATTAAAGAGCATCTTGTAATATTTACAAAAGATTTAGACACTCTTATTAAAGAAGTACCAACAGTTAGAATTCATAGTGAGTGTTTAACGGGAGATGCAATAGGGAGTATTAAGTGTGATTGTCAAGCACAACTCAACTATGCACTTGATTTTATCTCTGCAAATGGTGGTATGGTTATTTATCTTCGTCAAGAGGGGAGAAATATAGGACTTTTAAATAAAGTAAATGCTTACTCTTTACAGGATAAAGGTTTTGATACTGTTGAAGCAAACCATCAGTTAGGGTTTGCAAGTGACCAAAGAACTTATGAGGTTGTAGATTTTATTTTTGATTATTATAAAATAGATAAAATTAAATTAATGACTAATAATCCCGCAAAACTTAATGGTATTAAAGTAGAGATTATAGATAGGGTTCCTGTACAAGTAGGTGAAACTTTACAAAACAAAGACTATCTGAAAATAAAAAAAGAGAAGATGGACCATCTTTTTTAATTAGGTAATATAAAGTGTTGAAAGATAAATGTAAAGAGATTGGATTAGAATTTGATGAATTGTTCTATGAACGATGCGAAAAATTTATAACACTTTTACAACAATGGGGTGCAGTGCATAGCCTTTCTGCACAGTTAAAAAAAGAGGAAATTGAAGATAATATTTTAGATAGTATCTATCCTGTGAAGTTTCTAAATCCTTTTGAAACTTTGGCTGATATAGGTACTGGTGCTGGATATCCTGGGATGCTTCTAGCTATAGCATATCCTAACAAAAAAATAACTTTAATAGAACCTAGAGCAAAAAGGGTTGCTTTTTTGAACTTTGTAAAAAGTGCTTTAAAGTTAGAAAATGTAGAGGTGATACCAAATAGAGTAGAGTATCTTTCTCCTCAAAGTTTTGACCTTATTACAAGTAGAGCAGTTACTAATACTACATTACTTTTAAGTATTACTAACAATATTAGTGCTGTAGATACAGAGTATCTTTTTTACAAAGGAAGTATTTGTAAAGAGGAGATAGAATCTGCTAAAATAGAAAATTATGAGATTATACAAAGTGGTGTTCATAGAAACTATTTGTATATAAAAAGAAAAGGGTTATTTGATGATATTTAAAATTTTAGCTGTACTGGCAGTATTGTTTTTAGTATATATTGTATTTTTTAAGAAAAACAGAGAAGAGAGTTTAAAAAATAAAAGAGATGATAAATATAAAGAGATTACTGATACGCTAGAGGAGTGTCCTAAGTGCGGTACTTTTGTTTCTAAAGATGAAGCGATACTTAGCAATGGAAAGTATTTTTGTAGTCGTGAGTGTTTAAAATGATTATAATTGGTGATTCAAATATTGAATATGAGAATATAGAAAAAATAGCTCAAATTGAAGATATAAAAAAATCATCTCCTGCTGCAACAGTACTTTTTGATTTTGATATAGAAATTTTAAAATATACAAATGCAAATAATATAAATAGTGCAGTTATAGCTCATAGTATAAAAGAGGTTATATATGCTAACAGTTTAGGGGCAAAATATATTATACCTAGAATCAATATTTTATTACAGGTACAAAAAATAGCTGATAATTATATGTTTGATAGTAAAATTTTAGCAGTTATAGAAGATAGTGAAGAGATAGAAAAAGTTGCACTTGATGAGATAGATGGGGTAATATATAAGGAGCTGTTATGAAAGAGACATTAGACATAATAGTTTGGGTTGGATTTGCATATATTTTATTTATATTTTTAAGAGGTATGAATGACACACAAGTTCAAAAACATAAAGATAAACTTGAAAAAATAGAAAAAGATAAAGAGAAAAATAATAAAGAGGAAGAAAAAATATGATTAAGCCATTATTAGTAGAAATTTTAGTTGAAGAGTTACCAGCAATACCATTTTTAAAAGAGTTACCAAATATAGAAAAAAAATGGTCTGATATTTTAGAGACAAACAGTTTACTATGTGAGTTTAATTTTTATTATACACCAAGAAGATTAGTTTTTTGGCATAGAGAATTTGCTGTAGCTCAGGAAGACAAAGAACAAGAGCTATGGGGAGCACCAGTTGCAATTGCCTATAAAGATGGAAATCCAACAGGTGCAGCACATGGATTTGCAAAAAAATGTGGAGTGAGGGTTGAAGAGTTACAAACAGCTTCAAAAAATGGACAAGAGTTTTTATATTTTAAACAAACAGTACAAGGAAAGCAATCAAGTGAACTTTTAAATGATATGGTCAATGAATTTATATCAAAACTAAATTTTGGTAAATCAATGCGATGGGGAGATAGAACTGATAGTTTTATACGGCCTATTAGAGGATTGAGTATTGTGCTTGGGGAAGACTTAGTTGATGGTGAACTGTATGGTGTAAAATCAACTAAATCAAGTGCCGCACATAGAATGGTATCTTATGAGCCATTTAGTTTTGATTTTGCTGGGGATTATTTTTGTAAACTTGATAAACATGGAGTAATCCTTTATCCACAAGAAAGAAGAACTACCATATTATCTCAAATGGATGCAATAGAAAAAGAGCATAATATTACTATTGAGAGAGATGAAGAGCTTCTTGATGAAGTTGTTGCAATTACAGAGTATCCAACTGCACTAATTGGTTCTTTTGATGAAGAGTATTTAGAACTTCCAGAAGAGGTAATCATAGGTTCTATGAAAGAGCATCAGAGATATTTTGCTGTATATAAAGATGGAAAAATTACAAATAAATTTATCGTAGTTTCAAACTCTTACACAAAAGATTTTTCACATATAGTTGCAGGAAATGAAAGAGTTTTAAGACCAAGACTAAGTGATGGTATGTTCTTTTGGAAAAATGATATTAAAAATGGATTGAATAATGAGGGACTGAAAAGAGTAAGTTTCGTAGATGGTTTAGGTTCTATTTTTGATAAATGTCAAAGAGAAGCTTTTATAGCACAATTGTTAGCTACTCAATTTGATATGGAAGAGGATAGAACTTTATTAGAGGAAGCTATGATGATTAGTAAAGCTGACCTTATTACTGATATGGTATATGAGTTTACTGATTTACAAGGGATTATGGGATATTACTATGCTAAAAAAGAGGGGAGAGATGACTTCGTAGCACTTGCTTTAAAAGAGCAATATCTTCCAGATGGAGAGACAAGCCCAACACCATCAAATACCTTTAGTTGTGTTGTTGCATTAAGTAATAAACTTGATAATCTTATGGGGTTATTTAGCGTTGGTATGATCCCAACAGGAAGTCGTGATCCATTTGCACTAAGACGAGCAGCTTTAGGATTGTTTAGAATTGCTATTGAACATAAGCTTCATGTTGATATAGAATCAATTATTGATAACTCAATGGAAAAGTATCCTTCTTTAGATAAAGCTCAACTAATGGAGTTTTTAAATGAAAGACTATATAAACTTTATAGTAAAGTAAATCCAAGTGTTATAAAAGCTGTACTTAATAGTGATGGTCAAAAAGATCTTTTTAGTATAAGTTTAAAAATAGAAGCTCTCAATCCAATAGTAAATAGTAGTGAATTTAAAAGTATGAGTGATACATTTAAAAGGGTTGCAAATATCGTAAAAGATTTAGATACAACTACAACTTTAGCTATTGATGAGTCATTGTTTGAAGATGAAGCTGAGAAAGTATTATATAAAAACTATAATGAAGTAGTATCAAAAGTTTATACAACATTTGATGAGCAACTTGATGCACTTTTTGCTTTAAAACCACAACTTGATAATTTCTTTGATAATGTGTTTGTAAATCATGAAGATGAAAAGATAAAAACAAATAGAAAAAATCTTATAGGGGTAGTGTATAACTCATTTAAAGCTATTGCAGATATTAAAGAGATTACAATATAAAGAATTTCTATGAGTAACTATGACTACATTATAGTTGGTGCAGGAATTTGTGGCTGTAGTGTAGCTTATGAGTTATCTAATCATACAAAAAATATTCTTCTTTTAGATAAAAATAGTGATGTGGCACTTGGAGCTTCTGGTGCTGCTGGGGCTTTTTTATCTCCACTTCTAGGGAAGCCAAATCCTTTTAAAGATTTGGTAACTACCTCTTTAAAATATAGTACACAATTTTATCAAGAAAATTTCTCTTCGTATATCACAACTTGTGGAACTACAAGAATACCTAAAAATGCAACAGAACAAGAAAAGTTTGAAAGCTATACAGATTATATGGATTTTGAATTTGAAGAAGATAATGACGGATACTTTTTTAAAATAGGTTCAGTTGTGGATAGTTATGGTATTTGCAAAAGTATGATTCAAAATATCCAAACCAACTTTAACTATGAAGTAACTAGTTTAGAGTATAAAGAGAATATCTGGGTAATTAACGGAGAGTTTAAAACAAAAAATATTATTCTAACAACAGGATATGAGACAAAGTTATTAGATCAATTTTATCTTAATATTCGAGCTGTGTGGGGGAGAAGAATAGATGTTTTAACCTCTACGCAAGTACCTTACAATTATCATAAAGAGTGTTCAGTATCAAAAAGTACAAAAAAAGATGATAAGTTTTTAGTATCTATTGGTGCAACACACCATAGAGAGAAAAAAGATGTTGAAGATATTGAACATAACCATCAAGAGTTACTCCAAAAAGCAAGTGGAATAATAAAACTTGAAAATATAGAGATAGTTAAAGATTATTATGGAGCAAGAGCTAGTAGTGTGGATTATTTTCCAATAGTAGGGGAGTTGATTGATAGTGAAGCAACAATTGAAGAGTTTCCTTATCTGAAAAATGGTACCAATGTAGAATCAAAAAGATTTACAAGATATGAAAATCTTTTTATACTTAATGGTGTAGGGGGGAGGGGATTTGTACTTTCCCCTTATCTTGCAAAACAGTTAGTGAGTTATATGATTGATTCTGTACCAATTGAAGAAAATATCACAGTAGATAGACTTTTTAAAAGAGAAGTTAGAAAAATAAAATAAAAGGATATATATGAAAATATGGTCAACAATAAAACTTGTTTTTATAAGTCTTGTAGCACTTGTAGCACTTACTTTTTTAACAGTAGATGCACCTAAAAAAATAGAAAAAGTTGCTATAAATCTTGAAAACCTACCAGATACAGTGGAGTTAATAGGTTTTGAAGAGCAAAAATTTAATACAAATAGTATAATAAAACCAGAATCTATAATATTTGTTGGAAATCATGAATCAATTATGTTAGCAAAAACACTTGATGAGATGTTAGATTTGGATGCAGGGGATTTTGTTATTGTATCAAGTGTATCAGATGAACCTTGGTTTATAAAAAGATGGCAAGCACATACACAAAATACAAAACTCAAAGGGGACAAACAGTTACCTTGGATTTATGATAGAGATGGAAGTGTAAGAAACTTTTTACAAGTACCAACATCTGATTCTTTAAAATATTTTGTTTACAATGTAAAAAAAGATGGAACAATAGAAAATATCTATATTGGTAAAATAAAAGTTGGAGCAAGTAATGGTACTATGAGTGAAAAAGAGATAAAAGAAAACCTACAAGAGGTTGTTAAAAAAGTGAAAAAACTAGAATATTAAAAGAGTTTATTACTCTTCTAATAATCTATCTTGCATAGTTTCAATAGCTTTTTCTAAGTGTTTAGTTTCTAAACCAAAGGCTTTTGCTTTTGCGATACCAGCTTGGGCAAATTGTTCTCCAAGTGGATCTGTAACATTACAGATTGTTTTTACTACATGAAGTACTTGTGCTTCTTTGAGATAGTTTTTAGGACAATTGTCAATATCATCAGAATATTTAATCATATCTACTAAAGAATCACTTAAATTCCAGTGTTTAAAAATAGATGATGTAACTTGTGTTGAAGTTACAGCAAAAAATTCTTTTTCAATTTCAGAAATCTCAAGTGGATTTTGATGAATTCTTTTATTAAATTCTTGATTTACTTTCTCTTCAATAGCAACACCTGAAAGTACAAATCTTCCTGTTTCTAATAAAAATATTGGTAATAGCAACTCTTCTTTTAAAGTATTGTCTACTTTTTTCATCCACTCTTTTAAAAGGTTTGATGAAAGATTAGCAATAGACATAAACCTATCAGCATTGATACCATAAGCACCTAAATCAATATCAAGTGCGTTTTTAATTGCACTACCAAATGCAATAGATAAAGTAAAGTTTACCCCTAGTAAATGTATAGCTCTACTTGCATTTTCAACTTTGTTATTAAAACCAAACATTGCTGAGTTTGATACTTTAAGTAGTGTTGCCACGATTAAAGGATCTTGCTCTATAATTTTATCTAAAACCTCTAAATCTTTATTTGGAGATTTTTTAAATTCTTCGAGGTCGATTATGGTTTTTGGTAGTGGTGGTAATGAATCTATCTTTTTTGATAAAACTTCAGTCATATAAATATCCTAAATAATTTTTTGTATTGCCATTATACTACAATATAACTTATACTTTTTTAAGGTATTTTGTTAATATCATAATTTTAACACCATTTACTCTTCCCTCGATATGTTCTGCGTCATCATGAGGTAAAGAAATGTTCCGTACAGCTGTTCCCCTCTTAGCAGTAAAGCCTGTTCCTTTTACATCAAGATCTTTGATAATACTTACTGTGTCACCTGCACTTAAAGTAACACCATTGCTATCTTTATGGATAACTTTATTCTCTTCTTCAAATAATCCCTCTTCTGCCCAAGCTTTAATATCATCTTCAAGATACATCATATCTAATAAATCTTGATTCTTTAAAGTTTTTAATACTCTATAAGCGACAACTTTTACAGCATCAACTTCACTCCACATACTATCATTTAAACAAAACCAATGTGTTTCATCTAGGTTACTCATATCTTGAAGTTGTTCGTTACATTTCCCACAAGTTAAGATTGCTTTGTCAACACTTCCATCACTTGGATTTACTTCATAAACTTTTAAATCATCACTTGAACCACATAGTTCACAAACTCCACCACTTCTTGTATTTAATTTTTCTTCTAAACTCATATACTTAATTGCCTTTAATTATTTTTCGGTATTATAGCAAAAAGTCAATAAAAGGTTTGGATATGGAATATAGATATATAGGAAGAACAGGTTTAAGAGTTACACCAATATGTTTAGGAACTATGAGTTTTGGTTCTTGGAGTGATGAAAAAGAAGCTTTTAAGATTATGGATAAATCAGTTGATAGAGGTATTAACTTTTTTGATACAGCTGAAATATATCCAATTCCACCAGATGCTAAATATATGGGTCGTACTGAAGAGATTATTGGAAAATGGCTCAAAGGGAAACAAAGAGATAAGTTAATTATTGCTTCAAAAGTAGCAGGGGCCGCAAATGGTTGGTTTGTGCCACCTACAAGACATGGTTTGACTGCTATTGATAAATTTCATATCAAAAAAGCTATTGAGGGAAGTTTAAAAAGACTTGGAACTGACTATATTGATTTATATCAAATGCATTGGCCAGATACAGTTGTCCCTATAGAAGAATCACTCAAAGCCTTTGAAGAGTTAGTTCAAGAGGGGAAAGTAAGATATCTAGGAACATCAAATGATAGTGCTTATGGTTTAACAAAAGCAAATGAAACATCAAAAAGACTGGGTATTAGCAGATTTGAATCTATACAAAATAACTTCTCTTTAAATAATCCTCGATTTTTAGATGAGTTAGCACAAGTGTGTAAAAAAGAGCAAATTTCACTATTACCTTATTCTCCTATTGCAGGTGGGGTTTTAAGTGGTAAGTACAATGGGAAATTTTATCCAGAGGTTGCTAGATATTCAGATTATTTAAAAAGTGATAACCCTAGAATCAAAGGGCAAGCTACAAGGTTTGTAAATGAAAAATCACTTTTAACTACAGCAAAATATATGGAGTTGGCAAAGGAGTTAAATATCTCACCAGTGACACTTGCTGTTGCTTATTCAAAACATTTTGATTTTGTTGCTTCTACAATTATTGGGGCTAGAACAGTAGAACAATTAGATGAATCATTTGCTGCCTTTGATATAAAACTTAGCAGTGAGACGATGAAAAAAATAGAAAAGATACAATTAGAGATAATGTATCCTATGGGATAAAACAAAATTGAATAAAGAAAAAATAGTTATTATCGGTGCTGGAATAAGTGGACTATACTTAGCTTTTTTACTCCAAGAAAAATACGATATAACTATTTTAGAAGCTAGAGATAGAATAGGTGGAAGAATATATAGTATAGATGGTCATGATATGGGACCATCTTGGGTATGGCAACATCACAAAAATATTTTAGAACTTATAGAAAAATTTGATTTACAACTGTTTTTACAATATGAAAATGGGTATGCTTTATATGATACGCAAAATACAGTTGAAAAATTTATGCCACAACAAAATATCCCATCAGCAAGAATGGATGGAACACTTACAAAGCTTATCGATACATTATATAACCAATTAAAAGATGTTACTATAGTTTTAAATAGTGAAGTTGTATCTATCCAAGAGCAAGAAAATATACTCTTAAAAACAAAGAATCAAGAGTATACAAGCAATTATGCTATCTCTACACTTCCTCCAAGAATTGTTCAAAATTTGAATTTTATCCCACCTCTACCAATACAAGTAGAAGAGAAAATGAGAAATACTCAAACTTGGATGGGAAATAGTGCAAAGTGTGTCATTGAATTTAAAACTTCATTTTGGAGAGAGAAAGGTTTGAGTGGATTTGTTTTCTCAAATATTGGACCATTGGCTGAGATACATGACGCAACTACTCGTACTAAAAATGCATTATTTGGATTTTTAAGACTGAAAGTGGATACTGATAATTATAAAAAAGAGTTATTAGAGCAGTTACAAAGAGTTTTTAGTATAGAAGAAAGTGAAATCTTAGCTATACACCTTGTTGATTGGAAGAGAGAAAAATATACATCTACAAAAGAGGATTTTAATACTATGGCAACTCATCCAAACTATGGGATAGATACAACTTCATATAGTGATAAAATTTTATTTTCTTCTACGGAATTTTCATTTAAAGAGGGTGGATATATTGAAGGTGCAATAATAAATGCACAAACTATAGCAAAAAGATTACTATAAAATATATCCCATAATCCACCCAAGTACAAAACCAATAAGATGTGAATACCAAGCAATTGGCATACCAAGAAGTAGGGGAGCAAAAGATATCAGTAATATCCATACTATTATCCCATTTCTTTGATAAGTATCTTTTAGTGCAAGCCAACCAAGAAGTACACTAATAGCACCACTAGCTCCCACTAAGTTTGCCCAATCTCCTGTGATATACATATAAGCTAAACTTCCAATAGAGGTTAAAATTCCACCTACGAAATAAAGCAAGAGATATCTAGGAATCCCAATAACTCTTTCAATAAGATTACCAAATTGGTATAAAACAAACATATTCATCACAATATGTGCAACACCACCGTGAACAAACATAGTTGATAAAAGTTGATAATACAACTCATTGGCAAAAAAGTAGATATTTAATCCAAGATATAAAATACCATTATGGATACTGTTTTGAACTATAAACATAAAGATATTTAAAAGGATGATGATATTTGTTACAGTGAATACTCTACTTTGCATCTTTTTCTTCTTTTTGTGATTGGTTGTTTAATTTATGTGAAAGAGCAATTTGTTTTGCTCTCATATCAAGATATTCTTGGTGTTGTTTTGCTTTAAGTTCTCTTTGCTCTTTTGCTTTTTGAGCTGGTACTATATATACATTATAAAAAATTACAGAGATACAAATAGTAACAATAGTAACTATAGAATAAAGATTATTTAAAACAACACTTTGGCTTCTTTCAACTTTATAGCCCTCTAATTGTAGTTTTTTTATATCTTTTATTCTATCAGATTCCATTTTATACTAAACCGTGCTCTAGTACCTCTTCAACTCTTTTAACAGCTATGATCTCCATATTTTCTTTTACTTCTTCAGGGATATCTTTTAGGTCTCTTTTGAAGTTTTTCTCTGGAATTAATACTTTTTTCATTTTTGCTTTATATGCAGCGATAAGTTTCTCTTTAAGTCCACCAATTGGAAGAACTTTTCCTGTAAGAGTCACTTCTCCTGTCATAGCTAAAGTTGAATCTACTTTTCTATTTGAAAGAATAGATGCAATTACTAAACACATTGCAATACCAGCACTTGGACCATCTTTTGGTGTAGCCCCTTCAGGGATATGCATATGGATATCTGTTGTTTTAAATGTTGCATTTTTTAGTTTTTTCTTATCAATTAAACCTTTTACAACACTGTGAGCAATTCTAGCACTCTCTTTCATAACATCACCCATATTTCCTGTAAGCGATAAGTTCCCTTTTCCTGCAAATTTTACAGTTTCTATTTTAAGAACATCACCACCAACACTTGTCCAAGCAAGTCCATTTACTACACCTACGCTATTTGTTTTATCTGCTGGATCTATCTCAAATACAGGACTATCAAGGTACTCTTCAATATTTTTTGTGTTGATTGATACCTTTTTTAACTCTTTATCATATACAAGCTCTTTTGCTGCTTTTCTATAGAGTTTACTAAATACTCTTCGTAAGTTTCTAACTCCTGCTTCTCTTGTAAACTTTTCAATGATAAGTTCAATAGTTGGATCACTTAAGTTTACTTCAGATTTCTTCATACCATGTTTTTTTAACTCTTGTGGTATAAGATAATTTGAGGCTATATGAAACTTCTCATTTGGTGTATAACTACTTATATTTATAAATTCCATTCTATCTCTAAGAGGTGCTGGAATTTTACCAGCATTGTTTGCTGTTGCTATAAAGATACATGAACTTAAATCTATCTCAAAGTTAAGATATAAGTCTCTAAAGGCGTGATTTTGTTCAGGGTCTAAAATCTCTAGCATAACTGCACTAGGATCTCCTCTATGGTTTGCTCCAATTTTATCTATCTCATCTAAAACTATCACTGGATTCATTTTTTTTGCCGTTGTAAACCCATGCACTATTCTTCCTGGCATTGCACCCACATAAGTTCTTCTATGCCCTCGAAGCTCATTTACATCTTCCATCCCACCAAGAGCTATTCTCACAAGTGGTCTATCAAGTGCACTTGCTATTGAGTTTGCTAGACTTGTTTTTCCAACACCTGGAGGTCCTACAAAACATAGAACTGTACTATTATCTTTATTTGTTTTTATCCCTCTTTGTTCAAGGAGTTGTTTCACTGCAAAATACTCTATGATTCTATCTTTTGGTTCTTTGAGTGCATAGTGGTCAATATTAAGTTGCTCTTCCACATGTGCTACATCAAATTTTTCTTGTACTTTGTCTCCAAAAGGTATCTCTAAAACAGCTTCAATATATGATTGAAGTGTAGAAGCATCACCACTATCTGGATGTATTCGACTGAGTTTATCTATTTGTTTTTTTGTCTCTTTATATCCAGCTTTTGGCATATGGGGTTTTAAAGCTTTGAGTTTTTTTCTAAACTCAAGTATCTCTTTATCTTTACTTGTATCACCACCTAGCTCTTTTTGGATAGTTCGTAACTGTTCTCTTAATACATAATCTTTTTGGTGTTTGTCTAGGTTTGTATTTACTTTTTGATTGATTTCGTTTTTAAGTTTAAAAGTTTCAATATCTTGTTTGATATGTTCTATAATACCTAAAAGTCGTGTACTGATATTTGTCTCTTTAAACAAAGTATACGCATCTTTATTACTAATTTGAATTACAGATGAAACTAAATCAGCAATTCTAACAGGGTCACTGCTTTCTTGAATTGTTTTGATTAAATCAGCAGGAAATTTTGGATTGAGTTTTGAAAGTCTGTTGATATTTGATTTTAAAATTTCAAGTATAGCATGAATCTCTTTTTCTTCATATGGGAGATTTGGCAATACATCAACTATACCCATAAGTGGTGAACCACTAACAATCTCTTTTATCTCAACTTTTTCTAATCCTTGAAATAAAACTTTTACTCTCCCATCTGGTAGAGTAATTTTTCTCATAATATTTCCTACAACTGCAACATTATAAAATTCACTTGCTGTTTTCTCTTTACTTACAGCTACTGTTATAAGTTTATTGTTATTTATAGCATATTCAACTGCGTTAATATTTTGCTCATCTTCTATAAAAATAGGTGCAATCATAAACGGATATAAAAACATTGATTGCTCTACAAGTATAGGTAACCTATCTGGGAAACTATCGTAATCTGCTAATTTCATATAATCTTATTCCTTATTCAAATACAGCTCGATACCAAGGTACATTTACCTCTTTGATATCTTCTATATTTTTCCAATTTCTTGAAGCTTTGTTTTCGTAGAATTTTTTTGCCTCTACTTTATCAAGTCTACCATATAATCCAGCTATCTCTTTATCAAACATAGCTCGAGCCATAAGAAGTCTTGCTTGCATAGTTTGTACTAAATGTACATATTCTGAATGTGGATATTTTTCTAAAAATTCATTTGTTTTAATAATTGTTTCATCTAAAAGATTTTGTTCTCTAAATTGACTCTCAAATGCTAAAAAGTTTGATTTTATTTTTAAGTATCTAATATAATCAGCGTCTCTTTTTAAACTAAATCTTTTAAGATATTCATCAAGATAATAGTTTGCCATAGCATATTCCTCTTCATCCATATGCGCAGTTGCTATAATCATCATAGCACCTGGAATAAAAGGGGAGTTTCTATGTTCTGATTCAAGTGATGTAAATGTATCATCAGCGCCATCAAGGTTATACTCAGCAATTTGCTTTATCATTTTGTTATACCAATAGATTGCTGGTTTATTATATTCTTTCACTTCATTTTTAGGAGCACATCCTATAAAACTATACGAAGCTACTGCGATTAACAGTAATTTTAAAATTGTTTGTTTCATTATTATCCTTTTAAAAGTATGATTTTATCGAATATTTCCAAAATGAAAGTTAAAATTGAAAAAATAATGCAATAAGATTAATTTGATATAATATATTTATGACTTTAGAAGATAAAATAAAAAAGAAAAATATTAAATTAACAACGGCAAGAATCGCTCTTATTGAGATATTTAAGAATGCAAAACAACCTTTAAGTTATGAAGATATAAAACTTCATATATCTATGGATAAAGCAACTTTTTATAGAAATATTTCGCTCTTTGAAGAGGAGGGGATAATAAACTCTTTTGAATCAAACGACAAAAAAAGATATTTTGAACTTAAACTCAAACCTCATGCACATTTTGTGTGTATAGAGTGTAATAAGGTTGAGTGTTTAGAAGATTTAGATATCACACTTGATGGATATCTTATAAATAATGTAATAGTTAACGGCAAGTGTAAAACCTGCCTTTAGTTAACTAAATTTCGTCATCAAGCTCCATATCATCAATCATAGCTTTGATACCCTCATAAAGTTCTTGACACTCCTCTTTGTCTAGTTCTCTGTTTTCAATATCTTTTAAAATTTCATTGAAATCATCTCTCATCTCATGCATCTGTGCTAACTCTTTGTTTAGCTCTTCACTTGCATCTTTTTTCTCCGCTATTTGTTCAAATATATAATCAATACTATCTTCAATATCAGGTAACACTACAGTTTCTATAAGTTCTTTTAGTTGTACATCACATTTTTTCATCATTTGCCTTTGTTTTTTACTCTTTGGATTGTATCAAAGATATTATAATATTATGGTATAATTGTTACAATTTAGAGACAAAAAAGGATAGATTATAATTTCAATAGACCAAACATTACAAGAGCAATTTTCAACATTTTGTAACAAAAACAACTTCAAAGATATGGAACAAGCTATCGAGTATTTTACCGTGTTTGGTGGACTTGATGAACAAATCGATACAACTATTCCTATAGAAAAATCAATTGAAGAGTTGATTTTAGATGAGTATAAATATTATAGAAATCAAGTAGCAGACCTCTGTACCTCTGATCCACTACTCCAAGCTATTTTAAGTGGAGTTGCACTAGGAGATAGAAGAACAAACTCTAGTTTTAGAAGAGCACAAGTCTCTTTTAAAAATGGGATGGAGTGTGTAGATGAACTTCGAGATATGGGTGTATTAAAAGTAGAGTCAACTATGCACCATCTCACAAATCAAGCAAATCAAGGGGATATATCAAAAAAACTTATCATCTCTACACCATTTTTGAGATTTTGGTTTGCGTTTGTATCTCCAATATTTAAAGGTGTAAGAGATGGGGATTATAAAGAGTTTTTCACAAACTTCAAAAATCAAAAAGAGGAGTTCCAAAACTATATTTTCGAGCAACTTTGTCATGAGTTTTTGAAAAAACAATTTCAAGAAGATAGTATCTATAGTGATGGTAGATATTGGGATGATGAGGGTGAAGTAGAACTAGTAGCTAAAACAACTTCAGGAAAAATCATAGCAGGTAGTTGTAAATATACAAATGCCAAGATGAAAAAATCAGTTCTAACAAACTTAAAAAAAGAGTGCGAAGATATCCAACTTCCAGTAGATATTTTTGTCCTTTTTGCTAAAAGTGGGTTTAGTAGTGAGTTGAAGTCTTTAAAAAGTGAAGAGTTAAGACTTTTTACAGCAAAAAGTTTGAAAGCTCTTATCTAAAAATATGGAAGATATTATAGGTGTAGTTGGTGTATCCTTTGTACTGATTACTTACTATCTTTTACAAATTGAAAAGATAGATTCAAAAGGGTTTTGGTACTCATTTTTAAATCTTTTTGGTGCTGTTTTGATAATGTATTCTTTGATGTATAATTGGAATTTAGCTTCTGTTATTATCGAGATATTTTGGATAGCTATAAGTGCTTATGGTGTTTGGAAATATTTGAAGAGAGATAATAAAGCATAACAAAACAATATAGACGACACTAAATCCTACAAATCAAATTTTACTACGAGAAAATAATCCTCTAATATAATTTATCAATTCAGCAAAAAATCAATAGAAATTTTAAAATTTATTAAAACTGTGACACTGGATGTGACATTCTTTCGATACAATTTTATTTAGCATAATTATTAGGAACATTTAATGGATATAAATACTGAATATAAAGATAATACATTTAATTTAATGAAATTTTTATTTTATAAAGAAGGTAGGATTAATCGAAGAATATATTTTGCCTATACTGTATATTTTGCAGTATTTTCATTTTTAATTAATTTACCATTTGAATTACAAGGCATATCTTTATGGGAAGAATTTCTTATTTCATATATTATAATATCAATGCCAATATTCTATATAAATTTAATATTGATGATTAAAAGGCTACATGATTTAGATAAATCTGCTTGGTTTTTATTGTTAATGATTATACCTTTTGTTAATTTTTGGCTAATGTATATTTTAATATTTAAAAAAGGAAGTGAAGAAATTAATAGATTTGGTAATAATCCAGAATCTACAGAAAAATATCATAAATTACCATTAAGTTTTAAAATTACAATTCCCCTTTTTATCATAGTGACAATTATCAATATTATAATATTTATTAAAATTGGTGGAGGTATGGTAGGGATTAAAATGGATCAATCAATATCTCAGGTGAAAAATAATACTACTTTACCTCAAATGATAAGTAAAGATATACAATTAAATAACATATGGAGAAAAAGAAAAACTTTAAATTATGAATTTAAAATAATTAATAAAAAGAAAAATGAGATTAATTCAGAGTATATTAATACAATAGTGAAAGAAAAAATGATTAAAAGTTTATGTAGTGAGAAGTTTAGTAAAGAATTAATATTGAGTGGTGGTGAATATAAATATAATTATGTTGATATGAATAATTTATTTATTACAGATATGATTATTACAAACAAAGACTGTAAACAGTATAACAATTAATTAATAATTTAATTTAAAGACTAATAAGCTTTAGAAAAAGACAAGGATACACAGCGGTTTTATTTCCCTCATTCTACTTCTTCTGAGCTAGAGAGAAAAATAAAAGACTACAAAATATTGGAGAGAAATATATTGGCAAGATTAGAAAAATTGAGTAATATAAGCTGGAAACAACCATTTATAGATAGAAAAAAAGAATTACATTTGTTTACAACACAAAAAGATGTATCTAAATATTGTAATTTAAAAGATGGAACAAAAAGATTATTAAATATTAAATTTGAGAGTCATTTTAATATAGATATAGTTGATTATTTTCAAATTACTAGTGGAGAAGAAATAAGTTTTCCAGTAAAATTTCAAAGATTAATTGAGCCAATTATATGGGGAAATCCAAAATCATTTTTTATTGTTACTGTGTTAGATAGTAAAACAGATACAAATAATCAAAAATTGATAGAACAATATTCAACTACAGGCTCTGCAACTATTGATATAAGAATTGGTCAAAGTAAATTTAGAGAATCATTAATTACTTACTGGAACTCAGAATGTTCTATAAGTAATGTTAATATTAAAGAACTATTAAAAGCTTCACATATTAAACCATGGAAAGATTCAAATGATAAAGAAAGACTTGATAAATATAATGGTTTATTATTAAATCCAATGATTGATGAATTATTTGACAAAGGATATATTACATTTAATGATAATGGTAATATTCAAATATCAAAAGTTATAACAAATCCTTCAATATTTAATATTGATAGTAATTTAAAATTAAAAAAAGTTGAAAAGCAACATAAAGTATATCTTGAGTTCCATAGAAAAAATAAATTTAAAGGCTAACAAATTAATGTAGAGAAATATTTAATCCTGTGGGCTTAAATATTTCATCTATTGTTTTAGCTCAAAAGAGCTGGAACGAGAAAGGAACATTATCTTTCAATTTAGACTTTATATTTATAATCAAAAGGAGTTGAAATATGATTGAAGTTATTATTTTTTTAGCAATTGTTGTTGTCTTTGGTATTATTCCAATGATAATTTATTCTAAACAAGAAAGTGAAGTTACAGAAACTTCGAAGCCAAATAAAATATTTGCAGTTATTACAATATTGATAATTTCCATAAATACATATCTTGCTTTTATTATGAGTCAAGGTTCAATTGGTTTTATTCTTGGAAAAGTCTTCTTTTTACCTTTATTAATTATTGGACTTTTTTCGTTATCAAAAAAATCAAGAAATTGGAGATCAAGATTTAATATTTTATTTTATACAGGATTAATAATATTAATTAGTTCTTTTGGTAGTTTAATTCAAACTGTATCTAATGTAACACCTTAAATTATAATACAACGGTTATAAGCTTTTACTCTTTCCTCAAATAAATAATCCTATACAACATAGGAACATAATACAAATTCAAAATAGTAGCCCAAAGTATCCCAAACCCTAAAGCCATAGGTGCAATATCAAAGAAAGAAAATGAAAATATAATACTATTGAAACAAGTTAGATGTTATAGTAATAATATTATAATATTGAGTATATTTAATTATAAGGTAAATACAATATGAAAGAATATTTAGAAGAAACAAGTATCATAAACTATTCAAGTGATAATATACAAAAACTAGCAAAAAATTTATCTCAGAATTGTAAATCAGATACAGATATTGCAAAAAAATGCTTTTTATATGTACGAGATAATATTAATCATACTGGAGATTCTAAGAGTGATATTTCAACAATTACAGCAAGTGATGTTTTAAAATATAAAATGGGATGGTGTTATTCTAAGATACATCTTTTAGCTGCTTTACTAAGAGCAAACAATATTCCTACAGGATTTTGTTACCAAAGACTTAAGTGCTCTGAATATAAAAAAGATAAATATTGTTTACATGGATTAAATGCTATTTATTTAAAAGATTATGGTTGGTATAAAGTTGATGCACGAGGAAATAAAGAGGGAGTAGATGCACAGTTTAATCCACCCTTTGAAAAGTTGGCATTTGACATTGAAGAAGATGAATTTAATCTACCAGATATTTACTCTAAACCACTCAATGAAGTTATTGAAGCATTAGAAAAATATACAACTTATGATGAAATGGTAAATAATTTCCCTGATATAAATACAATTACTTAATTAATTGAAATCATCCCTCGACTAAGCTTTATATGACCCTTTTGCTCCAGTTTTTTTAAGTTTCTACTAATAGTTTCTCTTGTAACTCCTATTGTAGAAGCAATTTTATCATGGGTTATTTTAATACTATTTAGACCTTGTACATAAAGCCAGTTTAACAATTGTTGCTCAATATTAGAGAACTTTACTTCTGATAAAATATTTATCAATGAACTCATTCTTTTGCCCACTATATCCATTTTAAATTCTCTAAATGAATCAGAGTTATGAATTAGCCATGTTATTGTATCTTTTGATACTAGCCATCCCTCTATTGGAGTGACTGTTTGTGCAGTTGCTAGTGTTGGAGATGATGATATTGTACTAAAAAGATTTACCACACATTGACTCCCTTTTTGCAACTCATAAAGAGTCATCTCTTCACTCCCTATCTCTTTTGGTTGGATATATACTTTTACAGTCCCACTTTTTAAAAATAGTACATCTTCACATATATCACCTGTATAATACAGTATTTGTTCAGATGGTAACATAACTTTTTTTGCACTATTTAAAACTTTCTCTTTCTCTGTTTCTGTTAAGTTATTAAAACAATGATAATCTAGAAGTTCCATATTTTTCCTTTAATCATATTATATGGGATTGTACCCATATAATATTGTAATCTATTAAAATGATAATGTTTGAGTCGAAGGTGCTAAAAGTGCTCCTGCTACATCATTTGGTGTTACTATTTTTACACCATATGCTACATCATTTTTTGTTATTTCACCAAACTTTGCGCACATTCCACAAAGCATTACTGTACCACCTTTTTTTGTTAATCCAACTAACATATCTCGTACGGAAACGCCAGTTGGTCCAAATAACTCTTGTTTCCCTTTTTTTAACACTAATCTTGATGCATTTGCACCAACAAGCACTGTAGTATTTACCCCTGCATTTTGAAATGCACTAGCAATTGCTACACCCATACCTGATTGTTTTAAATTGTCTGTAGTAATTGTTACAAAAAGATTTTTATATCCTTCTGAAGCTTGTGCTGATATTGTTAATAACAATAAGAAGACCCAACTACCTAAGATTTTTTTACTGATTTGCATATTTTACTCCTTTTGTTTTGAATGCATACGAATTATAAAAGAATATAGGATTTTGTTCTGTGATAGGAATCACAAAACAAAATTTATTTTCCTAAACTTCTAATATAGGCAGCAATTGCTTTCATTTGATTTTTACTGAGTCTATGTTTAAAATCACTTGGCATTACTCCAATAACTCCTTGTTTCCCATTTTTTAAAACTGTTTCAACTAATTCATCACTATATGTTTTAATATTGGGAGCTATAAGAGGAATCCCTTCACCCGTATTATCATGACAAGATGCACATATTATCCAAGATTTTGGTGCAGAACCTTTAAAACCATTTACCATAAATGTAGCTACTTTCTCTGCTTCATCTTTATTTATTAATCCAGATGGCATACCTGAGGGATATAAAGATTTAAAATTATTTGCACCATTATTGATAACATCAATTATAGATTTTTTAGCCATCCTATGTGTGTGATCTTGTGCTTTTTCTTTATTTCCTTTCCCATCATAACCATGGCAAGAGGAACAATAAACTAAATATAAGGATTTCCCAGTTTTCTCTAATTGATTTAACTTATTATTGTGTTCACTTGATTCAAGTCTTGTAGTGTATTTATTAAAATGTAACAAATCAAGAGCTACAAAAACCTTAGATACCAACAATGTCATAATAAGTATGACTCCTACTATTATATATTTCATACTATTTTCTCCTCTATTATAAAATCTCTATAGAAATATACTTGTATCTATAAATTATTTATGTGAGCCAAATCACATAAGTAAAAATCAATATTTACTATGATTTCTGTATAAAAACGAGGAGAAAAATATGAAATACTTTCTAATAATATTAATGGTAGTAAATCTATACGCCAATGAGGATGAGAAGTTATTGATTCAAGCTTATAGTTATGGATTAAAACCAGCACCGAATAATTTAATAACTTTAAAGAATATTGTGAAAATAACTTCTAAAGAAAAAATTACACTAGGTAAAAAACTTTTTTTTGATAAAAATTTATCATTAAATAAAGATATTAGCTGTGCATCTTGTCATGACTTCAAAAAAGGTGGAGCAGATGGGATACTTACAGCAATTGGTCATAAGAATCAAAAAAATCCATCTCATCTAAATTCACCAACTGTGTTAAATACAGCATTTTCAAAGCATCTATTTTGGAATGGTTCAAGCCATACATTAAAGGATCAAGCTCAAGGTCCTCTTCAAGCAACTTTTGAGATGTCTATTACTCCAAAACTTGCAGAGGAAAGGGTACAACAAAATAGTGAATATAATCAAATGTTTTTAAATGCTTTTGGGAATAACAAAATTACATTTGATAAAATTACTGAAGCAATAGGCGAGTATGAAAAAACTTTAGTGACACGAAGTCGATATGATGAGTTTCTTGAAGGTGATTTAACTGCATTAAATAAAGAAGAAAAAGAAGGTTTAAAACTATTTATTACAAAAAGTTGTGTCGGATGTCATAATGGTATTGCACTAGGTGGTCAAAAACTTAGAAAATTTCCACTTTCTTATCATCCAATATGGAGTATGAGTGATATAGAATCAATTAATAAATTAAAAAAGTCATATGAACAATTTTTAGAAACGCTAAATGAAGATAGAAAGTATTTTCAAATAAAATTTAATGATGATAAAAAAAGATATAATTATTTATTATCAGCTTTTGGGACAGAAAACTTAGAATTGCTAGAAAAAGGTTTTTTTAATTTATATAAGAAAGATGAAGTATATAAAGTGATGACTACAAAAGGATGTATACAGTGTCATGATAAAAAAACAAATAGGATTAATAGAAACTTATTATCAACTATTTCATTTCCATTTGAAAATAAAGGTGGCTTTTTAGGAGATGAAAAACAGTTAAAACATTTTAGAGTACCACTTTTACGAAATGTAGTAAGCACTGCTCCATACTTTCATAATGGGAGTGTTGATAAAATAGAAGATGCTATAAAAATTATGGGGAAACATCAGGCAAGAAAAAATTTAACTGATGAGGAGATTGAAAAAATTGTAAAGTTTTTAAAAGCAGTTAATGGGCAAGTTATAGATATATCAAATAAATAATAAGGTTAATAGTTCTAAATATGTAAAGTTATACAGACTAACTTTACATTATAAATTTGGTAAATACTCTTTACTCTTTCCTCAAATAAATAATCCTATACAACATAGGAACATAATACAAATTCAAAATTGTAGCCCAAAGTATCCCAAAACCTAAAGCTACAGCCATAGGTTGTAATATCAAAGATTGACCAGAAGCAAAAAACATCAAAGTACTAAGACCTAAAATAGTTGTAAGTGAAGTAAGAAGAATAGGGCGGAGTCTTAAAAGTGCATACTCTTTCATCTCCTCTATATTTTTAGATTTTTGGATAAAGTCCATCATAATAATCCCATCATTTACAATAACCCCAGCAAGTCCAACCATCCCTATAAGTCCAGGCATTGTAAGATTTAACCCCATGATAAAATGTCCCACAAGAACACCTAGAACTGAAAGTGGAATGGTACTTAAGATGATGAGTGATTTTACTAAACTATCAAACATCCATACCAAAGAGATAAAGATAAGTATCAAAGCTATAATAAAAGCTTGTCCCATCTCTTGTTGTACTTTTTTGTTCTCTTTTTGTTCCCCTTTGATATCTATAGTCACTTTATCTTTTAAACTATCTAAAACAGGATTAAGTTGAGTATAGAGCTCTGTACTTGTGATCCCATCTAGTGAAGCTGTGATAGTTTGTATCGCTACTCCATCCTCTTTAAATATTTGACTAAGACTTGATTTTGTTTTGAAATCTACTATATCATTTAGAAGGACTTTATTGTCACTATTTGGTATTAGAATTTCAAAACTATCAAGAGATTTTTTGATATCTTTGTTGACACTTTGAAACACTATATCAACCACACCCGTATCATCGTACATTTTAGAGAAACTCCCCTTGAAATAATAAGGTTTGAGCAAGTTTATAACATCAGTTTCACTAAATCCTAAAGACTGTCCATAAGGATTGATAGAAAATTTCAAATCAAGATTACCAAGAAGTATATCATCTGCGATATTTTTTACACCTTTTATTTTTCCTAGTTCTGTTTTAACAGTTTTAATAGCATTGCTTAACTCTTTGTCATCTTCCCCACTAAAACTTATTTCTATATCATAGCTTACTATCCCTGCACCTGGAACATAAACATTTATATCCTCAAACTCTTTTTTTATATCACTACCGTTTATCAGTTTTGAGATATTGTTTGAAATAGTTTTTGCAGCCTCAATTCGGGTCATATCTGTATCATCATACTTTGGACTTAAATATGGATTGATATATTTATCAAATACATTTGAAGCAGCTCTCTCTTGAAGGTTTACAAAGATTTGAAAGTAGAATTCTTCATTTTGAGGGAGTTGTTTCCCATCTAATTTCATCCCTATAACTGAGCTGATACTATCTATCTCATTTCCAAGTTCAAAGTTTTCAAGTATCTTTTTTTCTAGTTGATAAATCTTTTGCTCAGTCTCTTTAATATCATGTCCAACTCCAACTGAACCATTAATATATACTTGTGTTGTATCAAATTCTGGCATAAACTCAAACTTTAAAATTTTTGCAAAAAATATTGTTGCTATGATGATAAAAACTGTAAGAATTATAGGAGAAAGATATTTCCACTTTAATACAAAGTCTAGGATAGTTTTATAAAGGTTTTTGTTCCATTCCCAAATTGTTTCTGATTTTTTTTCACTATGATTTACTTGAAGTATATGTTTTGCATGAAGAGGTAGAAAGAAAAATGCTTCCACTAAAGAACTTAGAAGTAAGATAGTTATCATAATAGGAAGTATTTTTATAAATACCCCAGTTTCACCACTCATAAGCAATATTGGTAAAAAGGCAAATATAGTAGTAGCAGTTGCAGTTAAAACAGCAGGATACATCTCAACAGCTCCATCAATTGCTGCTGTCATCTTATCTTTCCCCATCTCAAGATGTCTATAGATATTTTCCCCCACAACAATAGCTTCATCTACAAGCATACCAAGAGCAAGGAGTGCTCCTAGAAGTGAGAGCATATTAAGACTATAGCCGAGTTGTTCAGCACCAATAAGTCCTATCATAAAACTTGTAGGAATACCAACAGCAACCACAAAAGCTATCCTTGCATTGATAAAGAAGAATAAGGCAATAGTAAGCAGTATTAGTCCAAAAAGTATATTTGACACAACAGTATTAAGTCTGTTTTTTATCCATACTGAGGTGTCTGTATAGGTGTCAAATTTTATATCCCTATAGTTTTTTTGTTCCTCTTTTAGTATCTGTTTTATTTGTTTAACTAGGGCGATACTATCTCCAGTTTCACTTTTATTGACACCTATTGAGATATTTTTTTGTCCATTGAAGTGGGAGATTGTATTTACATCAGCTAGTTTATATTCTACGGTTGCAATATCTTTGAGGTAAATAGAAGTATCACCAATCTTGATAATCATATTTTGTAGTTTTTGAATATCTTTTTCCCCATTTTGACTACTAAGATAATAGTGTGTCCCTTTATCTTTAATAACACCAGCAGGGAAAATAGAACTTGTAGAAGCAATTGTACTGATAACCGCATTTTTATTTAATCCAAAGGCATCTATCTTTGTCTCATCAAAAGTTATTAGTAACTCTTTGTCACTATCTCCCCAGATAGTTATATCACTTAAATCTCCAAGAGTGTTTATTTTTGATTTAATATCATCTGAAATTTGGAGTAACTCTTCATTTGATTTATCACCAAATACAGCAATAGTAATAAGTGGAAATGAAAAACTCACCTCTTTTACTATAGGTTCATCCATATCACTTGGTAAGTCTGAACGAGTTTTAGTAACGATATCTTTTACATCATCTAAAAGCTTTGAAAGATCATTTCCCTCTTTTAAATCAATCCAAATATTAAAATATCCCGTTTTTACAACAGTTTTTATGGTATCTGCTTCACTTAAGTTTGCTAGTTCATCTTCTATTTTTGATACAGCCATTAAATCAAGGATATCACTACTTGCCCCTGCATAGCTCCCAGTAATAGAAATAGCATCAAGATTTGATGGTGGAAATATCTCTTTTGGTATTTTTAGATATGAAAATACTGAGAGTACAAATATAAAAAATAGAAGCATATAGTTTAAGATTGGTTTTTCTAAACCAAATTTTATTAGTGATTTTATCATGTTATATTATACTAGATATAATCTTATCTATATCTAACTTCCCTTTCATAGTTTGTACAAATTGATCAATCGTTTTTTTCTTGTATATTTTAAACTTCTCATCATCAAATAACCCATGAACAAAAGTTCCTTTGATGTTATCTTTTTCAAAAAACAGTGGATATTTTTTGCTAATGCCTTGGTGTATCTCGAAACCTTCGTAATCATTCTTAAACATTCTGTATAATTCTCTTTTGAGCACTTTGTCATTTTGAAATATAATATCATCATCAATAAAACCAAGTCCAACCTCTACAGTTGGAGTAGTGTTTTCAATACAAAGTTCATCTTTAAGATTTTCAAACATCATCTCATACCCACCACAAATACCAAAGAGTTCCACTTTTGTATTTTGAAGTTGTTCAAATAAACCATTGTTTTTAAGCCATTGTAAATCTTGAATTACAAGTTTACTTCCAGGAAGTATCACTAAATCAAATTTATCTAAATCAACATTTGAAGTTACAAACTCTAAACAGATAGTTTCATCTGCTATTAATGGTTCAAAATCATTATAGTTACTCATATGTGGATAGTTTATGACTGCTACTTTTTTTGTGGCATTTTTACAGTTTTGGGTAAAGTTTTTTAAACTTTCACTATCTTCAAATCCCAAGTTAAATGGCATATATGGTAATACCCCAAGAACTGGTATACCAAAATCTTTTTCGATAATTCTAACACCCTCATCAAATAAGCTCATATCTCCTTGAAACTTATTGACAATTACCCCTATGACATTTGATCTTAATTTTTCTGGAAGAAGATTATATACACCCCAAATAGAAGCAAACACGCCACCTTTTTGTATATCTGCTACAAGGATTATTTTTGTATCATAGGTATTTGCTATATAGATATTTGAGAGGTCTTTGTCCATAAGGTTAAGTTCCACTGGACTTCCCGCACCTTCACACACAACACAGTCATATTTGCTGTCAAGATATTTAAAACATCTATCAACAGCTGGTTTTAGTAAGTCTAAATCTCTATAATACTCTCGTACATCTTTATCTTGAACTACTTTCCCCTCAACAATAAGTGAAGCAGAACTTCCACGACCAGATTTGAGTAAAACAGGATTTAAGTGATAGGAAGTTTCAACTCCAAGAACTTCTGCTTGAAAGTGTTGTGCTATTGCTATCTCACTGTTATCATCACATACTTTTGAGTTATTTGATACATTTTGTGCTTTAAAAGGGACCACACTATAGCCTAACTCTTGGATGATTTTAGCTATTACAAAAGTGAGTGTTGATTTTCCTGCATCGGAACTTGTACCAAATATACTGATATTTTTCATTGTAGCCTTAACTCTGATAAAATTTCAAGGAGTTTACAATATTCTGTGTTTAACTATACTTATAAATTTAAATCAATAAGTACTATTTAAAGTTCTTTTTCTGGAATGGGCTTAGCAAAATAGTAGCCTTGGAAATATTTACAACCTAAAGTTAAAAGTTTTTCATACATCTCTTTTGTTTCAACACCTTCAGCTATAACTTCAAAACCAAATTTATTACCAATTTCAAGTATTGCTAGTACAATTGTCTTATCATTTTCATCTGTTAGGATATCATCTATAAATGATTTATCAATTTTTAGTTCATCTATTGGAAGTTTTTTTAAGTATGACAATGAAGAATAACCAGTACCAAAATCATCAATAGAAAATGTCAACCCTAACTTTTTAAGATAATTAATTTTTTCGAGAGTTTTTTCTGTATTTTTTAAAAGCAAACTTTCTGTAAACTCTAGTCGTAGTTTATTTGGTACTATATTATATTGGTATATGTGTTTTTCAATTATTTTAGCAAAATTATCTTTTTCAAATTGTTTGATACTGATATTTATAGATATTTTCCAATCTTTTTTTATTTTATCTTTTTCCCAACTACTAATAAGTTTTATAGATTCTTCTATAACATAATTTCCTAGCTTTAAAATAAGATCACTTTCTTCTGCAATTGCTATAAATTCAACAGGACTTACATATCCTAGTGTTTTGTCAGTCCACCTTAAAAGTGCTTCTACACCAACTACTTTTTGATTTTGGTTAAGCTGTTTTTGATAGTGTATTTTTATTTTGTTATTTTTTATTGCACCTCTTAGTTTTTCTGCAATAATTGTTTTTCTTTCTATCTCTTTTTGAAGTTTAGGGTCAAAAAAGCTAAAACTGTTTTTTCCTTTATCTTTTGAATGGTACATAGCACTATCTGCTCGTTTCATCAGTTCATCAAAAGTAATATTGTCATTAAAAATCGATATACCTATACTAGCAGTCAATTGATACTCTACATTTTTTATGGTTAATGGTTGTGATATTCGTCTTAAAATATTATTTGCAACAGTTCTTATACTTTTTACAGCAGAGTTTTTATCAACATGTTGGGTATCAATAAGTACAACAAATTCATCTCCACCAAATCTGGCTACAGTATCATATTTTCTTATTGTTTTAGAAAGATTTTTTGCACACTCTACTAAGATTTTATCTCCTACAATATGCCCTTTTGTATCATTGATATTTTTAAAATTGTCTAAATCTATAAACATTAAAGCACCGTAGTTTTTATTTCTATTGTTTTTATTGATAAGCCTACTTGCTCTATCTTCTAATAAAGTTCTATTGGGAAGAGTTGTTAAAGAATCAAAATAAGCAAGTTGTAATATCTCTTCCTCTTTCTCTTTTATTTTAGTTATATCCATTACAGCAGAAACTCTTATGTTTTTACCTTCAAGTTGAATATCTCTTCCTCTTAATATTGCAGGAAATTTTGAACCATCTTTTCTCAACATAATAGCTTCATAAGGTTCTTGGTTTTGATTATTTATTACATTTTTTATATGATTTACCGATTCGTATGCTATAAATTCAAAAGCACTTTTTCCAATCATTTCTTGAGCTTCGTAGCCAAATAGTTCAGGGGCTACACTATTTGTGCTAATACATTTTTTATTTTCATCATAAATGATTAATCCCTCTATTGTAGAGTTTGATAAAGCTTCAAATGTTTCTATGTTTTTAGTTTTTTGTTCAAGAATTTTTGTTTCTAACTCTTTTTGTTTCGTGATATTTATTCCAATTTGAACTTTGACTTTTCTATCATTTATGAGAGTTATTTTATCACTAAAAATATAGTGTTTATTGTTTAAAGTATTGTGATGTTCCCATTTATAAGTTGAACCTACCTCTTTAGGGTATTTATTATCTAAAAGATCACAGTAATCACAAGGTTGTTTTCTGTCTTGTTGTAAGGCACTATAGCAAGTTTTTCCAATGATGGATCCAAATTGTTCTAAACAGTGTTTATTTGCATATAGTATCTCGTAGTTTTCTATATCGATTATATAAATAATAGCATCAATCCCATCAACTATAAATTGTAATGCTTCTTGTGATTTTAAATTGATTAAATCTTTTGCAATCATTAATGACCTCTTTATAACGTAATTATGACAATACAATTTTGTTATTAACTACCTGTTAATTTCATTGTATAATTCATTATTTTATATTGCTTAACAACTTGTGATGTATAGGAATATACTTATCTTATACCTATTTATAAGAAAAAACTTTTTTAAGTTTACTATATTATATTTTTAAATTAGCTTTAATTGTAAAGAAACTGTAAAGATATGTATTATGTCATTTTACAAATTAAGAGTAAAGTTACGATAATAAAAAATAAAAGGGGAAAAGATGAAAAAAGTAGCTATAGGAATAATGTTGGTTTTTACAATAAATATATTTGCATCACAGTTTAATCCAACTATGCAAGAGTATATAAGTATTCTAAAAGCAGAAGCAAAAATACAGAATAGTAGTTTTGTTGATTTTAGTATAAAAGAGGGTGAAAAAATATTTACCACTTCACATATTGGTAAAAAAGGTGAAAAAATATCTTGTACTAGTTGTCATAATATTGATTTAAGTACAACGGGTAAAAACACTTTTACAAATAAACTAATCGAACCACTATCTCCAAATAAAAACCCTAATAGACTTAGTAATGTAAAAGATGTACAAAAATGGTTAAGAAGAAATTTTAAAGATGTGTACAATAGAGAAGGAACTGCACAAGAAAAAGGTGATGTATTGTATTACATCAATTCAAAATAAAAAGGATAATTATGAAAAAGTTACTTGTATCAGTTGTATTATTTAGTTCAGTACTGTTTGGGCAAAGTGGTGTTAAGCCTGTGGATAATACTCTTTATTTAAAAGAGTGTGGAAGTTGTCATTTTGCTTTTCAAGCAGGTCTTTTACCAGAGCGTTCATGGATAAAGATGATGAATGGTTTGGAAAATCATTTTGATACAGATGCTACTTTGGCTAAAGGAGATTATGATACTCTAGTAAAGTATTTAAAAGCTAATAGTAGTGACAAAGCTATGAACTATAAAAGAAGTAGAAAAATGACAAATTCTATTAGATATAATGAAACACCATTAAAGATAACAGAAGTTACCTATTTTAAAGATAAACATGATGAAATACCACTTAGGTTGATAACTCAAAAAGAGGTGGGGACAATTAGTAATTGTATGGCATGTCATACAACAGCAAATAAAGGAATATACAGTGAAAGAGCAATTAAAATACCAAACTACGGAAGATGGGATGACTAAAAGTTATATTTGGCCTTTGTTTAACAGAGTATCACATATATTAATGATACTCTTTTTTGCAGCTTGTTATTTGTTAGCTGATGATGACTATATCTCATATCATGTTGCTTTTGGACTCTCTTTTGGAGTAGTTATTCTTTTCAGAGTTATTTGGGGTTATCTTGGACCAAAACATTCAAAATTTAAAGACTTTAACTTTAGAGTTGCAGATTTAAAAGAGTATTTACTCTCACCATTTTCAAAAACAAAAGAGTATCTAGGGCACAATCCAGCATCAAGCTATGCAATCGTAGCTATGATTATATTGGCTTTTTTGTCTATATTATCTGGACTTTTATATTATGGGATAGAGGAAAATCATGGAATATTTTCATTTTTAAATAGTCAGTTTTTTAAAAAGATGGAACTTTTTGAAGAGTTACATGAGCTTTTTGCAAATCTATTATTAGGGGTGATTGGTATACATATTGCTGGAACTTTAATAGATAAGTTTATAAAAAAAGGTGATGCTATAGATTCTATGGTTGATGGGTATAAAAAAACTTCACAAGAGATGAATATAAGAATTAACATTTTTCAAAAGTTGTTAGGTGTGATTTTTATACTAGCTTCACTATATACACTTTATTATTTAGTTTTTACAAAAGATAATATTTTTGTAGCTAGTGCAAATATAAAGCAAGACTATGCCATGTTACATCAAGATTTTAGTAAAGAGTGTGGAAGCTGTCATATAACATATCCACCTTTTTTACTCCCTAAAAGTTCTTGGACTTTGATGATGAGTGATTTGGAAAATCATTTTGGAGATGATGCGAGTATAGATAAGGAGACAAATCTTTCTATTTTGAGTTTTTTAAATGAAAATAGTGCAGAAACATCATCACAAAAAGCAGCATTTAAAATATTAAAAAGTCTCAAAGAAAATAATAGTACAATAGCTATAACAAAAACTCCTTATTGGGAGAAGAAACATAGAAAAATAGAGAAAGATGTTTTTGCAAATGTGAAGATAAAATCTAAAGCAAACTGTAAAGCTTGTCATACAGATATAGAAAATGGACTTATTGAAAAGCATTTAATAAAAGTACCAGATATTAGGGGATAAAATGAGATTATTACTACTACTTTTTCTTCTTGTATATACTGTTTTTGCTGATAGTGATGAAGAAAAACATCATCACTACTATAGTAAAGATTTAACATACTTAAATTTAAATCATGATCAAAAGAAAAGCCTCAAACATATTTTAAAAAAGTATAGAAAAAATATTAAACATTATAGAGAAAAAAAAGAAGATATTATTGAACAGAAGCAAGAGATATTTTTAGAAGATGATTTTAATATTACAAAAATAGAAAGATTAAATCAAAAAATATCAAAAAAATCTACAGATTTAGAGATAGAGTTTTTAAAACAGATACATACTCTTTTATCTAAAGAACAGCGAAAAAAATTTATTCAGTATATTGATGAATGGGAAATTGAATGAAGATCTTACTAATAGAAGATGATCTTGAGATGCAAGAGTTGCTTCAAGACTATCTCAAAAACTTTGATTTTGAAGTATATTCTTTTGCAAATCCTCTTGAGGCACTTGAAAGTTTAGCGAAAAAAAACAGCTATGATATAGTTGTTTTAGACTTAATGCTGCCTCAACTTGATGGTTTTGATGTGTGTAAAAAAATTAGAGAAAATAGTAATATACCTATTATTATATCTAGTGCTAGAGGAAATTTGGGTGATAAAATAGTTGCCTTTGAATATGGTGCTGATGATTATCTAGCAAAACCTTATGAACCAAAAGAGTTGGTGATACGGATAAATGCAATACTACGAAGAATCACCCCAAAGCTTAACAATAAGAGTGTAGGGGAGTTTACTATTGATGAAGATAAACTAGAGATAACCCAAGATGGACATCTCTTAGAGCTCACAAAAATAGAATATGAGATATTTTTATTGCTTTTAAATAATCAAAACAAAGTTCTCTCTCGAGAATCGATTGCAAAATTTTTAGGTAGTGAATATATAAATATCAAAGATAGAGCCATAGATATGCATATAAGTAACATACGAAATAAGATTTTTGATGACTCTAAAAATGCAAAATATATTAAATCTATTTGGGGTATTGGATATAAATTTATAGGATAAAAGATGTCAATTTTTACTAAAGTTTTTATACTGTTTTCTATTAGTATTTTGTTGATGTTGTACTTATCAACAAAAACAAATGCTATAACTGACGAAAAAATAGAACTAATACATAAAGAGAAATATATACAAGCCTCAAAAGAACTTTTTAATTATCTTGTAAATGGAGATATGACAACATTAAATAAAAGAGTTCAAGAGTTAAATTATGAAAAAAGAACATTAGATACAAATAGTGAAGATTTTTCTACTATATATAAACAAGCTATCTCCTTTGGACAAATAAAAATATTTAAACAAGATGATCTATATTTTCTTTTTATGGAATATCTTGATGATAAGTTTTATTTTTATGATAGATCTCAAAAAAAAGGGATTGAACAAAAAGAGCATTTAAATTATCTTATAGTAGTTGATATAGCTATCTTGATTATTATGTTTTTAGTGATCATTAATATTTTAAGACCCCTTAAATCTATATCAAAAGGTATTAAAAAGTTTGGTAGTGGTGACTACTCTTCAAGGCTTGACACATCAAATTCAAAAGATGAGATAGGAGAAGTTGTTGATAGATTTAATACAATGGCTGACAATCTTGAAAGCTTAATAATAGCAAGAACCCAGTTTTTAAATGATATTAGTCATGAACTAAGAACTCCTATTTCAAAAGCAAAGCTTTCATTGGAGATGATAGAGGAGAGTAAGTATAAAAATATATTAAAAAAATCAATTGATAATATTGATGAGCTTACCAATGAGTTATTAGAACTTGAAAGATTAAATTCAAAAAACCTTGTACTGAATATTGAAAACCACTCAATTGAAACAATCTTGGCAAATGCTTTATCAAAAATGATTATAGAAAATGAAGAAGATATTGAAGTAGAAATTATCAATTTATTTGATTGTAAAGTAGATATGAATTATATCTCTATAGCTATAAAAAACCTTATTGATAATGCTTTAAAATACAAAGAGAGCGGTAAGGTTCATATAGTTGTAGATAAAGATATTTTAGAGGTAAAAAATGATGGAAAAAAACTTTCTAAAAATATTGAATACTATATGGAAACTTTTACACAAGAAGATAATAGTAGAAGTATAAAAGGGTATGGTTTAGGATTAAATATTGTTAAAAGAGTATTAGAATATCATCATTTCAGTTTAGAATATAGATATGAAAACAATCAAAATATTTTTAGAATAGCATTTAAAAATGTATAGTTATATCATATTGTTTGTTTTGTGTTTTGTTTTAGAATAAATAAAAGCTGAAATTGTAAGAACAATATACAAGCCACCTATAAAATAAAGTTGTTCAACTTGTGTTGTATATTCATAATAGATAATAAGTATAGTTGCAAGTGCTAAACCAATCATCGCTACAATAGTTATAAATAATGAAGAATTTGTTTGTTTATATATTTTAAAATTTGCAAATGCTATTAAAAATGAGACCAATAAAAAAGTAACACTTCCGAACTCTAAAATTACTTTTAAATTACCAATAAGAATTAAAGAGAATGCTAATGTAGCCATAGTTGTTATAGCGTAGGTAGGGATATTGTTTTTTCTTTTTGTAAGAAAACTAGGGAAATATCCATCTTGTGATATAACTGACATTTGTCTAGAAGCACCAAATAAAGTACCACTTATAGCACTACTTGTAGCCAATAAAGCCCCTATGATTACTAGATCAGTTCCCCAATGACCTAATATTTTATCAGCCCCAGCTGCTAGTGCATACTCTTCATTTTTGATAATATCTTCAAAAGGGATTGTAAGTATTGCCCCTAAAGATAATACAATATAGATAGCAATTGCTAAAATTATAGCACCATAGATTGCTTTTGGGATATTTTTTTGAGGATTTTCCATCTCATTTACTGCATTAATAACTAATTGAAAGCCCTCAAAAGCAACAAAGGTAAGTGAGGCAACAATTAAAATTGATAAGAGTGTTGTATCCCCATTATTCTGCATCAAAGTTGGCAAAGTAGTATTTGCATTATTTATTAAAATAAAAGAGATTATGGTAAGTATTGCAAGTTTCGTATATACCATAAGATCTTCTACTTTTCCCATCCCTTTTACACTCCAAAGATTTACAAGTGTAAAAACTAATATTATAAGACCAGCAACAGCTTTTCTTATCCATTCATTGTGAGCAAATTCAAATCCACTTATGGCATAAGAAGCAAAAGTATAAGCATACAAAGCTAAAGTGCTAATATATCCAAAAATAACCCACCACCCAATAAGTGAAGCAGCAAATGGTGAGTCTGGAAAAGTTTTTTTATAAAATGATAAGTAGCTCCCTCATCTTTATAATAAACTCCTAGTTTGATATAGGAATAAGAAGCCAACATAGCCAATACTCCACCTATGATAAAAGCAACAGGGGTAAATACTCCAATCATAGCAACAGAAATACCAAGAACAGTAAAGATACCTCCGCCAATCATACCACCAAGTGCTATGGCTATAAGCTCTAGTAAACCAAGTGATTTATCTCTTTTTCGGTGTATGCCGTAATTATGTTTCTTTAGGTTGCGCATAAAATTATTCCAATATTTAAAAAAAGTATCTCTTCTAATTCTATAGTAAACCCTAAAGTATCACCATTTAAAAAGCCTAGATGTTTTTTGAGTGTGTTGAGAATAAATTTTGTTAATATATTAAAAGGTAAAAATAGAAGTTTCATAAAAAGTGAAGTTTGAAATGAACTTTTTAAACTATTGATAAAGTGGCTACTTTCATGATATTCTAAATCCAAAGCAAAAAAGAGTGAACTTCGGCTTAAAACAAGAGATAATATTATAAAAATATAATGTTCATAATATAAAAGATATGATAGAGCCAATATTTTTAAAAGTATAAAACAAAAAGTCCCAATAGCACCAATAGCTCCTATTTGAGGCTCTTTCATCACATTATGCACATCTTTATTTGATAAACTTGCGAAGTAACCATCTATTGTATCAGCAACTGCCTCAAGATGGATAAAACCATATAAAAAAAGATAAAGGATAGAACAAAGTATCGCTTTATATAAAAGTGAAAATGGAAGTAGTAAAAAAAGTGCTATAAGGATGAGGGATAAAAGTAGTCCAACAATAGGTAAGCTATATATCACACCTCTATAAAACTCTTTGTTAGCTTCAAATTCCCCAACTTTTATAGGGAGAACGGAAAAGTATGAGATACCATATTTTAAACCATCAATTATATCTTTCATTTAAGTTGTATCTCCAATCCAAGTTTCACTTCATACACTTCATTACAAAAAGATGCCAACTTTTGTCCTATTATACCAGAGAGATCAACATACTTACGACTCAAACTATCAAGTGGAATAACACCATTGTTTACATCATTGAGTACGAAAACTATATTTGCATTTTTTTTACTCAAAATCTCAAGTTGTTCTAGTAAAGTGGCTTCCTCTTCCTCAATATTGTTCAATATCCACATCGAGATACAATCTATAAGATAAGTCTCCCCATCATTTATAACTGATGGCAAATCTTTAGTCTCTTCTATAGTATGGAAGTTATCAACTCTTTGAAGTTGGTGTTTCTCAACCCTTTGTATCATCTCACTATCCCCATAACTATTGTCATAGGTTGCTAGATAGTATGGCTTCTTCCCATTAGCTAATGCAAGAGCTTTTTTCTCTGCGAGGTTTGATTTTCCTGATTTTTGTCCACCAAAATAGAGTATCTTCATCTATTGTAAAAACTCTTCAACTTTGCTAGTTATCTGTTGTTTATCTAAACCATTTAAAACACCATAGATCAATGCGCCACCAGCTCCAACTCCCTCTTTTGCTTCACCGTTATCATAAAGTTTTAATGCAGTATGATTTGAAAGAGAGAAGTTAAAATCACAATAGTAACTATTTATCTCAAAATTAAGAAGCTCAATAAGTGCTTTGATGTCACTGTTTGTATCATTTGCCACCCAAGAGGTTGTACAAAGAGCTAGGTTTGAAGTTTCTATTACTCCATCCATCATCTCAAGTATTTTATTGACAACTAAAAGGACACAAGCCATTTGTGTACCACCTGCTAAAATAAGTGGAATTTTGTTGTTGAGTCCAAGTATAAAACCTGCATTAAAGATAATCATATTATCAGATACTTTACTAAGTATCTCAAAGATATCATCTTTCTCTTTTACATTATGGAGAGCTTTTACTATAGTTGTTTGACGAATGTCAGTTGGTACATTTTTAAAACTACTACTAAACATATTTGTTACATTGTATTGTAAAGCTGTTGCAGTAGCAGCAGCTGTTGTAGTACCACTAGGAACTGATTCTGCTAAGATGATATAGTCATTCTTGCACTCATAATTTTGTCCAAACTCTACACCTTTTTGGAAAATTTCTTGAGCCTCTATAGAAGCTCCATGCTCGATACTTCCACTAGGAATCATATCAAAGTTATGTGTTGTAAAGTATTGTAGTTTTGGTGTAACTTCAACTCCAAGATTTAATAACTCTATATTGTTGTATGGATGTAAAAGATGAACCGCACGAGTTATTAGGGCAGGAGTTGGTACACCTTTTGGTGTTTTTGCAATATTATCAAGACTTCTTACCTCTCCACTACATAAAAATTCACTATCAAGTGTAGGGGTTAGGTGGATCATACCAGGGATTCCAGCTTGAGTGATTCCCTCTATTTTTGCAGTATCTGTGTTTGAAAGTGCTAACATAAAAGTGGCACTTTTCCCTCTTAAACTCTCAATAAAGTCAATATTTCCTGTAATATTTTTTATCAATTTTGTTTCCTTTTATTGTTTTCCATAGTCATCATATATTAAAAATATCTCTAACTCTTTTATAAAATCATCATCTAAAGTGGCATAAGCCTTTTCAAGTCTTGCTAGTCTATCAAACAAACCTTTTCTTTTAGAATTTTCTATATCTCTTATAATATAGTGGTATCGTATTACATTTTTAGTCCAATCACTTAAGATAAACCAGTTTTTGACTATCTGATAACTTCTCTCTTCGTGGTCTGTAAAAGAGTATTCATCTACAAGTATATCTTCATCATCTTGATAGGCTACAAAAGGTTTCCCAATATCATGGAAAATTGCAGCAGCTAAAAACTTAAAGTCTTTTGCTTTTAAAACCCCTAAAACTACTTTAAAAGTATGTAAGAGCACCCCATATTTATGGTATTTATTTTGTTTGAATAATAATGTAGTCCAAAATATTTTTGAAAAAACTGAGTTGTTTATAGTTGATAATACCATAGTGGAATTGTATCTAAACTCTTATAAAGATAAAACTCTACCAAAAGGAAACAAAGCTTGCTTATTATCACAGACCCAAACTACATCGTACATAGGTTCATCTTGTGGCATTTTCCCAAAGCCATCTGTAAAGTATAAAAATAGTGTAACATGGTCAATGTTTTCATCAATATATTTAAAAGTTTCCTCAAAGTTAGTCCCACCACCACCTTTGATACTGTATTCTAGTTCATCCCCTGCATACAAAACATGATGTTCATGCACTTTGGCATCTGCTATTAGTAAATCTATCTCAAAATCTACAAAGGTATTCATTATAGACTCAACTTCACTTAAAAACTTTCCTAAAAGTGCCCCATCAATAGAACCAGAACTATCTATAGCTATGACTAGTTTTGTTCGTGTACCACTTAGACTAGGCAGTGCCATATCTTGTGAAATATAGCGTTTATTTGGAGGAAATAAAGAGTAGTCAAATTTGACACTATTTTCTATGATAGTGTAAAGTTCATCTTCCCAAGTTATGGTTGCATTGTCTAAATTTGGAACGAGTATCTCAATACCAAGAGGCAAATCTCCTTGAAGTTTTGCTTTATTTAAAAGCTGTTGATTCATATCTTGTGTATCTACTGGGTCTTGGTCATATTCGTTGACCTCTGGCATTTTTTCATAGCGGATATTTTCCACCTCTTTTGGAGTGTGTTTATCCTCATCTATCTCATCTTCAAGTATTTTATAGATAGCTTCAGCACTTAAAGTATCAAATCTCTCATCATATAGTAAAGCATCGGGGAGTTTTAGTCCATTGTTTACAAGTAAACAATTTATAGCATAATCTTGTGCCATAATCCAAAGCCAATCCATTCTCCCCTCTTTTCTGTTTGTATATCCTAAGGCTTGGTGCATGGCTGAGTTTGTAAGTAAAAAACTCAATTCTTCATCATCTAAACACTCAATATAATCATCATTGTACTCAAAGTGTTCAGGGGTTGAAGCAAAGGTTTGAATATCTTCATTTAGTTTTGGTTTTTGTAGCATAGCAACGCTCCCAAAGTAGGGCTGTTCTAATAAAAGGTTAGCCTTAATTTGTTTGATTCGTTGTTCTATAAGTTGTTGATTTGTCATAATAGATATTATATCTATTTAACCTAAGAGAAAATAATAGTTTATTTTCCCTTGAATTGTTTATTGTTTGCATTACTTACAACAGTATTTGCAATTGTTTGTGTTTGGATTGCAATAGTTTTAGTATTACTTGCCACTGAAGCATTTTTCTGTGTTTGTTGGTCAAGTAAAGTAATCGCATTATTTATTTGAACTATTCCTGTTTGTTGCTCTTTGCTTGCGCTTTCAACATTTGAGATTAGTTCGATAGTTTTTGAAATACTTTCATTAAGGTGAGTATATCCATCTATCATTTTTGTAGCGATATTTTTCCCATCATCTGCTTTTTGAGTAGCTTTTTCCACAAGGTTTTTGATCTCATTTGCTGCATCAGCACTTCTTGAAGCTAGATTTCTAACCTCTTGAGCAACAACAGCAAAGCCTTTTCCAGCTTCACCAGCAGTAGCTGCTTCAACAGCTGCATTAAGAGATAGAATATTTGTTTGGAACGCAATTTGGTCAATAACAGTTATCGCTTCATGAATAGAAATCACCTCATTGTTAATATCATCCATCGATGTTGTTGTTTGATTTGCAAGAGTTTGTCCTGTATTTACAGATTGTGTTACTTCATTTGCATATTGAGCCATCTGTATTACATTTTGAGTATTACTAGATATATTTGAAGTGATCTCTTCAAGTGCTGCTGCTGTTTCTTCTAAAGATACGGCTGCTTCATTTGATGAAATATTTAATGTCTCAACATTGCTTAAAAGTGTTGTTGAACTATCCTGTAAGGTTAAACCATTATTTTTGTTGTCTACTAACATATGAGTGATAGAATTTCCTAAAGAGTTCACTCCATTTGCAAGTCTTAAAAGATGCTCTTTGATATCATGTGTATCAACTGTATTAAGATAGTTATAATTAGTATACTCTTCAAGTACTTTTAAAACATTACCAATATTTTTTTCAAGATGATTTGCCATTTTATTTAGTAAGTTTGTTAACTCTAGTAGTGCTGGATTTGATGTATTTACTGCAACTCTTTGTGATAAATCACCTTTTTCAAATTCAGCTAAAACAGCAATAGTTTTGTCTATAACTTGTCTATCTTCATCTATTTTGATTTTTGTTTTATTTATGTTGTCATTTACAACTTTAGACATTTTTCCTAATTCATCATTTCTTGTATCATCTAGGGGTGTAACGGTATTTGTCTCTTGATTTAAGTACTTAAAAAATCCATTAATACCTTCTTCAAATGCTAATAAAGGTTTATTGAAAATATTTGTAATAACGAATATAATCAGTAGTGCTGAAATTATAGATAAAATTATAGATAAAATTACAAACTTTGTAATTGTTGTATTTAATACACTTTTACTATTTTGTTCTAATTTTTCTATTTGTTTATATACATCATCTACATAAATCCCTGTAACAAGTGTCCATTTTATCTCTGGAATATACTGGGCATAGGCGATTTTTTTTAATACTTTGTCAGTTTTTGGTTTTTGGTAGTAATAAGTGATGAATTTATCACTAGTTCCACTATCTATAAGAGCTTTCCTAAAAGTATATCCTTTTATATCAGGAGCAGTAATATTTGTTTTTTTACCATTTAATTTAGCTTTAGTACCATGAAAAGCAAAATAAAAATCTTCACCTTTTTTTTCATAAGCAAAAAAGTAACCACTCTTATTTGATAGATATCTCATTTGTGAAAGTATATTTATAATTTCATTTTTTGCTTCCTCTTTATTATCGTATTTTGATAAAACTGAGTCTACTACACTTTTTGCTGTTAATATTTGATTTTTAATAAGTTGTTGTTTTTCTTGAATCATATCATCTTCGTAGAACTTTGACATCTCTTTATTGCTTGAGATAAAAGTAAACAAACTTACTGTACTTATTAATATCATAGATATAATTAAGGGTAATACTGAGGTTGTCAATAACTTTGACTTGAGTGTGTTCATATTATATTCCTTTTTAAATGTGGAATTATAATATAACTTAATAGCTTATTTATAGCATTTTATATTTTTAGCTTACTAAAAACCTATGCTCGTCTACCCAGCTTCTCCAAGCTGGGCTACTCTCTACATCTATCCCATCTTTTTGCATATCACGAATTAACAAAATTGTAAATTCCCCATCAAGTTTAAGAGAAAAATTTAACACATTTGTAAGATTTTGTGTAGAAAAATTATTTTTAAGTGCATAAACTATCCCGATACAAAGAGCATAAAGTGCTGAATTTTTCGTAGGTATTTCCACTTCATTCCCTGCTAATATCTCTTCTATATTTGGCAACTCATCCATCACTTTACTATAGTTTAAAAACTCTTGTGCTGTTTCAAGTCCAATTGCGCCACCTATTACATTTTCTAGAAGTTTTACATCTACTTTTGATTTGAGTATATCATCTACAAATTTCCAACTTCTAGGAGTTGCAAATGATTTACTTGGTGATTTTGGATCAAACATAAAAAGATCACTAGGTTTATAACTAAGATAAGAGATGATTCGTTTATCCATATCGTTTTTATACGCCCAAAGTTTCCAGCTCTCAAAATCCAAATCAAAGTTTAAGTGTACAAATCTATTTGCCAAAGGTGTAGGCATACGATAAGTTACCCCTCTATCTGTCTCATAGTTTCCTGCAGCTATGATAGAGTAATTTTGAGGAAGAGTGTATTCACCAATTTTTCTATCTAAGATAAGTTGGTATGCTGCTGCTTGAATAGTAGGAGGTGCAGAGTTTATCTCATCTAAAAATAGTATCCCAAAATCTTTTGAATCAGTGTCCGGTAAAAACTCTGGCTTAGCCCAAACAGCTTTTTTTTCCTCTTTTGCAAAGAAAGGGATACCTCGTAAATCAGTAGGATCTAGAAGTGAAAGGCGCAAGTCTATAAACTTCATATCTTTTTGCTGAGCTATTTGAGCTACAAGTGAAGACTTCCCAACACCAGGGCTTCCCCAAATAAATGTGGGTATTTGTGAATCAATAAGTGGTATAAGTGCCTCTTTTAAATCTATTGCTATCATATTTTATCCATAATTGTAATATATGGATGGATTTTAGCAAAGATGATTTAAAGTTGTGTTAAGTGATGAAGTTATTTTGATTTACTATAGTAACGACAAGTAGTTATAAATTTTCCCTTGATGTATTTTATAGGTTTCTAACTCTTTTTCTCCTAAAAGGGAACTGAGTTCAGCTTCAATCTCTTGTATAATCTTATTTGCTTCAATCATAAGCTGTTTACTTTTAGAAGTAAAATGTACAGTTTTCTCTTTTTGATTTTCTAAAGAGAGGGTAATATAGCCTAACTCTTCTAGTTTTTTTATATTTTTATGCATTGCTTGTCTTGAGTACCCAACTTGTCGTGAAAGTTCAGAGATAGAGATGTTTTGTGCTTGGTCAATATATGGGAAAAGAACAATGAGAGCTTCACTAAGTCCTTCAAATCCCTCTTTTTGTAATCTTTCTAAGATAACTTTATTGAACACTTTTCCTGATTCTAATGATAAAAAACATAAAGACATTGTAAACCTAGTTGACATAAATTTTATTTTATTCTATAATTTCAAAGTATATCACGAAATGATAAATAACTTTATAAAAGGAAAAACTGTGGATTTAAAAAATAAAATAGCACTTATAACAGGAGCAAATGGTGGACTTGGTGTTGCTATAGTAAAAGAGCTATTAGAAAAAGGTATTGGAAAAATATATTGTGGAGTAAAATCTTTAGAAAAAGGAAAATATTTAGAAGAGTTATCAGATAAAATATCTATAATTGATTTAGACTTGTCTAATATAATAATGTTAGAAAATAACTTATCAAATCTTGAAAATATAGATTTACTCATCAATAACGCTGGAGTAAATAGTGGAAAAAGGGTATTTGATGCTGAAAATAGTGACTTTACTATCAATGTGCAAGGAACACTAAAAGTAACACAACTATTATCAACTAAGATAAATAAAAATGGTGCAATAGCAAATATCACTTCTATACTAGCACTTTGCAATTTACCTATTATGGGATTATACTGTGCTTCAAAAAGTGCTTTACATTCATTAACCCAAGCAATGCGAGCGGAGATGAGTTCAAAAGATATTCAAGTACTTGAAGTATTACCAGGACCTATCGATACAAAAATGACACCAGATGAAAGTATGCCAAAAGCATCTCCAAATGATATTGCAGTTGAGATTATAAAAGGGCTACAAACAAAACAAGAAGAGATATATCCAGATACATTTTCAAAGTCTATAAAAGAGGGATTAGAAAAAGATCCAAAAGGGTTAGAAAAGCAATTTGCTCAATCAGTTGGTGCTATCTAGTTTTTTCTTTTTAATTAACTTTCAAGTAATCTATTATACAATTCTTAATATTTAATTAAAAAAGGGCTTGATTATGAATGTAAATGGATATGCACTGAATACACAATACCAAAAAACACAACTTTCTTATGATATGTCAATATCAAAAGTTGAAACCAGTGAAACAAACACAGAGTTACTAGAAGAGAATAGTGAACTGGCTGAATCAAATCTTCATGTTGTTTATATGAGTGAAGAGAATTTAAATAGCTCTGAAATGCTTAGTAAATTGATCTTAGAAGCAACATATTCAAAGTACTCTGCAACAAACTCAACTCAAGTCCTTTTCCCTAATGTAAAAACTACAAACAGTGAAGAGATTCCTAAAGAGATTCAAGCCTATGCAAATCAATCAAAACTTCCAGATGGGTTGGTTTATACTTCAAGTAGTGAATACTATGAAAAAACTACTTTTGATTTTAGTGGAGAGATTAGAATCATAACTCCAGAGGGTGAATACAATATAGAACTAAATCTTTCTTACACACAAGAGTTCTATGAAAAAAATGAGACCTTTGTAAATATAGCAAATGAAAAACTACAAAATCCACTACAGATAGAACTAGAAGCTGATAATGAGAACTTAAAAGATCTAAAGTCAATTAATCTTCGATTTGAAAATATCCCAGAAGAGGAAAATAAAAATGGTCAAAAAGATTTTTTTGCACAATTATTAGAATCTTTACAAAAGCGTAGAGAGTATATAGATTCTTTATTCGAAAAATCACAAGAGGAAATAATGGATAACTATCAAGTATATATGAGTAAAAATGAAGAAGAGTATCAATTGGTTTCTGCTCAAAAAGATGGTTTTGGTATTTTCTTTGCAGAGTCTAAATCTGAGTCTTCATATCTAAATATAGAATCAAATGAAAACGGTACTTCTGTTTCTGCTGGTTATTCATCAATTCAAACTTCTAGTATCTCTACTTTTGAAGCGAAAGCATAGAAGGGAATTAACTATTGTAAATTTAAATGGGCATAATATTTTTTGGCAAATTTAGAGTATTGAAATTCTAGATTTAGTAATCGACCTATAACGTTGGAATTGAAAAACAAGGAGCGATGTCACTTGTTTATTCAAAACCACTTATTTGTTCTACTTATGATTATCAGTTTGAAATCGCAAGTATCTCCTTGTTTTTATTTCCAATGTGTTGTTATACCTTCTGAGCATTTATTTCTTCTATAACATCATTTATAATATTTGTATTTGGTTTTTCTGTTTTAAATATATCAATATAGATAATATTCTTTTTCATTGTTAATCCAACATATTTAAAATCATCATAATTATCATTATTCAACATCCATGAATCATCTTTATCAGATGCTATTTTAGTTAAACCATATTGTTTATAATATTCAAGTAATTCATCTTTTAGATTATTCCATATTTCATCATCTTTCATTTTAAAAGAAATTTTGAAATTATTTTCTGTTTCTTCAATCGTTGGTGGAATTGATTCTACCTTTATTGGCTCTACATCTATTACTTTTGTTTTTGCTATATAATCATGAATACATCTTTTTTCTTTTCCAAAAATAAAAAGAATATTTATTAATGAAAGCCAACTACCAACTACTGGTATATAGGTGGGTACAAAATAAACTAAATATCTATTGAGTAATGTTCTTTTAGAAGGCAATGTATTATCTAATTCAACAATTTTTATTTTTAAAATTTTTTTACCTATGGTTTGTCCATTATGAATTAAAAACTTGTAGTTGAATGCTATAAATACAATTATTCCTAATAATCCAATTAAAGTTTCATATGTAAATGATTGTTCAACTAATTTCCCATCAACTTCTTCAAATCCACCAGTAAAATAAACTACTGGCATAGTTACTAGAGCCATTAATAGTGCATCAATCGTAGAAGCCCAAAATCTATTCCATCTTGATGCAAGTACAACTTCTTTATTTTTTTCCATTTTAATCCTTATGGGTATAACGGTTGAATTAAGTGGACGAGGGTAATTGACCACTTAGACTTTTGAATTACATTTTAACTTCTTTAGGCTTTAAAGCTAAAATTATCACAAGCATACCCTCGTTCACTTCTAGGATTTGTTATATCTTGCTATTCCCATACTACTTTGTCATTTAAGTCGTAAACTTTACATGCAGATTGTTCTATTTCCATAAAGTCTTTAATTGATTTTTTACATTTTTCTATAGCACATTCTCGTGCTGCTTCTTCTGTTTTCATCTCTTTACAAAAACCGCCAACATAATACCCTGTTGTATTACTTTTTGCATATGATAGTGCTTTGTTTTTTGGGTAAGTTTTGTATTTTTTATAAGTTGTTTTTTCAAACATCGTTGGCAACTGAGGTGCACATCCACTTAATCCTATTATGAATGTGAGTCCTATTGTTATTAAAATTGGTTTTTTCATTTTTTCTCCATCTGTATTGATTAGCTATATTTTGATATAACGTTTGAGTTGAGAAATATTTGAGCCGCAGGGTCAAATATTTCTCTCCAATGTTTTGTTATAAGTTATTGGTTTAAAATGTTCTACTGTAGGAAAAGGATCATAAAAATGGTGAAGCAATGCTTTCCATTCTTGATATTCTTCTGAACCTCTAAAGCCTTCCGTATGGTCTTTTAATGTTTTCCAGTTTACCAGTAAAATATATCTATTCGGTGTTTCTATACAATTTTGCAATTGATGTGAAACATAACCTTTCATTTTTGAAATAATAGATTGTGCTTTTTCAAACGCAATTTCAAAATCATTTTCTTGACCAACCTTTACATCTAAAATTGCTACTTCTAAGATCACTTTGTTTCCTTTAACTTATAACTATTTATTAACACCCATTATATACTAGTTACCCTAAAAATAAAAAAATAACACCTATTATAAATGTCTGTTATTGAAAGTTTTATATCGCCTTTGTACAAGGCGTTTTCTATTTAAATGAAATAAATATCTTGCAATATGTCATTTTTTTATTCTTTATTATGATTTTTTAGTACAATAAAAATATACCTTTTATATTGATATTTAGGTTTTAAAAGGACATATTGGGTGTTATCTAACAAATATAAGCAGTAACAGACATTTTGTTCTTTCAATTTTATTTAAGGAATGGGATTATGGGTAAAAAATTATTAGAAGTATTAAGGGATAAAATTAGAGTAAAACATTACAGTATTAGTACAGAACGAACTTATTTGTTTTGGGTAAAGAATTATATTTTATTCCATAATAAAAGACATCCAAAAGATATGAGCAAAGCTGAAATTAGTATAGATTATTAAAGATAAAATTAGATAGTATCCATATAAGTATTTCGTTTAAAATTATTATTATTCTCTATTATTCCTAAGTTATTCTTTGAAAATTCTTTGTATATTTGGTTATTTGATACAAGGGTGTTGTACCTTGTATCTACTTGAAGTTGCATAAGTATATGGATAGGGGTGTTGATATTTTGACTTATAGCTTCGTTTATCTCATGGATGTTTTTACTATAGAGCTCTGTTAAAATCTCTTTTGGTGTAGATTGATTGTATGCTAGGCTTAGGTTGATATCTATATCGCTTAAGTTTTTTAGATGTTCAAAACTAGTACTTGATAAGTTTTCATTGTGTGCTATTGTTATGTTGTATATTTTGTCTTTTAGAGCTAAAAACTCTTTGATTTTTTCTTCACTACAGTTTGGATTTTTTAGTAGATTTATATTTGCATTTTCTATTTTTTTTTCAAATAGTTGTTCTATTTGATGAGAGTTTAGAGTAGGGTTGCTTGAGAGGTAAATATATTCCACCTCACTTAAATTTGATGAGAGAAGTTTATCAAAGATAATTTCATCTAGTATGATATGTTTTAAGAGTGCAATTTTTAATTCGCTATTTTGTAAAACAGTATCTATATTTTCAAACTCTATATTATTTGCTATGATAAGATTTTTAGTAATAGTGCTATCATCTAGTTCAAAAAGCTTTGTTTTAAGAAGTTTATTTAAAGATTGATTTTGTGCTAAAAACTGTAACTCTTCTTTTTTGTTATTTTTGAGTATTTGAATCAATACAGCTTTTGGTGTATTTGGATTGAGTGCAACTACCTCTTTGAGTGTGAGAGGTTGGTTCTCTTGTGCATTTTTGTCACTTATTGAATAGACAGGCATATTGTATATAGCCTCTAAAAGCTTTTCATTAGTTGTTTCTAGAGCTGTGTAGTAGATACCTATAGGTGAGTGTTGGATATTATGGTTTGATTCAACTAAGCTACAAAATCTTTGTGTGATAGCAGTGGCTACATCTCTGTTTTCATCATTATCATAGATGTCTGTATTTTCCCAATCGTAGTATTTGAGAATTTTTACAAAGATCTCGTCACTAAAATATCTATTTTTCAAAAGATTTATAACGCGTTGTTTCTCTTTTGAGATTTTAATAGCTATCAAAATAGAGTCTATATCTAATTTTTCACTAAACTCTTTTTCAATTTGTTCAATGGTATAAAGCTCTTTTCCTTCTTTTGATAGGAGGTAAAACTTATCTTCATCGTAAGTTGATGTCATATATCCTTGAATTATGATATCTGCTTCATCTACATTATCAATAACTATTCCTTCACTTTGTATGAAGTATTTTAACAACTCCTCTTTGTCTATTTTTTCACCTCGACCAGAAAAATATATCTTTTTATTTTTTATATTCATGCTTTTTCTTTTTACAAAAGCCTATTGTCATCATAGTTGTTTTCAAGAATTCTTATAATTGTTTTATGATTTGTACCACAAAGATACAAGGCATTAAAGTTATTGTTTTTTATATAATTAAAGATTGTATCTTCATCATGATGTGTTGTATCGATAACTTTTATATTGGCATAACTATAGTGCTCTTTAAGATATGATATCTCTATGTCACAAATATCTTTGTCTTCATTTGCTAGGATAAATCTATTTGTTTGACCAAATTGAACGATTTGATTACTTTTATTGATAAAAATAGGTTTAAATAGATTAAAACTATTGAGGCGTTTTAAGTCAACTTTATACTCAAAAAGTTCTAGTTGTTGCAAAAGGTCATTGATATATACAGTTGGTATTTTTATCTTATCAAAAAATTTGTCTTTATAAGAGAAAGAGGTTTCAAATAGTGAGTGACTTGTAAGGTTTTTGACATTATAAATTTTATTTTCTAAAGAGAGTATATCTGCACCAATAAGTTCAAGGAAATCATAGTTTGTACCAAAAACTATTTTATCTTCAATGATACTATTTAAAAGCTCAAAGTCTGAAAACAAATTATCTTTTAAAGTTACTATATATGAAAGCTCTTTTGATTTAAAAGTATTTAAGAGTTTGAAAAATACTTTATTTGTATGGATATATTTAATATTATGTTTGAGTAAATTAAATCTTAAAATATTACATATTGCTTTTTCTAGATTATCAGCTTGTATCCAAGCTATTTCATTGTCTACAATATCGGTTTCAAACTCATAAATTATAGCAAAAGCACCTTTGTCTATCGCTTTTGGGATATCCTCTACTTCAGTAGCAAAAAAAGCATCTCCCTCATTGACTTTTGCAAGATTTGTATGTATTTGTGTTACGAAAGATATAGAAGGGGTATTGAGTAGTTTCCCTTCAACTATATCTGTAAGCGCAGTTATTTGCATAAGAGGGTTACTAGCTTACTTTAGTTCCAGCTATTTTAGATGCTTCGGGTCTTAATAAGTGTAGTCCATTTTCATCTTTTGCAGCAAGGAGCATACCTTCACTAAGCATACCCATTAGTTTTGCAGGTTTTAGATTTGCTACTACACAAGCTTGTGTTCCCACTAAAGACTCCGCACTATAAAACTCTTTGATACCTGCAAGTATTTGTCGAGGTTTTTCTTCTCCTACATCAACTTGTAGTTTTAAAAGTTTTTTTGATTTTGGAACCTCTTGGGCTTCTACAATTGTACCTATTTTTAAAGTTGTTTCAAAAAACTGATCAATAGTAATAAGGTTATCTGGTTCTTCTGTTTTTTCTTCTTGTTTAGCAGCTTCTTTTCGTGGTTTTTCCACTACTGATTCTGTTTTTTGTACATCTGCTGTTGCTATTAGTTCCTCTTCTATTCTTGGGAAAAGAGCATCTATTTTAGTGATAGTAGTATCATTTATTAATTCTTTGTTTTTAAGAAGTTTATTATAGTTTTCAGTTGAGATTTTAATACCAAGAGAAGATGCTATTTTGGAAATTTTTTCTGGCATTACACTATCAAGCAGTAGTGAAACTTTTGCCATGATATTTGTAATAAGGGCTACTAAAGCCATAGCTTCCTCTTCCCGTCCATCTTTCATCATAGTCCAAGGTTCATAGTCTCCTATTGCTTTGTTAGCAATAGTTAGTACTTTCCAAATCTCTTCAAGGTATCTATTGATTTGCATATTATAGATAAGTGGTTCTGCATTTTCTAAGATTGTATGAACATCATCTAATTCTTTTTGATGATATTTTGCCACATCTTTACTAGTAACTTTAAAATCAAAATATTTTCCACTCATCCCTTGGATTCTGTTTAGTAGGTTTCCTAAGTCATTTCCTAAGTCTGAGTTGATTCTATCCATTAAAGCCCTTTGAGAGAAGTCACCATCTTGACCAAAAGGAACTTCTCTAAGCATAAAATATCTAAATGCATCAAGTCCATAAGCATCTGCTACCTCTTTTGGATCTACTACATTTCCTTTAGATTTTGACATCTTTTCACCATCTCTTGTCCACCAACCATGTGCAGCAATGTGATCAGGAAGTGGTAGGTCAAGACTCATTAAAAATGCTGGCCAAAAAATAGAGTGAAATCTAAGGATATCTTTCCCTACAAGTTGTACTTTTGCTGGCCAATATTGCATATTTGCTTCATCTGCTCCATATCCAAGTCCTGTAATATAGTTTAAAAGTGCATCAAGCCATACATACATTACATGTTTATCATCATTCATGGATTCTGGTAACTTTATACCCCAATCAAAGCTTGTTCTAGAGATAGAAAGGTCATTCAGTCCACCACTTACAAAGTTTACTATCTCTTTTGCTTTTGCCTTAGGAAGTATAAATTCAGGATTGTTTTTATAAAGTTCAAGAAGCTTATCTTCATAGTTTGAAAGTTTAAAAAAGTAACTCTCCTCTTTTATTACAGTGGTAGGTTTTCCACAATCAGGACATCCCTCTCCATCTATAAGTTGAGCTTCTGTAAAAAAAGTTTCACAACTTACACAATAGTTACCCTCATAGTGACCTTTATATATATCACCTTTGGCGTACATTTTCTCAAATGCTTTTTGTACACCTACCTTATGCTCTTCATCTGTAGTTCGTATGAATTTGTCATAAGAGATATCAAAGTCATCCCAAAGTTTTTTAAACTTACCACTTACTTCATCTGCATATTCTTTTGGAGTTTTTCCTCGTTGTTCTGCGCTGTCTGCAATTTTTTGACCATGTTCATCAGTACCTGTTAAGAAAAAAGTATCATACCCCACAAGTCGTGAATATCTCGCTAACATATCTGCTATAATTGTTGTGTAAGCGTGACCTATATGTGCTACATCGTTTACATAATAGATAGGGGTTGTTATATATACTTTTTTACATGAATCTGACATTTGTGTTCCTTGAATTTCTTTATTCTTTATATTATTATCCGCGATTATATCTAAATTTTTTTTATAGATTGATGAAATGATTATTATTTGCTATAATAAACTAAATTAGTAAAGGGTATAGTAATGGAGATAGAAACTGTTGGAAAATTATTAGTAGATTTAGTTAGGATTACAATATTTGATAACTTGAATAATAAACAAACATTAAAAAAAGAGGATTTTTTAGAAAAGCTTCCAAATTTTTCTAAGATGGGGGCAACTTTTGTAACTATCACTAAAGATGGAAATTTACGGGGATGTATTGGCTCACTTGTTCCTCATACAACACTGTTTGATGATTTAACTACAAATGCTAGAAAAGCTGCATTTGAAGATCCTCGATTTAGCCCTTTAACAAAAGAGGAATTTGAGCAGATTAAAATTGAGATATCTATTATTGGACCAATAAAAAAAGTTGTTTATAGTGGTTTTGATGATTTACGAACAAAAATAGTAGCAGGTGAAGATGGTGTTATTCTACGATTGGGAGAGCATCAAGGGACTTTTTTACCTCAGGTTTGGGAACAGCTTCCTGATTTTGATAGTTTTTTAGTTCATCTTTTTCATAAAGCTGGACTTGATCCAGCAAAAGTAGAAGAGGCTCCAGAAATATTTACCTATAAAGTAGATAAAATTAAGGAACAATGAAAGATGCAATTTTACCGCCAAAGCTCAGAAAATACAATAAAATGTCTTTTATGTGGACACTACTGTAATATAAAAGTAGGGCATGTTGGACTTTGTAAAGTAAATAAAAATACTGGAGATACAATAGAGTGTTTGGTATATGGATATCCAAATGCTATGAATATAGACCCAATTGAGAAAAAGCCATTGTATCACTTCTTGCCTCAAACAAAAACATTTTCTATAGGAACTGTTGGATGTAACTTCCATTGCTCTTTTTGTCAAAATTGGCAACTGTCTCAAACTGATAAGATAAATAAAAAGCAATACTATTCTCCACAAAATATAGTAAACCTTACTTTACATTATAAATGTGAATCTATCTCATATACCTACAATGAACCTACAATATTCTTTCCATATATTAAAGATATAGCTAAGTTAGCACATCAAAATGGTTTAAAAAATATTATGGTAACCAATGGTTTTGAATCATCTGAAGTAAGAACTTCTATGGTTGGACTTATAGATGCTCTTAATGTTGATTTAAAATCATTTGATGAGAAATATTATAAAAAAAATCTTGGAGGAAAGCTTGATGTTATTTTGGATAATCTCAAATTTTTTGTAAAAAATGGCATCCATACAGAGATCACTACACTTATTGTCCCTACACAAAATGATAGTGAAAAGGAGTTATCAGAGATTGCATCTTTTATTGCAAATGAACTAGGGTCTGATATAGTTTGGCATATTTCAGCTTTTCATCCAGATTATAAAGAGATGGATTTACCTAGAACATCAGTAGAAATTCTAAAAAAAGCAAGAGAGATAGGATATAGTGCAGGATTGAAAAATATCTATTTAGGAAATGTAGGAGGATTATTATGAGTGAGCGAAAATTAGCAGTATCGGGTACATTTTATCCAACATCTGAGGATGAAGTTACAAAATATATAAAACACTTCAATAAAGTATTAGAAGAAAATAATATTGTAGTTGATACAAAAATAAAGCCTCGTGCTCTTATTGTTCCACATGCGGGATATATTTATAGTGGATTTACAGCAAATATGGCATATAAATATATCTCTAAAGATATAAAAAATATTATAGTGATTGGTCCTTCTCATAAGTTTGCCTTTAGTGGTGCAAGTGTTGCATCATATGATAATTATCCTACCCCTTTTGGCGAGTTAGAGATAAACAAAGAGTTAACGCAACAGCTTATAGATAGATTTGATTTTGTAGGATTTGATGACAAAATACATTGTGAACATTCAACTGAAACACAATTTCCTTTTATAAAATATTATACCCCTAATGTGAAAGTTGTTGAGATGGTTTATAGTGATTGCGATTTTAATAATATTGCTAAAGTTATTGAGTATTTGATGGCAGATGACAAAAATTTAGTTGTAATTAGTAGTGATCTCAGCCACTTTTATACCCTAGAAGAAGCAAAAGTAAAAGATAGTATTTGTGTAGAAGCTATACAGAAAAAAGATATTGAGTTATTGAATGAAGGTTGTGAGGCATGCGGTATGATTGGTATTAAAGCTATGTTAAAAGTTGCAAAAGAACTTACTTTAAAAACAAAAATTATTGATTATAGAACAAGTGCTGACACTAGCGGTGACAAAAGTCGTGTTGTTGGTTATTTAAGTGCAATTATTAGCTAGAAAAAGATTAAGTAGGATTAATAACTAATTATGTATAATTCTATATGATTTATAATATATTACTGATTGATGATAATTCTAATTTTTATCTTACAACAGATATCTTGGCATCAATAAGTGACAAGGCAATTTACCATGGGCATAATCAAGATGCAATTAAAAAGTATCTAGAGTCCTATAATATACATATAATCATTGTGAATACTAATTATTTTGGATTAGACATTTTAAATGAATTACAATTAAAATATAATACAAAATCTGATGAAATACCAATTTTACTTGTTGGCGAGTATGATAATCTTGAACAATTTGACCATCTGTTAATTTATGATATTATTGATATAAAACAATATGAATATATAGTGTTTAACAAAATAAAGTTTTGTAAGATGTTATATCAAAAAGAGTTAGAACATGAAAGTAATATAAAAAAACTTCTCTATATAGATAATCTTACACAATTACCAAATAGAGCAAAACTAATTCATGATGTACAAAATGCAGATTTAGGAATAAATGCATTAGCAGTAATTGATATTAATTCTTTTAAAGAGATTAATGATTTTTTTGGACATAGAATAGGGGATGTTATTTTAAAAAAAGTTGTTGGTATTATTAACGAGATGATTAAGTTTGTAAAAGACAAAATTATCCTTTATAAATTTTCAGCAGATGTGTACTGTTTAGCAAATGTAGGTTTAACTAAGCAAGATTTTAAAGATATGGTAATGTTTACCTTAGGTTCTATTGAGAGTAATGTGATTTATGAAGGTGAACATGAGATTGATATAAGAGCAACAGCAGGAATAACATTTTCACCAAAAAACAATAAGCTTATCACTGCTGATTTAGCTTTACATGCAGCAAAGCAGCAACATAAAAACTATTTAGTATTTTATGAAGAGCTTGATAATATAAGAGAATATGAAAAAAATATGTTATGGACGAAAAAGCTGAAAAAAGCTATGGATAGTGATAATATAATTGTCTATTTTCAACCTTTGGTAAACAATGAAACGATGAAAGTTGATAAGTATGAGTGTTTAGTAAGAATGTTAGATGAGGGAAAAGTTATAGCACCCTTTTTCTTTTTAGAAGTTTCAAAAAAAGCAAACCAGTATGCAAATATTACAAAAATTGTGATAGAAAAATCATTTCAACAGTTTGAAAATTTAGATTTTGAATTTTCAATTAATGTTTCTTATGAAGATATTCAAGATAGTGATTTTATAGATTTTGTAAAAGAAAAACTACAAAAATATGATGTTGCAAGTAGGGTTGTTTGGGAGATACTAGAGGATGAAGGTATTAAAAACTATGATCTATTATTTGACTTTATAAAAGAGGTAAAAGCTCTTGGTTGTAAAGTAGCAATTGATGATTTTGGAAGTGGATACTCAAATTTTGAACACCTCTTAAAAATGAATGTAGATTATTTAAAGATAGATGCTTCTTTAATAAAAAATATAGCACATGATGAAAATAGTTATAAAGTGGTTAAAACAATTATTGAATTTGCAAAAAGTTTAAATCTCAAAACAATAGCAGAATATGTTGAAAGTGAAGAGATTTTTCAAATAACGAAAGATTTAGGTACTACTTACTCTCAAGGGTACCATTTTTCAGCACCTATACCTAAACCGTCATTAACCTCTTTCTAACTTTTCTCTAAAAAGTTCTCTATTTGAGTCGCTATAGTATCAATTGGTTGCCTTGCATCAACTCTTAAAAGATCAATTCTTACTTGCCCCATACTATTGATCATCTCAATTGCATCTATCATTCTTTGTTGTATCTCAAGTAGGTAAGTACTACCTCTTTTTTCTATACTATCTGCTTGTTTTTGAGAAAGTCTATATTCTAGTTCCTCTTTTGTTAACTCAAGTATTATTATTTTACTTGGCATAGCACCATTTAAAGCCATAATATTAAGGCTAATAGCAATTTCTAGTGGGGCAGTTTTTGCATAAGCAATACCACTTAAAAACCCTCTATCACTTATAACAATCTCATCTTTATGCTTTTTAACGATCTCATAGCTATGCTCAGCTCTATCAGCCAAAAATAAAAACATCTCAGCTACTTTTGATTTAGCTTCACCATTTAGTACCATCTCTCTTATCTTTATTCCTATATCTGTACCACCTGGTTCTTTGGTGAAGATTGCCTCTGGATATTTCTGTTGTAATATGTTTAGTTGTGTTGATTTTCCCGCTGTGTCTATACCTTCTATGATTACATACATTTTACTTCTTCCTTTATTTGATCTTGTATATTTGTTGGGACTAGATGTGAGTAGTCACCATTGAATCGTATAAGTTCTCTAACAATAGAGGAACTTACAAATGCATTTTTCAAAGCAGGCATTAAAAATACTGTATCAATATCTTTATCTAAAGAGCTATTTGCATAAGACATTTGAAGTTCATATTCAAAGTCAGTGTTAGTTCTTAAACCTCTTATAATATTATACACATTTTTCTTTTTTGCAAAGTCTACAATGAGAGTGTCAAATGACTCAACAGTGAGTCCATCTAGGTCTTTAATCGCTTCTTGTATAAGTTTTACTCTACTATTAAGGTTAAACATTGGTCGTTTTGAGCTAGATGTTGCAACAGCAATAATAATCTCATCGTATACCTTTAATCCCCTTTTTAATATATCCATGTGACCATTTGTTATAGGATCAAAAGTACCACTATATATTGCTCTTCTATTTGTATGACCCATACTATTTATTCTCCCCATCTTTTAAATAAATTATGCTTTATATGAAGTAAGTCAAACCATTTCCCAATGATAAATTTCTCCATATCTTCTAAAGTTTGTTGATCACTATAATACCCAATAACAGGAGGTGCTATAGTAACACCAAGAGATGAAAGTTTGGCCATGTTTTCTAGTTGTATTGTATTGTATGGCATCTCACGAGGTGCTATAACAATATTGCGTCTCTCTTTTAGCATAACACTAAATACTCTTGTAATAAGTGTATCTGATATTCCAACTGTACATTTAGCTAATGTATTCATACTACAAGGAACTATTATAAAAGCATCTGTTTGAAAAGAACCAGAAGATATAGCAGCTCCTAATTCTGTATCATCATATAAAGTGATATTCTTATTTGAAGTGACATTAAAATCACTATTATTTGATTCTAAAGATAAAGTATATTTAGCACTTTTTGATAATACTAAATAAATCTCTATATCATTAGGGATGAAATCAAGAAATTTCAATCCCAATTGTACTCCAGAAGCACCTGATATTCCAACAACTAATCTCTTTATGCTGTTTTGATTATTCAACTTTTAAACCTTTATTTTTTTGTATTTTAGCTAAAAAGCACTTTTGAATAGATTTTTAAGGTAATTTAAACAATTCTTAATATTAGTTTAAGAATATAAATGTTAACATTTTGTATAAGTTTTAAATTAAAACTAATAAAAATTGTATTATTATATATATTTAAATAATACAAAATATATAAGGATATCTCATGGAAAAAGTTGTAAGTTTTATAAGGGTAAATAAAAATAATGATGAATATACTGATGCGCAAGCAATAGGAATTGCAAAATACATCAAAGAGCGTAAGCTACAATTAGATAAAAATATCGAAGTTGAAGTGAGCATTCCGGATGAAGAAACAAATATTCAAAAGATATTAGAGACATGCAAAAATGGTTGTGTGGTGGTTGTATATGATATTAATGTCTTTGGAAGAACGACTGCTTCTATATTAAAAAATATAAAGTTTTTATTAAGTCATGGAGTAAGAATTATTAGTGTATCTCAAAATTTAGATTTTGTTAGTAGTGATGATATGCTTACAAAGATGATTCTTGGTGTGATTGGTATGACTATAAATCTTGAAAAAGATTTAATGAGTTTAAGAACAAAAGAAGCATTAACTGCAAAAAAACTAGATGGTGTATCTCTAGGTAAACCAAAAGGTACAATTCAAAAATCGAAGTTTGATCAACAACGAGATAAAATTGAAGAGTTATTGAGTGTTGGATTAAGTGTAAGAAAAATAGCAAAAGTTCTTGGTTATAACAATCATATCGGGCTTAATAACTATGTGAAAAAAAGACATATTAGAGAAGATGTGTTTGGTGATGATGTATTAGCAAGTTAATTTAAAAAGGTTAAAATTATAAACACTTACTTATGGTTAAAGATTTATTAAAGGAAATTAGGTTATAAATCCATTAAATTTAATTATAATAGGAAAGTTTATATGTCACTAATGATAACAGATGAGTGTATTGCTTGTGATGCTTGTAGAGAAGAGTGTCCAAATATCGCTATAGAAGAGGGTGATCCAATTTATATAATAGATTCGGATCTATGTACAGAGTGTGTAGGGAGTTTTGATGAACCTCAATGTATAGAGGTTTGTCCTGTTGATTGTATTGTTTTGGACCCAGATAATCAAGAAACTATGGAAGAACTACAGTTTAAATTTGATCAACTAGAAAAAGAAGACTAAATGGCAAAAATAACAACCGTCATCGATATTGGTTCTAATTCAATGCGGATGGTTGTTTTTAAAAAGACGAGTCGATATGCATTTCATTTAATCAATGAATCAAAATCAAAAGTAAAAATCAGTGAAGGTTGTTATGAAAATAGTGGTAACCTTCAAGAACTTCCAATGCAAAGAGCTTACGATGCTCTCAAATCATTTCTTAATATTGCAAAAAATTTAAAATCAAGAAAAATACTTTGTGTAGCAACTTCAGCCCTAAGAGATGCCCCAAATGCAAAATTATTTTTAAATCGAGTTTCCAAAGAATTAAAACTCAATATAAAAGTAATTAATGGGCAAAAAGAGGCTTATTATGGTGGTGTTGCTGCTCTTAATCTTTTAAAGTGTAATGATTTTGTAACTATGGATATAGGTGGTGGTAGTACAGAGTTTGCATTTGTCAAAGAGCAAAATATGATTGAAACAATCTCTTTAAATATTGGAACAGTAAGAATTCAAGAATTGTTTTTTAATAAAAATGATTTTGAAGGTGCAAAAAATTTTATCATTGCACAAATTGAGAATAACAAAGAGATTTTTACAAACTACTATGAACTTTTTAAATATATAGTGGGGCTTGGTGGAACAGCAAGAGCTTTAAGTCGTTGTGTGATACAAAATATAAAACATCCTATAGATACTTTGCATGGGTTTACTTATGTAGTAAAAGAAAATATGAACTTATTTGAAACTATTGTAAATGCACAAAGTAAAAAAGAGTTAAAACAAGCAGGAGTAAGAAAAGATAGGTTTGATACTATTGCTACAGGTACATTTATCTTTAAGACAATTTTAGAGTATTTTCAAGTTCAAAATGTTATTACAAGTGGTGTGGGAGTTAGAGAGGGTGTTTATTTATCTGATATACTTAGAACTTCAAATCATAAGTTTCCAGCTAATTTTAATCCAAGTGTAAGAAGTTTGTTAGATAGATTTGTAGATGATCAATCACAAAGTGCTTATTTAGGTAATAATGCAAAAAAAATATTTGATATTTTACAACCATTACATAATCTTGAATCAAAATATAGCTCAATTCTTGTGATAGCTTCAAAGTTACAATTAATAGGTCAATCATTGAACTTTTATAAAACACAAGAGAACTCTTTTTGGTTTATCTTAAATGGCTTAAACTATGGATTTTCTCATGAAGAGAAAGTTTTAATCTCAATAGTTGCAAAATATAGTGGAAAAGCGTTGCCTAAAGTAGATGACATAAATCAATTTGGTAACTTATTACCATCTATTGAAACAATACATTGGTTAAATTTTATGATGACTTTAAATTTAACTTTAAATACAGAATACGGAAAAATAAAATATGATTTTGTACTCGAAGATAATCTTTTAAAAGTAAGCTCAGAAGATGAAAATCATTTAGTAAAAAGTGATCTTTTTAAGATAGAAGTACCACAAGATATAGTTGTAGAACTAGATTAAAATGAAAATTTGTATTGTAAAGTTATCTGCAATGGGTGACATTATTCACTCACAAGTTGTTTTACAATTTATAAAACAACAGTTACCTCAAGTGAAAATTGATTGGGTAGTAGAAGAATCATTTAAAGGTATTTTAGAAAAACATCCAGATATTGACAATATTTTACCTATAAATCTTAAATCTCTTAAAAAAAATAAACTAGCAATATTTGAGCAAATAAAATTACTAAATATCTATGCAAAAAACAATTATGATATTGTAATTGATGCACAAGGACTTCTCAAATCTGCAATTGTATCTGCAATTATTGGCAGAAGAATTGTAGGAAGCAAGGTAATAGGATTTGATAAAGATTCTATTCGTGAGAGTGTTGCTAGTTGGTTTTACGATAAAAAAGTAAATATAGGTTATGAAAAAAATGTAATCGATAGAAATTGTAAACTTATCTCAAAAGCTCTTGATATAACTATTACAAAAAAAGATATTTTAGAAAAAAAAGCTTTTTTGTTTTCCACATCTGCAGTTGAACTTAAATACGATATAGTCTTTGTAGTAGGGGCTTCAAAAGAAAACAAAATATATCCTAAAGAAAAATTTTTAGAACTATCACAAAGATTAGATAAAAAGATTTTAGCTGTGTGGGGAAATGATGAAGAACTTGCTACTGTTAATTGGTTAAATGAGCAAAATAAACAGATACAAATAGCCCCTAAAGGGAGTCTAAATGACTTAATAGGTATAATATCTAATGCTAAGTTAGTAATAGGAGCAGATACAGGTCCTACACATATAGCTTGGGCAGTAAATATACCATCAATTACAATTTTTGGAAATACTCCAGAATATAGAAATACTTACATAACAGATATTAATAAAGTGATTAAGTCAGATAGTTATGTAAACCCTCTAAAGTTAGATAAAAATGATTTTAGTATCAAAGAGATAAAAGCAAAAGACATATACAAAATAGCAAAGGAATTATTAGTTGGATAAAGTTTATTTATATACATTTTATATTTTTAAGTTTTTTATTAAATATACTCCAAAAGTAATTTTAAATTTTTTATTAGATAGTTTATCTTGGATAATTTATAAGCTGGATGAAAAACATAAAAGAATAGCTAATGTAAATTTAGAGTTAGCATTTGGAAATAAACTGGAAGAATCAGAAAAAGAAAACATCATCAAAAAATGTTATAAGAACCTTACTTATACACTTGCAGATTTTGTAAAAAATCAAGGAATCTCAAGAGAAGAACTTCTTGCAAAAGTTGATTTTAAACATGAAGAGTATCTTACACAAGCTATTAAAAACAAACAAAAAATTATTATCTTAGCAGCACATTATGGAAATTGGGAACTTTTGGGTTTAGGGATATCAGCAAAGTTTATACCTATGACTACAGTTGGGAGAGAACTTGATAGTGAAGTGATGAATGAGATACTAGAAGCAAATAGAAAACAACACAATATGAATGTAATAAGTAAACATGGTGCTATGAAAGGGATGATTCAAGCATTAAAAAAAGATGAAGCTGTTGGAATTTTAGTAGATCAAAATACAAAAAATGAAGAGGGGATACTTATAGATTTTTTTGGTAAGAAAGCTCGTCATACTCCAAGTGTAGCTCTTATAGCAAAAAGATTTGATGCAGTAATTATCCCAGCTTACATCACTACAGATGATTATGAAAAATATACAATAGAGTTTTATGAATCGTTTAAATTTATAGATACTGGAGATAAAGAGAAAGATATTTTTAATTGTGTACAGCAACAAGCAAATATTACACAACGGGTGATTGAGAAGAAACCAGAAGAGTGGTTTTGGCTTCATCAAAGATGGAAGAATCAATATGAACACCTTTACAAATAAACTTTCAATTGTAATCATTACAAAAAATGAACAAAAATTTATAGCTGATGCTATTAAATCAAGTTTATTTGCAGATGAAGTTTTGATACTTGATAGTGGCTCAACTGATGATACTGTAAGTATTGCAACAGAACTTGGGGCAAAAGTCTTTCAACATGAGTGGTTAGGTTTTGGGAAGCAAAAACAAAAAGCTGTAGAGTTAGCTGCCAATGATTGGGTATTTGTCCTTGATAGTGATGAAAGAATTTCTCATAAATTACAAGAGGAAATTCTTCAAGAGTTACAAAATCCAAAGTTTGATGGATACTTTATCCCAAGAGTAAATAACTTTTTTGGAAAAGATATCAAAACTTGTGGTTTATATCCAGATTATACTATTAGGCTTTTTAATAGAAATAAAGGGAAGTTTAGTGAAGCAGAAGTGCATGAAAGTGTGCAAATAATAAATACTTCACATCTACAAAATGATATAATCCATTTAGCTTATGATTCAATTGAAGAGTTTATAACAAAACAAAATAGATACTCAACTTTAAATCATAAAAAAAGAAATATGATAAAAGCTATTATCAATCCATATTGGACATTTTTTAAATTATTTATACTAAAAAGAGGATTTCTTGACGGATGGCATGGTTTTGTTATCTCAAAACTTTATGCACAATATACATTTTGGAAATATATTAAATGAACACAATAAAAGAACCTAAAAAAATACTTATTATGAAGTTTCGAAATATTGGTGATGTACTACTTACAACACCATTGATTAAAAACTTGAAACTAAATTATCCTAATGCTTTAATAGATATTGTTGTAAATAAAGGAACTCAAGAGATGGTAACTTTAAACCCAAATATCAATGAAGTTTTAATTTATGATAGGGATTATGTCAAAAGCCTATCTTCCTTTCAACGCATTATTGCAGAGATAAAATTTGCATTACAAATAAGAAAAAATAAGTATGATATAGTTATAAATACTACAAAAGGTGATAGGGGTGCTCAAATTGCACTTTTAAGTGGTGCAGATGTAAAAATAGGATATAAAAGTGGTAAAAATTTTTTAACACAAAATGTATTTGATTATCTTTTACCAAATCAGGGGTTACGACATACTTTAGAGATGGATTTAGATGCTTTACGCATTTTAGATTTACCAATTAAAGAAAAAAAAGCTGAAATATTTTGGAGTGATGAAGATAAACAAAAAGTAGATACACTTTTAAACCAAGAAAATTTAAATAGATCAAGTTTTATACATATTCATGCTGTTTCAAGATGGATGTTTAAATGTATCAATGATCAAACTATGGCTGCAATTATAGACTATTGTCAAGAACAACTAGGTGTAAAAGTTGTTCTTACAGCTGCACCAGTTAAACAAGAGTTAGAAAGACTAGAGAGTATTTTATCATTATCTAAAAGTGAACCTTTCAATTTTGCTGGAAAACTGACTTTAAAACAAACAGCATATCTTAATAGTCTAGCGAAATTCTTTATAGGTGTTGATACTGCAATTATGCATATTAGTGCTGCAAATAATGTTCCAGTATTAGCTTTCTTTGGACCAAGTGGTGCAGATCATTGGGGCCCTTGGGATAATGATTTGATGGAGTCTGGATATACTACAAGACGAGGATATAGAACTATGGGAAAACATAGAGTTATCCAAGAAAATAGAGAGTGTGTACCTTGCGGACAAGATGGGTGTGATGGTACAAAAATAAGTGATTGTTTGATGAATTTAGATATGGAACTTATAAAAGAAAATATAAAGCAGATGAATAATGATTAATATATTAGAGATGGAAAGCTCAAAAGGATGGGGTGGACAAGAGAAACGAACTGTACGGTTAGTAAACCATTTATCAAATGAACAGTATAAAGTATTTTGGGCAGTTGAAGAGGATAGTACCCTTTATAAGAAAAAAAGATGAAATTAACGCTGAATTTTTTACTATAAAACTTAATAAAATATATAATTTAAAAACAATCTATAGGTTATGTAAATTTGTAAATGAAAATAAGATAGATATTATCTCGACACATTCAGGAAAAGATGCTTGGATAGGAAATATTGTTGGACTTATTACAAATACAAAAGTTGTAAGAGTAAGACATTTGATAGTTCCAGTAAAGCCAATGAGTTATAATTTAGCAACCAAGGTTGTTTACTGTTAGTAATCAGGTGAAAGAATATCTTTTAAGTGCTGGTGTAAAGAAAGAAAAACTTGTGAATATCTATACAGGAGTTGATACAAAAAAAATTCAATGATAATTTACAATATGATTTAAGAACTGAACTTGATATACCAAAAGAGACAAAACTTGTAGGTGTAGTTGCAGTTTTAAGAAGAGCAAAACGGCATCAAGAGTTAATAGAAGTATTTGCAAAATTAAATTCTGATGTGAAACTGGTGATTGTTGGAGATGGACCTCAAAAAGAAAATCTACTCAAATTAATTAAAAATATGAATCTTCAAGATAAAGTGATAATGTTAGGACATAGAGATGATGTTGATAAACTATTACCAAATTTTGATATATTTTGTTAGCATCTGAACATGAAGCATTAGGAACTAGTTTACTTGAAGCTCAAAGTTGTGGAGTTCCTGTCCTAGCTGCAAATGTAGGTGGAATCCCTGAAGCTTTAGAAGAGGGAAAAACTGGTTATTTGTTTGATGATTTTGATATGTTAGAAAAACAATTAAATAATATTTTAGGAGATGACACAGAATCTTCAAAGGTTGAAATCAAATGCAAGAGCATTTATATTAAAAACTTTTTCTGTAGAAATAATGATGGAAGATACGCAAAAACTTTATAAAGAACTAGTAGGATAAGATATGAGTGTACCAGTGCTTATGTATCATCATATACTCTCAACCGATAGTTTTATAGCTAGTAGTGTAAAAAATTTTGAAGATCAAATGAAATTTTTATCTGATGATAGTTGGAAAACACTTACAAGCGATGAGTTTTATCAATTTAAGCAAGGGAAATTAAAAGTTCCAAAAAAATCTGTATTTATAACTTTTGATGATGGTTGGAGAGATAATTTTGTTTATGCTTATCCTATTTTAAAAAAATATAGTTTAAAAGCAACACTTTTTATTGTAACTGAGTGGATAGATGAAGCTTCTAACGTAACTGATTGTGATTATATAGAAAAAAAACATAGTGAATGTAAAAAACTAGTATCAACAAATCCAAGAAGTGTAGTTTGTAGCTGGGATGAATTAAAACAGATGGATGATGTTTTTGACATACATTCCCACACTCATACTCATAGAGATAAATACTTTTCAGATATAGGTTGGAAAGATGAGTTTCAAAAGTCTAAGCAACTTATTAAAGAGAATCTAGGGTTTGAAGATAATTTTCTTTGTTGGCCAAGAGGGATATATGACACTGAACTTATAAAAGAGGTTACTAATGAAAATTTTGATATACTCTTTACTACTAAAAGAGGGATTAATCTTCCTGATAATAAGATGACAGAGATAAAAAGAATAGCAGTAAAAAAAGATGCTAAATGGTTGAAAAAGAATTTATCAATTTTTTCAAATAGTTTTTTAGGGTATATATATGCAAAGGTTAAAGCTCAGTGATAGATATTGAAAACAAAAAAATACTTCTTGTTCGAAATGATAATGTAGGTGATCTTATATGTACTACACCGGCTATTGAAGCTTTAAGAAAAAAATATCCAAATAATCAAATAGATATAGTTGTAAACTCTTATAACTATGATGCTATCTATAAAAATCCTTTTGTTGATAAAATATATTGTTATACAAAACCAAAACATAAAAAGAGTTTATTAGACAAAATAAAAGCTGGTTTAGGTAAATTAAAAATTTTAATAGATATAAGAAAACAAAATTATGATGTAGTTGTTATATTTAGGAGTGGATATTCCAAGTCTGCTGAACTTTTTGCAAATATTACAAATGCTCGATATAAAGTAGGAGTTCAAAATCAAAAAGGAAAAGATAATTTTACAAATCATGTTAAATTAAATTATAATCAACATGAAGTTTTATTTTGTTTTGATTGTTTAAAAGAATTTGGTGTTGAATATGATAATGAAAATACTTTATATCATATTGATCAAGAATTAAGTGATAAATATACACAATACAATGAACATATACTTTTTCATATATCTTCAAGAATAAAAGAAAATACATATGATAAAGAAAAATTCAAACAAGTTTTTGAACAATTAAATGATTATAAAATTTTAATAAGTGCGGAACCAGATGATTTTGAATCAGCAATTTGGTTAGAAAATAATACAAAAGCAACATTTATTCAAACATCTTCCTTGCAAGATTTGGGTGGTTTAATTAAAAATGTAAAATTATTTATTACCCTTGATGGTGGCGCAATGCATTTAGCACCTGCTGTTGGTACAAAGACAATATCAATTGGTGGTAAAACAGATATGACTAAATGGGCTCCTTGGGGATTTAAAGATTCTGTTATTCAAGATAACACTAAATTAGCAAATAATATTAAACCAGAATTTATTGTAGATGGTATTAAAAAAGTATGAAATTAGATTTATTTGGTTTTTTAGTTAATTTTTTAATAAAAAATAAAAAAATTGATAAGTTAGAACATATACCTATGGATAATGTTCATAATATTTTATTAATGTCAAATACTGCCATAGGTGATACTCTTTTTAATACACCAGTATTTAGAAGTTTAAAATTACACTATCCAAATAAAAAACTTATTGTATTATTAAATCCAGCAAATTATAAATTATTTGAAACAAATAAATATATTGATGAAATTATTTTATATGATGGAAAATGGAAAAAGTTTTTTCAAGTCCTGAAAGTGCTAAAAACTAAAAAGATTGATGCTACATTTATTTTGCACTCTAATGAACCACAAGCAACACCATTAGCACTACTATCTAATTCAAAATATATTATTAAAATACCAAATGATAAAAATGAATACAATAGATTTCATACCAATGTACCTACTAAATCCCTAGATAATAAACATGGTATTTTTGATCGACTTAAACAACTAGAATATATTAATATAAATGACATAAATCCAACAACAGAGCTTTATTTAAAATCAGAATGGTATGATAAAGTAGACATTGACTTTAATAAAAATAATATCGTTAAAGGGAATGATATTCTTATTGGATTTCAAATTGGAGCTTCAACTGTAAGTAGAATGTGGTTTGAAGAAAGATGGATAGAATTAGCTAATGTACTCTTAAATAAAAATGATAAAATAAAAATTATTTTGACAGGAGCTCCTAATGAAAAAAAACTTACATCACAAATAGCAAATAAAGTAAATAGTGATAGAGTTTTTGATTATGCAGGTAAATTTTGTTTAGAGGAAGCAGCTTGTTTGATTGGTAAGTTAGATTTACTTATTACTCCAGATACTGGACCAATGCATATTGCTGCTGCATTAAAAGTACCCACGATAGGTTTTTTTATTGCAGCAAAATGGTATGGTTCAAATCCATGCCATGATACAGATATACATTTATATATACAAAAGGATATTACTTGTTCACCTTGTATAGGTAAAAGGTGTAAGTATCAAGAATGTATGTATCAAATTACAGTTAATGATGTGATAGAAAAAATAGAGGAATTAGGAAAAGTAAAATGAAAAAAAAAGTTGCACATATTGATTTTCATTATGATATGTTAAATCACGAACATGGAAGTGCTCAAAAGGTAATACAAAGTTTTTTAGATAATCTTGAAGAGTTTGCAGCCATCTCAATATCTGTATCTAAAAATAAGAATATGAAAGTTGAAAAAAAGAATGTTAAATACTATGTTGTGGCAGAAAATCATCTTAAGAATAGGATTTTTAATAAAATTCTTGGTTTAGATGTATTTACATATAATAAAATGATTGAAATAATCAATCATGATAAACCAGAGGTATTACATTTTCATAATAGACATAATTTAGCAGATAAAATATATTCTTACCTTGTGTATAAACCGAAAGTAGTATGTCATTATCATCTTAATTTTAAGAAACCTTATATTCCAGAATGTTGTGATTTGATTCTTGGTGTTAGTAAAGCAACACAGGATCATATTGTAAATGTTTCAAATACTAAGAAAAGAAGTTCTTACGTTTTAAATCCTATTTCTTTTGATTTAGAAAAGTGTGGTAATTATTTAAAACAAGAAAGTAAAAAAATTAAGTTACTTTTTGGAGGTGCTAATAATACTAATAAGGGGTATAATGAAATAATCCAAGCTTTATATAGTTTAGAAAAGAAAAATATAGAGTATATTTTGTATATATGTGGAAATACAGAGGATATTAATGTTGATAATAATTTGAATATAGAAATACAAGGCTTTTTATCTTCTAAAGACTTTTATAAATTGATGAAAGAGTGTGATATATTACTTTTCCCATCACATTTTGAACCATTTGGATTAACAGTTTTAGAGGGGATGTATAATAAAATAAAAGTATTACCTTCTTGTTGTGGAGGTGTCGTAGAAATTTTGGGAGAAAGTTATCCCTATTATTGTAATGTAAAAGATAGTGATTCAATTGTAACAAATATTTTAAAACTTAGTAAATTGAACAAGGATGACGAAGAAAAACTATATAGTTTTTATCAAGAACGTTTATCTTTTTTTTCAGCAAAAAATATAGCTAAAACACTTGAGCAGAAATATAAAGAGATAATTTAAGAAAGTAGGTAGAAGATTATAAGTGTGAAAAATATTTTATATATTGATACAGGTAATGAATATGGAGGAGGAACAAAAAGTTTTCTATACTTACTTGAGTTTTTAGATAAGTCAAAATATACACCTTATGTTTTTTTTGAAAAAGACTATTATTGTTCAGGACAAAAAATATCTAAAATAGTAGAAAAGTATAATGGAGTTTTTTTAACGACAACACTTTTAAAAAAAGAATTGACTAAGCTAAAAAAAGAACTATTGAGAATAATATCTAAAGACAAACTTATTGAAGAAGAAATAAAAAATAAGGTGCAATATGCGCAAGAAGTTTTATATGAGTTTCAAAAAAGCTTTAAAATAGATGTAATTCATTTAAATAACCATTTTGGTACTAACCTAGAATATATTATTGCTGCAAATAAATTACAAATACCCGTAATTCAACATCTTCGAAAAAATTCTCTATTGAGTTCTTTCCAGAAAAGTTTACTATATAATTTAAAATATGAAACCATTTCAGTTTCTAATGCAACGAAAAATTTCTATGCTAAACAACTAAAGGTAAGTGATTTTGTAGTATATAATCCTTTTCCTATAGAAAAACAATACAGTAAGAAAAAAAAAGAGGATATAACGAATATAAAAATAGCAATGCCTGCAAATTATTTAGAGAACAAAGGGCATAAAATTGTTTTTGAAGCTTTATTAAAAGCTAATAGAGATGATATTAAACTTTATTTAGCTGGTAGTGGTACTTTTAATAAAGATACTGAATACTTAAAAGAAAAATTAAAACAAGACGGTAAAGTAAAGGAACTTGGTTTCGTATCAAATATGGAAGAGTTATATAATAATGTAGAGTATATTATATCATTTTCCCAAAATGAGGGACTACCAAGAGTTATAATAGAAGGCCTTTGTTATGGCTGTGGAGTAATATCATCAAATTATGAGGTTGCAGAAGAAATATATAACTTAATAGATTATAAAGAACATTATTTCATAATTGAGAGAAAAGTAGATGAATTAGTAAAACTATTGTTAATCTTAGAGCATATAGACGAAAGGAATACTTGTCTAAATATATTAAAGACTTTTAGTTTAGATAATTATATTAGTGGGATTGAACAAATTTATCAAAAACTTTTAAAATAAAACCTTGAATGCTTTCTTCTTGTTGCTTAGTAATACGATACAAGTTACCACATTCTGTTTTATAAGGTGCATCAAATATAAAAGAAAAAGGAACGCAAGTAGCATTTGAATCAATAATCAAAACATCATTCCCAATTGGTCTTTGTTCTTTCATGTAGCATGGTCCAGCGAAGTTAATTAAAGGTATGTTAAAACTATCAGCTATATAACTATTTCCAGTATCTGAAGATATGTATAAATTCATTTTTGAAGTATAATATGGTAATTCATCAAGATTAATTTTTCCAAGCAATGAAATGATTTGAATTTTATATAGATTTAAATGAAATTGCAAATTTTTCAAAATCTCTATTTCATCATTTAGACCAAATATATACACTTCACAATCAAAATTATCAAGTAATTTAAATATTTTAAGCCAAGTGTCTAAGTCAATAGTTTTTAATTTATTTCCGGCCGTTAAACTAATGCCAATTTTAAAATGAGAATTTTGATTGATAAGAGGTTGTTTTGGTATGAACAATGGTTCTTGTATTTTTTTCCAACATCTATCTACTTCTAGGTCGTTGGAAATCATTGCAAGATAACTTTTGATTGTTAAATCTTCTTTTGTATGTTTTATTTTTTTTATTCCAAAAGAAAAAAGCTTATTATACCATTTATCTGAGTATGTAGATAGACTAACTTTATTGTGAGAAAAACTCATTTGTCCTAAAAATAAATTATAACTATTAGGCATCATGATATATACATTTTTATAATTATTAGTAAATATCATGAATGCAAGTTGTAATTTTTTAAGTAAATTAAACTTATAATCATTAATAATAAAAGTCTTAACAATTCTAGAATCATGTTGAGAAAAAGAAGTGTTTATTTTATCAAGAACTATATCTAGTTTTATTAAAGGATCAAAAATCACAGAACTATTAACATAATCTCCTATTTTTGCAGTTTGAATTACGAGATTCTTTGTAGATTTTTTTCTAAAAAATGACAGGGTAAAAAGTAATGGATATAAAAGTAAAAATATAATATAATAAATCATAATTTGTATTTTATTACAATGTTACTTAAGAATGGGGTTTTAATAGTTGTCTAAGATTGAGGATATAACTAACAGATATTTTTTGGATTTGTTTTTTTTAAGTATACTTTTATTTTCACTACCAATTGCAGGTGTTACGGCTGTACAAAACATATCATTTGTATTATTTATTATCCTATGTTTTGTAGTTTCAAAAGATATTCAATATAAAAAAATTTTAACATTGCGAATATATTTGATTATTATTTTAGGTCTATTTATAACTTCACTTATCTCAATTTACTTTTCCATTGAACCTAAAGAAACTATAAGTGAAATTCGAGGCGAATTAGTTAAACCTTTTATATTGTCACTCATTGTTTTTTTATTTATTTATATATTTGACGATAGTAAAATCAAAAAAATATTTTTCATTTTATTTGTAGCATTATTTTTTCATACAATATTAAATATTTATATTTGGATTGACAATGGGCTATGGCCTTTTAGAGCTGGAGGGCTTTTAGATAATGGTGGAGGGGAACGCTTTGGTATTTGGACTACATATTCTTTAGCTATGGCTATTGCATTATTTTTTACAAAATATAAAAAAATAGCAATTTTATTTTTTTTACTATCTTTAGTTTCAATTATTGGAAACAATACAAGGGCAACATTTATAGGAATGATAATAATCTTATTTTTTTATTTTTTTATTTTTTATAAAAATAAAATATTTAAATATAGTATTATTACAATTATAACTATATCAATTATCTCTTTTATAATATACTCAAAAAATTTTGAAACACGATATAATGCTTTTAATGTATTGTCTGCAATAAAACACATGGGCAGTTATAGCCCAAGTAAATATGATAAGTTAGTTACAGAACATAGCTTGGAACACTCTACTACAGCGAGACTAGCAATGTGGAAATCTGTCTTATTGTATAGAGGGGAAGATTTATTTACACCCCAAGGGTATGGTAGGTTTTTGTATGGAAAGAGTATCTCGAAAATATATGAGAATGAAAAAGAAAATATACCATATATGCTTTTTGCTCAGGCACATAATGATTATATGACAATATTTTTTAGTTTAGGCTTGATTGGGTTATTGTTTTTTTTAGCACTTTTTGGTTATCTATTAAAAATATTATATTATATCTTTATACATAGTTCTGACTATAAAGCATTTTCAGTATTTGTCTTTTTGGGTACGATTGGGTATATGTCTTCTATGATGTTTGGTAGTTTTTTTGGAGATAGTGAGAAAATATATTTTTATATACTTTATGGTATTACTTTAGCTCTTTATTTAAAAACAAAAGAACAGCACCTTGAAACAAATTAAATTCATAAGAGCAAATCAAACAAAATTTGGTGGTGCTGAAGTTTATCTATCAAGATTATTAAAACAATTAGACAGACTTGATATTTCTCACGAAGTTATATATTCTAATATCCCAAAAATTTTGCCATCTTGGTTGAGGGTTCTTTTATTTAATATGCAAGTATGTGTTAATAAAAAAGATGATATCTATTTTTCCTTAGAAAGAATAAGTTGTCCGGATATTTATAGGGCAGGGGATGGTGTTCATAAAGTATTTGTTGAAGTTGAGAATAAGTCAAAGATAAATCCACTGCATAAAGTATATATATATTTAGAAGAGAGATGTTTTAATCATGCAAAAAAAATTGTAGCAAATTCAAATATGATTAAACAACAAATCATAGATACTTATGGAATTGATGAAAAGAAGATAGAAGTTATCTATAATGGAATAGTATTAGAAAAACAAAATTTTAAAGAATCTTATGCACATATTGTAAAAGAATTTTCTATTGATAAAAGTACTGGACAGAAAATATTTTTATATGTAGGAAGTGGTTTTAAAAGAAAAGGGGTAGAGGAGTTTTTAATTATACTCTCAAAACTAAAATTTCAAAATTTTAAAGCTTTTATTATAGGGAAAGAGAAAAAGATTGAATATTATAAAAATTTGGCAAAAGAACTAAATTTAGAAACTAAAGTAATTTTTACTGGACCTAGAAATGATGTAAAAGATTTTTATACAGTTTCTGATATCTTTTTATTTCCTACTCGTTATGAACCTTTTTCAAATGTGGTACTAGAAGCGATGAATTATTCAAATGTAGTTATAACAACAAAACAAAATGGTGCAAGCGAAATTTTGGATGATACATACACAATGAAAAGTTCAGATGATTATACTATAGTGGGAAAAATAGATGATTTACTAGAAAGTCAAGAAAAAATAGATAAAATAAAGCTATCTAACTTACAAATTGTAAAAAATTTTACTATTGAAAAAAATGTAGAAAAAACACTTGCCGTGATTGAACAAGTAAAGGGAATTTAATTGAAACAATTTTTTAAACAGTATATACCATATTATAAAAACTATAAAAGACAATTTTTCTTTGCATTGATTGGTATGATTATGGTTGCCCTAGGAACTAGTGGAACAGCATATGTAATTAAACCAGTCCTTGATGAGATATTTATTAACAAAGATGAAACTATGCTTCAAGTTTTACCATTTGTTGTTGTTTTTTTGTATGCTTTAAAAGGTTTTGGGGGATATATTCAAACTTATTATATATCTTTTATAGGTTCTGATATTATAAGAGTTGTGAGGGATAAATTTCTTTCACATATTTTAGTACAAGATATTAAGTTTTTCCATGAAAAGCATGGGGGAGAACTTTTAAGTAGAGTTACAAATGATATAAGTGCTATTCAAGCTGCAGTATCGAGCCATATTGCAGTGATAATTATGGAGACTTTTACCATTATTGCTTTAATTTTTGTTGTAATTTATCAAAGTCCTATGTTAGCATTTTATGGACTTGTTGTTTTACCAGTAATTGTTTATCCACTGTCTTTATTAGCAAAGAAAATGAAAAAACTTTCACATGAAACACAAGAAAAAGTTTCATCATTAACTTCAATTTTAAGTGAAATATTTAATAATGTAGAGATAATTATTGCAAATAATTCACAAAAAAAACAATCAGAAGATTTTCAGAAAATCAATAAAGAGTATTTTCAAATAGGAATAAAAGGTGTTAAAACTAATGCTTTAGTATCACCACTTATGGAGATAGTTGGGGCAATGGCAGCTGCAACTGTTATAGCAATAGGTGGTATGGAAGTAATAAAAGGGAATATGACAGTTGGATCATTTTTCTCTTTTATGACAGCTTTATTTATGTTATATACACCAATAAAAAGATTATCAACAGTGTATAATAAATTTCAAGGTGCAATAGCTGCAAATGAAAGGATTAATGATATTTTTTCTCAAAATAATGATATTATTGAGGGTAAAGATAATTTACAAGAAGATATTAAAAATATATCATTTGAAAATATTGGTTTAAAATATGGTGACAAGATTGCCCTAAAAGATATTAATATAATTGCAAAAAAAGGTGAAAAAATTGCTCTTGTTGGAGATAGTGGTGGTGGTAAAAGCTCACTTGTAAACTTAATATTAAGATTTTATGACCCGTATACAGGAGTTTTGAATTTTAATAATAAAAATATTAAAGATTTTACTTTTAAAAGTTTAAGAGATAATATATCTATTGTAACACAAAGGGTTTATATCTTTAATGACACCATTGCAAATAATATTGCATTTGGAGCTACTTTGGATGAACAAAAAGTAAAAGATGCACTAAAGCAAGCTCATGCATTAGATTTTGTAGAAAAATTAGAAAATGGTATTCATACAAATCTAGATGAATTTGGTTCTAATTTAAGTGGTGGACAAAGACAAAGAATAGCAATAGCTAGAGCACTATATAAAAAACCACAAATATTAATCTTTGATGAAGCAACAAGTGCTTTAGATAATGAATCCGAATCAATTATTACAAAAGTTTTAGATGAAGTAAGTGCTGATAAAATTACATTTGTAATAGCCCATAGATTAAGTACTATTAAAAATGCAGATAAAATAGTAGTATTTAAAGATGGTCAAATAATTTGTAAAGGGAATGAAAAAAGCTTACTAGATGGGTGTGAAGAATATAAAAGGCTTCATGCTCATGCAAGTATGTAGTACAAAACCTTTTATGGTAAAATATCTAAATAATATAAATGGAGTGGAATAGAAATGAAATATAATGAATGTGATTTTAATAATAAAACAATACTAATTACAGGAGCAGCTGGATTTATTGGCTCTAATTTAGCTTTTTATTTTCAAGAGAATTATCCAGATGCAACGGTGGTTGCATTTGATATGTTTAGAAGTGGGGAAACTTTTTCTAATGGAAATCTTAAAAGTTTTGGACATTTTAAAAATCTTCTTGGATTTAAAGGTATTGTAGTAAGTGGAGATATTACTGATAAAAAAGCTTTAAAAGAGTTAGAACACAACTATAAATTTGATTTTATACTTCATCAAGCAGCCATTAGTGATACTACTGTGCAAGAGCAAGACTTAATGATGAAAACAAATGTAAATGCTTATGAAGATTTACTAAAAATTGCTATAAATCATGGTGCCAATATGATTTATGCTTCTAGTGCTGCAACATATGGAGATAGTGATAGATTTGAAGTTGGCTATGAACAACCAAATAATGCTTATGGATTTAGTAAAGTTATGATGGATAATATCACTTATGAGTATTTAAAAAAAGATTTAGATATATCAATAGTTGGACTTAAATACTTTAATGTATATGGACCAAGAGAGTTTTTTAAAAATAAAACATCATCTATGGTGGTTCAGTTTGGACATCAAATCCTTAAAGGTCTTACACCAAAATTATTTGAGGGGAGCGATAAAATATTAAGAGACTTTATCTATATAGAAGATATTATACAAGCTAATATACTTGGCTGTAGTCCTAAAAAAAGTGGTGTATACAATGTAGGAACAGGAAAAGCTCGTAGTTTTGAAGATATTGTGAATATTCTTCAAAAAGAGTTAGGTATTGACAATGGAAAAGAGTATATTCAAAATCCATTTGTAGGATCTTATCAGTTTTTTACCCAAGCAAATATTGAGACAACAGAAGAAAACTTAGGATATAAACCCAAGTACTCTATGGAAGAGGGTATCAAGAAATACATACCTGAAATAAAAAGATTGTTTGAACAAGAGGTTAAATGATGGAAGAGATAAAGAAGCCAAACATTTTAGTTATAGGTGATTTAATGATAGATCACTATTTGTGGGGAAATGTGAATAGGATATCACCAGAAGCCCCTGTTCAAGTAGTAGAAGTAGAAAAAGAGACTACAGTACTAGGAGGAGCTGGAAATGTTGTAAACAACCTTGTAGCTCTTGGAGCAGATGTTATGGTTATGTCTGTAGTTGGTGAAGATAAAAATGGTGATGAAATTACACAAATGCTTGAAGAGATTAATGTAAGACACTATTTAATTTGTGATGAAAATAGAAAAACAACTAAAAAAAGTAGAATAATAGCATCGCACCAACAAGTTGTTCGATATGATCATGAGTCAAAAGAAGATATTTCGCAAGAGAGTGAAGCTCTTATAACAACAGGGTTATTAAATATCATAGACCAATTCGAAGTAATACTTGTTTCTGATTATGGTAAAGGGGTAATTACAGATTCGTTAATGGGAAAAATAAACTTTTGTGCTTCAGGTAATGATGTAAAAGTTTTAGTTGATCCTAAAGGTGATAACTATAGTAAATATATTGGAAGTTATCTTCTTACACCGAATAAGAAAGAGGCTCAGATAGCAACAAAAATGGAGATAAATGATGATGCAAGTTTAAAAGTAGCATTAAAAAAACTTCATAATACAGCTTGTTTGCAAGTACCAATGATAACATTAAGTGAAGATGGTATTGCTATACTTGATGAAAACAATAATGTTATAAAAAAACCAACAGTTGCTAGAGAAGTATATGATGTTACAGGTGCTGGAGATACTGTATTAGCGAGTTTGGGGTATTGTCTTGCTAAAGATGATAATATAATAGAAGCGATGGAGTTTGCAAATCTCGCAGCTGGTGTTGTTGTTGGAAAAATAGGAAGTGCAACAGCAACTTTAGAGGAGATAGAAGAGTATAAAAGTAGTCTTCATAAAAGTAGTATTGAGTCACATATTAAAACTTTTAAAGAGATTGAAAATACAGTTGAAAGACTTAAAAAACAAAACAAAAAAATAGTCTTTACAAATGGGTGTTTTGATATATTACATAAGGGACATGTACAGTATTTAGATAAGGCAAAATCATTTGGTGATGTGTTGATTTTAGGTCTTAATTCAGATAGTAGTGTAAAAGCTTTAAAGGGGGATAACAGACCTATAAATACACAAGATGATAGAGCATATATACTTGCCGCACTTGAAAGTGTTGATTATGTGGTAGTTTTTGATGATGATACACCATTAAGCCTTATACAAATAGTACAACCAGATGTTCTAGTAAAGGGTGGTGATTATGAAGGTAAAGAGGTAGTTGGTAGTGATATTTCTAAAGAGGTAAAACTAGTACAGTTTGTAGATGGTAAGAGTACAACAAAAACAATTGAAAAAATTCAATGTTGTAATAGTCAAAAAGGTCTATAAGAGTTGAACATATTCATAGAAATACCTACTTGGTTAGGTGATGCTGTTATGGCGACACCTGCTATTGAGAATATTATCGAAAAGTATCCAAATGCAAAGCTAATAATTTTTGGTTCTTTTGTATCAACATCACTTTTTAAATACCATCCTAATGTAAAAAAAATTATTATTGATGAAACAAGAAAAGAGGGATTTCGGTATTTTAATTTATATAAAATTGCTAAAGATATTGATGTAGATTTGGCATTTAGTTTTCGAAAAAACTTCACTACTAAATTTCTATTTTATTTTTTAACTGCTAAAGAAAAATTTATCTATACAAGATTAGATAAAAAGTTAGATATACATCAAGTGATAAGATATAATGATTTCATAAATAGAAGTTTAGAGTTATCAACGGATCCAAAGAATTTGAAAATATATACAAAGCCATCTTCAGATTCTAAGAAAAATAGTTCAAAGTTAGTATTAGGGATTAATCCAGGGGCAACCTATGGAAGTGCTAAAAGGTGGTATCCAGAAGAATTTGCAAAAACAGCAATAGAGTTGTCTAAAGAGTATGATATTAAAATATTTGGTGGTCCTGGGGAGCTTGATATAACTTTAGATATTGAAAAAGAGCTTCAAAATGCAAATATTACAAACTATCAAAATTTATCAGGAAAGACTTCTATTGAGGAGTTGATTATTGAGATTTCCAAACTTGATCTATTTATAACAAATGACTCTGGTCCTATGCATGTAGCAGCAGCTTTTGATATACCAACTGTTGCTATTTTTGGACCAACAAGATATATTGAGACACATCAATGGCAAAATACTCATGAGATGCTATTACGAAAAGAGTTAGAGTGTAGTCCTTGTATGAAAAGAGTTTGTCCTTTAAAACACCATGATTGTATGAAATTAATAACATCAAAGGATGTAATCTCAATGTTAAGAAAAAACCAATATATAAACTAAGGTCTCATCTAATAAAATTTAGCTACAATCATACTTTAAAAAATAATATACATTTTACAGGATTATAAAAAATATGAAACAACAATATAAATCTTATTCTCAAACATGTGATTTTTTACAAGAGTGTGTAAAAAATTACCCTGATATTGTTTCTGTTAAATCTTTAGGTAAAACTTGGGAAGATAGAGATATTTTAATAGCAACAGTTTCATTAAATGTTGAAAATGCTGACTTAAAACCTGCTATGCTTTATACAGGAACAATCCATGCACGGGAGTGGATTGGAAATGAACTAGCGGTTTCTTTTATAGATTATCTACTTAAAAACTATAATACAAATCCAAAAATACTCAGAACACTCAGAAGAAATACACTGTATATCGTACCTTGTGTGAATCCTGATGGTTTTGAGTATAGTAAATCACATTTTTCTTTTTGGAGAAAAAATAGAAGAGATAATGGTGATGGTACTTTTGGGGTTGATTTAAATAGAAACTTTAGTGTTGGATATCAAAAAATAAAAGATACTGCTTCTAATGTTTATAGTGGACCAGCTCCATTTAGTGAACCAGAAACAATGGCAATGAAAAATTTTGTAGATACTCATAAAAATATCACTATTGCATTTGATTATCATAGTCAAGGAAATGTTTTTTTTCCAGCACATAAGTTTAATCATGAGATGGAAGTTGATGGAACTGATTTAAATACAATTTGTGCCAATATGAATTTTGAGATACAAAAGATAACGGGAAGAAAGTATGGTATTCACAGAGGGAAGCCACCAACAAAACTTATTAGTGGAAGTGGACGAGAGTATTATTATAGCAAAGGGATAATTGCTGCTGTTGTTGAAGTAGGTACTAGAAATATACCTGACTTTATGCAAAATATGAAAGAGAGTATTGATGAAAATATCCCTGCACTTTTAAGAACACTAGGTGAAGCACAAAATTATTCAAAGCATGCTCCTAAAAGAGTGGAGAGTTTTCATATAGAGTCTTATGGTTACAATGAAGTTACACTAAGTTGGGATTACGAAGTTAATAAAGATATCTATTTCCAAATTTTTAGAAACAAAGAGGATAAAGAAGCTTGTAATGAATCAAATTTAATCTGTGAAACATTTAATACAAGTTTTACTGATATCCAATTAGAAAGTGGAACAGCATATTATTATTACATACGAGCAGTAAATAATCTAACAAGGGTAAAATCTCCTTTTGCTCCAAGAACTAATATTAAGACACTATTAGAGCCGGATGAATTTAGTAAAACAATTTTTCCATTACCTAGTGAAGTAGGGTATGTAGCTAAAAAGACTATTGAAACAAATAGAAAACATTTTGGTTACAATTCACTTTTTATTGGTGTAAATGAAACAAAAGGTGTAAGCTATGGTGTGATGCAGTTTAGCCTTGATAATATCCCTACAAATGCGACTATTCTTGATGCTAAGATATCTCTTTATCCACTTAATAGGGTTAATGCTAAAATAGAAAAATATGGAGAGTGGTCTATCTCATTCGTAGATAAACAAAGCGTTGCAGAATTAAGTGACTTTGATCAAATAGATAATGCAATAGTAATTGAAACACTTGGAAACAATATACCATCTGAAAAATTAACACAAGGTATTTGGAGTCACTGGAATTTTAATAGTAGTGAAAGAGATATTTTACAAAATCAACTTGTAGAGAAAAAAGTATTATTTAAAATTTCTGGACCTACAGAGCTTCCAGTAGGAAGAGATAGTCAAATGATGATGTTTGATTTAGGGTATGGAAATTTTGGTGGAGGATTACACTATAGACCAAGAATTGATATAAAGTATACTATCCCTAGTACAGAGGTGGTAATAGAGTCTTCAAATGTTGCTTCAGTATCACACGATACTATAGATGAGTCAAAGTTAATATGTGGGTTTGATAGTAATAATTATAAAATATATGGTGTAATGGAGTTTGACTTAGAACAATTACCAAACCCAAATGAAACAGTTATTACAGATAGTTATATTCAGATTAAAAATAAAAAAGCGCCAAAAACAGCACAAGATATTAGATACAATGTTGAATTTGTTGATGTGGAAGAGATCACTTACGATAATATACAAAATAGAGATAGAATAGAGTTTATTGGATATGAGGTGAGTCGTGCAGATATTCAAAAACAAAAAACACATAAGTTTATTTTCGATTATTATTCTCGTTTAGCTTTGGAAAATGTACACAGAGAGAATGAAAAAGCAAAGTTTGTGATAAAACCCACCTCTTCGGATATAAAAAATCATATAGTAGAATGGTGTGGTAAAGATGTTGAGGATAGTGTTAAACTTGTTGTGAAATATATCCAAAGAAGAAGAGAACCAGTTTCAGAGGTTACAAACTTAGGGTATACAATTGATAAAAACAAAGTAAAACTTACTTGGGAAAACCCTAAAGATAAGGATTTTGTAGGAGTATATGTTGTAAGAAATAGATTTCATCCTCCAAAAAATCACTTAGATGGAGATAAACTTTACGCTGGTCCAGATAATTATACTTATGATGATTTCGGAAATATAAAAATTGGTAAGTACTATAGTGTATTTACTTATGACAATGTACCAAATTACAGTGAGCCAGTTGTTATTGAATATAAGGTAGAAAAAAATGATACTAAAATTTAAAAAATGGTTTCCTAAAATAAAAAAATCAGCATGGGTAGCACCAAGTGCAGATGTTATTGGAAATGTAAAAATAGGTGCCCATAGTTCTGTTTGGTTTGGAACTGTTATAAGAGGTGATGTTCATAAGATTCGTATTGGGGAAAGAACTTCTATTCAAGACTTGTCAATGGTTCATGTGACACATTACAAACAAGAGGATATGAAGGATGGTCATCCTACAATTATAGGAGATGATGTAACAATAGGGCATAAAGTTATGTTACATGGTTGTACAATAGAAAATGGTTGTCTTATTGGTATGAGTGCTACTATTTTAGATGGAGCAGTTATAGGAGAGGGAAGTATTGTCGGAGCTCACTCTTTAGTTACATCAAATAAAGTATTTCCACCACATAGTTTGATTATGGGAAGCCCTGCAAAAGTTATAAAAACTTTAACACAAGATGAAGTGGATAGTTTGATTGAACATGCCGCTAGGTATGTGAAGTTTAAGAGTGAATATCACCACTCCTCTTAAACTTTAAATATGAAGGTTTAGTTTTTTCCTAAGATATAATAAACATCTTTATTATCAACTTTTTTTAGTTTTACATCATATTTGTTACTCCAGTGGTTAAGCTCATCTATAAACTCTTTTAATATCTCATCACTCTCTATACTGTCACATTTTATTTTAAAGTATGGTGCACTATTTGAAAGGGCAATATATCCTTGCATATGTTTTAATTTATCATTTAAACTTATAATATGTTTTGAGAATTTATCAAAATCTTTTGTATTCTTTATAGCTGTTTTTGTTTGGTCTAAAGTTGCCTCTCCGTGACCTAAGTCTAGTTGAGTTACTATCACTTCTGGTGTAATGTCAATATGCATATATATTTTCCTTATTTTTAATTTTAAAAGTTTAGTTTAGCTAAAATTAGCAAAAAATAAAATAGGAACACTATGGAAATTATACCTTTATTTCAAAAACTGTTACAGTATAAATCAATAACGCCACATGATGCTGGTATTTATGATTTTATAGATGAGTATCTAGGAGATGAATGGAGTTGTATAAAGTTAGATATAGAAGATGTTACAAATAGATTTTATTATAAAAAATTTTCTTCTACTAATGAACACCTATGTTTTGCAGGACATATAGATGTAGTTCCTGCAGGTGAAGGGTGGAGTGTAGAGCCATTTGCAGCTGATGTAGTAGATGGTGTTATTACAGCACGAGGTGCACAAGATATGAAAAGTGGAGTTGCTAGTTTTCTTTATGCTTGTAAAAATATAAAAGAGTTTAACGGTACTTTATCTATATTACTTACTTCAGATGAAGAGGGTGATGCGATAAATGGTACTGTAAAAGTTTTAGAACATCTAAAAGAGATAAATTTTTTACCAACATCAGCAGTAGTTGCCGAGCCAACTTGTGAAGAGATTTTTGGAGATGCTATAAAAGTAGGGCGTAGAGGTAGTATCAATGGGTATTTAGAACTTAAAGGGAAACAAGGACATGCCGCATACCCAGAAAAAACAATCAATCCAGTACATCAAATAGCTCCAATACTTTCAAAAATAGCAGGATATAATCTTGATAATGGAGATGAATTTTTTGCTCCAAGTCAACTTGTTATCACAGATATAAGAGGTGGTATGGAGGTAACAAATGTAACTCCAAATAAACTTAATATGATGTTTAATGTAAGAAATTCTACAAAAACAACACAAGAGACTATCACAAACTATATTGAAGAGAATTTTAAACACTTAGATTATAGTTTACGCCTTACTCAAGGGTCATATCCTTTTGTAACTGATGCAAATACCCAAGTTGTAAAAAATATTCAAAATAGTATAAAAAATGTTTGTAATATGGAAACAAAGTTAAGCACTGCTGGTGGAACTAGTGATGCACGCTTTTTTGGGCAGTTTAAGGTACCTACAGTTGAGTTTGGAGTATTAAACGATACAATTCACGCAGTTGATGAAAGAACGACTGTAAAAGAGGTAGAGACACTTTGTAGTGTTTTTGTTGACTTACTAAATAATTGGAAATAAAATTGTTTAAAAAGCTATTGCTACTCTATCTTTTAGTTACTTCTGTTCTATTTGCAAATTCAAAGTTTTATGAGGATAATCTTAATGGCTTTGGATTTTGTAGTGCTAACTTTTTTATATTATCAAAATCGCAAGACCCAGCAATAGCTAGTACCTATAAAGAAGCCGAACTATTGGCTAATATCTTTGCAAAATTGTACTACAAAGAGTTATATAAAAAAGAGGCAACATCAAGAGATATATCAAAATTGAGAACCACTTACTTAAGAAGATTAGAGCAAGAATATAAAAACTTAAATAATCTCTCTGCTTCAACTTATAATAAAATTGGGAAATGTGAAACTTTTATAAAAAATATACTTCAAAATCAAAATAATATAGAATCTAGTTTTATTGCAGCCCAGAAAAATGTTGTAACAAAAAGACGGCTTTTAGAATCATTTTCTTTAACAAAAAGCCAGCCAATAGAGATTCCTAAAGAAAAAATTTTAGAGATTTATAAAAATTGGTTTGAGAACAAACCTAAAAAAAGGCCTGCTTTGAAGTTATTACCGAGTAATGTAAGGGTAATGAAGTAGTAAAATAGCTCAACTGTACCAAAAATTTTAGCTGTACTTTAAATTGGCTAATATAAAATCTACCCTTTTATTTACTGAGCCAAATGGAATCTTAATTAGCTCATAATCTGCACTTTCATACGCCAATACCATTTCTTTATAAGTATCTATTGCAATAGTAAAATCTTGTTTGCGTTCACTATCATTGGTAAATATATCTTTCCAAGGTGGGAAAATGAAAACTTTCAAATGATATTTAAAATTAGATATTGCTGAAATTAACTCATCAGATAGTTTGATTTGTTCAAGATTTGAATAACCAAGAATATCGATAATACTTCTATCAAAAAAAACTAATTCACTTTGGACTTGGTACCGCTGATATGATGCTATTTCAGATTTAAGCATTAGGTCACGGAAAGCTTCTTTATTAGCCCAAGGTAATGCATCACCTTTACCTTCTATTTGAGTTTGAATTATTTTGCGCCCTACCTCTTCAGAACAAAAGAAATTTCGTGCTTTAAGCTCATCGATAACTGCAGTCTTTCCAGAGCCTGGACCGCCAGTAAATACTATAAAATTATCTTGATACAAAAATTGCCCCTTGGAATAGCTAACTATTTATTCAATATACATTTTATATAAAATACTATTAAATATGAAAAATAGATACAAAATATTGTTTTTCAAAGAGAGTAGGTATAAAAGTATTATTTGAAAAAAAGTATTGAATTATTTATTAAAAAATAAATAAAAAAAAGTGGTACCGCTGACCGGACTTGAACCGGTACAAGCATAGCTTACCAGATTTTGAATCTAGCGTGTCTACCATTCCACCACAGCGGCACTTTTGAGTTGGAATTATAGCAGGGATATCTTTAATTATTGATAAGTTTTTTTGTATCGCTTTGTTTTAGTAGCATCTGATTTGTCATATATGATTTAAGATATCTTTCTATCTCTTCTTTTATCATATAGTTTTTGTTTTCATCAAAAAAGTTATAGAAACCAAATTGTTCGATGATGAAGTAATCAATCTCATCTAAGATATTTTTACCGTCTTCTTTTTTAAACATTACAACTTTATTTTTAAGATTTTCTATAAGCTCATTTCTCTCTTGTAAAGATTTTGTTTGAGTTTGGATAGTATTAAGGAGTAGTTCCCTTTTATTGTAGAGTTCATTTACCTTTGAAGTTTGTGGTTTCATTGTAAGTTCTATTTTTTTATCTATCATCTTATCTGCATAGTAAATGAACTTAGCGTAGGTTATATACCCTTTTTTCTTTACTATATTGTCTTTGTCTGTATTGATATCTTCTAAGAGATATTTGAGGTTATCATCTGATATTTGTTCTATTCTATTAATAGTGAACTCTTTGTGGAAGTCTTCATTGAAATCCATCATTTGGTTTATAAGTATTCTATAAAACTCTTGTTGTTTTCTAGTCATTTTCTAATACCTCTGCATCTATTATCTCTTCACTTTGATATTGTAACATATAATTTCCATCAACACTATCTATTTTAAAAAGAAGTATCTCCTCTTTGTTAAAATCTGGGTGCATAACTTTTTGCCAACCAATACCTGGGATAGTTTTACCTTTCCAGTAAAAATCATCAAGCCAATTTATCCCTTTTTCAAACTCTAGCCAATCCTTGATTCTATCACTTACATCTTTTGCTTTTCTAAAATCCCACTTGTAGTCTTGCTTCTCTTTTGACTTTTGTGATTGTTCACGAGGTTTAAATTGTTTGTGATTGATACACCAGTTTTCCCACACTTTTTCCCATGATGTTTTCAAGTCTCCATTAGCGATATAATGGTTTTTGAATTTTATAAATTCTATCTCCATATCTTTTTTAGCTAGATAGTTTTGTGCAGTTTTTAAAAAATTATTTTTTAATTTTAGGTTCTCATCAATGGTTGTTTTAATAAGATGGTTCTTATATTTGTTTTGGTTAAGTACCCATCGCTTCCAAACAGCTTCCCAGTCACTATTTACAGTACCTTTACTCTGATAGTACAGTTTAAAGTTCTCAAAAGTTTCTTCAACATCTTGTATAAATTTTGACTTAGCAAATTGCTTCATCTCATAATTTAAAGAAAAATTATTTGGTATACTTCTTGATTCATTTGGTTGAGCTTTTTCTTTAGTTGGTTTAGTGTTATCATTGATAAGTGTTTCGTTAGATTTTCCTGAACAAAGATCAAATTCACTACTACAAATATTGTTATTAGAAGTCTGTGAAATAGGGACAGAGTAGTTTTCTTTTTTTATTTTTATCTTTTCAAAAATCTCTTCAACAATAGTGTTGTATCGCATCTCTAAACTATCAATATCTAAAGAGAAATCAAGATTATCTAACTCTTGAGCAAACCTCTTTTTGATTTGTGTTTTAAACTCTTCCATCTACTTCTTATTTAAAAAGGTCAGTTGGACTGTTTTTAAGCTTTTTTACTTCTGCACCAATATCATCTTGTCTCATAAAGTGTTCACCTATTAAAAATGCATCAGCACCAGCTTCACTTAACTCTTTGATAATAGCTTGGTCACTTACACCACTTTCTGCTACTATGATTTTTCCGTTTGGTATCATAGGTATTAGTTCGTGACAAAGATTCATATCCATCTCAAATGTTTCAAGGTTTCTATGGTTTATCCCAATGATATGTGCACCACACGCCATAGCCTTCTTTAAATCCTCTTTATCATGTATCTCTACAAGAACTTCAAGTCCAAGATGCAATGCATAATCATAAAGCTCTTGAAGCTCATTTTTTGTTAATGCTTTTGCTATTAAAAGTATAAAATCAGCACCATATGCTAACGCTTCAACAATTTGATATTTATCAACGATAAAATCTTTTCTCAAAAGTGGAGTATCCACATATCTTCTTATCCCTGTGAGGTATTCTAAATCACCTTGGAAAAAGTGAGGTTCAGTAAGAACTGATATGGCATTGGCACCGTTTTTACTATACTCTTGTGCAATTGCTAATGGATCAAAATCTTCTCTTATAACACCTTTACTAGGGCTTGCTTTCTTTACCTCTGCAATGATTCGGATTGGTTCCTCTTTAGTTGCAGTTAAATATGGTTTTACATCTCTTGGAGAGTATGGATTGTAAGCTAGGCTTCTACCTAACCAATCCATACTGTATTTTTCTTGTCTTATTTTTAAATCTTCTTTTGTTTTTTTGATGATATCATCTAAAATCATATTTTTATTTTCCCTTTACACATTTTTTGATTTTTTCCCAATGTTTTTTTATCTCTTTATCACTTACCCCAGCTGCTACTACCACTTTTGACATAACTTTATATGCCTCTTCACATCTTTGTAATTTATAATATCCCCAAGCTAACGAGTCAAGATAAGCTATATTATTTGGAGCAGTTTTTAGAGCCTCTTTTACTAATGTAAGTCCTTTGTCTATATCAATATCAAAATCAATAAGTAAATAACCATAATAGTTTTGGTAGCTAGCATTATTTATTCCACTACTAAGTGCTAATTCAAAGTTTGCTATCACATTTGGCATAACCTTTTTTTTATCAGTTGCTAGTTCAAATCTATACATTGCTATTTTGCCTAAAAGTTCAGGTTTTCTAGTTTTTTTATAAAGTTTTTTTGTAAGTTTTAATGCTTTTGCTAATTGTCTATCTCTATAGTAAAGATTTATAAGTTTAGCTTGATCAATACCTGTATCTTCTAAAAATTTGATTGCTTTTTTTATATCTTTTTTTTCTAAAAGTGATATGATGAGATTTTGGATAAAAAGGGTTGTTTTACTAAGCTCTGGATTATCTTTGTATTTTGTATACATTCTATTTAAAATAGATATCATACCATCAATATTTCCTTGCTCTTGATAGATAAGCATAAGTTTATTACAGACTTGAGCATTACACCCTTTTGTTTGTAAATATGTTTCAAGGTATGCTAAAGCTACATCTTTTTTATTTAGATAGCTATAGAGTATATTAGTTAGTTGAATGAGAGTCTTTTGATTTTGATTGAGAGCATAGGCACTTTCATAGTATTTTAAAGAGTTTTTATAATCTTTCATAACATAATAGATATTACCTAAAAGTTCATAGCTTTGAGAAGTTTGAAACTCTTTTAGTAACTCTTTTGCTTCAGTGATAGCTTCTTCAGTTTTACCTATCGAGTGTAGAGAGATAACTATTTGATGCCAATAATACTCTTTATTCTTTGGAAACTTTTCCAATGCAATTCTTGATAATTTATTCATATCTTCAAATTGTTTATTTTTAAAACTATATTCAATTGATTTTTTAAGATAATCCTCTTTTTGGGTAAGAGAATAGAGTTTTTTATAAAATTTAAAACTATTTTGATAGTCTGAGTTTTTTTCACTATCAAGTGCTAACATAATATATAAGTCTTCTTCTGGGTTACTTTTAGTTATCTCATTTTGATTTGCACAACCAACAGAACTAAAGAGTAATATAAAAAGTAATATTAACGATCTACTATAGCTGGACATTCTTCTTTTACCTCACTTATATTACTTTTAAAATATTCCCAAAAAGGGAAAGTTTTGCATTGATTAGGTCTTGCTTCATAGACACTACACTGTTTTTTCTCTAAATCAAAAAATATACAAGCATAATTATTCTGTGAAAGTTGTTTCTCTTTTATAGAGTATTTATATCCAACTTTTAAAAGATAGTTTACACCAAGTTCATCAAGTGTTATATTGAGATGGTTTGCTAGCTTTTCACATTCGTTTTTTGTAATCCATATGTAACCTGATTCACCAATACAACAGTTACCTTCACAACTATTACATCTATTTTCATCAAACTTATATGGATACTCTGTATGCTCTATCACTTCTATTCTTTTTTGTTAATTTTAAATTTTATTATACAAAAATATTGCTTATATCTCACATTTTATACTATGGGTATTACAGTTTTGATATATTTGATTTATTTCCGATTTAAACTCTCCATTATTTTCAAACATAATAAGAGGAGGAAGTATTTTAAGTTTTGATTTTGAGTTTTTTCGTCCCATTATCATCACCAAGCTTGCCTCTTTTTTTGAATTTGGATGTAAAAACTGAATTGATTCAATATTGAGTTTATTTTCTTTTGCTATAAGGATAATGTTATCCAATTGTTTTGCATCATAACAAAAGAAAAATTTCCCTTGTGGTTTGAGTAGTTTTGTTGCTTTTGACAGAAGAGTAACTAGGGGTAAACTATCACAATATCTTGCAATTTTTAAATTTTCATTTTCACTTTTTATCACATCACTGTGATAAAATGGGGGATTTGATACAATATAATCAAACTCTTTATTAAAATCACACGCTATAAAACTCTCTTTATACAGGATGTTTTGAATACTATTTATCTCACTATTTTTTTGTGATAAAAACTGAAAACTATTTTGTATTTCACATTGATTTAACTGTAGTTTAGGATAGTTTCTAGCTACAAGAAGTCCTAATATTCCACTTCCACTTCCAATATCTAGAAGTTCTCCTTGAATATTTTTATAATGTGCTAGATTAATTTGTATAAAATTATATAAAAAATGGGTATCGCTGTTATAGCAATACCCATTTTGTGGTTGATATAAAAGAAGAGTTTTAGTGTAACTCGTCATTAAGTTTAACTTCTCTTGTACTTCTCATAACAATATATTGACCTGTTTGAGAGTTTTGTCTAAAGTGAAGACCATTTAATCCAGCTAAATCAGCAGCTTTCATAAGGTTTGTTAACTTAGCACTTGGATTTGCTTCTTGAATTTTCGCAATTTGATCATCACTGATTGCTACTTTTGTCCCTGCAAATACAGATAATCCACCATCAACAATACAACCGTCACCTACAGGAATTCCAGTAGTTGAGTTTGCACCAAGAAGTGTATTTTCCCCAATTGAGATAGGATTTCCATCTGTTCCTGAAAGTACTCCAAGAATTGAAGCTCCTCCACCAACATCAGAACCAGCTCCAACAATAGCAGAAGATGAAATTCTCCCTTCAACCATAACTGGTCCTAGTGTTCCAGCATTGAAGTTGATATAACTTGCACCTGGCATAACAGTAGTTCCAGCTGCAAGTTGTGCACCAAATCTTACTTTTGAAGTATCAAGGATTCTTGTGTTATCAGCAGGAATTATATGACTTAAAAATCTTGGAAATTTATCAACCATATCAATTGCAGGGTATTTTCCTGTTAATTTAAGTGTTAATTCATTTGCTCGTAACCAATCTAGTTCAATAGGTTTACCATCAGACCATGCCACATTGTGAAGTAGTCCAAATGCACCATTTAGGTTGATCTTTCTAAGTTCTGCTTTTCCAGTTGATAAAGCATATAGTTTTAAGTATGCTGATTCTACACTTGCAGGATTTGCATCTTCAAATATAAATACTACTTTAAAATCTTCAGGAGTTAATCCTAATTCTCTTGGAAGTGCAGAAAGTGTAGATATAAGTTGTACATTTTTATGATCTTCACCTTTAGCTTCTGGTAAGTACGGTCTAAAAGATTCGATACAATTTACAACAAAATCATCTGTAATATCTAGTACTGCTTCACTTTTTGATGTATCTATATCAATACCTGCTGTTTTAAAAGCATCCATAAATATAGCTGCTGAACCAAAATTTTCATTCCAGTTTACTACTGGATATGTTGCTTGTAATATTTTATCATTATTTAATTGTCCTCTATCAACTCTTGCAATTCCAAATCCGATAGGATTTTTATACCAAGATTGTGATTGGATCTCTTCAACTTTTGCTTTAAATTCTTCTTTTGTAAAAATCATAATTTTATTCCTCGATTATATTTTTAGTGATTATAGCTAATTGAGAATTAAATAACAATTTTTACTTAAGAGTGTTGTTTTCGAGCATCCTATTATAGCTATCATTGATTAATTTAGAAGATTTATTTAGTTTAATATATTTTGGATTAAAGTTAATATCTTCTACCATTAATCTACTGCTAGTATGTGTTAGAACAATATATTTTTGATTTTTTCTGTGTTGATAGCCTAATACTATTTCGTTATTATCAGTATTTTTTAAGAGTATAAAGTGACTTTTTTGAAATCCTAATTTAGTAAGTATAAAGAGCTTTGACATTGCAAAATCTTCTCCATCCCCCATTCCTGTTCCTATTAGTTCTATTAATGAACTCCAATAATCTACTTTTTTCCAATGATAAATATCTTCTTTATAATGAAATTTATTAATGAGAATATTTATTTTTTGTAATTTAGTTAAATAGCTTTGATTTTCTTTTAGTTGATTTATCTCTTTTTGTATGATATTTAATCTACGAATAGCTATAGTCCCATAATGTTTTTCTATAAATGTTTGATTCTCTTTTGAAAAGTTTAATGATTTTTGCTGCGCATGTAAGGAGGTAACAATAATAAGTAGTAAACTGCATATATATTTCATCTTTAACCTAGTATAAAAACGTAGTTTACCGTTAAAATCATAAATTAAAAGTTATTTGGTTAAAATCCCTCCAAAACATTTAGGAAATAGAATTATTATGGAAGAACTTATACGAGATTGGGGATATATTATACTGTTTTTATACTCTTTTGGTGGAGGATTTGTAGCACTTGTTGTTGCGGGTATTTTATCTTATAGTGGAGAGTTGAATATTATTGTTGCTATGTTAGTTGCTGGAAGTGCAAATTTTATTGGTGACCAGTTTTTATTTACTGTTGCTAGAAAAAATAAACATCAAGCAAAAAAAATGATGGAAAAACATAAAAGAAAGATAGCAATGTCTCATCTTTTGATGAGAAAATATGGTACTTGGGTTATATTTTTACAAAAATATATCTATGGGATTAAAACATTGATTCCACTTGCTATGGGACTTACAAAATATGATTATAAAAAATTTATGATATTTAATTTTTTTGCTACAGTTGCTTGGTCTTTAGTTATTGGACTTTCTGCTTATATGTTAGGGGAACTAGTATATAAATATATCGAAGAGTTTAAAACTTATGGATTGATTTTTGTTGCAGCTATTCTTCTAACAGTGTTTTATTTTTATAGAAAACTGGGTGAAAAATAGACAATAAGATAGATTTTGATATAATCACAACAATATAAAAAAGTATAAAAGGGATAGATATATGTTAGTAGCACCAAGTATATTAAGTGCAGATTTTGGAAAGTTAAATGAAGAGATAATAGCTATTTGTGAAGGTGGTTGTGACTTGGTTCATGTAGACGTTATGGATGGACATTTTGTACCAAACCTTACAATTGGACCAGTTGTTGTAAGTTCAGTTGCAAAAGTAGCAACAAAGCCACTTGATATTCATCTTATGGTTGAAAATAATAGTTTTTTTGTAGACCTATTTGCACCATTGAAGCCAGAATATATCTCTTTTCATATCGAAGAGGAGAAGCATCCTCATAGACTCATTCAAAAGATTAGAGGTTTGGGGATAAAACCAGCTATTACTTTAAATCCACATACACCTCCGGAGGCTATTGAGTACTTATTAGAAGATTTAGATATGGTTCTTTTAATGTCAGTAAATCCAGGATTTGGTGGACAAAAATTTATCCCATCAGTGGTAGAAAAAGCTAAAAAATTAAAAGAGCTTATAAATAAAAGAAATCCAAATTGTCTCATAGAAGTTGATGGTGGAGTAAATGACAAAAATATTCAAGAGTTAAAAGATGCTGGGGTTGATATTGTAGTTGCTGGTAGTTATGTATATGGTGCATCAGATTATAGTGCCGCTATAAAAAGTTTACAAATATAGAGTTTTTATGAGAATTAAAATTTGTGGTATTACAAATCTAGAGGATGCACTCAATGCAGTTGAAGCTGGGGCAGATGCTCTTGGATTTGTTTTTTATGAAAAATCACCAAGATATATAGACCCTCAAATTGCAAAAGAGATTATAAAAAAGTTACCACCTTTTGTTCAAAGTGTGGGACTCTTTGTCAATGAAATACCCGCAAAAATAGATTTTATTGTAAGACAAGCACAACTTGATATTGTTCAAGCACACTTTGATATTGATGAAAGATTTATTAAACATCTTCAATCTAAATATATTGAGGTTGTAAGAGCCAAAGAAAAACAAGATATCCTAAACCTCAATCCAAATAAATACTATCTTGTAGATGCTTTTGTTGAAAGTTATGGTGGTGAGGGGAAACGAATTGCATTAGATTGGTTTGATGAAGTTGATTGCTCTAAACTTATAATTGCAGGTGGACTTAATAGTGATAATTTAGAAGAATTAAAAGGTTATAATTTTTATGGAGTTGATGTCAGTAGTGGTGTTGAATTATCTAAAGGGAAAAAAGATAAACAAAAAATCATAAACTTCATAAATAAAGCCAATGAATTATCTTCCTAAACTTATAAAAAAACTTAAAAAATCTCCTCTTAGTATTGAAGAATTTAACAGTATTCTAAAAAAAAATGATACTGTATTTCAAAGTGTTGATTTAGAAAAAGAGTTGCTATTACTTAATGGATTACCTTTAAGTTTTTCAAACGAACAAGTAAGTTTAAAAACTGTAACTACTAAAATTGAAGATCAAACATTTTGTATAGTTGATATAGAAACAACAGCAGGAAATGCAAAAAATGGTCAAATAATTGAAATAGGTGCTATAAAATATAAAAATAATCAGATAATAGAAAAATATGAATCTCTTGTAAATACAAGAGAAATACCAAGAAAGGTACAAGAATTAACGGGAATTACTCCTGAAATGACTCATGATGCACCAAGTATAAAGACAGTACTTGAAGAGTTTAAGATATTTTTAGAAGATGATGTTTTTGTAGCTCATGCAATTACCTTTGATTATAAGTTTATAAGTGATAGCATGAAACGATATGACTTAGGGGAGTTATATAATAGAAAGCTTTGCACTATTGACCTCTCCGAAAAATTAATACAAACAGAACGATATGGTTTAAAGTATTTAAAAGAGCACTTAAGTATTGAAGATGAAAATCATCATAGAGCTTATAGTGATGCTTATTGTACAACGATGGTATTACAAGAGTGTTTGAATTTATTGCCAAATGAGATAGTTTATAGTGAAGATTTGATAGATTTTAGCAAGATGCAAAAGGTATAAATTTATTCAAAAAAGTTTTCTGGATCGATATTAACATACACGGTATTTGATTCATCATTATCTGAAGTACACATTACTCTAAAGATATGTTTCTTTTCAAAGTGACAAGTATGTTCAGTAGTATTTTCATCAAAAACAGAGATATAGTTTGCTATATTTTCAATATTATATTTATATATAACTTGATTTGCAAAAGTTATTAAATCAATATTATGTGGTATTGGATTATTTGTTGGTATAAGTAGTTCAAATCGTAAATCTTGAGAGTTCATTTTTTCAAATTGAAAACAGTATTGGTCTATCTCATCGGTATCAAAATGTTCTTCTCCAATATATTGTACTTCAATATTAGTAGGATGAATAGTATCTAAAGAGTGAAATATTCTCTCAATGATGTTTTCTAATTTTGGAATATAGCTACTTCTTTCCATTTATACACATTCACCTTTAAAGTATTTTTTTAATAAAAACGGTGGAACAACAGTTGTGATAACTATTACAAATATAAGCATAGCATAAATATCATTTGGTAAAGCACCATTAACCCGTCCCATCTCAGCAAATATTAGTCCAACTTCACCTCTTGGAATCATCGACATACCGATAACTGCATTGTTCATTAGACATTTTTGATATATAAAAAATGCAGCTATAAATTTACTAATAAATGCCAAAAGAATAAAAGAGAGGCTCATAATCCAAAAAGTTGCAGAGGTAAAATCAATAACAGATAAATCTACAGAAAGTCCAACCATAACAAAAAATATAGGGGTAAACATCTGAATAATAGGTGTCATATCTCTTTTTACCTCTTGTAATAAAGCCTCATTTGTCCCAAGCATAGCACCAAAAGGGAGAAAAAATCTTCGTGAAAGTGCAACACCAGCTGCAAAAGAACCTAATATTGCAGGAGCACCAACTAAATGTGAAAGATATGAAAAAAGTAAAATAAGGGATATTATAATTGTGGGAAAATATCCAGGAACTAGATGCTTTTTGTGGTATTTGTGAATAATAAACGATAATGCTTTTGCTAAAATAGGTGCAAGAACCAAAAATATAACAATCATGGCAGTAACCGAGAGAGTATGGTCAAAACTGGCTTCATGTGAAATTGAATAATCATAAATAAAAACAAGTAAAATAATACCAATAATATCATCAATCACAGCAGCACCAATAACAATTTGTGCAATATTAGTATTTTCCATTTGGATATCTTTTAAAACTCTTAATGTGATACCAATACTAGTAGCAGTAAGTGTTCCTGCTATAAAAAGTGATATCGTAAAATCTAACTCAAATAGATAATAAGCTAGTCCCAGTCCAGCTATAAAAGGTAAAACTACCCCTAAAATAGCAACTACAAAAGATTTTACCCCTGCATTTTTTAATCTTTTAAAATCAGTTTCTAAACCAACCTCAAACAAAAGGAGAATAATACCGATTTCAGCTAATATTTTTAAAATGTTATTAGGTTGAATAAGGTCAAATACAGACGCACCCAACAAAATACCAGCAAAAAGTTCACCTAAAACAGATGGAATACCATATTTTGCAAATAACTCTCCTAAAAATCTGGCTACTATAAGTATAAGAAAAAGTGTTATAAAAAAATTATGTATTTCCATATCTACTCCTAGTTTTTTATTGGGTTAAAATCTCTACAATTTTCTCTTTATTATCACAAAAATTACCATTTTTTGAGATTAGCAACATATCATTTACTTTTCCCTTATTCGATTGAATCTTTGCACTATGTATCTCTATCCCTAACTCATCAAAAGCACGAGCTATATAACTAAATAAACCTTTTTGGTCTTTTGTGTGTATTGTGAACTGTGCTAATTCATCCGTATGATCACAATTGATAAATATTTCATCTTTTGCTATAGTTGGTTTTTTTAGGTGAATAGTTTTTGACATATCAAACGAATTTTTAATAATATCTTCAATAAAAGGTATATCAATTTCATCTAAGTGCTCGTCAAATACTATTTCAAAAAACTTTTTCTCATCATACAGTTTATAAATACCCATTGAGTTAATATTTAAAAATTGTAGTTTACCTAGTAAATACCCAAGGTTTAATGGAACTACCCTTGTAATTCGTATTTTTAAGTTTTCTTTTGTAAATAGTTTAAAATCAAAGCTGTCTATATCTTTTGCTCTTGTAGCAATCTTAATAATATCTTCTGCTTTATATTTTAAGAAGAGTTGGTTTGATTCTATATTTAAAACTTTCTTTTTCATACTATTTGGAAGTGCTTCAAAAACTTTGCTTTTTTTGATTGTATTTTCTTTAGCAGCTCTTCTACTACTTACTTTGAGTAACTCTTTATTATCGTAAGCTGGGATTGTTTGTAAGTATAGTTCTTTTAAGAGCGATGCTGTAGAACTTTTATAGAGTTTAGAATCTACAGAGTTAATATCTGCATAGGTCATAATAAATAACAGTTCTAATACCTCTTTTGTTTGAATAATTCCAGTAAATGCTAAAATAGTATTTTGTGAGTATATATCTTCTGTTGTAGCGACTTTAGTCATCATATTATGATATCGAATAAGTGTAGATACGATATTGATATTCTCATCATCAATATTTAAAGATTTTGCAAACTTTCTAAATAAATTTTGCCCCACTATATGATGGTCTTTCCCTCTCCCTTTTCCACAATCATGAAAAAGAGCTGCTAGTTTTAGAAGATACTTTTGCGTATAGTTTTGTTTTTCATACATCTTTAAAACAAAAGGGTCTTTAATATTTTGTATATGATATAAGGTATGGATACTATGAATATCAACAGGATGTTTATGATAACCATCAAATTGCGGTTGATTTATAATTTTTTTAAAAGTAGGGATAACAACTACCAATAAGTCTGCTTTATAGAGTAGGTCAATAATTGGATAGAGATTTTCTCTTTGAAGTAGGGTATGGACAAGTTTTTTAGTTGTTATATTAGTTTTATTTTGATGGAGAGTTCTTGATGCAAAGTGTATGTATGATACATCAAATCTTTCAATATAGTTTGGTAAAGAGATAAGCTCTTTTAGAAACTGATTGAGTATTTTTGCTTTTGTATTATAAGTTGCATAAAGTGTATTGTTACATAAGTATCTATCTTTTTTTATTCTATGTTGATAAATATTTGGGAGATTGTTACTATTATAAAGATGTTGTCTAGCAATCTTTTTAATCATCACTGATGTAAAATGGTGAATAGTATGTAGAGACTCAAAGATTTTGGACATACATTGTCTATCTTTTGTAAGTCTTTCAGTATTTACAAACCCAAGTTTTGTACTTATATCTGGTAAAATATCAAAAGTTATGGTATCTAGTTTCTTTTTTGCACAAAGATGTAAAGCATTTCTTGTTCTAAAAATATATTCTAAAGCGATTCTATATTTTTTATATTCATCTTCACTAAATAATACACCGGTTAAATCTTTTGTACTCGAAACTCCATAAGTAATATTTGCCATCCAAAACAGCATATTAGATTCTCTCATCCCTCCATAGCCATCTTTTATGTTTGGTTGCATCACTAGTGGATATTTTTCTAGTCTCTCTTTATGCTCTTGAAGTTTCTCTAATACAAACTCTTTTTGTTCAAAATGTCTAATATTATTTAATTTACTTTGAAACTTATACCATAGATGTTTTGAACCATATATTAGTCGTGATTCCAGAATAGATGTTTTAATAGTAACATCTGTTTTTACAGCCTCTTCAATCTCACTTATCTCATGTACTCGACTACCAAGTTTAAGTCCACTATCCCATGATAATGTCATAAACTCTTCCATAATTGGTTTTATATTGTACCCTTTGATATCATTATATAAAATCATAATATCGATATCACTGTAAACACATAATTGTTCTCGTCCAAAGCTTCCTAAAGCTATTATACTCATAGGTATATGGTTTGACATAGGAAGATATATTCCAAAATGTTTTCGTAAAAGATATTTATATATTACTTTTATAAATCCATCTATCATTTTTGTATGTTTTACAAAAAAATCTTTTCCACTTGATTGTTCATATATATCATCAAGAGAGCTTAGATATTCTTTTATTTCACACTTAATTATTTTTGCTATTTGAAAATCTTCTGCTTTGTTTTCTATAAGTTCTTCTATTTTAATATTTAAATCTGTCATAATATTATTTTATCATAATTAAGTCAAAAAAAGTTAAAAGTTGCTAGAATATAAAAAAATAAATAAGTGGGTTGGATATGGAAAACTTTAATGAATACTTTAACAGACAGATACAGCTTTGGGGAGAGGATACTCAAAAAAGTTTACTGAATAAAAAAATAGCCATTATTGGTTGTGGTGGATTAGGATCTAGTTTAGGAATTGCACTTGGTAGTTCGGGAATAGGGCAGATTGATTTAGTTGATTTTGATGAAGTGAGTGTTCATAATATTCATCGTCAAATTGCTTTTAAAGTAAATGATGAGGGGAAGAGTAAAAGTGAAGTTTTAGCAAACTTGATTACAAAAAGATCTCCTTATGTTGTAGTAAATAGCTTTGATTATGACTTTGAAACTTTTAGTATCACTAATGAAGATTATGACTTAATTATTGATGCTACTGATAACTTACCTGTAAGAGCTAAAATAGATAAATTTTCAAAAGAGAAAAATATCCCTTGGCTTTATGGAAGTGTTGAAGCTTTTCAAGGACAGGTGTGTTTTTTTGATAAATCCTCTTTTAATAGTGTATTTAAAGTCTCAGACCACAAACCAGCAGGAATCGCAGCTCCAATTGTGATGCATATAGCCTCTTTACAAGCAAATATTGCTTTACGATATTTAGCTGGATTACCTATAAAAAAAGATTTCTTATATTATTGTTTTTTTGATGAAGAGGGTGAGTATACAGTTCAAAAATTTGGTTTACCAAAAGAGTAGACTAAATATAATAATTTGCAATTTTATCTTTCATCGTAGGGTATTTTAGGTCTAAAACCTATTAGATTATTGTTTGTCTTTTAGTGTCTTGTAAGATTTCATGTAAGAGTTCAAATGCCTCATCTATTCTATGACTATTATAGTTTTGGTGTTGTTGGTCAATCTTAATTGTTTTTTCTATCTCTTGGATTCTTTTTGCTATATCTTTGTAGTTTAGAGCAAATTCTCTCATTTTGGTAAATGTTCGCATGATTTGAATATTTACTTCAATGGCAAGTTGACTTTTTAAAACAGAGGAAAGCATTGATATACCATGTTCTGTAAAAACATAGGGTGTTGTTCTTGTCATTGTAAATTTTGTGGTCACAATTTGTGACCGCAAAATTTCTAATTCATTTTTGGTTAATTGAAAGATGAAAAAAATTTAACTATACCTTTTATACTTTTATCTTAGCGATACCGCTTCTTCTTTGTGTCACTATTTAATCTTCTCCAAAATCTCCAAACTATCCATCTCAAATTTAGAAAAAGCAAACCACTTTTTGCCTAAGTCTTTGAGACTAGCTCCGATATGATAAATTTCAGTATTATCTATAATAAGAAATCTATCATGAGCTTTTTTGAACTCTTGGAGTTCAATATTGGTGTATTGGGCTTTATATTTTTGATAATCAAGGTTTTAGTTGTTTGGTTATGGTTTGGGTATATATTTTTATTTTTAAATTTGAATATTTGCTAGAGAGTGTAAAAATCGTGTCGTCGATATAGTTATCTATAAGTACTACTTCATTTTTTGCACTTTTTAGCAAATCATTTATAAAAGCATAAGCATCATAAATCTGTCCATCGTAAAAGATTCCGTGTTTTGGATGTATCGTATTATTTTCAAGACCTTTTGAAATATTTACTACTTGTGACTTTAAAAGTGATACATCACTTTCAAGCTCTTTAAATCTTTGATGAGTGATCTTTTCTGAGTTTATCACATAACCGTTTTGGATGTAATTTTTTAGAACATTTGTTGCCCATTGTCTAAATTTTATTGCTTTTGATGAATTAGTTCTATATCCAACTGCCAGAACAATATCTAAACTATAAAAGCTTACAGGTTTATCAGAATTTGCAATATGCATTTTTTGCATATTGCTTTTTTCATCTACTTCGTTGTCCTTAAAAATATTATTTGATATGTTCTACTAATAACACTTTGGTCTTTTTCAAAAATATCACTTAATTGTGATTGGGTAACCCAAATCGTTTCATTTTCCACCGATACATTGACTTCTAGCTCCCCATCGCTATATATAACCATACTTGATATATGTTGCTCATTCATACTATTTCCTATTTGATTTTTGTTATCCTAACATATTTTGGAAATTCTGTTTGAAAATATGACAATATGCAATTTTACCTTTCATTGCGGGGTGTTTGTTTGATTTTTCTCACTTATTGTTTATTTTCTTTTCTTGGAAAATAAACCATTTAATTGTACCCGTCCCCTTTATTCGTCCCCTTTATTCCTATAATAAACACTTCTCTTTCTTTTTTCTCTCCAATGAATAGCAACTTTTTTATTTTTTTTCAAAAAATTGGGAGTTATATGAGGCTTTATTTTTAAAAAAAGTTCAAAGAAAAATAATAACATTAAAAAAATTATAGCTATATATGAAAAACCTTGAGTTGTTTTTGTTACTAGCACTATAGAATTAGATATTTTTTTAGTTGTTTCTTTTAAATCTTTTATGTATATTTCTATCTGATTTTTATAATCTTGATTGGAACTTTCAATCTGTCTAAGCTGTAATTCTCTAATTTCTTTAGATATATTGGTCTTATGATCTTCTATATAAAAAATATATGAGTAAGAAAGTGTAAAACATATCGTAGTAATACCAACTATTTTTTTCATATATTCAAAGCTCAACTCTTTATACATATAAGACAATATGTATAAAATAAATATAGATATCATAATTGTATAAATTAAATTATCTGCACCATTATAAAGTACCTTTTCTCCTAATTGTTGATACATTTTCTCTGTTTCTGTACTCATTTTTTACCTTTCATCGTGGGGTATTTTGCTTAATTTTAGTTTTGTTCCAATATTGAAGAATTTAATAGTTCCTGCCAATCTAAGTATTTACCAATTTTTACAAAATTATCCAAATCTAAATATCTGTATTTTAATTCTTTTCTGCAATCTTCTAAGTAGTTACAAATTTTATCGAAAATTACTGTATTTGTATCTCCTTCATAAAAAGCAATCTCAGGTACTAATTTATCGCATTTCCATTCAAAAACTTTTTTTCTTGTTTTAATAATTCTTTTTTTATCAATTTGAAAATATTCACCTCGTATTTGAGTGCCAACTGAATATAGTTTTATATATCCTATAATCTCATTAAACTCCCATTGTCCACCAAACTTTTTGAAAAAATGCTCTTCAAAGTTTGCTTTTCGTTCAGGATATTTTTCATAAAACTGTTTTTTTAGCTTTTTATCTTCTTCGTTCCATCCATCATACAAATGTTTATTCTTATAAGTGTCTAATTCTTCATAATATTTTTCACTCGATAATCTATATACTGGTATATCAAAGAAATAGTTCATATTCATAATTTTCTTTCATTTTCACATAAGAAGTTTAACGAAGCATAATATTCTACATCATTATCTATATTTAGTTTCATATTATTCAACTCATTCAAAATCAAATCATTGTCTTTATACTTTTCAATGTAAAAATCTATTGTAAATATTTTATCTTTTTTTTGAAGTTGTTCACGGTCGTATATCTCTATTAAGGAGTAATATTTTCTTTTATCTTCTTCTCTTTTTATTATAGACTTTAAAGCTCCTTTGTATTGCTTCAAACAATACAAATATCTTCTATGTTTTCTCATGTTTTTATAATAATATTTTAAGCTATCTTTTTCAAAAATATAACTTATGCTTGATAATAATTCTTTATCGATTTTATCTATATAATCAAATTGATTTAATAAAGGAATTCTTTTTCTTTTTTTAGAATCTTCTTCAATCAATTTATTAATTTGCTTTTGATATTCCTTTACCTCTTTTTCCATTTTAATTAAAATTTTGTCTAAATATTTATTTAAAAATATTTTATGATTTTTTATGATTTCTACAACACTATATTTTTTTGTTTCTGATTTTCTCATTGAATATTTTGCATAAGAGATATATTTATCATCTTTAGTAACTATGTCAAAAAGTATAGAGGACTTTAATTTGTTATTATCTTTTTTATCTCTACTTATTGGATGTCCTATGAGTTCGTTTCTTATATCTCTGTTTGGATTTTTGTCTTCATTTGTAGATTTTTGAAGTTTGAAAATATACAGTAGTTCGTCTATCAAATCTTGTTGAGTATAAATAACTTGTAATAAAACAATAGTTTGAGATATGTAGTCTTTATCAGATTTTATCTTGTTAAATGTTTTAACTAAATCTAATGTGTCATGAAAATAGTTATTCAAATCGCCGTAATAATTTGTCTTAACTTCATCAGTAAAGTTTATCTTTTTTTGAAAAAACTCTTTTATAAAATAGTATTCATTCCAATGGGAATTTATTTTTGTTAGTTTAGATTTAATTGTTTTCAAAATAAAATTTTATGCTCCAAATTTTTCTAATAACTTCATCGCATTATCACTAATATCATTCAATAAATTAAGTCCTTTATTTAAACTATTAAACCTATTATAAAATTTTAACCACCAAGCTTTTTTAGGATACTTTTCTAACTCGTTTTTACTTTTTTCCAATAGTTCAATTTGTTTTTGTGTGTTATTATCTTGTTCTAGTTTTTCAATTCGTTCTTGAAGCTCATTAATTTTTGTTAGTAATTTTTCTTTTTCATCTTGAGTGAATTTTTCATTTTCATCAGGAAACTCTTTATTCAGTTTTTCTTCAAATTCTTCAATGTCTGAAATATGTTCAATATCATCAAAGATAAATTCATTTTTTAAATCTTCATCTAAATTATAAAGCCATGAGGTAATTTTGTTTATACAACTATCAAGATTTTCGTGATTATGTATTTCTATATTTTTATTATCACCTGGCTTTTCGATAGTTTGATGGACTTTTTCAGGTTTTTGATTAGATATTGTCGATGTCAAAGAAGAAAAAATATTAATATTATTTTCTTCAATACTAAAAGAATATTTAGTAGAAGCTCTAAAAGAAATCTCTACTAAAATATTTCCATCATCTGGAAATTTTATTTTAAAATCATCTAATGAAAAATTTTTACTTGACTTTATACTATGATAAATATTTTCCACTTTTATATTTCTTATTTGTGGCATTGTCATTTCCTCTGTATAATTTTATTTTCACTCATTATGTAAATCGTAGAGTTTGTAATTAATTTTCAGCTACATTCTCATCTATATAGATGAGAATGTAGGAAAAATTAGTTAGGTACTGCATAACCTAATTTTTCTTTTATTAAACTATAAACTTCTTTATGAGTTGAATAGTTGATTGTATTATCAGCACATTTTTTAGATAAAAAAGTAGATACTTTATCTTTATTTGTTCCATATAGCCCAGCTACATACCCATCTTCATGCTCTTGTTTACAATTAAAATATTTATCATCTTTTGCTTTGTCTCTTGCCATTGAGTGTTACCTCCTTTCATAATTTTAAATATTTTACCATAAAAAATTATTTTAGATAAAAAATATGGCAATTTGCAATGTTTTTTTATCTATTCTCCACAATTTTGATCTTATCTTTACTTAATCCATACAGTGCATAAACAATTTGGTCAATCTTTTGTTAATTTGACTTTGTATTTTTAAAACTTCTTTTTGTCATTTTTAAAATACAATACTTCCATCTTAACTTATATTTTTATGCAACATTGACATAAAAATAGTACCTTTTAGAATTTGTTATAAATGAATCTGTTCCCCAATCTTTACAATATGAACTTTCTCTTCTAACTCTTTTTTGATTTTACTTTTAAGCATCTCTAACTGTGGTACATCTCCATGGATAAGATAAACACAATAGATATCCTCTACAACATCAATCCATTCTAAAAGCTCTTTTTGGTCTGCATGGGCAGAAAAGCCAGAGACATAACCAACTTTTGCATTAATATTTATAGAAGTACCTAGGATTGAAACATCTTGATTACCAGTTGATATTTTTCTCCCAAGGGTACTTTCAACTTGATATCCAACAAATAATGCAAGATTTGCTTTATCTTCTAAGTATCTTACTAGATGGTAGCTTACCCGTCCACCTTCACACATACCACTTCCTGCAATAATTATTTTTGGACCATGTTTTGTATTGATTTGCATAGATTCAGCTTTGCTATAGGTTTTAATAAGCTCTTTAAAATCAAAAGGGTTTTCTCCACTTTGTATAACTTTTTTTACATTAGCACTAAAAAGTTCAGGATAATCCATAAAAGTGTTTGTTACATTAATAGCAAGTGGAGAATCTAAATATACAGGGATGTTTTCTAAAAGATTTTCTTCACTCATCTGTTTGAGTAAAAATAGTATTTCTTGAGTTCTTTCTAGTGCAAATGATGGGATAACTACCGTACCACCATGACCAATAGTTTGTAGTATCTGTTCTCTAAAATTTTCTATGGAAATTTCTAATTTCTCATGAAGTGATAATCCATAAGTAGACTCAACAAATACATAATTTGCTTTGTCCCAATACTCAATAGGAGCAGTTATGATTCGCTCACTTTGCCCTATATCTCCAGAAAAAACAATACTTTTTTCAATCCCTTCATCAAAAAATTCCAATTTAACACTTACCGAACCTAAAATATGACCAGCATTTTTAAAAGAGATTTTAATATCTTCATCAAGTGTCATAGTTTGACCACACTCTAAAAAGCTTCCAAAAAGATCAAGAGCAGGGTCAACATCATTGAGAGTATAAAGAGGCTTGGGTTTTGTTTCTAAAATACCAGCAGAATTTCTAAGCATCAGTTGAGCAATACTATATGTTGCTCGTGTAGAGATTATTTTTTGATCAAATCCTTTTTTCACTAATAGTGGGATTCTTCCGATATGATCAAGATGTGCATGTGTAACAATAAGATAGTCAATATCACTTGGTTCAAAACCAAATGGCTCAAAATTCATTTCACTCTCAGCCCCTTGAAACATACCACAATCAATAAGTATTCTAATTTTTCCAATATGTAAAAAGTGACAAGAACCAGTCACTTCACCAGCTGCACCATATGATTTATAATATGCCATTAAATATTCCTTTTAATAATAAATTATTCTACATTAACTAAGCTTTAAAAAACTATTATCTAGTCTAATAATTAGAATCTTTTTAGAGGAAAGTGGGATATAATCCATTCATCATTTTTTAAGTAAAAAAAGGGTATAATCCTTAAATTTTTAAAGAGTAAATTCAAGGAAAGTTAATGCCAAAAAGAGAAGATATTAAGTCTATTTTACTTATAGGATCAGGTCCTATTATTATCGGTCAAGCATGTGAGTTTGATTATTCAGGAACACAAGCTACGAAAACATTAAAAGAGTTAGGATATAGAGTTGTATTAATTAACTCAAATCCAGCTACTATTATGACAGACCCAGAGTTTGCAGATAAAACATATATCGAACCAATCACAGAAGATACAATTGCTCAAATCATTGAAATAGAAAAAGTAGATGCTATTTTACCAACAATGGGTGGTCAAACAGCACTGAATGTTGCTACATCTATGTATGATAAGGGTATGCTTGAAGGTATCGAGTTTTTAGGAGCTCATCCAGATGCTATTAAAAAAGGGGAAGATAGACACCTTTTTAATGATGCAATGATTAAAATTGGAATGGATTTACCAAAAAGTGCAAATGCATATACAGTGGAAGAAGCTATTGAAAAAGCTAAAGAGATAGGTTTCCCAGTGATTTCAAGAGCTTCATTTACACTTGCAGGTGGTGGAAGTGGTGTTGCTTACAATATGGAAGAGTTTGAAAAACTTGCAAAAGAGGGTATTGATGCAAGTCCAATCAATGAGATTGAGATTATGGAGTCTATGCTTGGATGGAAAGAGTACGAGATGGAAGTTATCAGAGATAAAAAAGATAACTGTATCATTGTATGTTCAATTGAAAATGTAGATCCAATGGGTGTTCATACAGGAGATAGTATCACTGTAGCTCCTGCTCTTACACTTACAGATAAAGAATACCAAAATATGAGAAATGCCTCTTTTGCAATTTTAAGAGAGATTGGTGTTGATACAGGTGGAAGTAATGTTCAGTTTTCAATAGACCCAAAAACTGGAAGAATGATTGTTATTGAGATGAATCCAAGAGTTTCAAGAAGTTCTGCACTGGCTTCTAAAGCTACAGGATATCCTATAGCAAAAGTTGCAACTTTACTAGCTGTTGGTTTTACACTTGATGAGATTGAAAATGATATTACAGGAACTACAGCATCATTTGAACCAGTAATTGATTATGTTGTAACAAAAATTCCAAGATTTACTTTTGAAAAATTTCCAAAAGCAAACTCTACACTTACAACAGGGATGAAGTCTGTTGGAGAAGTTATGTCTATGGGGAGAACCTTTAAAGAGTCTTTCCAAAAAGCATTATGTTCACTTGAAACTGGACTTTGTGGATTTGATCCAATCAAAGGTGATATTGAATTAATCAAAAAAGAGATTCGAAGACCAAATTGTGATAGATATATTTACTTAATGCAAGGGATGAGAGAAGGCTTAACTGATAAAGATATCTTTGAATTATCAAAAATTGATCCATGGTTTTTAAATCAGTTTAGAGAAATTTATGATATGGAAGTAAAAATTAAAAGTGAAGCATCAACAGTTTTACAAAATGAAGAACTTTTAAGAAGAGCGAAAACTTTTGGATTTAGTGATAAAATGATCTCTTTACTTATTGGTTGTAAAGAAACTGAAGTATATGATGCAAGAAAAGCACTTAATATAAACTTTGAATACAATGAAGTTGATACTTGTGCAGCTGAGTTTAAAGCACTGACACCATATCTTTATTCTACAACAAATATCTCTTCATTACCACAAAAAGTAAAAGAGCAATCTGACAAGAAAAAAGTTATGATTATTGGTGGTGGACCTAATAGAATAGGTCAGGGGATTGAGTTTGATTATTGTTGTTGTCATGCTTCATTTGCTTTAAATGAGATGGGTGTTGAAACAATTATGTATAACTGTAATCCTGAAACTGTATCAACAGATTACGATACATCTGATATCTTATATTTTGAACCGATTGATTTTGAACATGTACGAAGTGTAATAGAAACAGAAAATCCAGATGGTATTATAGTTCATTTTGGGGGACAAACTCCTTTAAAATTAGCAAATGAAATACATAACTCTGGTGGAAAAATTATAGGAACAACTGCTGAAGTAATTGATTTAGCAGAAGATAGAGAAAAGTTTTCTACATTTGTTGAAAAAGCGGGACTTTTACAACCAGATAATGGAACAGCTGTAACACTTGAACAAGCTTTAGAGATTGCAAATAAAGTTTCATATCCAGTACTCGTAAGACCATCATTTGTTCTAGGTGGTCGAGGTATGAAAATAGTATACAATGACACTGAACTTAAAATGTATATGGATGAAGCTGTAAGTGTGTCAAATGATGCGCCTGTACTTATTGATAAGTTTTTAGATAGAGCAATTGAGCTTGATGTAGACTGTATTTGTGATGGTGTTGATGTATACATAGGTGGAGTTATGCAACATATTGAAGAAGCAGGAATCCACTCAGGAGATAGTGCTTGTAGTTTACCACCTATTAGTTTAAGTGATGCTATATTAAAAGAGGTTGAGGAAAAAACAAAGACTATGGCACTAGAGCTTGGAGTTCAAGGTTTAATGAATACTCAATACGCTATTCATCATGGTAATATTTATCTTATTGAGGTAAATCCAAGAGCATCTAGAACAGTTCCTTTTGTATCGAAAGCTACAGGAATTCCTTTGGCTAAAGTTGCTACAAGAGTTATGTTTGGTCAACCTTTAAGAGAAGCATTAAAAGTATATGATAAAGATGAAAAAATAGTAAATGTTACAAATGAAGAATCACCAAATCTTTTAAAACCAATGTTAAAAAATCATGTTGCAGTAAAAGAGGCTGTTTTCCCATTTAATAAATTAAGTGGTGCTGATTTAATTCTTGGACCTGAGATGAAAAGTACAGGTGAAGTTATGGGTATAAGTAGTGATTTTGGAAAAGCATTTGCAAAAGCACAAAATGCAGCAAAGAACTTCTTACCACAAAATGGTGGAAAAGTATTTATCTCTCTAGCAGATTTAGATAAAGAGTTCGCTCCACAAATAGCATTAGGTCTTGTAAATTTAGGATTTGAGATTGTAGCTACTGGTGGGACTTATGATATTATAAACGAAGCTGGATTACCATGTGAGAAAGTTCTAAAAGTGAGTGAAGGGAGACCTAATATTACAGATTCTTTAATGAATCAAGAGATTGTAATGGCTATAAATACAAGTGATGGGAAAGAATCTAGTAAAGATGATGGGGAACAAATTAGAAGAACTGTACTTAGAATGAATGTTCCGTACTTTACGACAGTTGCTGGAGCACTAGCTAGTGTTGAAGCAATAGAGTCACAAAGAGATGTTGCTGGTTTTGCTCCAAAGTCAATACAAGATTTTCTTCAATTGTAAATAGGGGGCTTAAAAGTGGATAGCAGTTTAGTATATTTAACTCAAACTGATACCACTGTGGGTTTTTTATCCAGTAATGATAAAAAACTCTCAATGATAAAAAAAAGAGATATAAACAAAAAAACTCTTCAAGTAGTTGATAGTTTTACAACTTTACAAAAAAATATAAGAGTCCCTAAAAAATTTAGAAAAATAGTTAGAAACTCTCAAAAAACAACTTTTATCTATCCTACAAAAGAAGCTTTTAGAGTAGTTGGACAAGAACAGCAACATCACTCTTTTTTAAGAAAGTTTCATACTTTGTACTCAACATCCGCAAATATTACACAAAATAATTTTGATGAAGAGTTTGCAACACAAACTGCTGATATTATTGTTTATAACAAAGAGTTTAAAGAATCAACTCCCTCTTGTATATTTATACTTTCTAAGTCTAAAAAGAAACAAATTAGATGAGGATTTTTCATTATTTCATTTTATTAGTAGTTGTATTGTTTTTTCAATTAAATTTATTTGCAAATCAAGAAGTTAAAATAAATTTTAAAAACCTTGATACGGAAAATCTTATTAAAATAACATCAAAAATTGTTCAAAAAGATATTCTGATTACATCAAAAGTTGAAGGTAAGGTTCAATATATTTCAAATAAACCTATAAATAAAAAAAATATTTTAGATATTTTGAGATATGATTTACAATCAAAAGGCTTTTCTCTTTTAAGTAGAGATGATATTTTTTTGGTTGTAAAAGATGAGAATTTATTAAAATATGATAAGAAACTATCTCTAAATATTCCAAGAGTAGAAGTGTTGCCTATTAAAAATGTAGATTCAAAATTGATTGTTCAAATTGTAAAAGATATTATTACAAATCAAAAAACTAAAAATAAACCTTATTTGTCTTTGGATGAGCAAAACAATAGAGTTGTAATTTATGGTTTAGAGGAAGATATTGATACAATAACACAAATAATTAAACAACTTGATACTCCTCAACAACAAGTTTATGTTGAAGCAAAAATTATAGAGATAAGTGAAACAAAAACACAAAATATTGGATTGGAGTATGGACTAAATGGATTTTATTCCACAGGTTCATCTTTGAATACCTTTGCATCTTCATTAAACTCACTAGGTGGTGTTACCCCTTTGAGTTTAACTGAGTTAAGCAGTTATGGGTATAGTCCTGCGATTTTAAAAAGTTCGATAGCTTTAGGGGCAACTATAAATTTACTTAAAGAGAACAAGGCGTTAGAGGTTGTAAGTGAACCATCTATTTTATGTATCAATAATAAAGAGAGTTCAATATATGTGGGAGAAACTCGATCTATCCCTACAGGTACAACAGTAGGAACAACAACTACAACAAACTATGAAAGAGAAGATATTGGCTTAAGACTTACTATTAAACCAAGGTTATCTTCAAATGATAAAGTGACTTTAGACATTAAAACAATTATTGAAGATGTAAAACTTTCAACAACTACAAATTCTGTACCTGATACCAATAAAAAAGAGGTGTTAACAACAGCTATTGTAAGTAACGGAGAAAATGTAATAATAGGTGGATTAATAAAAAATAAGCTTGAAACAAGTGAATATAAAGTGCCACTTTTGGGAGATATACCACTTTTAGGGAATCTATTTAAAAGTAATTATGATTATAATGATAAAATAAATTTAGTTATAATAGTAACCCCTTATATTGTCCCAAAATCCAAAGATTTGACATATATTTCACAACAATTATCCCAACTAAAAAATATAGAGAATAACTATACAAAAGAGTTAGAGAAAAAATTAACTCAAAATAAACTAGAAATACAAAATAATCAAGAACTCTACAATAATGGAGTGAAAGATATTTTAAATAAATAAAGAGAGAATATGGATACAAATAAAAAAACATTAACAATTATCGATACATTTGGGTTTCTTTTTAGAAGCTATTTTGCACTACCACCTTTAAAATCTAAAACTGGTTTTCCAACAGGTATGCTTACTGGATTTATGAATTTAATTGCAGGTATTGGGAAAGATTTTCAAACAGATTATTTAATATTTGCATTAGATAGTAAAGGGGATACTTTTAGAAAAGATATCTACAGTGAATATAAATCTCATCGTCCTGATGCACCAGATGATCTAAAAGCACAATTGCCTGTTGCTATTGATTTTATAGAAAAAATGGGCTTTATAACTGCATCTAAAGTAGGGTATGAGGCAGATGATATTATAGCTTCACTTGCAACTGATGGAAGAGACTTGGGCTTAAATGTACGCATTGTAAGTCATGATAAAGACTTGTATCAACTTATTGGAGAGGGTATATTTATGTTTGATCCTATAAAAAAGAAAATAATAAGCAGTGATGATTGTTTTAAAAAATATGGAGTGTATCCAAATCAATTTATAGATTACCAATCTTTACTTGGAGATAGTGCAGATAATGTACCAGGTGTAAAAGGGGTAGGGGCTAAAACAGCAGAAGCTTTAATCCAACAATTCAATGACTTGGATAATATTTATAAAAACATAGAAAATATAGAAAAACCTAGATGGCAAAAACTTCTTTTAGAAAGTAAAGAGATGGCTTATATTAGTAAACAGCTCGTTACTTTACATCATGATGCACATTGTTTAAATAGTTTTGGAGATTTAGAAAAGATTGAGCTACCAAAAGAGAATCCGATTTTAAAGATAGCAGATACGCTTATAGAATACGATATGCATAGGATTATAGATAAAGTACATAAAGATGGATTAAATTACAAAACAACTGTCCCTAAAGGATATGATGCAAGTAAAATAGAACAACCAAAAGAGGAAGTTTTAAATTGTGAGTATATTTTATTAAATGATAATACTAAAATGTTTGATATTATTAAAAATATACCTGCTAACTCTTTAGTGGCATTTGATACTGAAACAACAGCCCTAGATACTAATGAAGCAAATATTGTTGGTTTCTCTTTTTGTTTTGAAAGTACTAAAGCTTATTATGTACCAATTGGACATTTTTATTTGGGAGTTGAAGAGCAAGTTTCAAAAGATGATGCAAAAAAAGCTATAGAGATGTTAAATGGGTATAAATTAATATTACAAAACTACAAATACGATAAACAAGTTGTAAAAAATAATTTTCATATTGAATTAAAACTTGAAGCAGACACTATGATAATGGCTTGGTTACTTGATAGTGATAAACCTGTAGGGATGGATAAGTTAGCCGCTAGACTTTTAAATGGTTATAAAGCTATTGCCTATAAAGATGTGGTAAAAAAAGGTGAGAATTTTTCAAATGTCAATTTAAATGAAGCTTGTAATTATGCAGCTGAAGATGCATTTATAACTTTAAAGCTTTATCATAAATTACAAGAAATTTTTAAACAAAATGATGAAGAGTATTTATATAAAATAGGTAAAACTATAGAGTTTCCATTTATTAATGTTTTAAATAATATGGAAAATATAGGTATAAAAGTTGATGTGGAGTTTTTCAAAGGTTTACAAACAAAAAGTAAAGAGCATTTAAATAATTTAACACAAGAGATATATAGTTTAAGTGGTGAAACTTTTAATATTAACTCTCCAAAGCAGTTAAGTATAGTTTTATTTGAAATACTAAAACTCACTTCTCCTAAAAAGACTGCAACTGGATATAGTACAAATGAAGCAGTTTTAGCAAAATTAAGAGATGACCATGAAGTGATACCAAAACTGCTAGAGTATAGAGAAGCTTTTAAACTTCATTCAACTTATATTGAGCCACTTTTAGAGTTAGGACTTAAAAATGAGGATAATATTATCTATACATCATTTTTACAAACTGGAACAGCAACAGGAAGATTAAGTAGTAAAAATCCAAATCTTCAAAATATACCTGTAAGAACAGAAGCTGGAAGAGCCATAAGAAAAGGTTTTATTGCAAGAGATGGTTATAAACTAGTTGGTATTGATTATTCACAAATTGAATTAAGACTACTAGCGCACTACTCAAAAGACCCAGCACTACTAGAAGCATTTAATAATAATCTAGATATCCATTTACAAACTGCTGTGAAAATATTTGGTAGTGAGGAAGCAAAAGAGAAAAGAAATATTGCAAAATCAATTAACTTTGGTCTTTTATATGGGATGGGCAGTAGAAAACTTGGAGAGCAGCTTGGGATTCCTTCTAAAGAAGCTAAAACATATATTGATAGTTATTTTGAGAGTTTTGGAACCGTAAAAAAGTTTTTACAAACAATACAAGATGATGCTATGCAGAATGGGTTTGTAAAAACACTTCTTGGGAGAAAAAGAAGATTTGATTTTGAAAATGCTAATGGAATGATGCAAGCTACTTATCAAAGGGAGTCTGTAAATACTGTATTTCAAGGAAGTGCTGCTGATTTAATTAAACTAGCGATGATAAAAATTGATATGAAATATAAAAACAGCGAAGATTTAAGAATGTTATTACAAATTCATGATGAATTAATATTTGAAGTAAAAGAGGATAAACTAGATATTATCAATGATAAAATAACTTATATAATGGAAAATATTTATGAGTTAGAAGTACCATTACGAGTGAGTGTTTCTATAGGAGATAATTGGTCAGAGCTAAAATAACGGTTTATTTTATCCACCTTTGACAAAAATAATTTTTTTTGATATAATAACGAAAAAATAACTTTAGTGAGGATACAATGATAAAAAAATTGCGTAAATTAAGTAATATGAATATTTTATGTATTACTAATAATGCCAAGTTGAAATCAGATATAAATTCGAATTTAAATGAAGTTAAAAACATAATATTTGTAGAGAGTGTTAATGATGATATTTCAGATATTTCTTATGATGTTCTTCTGGTGGATTTTAATTTTGAAACCTCAATAAAGATTATGAATGAAACTAAAATATCTAAGCCATCGCTACCTAAAATAGTAATTTTAGAAGAGCAGTCAGAAACTAATATTGTTAAATGTATTAATTCAGGTGCATATTCAATATTGTCTCCTAATTGTAATTTTACAGATTTAAAACTTTCTGTTACTATGGCTTTAAATCAAACTAAAAGAGTAGATAAAATAACTTTAGGTCAAGATGTTTATTATGATTCTTATAGAGAAAGATTTTATGATAAATTAGGTGAGTTGTCTTTTACAAAATTTGAGTTTCAAGTATTGAAATTGTTACTACAAAATCATGCTCGAATAACAACTTATGATGAGATAAAAGAAAAAGTTTGGAAAGATAAAAAAATGAGTATCTTTACAATGCGAAATATTATTAATAAAATTAGGAATAAAACATATTATGATATTATTAAAAATATCTCATCAAATGGGTATCAAATAGATACACCAAAATAAAAAAGTAATTGGAAAAAATATAATGGAAGAACAAATAGTATCTAAGGATGAATTAGTAGAGATGTTTTCTTTAGGTGTATTAGAAGACCACGAAACTAGAGGTTGGTTACTTTATGAGCAAGAGATACAAATTATTGCGTTACATGAAACAGATCCAAAGTATATGCAAGATGTAACAAATGCAGAGTATTACAAATTAGTACCAGTGAAAAAATAGAAGGAATAAGAGATATGTCACATTGCCCTTTTTGCAAAAAAAAGATAGCTATGAGCAAAGCATTTTGCTCAAGAAGTTGTAAGGAAAACTATTTTCAACTTATAGCTATACAGATACCTAAATTATTTTTAAAAAGAATTTATGTGTTTTGCAGTAAAGAAGAGAGAGAAAAAGAGATTGAAGAGTTTGCTTCAAGACATAACTGGAGACTTGATCTTTTAAAAAATAAAATTGAAGATGAAGCTTTAAGAATGGGTTATGTAGATGACCCAACTCTTAAGTAGTCTTTTTTTTCTTTTTTAGTAAAAAATAGTAAAAAACTATACAAATCGTAGAAAAACTAGAAGATATTAATATTCCCATAGTAAGCCAATCTGTCCCTAATAAAAATCCTAACTGTACATCTGGTTGCCTAAAAAGCTCAGCTATTATTCTCATAGCAGAGTAAAGTATAAGATAAAGCACAGCAATTTGCCCATCAAACTGTTTTTTTGTTCTTAAGACAAAGAGAACCACAAATATCACTAAACCTTCTAGAAAAGCTTCATAAAGTGCAGATGGATGTCTTAAAATACCATCTACATATATTCCCCAAGGAACTTCTGTAACTCTTCCTACAAGCTCTTTATTTAAAAAGTTACCAATTCTTCCAAATATATAACCAAAAGAGATAGCTATAACAGCTATATCAGTTATAAATAAAAATGATATTTTATGTTTTTTACAAAATAGATAAGAAGCTGCTATAAAGCCAATAACAGCCCCGTGATAGCTCATACCAGATATTCCTATAAAGCTACCATCTTCCCCAAAAGGATTAAATATTTGCCAAGGGTGAGTTAAATAATAAGTTGTATTAGGATCGTAAAATACAATATAACCAATTCTAGCGCCTAATATTACACCAAGTTCTACCCACCAAATATAACTATCTAGTGTATCTTTTGATATATCTAAATTGTCATTTTTGATTATCCAGTGAGCTGTATAAATAGCTGTTAATAAAGCTAATGCATACATAATCCCATACCAATGTACATTTATTTCAAATAAACTAAATGCTATAGGGTTAAAGTTATTGTATATATGGTTCCAATACTCCATGCTTACAAGGCGTCCGCTATAAGTTCTATTGGATTTTTAAAGATAACATTTGTATCTGTTCGTCCAAGAGAGTCTGTTATTTGCATACGACAAGCACTACACTCTGCACTAACTACAGAGGCTTTTGTTTTGTTTATCATTGCAGCTTTTTTCACCCCAACTGCTTTTGCAATATGGTATTTTTCACTTTGCATAGTAACCCCTCCAAAACCACAACACTCATTTGGATCACTCATCTCATCGATTTTATAGTTTTGTTCTATTAAGTTTCTAGGTTCTTTAAATACACCTTGCATTTTTTTTGCATGACAAGGATCATGGTAAGTTACTATCTCAGACATAGTTTTTCCATTGTTTTTAAGAAGTTCTACTAGTTTTGTATTGTTTTCAAGCCACTTCGTTGCCATAATAACTTTTGGAGCTAATTTTATTGCTCTTTTTTTCCAATCAGGTTGATCATGTAAAAAATGCGCCCAATCTGTATTTATCATTGCACTACATGTAGCTTCTGGAATAATAATAGCATCTACATCATCAATAAAAGTTTCAAAATACTCTATATTTTTTTTAATAAGATAATCTACTGTATCAAAATCACCAGTAAAATATGCAGGTGCTCCACAACAAAGTTGTTTTTTGGGTATAAAGGCATCAATCTCTAGTTTTTCTAAAATTTTAAGTAAGCTTTTCCCAATATTTGTATATGCATAGTTTCCCATACATCCAATAAATACAGCTACTTTTTTGAACTCTTTATTTTCTTTATGATTGATGATGTTTTCTGGGTTAGAGTTTAAAAATGATGTTCTATCTGCAAAAGGTAAAGTTCTGTCTTTTATCATCTCTATTGGTAGATTCAATCGTAATTTTGAACTTTGGCTTTGAGCATCTATTTTAAGACCACAAGTTTGGAATACCCATCCCATTTTTGCCATTAAATCCATAATTTTTCTATGTCTTAAAAGGAAGAAAAAAGCTCTTTTGTACCAAGCTATTCCATATTTTTTTGCAATATCGCTTCGTACTTGTTCTATTATCATATCTGTTGGTAAGTCATTTGGACAAACTTCTACACAGTTTGTACATAAAAAACAACTTTCAAAGATATCTTTTGCAGTTTTATCTAGCTCTAATTCATCTCTTTTGTAAGCTCCAAGAAGGTCTATAAAACCTCTAGGGGAGGTTGTTTCATCTTGATTGACATTGAATATGGTACATACAGTTTTACATTTACCACACTTGATACAATCATCACTGATTTCGGTATAGTTAAATTTATTATTTACCAATTAAAAATCCTTTGGTTATTAAAAATGAATTTTACCTAAAAAAGCTTTAATTAAAACTCTCAACTAAATCTTCAAGTTCTAAGTATCGTTCCACTTTTTGTTCATAGGTTTTGTTTATATCATCAAGTTCTTGGCTTAATGCTACTAATCCTTTTTGCTCATAACAATCAGGATTCATCATACACTCATTTAGCTCTTCAATCTTTTGTTCTAGTTTTTCTATCTCTTTTGGGAGAATTTCATAATCTCTTTTATCATTGTAGGTAAGTTTTGTTTTCACCTTTGGTAACTCTTGCTCTTTTTTCTCAATTACTTTTGAAACTACTTGTGTATTTTGTCGCTCCATCTCTTCAACATATTTTTCATCTTTTTCATCTTCTAAATATTCACTATATTTTTGATAGCTTTCCTCTAGTAGACCATCTCCTTTAAAGATATAAAGTTTTTTTGCAATCTTATCCACAAAATATCTATCATGACTTACAAAGATTAAAGCACCTTGGAAATTTGCTAAGTATTGTTCTAGTATATTAATAGTTGGGATATCTAAATCATTTGTAGGCTCATCCATAATCAATACATCAAATTTTCTAGTAAAGAGTAGGGCTAGGGCTAGTCTATTTTTTTCTCCACCACTTAAAACGCCTACAGTTTTATCAAGATATTCTTTAGGAAATAAAAAGTTTTTAAGATATCCAAATACATGCATATTTCTTCCATCATTAAGTTCAACTCTATCTCCACCATTTGGACAAAATAGGTGCATAATAGTTTTACTTTCATCTATCATCTCTCTATGTTGATCGAAATATCCAACTTTAAAATCACCTTTTTTAAAAGAGCCTTTATCTATTTTGATTCGTTCTAAAAAGACTTTTAAAATACTTGATTTTCCACTTCCATTTGGACCAACTATTGCTATGGTATCTTTTTGTAAAATTCGTGCTGTAAAGTCCTTTATAAGAGGCTTGTTTCCTAGTGTTAAATAGATATTGTCTAGTTCAAAGAGCATTTTCTTTTTATTTTGAGTGTCACCATTATTAAAAGACTTTTGTTCTCTTTGGATATCTAGTTGCATTTTATTGATTTTTGCTGGATTTGATTTTACTTTCTCTTTAAGTTCAAAGTAATTATCTTTTCTTAAAACATTTCTTTTTCTTCTTGCCGTTACTCCATGTTGCATCCAATGTGCTTCAGCTCTGAGTTTACTTACTAAATTGTCATGTTCTTTTTGTAAGTTGATTAGGTTTTGTTCTTTTTGAACGAGATAGTCTTTGTATCCACCTTTATATTTTGTGAGTGTTCCATCCTCAATCTCGATAATATTTGTTGCTACATTATCTAAAAAATATCTATCATGAGAGATAAATAGTAGGGTGAAGTTCTCTTTTAAAAGAATAGTTTCTAAAAACTCTACCATATAAACATCAAGGTGATTTGTGGGCTCATCTAGTAGTAAAACATCGGGCTTCTTTAGAATAAGACCTGCTAGTCCAACACGGCGCTGCTCCCCTCCACTTAAAAGTGATACATCTTTAAATTCATAACTCTTTAAATCAAACTCTAATAATACTCTTTGAATTTTATTGTCTAAATCCCAGGCATTATGGTGATCTAAATAGGTTGTTAATTGTGCTTGTTTTTCTAATAGCTCTTCATTTTCATAATCAGTTGCAAGAAGTTCTGAAACTTTATCATATTCTCTTTGTGCTTTTTTTAAATCAACGAGTTGTTCCTCTATAGCATCTCGTACAGTTACACCTGCTTTAAATTTTGGTTGTTGGTCTAACATCTCAATTTTTAAAGATTTATCTATAGCTATTTCACCACTATCAGGTTCAATATCTTTAGTGATTATTTTCATAAAAGTTGATTTACCTTGACCATTTTGACCAATTACAGCAATTCTTTGTTTTTCTTGTAGTGTAAAGTTAACATCTTTTAATATAACTTTGATATCGTATTGTTTATTTATTTTTTGTAAGTCTATTAGTGCCATTGTACTTTTGCTATTTCCCTTATTTGTAGGCTTTATATGAGAAATGTATAGATATCTTTTTTCTTAATATCTTATTAAATATATCATACTTATGCATTTTATGATATTTTGTATCATACTGATACTCTTTTTATATCATAAAAGTACATATCTATTATTAAATTCACTTTTCATTTCTGTTGATTTAAGTTGTAATAATACAATAAATATCGTTAATACCGACTTTATACAATAATATTTTATACATATCTAAACAATATGATATTATGTATAAAACTATCTCCAAATTTTGTATAGAACTTTAAGCAGCTCTATATATTTTATCCCCATACTGATCATAATCAAAACTCAAATCTCTTCCTATAGATTCATAGTTAATATAATTTGCTATATTTTCTGGTATTTCTCCAAATAATCCATCATCTATAAATTGTTCAGCTAGTTCAGTAAATGAGTTACATTCATAAACTTCTACATCATCAAGTTTATTAAGTGCATCTTCTAAATCATAGTTTAAATAGCTTGTTAGATACTCTAATACTTCAAGTTGATCTTCATCTATATCTAAATCATTGTATTTATTAAAAACATCTTCTATATTACTATGTTCAGAGCAAAGAGATAAAAAGTCATTTTCCCAGTCTGCCATAAATAGTTCTAAATCATCTCCATTTAGTCCATTAGTAATTTTAGCTTCTTTTACAAACTCATTAATAGTTTCAATATCTGTATCACTATCAAACCACTTACATAATAAAATACCATTGTTATATAATTCCCACTCTTCAACTGCTATGTTTAATTTTTCCATTTTAATTTCCTTTAAATTGTTTGCCTTTTTTGAAGATTCTGAGGGTTTTTCTTATCTTCTTTGGTTTTCTTAGAAAGAAATTTTAAGAAGATTAAACAACTTACCTCTGTCTCTTTTAGGCTTTTGCCTCTTTCGTTAGTTCATCGGGCTTTTTTCAAAGTGTAATTGATATATTTTTGTTTAGAATAAACTGTAAATTTGAAGAATTTCATTTTAATATAGATAAATAATATATCATACTGAAACGACTAAAAAGACTGAGCTAATGAAATAGATATGCAAACCTAAAAAAGAGATAGTGTTTAAGTTTAATCTTGTGGTACTTGTAAAAATTTCTTTCAAAGAAAACATACAAAGAAGAGTTTATATAGATATCATTTTGTATGATATTCCTTAATGGTATTTTCGTGCTTTAGCACTCTTAAGGCTCTGCCAGATAGCCCTAATAGGAACGATATTAAATGTTTAATTTGATTTAGTGGATAGTAGGATTAGCTCATAAAATAATAGTTAAAATATATTTTAAATAAAATAGACACAATTGACTTTATAAGACCATTCATAGTTTTGTATCAGTAACAGATATTGTTAAAACTATATCATAGTTCAACTTTAGATTGATATTTTATTAAAGTTCCAAATATAACAGGTTAAGAGATATTTATAATTAAGTATTTAAAACTATAAATAAAATAGCCATCTTTCTTAGATGACTATCTTAGTTCTTTTTTGAAGATATAGCCTTAATCCATTGCTTACCAACAAAATAAAACATAGTGACTAAAAATATAATAGCACCACCTATATCAAGTATTGATTTTGATTCACTTTCTAAACTATCTAATGTATAAACAAACCATTCTTTTGGAAATGCAAAATCAATCATTAATGCAAATGAAACAGTAACAACAATAATTGAAATCAGATATATTATTAAGACATCATTTCCAAGAATTTTCTTTATAATCCCTGCTGTGATAATATTTGTAGCAGGAGCTGCTGCTAAAAAAATAAAAGCTACTCCAGGACTTACTCCAACTGCTAACATTGATAAAGCAATAGGAATGGCTGAAATAGAGCATACATATAAAGGTAATGCAACTAAAAAAACTAATGCATAAGCGATAAACAAATTATCATTTAAAAATTCAACCCCATTATTTGGAATTAAAAGTAAAAATAAAGTTGCTAATATTAGCCCATAAAACATTGGTTTGGCTAAATCACTAAAAACTTCATTCATTGCATAATCATATGCTTTTTTAAATTGACTCTCTTTTACTACTTCATTAGAAGAAGAACCACAACAAGAAGAACTACAACAAGACTTTTTCTCTTCTTCTTGAATGTCATCATATGATTCTTTTACAAAACTACCAGCAACAACTCCACTAATGAAACTTGAAATAACTCTAATTATTGCCATTGGAAGACCAAATACTCCATATGTAGCTATAATTGAATCAATTCCTGTCATTGGAGTAGTAATATAAAAACTTGTCACAGCTTTTTTAGAAGCACCTTTTTGTCTTAAACTTGTAGCTAAAGGTATTACACCACAAGAACAAAGAGGAAGAGGAATACCATATAATGCCCCTTTTAAAGCACTATATTTATTGTCTTCACCTAAATGTTTTTTAATCCAATCTTCTGAAATATATAAGTGGATTACTCCTACAAAAATTAATCCAATTAAAACATATAATCCTATCATTACTGATAGTTCCCAAAAGTTTTGCAAAAAATTTAATATAAATTCCATAGTTATTCCTTGAATAAAAATATTTTTTCTAATAAGCCTATTAAATCAGGGTTATTCACTTCATCAATAAAATAGTAAATAGTTAAACCTTCTCTTGATTTATTCAATATTCCACCATCTTTTAATTTTCTAAGGTGTTGAGAAATTGCAGATTGATTAACTTCTAATATTTCACCAATGTCACATACACAAAGTTTATTGAAGTTTTTAAGTAGTAATACAATTTTTAGTCTGACACTATTTGACAGTAGTGCTAATTTTTCTGATTCTTTTTCTATCTCTAAATGATTATCAGAAATAAAACTCTTAGCTTTTTCAACTTCACTGATATTACTTGATTCTCTATAACATTCTTCACTCATATAAACTCCAATATAAATATATTAGAATATTATAATATAATAAAATATGTTTGTCAAAGGGGGAGGTATTATCTATAAGCATTTATTAGTAAAGTAATATTAAGAATATAAGATATTTTTATTTAATTATCAAGATTTGAAACAAGACTATGAATGGTCACTTCCTTAACCTCTTATATTTTGAACAAAAGTCGCAATTACGAATTTTCTATGTTCCACAAAGTGTTCAAAAAGTAAAAAATGTAAATTTCCATAAAGATTAAGGGTTTTTGGGACAAAAAAAGTAAATAATAAATGATTAATGACTATTCTGATGTTTCATTTTTTATGAATTACTAATTTTATCTTCTTTTATAAACTAATTAATAGCATCTATATCTGTATCACTATCAAGTCACTTACATAATAAACTAATGAAATAAAAGCTGGTCAATTGATCAAAGTATATTTTGTTTTTCTTCTGTCACTTGTGAAAATATGGATTAAAAATCGTGAAAGAAGAGTTAAGTTTTATCTTTATTTTTAGCAGAATAGTTAAAAATTTTTAAAATTGTATCGTATTCTTCTGGTGTTATATCTTTCTCAGAAAGGTTGCGAAGTCCAGAGAGTAGGTTTTCAATCGTTTCAACTTTGGTTAAAAGACTCATTTCATATATTTTGCTATCAAGCTTCATTATTTGACAAATATGATAATTCTTATGAGTCTTTTTTTTACTAGTTATGATTTGTAAAAGCTCTAATGCATTAACAACATCAGAAACAATATTTCCTTGTCTACTATCTGATGTATCTTTCATATCTTTAATTTTATCTTCTAGAGATTTTTTCTCATAGTTTTTCAATTCAGAAACTAAACCTTCATCTATTTTATCTTCATCAAAATCAAAGTATTGAATATAGTTTGTACGGATAATTTCATAAATCTCTTTGGTATTTAATTCTAATAGACTTTTATTAAGTATAAACTTTAGTGTATCTTTAAAAACATATTCATTTATATTATGTTTTTTGGGTTCTCTTACTGAGTAAATTTTAATTCCTGTTTCTTCGTTTTCTTCAACTCTTTTTACTTGACTTTTTATTGGTACTTTATAAGTCTCATCTAACTCTATGGGATTTTCATCTTGAAAATCATTGATAAATCTATTTAGTAAATCATCAATAGCTTTTATTTGCAAATCAAGTTCAACTTTATGAGCTTTTCTACTAAAGGCAATATTACTTAAAAGTTCATAATCATTTTTTGTAAGTTTTTTAAAAGTAATCTCTAAGATCTTTTTATCATCATCTGATATGCCCTTACCTTCATTTATGTGGGTTCTTTCAAATAGCTCAAATTCATTTGAACTTAAATGTCTACCAAGTGTTTTTTGAATGTTATTAAATCTTTTTATTTCATCAGAACAATAAATACCTTTAAGATCATCTATAAAAAGATCATATTTCCCTCTATAGTCCTGAATATTTCCTGCAAGAGATATAGCAATATATTCAATATCAGTAGGGTCATAAGCTTTATAATATTTTGGGTTCAGTGTTTGTTTTATAAGAACATTAACATTATGTAATGTTTGATATGTAAGGCTAAATGAGTTTTCTGATGTTTTATAATATTTCCCATTAGCTTTTTTGTTTACAAGCTTATCTTTAATCTCTTGTTTTGATTGTGGTTTATTCTTCAAAAGCTCTTTAATAATTTTTAAATCCCACTCATATTGTTTTCCCATTCAAAATTATATCTAAAAAATTTATTTTCCCCGAAAATTGGATGGTTCCTTACCAATACAATCGCTCATCAAAATTTAAAACATAGGAATTGAAGATGAAAAAGAATTTAAAAATGGTTGAGCTTTTTGCGGGGATGGGTGCTCAAAAAAGAGCTATTCATAACATATTAAAAGATAACAAAAATACAAAAGTAGATGTTGTAGCAATTTGCGAATGGTACATCCCAGCAATAGTATCTTATGACAGATTACATAATGGAGCACAAAATAAGTTCCCCGGATATGATAGTTTAGATGAAAATGCTAAATGGGATATGTTGGATTATTTAGCTAGATTTAGTTTATCTAATAATAGTAAAGATATATATTCATTAGACAAAATGGCTAAATTGAGCTATAAAAAAATAAGACAATTATATATTGCTATGAAAAGAACAAATAACATAGGTAGTGTATTTGATCTTAAGGGTTTTAATCTTCCTAAATTGGATATTTTTACTTATTCATTTCCTTGTCAGTCGATTTCAACTGCTGGTAAAGGAGAGGGTATTGTTGAGGGTACTACATCTGGATTATTACTTGAAGTTCAAAGGGTACTTCAAGAGTTAAATGATTTAAATAGACTTCCTAAAACACTTCTTATGGAGAATGTAGAAGCACTATTTCAAACTAAACATAAAGCTGATTGGGAGAAGTTTGCTAGTTTTCTAGAAACTCTTGGATATAAAAATTCAGAAATGGTTTTAAATGCTCAAGATTTTGGTATTCCACAACACAGAAAAAGAGCATTTTGTATATCTATTTTAGATGATGATAAAACTATTGAAGTTAATGGAATAGGTTCACATCCAAGTATTCATCAGTTTTTAGATCTTGATAATAATGATCTAATAGAAGAATACAAAAAAAGTATTCCAAACAATACTAACAGCAGAATTACTTGGATTGAAAAATCTAAAAAGCTAAATGATATGGATTATTGTATGACTATCAGTACTAAACAAGATAGATGGCCTAATGCTGGATTCTTCTGGTGTGATAATAATGGAAAGCTGATTGATAATGAAGCTAGAGATTGGAATATCAATGGAGATTTTGCACCATATAGGTTCATCTCAAAGAGAGAACAGATCCAGTTAATGGGCTTTGAATCTAGTGATTATGATCAGTTAAAAGAATTGAAACTTGCAAAATGTCACATTCAAAGATTAGCTGGAAACTCTATTGTTGTTCCTGTACTTGAAGCATTATTTGGTGCAATAATCAAAAGATTATCTGCAAAAAGTAGAGTAGCAAAAATAGTAGCTACAAAAACCAAAAAGATGAAAGCAAAAGTGCTTCAAGCAATTGAAGAGCTTAAAAGAAAAAATAAAAAGATAAATCCCTTTGCAATATCAAAGGTGGCAAAGATCAGTTATAACACAGCTAGAAAATATTGGAAAAATTTATCTGGTCATTATGTAGCAACTTGGTCTGGTGGGAAAGACTCTACTTATATGATATTGGAACTATTAAGAAAAAAAGAGCCATTAAATGAAATTATATTCTCAGGTACAAGATATGAGTTTCCTTATATGTATGAGTATATTAAAAAAGTAGAAAATTATATTAGAACCAAATATCCTAAAGTAAAAATAACCAAATTTAACTATCAAAATTCAGATACTTGGAAGCATGTAAATACTGATTTTATAGTGAAATATATTGGAATTACAGCAGATGATGTAAAAAGAATAAAAGATAGTAGAGAAGTATATCCCCTTGTTAGATGGAGAGTTACTAAAAGAAAGATTGTAAAAAGATTAAGAAAAATGGACTTTCATAAGGCTTTATATAAACACTTTATACACAATATCCAACCCTAGGGAAGCATATTGTAAATCTGAAAAGGAGGTATAAAAGTCAAGGAAGTCACCTTTGGGAATTCAAAGGTATAGGTACAAATCAACTTAAAAGGAGGTTTGAATCTGACTTAAATGATGGAATGGAAGAAGATATTAGTTGCCTATGTAAATAGGTTAATAGTAAATAAATAGGAAAGTATTATGAATTATATAAATGTAGATGCAATTAAAGAAAATTTCAAAAAGTATTTTAATGCAGAGTGGTTAGTTAATGTGATAGAAAATGGTGGTTATAGCAGTTTTCAATATGGTCATAAAGTAGCTATAGATTTAGAAACAAATAAAGTATGGTGTATGCAGAATAACGAGTACTGTCAGAGTAAGAATGTTGTATATTTTTCTTTACCTGAAAGAATTGTTGATTATTCTGAAGCTTTAGATGGAGAAATTATAGAGGGTAATTATTCTAAAAATAAAACTCTAAAAGGATATATCCAAGATTCTTTTTACCATTTAGGGCACTTCTGCATAGATGATTATAGTGAAGATTTTTATTTAACAGATGATTTATTACCAATTACATACAACACTAAAAACTCAAAAATAGAAAGGAATCAAAATGTGTAATAAATATTAATGATGAGCTTATTGAAGATGCAGGAATTGAAAGAATAAGCTAGAGTATTTTAACTTAAAATAGACTCATACCAACAAAGGATCTAATATGAGTCTATTAACCTCAATAATCTTCCAAGAACTACTAAACATAAAATCAGAGTGTAACACTTATAAAATAGATAGTGAACCATATATCGAATGTATCAAACTACAAAAACTTTCAAATGAATTACTTGAACAGATACAATTAGATAACCTAAGAGAGTTTGAACAATTCAAACAACTACAAGAGATGGAAAGATTTCAACAATATCAACAAGCACTAGATTATTTTTATACACTAATAGATACTAATTTAGATCAGTATCTAGATCCTGGAGAACAAAAACAAATATTCAAAGATATGTTTAGTAGTAATATTGATGAAAATGATAACTTTACCCCTCCTGGGGAATAGCTTCATCAATATACATTTATTTAATATCTAATCAATCTATCTTTTTATCTATCAATTATCATAGTATTCGTCACACATTTTTTCAAAAGAAAAAATAGCTGCTATAGGGTCTATTACTAAAATTCTAATTTTAATAATAACTCTATAGTCAGCGTGCAGAATACTATGATAATAAAAAACATCATCTTAAAAAATCTACTTAAAATCTATTAGTATAAAATATAGGATAATAAATATGAGTAATACAAATATTCAAATAACCACTTCCAAATCTAGACAATGGTTTTCTAATAGAAAATATCATAATAACAGAGATACAAATTTAAGTGATAGTGACTTTAAAAATGATGAGTGTATAAATATAGTAGAGATAGTAAATAAAGATGTAGGATTAAAAAATAGTTCTTCTGGTGATGGTGTAGTTCAAAATATAAATGTATCAGCTGGAACATATGCAGAGAATTTAGCTAATTATTATAAAGCCTTTAATGTACCCCAAAACCTACAAGGATTAAAAAGAGGTGACTACACTAGAAAACTAAGTGCTAATAACTCAGCAATTGCTAGATATGAAACAGAACTACAACACTTGCAAACTCAATTAGAAGAGTTAGTATTAAGTAATGGTTCTAATGATTTTACAGATGAAAATTTCAAAAAGTTTGAAAAACTCAATAAGAAATACTCTAAAAAAATCAATGTTACAATACCAAATGCAAAAGCTAAATCTGAAATGCTTCAACATTTAAGAGATAATACTGCTGCTAGTGTAGTTGATAATAAAAACAAAAATAGAAAAAACTTTGTTGAGATAACTTTCTCAGTCACAAAAGCTCCCCAGTATCTAAGAAGAGATATAAACTATGGAAAAGATGTTCTAAGTGTTATAAAAGAGTTTTACAAGGATTTAGGGCTTAATATGATAATTCACTCTTATTCCCTACATTTAGATCAAAGTTCCCCACATTGTCATCTAAATGGAAGCTATGAGAATACAGAACATAGTTTAAATAGTGATTTAGAAAATAGATATGGTAAAAAGTTCAACTACCATAGCTTACAAAATGAATTTAATGATTTTATCAGAAGTCATACCCTTATGAGAAAATACAAACATATCCAAGAACTTGAAACAATTACCAGAGGTTCTAAGTGGGAATATGAAAAAAACCTAAAAAAATATAAAGATAAATCTAAACAGATTGAGCAAGAAGTTATTCAAGATGTTCAAAGTGTTAAAGATATAAAAAACAAGTTCTTTCTTGTTGAACACACAAGAGAAGAGATTTTAGAAGATGCACTAATAGAAGAGATGAAAGAAAATAGACTAAAAAGCTCTATAAGTAGTAAATTAGAGCAAGATAACAAAAAAATAGCTAATGATATGGCTAAGATACAAAAATCCCTAAATAATGCCTATATAGATGTAAAAATCATAGAAAGACAAGATAAAGAGATTAAGAACCTAACAAGTCAGATGAATTCTTATAAAAAGAAGTTTGAGGATTCAAATTTACACAATGATCAATTAAGAGTAGCACTTGCTAAATTTGATAATACAGATATAAATCAAAAGTCATATGATAGAAATAGATAAAAAGTAAATGTGATTTACTTAAAATGAACCTTAGTATTTTTACACTAAGGTCTGATTGAAAAGTTTACGAAGCTTTCACACGATTATATTTTAACCAAATGTATTTCTAAAATCAGATCTTTTATACTATTTTATAAAAGGCTTACTATGATTTACAATGAATACTTCACAACAGAGGATGAAGAGTACTTGTACTATAAACAATCACAACACAGATATAGATATCATGTAGTGGTTACATTTCCAAACTTTGCTAATGTTGATAACTATATAAACTCACTATATGAGCATCTACATAATAAAAAATTTTTCGTATATGGGTGGCATTGCAATACTTTCAAGAAATTTAAAAAAGCATCAAATCCACATCCAAGAAAAAAACATCTTCATTTAATTCTATTTTCTAATAGTGAGTTTGATTTTATAAAGTATGATACTTCTATTACTAATGTATATAATTTAAAAGGATTATTGGATTATATCCATGATGGACATCATGTAATACATAAGAAGTATTTTAATATAAAATCTAGGTCATTTAGAGAGGTATTAAAGAATTTAAGAGTTAGTAAAAAATGATAGTTTGAATTTAGTATAAAATAGAATTGTAATTGACTAATACAATTCTATTTTAACAAGAAAAATTTGGATTACATTAATTTTTCAGTATTTTTTGAAAAAATATAACTTTTATTATCTTTTCCTGTTGGAGCATAGATTAGAGTTTTTATATTTTTTTCATTAAAATTTGAAAAAAGCATTTGTAAAAACACCCCATTTGGAGACGAAAAGAGGTGTTCCTATATGAATCATCATAATCTTTAGAGTATTTTTAGACTTTTCTACCTCTTTTAGCTTTTACTTTACTAACTATTTTCCATTCCTCTGGAGACTTTTGATTAAGCCAATCTAAGTCTCGTAAAATTTCACCAAAATGATCTTTAATATTATCTTTTAATAATTTGATTTCTAAATCAGCTTCATAATTAATTGCATTAACAATATGGTAAGCTTTGTATGGTTCTAATCTTCCCAGATATCTTCCTGATGTTCCATTGTCATGACCCATTAATCTTTCTTTATTCTTTTCGGTATCAAATTCTGTTCTATTTTCTTCAAATAAGTAGTTTGAAAAGTTTTTTCTATAACTTCTAAATTGGATGTAATTATCAAGTTTTCGTAAATCTCTATTTTCTCTAGTATCACAAACCTCTGGAAATAATTTCTGAAATATTCGTTTAAAAAAAGCACCTGCAGATGTTCCTCCTGATTTTGGAAAGTCAAATATTGTGGTACAACCTCTTTTATATCTAAGGTTTACATAGTTTAAAAACCCCAAATCTATGAGTAAATCACTAATAGGAATATTTCTATGTGCATTTTTACCTTTTAAATGTTGATATGGCTCATTCGTATTTAGATATAAATAATAATACTTTCTTCCATCTCTTTCCTGTACTCTTAAATCAGACATATGAGTTAAAAGGGGTTCTTCCTGTCTAGTTCCACAGAATAGGGCAAATACAAATAAATAAAAGTTTCTAGGGGAATTTACGATAATTTTTTTGAATTTATCTTTAGCATATGCTTCGAAAATAAACTCATTAATTTCATTACTTGAAAAAGCTCTAAGTTCAGGAGATTCATCATTTATATCTTCAAGTTTTTCTTCTAAAGATATCTTTGCATTGAGATTAGAGATTAAATCTCTATCTAAATTTAAGTTTTTATGCTTTTTACATAGATATCTCCAAAAGTCCTTAATATAACCTTCTGTTACAGCCATGGTATTTGGTGAAACTCTAGATTTATTCTCTTCTCTTCGTTTAGTAACTAAGTCAAATAAGTTGAGATTATCAAATATACTTGATTTTGTTTTTGGCATCATCTCTGTTAGTAATTGTTCAAATTCAATAATATCATTTTCAGTTAAATCAGAGATATTAATTGTTTTATATTCTTCTCCATTACCTTTTAGAAAGTCTGCAAATAATCCAATTGCATTTCTTGCAGACTTTTCTCTTTTTGTAGTATATTTTTTAAAGTCAGTAAAATTTTTTATTAATGTAGATATATTTAAAGAGGTTTCTAGTACTTTGGTTTTTTCTTTTTCTTTTATTTCATTAAGTATGGCAGATACAATGATTGCTTTATCTATAGATGAGTTGTCTTGTTCTCTTAAAGCATTTTTTTTTATAAAATTAAGATAATCAATCTGTAACTCATTGTCCCTGATAATACTTAAAAATGCATATAAAGCTTCTTCTGTTTTATAATTTTCATCTTTTGTTATATCAGATATAAGGGATATAAACTGGTGAAGATTCCTTGATATATATAGTCTCATATCATTTTCTAAAACTTTTTTTTCGGCTTTTATAAGCATTTCATAAAATGTTATAATCTGATTTGGGGGAATTTCTAGTAGTTGTTCTTTTGTAATATTACTTCTTTTGACTATCTTAGAACCAATACTAACTGTTATTTCTTTATTTGACAAATTATTATATTGAGTAATAATTTCTTTATATTCTTTTGCAAGTGCTTGTATGGAATAGCCACTTTGTTCACCATTTTCATTAATATACTCTAATGACTCAATTCTTTTTGTTTCTAAACTAGAATTTTCTTTAATTGCACTTTGTGAGTATTCAAAACATAATTCATTGATATAGTCAATTATTTCATCCACTTCTAGTGTCCCCTGTTTGTGCTTCATCAGTACTTTGACTCTATCACTTAAAAATATTGTAAGTTTAGCTAATTCTTGATGATTGTTTTCTAAAATAGAATAATATCTTGGGAAGACTTGTTTGAGAGACTTTCTAAGTATTAGATTTGTTGTTCTATTTTTTAAATATTTGGCAGATATAACTATTCTAAAGTAATATGTGCCTTTAAAGTTGTAGCAATGTGGTATTTTCATTTTCATTTCCTTTAATGAAAATGAAAAGTAATTTATATCCTAGTGATGATATAGGTAACTATATTATATAAAATAGATATCTAAAAAATAAACATTTCTCAAATAAATACCTTTAATAAGGTGTTTTGCAAATATATAATAGATACTTTTTGTAGATCAATGAGTGCCATTGTATTGTTATTTTTTCCTTATCAATAGACCTTATATCTTATTGTAGTTGATATAAGTTATATTGTACAATATATATCGTTAATAGAGACTTTATAGCGTGATTGTTAGGTGACTATTTTCCACCCTCGTCCCGGATAATTTACAATAGTATCTTTTCCTATTTTGTTTCGTAAGTTTGACAGAAGATTTTTCAAAGCACTATCAGTGATATCTTCCATGTCCCAAATATGATGGATAATCTCCTCTTTTGTAGTAATTTTATTTGAGTTTAGTATCAAAAGGTCTAAAAGCTGTGATTCTTTTTTGCCTAGTTCTATCTCGTCTATACCATCTTTGAGTATTTTTTTTGCAGTATAATCATAAACAATACCTTCACAAAGAATGTGTTTAGACTTGTATTGGATTCTTTGGACTGCATTTGAAAGGGCTGTGGCTATTTTGCTAAAATTGATTGGTTTTGTAATATATCCATCTATCTGAAGGTTTGAAGCTTCTAGTAAAAGATCTTTATCAGCATGAGCTGTAAGGATTATGATAGGAATCGTTTTGTTGTATTCTCTTATTTTTTTAATAAGCTCTATTCCATCAATATTAGGCATATTAATATCAGTGATTATTATATCTATTTTGATATTTTCAAGAAATTCTAGTGCTTTTTGTCCATCACATGCTGTATAAGTATTTGCAAACATATTGTTAAATACATTTTGAACTTCATCTAAAAAGCGTTTATTATCTTCTACATAGAGTAAGGCTAAAGTTTTTAGTACTATTCTTAAATTTTCTGACACGTTCTTTTCCTAAATTTTTGTTTATTATAGTCTTTTTATAGTCCTATTATAGTCCTATCTCAAACCTAGCTCCATCATTTATATTTTCTACACTAATACTCCCACCAAGTTTATCACATATGATCTTTTTAGTGATATACATCCCAATCCCTCCATTTGCTTTAGTAGAGACTCCTGAAGCAAATATCTTTTCTATTGGATTTAGATCTATTCCTCCACCATTATCTTGTATAGTTATATATACCTTCTCACCTTTTTTATAAAGCTTTATCTCTATCTTTGGATCTTTTATAACTTTTTGTTTAAATATATCTTTTGCATTGACAAGTATGTTTAAAATAGAGTGGGCAAACTCTTCCTCTTTTGCTTCAATAGTTATATTTGGCTCTATATTTGTTTTTATATCTATATTATCAGCCTCAAAGGTTGATTCTAAAAACAAAATAGTATTTTTTAAAGTGTTTGAGATATCCACTTGAGTTACTTTTTCATTTGTCTTAAAAAAGTTTCTAAATATATCAATAGTAGTAGACATAAATTCTAATATATTATTACTTTTTTCTATTGTAGTTTCAAGCTCCTCTTTAGTTGGTACTTGATTGTAAAGCTTAAGCTTAGTATCTATAATCATCATTTGTAACCCTAGTTCATTTATAGGTTGTTTCCATTGGTGAGAGATTGTATCTATCATTGTCCCAAATGTTGCTTGACGTGATTGTATAAGGAGGAGTTTATCAAGTTCATTATTTTCTTTTTGTAGTTCTTTTTGTTTGTATGCAAGGGCAAAAGATAAAAACAGCATATCCCACAAAAGCCCAAAATAAGGTATTGAAAAAGTAAAAAAGTCAAGCTCTATTTTACCAAAAATAACAATAGGCATAATTAACATTGAAAAGATCTGCACTCCAGTAGCTATGATAAAAAACAAAGCAAACTTATTGCCATCGTAGTAACTTTTAAATTTTGCTATACCTAATAGCAGTATCAAAAAAATATTTAAAAGAATTATTATTAAAGATGGAGTAGGTGCTATAATATATATTAAAACCACCATACTTACACTAAAGATTAGGTAGTAGTCTAAGTACTTTGTTAGTTTTGGATACTCTTTTTTTAGATTTAAAAATTTGCAAGTGAATAGGTATGTAAATATTGCATACATTGAAAAAAATAAAAAAGCAAAAAGGGTATTGTACTCAAAATAAAACTCCCCTAAAAGTATCCCAAATCGTACAAATGTATGTATCGAAAAATATGCTAGCCCCATCAAAATATAAAAAATATAAACACTTTCTTTTAGCATAAAAAATAAAAATAAGTTATAAAGTAATAGTGCTATAAAAAATCCCAACATCAACATATAGATTTGTTTTTCAAAGTCCCAGTTTTGGTATATATTTTCTTTTGTATCTATTGTAAATGTAATGAACATTGGACTATGTGTTTTTATCTTTATTAGATATCTATTTGAGGTATCTTTTTTTATATTTAGAGGAAATAGGTACTTATTTCTTCCAAGATTATTTGTCTTTATTGTTTGATTGTTTATGAGTTGATAGAGTTCTATATGTTCGATTTGTAAAATATTATTCTTAATAAATATCTCATCTTCAGATTGTGATTTTACCTCGAAATAAACCCACGCTGTTTGTTGAGTAAATCCTTTACTATAAGATTTCCCTACAAGTAGTTTGAACTTATCATTATGATAGAGTTTTAGCATATCCTTAAACTCTAGATTTTGATTATCTAAATAGTAACTAGAGTTAGCAATAGAGATATTTGGATTTGATGTTTGAAAATAATCATATCCAAAAAGATTTAGAACTAATGATAAAAAAATGAGTAAATGTTTCATATTTTTCCTTCTGATAAAATAGTATCAAACTTTTATTTAAAACACTTTTGAAATTGCATAGGACTTCGATAGGACTCCACTTGTTGTAAGATATTACAAATACTTTATACAAGGGAAACTTATGAAACGACTATATGATTTTAGCTCACGATTTAGAATACTTAAAGGTGGAAAGATATCTTTAGTAGTATCTGCTATTTTAGGTACTGCTACTATATCTTTAGCAGCTACACAAACAGTATCTACTGCAACTACATCAAATTATGTTATAGCTGATGGTGATGGCTTAGAAGTTACAACAGGGGGTTCTATTATCGTTACAGGGGATAATGCAGTAGAAAATGCAGGGGCTGTTACATCAATTACAAATGATGGAACAATTTCAACTGATACAGATGGGACAGATGCTATATATATAGATGGAACAGTTTCAGGTTCTATAACAAATAATGGAACAATATCAAATACAAATAGTGATAATAGCAATGATAGTGGTATTGAAATAAATCAAGGGTATGTTACAGGTTCCATTATAAATAACGGAACGATTACCTCTTCTGCAGATAATGGTATAGCTGTATGGGGTGACGATGATGATGACCAAAGTGACAACTTAGGTGTAGTATTAGGTGGTATCATAAATAATGGTACTATAATTGGTTACGAAGAGGCTTTAGATATTGATGATAATGCAAGAATAGAAAATGGAATTACAAATAATGGAACAATTACAGGACAAAATAATGATGCTATAGAGATAGATGAAGAAACTGTAATAAATGGTGGGATTCTTAATAATAGTGGTGCAAAAATTCAATCATTAGATTCAGATGCAATCTCTATTACTGAAGATTCAATTGTTAATGGTGGAATTACAAACTATGGAACTTTAGAAGGTATTGATAGTGCTATATATATTGATAATGATGATGGAGATGCGAGTTTAATTGTTAGTGGTGGGATTATAAATTATGGAACTATGAAAAGTGATTATTATACAATTTCCATATGGTATGATGCAACACTAAATGGTGGAATTACAAACTATGGAACAATTCAAGGTGGAAGAGAAGCTATAGATATTTATGATAATTCTACTTTCACAGGTGATATTAAAAACTATGGGACTATTATTGGAGATAATTATTCTATTTATATTGAAGATACTACAATATTTACAGGTGATATATATAACTATGCTGGTGGTATCATTGCTGGTACAGTTAATATAGATTCAACAGGTACTATTGATTTTACTAATGCTGGTCTTTTAGCTTTAAAAAATAATATAACCTTAGGATCTGAAAAAAACTCAGGCGATCCTAGCAGTAGTTATTTAGTTGGAAACTATATCCAAACAAGTACTGGTGAATTAAATTTAGCTATTGATGACAATGCAACGTATTCTATTTTTGGAGTAATAGGAGATGCAACTTTTTCTTCGAATGCAAAGATATCATTAGATATAAAAAACAGTGGCTCAAATATAAACAACAATGATGTTTTTCAAGATGTAGTTACTACTACAGGAACTCTTACAACTTCTACATTTGATGTGAGCGATAACTCTCTAGCTTGGAAATTTACAGCAACAAATGATGGAAACAATATAGACTTAACAGCAGTAGCAACAGGTCTTACAACAGTTGAAAATGCAGTTACTGGAGATGAAAAAGGTGTTGGGCGAGCACTTGATAGTATAACAGATGAGGAAATACATACTTTGATAGGAAGTTTTAATACTGCACAAGAAGTTCAAAATGCTGTCACTACAACAACACCACAAACATCAGGAGCAACATCCGCTGCTGGAACACAAATCTCTAAAGGGATATCAACAATTGTAACCCAACGACAAAATATCAATTTTGGTGGAGGACTAAACTCGGGAGAAGAGATGTTTAGTGAGAAGAATTTTTGGTTTAAACCATTTGGTTCAACAGGAAAACAAAATGACAAAGACGGTATCAATGGATTTGATATAGATTCTTATGGATTTGGTATGGGTATAGATGGTGAATATAATTCAAACAAATCTATAGGTTTAGCGTTCTTTTATACAAATGCAGATGTAGAGGTAAATAATGTCTCACAAAAAGCTGATCTTGATGTATTTACAACACTTCTTTATGGAAATATACCTGTAATAGATGATAAAACAAAATTTCTTTACCAAACAGGATATTCTTGGCAAAAAACAAATACTGAAAGATCTGTATTTACAGGTAATACTGCAACTGCTAATTATACTTCAAATATGTTTGCTCTTGATTTAAAACTGATGAGAGATTATAAAATAAATGATAAATTACTTTTACAACCAGTACTAGAAACAACATACAGACACTTTAAAACTCCATCATATAGTGAAAATGGTGCAGGATCATTAAACCTCAATACACAAACTTCTACATCCACAGAACTGATTGCTGGAATAGGAACATTGGCACACTATAAACTAGACCAAGATTCAAAATTAGTTGGAAATGTAAATGTGGGATACGATTTTCATGATAAAAACTCTAGTGTAACAAGCTCATTCCAAGGAGCACCAGGGGTTGATTTCTCAACCAATGGAATTGATAATGGAAGATGGTCTTATGATGTAGGGTTTGGATATGAAAGAGATATAGATGAACTATCTAATATCAATATCTCATACAATAGAACAGGTGAGGGAAGTGATTTTAGCAATAACACTATCTCTGCAAAGTATGTATTGAAGTTTTAAAAGGTAGTTTAGACTAGAATATATCTATGCGATTTATAATCTCTCTATTGTCACTATCTTTTTTTATCGTTGGATGTTCAAAAAATATCCCCACACCACAAGAGAGAAAAGCAACTGCTTTATCTCTCGCACAATCACAAAACTTACAACAGCAAATTTACTATACAAATGAATTTAATATATTTGCATTACAAACCGATATAAATGAGTGTCAAAATATCAAAATCTATATAGAGGGAGATGGATTAGCTTGGATAACAAGAAATAGAGTTTCTAAAGACCCAACACCTATAAATCCACTAGCTCTAAAACTAATGAGTACAGATAAAAGTAAATGTAAAATATATCTTGCACGCCCTTGTCAATATTTAAACTCAAAAATGTGCGAAAAGAAATATTGGACAAGTTATAGATTTAATACGAAAGTAATAGATAGCTATACACAAGCACTTGATAGTATAAAAAAAGAATATCAGAATGAGAGTTTTTCACTTGTAGGCTATAGCGGTGGGGGAGCTATTGCACTTTTGACGGCAGCTAAAAGAGATGATATAAAAGATATTATTACAGTAGCAGGTAATCTTAACCATGCCTTTTGGACAAAATATCACCAAATGGATAGTTTAATTGGCTCACAAAATCCCATAAACTATACTAGGAGATTAGAAAATATTCCCCAATATCATCTAATAGGAAAAAATGATACTGTAATACCAAAGGATATATTTAATTCATACCAGTCAAACTTTAATAATAAACAAAATCTAAATTATAAACTATATGATGCAACTCACTCACAAAGATGGGAAGAATCATATAAAGAGTTTCTAAGATTTCCTTAATAATCTCTTTTCTTTCTCATTCTTGAGAGCTCTTTTTGTACAGAGATATTTATCTCATCATTTGGTTCAAAATTGAGTGAATAGTTTCTATCATCGTAATCTACACTATTTAAAACTATTTTAATCGCTTCCATTCTTGCATTGTGTTTATCATCACTTCTAACAATATTCCATGGAGCACTTCTTGAGTGTGTTCTTTTTAACATCTCATATTTTTTCTCACTAAATTCATCCCATAAGTCTTGAGCTTGTAGGTCTACTTCACTGAGTTTCCACTGTTTTAAAGGGTTAATTCTTCTACTTTCAAATCTTGCGAGTTGTTCCGCTTTTGATACACTAAAGTAGAGTTTTACTAGGATAATATCTTGTCTTACAAGGTCATGTTCAAAATTTACAACATCTTCCATAAATATCTCATATTGATGATCTGTACAAAAACCAAATACAGGCTCTACCATAGCACGGTTATACCAACTTCTATCAAACAATACTACCTCTCCACCTGTTGGAAAATGTTCAATATATTTTTGGAAAAACCATTGCCCTTTTTGTGTTTCAGTTGGTTTACCAAGAGCTACAACTCGATAGTGTCTAGAGTTCATAAATCGTGTCATTCGACGGATTGCTCCCCCTTTACCACTCGCATCTCTTCCTTCAAAAAGTATTATCATTTTTTTACCTGATTTTTCTAGGTATTTTTGCATTTTAATAAGCTCTATTTGGTATTGTTGCATCTGTGCGTTATCATAAACTTTTTGGATCCCCTCTTGTAGAGTTACTAAATCAACAGACTTATAATCTCCTAAAATATTTTTAAGTAGGGTATTTTCTTCCATTAAACTTTTGATTTTTGTATTTTCATTTTCACTTGAGATAGTAGTAGTTACATTTGAAGTTGCAGTTGTTGCAGTTTTTCTAACTTTTTGTGATACTTTAGTTGTTGATTTAGAACTTTTATTAGGTTTTAGACTATTTTTATAATCTTCTAATAATCCATAAGCTTTTAAGTCTGTAAGACTATCTGCTTTATCGTACCCAAGTACTTTCATGTATCTTTTTTTATTTAATTGAAACCGCGCAATGTATTTTTGACCAAAAGTAGGGTGTGATACTTTTGATTTATATAGTCCTGTGTACTCTGTTCTTTCAAAATCGTGTAAATTCATCTCTTATAAAACCTTTGCAAATGTATTTTGTGCTTCCATTAGTTCAATCTCTTGTGAACCACTTACTACTACAGTTGGATCTTCTGCTGTTTGTTTTCTTTTTAGTTGTTCTGGATAATCAACTCTATTTAATATGTGTCTTATACAATTTAGTCTTGCTTTCTTTTTATTATCACTTCTTATGATTGTCCAAGGACAAGTTTCAGTATTTGAAGCCATTAGCATAGAAAATTTTGCTATTGTGTATTTATCCCACAGTTGTTGTGATTCTTTATCAACTGGACTTAGTTTATATTGTTTGAGAGGATCAGTTTCTCTTTTAGCAAATCGTCTCCCTTGTTCCTCTTTTGAAACAGAGAAGTAAAATTTAAGTATAATAATTCCTGATTTTACAAGCATATCCTCAAACTGAGGTACCTCTCGTAGGAACTCATGATGCTCTTCTGGTGTACAAAATCCCATAACAGGCTCAACTCCACCTCTATTGTACCAACTTCTATCAAAGAGCACTATCTCCCCAGCTGATGGCAGATGTTTTGAATATCTTTGAAAGTACCATTGTGTTGTTTCTTGGTCACTTGGTTTTTCTAACGCTACAACTCTTGCTCCCCTTGGGTTTAAATGTTCAGTGATTCTTTTAATTGTTCCACCTTTTCCCGCAGCATCTCGTCCTTCAAATATCATAAGAACTTTTAGCCCTTTATCTTTTACATGATTTTGAAATTTTAATAGTTCAATTTGTAGTTGCGTAAGCTCTTTTTCATACTCTAAAGTCTCTTTTTTTACCCAAATTTGTACCTTGTTTCCCTTCTCTTTGAGCTTCTTTCTTTTTCTCTCAAAATTATCAGGTTTATGCTTGTCATCTTCGTGAGTATCTAGCTCTTCATTGTCTTTAAATTCTTCATTTATAATATTTCTACTTGTACTCATGTGTAAAATGTCCTTTAATCTATTGATTTAGTATCTATAGAATTAATTATATCCTATTTTACTTACAAAATGATTACATTTAGTAGTTTAAGCAAAAATTAGATATTATTAATTATGACTAATAATAATTTTTTAAAAATGCCAAAAGAGATTAAGTATTTAGATACATCTTCTTGTTTAGATAACCTATACTTTTATACTTACCATAATAGATACCTACAAAAACTTCAAAAATTAAACCCAGATAAAGAAGATCCACACTATATAAGTACATATAGTAGTTTTATAGGGGAAGTTTTTGAAAATGTTATTTATGAGCTTTTGTTACAATATGCAATAAAAAATGATGATATAGAAAAGTTTGTTTTAAAAGGTCCTCATCAGGATAATTATGAAAATATGAAAAATGGTTTGATGATAGATAAAAACTCTCAAATTGTTTATAAAGCAGGCTATAAAGATGTAACAGAATTTGATGCACTTTTTTTCACTAAAGATAGTGTATGCTTTGTTGAAAGTACGATTGTAAAAACAACTACAAGCTTACGAAAAAGACTAAAAAAGAAAAAAGCACTTTTAGAGTTTTTATTCCCTAAACTTAAAGTAAAAGCATTAATTATCTTAAGTGAAGGTGCAATGGGGGTAAATGTTTTTCCCTCTTATTGTAGAGTGTGGGTAACAAAACCTTTAAATGATGATAAACTAATTGATGATTTAATACATAATAGAAACTTTAAAGATAGAAAATTCAAAGAGGTAAAAGCTAAAAAACTGATACATTCACATGAGGTCAAAGTAGCACCATTTAAGTATTTTGATAATTTACTTTGGGTACTTAAAAGTTTGAGAAAAGAGCATAAAAATATTTTAGACTTTAAATTTTTAGAATCTAAAAAGATTTCAAAATATTTTGAAATATATAGCAAGTTTTACATAGGGCACATGAGTAGTGATACTTTTGTAAGGTTGTTGAAATATTTAAATATTACCACTATATCAGAAGATATTGCATTAGATAAGATTCAAGATGATCAAATCATTGTTACAATTGAACAGACAAAAGATGGATACAGCTTAATATATTATTTAAAAATAATTAATGAAAAACTTAAAAAACTAGAAGTAAATGGAGAGGAATTAGTAGTATCAAATAAAGATCCAAAAGGTTTTACTGCTTCTGAAACAAAGTATATGAAATTTATTTTTAAGAAATTATATCAATTAACAATTGATGATATTCAAAATCTGTTAACACAAAATGATTTTAATTAAAAATATGTTACAATTTTGTATCTAGATAGTTCGGGATTTTCCTTTATATTTTGGGTCCGATACTGTTTTTTTACGGTTAATGTAACTTAGCGATGGTGTGTAGCACTTCCCACTTTTGGTTAAAGATGGGATTGTTGCTCCTGAAATTGCATTCTTAACTGTAGTATTTTGGCTTTTAGGGCCACCTTAAGGTTAACGGCTATCTTGATTTATTTTTCTATATAAATGTAGTAAAATTAACTTTTCACTCAAATCTCATATAATATAGTTTATTATTAGTTATACAATTTGGTAAAGAATTTATTAGTAGAGTATAAGAATATCTTTGTATATCCAAGTTGATTCAAACTTAGATAATTCATAATTACATTTATACTGTTATAATTTATTAAAAATTAATAAGTATTTTGATTTTTATTAAGTTGAGTTTTGATATACTATAAGTTAATAACATAAATTAATAGCTATATTAAGGAACTGCAAATATGAACATTTTAATACTTGGAAGTGGTGGTAGAGAATACTCTATTGGGCTTGCTATTTCAAAAGAAGATGAAGAACACAACATTACTTTTTGTCCAGGAAACGGTGCTACAGATAAAATTGGTAGTAATATTAATATAAAAGATTATAAAGAACTAGCTTCTTGGGCAAAGAATAACAAAATAGGGCTTACAATAGTAGGACCTGAACAACCTTTGGTAGATGGTGTTGTAGATATATTTAAGCAAGAGGGGCTTACCATCTTTGGACCAAGTGCAAAAGCAGCACAACTGGAAGGAAGTAAAGTATATATGAAAAATATACTTAAAAAGTACAATATACCAACTGCTGCATTTATTGAAACAGCTTCAAAAGAGGAAGCATATAATTTTATTGATAGTATGACTAAAACTCCTATTGTTGTAAAAGCAGATGGTCTTTGTGCGGGTAAAGGTGTAATAATTGCATTATCTAAAGAGGAAGCCAAAGAAGCCGTTTCAGGAATGCTAAGTGGTGAAAGCTTTGGAGATGCTGGAGCAAAAGTTGTTGTTGAGGAATATCTTGATGGGTACGAGCTTTCTATTTTTGCTATTTGTGATGGAGATAATTATGTTGTATTACCAGCAGCTCAAGATCACAAAAGAGTAGGGGATGGTGATACTGGACCAAATACTGGTGGTATGGGTGCATATGCTCCAACACCACTTGTGAATGATGATATTTATAAAAAAGTTGAAGATAGAGTTATTAAACCAACACTTGAAGGTATGAAAAAAGAGGGTGCTCCTTTTGAAGGTGTACTTTTTATAGGTGTTATGGTTGTAGATAATGAGCCAATTATATTAGAATACAATGTAAGATTTGGAGATCCTGAGTGTGAAATACTTATGCCATTACTTGAAACACCAGTAAGTGAGCTTTTTTATAAAGGTGCTACAAAACAATTAGATACTTTGGGTATTAAAATTAAAAAACAATTTGGTGTGGCAGTAGTTATGGCTAGTGGAAACTATCCGTATAGCAGTAGTGCACCTGCAGAGATTATTGTAGATGAGATACATGATGAAGTATTAAAAGAAAATTCTCATATCTCTTATGCGGGGGTAACAAAAGATGGTGATACACTTTTAGCAACAGGTGGTAGAGTACTTTTATGTGTTGGATTTGGTGATGATATTCAAACAGCAAGAGATAGAGCCTATGCACTTTGTGGTCAAGTTCATTTTGCTGGTAAAAAATGTAGAACAGATATAGCATATCAAGCTTTAAAGTAAGAAGAGTGTATGGAAGAAAATAACATAGATATAGATAATTTACAACTAGCCTCTATGGGATCTAGAATCAAAGCTTTTGTAATTGATGATTTATCAATCACTTTGTTAGTACTGCTACTGTTATGGGATAGTGTTAAGGCTACAAATGGGGACTTTATAGCAATAATGACTATTATGAATGCTGCATTCTTTCAAATAGTTATTATTAAGTTTATATATCAGACATTTTTTATTTGGTATTATGGTGCTACAATTGGAAAGCTAATTGCAAAAATAAAAGTGATTGATTTTGATCATTTTGGTAAAGTGTCATTAGTAAACAGTGCATTTAGGTCAGCTGGAAGGATTATTAGTGAGATGATTTTTTATATTGGGTTTCTTATGGCTTACTATACAGACTCAAGACAAACACTTCATGATAAATTTGGAAAAACATTGGTTGTAGATGCGTAAATTTTTTAAATATCTTATTTTACTTTTATACATATCTGTAAATGCTGCGGAGTTCACAGATGAAAATCTTCAAATAATTGCTAAAAACCTTAATACAAAAGATAATATTATAACTGCAACTGGAGATGTTGTTGTATTCTCACAAAGTTATTATATAACCTCTAAAAAGTTGATTTATGATAAAACAGCTGCAACTATTGAATTGTTTGAGGATGTAAACTTAATAAAAAATAATCAACATGTAAGTTTTTCTGAATATCTTTTTATAGATATTAATAAAGAATTAAAAAATATAAAACCGATGTTGATGTTAGATAATCAAAGTCAATTATGGTTTAACTCATCTGATACAAATTCGACAAAATCAACTTACAATCTAAATAATTCAACATTATCAAGTTGTGATTGTATTGATCCTGCTTGGAGTGTTAGTTTTTCAAAGGGTGACTATGATACTGAAGAAAAATGGATAAATACTTATAATACAACTTTATATATTAATAAAACTCCAGTAATATATACGCCATACTTTGGTTTTTCAACAGATAAAACAAGGAGAACAGGTTTACTATCACCTACTATTGGGATTTCAAAGGATGAGGGATTTATATATGCACAACCAATATATTACGCCCCACAACCTAATTATGATATAGAAGTTGTACCACAAATAAGAACAAATAGAGGACAAGGTATCTCTTTTAATTACCGTTATAAAGATTCCGCATATTCATATTTACAACTTGAAACAGGTATATTTGAAGAAAATAGTGATTATCAAACAGAAAACAACCTTATTAATAATAAACATTTTGGTTCAAGTTTAAATTATAGACGAACAAATCTATTTTCAGATAATAAAACTTCTACAGATGGTTTACTTGTAGATTTAGTAAGTATGAATGATGTTGATTATTTAGATACAACATATGATAATGATACAAGTAACTATACTGATAAATTTTTAGAATCTAAAATAAAATATTATTATAATACAAATCAGTATTATGGTGATTTGGAGATGAAGTATTATGATGATTTGTCTTTAGATAATAATGATGCTGTAATGCAAACTCTTCCAGCTGTTAATTTACATAAATATTCGGATAATTTACTATTTGATAAATTGTCTTATTCCTTAGATACAAAAGTCACTAGGGATACTAGAAAAATTGGGATAGGTGCTAATACAACGGAAGTTTATATCCCAATAAGTTATAATTTTACACTTTTAGATGATTATTTAAATATCTCATTAAGTGAACAAGTAAATTATACTAACATTGATTATACAAATGATAATAATATATATGATAGTGTCAATTATGCTGCTACAAATCATATTGTTTCAGTTTATACAGATTTAGTTAAACCATACGATAGTTTTATTCACGCACTTAATTTTTCAGGAACTTATACTAAACCTAATGTCTTTAAAAAAGAGGGAACTATTTATAATCCAGATTTAATAGGTAATGCTCAAAATGATCTTTTATCGATATTTCCAGTTTCTGGAACACAGGAAACTATCTCTTTTGGGCTTTCTCAATCTTTTTATGATAAAGAAACAATAAACCCAATTGTTACACATAAAATGAATCAAGTATATTCTTATAATGAATTAACAAAAAAATATGAAAAAGGAAATTTAGAGAACGATTTACGAATATATTTTCAATATGGTTCTATTGCGAATAGACTGTTTTATAATTATGATTTAAAAGATATAGTTTCATCTGTATCTAGTTTAAATTTAAATTATAAAAATAGTTTTTTAAAGCTCTATCATAGTTATAAAAAAGATGAAACTACATTTTTAAAAGATGAATATATCACTTATACTCTAGGATTTGATTTTTATAAATATTATAATATCTCTTATATGGAAGAGTACGATATGATTCAAGATATTAGTAGAAAAAAACAATATATTTTTGGTATAGATAAAAAGTGTTGGGCTTTAAATTTAAAATATGTTAATTCATTAGTTGCTACAAATACAACTGATGGAAGTGTTACAAGACAAGATATAGTTTATGTAGAGTTTAATCTTAAACAGTTATTTGATTTAAGACAAAACTACAAATTGAAGCAAAGGTAGTTATTTTGAAAATAGACAATATTATTTTTTCTGATAGAATAGAAGCAACAAAAATGCTCTATAGTGTTTTACCTACAGAAGATATGAAAAAAGAACAATGGATTATATTAGCTATTTCTGCTGGTGGAGTACCAATTGCATTAGATTTAGCTAGAAAATTGAATGCAAAATTCGATTATCTATTTACAAAAAAAATATTTACAAAAAATAATAATGAATGTGAAATAGCTATTATAACAGAAACACAAGATATTGTTGTTCATGAAGAATTATTGAAATCATTTTCATTGGATTTAGAAAATATTTATGATGAGTCTAAAGATATGTACTTAACTGATATACAAGACTATAAAGCTAAATATAGAGATGGTTTAGATATAATAGACTTAACTAACAGCAATGTTTTATTAGTGGATGAGGGTTTAAATACAGGACTTACAATGATGGCTTGTATTAAGTCTGTTATTAGTAAACAAGCAAAATCAATTTGTGTTGCAGTTCCAGTTTTACCTGAAGTGACAATTAATGATATAGAAACAATTGCAGATGACTTATATTTTGTTCAGGCACCAGCACACTTTGTTTCAATTGATTTTTATTATGAGAAATTGGAACAAATAGAATTAGAAGATATAGAAAAACTAAAAGATAATTATAAAAAGGAAAATGATGTCAACCGTATGTGAATTAGAGATAAATAATATAAAAGAGGTTTTTGAATTTGATAAAGTAGCTAAGCAGAGTAATGGTTCAGTTTTATATAGAGTTGGAAATACTGTTTTAATGGCAACAGTAGTATCTGAGTTTGATAATCCTGTAAGTGAAGATTTTACACCATTGACTGTTCAGTATATAGAAAAAACTTATGCAGCAGCAAAGTTTGCTGGTGGTTTTATCAAAAGAGAAGGGAAACCAAATGATTTTGAAACTTTAACTTCTCGTATTATTGATAGAAGTTTACGACCATTATTTCCAAAAGGATATGTATATCCCACAACAATAACGGTTATGGTTTTAAGTGTAGACACTGATGCAGACTTACAAGTAATGGCATTGAATGCTGCTTCTGCTGCTTTATTTACATCAGATATACCAGTTGAGAGATCTGTATGTGCAACAAGAATTGGAAAAATTGATGGTGAGTTTATTGTAAATCCAACATTATCTCAAATGGATGAATCTACATTAGACTTATATGTTGCAGGAACATCAAATGAATTATTAATGATAGAGATGAAAGCTATCTCATCACAAGAGATGGTAGAGGTTGATATAGAAAGTTTTACAAAGATTCATAATATAAATGATATTAGTGAGGATGAACTTGTAAAAGCTATCGGAATATCTTCAGATATTATTATAAATACTAACAAAACATATGAAAAGAGTTTTGACTTTGCAAAAAAAGAGTCACAGTCTGTTGAATTATTACAGATGAATATTACAGATTTATTATTGAGTCATGTACGAGACAATTACATTGAAAGTATAAAAGATGCTATAAAAGTTATGGCAAAAAAAGAGAGATTTAGTGGATTAGACGATATATCTAAAAAAATATCTACTGATAATTATTGTGTTGAGTATTCAATAGAACTAAAAGATGTTAGAGAAGCTGTTGAAATAGTAAAAAAAGATATTGTAAGAGATATGATTATAGAAGAAAGCTTACGAGCTGATGGTAGAGGTTTAAAAGATGTTCGAAATATTACAATAGAAACAAATATTTTACCATCAACTCACAGCAGTTGTTTATTTACAAGAGGTGAAACACAAGCTTTAGTGGTTGCAACCTTAGGAAATAATAAAGATGCTCAAATGTATGAAGTACTTACAAGTAAAGATACAAAAAATGAAAACTTTATGGTGCATTACAATTTTCCTGGATTTAGTGTTGGTGAAGCAAAACCTATATTTGGTGTTAGCAGAAGAGAACTAGGACATGGAAATCTTGCAAAAAGAGCATTAGAGTCTTCAATAGATAAGGATTATACAGATACTATTAGATTAGTTTCAGAAATTTTTGAATCAAATGGAAGTTCGTCAATGGCGACTGTTTGTGGTGGTTCAATTGCTCTTAAAGCAGCTGGTATTCCTATATCTTCACTAGTAGCAGGTGTTGCTATGGGTGGTGTATTTAAAGATGATAAACATGCAATACTTACAGATATTATGGGACTAGAAGATCATGATGGAGATATGGATTTTAAAGTTACAGGGACAACAAATGGTATTACAGCACTTCAGATGGATATTAAACTTGGTGGTATCTCATTAGAAGTTTTAAAAGAAGCATTAGAACAAGCAAAAGAGGGTAGAGTACATATTTTAACTTTAATGGAAGATGCTGTACAAGATATAATACCAAGCGATGCATTACCCCTAATTGAACAGTTTAGTATAGACCCAACAAAGGTTTTAGCTGT
>OZ223242.1:0-518262 GCA_965140475.1 Arcobacteraceae bacterium
CTACATCTAATATACTCAGGGTCAGTTTGAAGCTCAACTCTATTTCTTGGTCTTTCTAAATTTACTTCTAAAATCTCACCAATTGTAGCCTCTGGTCCATTTGTCATCATAATAACTCTATCACTTAAAAGTACCGCTTCATCTATATCATGAGTGATAATGATAACTGTATTTTTTGCTTTCTCTTGTATTCTCATAAGATGCTCTTGAAGATTTGCTCTTGTTAAACTATCCAAAGCTCCAAAAGGTTCATCCATAAGCAATACTTTTGGAGAGATTGATAAAGCACGAGCAATACCAACACGCTGTTTCATACCACCACTTATCTCATCTGGTTTTTTATCTTTTGCATGGTCAAGATTTACCATAGCGACATATTTTTCAACTCTATCTCGTAACTCTTTACTTGAAAGTTCTGGCATAACTTTTTTTACAGCCATCTCAATATTTTGATAAACACTTAACCATGGAAGTAGTGAGTGGTTTTGAAATACAACTGCTCTATCAGGACCCGGTCCTTTTACCTCTTTGTTTTCTAAGATAATGACACCTTCTGTCTGCACATCTAAACCTGAAATCATATTAAGAAGTGTCGATTTTCCACAACCACTATGTCCAATGATAGAGATTATCTCATCTTTTTTAATCTCTAAATTCACATTAGTAACTGCCACATAATCATCTTTTCCAGGTATTGGAAATCTTTTCTCAATATTCTCTAAACTTAAAAACTTTTTTTCCATTACGCTCTCCCATTTGTTCTATAATCAAAGAAATCTGCTATTTTCCCCATAATCAAATCTAACATAAATCCAACTAATCCAACGATGATAATACCAATGATAATATTTGCATACGCTAGATTATTGTACTCATCCCATATCCAAAAACCAATCCCAATACCACCTGTTAACATCTCTGCTGCAACAATAACAAGCCAAGCAATACCAAGACTTAGTCTCATCCCTGTAAATATAAATGGAATTGCCACAGGTAAGATTATCTGTATCACTTTTTCTAGTGGTGTAAATCTTAATACTTTTGCTACATTCATATAATCTTCATTTACACTTCTAACTCCAAGTGCTGTATTAATTATAATAGGCCAAATAGAGGTTATAAATATAGTTGAGATTGCAGTTAAATTTATATCTTGAAAAATAAATAATAATAATGGTAACCAAGCAAGTGGTGAAACTGGCTTAAATATTTGGATAAATGGATCAAATGCATATTGTGCATTTTTTGACATACCTACAAGAAGTCCAACAGGAACACCAACAATAATAGCTAAAGCAAATCCACCAAATACTCTTTCAAGTGAAGCTATTACTTGCCAGAATATCCCTTTATCATCTTTATTTGCGATATAAAAAGGATCTGCTAATACACCCTCTATCTCATCTCCATCGGCATTTACACCACCAAATGCTGACATATATGTAGTACTAGGTGTTGGAAAATCTTCCACAATCATAGCAATACCTGACCAAATTTGTATAATAACTACAAACACAATAAGTGGTAAAAATATCTTTTTTAATGTTTCTTTATTCATTTTTTTCCTTTTTAACTTTTTAATGGTTTTAGATCTATCTAAAATACTCTAGACACATATAAAACCAAAGGGAATAAGCCCTTTAATCTTACGATAACAAATTTTTATTTGTACAAGTAGGAAATCCTACTTGATAACATATTTAGGATCAGCACATCCAGCAGGTCCATAAGGACATACATATGCAGGTTGTTTTGTTTCAACAGTCCATTTATTTGCTTTTTGTAGTTCCTCTTTTGATACTTTTGAATCTACAACTTTAAAATCAAAGATATAATCAACAGCTTTGTTTGGATCCCAAACTTTACCATCTAAGAATTTATTGTACTCATCAACTCCATCTTTTTTCCAAGCACTTGGTGGTAATGTATAACCAACCTCTTTTGCTACTATTTCAAATAAATCTGGTCTATAAACTTTTTCAATTGTTGCTTTCATATCAACTGCATGATCAAGTTGTCCCCATCTGTACATTTGAGTAATAAACCACATACCATGAGAATAAAATGGGTATGAAGCATAATAGTTAGCAAAAGTATTAAACATAGGGTTTGAACTATCTACACCTTTGTTATAAAGAAAAGTTCCTGACATTGATTTTCTTAAAACTGATTTTGGTGCTTTAACATAATTCTTTTGTGCTAAAAATTTAATAGCTTCTTCTCTATGTTCCCAAGATTCATCTAACCACATTTGAGCTTTTATTACTGCTCTCATAACAGCTTTTGTTGTTTCTGGATATTTTTCTACAAAATCAGCTCTTGCTTGAAGTACTTTTTCTGGATTATTATTCCAAATATCATAATTTGTAACAAGTGCACTCCCTTTTCCTTGAAGTACAATTCTTGAATTCCAAGGCTCACCTACACAATATCCTTCTATATTTCCAGCAATTAAATTTGATGGCATTGTAGGAGGTGGAAATGGTTTAATGGTACAATCTTCATCTGGTTTAATACCAGATGCCGCCATCCAATATCTCAACTCATAATTATGTGTAGAAACTGGGTGTACCATACCAAATGAAAGTGGCTGATAATTTGAACCTTCTGCATTATGTTTACTATCAATATATTTTTTTAAGCTATCTGCACTAACTGGTCTTGAAGTTTTATCAAGTCCAAATTGTTGCATCTTTTCAATAATATTATTTCCATAAGTAATTGCATTTCCATTAAAGTCTAAAGATAATAATGCTTGTAGATTTGCATTTCCATTGATTCCTAAAGTTGCAGCTATTGGCATACCAGCTAAAGCATGTGAAAAATCATACTCTCCACTTATCACTTTTTGCTGAATACCTGGCCATCCACCACCCTCTTTTGCTACATGTACATCTAAACCTTCTGCTTTAAAGAAACCTTTCTCTTTTGCTATTACTAATGGTGCACAATCCGTAAGTGCAATAAACCCTATTTTTAATTTTGTCTTTTCAGGACTTGCAACTAGGGTAGATGCTACTACTGAAATACCAAGACCAACTTTTAAAACTGTTTTTAACATTTTTTCTCCTTAAATTTACATTATAAATGTTTGATATGAGAAGTATACATTATATTTTGAAAAGAATATACACTATTATTGTATACTTTATATACATTATATTCTTAATTTTTCATTAATATATATGATATAATCATTTTATAATTTTTAAAAGATATAATGATAAAGTTAAAAAGGGAAAAAGAAAATGATTAAATCTGTGTGTGGATATTGTGGTGTTGGTTGTGGTTTAGAATATGATGAGCATAAACTATTAGGAGATATTACTTATCCTACTAATGAAGGGAAACTTTGTAGTAAAGGTATCTCTGAACTTATCAGTATCCAAACACCTTCAAGACTTTTACGACCCCATATAAGAGAAGATATAAATAGTGAATATAAAATATCAACTTGGGAAGATACAATAAGTGTCATAACAGATAAAATCAAAACTACCCCTAAAGATAAAATAGGTTTTTATCTCTCAGGACAGCTTTTAACAGAAGATTACTACATAGCAAATAAACTTTGTAAAGGTTTTATTGGAACTAATAATGTAGATACAAACAGTCGAACTTGTATGGCAAGTGCGGTTGTAGCGTACAAAAAATCTATAGGTGCAGACTTTGTGCCTGTACAAATGAATGATATATTTAAAACAGATTTACTTATCCTTGCAGGGGCTAATACAGCTGAAGCGCATGTTGTTTTCCACAATCAAATCAAAAAAGCAAAAAAACAAGGGTTAAAAGTAGTTGTAATAGACCCTAGATTTACAGAAACTGCCAAAATTGCAGATATCTACATCCCTTTACGAGTAGGAAGTGATATTGACTTTTTTAATCTTATTAGTAAACGACTTATAGACGAAGAGCTTTATAATAAGGAATTTGTAGAAAATCATATCAATAACTTTGAACTTCTTAAAAATAAATTCAAAAGAGCACCAGTTACCAAGATGTTAAAAAGAACAGGTTTAAGTAGTGAACAATTTGAGGAGTTTTGGACTCTTTACAAAAACAGTCCAAATATCATCACTGCTTGGACTATGGGACTTAACCAATCAAGTCAAGGTGTGGATAAAAACTTAAGTCTTATTAATACACATCTTTTAACTGGAAAAATATTTAAAGCTGGAAATGGACCTTTGAGTTTAACAGGACAGCCAAATGCTATGGGTGGAAGAGAAGTTGGCGGATTGTCAACAATGTTAGCTGTTCATTTAGGATTTGATAAAGAGAGTATCAAAAAAGTAGGTGAATTTTGGCAAACAGATAAAATAGATAACAAAGTGGGACTTACAGCCACTGAGATGTTAGAAGCAAATTTAGATGTTCTTATAGTATGTCACACAGATCCTATTTATCATCTACCAAATAGAAATAAAAGTGAAGAACTTATCAAAAAAATACCTTTTATAGTTGAGATAAATGCCTACGAAAATAGTGAAACTGCAAAATATGCACATATAAGACTTCCAGCAGCTCCTTGGGGAGAGAAAGAGGGAACACAAACAAACCTTGATAGAACTATCACAAAACAAGAAAAATTAACACGAATATCAATAGATTGTAAACCTGACTGGGAGATATTTCAACTTATCGCTCAAAAACTAGGATTTAAAAGATACTTTAATTACAATAGTCCAAAAGAGATATTTGAAGAGTTTCAAGAGATGACAAAACTAAACTCTTATATGAATATCCATGAAGCATCTTATGATAGTTTATCAGATGAACCATTTATTTGGGGAGAGAGAATCAAAGAGTTTTTAACCCCTGATAAAAAAGGAAATCTTCACTTTGTAGAAAACAAACTATTAAGTGAAAAAGCCTCACTAAAATACCCTTTTATACTGCTAACAGGTAGAACAAGAGACCAATGGCACTCAGGAACAAAAACAAATCTTCCTACAACACTTCTAAAGTTTAAAGAGTTAAATTTTTGTGAGATAAATCCAAATGATGCCAAAGAGTTAAATATAAAAGATGGAGATGAGATAAAAGTCCTTTCAATAAGAGGTGAACTTCTTACAAAAGCACTTATCACTGATACTATTAGAGAAAAAACACTTTTTATTCCTATAAGTAATAGAGATGTGAACTATCTTACAAATGATTTACTGGATAAAGATTCGTTAGAGCCTGACTATAATCATAGTGCTGTGAAGATTGAGAAGGTTTAATATTATTATATTATTAAATATTCATCGCTAATAGTAGGACAAATTTAACGTTCCACCATTTGTAGATTTATATACTATTGTGTACAATGTGTCCATTATTAAATAGTTATGGTAAAGGAATAAAATGGGAAATTCAGTATTAGTATTCATAAGTCATTCTTCAGAGGATAAAGAAGAATATGTTGAACCAATTGTAAATGACCTAGAAGAATCATATATAAATGTTTGGATTGATAAAAAGAAAATATTGCCAGGTGATAATCTTCGACAATCAATATTTAAAAATGGATTGGATAAAGCTGATATTGTATTATTATTTTTTACTAATCAATCATTAAAATCATCTTGGGTAGACAAAGAAATAAAACATGTTTTAAGAGAAGAAGGCAAAAAAGGAAATAATTTTGATTTAAATAAAATCATTTCAATCTTTGATTCAAAAGAAACATATGATGAAATTTATGATAGATATCCAGAGTTAACAGATGATTTGTTACACCTAATGCCACAAGCTTATGACAAAAAACATTTAGGTCAACTAGTATCTGCAATATGGTCAAAATATTTATCATTACAAGGCGGAGATATTGAAACTCAAAAACAATTACTAGCTAAAGATAAAGAGCTTTTCCAAAAAGATAAAGAAATTCAGGATTTAAAAATAAAAATTGAAGATATAAAATCAAAAAATTCAAATCTAAAAATTGATGAAGAATTTGAACAATATTATAATTCTAAAAAAATTGATAATTTTTTAAAAACTAAAGATACATTACTAAAAAGAGATTTTGTTCCACAAGAAAAAATTTCAGATTTGACCGCTGTAATTGCATTTGGCTTAGTAGAATATCATGACTTTAGTAGAGTTAAAATAACTCAAAAAGGTAAAGAATTTTTTAAATGGTTAATTTTAGTAAAAGAAACAAATTAAGCATAACAAATCGTTAGAAGGAAAAATAAGGTAATAGTTCGAAATTGTCTAGCTTTAAAGTGTCGCATTTAAATATATTAAATAGCTGATAGTCAAGACGTTTGGATACCTTGTTTTTCAACTATGGCGCTATAATTACTCACAGTTTAATAAAACTTTTTATCCATTATAAACAATAAACATAACAATATTTAAAACCAACATCAAATAAAATCCAACTTTATATACCATAAGTGGATTTTTTTCTAGTAGTGGGGCATTTTTATTGAAGTATGGTTTTACTTTTTGGGTATTTTCTAGTTCAAACATCATATTTGAATAGTTTTTATATCTATTTTGTTCCTCAATAGCTATACTTCGTAATATCACACTATCTAGCCAATGTGGAATTTTATTGTTTAATCCTTTTAAAGATTTCGCTTGTTTGAAAGTGGGATTTTGAAAAGGTTCAATCTCTCCATAGGGAAATTTATTTGTCAAGGCTTGATGCAGTGTCACACCTATAGAAAATATCTCACTTGTTTCACTTATAGCATCCCCTTGAAATCTTTGAGGGGAGAGATAGGAAGGTGTTCCTGCTTTTGAATTGATACTGTAAATCTCTGTGATACTTCCAAAATCTATGATTTTAAAGAACTTTTTATCATCTCTGTTTATTATCATGATATTTTCTGGTTTTATATCCCCATGTACTAAATCAAACTTTAGAAGATATTGTGACATTTTTAAAAGTGTTTTGGCTAAGTTTATCGATTCGTCCACACTTAAAACTCTTTTTTTCAAATAAGTTTTTAAATCAACCCCATCGAGAGCTTCCATCACATAGTATCTAGCTGTTCTTTTTTTAGGAATTACAGCTTTTGGAAAAAATCCTGCTTTTAATCTTTTTGCATTCCAAGCTTCTTGTACAAAAAGGTCTAAAATAGTTTTATCTTCAAGAGCTTGTGTTGGAGCAAACTTTAGTACATATTGTTTTTTATTTTTATTACAAAGCCAAGTTCGATTATTTTGAATAAGTGATTTTTCTAGGATATAACCATCTATCTCATCTCCTACTTTTAAACTTGTAGGAATCTTGAGATTTTGTTTTTTTAACTCTTCAAGAGGACTTACCTCTTGAACCTCTATAACCACAGCAGTTGTATCATCAGAAAGATTTTCCTCCATTAATTTACTTGCTTTTTTAACTATTGCATTTGCCCCAAGTAACATACCTCTTTGAAGTCTATCTTCACTCATGATATTATACAAACCATCACTACAAAGAAGTATTTTGTCATCTTTTTGAATAATATTTTCAAAATAATATGGTGCTACATCTTTTTCTATCCCTATAGCTTGGGTTAAAACATTTTCATATCCAGCCTCTTCCATAGCATGATCAGATGAGAGTTGTGTAAGTTTTTCATCTCTTAAAAGATATACTCGACTATCTCCTACATTTGCACCATAGAGTCTATTGCCTTCTATTACAACAATTGTAAGGGTAGTGACAAGTTCAGCTCTCTCATAATTTACCATAGATTCTTGGTAAAGAATGGCATTAATTGAAGCTATAAATTTTTTGATAGATTTTTCTATAGACCACGCTTGTGGTCTATTTTTAAAGTTAGTCATAAGATGAGTAACTACTCTTTTTGCAGCCTCACGACCCTCTTGAGCACTTCCTACACCATCACATACAACACCTATAGTAAGATTATCTATAGTTTTTACATCATAAAAATCATCACCTACTAGCTCTTTCCCTTTTGCAAGTGTGAAACCAGAAGTTTTCATATTTGTATTTTTCATATTATCCTACTACTATTCTCTATAAAATATTAACAAAAATCTACCAAAACTTGAAAGAGTTTTTAGATTCGGCCACCTGCCGAAACACCCCATGTTGTTCTCCATCTAGTTTTTACTAAACTAATCCCTGCAATCGCAACAAGTACAACACCAGCAAAGATAATAAACCCAGCAGTGTATCCATCAAATGCACCTTTTGACCAACCAAGTGTTTTGATCAACGCTGTTCCACCAAGTCCACCAGCACATCCAACAATACCTGTCATAATACCTATATCTTTTCCAAATCTTTGAGGTACGAGTTGAAAAACTGCTCCATTTGCCATTCCTAGATTTGCCATGATTAAAAATAATACAAAAATAGCCACACCAAAAGGAAGTGCTATTGTAGCATTCACTATTGCTAATAATGCAACTGTCCCATAGAAAAAGTATAAAGATTTTACACCACCAAGTTTATCAGCAACTGCACCACCAACAGGTCTTAAAACAGCCCCTGCAAAGATACATAGTGCTCCAAAATAACCAGCAACTACTTTTACATTTCCTTCATCTAAAACATCTAATCCAAAACTTGCCATATCTATACTATAGGTATTCATCAAATATACTTTCATATATCCAGCAAATCCAACAAATCCACCAAAACTTACTGCATAAAATAGATTGAACCACCAAGTATCTTTATCTTTTAAAAGTTTAGCATAATCTTTTAATCTTTTTGGATTTGCTTTGTATACAGACTCTGGTGCATCTTGTGCAAGAAAAAAGTATGCGATAAGTACAATGATAGCCATAAAAGCACCTACACCAAATACAGACTCCCATCCCCAAAGCTCAGCAATTTTTGGAGCAAACAAAAAGTCAATAACAACACCAATATTTCCAGCACCTGCAATTCCTAAAACAACCCCTTGAAGTTTTGGTGGATACCATTGTCCCGCTTGAGGTAATGCAACTGCAAAACTAGCCCCTGCAAATCCAAGACCAAGTGCAACTATAAGAAGTTGGTTGTATGTGATACTATTTCCTTGAAAGTATGCAGTTAAAAGTGCTGCTATTACAATACTTTGAGAAACAAGTGCTGTTTTTTTAGCACCAAATTTATCTACACCAAACCCTAATACTATTCGTAAAATTGCTCCTGCTAATATAGGAAGTGATAAAAGTGTTGCTTTTTCCCCGGCTGTCATAAGATGCCCAGCCATTGCTAAAGCTTCAGTTATCTCTGTACTTAATGGACCTAACATTGTCCATACCATAAAACTCATATCGAAATACAAAAAAGCCATAAACAGCGTTGGTGCGTGTCCTTGTCCTTTTAAATCTTTAAATCCTGCCATTTTTATTCCTAATCTTAATTTATCATTAAATATGATTTGATATTGTAAGTATAACAGCTATTTATTCTTTATTATCATAATATCTGTATATTTAATATACAATATAATATTAATTTTACATTAATTTAATGATAAAATTACAGTATTAAATAAATGAACTTTAATTTAAACTATTATAGTTCAATAACACTTAAGGAAAAAGTTGTGAAAAATAAAACGTTGCCAATACTTTTAAAAAATCAAAATGTTTTACTTATTGGTGGAGGAAATGTGGCTTTACAAAAAGCTACTGTGCTAGAGGAAAATAATATAGAGTTTACTATTATTAGTGATACCTTTAATAATGAGATTTTAAATACTACAAATAATATCATTAAAAAAAAGTTTAAACTCAAAGATATAAAAGAGTTCTATATCATTATAGATGCAACTGGAAATCAAAAAGTAGCTAAAAAACTTGTAAACTATAAAAAAACTCATAATATCTTACTTAATGTAGTTGATGTACCAGAACTTTGTGATTTTTATTTTATGGCATTAACAGCAAATCAACCTTTACAAATAGCTGTATCATCAAATGGTGCTTCACCAACTGCTGCTAAGTTTTTTAGAGATGAGTGTGCAAAACTAATACCTAAAGATATAACAAGTTATTTGAAAAATAAACAAAACCAAAGAGATAGTGGAATTATAGATGTTCAACAAACTCAAAAAGAATTAAACTCTTTGAAAACAAGAGTTTATTTAGTAGGTTGTGGCTTAGGTGATGTAGAACTTTTAACAATCAAAGCACATAACATTATTAAAACTGTTAATGTTGTTTTATATGACCATTTAATTAGTGATGAAATTATGCAAATCGTTCCTAAAGATACTTTAAAAATATCTGTTGGGAAGCAAAAAGATTTTCATAGCAAGTCTCAAGAGGAGATAAATACCCTAATTATCAAATATGCAAAAATGGGTTTAAGTGTAGCAAGACTTAAAAGCGGTGATCCTTTTGTATTTGGTAGAGGTGCCGAAGAGCTACAAGATTTGATAAATGAAAATATACCTACAGAGGTGATACCAGGAATTAGTTCAAGTATCAGTGGTTGTTCAACTGCTGGTATTCCAATAACAGCTCGTGGTTATGCAGCAGGATTCACTGTAGTTTCTGCACATCTAAAAGGAAATAGTGTAAATCTTGACTGGGTGGAACTTCTCGGAAAAGGAAATCATACAGTAGTAGTTTTAATGGGACTTAGTCGAGTAAAAGAGATAGTAGAAGAATCTTTAAAACTAGGTATTTCACAAGATAAATTGTGTGCAGTTGTTTCAAATGCCAGTAGAGCAAATCAAAAAGTTGTGACAACAACTTTAAAAAATCTTGTAGTTGATTCACAGGATGTGGAACGACCTGCTATTTTGGTTTTTGGTGATGTAGTAAAGTTTAATTCAATTTTTAATAAGGAAATAGTATGAAAGTATTAGAAGAAGCATACCAGCTTAGAAATAAAAAACAAAATAAGATAGAAAAGATAAAGGAGTTAAAAACTCCATTAAGTGTTTATGAAAGATTAGAGGAAATTTGTGCAGGTGGATTAGACAATTTAAGTGATGAAGATGCTAGTTATTTCCTAAAATGTTTCGGTTTTTTTAAAAAGAAAGACGGGAAGTTTATGCTTCGTATTCGTATACCTGCAGGTCAAATCACACCCGAGCAAGCTATAAAACTAGGAGAACTTTCTAAAACATATGGGGAAGACTATATTGATATCACTACAAGACAACAATTAGAGTTTAGATTTTTAGAGTTAGAAAATTTAGCAACTATTTTAAAAGAACTAGATGATGTTGCTATCAGTACGTTTCAAACTGGTGTTGATAACTTCAGAAATATTGTGACTAGTTCATTTGATGGATTAGGACTAAAAGATATTATCAAATGTAAGCCAATCATCGATGAGTTACAAGCAATATTTTTTAAAAAAGAGGAATGGATAGCAACATTACCTAGAAAATTTAATACAGCAATTTTAGGAACTAGTGTCAATGATTGTAATATTTATGGACATGATTGTTGTTTTGTAGTCGCAAAAAAAGACAATGTGCTTGGATTTAATCTATATCTTGGTGGTAAAGTTGGTGTACAGGCTGAGGACTCTGGACTATTTGTAGCTAAAGATGAAGTTGTAGTAACTTTTAAAGCTGTTGTGGAGCTATTTAAAAAATATGGTTTTAGAGATAATAGAAATAAAAATAGACTTTACTTTTTACTAGAAGCTGTAGGGATGGATGAGTTTATAAAAGCTATTAAAACTACAAGCGGACTTACATATCAAAGTAGTGGTGAAATTCTAGCTCGTGATGAGTATATCCTAGATGAGACAGGAGTATTTAAACTTGATGAAAAATCAACTGCAATTCATTTTTCAGTACCATCTGGAATATTTAGTGGAACTGATTTAACAAATGTTGGACTTCTTGCTCGTGGTACAAACTCACAAATTAGATTTTCTGTTGAACAAAGCTTATATCTAATTACAGAAGAGACAAATATATCATTGATTCAAAATAGTAATTTATTTCGAGAGTATAAACAATATAACAATACTTACTTTAATCATCAAATTGCATGTGCTGGAACTGCAACTTGTGCATTTGGAGTTATTCCAAATAAACCAGATGCGATAGAGATGGCAAATTATTTACAAAAAGAGGTACCTATAAAAAATGGTAAGGTACGAATGTATTGGAGTGGATGTGTAAAAGGGTGCGGAATACATGGAGTTGCAGATATTGGATTTGAAGGTTGCAAAGCAAAAGATGAAGATGGAAATAGCTGCTATGGTGTTCATATCTTTTTAGGTGGGAAAGCTACATTAGAAGCAAAAGAAGCCAGAGTTTTAGCAAAGTCTGTACCTCTTGAAAAAGCAAAATATATAGTGCGGGATTTAATGATTAAATATAGAGATGAAAAATTGGAATTTGAAAGCTTTGAATCATATGATACTAGGGTATTAAGTAATTTGTCTGAAAAAATATAGAAGTAAAGAACAATTTAAAGTAAATTTAGATAAAATCGCAATCCTTTAATTCAAAAGTAGTTTGAGTTATCGTGAAATCTCACATGTAGTAATTCTTTAAAAGGGTTGCATCAAAGTATTGATGTGAATGACTACAGAGGCTTGTTGTGTATTAATTGTGATATACATCAAAACAAAACCCCTAAAATTAATCTGAGCAAAAAGCTCAAAAAGAAGGAACAATTATGGTTACAATGAAAGACTTATTAGAGTGTGGTGTACATTTCGGTCACCAAACAAGAAGATGGAATCCAAAAATGAAAAAATTCATTTTCGGTGTAAGAAAAAATATTTATATTATTGACTTACAAAAAACACTAAGATACTTTAGATACACATATACATTAGTTAGAGACGAAGCTGCTCAAGGTAAAACAATGATTTTTGTTGGTACTAAAAAACAAGCTAGTCAAGCTATCAAAGATGCTGCACTTTCTTGTGGTATGCCTTTTGTTAATCACAGATGGTTAGGTGGTATGTTAACAAACTACCCAACAATGAAAAAATCAATTAGAAAATTAGAAATAATTAAAAAAATGAGAGAAGAGGGTCAATTAGACTTACTTACAAAAAAAGAAGCATTAATGCTTACTAGAAAAGAGAAAAAATTAGAAGATTACCTTGGTGGTATCAAAGATATGAAAGCATTACCAGATATGATGTTTGTTATTGATGCTGTTAAAGAAAAAATTGCTATTTTAGAAGCTAGAAGACTTGGTATTAAAGTTTATGCTCCATTAGATACAAACTGTGATCCTGATTTAGTAGATTTCCCAATTCCTGGAAATGATGATGCAATCAGATCAGTACAATTATTTTGTACAGAGTTTGCAGCAGCAATGAATGAAGGTAAAGCAGCATTTGCAGAAGCAAATGGTGAAGAGCTAGAAGAAGTGACTGAAGCAGAGATGTCTGAAGTAAAAGAAGAAGTTGCAGCAGAAGCTGAAACTGCGACTGAAGAAGCAACAGAAGAGGAAAAATAATTATGGCAGGAGCAACTCCAAAATTAATTAAAGAACTTAGAGAAAAATCTGGTGCAGGGATGCTTGATTGTAAAAATGCATTAAATGAATGTGAAGGTAATATCGAAGAAGCTATAAAGTTTTTAAGAGAAGCTGGACTTTCTAAAGCGGCTAAAAAATCTGCAAATGTTGCAGCTGAAGGGTTAGTATCTATTTTAGTAAATGATGATTTTACAAAAGGTACAATGACAGAGATTAATTCTCAAACAGACTTTGTTGCTAAAAATGCGACTTTTTTAGCACTTAAAGATGAGATTACTGCTCATGTTCAAGCTACAGGTGTAGCTTCTACTGAAGAGTTAAACAAAACAGAGATTAACGGTACAAACTTTGAGGAGTATTTAAACTCAAACATTGCTACTATTGGTGAAAATCTTGTTGCTAGAAGAATGGTAACTATTTCAACTGATACAGGTGTTGTAAATGGTTATGTACATTTAGGAAAAGTTGGTGTTTTACTTTCAGCAACTTGTGACGCTTCTGCAAAAGAAAAGACTATAGATTTATTAAAAAAAGTTGCAATGCATGCAGCTTCTATGAAACCATCTGTTATCTCTTACAAAGATTTAAGTAGTGATTTTATTGAATCTGAAAATAAAGCAATTATTGCAGATATTGAAAAGTTAAATGAAGAGCTTGTAAGACTTGGAAAACCTCTTAAAAATATTCCTGAATTTGTTTCAAAAGTTCAGTTAACAGAAGAAGCAATTGAAGCTGCTAAAGCTAGAATGAAAGAGGAATTAATAGCTGAGGGGAAACCTGAAAAAATTATTGATAATATCCTAAAAGGTAAAATTGCTAGATGGATTGAAGATAATACACAGCTTGATAAAACTCATGCATTATTAAGTCAAACATATGTTATGGATGATTCTAAAACTGTTGAAGAAGCTATAAAAGCTTGTGATGCATCAATTGAAATTGTTGAGTATGTAAGATTTGAACTTGGTGATGGAATTGAGAAAAAAGAAGAAGACTTTGCAGCAGAAGTAGCTGCTCAAATGGGTAAATAGTTTTAATTGTGAATGTTGAATTATGAATTATGAAGTAAATAATCACGATTCAACACCAATTTTAGAAGCAAAAAATATAACCCACAATTTTGATTATCCTCTTTTTGAGGATATCAATCTTACCCTACATCCACAGGAAACTATTGCAATCATTGGCGTTAGTGGTAGTGGAAAATCAACTTTACTTAACATATTTTCTTCCCTATTGATTCCAAATAAAGGTGAAGTATACTACAATAATAAGAATATTTTTAAATTATCTAAAAATGAGTTATTAGAGATACGCCGAAATGATTTTGGTATCATTTTTCAAGCTCATTATCTTTTTCGTGGATTTAGTGCATTAGAGAATTTACAAATATCCAAGTTTTTAAGTGGCGAAGCTATAAATGAGGATTTATTAAAATCTTTAAAAATAGATCATGTAATGAAACAAGGGATTGGTGAACTAAGTGGAGGACAACAGCAACGACTATCGTGTGCTAGAGTTCTAACTAAAAAACCAAAAATAATATTTGCTGATGAACCTACAGGAAACTTAGATCATGAAACAGCAAATGAAGTTATAAATGTTTTGTTTGATTATATTGAAAAACAAAGTGCCGGCTTAATAATAGTTACACATGAAGAAGAGATAGCGTTTAAGTGTGATAAAGTTTACAAATTAAATGATTATAGATTGGAGCAATTAAAATGATATTGGAAAGAGTACTGAGTGAATAAAAATTTAGTTTTAGTTTCAAAAAAACCTATTGTTATTCAAATCTTTACATTGGTTTGTAAAAAGTTAAATATCTCTTTAGAGGTTTTGCATGATGCACAAATAGACCATAAAGTTGATATGATTGTACTTGATAATGAGTTTATTAACGATAGGTTCAATATTATTAAAACATATGCAAAAATTATTGGTGCAATCTCTAAAGAGGAATTGCCTTTTGAGTTTGCAAATGATTTTATTGTTCCAATGCCTTTTTTACCATCAGTATTGCAAGAGATATTGGAAACTCAAATTGAGATACTTAATAAAAGGATAAATTCTAAAACTTATGTATCAAATGTAGAAGTTGAAGATGATGATTATGAAGATGAATTTGCTATTAATACAATGCAAAAAGATGATCCCTCTATCTCTGTTGATTATTTGGAAAGTTTAGCTGATGATATAGCTGATGATATGAGAGAAGAGGCAGATGATAGTGTTGTTTCACGAAGTTCTGTAAACCATGGTGGTATTTTAGATAGAAATGAATTATCTATGATTGAAAGTATTATGGGTGAGCAAGCAGAATTCAATACACAAAATGATTTTATAGATGTGGATGAGGAGTCTGATGACCAATGGATAGATTTATCTTCTATAATTGATCAAGCTATTGATGAAGTGAATACCGTTGATCATATTTACAATAAAACAGACAATAACCCAATTAAATTACTTTTAAATAACTATGAATTAGATGAGCTCAAACCACTTTTAAGTATGCTAGATCAGGAGATTATTGACTCTTTAGCAGATGGAAATGAGGTAAGTGTACTTTTAAAGTTGGATAGTAATGATAAATAGTCTTTTGAATAAGGGCGCTATACTTTTATTATCTGGTCCCAGTGGATGTGGGAAAAGTTCCCTTTTAAAGAAGCTTTATGAAGAGATAGATAATTATTATTTTTCTATATCAACAACTACACGAGATCCTAGGGTTGGTGAAACTAATGGAGTGGATTATCTTTTTGTAGATAAAAAAGAGTTTGAAGAAGATATTAAATCTGGAAACTTTTTGGAGTGGGCAGAAGTTCATGGAAACTATTATGGTACATCTTTAAAACCAATACATAAAGCATTAGCTGAGGGGAAACTTGTAATATTTGATATTGATGTTCAAGGTTTTGAACAAGTTATACAGAAGTTAAGAGATGTTACTACTACTGTGTTTATAACAACTCCAACACTTAAAGAGTTAGAAAAAAGACTGAACTCAAGAGGAACAGATTCCAAAGAAGTTATAGCAAAAAGAATTAAAAATGCACAAGATGAGATTAAATATACACAAGAGTATGATTATTTAATTATTAATGATGATTTAGATGTAGCAGCTGATAAATTAATCTCTGTGGCAAAAAGTGCACTAATAAAATCAAAAATGTTTGATAATACCAGTTTAGTAAAGATATGGAATTCGTAAATTAAATGGTATCTTTGTTGACAGGTTTACCAAAATAATACCCTTGCATATAATCTATTCCTAGTTTTTTTGCAGTATTGTAAATCTCTTCACTACTTACAAATTCAGCAACAGTTTTAATACCAAGTTTACTACAAAATTGTGCGATAGTTTCAACAATTAAAGCTTGTTTAGGTAAGTGATCTATTTCTTTAATTAAAGAGCCATCAATCTTTACATAGTCAATGTTTAAAGCTTCTAGCATATTAAAATTAGAATAACCAGCACCAAAGTCATCAACACCAATTTTACAGCCAAATTTTCTTATTTTAGCAATGAATTCTCTTACTATATCAAAATCTTCAATCTCTTCACTCTCTAGTATCTCAAACTCTATAAGTTTTGCTTCTTCAGGGTGTTCTTCTAGAGTAGTAAAAATAAAATTATGTGTTTCTTTATTGATAATATCATCAAAAGATAAATTAACAGCAACTCGAATATTTTTTTCTTGAATTATAGAGATTACATTTGTGAGCATCACTTTTATAATTATTGGAAATAGTTTTGCTTTTTTTGCAATAGGTAAAAAATAAAAAGGTGCAATCTCTTTTCCATCTTCACCTATGTATCTAATAAGTGCTTCATATTTATATATCTCTTGAGTTTGAGCGTCAACTATTGGTTGTAGATAAGAGTGAAAGCTATTATCAGCAACTCCACTTTTTATTTTTTTTATCCATGTGATATTTTCTTGAATATCTTTTTTTTGTTCAAATAGTGACTCATCATATTCTAAAATTTGTAAATATTTTTTTCTAGCTTTTTGCATAGCTCTTTGTGCATATTCAAAGGCATGTTTATCTTTTGATTGGGCAACTCCAATAGTAATATTAATATCTATATTTGTATCATCAACATTAATACCATCTTTGTCAATAATATTAGAAAATTGATTTGCTAAGTTTTTGAAATCGGTCTGACAAGTAAGATCATCATCACAAGAACACAAGACAACAAATCTATCTGAACCTACTCGATAAATTTTATAAAATTTTTGGAAGGTATTTTGTATTTGTTCAGTAAAACTTAAAAGTATTTTATCACCGAACTCTTCTCCATAAAGGTCATTTAAAACAGAAAATTTATCGATATCAATAAGAGCTAAAAGTGTTGAGTCTGAATTTTTTACATCTTTTATAAGGGCATTTCTATTTGGTAGGTGAGTGAGTTGATCTTTATATAAATCTCTTAATTCATGATACATTAATGATTGGTTCATAGTATCAAGTAGTTTTTTAATATTAATAGGTTTTAATACATATTTATCAACACCTAATTCAATAGCTTCAAGGAGATATTCAGAGTTTGAAAATGCAGTAGCTACTACAATAGGAATATTTGGGTTGATAGCTTTAATCTCTTTTGTCATATCTAAACCATTCATATTTGGCATATTAACATCAGTAATAATTAAATCTATATCATCTTCATATTTTTTAAATAATTCAAGTCCTATTGCACCATCTTCTGCAATATATTGTTTTTTTGTAAATGTTTCTAAAATACCTTTAGTTACATCTCTTAGGTATTGCTCATCTTCACAATATAAAACTGTAATATCTTTTAATCTTGAAACATCGTTGTTCATAATCTCTCTTTATTTATAATACTTTTAATATAATACAACAAATTTAATAAATAGTGAATAATAAAATGAAAAATAATAAAAATATTCTAGTAATCAACACAGGTGGTACCTTTAATAAACAATACAATCCTTTAAACGGGAGTTTGATTATTAAAAAGAATAATGATTTCGTAAAAGAATTATTAGATAAAGCTCAAATTAATACAATTGAAATTAAAGGTATACTTTATAAGGATAGTTTAGATATTACTAATGAAGATAGGCAATTACTTGTAAAATTTATCAACCAAACTAAATATAAAAAAATTATAATTATTCATGGGACAGATACTATGGACAAAACAGCATTATATTTAGATGAAAATATTAAAAATAAACAAATAGTATTAACTGGTGCTATGATACCTTATAGTATCAGTAAAATTGAAGCTGTTTCTAACTTTATGATAGGCTATGGATATCTGTTATCGAAAGAAAAAAATGAAGTTATGATATCTATGCACGGCATGGTTAAAAAGTATAAAAAAATAAAAAAAAATAGAGAGTTAGGGGTGTTTGAATGCCAGTAGTTAAGTGTACCCATTGTCATCTAGAATTTGATGAAAAGGTGATGATAAAAGAACAAGATAATCCAGAGTTAAACTTCTGTTGCAATGGTTGTCAAGGGGTATATCATTTACTAAAAGATGATGGACTAGATAGCTTTTATGAAAAAATGGGAAAAAACACTATAGCACCACCAGTTGCAGTAGGTACTGATAGTAGTAATTTTGATATGGAGAGTTTTAAAAGCCGATATATTAAAACTACAAATGAGGGATTTAGTAGAGTTGATTTGATTATTGAAGGGATACATTGTGCTGCTTGTATTTGGTTGAATGAAAAAGTATTATCTCAAACTGATGGGATAGTGGAAGCTAGTATAAATTTTACTAATAATAAAGCCAAAATAGTTTGGGATGAAGATACTATAAAGTTATCTGAAATTATAGATAAAATAAGAAGTATTGGATACAACGCTTATCCTTATGATAGAAGTGAAAGTGAAAAACAAGCTACAAAAAATAATAGAGATTATTTTTTACGGATGAGTGTTGCTATTTTTGCTTCTATGAATCTAATGATGATAGGAGTTGCAAAATACACTGGGTTTTTTACAGGTATGGAAGAAGATATGCTCCGACTTATCCATATGGCAGAATTTATTTTTGCAACACCTGTAGTATTTTATAGTGGATGGATATTTTATCGTGGTGCTTATTATGGTTTAAAAAATAAAATTTTAAATATGGACTTTTTAGTGAGTTCAGGTGCTACACTCATTTATATCTATTCCTTATATGTTCTTTTCGGTGGAGAGGGACATAGTTATTTTGATAGTGCTGGTATGATTATCACTTTTGTTCTTGTTGGAAAATATCTTGAGGTGATAGGGAAAAAAGGTGCAGTTGATACAATGGATAAAATCAAATTAACTATCCCTCTTGAAGCTACAATTATAGTTGACGGTGGAAAAAAAGTTGTTCCACTTGATAAAATAGAAGTAGGGGATATCATAGAGGTAAAAAGTGGTGAAAAAGCAAGTGTGGATGGACAGATTATAAGTGGAGAATCATCTTTTGATGAGAGTAGTATTAGTGGAGAATCGCTACCTGTATCAAAAAAATTTGGTGATAAAGTCTATAGTGGGACAATAAATTTAAATCAAGTAATACGATATAAAGCTATTAAAAATTATGCAAATTCTACACTTAATAGTATAGTAGAACTTTTGGAGGATTCTCTGAATTCAAAACCCAAAATTGAAGATATAACTAATGAGTTGTCAAAACATTTTTCAGTAATTATACTTTCATTAGCAATTGCCACATTTACAGGTTGGTATTTTTATGAGGGAAGTTTTGAAAATTCACTTATTATTGCAATTTCCGTTATTATTATTGCATGTCCATGTGCATTGGCTCTTGCAACTCCAATAGCAAGTCTTATTGGGGTAAGTTGGTTAGCAAGGGAAGGACTACTTTTTAAAGAGGCAAAGTTTATAGAAACATTTGCAAAAGCCAATACAATTGTTTTAGATAAAACGGGAACCATAACACATGGAAAACTTTCTGTTGTAAACGCTAAGTGTGAAGTGTTAAATAATGAGCAATTAAATATTTTATATAGTTTAGTTGATAGTTCAACTCACCCTATTAGTAAAGCGATTAAAAAATATTTAGAAGAAAATTTTGAAAATCTTGTACATATTGAATTAGAAAATATTGAACAAGTAGATGCAAAAGGGTTAAAAGCATTTTATAATGGAGATAATATTTTTGGTGGAAACAGCGAATTACTAGAAGAGGTACAAATTAATATAGGACAAGAGTATCACTCTACAATATATCACTTTGCAATAGGAAGTAAGTTATTAGTAACTTTTGAATTGGAAGATACTATAAAAGAGGATGCAAAGGAGACTATAGAATATCTTCACTCTCAAAATATTGAGGTAATTATGTGTAGTGGAGATAATGAACAAATAGTTTCTAAAGTTGCTTCACAAGTTGGAATAGTAAACTACCAAGCAAAAATGTCACCTATAGATAAAGCAAATTATATCTCAAAGTTAAAAGATGAAGGGAAGATTGTTATAATGGCAGGAGATGGTGTAAATGATGCATTAGCATTAAGCCGTGCTTCAATAGCTATTTCTATGGGAAATGGAGCTGATATATCTATAGCTGTAAGTGATGTGGTGATTTTAAATGATAGTTTAAAGGGTTTGGAAAAAAGTGTTTATATCTCAAAAAGAACTTTTGACTTTATCAAACAAAATTTAGCTATATCTTTAGTGTATAATGTTTTAACAGTACCTATTGCAATGGCAGGATATGTGATACCTTTAGTTGCAGCATTATCAATGAGTTTAAGTTCATTACTTGTAGTTGGGAATAGTGTACGAATTAATAATAAAAAATATAAAGGAGATTAGGTGACTGGAATATTATGGCTAGAACTTATTGTTGGAATTATTGTAAGCTTTACACTTTTGGGTGTATTTATTTGGGGTGTAAAGCAAGGGCAGTTTGATGATGGAAAAAAGATGATGAATGGTCTTTTAAATGATTCCACAGAAGATTTACAAGATGCTATTAATAAAGAGGAAAAAGTAAAAGCACTTAAAGAGAAAAAAGCAAAAGAGCTAGATAAATAGTTATTTACCTAGACCTGTTGTTTTTAGTTCTTCATCTGTATAGTTTTTAACTTTTTCTATCATAACACCTTTCATGCTTCCACCATAAGTACCATTTTTATAGCCAAGAAGTGCTTCTATAACTTCCTCTTTAGTCATATCTCTTACAATTTTTGAAGAACCAAGTGATGCTTTTTCAAAGTCTACACCATGACACTCTTTACAAGATGTTAAATCTATAGAACTTTTAATAGGCTCTTTATGAATAACATTATTTACACCAATTCCAGTTGTACTTAACTCTTTATTGGTATACATTTTTACATTTTGATACATGATACCTTTCATAGAGTCTCCATAAGTACCATGCTTGTATCCAATTAAGGCTGCACTCACTTCACTTTTGGTCATATCTTTTACAATTTTAGATTTTCCAAGAGCTGCTTTTTCAAAATCAATACCATGACACCCTTTACAAGATGTTAAATCTATTGAACTTTCAAGACCTTTTTTATCTATTTTTTCACTAGATCCAATACCTGTAGTGCTTAACTCTTTGTTGGTATACATTTTTACATTGCTATACATGATACCTTTCATAGAGTCCCCATAAGTACCATTTTTATATCCAATTAAAGCTGCACTCACTTCACTTTTAGTCATATCTTTTACAATTTTTGATTTTCCAAGAGCTGCTTTTTCAAAGTCAACACCATGACAACTTTTACATGACTCTATATTTACCTCTGCTGTTAAAGTTGTTATACAAGCTAAAATTCCTAAAGTTATTTTTTTCATATTATCTCCTAAGATAAATAATCTAGTTTGCAAAAAAAAAGCCAACCACTTACAAATAAGTGATTGGCTTTTAAAATATGCTATAGTAATATAGTTAAATTATTTACCAATACCTGTAGATTTTAAGTCAGCTTCGCTATATCTAGCAACTTGACCTTTCATAACACCTTTCATAGGTCCACCATAAGTACCATTTTTGTATCCAACTAGTGAATCAGAAACTTCTTGTTTAGTCATGTTTGCAACAATTTTAGATTTTCCTAAAGCTGCTTTTTCAAAGTTTGCACCATGACAACCTTTACATGCTCCTAAATTAACTGCAGCAAATGCAGCAACACTACATACTAATGTTCCTAATACGATTTTTTTCATATTATTTTCTCCTAAATTTTGTTTCACAAATAATACAAGTAATTTACTTTAACTTATCTTATAAAAATTAAGATAGAATGTCATTTATGAAAAATAATAGTGTATTAGATATAAAAAGTATCACATTTGGGTATAAAAAAGAAAAACTTATATATGAAAACTTTTCATTACTCTTAAATAAAAGTGAAATAACTTCTATAGTAGGAGCTAGTGGGAGTGGTAAGTCAACTTTATTTGAATTAATAACTAATAACTTAAAACCTTTTAATGGTGAGATAAAAACAAAAAAAATAGCTTCTATTTATCAAGATCCTTATAGTTCATTTCATCCAACATATAGTATAATAGAACAGATAAATGATGTTGTTGAGGCATATGATAGTATTGAGTTAGAATCGATACTAGAAAAATTGAATTTAGAAAGAGATTTAATTTATAAAAAACCCCATGAACTTAGTGGGGGTCAGTTGCAGCGATGTAGTATTTTACGCGCGATATTGATAAAGCCAGATCTAATCCTTGCAGATGAACCTACAAGTGCTTTAGATAATATAACAGCATTAGAAACGATGAAGATGCTAATCTCCTTTTTAGATAGGTTTGGTATTCTTTTAATTACGCATGATAAAGCTTTAGCTTCGTGGTGTAGTGATACAATAATAGAAATAGATAAAAAAATAGGATATAAATGACACATTCGAAGAATTTGATTTATAAAAAGTCATTAGTTTTACTCAATATGGGGGCAGCTAGAAGTAAGGATGAATTAGAGGTATTTTTAACAAATATGTTTAATGATGAGAATATATTAACATTCAAAAATACAACTTTTCGTTCTATTCTAGCTTCATTGATTGTTACATTTAGATTAAATAAGGCTTGGAAAAACTATGAAGAAATTGGTGGGGCATCTCCATTACATGAATTAACAAATAAGCTTATAGAAAAACTGGAAAAAGAATTACCTAATTATTTTATAACAGATGCTATGAGATATACTTCACCTTTTTCTCAAACTGCAATTGCAAGAATAAAAGAAAGAGGTATTAAAGATGTAACACTTTTCCCTTTGTATCCACAGTATTCTACTACTACAGTAAAGTCAAGTGTAGATGATTTTATGTTAAAAGCAAAAGATACTGGTTTTAATATTAAACTTATAGAGCCTTTTTATCATAACGAATTATATAATAAAGCTATTTGTGATGAGATAATTCGTGTACAAGGGAAATACAATGATTTTCATCTTATATTTTCAGCCCATGGACTTCCTCAAAAAATTGTAAACAATGGTGATCCATATCAAAAACAAGTAGAAGAACATGTGGAACTTTTAAAAGAAAAACTTACCCACTATGCAACAAATATAAAATCAATTAATTTAGCATATCAATCAAAAGTTGGACCAATGAAATGGTTAACACCTAGTTTAGAAGATATGTTGAAACACTTTAAAGGTGAAAAAGTAATCATCTATCCTATCTCTTTTATAATTGATAATAGTGAAACTGTATTTGAACTTGATATAGAATATAGAGAAATAGCAAAAGAGTTGGGGATAAAAGAGTATAGAGTTTGTAAGTGTATAAATGAAAGTGATACTTTTGTTGAAGCAGTCAAAGAGTTAATTTAACTCTTTGAGTAAAGTTTACTTGTCATTTTCTCTGTTTTCATAATATTGTAAAGTATCTAAAAACCCATAATAAATATTTTGTCTTATCTCTTCTGATAAAATAATATTAGATAACTTATAGTCTATATTATATAGCTTGTTATTTTTTGTATCTGAAACAACTATAGTCATCTCATATTCTTTTGCTAAGATAGCCAGTAAAGCTTCATCTGTAAATCTCATATAGTAGGTATTTAAAAAACTTTTTTCTAAACCTTTTTTTGAGTATTTTGAGTATTTTGTATTAAAAGTCGGGTTATTTGAAATAAGTACTTGATTAATTGATTTATTTTCAAGTGGATTAAAAGGGTGTGTCCCATATCCAATAATTACATCTGACAAGTCATAAACTTCATTAAAACTATTAATTAGTTTTAGTTGTATCTCATTGTTGATATACGCTTCATGTACTATATTTGGCTTAGTGTCTATTTTTGTTAAATAACCTTTTGTTGTAATGCAGCCTGTCATAATGATTAATGTAAATAAACTAACTAATAATATTTTAATATGTTTCATTTTTCTTTCCTTTACTTATATATTTACGATTAGTCTCCATGACCACCTCCTCCACTATCACCACCAGCAGATCCACCACCACTGTCTCTAGATTGTTTAGACTCTGCATCTTTTTCTAGCATTGTAGATACGACTTGTAGTGTTGATTCATTACCATTATCTGTTTTTGATTTCGTTGATACCCCTAGAGCATTATTTAATAAATTTAAGACTTCAATTGTTAATTTTTGTGGGGAAGATATTGTTGTTTTAGTTAGATCAACATATTCTCCTGCTTCTAAATTAACTGATGCTTTTTTAGCTTCAACACTTATTGCCCCTTTTGTACATGCAATTATGCTTTGATTACCTAGGGTTACAGTACCTCGAATACCAATATTTGCTGACTTTGTTTTGAGCTTGAATTTATTTGGATTTATGTGACCAATTGCACCAGTAACAGATTTGAAAGTACCTTTTAAAAAATTAAATTGAGTTTTTGAATTTGATGTAGTTTTTTCATCATACAAATATTCTTGAATATTTAATATTGAGTCTTTACCAACAGTTATAATTGTATTATCTTGAAATTTAATAATAACATTTGAGTCTTTTTTTGTTGATATTATATCATTCTTTTCAATTGGTAAATTTAGCTTACCAATAATTTTTTGAGTTCCCCTATCTATATTTACACTTCCTTTAAAAGAAGTTATATTACCTATAGATGCCATTAAAATACTAGATAAAATAAACATTAGAGTTATTAGTTTCATTTAATTCTCCTTAATGTTTAATTTTAGTCATTTAATACTTAATTAAAAATATAATACCTTATTTATGGATTGAAATAACCCTTAAATTATTTTAAAGTACCATTGGCGTATATACTGTTTGTGTATTTTTTCTTTTTTTCTCTAAGTGGATTATCTCATCTGTTATAAGAGTTTTTTCAGTTGCAGATTTAATTATAACTCCACTATTTAAGTCAATAAGTTTTAGATAAAGTATAAGTTGTCTTTGTGTAAAAGCATAAGTTCCTACAAGAGCATAAGTGTTTCTATTTATTTTTTGATTGTTTAATTCATCTAAGTCTCGTGATAAAAATTTTGTACCATTTGGACCAATTTTTAAGTATTTAGAATACTCAATAGCATAAATAGGTACATTACACATTTGAGTAACTTGTGTTTTTAATTCATCAGAAAGCATAAATCCTAATTCTGAATTATTTTGTAAATCTTTAAGGTTTACAAAATCAACCACATATATTGGTGTTTTTGCTTTATTAACATTAGCAATAGTTGGGCAAATTTGTTCTAGTAAGTCTGCTGTTAAAGAATCAAAACTTGTAGTTGTAGTAAGATGAAGATACTTAAATTGAAAAGAATCTTCATTTTCTTTTATTATTGAACAGCCATTTAAAAAAAATGTTACTATTAATATAATGCTGATTTGTCGCATATTCCATCTTTACATTTTGTTGCTGGACAATTATCACCTGAACATTTGTCTTTTACAATATTTATACCAAAATCTGCTGGTCTTATATCCGCTTCTCTCACATTACATAGATTATAAAGTTTACAATCTTTTGGCGTATAAATAACTCTTGCTGTTGAGATAATTGCACCCGATTCAGAATCTAAAATTCTAGCATTTAATAAAACACTATCATTTTCAAATTTCACATAAGTTCCTACAACTATATATTCTGTAGCACTAATGTGATCTTTTAATCTTTCAACATCTCTTGTTATATGAAATTCACCATTTGCATTTACAGAAACAGCATCTTGACCTCTAAAATCTGTTACTTTAAAGTGTCTAATATGAAGCTCGTTAAACATACTTTCACTTAAAACTCGTCCAAAAGTACTTGTTCTTTCAAGTTCATTTAGATTAACAAATGATGTGAGAATAATACTTGTTGGTTCTTTCTCTGAAAAAATATTTGATGTGAACAGTTGGTCACCTATTGATACAATAGCACCATTTAAATCTTGATAGATATTGTCAGTTCTTGCATAAGGTTGGTTGTAGTCAGCATCTCTAACCTCTTGAATAACTTTCTCTTTGTATGTTAGGGGTTCATTATTAAAAGGTGTATTCTTAATACACCCACTTAAGAACAATGCTACGAATGCAATTGATAGAATATATTTCATAAAAGCCTCTCAGTATAAAATTACTGAGATTATATTGTCTTTTTATTTAAGAAAAGTTAAAGCAAGTTATTTTTTTGTTGGTAAATAGCTTGCATTAATCATTATATCTTTTCCACCTATAGGTTTTACTCTTGATATTGTTGGTATAATTGATGCTGTTTTATTTTGACCTAATTGTACTTCATCATTATTAATTAATGCAGTGATTTGTACCATACCTTTTTTATATTTTACAGTATCTCGTGTAAGTTTAATCAAGTCACTAACTGGAATATATCCAACTTCATTAACAATATTTGATCTAGGAGAGAATATCATTGTGTATTTATTTTCATTCATATCTCTAATTGTAAATTTAAATTTTCTTGATTGTTTCTCTTTGTGACTAAAAGGAAATACAATATTAATATATTGACAATCTCCAGCATTATCATAAGTAAAAGAAAATCTTTCATATTGTAAAAGTGTTAATATCTCTTTTACTTTATCTTTTCCTAATAGTTCGTCAGGTTTTGCTTGACTACTATAATTTATAGCTTCACCAAGAACTAATTTATCATGAGCACCTTTAAAAGCTGTCATTGGAATAGATGCTGTTTCTTGATTTTCTGTTTGAAATGAAACTAATCCACTTAAACTATAACTATCAACACCAAACTTACTTAGTTTTGGATTTGATTTATCTTTATCAATTAATCTATCCCATCTATCAACTAAAAAGTTTTTCGGCACTTTTTTTCTACTACCTTCGTAGTATTGTGCGATTGGATAAACTTCTATATAACCTCTAGAAAAATCTAAATTGTCTTTCTCTTGTTCTTTAATTTCAAAAGATTTACCATTTATCTCCACATATCCTCTTGCAACATCAACATTTCTATATCCTGCATTTTTGCTATGTTCTGTTAAGTCTTTCCCTTTCATAAGAGTTTCTAATGCAGCTGGATGATTTGAATCATCATCACTTTTAAGGATGATTTTATTATCAATTTCACACACTCTACCAGACCAAACATCACCAGGAGATAAAAATATTGGTAAATCAACCTCATGTGAAGCTATTTTTTCTCTAAAAACTACTTTAGCTAAAATTGAGCTAGTTTCATTTGTATTAAAAACTTTTACTTCACTACATATATCACCTTTTGCAATATATAAAGGTGATACTAAAAAGTCACCAGTTCTATCATTTGACATTGTCACTTTATCTGCAACTAGACTTGTTGTAGATAATATTGCAATTGAAGTTATTTTGAGTATGTTTTTTAACATTTTATATCCTTTATTTTATAAGGTTTACAAGAGGAAATTGTGTTTTTGTTTTTACTTCTAACACCTCTTCTTGTTCCACAGGTTGATTTTTGACAAAATGTTGTTTTAATGAGATTTGATTCTGATCAACAACACTTACATTTTCTCTTGAACTATTTTTCTTATATTTATCAGATACAATATTAATGATTCTTGGTTTTTTACAGTTTTGTACTATTCTACAATCATTAGTTACATAATTTGCTCTGGCACTTGCAAGTATTCTTCCATTTTGATTATCCATGATTCTTGCATTAATTAAAATTTTATTTTCAAACATAGTATATGTACCTACTAGTACATATCCACTTTGAACATCTTTATTTAATAGCTTTACATCTCTAGTAAGAAAATACTCTCCAGCTTTATTAATTGAAAGTGTACCTTGACCTCTAAAATCACTCACATTAAAGCCTCTTATAAAGAGTTCATCAAAAAAACCTTCTGCTAAAGTTCTCCCAAAATGAGTAGTTTTGTCAAATTGATGTAAGTCAACAAAAGAAGTTATTGCAATATCATTCAACTCTTCTCTAGTTACTTTACTACTATTAAATAGTCTGTTTGCTAAGTCTTGAATTGTTTTATCAATTGTTTTGTGAACTTGCGCTGTAGGTATAGCTAACATTGGGTCTACAACTTTTTTTTCATCCTCGGCATAAGATATACTATTAATACACAGAACACTTAAGAATGATATAATTCCTTTTGTTATTTTACTACTCATCATTTCTCCTTTAAATAAACATATGATAGAACTATACATTACCAATTCTTAATTCTAGATTAAATTATATCTTAAAATAAAATAAAATTAAAAAACTAATCAAAATAAATTAACAAACAATTAACTAATTCAGAATCGTTTAAATTATTATCTGTTAAAATGCCATTATAAGTGACGATTTCGTGACTTTATTTTAAACTTTAGGAGGAGATTGATGCAAGACAATGCACAACCAATTGAGTACGATTACTCGATAACAAAAGCCTTTACTTTTGCAACAATTTTGTTTGGTATTATTGGTATGACAGTTGGTGTTATACTAGCGTTCCAATTAGCATTTCCAGCTTTAAGTAATCTAGCTGGTGAGTATGGTACTTTCAGTAGACTAAGACCTTTACACACAAACGGTGTAGCGTATGGTTTTACTTTAAGTGGTATTTTTGCTTCTTGGTACTATATCGGGCAAAGAGTATTAAAGGTGTCTTTAAAAGAGTCACCATTTTTAATGGGTGTAGCAAAATTACATTTTGCTTTATATTTCATTACAATTCTTTTAGCGGTTGTAACACTAATTTCTGGTATTACTACATCAAAAGAGTATGCTGAATTAGAATGGCCACTAGATTTACTAGTTGTTGTATGGTGGGTATTATTTGGTATATCTATTTTTGGACTAATAGGTATTAGAAGAGAGAGAACATTGTATATCTCTTTATGGTACTTTATTGCATGTTTCGTTGCTGTTGCAATGTTATATTTATTTAACAACATGGAAGTTCCAACAATGTTATTTGCTAACGGTGCACCAAGTTCTGTAATGCATTCTATATCATTATATGCTGGTACAAATGACGCATTAGTACAATGGTGGTTTGGACACAATGCTGTTGCATTCGTATTTACAACACCAATTATCGCGATGATTTACTACTTTTTACCAAAAGAATCTGGACAAAATGTTTATTCTTATAAACTTTCTATCTTAGCATTCTGGGGTTTAATGTTTGTTTATTTATGGGCTGGTGGACATCACCTTATTTATAGTACTGTTCCAGATTGGATGCAAACTATGGGTTCTGTTATGTCAGTTGTTCTTATTTTACCATCATGGGGTTCTGCTATTAATATGCTTTTAACTATGAAAGGTGAGTGGGGTCAATTACAATCATCTCCATTAATTAAATTTATGGTTATGGCTTCTACATTCTATATGTTATCAACTATAGAAGGTCCAATCCAAGCTATTAAATCTGTTAATGCTATTGCACACTTTACTGACTGGATTCCAGGACACGTACATGATGGTGTATTAGGATGGGTTGTATTTATGGTAATGGCAGCATTATTCCATATGGCACCAAGAATGTACGGAAGAGAAATTTACTCTAAGTCATTAATGGAAACACAATTCTGGTTACAAACAACAGCTATCGTACTATACTTTACATCTATGTGGATTGCAGGTATTACTCAAGGTATGATGTGGAGAGCATATGATGAATATGGTTCATTATTATACTCATTTATTGATACAGTTACAGTACTTCAACCATACTACACAATTAGAGCAGTTGGTGGATTATTATACTTAATTGGATTCTTTATGTTTGCATACAATATGTATAAAACAGCTACAGCAGGTAGAGTTCTTGATAAAGAACCAGCAAATGCTTCGCCTATGGGCGCTTAAGAGAAGGGGGTTAATATGTTTCATTGGTTAGAACAAAGACCGTTTTTCTTTACGGTAGTTTTATTTTTAACAATTGCTTTTGCAGGTATAATAGAAGTTATCCCTGATTTTGCTAAGGCTTCTCAACCATTAGTTAATACTAAACCATACTCTGTTTTAGAATTAGCTGGTAGACAAGTTTATATAAAAGATAGTTGTAATGCTTGTCATTCACAATTAATTAGACCATTTAAATCAGAAACTGATAGATATGGTATGTACTCTTTATCTGGTGAGTATGCTTATGATAGACCATTTTTATGGGGATCAAAAAGAACAGGTCCAGATTTACAAAGAGTTGGTAATTATAGAACAACAGATTGGCATGAAAATCATATGATGTCGCCATCTTCAGTTGTTCCAGGTTCAATCATGCCTGCATATTCTCATATGTTTACGAACAAAGCGGATGTTGCTACAGCATATGCAAATGCAAATACACAAAAAGTAGTGTTTGCTGTACCATATGATAAAGAAGGTATGCCAAAATTAGGTTCATGGGATGAAGCGAAAGCTGCTGCATTAGAAGATGCAAAAGTTATTGCTGCTGATATGAAAAACCAAAGCGTAAAAGATGCAGTTGCTAATGGTGAGATTCCAGAAATTGTAGCTTTAATTGCATATATGAATTCTCTAAAGTAAAGGTAAAATATGGAATATGAAACATTAATGACAATACAAGGATATGCAAAATTTGCATTACTTGCTTTTGTTTGTATCGTATTCTATAGTTATGCATTTTCTATCTACAAAAGGAACAGAAAAGGTGATGCAAATTACCGAGATTTTGAAAAGTATTCAAATCTTGTTCTTGATGATAGTATAGAATCTAAGCCTTTAGAAGAGAGAAAAAAAACAGAGGATAAAAAAGACAACGAATAGTTGTGTTTTTTTGACTAATATAAAAATTAAAAGGAGATTGCTAATATGAAATCTATGGTAATAGGTGGGATTATTCTTATCGTAGCACTTATGACAGGAACTTACTTCATGGCAGGTGACTCATTTGCGCTAGGTGAAGATTATATCAATGACCTTACAATGCTTGCTGGTGTTGCAATTGTTTCTATAACAGTATTTGTTTCACTTAAGTATGTAAATCAGATTAAAAACGATACAGCAACTGGTGAGTTAGCTGACGAAACATGGGATGGTATTGGTGAATACAAAAATAACATTCCAGTAGGTTGGGGGATGTTATTTATTGCTACTTTAGTATGGCAATTATGGTATTTCTTTGTAGGATACCCTACAAGTCAATTTTCACAAATTGGTCAGTACAATGAAGAGACATTAGAGTACAATGCAAAATTTGAATCTAAATGGGCAAATATCACAGAGCAAGAGCTTGCTGGTATGGGTCAATCTGTATTCTTAGTACAATGTGCTCCATGTCATGGTGTTGATGGTGAAGGTATTCAAGGTAAAGCTCATAACTTAACAAAAAGAATTAGTGTTGAGCAAGTAAAAAGCGTTATTAACGAAGGTTCTGCTGCAATTGGACCAAATCCAGCTGGTAACTTAGGTTTCGGTATGGGTGTGATGCCAGGAAAAGATGGACTAATTAATGTTAATACAGGTATGCCTATTTCAGATTCAGAAGTTGAAGCTGTTGCTAACTATGTTGCAAATGGTATGAAAGGTGCTGGTGCTGGTGCAGATATCTTTGCTGGTGTTTGTTCTTCGTGTCACGGTGTAGATGGTAAAGGTATGGGTGGAATGTCACCAAACCTTGTAGAATATGATGATACTTTAGTTATGAATGTTTTAAAACATGGTAAAAAAGGTATAATAGGTGCAATGCCTAACTTTGAGGGAAGATTAACTGAAACTCAAGATAAAGCAGTTGCTACTTATTTAAGAAGTATAGGAGAATAGTATGGCAGGAAATTCACAAATAGACCCTAAAACAGAGGGTGGTTTATTTAGTTTAGTTCATGGTATTACAGGTATGTTAATAGCTACTGTATTATTGTTATCTATTCTTGGTGTTTTAAGTTACTTAGCAGTAGTAACTCAACAAGCTAATGCAGAAAACTTTTATGAGATTAATCAAGACTTAAACGCATTGAAAATGAATAGTCCTGAAAATCATAAAATGTGGATAAACAAAGGAGAATAGAGATGGATAAAGTAATTGGAATATTATTAGCTATAACAGCTGTTGCGACTATTATGTTATCATATTTAGATTCTTCAAGAGTGTTTGTTGGTTAATATTTAATAATATTAATAAAATAAAAAGGGAAGGTGCGTTGCATCTTCCCTTTTTTATTGAATTAGTAATGTAAGTTTATCTTTTTCTATATAACTTTTTACTAATGGTTTAATACCTTTTGATATTAAAGTGTTTTTTAATCCTTCACCAATTTTAGAAGATATGAATAGATTTACATTATTCTCTATAAATATTTTTGGTAAAACTATTGCAGGCTTTTCAGAATTAGAATATACAGGATTATCTATTTTTTTACTAAGGGTAATATTCTGATTTTCTATATTAAAAATAAAAATAAATTTTTGACTATTAAGTGTATTAGTTAAATCCTCATCATCTGAACATATTGCAACAATATAATTATTGTTTTTATTGTGTTCAATATTAATTTTATGACCACTTATAATTGCTGTAGATAGTTTTTTTCTAGCATTTTTTAGTATACGTGTAAATGTAGGTCGTGACACCTCCATATGTTGCGCTGCTTCTTCTTGGTATAAATCTAATATATCCATTAAATAAAGAGCTTCAATCTCTTCATCTAAAATGTTTGTAATACCATTTGGTTTTGTATTACTTGGTACAAATTCTTTAAATACTGGTTTAAAGTTTAATTTTCTTATATTTTTTTCTCTTCCCATACTAATCCTTTTAATATAATAATTTTAGCTAAATTTTATTTAATATTACTTGACATATGTTCATTAAAGTTGTATCATTCTGACATATGTTCATAAAATAATAAAGGAATAGAAAATTGACAACTATAAATAAAATAATTTATTTTTATATTGATGGTTTTAAGAATATGAAAGTTGGGAAGACTTTGTGGAAAATTATATTTGTAAAATTATTAGTAATATTTTTAGTTTTAAATTATTTTATCCATGATAAGAGTTTAAAAAGTGAATATAAAACGTATGATGAAAAAGTAAATTTCATTTATGAAAATTTAAAAGGAAATTAATATGGAAGAACATTTAGTTGATTGGAGTAGAGCGCAGTTTGCTTTAACTGCAATGTATCATTGGGTATTTGTACCACTTACACTTGGACTTGGTTTTATTGTAGCAATCATGGAATCAATCTATGTAAAAACAGGTAGTAAGTTTTGGAAAAAAACTACAAAGTTTTGGATGACACTATTTGCAATTAACTTTGCAATTGGTGTAGCAACTGGAATTATTATGGAGTTTGAGTTTGGAACTAATTGGGCCAACTATAGTTGGTTTGTAGGAGATATATTTGGTGCACCACTTGCAGTTGAGGGGATTTTAGCATTTTTTATGGAGTCTACTTTTTTTGCAGTTATGTTTTTTGGTTGGGATAAAGTTGGTAAAAAATTCCACCTATTATCAACTTGGTTAGTTGCAATTGGTTCAAATCTTTCTGCACTTTGGATACTAGTAGCAAATGGATGGATGCAATATCCAGTAGGTATGGAGTTTAACCCAGATACTGTAAGAAATGAGATGATGAATTTTTGGGATGTGTTATTTTCGCCAGTGGCAGTGTCAAAGTTTTTACATACTATTGGAAGTGGATATGTAATGGCATCACTTTTTGTAGTTGGTATATCTGCTTGGTACTTACTCAAAGGTAGAGATGTCGTATTTGCTAGAAAATCTATGATAATAGGTGCAACTTTTGGATTTATCACTAGTTTATTTTTAATACTTAGCGGTGATGAATCTGCACATCAAGTTGCTTTAAAACAACCTGTAAAATTAGCTGCCATGGAAGGGCTTTATGAAGGGAAAGAGAGTGCAGGGATAGTAGCAGTTGGGATATTAAATAATAAAAAAACATTAACCAATGATGAAGAGACATTTAATTTTGAATTAGAGATACCTTATGCACTCGCACTTCTTGGGTATCATGATACAACGGCATATGTACCAGGACTCAAAGATTTAGTATATGGAAATGAAGCAAGAGGAATTATTAGTTCCCAAACAAAAATAGATAAAGGGAAACTTGCGGTTACAGCTTTAGAGGAGTATAAAGAGGCAAAAAAAGAAAATAATATGGTAAAAGCTCAAGAAGCTAGAGCTGTATTAGAAGAGAATATGAAATATTTTGGATATGGATATTTGAAATCTCCTGAACAAATTGTACCACCTGTGGCAACTACATTTTATGCATTTCATATTATGGTGACACTTGGTGGATGGTTTACAGTTCTTTTTGCATTACTTTTATATCTTTGTATGAAAAAAGATATAAGTGATTACAGATTACTTTTGACAAGTGCAGTTTGGAGTATACCTTTAGGATATATAGCTGGAGAAGCTGGATGGGTAGTTGCTGAAGTTGGAAGACAACCTTGGGCAATACAAGACTTGATGCCAGTAGGAATAGCTGCAACAAAAATAGCAACAACAAATGTGATGATAAGTTTTTTTATGTTTGCAACTTTATTTACACTATTGTTAATAGCAGAAATTAAAATTATGACCAAGCAGATTAAAATTGGTCCAGATGGAGGGCATTAAGATGGGATTTGGTGATTTAGAATTAATAACACTACAACAGTACTGGTGGATAATTATCTCACTATTGGGAGGATTGTTTGTATTTATTATGTTTGTACAAGGTGGACAAACACTTATTGATACATTAAGTGAAAATGAGACTGAAAAAACCATGCTTATAAACAGTATTGGGAGAAAATGGGAACTCGGTTTTACCACACTTGTACTTTTTGGAGGAGCATTGTTCGCAGCATTTCCACTGTTTTATGCTACAAGTTTTGGTGGAGCGTATTGGGTTTGGATTGCTATATTATTTTGTTTTATTATTCAAGCAGTAAGTTATGAATATAGAAGCAAGCCAAATAACTTTTTAGGGAAAAAGACTTATGAGGTGTTTTTAAAAATCAATGGAAACTTGGGGACATTTTTACTAGGTGTTGCTATTAGTACATTTTTTAGTGGGAGTGAGTTTATTTTAACTGATAATAATTTTGTAGATTGGCAAAATGATTTACGAGGTCTTGAAGCTCTTTTAAATCCATACAATTATCTTCTTGGTTTTTCATTAGTTTTTCTAGCAAAAATTAGTGGAGCGTTGTATTTTATGAGTAGTATTGATCATCAGCCAATTATGGATAAAGCAATAGAATCTATAAAATATAATATGATTTTATTTTTACTATTCTTTGTTGGTTTTATGGCTTGGATATTATTAAAAGATGGTTATGCAGTAGATATGAATGGATTGGTATTTATCCAAGAAAATAAATATTTAATCAATTTTGCACAGATGCCAATAGTATTTTCAATTTTTATGTTAGGTGTCGCTATGGTAATTATTGCAGTATTTTCTGCAATTGTGATGAAAAAAACTTGTTGTATCAAAACAGGTGGTGTTGGTATTGTTTTAACTGTTATGGCGATACTGTTAAATGTTGGATTTAATGGAACTTCTTATTATCCATCAACAGTAGATTTGCAAAGTAGTTTAACTATTATGAATAGTAGCGGAAGCCATTATACTTTAATGGCGATGTCTTATGCTTCACTTATGGTTCCTTTTGTATTAGCATATATTGCGTATGCTTGGTATAGTATGGATAAAGTAAAGATAACAAAAGAAGAGATTGAAGCACCAGATGCTCATAATTATTAAGGAGTGATAATGGAATATATTTATGAATTAGCTTGGTTAACATTATGGCCTATTGTGATATATGTAAGTTTGAAAATATCAATAAAAAATGTATTAAAATTTGAGGAGAAATGATGATAGCAATACCTGTAAAAACTAATAAAGAGAATCCAGCAGTAACGACACTTTTTGGAAAAGCGAAGTGGTTCGCTTTTGTCGATGGTGATAAAATTACTATAGAGAAAAACGAGATCATGAGTGGACGAGCAGTTGTAGAAGACTTTGTAGCAAAAGGTGTGACGAAAATAGTTTTTAGTCACATGGGTGGAAATCCTTTTATGCTACTTCAAAAAGCAAAGATAGAGTGTTATCATAGTGGTGAAGAGAGAGTTTTACTCAACGATGTTGTCGAAAAATTAAAAAATGACCAATTAACTAAAGTTAATGGGGTAAATATGGCAGATTTTGTAGAACAAGGTAATATGCATAATGGTGGTGGAAATCATCATCATAATCACAATCACAGCCATGACCATAGTCATCAACATAATCATTAAGGATATAAAATGAGATTAATATTCCCAACCAATGAAGATATAGGATATTTAAGTAAGCGAGGTGCACATTTTGGAAAAGCAAAATTCTACACAATAATTACCTTAAAAAATGGATTAATTGATAATGTTGAAGTGTTACAAAATCCGGGACATGATGCAGGTGGATGTGGTGATGCAATCACAAATATTATGAGTCTAAAGCCAGATGTCTTGATAGTAAGTGGGATAGGTCAAAGTCCTGCAAAAGGATTTTCAAATGTAGGTTTAGCGGTTTATTTTGATAAAGACTCTTTAACTGTAAATGATTCTATCGATAAGTTTTTACAAGATAAATTACAAACAATAGGTTCTAGTGGTACTTGTAGTACACATTAAAGTAAAGATGATATATAATCTAATATATGAAACAAATAGACCCTAATCACCATTTTGGACAGATAGCTAATAATTACAACTTAAATGTAACTTTTGAGTATGGTTTTTTAAAAAAAACTATAGTGAAGGTTGCATCAATATATATGCGAAGTAAAACAAAAAAGTTTTTGGATTTTGAATATACTACAAAGTCTATTATACCACCACAGGCAAATAAAAATAAAAACTATCTTTTATATTTACATATCCCTTTTTGTAAAACATTGTGTCCTTATTGTTCTTTTCATAAATTTAAATTTGAAGAGGATAAAGCACGAGAGTATTTCTCATTTTTAAGACAAGAGATGGATATAGTTAAATCTTTAGGGTATGACTTTGTATCTCTTTATATTGGTGGCGGTACTACTACAATTTTACCTGAAGAGTTAGTAAAAACAATAGATTATGCAAAAGAACTTTTTAGTATAAAAGATGTTTCTTGTGAAGGAGATCCTTTAATAGATGATAATTTAGTGAATCTTTTATCAAAAAAAATAGATAGATTATCTATAGGTGTTCAAACAACTAATGATGAAATGCTGAAAAAAATAAAAAGATATAAGAAGTTTGGTGCTTCAAAGAGACAATTAGAAAATATTTCAAAAGCGATAGGAAAGTTTTCTATTGTAAATACAGACCTGATTTTTAATCTTCCAAGTCAAACACAAAAGATGTTGGAAGATGATTTAGAGGTGATATTACAATTAAATCCTGAACAAATATCCATCTATCCTTTGATGTATTCCCCATCTGTAAAAAAGAAAATAGAGAAAAATATAGGAAAGTTACAAAATGATAATGAGGTAAAGTTTTATAATATAATTTTAAATAAATTAAAAGATAATTACAATCAAATATCCTCGTGGACTTTTGCAAAAAAAGATATTCACACTTTTGATGAGTATGTTGTAGAGTATAATGAATACATAGGTTTAGGCTCAGGGTCATTTAGTTTTATAGAAGATACTTTGTATATCAATACTTTTTCTTTAGAAAAATACAAAAAATATGTAGACCAAGGGAATCTTTCACTAGAACGATTTAAAAAATATGATAAAAATGATATTCTAAAATATCAACTTATGCTAGATCTCTTTTCAAATAATATAGATATAAGAAAATATAAAAAATACAAACTATTATTTTGGTTTTTAAAATGTTTCGGGATAATTAAAAAAGATTTATCCCAAACAACACCTTTTGGTAAATATCTACTGTTAGTTTTGATGAAAGAGTTTTATATAGGGATGGATTTTGTAAGAGAAACTTCAAGGATGCGGTTAAATAGATGATGGAATATATACTCTATTTTTTTCTTACTGTTATATTATCTTCTGTGTTTGCAATTGCAGGTGTGGGTTCTGCAATTGCATTAGTTCCTACCTTTCATTTTGCTGGATTATCTTTTGATATATCAAGAGCAAGTGGTCTTTTTGTAAATTTTATTACAACAGTTACAACAAGTTATTTAAATTTTAAAAAAAAGCTTTTTGATAAAGAGTTTATTTTACCTTTAGTTCTAAGTTCTGTAGTTTTTGCATTTATAGGTGCTAAGATATCTTTAGAGGTGGATGTAGAGATTGTGAAAAATGTATTTGCTACAACACTTCTAGTAGTAGCTACCTTGATGATTTTTAAAGTAAAAACAATTAGTAATAATATAAAATTGAGTAAAAGTATACTTTATATAGTTGGTTCAATTGGTGGTTTTTTTTCTGGATTTCTTGGAGTTGGTGGAGGTTCTATTATCTCCCCTATACTCATACTATGTGGATATGATCCTAAAAAAATAGCTATTAGTATATCTTTTGTGATACCATTTTCTTCCCTTGTTGCATTTTATAGTTATGCTACTGTTATCCAAATAGATTATCTATTACTTGCAGTAGTAGGAGTAGGGGCACTTATTGGTGGGATGATTGGTAATTATTTATTACATTTTAAAGTATCATCTAAAACAATAAAAAAAATACTGGCAGTAGTTTTATATCTTTTAGCAATCAAGATATTGTTTAGTTAAAATGGAAACTTATAATATATATTATTCATTATAATTTAAGTACAATATGGTAGCATACAAAATTAGTTTAAATAAAGGAAAATAAGTGAAAATAAAGTTACTTTTTTTAGTTACATTTTTAATAACAACATTGAGTGGAAATCAAAATCCATATATTCTTACACATGATGGTTTAATTGACCAAAGAGCACAAGAGAAGATATTACAAATAGGTGATGAAGTAAAAGAAAAGCTTGGTGTAAATTTATATATTGATATAAAAGAAAATAATGGTATTGATAGAAAAGTAGAAAGAGCACAAAGAATAGAGATGATGAAAAATATTGAGGCAAATCTTGTGAAAGATTTACCAAAACCTTATGCTGTTCTTACAATTGCTGTTGATCAAACTTATGCAAATATCTTGATGTCAGATGATTTAAAAACAATAATTAATAGAGATGATGTATTAGATAGTTATGTGATACCACTTTTAGCTTCTAAAGATAAAAATACATTATTTGCAAAAACAAGTGCAGCTTGTTTAAATGGTTTTGCACAAATGGGTGATAGCATAGCAAAATCAAAAAATATAAAACTTGATTCTAGTATAGGAAGTGAAGGAAAAGTTGCAAGTACTATTTGGAAAATGTTTATGTATACATTAGTTCTAGGTGGAATTATATTGTATGCGATTATACTTTTAAGAGAAAGAAAATATAGAAAAGAGGCACAAAAAAATGCTTAAAGAAGATAAAAGATTTATGAGAAAAGAGTATGTGTATGCTCTTTTTGTTTTGAAATTTTTACTTGGAATTGGTTTAATATACTGGACAATCGCTACAACAATGAAATCAGATGTAGGACAAGATGATGATAATGCATTTTTAACAACTTATCACGATGTGGATAGAAATTATAATAATATGATGCAATCAAATAAAATATTTAGTAGTAAATACAATGTAAAATTTTTATTTAACAATGAGGAGATAGTAGGGCTTTCTATCGAAGATGTTTTTTTAGCTCAAAGATCTATTCAAGCTAGAAAAGATAGAAAAGATATGGTAAATGTTGGAGAAAATAAATTTACAGTATCAGTTCAAGATAAAGATGGACAAGAGATAACGAATAAAATTGTTAAGATATTGGTAACAAAAAATACTACACATGCCGAAGATGTAAAAATAGAATTTCAAAATGAAGATACAAAAGAGTTCCAAATACACTCTATAGGGTATTGGAATATAACAGGAACTGTGGAGGTTGAGGGAGATAAAGGTTTCTTTTATATAAAAACAAATGCTAAAAAAGAATCTTAAAAACTCACTTGTAGTTTTTCCTACCTCAAGAGCTATAAGGTATCACCTTAGCTCTTTAAAAAATCAAAATCAACTTTTAAATAAAAATATTGCCATAGGAGAGTTTTTCTCTCTTGTTACACTTGAAAAAGATAATAAAAACTTTTGTGATAAAAATCTTAAAATACTTTATCTAAAAGAAGTTATTAGCTCTATAGACATAGAAGCATTAGGTTTTAGTGGAGATTTTAGTACTTTTTTAAAACAAAGTGATTATATCTTTCGTTTTTTTACTGAAACTGCAAATGAGTATATAGAGTTTGAAAAACTTTTAGAGTTTGATACTTATGCCTTGTATAGTGACCATATTGAGATACTTAAAAACATTCATAAAAACTATATAGAGATATTAGAAAAAAATGGATATACAGATACTATTTTAATGCCTCAAAACTATAGGTTAAATTTTGACTATATAGAACAGTTTGAAACTATTACAATCAATCTTGAGGGATATCTCTCCTCTTTTGAGTTTACTATTTTAGATGAAGTATCAAAAATTTGTCCAACCTATATCAATATCACATTTAATCAATACAATCAAAAAAACAAAGAACTTTTTGGTGAGTTGAAAAATGAATTACAAACAGATTTTAGTTATAAAATGGATTTAACTAATATGAAAATAGTTGAAGAAAAAGAGGAGCAAAAACAAAAACAAAATATTGTCATATCTCCACTCTCTTCACAACTTGAACAAATAGCATTTATAAAATACCATATCACACAAATGGTTCAAAATGGACTTGAACCAGAAAATATAGCAGTACTAGTACCTAATGAACAAATCGCAATCTCACTTGAACTTTTTGATGATGAGCACTATTTTAACTTTGCAATGGGAAGAACAATTGGGCAAAATAAGATTACAAAAGTTGTAAAACTTCTTAATAAAATATTGATAGATTTTGAACCAAAAGATTTAGAAAAATTTAAATTTTTAAATATAAAAGAGGATGATTTTGTAAATATATTTAGAGACAACTGGAATAAAGTTCTTAACAAAGAAATATTTGAACAGATTGTAAATTATCTGTTCTCTTTTGAAGAGGATGAGGAAGTTTTAGAAAAACTAGAACATTTGAAAATTTCACTTGATATTTTGCTTTTTACCAATATAGAAAACAATTATCTGAATTTAAAAGTAAAAGAGTTTGTAAAACTTTTTATCAATCAACTCTCAAACATAACAGTCGATGATGTAAGTGGTGGAAAAGTCACAGTTTTAGGGATATTAGAAACTAGAGCCATTGCTTTTGATGGGATTATTGTGATTGATTTTAATGATGATAAAATCCCAAAACTCAGTATCAAAGATAAATTTATCTCAACAAAAATCAAAGAGCTCTCAGGGTTGCCAACTATAACAGATAGAGAAAATTTACAAAGATATTATTACAAAAGAGTTTTTGATAAAGCACAGCAGATTGCTATTTGTTTTATAGATGATGAGCAAAGTGTGATGAGTCGATTTATCGTACAACTTTTTGAAAATTATAAAGAGTATTTAGTAAAGAAAGAGTACAAAACCATCCTTTATACACCAAAACAATTGCAACACTTTAGTAGTGATATTATCCTTGATATAGATTTATCAAAAGAGAGCTGGTCAGCTACAAGTTTGAAGTCATATCTTACTTGTAAACGGCAATACTATTTTAACTATATTGCAAAAATTAAAGAGCATACCATAAGTATAAAACCACAAAATTTTGAAGTGGGAAGTATTATTCACAATTGCCTAGAAGAAGCTGTAAAAAAAGGAACTTTTACAAATGAATTTATCCATAACTATTTAGTAACTTTTCAAAAATCAAATCCATATTTAGTACTTGAACTTGAGCTTTGGAAGAAAAAGCTTGAAAGATTAGTAGAGTTTGAAAAAGTAAGAGTTACGAATGGAATTAAGATAGAAAGTGTTGAACAACCTTTTAATCTAGTTTACAATGACATTTCAATCAAAGGGAAGATTGATAGAATAGATAAACATAGTGATGGAACTTTTGAGATACTTGACTATAAAACATCTTCAAATTTAAAAATAGACACACCAAAAACCTATGAAGAGTCAACCGATTTTCAACTAGAGTTTTACTATTTAAGTCAACGAGATAAGATGATAAAAAGTGTTGGGTATTATGATCTCAATGATAGCTCCATAAAAAGTGAAGTTATGTTAAATGAAAAGTTAGAATATCTTGATATGCATCTTCAAAGATTAAAAACTACAAGTGTAAATTTTGAGTGTACCGATAAGATTTCAAATTGTCAGTTTTGTCCATATAGTACAATTTGTCAAAGAGATTAAAATTTAGATGAAGTAAGATGAAATTGTAATTTTGCTAAAATGTAACTATATAAAAGAGGTTAAATCACAATGGACAAACTCATACGAAACTCAACAGCGGAATTTTTGATATTTACTTCCCAAAGTGGTGAAGATAGTATCGAAGTGAAAGTTTTTGATGAGTCTGTTTGGTTGACTCAGGCTATGATTGCTCAGCTTTTTAATACAACAAAACAAAATGTCAGTTTACATATCAAAAATATATTTGAAAGTGGTGAATTGGATGAAAATTCAGTTGTAAAGGATTTCTTTACAACTGCAAATGACGGCAAAAATTATAATACAAAACACTATAATCTTGATCTCATCATCTCCATAGGATACAGAGTAAATTCAAAAAAAGCGACACAGTTTCGACAATGGGCGACAAGTGTACTGAAAGAGTTTGCTATCAAAGGGTTTGTGCTAGATAAAAAACGACTTGAAAATGGTTCATTTTTAGGAGAAAACTATTTTGATAAACTCTTAGAAGAGATAAGAGAAATTCGCTTAAGTGAGAGGATGTTTTATCAAAAAATTACGGACATTTATGCCACAAGTATGGACTACAACAAAGAGGATGCAATAACCAAAAAGTTTTTTGCAAAAGTTCAAAACAAACTCCATTTTGCTATCCACGGATATACAGCAGCAGAGCTAATCTACAATAGAGCAGATAGTCAAAAAGAGCATATGGGACTCACTTCTTGGGATAATGCTCCTGAGGGTAAAATATTGCGAACTGATGTAACCATAGCAAAAAACTATCTTTCAAAAGATGAACTTGACTCTCTTGGAAGAATCGTCAATGCCTTTTTAGACCTTGCAGAAAATAGAGCAAAAAGAAATATCCCTATGACTATGGAAGATTGGGCAAAAAGGCTTGATGCTTTTTTAGAGTTTGATGATAGAGAGATTTTACAAGACGCAGGGAAAATCACTAAAAAAATAGCAGATGAACATGCCCTTGGAGAGTTTGAAAAGTATAGGGTAATCCAAGACAGACTTTTTATGAATGATTTTGATAGGTTGCTTTTGGATATGAAAAGTGATGGAGATGGGAGTGGAAAGATTTTGGGTGTGAAGGTGGATGTTGGGAATGAGTAAAGAGAAAGGTATAAGTTAAATGAAAAATGGTAAATATATAGAAGCAACAGGAATTAAATATAGTGGATTTTTTTCTGAACACTCTAAATCAAAAATTCAATTACAGCCAATTTATGAGGCTTTTACTAATTCTCTTGAAGCTATCAAAGAATCTCTGAAAATTGACAACTCTATAAAAAGCAATCAAATTACTATTGATTTAAAATTCAATCCCAATTTATTTTCAAGTGAAAACAATGATTATGAATTACATGAACTAATTATTGAAGATAATGGCATTGGATTTAATGACAATGAATTCAAAAGATTTCAAAATTTGTATGATAATAGTAAAGCTTACTCTAATCATGGTTCGGGAAGAGTTCAATATATGCAGTTCTTTGAAAAAATTGAATTTGAAAGCATATACAAAGATGAAAAATCAAATACAGGATATTTTAAAAGAATTTTTACACTATCAAAATCGCAATTTTTTTTAAAGAATAATTCAATTATTCATCATTATGAACCAGAAGAGGTAAAAATACAAAATGCATATACAAGAGTGACTTTCAAGGAGCCATTGCAAGAAAAAGATAAAAAGTTTTACAATAAGTTAACTACAAATGAATTAAAACAAAAGATTATCTCGCATTACCTAGATTATTTTTGTGAAAATAGAGATAATCTTCCTAGTATAGGTATTAATAGATATGAAAGTAAAAATTTAAAAGAAACTATAGAAATCACTCTTGACGATATACCTCTTGATGATAAAAAAGATAACGTAGAAATTGAATACAGACAATTATCAGCTGATGGTAAAACTATTTTAAGAACTGATAAAAAAGAAGTATTTTTTATTAAAGCATTTAAGATTAATGAAAAAACTCTTCAACACAATGATATTAAATTTACAAGTAAACATGAAATTATTGAAGGAGATATAGCAGATAAGTTTAAGTTAGAAGTTTTAAAACCTGATGATGTCATAGATAATAAAAGATATTTATTTTTGATTTCAAGTGATTATATTGATAATCTTGATAATGAAAATAACATAAGAGGAAACATCAGCATAACTACAGAAGAAGAGTTCAAAAAGAGTTCTCCTTTATTACAAGAAGAAGTGATTTTACTTGATGATATACAAAATCAAATTAATAATAAAATCTTAAACATGTATAGTGAAATTCTTGAAATAACAAATAAACATAAACAAGATATTGATAAATTACAAGAGATGTTTTTATTAGATAAAGAAACTTTAAAAAGTATAAAAATAAATGTACAAGATACAGATGAAACCATCTTGAAAAAAGTTTATAAAGCAGATGCAAAACTAATTGCAGAGAAAGATGCAAATATAAAAGAACAAATAGACAAAATTAACGAACTTAATCCTACTTCATTAAATTATCAAAATGAACTAGAAGAGAGAACTTCATCTTTAGTTAAAGCTATCCCTTTACAGAATAGAACAGATTTAACACATGCTGTAGCTAGACGAAACCTTGTGCTTGAGCTTTTTGAAAAAACTCTTGAAAATCAATTATTAATTCAACAATCAATAAAAGATAATAAAGAACGAAATATGGATGAAAAATTACTGCACAATTTAATTTTTCAACAAAGTTCAAGCGACCCTGATAAAAGTGATTTATGGTTGATAAGTGAAGATTTTATATATTTTAGAGGTACATCAGAGAGTAAACTAGGTGATATTGAACTTGATGGTACAAAGATACTAAAAGAGGACAATGAATTAAAGGATGATGAAAAAGATTACATCAAATCTTTAAATGAAGATCGTTATGCTAATAAAACCGATGTATTACTGTTTCCTAATGAAGGTAAATGCATTATTATCGAATTTAAAAATCCTAAGGTTAACACTGCAAAACATTTAACACAAATTGATAATTATGCATCGTTAATTTGGAATTTTACAAAAAAAGAATTTCAAATAAATGCTTTTTATGGATATTTAATTGGTGAAAAAATTGAACCTAAAGAAGTCCGAATGCATGATGCACGATTTGAAGAATCATATCACTTTAATTATTTATTTCGTCCAAGTAAGCCTATTGCAGGTATTTTTAGGGATGGTGATGCAAATTTGTATACAGAAGTAATTACATATTCAATGTTACTAAAACGAGCAAAAAATAGAAATGCAATTTTTATTGATAAGTTGATGGGTAAAAATAATAAGTAGATATTAGGGAAAATAAAAATGAAAACAAATATTTTAGAAAAACAAACCATAAATGATACAAATTATGAACAACACAAAAAACAATTTCCTCATTCATTTAGTGTGAATAAGAAGAAAAGCAATATAATTATAAAAGGAGAAACAAGATGAAAAAAGTAATATTAGTAGTATTAGTAGGAATGATGTTCTTAGGTTGTACAAAAAAGTTTGAATCAAATCTCAAACCTTATGTAACACTCAATCAAAATAAAAAACAAAATACAAAAATCAATTTTTTAGGTGTGGAAGACCAAAGAGCTACACAAACAGTATCTACAGTTTTAGATGAGGGTGTAGTAGTTGAACAGTACAATGTAAGTAATAATTTAAAAATTTGGTATAGAGAAGCTTTTATTCGGGAGCTTAAAACTACAGATATGTATGGACAAAATAGTGCTATGTACAATGTAGTAGTAAATATAAAAAAAATAGAAGCAACCTATAAAAAAGATAAATTAGATAAAAAAAATATGCAAGTAGCTATAGGTTTAGAGTTAGTTATAAAACAAGGGAATACAACAAAAACTTCAAATATAAATATCCATCAAACAGCTTATAAGATGATGGTTTCAGATGCAAGTGATTTTGAAGATATATTAAATGAAGCAATCAGAGATTCCGTTTCTAAAACAGTTGCAATACTTATCAAAAAAGTGAATAATCAGTAATATATGAAACCATTTTTAGCCCTTAAAGCCAGTGCAGGAAGTGGAAAAACATTTGCATTAACAGTGCGATATATTTCACTTCTACTACTGAACGCAAAACCAAATGAGATATTAACACTTACTTTTACAAACAAAGCAGCAGCTCAAATGTCACAGAGAATCTATGACACGCTTTTAAATCTTGGAAATGATGAGGCTATTTTGAGTGCTATTATTGAGCAAACTAGTTTATCAAAACAAGAGATTATAAATAAGAAACAATTTTTAGTAGAAAAGTTTATCTCTAGTGAATTAGCAATCTATACAATAGATAAATTTATCAATAAAATCTTACGAGAGTTTAGTGGATATATAGGGATAAATGATGATTTTGATATTAAGTTTGATGATGAGGAGCTTTTACTTTATAAGTTTTTAACTTCACTTGATGAGACTCAGTTTGAATCACTCATATCTTTTGCACATCTTGAAAATAAAAAGCTTAACTCCATAGTAGAACTTTTCAAACTCCTTGAAGAGAAAAATGAAAAAAATGAGATAGTAGAGTATCCAAAAGGGAGTTACGAAGCTGTAAAAATAGCAATTTTAGAAGATGCAAATTGCATAAAAGAGTTTGTGGATAAAAGTGAGTTATCAAAATCTGCTTTTAATGCGGTTGATTTTAATAGTGTTGAGACACTTCTTGATAAAGGGAAGACTTGGCTTACAAAAGAGAGTTTAAGTGAGTTTAGCTATTTTAAAAAAGCAAAACCTCCAGTAGAACTTGATGAGAATTTAAGTCGTTTAAAACAAAATATCACACTTTATTATCAAATACAAGAGAGCTATACCTTAGAAAATCTTTTTAAAATATTTGATGATTTTAAAAACTTTAGGGACAAGTATAATAAGCAAAGAAACTCTTTGGAGTTTAGTGATATTACAAATATTGTTTATAAACTTCTTGAAAACCATATAGAGAAAGATTTTTTATATTTTAGACTGGATACAAAATACAACCATATCTTAATAGATGAGTTTCAAGATACTTCTACTTTACAGTTTAAGATTTTGTTTCACTTAATAGATGAGATCATCTCTGGAAATCCGGAGGTTTTTAAAACATTTTTTTATGTGGGGGATATAAAGCAATCTATCTATAGATTTAGAGGTGGAACAAAAGAGCTGTTTGATTATGTCTCAAGCATATTTCATCCACTTTTAAAAGTGGAACTACTTGATACAAACTATAGAAGTAGTAACAATGTTGTAAACTTCGTAAATAAAACATTTAGTAATCTTACAAACTATGAGTATGACGCACAAAAAGTAAACTCTAAAATTGATGGATATGTTGAAGTTTGTTGTGTTAGTGATGAAAAAGAGCAATTTTATGATGAGGTGTATAAAAAAGTTGATCAACTTTTAATTGCAGGAGTACAGCCAAATAATATAGCAATCTTGACCTATACAAATGCAGATGTATTAGCAATCTATGAGTATCTAAAACAAAAAAAGCCAACACTAGATGTAGTTACTGAGATGACATCAAAACTTATCAACCAAAATAATGTAAAAGCGGTAATAAATGCAGTAAAATATCTCTACTTTAAAGAAAATATTTATAAAGTGAATTTCAATAGTTTAGTTGGAAGAGAGTATTTTGAAAAGTTCAATTTCACCATTGATATAGAAACTACAGATTTAGTAACAATTATCAAAAAACTAAGCTACCACTTTGGGATAGTAGATGAAAATGTTATACGACTTATCGAACTCTCAAAGGGATATGAGAGTATTACAGACTTTGTGTACGATATAGATAAAGATGATACATCAATGGTATCTCAAAATAAAACAGGACTTACAATTCTTACTATTTTTAAATCAAAAGGATTGGAGTTTGATACAGTAATAGTATGTGATAGAGTGACAAGAAAAGTTCCAAATAGAAGTTCACTACTGTTTGAATACAATGATATAGAACTGCAAAAGATTTATTACAAAAGAGCCAATAGGGAAAATTTTGATAGATTTTATGAAGAAGCTGTAAACAAAGAGAAAAAACTTGTAGTTGCAGATGAACTTAATATTTTATATGTAGCACTTACACGGGCAAAAAATAATATGATAGTGTTAAAAAAAGAGAAAAGTAGTGTTTATGAATATTTAGGGAATTTTCAAGCCCAAACTTTAGGAACTCTTTTTATTGCACCACAAAAAGCAATCTATAAAGAGCAATCAAGCCAAATATCATACATGCCACAAAACTTTGGATATCAAGAGAAAGAGAGATCAGAACTTGATGATAAAGATACAATAAAAGCTCGATATTTTGGGATAGCAACTCACTATTGTTTAGAGATGATGAAAAGTTTTGATATGACAAGTTTAGAAAAATCAATCCTTCTCACACAAAATAAATTTATCAATTTATTGACAAAAGAGCAATTTAATGATATTTTTTCACGAATTAAACTTCTTATAGAAAATGAGGGGTTTCAAAATATTGTAAACAATAGCAACTTTACAAAAGAACAATCATTGATGTTTGAAAATGAACATAAGATTATAGATTTACTTGTACAAAAAGTGAATAGTTTTGTAGTTGTTGATTATAAAACAACACTGGGACAAAGTTATACCCATACAGAACAAGTGCAAAAATATGTAGAGGCTATTAAAAATATTGTGAAATGTGAAGATGTTACAGGATATGTTGTGTATCTTCAAAAAGAGAATATAGAGTTATTAGAGGTAAAATATGAATAAAAGTTTAGCAACAAATGGTGTTGCAGTTGCAATAGTGGTAGTTGGTTTTTTTATAAATAGCAGTGTTGTATTAACAGTTGGACTTTTTGCTTTAAGTGGAGCAGTTACAAACGCACTTGCTGTCCATATGTTGTTTGAAAAAGTGCCATTTTTATATGGAAGTGGAGTAGTTGAAAATCGTTTTGAAGAGTTTAAAAGTTCTATCCATAGTTTGATTATGGAGCAGTTTTTTACAAAAGAAAATTTGGATAAGTTTTTTCAAAGTGAACTAAGTAGTGACGATAAAAAATTTGACTTTACAAACTTGATTAATAGTACAGATTTTTCAATAGCATTTGAGAGTTTAAAAAGTGCAGTTATGGAGTCTAGTTTTGGTGGAATGCTTGGGATGTTTGGTGGAGAAAAAGCACTAGAGCCACTCAAAGAGCCATTTAAAATCAAGATGAAAAAAGCTATCAATGAGATAGTACATACAGATACTTTCCAAACAACACTTCAAAAAAGTTTATCAAGTCAAAATGTTACAGAAGATATGGCGAGCAAAATAGATACAGTAGTAACACAAAGACTTGATGAACTTAATCCAAAAATGGTAAAAGAATTAGTACAACATATTATCAAAGAACATCTAGGATGGCTTGTAGTTTGGGGTGGAGTATTTGGTGGAGTTATTGGACTTCTTGGATCATTTGTTATATAAGGATAGATAAAAATGACATTTAAGCAAAAGATTATAGAGATAAGGGAATCAAGGTGGTTCTCTAATCTTACTACTGGGATAATACTATTTTATGCTGCAGCACTTGGATTTAAAACTATTGATCAAGTTGCTGAGCCTTTTGGGTGGTTATTTTATAGTATAGATATGTTTATCACTGTTTATTTTTTAATAGAGATTATTATTAAACTATCTGCAGAAGAAAGATGGCAAAATTTTTTTAAAGATGGTTGGAACATATTTGATTTTATTATTGTGGTTATCACTTTAATTCCACTAGAAAACTCTTCGTTTGCAGCAATTGCTAGGTTGATGAGGATTTTTAGAGTTTTAAGACTTTTAAATGCAAGACCAGAATTAAAAAAAATAATTGATATGCTTATTGGAGCTATTCCTGCTATTGTTGATATAGTTATTTTGATGTTTATCATTTTTTATATCTATGCAATTGTTGGAAATTTTTTCTTTGAGGAACTTGAATCTGGACTATGGAAGGATTTCTTAACCTCTATGTTGACGCTTTTTAGAGTTCTTACTTTTGAAGATTGGACAGATGTTATGTATGAAGCTATGGTTTTACATAGTTGGGCTTGGGCTTATTTTGTAAGTTTTGTTATCATAGCTGCATTTGTATTTTTTAATCTATTTGTTGCTGTTATTATTGATGAGATGCAAAAAATAAATAGTGAACATACAGATGAACAACTCAATCGTGAAGAGGAAAAGATAGATTTGCTTTTAGAAAAAGTAAGTGCTTTACAGGATGAGAGATACAGGAATTAAAGAAAAGATAGATGAATAAAATATTTAACCATATAAAAAATAACAAAGATACACAACTTTTAATAGTAGCGGATGAAAAACAAGCAAATATTGCACGAGATTGTGCAAGTTTCTTAGGGAGAAATCCTTTTGTATTAAGTGATTTACGAGCTAACTTTGGAGATGATTTACTCTCTTTTTCTGATGAGATTAAAGAGCTAACTGCAACCCTTCAAGAGTATCACAAGCATAAAAAACAAGATAAGATACTTATTTCACCAATTCGTACTATTTCGTATCCATTACCAAATGAAAATTGTTTTGATAGTTTAACATTAGAGTTTGGGGAAACTATTGATTTAGATGAGTTAAAGGAGAAACTTTATAACTGGGGATACTATTTTGTTGATATTGTATCTGAACAGGGTGAGGTTTCTATAAGGGGAGATATTGTAGATATTTGTCCTCCACATGAGGAGTATGGATATAGAATTAGTTTATTTGATACTGAGATTGAAAGCATACGAAAATTTGATGTGGAAAATCAAAAGTCATTTAAAGAGGAGTTGGAAAACTTTACTATTTCTGCTTCATTTTTAGCATTAGATGAACAAAAGCTAGAAGTTTTAAATGAAAAGATAGAAAATAGCAATATTGATGTATTTCAAAAAGATATACACTCACTTGGTTTTTGGTTTTTAGATGAGGATGCAACTTATTATGCAGAGAAACTAAAAAGTGTTATTACAAAAGAGGCTTTAGCTGAGATAGAAGAAGCGTATATTTTTGAAGAGAAAAGGGTAGAGAAAGAAAAATTACTCAGTACTCAAGCTTTAAATGAAGATAATACCTATCAAAAAATTGATGTGGCTAGTATTCAAGAGTTTTTGAAGTTTCATGCTGGAAAGAAAGTTACGATTATCTCTTCTACTGAGGGAAAAATTCGCTCTCATGAACTAGATATCACAGATAAAAGTATCACCTATAAACTAGATTATCAAGTTATAAATCTCGTAAGTGATGATGAGGTTATTATCTCTTTAAACAAAGAGGTTAAAAAGAAACGAAAGAAGAAACCAAAAATAGTTCTTGATGAGCTTCAAAAAGATGATTTTGTAGTACATGAGATACATGGTATTGGTCAATTTAAGGGGATAGAACCAGTTACTGTGATGGGTGCAAAGAGAGATTTTGTGATAGTGCAGTATGCTGGAGATGATAGACTTTTAATACCTGTTGAAAATATAGGGATTATTGATAGATATTTAGCTGATAGTGGAAGTATTGCAGTTGTTGATAAGCTTGGAAAGGGAAGTTTTGCAAAGCTTAAATCAAAGGTTAAAGAGAGACTTTTTGCCATAGCTGGAGATATTATTGCGTTAGCTGCAAAAAGGGAGCTTACAAAAGGTATCTATATAGATACTTCAAAAGAGGAGATACAACTTCTTCAATCTGCTGCTGGATTTGAATACACAAAAGATCAAAATAGAAGTATCAAAGAGTTTTTATCTGATATCTCTAGTGGTTTGGTTATGGATAGACTTTTAAGTGGAGATGTTGGTTTTGGGAAAACAGAAGTTGCTTTAAATGGTATATTGGCAACTATACTCAATGGGTATCAAGCACTATTTGTATGTCCTACTACACTACTTGCAAGCCAACATTTTGAGGGGATTAAAAAAAGACTTGAACCATTTGGGATAAAAGTAGCTAAACTTGATGGAAGAACCGTAGGGAAAGATAGAAATAGTATTAAACAATCTTTAGAAGATGGAAAGATAGATTTAGTTGTAGGAACTCATGCGCTTCTTGGTGTTAAAACTCATAATCTTGGACTTGTAGTTATAGATGAAGAGCATAAATTTGGGGTAAAACAAAAAGAGAAATTAAAAGAGCTTAGAAGTGATGTACATATCTTCTCAATGAGTGCTACTCCAATACCTAGAACATTGAATTTAGCATTATCAAAAGTAAAAGGGATGAGTAGTTTACTAACTCCTCCTAGTGAAAGACTTGGGGTTCGAAGTTTTGTTAAAGAGTATGATGAGAAACTTATCAAAGAGATAATCTTAAGAGAAAAGCGTCGTGGCGGACAACTTTTTTATATCTATAACAATATTGCTACAATAGAAACTAAAAAAGCTGACTTACTAGAGATAATTCCAAATCTAAAAATAGCAGTGATGCACTCACAAATCACACCAAAACAAAGTGAAGAGACTATTGAAGCTTTTGCAGCAGGAGAGATAGATATACTACTTGCAACTAGTATAGTAGAATCAGGTCTTCATCTCCCAAATGCAAATAGTATGATAATAGATGGTGCAGATAGATTTGGTATTGCAGATCTTCATCAGTTAAGAGGTCGTGTTGGAAGAAGTGATAAAGAGGGGTATTGTTACTTCTTAGTTGAGGATAAAAAAACTATCACAAAAGATGCTATACGCAGACTTCTTGCACTAGAAAGTAACTCATATCTTGGAAGTGGTACAGCGTTAGCTCATCAAGATTTAGAGATACGAGGTGGTGGAAATATTATTGGGGAAGCTCAAAGTGGACATATCAAACAAATAGGGTATGGACTTTATTTAAAAATGTTAGAAGAAGCAATTGCAACTTTAAGTGGAGAGCTTAAAGAGGAAGCAAAAGAGGTTGATATTAAGTTAAGTATTACAGCTTTTATCTCTAGTGATTTTATTAGTGAAGATAGAGTACGACTTGAATTGTATAGAAGATTGAGCCGAGCAGAGTCTAAAAAAGATGTATTTATGATACAAGATGAGATGGAAGATAGATTTGGAAAGCTTGATTTACCTACAAAACAGTTTATAGAGCTTATAATTATAAAAATAAATGCACTAGAAAAACATATTAAAACTATAAGTAATTATGATATGAACATAACAATAGTGTATAATGATGAAACAAAAGAGACAATCAAAGCAAATAGTAGGGATGATGATGACCTTATCAATGCAACAATGAATTATTTGACAAAAAAAGGAAAATAAAATGGAACCATTAAATTCACAAACAGAACAACCAAAACAAAGTGATAATAGTTTAGTATATATACTTCTTTTTATCATTGTTGTATTACTTGGATATATTGGATACATACATGGAACAAAAGAGATTGTGAAAAAAGATCATATAAAAGAAAACTATATTAAAAAAGATGATATATCATTTGATATTTTACCTTTATATATACAAGATAAATATGTATTAAAGTCGCTTTATGACTATAAAGTAAATGACTTAGAGACAAAAAACCTTACAATTTTGAAAAAATTAGAAGAGGCTATAGTTAAAAAAGAACCGCTAGTTATAGAAAAAATTATAGCAGCAGAAAAAGCAACACATACGAGAATGGATACAAGTATTGAGTTGATACCAAAGGAACAAAATATAGGTTCACAAACAGTAGCTGAATCTACAACTAGTGATAGTACTAAAACGAAAACATATACTTGTAAAACATTAAATAGTAGTAGTGAATATATAACTAAATATTGTAAAAAGCAACTAATCAAATTTTTAGATGAGAATAAAGATGCTAAAAGATTTGAAGTGATAGGTTTGATTGATAAACAAGAATTTAAATTAGTAGAAAAACTAGAAGATGTTTATGGAAAACAAAGAGTTGGAAATCTTTCAAAATATGCACAACATGGACTTTCAAAACAAAGAGTGATAGAAGCTAGTTGGGTAATACGACAATACTTAGGTAAACAGGTGCAAGTAGATAGTGTAAACTATACAATAACCCAAAAAAATAAAAGAGGATTTGTAGTAAAAGCTTATAAATAATGATTTATGATATAGCTATTATTGGAGCAGGAGCTAGTGGTCTGATGGCTGCTAGTAGATTACAAGATAAAAAAGTTTGTATAATTGATAAAAATAATACTATTGGTGCTAAGATAAAAGTTAGTGGTGGAGCGAAGTGTAATATCACAAATAAGTATCTTAGTAGTGAGTATTATTTAGGAGATAAAAACTTTATAGATGAGGTTTTTCAAAAGTTTGATAATAAAAAACTACTCTCTTTTTTAAATCACAATGGTGTTTATCCAGCAGTTAATGAAAAAATAGTAAAAGGGACATATTTTTGTAAAACTAGTGATGAGCCTATAAATATGTTTAAAAAAATTATTTCAAATACAAAAAAGTATTTAAATTGTGAAGTTTTGGAGGTAGAGTATTTAAATGATAAATTTCAAATTCAAACAACACAAGGAACTATTGAAGCAAAAGAGTTAATAGTAGCTTCAGGAGGACTTTCTTATACAGCACTTGGCGCTACAGATATAGGTTTTAAAATAGCAAAAAAATTTGGACACACAGTAACTAGACTTGACCCAGCTCTTGTAGGATTTACAGTACAAAAATCAGAATTTTGGTTTAAAGAACTTAGTGGTTTATCAATTGATGCAAGAATTACAGTTGCAAATAAAACATTAGAGGGGAAAATGCTTTTTACCCATAAAGGGTGTAGTGGACCTGTGATTTTAAGTACATCGTTATATTGGAAAAAAGGAAATATCTCAATAGATTTTGCACCCTATAAAGATAGCTATCTACCAAAAAGATTTAAACAAGCTATCAAAAATATGGATATAGATATTCATAATTATCAAATGGCACCAGCTGGAAATTTTGGATATACAAAAGCAGAAGTGACAAAAGGTGGAATTGAAGCATCAGAACTTACAAAAAATATGGAAAGTAAGTATCAAAAAAGTCTCTATTTTATAGGTGAAGTTATTGATATTACTGGTGAATTAGGTGGTTATAACTTCCAATGGGCATTTAGTAGTGCTTATTGTGTGTATAATTAATTTTTATATAATCTCTTCTGAGATATAATCTTTGTAAATAAAATGCAAGGGTATTTAAAATGTTTTTTTCCAATAAAGCTAAAGATGAAGAATGTGAGTTGCTCAAGTCCAAAGTTCATGAACTTGAGGAAAAACTCAAACAAGTTGAATTAAGCAAAAAAAATGAAATTGAAAAGTTAGTATCCAAGTATGATAGCAAGGTTGCTAGTTTAGAGATTGAAAAAGTTAATCTAGAAAGAATAGCTGCCTTTTCTACAACAGAGGGTATTGTTGCTATAGATTCTAATAAAAATCTCTTTTTTATGAATGATAGGGCTAAAGAAAATATTAAAAATACAAATAGTTTAATGGATGTAATCTCTCAAGAGGGTGAACGGATCATAATAGAAGATTGTGAAGCTAAATTAGAGTATAAAAAATATGATAATTTAACAATTGTTTCACTAGTGAAAACATCAATTCATGATAATGCAGATGATGGATTACTTCACAAGCATAATCAAAATATCAATGTTTCTTTAACAAATACACAAAATGTTTATCAAGAACTATTAGTGGAACTTGATAGTATGGCAAAAGAGTCTAAAGAGACAGCAAATGGTTCTAATGAAGGTTTATCATTAACTAAAAATATTGTTAAGGATACTGAAAATCTTAACAATCAAATTGTAACTGAAAATGAGATTGTAAATAATTTAGTACAAAAAAGTGATGATATAGCTCAAGCTATTGTTGTTATTGATCAAATTGCATTCCAAACAAATATCCTTTCATTAAATGCTGCTGTTGAAGCTGCAACTGCTGGTGAAGCAGGAAAAGGTTTTGCTGTAGTTGCGCAAGAGGTTAGAAATCTAGCTTCAAGAAGTGCTGATGCAGCAAAAGAGATAAAAGATGTTGTTGTGTCCATTCAAGAAGAAACAGCAAGAATGAAATCAAGTTCTGATATTGTTGCTAAAGTTGTTGTGGAGACAAAAGATAGAGTAGATATTTTAATTAAACTGATGAATACATTCCAAAAAAATGCTGGAAGAAGTGTTTTTGAAGTTGAAGCAATTAGTAACAAAATCTTTGTTAACCTTGCAAAACTTGACCATGTAATATACAAAAATAATCTCTATCAATTATTATTTGGAGAAAGTAATAACTTTAAACCAACTGAACATACAATGTGTAGACTTGGTAAATGGTACGATACAGGTTTAGGAAAGACAGAGTTTGGAACAACAAGATCTTACAGTAGTTTAAATACTCCACATAGAGTGGTACATGAGGAAGCAAATGCATTAGCAAAAGAGTGTGCTGGAAGCTCTGTTGTTTGTTCAAAAGCAATTATAGAAGATAAAGTAGTTAAAATTGAAGAAGCAAGTCAGCAAGTATTTGAAGTTTTAGACCATATGCTAGAAGAAAAAAATGATCAAATAATGAAACATGCTGCAAAAGATTTATTTGATAATACAAAGGAGTAGATAATGAAAAAAGATGTGTATAAAGTGGCTGTAGTTGATGATGAAAATGAAATTTTAAGTATGATACAAAGATTTCTAAATAGAAGTGAAAAATATCAAGTAACTACTTTTTCAAATCCAATTACAGCGGTTGAAACAATCGATAAAAGTTATGATATAGTTTTATTAGATATTATGATGCCACAAATGAATGGTCTTGATGCATTAGAAAAGATTATGGATAAAAATCCTGAGCAGAAAGTTATTATGATGACTGCTTACTCAACTTTGGATAAAGTTTTAAAATCGCATAAGCATGGTGCAACTCATTATTTAATGAAGCCTTTTGATTCATTACAAGCAATTGAGACTAAGATAAACGAAGTTTTATCAAACTAGTCAAAATACAGAATTAATAAACTAGAATTTATGCCAAAATTATATTTTAATACAAAGCTTCTTGGTTTATTTACAATACTTGGGGTGCTAACCTCAAGTTTTACATTTTATCTATTTTCTAATTTTGACAAAGATAATTATATAGAGTTAATTATAATTGTTTTTATAGGTTCAACTTTAGTATCCTTTTTTCTTAGTTATATCTTCTCAAATTATAATAAAAAAGCACAAGAAAGCCTTAATAGTAAATTGCAGTTAAAAACAAAAGAACTTGAAAAATCATTGTATTTAGTTGATAAGTATATTATTAGAACTACTACTGATACAAGAGGTGTTATAACAAGTGCAAATGAAGCTTTTTGTCATATATCTGGATACACACAAGAAGAATTGATTGGAAAACCACATTCTATTATACGAGATCCAGATATGCCAAAGGGGGCATTTAAAGAGCTTTGGGACACGATACAAAGTGGAAAAAGCTGGTCAGGAGAAGTTAAAAATAGAAAAAAAGATGGGAGCTCTTATTGGGTATTTGCTTATATTGAACCAATTTTTGATGATAACCATATTATTATTGGATATAGTGCAATTAGACAAGAGATCACAGATAAAAAAGATGCTCAGTTTAAAATGGAACAAATTGATGCTATTATAAAATTTGCAAATAGTGGTGTAGGTACAATTGATTTTGAAGGAAACTTTTTGAGTGTAAATGGATATTACACTAAGCTTTTTGGTTATTCTACAGAAGAGATGATAGGAAAGAACTGTATTGAAATGTCAAGTTCTGATTCTAAAATAGTTGCAGAAGAAGCATTAAAAACTGCTGTAGAAACTGGAACAGTAAGTCAAGTTGAAAAAGCATGTGATGATAAATATGGAAATAAAGTTCATGTTGAATTTTCACTTAATCTTCTCCCCGATAAAAAAACCTTTGTTGTTGTAATTAACTCTTTAGAGGATAAGAAAAAACTAGAAGCATTGAACAAATCACTCAATGAAAAGATTAAGCAAGAGGTAGAGAAAAGTACTAAACAGTTGGAGATGATTCAAAAAGAGCAATTAGAAAGTGCAAAACTAACTTCTATTGGAGCATTAGCTGCTGGTATTACACATGAGATAAATACGCCACTTACTTATATCAAAGGTAACTTTGAACTAATGAATTATGATATTGATGATTTAGAACCAAGTGATATTAAAACAAGAATGAAAAATGATTCGATTAAAATAATTGAGGGTATAGATAGAATTGCTAATATAATTGAATATATGAAAGAGGTCTCACAAGTTGCAAGTGAGAAAAAAGATCTAGTTAATGTATACAGTACACTTGTGACTGCTTTGATTGTAAGTCATAATTCTATTAATCAAATTACAAATATTTATTTAAATGGTGAAAAATTTGATATTAATACAGATAAAAATAAATTTATTTTTAATTCAAAAGTACAAAAACAAAGAATTGAACAAGTCTGGATAGTGATAATTAAAAATGCCTTAGACCAACTCATTTATATTGATAATTTTGATAATAGAAAATTAACAATTGATATTAACAATACAGATAACCATGTAGTTGTAAAGTTTAAAGATAATGGTGGTGGAATTAAGAAAGATATTTTAGAAAATATTTTCGAACCTTTTGTAAGTTTTAAAGAACATGGTGGAATTGGTGTTGGTTTAAACATTGCAAAAAAAATTATAGAAGATCAAGATGGAGAAATTACAGCATACAATGAAGATAATGGTGCTGTTTTTGAGGTAAAATTAAAACTATATTAAAAAAGGTGTAAGTTGAAAATAGGATTTATAGGGGACATTGTAGGAAGACCAGGTAGAAAAATAATTAAACATAATTTAGAAAATTTAAGATCTCAATATAATATTGATGTTGTTATTGCTAATGGAGAAAATGCAAGCCATGGATTTGGATTAACAGTTAAAAATGCCAATGAGTTGTTTAATTGTGGAATTGATGTTATTACAGGAGGAAATCACTCTTGGGATAAAAAGAAAGATATTCTTGCTTTGTTGGAAACTAAACCAGTTTTACGACCAGATAATTATCCAAAAGATGTTCCCGGTACGGGAGTATTAAAACTAAATATCAATGGTAAAACATTAGCTATAATAAACTTGATGGGATTGTATACTATGCCACAAGTTCTTAATCCCTTTACTCATATTTTAGAAGTTGTAGAAAGTTTAGAACAAGAGGGTATTAAACATATTTTTATTGACTTTCATGCGGAAGTAACTGCTGAAAAAAGAATTTTAATGCAGATGCTAAAAGGGCGTGTAAGTGCTATATGTGGGACACATACACATGTTGGAACTGATGATTTAGAGATAACAGATGGTACATTTTATGTAACAGATGTAGGACTTACAGGATGTAGAGATAATGTAATAGGGATGGATAGCTATGTTCCAATTCAAAAAGCACTTACTGGACTTGGAGGACATTTTGATGTACCAAATAGTTGTAAATCTATTATGCAAATGATTGTAGTTGAACTTGATGAAGTAGGAAGTGCTATTGATGGATTTAAGCTTAAATTATATGATGATAAAGATGTGCTAATTTCAAAAGCTGTAGTAAATTAAAAATTAGATAGAATTAATAAAAATAATCAAAAGGTAATAATATGATTATAATCCCTCAAACTAAAGGTGGCGTTGGTAAATCAACTGTAGCAATGCAAGTAATAGCCCCTTATTTATATAAAAAACATGGTAAGCCAATTACATATATTGAGATAGATGATGAGAATAATGACTCTCAAAGTTTTACAAGAACAGAGATTGTTAATAAAAAGATGCTTAGTACAAATAAACTTACTCAACTAGATGAGCTTATACTGATGGATGATAATCATCAAGTAATAGTTGATGTTGGTGGAAATAAAACATCAACACTTGTACTTGATGAGATTGCAAAAGTTGGTTCTTTTAACAATGTAAAATGGATAGTACCTATGGGTGATGGGGAGCTAGATGGAAAAAATGCAATAGCAACTATGAAAAAGCTTAGAAAAATTGAGAGAAATTCTACAGATAATCTCTTTTTTGCTTTAAATAGAGCTATATCGATAGAGCAAGATTACTTAGAAGAGCAATTTATTAACTTTTTTGGGCATAAATATCTTGGAAGTGATTCTACAATAACAGATTTTGTAAAAGATCCAAAATATTTTGCTGTAAAAAATGATAAAGTTATCACAATGAGCAGGTATCTTGGAAGCACTGTTTGGGAGATGGCACACAATAACACTGATTTTGCACAAAAAGCAGTAGAGGCAAAAGAGAATGGAGATAGAGAAGCTGCTTTAAAATATCTTTTTTTTAGAAGATTACAAACAGAAGCAAAAGATTATGTACTGAATAATCTTAATGGGATATTTTGTACCCTTGATAGATGGATTGATATCAAATAAACGATAAGGATTAATTAGTATGAGTGATATGAGTTTTAAACAAGCTAAGGAATTAACAGAAAGATTTGAATTAGCAGAGATAACTCTTACTCAAACGCTAAAAAGGGTTGATAGAGCTACAGAAAATTTTGATAGAGCTTTATTAGAACAAGAAAAAATTGTACGAACAATTCCCCAAACTGATAAAAAATTAGAGTTGATGAAAATAATTGTTGCACTTAATATAGGCTTTATCATAGGGTTGTTAGTTTCAAAATATATTATATAAGGTAAAAAATTGGCAGAAGAAAATAGAGATAATCAAGAAGATATTGTAAAAATGTTTAATGAGATTGCTAAAACTTATGATTTAGCAAATAGAATATTAAGTATGGGTATAGATAAAATATGGAGAAAAAAAGCTTGTAATATGGCTTTTAATCTTTACAGTCATAAACATATTGCAAAAATAGTTGATGTAGCTTGTGGAACTGGTGATTTAATGATTGATTGGGAAAATATTGCTAAGCAAAATGGAATTCAAATTGACCAGATAGTTGGTATTGATCCAAGTGTTGGTATGATGGAAGTTGGAAAAACAAAAATACCTCATAGAACTTTTGTTGAAGCTGGAGCTGAAAGCTTACCATTAGATGATTCCAGTACTGATATTGTATCTATCTCTTATGGTATACGAAATGTTGTTCAGAGAAAAGAGGGGCTAAAAGAGTTTGCAAGAGTATTAAAAAAAGATGGACTTTGTGTAATTTTAGAGTTCACTAAAAATGATAAAGATACACTATCAGCAAAACTTACTAAGTTTTATATGAATAATTTAATGCCCCATATTGGTGGGCTTATATCAAAAAATAAAGATGCTTATACTTATTTGCCTGAATCAATTGAGGCTTTTATTACAACAAAACAGATGATTGAAGAGCTAAAAGAGGTTGGACTAGAACCGATTTTTGTTCAAGGATATTCTATGGATATGAGTACAACATTTATAGCTAGAAAGATTTAATGCAATCTCCACTGAGCGTATCAAGTTTAAATGAACAGATAAAAAGTGTACTTGAAACCACTTTAAGCTCCGTGTATGTTGAGGGTGAGATTTCAAATCTTACTTATCATAGTAGTGGACATATCTACTTTAGTATCAAAGATAGCAAATCAAATATCTCTTGTGTAATGTTTCGTGGAAATGCACAATATCTTAAGTTTCGTTTAGAAGTTGGTGCAAAAGTAGTTATTAGTGGTAATATTACAGTTTATACCCCTAGAGGAAACTACCAACTTTTATGTCAAAAAATTGAACCATCAGGGGTGGGGGCTTTAGCCTTGGCTTATGAACAATTAAAAACAAAATTACAAATCAAAGGTTATTTTGATCAATCAATTAAAAAACAACTTCCAAAGTTTCCTAATATAATTTATGTAGTTACCTCAAACACTGGAGCTGCTATTGAAGATATGAAAAAAGTTCTTACTCATAGATATCCATTGGCTAAAATGATACTTATACCAACTCTTGTTCAAGGTGAAGGTGCAAAAGAGAGTATTGTAAGAGGGATAAAAAAAGCAGATCAATTAGCACAAAATATTCACAATAAATCTATAATCATAGTAGGGAGAGGTGGAGGAAGTATTGAAGATCTTTGGGCTTTTAATGAAGAGATAGTTGCGGATGCAATTTTTACTGCAATTACACCTATTGTTAGTGCGGTAGGGCATGAAAATGATTTTGTAATTTCTGATTTTGTGGCAGATATTCGGGCAAGTACACCTTCAAATGCTATAGAGATAACAGTACCTGATATAAATGAATTAAGAATGTATGCAGATACTATCTTGAATGATTTTAATCAAAAGTTAAAAACTATACTTTATCAAAAAGAGCAATATCTTAAACATACAAAAAGTAGTTTTGAACAACACTCTTTAAAAAAAAGATTTGAATTTGTTCAAGTAACTATTAATCAGTTACAACAACAGTTTAATAGTACATATTTACAAACACTTAAAGTAAAAAAAGATGACCTAAATAGGTTACAAAATAGTTTTTTTATTAATAGTCCAGATAAAAAAGACAAAAAAGGTTTTGTTCAATTAACTAAAGACAATAAAATTATTGATATTTCAAATATAGAGTTAAAGGATATCATTTCATTGGAAAGTTCAAAATGTACAGTAGAATGTAAAGTAATCAATAAAAAAATTATTAAAGCTTAAGAGAAAAATAGATAAACTATATAAAATTAACTTATAGTTCATTAAAGGAATTAAAATGAAGAGAAAGACACTAGCTAAAAGTATAGCTCAGAGACTTATAGCAGTTGCGGTAGTATTTTTATTATTTGGTGTGTTAGCTGGATATTTTATTATTAACAATATTGAAAAAGATGTTTTTAAAAATGCTAAAAACAATTTATCAAATATGTTGATTCAAAGAGTTGCAGGAAAACAAGTTGCAGGTATAACAAATGCAGTTTCAATATCGCAAAATACAGTTATAAAAGATGCTTTATTGACAAATAATAGGGATATAGCAATCAATTCTTTAAAAGATATCTCTTCTGGGATGAAAAATGGTACACCATTTAAAAATATTAAAGTACATATTCACGATAAGAATGTACACTCATTTGTTCGAAATTGGAAACCAAATAAGTTTGGTGATGATTTGTCTTCATTTAGAGCTACAATTTTAGAGGTTAAAAAGACACAAAAACCTTTATCAGCAATTGAAGTTGGAAGAGCTGGATTAGTTATGAGAGGTCTTTCTCCTATTATGAAAGATAATGAGTATATTGGTTCTTTAGAATTTATTATGGGGTTTAATTCAATTATAAAAGATTTTAAAAAAAGTAATCAAGATTTACTTGTATTAATGGATGGTAAATATAAAAGAGGGAATGCACTTACTGATGAATCAAAAGTTCAAAATTACTTTATTTCTCAAAAAGTAATTGATAAAAAATTTAAAGCAGATGCAAGTGGAATAGATTTCAACTTATTAAAATCAAATGGTATATACATGAATGATAATTATTTTTATACATATGTGCCGATTAAAGATATTGCAGGTAATGAGATTGGTATCTATTTAATAGGGGAGAATATTCATACTATTGATGGCTTAGTTGACCAATCTACAAATATCGTTGAGCTTATGTTATTAATTATGATTATTATGATTGTTGCCTTGATAATTACTGCTAATATTGTTATTAAAAGTATTGTAGTTGATGGTATAGAACGATTTAACAAACAATTTCAAGTATTCCTAGATTTTTCTCAGTTTAAAATTAATAAATATGTAGAAGCTCAAGTTGAAGGTAATGATGAGATTTCAGAGATGATTCATCAGCTAAATGATACAGCTAAAAATGTAACAAAACAATTACAAGATGATATGAGAGTTATGGGTGAGATAGTTCTTACAACTGATAAAGTTGAACAGGGTATTTATGCTTGTAGAGTCAATGCAAGAACTAAAAATCCTATGATACAAACTCTTGGAACAACTATCAATAAAATGATAGATGCAATTGCTAGAGATATGGGACAACTTAGAGATACACTTGAACAATATTCAAATGATGATTTTAGAAATAAAGTTGTTATTGATGATACACTTAAAGAAGATATGAAAGTAGTTTTAGAAAGTGTAAATAGATTAGGAGATTCTCTTGCAAACAGCGCAAAATCAAATCTTACAAACGGACAACACCTCCAATCAAACTCAAGTACAATGACACAAAGTGTAAATAACCTAGCAAATAAAGCAAACCAACAAGCAGCTTCACTAGAAGAGACAGCAGCAGCAGTTGAAGAGATAACAAGTATCACTAGAAATAATGCAAATAACGCTTCAAAAATGTCAGAATTAGGAAGTAAAGTAAAAACAGAAGTTTCAAATGGTATGAACTTAGCTAGTAAAACATCAACATCTATGGATGATATAAATGAACAAGTAACAGCTATTAATGAAGCAATAACAGTAATAGACCAAATAGCATTCCAAACAAATATACTTTCTCTTAATGCAGCAGTAGAAGCAGCAACTGCAGGTGAAGCAGGAAAAGGGTTTGCAGTAGTTGCACAAGAGGTAAGAAATCTAGCTAGTAGAAGTGCAGATGCAGCAAATGAGATTAAAACACTTGTTGAATCAGCTGCAAGTAAAGCAAATGAAGGGAAAAAAGTAAGTGATGATATGATACAAGGATATGAATCACTGAATGAGAACTTTAATCAAACAATAGCTCTTATTGAAGATGTGTCAAGTGCATCAAAAGAACAGATGACAGGGATTGAGCAAATAAATGATGCAGTGACAATGCTAGATAAAGTAACACAAGAGAATGCAAGTGAAGCAAACTCAGTTGCACAAATAGCACAAGATGTAAGTAAAATGGCAAATGACCTAGTGTCAGATGCACAAACAAAGAAATTTAACTAGAGAAGGAATTAGTATTATGGCAGGTGAAACAGTATTAGATGATTATGCATTCCTAGTAAGTGAGACAGATGCAAAAGGGATAATTAAATTTGCAAATGATGATTTTTGTAAAATAGCAGGATATTCTTTAGATGAGTTAATAGATCAACCACATAATATGGTAAGACACTCTGATATGCCAAAAGTAGCATTTAAATCACTATGGGATACAGTACAAGCCGGAGATGTATGGACAGGCTATGTAAAGAATGCAACAAAAGATGGAGGATACTATTGGGTATTTGCAACAGTATTTCCCTTTGAGAGTTGTGATGGGTCTAAAGGGTATTTATCTTGTAGAAGAAAACCTAGTCGTGAAGAAATTGCTGAACATGAAACTTTATACAAGCAATGGAAAGCTAACGAATAGTATAATATAATAATTAAAAATAGGGGAAATTAAAATGGCAAAAGAAAAACAATTTAACAGTATGAATTCAGATGAATATATGACATTTATTTTAGGTGAGATGAAGTATGCCGTGGAGTTACCTAAAATTAGAGAAATTTTAACTTATCCAGAGTTAATAACAATTTTACCAAATACAAAAGATTGGGTAAAAGGACTTATTAATTTAAGAGGTGAAGTTGTTCCTATTTTAGATATTAGAATAAAATTTAATACAGGTAAAATTGAATATAATGAAAATACAGCTGTAATTGCAGTAATAACAAATGATAATAGAATGCTAGGTTTAGTTGTAGATAAAGTAGATGATGTACAAAAACTTGAAGCAGCTTCTATGTTCCCTGTTTCTGATATGGGTTCTGGTATCCCTGCAAAATATTTAAAAGGTTTTGTTAGACTTGAAAATAATCAAATGCTAGTTATTATGGATGTTGAAAATGTTGTCCATAAAGAAGAATTAAAAGGTTAAAATAAAAACTATTTTAACCTAGATAGTTTTTCGTAAAGTTCATTTGAACTTCTTATAGTAGTATGATTTTCATAAGTACTAAATCCCCAATCAACTAAGATACTATCAACATTTGCAGCTTGGGCTGCTCTCATATCTTTTAAGCTATCACCTATTAAAATAGACTTATGATGGTGTATTTGTAAATCATTTAATGTTTTTAATACCATATCTGGATGTGGTTTTGGTTTTTCTACACAAGAAGCACCAATAACAATATCAAAATATTTATCTATATTTAAATGTTTAATCATCCTTACTGCAAAATCTCTTGAAGCATTTGTAGCAATAGTAAGTCTAAAGTCTTTTTGTAAAGAGTTTAATAACTCCTCAATCCCATCATATAGTCTTATATCCTTTATGCAGTTTTCATTATAATACTCTGTAAATAATTCAGTTTGTTGTGGTGTAAACTCTTTTGTACCATAAAAGTATTCAGAAGAGTTAATATCAGGGTTATTAAGTTGTTCAAGCATAATATGCTTTTCAATCTCTACAAGCCCTAAATGACCCCGTACAAAGTTAATAGTATTGGTAATTACATCACCACTATCTATAAGTGTACCATCCATATCAAAAATAATAAGTTCTTTTTGTTGCATTATATTTTTTCCTAAATTTTTTAATAAATTATTGTATAAAATAGTAAAGATTTTTGTTGAGTATCAAGAAGAAGTTTTTTTTGACGAAGGAGCTTACGAATGTAAGTGACTGAGGAAAAGAAAGCTTATTCGCCGATAATCGACGAAAAGCTTTGTTATTTTACTTTTTCTAGATACTCTGCTTTAGCTGTATCACACTTGATGATATCACCTTCAAGTAGATGAAACGGTATCTGTACAACAGCACCACACTCTAAAGTAGCAGGTTTCTTACCACCTTGAGAATCACCTTTAAAGTTAGGTGGTGTTTCAACTATTTTCATCTCTACAGTTGCTGGTGGTTCAACAGTAATTGCTTCACCTTTAAAAAACATCATATCAACATTCATACCATCAATAATCCATTTTTCAGTTTCGCCAACTTGATCATATGTAAGAGCAATTTGTTCGTATGTATCAGTATCCATAAATTGCATCATCTCACCATCATCATAAAGATATTGCATAGTTTTTTGTTGTAAATCTGGTGTTTCAAATTTATCACCAGCGTGAAATGTTTTTTCAATTGTTTTACCATTTAGGTAATTTTTGATTTTACATCTTACAAATGCAGCACCTTTTCCAGGTTTTACATGAGCATAATCTGTAATTTTGTATGGTATACCATCAACTTCTATTTTAAGACCTTTTTTTAAGTCTCCCATCCCTAATGCCATAATAATTCCTTAAATTTGAGCATAAGAAACAGTTCGAGCTGCTTCTATATTTTTTAATTTAGATAAAGTGTCGTTAGATACATCTTCATCAACTAAAATAACAGCAAGTGCACCATTTTTACTTCTACCTAGTCTGAAGTCAGCAATATTGATTGATTCGTTGCCTAATATTTGACCAACTTCTCCAATTACACCTGGAACATCAGAGTTTGATAAAAGAATCATTTTTCCAGATGGTTCGATATCCATTAGATAATCATTAATTTTGATAATTCTTTGAACATCTTCATCAAAGATTGTACCACTTGTACTATTTACACCATGAGTAGTAGTAATTTTAACAGTTACTTGATTTTTAAATGCACTTGTATTTGAACAAACTGAAGAATCAACTTTAATTCCTCTCTCATTAGCAACAAATGTTGCATTTACATAGTTTATTTTTTCATTTGATAAACTATGTGTTAAAGCACCAACAATAGCAAAAGTTTCTAAACTTTCTAGATAATCAGAAATTTCTCCCTCTGCTTCAATTTTAATTGACTCAATAGCATTTTTATCCATTTGTGCAATTAAAAAAGCCATTTTTTGAGTAAGTTCTAAATATGGTTTTACAAATGATGGAATTTTTGTTTCATCAATTGGAAGATTTAAAGCATGAGGATAACCAATACCACGAGCTGACTTAATTGCATTATTTGCAGCTTGTGTTGCTATTTTATATTGTGATTCAACGGTATTTGCACCAAGGTGTGCTGTTACTGTTACATTATCTAAATCTAATAATGGGTGATCAGTTGCTGGTTCTTTATTAAATACATCGATTCCAGCCATTGCAATCTTACCAGATTTTAGGTTTTTCACTAATGCTTCTTCATTGTATAAACCACCTCTTGCACAATTTATAAGGATAACTCCATCTTTCATTTTTGCAATTTGTGGTTCATCTATCATATTAAGAGTTTCACTGTTTTTTGGTGTATGAATTGTAATAATATCACACGCTAAAATATCATCAAAGTTTGTAGTATAGTTTATACCTAAATCAGTTGCTTTTGAAGATGGAATATATGGGTCGTATGTTACAACATCCATCTCAAAACCTTTACATCTAAGAGCTACTCTATGACCGATATTACCAAAACCAATTACACCAATTTTTTTACCGTAAAGTTCTTGACCATACCAATCTTCTCTTTTCCAGATTCTTTGATCTTTTAATTGTGAATGAGCATAAGGCATTTTTCTCATACAAGAAAGAAGATGTGTCATTGTAAGTTCTGTAGCTGCTATTGTATTTGCAGTTGGTACATTCATGGCAATAACACCTCTTTTACTACAACCATCCATATCTACATTATCAACACCAACACCTGCTCTTACAACTGCTTTTAAATTCACAGCTGCGTTTAAAAATTTCTCATCAACATCTGTTGAACTTCTAGTGATACATACATCTGCATCTTTAATAACATCTAAAAGGGCAGTTTTATCGATGTCTGCAGCATATACATAATTTATGTCACTAGTATTTTTAAGTATATCTAATCCACTTTCGTGAATATGATCACATACTACTATTGTAGGTTTATTCATTATTTTCTCCAAAATTTTAGTCGATAAAGTTAAATTACTTTAACTTACCAACTAAAGCGTCTCCTAAAGTCATAGAAGAATCATCATTAACTGATTCTAACATATCTCTATCTTTTTGCGAAGCAAGTCTTCTTACACTTAATCTTACTCTATTTTTTTGTTTGTCGATATTTACAACAACTGCTTCAATTTCATCACCAATTTTAGGCTCTTCAGTACCCTCTTCAGCTTGAACCATATCTTCTTTTCTAATAAGTCCATCAAGATTATCTTCAAGTTTTACAAAGATTCCGAAATCTTTAATATCTTTAATTGTAGATTTAATAATATCACCATTATTATGTTCTTTCTCAAATTTTTGAGCAGGAGAATCTTGTAATGCTTTTACACTTAAAGAGATATTTTCTTTTTCAGTATCAATTTTGATAATTTTAACTTCAACTTCATCACCTTTTTTGTAAATATCTTTACATTTACTTCCAGAATCCCAAGTTGCTTCTTCATTATGTAGAAGACCATCTACTGTTCCAAGACTGATAAATGCACCAAAGTCTGTTAAAGTAGCAACAGTACCTTTAACTACATCTCCAACTTTATTTTCTTTGATAAATGTTTGGAATGGTTTTGGTTGTAATGATTTTAAACTTACTCTTAATCTTCTTTTATCACAATCTAAATCGATAACTTCAACATTGATCTCTTGACCAATCTCTAGGTAGTCTTTTGGATTTTTAACATTTTTATTATGACTGATTTCTGAGATATGTAAAAGACCCTCTATATCATTTCCTAAATCAACAAATGCACCATAAGATTCAAAGTTAGAAACTGTAACAGTGATGGTATCACCTACATCTAAAGCATCTCTCATCTCTTCCCAAGGATTTGCTAATGCATCTTTAATTGATAATGATAAGTGACCTTTCTCTTTATCGTATGATTTCATAACAGCAGTAATCTCATCACCTTCTTTAAAGTATGCTGATGGGTTCACTGGTCCTTTGTAACTAATTTCATTATAGTTAACAAGTCCGTCAATTCCACCTAAATCAACAAACATACCATAACTTGTGATTTTTTTAACGATACCAGTTCTTGGCTCATTATTTTCCATAAGTTGTGCTATTTTTTCTTCTTTGTTTTTTTGTGATTCTTCGATAAGTTTTCTTCTAGAGATTACTATGCTTGATGTTTCTGGTTTAGCTTTAAGCACTGCTGCTTTAATTTTCTTTCCAACTGCACCATGTGCTTTTAAGAAACCTTGTGCCATTGGCATAAAGTATTCCATACCTTCATCATCTTGTACAACAAAACCTGCTCTTGGTTTTACAGATACAACAGTACCTTCAACTACAACATCTTCTGGTTCTTCACCATATTTTGCAAAAAACTCATCAAACTTAGCTTTTTGTAATACTTTTTTGTAAGATAAAGATAAGTTTTCACCTCTTGTACCTACAATCATAACTGTAATTTTATCACCTACTTTGTATTTTACTGTACCATCAGTATTAGTAATTTCACTTAAAGGAATTCTTCCCTCTTTACCAGCGATACTTACAACAAAGTTATCATCGTTTACAATTACTATTTCACCTTCAGTTACTGTGTTTGTTTCTGTGTTTTTTTCGCTCTCCTCCAATAATGTTGCGAAGTCTTCACCTTCTATTTCAAAATCTTCAAATTTCATTTGCTTGCCTACCCTTTTATTTTAATGAGAGCCATTGTAGCTAAAACTTGCTTAATTTATATTTTTGATTTTGTCTACAACTTTTTGGATAATCCAATCAGGAGTTGATGCACCTGCTGTTACACCACATATTTTTTTATTTTTAAACCATTTAAGATCTAATTCATTTTCATCTTCTATAAGATAACTTTCAGTGCAGTTTTCTTTCGCAATGTAAAGCAGTTGTTTTGTATTTGAAGAGTTTTTACCACCTATAATTATCATAATATCAACATCTTGTGAAAGTTCCCTTACAGCATCTTGATTTTCAAATGTCGCATCGCAAATTGTATTAAAAACTCTTACCTCTTTATTTTTAAGAATAAGTGTATTTACAATCTCTAAATATTTCTCTTTTTTTCTAGTTGTTTGAGCTACACAAGCAATTTTATCATGCTTAAATTTTATATTTTCTAATTCACTTGGCTCAAGTATAACATGTACATCTTCACCATAGCTTTTTACCCCTTTTACTTCAGGATGTGTATAGTCTCCAAAGATTAAAATACTATAATCCTCTTGTGACATTTTTTTTACTATTTGTTGAGGAGTTGTAACAAAAGGGCAAGTTGCATTGATGATTTTTGCATCTTTTTGTTTAAGTTCTTGGAGGTCTTTTTTTGGAATACCATGTGTTCTAATGATAACCGTGTCATCTTTTTTTACATCTTCAAGGTTTTCATATAATCCCACATTAAAATCAAATTTTAATCTATTTATCTCTTTTTGATTGTGTATTAGTGGTCCCATTGTATTTGAGTTTTTGTGTTGTTGTGCTATATCAATAGCTCTTTTTACACCAAAACAAAAACCGTATGATGATGCTAGTTTTACTTCCATATTAACCTCTTAAACTATTTAATATCTCTGTAAAGTTAGGAAAAGATGTTTCAATACATTGTGTATCTTCAATATCCATATCGCATAGAAGTCCAGCTATGGCAAAACTCATAGCGATTCTATGATCTCCACATGAGTTGATAGTTGCTTTTTGTAAAGTTGCACCTCCCTCTATCTCATAACCATCTTCAAACTCTTTATAATTTACACCACAAAGTTTTAGGTTATTAACAACAGCAGATATTCTATCACTCTCTTTTACCCGTAACTCTTGAGCATTTTTTACAACACTTTTACCATTTGCAATTGACATTGCAATACTTAGACAAGGTAGTTCATCTATAAGCCAAGCGATATTTTTAGCAACTGTTACACCTTGAAGTTTATTGTTTTTTACAATAATGTCTCCGATTGGTTCATAGATATTTTCAACCTCTATAAACTCAACATCTGCACCCATTTGTTGTAAAATTTTATAAGCTTCAATTCTTGTTGGATTAAGTGTAACATTTTTCAATGTTACTTTTGCATTTGGAACAATCGCCGCTGCAACTGCAAAGAAAAATGCACTTGATGGGTCTGTTGGTACAGTTAAATTAAGTGGTTTAAGCGGTTCTTTTATAGGATTAATTTCAATCCAACCATCACTATTTGTCGAGATATTTGCACCCATACCATTTAACATTCGTTCAGTGTGATCTCGTGAGAGTAAATCCTCTTTATAGTAAGAAATTTCATCGCTTTGAATTCCTGCAAGTATCAAAGCTGACTTTACTTGTGCTGAGTCTATTGGACTATGATATTTAAAAGATTTTAATTTTCCACCACGAATATGTAGAGGTGCTTTGTTTCCATCTTCTCTTCCATCTATAGAAGCTCCAATATCTCTTAATGGATTTGCAACCCTTTTCATAGGACGACTTCGTAAATATTTATCACCAGTTAAAATAAAACTACCCTCAATACCAGCTAAAAGTCCTGCATATAGTCGCATTCCTGTTCCAGCATTTCCACAATCTAGTATATCATCAGGTTCAGTTAGTTTTGAAGGTGGTGTAATGGTTATAATCTCACCATTATCCTCAACAACTGCACCTAGTTTTTGTGCAATTTTGAGTGAATCCATAGTATCTTCACCTCGAAGATAGTTTTTTATTGTTGAAGGTTTATTTGATAAAAGACTAAACATAGCACATCTATGAGAGATAGATTTATCTGATGCTATATTATCAATGACTATATCAAATGGTTGTGAAAGGGAAGAAATATTTAAAGTTTCCATTATCTTATACCTATATTTAACTCTTCTTGTAGTTTGTTAAGGATTCTATCCATGATATCATTAATATCACTCTCTTCAAATGTTTTAGTTTCAGATTGTAAGATAAATCTTATGGTTAAACTCTCATCATTTCCGAGTTTTTCATCACTATAAATATCTACAAGATTAAATTGTTTTATCTCTTTAATTCTCAAAGACTTTATAACTTTTTTTATCTCTTTATATTCCAAGTTTGCAGGTGCAATAATACTGAGATCTCTTCTAGAAGCTTGGAATTTTGAGATATTTGAAGCTATAATAGTTTCATTTTTTAGAGTATCCAAATTTAGTTGTGCGATAAATGTATTTTTTGAAATATCAAAATCATCAGCAACTACAGGGTGTAGTTTATAAATAATACCAATGTTTTTACCATTTTTTACTATAGTCGCATTTTGATATGGATGGACAAAATCACTTATGATTTTTTTCATAGGCTGTAATTCAAATTCACCAACTATATTCGCAATTTTTTCACTAAAACTAAAAAGGTCTATATTTTTTGGTTTTGCACTATTTTGCACTGATGGGTTTTCAGATTCTCCACTAAAAATAAATCCTATTTTTTTTATCTCATTTCTACTTTTATCAAATACAATACCAGATTCAAATAATCCAATTGATTTAAACCCTTGTTTTACATTATGTGCAACAGCTTGTACTAGGTTTAAACTAAGTGTTGTTCTAAATGTATTAAGTTCATTTACAATTGGATTTAAAATATCTTTTTTATTTATAACAACTGGAAAATTATATTTTTCTAATAACTCTTTATTGGCAAATACATAAGTTATAGTTTCAAAAAAACCATTTGCTATAGCTTGTGATCGTAAGTGATTTTTGATTTGTAAAATATTAGAGCTTTCATTGATATTATTTAACTCTTGAATCAAAAGTGGTTTTGATTGAATTTGATCAATTCCTACGATTCTAACAATCTCTTCTGTTATATCTGCAATATTATTTACATCATGTCTAAATGTTGGAATAGTTACATTAATAGTGTCTTGACCATCTTGTTTTACAAAAAAACCAAGTGATGTAAGTATTTGACTCACACGACTTGGCTCTATATCTTGTCCTATGATTTTATTAAGTTGTTTATTATTAATATTGATTGTATTTTGTTTTATATCATTGATAAAGTGTTTACTACCGTTATAAATTGTCGCACCATTTTCAGATAGTAAAGTGATAACAGAATCTATACCAAAATCTAAATTTGGTTCACTTCCTCTTGATGCTCTATAATATATATCACCTGTTTCTCTTTTCTTATCAAAAACAGTTTGCGAAAGATAACTTGGATCTATATAACTAGCTTCTATTAAAACTTCATCACAAATATTTTCAACTTTTCCTGCATCTACACCTATTGTACTTAATAAAACATCACCTTGTACAGTGTCAAATCCATCATTATCTTGAATAACTTTTAAAGAAACTAAATCGCTTTCTTGTGTATAAGCTGCAGCTTTACTATAAACATTGATTAAAACTCCTGAACTATGTGTTGCATAAGCAATAGCAGTTTCAATATCTGTAGATTGTAATTTATCAATTGTTGCAGCTCTTAATTTATGGAGTAATTTTAATGAAAATTTTTTGATATCGGCAGCTTTGTAGATAAGACTTGATTGACAATTTGTATCATATATCACATCAAAAACTTGACCAATCCCTTTATTGTTTGTATTTACTATTGGGTCAACATTTTTCATTGAGATATTAAAATAGGTACTTAATTCACGAGCTATACCATTAATACTTAGACAATCTCCTCTATTAGCAGTGAGTTCTATCTCTATAGTTTCATCATTGATTAAAGAATACTCATTAAGTTCTTTCCCTATGATTAGTTCCCCTATAGAATCATCAAGTTCCATAATTCCATCATTAATCTTTGGTAATCCTATCTCTGTTGAGCTACAAATCATACCATTTGATTCAACACCTCTAAGTTTCGCTTTTTTGATTACAAAGTCTTCACCAAGTATTGCTCCCACAGTTGCAACAGCAACATATTGTCCAGCAGCAACATTTTTTGCTCCACATACAATTTGTTCTACTTTTGTTCCAATATCTACTTGACAAACATTTAGCTTATCTGCATCGGGATGTTTTTCACAAGCTTGAACTTTCCCTATTACTACACCATTTGGTATAAGTATTCTTTGAGTACTATCAACCTCTAAACCAATAGAGTTTAGTGCATCACATATAGTTTGAGTACTGAGTTTTGTTATATCAATATATTCTTGTAGCCATCTTCTTGTTATAATCATTTAAATTGTCCTAATAGTCTAATATCACTTTCAAATAAAGATCTTAAATCTCCAATTTTATGGATAAGCATTGCAAATCTTTCAATACCTAAACCAAAGGCATACCCACTTACATTTTCATACCCAACTGCTTTAAATACATTTTCATCAACTATCCCACAACCTAAAACTTCAAGCCAACCTGTGTGTGAACATACTCTACACCCACAGGACTTTCCAGTACTTTTGTCTTTACAGAAAATACAACTAATATCAACCTCTGCAGATGGTTCCGTAAATGGGAAAAATGAAGGTCTAAATCGCACCTCTACCTCTCCAAACATATGGTGTAAAAATTCTTCCATTACAAATTTTAAATTTGCAAAAGATACTACACCCTCTTTTTCTACTACAAGACCTTCTATTTGGTGGAACATAGGTGTATGGGTGATATCAAAATCTTTTCTAAAAACAGTACCTGGAGCTATCATACGAATAGGTGGTTTTTGCTCCATCATTGTTCTTATTTGTACAGGAGATGTATGTGTTCTTAACACTGCTCCATCGTTACAATAAAAAGTATCTTGCATATCTCTTGCTGGATGAAATGCAGGGAGATTTAAAGCTTCAAAGTTATGAAAATCATCTTCAACTAATGGTCCCTCTTCAACACTAAAATTCAAGTTTTGAAAATAAGTTGTAATTTGATTTAATGTTTCTGATACAGGATGATATGTACCATTATTTAAACTTGGTGTAAACTTTGTAACATCAATTTTTTCAGCTTCAAGTTGTTTCTCTAGCTCTTGTGCCATAAGAATAGTTTTCTGTGATTCTAAGGCATTATTTATTGCTGTTTTGTTGTTATTCAAATTTTGAGCAAAAAGTTTTTTTTCAGTATTTGGAATATCTTTCATTTTAGCAAATTCTAAAGTTAAAATACCTTTTTTACCCAAAATATCAATTCTTAAGTGCTCTAATTCTTCTAAAGAAACGGCACTGTTTATTTTATCTATCCATTCTTGCAAATGTATCTCCTAAAGGGGTCTTGTGTAATTTGTAGACCTTAATAATTGGGGGATTATACTTAAACATTTATTATAGTTTGGTTATACTTACAAATATGAAAAAAGAAGGGAAAAGAGATGTGTATATTTTGTAAAATAATAGAAGGTGAAATACCAAATAAAACAGTATTGGAAAATGATAATTTTTTAGCTTTTGAGGATATAAGTCCACAAGCAAAAATCCATGTACTGATCATACCAAAAGTGCATATTCAATCATTTAATGAGATGACACCAAATATTATGGCAGAGATGACATCATTTATTCAAGAGGTTGCTTTAACACTTGGGGTAAAAAGTGATGGATATAGATTGATTACAAATATTGGACAAAATGGTGGTCAAGAGGTTGGACATATCCATTTCCATCTTCTTGCTGGTGAACAATTAGGTAGTATTAATTAATGCAACTTTTTGGAAAAATAAAAACGGTTCATGAATTAGAATATATAGTAAAAACCTATGTTTATATCCCATTTGAAGATGAAGAGATAAGTGTAGATGATTTAGAATTATTATTGAAAAAGAAAAATAAAAATGTTGCTGGAACAATTTTTCTATTTAACCCATTTACTGCACCACTTGGGTATAAAAAAGATGAAAAGCTCGCCTATCAAGATTTTAAATTTGATGATAAATTTCATCCTTTACAACTTGAAGATCAGGTGAGAATTATAGCAAAAGCGATTAAGCAACAGTATAAAGGAAAATTAGTAGAGGTGAAGTATCTTTTTAATTATAATAAAAAAGATATTCAACCAACTTCAGCGATAGAAGTTTTTGAGATGGATTTAGAAAAATTAAATACTAATCAACTTACAGTTTTTGCAAAAAAAGATAACTATCATAACTTTAAAAATATTAGTTACAATGGGAAGTTTATCTTTTTTGCTTGGGGACATAAGTTTGACAAATCTCATACAAACACATCTCTTTATGCTTCAAATATAGCACAATGGGCAAAAAAACAAAACAAAGAGATAGGTTTTGTATATGATGCAGTTCGAGATGAAGAGGGGAGTTTTGAATATACAAGATTTATAAATCCTATAAATTTTGGAAAATTAAAAACAATAGTACCAGAAGCTATTAATAGAGTTTTTGCAAACGAAGTGATCAAACCACAACAAATTTAAAATGAATATTTTCCCATTAAGTCCCTATAACTTAATCTTCCCTGATCCATCTCAAGCAGAAGATGAAGGGATTGTGGCTTATGGTGGCGATTTAAGTGTTAATAGAATTATGTATGGATATTCAAAGGGAATTTTCCCTTGGTTTAATGAAGATGATCCTATTTTGTGGTGGTCTCCAAATCCTCGATTTGTTTTAGATATCAATGATTTACATATCTCAAAGAATTTAAAAAAAACAATAAGAAAAAATATTTTTGAAGTAAAATTTGATATAAACTTTGAACAAGTAATCAAAGAGTGTGCAAAAGCAAAAAGACCAGACCAAGAGGGAACTTGGATAACTACAGATATGATTGAAGCATATTGTGATTTACATAAAGCTGGATTTGCCCATAGTTTTGAATCTTATTTTGAGGGTAAGTTAGTTGGTGGTGGCTATGGTGTGGTTATTGGTGATATCTTTTGTGGAGAGTCAATGTTTGCTCTTAAAAGTGATGCTAGTAAAGTAGCTTTTGTGGCACTAGTCCAGAGACTAAAAAATAATGGATTTACTTTAATTGATAGTCAGATTTATACAGAGTATTTAGCTTCCTTTGGAGCAAAAGAGATACCAAGAGATACCTATTTATCCTTAGTAGAAAAAGCATTACATAATCCAAAAGATTTTTAAATATTGTTTTTTAAAAACTTTAAACTTTTTGCTAACTCTCTCATATTGGTATTATTGTCAAATTCATCTACAATCTCTAAACCTAAAAGAGTTTCAATAGCATCTTCAAGAGTTACTATCCCTGCTGTTTGGTCATAGTTATCAACTACAATAAATAGATGCTCTTTTCTTGAGATAAAAAGATCTAGAAGTTTAGAAATAGGGATATTCTTATGTACTTTAAATACGGATTTTATAATATCTTGTTTGTTTTCTAATCTATTTTCTATAAATTCATAAAAATACTCTTTTGAAAAAACAATCCCCACAATTTCATCAATATCTTTTTTAAATATAGGTATTCTTGAGTATTCTTTCATCTTTTCAAGTTCTATAACTGTTTTATCACTTTTAGTTAAACTCTCTAGTAAAATATCTTCAGAGATAGTGAACATAACATTTCTAGGTGTGTAGATATCTTTTACTTTTATATCTCGAAGTTCAAAAATATTTTCTATAATATGTAACTCTTTTTCTTTAAGTATTCCAGCTTCCTCTCCCATAGCTACAGTTGCTTCAAGTTCATCTTTTGTTATAAAGTTTTTACTTTTGTTTTTTGTGATGGCTTTGGTTATAAATTCCATAAGAATTAAAAGAGGATAAGTGATAAAAACTAAAGTACTTATAAATAAAGAGCTAATAGTACTTAACTCTTTCCAGTAATATGCTCCAATTGTTTTTGGAATAATTTCAGAAAATACTAAAATTAAAATAGTTAAAAATGCAGAGATATAAAACATATACTCTTCACCAAAAATTTTTACAGCCTCAGCACCAACTCCTGCTGCACCTAAAGTATGTGCAAAAGTATTTAGTGTAAGTATTGCCCCAATAGATTTATCAATTTCTCTTTTTTGTTTTTCAAGACGGTTTCCAATTATGGGCTTAGAGTCTTTAATAACTTTGATATAAGTAGGCGTTGTTGAAAGTATAACAGCTTCTAAAATAGAACATAAAAAAGAGATACCAACAGCAATAAAAAAATATATCAATAAAAGTGTCATCTATTCTCCATTATACCTTTAAAAGTTTTTCTCTTTGATTCTACTTTGAATATCAATTTCTTTATAAGAAACAAAATCATTTACCAAGTATTGTTCTACGGCAACTCGACCTATCATAGCAGCATTGTCACTACAAAATTCTAGTGAACTCAAGTGTAATTTAGCATCATATTTTTTACATAAATCTTCTATAGTAGTTCGTAGTTCAATATTTGCACTTGCTCCTCCTACTATTGCAAAAGAAGTAGGGGGATTTGTTTTAAAATATTTTTTGAGTTTCATAATGATATGTGCAATAGCAGTGAACTGAAAACTTGCACAAATATTTGCAATAGTTTGTTCATTCAAGTTATTATTATTTTCCTCTTTTTCAATAGCCATTCGAACAGCGTTTTTTAATCCACTGTAACTAAACTCTATATTTGGACTTTGTCTTAAAGGGATAGGAAAATCATAAGTTGTCTTATCCCCTTTTTGAGCTTTTTCTTGTACTATTGGACCACCAGGATATCCAAGATGTAACATTTTAGAAACTTTATCAAAGCTTTCTCCAAAACTATCATCAATAGTTGAGCCAATAATTTTCATATCATTAAAACTGGTTGCTTCTATTAGTTGAGTATGACCTCCTGAAACTAGTAGAATTGTACAAGGAAATTGAGTTTCCTTTTCTATAAAAAGTGAATAGATATGACCTTTTAAGTGATTGACCGCAATTAGTGGTAAGTTTAAACTTATACTTAAAGCTTTTGCCATTGTTACACCTTCTGTGAGTGTTACTGATAGTCCAGGGGCATTTGTCACTGCTATTGCTTTAAGTTTATCAAAATAAGGGATACACTCCTCTAAAATTTTTGGTAAAGCTTCTATATGAAGTCTGGCAGCTAGTTCTGGAACCACTCCCCCATAGACACTATGTTGTAACTCTTGTGATATTTTTTTATGAAATACTAACTTTTTTGTTTCTATCTCAGTTATTGCGATACTACTATCATCACAACTTGACTCTATACTTAATATCATCTATTCTATTTCTCTTTTTATCCAATCAATAGCACAAGGGAGTTCTCCAAAACCACTATCAGCATTTATATGACCAGCATTTTCAAGTATCTTAAGTCCCACATTAAGCTGGCTTTGAAGTTCTATAGCTTCTTCTACATTGAGATAAATATCATTATCACTTGCTACCATAATAATCTCTTTTGCTTTTAAATCTTTTGGAATAGGATAAGGGAAAAATGTTTGTAGCTCCTCTATTTTACAATCTTTTCTTACAGGTGCTACAAGCATCAGTTTTTCTAGCTCTTTTATAGGAAATTTTTCAACAAAATGAAACCATAGAATATTAGCTAGTGAATGACACACTACAATATCAGGTTGAAATTTATCAAATTCATTTTTCAAAAAACTTAGCCACTCGTTAAAGTTTGGTAACTCTTCATTTGGAAAAGATGGAAATGAAATCTCATATCCATCTTTGGGTAGTTCATTACTTAACCACCATTGCCAATGGGGCTCATGGCTTCCACCCCAACCATGTAATATTAAAACTTTTTTTTTCATTATTTAATCTCTCTTACACATCGTACAAATTTTTTATAGCTTCTATTTTGGTAGTATATAGCGCCACTTTTAAAATATACAAAATACCCATAAAGACCAAAGTTTCGCACCCAAGTTCTATCACTAGTCCAGTAGTTTTCTGGTAAGATATATTTAAAAGCTTTATTTATCATAAGCTCTTCTCTCACTCGTGTTTTATCTATGATTGTTCTATATTCATCTGCTGTTGGTAGATACCAATTTGAATAGCCACTTAAAACTAAAGTATCACAATATTCCATAGCTTGCTGTTGTGTAAACCTATGTTTTACATTATCATATGTATCTTGCCACATAAGTTTGTTGCTATCATCAATAACATAATCACCACTTTTAGTGAGCTTATTTCCCATAAGGATATTTACAACTAATAATAAAACATATATACTTTTCATAGATTATCCTTTTTGTTTTATAGAGTATTTCTTTCTCTCTAATCTATCTAAAACTTTATCATCTAATAATTCAATATTTAATTGATCATTTTCTAAGAAAACCAATCCAACTAACTCTTTAGGTTTTGGTTTATGTTTACCTAGTGTGGCGTGTTCTTTCCACTGTTCAAATTTATCTTCGTAGATATTTACAATTTTATCTTCGTGATGTTTTCTCTCTAATACTAGAGCAATTGTAACAATAAGAAGCATAATAAAAGGTATCATCATACTATCCATTTATATATCTCCTTACCTCTTTATCAATCTCAAAGATATCATCAATATATTCTATTTTTGTACTATGAAATTTATTCATAGCATCTAGAGTTTTTTTGGCTATATCTAAAAATCCAATCTCACCTTGTAAAAACTTTGCAACTGCAACTTCATTTGCTGCATTTAACACTACACCTAAATTTTTATTATGGAGAACTTCATCTTTGATTTCCCAAATGGGATATCTTTCTTGTTTGATCTCTTTGAATTCTAAATTTTGCAATTCTAAAAGATTAACAGGCTTTAAGATTTGTTCTTTTACATCTCCCATTATAGCATAAGCTATAGGCAATTGCATATTTGCATGAGCTAAATGAGCAGTGGTACTTCCATCTTTATAGTTAATCATTGCATGGATTATTGATTTTGTTTCAATGATTGCATCACACGATGTTGTATCAAAGAGCCATCGAGCTTCTATGAGTTCAAAAAGTTTATTGGTCATTGTTGCACTATCTATAGTGATTTTATTTCCCATAGACCAATTAGGATGATTCAGTGCCTCTTCTATTGTTACATTCTCTAGTTTTTCTATTGGGTAGTCTCGAAAGCTTCCACCACTTGCAGTTACTGTCAAGCTTTGTATGGGTTTTGTAGTATCCATTAAGTACCATAATCCAAAGTGTTCACTGTCTATGGGAGTTATATAAGAAGTATCTATAAATTGCCCTGCGACTACAAGTGATTCTTTATTCGCTAATGCAACTCTTTTCCCACAATGTATTGCTCTCAAGGTTGGTTGTAATCCAAAAAAACCAACAAGGGCATTTACTACAAGATTTGAAGATGATTCCTCAATAGCTTCTAAAATAGCTAGCTGACCAGCTTTTACATTTGAATGATTTACTTTATGAATATCTTTTTCTTGGGCTATAATAACAACTTCAGGACTAAAATATTTTAATTGCTCATTAAGTAAATCAATATTATTTCCAGCAACCATCACCTCAATATCAAGATTGAATTTTTTTGCAATCTCTAAAGTATTGACACCAATAGAACCTGTAGTTCCTAGGACTATCAAGCAACAAACCTTAGTAGTACTAACATAACGATACCACCAAATAGATATCCATCAGTTCTATCTAGTATTCCACCATGACCAGGAAGTATATCTCCACTATCTTTAAGATTGGCTTCTCTCTTTAAATAACTTTCAAATAGGTCCCCAAATATAGAAGCAATAGCTACAATTATTGAGATAATAAGTGCACTCCAAAACCCAACAGAATCTAAACTAAATGTCACTCCAAGAACTGCAGCTGTTACAATTCCACCAAATACACCCTCTAAAGTTTTATTTGGGCTTGTTGCACAAAATGGAGTTGAACCAAAGCTTTTCCCAACAAAATAAGCACCCACATCAGCACCTGCTACAACTACAAGTAACCAAAGGAGTGAATTCATTCCAAATGAGAGATATAATGAAAGTAAAAATAAATATGAGGCAATAGGATACAATAAAGGCAAAAATAGTTTTTGATTGAACTCTTTTGTATAGGCTAAAACAGAGGCAAAAATAATTGCAATAATAAATATTAAATCTTCAGGTTTTGGATAGAGATAGGCTATAAGCCATATAGCAATAGCATAAATATAAATTTTATCATCATCTATATTAAATAGATTCATAGCTTCATAAAGTGCAATAAGCATCAATCCACCAAATAAAAGCCATGTAAGAAAAAATGAATCAATAAATCCTACCAATAAAAGTCCAACAACTAAAGCAACACCGGTTTTAATTCTCGTACCACTTTGAGATATAATATCAAACATAAAAAAACCTTTTTATAAAATTAGGTTATTATACAAAATTATTGATTTAGAGTTGATTATTTAGTAAAGTAGAAAAGATAAGCTCTGTTATTTTCATCTAAACTTATGTGGAGAAGTTTTCCATTATAGTTTAGAAGATTGTTAATATACATAGCACTATATGTTCCAAAGAATTGCTCACTTTGACTAATAATTTTAGCTGTATCTATTTTTAAAGTATTGAGGTTATCTTTTGCAAAAAGATTTAGACTAAGATAGTCATATTGCAGAGTATCTAAGAAGTTATTTAACTCTTCAAGGTTAGTAAATGTTTCTAAATTCTCTATTTTTGCTAGAGCATTTTTACTCTCTTTTGAAAGTTGAAACCATGTTGTTCCATCATATGTTTTTTGGTGTTCAGGATTTTTTATCAAACTATTTATATCTTGTATATAATCGAGTGATTCATCAACAGCACCAACTAAAGCTTCATTAGTTTTATCAATAGAGATATCAAAATATGCTAACTCAAAAGCTTTTTCAAAGGAAACATCTTCAGCTGTAATATAAAAGTTATTTCCAAGAGTGTTTAAAGCTTCAGAGATTAAGAATCCTACATTATTTCCATTGATATTTAAAAAATCAAAAGGCATAACTATTTCATCTGTTTTGCTTACTTGCATAAGAACTGTATTCATATCTTCTATACAGCCATACTCACTAGCAGTATAAATATTGATATTAGTATCATATTGTTTATTTTCAAGAGCTCTGAGTGCACCATAAATTGCCATAATATTAAATTTTGATACTCTTCTAAATTGTTTTTTGGTAACTTCTTTTAAAAGTTGTTTATACTCTTTTGTCGTTTTATTTTGAAAGGCTGCATGAAAAGTTGTGTTAATATACATATAAATTTAACCTCTATTACTTAATACCAAAGTGGTATTACTTCCGCCAAAACCAATAAATTGGAATAATATAGTAGCATTTGATACAGATTTATTCTCTAATAAAGGTTCAAAAGAGATATCATCATACCCATTTTGATAGTTGAGTGTTTTAGGGATAAATCCCTCCTTTATAAATTCACACAACAAAACTATCTCTGAAGTTCCACAAGCTCCTAGTGTATGTCCTAAAAAGGGTTTTAATATTACTACATCTGTTGTTTCATTATAAGTTTTAAAAAGAGTATCAAGAGCTTTTGCTTCAGAGAGATTAGAATTTTCACTTCCTGTTGCATGGGCTTTGATACAAGTTAAATCTTTAGGGGTAAGATTTGCTTTTTTTAAAACTTTTTGCATAGAGTTACAAGTTGTTTCTCCTGATGGATTTGAACCAGTTATTGAATAGTTATCAAAAGAGGTATTAGTAGCTATTATTTTAAAACAGGAATTATCTTTTTTTGCACTATCTAAAATTACGGCAGAACAGGTTTCTCCTAAAATTAAACCATCACTTCCTTTATCAAATGGTTTGTATATACCATTTTTACTTAGAAGCATAAGTGATTCAAAACCTTTATAAGTTGATTTGTTAAAGAGTTCGAGTCCTATGATTAAAGCTCGTTTTATTTTGTTTGCTTGGATAAATTCTGTTGCATATGATATTGAGTTTGCTGTTGAGGTACAAGCTGTTTGTAGTATGGTGGCTTTATATTTTGACTCTACTAAGTTTTCAACAAAAGTACCAATATTACCATAGCCAACCTCTTCAAGCATTTTTGTTGATTGGTTATTGTAGTAGAGTTGACTTTGCTCTTCATTGATTGATATTGACATAGAGGTTGAACCTATGAAGATATGCAACTCTTTTTGTTCCTCTTGTGATAAGTTTGCATCTTTTATAGCTTGAGATATGGCATCTTCTAATATTGTATAAAATTTTTCTTTTTCATTCTCAAAAGTTTGATTGATTTTAAAAAAATTAAATCCATCGTGATTATCTTGAAAAAAATCTTTATAATTCGTATTGTCTATTTTTGTCGCAGTTTGTATACTTTGAAATTTATCATTACCTAGTGCACAGATTAGTGATGAACCAGTGATATAAACTTGTTTCATTATTTTGATTGAATATGCTCGGCTAGGGAATTTATAGAAACCATTATTTTTCGAAGTTCCTTACTATCAGTTGTATTGAGGTTATATTTTTTATTTAAAGCAAGTGAAATTTGTAGGGCATCTAAAGAGTCTAGTTGAAGATTTGAATCGGAACCAAATAGTACCTCTTCATCAGTGATATCTGAAACTTCACACTCTTTTTCACACTCATCTATGATAAGTTGTTTCAGTTCATTCTTTAATTCACTTGCGTCAAAATTTGACATTATATATTTTCCTTCTTTTTTAAAACTAAATACGATAAAGCTAAAAATCCACATCCAAATAGTATTAGATATAGGATAAATACTTTTATATCATTAAAACTACCACCCATGACAAAAATCTCCAATAGCCCCTCTAATCCCCAATTCATAGGAGATAGTGCTGTGATATTTTGCATAAATTCAGGCATTACAAATTTTGGTACCATGATACCACCAAGTGCTGCTAAAATTATATTAGAGACACCACCAATTGTAGTTGCTTCCTCTGAAGTACTACTTATATTTGCTATAAAGATAGCAAAAGAGATAGCTGCAAATGAGATTGCACTACTCATCATAAAAATTAAACCATAGTTACCATTTATTTGGAGAGTATCTCCATTTAGTAGTGGTACTATATAAATCCCAACTAATATCATAAATAATACTTGGATTTGGTTTATTATAAAATATGGTACCATTTTACCTAAAATAATTGAAATAAAAGGTATATCCATACTTTTTAATCTATCAATTGTTCCAAAATTCTTTTCATTTATAAAAGTATTTGAGATAGGAATAAGGATAAAAAACATTGAAAAAACAAGCCAAGATGGCACACTATATTGTACAGAAGTTGGTTTGATTTTAAATTTTTCCTCTTTATAGGTTGGAATAATAGACATTTTTTCATTTAACTTTGACAAAGTTTTTGCATCTATTTTATTTTTTATAAAATACTCTTTCATAATCTGTTTTGAAATAATCTCAGTAAGCAGATTTTTAAATAACAATTGGTTTTGTAAAGAGATACTTGGATTTACATAAATATCAATATGAAAATTTTTTTTATTTGTATTGATTTGGGTTTTATATTCTTGTATTATATTGACAATAAAATTAAATTTTTTCTCATAAATAAGCTCTTTTATATTTTCATTATTTGTAATTTTAGCTTGAAAATAGTTATTTTTATTTATCTCTTGTGTTAAATATGTTGTATCTTTATTACTCAAAGTATTTATTGCAACTTGTAGTTTTGTATCAATAGTATTTGAATAGGTATTTTGGAGTGCCAATGACATAATGATAATAAAAAGTGTAGGCATAATAAAAAGTACTAAAAGAGCATGGATATCTCGACTAAGGAGTAAAAATTCTTTTTTTAAAATATATCTAAACATCAGTCTCTTAAATTCCCTTTTGTAAGATTTAAAAACAGCTCTTCTAAGTTTTTGTTATTAAAAACAATATTTTTAATAGGAGTGTTTCTATTTTTAAGAAGGGCAAGTGTTTCAATGAGATTATTATAATCATTTTTAACATCAATTTGAATATCTTCTGTATCTGTTTTTACAGTTACAAAAGAGTTTTGCTCTAAAAGTAACTCTTTTTTTTCATGTAAAATAATCTTATGATTATCAAGTATTGCAATATCATCACAGAGATATTCTATCTCTTCCATATAATGTGAGGTGTATATGATAGTTGTTTTATCCTCTTGATTTATCTGTTTTATAACATCGAGTATATATTTTCTAGATTGTGGGTCAATCCCTACAGTTGGTTCATCAAGATAGAGTATTTTTGGATTATTGAGTAAGCCAATAGCGATATTTAATCTTCTTTTTACACCACCTGAATATGTATGAGCTCTTTTATCTAAAAATTTTTCTAAAGAGGTTACCTCTACACAATAGTCTATTCTTTTTTTTAGTTCACTATTTTTAAGTCCATACAATGCCCCAAAAAATTCTAGGTTTTCATAAGCTGTAAGATTTGGATAGAAAGCATAAGTTTGTGGTACATAAGAGCTTATTTGTTTGATTTGTTTTTTATCTTTTTTATAATCATATCCAAAGATATTTATCTCTCCTGAATTACTCGTTTGCAGATAATTCATAATTGATACAAGAGTAGTTTTACCTGCACCATTAGGTCCTAAAAGTCCAAAAAGTGAACCCTCTTTTATTTCTAAAGAGAGATTATCTAGTACCTTATTATTTTTATAGGATTTTGTTAAGTTTTTTATCTCTATAGTCATCTTATTGTATCAACATTTTTTTACCAACAAGGGTTGTTTTTATTTCATCAACTAATTTTAGGTTGATAGTAAATCTCATATTTGATAACTGTTTTTTAAGAAGAGATTTTATATCTTTAACTAGAATATTTTCTTTTGTTTGCAGTGTAATATTTAACTCTTCACCTCGTAAAGCATCTTTATTGGTAGTTACAAATACTACAGCTTTTTCTATGTTTGGTTGTGCTTCTAAAATGTTTTCTATTTGTATAGTTGAGTATCTTTTTCCTGCTAGTTTTATAATTTGAGAACTTCGTCCAACAAGTTTGAATTGATTTTCTTCTATCTCTACGAAATCAAAAGTTTGAATCTCGTGATTTGTAACTTTAAATTTATCTTCATAGAGGATGTTTGAGATAAAAGGAGATTTTACTTTGAGCTCCCCCTCTTGATTTTGCGATATTTCCACTTGATGTATAGGTGTCCATTTTTCATCATCATTGTATTTATATGCTATACCACCTGTTTCAGTTGAGCCAAATATTTGTATAACATCAGTAGAAAAATTCTCATGAAACTCTTTTGCGATATTTGGGAAAAGTGGTGCTGTAGAGCTTACAAAAATTGATTTACTTAAATCTTTTTTTATTTGAAGTTTATTAAGAGATTTTATATAAAGAGGCGTTGTAACTACCATCGAATATTCATCTACAAGTTCAAGTAAATCATGAGGTAAAAAATGTTCTTTTATAATTATATCTATATCATTTACAAGGGGATAAATTGCACCAAAAAGTGAACCATAAAAATGGATAAAAGGAACGGTTACTATAATTCTTTTAATAGTATATTTTTCAAAAAGTTTTGTAAGTTGTTCTATCTCACTTAGGAAGTTTTCTTTTGTTTTAAATGCCCCTACAGGTGAACCAGTTGTCCCTGAAGTAAAATAGATAAATGAAAAATCTTTCTTTTTAAAATCATTAAAATTAAGTTTATCTATTTTTTCTATTATTGCTTTATTACTCTTGTCAAAAAGAATCGCTTTTGAATTATTAAAATAAGTTTTAAAAATATTTAAAATATTTTCCTCTTTTGTACTAAGTCCAATATATGAGATATCACTTTGAATCTCTGTATCAGTCATAGTATCAGCAGATATGATATGTTCTGTTATAGAGCCATTATCATTGTAAACTTTTAGAGTCATCGAGGAACCTTATGTGTTAATAATAAAATTATAAGTGACACTATACCAAGAGTTGCTATAAGACCAATTGAAAAGAGGGCATTTACATTTGAAAAAATCAAAACTCCAAAGCCAGCAAAAGTAGAAAGTAAAGAGTAAAATATCGCTTTTTGAGTATTGCTACTAAGCTTTGTATTATTCATATAAATTCCATAATCAATACTTAAAGAGATAAGAACAATCATCATAAAAATATGTAAGATATTTAACTCTACAAAAAAAGATACCAAAAGAATCAAAGCTATTGGAAATAAAATATAATTTAACGCTTGAAAAAATCTATTTTTTACGGCGATATATAACATTACACAAATAAATATTAAAGCAATGATAGATAAAAACTGTAAACTTTGTAAAGATTTTGTTAAATCTTTTTTGAAAAGTTCTTTAAAGCTTAAGGTTTTGACATAAGGTTCTTTGATAATATTTTCATAGTCACTATTTGATACTATTGCATAACTTATAAAGAGATTTTTGTATTGACCTATAGGAAAGTCTTGTAACTCTTGGTAAGTGTATTGAGGTAAATTACTTTGAAGTTTATAACTCTCATGAAATAAATTTTCTCGAAATCCAACTTCTTTGGCTACCGTATTTAATTTTTGATTGAGAGTTTCAAATCTCTTAGTATCAAATTTTTCAAAACTATTTTTAGTTGGTATATTTGCTAGGGCACTTTGAGTGTTGGGATAGGTGGTTTGTAGTTTATGTACATTGTTTACTAAATCTTCTATTGAACTAGCATAGAGTAACACAGCAGTTTTTTTATCTTTATTGATATATTTGTTAAAAAAGTTATCTAAAGATTGTAATTCAATATTGTCTACATCAAGATTTTTAATATTAAAATCAATTTTTATATTTGTTATTGTAAGAGCTATTAAAATTACAGAGATAAAAGTTATATAGATTGGTTTGAGTGTAAATTTGTTTTTTATTATACCGGTTGATTGTGTTGATTTGATATTTAAGTAAGGGAATAAAAAACTAAATTGAATATATGAAAAAAGTAAAGCACATATAGAAAAAATAGTTAATTGTTGAATAAAACTAAAATCTACAAAAGAGAGTATAAAAAATGCTCCAATTGTTGTACTCATACCAAAAAAAACATCTTTATTTAAAGGTTTTTTTTGTTCGTAATATCCATGTAGATAGTTGTGAAACATATAGTCAATAGCAATAGTAGAAATTGAGATACCAAAAACAACAGTAAATATAGATAACTCATCAAAAATAAAAGCACTTATAATAAGTGCAAATAACACAGAGGAACTGAGTGTTGTAATAGTGTGTATTAAAAGTTTGAAATTTCGAAGAACAACAATATATAAAATAAATAAAACACTCAAAGCTAAAGTGATGATAATATTTACATCACTTTTAATCTTTTCTTGATTTTCCACAAAATAAAATAAAGTGGAAAACACCTCTATATTTGCATCTGTTTGTTTTATATTTTGAACGAAATCATAAACCTCTTTATATTTATCAAAATTATTAACACTTTTGTCAAGTTGTAAGATAGTCATATATCCATAGTTTTCTATTTTTATGTAGGGTGATTTTTGTTTGGTGTTTTTTTCAAAAAGATTGAGTGGATCAACTGTATTGAGTGAAAAACTAAAAGGTGATGTGATTATTTTTTGATGTATATTTGTAAGTTCTTCTTTTATGTTCAATGAATTGTATTTTTTCTCATCAAACTTATGAAGTAAATAGTAATATTTTTTTTCATACTCTTTATTGATAGTAGAACTTGTTATTGGGTGTATATTTTTATGTTCTAAAAGTTGGTTTACTACTTTTTTTAAGCTATTTGAAGTGTTTTTATCTTCCCCTTTATAAGCTATAAAAAGTTGTTTGTTTGTATTAAGTTTTTCAAACTCCCTTAAAAGTGCTTTATTTTCACCAGCAGGGAGAATACTTGTGATTTGTGTTGAGATATGCTTAGGGAGATTACTAGCAAAAAAAATTACTAGTAAAACAAATAATATTATAAAGTTAAGGTATTTACTCAATCTCTTCAATAGTTATCCTATCTTGGTTCACAAAATTTATTTTTAGGTATTTGAGTTTGTCATTATTTTTCTCATATTCTATATTTTCTATAACAGAAGAGAGATACTCATTTGGTAAAAGAGTTGTTATTTTATCATTTTTTTTGATTGCGAAGTTTTCATTAAGTAGGGTTATATTATTTGTATATACTCCTAAGACTAGTTGAAAAAATAGATTATATTCTATACTTTCCTCATGGGTAAAAGTTTCTGTAGTTTCTTGAGTTATAATTTGTATATTTTCATTTGTATAAATAATATTTTTATCACTATTTTTGTAGTGTAAAGTAACTTTAGTATCTTTAATATTTAAAGTACCAATTTTACTAAATTTATTATCCAAAGCGTAAATATATTTAGTTTCATTAAAGTGTACCTCTTTTGAAAATAAAATATTGATTGTTAAAAATATGAAAAGAGATATTTTAAACATGAGTATCCTTTTTTAAATATATCTTTTTGTGTATCATTTGCAAAATAAATGCAACAACAAAAACAACATACCAGCCAATAGAGCTATAGTATATCCAATAGTTTATATTATCAGATTGTAAAACAAAAATATGAATTAAGATATTTATTATAGAGATTATACACCAAAAAAGTGTTGATTTTTGGATATATTCTTTCTCATTTGTAGATACCTCTTTTTTAAATCTATCCAATACTAAAAGTATAAAAGAGTTTTTTGTAAAGTAACTATAGAAAAAATATAAACTCACAAGAATAGAGATAAGAAGAGGTAAACTTTTTAGTAGTAAAAAATTGTCAAAACTAAAAGCTAAAATTGCAACTATGATATAAAATAAAGGGAAGATAGACTCTTTAAAACTTTTTTTAATTGCTATTAAAAACCAAAAAAGTGCAATAGTAAATATTATACTTGAGACAACTTTTAAATCAAAATACCGTAACGATAAAAAAACAAAAGGTGCATAAAGAAGCGAAAATAATATATGCATCTTTAGCGAACCATACCACCACTAATATTAAGTGTTTCACCTGTGATAAATGTAGCATCAACAGCCATAAAGTAAGTTGCAATTGCAACCTCTTCTGGCTTTCCAAATCTATTAAGTGGTATTGCTTTTTTCATCTCTTTTAGATTTGGAATATCTTGTGTCATCTCTGATTCTATAATACCTGGAGCTATTGTATTGACTCTTATTTTATATCGACCTAGTTCAATTGCTAGAGTTTTTGTCAACGCAATAATTCCACCTTTTGAAGCAGAATAATTTGCTTGACCACTATTACCCACAATCCCAGAAACAGAAGCCATATTAACAATACTTCCATTCTTGTTCATCATCATATCTTTTGAAAGAGTTTTTGTCACATAATACAAACCTTTTAAATTTGTATCAATAACATCTTCAAACTCATCATCTTCCATAAAGAAAAAAAGATTATCTTTTATAATCCCAGCATTGTTTACAAGTACATTAACACTTATATTTTCTAAATTTTCTCTTATAGAGTTTTTATCTTTGATATTAAAAGTGATTAGCTCTCCACAGTTTCCTATATCTTCAAGAATCTCTAAAGCTTTTGCCTTATTTGAGTTATAGTGAATATAAACAAAATAACCATTTTTAGCAAACTCTTTTACTATTGCTTCACCGATACTTCCAGTTGCACCTGTAACTAATACTTTTTTTGTTTCCATCATAGACTTCTTTATATAAATTTTGCTTCTTGTAAAATTATGTTAATATTTTTTATATCTATATCCATTCTTCTATCTTCATACAATGGCTTGACTATTTTTCTTATCTCTTTATAGATATTTGCAAGATGTGGCGATACTTCACTTACCCCTCTTATATCAACAGCCTGAGCCATACCTATAAAAGCAATTGAGAGCATATTATGAAGTTCTGGCATCATCTTAGCAAAATCATTTGCAGCAGTTGTTCCCATAGATACTTTATCTTGATTTAGAGATTCTGTTGGTCTTGAGTGGATTGAAGCTGCTGTTGTATTTTTAATAACATCAGCACTTAATGAGCTTAATGAAATTTGCATAGCTTTAAATCCATGAAAAAATGGCTCTTTTGAAAGCTTTAAATTTTCTCCTAAACCACGATTAAATTTATGGTCAACTAAAAGTGCAAACTCTTTATCTAGTAAGTCTGCTAGGTTTGCAGCACAAATTTTAAGAGTATCCATAGCATGAGCTACATATCCACCATAAAAATTTCCAGAGGTGTATATTTTTTGATTCTCGCCGTCTATAAGTGGGTTGTCATTAACACTATTTATCTCTGTTTCTACCCAGTTTTTAGATATCTCAAGATTGTCTCTAATTACACCTAAAACTTGTGGAGCACATCTCATTGAATATGTATCTTGAATATTTAAGTCATTATCTGCAAAAAACTTATCATATCTATCATCTCTACCGTGAGTGAGTTTTGAACCAGAGATTTTAGTTTGTATGTTTTTGGCAGCTTTTATCTGTCCACTAAAAGGTTTTGAATCATGCACAAAATCTGCAACAGGTGTATCATCTCCTAGTAAAACTTCAAACATCCCCGCAACATATGATTCCATTGAATCTAAAATAACTTCAAACTCCTCTATAGCTTTGAGTGCTATGGCACTCATTATAGTAGTACCATTCATAATAGCTAAAGCTTCTTTGGGTTCAAAACTATAAGGTGTGATATTAAGTTCATTATAAACTTCCATCACATCTTTTATCTCACCTTTGTAATATACTTCTCTCTCCCCTGCAATTACAGCAGCTATATAAGATAATGGTGTTAAATCTCCACTTGCCCCAACGCTCCCTTGTGATGGAATTACTGGAATAATATCCTTTTGGATAAGCATTTCAAGTCTATGTAAAAGATTCATAGATACTCCAGAACGAGCTTTACTTAAAGAGATAGTTCTACAAATCACTGCATATCTACACACCTCATAACTTAGGTTTTTTCCTATACCACATCCATGAAAACGAAAAAGATTTGTTTGTAATGTTGCTGCATCATCGTAGGTTACATAGTTTTTACCACTTGCACCATATCCTGTAGTAATACCATATATTGGTTTACCAGCTTTTATTGTATTCATCATAAAATCGTGTGTATGATTCATAAAAGTTATAAATTTTTCATCTTTTGAAATCTCTATATTTGTAGCTTTTGTTATCTCTTCTAAAGATATCGTTCTTTTATCTATTGTTAATTTCATTTATTATTTATTCTCCCAAAAATTATAAAAATTGAACCATTGTGTAGGGTATTGTATCAAGATATCTGAAAGATATTTTACATACCGTTTCATACTTTGATTGATAGCTTCTTCAACAGGTAGATTATAATCTAATTCTATTTTGTGAAATTTTACCTCATATTTGAGTAATTCTTTATAAATTACAAAAATTAAGATGATTGGTTTTTTTGTTTTGTATGCAATAACAAAAGGATTTTTGTTAAAACTTGCTTTTTCTCCAAAAAAATCTACTGGATAATTGTGTTTTGAATCAATAGCTCTATCACCCATTAGAGCGACAGATTCATTATCTAGTAGTGCATTAGCTATAGTTATATAAGCGTGAATTAAACCTTTTGAAAGATCTATAATATTGATATTTTTTGTATGTTTTCTATCTATAATATCTTCAAACTCTTTAGCACTATTTAACATAGCTTCACTCATAACAACATGAATATTAGTTTCATTATCTCGAAAATAATTTGTGGAAGTTGCCCATCCGCCAAAATGATTTGCAAGTAATATTGAACCACTTTTTATCTCTTTTAGAAGTGTTTCTCGTTCTTTGTTTTCAAATTGATATAATTCTGGATCAGATTTAGATATAAATCTATCTGAGGTTGCAATAGCATAGTGTAATAGGTGTTGAAAATATAATTTATTTGAAAATGGAACATTAAGATGTTTATAATATGTCTTTAATGATTCTCGTACATTTCTCGCAAATAAAAAATAGTATGATACGACAAAGTACAAACTATAATAGACAAACTTGTAGCCAAATAACTTATATAATTTATAAAGAGTTTTTACTACTATTCCACCAACTCTTTGTTTCTGAGACATAAAGAACGATTCCTACCTATCATATATGGTACAATCAAGAGTACAGTTTTACTTAAGATTAAAGGAGATAGCTTTAGTAGTTAATAGCTTTTTATTTATTTTCAGGCTATATCTACCTTAATATATAGCTATTAATCTTCAAATCGCGTGTAATCTCTTTGTTAATCTTAAGTAAAACTGTACTCTTGATTGTGCTGTTATATATTATTTTTAATAATCTAAATTATAACTAAAGTTAACTAATTATATAATAAGATTATGTTTTAACTTAGGAGAAATAATGGTAAATACTGATGTGGTAATAATTGGTGGTGGTCCTAGTGGTAGCCTTGCAGCTTGTAAACTTTTAAAAGAGGGATACAGTGTTACTATTCTTGAAAGACTAGAGTTCCCAAGATTTGTAATAGGTGAATCACTACTTCCTAGATGTAACGAACTTTTAGATAAAAATGGATTAATAGATATTATAAAAGAACAAGGTTATATAGTAAAAGGCGGAGCTATTTTTATTGATGAAAATAAACAAGAAGAGATAGTTGATTTTACAAATAACCTTGGGCAAAAATGGGGAACAAGTTTTCAAGTAAAAAGAGAAGAGTTTGATAATGTTCTTTTAGAAACAGCAAAAAAGTTAGGTGCAGTTGTACTTCATAAATATACAGTAACTGATTATAACAATGAGGAAAATATTATTACAGCAGTTGATGATACAAATGCAACACATAGTTTTAAAGCAAAATTTGTTTTAGATGCTTCTGGTTATGGAAGAGTATTACCAAAATTATTAGATTTAGATATCCCATCAGATTTAAAACTTAGAAATGCAATATTTACAAGAATTAAGGGTGAAAAAAGAAGACCAGAGGAGAAAGAGGGATTTATAGATATTGTAATTCATGATAACAATCAAGCTTGGCTTTGGATTATACCTTTTGGTGATGGTACAACTTCTATGGGAATAGTATGTGAAGAGTCATATTTTAAAAATACAAATTTATCTTTAGAAGATTTTTTTGATAAAGTTGTTGATACTCATCCATATTTAAAAGAAAAATTAGAAAATGCAGTAAAATTACAACCAGTTGGTATCATTGAAGGATACTCATCTGCAATTAAAAAAATGTATGGAAAAGGATTTGCCCTTAGTGGAAATGCTACAGAATTTTTGGACCCAGTTTTCTCTTCAGGTGTTACGCTTGCATTAGAGTCTTCAGATAGAGTTGCAGATATGATTATCAAAGAACTTAAAGGGGAAAATCCAGACTGGGAAAAAGACTATGAAGAATATATGATGATAGGTATCAATGTATTTAGAGAGTTTGTATATGCATGGTATGAAGGGAAACTTAGAAAAATATTCTATTGTCCTAAAAAATCAGTAACAATTAAAAAATCAATAGCTTCTATATTATCAGGGTATGTTTGGGATGAAGAGAATTATTTTACTACAAATACAAAAGAGAAGATTGATACACTTGTGAGTTTATGTTAAAAAAGAGGATCTCCCCTCTTTTTTATAATCTATTATAGTTGTAACTGACTAATAATTTCTAAAGCTTCTACAATATTGTTTTTAGAAGCTTCTTCTGTAGCAGCAATTACTCTATTATAAGCATGTTCTATCTCTTTAGATGTTTTTGTACTTGAAGTTGTAATTGATTTTTGCCATACAATTTGATTAGCTTTTTTAAGTGTCCATGCAAATTCTACATTAACAGTCATATCTCTACCAGCTACAGGTTGTCCAACTTTTACAACAAATATTTCTAATCTATAATCAGCATCTTGATTTAATACATTTGAAAATAACTTAGAAGTAGTTATTGTATTTTTTACTGCATTGAAAAGTTCTTCATTCCCAATCTCTTGAAAACCTAAAATATCTGCTTTTCTTCCCCCATCTACTGATAATTCAATAGTAGCTTGATGAATAGAGTTTTTATTAAATTGTGGAGTTAATGACTGTGCTGTAATGACACTTCTTTCACAGCCTGTGAAGGCAAGAGTTATCACAAAAAACAATATTGTAGTTAGTACTTTTTTTAACATATTATTTACCCTCTTTCATTTTTTCTAACATAGTTTCAATAGTTTCTAATATCATACCTTCACTAGTTTTTCTAGCTAGTGAAGTTCTAATAGTTTCACCTGCAACAAAAGGATACATATCTCTTGCATCCCTAAATTGCATATCAAGTTGTATCATGTAATTACTAATATCCCACATCCATCTATCTTCATATGTTACAAGAACATCAACATTTTGAGGTCTATTTTCATATTTCCCAGATATAGCATTAAAACCTTTTTGCTGTAATGTAGTAGCAATAATTTCAGATAGATTTCGTTTATCTGTATCTAACTGAATTACATAAAAAAGTTTTTGAGACTCTATTGCTGAATTTGGCACAAGTTTAGCAGTTGAACCAGTGATTGCACAGCCACTGAATAATGCCGCTACTAGTAAAGTCAACATTAGTTTATATATATTTTTCATTTTTACCTCATTTTAATTTTATTATTATTTTATAGCAAGAAGTTCAATATTAATTGCAAGTTCTAGATTTTTAATCCAAATATTATAATTTTTATGGATAGAATAATCTTTATAAGAAAGTTTATCACTTGTAATATATGTAATATTATATTCCGTAGTTGTATAATCAATTCTTACAATTGCAGTATGTACTCTTTGTACCATTCTTGCTAAAATAAAACCGTTTTTTTGTTTAGCCATGATCCAACCATTATCTCTACCAGCTTTTATGATTTTATCACCTATTTCTGATAAGTTAGTCGATTTTGCTTTAATTTGAGCTTGAGTTACATTGTAAATTTTTTCTAATTTACCCATTGACTCCAAATTAGTATTATTTTTACTATCTAACATAGCTTTTTTTTCTTCTTCAATAAGGGTACTATTCATCTCTAAAGGTTTAAGTCTAGAGTCAATTTGATTCTCTAAATTACCAATCCATCCATTGTAATTGTTATGTATCGTATTATTAGCTTTATCATATTTAAGATTTTTAGCACTAACAAAATGAATTTTATAACTATTATTTGTGTATTCTATTTTTATAGTTGCAGAGTGATTTCTTTTTAATAATGTCGCAATGATAATATCTTTATTGTCTATTTTTTTCATTGTCCAACCTAGAGACTTCCCAGAGTCTATAATGATTGATTCCATAGAACGGTTATCTAACCGTTTTTGAAAAATTTTATTTTCAACATTATATACTGTACCTACTCCACAACCTGTTAAGATTATAGTTGCTATGACTAATAAAATATATTTCATATAAAATTCCTTTTATTTAGATGATTTAATATCTTATTAAGTAAGTATCACCAAGTTTTGCACCATCCATAGGACTTGATAACCATACTGCTGTATCTTTTCCTAAAGCTTCTACCGTTCTACCTAGTACTGCACAAGAGCCTTTGTAAGCACCCCAAAATCCACCACCAGAAATTCTAGCTGCTTTAAATGTTTGGTATACTTTATCTCCTTGAACTAATGCACCACTAATTGATACATATTTATTATGACCTCTAAATGCTCCACCACGACTAACAGCATCAACAATTTCAACTTTAAGTTGAATATCATTTTTCCCAATATCATTTTTTACTACCACATTTAAACCACTTGCTTGTGCTGATTTTAAGATAAACTCACTCAATTGTTGATCAATAATACACTCAGCTTTAATATTTGGAGCAACTGGTGCTGTTGGGGCATAAGGGATGATACTTTTGATATAAACAGTTTTCCCCTCAAGATTTAAATCACCTGATTTTTTTAGATTACTAGCCACTGTTGTAACTGGTTGAGTAACTACAGGTTGAGATACAGGAGCCGTTCTAACTGCTGAAGTAGTTTGTGTCATACCAATTTGAGCTAATTCATAGTTGATATTTCTCTCTAAACTTGTAATCCATTTATTGTAATTTTTGTGAATAGTATTGGCTGTTGCATCATAGCTTAACCCTTGACTATCTTTATAATCTATTTTATAACCTTTTGTTGTATATGGGATAGATACAACAGCGATATGCTTACCTCTTACATTAATAGTAGCAGTTAAAAGTCCCTCTTTTACTTTTTTAACAGACCAGTTTTTTCTTAAAGCTCCTTTTTTGATAGCTGTTTCAACTTGCTTTAGTGAACTTTTACTAGAAATAGTATTACTATTATCTATATTATATACAGCAGCACCACCACAACCTGCTAGCACTAAGATAACTAGTGCAGAGCCAATGTATTGAAGAAAGTTTTTCATTTTTATTCCTTGTTTTTTTTATAGGGTAATATGATACTTGAATAAGTTTTATAATCTAATAAGATTAGTTAATTTTATTTTAAAATTTTTAAAAAAAATAGTTTAAGATGTAATAAAATAAATCTTGTAGTATCTCTATAGTTATCAAAATGACTTACTCTATCTTCAGGCTTAGGGTAAAAACACTCTATAATTGTTTGTGTGATATGTTTATGTTTCCATATATGTTTGACTAGTACTTCTATCTCAAAACTAAATCCAACTTTTGTAGTACCCAAATCAATAATTGAAACAGGATAAAGTCTAAATCCACTTAAAGAGTCTTCAATCTCAAAACCACTATTTAGTCGTATCCAAAAGTTATGAAACGCTCTTCCAATTTTTGACTTTTTTGGAATATTATCTATATTGAAATTTCTTGAACCTATAACAATTTGATTCTCTAATGTATTTTTTTCAATAAGCTTAATTACTTCACTAGCTAAATGTTGTCCATCTCCATCCATACTTACAATATTTTTAAATCCTAGTTGTTTTGCTTTATTAGCACCAGTTAAAATTGCTTGCCCTTTGCCAATATTATGAGAGTGTGTTTCTATATGAATACTTTTATATTTTTCTCCATTTAAGATATCTACTACTTTATTAATAGAACCATCATCTACTACAATTACATTGTAGTTATTATCTAAAATATCATCTACAACATTTTTTATTGTTTTAGGATTATTAAAAGTAGGAACAACTACTATTGTATCTTGTCTACTCATAGGTTATCTCAGCAATTTTACTATTTTTTTCATCATCTTTTAGAATTTTTATTTTTGTTTTCAAGCCATCTTTTTTTATATTATATATGATTGTATCATTGGGTAAAGTATGGGCTATGAATTTTGCAGAATGAAGTTTTTTGATAGAATCACCAAGTATATTTACTATTATTTCAATAAGTAAAAAACCTGGTAGTATTGGATAGTTTGGAAAATGTGCTTTAAATATTGGGTGATTCCCATCACTTAATTTTACAACTACTTGTGTATTTTCTTTTTGAATTATTGTGAATAAATTTTCTAACAACTTTATATACCTTTACGCTTCTTTTATAATAACACTAAAGTTACCAGAAATATATGATTCTGTTGTATTAGAAAGATTAAATACTTCAAAATGAAATTGCTTAAATTCTGCAATTTGAGCTTCTAATTTTAAGTGAATATGATATTGTAAACTATCAAATTCTTTATGTTGTTCAATATTTTTAACTGTAGCTAAAAAACCTAACTTTGGTTTACTTTGATCTACAAAAGATGAACTTCCTTGTGCAGAAGCTTCTATGAAAGTTGTCAAAGTTGGTATCTCTTTAAATTCACAAAATACTATAGAATTATTTTCATCTTTTTGGATAATTTTTTTAGCAAAAATTAAAGGGTCTAAATGGGGTAGTTTCATATTTTAATCTCTACAATATTTTGTTTTGTTTCATCAAACTGTTTTGCAATAATAAATAACTCATAAAGAGAACTTGGAATTTTTATTGAATTATTATCTTTATTTATATCAATATTTGGTGACATTTGAGTTACTTTTATTTTTAAAGCTACACCAGATTCAAGATACTCTATACAGTTATTTACCTCTTCTATATTTGGGATATTGAGTGTTTCTGTAGCAATAATAAGAATTTCATCCCCATCAAGTGCCTTAATAGCTCCCATTTTAAGCAAATTTTGTGCTGTATTATCCCCACTAGAAACTGTCATAATCTCACTTTGATTTCCATATAACATAGAAAGGTAAGAGGCTGCTGTATTATAAACAGAGTTTTGAAAATCTGTTGGGCTTATGTTCTCATTGTCTTTTATACTTTTTAAAATATTTGCAGTTGCTGGAATCTCTCCAAAACTGCTTCCATATACTATTCTTCCAGTTTTAAAATCAACAGCGTTTGCTAAATATATAGCAATTTTTGCTCCTCTTGTAAGTCTTCTTCTTGTTACCATTTTAGGAACTAACTCTTTTGTTTTCAGTTCTACAATTTCATCTTTTTTATAGATAAAAGCTGCATCTAGTATCTCTAAATTTATTCTCATTTTACTTTCCCAAATACTAAACTGCAATTATTTCCGCCAAAAGCAAAAGAGTTACTTACTACATAGTTAATCTCTTTAGTAATATTTTGTGTTGATAAATTGATATTTTTATTTTCTGCATCATTGAGGTTTGTACTTATAGGTATAGTTTGATTATTAATAATTTGTTTACAAAATAATTGCCTCTAGTGCACCAGCGGCTCCTAGTGTATGACCTGTAATTGATTTTGTTGAAGTTACATAAGGGATATTTCCAAATAAACTCTCTATAGCATTTGCTTCAGCTGAATCATTTGCCCCAGTACCTGTTCCATGTGCATTTATATAGTTTATATTTTTTGTTGTAAGTTTTGCTTGCTTTAAAGCTTTTTCCATTGCACTTTTTGCCCCTAATCCATCAGGGTGTGGATGTGTCATATGATATGCATCAGAACTATATCCAACACCACAAATTTCTACACTATTTTCATTTGGTTCTGTTTGTACTAAAAGACAAGCGATAGCTTCAGATACATTCATCCCGTCACGATTTGTATCAAAAGGTTTGCAAGGTTCACTTGAAAGTACCCCTAGAGATAAAAAGCCACCAACAGTAGTTTGGGATAATTGGTCTACTCCTAAAACTAATACATTTTTATAGATACCTTTTGTTATAACTTCAAGTGCATATCCTAAGGCATTAGCACTTGAGGTACAGGCTGTAGAGAAAGAGATCCCATCAAGAAATTTAAATTTTTTTTCAAGTATTGTTTGTATTGTTTGTATATTGTGGTAGTTTGGGTCTACTTTTTTATAATCACCATTTTTAAGGTAAATCTCTTCAGTAATTGCTATTCCACCAACTGAAGAGCCTACAATTAGTAGTGTGTCTTCAAATGTTGCTAAGTTACTATTAAGAAGAACCTCTTCACATTTTAATATCAAATTCTCAAAAAAACTTTTTTCAGAAGATATCTTTCCAATAGCTGCTGGAGTATTATTAAAATAGTTTGAATCATTTTTTATAAAACTATTTTGAGTACAAATATTATGAAATAGTTGCTCTTCATTATCTCCAGAACAACAAATTAAAGCTGTGTTTGTTATATAAGCTTTATTTTTTATTGTCATTTATATAAGTTAAAAGTGATGAGATTGTTGCAAATATAGTATCGTATTTTGTTGAGTCAGTGATTTTTACTCCATACTCTTTCTCTATAGCTAAAACAAGCTCAATAGAATCAACTGAATCTAAACCTAAACCATCATCACCAAATAATGGATCATTATCATCTATCTCATTTGCTTCTATATCTTCAAGATTAAGATATTTTATTAAAACCTCTTTTAACTCTGTGTTGCTTATCATTTATTACCTTTTTACTTTGCTGTTAATTATCCTGCTATTTTATAATAGAGTTACTTATTATCGAATTAGATTGTTTTTAAAATTTTAAAAGCTTCCTCTTCTATTTTTGAAGCTTCAACCAAAAATTTGGCTATCTCTTTTGAATCTAATCTATCTATATGCTTTGCACCCATTACACATTTTAAAGCAAATTCTCTTAAAATATCACCAGATTGTGTTATAAGTTCACTTGCTGTTTGCAGTTTGTTATTATCTAAATTATATTGCTTCGCCTCTTGTAAAAATGCAGAATATAAAAATCTAAAACCACCACCACCAGTGCCGATCTCTTCTTGCATTCTTACAATATGAGTAAGATAGTTTTTAATATATCTTTCATCATTATTATTTTCTATTTTTTCAATTGCTTTGCCAAGTTTTCGCATCCCTTTTATTCCAGCAAAAGGGAAAGGTGTTGTCATTGATTTTGCATTTTTTTGATTGATTTTTTTAATATATTCTCATAGTCAATATTTTGTGGAATATGTTGTGGATAATATAAAAACCCTTTTGGTGCAAAAACACCTTTTGCAAATCTTGCAATTGTCAACTTATTTTCTTTTGCTCTTACTACATCTTCGAATACAGGGTCAGAGATAAGATATTCATCATTTTCTTTCCCATACACAAGGAGATTATGAGCATTAAAATGGAATCTCATATCTTCTGGCATATATGGAAGATAATACACTGAAGTTTGAAGTCCAACAAGTTTTTTTTCATCCAAAACTAAACGGGTGAGTTCTTTGTTTGCTTCAACCATATCTTTATATTGTTTTTTATATATTTTTACACCAAGTCTTTTATCAATATTTTTAATAATATTTTTTGGTACCTCTCTATATGCAATTAATGGCATATTATTAAGTTTTATAATTGGTAAGAAAACGAATGATAAAGAGTGTGTAATCCCAAAAGCCATAGGTTCACTAATTGGAAGTCCATAGCTTGTTAAAAGTGTTGAGATTACACCACTTTCACAATGTGCAAACTGATTATGTTTAAAACTATTTTCCATCACTAAACCCTTTTAAATCATTTATCGTTACACCAAAGATATCACTATACTTTTGAAGAATTTTATCATTTAATTTTCTAAAATATTTAGCTTTTAAATGTCTTTTAACCCTAAATTGAAAAAAACCAACAACAGAAGCTAGTGTAGGTATATCCATTCTATTTTTATACATATAGTATTCTATTGGGGAAGAGATATTATTTTTTATATTTTCTAAACACTCTTTTTGCAGTATTTCATACTCCTCTACTGCTAGCTTTGTTGCATATTCTTCTATATTACTTCCATAGTTAAATGTTTGAAATTTTCCATTTTCATTAGGGGCATACATCACTTTTTGATGCCCATCTAGTGTTGAATTTTCCTCATTTGGGATATTTATTTGTTTCATACTACCTCTAAAGCCATAAACGAAGTAGAGAATCTTCCACTTTCAGGTATATAACAAAGTATTTTTTCACCTTTTTGTAAATTACCACTATTAAAAAGTTCCTCTAACATAATATAGATAGAGGCACTTCCTGTATTTCCAAATTTTGTTAAATTTGTAAACCATTTTTCATAAGGTATCTCAAAATTTGCTTTTTTTAATCCTTCATATACTTTATCTCTAAAATATGTTGAAGAGTAGTGAGGTAAAAAATAATCAAATTGATCAGCTTTTAAATCCCTTTTTTTAGCGATGGTAATAATAGGTTTTGTTACTGTATATTCAATAATATTTTCATTTAATAGTTTTACCTCTTGTTTTATAGCAAGTAGAGATTTTTCCATCACTTCATCTTGAGAATAAGCTCTCCATGAGGTTACTTTATTATCTTCCACATTTAATCCACTATACATACATACAGGCATCTCTCCAGCATATGAGAGTATATCTATAAAATCAATTTTTAAAGAGAGTCCATTTTCATTTGGTTTATTTTGAAGTTTCATAGCTCCAGCCCCATCTGAGAGCATCCATCTTAAAAAATCTTTTTCAAAAGCAATACTTGTATTTTTTTTAAGTTCATCAATGAGATGTTCAGATTCTTTTTGAAAGTTTTTAGCACTTAAAATTGGAGATGAAGTTTCACTTCCTGTTGCTATTGCACAAGATAAATCACCACATTTAATCCCATAATATAGATATTTTAAAGCATTAATACCACTAAGACAGATACCACTTGCACTTATAGTTTCTATCTCACTGATTTTAAGTTCCCCTTGTACCATAAGTGTGTGATTGGGCATAAGTTGATCAGGTGAAGTTGTACCACATGAAAGACATTCAATCTCATCCAAAGAAAAATTCTCATTCTCTAATTTTTTTATAGCGTTTGCTGTTATTTGTGCATTTGAAAAGAGTGGTTTTTGAGTCCCTTTTTCAAGTACATAGTATCGTGTTTGTATACCATTACTTTTTAAAACAATTTTTCTAGCTTTTGATTTTTTACCACCAATATATCCAAGATACTCTTCCATCTCATCATTACTAACAGGTTCATTTGGCATAAACTTTTCTATTTGATTGATATAAACATTATTCATCTAACATAAATTCCTTCATTCTTTCATCCCCATTACCAGAGGGTTGTTCATAAGTTTCTTTCTCTAATTGTACTTTTTCTTTATTTGTTTTTCTTAAAATTGATTGAACAATCATATTAATTGGAACTATAGTCACAATAATAAGGAGCAAAAACATAAGATAAAGTATAACCACAGGTTTTCTTTTGATATCACCTGGTTCTCCTAGTTTTTGTATTAAACTACCCCAAATATGAAAACTTTTTGTTGCAATCTTTTCACTTCTTATTAGTTTTGAGTTTACCTCTACTGCTTTTAAGCCTTGTAGTAAAGGGATATGTTCTTTCTCTTTATCGTTTTTTAAAGCTTCAACAATAGCTTTTCCAAATCTTTTAGTGTTATTTATCTGCTTTGGATCGATTCCAGCTTCACTCATACCCCATAAAGAATCAGTTTTTCCTGTAAGCATCCATCGTGGAGTTGTGATAAAAGTTTCAAGAGAATTCCCTCTATCTATAAGTACAACATTATCAATAAGTTTTGCACCGATATTGTTTAATAAAGTTTTTACTTTTTCTTGTGCCATAACCCACATATTTCTACAACCAATAAGTGTTATCACTGGTTTATTTTTGAGTTTTTGTTTTGCATAATCAGATTTTAAAAATGCTGTTACAGGAATAGATGGAGATAAAAACCATACTTGATAAGCGAGTATAACTAAATCATAATCAGTCTCATCATTTTCGAAATTTTTGATATCACATCCATTAAGATGAACAGACTCAGGGAAAGTATCCATAAAAGTCATTAAATCCCAAGGGAAAGGATAAGGCTTAATAGGTTCTATGTTTCTATAAGTAATTTGTATCGTAGTGTCATTTTGCTCTAGAGGTGCTATAAAGTTTTTTACAACATTATCAAGCTGTCCTGTTTGAGAATATGATACAACTAAAATATGTTTCTTCAATATTTGTCCATTTATTTAGTGCTTTATTTGAATATATATTATAGTATTTTAATATTTAAATTAAGGTAAGATAATACTTTATCCTTTTTTTTAAAACATTTTTGTACAATAATAGAATGAATAAGTTTTTAATCAATATTGGATTTATTGTTATTGGTATTTGTATTTTTACAGGTTGTGGTTTTGTTGATTCTATTAAAGATTTGAAACAAAATGTAGTAGCCTCAATTAACTACAATGAAAATGAAAAATTAAATACAATACAGATGGAAAAACAACTATCTCTTTATAAACAAAATTTTACATACGATAGAATTACAGAATTAAATTATAATAACTTTGATCCTACTTTTGGAAAAACTGGCTTATGGTTACCAATGAAGTTTATTGAAAATATTGGTGGAGGAGTTTATTTTTTAAACTCTTATAATCCAAACAAAACACCAATAGTGTTAGTGCATGGGGCGGGTGGAAACCCAAGAGAGTGGGCAACTATGATTCAAACATTGGAAAATGATTTTCAAATTATTGTAGTCTCGTATCCTTCTGGTATGCGATTGTCTCAAAGTTCACAAGTCATATATGATGCTTTATCATATCTAATACAAAAATATAATTTTCAATATATGCCAATAATTGCTCATAGTATGGGTGGATTAGTTATGAAAGATGCAATATCAAGAATGACCCCAATAGAGTTACAAGTAGTTCAAAAATTTATTACCATCTCAACACCTTGGGATGGTGATAAGTTAGCAAAAAGATCATCATCTTTAGATTACTCATTACCATATTGGGTTGATATGAAGCCTAATAGTATCTTTTTAAATGAGCTTAACAACAAAGAGATACCTAGTTCTGTACAGCACTATTTATTTTTTGGTTATAAAGGAAAAGTTACCCTTACAGCAGGTATTAATAATGATGGAGTTATATCACTACAAAGTCAACTTAAAAGCCAGAGACAATATAATGCTTATAAAGTAATTGGATATAATGAAACTCATACTTCAATATTGCGTTCAAACGAAGTTATAAACAATATTCATACTATTCTTTTAGAAAATTAAATTAAAAAAGTTTCCTAGATTTTCACTTAACCATCTCCTAAAAACTTTTTGGCTATAATCCAAAAAAATTATATATTTAAGGTAAATAAATATGTCACAACAAACACCATTAGAGATAGCATTAGCACACTCAATGACTGAAGAAGAGTATCACAATACAGTGAAGATTTTAGGACGAGAGCCTAACTATACAGAAATTGGGGTTGTCTCGGCTATGTGGTCTGAACACTGTTCTTACAAATCAAGTAAAAAATACTTAAACGGTTTTCCAACAAAAGCTCCATGGGTTATCCAAGGGCCAGGGGAAAATGCTGGAGTTATTGATATTGGTGATGGCTATGCAGCAGTATTTAAAATGGAATCACACAATCACCCAAGTTTTATAGAACCTTATCAAGGTGCTGCAACTGGTGTTGGAGGTATTATGAGAGATGTTTTTACAATGGGTGCTCGACCTGTTGCTTCTTTAAATTTAATCCAATTTGCTTCAATCGATGGAGATACTGAAACAGCTCGTAAACATAGATTTTTACTAAGAGGTGTTGTTGAAGGTATCGGGGGATATGGAAACTGTATGGGTGTTCCAACTATTGGTGGACAAACTGGTTTTGAAGAGTGTTATGCTGGAAATAACCTTGTAAATGCTTTCAATCTTGGTATTTGTAAATCAGATGAGATATTTTTAGGACGAGCTGAAGGTATTGGAAATCCTGTAATGTATGTAGGGTCTAAAACAGGACGAGATGGTCTTGGTGGAGCTGTTATGAGTAGTGCTGCTTTTGATGAAGATAGCGAGTCAAAAAGACCAACAGTACAAGTTGGAGATCCATTTACTGAGAAGCTTTTACTTGAAGCTTGTATGGAACTATTTCAAAAAGATTTAATTATCGGTATTCAAGATATGGGTGCTGCTGGATTAACTTCAAGTTCATTTGAGATGGCTGGAAGAACTGGATCTGGTATGATTATGCATCTAGATAAAGTACCTGCAAGAGAAGAGGGGATGACACCTTATGATTTTATGTTAAGTGAATCACAAGAGAGAATGCTTATTTGTGCTAAAAAAGGGTGTGAGCAAGCTGTTATTGATATTTTCCACAAATGGGAACTTGATGCTGCTGTTATTGGCGAAGTTACAAATACTGGAAATATGGAACTATTTTGGCATGGGAAAAAATGTGCTGATATACCTATTCAACCATTATCAGAAGAAGCTCCTGTTTTAGATAGACCAGTAAAAGAACCTGAATATTTAAAAACTATCAAAAATGTAGATTGTTTAGAAGAAGATGTAAATATTCAAGACACATTTGAAGCACTTTTATACGATATGGAAGTTGTAGATAAATCTTGGATATATGAACAATATGACTCAATGGTACAAACAAACACTATTAAAGGGCCTGGTAAACTTGATGGAAGTGTAATTCGTATCAAAGAAACAGGTAGAGCTTTAGCTATGAGTGCTGATTGTAACACTAGATTTTGTTATATAGATCCAGAACTTGGAAGTAGTGCTGCTGTTATGGAAGCTGGAAGAAATGTAGCTATGACTGGTGCAACTCCAAAAGCAATCACAGATTGTCTGAACTTTGGAAACCCACAAAATCCAGAAGTTATGTGGCAATTTATGATGTCATGTGAAGGGATTAAAAAAGCTTGTAAAGAGTTAAATACTCCTGTTATTGGTGGAAATGTTTCTTTATACAATGAAACAAATGGAGTGGGAGTTTTCCCAACACCTGCAATTGCAACTGTTGGTGTAAATGATGATATGAACAAAGTTTTACCAAGTGCTTTACAAAAAGATGGAAATATTATCTATATTTTAGGTGATACAAAAGGTGAATTTGGTGGAAGTTTATTTTTAAAGAAACTTTTTGGAAAAGTAGCAGGAACACACCCTGAAGTAAACTTTGAAAAAGAGTTAAATCTTTGGAATTTAGTAATTGATGCAAATAAACAAGATTTACTAGTAGCTGCAAAAGATATAGGTGTAGGTGGATTAGCTATTGCCTTAGCTAAAATGGCAGCAGTTGGAAGTAAAGGGCTTGATGTAGATGTAGTTCTTTTAGATCAAAAAGATATGTTTGCTGAGAGTTTAAGTAGAGCAATTGTTGAAGTTGAACCAAAAAATTGTGATGCATTTGAAGCGATGGCACACTCAATGGGTGTTACCGTAGCAAATGTAGGTGTTGTAGGTGGAGACGAGTTCTCTATAAACAATACAATTCACATGGAAGTTTCAACATTAAAAGATATCTATTTCAATACATTCAAAAAAATTATTGAACAAGATTTATAAAAGCGAATAATACTTTGTTAATAGATGGGCATGGAAGACGGGTAGATTACTTAAGAGTCTCAGTAACAGAGCGATGTAATTTTAGATGCCAATATTGTATGCCTGAGAAACCATTTTCTTGGGTACCTCACGAGAAACTTTTATCTTATGAGGATATGTTTGAGTTTATTAAAGTAGCTATTGATGAGGGTGTCACAAAAGTTCGTCTTACAGGTGGAGAGCCACTTTTAAGACATGGACTTGAAAACTTTGTCAAAATGATAGCTGACTATTCTCCTACTCTTGACTTAGCACTTACTACAAATGCATTTTTATTAGAAGAGGCAGCCCAAAAACTAAAAGATGCAGGTCTAAAAAGAATCAATGTATCTCTTGATAGTTTAAAAAGTGAAGTAGCTCACCATATAGCACAAAAAGATGTATTAGGAAAAGTATTAGCAGGTATTGCAAAAGCTAGTGAAGTTGGACTTAAAGTAAAAGTTAACTGTGTTCCCATGAAAGATGTAAATGATACTGAGATAGTTGATATTTTAGAGTTTTGTAAAGAAAAAGGGTATGAGGTACGATTTATAGAGTTTATGGAAAACTCTCACGCAAGTGTAAAAAAAGGTCTTAACTCTCAAGAGATACAAGAGATAATTAAATCAAAATACAACTTTACTAAAAATGAAAGAGAGGGGAATAGTCCATCTCAAAGTTATGAGTTAGAAGATGGTTATAAATTTGGAATCATTGAGCCACATCTTGATGATTTTTGTAGTGACTGTAATCGTTTACGAATAACAGCTGAGGGGTATTTAATCCCTTGTTTATATTTTGAAGATGCACTAAGTATTGCAGATGCTATAAAAGCAAAAGATATAGATGGTGCAAAAGAGATATTACGAAAAGTATTACAAGATAAACCAGAAAAAAACAAATGGGGAAGTGAAGATCAATCTGATCGTGCTTTTTACGAAACAGGTGGTTGATTTATTGAAGTGAGTTATAAAAATATAATTCATTTCAGTAAATAATTTAATATTCAAAAAAGGAAAGAAAATTGAGAGCATTAATTAGTGTTAGTGATAAAAGTGGTGTTGAGAACTTCGCAAAAGAGTTAGTATCTTTAGGATATGAGTTAATAAGTACAGGTGGAACATACAAAGCATTACAAAATGCTGGAATAGCTGTAATTGAAGCAAACGAAGTGACAAAATTCCCTGAATGTTTTGAAGGTAGAGTAAAAACTTTAAATCCATTTATTCATGGTGGAATACTACATAGAAGAGATAAACAATCACACCTTGACCAAGCAAAAGAGTTAGGTGTTGAGGGTATTGATTTAGTGTGTGTAAATTTATATCCATTTAAAGCTACTATTGAAAAAACAGATGATTTTGAAGAGATTATTGAAAATATCGATATCGGTGGACCAGCAATGGTAAGATCTGCTGCAAAAAACTTTGATAGCGTTATTATCGTAACTGATGTAGCTGATTATGATACAGTATTAAATAACCTAAAAAACAACACAAATACAGTTGAATTTAGAAGAGATATGATGATAAAAGCATACGAGCACACAGCAGCGTATGATTCAATGATAGCAAACTATATGAACAAAAGATTCAACGGTGGATTTGGTGATAAACAATTTATCGTAGGTGAGAAAGTATTTGATACAAGATATGGTGAAAACCCACACCAAAAAGGTGCATTATACGAGTTTGATAAACACCTATCAGAAAAGTTCATCACTCTAAAAGGTGAAGCAAGTTTTAACAATATGGGAGATATCTCAGGAGCTGCTAAAATAGCATCTGCATTTGGTGAAGATAATGCAGTATGTATCGTAAAACACGGAAATCCATGTGGATTTGCTATCAAAGATACATTGTTAGAGTCTTATACAGAAGCATTAAAATGTGACCCAGTTTCAGCTTTTGGTGGAGTAGTTGCAGTTAATGGAATCGTAGATTTAGACCTTGCAGTAAAAATGAATGAGATTTTCTTAGAAGTAGTTTTTGCAGCTGACTTTACAGCAGAAGCAGAAGAGGAATTAAACAAAAAGAAAAGAATCAAACTATTTAAACAAGGTACAAAAAAACTGGAACTTGCAAATGATGATTTTAATTTCAAAATTGTAGATGGTGGATTTGTTTACCAAGATAGTGATAAAGTTGAAGAAGATGAAGTCGCAAAATCAGAGTTAAAAACTACAAGAGCAGCAACAGAGCAAGAGATGAAAGATATGGAGATAGCGTACAAAGTAGCATCTCTTACAAAATCAAACTGTGTAGTATATGTAAAAAATTCTGCAATGGTAGCTGTTGGTATGGGTATGACTTCAAGAGTTGATGCAGCAAAAGCAGCATTGAGAAAAGCAGAAGATATGGGACTTGATACAACTGGTTCTGTTCTTGCATCTGAAGCATTCTTCCCATTTAGAGATAGTATCGATGCAGCAGCTGAAGCTGGTGTGAAATGTGTTATTGAACCAGGTGGAAGCGTGAGAGATGATGAGGTTATTGAGGCTGCCAATGAGTTTGGTATGGCGTTGTACTTCTCAGGGAAGAGACACTTCCTACATTAGGATTGATTTTAGAATCAATCTTTCTTCATAACTCTGCGTTGGAAAGTTTACTCCTCTAGTCACATACTTCAAGTATGCTCCTACGAGGACTAAACTTTCCGCCTTGATTTCTTTTGAAATCTTAATCCTAAAATCAATCCTGGAAATAAATATGGTGAAATTAGAGAATTTATATAATAAATATTTAAAAATTTATACAAAAACTAATTTTATTAAATGGAATAATAATTATGTTTCATTATTAACTAAAAGCTATTTATATTTATCAATATTGTTTTATATAGTTGGTGGGATATTTTTGATATTCAATAAAAATGGGATAATTAAATATGAATTTTTCATTTTAAATGGGATTGTTTTCTTGCTCTTATCATTTTTTTATAATAAAAAATATCAAAAAGAATTTAAAGAATCATTCATGAAGTTTCATAATTTAGAAAACTTAGAAGATAAAGATACTGATTATATTTTTTATGATGTCTTTTCAGTTATTAAAAATGAAAAAGATTTTTATGAAAATAAAAAATATTTGTTAGAATTTGCAAGTTTAGAAATGAGAAAAGATAGTTTTTTTAATCAACCTTTATTTTTAATTCTAGTGTCAATTATACTTACAATAATTGGAACCGTAATTAATGCTGAATTACAAGAAATAGTTGAATATATAGTTTATATATTTATTCTAATGTTATTCTATAATTTAATATATACATCTAGACAACATTTAGGAAGAAATAAACATGAAAGTTTTAAATTATTTTTGATTAAGATAGATTATTATGAGAACAGTCAGTTATAAAAAAGTCAATGTGATGAATAAAAATATTAGTTACTATTCTAATATTTAATTCTTTATTACAGTAAGTTCCTAAAAGGATTAAACTTTCTTTTAATTTATTTCGAAATCTTACCATTTTAAATCATTTTTTTATAATTGTAAGAAATTAGAATGATTACTTTCTTTTAGGAATGTAGATATCATGTTTAGAGTTGATTTCCTCTATAATCTCTTCTATTTTAGTGAAATTTCTTTCGATTAAGTTTTTTAAATCATTAATTTTAACCATATCTGAATATAAAACTTTTTTAGTCATATCAATGTTCATTTCTAGGTAAACAATAATTCTGATAATTTCAGAGCCTTCTATAGATTTTATATCATCATCATTTAATAATAATAATAAATATTCTTCTTGTGTTTTTATAAAGGCTTCTAAAACTATTTTTTCATCAAGAATCTCCTTAAAATCGAGAGCATACATTGATATAAAACTATGAATTAACTTTAAATAGAGTTTTAATTTATTTTTAACCTTTTCATTTTTCTCAATAGTTTTTCTTTGTTCAATTAGATTACTATTATATATAGATTTCATTACACTGGTTGATGCTAATGCTGCAGATAAAATAATGCCTGTAGGTACTAGTAGTTTAATGATAGTATCCATATCTTTTGTTAAAAAAGCATTGAATAAAAAGCCTATTATTATGATAAATAAAATGATAGTTAATACAACAATTAATTTATAAATTACTTCTAATTTAAATATATTTTTAAATTTAAAAATATTGTCTGGATTACTCATTTATAATTTCTCCTTATATTGTATTTTACTTAAAGCTTAAGTATTTTAATATTACTTCCATTTTTAGAAACAGTAATATTTTCAATTAACTCTTCATCAATCATTAGTTTAATATTAGACCCAGTTACTTTAACATGAATTTGTTGTCTCTTAGGTATGTATATTGTTGACTCTTGGTTTAACCCTTGAATATCTCCACCTTGATATGCTTTAGAACCTTTTTTATAAAGACTTTAATATTCATTCCTGTAATGTCTAACTTTTTGCTTTTTAAATTTCTATCAAATGATTTTGTAGTTATTAGTTCTTGTTTTGGATATTGCCATTGACCATAGGCTATAAACATTGTAAGTATAGTAACTATTAAAGTTGCAATAGCAATACGATTAGACATTAAAGCTCCTTTATTTTCAAAGTAATTTAGTATAGCTTAAAAGTGTCATAAAAACTGTCACAAAGGTTCCGAAATCCAAAAAAAGCATAAAAATGCTATAACCCTTCTTTAGGAAAATAGGGGTTAGTTGCCACCTTAAAAACAAATAAAAATCAACATATTATAACCCCTTTTTGTTTAAAATATTTTTCTTCATCAAATACTTGATTATTCTTACAAGTTACACCCTAGAGGTTGAATCTCCACTTTTTAAATGAATATCAAAAAGTTCACAAATTTGATTATGTATTTTATCTGCTAAATCTATCATCTCTTTTATCTCTTCTTTTGTTGGAGACTCTTTATCTACCACTGGATAGCGTTGTTCAGTATAGTATTTTGAAGCAATAGCAAGTAAAAATATCTCATCCTCTTCAAGATAAAAGTTATCATTTTGTACTAGTTCATAAAGGTCTATTAGATTATGTGTTTTCTTTATAGGTTTATTATAAAAAGCAAGTATTGATTTTAGTGATTTTTCTAATGACTGATGAACTACATAGCTAATTGTATCTGTAAAGTGATCTGCTTTATAAAGAAGTATTGATCCATCTAAATCATGATAGGCATGTTTTAGCCACTCATTTGCAGAGGTTTTATTCACCGTAAAGCACCTTACCATTTGTGAGAATATCTACTTTATAAAAATGCTCATCAGCTGAGTTAAGAGTATCACTAGAGGTAGAAAGTATATCAAAACCTACATGGTATTTTTGAGTGATACTACGAAGTTGCATCATAGCTTTTGCTTCATAGTGTTTATCTTTTGTATTATCTTTTACTAAAAATAGGTCAATATCACTATTTTCATTTGGAGTTCCATAAGCGTAAGAGCCAAATAGTATTACTTTATCAGGACTAAGAGGTCTTAATTTTTCAATAATCTCATCTTTGATACTTTCAATATCTATCATATTAGGATACTCCTTTCAATTATTTATATAATTAAATTATATCATAAATAGTTAAATTTTATTATATTCTGTATTAGTCCATAAACAGTCGCAAAATTCGACCAGTTCCCCACACATCTCAATCCCAATTTTCACAAAAATAGTAAAAGCTGTACTTTAATTCTTTATTTAAAACTTAAATATCCCCACTATTAAGTTGAAATAAAAGAGCTTTTGTTATACTTGAATCTTAGTGCGATTAGTTTATTTCCTTTTAGAGAGAATAGTTGATTGTTCTATTAATTTTAAATATAAAAGGATAAAAACATGGCATACATAGAACTAACAGAAAGTAATTTTAATGAAACAATTGAAAAGAATGACACACTCATTATAGACTTTTGGGCACCATGGTGTGGACCTTGTAAACAGTTTGGTCCTGTATTTGAAAAAGTAGCCCAAGAAAATCCTGATGTAGCTTTTGCAAAAATAAATACAGAAACAGAGCAAGGATTAGCAGGTCATTTTAAAATTCAATCTATCCCAACACTTATGGTAATTAAAGAGAAATCTTTAGTATATAACCAAGCTGGTGCAATGGATGAAGCTAATTTCAGTAATCTTGTGAGTCAAGTAAAAAAGCTTGATATGGATAAAGTTCGTGCAGATATGGAAGCACAACAACAAGGATAACACCTTTGGGGTGTTACTTCCTTTCTAAAAAACTTCTCCACTTTTAAAAGAGTACAACTAACTCATCTCTGAGTATATTTCAGATAAAATACACATATGAAAACAAAAGAAGATATTTACAACACTATTGAGGCATTAAAATCTGACCTTATAACATCTAGTGAGATAGATGATGTAGTTATTGATGGATTAACTATACTAAACAAACTTAGAAATTTATATAAAGAGGATAGAACACTTTTCGATACCCATCTTATTGGGGAGTTACAAAACCTCAAAAAGAGTATAGAATCAATTGATGAATGTTCTGAATTAATATATGATGATTTTTCAAAACATAATTGCAAAGAACTTCAAAAGATAAAATCAAAAATTCCACAAAATGAGTATCTTTTATCACTTATAGATGAAAAAATAAGACAGTTTGAAGAGAATGAATACGACTAATCTTCACAAAGCTCAATCCCAATTTTTAAAAACCCAGTAAAAGCAGCATTATCAAAAGTAAGTGAGTCATCCACATTTGACTTCATCTCCTCCAAAGCTTTAGTATAATTCTCATAAAATTCAAAACTAGGCTTTGGCTTATATATCAAATTTTTAAGTTTAAAATATTTGATGATATTTTTGGTCGTAGTTGGTTTGATGAAGTACTCAGTTTGTCGATTTATACTATAGGGAACGACACTAAGAAGAGTCCATTTTGCTAGGTTATATTGAGCCAGAAATTCTACTAAACCCTCAAAGCCCTCTTTTTTATCCCCATACAAAAGTTCAAATATCTCAATACTAAGCATATCTTTTTCATAAGAGTTTAAACTCATAATGGTATCTTTTAATTTTAACTTATCAAAAAGTGAAACCATAACAGACTTTTGTATAGTTTTAAAAAAGCCATCAACCACTAGATTTGGATTTGCAAAGTTCTCTTTTTTTAGAACCTCTTTTGCAAACTCTTCTAATTTTTCTGGTTTAAACTTTTTCATTGTAGGGAAAAAGTGTGCATCCTCAAAACTTTTTGGATATCTCTCTAAAAATTCACTTTCAATATCTTTTAATTTTTCTAAATTCATAGTATAATTGTACCATATTAAGTAAAGAAACGATAAGCTTTTATAAGAAAATTAGTGGAGTTTTAATGTCATATTTTGTTTATATACTAGAGTGTAGCGATGGAAGTTTATATACTGGTATCACAAAAGATATAGCAAAGAGATTAGATGAACATAACTCAAAAAATGCTGGTGCAAAATACACAAAAGCAAGACGACCTGTCAAACTAGTATATCAAGAATCATCGAAAGATAGAAGCAGTGCATCAAAGCGTGAATATGAGATTAAAAAATTTACAAGAACAAAAAAACTTCAATTGATAGAAAAAAGTTTAGTGAAGTAGATTTAAAAGCAGATGCAAAATCAATTATATCAAGATATTGGTGATGAACTAAAACTTGGGAAACTTTCCTCTATAGAAGTGATACAAAGTCTTTGGGGTGGTTATGGAAAATTAGTTCGTTTGCAATTTTCTCAAAAAAGTATTATCGTTAAACATATCCATCTTCCTAAACCATCAGAACATCCCCGTGGATGGAATACAGATATATCACATAAGCGTAAATTACACTCATATCAAGTAGAGGTAAACTGGTATCAAGAGTTTAGTCAAGTGCTGGATGAGAGGTGTCGTATCCCTCAAGGTTTTAAATGTTTTCAAAAAGAAGATGAATGGCTCATTGTGATGGAAGACTTAGCAAGTATAGAGTTACCATATACAACAGATAATCCAAGTGAAAATCATCTCAAATCAAGTCTTTCTTGGTTGGCAAATTTTCATGGTAAATATATGGGTAAAAAATGCGATTCTATTTGGGAGATAGGAACTTATTGGCATCTTGATACTAGACCTGATGAATTAAAGGTTTTACAAGATATTGAATTGAAAGATTCTGCTAAAAAACTAGATACTATACTTAATAATACAAGATACCAAACAATAGTTCATGGGGATGCAAAGCTAGCAAACTTTTGTTTCAATAGTGATGGAACAAAATGTGCCACAGTAGATTTTCAATATGTAGGTCATGGTTGTGGGATGAAAGATGTAGCGTATTTTATGAGTAGTGCCATTGAACCTGAAGATTGTGAAGAGATGGAAGAATGGATATTGGATGTTTATTTTAAAGAGTTAAAAAAAGCTTTAAAATATTATCAACCTGACCTTGTTAGTAGTGAAATAGAACAAGAGTGGCGAGTTATGTTTATAATAGCTTGGGCTGATTTTCAAAGATTTATAAAAGGGTGGAGTCCAGATCATTTTAAGATAAATTCTTATACTGATGAGTTGACAGGAAGAGCATTAGATTATTTGAGATTAAAAATAGTATAAAATACTAGCTTATTGAATTTGTGAGGTAAGTTGCAGTAGAGAACGCTGGATTATGTTATAATGATGAAGAATATATATGGAGGTTTTTATGAATACGATCAATACAAATTCTATCTCATCATATTATAAACAAGAACAGAGTCTTAAGAATGAAACTACTAAAACTAAAGAAACAAATCAAGAAGTAGATGGTAATGTAGCAACAAAACAAGAATATGATTTTAAAAACATTACTCCTCATGAGACCTATCAACTAGCAGATCAATTATATCAAAGTGGACAGGTAGATGTGTACCAAGTTGCAACATTGATGATTATAGGGTTTCAACAAGAGTTTAATGCAGAAAACCAACCATTAGATACAAGTAACAGAGATAATGATCCATTTAACTTATATGATGAATTAAATAAAAAAGCATCAAATACAGATGGAGATAGTTTTGCAAATCCTGATACTCAAAAGGCTGCAAAAAGCTTAATTGAACTCCTTTTAGAAATAGAAGAAGAAACTTCATCAATAGAACCTAATTCTGTAGATATAATAGTATAAATAACCAATATGAATATCTTGGAGATATCAAGCAAAATCTAAAAAAATTCTATGAGATAACAGAAGAACTTCAACTCCGAAGGATTGATATAGCACACTTCTTGCATATGTATTAAAAAGGGGTAACTATATGCAGGATATGACACCATACCTAGAAGAGGATTTTATTATTTGGAATGGCACTCTAGGAATTCGTGATTTTGTTACTATTGGTGAAGTAAAAACTGATTCAGAGCTTACTGAGGTTTGGCTTGATGAGCCCTATGAATTTGTAGGTCCACTTTGTTTAGAAGAGCTTGTTGCTTGTGGACAGATAAGTTTTGAAGCGTGTATCGTGATGACACAGCAAACTTGGAAAGAGGGGAAAACTGCTTTTCAAGAAGTGGCATTTTCAGAACAATGTAGAATCCAAAAAGAGCTGAATGAAGATATTAAACACCATAATAAAAAACGACAACAGTTTAGACAAACTACATATAAGTATAGTGAAAAAGAACATAGAGAATTATTGTCTTTACCTATAGAGGGAGTACTTGAAGTGTCGCAAATAAAAGCTGCTTATCGTTCAGTTGTGAAAAAAGTACATCCAGATGTGGGTGGAACACATGAGAAGTTTATAAAAATCACTCAGGCTCGTGATGCTTTACTTGAAAACTAGGCTAAAAGAACTTATAACAAAGATTACCCTATAATCCTTTTTTAAAATCACTTACAGCAAAGAGAATTATGATACAACTAACAAATATTTCAAAACATTTCGGAACGAAAGAACTTTTTTCAAATTTAAATTTTAGATTAAACTCTGGTGATAGAGTAGGACTTGTAGGGAGAAACGGTACAGGTAAATCAACTTTATTTAAACTGATACTTGATGAAGAGCATCCAGATGAGGGGGAGATTTCTATCCCTAAAGGGTATAAAATAGGGGCACTAAAACAGCATTTAGAGTTTAGTGAAACAACATTGAGGGATGAAACAGCTTTAGCTTTAAGTGAAGATGATAAGTTTAGTATCTATAAAGTTGAGAAGATATTATTTGGTTTGGGATTTTCACACGAAGATTTAGAAAAAGACCCATTGTCTTTTTCTGGTGGTTATCAGATTCGTATAAATCTTGCAAAACTGCTTATAACTGAACCAAACTTATTACTTCTAGATGAGCCAACAAATTATCTTGATATCCTTTCTCTTAGATGGTTAAAAAACTTTTTAAAAAACTTTGATGGAGAGGTTATCTTAATCACCCATGATAGAGATTTTATGGATGCTGTTTCAACTCATACTATGGGGATAGTGAGAAAAAACTTATTTACTATAAAAGGGAATACTTACAAGTTTTATGAACAACTAGCATCAGATGATGAACATCATGAAAAACAAAAAATAGCACAAGATAAAAAGAGAAAAGAGCTAGAAGAGTTTATTGCAAAAAATAAAGCCAGAGCCTCAACAGCAGCCCAAGCACAATCAAAAGTAAAACTTCTAGAAAAGATGGATGATATGGATTCTATAGTGGATGAAGCAACACTAGAGTTTAATTTTAACTACAAAGACACACCAGCAAAAGTATTGTTAGAGGTAAAAGATTTGAGTTTTGGATATACAAGTGATAATATTTTATTTAAAGATATCTCGTTTACTCTTCAAAAAGGGGAGACTCTTGGAATCATAGGAAAAAATGGTAAAGGGAAATCAACACTTTTAAATACTATTGCAAAAGAGTTAAAGCAAATAAGTGGAACTGTTGATTATCATCTTTCTACATCTTTTGGACACTTTGGACAAACAAATATTGCACACCTAAATCCAAACAATACTATTATGGATGAGATATATGTGGCAAATTCTAAACTAGCGGAATCAACTGTTCGAGGTATTTGTGGTTCTATGATGTTTAGCGGTGATGATGTTAAAAAGAAAATTTCTTTACTTTCAGGTGGAGAAAAAAGTCGGGTAATGCTTGGGCAAATTTTGGCAAAAGATGTGAATTTGTTGTTTCTTGATGAGCCTACAAATCATCTTGACATGCAATCAATTGATTCTTTAACAAGAGCTATTAAAAACTTTAAAGGCTCTTGTATTGTTGTAACCCATAGTGAAGAGCTTTTACGACAAGTTTGTGATAGATTGATAGTATTTTCAAAAGATGGTGCTGATTATTTCAATGGAACTTATGATGAGTTTTTAGAAAAAATTGGTTGGGAAGATGAAGAGTTTGATGATAAACCTAAAAAAGCTCCCAAAAAAATAGATAAAAAAGAGAATAAAAAACTAAGAGCAGCTTTAATTACCGAAAAAAATAAACTTGCAACTCCTTTGAAAAAAGAGGTAGAAAAGTTAGAAAACAGTATTATGGAAATCGAAGATTTAATTGAGAAAAAGCAAGCTGAACTAATACAAGCTTCAAATAGTGGAGATAATAGTAAGATAATAGAACTCTCTTCATTCATAGTAAAGCATGAAAAAGAGGTTGAAGAGAAGTTTGAACTGCTTGAAGAGAAGCAGTTAAAACTTGATGAGATTACACATGAGTATGATAAAAAACTTGAAATGCTCTAGTATCTGAAGATATAAAAGGTTACTTTCATAGCCTTTTTACTCCTCATCAGTTTCTAACATCCCTAGACTTTTTCTTACCATTTTTTTATATCTTTTCATATATTTTTTTTCCATTGTTGGCATCACTTCCATTTTACAAGCATGGACAATTGGTGCAAATTCTGGTTTTGAAAATATAGTTTCTCTATTTCTGGAGAGTTGTATGAGCTGATTTACATCATCTTCAAGCTTTATATCACTTCTATCTGTTAGCGCATCATAAACATAGAAAAATACTTTTCTATCTTCATGGGACATATTACATGAATTATCTAACATTTTAAGTGCTAGTTTTGATGCATATTCTATCTCTATTGGTTCAAAAGTATGTGTTGTTGCCCAGTTGTAAGCTTTTTGGTAAATATTTTCTTCCATAATAAATCCTTAAATTGTATCTCAATATAAATGCAAGATTTGTACCAATATATAAAATAAAGTGATAAACTTCAATTGTTTTTAAACTTATTCCTTTATAATTATCTCTTATACTAGGAGAAAATTATGAAACTATTTACATTGGCTACAAGTGTAGCGTTATTATCAACAATCACTTTGGCAAAAGAGCCACGAACACCTGATCAAATCTTTGCAAAAAAGTGTGCTATGTGTCATACTATTGGAAAACCAGAGAGTAATATGGAGAGAATGCGAATGGTGGCACCTCCAATTGATGTTGCTATGTCTGGGGTTGTTATCACTATTGATGCTGTGGAGGGTCCTTTTAAAGATGATGAGTTAAGAAAGGAGTCTATTGCATTTTTGAAAGATTATTTTTATAATCCAACAGCAGATAAAACAAATTGTGAAGAACAAGTTGTAAAAAGATTTGGTCGAATGCCATCACTCAAAGGATTTTTATCTCCTGAAGAGTTAAATGTTGTGGTTCCTTGGGTATATGATACATTTAAGCCTGAAAAAGTAAACGGTGAATATGTGAAAACGAGTTTATAAACTAACAAACGATTAACATTTGTTTGGTATGATTTTATTACCAACAAAAAGTTAGATCAATCTCCTCCTAAAGGTTTTTATTCTAACACTTAAAGTCATTAAGCAATTGATGACTTTATTCTATATCCAAGACTTTTTTTTGATTCAATGATATCTTTTCCTAGAATATTTCTGAGATTCCAAATATGGTATCGTATCATATCTAACTTTGAGTTACAACTACATGGATAACTGTTTTTTTCTAATTCTACACTTGAGATAAATTTCCCTCTTTTTTTAATCATATAGTCCAAAATGAGTAAAGAACGAATTTCAAGTTTTATACATTGTTTATCTTTATATATTTTTTTGTGAAACAAATCATAGTTGATATTTTCTGCTATTTGAATAGATTCATCATAGGAACTATATCCTCTTTTGATAAGTGTTTTTATACGAATTAGAAGTTCTTCTGCATCTATAGTTTTATTGAGATACTCGTCACAGCCATTGTGATATGATTGACTAAGGGTGTTGTTTCTTGATGTTAGCACTAGTTTCATAGTGTTATCTTGGTACTCTTTGAGTATTCTCATAAGTTCAAAACCATCTATTTGAGGTACATTGAGATCAATAATATATAAATCATAAACAGTATCAAAGATTTTATCTAAAAAATCATTTCCATCGATACAGGTTTCAACTATAAATTCTTCCTCTTCCAAAAGATCTTTGATGCTTTCTTGGTAGAGTATATCATCTTCTAAAAAAAGTATTTTTGTGCCAGTCATTATAAGCCTTCAATTGAAACTATGAAAGCCAAAGAGTTCAGTTACTCTTTGGCATTTAGTTATTTTGATAAATATTTTAAAGTATGTTATTAAATAAGATTGTCATACCCCATCCAAAATATATTACCATCCACAGAACCATAATAGCTAGTGTATAATTACCAAGTTTAGTTACAGCAACATCTTTGCTACCATCAAATACACCTTGGTTTTTACCTACTTTCCATGCCATAGTCAATAACCACGCAACACCAACTCCCCCTAAAACTAGGAAAGTAAGAAGAAACATAGTGATAGTTGGAATCTCTAAATTTACTGGATAATCATAGATACTATACCCAAGTTTTGCCATAATATCAAATCTAATCAACTCTCTCATTGCTGAGATTAATAATGCTACTACAACTAATACACCAGTTGTGATATAACTATTTTTATTTTGAAAAACCATTATTAATAAAACAACAACACCTGCAACAATTGCTAATGATAATGGATTCATTAAATAGTTTATTTGTAACATCCATAAAACAAAAGTAATAGCACTGATAATTAACCCAACAACACCTAATTTTGTACCAAGAGATGCTGTGTATTCTATAAATTCTTCACTAAAATCTGGTCGTGTGCTTAAAAATCTACTATAGTTTTGCAAAAATATTCCAACAACTGGAATAGCTAAACTTACCATGAAAGCAAGTCTTATAATATCCATATTAAATGTCCAACCACTATTGTCAACTACACCATTTGGTGCGTACATATTCATCCACTCATTTGGCATAATTGAAGTTACTGCAAAGTTATGCATTAAAACTCCGGCAAATACTAAAACAGCAAATGAGATGATACCAACTAATTTACCACCACCTTCGGTTTTTTTATTTGCATAATAGTACCAATAATACATAATATAACCAAGAATTAATGTATAGATAAATATAAATACCCACATACCAGATAAGGTATTTGCTACATACCAATTTGGGTCATAAATTACTTGTGTAAAAAGTAAAGGTGCAACACCCAAAACAATAAGTATAGAGATACTTATTTTCCCTGTTTGGATTAAATGGGGTGTTAATAGTTTCCATGTTGGGTCACTATCTTGTTTTAATGTTCCAACAAGTGAAAGTCCCATTGAGCCTAATGCAAGTAAAACAAATGCTGCATGTAAAGCCCAAGTGAGTATATACAATGCTTGAAATACAACTGGATAGAATGGTATCCCTGCTGGGTCTCTAAGTGCTAATAATACTGAAGCGTCCATAATTCCTCCTTAATATTTCAAAGATACGATATATGCAGCAATTGCATCGTATTCTTCTTCTGGTAATTTCAATGAAGGCATATATGGAAATGCTCCATCGCCCATAGCGTAAAGTGTAGATTTTATTGCCTCTTTATCCATACCTTTTAATCTATCTTTCAATGGTCTGTATTTTCCTGTTTTTTCTAATGAATGACAGTTTGAACAAGACATTCTTGTTAAAAGTTTTCCAGCTTCAAGTTTATTTTCTTCTGTTATAACTTTTAAGTTTTCTGGAACAAATGGATTTACTTGTAATAAACCTTTTTCTGCAATTATAGGTAACTCACTTTTTATCCCTTTCCCTTCAACATCACGACTTATAATTTGATTTGAATAGATATATTGACCTGCAACATATGGTTTTCTCATCGATTCACGAAGTTTCTCACCTGGCCAAATACCAGCAAGTAATATTACAAAAATCATCACACCAGCTAATGGTGTACTAATAACCTGAGGTCGTACAATGGCTACTAAGAAATAGAGTGAAAATACACCAGTCAGTATAATTCTATTTTGGATAACCGAATCTTTTGTTACATTAAATACAGCATGTGCATTATCTGGAAGAGTTCCCATGTACCACATAAAGAAAAATAAAACTAAAAATCCACCAAGCATACTGATATAACCCATTTTTTTAGTGAGTTCTCGTGAAAGTTCTAAATTCTCTTTTTTCATAGCACTAGAGATTACAAGACCAATAACACCAGAGAGCATAATCATAAATCCAATTCGTAAGAACATATGTGGAAAGGTATTTGTTCCAAAAAATGCATCACTTGCACTTCCTGTTGCGTAATACGCTTCAGTATCTGGCCACATCATAAAACTAATGATACCAATAATAAGTGCCAAGGTTCCAACAGATGCTAATGCAAATGAAAATGTGAGTTTAAGATGGGTTTTTTTATCAATTTTATCTATAAAATACACAAGGACAAAAACCCCTATAACTTCATAAACAAAGAATACCCATTCCGTTGCCCAGACCCATACAAAGTTATGTATCAGCGCACTAATACCCCTTGGACTTGCGGCCGTTGCCGTATACCAAATACCAGGGCCTGTAATAGAACCGATAACATAAGAAAAGATGAGTAAAAACATACCATATTTTTTCATATATGGGTAGAGATCACTTCTATCCTCTTTATATGCTTTGTAAGCTAAAAATGCAAAAAGCATTGCAGCACCGACAGAAGTATGTGAAGCTAAGATGTGAATGGTACCCGTCATACCCATCATCCAAGCACTTCCGTATTCTGGAAAATAAAACAACGGAAATTGTCCTATAATATCCATGAAGCCTCCTTTTTTTAAAGTTCGGTGCTATTATAAAAAAGAACTGTTAATTATTTGTTAGTTTTATATTTAAGATAACTTAAAATAATTATATTAAAAATGTGGAAGAGATAGCTAAAAAGGCAATAATTAAAGGGAATTTGTAGATTTAAGTTTAAAAACTATTTTTAAAACTTTTAAATATTACCTCTTTATGATTGGTTCCTGTATCAGAACCTAGTACCATATTGACAAAATCATCATTTAAAAAACTTTTGTAAAATTTTTCTATTTTTGGATAAGAGTAAGTCTCTTTAAAAATAGGATAGATATAAACTTTTGCAAGATAAACTTGCATTAAAATATAAAGTGAAAATGTAAAAATAATCAATACTTCAATAGCTGTAAAAAGTTTAGCGAATACTACTTTTAGTTTTTCATTGTTGATATATGTTCTAGTAAATTGAAAAATATATTTCCAACTAAAATAGATGAGAAAAAGATTTACAACAAATGCTATAAGAATTAGTGTAGTATAGGTATCTGCTTTTGTGATATAAAGTTTTTGTAATAAAACTCCTGTATAGCTTGAAAGCTTTGCAGCAACGGTGATGATAAAAAATATTTTAAAATAGTGAAATATTTTGATATATATTTTTTTTTGGTAGCTATAATAACAGGCAAATAGTATAAGTAGTAAAAATAGAATATCAAAACCTAAATAATAATTCATTTAAAGTGCCTTTTTATTTATAAAATGTGATTATAGCAAATAAAAATAAATTCATATTTTATTCATCCCAATATCCTATAATTTTATAAAATTAAGAAAGGATAAAAAATGAAAAAAGTTATTCTATTGTCACTAGTTTCAGCCATTGCAACAATCTTATTTACAGGTTGTACAAACCTTCAAAGCTATATGGAACAATCAAATACACAACAACAGCAACTAAAGCTAGGGTAAGTTACCAAATTATAGGCTCTTTTCCTATATTTTTTAAAAGAGTATTTGTTTGACTAAAGTGTTTACAACCAAAAAATCCTCTATAACTTGAGAGTGGACTAGGATGAGGTGCGCTTAAAATATGGTGTTTTTTTTCATCTATAAGGTTTGATTTTTTAATTGCAGGTGCACCCCATAGGATAAAGATAATATCTTCTTTATTTTGAGAGATATATTTGATAATATTATCTGTAAAAATCTCCCAACCTTTTTTTTCATGGGATTTTGGTTTACTATCCTCTACAGTTAAAATAGCATTGATGAGCAATACCCCTTGCTTCGCCCAAGGTGTTAAATCTCCATCTAGGCATTGACAATCTCTAATATCATTAATAATCTCTTTTATAATATTTACCATTGAGGGTGGGTTTTTGATATGATTTGGTGTTGAGAAAGCTAAACCTTGTGCTTGATCTTTTTGATGATAGGGGTCTTGCCCTAAGATTACCACTTTGAGATTCTCATAAGGACAAAGTTCAAATGCTTTAAAAATATTCTCTTTTTTGGGATATATTTTAGTTGTTTCATATTGTGTATCTATGAAACTTTGTAACTCTTTATAATACTCTTTTTGTTGCTCTTGGTTTATGATAGTTTTCCAGTCCATTTTCTACCTATTAATTATTTTTTGGATATAATAGCCTAATTTTTATAAAAGGTATTATCAATTATGTGTGGAATTGTCGGGTATATAGGGAAACAAAATACAAGTAAAATATTAATAGATGGATTAAGAGAGTTAGAGTATAGAGGCTATGACAGTGCAGGTATTGCAATACTTCAAGATGATAAACTAGATGTTTTTAAAGCAGTTGGAAAGATTGCAAACTTAGAAGCTAAAATAGAAACTTCATCTTATGATATAGAGTCATCAAACTTTTCTATTGGTATTGGACACACAAGATGGGCAACTCATGGTAAACCAACAGAACTAAATGCTCATCCACACTTAGGAGAATATTCTTATGTGGTACATAATGGTATTATTGAAAATTACAAAGAGCTAAAAGATGAACTTGTAAACTCAGGTCATAAGTTTGTATCTCAAACAGATACAGAGGTTATTGTACATCTTTTTGAATACTATTTCAACAAAACAAATGATGCAAAAAAATCATTTCTTGATACTATTGCTAGACTTGAAGGTGCGTATTCAATTCTTCTTATTACAAAATCACAACCAAATACAATATTTTTTATGAAACATGGTTCCCCTTTAGCTATTGCTCATGGAAACAATACAGATGAGATACTTTTTGCATCTTCTGATGCACCCCTTATTGGATTAGCTTCTGATGTAGTATATCTTGAAGATGGGGTAAGTGGATATGCAGTTGATGGAAATATCGTATTTAATCAAGAGGTAAAATGGACAACATTACCAACAAGTAAACAATTTGCTCAAAAAGATGGTTTTAGATTTTTTATGGAAAAAGAGATATATGAGCAACATGATGTAGTTACGGATAGTATGCTTGGACGGATAAAAGATGATGGAATTTATTTTGAAGAGTTAACAGAAGATATTTGCAAAGGTATCAATGAGATTAAAATCTGTGCTTGTGGTACTTCCTATCATGCTGGTTTAACAGCTTCTTACCTTTTTGAAAGAATATCAAAAGTGAGATGTAGTGTTGAAATAGCAAGTGAGTTTAGATATAAAGAGCCATTGTTAAAAGATGATACACTTTTTATTGTTATTTCACAAAGTGGTGAAACAGCAGATACCCTTGAAGCTTTAAAGATGGCAAAAAAAGCAGGACTTAAAAGTATAGCTGTATGTAATGTTGATAATAGCTCTATGACAAGAGTTGCAGATGCAACAGTATTAACTCGTGCAGGGATAGAAAAAGGGGTAGCTAGTACAAAAGCATTTTCAACTCAAACCGTAGTTTTATGGATGATGGCATTATACTTTGCAAAAGCAAATGCAACTATCTCTAAAGAAGATTTAGAGGAGCAATTAAAAGTTTTAAGAGAGGTTCCAAAGTCACTTATTGTTGAAGATAAACTCCATGAAAAATGTCGAAGATTATCAAAAAGATATCTTCATGGTCATGGATTTTTCTTTATAGGTCGAGATGTGTTTTTTCCACTTGCATTAGAGGGTGCTTTAAAACTTAAAGAGATAAGTTATCTTCACGCAGAAGGATATCCAGCAGGAGAGATGAAACATGGTCCAATAGCCCTAGCTGATCCAGAACTATTTACAATCGCACTTATGCCACAACATTGTCACTATGATAAAATCAAATCAAATGTAGAGGAGCTCAGTGCTAGAGATAGTACTATATGTGCGATTAGTCCTTTGGAGTTTGAACTCAGTGATGATTTTATAAAAACAAAGCCAACTGATCATTATATGTTAGAATTTTTTGAGATGTTAGTTGTGCTACAACTTTTATCAATGGAGATAAGTGTACGACTTGGAAATGATGTGGATATGCCACGAAATTTAGCGAAATCTGTAACTGTAGAGTAGTTTTATCATCTAATCTATTTTACAGTTTTGTTTTGTTAATATTCAAAACTTTTACAATTATGTAGAATACATACTTTAATTAAAAATTTTTACTTTTCAAAATCTTAACAGATTTTATGGAAAACAAAGATGGACAACAAAAGAATGGAAAACAGACGATAATTTTTATTAAAGTTATTGCGGAAAACAAAAGAATGGAAAACAAAAATGGAAAACAAACAACACGCAAAAAATCATTACCTATTTACAAGTGAAGTGGTAAGCCCAGGACATCCTGATAAATGTGCAGATATTATTGCAGATAGTATAGTTGATAAACTTATCATTGGTGATGCAAAATCAAGAGTTGCAAGTGAAGTATTTGTAGCTGGGAAACATGTAGTTATAGGTGGAGAGGTTACAAGTGCAACAACTCTAACAACAGATGAATACAAACAAATTGCAATTGATGCACTAGAGAAAATAGGGTATCATGATAATGAATTTTTTACAGATGAGGAGTGTTTAAAACCTCAAAATGTAGAGGTACAAGTATTATTAAACAGACAATCTCCAGATATCAACCAAGGTGTTGATCAAGAAGATGGTGAAACAGGTGCTGGAGATCAAGGTATCATGTTTGGTTATGCTGACCATGAAACTGAAAATTATATGCCAAGTGCTATTACATATGCAAGAATGCTTATGCAAAAAGTATATGATTATGCCTTAGCAAATCCAAATGAGCTTGGAGTTGATATTAAGACTCAAGTTACTATGGATTATGGTTGTAAAGAAAACTTTGAGAAATCACAACCGCAAAAAATTGATACAATAGTTGTAAGTGCACCTTGTGTATCTAGTATGAATATAGAAACGGTAAGAACTTTAATCCAAAAACTTATAGATGAGACAGGATTACCAAGTGAATTATACAACAAAGATGAGTGTATTATCCATATAAATCCAACAGGAAAATATGTATCTCATTCTAGTTTACATGATAGTGGATTAACAGGAAGAAAACTTATTGTTGATAGTTTTGGTGGATATTCACCAATAGGTGGAGGGGCTCAAAGTTCTAAAGATTATACAAAAGTTGATAGAAGTGGATTATATGCTGCAAGATATATTGCAAAACATATTGTTGCAGCTGGACTTGCTACAAAAGCTGTTGTACAAATCTCTTATGCTATTGGTGTTGCAAAACCAACATCAGTTGCAGTTGATACTTACGGTACATATACATCACTAAATGATGATGCTTTATCTACATTTGTTGAAGAGAACTTTTCACTTACACCAAATTGGATTACAAAAAAGTTTAATCTTGACCATCCAAGTGCAGATACTTTCCTTTATGCTGATGTTGCAGCTCGTGGGCAAGTTGGTCAACCTGATTATCCTTGGGAAAAGCTTGATGAACTTGAAAAATTTCAAGAATTAAGATAAAATAGCGCACTAAAATAGAAAAGGTAACTATATGGATTTAAATTTAAAAAGTTTTTTCAAAAAAATAAAAACAGATATTTTAGAGAAGCAAAAAAATGACCCTAAGTTTATAGAGAATCAAAGTCATTGGGTAAAATGTCCTTCTTGTGAAGCTCTAATGTTTTTTAAAGAGGTTGAAAATTTAAATCATGTATGTCCTAAATGTAATTTTCATATGAGAATAGGGGCTAAAAAGAGGATAGATCTTCTTGCTGATGAAGGAAGTTTTATAGAGTTTGACAGTGAATTACACCCTACTGATCCATTGAGTTTTGTTGATAGTAAATCTTATCAAAAAAGATTAGAAGAAGCTTTACATAAAACTGGTAAAACTTCTTCAGTTGTAAGTGGTGAGTGTGCTATTAATGGTGTTGCTGTACAACTTGTAGTATTTGATTTCTCATTTTTAGGTGGAAGTCTAGGAAGCGTTGAAGGTGAAAAGATTGTTCGAGCTTGTAACAGAGCTATTGAAAAAAGACAAGGTGTTATTATCATTAGTGCTTCTGGTGGAGCTAGAATGCAAGAGTCAACTTTTTCTTTAATGCAGATGGCAAAAACAAGTGCAGCTTTACGAAAACTTGATAATGAGGGATTACCTTTTATCTCAATTTTAACTGACCCAACATTTGGTGGAGTAAGTGCATCTTTTGCTTTTCTTGGTGATATTATTATGGCTGAACCAGGTGCTTTAATAGGTTTTGCTGGTGCAAGGGTTATTAAACAAACTATTGGAAAAGATCTCCCAGATGGTTTCCAAAAAGCAGAATTTTTACTTGAACATGGAAGTATTGACATGGTAACTCAAAGAAATGAGATGAAACAAACTTTACATGATCTTTTAAAATTATTCTATAAAGATGCCGTTGCCTAAAAAACAAATTTATGCTTTGTGTGACTTTGAGTTACTACAAAAGCATAAAATATCTTTTCAAGATTATATTCAAAAAATATCTCAACATAATATAGTGTATATCCAATATAGAGATAAAATTAATTCTAATGAAACTCAAAAACACAATATTATATTACTTAAATCACTTATAAATATCCCTATTATTATCAACGATAAATTAGAACTTTTAGAGTTTGCAGATGGATTGCATTTAGGACAAGAAGATTTTGATACTCTTAAAAATAAAGTGTTAAAAATAAAAAATGATGAGTTAGTTTTGAAACTTTTACGAAAAAAATATCCAAATAAAATTTTTGGACTTTCAACTCATAATGAATTAGAGATACTAGAAGCAAATAAGTTAGATTTAGATTATATTGGATTGGGTGCATATCGAGCCACTTCTACAAAAGATGTATCTAATATGTTAGGAGAAAATATCTCTTATCTAGCAAAAATATCAAAACATCCAGTTGGTGCAATAGGTGGAGTTAAAATTGAAGATAATATACCAAATATCTCTTATAATGTAATTGGAAGTGGACTCTTAATATAATAATATAATATGAAAATTAGGAGAATATGATGAAAACAATTTTAATACCAATAGCTATAGGATTTGAAGAGATTGAAGCTGTAAGTTTAATTGATGTTTTACGAAGAACTTCAATAAAAGTGATAGTAGCTTCTGTAGGTAAAAAACTTGAAGTACAAGGTGCCAATGGTATCGTAATAGTTGCTGATAGATTCCTTGAGGGGATTAATAGTGATGATATTGATATGATATTACTTCCTGGTGGTTGGGGTGGTACAGATATCTTAGCTACAGATGAGAAAGTTCAAAACTTATTAAAAGATATGAACAATAAAAATAAAGATATCTCTGCTATTTGTGCTGCACCATATGCTTTAAATAGTGCAGGTGTATTATCTCAAAAATTCACATGTTATCCATCAGTAGAAGAAAAAATTAGACTAGAAGGTTATGATAGTAATAGTAAAGTTGTAGAAGATGGTAATATTATAACTTCAAGAGGTCCAGGGACTGCTATATGTTTAGGACTTTATATTGTCAAAAAATATCAAGGTGAAGAGGTTTACAACTCAATCAAAGCTGGATTATTAGCTGACTTTTGTTAATTTATTAATGAGTAATTTTCAATCGCCACATAAAAATCTTTTACAATGGTATCAAGATAATGGAAGACACCATTTATTATGGAGAAATACAAAGGATATTTACCATATTTATCTAAGTGAAATCATGCTGCAACAAACACAAGTTAATAGAGTGGAAAGCGAGTATTATCCAAAGTTTTTAGAAAAGTTTCCAACTCTAAAAAAACTTTCAAATGCACCTTTGGATGAAGTTTTGTCTTCTTGGAGTGGACTTGGATATTATTCTAGGGCTAGAAATCTTCACAAAACTGCTCAAGTTTGCCAAAATAAATTACCAAATAGTATGGTTGAACTTCAGAAGCTTCCTGGGATTGGAAAATATACCGCAAGTGCAATTTGTAGTTTTGGGTATCATCAAGAGGTATCTGTAGTAGATACAAATATTGCTCGTGTATTAAAACGATACTTTGGTTTGTTAGATGTTTTAGATACACAAGTTTGGCAAAGTGCTGATAAGTTTTTGAATAAAGAAGAACCAACAAAACACAACCTTGCCCTTATGGATTTAGGTTCAATAGTTTGTACTCCTACAAATCCTTTATGTGAGAATTGTCCTTTATCTATAAGTTGTTTAGGGAAAGAAAATCCAGAACTGCACACACAAAAAAAGAGAAAAGAGTATGAGTCATTAGAATTATTTTACGGCATTTATGGAAAAGAAGATAAGATAGCTCTTGTTAAAACAACAGGAAAAATGTATAAAGGGATGTTAGAGTTACCTACTGTTGATCCTATAGAGGAAAATTTTATTGGACAGTTTAAACATAGTTATACAAAATACCGATTAAGTGTAAAGCTTTATAAAATAGATAATTTAAGTGATGAAGTTATTTGGATTGATTTAGATAAAATCGATTCAACACCTATCTCATCATTGACAAAAAAGGCGTTGAAAAATTTTTATTGTAGAGAGAGTTGAAAAGGAAACAACTCTTTGTATATGTATTGTTAAATTTCGTACCTAATTGTAATAAACGAAAATGAAATGAAAATGAAATAGAGTTTTAAAACTCAAAATCTTTTAAATTTCCTATTTCAGGAGTTTTTCCAACTTTTTCTCTAATAAGCATTGTTAGTCTATTGTTTGTATACGCAACATCAAAGAGTTCTAAAGCTTTTATCAAATCACCCAATTTATTAAAACCATGGTTAATAGGGGAAAATGAAGAATTTTGTTTGATATAGAGTCCAATGTTTTTGACATCACTCCAATCATTGTCATCAGTGGTTTGGTGTACTGCATTAAGGATAAATTTTTTGAGTTTTGTATCTCTTTTAATGTCATAGTTTTTTCCTATATATCCACTAGCTGAACTATAATCTTCAGTTGCTAAAGTCTCATTCTCTTCTAATTTCTCAGGTGTAACTTTTGATGATAACTTTTCAACATAGATAAATTGAGAACAGGCATTTGTAAAGGCCATTGGAGTTTTTTCTTCACCATATCCATATACAGTTAACCCATTTGCTAATATCCTTGTAACAATTGGGGTAAAATCGCTATCACTTGTAACAAGTGCTACACCACTTAACTCTTTTGTATACAATAGATCCATAATATCTATAATCATAGCTATATCTGTAGCATTTTTTCCTTGTGTGTAGGCAAATTGTTGAATTGGTTGAATATTGTGTTGTTGTAGTAATTTTTCCCAACCTATGAGTTTTTTATCTTTCCAGTTCCCATAGGCTCGTCTTATATTTACTGTACCATATTTTGCAATATCATTAAAAATATCTTCTGCATATTTATGACTTACATTATCACAGTCGATAAGTATTGAAATATTTTGTTGTTCGTTTTTCATATTGTTGTTACCACCATTATTTGGATATTGTATACTTTATTTGTAAACCTAAAATTAATCTTCCATCATCTCTTTATTACTTAAGATATCAATAATACTTGAAGAGCGTTGAAATCCTGCGAAAGGGTATTTTACATCTATTTTATTTTCTTTGTTTATTTTTAAAATATATGTTGTAGGGAAATACTCAACCTCTCCAAAGTTTCCTGTTTGGATAAGTTCTTTAAAAACTTTTGTACCTCTCATAACTTTAAGGAATTCAACCTCTTGAAATTTTGGTTGTACTTTTTTTATAATACTTTTCTCCTGCCTTACACAATAAGGGCAAAACTCCATTGAAAATATTAAAACAATATTTTTATTTTTAGGAATATCAGAGAATTTATCAATCACTTTTAAACTATCAGCAAAAATAACTTGGGTTAAAATCATGAATATAAAAATAGTTTTTTTCATTGTTTAGTACCTTTTTTTATAGTGTATCCTTCTGTAATAAATGAGAAGGCTCTGTTCCCTGTATTATTTACCATAACTGCTTGAATTACAGGAGATAAAAGTGTTTGAGAACCTTCCCACTTGATGATAAAATTGGCTCCAGAACCACCTCTCATATCACGAAGGTCTACAATAAAATCTATTGAAGCCATAGGTTTTAAATAGTGTGGTTTGTCAATAAAAGTTTCAATTAAATCACCCTCTGTGTTATAGTAAAGTATATTTTTAACTAACATATTTTCATTACTATCGGTATTTCTTATACTCAGTGTAATACCCATTCTCTCATATTTCTCTTCAGAGGTATATACATGGGAATAAACTGGTACATATACTGTTTTAGTAGTTTGTTGCTCCATATTAGAAGTAGTTGCTGGATAAAAATAACTATGTTCCTTTTGTTTTTTATCAGTTACCTCCTTTTTCTCACTGCAACCTATAGTGAAAAAAGAGTATAAAAATAGAACAATGAGTATTTTTATAGTAGTTTTTGTTTTCAAATTTTCAAACTCCATATTTTAATTATTTGTGACTGTAGAGATATTATACTAAATTATATTAAATTGTTTATATAAGTAGATAACAAAATTTAGGGGATCTTTAAAAAATACTGATACAATTTATTCTTATTAGTTAGAATAGAAGTGGAGTAGTAGTTTGAGATATTTAATTTTATTAATAGTAGTTTTTTCTTTTTCATTAAATGCTAAAGATTATAGTAAAAATGAAAAAACAGTTGAATTTATAAATATGATGGTAAAAGAGTATAACTACGAAAAAAACTATTTAGAAAAATTATTTTCTGATGTAAAGATTCAAAAAACACCTTTACGAATATATGCAAAAAAAAATAAAACAATAAAGAAAAAAACAAAAAAAGTAAGTTATCCAACACATGGCGCATGGGATCGTTATGTTAAATATAAAGTAACACCTAAAAGGATAAATCAAGGTATATCTTTTATAAATAAATATCGTTCAGCTTTTGAGGAAGTTGAAAAAGAATATGGAATCCCAGCTGAATATATAGCAGCAATTATTGGTATAGAAAGTGTATACGGTAAAAATGTGGGTAAATTTCCTGTATTTGATACTTTAACCACACTTGCTTTTGAGGAAAATAGAAGAAATAAATTTTTTACCAAAGAGTTGAAAAATTTTATTAGACTTTCAAAAAAACATAATATTGATCCAAAAAAAGTAAAAGGTTCTTATGCAGGTGCTATTGGATTAGGGCAGTTTATGCCAAGTAGTTACGAACACTTTGGAATTGATTTTAACCAAGATGGTAAAGTAAGTCTTCAACATCCTCTTGATGCAATTGCAAGTGTTGCAAATTATTTAAAAGAAAATGGTTGGAAAAAAGATGAAGAGGTTGCTACAAGAGTATCCTATACTGGGAAAAGATTTACACAATTTAAAACAGGTTACAACACAAAATATCACAGAAAAGAGTTAAAAGGTATTAGACCAAAACATGGAAAATGGGAATATAATGATAAAGTAAGACTCATCAAACTTAGTAAAAAGTCTTACGATGAGTTATGGTATGCAGCTAAAAATTTTTATGTGATTACAAGATATAACCAAAGTGCCTATTATGCTATGTCAGTGCATCAGTTAGCTGATAAAATTAACAAGAAAATGTCATCATACACATTATCTCAAGTTTCAAAAGAGAAAACTCAAAATAGAGTGCAATAGTTTACTAAATAGTTTCTAGAAATACTTTAAGGGTATTATTAAATTGATCTGGCTTTTCAAGCATACTTACATGTCCACTATCACTTAAAGATACCAGTGTACTATTTTTTATATCGTTTGCCATTTGCTCCATAATATCAGGCGATATAACTTTGTCGTTTTCACCACTTATCAACAACACAGGGATATCTATTTTTTGTAAGCTTTGAGTGGTATCAGTTCTACTAACCATAGCTAAAAGCCCACCTTTTATTCCCACAGGATTAAAGTGCATAATTTTATCTTTAAGCTCTTCTACTCTTACTGGCTCTTTTTTAGTATACTTTTCACTAAAAGCTACACTAAAAAACTTCTCTAAAAAAGGTTCAACACCATCTTTATCAATACTAGAAATAGCACCAGAGCGTTTTAATTTTGCCTCATCATTATCGCTATTTGTAGCTGTGTTAGCAAATATCAGTGCTTTATAGTTTGTTGGTTGTTTTTCATTTGCCCTAAGTGTGATATAGCCACCCATAGAAAAACCACAAAGGATTGGTTTGTCTAACTGTAACTTTAAGATTATATTTTCTAAATCTTCTACATAGCTTTCCATTGTGTATTGTCCTGTATTACACTGGGAATTACCAAAGCCCCTAATATCATAGGAGATACAGTAATATGTATCTTTGAGTTGATCTATGACATTATCCCAAAGTGTATGGTCAAAAGGAAATCCATGGATGAAAATTATAGATTGGTTAGTGCCTTTACCGTAAGTTTGTACTTCTAGTCCGTTAATTATTATTGTATTCATAGTAACTCCTTGTATGTACTAGTAAATACTAACATACACAAATTATTGTATCCTTAATAAAAATAACTACACTTTAAACGAGAGTTACTTATTCACTAAAATTACTAAAAGCAGCTTCAACACTAGAGATATTTTTATAGTTTGTTTTTGTAAATCTTACTTTTTTCGTTTTAAGATCACAAATAGCAATTTTAAAGCTAGCTCCCATAAATGGTTCTACGGAACATATAATTTTATCTTTAATCTGTCGTGTTAAATAAACAGTACCTTGTAAAGATGGAAAAAAATATTTTGGATAACTCAATGGTGTTATTTCAACAACAACCATAGATTTTTGATTTTCAAGAGTTTGTAATATAATCATAGCATCATCATAACTCTCAAATTGAACACACCAATCATCGAAAATTTTATTGAAATGATTTAAATCCTCATCTAGGAATCCACCAACTAAAGATTGTATAGCAAAAATAGACACAAAAACACCTTGAAATATATAAGTTTAATAGTGTATTATACCTTTAAATTTCTTATAGCAAATTATCTATTTTATAGGTAAAAACTTCTGTAAGATAAAAGTCTATCTCAACTACAATTTATCAGACTAACTATCATGTGAGAAGAGGAAAGAAAATTTAATATCTAATAAAAAAGTGTCTCTCTTTTGTGGTCATTCCAAGCTTTTATTAATTAAGACTAACATATAATATCGTTTATACACATATCACTTATACAATAATCATAAAAAAGGAATTTAGTGAATCATCTTCAAGTACAAGAATCTTTAATTAATTTAGACGCAGTTAAGCTATACAATCATATTATAAACTCAGAAGCACATAGTATAAAACAAAACTATGGTGGATATAATAAAAATGACCAAGCATATGATTTTTCTTTAATATGTCCAAATGGATTATATCGTGGTAATTATGATAAAGAAACTCAAAATCCCAGTTTTATTATAAAGATTGTTTAGTTTTAGTAAGGATTAGGGCATGCAGATACGAGTATATTACGATAACCAATCTATTCTCTTTATTGTAAAATATAGGTAAACAAAGGCTTCTTGATTTGAGAATTTCCTGAAAGTTAGGAGATTAAGGAAAATTGTGGAACAGTTTTTGAGACAGGTTTCAATCCTCAAAGCAAACTCTATTTCTACCACTTTCTTTGGCTTCATAAAGGAGACCATCGCCTTCCTTATAAACTTCATCTTCATTTTTTATCTCACTAGCATTTTTACATATAAGACCAAAAGAAGCTGTCACATATTTACTTGCACTATTTCCTCTGTGTTCAATATGCAAGTTTTCTATGTTTTCTCTTATTGTATTTGCAAACTCAAAAGCTTTTTCTTTAGAGTCGGCTTTATATATAACTCCAAACTCTTCTCCACCTAATCTAAAACAATAATCATTAGCCCTATGTAGTGAATCTTTTATAACTTTTGCAACTTTTGTCAGTACTTCATCTCCCATTTGATGACCATAAGTATCATTATATTGTTTAAAATGATCTATATCCATAATCAAAAATGAAACCAAGTCATTATCTCTTTTTGCAGAGTTTATAACTTTTGGAAATACTTCATTAAAATGTCTTCTATTATATATATTTGTAAGTGCGTCTGTTATAGATATTTTTTCTAGTTTTTTATTCATTTTATTAATATAGTACTGTCTATACATAAGAAGTACCACTATAATTAAAAATACTATAGTAGTATAAATAAGCATTCTATAATCAAATGATTGTGCTACTTTAATAGATATCCATTTACCTATAATTGAATCTATCTGTTCATTTGGTATATCATCTAGTGCTTTTTGCATAATCGTGTTTAATAGAGGCTCATCATTTTGTGAAGCAATACCAAGTTCCACATCAAATTCTAATCTACCAGCAATTTTTAAATCTACCATTGCTTCTTTTTGGATAATATAAGCAATAGAAGGTAGCGCATCAACAAATCCAAATATCTCTTTATTTTGTACTTTTTTTAATCCCTCTTTTATATTTTTCACAGGTACAATATCTATAGTAGGATGTTTGTGTTTTAAAAGTTCTATAAATGCATAGTCCTCAACTAAAGCAATTTTCTTACCTATAAGCTCACTACTATCTTGAATAAAAAACTGATCCTCTTTTGTTGCAACTACTAAAGATTTTTTTATATAAGGCTTAGTAAAGTTCATAATTTTTAGTCGATTTGGAGTACTAGAAGCTACGGGAAGAATTTCACATTTTTTATCTAGGAACTTTTCTACTGTTTCTGGCCAAGATATTGTTTGTATCAAGTTTATTGGTTTATTAATTTTATTAGATATTATTTTCATTACATCTGAGCCTATCCCTCTATATTTACCCTCTTCATCAATTCTTTCAAAGGGCAACCAGTCTGGATCAACACAGATTTTAAGAGAATCTTTATTTTTTAAATATTCTCTCTCTTCATTAGTTAACTTTAGTGTAGATATGTCGTTTTTATTTAAAGTTCCAAACCACTTATTTTGTAATTCTTCCAACTCAGCCACTGTTATAGAATTTTGAGCTTTTGCAAGAAGATTAGATAATATATTCCAATCATTTCTTACTATATAGTAAAAGTTATTAGGATTTTTATTATCAAACTCTTTAAACCATCCATTCGTTTTTAGATCAGTTCTAAGTTCAGTTTTTAAAATATAACTTGCTACTGCATCCATTTCCATAGTGGCATATGCCTTTTCATCGCTTACTGCTTGAAAACATTCAGCAACATTATCAAAAACAATCGTCTTAATTTCTGGGTGATTTTCATTGAAATATTTTGTTGTTGCCCATCCTTTTGGCATTGCAATAATTTTATCTTTTAAGTCTTTTAGACTTTTTATTTCCGGTTCATCGCTCTTTGTAATAAAAACCGTGCGTCCTGTAAAGATCTGCTTACTAAATATTCCAAACTTTTCTCTATAAGAATTTTTATATGCCGGATGAATTATATCAAGCTCTTTCCTCTCAAACATTTTCCACAACTCATCCCAAGTGTAACCATTAACGAACTCTAATTTAATTCCAATACGTTCTGCAATCAGTTTTATAAAATCAATACTATAACCTTTTGGTTCATTCCCAATTACAAAATCAAACGGTGGATAATCCATTTCATTACTAATTTTAATGACAGAGTGTTTTTGAATCCATCTGCTTTCTTCTTCATTAAGGGAAATTGTAGTATCTGTATTTTCAGATTTGCTAAACCATTTAGAATGTAATTGATTAATCTCTTCATTACTTAGGCTGCTCATAGCTTTATCAATAATATTTTTTAGGATCAAATGGTCTTTTGGAATCCCAATATAAAGATCATTTGTTTTTTTCAGTTTGGTTTTTCCAAGAGGTTTAACTTTGACATTAGTTAACCAATTATTCTTAATTAAATAACCGGCAACTGAAATGTTTCCAACATATACATCTGCTTCATTAAGAGATATAGCTCGTAAAGCTTCAAGGGTATTGGGATATGTTTTTATATTAACATTAGGATGGTTTTTTTCTAACCATTTATGTAACCAAAAGCCCTTTTCTATAGCAACAGTTTTATTCAATATGTCATTAAACTCATGAATTTTTGAATTGGTAGAGTTAACTGCTAAGCCATAATGAACCTGAAAATATTTATTGTCTGTAAACTCTAGCCATTTTGTTCGTTCTTCATTATATGCAACATTCAGCAATACATCAAGTTTTTTCTCTTTTATCATATCAGTAAACTCTTTCCAAGTCGGACCATTGATATAATTTATTTGAAAGCCAACCTTTTTTGCAATAAGTTCAAAATAATCTATAGAAAAACCTTTGGCTTTTCCATTTTCATTAAAGTTAAATGGTGCCCATTTTTGTTCGTTAGATACTGTTAAAATTGGATGTTTTTCAAGATAAGCTTTCTCTTTCTGTGTAAGATTGATTTTTATATCTTTATTTTTTTGATAATAAAGAACTAGCTCACCTAGTTCTTGCTGATCTTTTTTCATCTTTTTAGTGATCTTTTCAAAAGACTCCTCTTTTACTATTTTGATAGGTTTATCACTCTTTTTATAATGTATTGAATTATTATCATTCCAAGCAGCTCGGTACTCTTTTAATCCTTTATCATATAAAACAATTGCATTAAGCTGATGATTGACTATACTACTTTTTAAATTTTGTTCAATAAGTTCTGATTCATACTTCCAAACTAAATCACTAAAAGTTAAGCTTAATTGATTGGCGATACCTTTATATTGAGTATTGTTTTCTTGAGAAGATTGAAGTGTACTTAACAGTAATATAATAAAAATTAAAGATCTAAATAAAATCATTTTTAAAGTCCACTCCCATTAGAAAGATAAGGTAAATATATTTTTTCCCATTCACCACTTTTTTTTAGTTGTACAATAGCATTATCAATTTTAGTTTTAAGTTCCTCTGCTCTTGGACTGGTTTTAGTTATCCAATAATAATAGTAAAATGGCTTATCTAATGTTATATCTTTTATATAAGAGATATTTGAAGGTATCTCAAATTGTCCTACTTTTTCACCACCTTCTATAACAGCGAGATTTGCAGGCATAATATCACAATACCCTAAAGATATTTTTCTAATCACGTCAATATAGTCAGTTTTATGACTTGTATCAACTAGCTTTGGATCTAAACCTGCTTTTACATAGCGTTCAAAACTAAGCCCTGCTCCAACACAGATTTTATATTTTTCCATATCTTTTACAGTTTTTATTTGAATTCCATCTGGAAACTTCTCTTTATTATAATAAAAAACATTGGTTCTTTTATAAACTGCTTGATCAGTATGTAAAAAAAGTTTTTCTCGTTTTGAATTAATACCTGCTTCTGAAAACATTTCATAAGTGTCAGTTTTATCAAATCTTTCTACATGTGCAAGACATCTTTTCCAAGGTAAAAGCTCAAAAGTATATGGTAAACCTACGATTTTAAATATAGCATCTAATGAATCAACAGTTGCCCCAACTATTTTATCAGATTTTGTACCATCACTATTACGTTCATAATAAAAATAAGGTGCCCATTCTCCGCTATCATTACAAATACGTATAGGTTTATCTGATGCTAATAATGAAAAGCTAGAACCGATCATAAAAAAGAAAAAAAGACAAGTATTTAGAATTCGATTCAAAGTTTTTTCCTAAAAATAATTTATGTAGTATTATAATAACTTATATTATCCAAGATAACTTAATTGAAAATAATGATAAACCTATCTTTTATATAAAAAAATACTAGTATTATTTTATTGTAAGTTTAATCTAATAGTTCTTTCATTAAGTCTTTTTTTTAATATCATATATATTTGTTAAGAGTTGGTTTTTAGTGACAGAATATACACAGAGCTAATATATTATTAGTAACTATGCTTTGTTTTAGTACAATTTTGAATATATTTTTAAATTAAGTGCTTTCAGTTTTCAAAAGTTTTGGTACCGTTTTTGTGACCGTTATATTTTAGAAAGCCTTAGAAACATTATAAACAAAGGGATTAGGGCATGCAGATACGAGTATATTACGAAGATACAGATGCAGGTGGAATAGTTTATCATTCAAACTATTTGAACTTTTGTGAGAGGGCTAGGAGTGAATATTTTTTTAGAAAAGATATGTTGCCTATAGTTGATGGTGCACATTTTGTGGTTCGTAAAATGAGTTGTGATTTTATATCTAGTGCGAAGTTTGGTGATGTGGTGGAAGTGACAACAAAGGTTACACAAATGAAAGGTTCCTCTTTTGAATTGTTTCATGAAATTTATAGAGATGAAGAGCTTTTATTTAGTTCAACTGTTTTGTTAGTACTAGTGGATAATGGAAAAGTAAAAAGATTGACAAAAGATATTCAAAATTTATTGAACTCACTTTTTCATTAGCAATTTATTTTCAGCATATTTTAGATAAAATCAAACAATATAATTTTAACTAAAATAGGAATGAAATGATTGTAAATATCACTTTACCAGATACCTCATACGATATAACCATAGATAACTTACAACAAATAGATATAGATAAAAAAGTAGTAGTTGTAACAAATCCAACTATCTCAAAGTTACATTTAGATTATTTGCTCTCAAAAATTAAAGCAAAAGATTTAAGTGTAGTTACTATTCCAGATGGGGAACAATACAAAACTTTAAAAACAATAGAAGATATTTTAGAACATTGTTTTACTCAAAAGCTTAATCGTAGTTCAGTATTAATAGCTTTTGGTGGTGGTGTAATAGGTGATATGACAGGATTTGCTGCAAGTATTTATCAAAGAGGTATAGACTTTATTCAAATACCAACAACCCTTTTAAGTCAAGTAGATGCAAGTGTTGGTGGGAAAACTGGGATTAATAATAAGTTTGGTAAAAATCTAGTAGGGGCATTTCATCAACCAATTGCTGTACACATAGACCCACATTTTTTAACAACTTTACCAAAAAGAGAGTTTGGTGCAGGGGTTGCAGAGATTGTAAAAATGGCAGTGTGTTTCAATAAAGATTTTTTCCATTGGTTAGAACAACATGATTTATATGACCCTGAAAATATAAAAGTAGCAATCCAAAAATCTGTAGAAACAAAAGCTTGGGTTGTATCTCAAGATGAAAAAGAGAAAGGTTTAAGAGCTGCATTAAACTACGGGCATACTTTTGGTCATGTGGTTGAAAATGAGACAAATTATGATACATACTTACACGGTGAAGCTGTAGGTATTGGGATGATGATGGCAAATGATGTTTCAGTTAAATTAGGACTAATGAGTTTAGATGATGCAACAAGAGTAAGATCTATTTTAGAAAGATATGAAATTCCTACAACATACAAAATAAAAGATGTGGAAGATTTTTATGAACATTTTTTCTTAGATAAAAAATCATTAGACGATAAGATTAAATTTATACTAGCTGTAGGTATTGGTGATTGTAAGATTACAGATGAAGTTTCAAAAAATGATGTGATAGATGTTTTAAAGGATTTTAGTTGAAAAATATATTTAAAATTTTAGTTGTATTTGTTGTATTAGTTTCATCTATTATAGCTGAAGATACACAAGTAGTTGTAGATAAAAAAGAGGTAGATGCTCAAAAAATAATTACTTTACAAAAAGAGCTTATTGATATGAATGAAGAATTATCTACAAATATTTGGATAACAAGATACAATAACTATTTAACATATCGAAAACTTGAAAAAGAGTTAGCAAAAATTAAAGTAGATGCTAAAAAATATGCTAATTGGAAAGGTGAAAAATATAAAGAACTTTCTTATCAGCTTTATAACAAAATCAAAATTAAAGAAAATGAGTTAGAATTAATAAGTGAATATAAAGATTCCCCAATTGGTAAACAAATAACACCTCCAACTATAGAAAAAATACCATCCGTAACAAATCCAGTTGCTATTATCGAAGCTATGACTTATATTCAGCAATTAGACGAAAGTTTGGATAGTTATAATAGTATTAAAAAAGAGTTACAAAAAGTTCTTGTAAAGCTTGAATCAAAGACCACAATTTTAAAAAGTATGTATGATTTAAGCAAAGATGAAAAAACACAAGAGTTATTGGAAAAAACAATATCAGAAGTGAAAGATTTTACAATGGTAGTTGACATTGTTTCAACTACTAGTGAAGTGTACACAAAAAAAGTTTTACAAACAAGACAAGAGGTAAGAAACTCTATTACAGATGAAATTTGGCATACGGTTAAATTACTTTCTATTATTATCGTTCTGTTTGGAATAGCTTTTGGGGTAAAAAGAGCTTTTAAAAAATATGTCGATGATGATGACAAACATTATACAACCAACAAACTTATCAATTTTATTTTTATTGTGTTAGTGATATTTATATTACTATTTTCATATATTGATAATGTATCTTATCTAGTTACGATTCTGGGTTTTGCATCTGCTGGTATTGCTATTGCTTTAAAAGATTGGTTTATGTCTATATTTGGATGGATGGCTATTATGACAAGTGGGGCTATCTCTGTTGGAGATAGAATTAAAGTTACACGAGATGGAACAGAAGTTGTGGGAGATGTACTTGATATATCTATTTTTAAAATTGCTGTAAGAGAAGATATCACACTTACTTCATATATGAAAAATAGAAGAACTGGAAGGGTGTTTTTTATCCCTAATAATTATATCTTTACAGATATGATTGCAAATTATACTTTTGATGAGTTACGAACAGTTTGGGATGGGATAGATTTATATATAACATTTGAATCTAATCATCAAAGAGCAATAGAGTTAGCAAAATCAATTGTATCAACACACTCAAAAGGATATACTGATCTGACTAAAAAAAGATTGCAAAAAATGAGAAGAAAATATGTGTTACGAAGTGCAAATCCAGAGCCTCGGGTATTTTCATTTATTGAGCCTTATGGGATAGTGATATCTTCTTGGTACCATACAAATTCTTATGCTACTTTAGCTTTAAGAAGTACTATTAGTATGGAGATACTTGAAGCTTTTAAAGCAGCAGATGATATACATATAGCTTACCCTACACAAACATTACGAGTATCTGCGAATGCACAAGTTGAAGCAGAAAACTTACTCCCTGGTGGAAGTGCGAATGGACTATTTGATGGTCCCATTTCAAACTAAAATATGAAAAAAGTTTTTTTTAAAACCTTTGGGTGTCGTACAAATATTTTTGATACTCAAATAATGATGAGTAATCTAAAAGATTTCCAAACCACTCAAGATGAAAAAGAAGCAGATATGGTTGTTATCAACTCATGTACAGTGACAAATAGTGCAGATAGTACAGCTAGAAACTATATAAATTCTTTACAAAAACTTCCTAAAAAACCACGAGTGATATTTACTGGATGTGGAGTATGGACAAAGGGTGAAAACCTCTTTAATGAAAATAAAATAGATGCACTCTTTGGACATAGTGAAAAAGAGAAAATCAATACACTTCTTAAAGATGATACACGATTTTTTCAAGTAGGTGATTTAGAACATATAGATGAAACAATTATTGAAAAAATGGTTGGGAAAAGTAGAGCATTTGTAAAAATTCAAGAGGGGTGTAACTTTCGATGTAGTTATTGTATTATCCCATTTGTTCGAGGTGATTCTAGAAGTTATGATGAGGCTAAAATATTAGAACAAATCACCACTTTAGCTTCAAATGGTTTTGGTGAGTTTATACTTACTGGAACAAATCTTGGCTCATATGGAAAAGGGATTGAGGGAAGAGATGGATTAGCAATACTACTTAAAAAAATATCTCAAATCAGAGGGGTAAGACGAATTCGTCTTGGAAGTGTTGAACCTATACAAATTACAGAGCAGTTTAAAGAGATACTCTGCGAGCCTTGGATGGGAAAACATCTCCATATTGCACTACAACATACAAATAAAGAGATGTTAAAAATTATGAATAGAAGAAATCAAGTTGATAAAGATTTGGAACTTTTTGAGTTCTTATCTTCAAAAGGTTATGCTTTGGGGACAGATTTTATAGTTGGGCATCCTGGTGAGAGTGAAGAGGTTTGGAAAGATGCTATGAAAAATCTTCAAAAATTTCCACTAACTCATTGTCATAGTTTTACTTATAGTAAAAGGGATGGAACACCAAGTGCTACTATGAAACCACAAGTAAATGGAGCGATTGCAAAACAGCGTCTAAAACAATTAGATGATATAGTAAAACAAAAAAACTTTGAGTTTAGAAAACAGCAAAAAAGTTTAGATATACTTATAGAATCTTCTAAAGGTGATATATACACTGGTTATGATCAATTTTTTAATCCTATAGAAGTATCATCAAGTAGTGATATTGTTGGAGATTGGATAGTGTGTGAGCAGTTCGAGGTAAAGGAGAATTATAATGTTTCCAAATTTTAATAAAAAAAATGAGAAAGAAACTCAATCAAATGTAGATAAAAATTTAAAGATGATGAGTATTTCGGCTATTGTATTAATAGTATTATTTTTATATACACTTACAAAAGCAGATAATGTGATACATGGGTCAAGTTATTATGTAGGGGTTGGCTTTTTATTTATACTTTTAATTTTAACATTTGCATTACAAAAATATAAAGATAAAATTCGTAAAAAATTAGGGACAAGTAGATTTTCGAGTGAATTGGAAAAAGCACAAGAGGAAACACCTACAAATGAAAAGAGTAAAGTGAAACAAAAAGAGGAAGTAACCTCTGGAATAACACCAATAAGTTCAAATATCACTTTTAAAGATGTAGCAGGGATAGAGAGTATTAAAGAGGAGCTTGAAGAGGTAGTTGACTTTTTAAATCATCCAAAAAAATATCAAAAACATAATATCTCTTTACCAAAAGGTGTTTTACTTGTAGGACCTCCAGGTGTTGGGAAAACACTCATTGCAAAAGCGGTTGCTGGTGAAGCTGATGTTCCATTTTTTTACCATAGTGCAGCTAGTTTTGTTCATATCTATGTTGGTATGGGAGCAAAAAGAGTTCGTGAACTTTTTATTGCAGCAAAAGCAAAAGCACCTTCTATAATATTTATAGATGAGATTGATGCTGTTGGGAAAAGTAGAGGAATGGGAAGTAATGATGAGAGAGAAGCTACTTTAAATGAACTTTTAACTCAAATGGATGGATTTGAGTCAAATAGTGGTGTTATGGTAATAGCAGCAACAAATAAAATTGAAGTTTTAGATGAAGCTCTTTTACGAGCTGGAAGATTTGATAGAAGAGTATTTTTAACACTTCCTTCAAAAGAGGATAGATTAAAAATACTCAATCTTTATTTAAAAAATAAAAAATATAACTTTAATATAGAAAAACTCTCATCAGATACAAGTGGTTTTAGTAGTGCAGCATTGGCAACTTTAGTAAATGAATCATTGCTTAATATGATAAAAAGAGATGGCAATACAGTTTTAGAAGAAGATATATCAATAGCAAAACAAAAAATACAACATGGTAAAAAACAGATACATTTACTTAATGAGGAACAAAAAGATATTTTAGCTACTTATCAAGCGGGTAAAGCATTTATCACAAAAGCTAAAGTAAATCTTTTTGAAAATGGGATAGTACAAGAGGATTTAATCTATCCATCACTTACCCAACTACAAAATCAGATTAAAAAATATTTAGCTGGTAGTATCGCTTTAGAGGTGATAAAAGGTGAATCATATATTGTCTTTGAAGATGAGATAAAAGAAGCATATAAAATAGCTCATAATCTAGTAGATGTATATAAGATGAAAACTTCACAAGAGAGCGTGATTCAAAAAGCAAAAGATGATTTAAAAGATGAAATATCTGCAAATATAGAAGTTGTAAAAGAGCTAAAAGAGAAACTTTTAAAGGATGAAGTTGTATTTTAGTGGATTTTCTTTAAAAGGGGAAAAAGAGCTTTTTAAAGATTATATTATAGAAAATGATTTTACCGTATCTGGTTTTAGTTATGGAGCACAAAAAGCTTTTGAATATGTTTTAAATACAGATAACAGAGTCGATTTATTGCAACTTTTTTCTCCAGCATTTTTTCAGGATAAAGATAAAAAATATAAACGCCTTCAGTTGATGTTTTTTAAAAAAGATTCGCAAACATATTGTGATAATTTTTTAACAAATTGTGGTTTTAGTAAAGAGTTAGCTAGTAAATATTTTGAAGAGGGAACATTTCAAGAGCTAGAAGAATTACTAACTTATGAATGGGATCAAGAAAAATTACAAAAATTAGTTGATAAAAATATAAAAATAGAGATTTACTTAGGAAGTGATGATAAGATTATTGATGCAAATGTTGCATTAGAGTTTTTTAAACAGTTTGGTGAAGTATATTTTATAAAAGAAAAGGGGCATATCTTATGAGTAAAGAAAAAGCTAAAATAGGAATTATAACAGTAAGTGATAGAGCAAGTGCAGGTGTGTATGAAGATATAAGTGGAAAAGCGATTATCGATACACTGAATGAGTATTTAACATCATCTTGGGAAGAGGTATATAAAGTTATACCAGATGAGCAAAATATTATTGAAGAAACTATCAAAGATATGATTGATAATAGTGGATGTTGTTTAGTTGTAACTACAGGTGGAACAGGACCTGCAACAAGAGATGTAACTCCAGAAGCCACAGAAGCTGTATGTGATAGGATGATGCCAGGATTTGGAGAATTGATGAGACAAGAGTCTTTAAAATTTGTACCAACAGCAATACTCTCTCGTCAAACAGCAGGATTACGAGGGAGTAGTCTTGTGGTAAATCTTCCAGGGAAACCAAAATCGATAAGAGAATGCCTTGATGCTGTTTTCCCTGCAATTCCATATTGTATAGATTTAATGGAAGGTCCATTTTTAGAGTGTGATGAAAATATTATAAAACCATTTAGACCTAAAAATAAATAAAGAATATGATAGAAAAAAAACTTGATATCGTAACCCATATAGAAAACTTAAGGGCACTTTTTTGTAGAGAAAAAAGTGTAATATTAGAGGGAGATATAAATCTTCACCATACGATTATAAAAGAGTTAGAAAATTTTGAGTTAAAAACACCATTACAAATAGCTAACCTAGATAGTGCTTTAAACTATCTACAAAAGCAAGGAAATATTAAAATATATGAGATATATGAATTTGTAAAAATTATAAAATATTTTCAATATCTAAAAAAATTTAGTTTTAGTGGTAGATTAGAATCTTGGATTGAAAAAATTGTTATCCCTCTTGAGTTAGATAAAGTTTTACAAGCTTTTGATGATAAAGGAGAATTACTATCTGGCTTTGATGAAGATTTTGATAGAGTTAATCAAAGTTTATATACAAATAGAGATGCTATAAAACAAAAACTCTATGGTGTGATAAATAGTAAAAATTTACAGCCATATCTTGTAGATCATCAAGTGCATTTAGTCCATGGTGAACAAACATTAATGGTACGAGCAGGGTTTAATCATGTACTAAAATGTAAAGTATTAGATAGAAGTCAAAGTGGATTTTTTTATGTATTACCTCATAATGTGAGTGAATTAAAACAAAAACAATCAGACTTGATAAATTTAAAAGAGGATATTTTATATAAAATAACTCAAGAATTTAGCTCACTATTAACAAAACAGCTTATGTTTTTACGATTTATAAATAAAGAGTTTGACAGGTATGATCACTATCAAGCAAGAATTCAATTTGCCAAAAATAAAAACTTAACATTTATACTCCCTACCAATAAAGCAAATAAAGTACAAAAATTAGTTGACTTTAAACATCCTGCATTAGAACATGCAAAAAGTGTTACAGTAGATTTTACTAAAAATGTTATTATGATAACAGGTGTAAATGCTGGTGGAAAAACCATGCTTTTAAAATCAATTTTAAGTGCGGTGTATATGTCAAAATATCTTATCCCTTATAGTTGTGATAAATCAACTGTTGTTGGAAGTTATAAAGATATCAATGCAATCCTTGATGACCCACAAAATGTAAAAAATGATATCTCAACATTTGCTGGTCGAATGGTTGAATTTAGTAAACTATTTACAAAACAAAATGTAATAGTTGGCGTTGATGAGATAGAACTAGGTACAGATAGTGATGAGGCTGCTAGTTTATTTAAAGTGATTATTGAAGAGCTAATTATAAAAAATATAAAAATAATAGTAACAACCCATCATAAAAGACTTGCAGCACTTTTAGCTTCAAATCCACAAGTAGATTTAATAGCTGCTATTTATGATGAAGAGAATCGTAAACCAACTTATGAATTTTTACAAGGAACGATTGGAAGAAGCTATGCTTTTGAAACAGCACAAAGATATAATATACCAGTAGGCGTTGTAAAAAAAGCAAAAGAGGTTTATGGAGAAGATAAAGATAAACTCAATGATTTAATACAAAGAAGTAGTGATCTTGAAAGAGAATATAAACAAAAAATAGAACAACTTGATGATAAAATTCAAAAAAACAATAGATTAGAACAAAATTTAAAAGATCAAAAAGAGAATTTAGATAAAGAGGTTTTACAAAAAAAACATCAATTGGAAAAAGAGTACAATGAAGCTATTGATGAAGTAAAAAAAGCTGTGAAGTTAAATGATTCAAAAGAGCAACATAGAGTTTTAAACAAAGTTCATACAAAAAAACAACAAATAAAAGTAGAAAAAGTAGAAGAACCACTTAATTTAAAAGTTGGAGATAATGTAAAATATAATAATACAAAAGGTGTTATCTTATCAATCAAAGGGAAAAAAGCGATGGTTGAGACAACTGATGGAATGAAGCTACAACTTCTATTAACAAGTTTAAAAAGAAGTGGGAATATACCAAAAGTAAAACCAAAAAATGTTAAGATAGAGATACAAAGACCACAGACGGGTCACGTAAAGTTAGATCTACATGGACAAAGAGCAGATGAAGCTATAGAAAATCTTGATAAATTTTTATCAGATAGTTTGATTGCTGGATTTGATGAGGTGTTGGTATATCATGGTATCGGAACTGGTAAGTTAGCGTATGCAGTAAAGCAGTTTTTAGATACACATCCAAGTGTGAATAGTTATCATGATGCAACTGCAAAAGAGGGTGGATATGGAGCAAAGGTTATAAAACTATGAAGAAAATTATATTTATACTTACAGTATTAGTTACAATGCTTTTTTCAAATGAAGCAGAATTGTTATTTTGGGATGAAGTTAAAGATAGTAGTGATGTAGAGTTACTAAAATTATATAAAAAACAATATCCACATGGTATTTTTGAGTCTTTAGCGGATATTAAAATAAAAAGACTCACAAAATCAAATGTAATTGAAGAGGAAGAAACAGCAATCCCTTTATGGATTAAAGGAAGAACTTCTAAATATGAGTATTATGGAGTTGGAAAATCTAACAAACATTTTAAAGGAAAAGATTACCAAGAGAATTTAGCTAGAAGCAGAGCAAGAAGAAATTTACAAAAAAAATTAGATAGCACAGATTTAACACAAGAAAAGATGTATGAATATTTTAAGTTGATTCAAACAAAGAAATATATTGATGATAGGGATAGAATTTATATACTACTTTATATAGATAATTATGATTTATAAGTATCAAAACATAGTAAAAATAGCATAATTTTAGAAACTTTCAAAATTTCAGCAATAATTAAGCCAAACCCCTTGACAAAGGCAAAAAATTTTATTATAATTCGCGTCCAATTAAAGTAAGGCACTTTAAGAAGAGAGTTTGAACGAGTTGTTTAAATAATCGATAAACTTAAAGAGGAATATTTTAAAAACTGGAAAAGTTCTTTAAAAAATTAATGTTAATAAATAAATCAAGTTTATTATGAATTACTGAGAAGTAATCTTTATAAACTAGATACAAGAAGAGTTAATTATAGAGTAATTTATAATTAATAAACTTCGTCTATAAACTTTATGAGTTTTAGTTTTAAAACTAAAAACAAATAAATACAATTGAATCTTACTTGTATTATATATTTATATGTAATATAAGGGATTCAGTGATTTTTAGGTAAAAACTTAAAAGTCAAGATTAAACAAACCAATAGGTAGTAATACTTATTTTTATGGAGAGTTTGATCCTGGCTCAGAGTGAACGCTGGCGGCGTGCCTAACACATGCAAGTCGAACGAGAACGGATTTTAGTTTACTAAAATTGTCAGCTAAGTGGCGCACGGGTGAGTAATATATAGTTAACCTGCCCCAAAGAAGAGAATAATTGATGGAAACGTCTTGTAACTCTCTATATGCCTTTATTACATAAGTAAGCAAGGGAAACATTTATGGCTTTGGGATGGGACTGTACGGTATCAGATAGTTGGTAAGGTAATGGCTTACCAAGTCTATGACGCCTAACTGGTTTGAGAGGATGATCAGTCACACTGGAACTGAGACACGGTCCAGACTCCTACGGGAGGCAGCAGTGGGGAATATTGCACAATGGAGGAAACTCTGATGCAGCAACGCCGCGTGGAGGATGACACATTTCGGTGCGTAAACTCCTTTTATATGAGAAGATAATGACGGTATCATATGAATAAGCACCGGCTAACTCCGTGCCAGCAGCCGCGGTAATACGGGGGGTGCAAGCGTTACTCGGAATCACTGGGCGTAAAGAGCATGTAGGCGGATAGATAAGTTGGAAGTGAAATCCTATGGCTTAACCATAGAACTGCTTCCAAAACTGTCTATCTAGAATATGGGAGAGGTAGATGGAATTTCTGGTGTAGGGGTAAAATCCGTAGAGATCAGAAGGAATACCGATTGCGAAGGCGATCTACTGGAACATTATTGACGCTCAGATGCGAAAGCGTGGGGAGCAAACAGGATTAGATACCCTGGTAGTCCACGCCCTAAACGATGCACACTAGTTGTTGCCTTGCTAGACAAGGCAGTAATGCAGTTAACACAGTAAGTGTGCCGCCTGGGGAGTACGGTCGCAAGATTAAAACTCAAAGGAATAGACGGGGACCCGCACAAGCGGTGGAGCATGTGGTTTAATTCGACGATACGCGAAGAACCTTACCTGGCCTTGACATAGAAAGAACTTACTAGAGATAGTTTGGTGCTAGCTTGCTAGAACTTTCATACAGGTGCTGCACGGCTGTCGTCAGCTCGTGTCGTGAGATGTTGGGTTAAGTCCCGCAACGAGCGCAACCCTCGTGTTTAGTTACTAACAGTTCGGCTGAGGACTCTAGACAGACTGCCTACGCAAGTAGGAGGAAGGTGAGGACGACGTCAAGTCATCATGGCCCTTACGGCCAGGGCTACACACGTGCTACAATGGGGCATACAAAGAGCCGCAATACGGTGACGTGGAGCAAATCTCATAAAATGCCTCCCAGTTCGGATTGTAGTCTGCAACTCGACTACATGAAGTTGGAATCGCTAGTAATCGTAGATCAGCTATGCTACGGTGAATACGTTCCCGGGTCTTGTACTCACCGCCCGTCACACCATGGGAGTTGATTTCATTCGAAGCGGGGATGCTAAAATAGCTACCTTCCACAGTGGAATTAGCGACTAGGGTGAAGTCGTAACAAGGTAACCGTAGGAGAACCTGCGGTTGGATCACCTCCTTTCAAAGAAATAACTTAACTATTCGTTTAGTTGAGTTCATGAAATAAAAGTTATATATTAAGATATAACAAATTCACATATAATTAGTACAATGTGGAGACGAAAGTTCTTTTATCTCAAAAAGACTTCTTGCTATCTAGTTTATAAAGATTATATAAATAGTCTTATAAGAACAATTATTTATTAACAACTGTTAAATCATATAATTTATATATGGGCCTATAGCTCAGCTGGCTAGAGCGCTCGACTGATAATCGTGAGGTCCCAGGTTCAAGTCCTGGTAGGCCCACCATTTAGAAGAAAATTAAAAATTAATAATGGGGAATTAGCTCAGCTGGGAGAGCGCCTGCCTTGCACGTAGGAGGTCAGCGGTTCGATCCCGCTATTCTCCACCATTAAAAGATTATATGATAGAAACTAAAAAAGTTAAATATAAGTCTTTATATAAAAGATTTATGTTTGATTTTTCGGAATCAAAAAGTTATTTAAAAACATACTGTTAAAGTCTTTATTTTTCTAAAGAAAATAAAAATACAATTTTAAATATTATTTTATTAAATTACATTTAATAAGATAGTAGCTAAAGAATAATCATAACAAAGCAAAAAAGAACTGTGATAGTACTTGTACTATTACAAATTCTTCTTTAATTTATCAAATAAGCTATTAAGGGCTAATGGTGGATGCCTAGACTATAAGAGGCGATGAAGGACGTACTAGACTGCGATAAGCTACGGGGAACTGTCAAGAAGTTTTGATCCGTAGATTTCCGAATGGGACAACCCAGCATACAATGTATGTTACTCCTACGGGAGAGCGAACCAGGGGAAGTGAAACATCTCAGTACCCTGAGGAAAAGAAATCAATTGAGATTCTGTTAGTAGCGGCGAGCGAAAACGGATTAGAGCGCTAAGTGATAATATATTAGATAGTAGAAGTAGTTGGAATGCTACGTCATAGAGAGTGAAAGCCTCGTATACGAAATCTTTTATATGGTACTAAACTTAGGAATGAGTAGGTCGGGACACGTGATATCTTGACTGAATATGGGGGGACCACCCTCCAACTCTAAATACTACTTATAGATCGATAGTGCACAAGTACCGTGAGGGAAAGGTGAAAAGTACCCCAGTGAGGGGAGTGAAATAGAACCTGAAACCATTAGCTTACAATCATTCGGAGCCCTATGTCTTGTACAGGGTGACGGACTGCCTTTTGCATAATGAGCCTGCGAGTTGTGGTATCTAGCAAGGTTAAGCCAAGTGTGGAGCCGTAGCGAAAGCGAGTGTTAATAGCGCGAATTAGTTAGATGCTGCAGACCCGAAACGAAGTGATCTATCCATGAGCAGGTTGAAGCTGGTGTAAGAGCCAGTGGAGGACCGAACCCGCAGGCGTTGAAAAGTCTTGGGATGACTTGTGGATAGGGGTGAAAGGCCAATCAAACTTCGTGATAGCTGGTTCTCTCCGAAATATATTTAGGTATAGCGTCATGTTATTAGCATATAGGGGTAGAGCACTGACTGGGCTAGGGCTACTTACCGTGGTACCAAACCCTATCAAACTTCGAATACTATATGTGGAATCATGGCAGTCAGGCGGTGGGTGATAAAATCCATCGTCGAGAGGGGAACAACCCAGACTACCAGCTAAGGTCCCTAAGTCATACTTAAGTGGAAAACGATGTGGAGTTACTGTGACAACCAGGAAGTTGGCTTAGAAGCAGCCATCTTTTAAAGAAAGCGTAACAGCTCACTGGTCTAGTGATTCTGCGCGGAAAATATAACGGGGCTAAAGTATGCACCGAAGCTGTAGATTCAATTTATTGAGTGGTAGGAGAGCGTTCTATTCAGCATTGAAGCCATACCGGCAAGGAGTGGTGGAGCGGATAGAAGTGAGCATGCAGGCATGAGTAGCGATAATTAAAGTGAGAATCTTTAACGCCGAAAACCCAAGGTTTCCTACGCGATGCTCGTCATCGTAGGGTTAGTCGGGTCCTAAGTCGAGTCCGAAAGGGGTAGACGATGGCAAATAGGTTAATATTCCTATACTTATAATAGAGCGTGATGTGGGGACGCATAGAGTTAATCGAGCTGGCTGATGGAATAGCTGGTCGAAGGATGTAGGTTGTAAAGTAGGCAAATCCGCTTTACATTAGACCGAGATCTTACAGGCCGAACAATACTTTCGAGTAGCGTTTGGAATCGATGATACTGTCGTGCCAAGAAAAGCCACTAAGCATATCTATTATAACCCGTACCGTAAACCGACACAGGTAGGTGGGATGAGTATTCTAAGGCGCGTGGAAGAACCCTGGTTAAGGAACTCTGCAAACTAGCACCGTATCTTCGGTAGAAGGTGTGCCTACTTTGGTATTAGGAATTTACTTCCGAAAGCTAGAGAGGTTGCAACAAAGAGTCCCTCCCGACTGTTTACCAAAAACACAGCACTTTGCTAACTCGCAAGAGGATGTATAAGGTGTGACGCCTGCCCGGTGCTCGAAGGTTAATTGATGATGTCAGCGTAAGCGAAGCATTTGATCGAAGCCCGAGTAAACGGCGGCCGTAACTATAACGGTCCTAAGGTAGCGAAATTCCTTGTCGGTTAAATACCGACCTGCATGAATGGCGTAACGAGATGGGAGCTGTCTCAACCAGGGATCCAGTGAAATTGTAGTGGAGGTGAAAATTCCTCCTACCCGCGGAAAGACGGAAAGACCCCGTGCACCTTTACTATAGCTTGACACTGCTATTGGGATATTCATGTGCAGGATAGGTGGGAGACTTTGAAGCTGGGATGCTAATTCCAGTGGAGTCATCCTTGAGATACCACCCTTGAATATTCTGATAGCTAACCGGGATGAGTTATCCTCATTCGGGACAATGTCTGGTGGGTAGTTTGACTGGGGCGGTCGCCTCCTAAAAAGTAACGGAGGCTTACAAAGGTTGGCTCAATCCGGTTGGAAATCGGATGTTGAGTATAATGGCATAAGCCAGCCTGACTGTAAGACATACATGTCGAGCAGAGACGAAAGTCGGTCATAGTGATCCGGTGGTTCTGTGTGGAAGGGCCATCGCTCAAAGGATAAAAGGTACGCCGGGGATAACAGGCTGATCTCCCCCAAGAGCTCACATCGACGGGGAGGTTTGGCACCTCGATGTCGGCTCATCGCATCCTGGGGCTGAAGCAGGTCCCAAGGGTATGGCTGTTCGCCATTTAAAGCGGTACGCGAGCTGGGTTCAGAACGTCGTGAGACAGTTCGGTCCCTATCTTCCGTGGGCGTAGGAAAGTTGAGGAGATTTGCCCCTAGTACGAGAGGACCGGGGTGAACGTACCACTAGTGTACCAATTGTTCTGCCAAGAGCATCGTTGGGTAGCTACGTACGGATGAGATAAGCGCTGAAAGCATCTAAGCACGAAGCCAACTCCAAGATGAACTTTCCCTGAAGGTCCCAGCAAGACTAGCTGGTTGATAGGATAGATGTGTAAGTGCAGTAATGCATTTAGCTGACTATTACTAATAGACCGTTTGGCTTATTTATAAGATTATCTTTAGTTTACTATCTTATTAAGTGTAACGCTTAATTAAATAACTAGATATTTAAATGTATTTTTATTACATAAAGACTTTAACTGTATTTCTCTATACAACATTAATGTAACTTCAGTTACATCGCGGAGATAAATTATTAAAGATTTTACATCTTTCATAATTTATTAGAAGCGGTTAATAAGAATGACATTTTAAATGTTGGTGGTTATAGAGGAGAGGAAATACCCAGCCCCATTTCGAACCTGGTAGTCAAGCTCTCCATCGCCGATAATACTGCCGGGTCCCCTGGTGGAAACGTAGGTCGCTGCCAACTTTTAAAGTGTCTTTTTTTTTCGTCTACTTTTTATACTTTCTTTATTCATTTCATATTCACATTTTTTTGTCATACTTCTCATTATTTTATAGATTAATGATTTTATTTTATTATTTATTATTACTTTTATAATATAATATCCAAGATAATTAAAGGAAGTATATGTTAATTAATAAACTTATTAGTGGTAATAAGAAATTCAAGGATACCCATTTCCCAAATTTAGAGAATAAATTTGAAAATTTAGTTACATTTGGTCAATCACCAGATGTATTATTTATTGGATGTAGTGATAGTAGAGTTGTACCAGATTTGATTGTTGATAGTAAACCAGGTGATATGTTTATTATTAGAAATATTGGTAACTTTGTTCCTCCTTATAAAAATGATAATGACTTTCATGGTTCAACAGCAGCAATAGAATATGCTGTAAGTGTGTTAAATGTAAAAGATATAATTGTATGTGGACATAGTCATTGTGGTGCTTGTGCAGCATTATATGAAGATTTAAGTAATAAACCTAATTTAATACATGTACATAAATGGTTAGAACTTGGTAGAAAAGCAAAAGAATATACTTTATCTAATATTACAGATAAACATACAACTGAAGATAAGTTACGAATTACAGAAAAAATATCCATTAAACATCAATTAGAAAACTTACTAACTTATCCAGAAGTTTTTAAAAGAGTAGAAGAGGGGAAGTTAGGTATTCATGGATGGTATTACAGAATTGAAGATGGTTCTATTGAATGTTATAATGGAGAAGAAAATATTTTTAAACCATTATAAAATGTCAATATAAATATTGTATATAAAATATACAATATTGTTTTTAATTAATAATATAATCTACTATTGACAAAGAAATATCCCATTTCCCTAAAAAATAAGATATATATTTTATTTATTAAAATTTATATCTCTTAATCCCAATTATAATAACTTTTATTTAGATAAAATTTATTACTTGTATATATAATATACAATAAAAAATCTAAAAAAATTACTAAATATGTCATACTTCTTTTGTTAAAATTAAAAGGAGTTCAGAAATGGAAAATTTCAATGATGTCAAGTTTATCTTAGATGGATTTTTGTTCGTTATCTCAGGTATACTAGTAATGTGGATGGCAGCAGGATTTGCTATGTTAGAGGCTGGTCTTACAAGATCAAAAAATAATGCAACAATACTTACAAAAAATGTAGCGTTGTTCTCAATAAGTTGTATTATGTACTACTTTATAGGTTATGACCTAATGTATGGTGATGGTGGAGCATTTATGGGAAGTATCAGTGTAGCTGATATGAGTAATGCAGCAGATTCAGCATACCCAGTAGCTTCAGACTTCTTCTTTCAAGTAATGTTCGTAGCAACAGCAGCTTCAGTTATCTCTGGATCAGTTGCAGAAAGAATGAAATTATGGCCATTCCTAATATTTGTAGTAGTATTAAGTGGTGTTATTTATCCTCTACAAGGTCACTGGACATGGGGTGGATCAGAACTTGGTGGTATCCTAGCTGGATTCTCTGACTTCGCTGGTTCTACAATTGTTCACTCTGTTGGTGGATGGGCTGCACTAGCAGGTGTTCTTATCATTGGTGCTAGAAAAGGTAAATATACAGCAGATGGTAAAGTAAGACCAATTCCAGGTTCTAACCTTACACTTGCTACTTTAGGTACATTCATTCTATGGATGGGATGGTTCGGATTTAATGGTGGTTCTCAATTAGCTTTAGGGTCTAAAGATGATATCACAGGTATTGCAATGGTAGTTGCAAATACAAATATGGCAGCAGCAACAGGTGCAGTAGTAGCAGCACTTTTAACTCAAATGCTTTATAAAAAAGTTGATTTAACAATGGTATTAAATGGGGCACTTGCAGGTCTTGTTTCAGTAACAGCAGCTCCTGATGCAGGTATGATGTACGCTTTTGGTGTAGGTGCAGTTGGTGCTTTAATAGTAGTAGTAGCAGTTCCTTTCTTTGATAAATTAAGAATAGATGATCCAGTTGGTGCTCTTTCAGTTCACCTTGTAGCAGGTATCTGGGGAACATTAGCAGTAGGTTTATTCACAGAATCAGCAACATTTATGGCACAACTTAAAGGTGTGGTAGTAATTGGAGCATTCGTATTCATTACTTCTTTTATAATCTGGAAAATACTAGATATGGTAGTAGGATTAAGAGTAGATGAAGAGACAGAGATAAATGGTTTAGATATTCATGAAACTGGTCTTGAGTGTTACCCAGAATTCAAAAAAGCTTAATAGAAAAGGATAATAGATGAAAAAAATAGAAGCAATAATAAAACCTTTTAAACTAGAAGATGTAAAAGATGCATTAACAGAAGCTGGAATAACAGGTATGACAGTAACAGATGTAAAAGGATATGGGAGACAACAAGGTCACTCAGAACTTTATAGAGGTGCAGAATATATAGTAGATTTTCTAGCTAAAACAAAATTAGAACTAATCGTAAATGATGATGAAGTAGATAATGTAGTAAAACTTATCTCAACTTCAGCAAAAACAGGGAAGATTGGTGATGGTAAGATATTTGTAATGAGTGTAGATGAAGTAATAAGAATAAGAACAGGTGAAACAGGAAATGAAGCTGTTTAGTATTTTTACTAATATTCTATGAATTAAAACAAGTTTTTAATTTACTTAAAACTCCTTGAGGTTTATCCTTGGGGAGTTTTTTTATGGGTATAACTCTGTATTCAGTTTTACTTAAGATTAAAGAAAATTGCTTTAGCAGTTAAAGACTTGTTATATATTTTCAAATTGTAAATTTCTTAATTAGTTGGGTTTAATATTTAAATTACGCGTAATTTTTTTGTTAATCTTAAGTAAAACTGAATACAAGCTTATCCTATTTTTTTATTTAACTTTAGGTAAAATAAGCGTAATTTTATTTAAAAAGGAAGATATGTGCATAAAGAATATAAAGAACTTGAAAAGTGCTTGGGTTATCAGTTTGAGAACAAAGATCTGATAATCGAAGCACTTACACACAAAAGTTATAAAAAAGTGTTTAATAATGAAAGATTAGAGTTTTTGGGAGATGCTGTACTTAACTTAATTGTAGGGGAGTTTTTGTTTAATAAATTTCCATCTTCAAATGAGGGCGAGCTATCTAAAATAAGAGCAAGTTTAGTAAATGAAAAAGGTTTTACAAAACTTGCTATTGCTATAAATCTTGGCGATTATATTTATCTTTCAGAAGCAGAAGAGCGAAATCAAGGAAGAGAAAAAGCTTCTATTTTAAGTGATGCTTTTGAGGCAATTATGGGTGCTATTTACATAGAGTCTGGATTGGTAGTTTTGAAGCCAATGATTTTAAAACTTTTAACAGAAAACTATGATGAGATAAATTTAGATGAACTTTTTAGTGACTATAAGACAGCATTACAAGAAGTTACTCAAGCTAAATTTGGCGCAATTCCTGTATACAAATTAGAAGCAGCAGTTGGTCCTGATCATGAGAAAGAATTCGAGTTAAGTTTATGGATTAATGACAAACATTATGCAACAGCTAAAGGGAAAAGTAAAAAACTAGCACAACAAGCAGCTGCTAAAATTGTTTTAAATCAGCTTCAAGGGTTAAAATAATGAACAGTTTTGGAGAGAGATTTAAATTTACAACATTTGGTGAGTCTCATGGAGTTGCTTTAGGATGTATTGTAGATGGTGTTCCAGCTGGTATTAAAATTGATGAGGCTTTTATTCAAAGTGAGATGGATAGACGAAAACCAGGTAAAACAAAATATGAAACACAAAGAAAAGAGAGCGATACAATACAAATTTTAAGTGGAGTATTTGAAGGTATTAGTACAGGTACACCTATTGCTATGGTTTTATTTAATGAGAATCAAAAAAGTAAAGATTATTCTAATGTAAAGGATCTTTTTCGACCTGGTCATGCTGACTTTACTTATTTTCATAAGTATGGAATAAGAGATTATCGAGGTGGTGGTAGAAGTAGTGCTAGAGAAACGGCTGCTAGAGTTGCAGCAGGTGCAATTGCTAAGTTACTTTTAAAAGAGTTGGATATACAAGTTCATAGTGGTATTTGTGAAGTTGGTGGAATAAAATCAGAACAAATTGATTTTGAGTATGCAAAAAGTAGTGAAATTTTTGCACTTGATGAAATTAAAGAGCAGATGCAAAAAGATGTAATAAAAGACGCAATGTCAAACCATGACTCAATAGGTGGAGTTGTTTTACTAAAGGCAACTGGAGTGCCTGTTGGTTTAGGTGAACCTATGTATCATAAACTTGATGGACAAATAGCCAATGCTATGATGGGTTTAAATGCTGTAAAAGCTGTAGAGATAGGCGATGGTATAGAGTCAAGTAGGTCAAAAGGTAGTTTAAATAATGATCAAATCAGATATCAAGGATTTCAAACTAATCATAGTGGGGGAATATTAGGAGGGATTAGTAATGGAGATGATATTATTACTAAAGTCTATTTTAAACCGACACCTTCAATTTTTAGTGAACAAAAAACTGTTGATGTAAATAATATTGACCAAGTTTATAACTTAAAGGGGAGACATGATCCATGTGTTGCATTAAGAGGTAGTGTGGTTTGTGAATCAATGATGAGTTTAATTTTAGCAGATATGGTATTACTTAATATGAATAGTAATATAAAAAACATAAAAAAAGTTTATTCTAAATAGTAAAATAAGCATAAAATAACTAGTAGATTATACTAATAATATAAGCAATGTAAATATTACAATGTTTTATTTAAGTTCAAGTTTGCTAAAATTTAGATAAATTAATTAAATATAATATAAAAGGACTTTATTGGATTATATAGGGATAAAGAGAGATGGTCAGATTTATGACCTTCAAACTGCAGAAGCTTTAGGTATAAATGCTACTGATGATGAGAAAATATATGCAGACAACTCACAAGAAGCACAAGAGATATTAAGACACTCTACAGCACATTTGATGGCACAAGCTATTAAAGAGCTACATCCGGAGGCTAAATTTTTTGTTGGACCTGTTGTAAAAGAGGGATTTTATTATGATTTTAAATTAAATCATCAATTAAATGATGAAGATTTAACAATCATTGAAAAAAAGATGAAAGAGATTGCTAGTAGAAAACTACCAATTACTAGAAGTGAAGTATCAAGAAAAGATATTATTAAAAAGTTTGCTTCTGATGAATTAAAACAAGCTGTTTTAGAAAAAATTACAGATGATGTTTTAACTGTATATACTCAAGGAGATTTTGAAGATTTATGTAGAGGACCACATTTACCAAATACTAAATCAATAAGAAATTTTAAGTTAATTCGAGTAGCTGGTGCATATCTTGGTGGTGATGAAGAAAATGAGATGATTACTAGAATTTATGGTATCTCATTTTTTGATAAACAAGAGCTAAAAGATTATGTAACAATGCTTGAAGAGGCAAAAAAAAGAGACCATAGAAGACTTGGAACTGATCTAAAATTATTTGCTTTTAGTGATGATATAGGAGCTGGATTACCTTTATGGCTTCCAGCTGGTTCACGGCTTAGAGGAAAGTTAGAGCAACTTTTATATAAAGCTCATAGAATGAGAGGGTACCAACCAGTAAGAGGTCCAGAGATACTTAAAGCAGAAGCTTGGGTAAAATCAGGTCACTATGCAAACTATAAAGAAAACATGTATTTCACTGAAATTGACGGACAAGAGTACGGAATAAAACCTATGAACTGTGTTGGTCATATTGAGGTATTTAAAAATGATTTAGTATCTTATAAAGATTTACCACTAAAGTTTTTTGAATATGGAGTAGTTCATAGACATGAGTTAAGTGGTGCGATGCATGGGTTATTTAGAGTAAGAGAATTTACTCAAGATGATGCACATATTTTCTGTATGCAATCTCAAGTGAAAGATGTAATTATGGAGGTTCTAGAGTTTGTAGAATCTTTAATGAAACATTTTGAATTTACTTATGAGATGGAAGTATCTACAAAACCTAAAAAAGCAATCGGTGATGATGCATTTTGGGAAAGTACTACAAAAGGTATTATGGATGCTTTAGATGAAAATGGGTACACTTATGGAATAGATGAAGGTGGTGGAGCATTTTATGGTCCTAAAATTGACATTAAAATTCTTGATGCTATTGGAAGAAAGTGGCAATGTGGTACAATACAAGTAGATATGAATCTTCCTGAAAGATTTGATATTAATTATACTACTAGTGAAGACAAAAGAGAACGACCTGTGATGATTCATAGAGCGATTCTTGGAAGTTTTGAAAGATTTATTGGAATACTTACTGAACATTATGCAGGTGAGTTTCCATTGAGTATTGCTCCAACAGGTGTTATTATTGTACCAATTGCAGATGCACATCTGGAGTATGCTAAAAAATTAGCAAAAGAACTTCAAATGATTGAAGTTGATAGTGAAGTATTTAGTCAAAATGAGAGTCTAAATAAAAGAATTAGAATTGCTGAAAAACAAAGAGTTCCTATGATTGTAGTTGTAGGTGATGATGAAGTTGCAAATGAAAAAATTGCACTAAGAGATAGAAGAAAAAGAGAGCGAAGTGAGATGTCAAAACAGGAGTTTATAGATATGTTACAACAACAAAAAGTAGGGGAAAAAATTTGAGTTTAAAGAACAATAAAAAAACGGACGATACATTACTGAATGAAGATATAAGATTTAAAGAGGTTAGATGTAACGCAGAGGATGGATCTAGTCATGGTATCATGAGTTCAAGAGAAGCATTAGCTTTAGCTGATGAAGCTGGACTTGACTTAGTATGTATCGCTCCTAGTGCTCAACCTCCAGTTGTAAAAATAATGAACTATGGTAAGTTTAAATATCAACAAGAAAAAAAGCAAAAAGAAGCTAGAAAAAACCAAAAGATTATCGTAACAAAAGAGATAAAACTTTCTGTAAAAATAGCTCAAAATGATATTGACTACAAAGTGAAGCATGCATTAGAGTTTCTTGAAAAAGGAAACCATGTGAAATTTAGAGTATTCTTAAGAGGTAGAGAGATGGCTAACCCAGCTGCTGGTGCTGAAGTATTAGCACGAGTTTGGGATATGATAGAAGATGTAGCTGTAAAAGAACATGATCCTAAGTTTGAAGGAAGATATGTAAATATGTTAGTAACACCTTTAAAAGGTAGTGGAAAATAAGATATTTCATCGCTTAAAATTATTTAAAGTATAAAAACAGTATAATCCACAACTTATTTAAGTTTGTGGATTTTTTTTTGTAAAAAATTTACAGGTTTGATAAAAATTGCAAAGGAGTCTAACAATGCCAAAGATGAAATCTAACAGTGGAGCTTTAAAAAGATTTAAAGTGAAAAAAAATGGTTCTATCAAAAGAGGAAGTGCTTTTAGAAGTCACATTCTTACTAAGAAGAGCCAAAAAAGAAAAGTAGCTTTAAGAGGTCCACAAGTAGTATCTGATGCAGATGCTTCAAGAGTTAAAAAGATGTTAAATAAAGGGTAATCCTTTATTAACAAATTTCAGTAAATAGTCCCTCCGATTAAGTTCGGATAAGTTCAGTACGATATGTACAGACACCAAAATATCGCTTTATATAAGATATTTATGGTAAAGATAAGGAAAATAATATGCCAAGAGTAAAAACAGGTACGATAAGAAGAGCAAGACATAAAAAAATTCTTAAACTTGCTAAAGGATTCTACAGTGGTAGAAGAAAGCACTTTAGAAAAGCTAAAGAGCAAGTTGAAAGAAGTTTAGTTTATGCTTTTAGAGATAGAAGACAAAAGAAAAGAGATTTCAGAAAACTTTGGATTGTTAGAATTAATGCTGCGTGTCGATTAAATGACATCAGCTATTCAAGATTTATGAATGGTTTAAATAAAGCCGGAATTACACTTGATAGAAAAATCCTTGCAGATATGGCTATGAATGATTACCCATCATTTCAATCAGTTGTAGCAAGTGCGAAAGCAGCTTTATAAGAGTTAATCTTATAAAAGTGTTTAAAAAGGGGATGCAAGAGATTGCATCCCCTTTTTTTATGGTTATAAAATCTTTGAAAGACTATAATAAATTATGATAGATACACTTTCTAAAAACCTCACTATTGTTTTGGATAATATTCTACTGCATGGTGGTAAACCGATTGTTGTAGGTGGAAGTGTGAGGGATTATTTATTGCATATTCCTTGTAGTGATTATGATGTTGAAGTTTATGGTATATCTACTCTCGAGATATTAGAAAATATATTAAAAAACTTTGGAACCGTAAATTTTGTAGGAAAAAATTTTGGTATATTAAAACTCACTATAGAAGATGTCGTATATGATTTTTCATTTCCAAGAACTGAAAATAAGATAGGATTAGGACATAAAGAGTTTTCAGTAACAGTGAATAGTAGTTTAAGCTTTAAAGAAGCATCAAGAAGAAGAGATTTTACTATGAATGCAATTGGGTATGATTATATTAAAAAAGAGTTTTTAGACCCATATAATGGTATAAAAGATATAAAAAATAAACTATTAAAACATATAGATGATAAAAGCTTTAGTGAAGATCCTTTACGAGTATATAGAGCAGTACAATTTTGTGGAAGATTTGAACTTACTATAGATAAAAATACAAAACAACTTTGCAATACTGTAGCTAAAAGTGAAGAGTTTAAAACTCTTTCAAAAGAGCGAATTTTTAATGAATATGAAAAATTACTTCTTCTTTCAAAAAAACCTTCTATAGGATTACAACTCTTAGTGCAATTCAATATTATAAATGTATCTAATGAGATTATAAGTAATATCGATACTATGGTACAGTACAAAACAAAAAATTGTAAGGAAAACCTTATATTGATGTTTTATTTTTTATTTGATATTTTGATCAATATATCTGAAGATAAACAACTTTTAAAAACCATTAAAAAACTTCAAAAATTTAAAGTACCTAAGATATATGATAAAGAGTTAAAAAATATTCAAAATGAAGCAGAGTTAGTTTCTATAAAATATAAATTAATGAATAGTATGCCAGAACCATTTTTGATAGGAAAAGATTTGATTAGTTTTGGATATGAGCCAAGTGAAAAATTTGGAATAGTTTTAAAAAAAATATACCAATCTCAACTAGATGGAGAGATTAGGAATAAAAAAGAAGCAGAGAAGTTACTCTCTACTCTTTTATAATATTTAGTATCTGTAGCTAATAGATAGTCTTAAATCAGATGCTTCTTTAACTGGATCTCCATATATAGCAGGATTTGCTTCAACTACTGACATATCAGTTGGTGTACCATCATCACCAAAGAAAGCATTACTTCCTGTGTAATCATAGTCAATTTTTGTATATCTAGCATTAAATGTTAAAGCTTTTGTAAGTGGTTTATTATAGTAAATTTCCCAAGCTGTACCACGAGCTGCAATTTTACTTCCAGCCATTGTGTCTTCACCATAAGTTACACTTCTCCAGTATTTGCTACCTTTGTTCCACTCTATACCGATTCTTCCATCGTCAGTAAGAGGACAAGGCATATTTATACCAACCCAAGTAGATGTACCTGTTTCAGATTTTGTAGAACCTAGCATTCTTGCTGACTCACCAGATACAGGAGACTTAGGATGTGTTTTTGATTGTGCCCATGAAGCAAAAACTCTAGTATCATCTAAGAAATCTGATATACCATCACCAATACCTTCTGCTTTAGCCATAACTGTTAATAAGTCCATATCTCCAAAACTTTTAAAAGCAGGAAAAATTGTAGTCATATTAACATCATAAGCACCACTAGTAGACATAAAAGTTGTACCATTTGAAGCAAAACCAATTAAATTTTCAGCTCTTGCCCAGTTTGTATGAATAGAGTATTGTCCATTGTCCCAAGGTACAAATATAAATCCATACATATTTATATCTTGTGTATTTGATGCAGTAGTACTAGCAGCATAATCTATTCCACCATTAGTGAATCTTGGATTAGCATTTGTTAAACCTCTACCTGTACATAGTTTCCACCACATTCCTTCTACACCAGTCACTTTATCAAGACTGAATTTTGCACTCATACCATCAAATTCAACATTTACTGTATGTGATAGAGGGGAATTGTCTTTCATACCTTCTCTCATATTGATACCCAGTCCATCAGTTGATGGTCTTCTACCAACTGAAACTGTCCAAGGAACTTTTGCACCCATAAGTGTGTCATTCATATATAACCAATATGCTTCTTTTACATTTAAAGTATTATCATTCGCATTTTCATTTGTTACCCAATCAAAGTTTGCATAACCAGGGTTTGTGTTTGCTTGACCATGATTAGCTGAGTCACCAAATGCTTTATAGTAAGATAATTTACCTTTAAAAATATTGTTTGCATCAGGTGCAAATCCCATACCTAGCCAAAGTCTATTTGTTAGTAAGTCAGGATTTGAAGCTTTTGCTCCACTTGCACGCTTATAATGAATATTATCCATTGCTGTTCTAAAATCTACATCCCATTTAATATTATCATTGTTTGCTAATATTTTATTTTCTGTAATATTTTGTTTATTTCTTACTACAGTTTTTTCAACTTTTTGTACTGCCTTCTCATTTGCTTCCATTTTGGCTTCTAGTTGTTTGATTTGGTTTTTTAACAACTCAAGCTGTAACTTTACATCATCAGAGGCAAAAGATGCAGTTGAGAGTGCAGCTATTGCCGAAAGTGCTATAATACTTTTTTTCATTTTATCTCCTTAAAATTTACTGTATATTTTAAACTATTCGAACTTTAACAAGACTTAATCTAGTATTATTTTTACTTATATAACAAATTAGTAAAAAATAGTCTATAATTATAAAATTAAGTTATAGTTATATTCGATAGATAAGTAAAATTTATAAAAAAATGAAAAAAATGAGATTATAGTTAGAAAAAAGTGTAGTAAAATATTGGGTAGGAAAGAGGATTACATCCCCATTCCCATACCACCCATTCCACCCATGTCAGGCATTGGAGCAGCTTTTACATCATCCCCTTGGATATCTGAAACTGTTGCTTCAGTTGTAAGAAGAAGTGATGCAACAGATACTGCATTTTGCATTGCAACTCTTTCAACTTTTGCAGGATCTACAATACCAGCTTCAAACATATCTACATAGTTTCCAGTTGCAGCATCAAATCCTACATTTGGATTTTCTGATTTTGAAACTTCATTTGCTACAACACCAGCATCAAATCCAGCATTTGCAGCAATTTGTTTTAGTGGAGCAGCGATAGCTCTTATAATAATATCTGCACCAATTTGCTCATCACCTTCAAGTGTAAGTGAAACTTTTGAAGCAGCTTTAATAAGTGCAGCTCCACCACCAATAACGATACCCTCTTCAACAGCAGCTCTTGTTGCACTAAGCGCATCATCAACTCTATCTTTTTTCTCTTTCATCTCTGTTTCTGTAGGAGCACCAACTTTGATAACAGCAACACCACCAGACATTTTTGCAAGTCTCTCTTGCGCTTTTTCTCTATCATAGTCACTAGATGTATTTTCTATTTCATTTCTAATTTGTGCAACTCTTGCTTCCACATTAGATTTATCACCTGCACCATTTACAATAGTTGTGTTATCTTTATCAATTACAACTTTTGCAGCAGTTCCTAGAACTTCCATAGTAGCACCTTCAAGTGTCATACCCATCTCTTCACTTATAACTTTACCACCAGTTAAAATAGCAATATCTTCAAGCATAGCTTTTCTTCTATCTCCAAAACCAGGAGCTTTAACAGCAGCTATATTTAAAGAACCTCTTAATCTATTTACAACTAATGTCGATAATGCTTCACCATCTACATCTTCTGCAATAATTAAAAGTGGTCTTTGTGTTCTATTTACCTCTTCTAAAATTGGCAACATCTCTTTTAGTGAACTTATTTTTTTCTCACATAATAAGATATATGGATTTTCTAATTCAGCAATCATTTTTTCTACATTTGTAGCAAAATAAGGTGAAAGGTATCCTCTATCGAATTGCATACCTTCAACTACATCAAGTTCATCATAGATACCTTTTGCTTCTTCAACAGTGATAACACCATCTTTTCCAACTTTCTCCATAGCTTCAGCAATCATATCTCCAATAGCTGTATCACTATTTGCAGAAATTGTAGCAACTTGAGCTATTTGCTCTTTTGTATCTACAACTTTAGAGATTTTTTTAAGCTCATCTAAAATTTGCTCACTTGCTTTATCCATACCTCTTTTAAGTTGTACAGGATTAGCTCCAGCAGTAACATTTCTAAGACCTTCTTTAAAAATACTATGTGCTAAAACTGTAGCAGTTGTAGTACCATCACCAGCTTCATCGTTTGTATTTGAAGCAACCTCTTTTACTAGTTGTGCTCCCATGTTTTCCATTGGGTCTTGTAGTTCAATTTCTCTTGCAACTGAAACACCATCTTTTGTAATTGATGGGCTACCGAATGATTTTTGTAATAAAACATTTCTCCCTCTTGGACCCATTGTTACTTTAACTGCATTTGCTAATTGCTCAACACCACTAAAAAGTCTATGTCTTGCATCATCACTAAAATGTATCTCTTTTGCCATTATTTATCTCCTCCAAATGTTCCTAAAATTTCGCTTGTTTCCATAATTATATATTCTGTATTATCTATTGTAACTGTTGCGCTTCTTGCATATTGAGAAAAAATTACTTGATCACCAACTGCAACATGCTCTACATCGTTTCCAATAGCTACAACTTGGGCTTGTGTTGGTTTCTCTTTTGAAGCATTATCTGGGATAATGATTCCACTGGCAGTTTTAGTTTCTACCTCTTGTACTTTTAAAAGTACCCTGTCACCTAATGGTTTAAAATTCATAATTTAGTCCTTCTATGTTAAGTTTAAAATTTAATTAGCACTCAATTATTTTGAGTGCTAGAATTGTAGTAAATTTTTACTTTTTTGTCAAGGATTTTTCATAATATTTTTTAATTCTTTTTGTTTTTATTTTAATAAACTATAAGCTATACTATAAAAATTTATTATACAAAGGTAAAATATGAAAAAGTTAATTTTATTGATAATGCTGTCTGTATTGTCATTTGGACAAATGGAGTTTTCTGATCCAAAACCAACTTTTGATGAACCTAGAAAATGGGTGATTAAACTAAGAAGTGCAAATATTGAAACAGTAAACCATATGTTGGGGTCAATATATAATGTTTTAAAAGTGTATCCAGCAGAGACTATTAAAATATCTGTTGTAGCATATGCCCAAGGTATGAGGGTATTAAGAAAAGATTACGATGCTGAGATTTTGTCAAAAATAAAGTCATTGATGGAATATGATGTAGAGTTTATAGGTTGTATCAATACAATGGATACAATGCATTGGAAAGAGGAAGAGTTTATTGACGATCTTGGTTATGTGCAAGCTGGTATTGCAGAAGTGATAGAGAGGATTGCAGGGGGTTGGATAAATGTCACACCTTATTAGTAAGTTATTTTTACTAACAAGTTTGAGTATTGGAAGTGTTTATGCTTTTGAGTATAAACTAGAACCAAAAAAGGTAAGTGAAAATATCTGGTGTTTTTTTGGTAAGTTAGAGATGCCAACAAAAGAAAATGCTGGAAATATGAGTAACCATTGTTATATAAAAGGGAAAAATAGTTACATACTTGTAGATAGTGGTCCCACATATAAGTTTGCACAAGCTGCTTATAAAGAGATGGAAAAAATAGCAAAACTACCAGTGAGTGTAGTTCTTAATACTCATGAACATGATGATCATTGGTTAGGGAATAATTTTTATAAAGAAAAATTTAATGCAAAACTTATTGGTGTAAAGCTACAAGATGAAAACTACACAGAGGGTGAACCATCACGAATGCATCATCTTTTATCGCATGATATTTTAGAGGGTACACATATAGTAAAACTGGATGAACATATTACAAAACCTATAACAAAAAAATTTGATGGTGAAACAATAGAGTTTATTCCAGTTGGTCAAGGACATAGTAAATTTGATGTTTTAATGTATATGCCTCAAAGAAAAGTGATGTTTGCTGGAGATATAGTGATGAATGGACGAATCACTTCAAATAGAGAGGGTTTAGTTCTTGGTCAACTAAAAGCTTTAAATACAATTGCTAAATATGATTGGAATATTTTAATACCTGGGCATGGGTATGATTTTTCAAAATCAGCTATGGATGAATCAATACAATATTTCTCACTACTAAAAAAAAGGATTTTAAAAGGTGTTGAAGAGGATGTTGGATTAGCTGGAGCTAATAAATTTGTTCAGATGGTAGAGTTTAAAGATAAAGCTTTATTTGACTTACTAAATCCTCGAAATGTATCAAGAGCTTATGGTGAATTAGAGTTTTATGAAGAGGAATAAATGATGAGATATTGTAAAAGTTTAATTTTAATTTTCATACTTTCTCTAAATTGTTTTGCAAATGATGGGATAATAAATATAGATGAGATAGCTAAAAAAGAAGCTAAAATTGAAAAAAAGCAGATTATGGTTTTTTTTCATATGACACGATGTCCCTATTGTATCAAAATGATTAACAATGCTTTTAGTGATAAAATTGCAAAGCAAAAAATGGAAAAAGATTATATATTTATAGATGTAAATGTGGATGATGAGGGATTGATTCAATATAAAGATTTCAAAGGGAGCAAAAAAAATTTTGCTAAAAGTTTAGCTATAGGATTTTATCCTACGGTAGTTTTTATAGATGAAGAGAATGAGATTGTATATGCTATGAAAGGTTATCGAAAAACTGTAACTTTTAATCAAATTTTAGATTATATTACAAAAAAAGCATATTTAGAAACAGATTTTGCTGGATATCTATTTGATTTAGAGGCCCCATAGCCTCTAAAAAATTATTCTGTAACCATCTCTGTTATGGCTTCAACAGATAGGTCGGTCATATCAAGATCAATATGAGCAGCACCTTTCACTTCAACAATTTTTACATTCACACCATTTTTCTTAGCTAGTTGATAAAAATCTTTTGTTACTTTTGGTTCTGAAATTGTATCTTTTGTTCCATATACAAGTAATATTTTTGTATCTTTTACACTATCAAGATGCTCACTTATAGTTACTAAATTAGCTCTTTCATCCTCTTTAAATTTATTAAGATCAAATCTTCCACCAGCAGCAGTAACAGAGTAAAGTAAATCAGGATACATTGCCACAACATTTACACCAAGAGAAGCACCAGCTGAGTGTCCTATGTAGTTTACTTTTGTAGCATTAAACTTCTCTTTTAAAGCTTTAATAAGTGCCGCTGTGAACTCAATATAGTTTTTAGAATAAACACTATTCCCATCATGTTTTAAATCTTTTAAACTGTTTGTTGAAGAGTTTGAATATCCAGGTAGTGCAACAGCAACTGTTGTGATATCAGTATTCATATTGATAGTTTCAGCAAAGGGCGCGTATCTTCCTAGGGTATTTGTCCCAGAATCCCATGTCCCATGTACTATTATATTTAAACTTTCATTGCCTTCACCCTTATACTTAGCAAACTGAATACACTCTCCACCTGCAAAAATATAATTTTCACCTTTTTTACTACACTGATCTTCTGTAACACTTGCCTCTACTACACTAAAACTTAATGCAACAACTACTAAAGATAATAACAATTTTTTCATACTTTCACTCCTTTTATTTATTAGAAATAATTATAACTAGTGAATATTAATCTATTATAAATAAAAAAAGCCTAGTTAAAAAACTAGGCTTTTATAAATAAACTATATTTATGATTAATAATCATACTTTGGATCATATCCTACATTCCCTTTAACAGCAAGCATATCCATTTTTGCTCCGTTTATCTTAAGGTTTGTATCGTTGATATGTTTTAGTTCTCTTAAATAATCTTCAGTTACTTCCCAAATAGGTCTTCCTTCAGAAACACCATTTACAGTTGACCATCCACCAACTTTGTATTTTTTGTTCGCTTTCATTTTTTCACCAGTTTTAGTCATAACTATATCACTAATTCTGTTACCCATTTTCTTTGTTGGGTCAATTCTATATGAGATACCACCAGTTCTAACCATATCTCCACCCGATTGTAAGAATGGATCAGCATTAAATAAGTTATCTGCAACATCTTCAAGTGTATCTTTAATCATAGCACCTGTAAATTCTTTTACATATGTTTCAGGGTATGTCATAGCAGTTTGAGTTGCTAAATCATCAAATGTTATAGTTTGACCTGGCATGATTGATGTTCCCCATCTAAATCCAGGTGAAAGTGAAACTTCAGCACCTTCTATCTCTATTAAAGAATCACAAATTAATTGATCCCAAGAACCATTAAAGTTTCCTCTTCTAAATAGTGTCATATCAGTTGTAGCAATCTCTCGACTAAGCTCTTTTTGGAAAGGTCTTCTTACAAGTTCAATGTATTTTTTCATATCTGGATCTTCTGGAATTAAATCTGAAAAAATTGGAAGAAGTGTAAATTTGAAATCTTTGATTTTCCCATTTTGAACATCTAAATCTAATACATTTAAGAATTTACCATTTGAACCAGCATTACATACATAAGTTTTACCACCATTTGCATTTTTTACTTCATATGCTTCTGGTACACCATCATGTGTATGACCACCCATGATAAAGTCAATACCACTACATACTTCAGCCATTCTTTTGTCAACATCATATCCATTGTGTGAAAGAACGATTACTGCATCTGGTTTTTCCTCTTCTCTTACTTGATCAACCATCTCTTGCATCTCATTTTCTCTAATAGCAAAAGTCCAATCTGGAATATTTCTTTGTGGATTTGCAATAGTTGTATAAGGGAAAGCTTGACCAATAATAGCAATTCTTGAACCATTTAACTCTTTGATAGTATATGGTTTAAAAGCATGACCTGTATCTTCATCATAAGCTTCTGCTGTTCCATTAAATAATGAATCTTCTTTTACTTTAATATTTTGAGCGATAAAGTCTGCTTTTAAGTGAGAAACATTTTCTAAAACTTCTTCAGCTTTATATGTAAACTCCCAATGTCCAACAGCAACATCTACACCAAGAACATTCATAGCACCAACCATATCTTTACCTCTTGTTTGAAGTGAAGTCCAGCTACCTTGCCATGTGTCACCACCATCTAGTAATAAACATTTATCCGCACCAAAAGAGTTTTTTAAGTGATCAACTACAGTTTTAATTTGTGCAAATCCACCAATTCTTCCCATTTCTTTAGCATGTTTTTCAAAGTTTACACAAGAAAATGCATACTCTAATCTTTTATCACCTTTGATACCATATCTCTCTAATAGCTTATCACCAACAATATGAGGTGGCTTTCCTTCGTTTTCAAAGAATCCTAAGTTTACATTTGGTTCTCTAAAATATACTGGAAGTAATTGTGCATGACAATCTGTCATATGCATAAGTCTTACATTTCCAAAACTATCAAGTTTATAATAGTCTTCACCTTTTCCACTATTTGAAAGTCTAGTGTGAGAGTTAGCAAATACAGGTGCTGTACCAGCAAGTAGAGCTGACATGTATATAAATTCTCTTCTACTCATTTTACTCATTTAATTTCCTTAATTTATAGATTTTAATTATTTTATCATTTATTAACTTATTAGAAGTTATTAAATGTTAAAAAAGCCAAGTGTAATACTTGGCTTTTTTTATTCAGTTACACTTGGTAAATATTATTAATATTTGTAACCATCACCTGGAACAGCAAGTCTCCATGTAGACTTACCTTCTTCTTTTTGTTGTAAAGCACTTAAACCAAAAGTACAAGCTCTAGCAGCTGCATATTCAATTGGAAATTTATCTTTTGTTGCTTTCCCTTTGAAATCTTTTGGAGTAACTGTTTTAGCTCCACTTTTAAGACTCTCTTCAACAGCAATAATTAAATCACTATTATTAACACCAAGTCTTCTAAATTCAACTTTTTCTTTGATAGCTGATGCATTATATACTTTTGCATTAGCTAAAACTGTTTCAATTCCATGTTTGCTTACATTACAAACATCTCTTTGATCTAGTTTTAGAGAAGCTGCTGGAGTTAGACTATCTGATCCACCCATACATCCTGCTAAAGAAAATGCTACGATTGAAGTTATTGCTAAACTATATATTTTTTTCATCTTTTCCTCTCCTATTTTCTTATATCTGGACCGTCAACAGCCATTCCATTTGACATATATGCCATAAAGTATAGTAACTCTTTCATAGTTTTACTACTTGGTTTTGGTGGGTTTTGACCTTGATCTTTAACACAACCTTCCATTCTTCTTTCAAGTGTTCCTAAACCTTGCCATTTTAGTCTATAAACTGGGAAGTGTGTAGTATGACCTAAAAGTTGCGATAAAGACTCATTTCTAACTCTTTGTGCTGCACCTTGAACATGACATGTTGCACAAGAAAGATTTAAGTAACCTCTTTGAGTATAGTAAAATTCTTTACCTCTCTCATAAGCTGCTGCTGCTTCTGCACTTTCGATTTTTACATTAACTTTTTTTTCTGCTTCTTTTGTGCTATTTGCAATAAAAGCTTGAAATTTTGCCATATCACCTTTTTTCTCATTCCATTTTTTTTCACCGTTTGATGTAATACATTCATTTACAGCTTGAGTTAATGAAACAACTTCTTTTCTTGACTCATCAAACATTGGGTAGTCTCCACCAATTGTTGGATCAGGAAAACAGATTGCAAGTGAGTTACCATTTGCAAATTTTTTCTTATAAAGTGCTGCACCCGCATCTATAGCATCTTCATATGGTGGCATCTCTTTAATCTCTTCGTAAGTTGCAATACCAGCACGATTAAATGCATAGTTACCAATACCAAAATCCATATGTTTAATATCTTTTTTAATATTGTTTTTTAACTCATCTTCTGTTGAATATGGGAAAAATGTCGCTGCATTTTTTTCTGGGTCTGCAAACTTCGCTTCAAAATATTTAATAAGCTCAGTTTTATCTTTTTCAGCTTGAGCATTAAAAGAGTTTGCACTTAAAGTACAAGCTGCTAATGCTACGAATGCAGAAGCTTTTACAATTTTTAATAACATAGTTATCTCCTTCTTTTTATTGTTATATTAAACTACTATAATTTATAAGTAGTTTGTATCAAACTACTTAATTTTTGCACTAAAAGTTTTATTTTCACCTAATAGTGTATTCATAGCTAAATCTAATGTATCACCTTTTTTACCAGCAAATTCAAACTTGATGTATGGATTTTTTGATAAAAATTGAGAAGTAGATACTTCATATACAGTTGCACCATTAACAGTAGCTTTCATATATGTGATGAAATCAGCTTTTTTCTTTGCTCTTTCAGCTTCTTGATAACTTAACATCGGGTGTTTAGCCATCGCTTTAACAGTTACGATACCTTTTTTTTCTTTAGCTTTAATTCTTGCTTTTCCTAAGTTTGCCATTATTATATTTCCTTTAATGTTATATTTATTTAGTTTTTATTAGTTAATGTGGGTGAATTAAATCAACCTCCACATCCACCTTTAGTAACTTTAACTAGTTTAGCATCAGAGTGTAATTTCCCATCAACATTAACAACTGCTGTAACTGTACCTGTTTTTTGCATTTTAATTCTGATTGAATAATCAATAATTCCACCTGCTGGTACTGTAAATACTACAACTGTAGCTTCTGGGTTAGCATCTTGAAAAATTGCAACTGTTTTACCTGCTAAGTCTGAAGAAACAGAAACAGGAATTACTGCACCATTTTCAGCAATATCTGGAGCTTTTAATGTAACACCACCTGCTGTTGTAGCTGTAGTACCAAAAAGCTCTTTCATAGCAGCATCAACTTTTGTTGCTGTCCAAGCTGCAGGTTTTGTTGCTCTAAAATCTATAGCACTTAAATTCATTGGAACCATTGCAACTGCTGCTGCACCTAATCCTAAACCTAAAAAATTTCTTCTATTCATTATAATTTTCTCCTAATTTTAGTTAATTGTTTTTAAATAAGCTACAACTGCTTTAATTTCAGCATCATCAAGCCAACCATTTCTTCCAAATGCTGGCATTGGAGATATTTTTATCCCTCTTGCTGCATATACATCATATACTGTATCATATAGTGTTTTATCATCCCAGTACGATAAACCTGATAATTTTGGACCAAAGCTTCCTGGACCCATTTTATCAATATCAGCTTTTCCATTAACAGCATGACATGCTACACAGTTTCCAAGTTTTTTAGTTTTAAAAATCTTTTCACCTTTTGCAACTAAATCTGCATTTGCAAAACTTGAAGTAGAAACTAAACCACTTATCGCTGATGCTATTAGTAAACTTTTCGCTAATCTCATCTTGTCTCCTTTTTTTATTGTAGTTAATATTTTTTTAATTAACATTTTATTTAGTATGTAAAAATACTAAAACAGAGAATTATAATCTAAATTATCATCTAATGTCAAGTAAAATTGACTAAAAATTTAATATTTTTTGATATATAAGTTTAACTTTATTTTATTATAAATTTATAAGTTTCTATAGCGCTATAAAAGCCTTTAAATAGGGGATTATATGAAATTCTTATTTAATATATTAATAATTGTAATTTTTAAATTTTTTCTCTTTTTTTGTAGATTTTTTGAATAAAGATAATATAACTTTTTATAATATATACTTTTTTAATAAAAATTATTTGATTGAGTAATATTATAATAAATTATTATAGTTAATTAGATATAAAAAAAGGTTCAATGGAAAACCATTGAACCTTTTAATAAAAATAAATAAAATAAATTATTTACTTGCTTCTATCATATAGTCGATAATCATTTTAACTTGGTCATCAGATAGATCCATATTTCCACCTTTTGGTGGCATAGCATTGATACCATTGATACCATTATGATATACTGAATCAATCCCTTTTTCTATAACATTTGCCCATGCTTCTTTATTACCTACAACTGGTGCTCCAATCGCTTCATTTGAATGACAAGCGCTACAAGAAGCTTCATATCCAGCAAATCCTGGATGTACTGCTCCACTTCCTTCCTCAACTGGAGGTAAGCTTCTTTGGGTTGAAGGTGCTGGATGAAAGTTATTCATCTCACTTTTAATTCTTAAAACAGGAACTTCCCCTTTGATACAATCAGACATACATCTTGTACCTGTACCAACATTAGAAAGATCGCTTAAAAAGTTTTTAACATTTTGAACACCTTGTTTTGGATTTTCAGGTGTATCAACAACTGGGTAAAATCCTTTTTCATTAGGCATCTTAACTGCCATTAGTTTTTCTCTATCCATAACGAAATCTTCATCTATACTTTCACCATTAACTTTTACACCATTTTCATACAATAAGTAAGCTGTAAGTGCATATGTTTCACTATTAGTTAAACTTTTTGGATGTGGAAATGGCATAGAGTCTTGGATATACCAAAATAGTGTACTTGCATATGGCCAATAACTACCAATTCTTTTCATTGGAGGTACCTCTGTTGGTACATCATCAGCAGGATTTTGTAGTTGGTTTGTTAAAGATTTGATATCTCCACCTGAAAGGGCAGGATATCCACCTTTACCACCAGCTCCAAAGTCTCCATGACACATTACACATTGTGCATCATAAAGTTCATTACCCCAAGCAACAGATCCCTCTGCTTTTTTAGGTTCACCATCTTCTAATACAACTTTACCATGTTTTGTGTCATACATTGGTGCACCTGTACCATCAGGCATTACATCAATATTCCATGCTGCAATTTCTGTTTTAGTTGGTGTTCTACCATATGTAAAACCTTTTTTCTCTTGAGTATTTACGCTATACAATGTATACTTACCATCTACAGTAGGATATATCATCCCACCATCAACTGCTCTTTGCTCAGCTTTTACATTAGTAGTATCTGCCATCTTTACATCATTGTTGTTACAACCAGAAGTTAAAAGTGCTACTGTTGCTAAACTAAGACCTAGTAGTGTATTTTTAAGCTTTATGTTTTCTAATGTGTACATTATTAACCTCTCCTTTAGTAGTTACTTCCCAAGTTACATTTCCATTTCTATGGTAAACTGATTCAACACCTTGTTTTGATGTTTCTTGATCAATTGTTGGTTGTGTATTATTTAGATCATCAGTTGCACGACTAGACAATAATAAAGGTTTCCCTTCCCATCTATACATATAACTAAATCTTGTCCAAGCTTTTGGTAATACTAAACCTTTTAAGCTAGCTTCTACCCAGTTGTCACCACCATCAAATGTGATATCAACATGTTTAATTGTCCCTTGTCCAGACCAAGCAATACCTTCAATTTCAACTAAATCACCAACTTTAATATCTGCCCATGGTTTTTCAGGACATGGTTTAGTGATTACTGAGTTTACTTCATTTATCCAGAAATATCTAATAGCTTTACCACTTTTTTGTAACATAGTATATTTAGAAGTTTCCTCTTTAGAGTGCCAAGGTTTATCAGAGAACTCTAATCTTTTTAACCATTTAGTATTTAAGTTACCTTCCCAACCTGGAACAAGTAATCTTAAAGGATACCCTTGTTCAGGTCTTAATGCTTCACCATTTTGTCCCCATACTAACATAGCATCATCAAGTGCTTTTTCTACAGGAATTGTTCTTGGGTTTCCAGCATTGTCAGAACCTTCAGCTAACATCCAAACAGCATCATCTTCTAAACCAAGATCTTCTAAAACAGTTTTTAGCATAACACCAGTCCATGAAGCACAAGACATCATACCTTTAAGAAATTGAAGATTATTATATTGTGGTGCTCTCCAATCAGTTGATCCATTTGCAGGACACTCAATAAAGTATGTTCTTGTTTCACATGGATATTTTTTTAATTCATCTAATGTTAAAACAATCTCTTTTTTAACCTTACCGTGTATCATAAGTCTAAATTCATTTGGATCTACATGTGCAGTACCACCATGATTTCTTGTGAAAAATAAACCATTTGGTGTTATTATCCCTTCTGATTCATGTATTGGACACATAGTTACAGTTGCATATTCATCCCCTGAAGATAATAATGGGTCATTTCTTCTAACATTATTATGTTCATATGGTGAAGGTATACCGTATCTATATTTAGTAGTTTTGTCACCTAGTTTTGTTCCCCATTCCACTTCATTAACAATCTGTTTTTCATCAGCTGAAGCTTTAACAGGTCCTAAAATACTAGTTGCAGCTATTGCACTTACAGATAAAGTTGCTGAATTTTTTAAAAAATCACGTCTGCTAGACTCTTCTAAAGTATTATTATCCTTAGTAGTTAATGATTTTTTAAAAATATCTTTAATCTTATTCATTAACATTCTCCTTTTTAATATTATATTGATTAGGCAGTTTTCATACCAAAACTTCAAATTATATAGAAATACAACTTCAAAAGTCAAGAAATATAAGAGAAAATTTTCAAAAATAATTTTTTTATTAAGTAAACAAATATTAATTATAAGTTCATAGAGATAATTTAATTTTGAAATAAGCTAATTATTAATTGTAAGTGTTTAAATGAGCTTTATTTCTTGGGTTATTAGTAGTTTGAATGACAATTATAATACAAAATTATCAGATAATTTAAATAAAATTTAATGGGTAAAAGAGTAACATAGTAAAAAAAATAACTATAAAGCAATAAGTGATATTACTTTTTTTTAATCTTATTTGTATTATTATAAATAGTTATAATAATTAATATAATAAAAGGTTAGGTTATGGAGATTTTAGGTAATATTATAGAGTTGTTTATATCTAAACAAAAATATGATGGTAGAATTAATCAATCAGAGTTATCTGTTGATGAAAATGGTGTTTTTGTTGATAAATATTATGGTAAGGATAAGGTTCGATCAATTTTAATTGCTTCAACGAAATCTTATGAGATGGTTAAACAAGAGAATATTGAGATTGATTATGGTGAATTGGGTGAAAATATACTAGTTGACTTTGATTTATCTCTTTTAAAAATTGGTATGCAATTAAAAATTGGGGAAGTTATTTTAGAGATAACACAAAACTGTACCATATGTAATCATTTATCTAAAATAGATGAAAGAGTACCAGCTTTACTACAAAGTGATAGAGGTATTTTTGCAAAGGCTGTTTTAGGTGGAGTTATTAAAAAACAGGATAATATAATATATATTAAGGAATAAAATGGACAAAATGACTCATGTTAAATTTAATTTTAATAATTTTTTAATGGGTTTTAGTAACGCTTTTGATAAAGTGTTTAAAAAAAATATCTACAATGTTGCGTTTAATTCTAAACGAATATCTTATATCGCTTTGAGATTATCTAATTATACAAATTTTACAGCAGAGCATTTTTCTGATTTGTCTGCTTACTCTTTATTGTATAAGTTAGATGTACCTAATGAACAATTAAGCAAAATGCCTTTTATTGAAAAAACAATTTATACAGATAAAAATATAAAAAATATTTTAGAGTTGAGTTGCTATATAGAAAACAATATTAAAATTGAATATGATGTTATAACAAATAAAGATGATATTATAACTGTAATAAATAATAGTGAGCAGTTTAGTCAAACACTAAAAGAGAGTTTTAATGACTTAAGTGACGATATGACTTTTTGGTTAGACTTAGCAAATGATTATCAATTACCATTTTTTATATACAATTTTTTACAAGATTTTACTATAGAGATTGAATATACACAATTGATAAAACTATCTGAAATAATTAATGAGATAGTTTATGCATATACAAATAATACAAATACAAATACAATTGGTACAATTTGTAAAGAGATGTGTCAAGTATATAGTTTGGATGCTAAAGATAGTGCAAGGATGATTATCTCAGCAAACTTATATTGTATTGGTAAATTATTTATCCCTAAAGAGATATATTATAAAAGCAATATTTTAACAAAAGAGGAGATAGATATGATTAGATCTATCCCTTATTTTTCATATTCGATTCTTTCATCAGTTTTTGGATTTGATGATATTGCAAAGTTATGTTCAGTTTATAATGAAAGGTTAGATGGAACAGGAACCCCTTATGAACTAGACGCAGCTAACTTGAGTTTAAAAGAGAGATTATTAGCTATTTTAGTTATCTATCAAGCTTTATTAGAAAAAAAAGTTTACAGGGAAGCCTTTAGTCACGATGAGGCGATTGAGATACTAAAAGATGAAGGGTCGAAAAATAAAATTGATCTTTCTATTGTAGAAGATTTAGATATGAAATTTAAAAAAGAAGAGAAGTAGTGGGTAAATATATAAAGGGTTTACTTATAGCTATAAGTATAAGTATAGTTGCATTTTTATTATCAAAATTTATTGTAATAGGTTCAGTTGCAATTGCTATTATTTTGGGAATTATTGTTGGAAATATTGTTAAGCTTTCAGAGAGTTATAATAGTGGTATCACATACGCAGAAAAAACTCTTTTGGGCTATTCAATTGCATTGATGGGTATTAATTTGGATTTTCATATTTTGTCATCTCTGGGATTTAAGACATTAATAATAATTGTCTTAGGGATGATTGTTACAATTTATAGTGCTGTACTTATAGGAAAATATTATAAAATAGATATGAAATTAGCATTACTTTTAGGTATTGGAAATGGTGTTTGTGGAAGTAGTGCAATAAGTGCTACCTCTCCTATTATTAAAGCAGATAAACATTTTATAGGAATCTCTGTTGCTATAGTAAATTTATTAGGTACTATAGGTATATTTCTAGTTCCCTTTATCGCTTTAAGTTTTGGACTTAATGAGATAGATGCGGGTATATTAGTAGGAAATACACTTCAAGCAGTGGGACAAGTAACTGCGGGTGGATTTAGTATAGGTGACACAGCAGGGGTGAGTGCAACAACTGTAAAGATGGGAAGAATTTTACTTCTTACTCCACTTGTTTTAATATTAATTTATATGTTTCATGCAAAAAATAGTGACCAGAATACAAAAGGCGCAGGTATTCCAGGGTTTATTATAGGGTTTATAGTTTTTTCACTAATTAGTTCATTTGGACTGGTAAACGATGAAATTAAACATTATATTGCATCTGCATCACATGTTTTACTTTTAGTAGCTATGAGTGCTGTTGGATTAAAAATACATTTTAGTAGTATTAAAAGTGATGGAAAATTAGCTTTGAAAATAGCAAGTTTTGTCTTTGCTATACAGATATTTTTTACCCTAGGATTATTATTTATTTAACTTGAAATTTTATAAGATATAAAAAAAGGTTAGCTATATGCTAACCTTTTTTTATTGTAACTTCTTGATTAACAAGAAGGAACATTTCCTGAATCACTTGCATACTCATAGAAAAAGTCATAAAAGTGTGGTAGATATTTTTCTTTAACATCTCCATCATCAACATTAGGACAAATTGTTTTAATCTCTTTTGCTAACTCACCTTTATTGTTGATAGCTTCCCACTCATTTTGAGTGTGTTTAGTAGCCATTTTAGCTCCTGTAAACCCACAAGCTTTCTTAAGCTTTTTAGAGTAAAGCTTTTGTCCTTTAGCTACATTTGCAGAAGCAACTGTTGCACTTAAACCTAATGTGATAGCACCAACTAGCGCTAACTTTAGTAATTTATTCATTCTATCTCCTTATTTGATTTGTATAAGTATATCAGATATATATAAAAAAAATATAAAATTTTTCTAAATTATGTTATGATTTAAAAATGAAACATTACATATTAAAACAAATAGCCCATTATATAGGCAAATTCACAACTATAAATCATATTAAAAGAGTAGAAAATAATATAATAAAAATTGAATTTAATGACAGAAAAACAGTTTATTTTGATCTAACAAAAGGAAATTCTTCAGTTTTTATGAAAAATGATAAAGATATAAATAAAAAAATATTTACAGCTCCTTTTGATGTCGTATTACAAAAAAGATTTAATAACTCGAAAGTAGAAAAAGTATATTTAAGAGATGATGATAAAGTATTAAATATAGTGACGAAAAGCAAATCTTCCTATAAAGAACAGACTACTATTTTACAACTAGAATTTACAGGTAAAAATACAAATATAGTTATTTTAGATACAGAAGATATTGTTTTGGAAGCTTTACGACATATTGATGAATGGACATCAACAAGAATTGTAAAAGTAGGGCATAAGTTAAAAAATCTCGAAAAACCAGATTTTCAATATGAGATTAATAGTATTGAGAATATAGAAGAGTATTTATTCGGTATTTTTGCTCAAAAAACATCAAAAGAGTTAGAAAACACTAAAAATCAAAAAATAGGTCAGCTTCAAAAACAGATTAAAAAAATTAAAAAAATAATTGATAATTTAGAAGATATAGAAAAGTTGCAACAAAAAGCAGAAACTCTTAATCAAGAAGCAACTAATATAGTTGCAAACTTATATCAAAAAAGTGGATATGAAAAAAACCAAGATATTAAAAAATCAAATGATTTTTTTAGAGATTCTAAAAAAGCAAAAGCAAAAGTAAAGAACCAATATATTGAGCAATTGAATTTATCACAAAAATTAGACTTCTATAATAGATTAGTAGATACAGTAAAAAATTGCAAAACAATTGATGAGGTTGAGTTTTATTTTCCAAAAAAAGATAAAAATCAAATAAAAACAAAAAAACAAAATCCTTATCAGTCTTTTTTTATTGATGGGTATAAAATAATGTTAGGACGAGATGAAAGGGAAAATATATATCTTTTAGAGAATAGCAAAGCAAGTGACTTTTGGTTTCATCTTCAAGGTATACCATCTTCTCATGTAATTGTATCATGTACTAAAAAAGCATTACCACAAAATATCATTGAAGAGGCGGCAAAAATATGTGCAAGATTTTCTATTGATAGTGGAGGTGGTTTTAGTGTAGATTATACCCAAAGGAGAAATGTAAAAATACAAAATAAGGCAAATGTACTTTATAATCCTTATAGTACAATAGAGATAAAAGTATAAATTAATTACTTCTATAATAGTTTAAGTGTATTTTAATGAAAAAATCATTATAATTTCGTCCACAAACAAGCACGGCTTACAGCAAAAGGGTTCATAGCTCAGCTGGTTAGAGCACTCGGCTCATAACCGAGTGGTCGAAGGTTCGAGTCCTTCTGAACCCACCACTTTTTAAGTTTTAGTGTGTTACAATGTTTGTACAACTTTTTTTAAGCGGGAGTAGCTCAGTTGGCTAGAGCCTCTGCCTTCCAAGCAGATTGTCGCGAGTTCGAGTCTCGTCTCCCGCTCCACTTAAAAAATCATATCTTGATTTTCATTATATAAAATTAACATTGCTTCAATAGCTCAGTTGGTAGAGCAGCTGATTTGTAATCAGCAGGTCGTAGGTTCAAGTCCTATTTGAAGCTCCATTTAATTATAAAACTACATAAAAAGACTCATTGTTTTTTAAGTTCATTTCTGTAAACATCTAATTATAACTTTATATTTAAGGAGTAAATTATGGAACATCAATTAATGAAATTACCATACGGGTATGATGCTTTAGAACCTATGATCTCACAAGAAACTTTACATTATCACTACGATAAACATCATGCTGGTTATGTTGCAAAACTTAATACTCTTATTAAAGAGACAGTATTTGAATCAAAAACACTTGAAGAGATAATAAAAAGTGCAGATGGTGCAATATTTAATAATGCTTCTCAAGTATTTAACCATGACTTTTTTTGGAAAAGTTTATCAAATACATCAACAAATCAATCAGCATATTTAACCTCTAAAATAGATGAGAAGTTTGGAACACTTGAAGGTTTTAAAAAAGAGTTTATTGATAGTGCAATTGGATTATTTGGTTCAGGTTGGGTATGGCTATGTTTAGATGAAGAGAATCAACTTACTATAGTGACAACTTCAAATGCGAATACTCCCCTTACAACAAAGTTACAACCTCTTATGGTTTGTGATGTATGGGAACATGCATATTATTTAGATTATCAAAATGTACGAGCTGATTATTTAGAAAATTTTTGGAAACTTATAAATTGGGATTTTATCTCAACAAATCTAGAAAATGCTTCATAAACAATGAAGCTAAAAATTATTATTTTTAGCTTCGTTTTCTAATTTTCCAATTTTTTGGTAAAGAATTTTCCTTTTCTCTTCATTTTGAGTATTGTTAAGTTTCATATGAAGCTGTTTTATCTCAAGTAAAATTTTGTTATGTTCTTGTTGTTGAAGGTTTTTTTGTATAGATCTGTATATATAAAAAGTCAATAAGACAATAATAACTATAAAAAAATATATAATCCCTTGAACAACTATGCTTACATCATCATTAACATAAAGATAAGAAGATGCAAGAAAAATTATGATTGCAGGGATTATTAAAAACATTTTAAGTAAGAGCAATCGTTACATTATATGCTATAAAACTCATTATCCAAGCAACAGTTGTAGTAAATACAAAGAGGTATCCAAGGTATTTATATCCACCAGCTTCTTTGGCAAATACCATAGATGCAGCAAAACAAGGTAAATATATCATAACAAAAGTGATAAATGCAATAGCTGTTTCAAGTGGAATTTGTTTTTTTAATTCTGCTAAAAGTCTATCATCATCTTCTGTAACCTCTTCACCAACATTGTAAAGAATACCAAGTGTTGCTACAACAACCTCTTTTGCTGCAAGTCCTGTTTCAAGAGCAACTGAAAGTTTCCAATCAAATCCCAATGGTTCAAAAAATGGCACACTAGCTTTTCCTATTTGTCCTAAATAACTATTTTCTAATTGGACAGCTAAATTAGGACTATCAACTTTTGGATAGTTTGATGCAAACCAGATTAGAATACTTGCTGCAAGGATAAATGTACCTGCTTTTTTTAGATATGACCACGCTTTTTGTGAGACTATCATATAGATAAGTTTCATAGTTGGAAATCTATATTTTGGCATCTCCATAACAAATGGTTCATCTTCCCCTTTGAATACAAAGACTCGTAAAGCTTTTGCCATTACAAGTCCTAGAAGTGCTCCAGCTATATAGATGTAAAATAAAACATTTCCTGCTTCATCTTTTCCAAAAAATGCTCCTGCAAATAATACATATACAGGAAGTTTTGCACCACAACTCATAAAACCTATTATAAATAAAGTGATAAGTCTATCTTTTTCATTTTTTAATGTTCTTGTAGCCATGTATGCCGGAACACTACATCCAAATCCAGTAACAAGAGGGATAAAACTCTTCCCATGTAAACCAAACTTATGAAAAAAACCATCTAATAAAAAGGCAACACGACTCATATATCCAGTAGTTTCAAGGAGGGCAATCCCTATATAAAGGATAATAATATTTGGTAAAAATAGTACAACAGCACCAACCCCTGCAATAATACCATCTACAATTAAAGAGCGAAGTCCTTCATGAGAAATAGTACTACCAACAGCATTACCTAACCATCCAAAGCCTGCATCTATATAATCCATAGGTATTGCACCTATCTCAAATGTTAATTGAAATAATCCCCACATAAAAAATAGAAATATAGGTACCCCTAAATATTTATTGATAAGAATATTATCTATTTTTTTAGTAAATTGTTTTGGGAGTCTCTCATCATCTCTTTTTACAGTTTCAGAACGAATACCATGAGAAATAGATTGAAATTCTGCCGTTTGAATCTCTTTTATATCTTCTGTTTCATGGTAGGTATAAATTTTATCACTAGCTATAAGAAGAATAGGTTGAATTTGTGCAAAAATTGGTTTATCATGTATTTTTGCATAAAACTTTTCATTTTCAAAAAGCATTTTAATTGCCATCTCACGACTAGTATAGTCTTTATATTCAAAATGTTTAGCTTCAAAAAATTTTGTTAGATGATAGAGCTCCTCTTCAATAGCATCACTATAATTTATATTTGATGGAATTCTAGTTTCACTATCATAATAATTATGTACAATATCTAGAAGCTCTTCAATTCCCTCTTTTGTATTTGCACTTACTGCAACTGTTGGAATACCAGTGATAGCTTCTATTTGCTCCACATCTATATGTATCCCCTCTTTTATAGCTTCATCATACATATTTAAAGCTAACACCATCTTTTTATTTAAATTTTGTAACTCTAGTGTAAGTAGAAGATTTCTTGTAAGGTGTGTGGCATCAACAACATTGATAATTACATCATAATCTTTATCCAAAAGATAATTTCTTGCTACTTTTTCTTCTGTAGAGAATCCATTTATAGAGTAAGTCCCAGGAAGATCTATCATCTCAATTTGATGACAATGGTGTTCAAAACATATTTGTGTTTTTTCAACGGTTACTCCACTAAAGTTTCCAACTTTTAGTCGGGAGTTTGACATCGCATTTATAAGTGAGGATTTTCCTACATTTGGTTGTCCTGCTAAAACAATTTTCATTGGTGTCATAGTTTTATCCTAAATTTTCACAGTAATTGATTTTGCTTCTTCCACACGCAAGGCAATTGATGTATCTTCTACATTTATCTCTATAGTATTTCTGGCAAAACTTATATTCTCTACAAATACTGTTGCACCTTTAAATATACCAAATGAGTAAAATCTCTGTTTTAGTTCATCATTGCATTCTATTTTTTCAATTATCGCTTTTTGTTCTATTTTTAAATCTGTTAATTTCATTTTTTATTCCATAGTTATTTCATAATAGAAATGATAACCATTATCAACTTAAAAGTTGTTTAATAAATTGTATATTAAAAGAAAAAATAGAATGAATTTATACGATACTTGCTATTATTATCTGTAGAATATTATGGTAAGGAAATAAATATGTATGATGTTTTAATAATTGGTGGTGGTGCAGCGGGGTATGGTTGTGCTTTAACATTAGTTTCTGTTGAAGATAAGTTTGATTGGGCAGAGAATAAAAAATATATTATGATAGATAATGAAGATAGTGATATTACAAAAGCTAGTTTTTTTAATCTAGCTGGGGTTGATTTTGGAATAGGAGGAGATACTCTTATCAAAAAAATGGAAATGCAACTTTCAAAATTTAAAAGTTGCTCCAAAATTTGTGATACGGTTACAAAAATAAAAAAGAGTAATGACTATTTTACTATCTCTACACAAAATACTACTTATGAAGCAAAAATAGTAGTAATTGCAACAGGTATGCATAAGTTTGATATCATATGTGATGATGTAAAAGTTCTTGAACACACTGATGTAATGAAGCCAAACAAAGTGTGTTTAGAAAACAACAATAACTTAATAAGTGAAAATTTATATGTTGCAGGGCTTGCAAGTGGTGCAAAAACAATGTTTGCTATTGCAAACGGTGAAGGTGCAAAGGTAGCTTGTGATATTTTTAAAATATGGACTGGAAAACCAGCAGTTGCACACGATAATTTAAAAGATAAATTGATATAAATAAAAAAAGCCATTGGATAATTCCAATGGCTTTTTTAGAGATGATATAGTTTGAATTAAACTATATCACATCCTTTTTCTCCAGCTTCAATGTGACCAATCACATATCCATCAGTATTCTCTAAAACAGCATCTACATTTGCAGGATTTACTACAAAAATCATCCCTACACCCATATTAAATGCTCTAAACATCTCAGCATCTTCTACATGTTCTCCCATAAGTTTAAAAATTGGTAAAACTTGTACTTTATCTCTTTGTACTATTGCTCGTAAGTTATCAGGTAAAACTCTTGGTAGGTTTTCAACAATCCCACCACCAGTGATATGTGCTAAAGCATTGATATTTTCTTTATTTTCTTTAAACTCTTTTACATAGATTCTTGTTGGTTCAAGAAGTGTATCTATAAGTGGTTTTCCATTAAAGTCGTCTTCAAACTTCATACCAAGTTTTTCTAGTAATAGTTTTCTTACCAAAGAAAATCCATTTGAGTGAACACCTGAACTAGGAAGTGCTATAAGAACATCACCTTCTTGAACTTGTGATACTCTATCCATCTCTGATTTCTCTGCAATCCCTACACAAAAACCAGCAAGGTCAAAATCACCCTCTTTGTACATACCAGGCATCTCAGCAGTCTCACCACCAATTAATGCACACTGGCTTCTAATACAACCCTCAGCTATACCTTTTACAACAGCAGATGCTTCTTCAACTTCAAGTTTTGCTGTAGCATAATAATCTAGGAAAAATAAAGGCTCTCCAAAATTACAAATTAAATCATTTGAACACATAGCAACAAGATCAATACCAACTGTATCAAATTTTCCACTATCGATTGCTAGTTTTAATTTTGTACCAACACCATCAGTTCCAGCTAGTATTACAGGTTCTTTATATCCTGTTGGAAGCTCAAATGCACCAGCAAATGAACCAATTCCACCAAGAACACCTGGAATCATAGTTGATTTTACATATGGTTTTATGTTTTCTACAAAACTATTTCCTGCATCTATATCAACTCCTGCATCTTTATATGATATTGTTGCCATTATGCCTCTTTTCCATTTTTAGGTAAATCACATTTTTTTGAAATGATACAAACTGGACAAAAGTCAGCTAATCCAGCAATCAAAGGAATTATCCCTAAATACCACCAAGGATTACTAAATAATATAGCTATAGCAATTGCTATTAGACCAATTGCTATTCTAAACTTTCTACAAAAATTTCGTATCTTCTCATATACATTCATAATTTTTACCTTTAATATACTCAAGTTATTTGAGTTTAAAATTTTTTGGGTATTATACCTAAAATTAATTTAAAAGGCTTATACAAAATGGCAAACTGCGATAACAAAAACTTTGCTTATGATGAGATGATGGTACATGTACCCTTGTGTTCTCATAAATATATAAATAAAATATTGGTTGTAGGTGAAGTAACAGAAAAGTTCAAAAATGAATTAGAAAAACATAAATGTAAAGATGTGACTTTTAGTGATAACTTAAATATAGAAGATACTTTTGATATTATTTTATATAATAAAGAGGAAACTTTTGATGATATGTTTATGGCATCAGTTGATAGATGCTTAGAGCAAACAAAAGGTATTTTTGTAACTCAAGCATCTTTTATATATAAAGATTTAGAAGTGTCAAAAAAAGAGTTAGAAACAGTTGGTAAAAATTTCTGGATATGTATGCCGTATAGTTTTGGACATAATACTTTAATATTTGCTTCAAAAAAATATCATCCGCAAGCTGAGATTGTACTTCATACTTCAGATTTACTTGAAGGTTGTGAGTATTACAACACAGAGTTACAAAATGCAAGTTTTGTATATCCTACATATATCACAAAAGGGATAACTGGTATTGCCAAAAGATAATCAAGAGTTTACCAATGCTGTTGTCTTAACAGGTGGAATTGCAACAGGGAAAAGTACTGTTGCATCGCTTTTTAAACTACATGGTTTTTTGACAATTGATGCTGATAAGATAGCACATAAGCTTCTAGATTTACACTATAAAGAGATTGCTCAATTGTTTGGTGAAGAGTATATTGAAAATCAAAAGGTATTAAGAAAAAAACTTGGAAATTTAATTTTTAAGGATGAAAGTCAAAAGAAACGACTAGAAGACTTTATTCATCCTTTGATTAAACAAGAGATTATTAAAGAAGCTGCGATATTTGAAAAACAACAAAAGCCATACTTGATAGATATACCACTTTTTTTTGAAACACAAAATTACGATATTCAAAAATCTATTGTAGTCTACACGCCAAAAGAGATTCAGATACAACGACTAATGAAGCGTGATAGTTGTAGTTTTGATGAAGCTTTATTACGGATTGATAATCAAATGGATATTGAAAAGAAAAAAACTCTTTCAACTTATATTATAGATAATAGTTCTGATCTACTCCACTTACAAAATGAAGTAGAGCAGATAAAAAAAGAGTTGATTAGTTAGAATTTTCTTTTTTTGAAAAGAGTTTTTTAATTAAAACTGGAAATCTCACAACAATATATAATAAAAATGTAAATACAAATGGATGTACAGCACCTGGAACTCCAAAAGCTCCACCATGTGGCATATTGATCAGATGTTCAATTGGATGATCAAGCCATTGTTTAAAATGCATCCCTATTGCTAAAAATAAAAATAACCCTACAAAAATAATAATCTCTTTCTTCATATATACTCGCTTTAAATTTAATTTTGAAATTGTAATACAATATAAATAAAAAAGCCCTAAACCTTTAGGTCTAGGGCTTTTTATATAACTAAACTTTAGTTAATTGATATTATGCTTTACCTGCTAACATACCATATTGTGTCATTGGTTTAAGTAAATAAACTTTTAATAACCACCAGATATATCTTTCTTGAGTTGGATCTAAGAATGATAATAGAGCAGCGTTTTTACCACTTCCTGGTTTTTTAGAAGCCCAGTTAAATTCAGCTAACATAACTGTACCAATACTTGTAATAAGTGGACAAACTGTATATCCATCATATTTAGCATTAGATGCAGGAATTTCACCTTTTTCCATCATTGAAATTACATTGTTTACTACAACTTTATATTGTTTTCTAGCAGATCCACCTGTTTTTCCCATAGGAACAGCAGCGATATCACCTAGTGAGAATACATTAGGATATTTTATATGTTGTAAAGTTTCTTTGTTTACAGGAATCCAACCCTTACCTGAACCAACAGAAGAGTTACCAATCTCATCTGGTGCTTTCATTGGTGGAGTTATGTGTAAGAAATCAAAATCAACTGTTACATTTTCATGTTTTGTAACCATCGCATATTCACCTAAATCTTCATCAAATGCACCTTTTTCTTTCCAGTGCTTATCAAAAGTAGCTTTTCCATTTTCAACACCTACAAGATTATGGTTATAACTCCATTTCATTCCTCTCGCTTCAAATTGTTTTACAATTGCATCATGGTAATCTTTAATACCAAACATTGCTCCACCATTTGGATAAAAATGTAAATCAGCATTTGCTCTAGCACCTGCTTCTTCAAGTCTAGCATTTGTTAGGTACATGATTTTTTTAGGAGCACCACCACATTTAATTGGTGTGTTAGGGTGTGAAAATACACCTTTTACTTTTTTACCACTTTTTGCATCTGCAACAAATTTTTGCATATTTGCCCATGTAGCTTCAGCACCATCCGCTGTATAGATTGATGAAGCACCAACAGAGTCAAGTACTTTTAATAGTTTTGAATTATCTCCACTTGCATAAGCTTCACCAGCTTCTTCTAAACCTTTAATAGCACCATAGTTAAGCTTAACACCTGCTGCAACTATTAAGTAATCATAAGTTACTTTTGTACCTTTATCTGTAATAACGGTATTGTTATCTGCATCTACATCAGTTACAGATTCTTTGATAACTTTAGTACCTGCTGGAACATAATCATCTCTTTTGTAAACGATTTCGCTTTTATCCCAAAGTCCAGCACCTACTAATGTTTGACCTGGTTGATAACTAGTTGAGAGTTCATTTGGTTCAATAACAGTAATATCTGGATTTGATAAGCTGTTTGTAAGTCTAGCAGCAGTTGACATACCTGCTAAACCACCACCGATGATTACAATTTTACCTTTTGCATCACTTGCTTGTGCAACTGTTGCAGCTTCAGCTTCTGTTCCACCCATCATAAGTGCTGATAAACTACCAACTCCCATCATCTTCATAGCATCTCTTCTTGAAATACCTTGCTCTTTTAATATCGCATCTAATTGCTCTAAGTCTTTTTGAACATCTCTATTCTCAATCATCATAGTTTCCTTTTTGTAAAATTTAATTTTATGGTAAGAAGATTAACACAAACAAAATAATACATAACTTAAATTGACTAGTGTTCAGATAATTTTATTTATTAGTTTTACTTATAGGTATTAGTAGAATTATAATTTTTTGTTTAATTAGTGATAAATAATTGAAGCTTTAAATGCCTTGTTTAAGGGAAATATACTGCTATTAAAGGGATTTAGTTATGTTAGTATAAAGGATAACTTTAAATAATTAATTAAGGGTAGCACATAAGATATGTGCTACTTATTTATACATTTTTAATTATTTTTGTATAGTTTTAAAAGTTTAAATAGAAGATGGGTCTGTAATATATCCACTTATACCACTAGCTGCTGCAACTGCACTGTTAGATAAGTATACTTTTGATGTACGACTTCCCATTCTCCCTACAAAATTTCTATTTGTTGTAGAGATACAAACTTCACCATCACCTAAAATACCCATATAACCACCAAGACAGGCACCACAAGTTGGATTAGATACAACAGCACCAGCATCTATTAGAATATCAATATATCCTTTTTTTGTAGCTTCTCTTAAAATCATTTGAGTTCCAGGAGTTACAATCATTCGAACATGAGGTGCAAGTTTTTTACCATTTAAAATTTCACTTGCAACTTTTAAGTCGCTCAATCTTCCATTTGTACAACTTCCTATAAATACTTGATCAACTTTAATATTGTCTGCAACTGCTTGAGATATAGAGTGACCATTTTCAGGTAAGAATGGATAAGCGATAACTGGTTCAAGGGATGCTACATCAATCTCTAAAACTTGACAATAGTTAGCATCTTCATCACTATAATGAATTTTTGGTTCAGCTCTTAAACTTCCATTTGCTTGGATTCTACCATCTAAAAACTCTTTTGTAATCTCATCGTATGCAACTATTCCACTTTTTGCACCAGCTTCTATAGCCATATTACATAAAGCAAATCTATCATCCATAGTTAAGTAAGCAATTGTATCTCCTGTAAACTCCAATGTTTTATATAAGGCACCATCAACACCAATCATTCTAATAATTTCAAGAATTAAATCTTTTCCTGTAACAAATTCACTTGGTTTTCCACTGAATACTACTTTAATAGACTCAGGTACTTTAAACCAATTTCCACCTGTAACCATAGCAAAGGCTAAATCTGTACTTCCCATACCTGTACTAAATGCACCTAATGCACCATGTGTACAAGTATGACTATCTGCACCAATAATAACATCACCAGGAATCACTAACCCTTTTTCAGGTAAAAGTGCATGTTCAATTCCCATATCTTTTTCATCAAAAAAGTTTTTTAAGTTATGTTTAGCAGCAAAATCTCTACTGATTTTTGCTTGATTGGCACTTGCAATATCCTTAGCTGGGATAAAGTGATCTAATACTATAGAAAATCCATCTGGATTTGCAAGGCTTTTAGCACCACTCTCTTCAAAAGCTTTTATAGAAATAGGAGTTGTAATATCATTTCCTATAACCATATCGATTGGACTTCTTACGATTTCACCCGCAAATACATCGTGTCCTACATGTTCACTAAATATTTTTTCTGTAATTGTTTGACCCATAATTTCTATCTCTTTATATTCTAAATTTTTGCCATTATACCCAATCCCAAATTAAACTCTAAATAATTTATTGTTAGTTATAATAAGATATTATAAAGGATACATATTGAAATACTTTGAATCAGCCATATCAACTCCTATAGTCTCAAGTGCTGCTTTTGCTTATGAAAACTCACAAGAGGGTGAGGATATCTTTGCTGGAAAATCGCCAAAACCATTATACTCACGGATGGGAAATCCAACAAGTAGTGTGTTAGAGGAAAAACTCTCACAGATGGAGGGTGGAATAGGTGCTGTTACTACTAGTTCTGGTATGGGTGCTATTACTATGAGTATTATGAGTTTATGTTCAAGTGGAGATGAGATTATCTCTGTTGGAGGATTATTTGGTGGAAGTTATGCTTTGATGACTCTAACACTCCCTAGATTTGGTATAACAACACACTTTTTAAGTTGTGATGAGATTGCTTCAATAGAGTCCAATATAACAGATAAAACAAAAATCATTTTTTGTGAGTCTATTGGAAATCCAAATTTACGACTTCCTGATCTTCAGATGATTGGTGAAATTGCTTCGAAACACGGTATTGCTTTTATTGTGGACAATACAATATCACCAATAGTGGTAAAACCTTTTGAGTATGGTGCGGATATTGTTATCTATTCCACAACAAAAATTATTAGTGGAAACTCTTCTGCTTTAGGTGGAGTTGCTATTTTTAAAAAAGTTGAAGAAAATGATAAATTTCATAATAGCAGATATCAGTTTTTAAAACCATTTATTAATAAACTCCAAGGCAAAGCACTTATTGGATGTGCTAAAAAAAGAGCGATGAGAGACTTTGGTATGAGTGCAAATGCCAATAGTAGTTATCAAACTTTACTTGGTCTTGAAACACTCCCTTTACGGTTACAACAGATTAATAACTCATGTGAAATAGTTGCAGCATTTTTAGAAAAAAATGAAATTAAAGTAAATCATCCTTCATTTCTAAAACATCCAGATAATAAACTTTACAAAGAGAGATACAGTGCAGGTGTGGGTTCTATGATAACTATTGATATGGGTACAAAAGAGAGAGCTTTCGCTTTTCTTGATAGTTCAAAACTTTGTATCCTGACGGCAAATATTGGAGATAGTAGAACTTTAGCATTACATATGGATAGTACTATATATAGTGATTTTACACAAGAACAAAAAGAGTTTTTAGGTATAACTGCTGGACTTATTCGTGTATCTATAGGCTTAGAGGATCCTAAATTTATTTGTGAGGATTTGCTTGAATCCTATAGATTAAGTGATTTGAAGATATAATAATAGTTATGAGTAAGAAGAATATTATACTAATTGGTTTTATGGGTGTTGGAAAAGGAACTATCGCACGGGCAATAGTCGCTCAAAGTGATTACTTTGCAATTGATACAGATGATTTAATAGAAAGTTTAGAAAATACAAAAATCAAAAAGATATTTGCACAAAAAGGTGAACCATATTTTAGAGAGTTAGAAAAAAAATGTGCCCTTTGGTGTGAAAAAAATCTACAAGGTACTATTATATCTACTGGTGGTGGATTTTTTCGTCAAGAAAATATTCACGAAATTGGTAAGATAGTGTATTTAAAAGCAAGTTTTGGAAGTATTATAAAAAGACTTGAAAATGCACCAAACTCTAAAGCAAAATTCAAAAAAAGACCTCTGTTGCAAGATTTAGATAAAGCAAAAGAGATATATAACCAAAGGGTTAAAGAGTATGAAGAGGTTGCAGATATTGTTATAGATGTGGATGATTTTGATGCACAAAAAGTAGCGCAAGAAATTTTAAAAGCAATTTAGAAAAGAAGAGAAAGATGAAAATAATAAATACAAAAGATAGTAGTTTTAAAGTAGAGTTTGAAGAGATTTTAGGTCGAGCTAAAGTTGATATCAAAAAAGTTAGTTCTATAGTAAACGGTATTATAGATGATATTATAGAAAATGGAAATAGCGCAGTAAAAGAGCATATATCAAAATTTGATAATTGGACTCCAGCAAATGATACAGAGCTTTTTGTAGATGTAAAAGATATGGAAAAAGCATACAATAACATAGATGGAGAACTGAGACGTTCTTTGCACTTAGCACATGATAGAATTAAAAAGTACCATGAAAAACAACTACCAAAATCATGGTTGGATTTTGAAGACAACGGTACTATTCTTGGACAAAAAGTAACTCCTGTGGATAGAGCAGGGCTTTATATTCCAGGTGGAAAAGCTGCATATCCAAGTAGTTTGTTGATGAATGCAATTCCTGCAATCGTAGCAGGGGTTGAAGAGATTGTTGTATGTACACCAACACCTGATAATGAACCAAATGAATTATTATTGGCAGCTTGTCATCTATGTGGTATAAAAACTGTTATGAAAGTTGGTGGGGCTAGTGCTGTTGCTGCTATGGCATATGGGACAGAAAGTCTGAAGAAAGTTGATGTGATAACAGGTCCTGGTAATATTTTTGTTGCAACTGCAAAAAAACTTGTATTTGGTGAAGTAAATATTGATATGATAGCAGGTCCAAGTGAGATAGGAATATTAGCAGATAGTAGTGCGAAACCAAAATATTTGGCTATAGATTTATTGAGTCAAGCAGAGCATGATGAGATGGCTAGTTCTATTATGATTACAACTGATGAAAGTATGGCACAAGCTACAAGTGTAGAGGTAGATAACTATCTAAAAGTATTAAGTAGAAATGAGATAGCAAAAAAATCTATAGATGAAAGAGGTTGTATAATTATAGCTTCAGATATGGATGAAGCAATTGAATTAATGAATGAGATTGCACCAGAGCATTTAGAGGTTATGACACAAAATCCTTTTGAATTACTTCCAAGTATCAAACATGCTGGGGCAATATTCTTAGGGGAAAATACACCAGAACCTATAGGGGATTATGTAGCAGGTCCAAACCATACACTTCCTACAGGTGGAACTGCAAAGTTTTATAGTCCACTCAATGTAGAAAACTTTATGAAAAAAAGCTCTATTATTAGTTTTAGTAAAAAAGCTATAAATGAAGTTGGAAGTGAGTGTGCTCTTTTAGCAGATACAGAAAGCTTAACAGCACATGCTGAGTCTGTTAGAGTAAGATTAGATAAATAAAAAATTAATAAATTTAAGGGAAAACATTATGAGTAAATATGATGCATTATTTGAAGATGAAGAGAATATATTTGGGGGAACTCCAAAGTCAAAGTTTTGGGATATCGCAAACCAAGCGAGTGATGATTTAGTAAAAGATCAGTTTGATGTTTTTGTGCAAAAATTTACAATTATGGAAAATTTTTTAATTGAACATTATGGTGAAGAGAAACTTGAACAGATGATAAAACAATATGGACTTGAAAACTCTATGAAATTAGAAGAGGATAAAAAAAGTACTTATATTGCATGGACTGGTGATATTGTTTGTAGGCTGGATAGTTAATTTAGAACATGGAAGCATTATTAAAAGTTAAAGAGCAGATAAAAATATTTGTTGAAGAGATTGGTGATACAAAAAGTGTAGAGTTACTTGCCCTATTATCAGAGGGTAAGATGCTACGAAGTAAATTGATACTAAAAATTGCTGGAATTAGTGATGAGAGTATTAAACTATGTGCAATAGTTGAGATGATACAATCAGCATCACTACTTCATGATGATGTTATAGATGAAGCAGATACAAGAAGAGGAAAACCCTCTATCAATGCACTTTTTGATAATAAAACCTCTATTATGTTTGGAGATATTCTTTATTCCAAAGCATTTACACAATTAACTACTATGGATAAAAATGTAGCATATACAATCTCAAACTCAGTAACACTTTTAAGTGTGGGGGAGATGATGGATGTTGATTTAACCCAGACATTTAATACCTCTTATGACAAATATTTTGAGATGATTTATAAAAAAACAGCTTCATTAATAGAAGCGAGTGCAAAAGCAGCAGCACTTTTAAGTGGAAAAGATGAAAATGCTTTTGCAACTTATGGAAAAAATCTTGGACTTGCTTTTCAAATGATTGATGATATTTTGGATATTACACAAGATAGTGCCACTTTAGGAAAACCTGCAATGTTAGATTTTGTAGAGGGGAAAGTGACTATCCCTTATCTTTTATTACATGATAGAATTGAAGATAAAGAAAGATTAGAAAAACTCTATAAAAAACCATTAAATGAACAAGAAACACAATGGGTAAAAGAGCAGATGATAATAACAAAAGCACTAGAAGATAGTGTAAAACAAGCTCAGACTCTTGGACTAGAAGCTATAGAGGCAATAAAAGAGTACAACAATCAAGATTTAGAAAATATTATGAGCGATATGATAAATAGAAGTTTTTAAATCTTACAACTTATAATTAAATATATTAGGAATACAAAAAAATGAAATTTTCAAACTGTTTTATACCAACAACAAAAGAGACACCAAATGACGCAACATTACCATCTCACCAATTTTTAATCAGAGCTGGATTTATCAACCAACAAGGAAGTGGTTTATATAACTATATGCCATTAGGGAAAATTGTACTTGATAAGATAAGAGCAATAGTAAAAGAGGAACTAGACAATGCTGGTTGTAGTGAAGTACAATTAGGTTTTGTAACACCTATGGAACTATGGGAAAAAAGTGGACGAGCTAGTAAAATGGGCTTAGAGATGCTTAGAATCAAAGATAGAAAAAACAATGATTTTGTACTAAGTCCTACAAATGAAGAGGCGATGGTAGAGTTAGTAAAAAATAGAGTTAATAGCTATAAAGATTTACCACTTAACCTATACCAAATCAATACAAAATTTAGAGATGAAGCACGACCTAGATTTGGACTTATGAGAGGAAGAGAATTTCTTATGAAAGATGGGTATTCTTTCCATGAGTCTGTTGAAGATATGCAAAGAGAATTTGCACTTATGGAGGAAACTTACAAAAAAATCTTCACAAGACTTGGACTTGATTTTAGAGTAGTTGAAGCTGATAGTGGAGCTATTGGTGGAACAGGAAGTAAAGAGTTTCATGTAATTGCAGACAGTGGAGAAGATACAATTGTTGTATGTGATAACTGTGAATATGGAGCAAATATTGAAGCAGCAGTTAGAAAACCAAGAGTTATAGATACAGTAAAATTAGACCTTAGTGGAAAAGTTGAAACACCAAATCTTACAACTATTGATGAGGTAAGTTCATTTTTAAAAGTAAAACCATCGCAAACAATAAAAGCAGTTATCAAAAAAGCTATCTATGAAGAGGAAACTAAAGTAGTAGTCTTTTTTGTAAGAGGGGATGATGAGCTTGAAGAGACAAAAGCTTGTAATAGTGTAAATGCTTTAGAGCTTGAAGATGCAATTGAAGATGATATCAAAGCTGTTGGTTTAGTAGCTGGATATGTTGGTCTTGTTGACTTACCTGAAAATATCACTTATAAAATAGACAATGAACTTAAAGATACACATGATATGGTATGTGGAGCAAATGAGGAAAACTATCATTTATGTGGTGTTGATGTTTGTTGTAAAGAGGAAGATATATATGCTGATTTAAGCGCAGTTCAAGAGGGAAATATTTGTAACTGTTGTGGGGGAACTTTAGGATATACTAAAGGAATTGAAGCTGGACATATTTTTCAACTAGGAGATACTTATAGTAAAGCTTTAGAAGCACACTTTTTAGATGCAAATGGTAAGTCAAAACCATTTGAGATGGGAACTTATGGTATAGGGGTGAGTAGATTAATAGCTGCTGTTGTTGAACAAAGCCACGATGAAAAAGGATGTATCTGGACAAAAGAAACAGCTCCTTATCTTGTAGATGTAATTGTATCAAATGGGAAAAAAGAAGTAGAATTTGATATGGCAGAATTAATATATAAAAAGTTAACGCAAGACTATAAAGTAGATACAATATTTGATGATAGAAAAGGGAAAAAAGACACTTATGGTTCTAAAATGGCTGATTTTGAACTCATTGGTTTTCCTTATGCAGTTGTAGTTGGGAAAAAACTTCAAGATGGATTTGTTGAAATAATTGCAAGAAAAACTGGAGAAAAAGCAGAAGTTTCTATTGATAATATAGACTATTTATGTCAAATAATTAATGCTTTAAAAAATGAAGATTATAGTATCAAAGATGCTATACATTTTGTAGATAACAAAAAATAGATTAAGAGAAATTATGAATATTGAATTTTTAAATTCAATAAGGGAAAATAATAGTACAAAAGAGGGGATGAAGTTTTTATATGAAACTTTATCTCTACAAGAGCAAAAATGTTGGGATGAGATAGCCCAACAAAACATCACAAACTTTGGAGAACTTTTTTCTTTCAAAGCAAAACAAACTCCAAAACAAATCGTTATCAATGAAGTTGATACAGACAAATCCTATACTTATGAAGAGTTAGAACTTAGCTCAAACAAAATCAAAAACTTTTTGCTTAATAGAACACAAGAGTATCAAATAGGGGTAAACTATCATAATAGTTTTGATTTTTTAGCCACTGTTATAGGTATCAATAAAGCTGGAAAATTAGCAATTCTTTTTAACAACCGAGAGCCAGAAAATAGACTTGAAGAATTAGCAAACCATAGTAATACAAAAATAGTGTTTGGAAATCCTGTTGAGGGATTACAACACTATAATATACAAAAGATACTCAATGAAGAGTTACAACAATTAAAAGATGATTTTATACTTACAACAAAACTAGATGACCCAGCTTTTGTTATCTTTACAAGTGGTACAAGTGGTCCTAGCAAGGGAGCTTTATTTTCCCATCGCCGTGCTATTGGGGCAGGAGTTGCTTGGAGTTTACGCACTGGTATGACAGAAGATGATAACTGCTATATTCCACTACCACTGTATCATGGAAATGCACTTGCAGTTGCCTTTAGTAGTGTTATATACGCAAGTGCAACAGCAACAATACGGATAAAGTTTTCAACTACACATTTTTTTGAAGATATAAATAGTTATGAATGTAACTATATGGTGTATATCGGAGAACTTTGGAGATATATACTAAAAAAATATGACACAAATCCCAATAAATATTTAAAAGTGATATTTGGGAATGGTTTAACAAAAAATTTGTGGGATAAAGTTGTAGAACAATTTGATATAACTCATGTGGTGGAACATTTTGGTTCAACTGAGATGCCAGCTGGGGCTTTGACAAATTGGTATGATGTTCATGGATATTGTGGATATTTACCTGCTGATGATCCAAGGCTCAATGAGATGGTGCTAGTAGATGAGAACTATAAAGTAGTCTCTTATGGGCAAAATGGTCAAGCACTTTTTAAAGTACCAAGTGGAGTTTATAAAGGCTATTTGGATAGTAGTTTAGATGAAACAAAATTGCACAGAAATCTTTTTGAAACTGGGGATGTATGGTGGAAAAGTGGAGATTTGTTGAGTTCATCTCCTGATGGGTTTTATACATTTATAGAAAGACTTGGGGATACTTATAGATTCAAAGGTGAAAATATCGCTTGTGTAGATGTGGAAGAGAAAATAGATCAGTGTGAAGTGTTTGATGAGGTTGTTGTATATGGTGTAAGTTTACCTAATATTGATGGTAAAATTGGGATGGCTTCACTTGTAACTAAAGAGCAACTCAATCTTGAAATATTTTTAAAAAAATTACAAGAGAGGTTACCCTCTTATGCTTTACCATATATTTTAAAATTTGAGAAAAGTAAACATACAACCACTTCAACCTTAAAAATACAAAAAACAGCGATGGCTAAAGAGGGGATTGAAAACTATCAAAAAGCTAAACATTTTGTATTAATTGAGGGTACATATTTTGAGTTGGATCAAATATTGTATAATAAAATAAAAAATAGTGAAATAATATTAGGAAAATAAATTTGCGAATCGTAGCTACAAGACTTCACACAACAAATGAACATGTTCTTATAGACCCCTCTTTAATTTATATGTGGTGTACTCATGTATTAAATTATTGTGATAAACTTATAGTAGTAGTTGATACAAAGTATCTTCAAGCTATACAAAATGCGAAAGAGGAGTTTAAAGAGAGAATTGAGGTTTTTCATATAGAGCCTTGGATTAGTTTTACTCAGCCTTTAAATCTTTTGGTAGAAAAAGCACTCTCTATCGGGGCAAAAGAGTTGCTTTTTCAAAGTATTGAGGTGGAAATTTCATTAGAAGATATGCAAAGATTAGAGAGTTATTTAGATGAAAATACTTTAGTTGTAGGTGCAAAGCTTCACGATAGACATGGGGCTAAAAATGAAACTTGTATCATAAATGGTTGGAATAGTCCATGGAATACACTGGCACTTTGGAATCTTGAAAAGCTTTCTTTAACTGGATTTCTAAGTATCTCAAGTGGAAATATAGAGGATGTTCCAGGAGGAATTGAAGAGGTTGTAACAATCTCACTTTTACAACAACTCAAACCAAACACTATGAATGCAAAAGTGATAAACCTATCAAGTGTAGTTTGGAATACAACTTGGGAATCAAACAAAAGAGAAGCGTATCATGAAGAGAAGATGAACTCTAAAAATACAAGGTCAAAAATACAGCTAGAAAAACTTGGTGTTCAAGCTGGACAGGTTATGATGATAGATTAAATTCCTCTATAAGTTGAGGCATTTTTACACCTATTTGTGAAAAATTATATTGAAAACTTTTTACTACTGTTGTGTAGAGTTTATGATTTGAGTATTTTTTATGCCATCTTTCCTCTTTATTTTCATAAAGATTGAAAAATTCAAATCTCAATTTATATGCTTCTTGTAAATCTTTTTCTAGTTTTTTCATAATATACTTTTATATAATTTATTTTTGGTATTATATGAAAAAGTAGCTATAGAAGTGGTAATAAAATTAATAATTGGGGTGAATTTAAAATGATAGATGTATGTGTGGTTGGTATTGGTGAATATGTCACAGGACTTAGTGGAGATAAAAAGGCTAATTCTGATAAAAGTTTAGGGGTGATTGCTTTAAGTTTATTTGACCTAAAAGAGCAAGGTTTGATAAAAAATATCAAACTAGCTGGGAGAGATGGAGATAAGTTTACTATTATTAAAGAACATTTTGATACTAATATGAAAGCTTTTTATCCTACACTTAATAGCACATTTGAAGGTTTTCCACAAAAAAATACCAAAAGTGATACATCTTATAAAGATGCTATAGATAGTTTAAAAAAAGGCTCGGCAGTACTTATCTTTACCCCAGATGATACACACTTTGAGATAGCACAATATGCACTAAAATCTGGGATGCACACACTTGTAGCAAAACCACTAGTAAAAACAACAAAAGAGCATAAGAAACTTCAAAAACTAGCTACAAAAAACAATCTTCTTTTGATGCTAGAGGTGCATAAAAGATTTGATCCAATCTATGCAGATGCGAGAGACAATATCAGAACATTTGGTGACTTTTCCTATTTTAATAGCTATATGTCACAACCAAAATCACAACTTGATACTTTCGCTTCATGGGCTGGGATAAGTAGTGATATAAGCTACTATCTTAACTCTCATCATATAGATTTTTTATGTTGGACATTAGAAGATATAGCAAAACCAATCTCAGTATATGCAACTGCTTCAACTGGTGTTGCAAACAAAAAACTCAAACGAGAGGTAGAAGATACTATAACATTAACAGTACAATGGGAAAATATAAAAGATGGAAGTTTAGGAACAAGTATCCATACAGCTTCATGGATAGCACCACCAGCAGATGTACACTCTCAACAAAGATTTTTCTATATGGGTGAAAAAGGGGAGATAAATATCGACCAAGCTCATAGAGGCTATACTCAAAGTACCGACACCAATGGTTTTAAAAGTTCCAATCCACTTTTTATGAAATATACCCCAAAAGATGGGAAATTTGTAGGGCAAGATGGGTATGGATATAAAAGTATCGCTACATTTATAAAAAGTGCAAAAGAGCTTCAAAAAGATATAAAGAGATTAAAAGAATATAATAAAACTTTACCAACTATTCAAAATACATTAAATGTAACAAAGATACTTGAAGCTGGAAGAAAGAGTTTGGATAAGAAAAAAGTTATAAAACTGTAAAATAAAAAATAATGGTTGAAGTGAGTTATTTTTTGAAGCTTCTATATTATTTAAATTTAACTAGCTTTTTTAGTTGAAAGATTTAGTTTTCGCTCTATCCCTTTGTTCTTTTCTAATAATTTGTTATCTGCTTTTAAGTGCTGTTTAATTGAGTTTTTTAAAGCTATCGATAAAAAAGTAGGCACCGCATTACCAATTTGCAAATTTTTTGAACTTCTTGAGCCATAAAAAATATAGTTATCTGGGAAACATTGTATTCTTGCACCTTCTCTAGTTGTTAATGGTCTTGGTGCTTTTGGATGGATACACCTTGAAGATGAGGGTGTACTTAAATTCCTTGTTATTGTCGGGGCTGGTCTTTCCCACCATAATCTACAATAAGTATTTTTAAATCCACTTGTTGGTCTTAATTCTTCAGGAGCATCTTGTGGTGTACCACCATCTGGCAAACATTCCATGAGTTTGACCAACTTTTCATTATTTTTTGGTGAATTATGATCCATTAGTTTTTCAGGTGCTTTATCTCTCATCAACTTTTGAAATTCATTATGAGGTTTACTACTGTATTCAAAGCTTTCTTCATTACTTTTAATAAATGGTAAATCGCTTATTGCTTCTGATAAAGTTAAATATTGTTTTAAACCTTTGTTAAAAATATTATTATCATCTGAATTACAATGTGTTTTATTTGGATATTTAAAATTTTGATTTAATTTTGTACCAATTATTATTACTCTTTCTCTAATTTGTGGTACACCATAATCTGCTGAATTTAAAACTTCATATTTAACTTTATATCCTAATGATTTGAAAAGAGATAAAATTGTTTTTAGTAATTCACCTTTTTGCATCGATAAAAGTCCCTTAACATTCTCAAATAAAAATACCTTAGGATTTAATTCTTCTAAAACTCTATAATATTCTTGAAATAATTTTCCTCTTGGATCATCAATTAATCTTTTTCCAACAGTTGAAAATGCTTGACAAGGTGGACCACCAACAATCAAATCAATATCACCTTTTTTAATTCCTAAATCACAGTTAAGATTTTTAAGTCCAAAATCCTTTATATCACAATTATACATTTTTACACTTGGATGATTTAATGAGTATGCTTTAGCCATATCAGGTAAAAGTTCATTTGCAGCAACTATTTCAAAATTATCATCATGTGCAAAGCCATAACTTAGCCCACCCACTCCTGCAAATAAGTCTAAAACTTTAAATTTCTTCATTTAAAAACCTAGTTAGTTGCTCAATTAAGTTTTTAATTGAGAATGAAAAAGCTTTAGTATTATTCAAAAATATTTGATATGCTGGTTTTCCATATGGTTTATGATATTCTATATATTTTATATTATCATTACTTTTTTTTAAATCAATTAAATAAAATTCCTTATTGTAAATATCAATACATATAAGTATTGCCTGTTTATCCTTAAGTTTTTCAAATTTATTATCTCTTAAATCAATTCGTTGATATGCTTTCCAATAGTTTGTATAAGAATTTACTAATTCTATATTTACTAATTTACCATTTTTCTTAATACTAAAATCACTATCACTAGAAACTTTACTATTTGGTAAGATATATCTTTCTTTATCTGATCCGTATAAATCTATTTCAAAATTATCTTTCAAGTAAATGAATACAGTATCTTCATATATCCAAGATGAAACTAAATCTTTTGCATATTCTTCAATTGTTCTTTTATCTCTTTGATGTTTACAACTTTGTAGTGATTCCCATATATCTGGATATTCTATTTGTAGTTTTTCAAAATTATCTTCTAAAATATAAATATTACTACTTGTATAATTATAATCCTTTGCAACATCTGTCAACTTTTTATTAAATAAGTTACTTAGAGAGTTATATATATTACTCATATTAAATTATCTCTGAAAATATATCATCTAATAAAGGTGGATTCTCTGTTAATTTCCAAGTAAAATAATTTTGCTCTATATTAAAGACAGTCTGACCTTCCATTTGTTGTCTAGTAATCCAGTTTACACTATCATCTTCTATTTCATCTAGTTTAATAAATGCTACTTGCCCATTAAATAAATCAAAATGAATTGCTAATGAAGATATGCCATCTGTTTCAAAAATTCTTTTTGCTTCTAAAACTTTATGTTGTTTAATATCATTTACTCCGACAAACCCAGATTGAACTTCAATTCTTAATTTATTACCATCTTGTAATATAAGTTCTAAATCTGCTGTTGGTGTTCGTTTAAATGATTCAATATTTACTAAATCATCATCACCAATTAATGATATGTCTTCAAGACTAACTTCAAATATTTTACTCAAGGCTTTAAGAAAATAATTTGAAATAATATATCCTCTCATCCATGAAAAGTAAACTTGTTCAGGTCTTCTTCCTTGATTATTTAACCTTTGTATAATATTATTATTTTTTAGTTTATTAAAAACTAATTCTATATTATCAGTACAAAAAGCATCTATTTCTAGTACATTAATATCTTTTGAAACTAAAGAATTTAATTTTTTAATTATTTCAACTAATCTAGTATTTAATAAATTTATATAATTATAATCAACAGTTGGTGTTATATCTTTTCCAGCAAAAAAATTTTTCACATCACCTTGATTTGTAAAACCTAGTTCTTTTCTATATTCTTTAAAATATGGTGTCGTTATTAATGTACTCATTATACTAATAATCCTTTTTATATTTACGATTTTATCTAAAGTTTACTATTGATTTTATAAATTGAAAATCTGTAAAATATACTTTTATCAGACAATTATTTATTGTGTATTATATACAAGGTACTATAAAATACTTGTATTAGTCTACTTTACTAATATAATCCCCTATAAGATTTGTTTGAGTAAGGCTATTTTTTGGTTTCATCTTTACAGATTCTAGCTTGTCTATAAAATATAAACTATTCTTTGCATCATATATTTTAAGTAGGTCATTAAAAAGTTTCCCTTTAGTATCAAAGATAAAAACATCTTGTTTGTTTAAAGAAAACCAGATTAAACCCACTTCATATTTATCATCCACAAGATATTTTGTAAATTTAGCAAAATCATCATCAAAACTTTTTATAAATTCAAACTTTGATGAGGAAAACTCTTGTTTGATAAAAATATCAAAACAACTTCCAGCACTTGCATTCCAATCGTGTTGTTGGTCTAGTTGAATTACCTCTATATAAAGTTCTCCTAGGTCTGCATTATTTGCATCTATAACCGTACTTCTGAAGATATTTGGATCATGTGGAGTTTTGATATTCATAGTATCAAAGGTGAGTGTGAAGTATTGTTCATGGGAACTATCTAGGAGTATTTGTATTGAGTTTGTCTCTTTGTTGAGGATAAATCTTTCTCTTGTAGCACTTTTTATTTTATTGAATATATTGTTTAAAAATCCCATCATTTCCCTTTTTAAAATTCATTTCCCTCTATGGTTCGATAATCTAAAGCGATAACTTCTAAGTTTTCAACACCATAAGTTATATCAATAGGTCTACAACACACTTCACAATCATCAATGATATTGTAAATACCTTCAACTCCTGTATCTAAAAGTATAGAGATATGCTCTCTACAATAAGGACATACGATAAATCTCTCTTCCATAGGGGTTCCTTTATTTACTTTCGTTTACTTATGGTTTATATCCCATTTATAGTGATAGTATACAATTATTTCAATAAATAAAAAAGGATAGATTATGGTAGGAAGTATATCGTCAAGTTCGATGGTGATGCCACAACAATCGCAAGGTTCAAATTCATCAAGAGGTTTAAGTTCTTCACAATTGGAGACAATATCATCAGTTTTAGGTAGTTACGATGCAAATAATCTAAGTAGCCAAGATGCTACAAGTATAGTTGAGGCTTTCAAAGATGCTGGTATCAAACCAGGTGCTGCACTGGCAAAAGCTATGGAGTCTGAGGGATTTGATGCCAAAGAGGTTGGAGATCTTGCTGGAGTTGGTGGATCACAAGGTGGTAGAGGTATGCCACCTCCACCACCACCTCCAAGTGGGGGAGAACAAGAGGAATCAGATATATCATCTTTATTAGATGAGTTATTAAGTATAGATGAAGATGAAGAACAAACAACTTTGAGCTCTTTTGAACAGATTATGGAGTATACAAGTAGAATAATCAATCTTAATGACTCAAGTAAATCAGAAGTTATGGATATGTTAGACAAGTTTTCAAGTCAAGACTCTGCTTTTAGTAGTGAAGAGAAAAGCAATATAATCAAAAACTCACTATCTCAAATACTAAGTGAGCCTGATAATTACAATAGAGTATCATTTTACGCATAATTTTGGTAAAATATTTTCATGATAAATATATTGATGATAGAAGATGATCCAGAGTTTTCTGAATTTCTTGGGGAATATCTTGCAAAATATAATATGAAAATAACAAACTTTGAAGATCCTTTTTTGGGTCTTAGTGCTGGTATAAATAACTTTGATATAGTTATACTTGACTTAACACTTCCTGGGATAGATGGACTTGATGTATGTGAAAAAATATCTCAAGGCTATGATATTCCTATTATTATATCAAGTGCTAGAAGTGATGTGACAGATAAGATTATGGGGCTTCAAATTGGGGCTGATTATTATTTGCCTAAACCTTATGATCCAAAAGAGATGTATGCAGTGATACAAAGTTTACTTAGAAGATCAAAAAAATCAAATAAAGATGCTAATAATAGTATCTTCTCATATGATACATCTAAGTGTAGTATATTTTTTGATAAAAAAGAGTTAACTTTAACGCAAGGTGAATATGAAGTTTTAATCTGTTTATTAGAAAATAAAAATGCCATACTTTCAAGGGAACAAATTGTAGAAAACTGTGATAGTTTGACTGATAGTTATAGTAAAAGTTTAGATGTTATTATTGGAAGATTAAGAGCAAAAATAGAACAAGATAAGAAAAACCCAAAATATCTTCACTCAGTAAGAGGTTTAGGATATAAAATATCACAATGATATTCAACTCAATTATTAGTAAAATCACTTTTGTCTTTTTTATAACTACAGCACTTTTTTTTGCTGTTTTTTTTGCATATTTAGATTATGAAGAGAAACAATTTATAAACTCTCTGCAAATAAAATACAATAAAATAGCTGACTATATCCATGAAAATAGACTTCCTCCACACGAGATAGAGAATTTTTTAAAACCTTTTAATCTTATAGCTACAAAAGAGCCAGAAAAATTGAAAGATAAAGTTCAGATAGTAACACAGGGGAGAGGTTATGAGCTTTTAAAATACAATGATAAATATTATTTTCATTTTCATACGCCACATTTTAAAATTATGTTTGATGATTTAAATAGTTATGAAAAAAGCCCTATTAAGTATTTTGTATTTGGTATAGTTTTTATGATGTTGTTTTTTATATATTTTTTAATTATAAAAAGTATTAAACAGATAACTTTACTTTTAGATTCAAGGCAATTGTTTTTAAGAACAGTTATGCATGAGCTTAAAACCCCTATCGCAAAAGGGAGAATCGTTAGTGAACTTATCGATGATGAGAAACAAAAAAATAGGATGATAGCAGTTTTTGAAAAGTTAAATTTTCAAATAGATGATTTTGCACGAATAGAGGAGATTATCTCAAATAACTATCAAATCAATTTTAATAAATGTAGTTTAACTCAGATTGTAGAAAATGCAATAACTATGTTGATGTTAGAAAAAACAGATGATAAGATAATAGTTGAAAATATATCAAATAAAAAGCTCTTAGTAGATTTATCTTTAATTTCAATGGCAATAAAAAACTTGATAGATAATGGATTGACATATTCAAGTGATAAAAACATAATTATAAATGGAAAAGGAAACAAAGTTTTATTTATCTCAAAAGGAAAAAAACTAGAAAAACCACTTGAGGAGTATTTTAAACCCTTTCACAATGAAACAAAATCAAAAAATCATGGAATGGGATTAGGGCTTTATATAGTCAAATCAATCCTTGATATGCACAATTTTACTTTTGAATATGAGTATAAAGAGGGGTTGAATATATTTAGTGTAGGATTTAATAAGTAAAATAATATATTTACTTTCATTTACTTCCCATTGCATTACTATTTAAGTTGCTATAATAAAATTTATTAAAGGATTTGAATATGAAACATATAATAATAAAACTATCTTTAGCAAGTGTACTTTTTGCAACTGTAAATATACCAGATACAAACCAAAATAGATGTTATGATAACAATAAGATTATAAACTGTCAAAATAAAAATAATAATTTTTATGGTCAAGATGGTGATTTCCTAATCAATACACCAAGCTACAGAGATAACAATGATGGAACAGTCACAGATAATGTTACAAAACTTATGTGGTCAAAAAATGTTGATGATGAAAAACTCTCTTTAACTCAAGCTATAGAAAAAGCAAAAACTATCAATCTTGGTGGATATAGTGATTGGAGAGTACCTACAATAAAAGAGCTATATACTCTTATAGATTTTAGAGGTTATACAGGATTTAGTAATGATAGAACTATGAAAACGATTCCCTCAAATGCAGTACCATTTATAAATACAGACTATTTTGATTTTAAATATGGTGGGATCAACGAGAGATATATAGATGCTCAATGGCTTACTAGTACAAAATATGTAAGTACAACTATGAATAATATGGAAACACTCTTTGGTGTAAATTTTGCAGATGGGAGAATCAAAGGGTATGGCTATAAAAAAGTTGGCAGTTTTAATGATAGAAAAAAGTTTTTTGTGCGATATGTAAGAGGTACAACAAACTATGGAAAAAATGATTTTATTGATAATGGAGATAATACACTCACAGATAAAAGTACAAATTTAACTTGGACAAAATTTGACAGTCAAAAAGCTATGAGTTGGGAAGAAGCACTACTTTATGCAAAAAACCTTAAAGCTGGTGGGTATGATGATTGGCGATTACCAAACGCAAAAGAGTTACAATATATAGTAAACTACAAAAAATCTCCAGATACTACAAACAGTGCAGCTATTGATGATAAATTTGTATTGACAACTATTATAAATGAAGCGAATCAAAAAGATTATGGATATTATTGGACATCAACAACACATCAAGAGGGACCAAATAGATATACAAATGCAGCATATATCTCATTTGGTAGAGCTATTGGTAAAATGAGAGGAGAAATAATAGATGTTCATGGTGCAGGAGCTCAAAGAAGTGATCCAAAAAGTGGAGATAAAAAATTCCTTGGACCACAAGGTGATGCAGTTCGTTCCAATAACTATGTGTTATGTGTACGAGGTGGAGATATTCAAAGTCAATCTAATAATAATGATATAAATAAATATCCAAATAAATTAAATATAAAAGAAAATACAAATAATAGTCAAGTGAATTTCAAGCCAAAAAAAGTAAGTTTTATAAAAAGATTGGATAAAAATGGAGATAATAAAATCGCAAGAGATGAGTTTGATGGACCAGCTAGAGGATTTAGTCATTTTGATAGAAATCAAGATGGATATATAAGTGAAGATGAAGCACCCAGCGGACCTCCAAAAAGATGAGCTCCTTAATATCTATAAGTTGTAATTAAGTCCATAAGATATACAATTTCAAAATATGTATATGCAACTTAGTTGCATAAATAAAAAAGAAAAGTTATCATATGCCTATTATCGAGATACAAAACCTCACTTTTGCCTACAATAAACAAATCATTTTAGAAGATATAAGTCTTAGTGTCCAAAAAAATGATTTCTTAGCAATCATAGGTCCAAATGGTGGGGGAAAATCTACTTTACTCAAACTTATTTTAGGGATAGAAAACTATAAAAATGGAACTATAAAAATACTCGACCAAGAACCCTCTAAAAATCTTTCAAAAGTAGGGTATGTACCGCAAAATACAAATATCAATATCGATTTTCCTATTAAAGTTATAGAAGTAGTTATGATGGGACATGTGGGACATAAAAGACCACTTTTTGGATATAGAAAAGAGGAGATTGCTTGTGCTATGGGTGCATTGGCACAAGTTGGGATGGAAAAATTTGCTCAAAGTAAAATAGGCTCACTTTCGGGCGGTCAGAGACAAAGAGTGATGATAGCACGAGCTTTATGTGCACATCCCGAGATACTTATACTTGATGAACCAACTGCAAGTATAGATGTTACTGGGCAAAAGCAGATATATGATCTGTTGAAAATTTTAAACAAAAATATCACTATAATTGTAGTAAGCCATGATATCTCGGTAATACTTGGGTATGCTTCAAAAGTAGCCCATATCAATAAAAATATCTCATACCATGATATAAGTGATACAAAAAGAAATTTTGATAGTAGTGATGAGCATTTTTGTGAAGTGGAGTTATTACAAATGTTAAGTCATGGAACTATTGAAACTACAAAAAAGAGTTGTTCATGTTAGATATGTTGCAATATGAGTTTATACAAAATGCTATTCTTGCAGGGATATTAGTAAGTTTTGCCTCTGGAATCATAGGTTCACTAATAGTGGTAAATCGAATGGTATTTTTAGCAGGTGGTATTGCACATACCTCTTATGGTGGAATTGGACTTGCTGTATACTTTGGTTTTCCTATATTTTTAGGAGCTTCTATTTTTGCCTGTGCTGCTGCACTTTTGATGGCATTTATTACACTGAAAAATAGAAATAGAATAGATACTTTCATAGGACTCATTTGGGCAATTGGGATGGCAATAGGGATAATTCTCATTGACCTAACCCCTGGGTACAATGTAGATTTGATGAGTTATTTGTTTGGTTCAATACTAGCTGTGAGTGATCAAGATTTGTATTTTATGGGTGGGTTGCTGTTTGTTATAGTAGTTATCATGAGTATTTGGTATAGAGATATTTTAGCAGTTTCATATGATAGTGAGTATGCAAATCTTCGCTCAATTAATGTGCCATTTTTTTATACACTTATTTTAGTTTTATCAGCACTTACTGTGGTAGTTGCTATAAAAGTTGTGGGACTAATTCTTGTGATAGCACTTTTAACAATACCTATTTATATAGCTGAAAAACTTTCAAATACACTAGCTTCTATGATGGTGTATGCTGGGGCTTTATCCACATTTTTTACACTTCTTGGACTTTTACTATCTTATAGTTATGATCTTACTAGTGGGGCAACTATTATTATGGTAAGTGGTATTGGATTGATAGTGTATTTTGTAGTAGAAAAAATTGTACGCTATAAAAATAGTTTATAATATAATCCTATGTTAAGTTTTAGTTAAGATTAACAAAAAAATTACGCGGGATTTGAAGATGAATAGCCAATCCGTTAATGCACATACACTTCCAAGATGTATAAAAGAAAATTAACTGCTAAAGCTATTTTCTTTAATCTTAACTAAAACTTAACATAGGATTATATGAATATAGTGTACAATAAATTAAATATTTTTTAAAACTAGTAAGGCATCTCGATAGATTGGTTCATCGATAAAACCATATTTCTCATCACTAAAACCTGTAACTCCTAAAGCTTGTTGTTTTTCAAATTCCTCTTTGATATATTTTGCTCTTTGGATAGATTCTTGATTGGTTGCAAAAACTTCATTTACCACATCAACTTGCCCTGGACTTGTACACCCTTTTGAAGTAAATCCCATAGCTTTTTCTTTGAGACACCACTTTCTAAAGGTATCTAAATCTTTATACTCTTGATAGATAAAAGAGACTGGATGTAGTCCAGCTGTTTTACTATCTACTAAAAATTTGCTTAAGATATAATCTATAGTTGGATTATCAAGTTGGAGTAAGTTTTGAGGTAATTCTAGAGATTCTAGTAAGTCTAAAATACCTAAAAAAACCATAGTAACTCTTGGGTCAATTTTAAGTTGTGGTAGCAGAGCAAAAGCCTCTTTTGTCTCAATAGTAAGATGTACTTGTATATCTTCATCTATTAGTTTTAATGCTAACTTCACATCATCTAGCGACATAACTTTTGGTATTCGTATAGCATAAGGTTTGATACTATTTATCACCTCTATATCTTTTGCTCCACAACTATCTAAACTATTTACACGAACTATCACATCACTATTGTCTCTATGCTTTAGTTTTTTTGACAACAAGCTGTCTTGCAAACTCTTTATCATGAACTGCATCTTCAAGATTGACTGTAGCAAAATCTGTTTTTAAAACATCTAGTTTATCAAGATGTTTCTCTTTATCCCCAGCTACCATAAGAAATGATCTATTTTCCTTCATATTTGTCCTTGTTTTTGAGATAAAAAAAGATTGATTTTAACTCTTCTGGAGTTAAGAAATATGTTGGCATACTATTTCCATAGGTGAGTTTCTCACATACTTGTGTACTATCAAATTTCTTTTTTGGCTTTTCTAGCTTTGGGTCAAGTGTTTGTAAAAAGTTTTTATAAGTTACATTGGTGATATCTTTTGTTCGGATTGTACAGATATACTCTTTTTTCTTCACTGTATGTGTAAAAGTAGCTATGATTTTCCCTTTTGCACTTTCCCCATGACACTTACTACAGCTTATCCCTCTTGGGTTTTTATAAAGCATTTTGCCGTATTCATATTGTGTGATAAAGGAGTCTTCAAAAGTTGATTTTGAAAATAGTAAAGTTGTAAATAATAAAATTGATAGTTTAATCATGGATATAATTTTACCAATAAGTTACTTTAGGTGTGATTGTAGTTATAATGAAGAATTCCACTTTTACTGAACCTTATAAGGATAATATTTAGTATCATGGGTTAATTCTTGTTTGTAGTATTGTACATTTTTATAATAGTTCATAATATTTATTACTATAAACGCAATAATTCCCATAATCCAATAAAAGATTCATTGACTAATTATCCCTATAAAGCCATCTTCATAGATATAACCAATTACCTGAAAAAATAAGAAAATTAAAACTGTAGATTGAAAAGTAAGATTGCTATTTTTATTAAGATCTAGTATCTCTATTGTTTTTAATTTTCTTTTGTAATGCCAAAGCGGAAGTAATAATCCTATTGCTATGAGTATATAAGTAGTTGTATCTAACAAAAGTAATATAGTTTTACCTCTCCTAAGAAAATAAAATTGTGAAACTATAATAAACTATTGCTTAATTTTTATAGAGGTATAAAAAATTCAGAATATTAAATGTTACATTTGTGTTATGTTGAGTAGATAAAATTACATAAAAGGAGTCTCTAGATGAAAAAATCAAATAAGAAGGTTACATTAAATGATGAATAATATCTCTATAGGGAAAAGAATATCTATACTTACAGTAGGCATCTCTTTAGTATTGCTAGTGATAAGTTTTGTGGTGTTGAACTCTTTTAAAAATGATATTGAAACAGATGTGTATAATGATACGAAGTTTAATCTAACATCTAAAATAAATAGTAGGGTAATAAGTAAGTTTAATGTTGGTATTACAAATGCAGTAGCATTTGCAAGTAATAGTAATCTAGTAAAATCTTTAGAAGACAATAATAGAAAACTTGCTATTGAAACTTTGGCACCTATGTCTGCTAGATTTGAAAGTGTCACAAAATTTAAGCATCTTAAAATTCATGTCCATACAGCTGATGTAAAATCTTTTTTAAGAGCTTGGAAACCAAAGGCTTTTGGTGATGATTTGAGTGGTTTTAGGCATACAATTAATCATGTAAAAGATACAAAAAAATCAATTACTACTATAGAGGTTGGTAAATTAGGAATATTTTTAGTTGCGCTTACACCAGTAATAAAAGACAATAAATATTTAGGTTCATTGGAGATTTTACAGGGCTATGATACTGTTGTTGATTTATTTAAATCAGATAAAGAAAACCTTTTAGTTTTAATGGATGATAAGTTTGAGTCTACAGCTAAATTGATGAAGAAAAAAATACGTGTTTCTAATTACCTTATAAGTCAATCAATTATTGAGAAAGACTTTGTAAAATCTGCTCAACAAATGGATATGAAAAAACTTTTAAAAAATGGATATCTTGTAGATGATAAATATTTTTACACTTATAAAACTATTAAAGATTTTGAGGGAACAAAGGTAGGGATTTATCTTTTAGGGAAAAAGAAAAAAGATATAGAAAAAGCTATTAATGGTGCTGGTGATATGATTGATACGGCTTTATTTATGATTGTTTTATTGATTCTAGTCTTTGTAACTACAGTGTTATTAAGTATAAAAAGAGTTGTTATAACTCCATTGGATAATTTTCAAGCTGGACTATTAGGGTTTTTTAAATACCTCAATAAAGAAACTACAACTGTAGATCAAATTGTTATTGATTCTCACGATGAGATAGGTGTGATGGCACAAGTAGTCAATGAAAATATTGAAAATACAAGAAGCTTGATAGACCAAGATACAGCACTTCTAGAAGATGTAAAAAGGGTAGTAACTGAAGTGGGGCAAGGTAGATTAAACCAAAGAATAGAGAAATCAACACAAAGTGAAAACTTAACAGAACTCAAAGAGATATTTAACAATATGCTTGAAGTTACAAGTAAAAATGTGTGTGAAGATATAAATAAAATTAATAGAGTACTGGCTAGTTTCTCGAAATTAGACTTTACAGACCGAGTTGAAAATGATATAGGCGGTGTTGCAAAAGGACTTAATAACTTAGCAGAGATTATTAATCAAATGTTAGTAGAAAATAAATCTAATGGTTTAACCTTAGGGGAGAGTTCAAGTATACTACTAAAAAATGTAAATATATTAAATCAAAACTCTAATGAAGCAGCAGCAGCCTTAGAGGAGACAGCAGCAGCACTGGAAGAGATAACAGGAAATATTTCTAGTAATACTCATCATATTGTTGAGATGTCCCAATTAGCTTCACATGTTACTGAATCTGTTTCAAAAGGTGAATCATTGGCTTCTCAGACAACAGAAGCAATGGATGAGATAGATACAGAGGTAAATGCTATTAATGAAGCAATTACAGTAATTGACCAAATTGCATTCCAAACAAATATTTTATCTCTTAATGCAGCTGTTGAAGCAGCAACAGCAGGTGAAGCAGGAAAAGGATTTGCAGTTGTTGCTCAAGAGGTTAGAAATCTAGCTTCAAGAAGTGCCGATGCAGCAAATGAAATAAAAACACTTGTTCAAAATGCCACAGATAAGGCAAATAATGGTAAAAAAATATCTGATGAGATGATAAGTGGTTATACAGAATTGAATGAAAATATCACTAAAACTATAGAGCTTATTAAAGATGTGGAGATGGCTAGTAAAGAACAACTTACAGGAATTGAGCAAATCAATGATGCAGTTAATAGTCTTGATCAACAAACACAACAAAATGCAATGATAGCATCTCAAACTCATGATGTTGCTATTGATACGGATACTATTGCTAAAGTTGTTGTAGATGATGCAAATAGAAAAAACTTCATAGGAAAAGATAGCGTAAAAGCTAAAGATATGAATACTAAATAGTGATGATGGGAAAGCTTTTAGCTTTCCTTGGTTTATTGTGTAATTATTATATATGTTATTAACAATGACGATATTAGTATTTAGGATTACAAACACATATTTCTAAGTTTAAAAGTCAGGAGTACAACCTTCTTATTTAGTAATAATTTTATTTATTTTACTTATTGTTGGTGGATATTATGGATTACAATTTATATTGAGCTTTTAGAGGAGTGGCTTTATTATTATTTGATACTTTAATAAGATTTATAGTAAATTTTGGATAAAATCGCAAATATTATAGATACAATTATTAATAAATAGGAGTAAGTTTGATCACTTTAAAAGAAGCTTTAAGTTTAGATGACCAACAGATTATAACACTCAAAGAAGATTTGAAAAAATCAATCGAGGAAAACAAACAATTAGGTGCCTATGTTGAACAGTTTACTTCTTCTGATATACTAAGTTCAGGTAGTGGAATCCCAATTGCTATAAAAGATAATATCAATGTAAAAGGTTGGGAGCTAACTTGTGGTAGTAATATCTTAAAAAACTATATAGCTCCTTACAATGCTACAGTTATAGAAAATTTAGAAAAAAATGGATTATGTGCATTTGGACGAGCTAATATGGATGAGTTTGCTATGGGAAGTAGTACCGAGTCTAGTTGTTATGGTAAGACTTTAAATCCAGTTGATAATACAAAAGTACCAGGTGGAAGTAGTGGAGGAAGTGCAGCTGCTGTTGCAGCTGGACTTGCTATTGCAGCACTTGGAACTGATACAGGTGGAAGTATTCGTCAACCTGCTGCTTATTGTGGTTGTGTTGGTATGAAACCAACTTATGGAAGAGTTTCTCGATATGGAATTGCAGCGTATAGTTCAAGTCTTGATCAATGTGGACCTATCACACAAAATGTTGAAGATGCGGCTATTTTGTATGATATTATCTCTGGGTATGATCCAAAAGATTCAACAAGTGCAAATGTAGAATATACACCAGTTGCACCAAATCTTGATAGTTCAAAAAAACTTACAATTGCAGTGATTGACAATTTTATCGAAGAAGCAAGTGATGAGATAAAAGAAGCTATGAATAAATCTATTAAAATATTAGAAGATGCAGGACACTCTATCGTACATAAAAGAATGATGGATACAAAAAATATCCTCTCATCTTACTACATAGTTGCAACAGCAGAAGCTAGTGCAAATTTAAGTAGATATGACGGTATTCGATATGGAAATAGAGCAGAGGCTACAAATTTAAAAGAAACATACCTTAATACTAAAACTCAAGGGTTTGGAGAAGAGGTACAAAAAAGAATTATGTTAGGTTCTTTTGTATTAAGTTCAGGTTACTACGATGCTTACTATATTAAAGCACAAAAGGTAAGACACTTAATAAAAGATGAGTTTGACAAAATTTTTAATGATGCAGATTTGATACTAAATCCAGTAGCTCCAACAACAGCTCCTAAGTTTGGTGCATTTGCTAGTTCTTTGGAGATGTATTTAAGTGATATCTATACAATTTCTGTGAATTTAGCAGGATTACCAGCTATCTCACTTCCTGTATCAAAAGATAGTGATGGGATGCCGATTGGTTTACAGTTGATTGCAAATGCATATGATGAACAAACTTTATTTGACGGTGCTTTAAGTTTAGAGCAAAATATTAATTATACTAAATAGAAGGGGATATAAATGAGAATAAGAAAAAGAGCATTAACATTTGAAGATGTACTACTAGTACCTGCAAAATCTGAAGTTTTACCAAAAGAGGTTAGATTAGAAACTAAGCTAACAAAAAACATCTCTTTGAACATCCCTTTTGTAAGTGCTGCTATGGATACTGTTACTGAATATCAAGCTGCTATTGCTATGGCTAGACTTGGTGGTATTGGTATTATCCATAAAAATATGGATATATCAACACAAGCTTTACAAGTGAGAAAAGTGAAGAAAAGTACAAGTGGGATGATAATAGATCCAATCTCTGTAAATCCAGAGCAAACACTTCAAGATGCAGAAAACCTTATGCATGAGTTTAAAATATCAGGAGTTCCAGTTGTAGATAAAAATAATACTTTACTAGGAATTTTAACAAATAGAGATATGAGATTTATCAAAGATTTCTCACAACTTTGTGGTGATATTATGACTAAAATGCCACTTATTACTGGTAAAAAAGGGACAACTCTAGAAGAAGCTGCAGAAGTTATGCACCAAAATAAAATAGAAAAACTTCCAATTGTAAATGAAGATGGGACATTAAAAGGTCTTATTACAATTAAAGATATCAATAAAGTGATAGAGTATCCAAACGCTATTAAAGATGAACATGGAAGATTACTTGTTGGTGCTGCAATTGGAGTTGGACAAATGGATAGAGCTAAAGCTTTAGTTGAAGCTGGTTGTGATGTACTTGTACTTGATTCAGCTCATGGTCACTCAAAAGGTATTTTAGATACAGTAAAAGCTATCAAAGATGAACTAGATGTGGATGTTATAGCTGGAAATGTAGCAACAGCAGAAGCAACAGAAGATTTAATCAAAGCAGGAGCTGATGCTGTTAAAGTAGGTATTGGACCTGGATCAATCTGTACAACAAGAATCGTTGCAGGTGTAGGTGTTCCTCAAATATCTGCAATAGATGAGTGTGCAGCAGCAGGTGCAAAATATGGTGTTCCTATTATCGCTGATGGTGGTATTAAATACTCTGGTGATGTAGCAAAAGCACTTGCTGTTGGTGCTGGATCTGTTATGATGGGAAGTGCCTTAGCTGGTACTGAAGAATCTCCAGGTGAAGTTATCTTAGCTCATGGTAGAAAGTTCAAATCATACAGAGGTATGGGAAGTATTGGAGCTATGACAAAAGGGAGTACTGATAGATATTTCCAAGAGGGAACAGCTGCTGATAAACTAGTACCTGAAGGTATTGAGGGTATGGTTCCTTATAAAGGATTTATGTCAGAAATTATTCATCAGTTTATTGGGGGATTAAGAAGCTCTATGGGATATTTAGGATCTAAAGATATCCCTACATTTCATGCAACTGCTGAGTTTGTTGAGATTACAAGTGCAGGACTAAAAGAGTCTCATGTACATGATGTAACAATAACAAACGAAGCGCCTAATTACCACATCTAAAAAAAGTGATGTTATAAACATCATCTTTTTAATATACTCTGCGTTGAAGAGAAAATTTTAAATAGTCACTTACTTCAGTAAGCTCCAATTCAAAATTTTCTCTTCGCCTTGATTCTATCAAAAATCTAATATTTCTAACATCACTTTTAAGTTAATTAAATAACAAATTTTTGTAATACTTTCTTTCGTTCTTCTAAATTTAACTTTTGCACACCATGTTCAAAATTAGTTACTATATCTTCATGGAATTTTTCAAAAATTTCTTCTTCGTTTTTTGCATTTTTTAAAATAGGTGAGCTGCTTTTATATCCAATACCAGTAAACTTTAATGTAACATCACCATCAGTAGTATTTAATTTCTCAAAGGAACCTAATTCAATTAAATAATCATACCATTTTTTATTTTTAGGGTCAATATTTGATAGTCTTATTAAATCTTCTTTTTTCCCTAAGTAACATTCTTCTTGACTGTATTTATCATCTAAAACTAATTCGAAAAATTTAATTGCAACATATTTATTTTCAATATTATCTAAAGTATTTTCTTCAGGTCCATATAATCCTTTAATCATCTCCTCAAATTTTTCACTAGATGTTTGTAAAGTTGCTAGCATTACATTTGCTGCATTAACTTGTTCTTTTACTTCACGATTTTTTAAGTAGTCAAAAAACATACCTGCCCATTGCTTTCTCAAATGAATTTCAATTTCATTAGTAGTTTCAAAAGTTTCAAATGCATTGTTTGTGTTAGCTTTTCTAACATGATCGATAAAATTAAAAATATCAAGTGAATGTTCTTGTCTCTCAATATTTGGGAATTCCATATCTTTTATAAATTCTTTATTCTTATTTGCTTGATATGTATGATGATTATCAAGAACACCTTGTTTTATATAAGTAAATATAGGTATATTTATTTCTTTCGCAGCTGAATATTCTGCATTAGTGATAGATTGTTCTTTATCATGAACATAATTACCACCAAATCTACCACCTATAATTAAGATAAATAGTTGACAGTTGGATATTTCATGAATACATGCTTCATGTGTATGTAAATCTGGATGATAAAATACATCACCATGTTCACTAAGTATAGGGTCAAACCCAAAATTTTTAATAAACCTACTTAATGAATCTCTTACTTCTTTTAAATCAAAACAAGTAGAACTAATAAAAACTTTTGGAATAGCCATATGTTAAAACCTTTTTAAATTATTAAATATTCAGAGATACAATTAAATTATAGTTTCACCCTTAGCAGTTTCTCTAACCTTCTCTATATTAAAACAAGCATTTGCAATATTTCTTACTGTAGTATCTTTATATTTTTCTATCATACTATCTATAAGTTTTAACTCTTTTTTTGTGAAGACTGACTTGTCAAATTCCTCTTCAACTTTTATAAATTGTAGTTCGATGAAGTTTTGTTTATTGACTATCTCTATATCTACAAAGTCTAGTAGTTCTTGGATGAGGTAAAGTCTTTCATCCTCTTCTTCTAAGTCTTCTTGGTTTGCTATAATATCAAAAAGTTCTGATAAAATTTTTGGTTCAGGGGCTCTGGCAGTTTTTATATATTCTTCTCCAAATATTTTCACATCATAAGTTTGTAATGATTTATAATCTATCAAAAAAAGTAAGATCGAGAGTTTTTTGTCGTTGATATATGATACTTTATTTTCTATCATATAAAGTATGAAGTTTGCTACTTTTGTTATATCCATATTTTTGGAAGTCCTTTTTGTTTATAGTTTATTTTAATTATTGTAGTTCATGATGTATGGCAAGAAAAATATCACTATACATAGTATTGACAAGATAATTCCTGAGTAAAATTGTGTGATAGCTTTTCTATCTTGGTTCTCTTTCATTTGGGCATAAGTTTTATTATCTTTATATGCTGTATTAAATGAGATAATAGTTCTATATACCAAAATAAACAGTGCGAGCCAAGTTATCCAAGTCATTGAGTTATAACTATACTGGAGTGCTATTGTAAAATCTTCAAACGAATTCATATATTGTTTTTCCCTTTATTATATAATTGTACCATCTTCAAGGATAACTTTATCTCGCCCTTGACTTTTTGCTTCATACATAAGATGATCTGCTTTATTGATGGTTTCTAAAGGAGATTTATTACTTTCTCTAAATGCAATACCACCACTAAATTTTACCTCTATAAGATGTTCTTTGTATTTAAATTCTCTGTTTTCAATAAGGTCTTTAATCCGTTTTACATATTTAGTTATCTCTTTTATATTATCATAGTTTAGAATAATAATAAACTCTTCACCACCATATCTTGCTAATATATCAATATCACGACTAAGTTTATTTAATAGTGTTGCAAATGTTTTTAATACATTATCTCCACAAGCATGACCATATTGATCATTTATTTTTTTAAAATGGTCTATATCATAAAGAGCAATTGCATAGTTAGTATTAAATATATCGAATTTTTTTTCTATTTTTTCTAATTCAATATCAAAAGCTCTTCGGTTGTAAATATTAGTTAAGTAGTCAATGTTTTTTTCACTTTGGGCTTGTTTAAGTTCCTCTTGTAGTTGAACAAATTTTTCCTCTATATCTTCCAGATTCTCTTTCTCTTGAAGAAGCGAATATCTATGCTCTTTCACAGCTTCTTCAAGATTATAAATAGTATCAATAAGTTTTGTTTGTAGACCGCCTACTTCTCTTGAGGAAGATTGTGAAATATGAAGTTCTTCAAGTTCCTCTTTAATATCTAAAAAAGTATTTGATGAATTATCACTCGAAAGAATCATTTTTTGAAATTGTTTAGAGAGTAGTTTTGTAAGTTTTATAATATCTTGACTTTTATTTTGAACCACTTCTCTATCTTTTGATATTCTTGTTGTGGTGATATTTTTAAGTTCATTTATGGCGTCAATTTCAAATAAACTATCTGGTTTTTTTAATACTTTTGAGACAAATATTTCAATTTCATCTTTAATATCATGATCAATAGATGGTGCTAAAATATCAGTAAGGTCACGAATAAATATTTTTATTTTTTCCTCATCAATCTCAGTTAAATCAAATAGGTGTTCAAGATTGTGTGATTTTGCTTGAATATAAAATTCGTGAGCATAATTTTTTGGAATGGCATCAAGGTTCTTCTTTTTTAATCCTATAAAGGTGTCTTTTATAATTTGTGTCGTATTTCCCATTTTATTCCATTATAATTAAGAAGATAACTTATCTAAAATATATCTTTCAAGATCAGCGTGCTTTACTTCCTCTTTTAAAGCTTGGTTATAAATATTTGCTACCTCTTGGCTAAACTCATCAAAAGGAAAATGTGGAAAATGTAAAGACCACATCTGTTTAATTCTTTGTCTTGTAACACAATCTCTTGTCCACTCTTTAAAAAAATTAAACAGACCAAAAAGCAATGCTGTAAAAAATATAGCTAATATAATTGAAGCATGACAATCAAGCACCTTAAATAATTCATGTGCAATAGCCGCAATTGGTATAATTATCATATGAGCTAAAAGTAAAAATACAACATAAGCTCGACCAACTTTTAGTCTAAAACCAAGTTTTGTACCATCAAGTTTCATCCCTTCATGAAATAACATATTTGCATCTAAAAGTTTATCTAATTTCACAGGTTGTTTTGATATTTTATATATATATGTAATAATTTTTAATCTTAAATTTTCAAACATTATAAACCCTCATCTAGTATCTATTGTACAAGTCCAGCTTCCACTAAAAAAGGACTATGTATAAAATCTAATTTCTTTATTCTATCGTAAGTTGCATAACTTAAATATAAAATATCCTTTGCTCGTGTCACTGCAACATAAAAAAGTCGCCTCTCTTCCTCTAAACTTCCACCCTTGCTCATCAAAGTTCGGTTTGGAAATCTCCCATCCATCAAATCAACCACATAGACCTCATTAAATTCTAAACCTTTACTAGCATGAACTGAGAGCAGGTTAACGCCACCACCTTCACTCATCTCACCACCACCTAATATCATAGCATTTATAAAATTGCCAAGATTATGGTGTCTACTTGAGAGTTGTTTGAGTGTTTCCACTCTTCTATTCGCTTTAAAAGAGGCACTTTGTTTGATAGTTTCATTAATAGTACCATCTTTTTGTTTTGCTCTTGCTGTTGTTATTGTATCTAGTATAGTTTTAAAAAACTTATGATTTTGGATATGTTTTATCATATTATTTGGATTTTGTATCCTTTTTAACTCTTTTAATAAAGTATAGAAGTCGTATAAAAATATTCCACCCTCTAAAGTAAGTTTTGGATGTTTTAAAATCGAGTTATTTAAAAACTTAGTTTCCCAACCTAAATCTTTAAACTTTGCAGTACTTCCCATCTCAATAAAATCATCAAAAAGTCCAAGTTGTACATTAGTTGTTTTATTACTTTTATATGGTTTGATAATAGTGTTGTCAGGATTTAAAAGTCCATGAAAAATATTTCCATGTCCTATTCGTAAAAGTGCTTCAAATATATCTTTGGCTATTGCTTTTCCTATATTTTTTCCATACTCAACTATATGGATAAATGCCATCATATCATTTTGCTTTACCATTAAAACCATAAGATCAAGTATCACTTTTATCTCTCGTGAATCAAAAAAACTATGACCACCTTTTCGTTTACAATCTATCCCCATCTCTCGTAAGTTGGCTTCAATACCATCTGCACTAGAGTTATTCCTATAAATAATCGCAATATCATCTTTAGCATTGGTACTTTTAAGTATCTGTTTCGATATAAATTCATATTGGATATAAAGTTCATCAAATTTTAGAAGTTGAGGTATATGTTGATTCGGGGCGTTTCTTACAACTTGAAGTGACTTTTCATATATTCTTGGATTATGTTCGATTACTCGATTTGCTAGATTTAATATATTTGCAGTTGAGCGGTAGTTTTTATTGAGTGTATAGATAGTTGCATTTGGGTATCTTTCATCAAAAGAAGAGATAATATTGATATCACTTCCATTAAAAGCATAGATACTTTGGTCGTAATCTCCTACACAAAATAAACTTTGTGGTTTGAATCCATCTAGAATTTTCCCTTGCAAAGGGTTTGTATCTTGGTACTCATCTACAAGTATCTCTTGAAAATCGAAATCAGTCTGTTTTTGTAACTCTAACATCTCTAAAAGTAAGTCATCAAAATTTACATATCCATACTCTTTTTTTAAACGGCTAAATTCATCTACCACATCTTGATAAATGAGGGTATATTTTTTTTGGTCACTATTTTTGTTCCCAATCCATGTTTCAAAATCTTCCCCATAGCTACTGTTGAGGTACAAACTGTACATATCATAGAGATAACCACCATCATAAGGTTTTACATCATCTTGATCTACAAAAACTCTTTTTTCATAGATAGATTTGAAAAGAGTTTTTAACTCATTTGGTTGTTTTAAAGTGATGTTTTTTTCATGTTGTTTTAAAAGTTTATAACTCACACTATGAAAAGTACCAGAGATTATAGCTTTGGCAGTATTTTCATCAAAAAACTTAGCAACTCTATGTATCATTTCAGCTGCTGCTTTATTTGTGAATGTTAAGAGAAGTATTTGAGAAGGTTTTGTGCCACTATGAAGAAGATGACCAATTCTTCCAACTATTGTAGAAGTTTTCCCAGTTCCTGCACTTGCAATTGTTAAATTGTGTCCGATATTACAAGTAGCAGAGGAGTGTTGTTCTTTGTTTAAATTTGTTAAGGGCATATAAGTAGAAAGTTTCCTCTTAGGTTTAGGCTAAAATAAATTTATAATGTTTATGAACTTATTATCGGGATTGTATCATAATGTATATATAAATCTATTTAAGATATTATTGTATATAAAATACTTCATTTTATAGTTTTAGTTTATGAAGTATAGTAAAATAATTAAAGGTAATTGCATGAATATTTCAGATGAGACTATAGAAAAAATAAGAAAAGTCAGTTGTCAAACAGACAATACATTTTTTCAAGCGGTTGAAGAGGTACTAGAGAGTTTACAACCAGTTTTAGAAAGTGATCCAATATATAAAAGACATTCTATATTAGATAGATTAACAACTCCAGATAGAGAATTTAAGTTTAAAGTTGTTTGGATGGATGATAATCAAAACATTCAAGTAAATACAGGATATAGAGTACAGTTTAATAATGCTTTAGGACCATATAAAGGTGGTTTAAGATTTCATCCTAGTGTAAATAGTGGTATTTTAAAATTTTTAGGTTTTGAACAAATATTTAAAAATTCACTTACAGGTCTTCCAATAGGTGGAGCTAAAGGTGGAAGTGATTTTGATCCAAAAGGAAAATCTGATTTTGAAGTGATGAAGTTTTGTAGTGCATTTATGACAGAACTTCATAAACATATAGGTCCTAGAATTGATGTACCAGCTGGAGATATTGGAGTAGGTGCAAGGGAGATTGGATATCTTTTTGGTGAGTATAAAAAGATTACTTCATCTTATGAAGGGGTATTAACTGGAAAGCCATTTATGTTTGGTGGAAGTTTGATGAGACCAGAAGCAACAGGGTATGGATGTGTATACTTTACAGATGAGATGTTAAAGTTTGCAGGTAAAGATGGTTTTGAAGGTAGAATCTGTACAGTAAGTGGTGCCGGAAATGTTGCAATTCATACTATAGAAAAGCTTTATAAATTAGGTGCTAAACCAGTTACTTGTAGTGATAGTAGAGGTACTATTTATGATTCAAGAGGAATTGATCTTGAAACATTAAAAGAGATAAAACTACAAAGAAGAGCTTCATTAGAAGAGTATTGTGTTAATCATTCAGATGCTATTTATACTAAGGTTGAAGATTATCCAACAGGTGGTCATGAAGTTTGGCAAATACCTTGTGACTGTGCATTTCCTTGTGCAACACAAAATGAACTTACTGAACTTGATGCTAATACTTTAGTTGAAAATGGTTGTATTTCAGTAAGTGAAGGTGCAAATATGCCATCGACTCCTGATGCGATTGAGGTATTTAAGAAAAATGATATTCTATTTGCCCCAGCAAAAGCTGCAAATGCAGGCTGGAGTTGCAGTAAGTGAGTTTGAGATGGCACAAAATGCTTCTATGACAAAATGGTCTTATGAAAAAGTAGATAAAACACTAGAACAAACTATGAGAAGTATTTGTAAAAGAGTTCATTTAACTGCAAAAGACTATGGAGTTGAGGGTAATTATATAGATGGAGCAAATATAGCAGGATTTAAGCGAGTAGCAGATGCTATGATAGCTGAGGGAATATAAAACTAACTGATGTTCAAAAAACAGATATGTATCTTTTTAGTTTTTATATCTTCACTTTTTTCTTTTGATGTACAAAAACCACAAATATATGTATCAACAAGATATAAGTGGTTGGGTTATGAGTGAAAAACTTGATGGGATAAGAGGATATTGGGATGGGAAAGAGCTTTATACGAAAAATGGTAATCGTATCAACACTCCTGTAGATTTTACAAAAAACTTCCCTTCTTTTGCTCTTGATGGGGAGCTTTATAGTTTTAGAGGAGATTTTGAAAATATACAAGCTACTATTCTAGATAAGGAACCATCATCTTATTGGACTAATATCACTTACAATATCTTTGAAGCACCTAATGCTCAAGGTGATTTTCTTACACGCCTTGATAAAGTAAAAAAATGGTTTGATAAACATCCAAATAGATATGTAAAAATTGTAGAACAAAAAGTTTGTAAAGATGAAGAACAACTTACTCTTTTTTTAGAAAAAGTTGTATCTTTAAAAGGTGAAGGGGTTATAGTAAAAGACCCAACTTTAAATTATCATACAGGAAGAAGTCCCCATATATTAAAAGTAAAAAAAGCCCAAGATATGGAGGGTATAGTTATTGGACATAACTATAGAAAAGATAGGAGAACTTTAAAAAGTTTGAAAATCAAATTACACAATGGTGTAGTGTTTAATTTGGGAGGAGGATTTAGTGATAAACAAAGACTAAATCCTCCCAAAATAGGTGTAAAGATTACTTTTAAATTTTATAATTTTACAAAAAATGGTAAACCTAAATTTGCTAGTTTTTTGAGGATAAGAGAAAAAGAGTAAAGATGTTATTGTTGCTTTGGAGTTTTAGAAAGAATATCTGCAACATTTTTACTACTTCCATGTTTTAAATACTCTCTTAAAATTTTAGAATTTTCTAAAAACTTTTTTCTATTGAGATTTTTGTATTCATTTAATAGGTTTTCAACTGTTACATTTTTTTGAACATATTCTTTATGGATTGGCTCTTTACCCATTTTTTCAAAAAAGATATTTGCAAGTCCAATAAAGTTGATTTTTACTAAGTTATTTCCTATAAAATAATCTAACTTTTTAGCAATATAGTTTAAAACAAAAGGTGTTCCTATAAGGGCTGCTTCAAGTGTAGCTGTTCCACTACATATAAATGCAAAATCAACCTCTTGAAGAGTTTTATGAGTCTCTTTTGATATGGTAAAATCACTGATATCTCCATAAACTTCTTTAATATATTCATCATTAAAATGAGGAGGTATTATTAAAATAGGTTCTTCATCTATTTGTGTAATTATCTCTTTGTATAGAGGGATAAGCTTTGTTATCTCTCCTTTTCTGCTTCCTGGCATGAAAGCAACTTTATTAGTGTTTGAAATCTCATTTTTAAAATAGTTAATCTCATCTAAAAGTGGGTGTCCCACATAGTGAATCATCTCTTTTTTATTGTAAAAATCTTTTTCAAATGGGAGGATTGAGCATAGAGTATCACAATATTGTTCTATCTTTGGGATTCTTTTTTTCTTCCAAGCCCAAGCTTGTGGAAGAATATAATATATTATCTCTTTTTGAGGATACTTTTTTTTAATTTTTTTTGCAAGAGGAAGATTGAATCCTGAAGAATCCATAAGTAAAACTTTGTCTGCTTGGCTAGCTAACTCTACCATCTCATTGTTTAGTTTTAAGAAAAATGGAAGTTTTTTTAAAGCATCAATAAATCCCATAACTGCCATATCACTTATATCATAGTTTGGATTTCCAAGCTTTTTATCAAATATTCCAATAAACTCTACATCATCATTTAGCTCTTTTTTTAGTGCTTTAAGATGTATATTTGATGAGGTTTCAAGAGCACAAACAAGTATTTTCATAAATTTACTTTATATCGTGTTTGTCAAATTTATTGTATTCTATCATTTTTGCCAATATTTTTGTGTATCGTTCTTTTTTTTCTGAATAAGATTGTAGAAATTGAACTAAATGATAGGGGTCATCAGTAAGAGTTCTTTCTTCTCTAAATTTATCATAAGCCCAGTTTTTTGCAAGATTTTTGTAATAATCTGTTACAGCTGCTTTATATGTTTTGTATTTTTTGAGGTATATCTTTTTTTCACCTCTTGTTGAATTTGCTTCAATTCTAGGTTCTTCACTATTAAATGACCATACTCCAAAAATATTGTTTGCTTTTATTGTAAATCTAGAAGTAAGCCAAGCACTTTCAATAGCAGCTTGTGCAAGAGCAATACTAACAGGATGTGGTTTTAATGCTTGAAGAAGCTCTTGATTATTTTTTGCTTTATATTCTATTTTGAGTTTTTCTATAAATTCTTGATTTTTCCCTTGTTCCATATCTCTTTTTACATTGTTGTATTGGTTTTGCAAAGTGTTGTATACTTCAGTTATGATAGGTACTAATATATCTTTAAATCGTTGTTTCTTTTGTTGTACTGTTGGATTTTCTTTTTTTCTTTTTTTCTTTACTATTACAGGTTTTTTAATTTCAGGTAATTTTGTGATAAGTTTTTGATCTTCAAAAGTTCCTAGCTTTGTTTTAAAATAGCTTTTTTTTACAATCTTAACATCCTCTTGCGTACAGCCACTAAATAAGAAAGCCACAGATAATATACAGAAAAAAGAAAAAATCTTAAACATTTTAGACACTTTTTGTATATTCTTTAGTAACTTTACCTTGAAAGTATAAGTTATCTGAGTCTTTAGATAATGTTAAAAGTTCACCACTTTTTGGATATACATCGATACTATTAGGCACGAGGTTTAACCTATTAGCCACTAAAAAAGCTGCTGTCATACCTGTACCACAAGCAAGTGTCTCATTTTCTACACCTCTCTCATAAGTTCGTACTAGAAGAGTTCTATCTTGTACTTTAGCAAAATTCACATTAGCATTATGTCTATTTCTCATAGTTGCACAAAGTTCTAAATCAAATAGTTCTAAATTATCCACAATAGTAACTAGATGAGGAACACCTGTATCTAAAAGATACCAAGTAAAACTCTCTTCTTTAAAATCATCTTTGATAAATTTTGGTTTTGGCATAGTTGTTTTTACAATATCACCATCTACTACACAAGTAATTTCACCAGCCCCTGTTAAAAATTTTAAATATGTACCACACAGTTGATTTGTATATGCATAGTGTGCAACAGCTCTTGTGCCATTTCCACACATAGAAGCAGTACTTCCATCATTATTATAAAACAACCATTCAAAATCGTATACTAAATGTGGAACAACAACTATTAATCCATCAGTGCTTTCCGTTTTACATAACTCAATTGCTAACTGGCTATAGTCTTTTTTTTCATTTGTATGAAAGATTACAAAAGTATTACCACTTGCATCATATCTAGTAATTGTCATATCTATCCTAAAATTATTTTATAAAATATTATAGCATATATTCATTTATAACTGCTTTTTGAAAAGTCTCTTTAAAGTCTTATTACTGTATAATTTGCCTATAATTATACTTTCTAGAGGTTATCCATGCTTAAAAAAATTCGTGTTTCAACAAAAATAATTTTGCCTATTATTGTTATTTTAACAATAGGAAATATAATCACAAACTATATTACAACAACTAGTATGCATGCCTTATCTAAAGAAAGTGCAAAAGAATCTCTAGAGATGTTAACAGATTCATTATTTTTAACTTTAAGAAATGCTATGAATACAGGAGATCCTGTGATTATACAAAAAGCAGAAGAGGATAGTAGAAAAAGTATTAAAGGGTTAACAAATTTAACTGTTGCAAAAAGTAAAGAGACTATAGAGATGTATTCTCCTCAATCAAAGTTTACAACTGATTCAGTTGTATTGAAATCTTTTAATACTAAAAAAGAACAAGTAATAGAAGAGTATAAAGATGACTCTCACTTTTTAAGAGTATTAAGACCAATGATAGCAGCAAATGAATGTTTAATGTGTCATGTGAATCAAAAAGAGGGTGATGTAGTTGGAGTTATAGATTTGACTTTTTCTTTAGATAGCTCAGATGAGGCTATTAACAAAACCATTATTTCTATTGTGAGTTTATCTGTTATTGTCATATTATTGACACTAATCGTGGTATGGTTTGTAGCAAAAAGAGCAACAGCGCCATTAAAAGAGTTGCAAGAAGAGTTAAAAGAATTTTTTTCATTTTTAGCAAATGAGAGAAAAACTATTGAACCATTTAAGGTACATAGTGAAGATGAAATAGGGCAGATGGTAATATCTATAAATGAGAATATAGAAAAAACTATTGAAGGTTTAAATAAAGATGCTCAAGCTATTCAGGAGGCTTCAAGTGTATGTCAAGAGGTTTCTTTAGGAAATCTAAATGTTAAAATTGATACAAAAGCAAACAATCCTGAGATTAATAATTTAACGAATATAGTGAATAGTTTAATATCCTCTTTAAATTATAATATTTCAAGAGTTTTAAACTCTCTTGAACATTATTCAAAAGATCATTATTCTCATAGAATTGATTCAAATGGAAAAACTATTGCACAAATTAAACAGCTCTTTGAGCAAGTGGATTATTTAGGGGATACCCTTACAAAACTAAGTGGACAAAATCTTAAAAATGGGAAAGCGTTACAACAAACATCATCTGTTTTATCAACTAATATTAGTAAATTAGCAAAAGCCTCACAAGAGGAAGCAGTCTCTTTAAATGAAGCATCTGAATCACTTAACGAAGTAACAAACAACTTAACAAATATTTCAAAAAATTCTCAAGAGATGGAAACTTTAGCAAATAAAGTTCGAGTCTCTTCAAAAGAGGGACAAGATCTTGCTAATAAAACTGTTGAGTCAATAACTAATATCAATGAAAAAGTAGTTGCTATAACAGAAGCTATTACAATTATTGATCAAATAGCATTTCAAACAAATATTTTAAGTTTAAATGCAGCAGTAGAAGCAGCAACAGCAGGAGAAGCTGGAAAAGGGTTTGCAGTTGTTGCACAAGAGGTTAGAAATCTAGCTAGTAGAAGTGCAGATGCTGCAAATGAGATTAAAAAACTTGTAGAGGTAGCAACAGAACAATCAAGTGTGGGAAGCTCTATAGCAAATGATATGATTAAAGGTTATGAAACACTTAATGCAAATATCAGTTCTACAACAACATTAATTGATCAAGTTTCAAAAGATACAGCAATACAACAAGAAAAAATTTCACAAATAAATAATACAATTTCACATATTGATCAATCAGTACAAGAAAATGCAAAAATTGCAGATGAGACAAATTATGTTTCACAACAAGCAAGTACAATTGCACAAAAAATCGTTGATGATGCTACAGTAAAAGAGTTTCATGGGAAAGATGATATAAAGGTTCGAAAAAATATAATTGATCCAGATTATAAAGGTTTTGAAAAACGGGGAGTTGAAAGAGAGATAAAAAATAGAAAAAAATAAATTAAGTTTTTCTAATAAGACTAATTTTATCTTATTTAAGTTACACTTACAAAATTAAATAATTAGGTGGCTAGACAATGGAAGTATACTTAGATAATAACTCAACAACACAAGTAGACCCAAAAGTACAGAAGATATACTGTGATAGTATAGAGAAATTCGGAAATGTAAATGTAATTTATAATAAAGGTATCGAAGCAAGAAAACTTCTAAATGATGCCTATGATACATTATATGAAGGTATAGGTGCAGATGATGCAGATGATATTATCATAACATCTTCTACAACAGAAGGGAATAATGCAGTAATAAAAACATTTCTTCATAACTTCCTAAAAGGTGATTCTAAAAATCATATCATCTCTACTGTAGCAGAACACTCATCTATAAAATCTCCATTGAAATATTGTAAAGATATGGGTATGGCAGTTACTTATATAGGAACAGATGAAAATGGCCTAGTAAAAATAGATGAACTAGAAAAAGCAATCACCCCTCAAACATGTTTAATCTCTGTTCTTATTGCCTCAAATGAAACAGGTGCAGTGCAAGATATTAAAAAGATAAGTGAAATAGCACAAAAACATAATGTATTCTTCCATACAGATGGTGCACAAGCAATAGGAAAAATGAAAGTAGATGTAAGAGACTTAGGTGTTGATTACTTTACCTGTTCAGCTCATAAATTCCATGGACCAAAAGGTGTTGGTCTTATGTATATAAAAGCAGGTGCTCCATATAACACTCTAATCCATGGTGCAAAAAATGTAATGGGTGGAAAAAGAGGAGGAAGCTTATATAATAACGGAGTTGCAGCAATGGCAAAAGCTCTAGAATTATCAAATATAAACCTCTCTTTTATGGATCATACAACACAAGCTTTAAGAAATAAACTTGAAGATGAACTTCTTAAAATAGCAGATACAAAATCTTATGTACCAAGAGTAAAAAGACTTAAAAACCTAGTAGCAATCTCTTTTAGAGGTGTTGAAGGGGAAGCAATGCTTTGGGATATGAATGAAAATGGTATCTATATCTCAACAGGTTCAAGCTGTTCAAGTGAAGATTTAGAATCTTCAGCAGTTGTTGAAGCATTGGGAGAAAAAGTAGAAATAGCAAACGCAACAGTTATGTTTGCATTAAGTAAATTTACAACAGAAGAAGAGATAGATTATGTTATTGAGAAAGTAAAAATTGCAGTAGCAAGAATTAGAGATATCTCAATGACTTATGCAAAACAACAAGCATTTAGTGTACATTTACACGATTAATAAAATATAGAATAAATATAAAGGAAAATAATATGGCAAGAGATGAATTAGTTACAGGAAACGTTTGGGAACAATATAGTAGAAAAGTACAAGATAGAATGAATAACCCAAAAGCATTGGGTGAATTTACTCAAGAAGATGCAGATAAAGCAGGTGCAAGATTAATCGTTGCAGACTTTGGTGCAGAGTCTTGTGGTGATGCAGTAAGATTGTACTGGCTTGTAGATGAAAAAACAGATACAATCCTAGATTCAAAATTTAGAAGCTTCGGTTGTGGTACAGCTATTGCTTCAAGTGATGCTATGGCAGAACTTTGTATTGGTAGAAAAGTAGATGATGCAATCCATATTACAAATACAGAAGTGGAAGCATTCTTAAGAGATGAACCAAATACTCCAGCAGTTCCACCTCAAAAGATGCACTGTAGTGTTATGGCATACGATGTTATCCTAGAAGCTGCAGCACAATATAAAGGTGTTGAGCGATCTGAAATTGAAAACCAAGATATCGTTTGTGAATGTGCAAGAAAAACAAGAAAAGATATCGTAGATGCAATAAGAGAACATAACCTTCAAACAGTAGAAGAGATAGTTGAAACAACAAAAGCAGGAAGCTACTGTAAATCGTGTGTAAGACCAGGTGGACATGAAGAGAAAGATGTATACCTAGTAGATATCCTAGCAGAAGTAAAAGCTTCAATGGAAACTGAAAAACTAACAACAGCAGCAGATACAACACAAAGTGGTGAGAACTCATTTGATAAAATGACAATAGTTCAAAGAATCAAAGCAGTAGATGCAATCATTGAAGAATATATCAGACCAATGCTAGTTATGGATGGTGGAGATATGGAGATTATTGATATAAAAGAAAACACTCCATACTATGATATCTATATTAGATACTTAGGAGCTTGTAGCTCTTGTGCAACAGGAAGTACAGGAACATTGTATGCTATTGAATCTACATTGAAACAAAAAGTGGATGAAAATATTAGGGTTTTACCGGTTTAATCTCTAATAGAGTTAGATAAAAAGGTAGAGTTTTGACTCTACCTTTTTTTATGTTATAATTCCAAAAATCAATCACAAATATTAGGATACTTATGTCAAAAGATCAGATACTAAAAAATACAAATGCCGCACTATTAGATCAATTTAATGCTTCAGTTATGTTTGATAAAGAGCTTTATGCTCAAGATATAAAAGGGAGTATTGCACATAGTAAGATGTTAGCTTTACAAGGGATTATTACTATTGAAGACCAAGAGAAAATTGAAGCTGGATTATTACGAATAAAAGATGAGATAGAATCAGGTGAATTTGAATGGAAGATAGAGCATGAAGATGTTCATATGGCTATTGAATCAAAACTTACAGAGTATATTGGCTCTGCAGGTGGAAGACTTCATACTGCACGAAGTAGAAATGATCAAGTAGCAACTGACTTTGCATTGTATGTTCAAGATAAAAGTATTGTGATAAAAGATAAGTTACAAAATTTGATTAAAACTTTTGTAGATATCGCTTCAAAACATACAGAGACTTTAATCCCTGGTATGACACATCTCCAACATGCACAGCCTGTAAACTTTGGTTTTCATATGCTAGCTTATGCAAATATGTTTAAAAGAGATTATGAGCGATTTGTGAGTAGTTATGAGAGAAATAATTATTCACCACTAGGAAGTGCAGCACTAGCAGGAACTCCACATAATATCGATAGATTTAAAACAGCTGAACTTTTAGGATTTAATGCACCAACAGCGTGTGCACTTGACACGAGTAGTAATAGAGATTTTGCTTTAGAGATACTTTTTAATATCTCAACAACTATGATGCATATAAGTAGAATCTCTGAAGAGTTAATTTTATGGTCAAGTTATGAATTTGGTTTTGTAAAGATGAGTGATGAGTATGCAACTACAAGTTCTATTATGCCACAAAAGAAAAATCCTGATGTACCTGAGTTGCTTCGAGGAAAAACTGGACGAGTTTATGGAAATCTAATGGGGCTATTAACAGTTATGAAAGGTTTACCACTAGCTTACAATAAAGATACTCAAGAGGATAAAGAGGGTGTATTTGATAGTGTAGCAACAGCGGAGATATCTATAGATATATTAACTTCAGTTATGGATACACTTATTATTAATGTGGATGCTATGGAATCTGCTTGTAAAGTAGGGCATTTAAGTGCTACAGATTTGGCTGATTATTTAGTACAAAAAGCAAATCTACCTTTTAGAACAGCTTACTATATCACTAAAGATGTGGTTGCTGTTGCAAATAAATTAGGAAAAGATATGAGTGAATTAACACTTGAAGAGATAAGAGGTGCTAACAGTGAAGTATCTTCAATCAATGAAGATATTTTAGAATATTTAAACCTTAGAAACTCTATGAATGCAAGAACAAGTTTTGGTGGGACAAGTACAGCTAGAACTCAAGAACAAGTAGAAGCTTTTCAAGGATGGTTGAAAAGTTTAAATTAAATCTTTATATTTATAAAGATACCGTTCAATCATAGTTTCATTTCCTTTTACACCACCTTGGTGGATATAGAGGTAAGTGAAGCTTTTCTCTTTTGGGAGAGATAAAAAAGTTTTTAACCCAATTGGGTCATACAATAAATCAAACTCTATATTTGTCTCCTCTTTTATCTTTTCCCATAATAGATAATTTTCTTTATAGAGCTTTCCAAAATGATATTTTTTGTCTGTATTTATAATAGTTGGATGGATGTTTTCATCAGATTCAAGTTCTCTAAATTGTTTTTTTAGATACTCACTATCTCCAACACAAGAACAAGTTAAAACTTCACAATCTAAAAATTTTTGTAGAAATAGGGCAGTTGTACCTGTACCACTTGGAAGAAAAACTTTTAGATTTTTTAGAGTATGTTGTTCTTGATATTCTTTAATCTCTTTTGCTAAGATTTTAAGGCCTTCTTGAGCTTCTTTTACTGCGCCACCTTCACTTATAAAGAGTTCATTATTTTTTAGTTGTAAAGTCGCTTTGTCAAAATCTTGAGTTTCGATAATTTGCATACCATTTTGTAGAGCATACCTATAGTTTCCTTGTGGATGTTCTTTTAAAAATGAGGGAATATGATCTACATAATAAATAAATCGCCACCCCTTTAGCTTACAAAGTACAGATAAACTATACATAGCATTTGATTGGTTTGAGCCGTAGCTAATAACAGTGTCTTTATTTGGGAAATCATTTTGAAAATAGTAATAAAATTTTCGTGCTTTATTGCCACTAAAATCTTTGTGTAAAAGATCATCTCTTTTAAGTAAAAAAGATTGATTTTGAAAAGTTATTTGTTGTACGGGTGAGTTAGTTATACTATTCATAAGATATAAAAAAAGGCAAGTATCAAAAGATACTTACCTTTTAAAAATTTAAAATATAAAAAATTATTTTCTTAATTCTTTAATTTTTGCAGCCTTACCTTTAAGACCTCTTAAGTAATGTAACTTAGCTCTTCTTACATCACCTCTTCTTAATACTTCGATTGTTTTTAAACTCTCAGAGTATAATGGGAAAATTCTCTCAACACCAACACCGTTTGCACCAGTTTTTCTGATTGTAAAAGTATTAGATACACCTTCACCTTTTAAAGCAATAACAATTCCTTCAAAATTTTGAATTCTTTTTTTCTCACCCTCTTTAATTTCAACACCAAGTCTTAGTGTATCACCCGCTCTAAATTGTGGTATCTCTTTAGATTCGATTTGTGCTGCTTCAAAAGCTGCAATGTATTTGTTTTTCATTTGTTTTCCTTTTTCGCGGATACACTAGAATTCTAGTCAGTGCCGCCTTTTATGGTCTAAAGTACTTAGTTTTGCACTTAGACAGTTTTGATTTTAAGTTGCGAATTTTAGCGTGATTTCCCTTTAATAATTCTGAAGGTACTCTTAAATTGTTAAAATCTATCGGTTTTGTAAAAGATGGCGCTTCAAGGGTGAGTTTATTTTCCTCATTTAGGTTGTAACTTTCTTCGTCTAAGGACTCATTATTTCCAAGTACTCCATCACAGTTTCTACTTATAGCATCAGCCATAACAGTTGATGCTAACTCTCCACCTGTTAAGATATAGTCACCTATACTAAAAACTTCATTGGCATAAGTCTCTATTACTCTTTCATCAATCCCTTCGTATCTACCACTTACCATAACTATATGCTTTTTTTTAGCTAATCGTATAGCATCTGATTGTTTAAAAGGTTTTGCAGCTGCAAGTGGAAAGATAATATAGGCATCTGTATCTTGTTTTTTAATCATATCAAGTAGATCAAAAAGTGGTTGAGGAAACATCAATTGTCCAGCTCCCCCTCCACAAAGTGTATCATCCACTTTATTGTGTTTATTTTTTGAATACTCTCTTGGATTATAAAAATCTATACTAATGAGACTTTTCTCTATCGCTTTTTTAAGAATTGAATCTTCAAAATAAGGTTTGATTAGATTTGGAAAAAGTGAAACAAAAGAGAATTTCATAGTAAAACTTATTTTATCTCTAAATCAAAACTATCAGGAAAAACTTCAATAATAATAGTATATTTATTATCTTCAATAGTTGTTGTAAAAGAGATTTGAAATTCTAATGTATTAGTTTTTATATCTTCAAACTTATAAGAAAGTATCTCTTCTAAAGATTCTAGAAGCTTATCTCGTAAGATATTTACTTTTCGTAAAACATCATCAGCTTCATCCATATTCATAGCACTTTCATCAAACTCAAAATTTGTATATTCATAGCAATAGTTATAAAATTTTCCAAGAATTCTTGTTGGGTCTTCATTTAGTAGGGCTAATTTAAACTGTTCAAATACTTCATCTCTTTTTGATATTGTCGTTTCTTCAAAATCTTCTATCTCTTCTTCTATTATTTCTGTTTTTCTATTTTCGCTCATGGTAACTCCATATTGTTTCATCTGTTAGTTTTGGTCTATTTTCTAATACTTCAAAAGGTTTGTATTTCTCTTTATATCCCATACTAAAATGATCTTCTATCCAATACCCTAGATAAAGATAAGGTATATTTGCTTGTTTTGCAATACTTATTTGTGCAAGTATTGAAAACTTCCCTAATGATAACTCTTCATAATCATGGTCATAGTAACAATAAACAGCTGAAACACCATGGCTTAGTATATCACTTAGCGCAACGGCTACAAGTTTGTTATCTCTAAAATAGAGTAACTCTTTTCCGAAATCATGAGCTCCATTAACATAAGAGTTATGATATTCTTGTACATCTATAATATTTTCTTGCCAATCTTTTTTCTCTTGCATATGTTTATGATATTTATTAAAAAGATCAATATGCTCATAAGTTACAGTTGGCTTTTGAATATAAACTTGTGTATCGATATTTTTTTTCATAATTCTTTTTTGATTTTTAGAAAATTTAAAATTTTTAACATCTATTCTAATTGTTTTACATTCATTACAATTTTTACACTCAGGGACAAAGTGCATATTTCCAAATCTTCTCCAGCCACGCTCCAACATTTTCATCTGTTCTTCTGAAGAGCAATGCTCCATATACTTATATCGTATATCTGAAGATTTATCTTCAAAATAGGAACAATCTTTATTCTCTTCTAAAAACTCTAAAACTTGTGAATTTCTAAACATATTATTTCCCTAAACAAAATTCACCAAACATTATATCTAACATTTGACTATGTTCATAAGGTCTAGTGATATTTGAGATGTTCTCAATCGCTTCATTAATATAGTGTGCAAAAAATTCTAATTCTCCACTATTAAGTGGTGTGTAAGCTTTTTGTATATTTAAAAGTGTATTTTCAACCTCTACTATTTGTTGTTTTGATATTAAAGTGATATCATCTCCACTTGTATTTTGATTTAATATCGTTTCTAGTTTTTGAATTAAAGGGGAGATATCAACTTTTGTATTAAGGGTTAAGTGGGAATTGTTAAGTTCTGATAGGTTTATTTTTTGAGCAAGGTCTGCTTTTGTTATGATAACAATAGTTTGTTTATCTGTTGTATTTACAATATCTAATATTTTTTTATCTTCATCATCAAACTCTCTACTTCCATCAAATAGTGCTACTACAATATCTGACTGTTCTATAGCTTCTTTTGATTTTTCAATGCCTATCTTTTCTATCTCATCACTAGCTTCTCTTATCCCTGCTGTGTCTACTATTTTTATGATATGTGTACCAATTCGAATACTCTCTTCAATAGTATCTCTGGTTGTCCCTGCTATATCACTTACAATTGCTCTATTAAAATTTAAAAGTTTATTTAAAAGACTAGATTTTCCAACATTTGGTTTCCCTACGATAGCTACTTTAAAACCTTCAATTAAACCCTCTCTTCTTCTGCTAGCTTCTAAAGTATTTTCTAGTTTTGCCTGTGTAAAGTCAAGTTTTTCTTTGATTTGTTCAAAAATATCTTTTGGTAAATCTTCTTCCGCATAATCAATATTTACCTCAGTATAGGCTAACATAAAAAGTAAATCTTTTCTTATCTCATCTACAAAGTTTGATAGTTCACCTTTGAGTTGTCGTGCAAGAAGTTTTACTGCATCTTCACTTTTTGCCTCTATCATTTTAGATATTGCTTGTGCTTGGGAAAGGTCAATTTTATTATTTAAATATGCTCGCTTTGAAAATTCACCAGGATTTGCAATTCTAGCTCCATATTTTATACAAGTTTCTAGCACGATATTTGATATAGCCACTCCACCATGACATTGAAATTCAACTATATCTTCCCCTGTAAATGAAGAGGGGTTTTGAAAGTAAATAAGCAATGCTTCATCGATAAGTTCATCATCTTTATCATACAGTTGTGAGAGTTTTGCATATCTAGGTTTTAGAGTAGTTTGTTTTGAGATTTTTTTTGCAATATTAAGTGCATCATTTCCACTTAATCGAACAATAGATATAGAACCAACCCCATTCGCAGTTGCAATAGCAACTATAGTATCTTCATTTATCACTTAGAATTCAAGTATATTAGTTTGAACGGTATTCGTTCACTAAAATATACTTATCTCCTTTGATATTTGTTTTTACAGCTACATATTTATTTGGAAATTCATCTCTTAATTTTGTAAGAGCTATGTGAATTAAGATTCCATCAAGTGGTTTTGTTTTATAGAAACCCTCTTTTTGTATAGTTTGAATTACTGGTTCTAGGTATGTGTGTATCGCTTGTTCTTGGTTTTCTAAAAACTGTGCAACTTCAAGTCGTAACATCATATTATATTTATCATTGATCCAGTTAAAAAGGATATATGATAAAGCTTTATACCTATATCCCTCTTTCCCTATTAGTAAGGCACTATCTTCACCATTAAATTCAATATAAACAGTTTTTCCCTCATCAATTATATCAACTTGAATATCATCAATTTGATAACAAGTTTTTGAAAATAGATTTTCAACTTGCTCTTTTATCTCTTGAATTGTTTCTTGATTTGCTTTATTTATAACAGGTGTTTTATGAAGTTTTTGAGTTTCATTATTATAAAAGTCACTAAAAATTTCCTCTTTTTCAATCTGTTTTACATCTGTACTTTTGATAGTTGCTTCATCATCTCTTAAAGCATTTAATTTTGAAGTTAATGTTTCAGTATTTTTATTTTTTCTCTCATTGTGTTGTTCTTGATGATGTTTTTTTTGGTGTTTTTTTTCTTTGTGCAGAATGGCACTTATGATAGCCTCTTTTGCAAAGAATCCTAAAAATCCTTTGCTTGGAGCTTGTATTATATCTATTTGAAGATCAGTTATGGAACATTTTAAAGTAGAAGTTGCTTTTTCATATGCTTCTTCTAAAGTTTTACCTTGAAACTCTTGTGCCATACTTTATCCTTTATTTTTTGTTATGTGTTTTCTCTTCTACATGTTTTTCATGTCTTTGAACTTTAGCGTTTGAAAATATATGATTTACATAGTATTGTTGAGCAATTGTAAATAAGTTATTGATAAACCAGTATAGTGTAAGACCTGCTGGGAACCATAAAAAGAAAAAAGTAAATACTACAGGTAAAAATTGAAACATTTTTTGTTGCATAGGATCTGTCATAGTATTTGGTGTGATTTTTTGTTGTAAGAACATTGTTGCACCCATAAGAATTGGTAGTATGAAATATGGATCCATCTCTGCTAGGTCAGTGATCCAAAAAATCCACTCACTTCCTTTAAGTTCGATTGCATTTAATAAAACTCGATAGATTGCAAAGAAAACAGGTATTTGTAAGATAATTGGTAAACATCCACCCATAGGATTTGCACCCTCTTTTTTATACAATTCCATCATATGCATAGATGCTTTTTGTTTATCGTTTGAATATTTTTCTTGAATAGCTTTTATTTTTGGTGCTAAATCTTTTAGCCTATTCATAGATACCATACCTTTATGTGATAAAGGAAATAATATAAGTTTGATTAAAATTGTAGTTATAACAATTGTCCAACCCCAGTTACCAACATAGTCGTGAATATATTGAAGCATAGTAAACATTGGTTTTGCTATAAATGTAAACCAACCATATTCAATAACAGAAGATAATCTCTCATCTAGTGCTACTAAAGATTTGTAGTTTTTTGGTCCCATATATCCATGAAGTTTAATATTATCTTTTGCTTGGATAAACATATTTGGTGAATCATTGATATCTTTCATTACACTTACAGCCATACTTACATCATAGTTGTAAAGAACAGTTGCATAGTATCTATCAAACGCAGAAGCAACATTTACACCAATGAGTTCAGCACTTTTTTCCATATCTTCATCTTCTATGATATTGAGTGTTCCATCATTTAAAGCTAATAATGCTCCATGATCCGCATACATATCTGCTAAAACATTAGGTCTAAAACCTGGAGTGATAAAAAATTCTTCTTTATTTGTACTACTTACTTCAAGATCATAATGTCCATCAGGGTAAAATGTTAAAACTTTTGTAAGTGTTGTATTTGTAAGATTTTGAGTAAGTGTTAATTTTTGTACAGAGTTAATAGCATCTATTTTATCCATACTTGCTACAACATTTACTTTAAACGCTTCATTGTTTATAGTTGCATTTGCAAATCTTACCTCTAAAGGTCTTAATTGGTTTTGCTCAAAAAGATGAATCTGCTTATTATCAGAATCTACATATTGTACCTCTTTTAAGGTTACTTGTGAAATTCTACCTAAGTTATCAATTTTAATAATATTGTTTTTTGTTTCAATAGTTGAAATAATATCTGTTGTTACTACAGTGTTTGTAGCTGGAGCACTATTTTGTGTTGTTGCTGCTTTATTTATAGTAGCAGGTGCACTGTTTTGTGTAGCTTGTGTAGCTGTTTGTTGTATTGCAGTTTGTTTATTTATCTCATTTACAGCAGCTTGTTTTGGTTGTAAGTATAAAAAATCATACGCTATAAAAAAAGCAAATGATAAGGCTGTTGCTATTAATATTTTTTTTTGTGTTTTCTCTTTGTTCATATTGTTTGTGTTTATTGACATCTATTTATCCCATTTTGTATTGTGTTTCAGTATTAAGCATTGATTAGTATTTACTGGAACGAGCCAGTATTTTACCTTAATTTTTTTAAATTCTAGATTTATTTTGTTTTTTGAAGGGCAATTTGTTTTAACATAGTCAAATCCTCCATCAAAAAGTGGATTGCATCTTAGTATTCGTAAAGTTGAAAGTAAAAAAGCTTTAAAAAAATTGTTGTGTTCAAATTGTACTTTTGCGTATGATGAGCAAGTTGGATAGTATCGACAACTTCCAAAAGATAATATTGTAAGGTACTTTTGATAAAATTTTATAACTAAAAGTACTAATTTATTCATTGATATAAACCTAATTTTTTCATTGCAAAGTTAAAATCTTTTTGTAAAGTTTTGTGGTCTCTAAGAAAGAGTTCATTTTTTGCTACAAATATATATTTTCCATTAGTTAGCTCTTTTTCTTTTTCTAAAACTAAAGCACGCAGTACTCTGCGCGCTCTGTTTCTATGTACTGCATTGCCAACTTTTTTTGATGATACAAAAGCGATATTTAAATAATCGCCCTTTTGAAAAAAAACAACAAAGCTTTTAGTGTGCCACTTTTTGTTGCTCTTATAAATGTAGTTAAACTCTTTTTGAGTATTTATTCTGTGAGATTTGCTTAAACAGCTAATCTTTTTCTACCTTTAGCTCTTCTAGCTTTGATAACTCTTCTACCATTTTTTGTAGCCATTCTTGTTCTAAAACCGTGAGTTCTTTTTCTCGGTGTGTTATGTGGTTGATATGTTCTTTTCATCCCTAATTTCCTTTTTTCTAAATTGAGTTCGGGATTATATTTAAAAAATCCTTAAGGTTAGTTTAGTTAGAAATTAATACTATATTATTCCGACTAATATAAATTATTGGAAAATCTAATATAAAATATAGTAAAATTAGTAATCATATTGATAAAAGGAAAGTTATGAAAAAATTGATTTTAGTTACCCTATTTGCTGGGAGTTTATTTGCAGATGGTGCTGCAATATATAATGGTGCATGTAAAACTTGTCATGGTGCAAAAGCAGAAAAAGTTGCACTTGGTAAATCAAAAGTGTTAGCAAGTTTAAGTGAAGCAGAGATTGTATCTACAATGAATGGTTACAAAGATGGAAGCTATGGTGGAGCTATGAAAGCTGTTATGGTACCACAAGCTAATAAATTAAGTGATGCAGATATAGCTGCAGTTGCTGCTTATGTTCAAACTATAAAATAGTTTGAGATAAAGTTTCCAAGATCTACTTGGAAACTATTTTAAGAGATATTTACAATAATCTCCCCATCTTTTACATCGAACTCTACATTATTTCCCTCTTGAATTTTTTCTTCAAGAATTAAATCAGCTAGTTTATCCTCAACTATCTCATACAATGCTCTTTTAAGTGGTCTTGCTCCATATACAGGATCAAATCCAGCTTGGGCTATATATTGTTTTGCTTCATTTGTAATAGTCAATAATATAGCTTTCGATGCAACTTTTTTAGCAATAGAATCAAACATAATATCAACAATATTTGCAATCGCTTCAAGCCCTAGTTGTTCAAATATAACTATATCATCAAGTCTATTCAAAAACTCAGGTCTAAAGTGTCCTTTAAGTTCTGTTAAAACCTCCTCTTTTCTTTGTTCTTTATCTTCAATTTCTATAATTTTTCTACTACCAATATTTGATGTAAGAATTATAATAGTATTTTTAAAGTCAACGGTTACACCTTTGTTATCAGTTAATCTTCCATCATCAAGCACTTGTAGAAGTATATTAAATACATCTGGATGTGCTTTTTCAATTTCGTCAAATAATATTACACTATAAGGTTTTCTCCTAACAGCTTCTGTTAGTTGTCCACCCTCTTCATATCCCACATATCCAGGCGCTGCTCCCACAAGTCTACTTGCACTATGTTTTTCCATATACTCAGACATATCAAATCGTACTAAATTTTTTGGATCATCAAATAAAAACTTTGCTAATGTTTTTGCCGATTCTGTTTTACCAACTCCTGTTGGTCCAAGAAAGAGAAAACTTCCTATAGGTCTACTTTCATCACTTAAACCGGCTTTATTTCTTTTGATAGCTCGGCTGATTGCTTTGAGTGCTTCATCTTGACCAATAACATCTTTTTTAAGTACATTTTCTACTTCTAAAATTCTTTGCTTTTCATCTTTTAACATTTTATTTACAGGTATTCCAGTCCATCTTGAAACAATACTTGCAATTGCCTCTTCATCTACAAAGTTTCGTAAAAGCGTTCCATGCTCTTGCATTTTTGCCCATTTTTCTTCATTTTCTTTTATTTTTGCTTCTAATTCAGGTATTTGCCCATATTCAATTTGTGCTGCTTCTTCAAATTTACTTTCCCTTTTTGCTCGCTCAGCTTTCCCTTTTAGTTCATCAATTTGTGTTTTAATTGTAGATACAGCATTAAAAGTTTCTTTCTCATTTTGAAACTGAGTTTCTAAACTTCTTTGTTTCTCTTTTAAATCACTTAGCTCTTTTTCTATCTCATCAAGTCTAGAGTCATTTTTATTCCCTTTTTCCATCTTTAAAGCTTCTTTTTCAACTTCAAGTGTCCCTATAGCTCTTTTTGTTGTTGAAAGTGCAGTTGGTTCAGATTCTATTTGCATTTTAAGTTCAGCTGCTGCTTCATCAATAAGGTCAATTGCTTTATCTGGTAAAAATCTATCTGTAATATACCTATCACTTAGTTTTGCAGCACTTACTAATGCACTATCATTTATAGTTACATTATGGTGTGTTTCTAATTTCTCTTTAATCCCTCTAAGAATTTGTAACGCTTCATTTACACTTGGCTCATCCACATTAATAGGTTGAAATCTTCTTTGCATCGCTGCATCTTTTTCAAAATATTTTCTATACTCTTTAAGTGTTGTTGCCCCTATAGTATGTAACTCACCTCTTGCTAATGCTGGTTTTAAAATATTTGCAGCATCCATAGATCCCTCTGATGCACCTGCACCTATGATAGTATGAATCTCATCTATAAAAAGGATAATATTTCCAACTTTTTGTACCTCTTTAATTACCGCTTTTAGTCTATCTTCAAATTCCCCTCTATATTTAGCACCTGCAATAAGTGCTGACATATCAAGACTGATTACTTTTTTATTTGCTAATGAAGTTGGGACATCTTTGTTTACTATCCTTTGTGCTAACCCTTCTGCAATTGCAGTTTTACCAGTTCCTGGCTCTCCTAATAAAATTGGATTGTTTTTTGTTTTTCTAATAAGAATTTGCATCATTCTTGTAAGTTGTTCATCTCTTCCAATTACTGGATCAAGTTTTCCATCAATTGCTCTTTGGTTTAAGTCAATTCCATATTTTGCTAATGCTTCAAGATTATCATCACCACTTTGACTATCTACTTTAGCTCCACCCCTGATAGTTTCTAACTCTTTTTTTACCTCTTTTAAATCAACATACTTTCCTAATACTTCTTGAAAAGTTTTATGATTTAAATTTGCTATTATCCAAGTATCAACAGCTAAAAAACTATCTCCAATACTTGCCATTAGTCCACTTGCATTGTTTAAAGTATCTACTACATTTCTACTTATTTTTATATTCTCTTTTGAAACAGAACTTGATGTTACAAGTTTTCCTGCAACACTTTTAGCCTCTAATTCAATAGCTGTTTTATCTAGATTCATTTTATTTAGCAGTTGATTTAATACACTACTTGTATTTGTAAGAAGTCCCCATAGTATATGTACAACCTCTACTTCGCTGTTTTTATTGTGAAGTGCTAGACTCAATCCTGATTCAATTGTCTCTTGCATTTGGTTTGTTAGTTTTTCAAATATATTATTACTCATATTAATTATCCTTTTTTTATATCTAGCACTCTTTTGATTCAAGTGCTAATAAAATTATAACACTTTAGTCAATCTTTGTCAAGTATGTTCTGAAAATAAAAAAGGGCAAGGTTAAAACCTTGCCCTTTTAAAAAAATAATATTTAACAAACTAGAGACTACATCCTTGTCCTACACTTGTATGAACCTCTTTGAGTCCACATTTTGTACAGATATATTCAAATTCTGTAATTCCGCTACAACCATGACTTTTTAAAACTCTTTTTTTTATGGGGTCTACTTTAAAAAGTGCCCCTGTATTTTCATCTTTAAAACTTTTTGGTTCGGCTAAACATGAGGGACAAATTCCACTATCTAAAGTATCTTGTCTTGACTTTTTTGATTTAAAATATAAAAGAATAGAAAATATAGCTATCAAAAAAAGAAGTAAGATAGCTATAATTGTGTACATTAAAGATTACTTTACGATATTGTAATTTTTCATTACTTCTTCAATTTTTTTCATATTCTCAACACTTGGTGCAGTTAATGGTAATCTGTACTCTAGTGTATCAATAAGACCTGCAATATACATAGCCGCTTTTATAGGGATAGGGTTTGATTCACAAAATAATATATTATTTATAGGGTATAACATATTACTTAACTCTCTAGCTTCAAGAAAATTACCATCTAATGTCTCGTGAGTAAGTTTACTTTTTAAATCAGGTAATAAATTTGCAGTAACAGATGTAATACCCGCTCCACCACTTGCTAACATAGGAAAATCTATAGCATCATCACCACTTAAGACTTTTAATTCAGCTCTTTGTGAAAGTAGTTGAATAGTTCTCTCTAAACTACCTGTTGCTTCTTTGATACCGTATATATTTGTACAATCATCAAAAAGTCTGATAACTGTACCTGCTTCTATATCTACACCAGTTCTTCCAGGTACATTATAAAGCATAAGCCCAATTTCAGGAACAGCATCTGCTATTGCTTTATAGTGTTGATATAATCCCTCTTGAGAAGGTTTATTGTAATATGGGCTTACAGAAAATAGTGCATCGACACCACATTTTTGCGCATGTTTTGCAATTTCAACCGCTTCTTGGGTTGAGTTACTTCCTGCACCCGCAAGTACTTTTGCATTTGTTCCCTTTGTAACTTCAACGGCAATCTCTATACATCTTTTATGTTCATCATGAGTGAGAGTTGCACTTTCACCAGTTGTCCCAACTGGACAAATTGCATCTATACCATTATCTATTTGTCTTTGTATTAATTGAGCATATTTTTGTTCATCTAATTGTCCATTTTTAAATGGGGTAATAATAGCTGTAGTAGCTCCTGTAACAATTGTCATTTACTTTATCCCTTACTATATTTATATAATTTGGCGATTATATCAAAGATTGTATAATAATGATATTAGACAAAAAGAGAATAAAGAAATCCAAACAAAATAGTAGATAAACCTATTAAAATTTCAGAAGCCGCATTGTCATCACCTACAAGACCAATTCGTATTTGATTTAGTACCACAAAAAATGTAACAATAATCAATGCAAACATTAGTTCCATAATCCACTCCTATATAAGTTTTATAATAAGATTATAGATAATAGATATTTATAATAATAAAATTATAAAAATTAGTTTTGAACATTTATTTTTATTTATGTATAATAATAGATTATATAAATAAAGGTAATTAATGAAGTTTTTTTTAGTGTTGTTATTTCCAATATATCTTTTTTCAAAACAGTATGTAGTTGGATTCTCACAAGATACTTTATCCAATGATTGGCGACTAGCTCAAGTAAAGCAAGTGAAACATGAAATTAATAAGTATTCAAACTTAAAACTTTATGTTAAAGATGCAAATGCAAAAGTATCGAAACAAATTAGAGATATTGAAGAGTTTATAAATCAAGGTGTTGATTTTATTATAGCAAGTCCAAAAGATGCACAAATTACATCACTTGTATTAAAAAAAGCTATTGCTAAAGGTATCAAAGTTATTTTGATAAGTAGAACAATCAATAGTGATGATTATACTGTATTTATAGCTCCAGATAATTATAAAATAGGACAAGATGCTGCAAAACTATTAGTAAAAAAACTTAATGGTCGTGGTACTATTCTTATGTTGCAAGGGATTCAAGGAGCCTCTTCTACAACACAAAGAGAAAATGGTTTTTTAAATATTGTCCAAAAATATCCAAATATCAATATCGTATTACGAAGAGGAAACTATCTTCGCAATGATGCAATAAAAGTGATGGAGGGGATATATCAAGATAAAGTTAATTTTGATGCTATTTATTCTCATAGTGATAGTATGTTAATAGGTGCACGAGAAGTTATGAATCGACTTAAAAAGGATACAAAAATACCAATGGTTGGTATAGACTATATCCTAGAAACAAAAATAGCAATTCAAGAGGGAAATCAAACTGCAAGCTTTTTATATCCAACTTCAGCAAAAGAAGGTGTTCAAGCTATAGTTGATATAATCAATGGAAAGAAAATTGCAAAGAATATAGTTGTAGAATCTATAATGGTTACAAAAGAAAATGCAAATAAAATTGAACCAATTTTTTAAAAGAAAGAGAGTCTAATGTCACTGAAAAATAAATTATTTCTTCTTATAGTCTCCCTTTCTACAATTGCTTTAATAATTAGTAGTTATATAACTTTAGAAGTAGTGGAAGATATCTTTCATAGCCAAAGGGTAAAAGATATAGTACATGATAAAAAAATCATAGATACCACAATAAAAAATATCAAAGATAATACTTCGAATATCTCAAAACAAATAGCTAATGATAAGGATATTGTAAATTCTTTGAATCTAATATCAAATTATGAAAATCCTGTAGAGTATATTCCTGAAATTTATGATTTTGAGAAAAAGACAATTTTGGAAAATACTCAAAAGTGGATAAAAGAATCAGATAATTATACATTAAGTATATTTGATAAAGAAAAAAATCTTATTTTGATAAATAGAAAACATCAAAAGAAAAAAGATTTTGGATATGTCTCTTATAACAATGGGATAAAAACTTTTATAGATTATTACACTAAAGAATCTAGAAAAATACCATTTGTATTAGGTGTTAATAAGATAGAGTTTAGTTTTTATCAAATGAATAGTGAATATTTTATTAAATTTATTACACCAGTTATACTAGATGGTAATATTATTGGGTATATTAGAGTAGGATACAGTATAAATAGTGATTTTATGACATTTTTAAATAATAAGCTAGGAACTTTCGTTGTTTTAAAGTCTCAAGATAAATACATTTATAATAATACAATAGATCGTGATGAGTTAGATAATAAACTTAATTCTGAAGACTATTATAGGGATGAGTATACAGTAATAGATGATGATATTAGCTTAAAATCAATATTTTTATTTGATCAAAAAAGATTGAATGAGCAATTAACTAAAACCTATTTGCAAGTATTTTTTGTTTGGATTTTAATTTTGGTTATTACTTTTTTAGTTTCATTCCGTTTTATAAAAAGGTTAATTGTGGAGCCTCTTGACAATTTAAAAGAGAGTATCAAAAATATTAAAAATAATAAATATGCTGAGATTAAAATTGATAAAGTTGATGAGATAAGTAGCATCACAAAAGATTTTAATAAACTCTCAAAAACACTCCAAGATAATATCTCTTTTTTAAATAGTTATAAAGGTGTTATGGATGAGGGAAGTATTGTTACAAAGTCAGATTTAAAAGGGAATATAACCTATGCAAATGATAATTTTTATAAAGTAAGTGGTTATTCTAAAAATGAAACAATTGGTTCACCTCACAATATAGTAAGAGACCCAGAAACTCCCAAAAGTGTATTTGAAAACCTTTGGAAAACAATCCAATCAAAAAAAGTTTGGAAAGGGATACTAAAAAACAGGAAAAAAGATGGCGATTTTTATTGGGTAGATATAGTTATTCAACCTATATTAAATAGTAAAGATGAAATTATAGAATATATTGCTGTGCGTCATGAGATTACTGAACTCATCAAACAAAGAGAAAAACTTGATGACTTAGTTAATAAAGACTTACTTACTAACCTTGGCAATAGATTTAAATTGACAAATGATATACAAAAGGGTTCAAAAAACTCAATAGCAATATTAAATGTAGACAACTTTAGACAAGTGAATGATTTTTATGGACATGTGTTTGGAGATAAGCTGATTAAGAAAATATCAGAGATACTTTCAAGTTTAATAGTTAGTCATAATCAATATAAATTATACCGATTACAAGGTGATGAGTTTGTAATTTTAGGAGAGCAAAAATCTAATGATCTCTTTTATGAAAGAATTAAAAATATAGTTAATTTTATTAGTCATGATAATATAGAAGTTGAAACAGAGCAACTATCAGTTAAATTAACAGCAGCTATCTCATTTGAAGCAAATGATAAGATTTTACAAACAGCTGATATGGCCCTGCAAATAGCACGAAAGAAAAATATTGATATAGTTATTTATAGTGAAGATAATTCTTTAAATAAGGAGTATGAAAATAACTTAAAATGGACAAAAAAGATTAAAATAGCAATTGAAGAGGATAGGGTAGTGCCATTTTTCCAACCAATTGTAAATAATCTAACTAATAGTAATGAAAAATATGAATCTCTTATAAGAATATTAGAAGATGATAAAGTAATTTCACCATATTTTTTCCTAGAGATTTCAAAGAAAACAAAGTATTATAATATTTTAACAAAAATAATGTTAGAAAAAAGTTTTAAAATATTTTACGATAAAGAGTTTGAATTTTCTGTAAACCTTACTATTGATGATATTTTAAATATTGAGATACAAGATTATATTTTTGAGTTACTTAATAAGTATGGGATAGGGGAACGAGTTGTATTTGAAATAGTAGAATCAGAATCTATAGAAAACTTTAATCAAGTGGTAAGTTTTATAAGAAATGTGAAAGAGTTTGGATGTAAGATAGCCATAGATGATTTTGGTACAGGTTACAGTAACTTTGAATATCTTATGAAACTAGAAGCAGATTATATCAAAATAGATGGTTCTATGATTAAAAATATTGATACAGATAATAATGCCAAAATGGTAGTAGAAACTATTGTGAACTTTGCTAAAAAGATGAATATGAAAACTATTGCAGAGTTTGTTGAGAATGAAGAGATATTAAAAATTGTAAACGAATTAGGGATAGACTACTCACAAGGGTATCACTTTAGTGCACCAAAGCCAGAGCTAGACTAAAAAGAGTAACATCTCTTCTTAAAGAGATGTATCAAGACTAGTCTTGTTTTAAAATCATTGTTGTAGAGTTCTTTTTAGTAAGGTATTTTTTTGCAACTTCTACTATATCTTTTGTTTGTAAATTTTTAATATCTTCTTCGTAATCCATAAGTGGAGAGATATCACCACGGATAAGATAACTTCCATACAATGAAGCTACACTACTAGAGCTTTCTAGAGAAAATATAAAGTCTGATTTTGTGTTTTTCTTAATTTTTGCAAGTTCAGATTTTTTCACATCACCTTTTTGTATATTTTTTATCTCTTTCCAAATCTCTTTTTCTACATCAGTAGCTTTAACTCCTGGGTTACAAACTGCTAAAAATAGATAAACTCCTGGGTCTTTTAACTCCATGTTGTAAGCATAGATTGTGTTTACCATTTGCTTTTTATCTATTAATAGTTCATTTAGTCTACTACTTTTTCCACTACTTAAAAGCTCACTAAGTGCAGAAAGTGCTACTTGATCTTTATCTAAAAAGTTTGGAATATGAAAGTTTATAGCTAAAATCTCTACTTGTGAGTCTTTATGTATTGTAACTCTTTTTTCTCCATCTTGCTTTGGCTCAACTGTATGGAGAGTTTTTGTAATCTCTTTACTATTTTCACTATTTTTTATAGAGGCAAAATGTTTTTTTGCTGTTTCAAATACTTTTTCTTTCGTAATGTCACCTGCAACTACTATAATAGCATTTGAAGGTGTGTAAAATTTAGAGTGAAAGTCTCTTATATCTTCTATCGACCAGTTTTGAATATCTGACATAAAACCAATAGGTGTCCAATGGTATGGATGATATGTAAATGTATTGTTAAAAAGTTTAAAGTAAAGGTATCCCATAGGAGAGTTATCCGTTCTCCATCTTCTCTCTTCTGCTACAACATCTCGTTCTGGTTGAAACTCTTCATCTTTTAAAGTTAAGTTTTCCATCAAGTCAGCATAAAGCTCAAGTGATTTATCAAGGTTTTTATTACTTGATTTTATATAGTAGTGTGTATAGTCAAATCCTGTTGAAGCATTATTAACTCCTCCAAAACCTTTTACTATAGTGTCAAATTCACCAGCTTTTAAATTTTTTGTTGATTTGAAGTTCAGGTGTTCAAGCATATGTGCAATTCCACTTTTCCCCATAATCTCATCTCTACTTCCAACATTGTAAAAAATATCAGTAGTGATAACTTTACTCTCGTTATCCATAGGGATTGCTACAATTTTAAGACCATTTTCTAAAGTCTCTTCATAATATTTTGGTAGGCTATTTGCCATCAATACTCCTTGTAAAGTTAAAAAGATAAATAATAGTAATTTCATTTTATCTCCTTATTTATAATCAGCTCCAATAGCTTCACTTATATTGTTATATCCATCAGCTTTAAGTAACGCTATGAGTTCATTATTGATATTTTTACACATTGAAGGACCTTGGAAGATAAAGGCACTATAAATTTGAATTAGGCTAGCTCCCGCTTTGATTCGTCTATAGGCATCCTTTGCATCACTTATTCCACCTACACTTATAAGTGTTGTTTTATCATGAAGTTCTGTAGCTATTGCTTTAAAAAGATTGTATGATTTTTCACTCATCACTTTTCCACTAATTCCACCGAAATCTTGAGGATTTGGTAGTAGAGTATAATCATTTGTTGTATTTGTAGCTATAATTCCATCTGCACCTGCATCAACTGCTGTTTTACACAGTGTAATAGCAGTTTGGACTTCCATATCAGGTGCAATTTTTAATAATATAGGTGTATCTGTAAGAGATTTAGCCATACCAAATACAGCTTTTATGAACTCTTCGTTTTGTAAGTCTCTCAAATTTGGTGTATTTGGACTAGAGATATTTACCACTAGATAGTCACAAATATCTTTAAACCCTTTGATAAGTGTTTCATAGTCATTTAAAGCTTCATTTTCAGGTGTTATTTTATTTTTCCCAATACTTGCTCCAATAGGTATAGCAAATGGATAAACTTTTTTAAGATTTGTAATAACTTTAAAAGCACCTTCATTATTAAATCCCATAGCATTTTGTATTGCTTCTTGCTCTGGATATCTAAAAAGTCTCGGTTTATCATTCCCCGGTTGTGCTCTTGGTGTCATAGTCCCAATCTCTGTATATCCAAAACCTAAGGCTGGCATAGCTTTTATCATATCTGCATTTTTGTCAAATCCAGCTGCTAGACCAATAGGGTTATGAAATTTTATCCCTAAAACCTCTTGTGTTAATATACTATTATCAACAAAGTTTTTTTCAGTCATATAGTTGTTTATTGTTCTACAATATGGAAGTGCTTTTAAACCAAATGAAGCTATATGATGCGCAGTTTCTGGTTCGAAATTGAACATGAGCTTTTTTATAGTTTCGTAATTTATCATATCTTTAAATCCTGTGTTTAGTCAATTGTTAAGGATTATATCCAAAATATTTTAATATGAGATGAATATTTTTTAAGGGGTTTTTGGTTTAATGAAAATATTTAGTTATCAAAAACTTGAATATGATTTTTGTTAACTTCATATTTTATATTATTTTTAGAGAGTAACTCGGTTAGTTTAATTAAATTTGAGTATTTAAGTATATCTTTGTCTCCAGTATCAATAATAAATTTGTAGTTTAAGTGGTCATATATTAAGTCTTTAAAAGATTTTGAGATGATAGTAAGTTTGGTATTTAAATTATTTTCGCAATAATTCATTTCACATTTTACATTTTGAAATGATTTTAAAAGTTCAGAAATATTATAGGGCTTAAAAATTCTATAAGAATTAGTGTTTTCTCTACAACTATCACAATTGGATTCTTTGCAGTACAAGTTATTATTAATTGATACAATTCTTTGCAACGGATTATGTTCCAATATTTGTATTTTTAGATCAATTGAGTGATCATCATTAAAATCAATAAAAACAACATCATAGGAGTGCTTTTTATATGTTTCCATAAGATCTTCAATAGAAACTATTTTATCTATTTGTACATCTTGAGGTAATAAATTTACTAAGTTACAAAAGTGCTGTAATGAGTTTATATCGTTATCGTATATTAAAATTTTCATAGTCTAAAATTCTATCATAAAAAAGTCTTAAATAGGTCTTACTTTCTGAATATTTATAATGGCAGACAGGATGGGATTCGAACCCACGGTAGTTTTAGCTACACTTCGCTTCCAACGAAGCACCTTCGACCTCTCAGACACCTGTCTATTTGTATTGTTGAGTTTTTAAAAGTAAAAGGATATTTTTATATCCAAACTCTTTTAAAGTTAGGAATAATAGTATAAATCCACTTAAACTACTCGCAAGTGCCAAACCTACAATTCCATAAGGAAGTATCAATATTAAAGAAAAAATAATATTCCAACCAAGAGACTTCATGGTTATTTTTGCAGCGATTCCTTGCTTTTCATGAGCATAAAGCCAAAGAGAAAATATTTTCGCTAGTCCAAATGGTAATAACCCTATAAGATACATAGATAGTACTAAGGCAGTTTGGGTTGTATCAGAAGAGCTAAAGGCACCTCTTTCAAACAGTAACCATACTATAAAATTATCAAACACTATCCCTATAACTGTAGCAGTTCCAAGAAGTGCAAAAAGTATCATTGTAGCTTTTTTCATAAATTGTAATGCTTTTTGTTCATCATTGTTTTTAATAGCTTTTGCAATAGTAGGAAAAAGAGCAACAGAAGTTGCAATAGCAAACAATGCAAGCGGTAGTTGAAAAACTCTATTTGCATAGTACAAGTAGCTAATACTTCCACTGACAAGCAGTGAAGCTAACCAAGTATCTAAAAAAGCAGCAATATGTGCAGCACTACTTCCAAATACAGCTGGATAAAATTGTTTGTAAAATTTTGATTGTTTTATATCCCTTTGTTTTTTTCTTATATTTGTTGTAAAGAATTTAATATGAAGTTTTTTTATAGCTATGAGATGTACTATAACTTGTAAAACACCCCCAATAACAACTCCCCAGCTAAGATAAAATGTAATAGTGTATTTATCCATATTTACAGAAATTAAAAGGGCAACAATAAGAGAGATATTAAGAAGTGCTGTACTAAAAGCAGTTGTTGCAAAATGATTTTTATATTGTAAAAGTGCTGCTAAAAAAGTAACTACAAATATCAAAGGGAGATAGTAAAAACAAATAGCAACTAAAGGGGAAGCTAAATCAATAGTGGCACTATCAAATCCTATAGCAATAACTTTTGTAATAAGTGAAGCAAATAGGGTTACAAGTAAACTTAAGATGAGAATAAATGCTAAAAATTGTAAAAATATAACAGAACTAAAGCTGACTTTATATTTTGACTTTGCGTATGCTGGGATAAATACCTGTGTAAAAGCACCTTCAGCAAAAATTCTTCTAAAAAGATTTGGTAACTTGAAAGCTACAAAGAAAATATCACTGTAAATATTTGCCCCAAGAATAGAAGCAGTTAATAAATCTCGTAAAAACCCTAAAATTCTGGAAACTAAAATACCAGCACTGTTTGTAAATATATGTTTAATCATTGTCTAATTATAGCTAAATATTTTAGGTGTCTTTAAAAGTATCTCGTATTTTGAGAAATTCATCTAAGTTATCAAAAAAGATTGTAATAAGTGCTGGGTCAAAGTGCTTCCCTTTTTCCTCTTTAAATAGTTGGAATATTTTCTCATCATCCCAAGCTTTTTTATAACATCTATCACTTCCAAGAGCATCAAACACATCCGCAAGGGCTGTAATTCTTCCATAGATATGTATATCTTCACCACTTAAGCCTCTTGGATATCCACTTCCATCCCATTTTTCATGATGCTCATAAGCTACAATGGCTGCTGCTTTTAAAAGGTCTCTATTTGAGTGTTTTAACATATCATATCCAAGATGAGCATGTGTATTCATAATCAATCTCTCATGTTCATTAAAACGACCAGGTTTATTTAAAATAGCATCTGGAATGGCTACTTTTCCTATATCGTGCATAGGACTAGCTTGTTTTAACATCTCAGCTTCTTCTTGGCTTAGTCCATAAAATAAAGCTAAACGCTTACTATATTCAGCAACTCTTCTAACATGATTTCCTGTTTCTTTACTTCGGCTTTCACCAATAGCACCCATGGTAAATACAACCTCTTTTTGAGTATCAGCAATCTCTTCATTGAGATTATTTATCTCTTCTAGTCCATTTTGTATTTGTTGCTCAATCTCATCCACACTCATAGAGACATTTTTATTTACTCGGTAAGCTAATAAAATAATAAAGATAATAATAATAATAAAAAGTGTAGTACTAATAGCAAATACCATACTTGTAAATTCTAATGAGAGTTTTTCAATCTCTTTTGTTATTTGCATATTAATTGTAGTACTAGAATCTATAGTTTGAGAAATCTTTTTAATAAACTCCTCCTCTTTTATTTTTAGCTCTTCAATTTTTAGAACAATCTTGCCAATATTATCTGTAACTATTAAATATTTTTTTAGCTCTTGAGTTGGATAATCTTTGATTAAAAGATTTATCTTCTCTCTCCATTTAGCAAATGTTTCTTGATTTCTGTGTTGAAATAATACCTCTTTACTATAATATTTTATATCAGAAAATTTTTGTAAAAACTTAAAGTTGTTTTGTAACATGATTTTTTCTTCAATACTTTTTCTAATACTATTCTCTTGGGGATAAAGCTTGTTAAATTCTTTTTTATTTTTTATTTTTTTTGCTTGTATCTCAAAAATAGTATCAAAGTACTCTTCTACAAAATGTTCATTTTTAATAAGTTTTGCGATATTATTTTTAATTGTATCTTTTTCATTCATCTCAATAAGAAATAAATCTAGTATATCACTAGGAGGTTTTAAAAAGAGTTGTTCTTTTCTATTTTCAAATTTTTTTTCTTGTATAAAAAATTGCTGTTTGAGCTCTTCTAATTCTTCAAGAGTGTTTGTTCTATCAATATTTTTTATTAGTTTATTCATGCTTTCTTGGGTTGATAAAAGTGTAGTGATATGCTCTTTAATTATATCATTTTCTTTGAATTGGTATAAAATAATTCTATTAATACCAAATATAAAAAATACTAATATTGATATTATTAGAAAACTATATCTAACTAATTTCTTTATATTCATAAAATATCCTTACTTAACATATTATCATTGTATTATATTATAACTTACATTGAATTGGTATATCTTTTAACGAATCACTGATAATTGTATTTGCAAATATATCTGTTTTGTCTACACTTAAAAGTTTTTCTTGATGGCTTTTTTTTAATAATAAAATAGTTTCTATATTTTGTTCATTGAGATGTGTGACAAGTTCTTGTAAAGTAAATATAGCAGTGATGTCTATAAAGGGTACATCAATACAATCAATAATAAGAGTTTTAGTATCTAATAAAGAGTTAATCTCATTTTCAAAAGCAATAGTTGAACCAAAAAATAATGCACCCTCTATTTTTACTACACGAATATAAGGATCATCTTCAAAATATTCGTCTATTTGTGAAGGTTTGTAGTTTGTTGTACTTATTTTAGTTGCTTTTGTTATACGATAAACAATCAATAAAGCAGCTAATACAATACCTAAACCAACAGCTGTAATAAGGTCAATGAACACTGTTACAAAAAATACAGTTATCATAACATAGAGGTCATTTTTTGGAGCTGTTTTAATCACTTTTAAAAATTTGTAATCTAAAATATCAAGACCAACTTTTATTAAAATACCAGCTAAAACAGCAAGAGGTATTTGAGAAGCTAAAGGTGCTAAAAATAAAACTACAAGTAGCAGTACAATAGAGTGAATTGCACCTGAAAGTTGGGTAGTACCACCACTTTTTATATTTATTACTGTTCTCATGGTTGCCCCAGCACCTGCAAGGGAACCAGTTAATGCACATAGAGTATTCCCTAACCCTTGTCCAAAAAGTTCTCTATTTGAATTGTGTTTTTGTTTTGTAAGATTATCAGCAACTAGTGAGGTAAGTAAAGTATCAATTGAGCCTAACAGTGCAAGTGTTACAGCTAAAGTGATAATAGTTTTATAGTTCTCAACATTAAATGAGGGGAGTATAAAACTAGGGAGAGTCGATGGGATTTCTCCTATTGTTGCTACATTGAGTCCAAACATCGTACTTATAATTGTTAATACACTTAAAGCAATAAGGGGTGAGGGGATTACTCGAGATATTTTTGCCGGAGTAAGCAGTACAATTAGTAAAGTTGTAGTTGCAAGTATCAGTGCCTCAAAATTAATATTTAATATATTTGAAGGTAATGTTTGCAAAATAGAGATTATATCTGCCTGACTTTCTAATCCTAAAAAAGGATTGATTTGTAAAAGGATAATAATCGCACCGATTCCACTCATAAAACCTGATATTACAGGGTAGGGGATATATTTTACATATTTACCTATTTGAAAAAAAGCAAATGCTATTTGGAAGACTCCTGCAAGTAAAATTACTGAGGCTATTGCATTTATATCTGAGTGAAGTACCACAACAGAGGATGCTATAACTACAGTCATAGGACCAGTTGGACCTGATATTTGTGTTTTTGTTCCACCAAAAATAGATGCAAAAAACCCTAGTATGATAGCTCCATATATTCCAGCAGTTGCACCTAATCCACTTGCCACACCAAAAGCAAGCCCTAAAGGTAATGCAACAATAGCAGCAGTGATTCCACCAAAGATATCACCTTTTATATTATAAACTTTGTTCATAAATGTTCTCTTTTAAATTAGTATATTATAAGTCTTATACTATATTTTTGGTTATATTTTGTTGAATTTAGTATTAGTATAGCTTATATTGTAAAGTAAGGTCTATATCAAAATTTGCAGTAAAAACATCTTCTGGTGGAGCAAGTGGAAAAGTATTATTAATAGCTTCGCTAATAGATTTAAAAAATATTTTTCTCCCATCAACTATTTTAAAAGAGATAAGATCTCCCTTTTTTGATAGGATACATTTTATTTTAACATCACCTTGTATCCCTCTTCTTACGGCAATTTTTGGGTAAAATTTATTTTTATCTATAGTTTTCTTGATATGTGCATAGTATTTGTTTTGTTTAATTTGTAATTGCTTTGTATCTGTTTGAATAGTTTGTTTTTTTACAATAGATTTATTCTTTTTTATTTGATTGGCAACAATTTGATTAGTTGTTTTTTTTATCGGTTTTTCAATCTGCTTTTTTACAATCTTTTTAGGTTTTACTAAGGGTTCAATCTTTTTAACTATTTTTTTTGGAGCTATTTTTTTTGGATTAATTTTTTTTACAATTTTCTTTTCTATTTTTTTGGGTTGAGGTTTTATCTCTTTTTTTTCTACTTTAGGCTGTTCTATTTGTTTTGGTAAGTTTATAAGGGTGAATTTTACATTTTGAGTTGAGTTTTGTGTTTTAGGTGGAGTTGTATAAGTGTCTTCAAATGAATAAAGAAGAGTAAACAATAAGAAACTATAGAATATAGAAGTTAATAACAATGAGTTAAAATATCTTTTTATATTCAAAACTACTCTCCCTTTTTCAAATTAACACTTCTATTTTATAAAAGAAGTGTTAATTAAGTGTTAATAAATTGTTAATGTAGTTTTTTTCCATTAAAATAGCCATACATTACAGGTAAATATAAAAGATTTAAAATAGTTCCCCATAAAAGTCCAAAACCTATAGTTACAGCCATCGGTTGAAAACTAACTGCCATTCCAGTTGCAAAAAACATCAAGGTAAATAGTCCAACAATAGTAGTAATTGAGGTTAAAATAATAGGTCTAAATCGTTTTGCAGCATTGTGATAAAACTCCTCTTTTGTTGTTGATTTTTTGAGTGAATCCATCATGATAATTCCATCATTTATTATAACTCCTGCGAGTCCAATTGCTCCAATTAAAGAGGGAATTGTAATATTTAATCCTAAAAGAAAATGTCCTATATAAAGTCCTAACATAGAAAATGGAATAACAGTTATCACTAAAAGTGTCTCTTTAATCGAATTAAAAAGATAAAGAAGTGATAAGAAGATTAAACTAAGAGCTAAAAGGATAGAGAGAAGCATCTCTATTTCTAATCTCTTTTTTTGTTCTCTTTCCCCTTTGAAGATAAACTTAATATCACTTTTTTTCAGTTCAGCAATTGTTGGTTCTATTTGCTCTAAAACTTCAGATGAGGTGATAATATCGTTGTCAACATTAGCAAACATATAAAAAGTTGTAATTCCATTATCTTTAACCAATTTTTCTAATGATTTAATCGTTTTTACATCACAAATATCATGAAGATGTACAATTGTGTTATTTTTTAGAGGTATTTGAATATTTTTAAAATACTCAAGACTATCACTATAAAGTGATTTTGATTTTACATCATAGGATTCTTTAGTCCCATAGATTGTTGCTATTTTTTTATCCATATAGATATTTGATAAAAAACTCCCTAGATATTTTTCAGTGACACCTAAAGATTCACCATAGCTATTGATATGAAATTTCAGCTCATCAATTCCAAATTTTATATTATTTCCACTATATTTTACACCTTGAATATTTGATATCTCTTCTTGGAGTCTATAAATACCAGCTAAAGCTTTTTGGTAATTGTCACTGACTATTCCTATTCTTATATCAGCTTTTGTTGCACCCATTCGTCTTTCAACTACCATAATTTGTTCTAGTTTGTATTTTCGTTTATAGTGCTGTTTTTTTAACCAACCTCTTAATTGTTTTGAAACCACTTTTGACGATAGTGTTCTAATTCGCCCCTCTTTTTCATAATAGATACTAAAAATAGGGCTTATGTATGCTTCAAAAAAATTACTTGGTTTTTTCTCATAAAGTTCTACAGTAATATTACCTACATAAGGGTACACTTCAGTATCTCCAGTTGCTGTTCTTCTATGACCTGCTGTTGAACTTACATTTTTGATAAAAAATTTCTCTTTAGAGTCTAAAAGGTCACTTTCCATCTGACGCACCATAAGTGAAGTCTCTTCTAAAGTCATGTTTTTATTCCCTTTAAAAGTTATATTGACACTTGATGAATCAAACTTTTGGAACATTTGAAACTTTGAATTTTTTGCACTATAAAAAATAAGTAAAGGGACAGCGATAACAAATACCAATAAAAAGCTTTTTTGATATTGTATTAAAAACTGTAAAAATGATTTATAGATATTTTTACTTTTTTCCCATGATAAAGTTTTTGAATTTTTGTTCAATATATGAGAACTGTGAATTGGTAAGAAGATAAAAGACTCAATGAGAGAAGCTACAATTAGTGCACTAAATGCTATAGGGATAAGTTGTATAATTTCACCCATTCTTCCACTTATCATTAGCAAAGGTATAAATGAAAAAAGTGTAGTAACCGAAGCCCAAAAAACAGGTTTAGCCATCTCTTTTGTCCCTAAATAGGCAGCTTCTTTTGGTTCATATCCTTTTTCAATATATTGTTGAATGTTTTCACTTACTACAATAGCATCATCAACTATAATACCAATAGCAAGTAATACCCCAATAAGGGATTGTACATTGATACTGTATCCAGTAAAATAAAAATATATAGCACCCATAACAAATGAAGTAGGAATACCCATTATAATTACTAATGCCATGCGAGAATTTATAAGTACAATAGTAAATAAGAAAATTAATAAAATTCCAAAAATAATATTAGAAAAAACAATATTTAAACTCTCTTTAACTTGAAAAGAATTATCTCTTTTTATATCAAAAAATATATCTGAAGTTTCTAACTTTGAAAGCTCTTTTCTCACTTGTTCTGAAAGGGTTATTGCATCACCTTTTGGATTTTGAGAGATGGCTAAAGTGATTGCACCTTTCCCATTCATACTTGCTAATGTAGATGAATCTTCATACCGTTTAGTAATAGTAGCGATATCTTTAAAATAGATTGTAATATCATCTATTTTAAGAAGGGTGTTTGCTAAATTTTCAGCACTTTTTTTCCCATTTGTTGTTGAGAGATAAAATTGATTTTTTTTCCCATCCATTTTTCCAGCTGGAAAAGTATAAGAAAGTTCAGAAATAATAGTTGCAATATCTTTTTTTTCTAAGCCAAATGCTTCTATTTTTTTCTCATCAATTTGTATCTCGTAATATTCATCAGACTCTCCAAAAATAGTAATATCTGAGAGGTAGGGGATACCTAAAAGGGTCGTTTTTAAATCTTTTGCAACTTTTAAAAGTTCATCTCTAGGAATTGTGTTAGAAAGTACAGAAACATACATCAAAGAACGAGCATGTGCAACTGCTTTAATTACTGGTTCATCCATATCAGATGGCAAATCGGAAGAGATAATAGCAATTGCATCTTTTACATTTTCTTTTATATCCTCTTTTTTTTCATACTTGTCAAGTTCTAAAGTGATAGAAAATCTACCAGGGTTAATGTGTGTAATAATATCGGTGACACCAATTATATTTTTGATCTCATTTTCAAGTGGAATAACTGCCATTTTATTTAAAATATCAACCGAAGCTCCACTATAGTTTCCACTTATTCGTATGGTCTGAGGCTCTATCGTTGGTTGAACCTCTTTTGGTATTTTTGTATAAGAATAGATTCCTATGATAAATAAAAAGATAAATAAAGCATAATTTATTTTATAGTTTTCAATAAAAAACTTTATGATTTTATCAAACATCTATCTATTCATTTTCATAATTGTAAGAATCTATCCCTATTATAGCAGCCCCGTAAGATGTAGTAATTTGTGGAAACTCTGGGATAAATATTTTCTTACTAAGCTCATTTTCTATGGCATTTACAAGTCCACCATTGAGTGCTGGTCCACCATCAAAATAAATTCCCTCTTTTACACCAACTCTTTTTACAAGTTTTACAATTCTTTTAGCAATTGAGTAGTGCACTCCACAAACAATATCTTCTACACTATGACTGTTTCCTAGAAGTCCAATAATCTCACTTTCTGCAAATACAGCACAAGTACTATTTATAGAAAGAGGAGTACCCGTTGAAGCAAAATGTTTCTCTGCTAGTTCTTCAACTCTTATCTCAAGATTCATGGCACAAGCATCAAGAAATTTTCCAGTTCCTGCTGCACATCTATCGTTCATAGCAAAGTTTGTTACATTTCCCTCTTCATCTAATGAGATAGCCTTACTATCTTGACCACCAATATTGATGATTGTTTTAATCTCCCCATGATCTTTTGCAGCAGCTCTAGCTCCAACTGCATTAGCTGTTATTTCACTAATATTTTCATCAGCTTCTTTAAATATTTTTCTCCCATATCCAGTGGCAACTGTATAGATAATATCCTTTTTATTTATCCCAATTTCATCTACAAGAGCATCTAATGTTTCATGGGCATATTGATAAAACATACTTCCACTTGCTGTGATTTTGTGACCTACAAGATTTTTATTTTCATCAGCTATTGAGATTTTAATAGCTGTTGAGCCTATATCTATACCTGCAAAATATTTCATACTATTTTCCTCTTTTTCGTTTTTTCATTTTAAGTGATTCTATAAAGGCTTCAACTCTTGTGCTTAGTTGTCCACTTTGACTTGGACTATAATCACTTTCTAAATAAAGAATTGATATTCCCTCTTTTTCCATAGCTTCTAACACACTTCTTTGTTCTAGTTCATATACTGTACAACCTGCAAAGGCTTGATAGACTACTCCATCTGCATTATGTGAACGAACTAATTCTATAATTCTTCTTATTCTGTCATCATTTTTTGAGAATATTGGACAAGTACAAGCTTTGAGGTATTTATCAGCCATTGAATCTAACATATCATTGACAAACCATTCATCCACAGCAACTCTATCATTGAACATTCTATTTGAACTACAAGTTTCATCTGCTACGATTACGGCATCAGATTCTTCTATGAGTAGAGGTATTTTATAGTTTGGAAATATTGGTGGTGAGCCTGTATAAACTATACGGGGACTAATTTTTCCTGCCACATGAATATTTTCTTTTATTCTTAATTCTAATTCATGAAGTAAAATTTCTGTAGCTTTTATCCAGTTATCAATTTTATCAAAGAAAAAAGCATTAGTAACTAAAAACATATCAACTCCTAAGATTGGTACATTTTTACTTTTTCGTAAATCAGATAATTTATGATATAAAGATTGGGCATAGCCAATTTTTCCTATTGAGTTTTTTAGATTATTTTTAGTGAGTTTTTTTCCAGTTTTTTTTGATAAATCTACAGCAAAATTTCTTATACTTCGTCTAAAAAACTCACGACTTATCTCACTCTCTTTTGTTCGTGGAAAATCCACATCAACGACATCGTATCCAAAACTTTCAATGGTTGCCCCTGCTTTTGTTTTTTGGTCACAAGTTGTGGGACTATAGATCATATGTGGTTTATCACTTAAGTTTTGACTTGATAAGTGACCAACACTTGCTTTTACAAGTGGACAAGATTTTGATGGCATCAGATCACTTCCAATCTCATCATCAGTATAAAAACCATTACAAAGTCGAATAGGTACACCATCTAGTGCATAGATAATTTCACTAGGTATTTGGATACACATTGTTCCCACTTTTACCTTATCATTGTGAAGCGATTTTTGATGACAATATACATCTTCAAACAATCTATAAAAATAATCCATAGATTTAATAGGTGATTTAAATTCCTCTTTTAGAGTATTAATTACCTTAATAGCTTCCATAGCTTTATGTCTATTTTGTTTTTCATGTGGTGTTTCTATTTTATGATTTTCATTATTACTCATCTCTATTTTCCTTCTGTTTTTCTATCCCCATTCTTTTTTCAAAACCTTGTTTTGTAGAGCTAAAAGCTTTGAATTTTAATATATCAAAATGAAGTGCATCATCTTCAGGACAAGCAGCTACACATTTTAAACACAAAATACAATCATCTCTTAAGATATTTGTACTTGTCACATCATCTGCTATATCTTTGATTTGCATATCACATACAGCATAACAATCTCCACATTTGGTACACTTACTACCATCTTTTTTAAGTTGAACTAGTGAAAACTTAGAAAAAATATAATGTAATGCACTCATAGGACAAAAAAAGCAAAAAAATCTTTTTTTTACAAAACTACCAATTAAAAATAATCCAGCAAATATCATACCAATAGCAGTTAATACCATAGCCGTTTTAGTAGAAAAGTCTATTGTCCATTGACTAAAATCTCCACTAAACATAGGAGATATAATTCGTGCTGGACATATTTGACAAAATGCAGCTGACCATTCTCTTCCAAAAACACCAACACCCATAAGAAGAGGTACTAAAATAACAATCGCTAAAAGGATATATTTGATTTTTGAAAGTTTTTCAAATTGATTTTGAGTATAAGTAGAAAATCGTATTCCAATTTTTTTTCTAGTTAAAGTAAGCCAATCTTGTAGTGTACCAAATGGACATACATAGCCACACCATGCTTTATTTAAAAATATAAACCAAAAAAGAAATGTTAAAAAGCCAGTAATTACTGCTATACCTGCACCTCCTAGTAATATTTGTGCAGGCATACTTAGTTGATGTTGTAGAGGAATTAAATAACATGCTCCTACAGCTTCACCATTGTAAGGACAAGCGAATATAGGGAGCTTTGAACCAAAATCTATAGCAAAATATCCTCCATATACAAAAAGAATAAAAGTAAGTAGTTGAATAGTAAATCTAACCTTCACTAAATTCATATTATTGACAAGTTGTTTTATTTTACTCATCAAAATTTACCTCACTAAAAGGTTTTGTTCTGTTTTTTCTAAATCTATAAATAACCAAACCTGATATTAAAAGCGTTAATGTAATTAATAATAATCCATAAGCATATGATTCATAATCACTTGAATTTGGATAAAAAGATGCAGGATAAGTGAGTGTATATTTTGTATTATCTATTTCATGCTCTAGTGTTATTAGCAACTCTTGTTTAAATCTTTTTTCAAATTTATTCCATGGTGGAAAATAATCTCTTATGATAGTAAGTTCCACTTCCCCTTTATCATTTGTAAGAGAAGTTTTTTCCCAACCACTTTGAAGTTTTATTTTTATTTTTGCATTTGCTAGTGGTTGTTGATCTAATAGTGCTTGAAATTTTAGATTTTCTCCCATTTTAAATTTATAAAAAAAGCTATTTTCATCTTTGTTTTTTAATCTTATTAAATCAATTTTTGTAAGATTTTGTTCAAGATTTTTTTTCAACTTTTCATCATAAATATCTTCAATACCATGTTTACCATGAAGATATTCTAGTTTTGCTACATTATAAAAGTTTTTATCATTTTTAGTACCTTGTGATACTGCAAAAAGATTATAGTATCCATTATTTGGTACTTCAAAGTTGTATGTTTGTTTTCCTCTTGAAGATTTTTGGATAATATCTTTTTTATTTTGTTTTACATCATAATAAAAAAACTCTATATTTTTTGGAGATACACTTTTATTTTCTAAAGTTGAAACATATACTTTTTTTGTAGGGATATATCCTTTTGGTTTTGGTTTCCCACCACCTCCATGCATATGTCCACCTGAATTTTTCTTACTAACTGATGGGTCACTAAGGCTAAGATATAAAGGTTGTGTTAAATCTAAAGCGGTTTTTCCTCCATGAGAACTATGCTGTTTTTTTGAAAAATCTTTAAGAGCTATAAAAAGTGCACGTCTGAAATCAACAATCTCTCCACCATATTTTTTAGTAAACTTTATAGCATCTTCTTTCTTTGCAAAAGCATATTTACTAGTTCTACTCATAGTTCCAGCTTGTTTACTTCCCACTACATAAAAAGCATCTTTTACAGAGATAAATTTTAAGCTAGTCACATCTACAACTTGCATATTTTCAAGAGGAAGTTTTTTGATTCGTAAATCTTCCGCTAAACAATGAATAGAACAATATTGTCTTACTTTCCCATCAAGTGTAGCACCATGATTTGTTTTGTAAAACATTGGTAGATTCATACCGCACACAACACCACTTGTTTTATCTTCTCCTGCTTGTAGTAGAGTTGCTTGTTTAAAAGGAACTGTTTGGAACATTGCTTTCCCACCATGACTACCATGGGAGTGTCCACCTCTACTTTTTGCACCATATTTAGAAAACACATATCCTGTATAGATATTTAATCCTATATAAAAAAGTATCATTAGTGAAGCAAAAAAGTATCCAAATATTTTACGAAGTTTTGTGGCATCAATAAGTTTCATCCGTTTATATAAAAGAATAAATGACCATATCACACCTATCCATTTAAATAGTCCAAAGTAGTGTAGCCATCCATCACCTCTTTTGGCTAGTGCTTCCACTTCAACACTGAAGCCAAATCCTTGAGCAAATCCATCTACAATTGTTACATAATCTTTGATAAAAAATGTTTCTAAAGTATGTCCAAGTGAAGCAAAGATAAACAATGGAATAAAAGCAACACCTAAATTAGTAAAAGTAGAACTATATTCTTTTTTTAATATTTTAGAAGCGATATAGATTCCAAAAGTAGCAAAAAATACACTAAAAATAACAGCATAAAGAAAAGCAAATCCACCCGCATAAGAAGTCAAACTAAAAAACTCTGCAGTTTTATTCCAAATAAATTCATCCGCAATTTTAGTTCTATTAAGCCCATGTGCAAATCCCATAGAAACAGGAATAGAAGCAAAGATAAGTATATATGTCCATACTTCTGCACTTAATATTTTAAGTTTACTTCCTAGTTGTTCAGCAGGTTTTGTAAGTTTGAATTTTACAGCTTCACAAGAAACAGCACAATCCATACAAAGTGTACAATCATCAGTTTGATTTTTCTTTGCAAATGTAAATGGTTTTAAGTTATATTCACAAGCAGTTGCACACTCAAATGTTTTACAATCTTTACATGAATCAGTATAAGTTTCTAGCTTTGTAAATGAAAGTTTATCGTAAGCACGAGTTAAAGTTCCAATGGGACAAATATATTTACAATAACTCATCTCTTTATAGATAAAATAAAATATAAATGCAATAACTGTCATAGCACCAAACATAGAAGCAGTTCCTATAGGAGTTCTCCAAAACCCAGGAAATGTATAATAAATTCCCCACCAACCAATTACAAGTAAAATAATGCCAATATATCTATTTTGCATCCATTTTGGCATAGTTTTTTTCAATCCAAATTTTTTGATATATTTCCCTAAAAATCCATGAGGACAGATACCACAAAAGATTCGTCCAAAAGTTGAAAGTGTAACTACCATAAAAAGTGCCCAGAATATTCCCCAAAATACTGCACCAGTGAAGATGTTTTCATCTTTCGTAGGATGGATAAATCCATAGTAAACTGCATAAAAAAATAGCATTGTAACTGCTATTCTTAAAACTAAAAGAAATTTTGTATTTTTAAATAAAAACCTAAATATAGGGTTTTTAAACATATCATTATTATCTCTTTTGATAAAATCAACCATTTTTTTCCTTTATAGTGACAACTTGCCACTGATTATTAAAATACCAACAAGTATTAAAAACAGTGAAGCTACAACTTCTATATGTCTTTTATATTGTGTAAATTGTTCAAGCAATCCTCTAATAACTATAGAGAAGAAAAATCCATAAAATAACAGTGTAAATAAAACAGCCCCAACACCAAAAGCTATCCCAAAAGCGATTGCTGAATAGATTGTAGTTGTACTACTAGAAATTGTTATAAGTGAAATTACAGGTGCACATAGATTTATAGATATTGTTGCACCCATAGTAAAAAAACCCATTTTTGATAAGTTTTGTTCTTTTACTATAGGCTTATGGATACCGCAGCTTTTATTGTTTTTGTAACTATTATAAAGCATAGAGATACCTAATGCAATCGTAACTGTTCCTAAAATATAGCTCAAAAGTTCATTATTTTTTAAAATATCTTTTATAAACAATGAACTACCAAATGCCAGCATAGCAATCATTGTATAAGTAAAAATTCTCCCTAAACTAAAAGGGATCATTACTGCTAATGATTGTTTTATGTTATTTGAGCTTTTTACTAAAATTGGAGTAAGAAACGGCATACATGAAAACATGCATGCCGTTGCTCCAAAACTAAGCCCTATAAGAAATATAGAGAGATATGGGGTAAGTTCCAAGTTATTTTACTCTTTTAAAACTTGTATCTAAGTCCAGCATAATATGCTCTAGGTGGTGCAACACGGATTGTTGCATCTTCCATATTATTTGCAATATCACTTGAGCTTACATTTACGAACTGATTGTAGTTCTTATCTAAAAGGTTTTCTATTTTAGCAAAAATTTCTAGAGATTTATTTATTTTATATTCTGATCTTAAATTTATTATTTCATAACCAGGTTGTTTGTATTTGTTTAATTCATCTGCATAGTAACTACTTTTTGCTATAAGTTCTGGTGATATAGTAAGCCCATCAATTGGTCTAAAGTCAACAGTGATATTTAAAGTATGTTTTGATGTTCTAGGTACTCTTTTTCCTGTTAAATTAACTGTTTGATAGACATCAGCTATTGGAAAAACATTGTCTTGAACTAATTGTTTTAATGAATATTCTTTAAATTTTGCATCTAAATAAGTATAAGCAGTTGAAAATGAGATAGCTTTTTTTCTATCACTACTAAGAGCTAATTCAAATCCTCTACTTCTTATATCTCCAAGATTATCTACTGCTAAATCTGCTTTATCATCTGAAGCTCTAATATAAGAACCAGCTCTTACACCTAAATAATCTTTTCTATCTAGTTGGTAAATAGATGCATCATATTTGTATGATGAGATGTCTCCTCTAATTCCTAATTCTATATTATTTGTAGTTTCTATATCAAGAGTAGTTGGAATATCAAATGTTGGGTTTGCTTGAAGTTTATCAATGTTTCCACTTATTTGTTCTGCCGTTGGTGCTCTAAATCCTGTTGCATAACTTGTGTAAATATTATGCTTATCATTTAATTGATAATTAAATCCTACTCTATAGGTATTTGCATCATATGATGGTGCAGTATTTAGAGTTGTATCAAGATTATTTTTATAATCATATTTTATATTATCGTGTCTAAAATTGATTGTAGAAGTTAAATTGTTTGTCAATTGGTTTTGTACTTCAAGATATATAGCATTTATAGCTTCATTATTATTGGAATCACCTGTAATATCTCCTTTTGTTTGAGGACTAAACCCACCAACAGTTAAATTTGCAATCCTTATATTTTTTTGTTCATTTCTAGCTAAGTCTATACCAGCCATAATTGCTACTTTATCAAATGATCTTCTGTACTCACTTTTAAATGTATTTTGAATCCATTCCTCATCTGATATAGTTTTGTGGTCATCATTAATTCCATCACCATTAGTATCTGTTGATCCAGAAAGGTTAGTAGTATCGTCTTCATACCTTGAGACATTTACCATAAAATTTGAATTGTCATCAATATCATTTGAATAAGTTAAAAATGTTTTAAGTAAAGTAGTATCATAATATCCGGCATAAGAAACTTCAGTATTACTTTTAGGATTGAGTATAGACTGTGTTTCACCATGCACACTTGTACCATCACCAGTTTCTCTTTTAGTATAATCAGCTCCAAATGTTAAATCACTTGTTTCTGTAAGGTAGTGTTGATATTTACCATTAACTGATTTATGTTTTAAATAAGCATCATCCCAGTATCCATCACTATCTCTTACTGTTCCTTGTAGTTGTAAAGCTCCTGTTTTAAATGATTGATTTGTAGAAGCTAATATTCTTTTAAATCCAAAACTACCAATCTCTGTTTCTAGTTTTGAACTACTTAACCCTTTTGGTCTTTTTGTAGTAATAACAACGGCACCTGCTATTGCATCATTTCCATATAAGTAACTAGCACTTCCTTTAATAACTTTAATACTAGCAATATTATCTAAATCGAGGTTGATTTTACCAGTTGTTTCTTGTACTGGAACACCATCAATTACAACGGCAACACCAGGTTTTTCTCCCATGTACATTTGATTATCTATACCTCTGATGTGTATTTTAACTCTATCATTCCCTACATTTGAAGCGGTAATACCTGGTATTGTATTTAAAATGTTTTCAATGTTAGTTGGATTTATTTTTTCCACATCATCAGTTGTAATTACAGTACTACTTGAAACTTCTGTTTTTTTAGTCTCAAATTTATCATCAATGGTAGAAGACTCAACACTTATTGTTCCTAAATCTGCTGCATTAACACTTATCGCTAATGCGCAAGTAAGTGATAGATATATCTTTTTATTCATTTACACCCTTTGTTATCATTTAAAATTTTGAAATAGTAGCTAAGGTGTGTTAACTAGGTGTTAAATTTAAGATTAAATTTAAATTAAAGTATAAAATAATTATTTATTAATTATTCTTGCTTTGTAACTATACTTAGATTTGTGAAGTTTTTAAGTTTTAATATATCTATCACTTTAACAAAGTTTTCAAATTTTGCTTTTTTATCACAGTTGATACTAACAGGTGTTGAGGTTTTTAGTTTTGAAAGTTTTTGTTCGATTTCATTATGTGTTGTAACTACCTTATCAAAAAAAAGTTCACCAGTATCTTTTATAGTTATTGTTACGATTTTTTGTTCTGTTAATTTTGTAGAACTTTTCCCCTCGCTCAAATCAACAGGGATAATTCCTCTAGCTACAAAAGATGCTGTAGTCAATACTATTACTAAAAGTACAAGCATGATATCTATAAATGGTACAACATTGATAGTATCAAATTTTTTAAGCTGCACTTTTAAACTCCATATCCCAAAGTGCAAGTTTTACTTCAACTTTTCTAGTCAAATGATTATAGAACATAATAGCTGGTATTGCTACAACGAGACCCATAGCAGTAGCTTTTAGGGCAAGTCCTAAAGAACTCATAATTGTTTTTACATCTATATCTCCACTTTGTCCCATAGTATAAAATGTGATGATAATACCAAATACAGTTCCAAGAAGTCCTATATATGGGGCATTTGATCCAAAAGAAGAGATGATTGATATATTGTTTGTAAGATCAATCTCTAATTGTTCTTTTTTTGAATAATTTTTTATATCAATATTTTTATAAAATAATAGTCGTTCTATATAAAGCCAAAAAGAGAGAAAACTCATAAATCCTAAAAGTCCAATAACACCATAATCTACTATATTTTTTAAAATTTCTATATCCACTATACTCTCCATAAATTTTGGAAATGATATAAAAAAAGTGTTAATTGAGTGTTAATTACATATGAAGAGGGATTAATTCCCTCTTGATTAAAATTTATATTTTAAGCTAGTATAGATATATCTTCCTGGCTCATTTAAAAGCATAACTTCTGTGCCATCACTTAAAAGTGTTAAGTCTCTATATGTGTTTGAAACAGCATAAGTTTTATCAAAAAGGTTATCAATCCCTACAGTGATTTCAAAATTTTTGGCAACAGTAGTTTGTGCTTTTAGATTAACAATATTGTATCCAGATATATGTTGCTCTCCATTATCACTATCATATTTGTTCCATGAAGATACATTGATAAATTCTATCATTGCATTTGTGTGGTCATTATAATCATAGTTAAGTGCTAGAGTTAATTTTGGTGGTGTAATATCTGCTAAATCTGTATCTGTTTGACCTGCGATAGCTTTATCTTTTTTACCAATTTTGTAAGCATAAGCACCATCAAGTGTAAATTGCTCATTGATATAATACGAACCACTAAGTTCTAATCCATATATCTTAGCATCTATATTTTCAAACTTATTGGTTGCTGCACCTGTATCTCTGTAGTAAATATAGTCTTTTAAGTCACTGTAGAAAAATTTTGCTTTTATTTTTCCATCTTTGTAGTGGTGTTCTGTTCCAAAGTCTAGTTCTCTATTTGTTGTAGCTTTTAAATCTTCTGTTCCTACACTAGTACCATTTGAAGCGACAAAATATAATTCTCTGGCATCTGGAACACGACTAGCTTGACCAAGTCCAATAAAGTATTTTGTATTTTCATCGCTATTATATGTTGCCATAATATTTCCACTAAAGTCAGTATACTTATTATCTTGCTCGGCACCATTAGTATCTATTTTTGTTGAGTCATATCTTACACCTAATTCTAGTGTAAGTTTATCTAATTGATTTTTACATTTTACAAATATTGCCTTATTGATTGTATCTGTATCATTTATACTTTTTCTTATAAAAGGATTAATGTCACTATAATAATCTCCATCCCAATTTCTATTACTAGTATCTAAACCTATTGTAAATTCTCTGTTTAAAGCATCAAATGTATTAATGATTTTTGCACCAGTAACATCTGTTGTAAGGTGATTTGTCAATCCTTTACTTCCAGCTGGTACATAGTTATTTTTTATTCTGTAATCTATTGCCATAGGATGATCAACATCTGTTCTATAAGCTTTTATTTCTAGTTTTTTTGAAAAATCCCCTAAGTCTCTAGCAGTATATTTTACATTATAAAGATTACTATCATCGTAAAGTGCATCCATACCACTTGATGGATAAAGGATATCGTCACTTCGATTTTGTGTAGCACTGATTTCAACTTCTTGTGAATCAGTAATATTTGCAATTGCTTTTGCCATAATAGATCTTTTTTCATATGCTTTCATATCTTTATAAGCATCTAGATATCTATTATCATTCATAGTATTATATTGTGCAGGATTTTGTACTAAGGCAGTTTGTTCAGCTAATGTATGTCCATCGCCATCTTCATATTGGTCACTTTCTTCTTTTGAATATGTAAATAAAGCTTTTATTTTATCATTTCCACCAGATACACTTACAACACCTTTTTTATAACCGTAACTTCCAATAGTTGTACCAATTTCTCCATGTAAACCTTCTTTTGGCTCTACGGTTTTAATTTTTACTCCGCCACTTAGAGTTCCAAACTCTGTTACATCAAATGGTCCCTCTTTTATCTCTACACTATCAACCATAGTTGTAATAACATGTGAAGTTGGAGGATCCATTCTATTTGGACAAGCACCACAAACCATACCATCATCAATAGTTACTTTAATGTTATCTCTTTTTTGACCTCTAAGAACTATATCATTTGCAATACCACTTCTTCTTATAAGGGAGATACTTGCAGATTTTTTTGCTAGTGCTTCTGCTAGATCTGCATTTTTTACCTCTTGTGTACTGATATTGTTAACAACTTTTGTGTTTACTTCTTCTTTGATCTCTATTGTCCCTAAATCTTCTGCTTGAGCACTTATTACAAGGGCTGCAGAAAGTGATAATACTATCTTTTTTTTCATATTTTTCCTTTTGAAGTTTCGAAATTAAGCTGAAATGGTAATAGGTTTTTGTTAATTAATTGTTAATTAACAGTTGCTTAACATAAGAGTTCTATAATTTGACATGAGTTTATTATAAAAGGAAGAAAAAATGGAACCAACATTAAATCAAATAGAAGATTACGATGGAAATGAATCACCACAAAAAAGAAAGATAGTTTATATGGTTGTAGCAGGGTTATTAGCTATTGGGCTTGGATATACTCTTATAAAAAATAGTGTAGATTCAAATATGCCAAATAGTTTTATCCCTTATAATAGATAAAAGAGGCAAGTTTTAAAAACTTGCCCACTCATCATCACTATCTTTTGATGATACAATAGGTTTTATTGTATTTTGAATTTTATCATTATTTTTTGTATTAGGTGTCTTTGGGCTTGATACAATTGTTTTTGAATTACTAGTTGAGACATGATTTTGCTTCATATTTTTAGCTTTTACACTATCTTTACCAATAAAATTCTTACTATTAGCATCATCTACAACAAGTTTAGCAATCTTATCTGTGTCTAATGCTACATCATGAGTTTGAGAAGCTATCATTGCATTTTGTTGTGTTTGTTGATCAAGACTATTAACAGCATCATTGATTTGCTCAATTCCTGTAAGTTGCTCTTTAGATGCCATCTCTACATCTTTGATTAGTTCAATTGTTTTAGAAATATTTTCATTTAAAGTAGTATATCCACTAATCATCTCATCTGCTATTTTTTTACCACCATTTGATTTTGATGTTGCATTTTGAACTAATGCTTTAATCTCATTTGCCGCTTCTGCACTTCTACTTGCAAGGTTTCTAACCTCTTGTGCAACAACAGCAAAACCTTTTCCAGCTTCACCAGCAGTTGCTGCTTCTACTGCTGCATTAAGAGATAGAATATTTGTTTGGAAAGCAATTTGATCGATAACTGTAATAGCTTCATTAATAGCATTTACCTCTTCATCTATCTCATTCATAGCTTTTGTTGTTTGTGTTGCTAATGCTTCACCTTTTGAAGCAGAATCAGTTACATTTGAAGCTATTTGTGCCATCTCAACGATATTATGAGTATTGCTAGAGATATTACTTGTTATCTCCTCAATAGCAGCTGCTGTTTCTTCTAAAGCTGCTGCTGCTTCATTTGAGTTTTTATTTAGAGTATCAACATTGGTTAATAAAATAGTAGAGCTTTCTCCTAAAGTTAATCCATTTGCTTTATTTTCAACTAGCATATCGTTGATAATATTTGCAAGATTGTTTAATCCCATAGTCACTTCACTATTACATCCTTCAATTCTATGTGTAAAATCAAGTTTAGAATATTTTTCAAGTGCAGCACTTAAGTCATTGATATTTGTACAAACTTTCATTTGAAGACTAAGGAGCATATCATTAATATGAATTCTTAACTCTTCTAAATTCTCAGAAGCTACTTTATTTTCAAGTCTTTTGTTAAGGTATCCCTCTTTAACAGTAATGATAATATCTTCTACTTCTTTTAAAAACTTATTATCAGAGTCTATAATATTTTTAGTTTTTTGAACATTTTCATTGATAACATTTGCCATAATACCAATCTCATCATTTGAATGAACTGTAAGTTCTTGAACTGTAGTTGACTCTTTGTTAAGATATTTAAAGAAACCTAATAATCCATTTTCTAGATTATGTAAAGGAGAGACAACAATTCTTTTTAATAGTATCATTAATGCAATAAGTATAAATAATACAAGTAATACAATAATAATAAGTGCAATATTAATCATCTCTTCTGATGCCTCAATTGCATTAGCAACTTTAGACATTGGTGAAGCAACAAGTGCGATTCCTAGTTTTTGATCATTAAAATCTTTTACATCTACATAAGTATAGAAGTATTTGTCTGTGATATATATTTTATCTTTTAATAGTTGTTGCACATTGATCTTGTTTGCATCTGCTAAAAAATCTTTATTTATAAATTTTTGTGAGATTACATAATTTTTAAATTTGTTAGTAGACTCACCTCTTAAAAATTTATCATCCATAAGAAGTAAAAAAACCATCTTTTGATTTATCAAAACTTTTTGCAACAGAGTTTAATCCTTGCATAAATTCAAGAGAACCTAAATGTGTACCATCATCATCTGTCACACATGCAACAGAACGAAGTGATAAACCAGCTTTTCCAACTTCAAATGTATTTACAGCAGTTTGTGTTTGATTTACTTTTACTACACTATCTCTAAATGAACTTAAGTCATCACCATACTTATTGGTTTTCCAACTTCTAACAAAAGATTTGTTGTTTTTTGTATGTACATGTACTTTAATATTTTTAAAAGGTGTAGACTTTTTCATCTTTTCACCAATAAAACCTAGTGTAATAATAGCCCACTTTCTATCATCTTCTCGTAAAGCTTTTTTGATTCTTCCATCATTTGCTATACTTACAGCATTTGAGATACCAACAGCTTTTTTTGCATTTAGTTTTTGTTCTACTGTTTGTTTTAGTAGTGTTGAAACTTCACTGTAAACATTTTTTTCAGTTTCATTGGCATAAAATTTTAGTACACTAAAAGCAATAATCAATGCTATTAATGATATAGCAACTACTGATACTCCAATTTTTTTGTTAATAGTATTTAAATTCATTTTTTTCCTTTAGGTTGAAATGTCACATTTTAAGTCATATAAATGGCTTAATTTAGTTCAATTGTCACATAAAAAGTCACAAAAGCGTCGCATTATATCAAAAGTATAATAAAAGTATAATAAAATTATAAGTATTAGTAATATATAAATCTTCATAAAAAGATTAGTCTTTAAGAAAGTAGATCATATTTACTTAATAATGTTTTGAAGTTTACAACGGAAAATGGGGTTTCAGTAAGTCAAATTATAATATGTATTATATACTAGATTATAAATTAAGTGTATAAATGAAAAGACAAGCTACTAAAAGCTTGCCCACTCATCATCATTATCTTTAGAAGCTTTAATAGGTTCTATTTGTTTTGATGGTTTAGATTGTGATACAGGTTTTTGTGTATCTTGTTTAGAGTCTGTAGTTTTTGATTTTGTATTTTGTGTTGAAGTTGGTGTATGCTCTTTTGCCATATCTTTAGCTTTTACATCATTTTTACCTATAAACTCTTTTGCATCAGCATCACTTACAACAAGTTTAGCAATCTTATCTGTGTCTAAAGCTACATCATGTGTTTGAGAAGCTATCATTGCATTTTGTTGTGTTTGTTGATCAAGACTATTAACAGCATCATTGATTTGCTCAATACCTGTAAGTTGCTCTTTAGATGCCATCTCTACATCTTTTATAAGCTCTATTGTTTTAGAGATACTTTCATTGAGAGTTGTATATCCACTAATCATCTCATCTGCTATTTTTTTACCACCATTTGCTTTAGTAGTAGCATTTTGAACTAATGCTTTAATCTCATTTGCTGCTTCAGCACTTCTACTTGCAAGGTTTCTAACCTCTTGTGCAACAACAGCAAAACCTTTTCCAGCTTCACCTGCAGTTGCAGCTTCAACAGCTGCATTAAGTGAGAGAATATTTGTTTGGAATGCAATTTGATCTATTACTGTAATAGCATCATTAATAGCATTTACCTCTTGGTCTATTTCATTCATAGCTTTTGTTGTTTGGTTTGCTAATGCTTCACCTCTTGAAGCTGAATTCGTTACATCTGAAGCTAAGTTAGACATTTTAATAATATTCTCTGTATTACTAGAGATATTACCTGTAATCTCTTCTAACGCTGCTGCTGTTTCTTCTAGTGCTGCTGCTGCTTCATTTGAGTTTTGGTTGAGGATATCTACATTTTTAAGGAGTATATCACTACTTTTATCTAGGGTTAGTCCGTTTGATTTATTTTCAACTAACATCTCATTAATAATTTCTGCTAAATTATTTAATCCTTTTGCAACACCACCAATATCATTTTCAACTCTGTCTCTAAAGTCTAGTTTTGCAAAGTTACCAAGTACTCTATTTATTTTATTGATATCTTCACAAACATTTTTACTTGTAACTTCAAGCATATTGTTAAATATCTCTTTTAGTTCGGTTAAGTTTTCACTTTGTGTCGATTTCTCGATTCTTTGATTTAATCTACCAAGACCCACTTCTGTAACAACTCTTTTTACATCTTCAAGAAGTGCAGTATCTTGGTCTATCAGGTTTCTTGTACTTTCAATATTTTGATTTACAACTTTCGTCATAACTCCTATCTCATCATTTGAGTCAATAGCAATTGGTTGCACAGTTGTAGTTTCTTTATTTAAGTAACTAAAGAATCCTAATAAACCTTTTTGAAATGTTTCTATTAAACTAGCAATATTTCTTGGAATAATTATAGATAAAGTAATAGAAATGATTAAAATTATAATAGAGATAAGAATTGTCATAAATTTAATACTCTCATTTAAACTTGCAACTTCAGGACCAATAGTATCTTGATCTTTTTTAATAGATAATTTCACATCATCACTAAGTTTTGCTATATTTGGACCAATTATATAAAGTTCATCTATAACCTTATTTCTATCTACAATTATTTGTTGAATTGAAGCTACACCACTTTTATATTTTTCAATTAAATTTATAGATTCTTTAAGCTGATTAGTTCTTATTGGATTTTGTATATCTTCTTTTAAATGTTCTAGAAATATTTTTAATTCATTAAATTCTTTATTAGTTCTTGAAAAATCACTATCACTATTTGAATCTAAAAATTTTGCAGTGTAAAGTCTCGCTAACAATAAATTTCTTACAGCTCTTAGTGCCTCTGCTGAAGCAGTATAATCTTTGTCTTTTTCTGCACTATTAGCAATTGTAGTTAAAAGTTGTTCGATTTTTTTTCCAGTTATATCCAGATTGTTATTTTTAATATCATCTCTTTGTTTCATATAATCGGTAACTTTAAGGAAATTAACTTTATATAAAGATAACTGTTGATCAATTTGTATTATTATAGGTGCACGAGTTGGTTTTTGAATCTCTATTTTAGCTTTTTCGATAAGTTTTTCAGTCTCTATAAAAGCACTGTTAAAATTATCAATACTTGTTTGAGATTTAGTTCGTAAATAGTTTACAACATTCATTCTCACTGTTAACATTTCTGTTTGAACTTGAGCTGCTAATACACTATCTTTGGCCATCTCTCTATAGTTTGTAAAGCCATCTGCTGATTTTCCAGTAGCAGTGATACTATATATTGCTAAAATCGCTACAAGTATTGATACAACTACAAATGAAGCAATAAGTTTAGCTTTTATTGTCATATTTTTATACATAAGTTTCCTTTATATTTTCATTATTATTTATGCGTCATATTATACTAGCATATCTATTAAGATTGTTATATAGAATTAATTAAAAATTATAAGAGAGTTTTATTTTAAAATAAAAAAAGGGAAGATATGTAACATACCTCCCCTTTGTACGATTATAAAACCCAGTTTTATAAAATTATGAACAATGTCCACCACCACAACATGTTGAACCAGCTACTGCTGTTGCTGCTTCGATAGCTGCTGCATAATCAGGCTCTGCAGTGATTTCAGGAACTAACTCTTTATAAGTTACTTTTCCAGAACAATCAATAACAAATACTGCTCTTGCAGTTACACCAGCTAAAGGACCATCTGCTAAAAGCATACCATAAGCGTTTGCGAAATCTTTGTTTCTAAAATCTGAACATACTGCTAAATTTTCAATACCTGCTGTTGAACAAAATTTTGCTGCTGCAAATGGTAAATCCATAGATACAGTTTTTACAGTAACTCCTTTAATTGAAGCTGCTTCTGTATTAAATTTTCTTGTCTCTGCATCACATACTGGTGTATCTAATGAAGGTACAACTACAACTAATTGTGCTTTATCTTGAGCTCCACCAATTGTTTCATCTTGAAGCATAGGGTTACAGTTTACTACTGTTACTACTGGAGCTGTATCTCCAACATTGATTTCATTTCCCGCTAAATTACATACGATGTCATTTTTAAATGTTACTGTTGCCATATTTCTAAATCCTTTTTTTGTTTTAAGTGATAGAAGTTTAATCAAATAAGATAAAATTACTCTTAAATCATTGAGTTAGTCATTTTGCTATATCTAACTAAAATTTAAGTACAATCATTTTATGAGATTAGACATATACTTAACGAAGCATAACAATATTCAAAGTAGAAATAAAGCAAATGAATTAATTAAGTCAAAAAAAGTTTTAGTGGATGGTAAAATAGTAACAAAACCATCTTTTAATATAGAAGAGATTCATAAAGTAACTCTTACTCAAGAGGAGTTTTTTGTTAGTCGTGCTGCTTATAAATTAAAATATTTTTTAGAAGAGTTTGTTATTGATTTACAAGATAAAATAGCTTTAGATATAGGCTCTTCAACTGGTGGCTTTACACAAATATTATTAGCATCAAATGTACAAAGTGTAACTTGTGTGGATGTGGGAACCAATCAACTGCATGATACACTAAAAGATAATAAAAAAATTATTATCAAAGAGAACACCGATATTAGAGAGTTTAAAAGTGATCAAAAATATAATTTAGTTACTTGTGATGTCTCTTTTATAAGTATATTAAATATTATAAAAGATATAGATAGACTTAGTAATGATAAAATCATTATATTATACAAACCACAATTTGAAGTTGGAAGAGATGTAAAAAGAGATAGTAAAGGTATGGTTGTAGATACAAAAGCCATTGATAAGTGTAGAGAAGGGTTTTTACAAGTAGTATTGGATTTTGGTTGGAATCTTATATATAATAAGAGTAGTCAACTTTCAGGTAAAAGTGGAAACATTGAAGAGCTTTTTTATTTTGAGAAGTAGCTATGAGATATATACTTTCTTTATATTTTTTTTGTAGTATTTTATATGCTAATTTACAATTAGCCAATGAAGAGTTTACAAAAGGTAATTATATTAACGCTATAGAGTATTATGAACAGTTACCTAAAAAAGATAAATATATCAATAAAAAACTTTTTCAATCATATATATTAGCAGCTGATCATTTTTCATATGTTTATAATTTTGAAGAATCTAAAAAATATTATAATAAAGCAATGCCATATAATAAAGAGTTAGTAAAAAGTAAATTAGCAAAACTGTATGAAAAAGAGGGAAATCTTTATAATAAAGGTAGAAAATATAATTTAGCATTAGAATCATATACAAAAGCTGTAGAGTTTGGAACTACTGAACTTGAAAAAAAGATAATTGATATTAAAAAAATTTTACAACATCAAAAGAATCTAAAAAATGATACAAGAAAAGTTGTTAATAAAAATTCACCAGTATGGACAAAAGCAATTGGAAGATTGGTAATACCAACAAGAATAAAGATGGCTACAAATAGTGGGTATAAAGTAGATATAAAAAAATGTTCCGCTACTTTAGTGAATTTTGAAGAGTTACATAGTTCAAAAATTATTGTTACAGCATCTCACTGTTTAACTAAGTTTGATAAAAGTGTTGGTTTATTGAGATTTCTTATAAAATCAAAAGAGAATAAAATTATACAAAAATATGCAACTATATATAAAGATAGTAATTTTGACCCAAAACTGAAAAAAGCAAGTGACTTTGCAATACTTATATTAAGCTCACCAATATCAAAAGAGGAAGTAGAACCTGTTAAAGTAGTTGAAAAAAGTTTTAATAAGTTACAAAAAGAACATAAGTATCATTTTGCATCACTAGCTGGTTTTTCAAGTGATATTGGTGATTTTGGGAGTCAATTAACATATGATCCAAAATGTAAAATTCAATATTTTAATAAACTGTATGGAAAAAGTAGTTGTAGTGGCTTTAAAGGTGCATCAGGTGGACCTGTTATTTTAACAACATCTAAAGATAAAAAAACAATAGAATATTATTTTGTAGGGGTAATTTCTCACTTTAGGGGAAATAAGTATAATAAGATATATTTTGCACCACATCATATTTTTTATCAATCATTAAAAAAAGCAATAGAAACATATAATTAATAAAATAAGCTACAGTTTATTAATTTTTAAGCTAAAGTTAAATATAATTCGCTTCCATTTCTATAACCAGTGAGAAGTTTTTATAAAACTTTACAAATAGGTTTTATAAAGAGTTGGTATAAAACATGATTTTTATACCTGTGATAGAATTTGGAAATACACTAAAAGGATACTTTTATGAAAGTAAGAGCTTCAGTTAAAAAAATGTGTGACAAGTGTAAAATTGTCAAAAGAAAAGGTATCACAAGAGTAATTTGTGAAACTAAAAAACATAAACAAAGACAAGGATAAGCATGGCTAGGATAGCAGGTACAGACTTACCACAAAAAAAGAGAATGGAGTATGCTTTAACTTATATTTTTGGTATAGGTTTACATACTTCAAGATTAATCTTAGATGCTACAGGTATATCTTACGATAAAAGAGTACATGAGCTTACAGAAGATGAAGTTGCTGCAATTAGAAACGAAATCCAAGAAAACTACATGGTAGAAGGGGATTTAAGAAAGAAAGTTGCTATGGATATTAAAGCATTAATGGCTTTAGGATCTTATAGAGGTTTAAGACACAGAAGAGGTTTACCATGTAGAGGGCAAAAGACTAAAACTAATGCTCGAACAAGAAAAGGTAAAAAGAAAACTGTTGGCGCAGCGGCTAAGTAAGGATAACTAATGGCAAAAAGAAAAGTAACTAGAAAAAAAGTTGTAAAGAAAAATATTGCTGACGGTATCGTGCATATAGCAGCAACATTTAACAACACTATGGTAACAGTAACAGATAACGCAGGAAATGCAATTTCTTGGTCAAGTGCTGGTAACTTAGGTTTTAGAGGAAGTAAAAAATCTACTCCTTTCGCAGCAACAGCAGCAGTTGAAGATGCAATGCAAAAAGCAATTGAGCATGGTATTAAAAATGTTGGTATCAAAGTACAAGGACCAGGTTCTGGTAGAGATACAGCAGTTAAAGCAATTGGTGCAGTTGAAGGTATAACAGTTAAATGGTTTAAGGATGTTACACCACTACCACATAATGGTTGTAGACCTCCTAAAAGAAGAAGAGTATAAGGATAAGGCATGGCAAGATATAGAGGACCAGTTGAAAAACTAGAAAGACGACTTAATGCTGACCTTGGACTTAAAGGTGAAAGAAGACTAAACGGTAAATCTGCTTTAGAAAAAAGACCTTTTGCTCCTGGACAACATGGACAAAGAAGATCAAAATTATCAGAATATGGTATGCAACTTCAAGAAAAGCAAAAAGCAAAAATTATTTATGGTGTATCTGAAAAACAATTCAGAAAATACTTTAAAGAAGCAGCAAGAAGAGAAGGTAATACAGGTGCTAACTTAATTACTTTAATCGAAACAAGATTAGACAATGTTGTTTACAGGATGGGATTTGCTACAACTAGAGCAAATGCTAGACAATTTGTAACACATGGACATATCTTAGTAGATGGTAAAAAAGTTGATATCCCTTCTTTTATTGTACAACCAGGTCAAAAAATTGAGATAAAAGAAAAATCAAAAGCTAACGCTCAAATTGTTAGATCTTTAGAGTTAACAAATCAAACAGGAATGGTTGAATGGGTTGATGTTGATAAAGATAAAGTGTTTGGAATTTTTACAAGAATACCTACAAGAGAAGAAGTAGTTATTCCAGTTGAAGAAAGACTAATAGTAGAGTTATATTCTAAATAATAAAAAATTTTAAAGGAAAATATATGAAAAAATTTGTAGATGCTCCGTTTTTACCAACAGAGGTAGAGATAGAACAAATTACTGAAACTAGTGCTAAGATTAGTGCTTTTCCTTTTGAGAGTGGGTATGCTATAACTTTAGCACACCCATTAAGAAGACTTTTAATGAGTAGCTCAGTTGGATATTCTCCAATTGCAGTTAAAATTGAGGGTGCAAAACATGAATTTGACTCTATTAGAGGTATGCTTGAGGATATTGCTATTTTTATCATTAACTTAAAAGAGTTAAGATTTAAAATAAAAGGTGGACAAGAGCAAATTGAAGTAGAATACTCATTCAGTAATGCACAAGAGATAAAAGCTTCAAGTTTAGAAAATGACGATATTGAAGTTATTAATAAAGATCATCACTTAGCTACAATTAATAGTGATTGTACACTAAACTTTTCTGTAATTATACAAAAAGGTATTGGATATGTTCCAAGTGAAGATTTAAGAGATTTAGTACCAGCCGATTATATCCCTGTTGATGCTTTCTTTACACCAGTAAAAAAAGTAACATATGATATAGAAAAAATATTAGTAGAAGATAACCCTAACTATGAAAAAGCTGTATTTACAGTTGAAACAGATGGGCAAATTTCTCCTATTGATGCATTTAAAGAAGCTGTAAGTACTATGTATTCTCAAATGTCAGTATTTAATAAAGTATTTGACTTAGCGGAAGTAAAATTAGTAGAATCAAATGCAACTGAGAGTTCAATAGATTTAAAAGATTTAATTGTAAAAATTGATGATTTAAATTTAAGTGCTAGAAGTTTTAATTCTCTAGATAGAGCTGGAATTAAATATGTAGGTGATTTAGCACTTATGAGTGAAGTTGAAGTAAAAAGTATTAAAAACTTAGGAAAAAAATCTTTAGAAGAGATTTCTGATAAGTTTGCTGAGATAGGTTATCCAATAGATAGTAGCCTTCCTGAAGATACAGCATCAGCTTTAAGAAAAAAATTAGAGCAAATAAAAGCTTAATAAAAGAAAGGGTCGGATAATGAGACATAAGCATGGATATAGAAAGCTTAGTAGAACATCTTCTCACAGAAAAGCATTATTAGCAAATCTTGCGATTTGTATGATTGAAAGAGAAAGAATTGAAACTACTTTACCAAAAGCTAAAGAGTTAAAAAGATATATGGAAAAATTAGTAACAAAAGCTTCATCTGGTGATTTAAATTCACATAGATTAGTTTTTGCTTCATTACAAAGTAAAACTGCTACAAATAAACTTGTAACAGAATTAGCACCAAAATATGCTGATAGAAACGGTGGATATACATCAATTGTTAAAACAAGAATCAGAAGAGGTGATGCTACACAAATGGCTTACATCTCATTTGTATAGTAACTAAAATATATTTTATTTATGAAGGCTAGCAAGAAGTTGCTAGCCTTTTTTTATTTTAAGCTTTTCCCTTTCATTTATTATCAATAACTTTTGGTAAACATCCCTTGCTACATTAAAAATAATTTACTCAAACTATGTGAATATAGTATAATAATATCTTATGATACTTTTGTGATACTTTGTTATGATATAATTTTATATATGGTTGAAGGAACTTAGAAAATGGATAATACAAATCAATATCTACCGATAGATAAAATTATTATAGAACATAACAATAATTTTTTATTTGATTTATATACGAAAAGCACAAAAGATGAAGAGGCTAGATTAGTATATGAAAATGGCGTAGATTTATCAATAAATGACGCTAAAAATCTTCTTGACTATCCTTTTTTATATGTTGAACAAGAGAAAAAAGGAGTTTATCAGGATTATTATAAGAATTACATAGAACAAAAGATTATACCTAAAAATATGGAATCTTTTTATGAAGATGTAAGTAAAAATATAAATAATTTATTTGATAATCCAGAATCTATAGAAAATGTAAAAGAGGCAAAAGTAGTTGTAACAGATATGGTAAATACTATTCTTCAGGATGATTTTAAAGTTGAATCATTTGTCTCAATACTATCTAGTGATTATTATACCCATACTCATTCATTAAATGTAAGTGTATATTCCTTATGTATAGGAAAACATATGGGGATGGATAAAAAACTTTTAGAAGAACTAGGGATTTCAGCACTACTGCATGACTTAGGAAAAACTAAAATTAATCCAGAAATTATTAATAAAAATGGAAAACTAACAGAACAAGAGTTTAAAGAAGTACAAAAACACCCATTTTATGGATGGTTATTAGCAAAAAAATGTGGAATTACAAATACTAATATACTAGCAGGAATTCGTAATCATCATGAAAAAATTGATGGAACAGGGTATCCAGATAGACTTTTTGATAAGGAGATACATGTTTTTGCAAAAATCATTGGAGTATGTGATGTATTTGATGCACTAACTACTAAAAGAACCTATAAAGATTCAGTGAGTACATTTGATACAATAATGATGATGAAAAAAGAGATGTCCAATCATTTAGATGAAAAAATAATTAATCAATTTATTCAGATATTAAAAGGTGAATAATAGTAAAATTTTAGAAATTTAACCACTAATATATTTAGAATAAGATAAAATACCCTTATGTCAAATAACGAAACACCACAATTTACACATCTTCATCTCCATACAGAATACTCAATGCTTGATGGTGCAAATAAAATAAAAGCACTTGCCGCAAAAGTAAAAGAGTTAGGTATGACAAGTGTTGCTATGACAGATCATGGTAACATGTTTGGAACTATTGATTTTTATAATACTATGAAAAAAGAGGGTATCAAACCTATTATTGGGATGGAAGCGTATCTTCATAATCAAGAAGAGATAAGTGATAAATCAACAAAACAAAGATTTCATTTATGTTTATATGCAAAAAATGATATAGGATATAAAAATCTTATGTTTTTATCTTCACAAGCATACATGCATGGCTTCTACTACTATCCAAGAATAAATAAAAAACTTTTAAGAGAAAATTGTGAAGGGTTAGTGTGTACAGCTGCTTGTTTACAAGGTGAGATAAATTGGCACTTAAACTTAAATAATGATAGAAATGTTAAAAATGGTGCAAAAGGGTATGATGAAGCAAAAAGAATTGCTTTAGAATATAGAGAGATGTTTGGGGATGATTTTTATCTTGAAATAATGCGTCATGGGATAGTTGATCAACATTTCATTGATAAACAAATAATAAAACTAAGTTTAGAGACAGGTATTAAAATAGTTGCCACAAACGATACGCATTATACTAATCCAAAAGATGCAGAAGCACACGAAGCTTTTATGTGTATTGCTATGAATAAACTTTATGATGATCCAAATCGTATGAGACACAGTGTTCATGAGTTTTATGTAAAGTCACCACAAGAGATAGCAAGACTTTATTCAGATATACCTGAGGCTATAGCAAATACACAAGAGATAGCAAATAAATGTAATTTAGAGATAAAACTAGGAGATCCAACACCTCCAAATTTTAAATTTACAAGAGAAAAAGCTGAATTAAATGGATTAACACTTCCTCAACCAGAATTAGAATATAGTTTAGAAAATGATAAAGTATTATTTATTGATGAGTGTTGGAGAGGATTAGAAGAAAGGTTAAAGATAGTAGATGTTTCACGACATCAAGAGTATAAAGACAGGCTCCAAGTTGAGATAGATATTATAAATAACATGAAATTTCCAGGATATATGCTTATTGTTTGGGACTTTGTGGAATATGGTAAATCTATAGGGGTACCTGTTGGACCAGGACGGGGAAGTGCCGCTGGAAGCTTAGTAGCATTTTCACTTAAAATTACAGATATTGATCCAATACCTTATGGACTTCTTTTTGAGAGATTTTTAAATCCTGAACGGGTATCTATGCCAGATATCGATATGGATTTTTGTCAAGCAAGAAGACAAGAGGTCATAGACTATGTTGTAGAGAAATATGGTCGAGCAAATGTGGCACAAATTATCACTTTTGGGAAACTCCTAGCAAAAGGGGTTATACGAGATGTTGCTAGAGTTCTTGATATGCCTTATTCTCAAGCAGATGCAATGGCAAAACTTATACCAGATGAACTGGGGATAAATCTAAAAGATAGTTGGGAAAAAGAACCCAAGATAAAAGAGCTTTGTGAGTCTGATCCAAAAGCTGCAAGGGTATGGGAGTATGCACTTGCACTTGAAGGGTTAAATAGAAATGCAGGAACACATGCAGCAGGTGTTGTTATCTCAAATGAAGCATTATGGAAAAAAACACCACTTTTTAAACCATCAGGACTTGATACATTAGCTACACAGTACAATGGAAAATATGTAGAAGATGTAGATTTAATCAAGTTTGACTTCTTGGGATTGAAAACACTTACAGTTATAGAGGGTGCATTACAACTTATTGAAAAAAGAGATGGGAGAAGAATAAACTTTATTGAAGAAGATGTGAATGATAAAGGTGTTTATGATTTAATTCAAACAGGACATACAATAGGATTGTTTCAAATAGAATCTTCAGGTATGCAAGATTTAAATAGGCGACTAAAGCCGTCTAATTTTGAGGATATTATCGCCGTGCTTGCACTTTATAGACCAGGTCCTATGGAGTCTGGGATGCTTGATGACTTTATTGATAGAAAACATGGACGAGCAGAGATAAACTATTTTTATGATGAGTTTAATGAACCGCTTCGTCCAATATTAGAACCTACCTATGGGGTTATTGTTTATCAAGAACAAGTTATGCAGATTGTTCAAGTCATTGGTGGATTTTCCCTTGGTGGTGCGGATTTAGTTCGGCGTGCTATGGGGAAAAAGATTAAAGAGGAGATGGATAGACTAAAAGGTGAATTTGCAGATGGTGGTGTAAAAAAAGGGTATAACCGTCAACACTGTGAAGAGCTTTTTGATTTGATTGTAAAGTTTGCTGGGTATGGATTTAATAAATCACATAGTGCTGCATATGCTATGGTAACTTTTTATACAAGTTATCTTAAAAAATATTATCCAACAGATTTTATGTCTTCTCTTTTAACAAGTGAAAAAGATAATACAGACAAAGTTGTAAAATATGTAGATGAGGTAAAAAGATTAGGATTTGATCTTGTACCTCCTCATATTAATAAGTCAGATTTAGTTTTTAGTTCAAATGTTATAGATGGACAAAAAGTTGTTATGTTTGGTATGGGTGCCTTAAAAGGTGCTGGTGATGTGGCTATTAAATCAATTCTAGAAGCTAGAAAAGAGGGTGCGTTTAAAAATTTAAGTGATTTTGTAAGTAGAATAGATAGTAGTAAAGTCAATAAAAGAGTTATAGAGACACTCATAAAATCAGGTGCTTTTGATTGTTTTGAATATTCAAGACGAGCAATGTTAGAACAAGTTGAAGATATTGTTGAAGCTGCTGGAAAAGCTGCACAGGCTAAAAAACAAGCCGTTGGAAGTTTATTTGGTGATGATGAAGATATGACAAGTATAGAAGTGAATTTAGACCACAGACCAGAGTATGATGATAAAGAGATACTCGAGTTTGAAAAAGCAAGTTTAGGTTTTTATGTATCAGGACATCCACTTGATAAATATAGAGAAACTCTTGATGAGATAAATTATACTTTAAGTAGTGAGATTGATAATTTAACAGATGGAAGTGAAGCACTTTTAATAGGAAAAATTGAAGGAATTGTAGAAAAAATCTCTAAAAAAGGGAATAAATTTGGAATTGCTACTATTATGGATTTACATGGAAATATTGAATTAATGCTTTTTGAAGATAGAATAAAAGAGCTTAATGAAGATTTTGATTTAACAAAGCCAATTGCTTTTAAAGTTCGAGCTAAAATAGATGATTTTGGGGTAAAGTTTAATCTTCTTAAAATAGAGTCACTCAAAGAGGCAAAAACAGAGAAGTTAAAAAAAGGGAAAAAAGTAGAAAAGATATTACCTCCTTTAAATGTTGCAATTGAATTCTCCAATGATGAAAAAATACTATATGATCTTTTTGAAATAATTTCTAAAAATCAAGGGAAAAGAGAAATTAACTTAACAATTAAATCTAAACTTGGTGATGTTGAACTTGATAGTAGTTATTATGTAAATAATAATATTGAGGCTAAACTAAAAGAGTTGTCAGGTGTTCAAGTAGCTTAGGAAGCTATTTTTATTTAGTATAAATTATAATTTTGATAGAATAAAATTAATTTTATTAAAAGAGAGTTATTCATGCAACAAGAAACTTTAGCTATACACGCAGGATATGAAAAAGACCAGCAGTTAACTATGGCGGTACCTTTATATCAAACAACAGCCTTTGAATTTAAAAGTACAGAACATGGGGCCAACTTATTTAGTTTAAAAGAGTTAGGTAATATCTATACAAGACTTTCAAATCCAACAACAGATATATTGGAAAAAAGATTTGCTCAAGTTGAAGGTGGAGCAGCAGCTTTAGCAACAGCTAGTGGTATGAGTGCTATTTTTTATGCTATAGCAAATGTTGCCCAAGCTGGAGATAATATAGTAACTTCAGATAAGCTCTATGGTGGTACATATAATCAATTTGTACATACTTTAAAAAGATTTGGAATAGAGGTAAGGTTTTTTGATACTTTTAATCCTCAAAGTGCTGAAGCTTTAATTGATGATAATACAAAAGCTATCTTTTTTGAATCTATCTCTAATCCATCTATTGATGTTATTGATATAGAACAAATTGTTGCAATTGCAAAAAAATACAATATTATGAGTATGGTTGATAACACTGTAGCTACTCCATATCTTTTTAAACCTTTTGATTGGGGAATTGACATCTCAGTTCATTCAACGAGTAAATATGTCACAGGGCAAGGTCTTGCTATGGGAGGTATGTTAGTTGAAAGAGTTGGATTAAATGATTTTATAAAAACTAATGATAGATACAAACACTTTAATGAACCAGATCCATCTTATCATGGTTTGGTATATACTCAACTTGAAGGATTTCCGGCATTTTGTCTGAGAGCTAGACTTGGATTAATGAGAGACTTAGGAAGTGTACCCGCACCATTTAATTCTTGGTTACTTATTCAAGGGCTTGAGACACTTGGATTGAGAATGAAAGAACATAGTGCAAGCACACTTAAAGTAGCAAAATTTTTAGATACTTGCAATGAGGTAAAAAGTGTAAAATATCCATTTTTAGAAGGGGATTTTAATTATAAAAATGCAAAAAAATATCTTATTAATGGAGCAAGTGGATTATTAAGTTTTGATGTTGGAAGTTATGAAAAAGCACAATCTATTATTGATAAGCTTCAAATATTTTCGTTAGTAACAAATATAGGAGATACAAAGTCTATTGTAACACATAGTGCAAGTACTACACATCAACAACTTTCAGATGAAGATAAAATAGCTTGTGGTGTAACTCCTGGACTTATACGATTAAGTATAGGACTAGAAAGTGTTGATGACTTGATCGCAGATTTAGAACAAGCAATAAGGGTATAGTTGAAAATAGTAACAAACAAAGCTGTATTTAACAGACCACTTTATTTGGAAAGTGGTCGTTTATTAGAATCCTATGAGATAATGTATGAGACTTATGGCCAGATGAATGAAGATAAGTCAAATATTATCATAATCACCCATGCTCTTACAGGTTCACACCATGCTGCTGGCTTTTATGAAGGGGATAGAAAACCAGGGTATTGGGATAATTTAATTGGAGATGGGAAAGCTATAGATACAACGAAATATTTTGTTGTTGCTACAAATAATATAGGTTCTTGCTTTGGAAGTACTGGACCTATGAGTTTAGATAAAAACGGAAAACCTTACAGATTTAAATTTCCTATACTAACTATAAGTGATATTGTTAAAGCACAAAAATCACTTTGGGATAAGTTAGGGATAAGTCATGTTAAAGCTGTAGTTGGTGGAAGTATGGGTGGTATGCAAGCACTATGCTATGCTATAGAGTATCCTGATTTTGCAGATATAATTATACCTCTTGCAACAACTGCATATACAAGACCTTGGGCAATTGCATTTAATAAAGTAACAATGGAAGCAATACGAAATGACCCAGAATTCAAAGATGGCTATTATGATTCAAAAGATATAAAAGAAAATGGATTAAAGGGTTTAGCAGTAGGGAGAATGGCAGGACATATATCTTATCTTGCAAGTGGTTCTATGAATGAAAAGTTTGGGAGAAAGTATGTTGCACAAGATGGACTCTATGAGCTTTTTGGACGATTTGAAGTAGAAAGCTATTTAGAGTATAATGGGTATAATTTTCCACATAACTTTGATCCATTAAGTTATTTGTATATTATAAAAACCATCAATATTTTTGATGCAGCAAGAGGTAGTGATAAGCTTGAAGATGTACTTGGAAGAATAAAGTCTAAACTTCATTTGATTTCATTTAGTGGTGATATGTTATTTTTCCCTAGTGAAATGGAAGAGATAAAGATAGTGATGGATAAAATTGGAAATGGTGATAAGTGTACTTATGATATGATTGAGAGTGATTATGGCCATGATGCCTTTTTAGTTGAAGTGGAAAAATTCGAAGATAAAATAATACAAATGCTGGAGGGGAAATATGAGTGAAACAAAAGATGAATTGTCATTTGAACAAAAAATTCAAGAGGCACAAAAATTACTTGAAAAGTTAATTGACCCAGAGATAACATTAAGTAAAAGTGTTGAGGTTTATAAAGCAGGTTTAAAAGAGTTAGAGATGGCTCAAAAGCTTCTAGATGATGCAAAGTTAGAGTTTCAAGAAATTTCACAATAAGGATTTATGATGAATGGTAGAATGAAAAGCTTTATAGAAGATACGGTTATTTCTATTGTAATAATCATGATTATAGTTACTCTTTACTATGTTATTTCAAATTTTATGTTAAATAATGATGAAGTGGTAGAAGAAAAAAAAGTAGCAATTGTTATTGATGAAGAAAAAATGCAAGAAAAAAATGCAACTATAATAATAGATGATAAGATTGAAGAAAATTTAGAGACTAATGAAACAAAAGATACAAATCAAACAAAGAGTGATAAAAAAAAAGTTAATAGTATAGAAAAAGAACTCATTAGTGATGAAAAAGAAAAAAAAGTAGATAGGGAAAAATTAAAAAGCTTTATTAATAATTTGGAAGAGAATATTGCAAAAAGTATTGATTATAATTTGGATGAAAATAGTACGAATCAAGAAGAGTATCTCAAAATAAGAGTTACACTATTAAAATCTGGAGATTATGAGCAATTAACTTTTGTGGAGGGTAATGAAAAGTTATTTGAAAAAAATAAAGAGAATATTACAAACACTTTTCCCTTATCTATTAACAAAGATATTATAGAAGAATTCCCTCGATATATAAGAATAGAATTAAAGAAAAAATTTTAATTTTAGAAAATAGTTCAGATAGAATTAATAGCGTATATTACTAATACGCTATTAACTATTAAAACTTGTAAGCTTTTTACAATTAGTACAGTTCTCAATTTGTATAAAATCTTCTTTGCAACGCACACAAGGGTGGTTTGTGTTTTCAAAATCTCTAACAATACTACAATTAGGATGTTTAGATGCTAAGTAAGATACATTGAGTACAGGATCAAATGCTAACTCATGAATAATATCTTTTGTTGTATGTAAGTTTTGTGCAACAGACTTTCTAATCACTGCAGAAAAATCATTTTTAAGCTTTTTTAAGATAGATATATCTTGACTATTTTGTGCTAATGAAACCTTATGGTTAAAACTACTTTCATCTATGCTCATAACAAATCCTTTCTTTTTTAATATAAGATAAACTTATTATATATCAATTTATTATATATGTAAAGGAAAAAGTGTAAAATAATTATTTTAAGTATAAAACAGTTAAAAACTACAAAATATAAAGCTAAAAGTCTTATAGAAGTCTTGAATATACTCTATTGAACAAAAGAAATTTTTACTTTTCAAGATTGAAATTATTAATTTATGTAACAATAATAAGTTTTTTATTGTTAAAACAGTATTTAGTATTGACTTTTACTATATTTTCTGTATAATAGTAATAAAATATAGTGAAAGGAAATTGAAATGTCAATATATTCAATAAAATATCAATCAAACAAAGATCTAAGTGATGTTGCTACATTAAAACTTTATTTAATATCTGCGGGAATATTTCTAACGATAGCTTTGATTCCATCTATTTGTATCTCATAGTGTAATTTTTACTTAAAGGATTGTGCTAAGTTACCAATAATCAAATGCCAACCATCAATAATGATGAAGAAGATTAGTTTAATAGGTAAAGATATCATAACAGATGGAAGCATCATTTTGTGAACAAATTTCTTACTTTAATGTCTTATGTATGAATTAAATTCACTATTGATTGACTTAGTTTCATGACATTTCAAATAAGAATTAAATGTACTTTTTTACCCTAAATATATCTTCCCATTATATGTTTCAGGCCTATATAGACGGGAAATTATTAATTTAATGATTTAAGGTAATTATAACATAAAGTTATATAATATAGTAAAAGTAGAAAGTGTATAATAGCGAAGGAGTTCATATGAGAAAACTATATTTACTTATTATTGGTATAGTGACTACTTTTATTTTTATTGGCTGTGGCGTAAATATGCAACCAATGCAAGTTAAAACAAACAGTGGGTACACAGCACATGCTGACAACTATAAAGTTGATGAAAAAACAACATCAAAAGATATAGTATTTATTGCAATACATGGGAAAGGTACACCAGTAAATCATCCGAGGCTTACTTCATTATATACAAGCCTCTTAGATAATGGCTATGAAACGATAGCCCTTGAAATGCCTTGGTCTACAAATTGGTCAGGTACATTTGAAGAGGGATTAGCTTTAATTGATGCAACAATAAACAACGTTATAGCTTCTGGTAGGAAACCTATTCTTATTGGGCATAGTTTAGGTGCTGCAGCTTCATTAATTTATGTTGGTAAAAATCCTAATAACAAGCTTTTAGGTGTTATAGCTATTGCACCAGGACACATGCTTCATAATTCAAATAAAATGCAAAAAGTAACAGCATCAAGTGTTGAGAAAGCTAAGACATTGATATCAGAATCAAAAGGAAATGTACGATCAAGTTTTAAAGAGTTAAATAATGGTAAAATTAGAAATGTTACAATGAGTGCTGAAGCTTACAAATCTTATTATGATACAGATTCGTTTCCCAATGTAGAAATGTTACTTGGAGATATCAATACTCCTACATTGTGGATTGCAGGTAAATCAGACAGATTAACAAAAGTATATAGTATGTCAGTGTTATTTACTGAATTAGCTCAAAATAGTAAAAATAAGTACGTTTTAGTTGATGGAAATCACACAGATGTAGTTCAAAATAGTTCCGGTACAGTTATAAACTGGGTTTCAGGGTTATAGTAAATCAGACAGTAGGTTTAGTTAAGGTGAATTTTTTCTTAAAGTTACTGTCTTCAGATTATTATAAATGGGTTTTAGTAAGTATAGAAATTGAGGAAGATTGTTTTCATCTTCCTATATAAAAAAGGATAGATTATGAAATTAGGTACCATTATAGTTTTTTTAATAGCAATATTTTTTAGTGGATGTTCCCAGTATAAAGATCCAGAACTTGCTCTGAAAATTGAAGAACTTGAATCTAAAGAACATAAAGATGAGATGGATAAAGAAGAATTACGAGACTTAAAAGAACAAGCGAAATATGGATTACCACAATTGTCGCAGTGTAAGAATAAATAATCAAAGTTATTTATTAAGTTTATGTTAATTTACTTTTCATAATAGTTTTTTATTAACAACAAGGAGACATTCATGAAGATATTTAAAGTTATTGGATTTATTTTAGTATCTGCAATAGTAAATATTTATGCTAGTGATACTTTGTCCGAACAACAAATTAAAGACTTGTTTACTAACAAAACTTTTGATGTTCTTAATACTAAAAAAAATAAACTTCTTAAAGGATATGATTCTGCTGATGGAACACATTTGATTTACGTGCCAAAAAAGGATAAGTTATCAAAAAGAAAATGGTGGACAAATGGAGATAGACACTGTACTAGTCATCCAAAAAGAGGAGATAGTTGTAAGTCAATAGTAAATATGGGTGATGGTGTTTATTATGGATATACAGATGGTAAACATACTCATACCTTAAGCGATTTTAAAGAGGGAAATCAATTAAAAAACTAAGCTTTATATTCCTTATCATTATGATTGCTTCTAATAATTTATTTAAGACTTGTAGGCTTACAATATATAGGTTCTCTAAATAAGGATTATAGCTATTATAAGATTATGCACCACAGAGAATGAAAAATAATTTGTCTTTGATTGTTAAGATTCTCGATTTAGATAAAAAGACAAATAATGTAATAAAATAGATTTACGTAAAATCAGTCAAAATGGCATATTTATGATGTATATATATCTAAAAGATAGTTCAAGAAGTCTTTCTGTAAGTGAAATGAGAAATAGGATTATATAAAAATATTCTAATTTTTTACAATGAATAGAGGATAAGCTAGTCGAATTAAATCCACATATTATTTAAAGGATTGTGCTAGGTTACCAATAATCAAATGCCAACCATCAATAATGATGAAGAAGATTAGTTTAATAGGTAAGGATATCATTACAGGTGGAAGCATCATCATACCTAAACTCATTAAAATAGATGCAACAATAATATCTATAACTAAAAATGGCAAGAAGACTAAAAAGCCAATTTCAAAAGCAGTTCTAAGTTCACTTACTACAAAAGCAGGCATAAGAAGTGTAAGTGGTACATCAGCAATATTTGCTGGATTTTCCTCTTTTTTGATACGGTAAAAAAGTGCCAAATCTTTTTCTCTGGTATTTTTAATCATAAACTCTTTAAAAGGTCCAACAGATTCATCAAAAGCGACTTCATAATTGATAGTTTCATTCATGTAAGGCTGAATTCCATTTTCCCAAGCTTGTTTTGCATAGGGTTCCATAATAAAAAATGTTAATATCAAACTAAGAGATATAATAATTTGATTTGGTGGTGATTGTTGTAATCCCAGTGCTTGTCTTAAAAGTCCAAATACAATGATAAGTCTTGTAAAACTTGTAACCATCAAAAGTAGAGTAGGAGCAAGTACAAAAAGCATTAAAATAACTGCTATATTAATAGTTTTTACAAATTGTGCAGGATTTTCAACTGCTGCTACAGAGAGATTAACTAATGGTGTATCTTCTGCTCCAAATAAACTAAGAGAAAAAATAGATAATAAGAGTAATATAAATTTAATGTTCATTTTGTGATTCCCTTTGGTTTAAAATACAGCAAATTTTGGTTCCATAAAGATAAATATTCCAAGAGATATATATCCATAAAAAGAAAAATAGTATTACACTAAATGAACCATAAATAGTAGTATAAGTTGTATTTACAGTGACATAATATCCAAACAAACTTTTTGTAACACTTAATGCAATAATTGTAACTAAACTAGATATAGCAGCTGCTAGAAACTTTACATCTGTATTTGCAGAGAGTATAAATAAAGCGATAAATAAAAGCCATAAGAATAAAAATGCAAATATATATCCAGAAAATGTAAAAATAAGAAAAGTTGATATTAAAATATATACTACAAATAATATAGGTATAAGGATTAAAAAACTCAAATAGAGAAAAAAGAGTTTATAAACTGCTCTTGTTTTTGTTCCATAAATTTTATTGATAATATGTTCATAGTCTCTAAAAAACATAGTAAATACAAAAAGAAGATAAAAAATCCCTATTGAGCCTAGTTTATCTGTATTTTCCAAAAATTTATCTAAAAAATTTGCAATAGTATCTGAATGTGTAGGGTTAATAAAATCAACAATATAAGACATCAATAAAGTAGTATGTTGTTCAAAAGAGGATAAACTAGAGATAACAACAATTAATAATGCCAAAAGAGGTAAAATAGAAAAAATAGTAAAGAAACTTAAACTAGCTGAGTGATAAGGTATATCATCATCGAAAAAGTTATATACTTTGACAAACAACTCTTTCAACTATTTCCCTCAATTATTCTAGACCCATTTTAAATGGATTTAAAATATTGTTTGGATCGAAAGCTTTTTTAATGTTTTTAAATAGATTCATCTCTGCTTCATTAAATGCTATATGCATATATGGAGCTTTTGCTGTTCCTATTCCATGTTCACCACTTAGTGTTCCACCCATATCAACTACAAGTTGAAAAATCTCTTCAATAGCTTTGTGTCCATCTTCCATCTGTTTTTCATCATCTTTGTCTTTTACCATAACATTTACATGGATATTTCCATCTCCTGCATGCCCAAAACATGGAACTTGTAAACCATATTTATCACCAATCTTATAAATTTCTTCTAAAGCCTCAGGTAACTTACTTCTTGGTACTGAGATATCTTCGTTAAGTTTTTTTGTTCCAAGTATTGTTATAGATGGGCTTGCATTTCTTCTTGCATACCATAACTCTTTCGCATGGGTGTCATCAGTTGCTATTATAAAATCTGTAGCTCCATTTTCTTTAAATGAAGCCTCTAAAGTTTCTAGTTGAAATTTTACTTCATCGGTTAAATTTCCATCCACATCTCCAACTAAAATAGCACCGGCGTGTTCAGGTAAATCAACATTGAGTTTCTCTCTTAATGCTTGGATAACTAAGGCATCTAAAAATTCCATAGCAACAGGGTTCGCTCCTGATGAGAGTGATTTAAATACAGCATTCATAGCACTTGTAACATCTGGGAATATCCCCATATATGTTTGTTTGTGTTTTGGTTTTGGGATAAGTTTTAGTGTAATTTCTGTGATAACTGCCAAAGTTCCCTCGGATGCTGTTAAAATACCTGCTATATTATATCCTGCTACATCTTTTATTGTTTTTTTACCAGCTTGGATAATATCTCCATTTGGTAAAACGGCTCTTAGTGCCATCACATAATCTTTTGTGATACCATATTTTGCAGCTCTCATTCCACCTGCATTTTCACTTACATTTCCACCAAGTGTACTATACTCTTCACTTGCAGGATCTGGTGGATAAAATAGTCCAACCTCTTCAACAGCTTTTTGTAACTGCATATTGATAAGTCCAGGTTGTACAACAGCCACCATATTTTGCATATCTATTTCAAGTAGCTGGTTCATATGTCGCTCTAAACTTAATATGATACCACCACTTGCTGGTAATGCTCCACCAGTAAAACCACTTCCAGCACCTCTTGGTACCACGATGATCTTGTGCTCATTACAATATTTTAAAATTTCACTTATCTCTTGTTCGTTTGTAGGGAATACTACTGCATCTGGTTCAAATCTAGTTTTTGTAGCATCGTAGCAGTATGCTATTAAGTGAGCTTTATCACTTTTAACATTTTCATCGCCAACAATTTTGATAAAAGTATCTAAATGCAATTTGTCAATCATTATAATTTTCCTAACATATTTAAATAATGTTTATTATAATCATCAAATTTTTCATTTGGATCTATTTGCTCTATCTCTTGCTTTGTATTAGTTTTATTTTCATTTGGATTATAATCAGGGTCATAAAGATTTATTTTTGAAGCTAGTTCTATAACGGTACCAAGTCCAAAATCTCCACCAAATATTCCCTCTTCTATCTCTTCAATTTTTGTATAAAATGGCATTTGAGTTCTTCCATCATTTACAGCTATATCAATTGTATCAATGATAGTAAACGATAAAGCATCTAAAATATAAAGATTGTTTCTAACAACAATATAGATAGTCCCTATTTGTTGTTTTTGACAAAACTCTTGAATATCTTCTTTTAAAGGGATAGGGGTATTTGTAAGTTTTAAATAAGAAGCAAAAAAATCTTCACTTAAAAAGTTTTGTTTATTGTAGTTTTCAATTATCATCTTTTTTGCTTTTGTATTTGGTACAATTAACAAGCTTGTATTGTAAAGATGATTTAGAACAAAAGTATCTCCATTGCTAGGTATAAGTGTAGATGTTGGAAGTGCTTCTTGTTTGAGTAGATCTATATCTATAAATTTAATTGTTGAACCATTTTTATTACTATCTATAACAGTAGCAGATGATACGATGAGATATTTATCCCCCACTTTTTTTACAATAGCACCACTTTGCCCAACTTTTAGATAAGCTAAATTAATCACTGCTGTATTTTGAGTAGTTTGTTCTATCTTTGTATATGTTTTTTTGTAATAGAGTTTTGGTAAAACTCTTACATTAGATTTATCTTCTTTTGCAAATACAAAAATATGATTATATTTATCACCTTTTTGAATAAAATTAGAACTAGTAAGTTTCCAACCATCTCGTATCATATCTTTTCTTGAATAGCTACTTAAACACTCACCACCATCTAAAAGAACATCTTTATCTAAAGTGTTTTCTAATGTATCATTTTTGTAACATAGTGTTGTTTGTGCAAAAATTGTTGATAAAAATAATATCAATGTTAATATAATTTTCAAATCTAATCCCTTTATTTTTTAAGTAGATTATTTTATCAAAATACTTTGAAGAAGAAGCTTATATTGTTATGAAATCATAATTGTTATACCAATAAATTAACTAAACATATTGGTATAACTATTTTATTGGTTTATTTGTTAGGATTTTTTACAAAGACAGTACACCATCCATTAGGATTTATGGTACCTTCAACTATTTTACATTCATTTGTTTTAGGAATAAACTGTAAGCAGTCCTCACACTTGCTACCATATTTTGGAGTATCTTGATATTTGATTTTACTTTTAGTGAGTTTTGCTTCTAAAGGTGAAACACTAAAGGTAACTAAACCCAAAGCAGCCATATATTTAAAAAAATCTCTTCTTTTTGTAATATTCATAATTATCTCCTTAAAAATACTAATCAACTTCTAAAATATTTAGATTGTGTTGATTTGAGTGGTTCTAATATGAAAAAGTATATTAATAGTAAAAATAAAAGGACTAATAATAGAGTATTTTACTACTAATTATTCATATTACTACAATGATTTATTCTCTCTTATTCCTACTTAAATCATAATAAAAAGTCATAAGTAGTTCTTGGTGTTTATTTGATTATATATAAGTAAAAGTGATTTTATAGTTATTTGAAAGAGAACTAAAATTACAAATAATTTATTTGATTGAAGTACTCTTTATAAAAAGGCAAAGTTACAGTTTCAAAGCTCTCTTTGTCTTTATAAAGATTAATATACCACTCATAATTTATATTATAGTTTTTCAATAGAGTTTGTGAAAGCATTGTATCGTTAATACTCCCTAGATTACTAGGAGATATAAGGATTGTTTTTGCATTTAATTGTTTTTGAAACTCTTGAATCAGATCGATCATAAAATAGTTTTGCTCAATTGGTACCATCAGCCCTCCAGCACCCTCAACAATTAAAACATCACAATAATTTAAAAGATTTTTTGCTTTTTGTAGTAAATATTGTATATCTATTTTTGTATCACCTTTAGCAACAAATGGGGCAGCTGGTAGTTTAAATTGATAAGGTACAACTTCCCTAAGGTCTACCGTGAAATATGGATTGAGGTTTTGTACTATTTTTAATAATTTTAATCCATCTTGTGGGAGAGTATCTACACCTGTTTCAATAGGTTTAAAATAGCCAACTTTTTTATTTTCTTTTGCAAATTTTTCAAGGAAGATTTTAGATGCATAACTTTTACCCACATCTGTGTTAGTAGCTGTTACAAAGAAAACTTCTTTCAAATTTCAGCTAACCTTTTGATGATTATTGATGATTCTTCATTGGTAAAAAATATATTTCTAGAAAGCTCATCATTGCACTGTTTTAAAAATCGTTTTTTTTGTTCTAGTTGTGTGATTTTATCTTCTTTGTATTGTTCAATGATTGATTTTAATTCTGATTCATACTGTTCTATTATCTCATTTTTCTTAACAGCTGTTTGTTTGATTTTGTGATTTGTTTTTCTTAAAACTATATAGGCTACTACAAGTGTTGCTAAAAATATTACGACAAATTCCATCTTATAACTCCATTGTTGTTTGGGTTTTTCCAGTTGTACAAAACTCTTCATCAATGCAAGTTGCTATTGCTTTGAAGTCTACACCTTGTACCTCTTGTAAAGATGCCATAATCTGTTTTTTCCCACTGATTAACTCTTTTGATTTAATCCCATGGGATATAGATAAACTAGCTTCGATAAATGCAGAAAGTTTATCACATTGTTTTAATGCTTTTCCATCTATAGGATTGTATTTATCAAGATTATATTGAGACATATCTGCAACTGTTGTGATTGTCTCATTTTGAATAATTTTATTTTCAAATTCATCTTTGATATTATTTTTATCTAGACCTAAAATATATGAAAACTCTTTTTTTAAATTCATAGGAACATAAGGCATAATTTTATCTTCAATTTGACTCACTTCATATTCTGCTATGATATCTGCTAACTCATCGACACTATATTTTACTGGACTTATAATATCTCGAGTCAGAGCTTCAGGGAGGTCGTGAAAAAGTGCTACAAAAAAATTATTTTGAATTCTTTTATCACAAGCATTGATTTTAAGTGAGTAAAAATATCCAAAAATTGCGACAGTTAACATATGACCTAATACTGAAGTTTCAGGTATTCTTGGTGTTTGTGCCCATCTTTTTTGAAATCGAAGTCTACCACTTAAATCTACTATTTTTGCTAATTTTTGATTTAATGCAATTTTACGAACCCCTATAAGTTCATAATAATCTTCTATCTCTGCATCAACCTCTTTTTTTACCTCTTCTATATCATTGAGAAATTGGCTTGTTTGATATACGATACCAAATTCCCATTTTGTAGCAAGATACGAAGCGGCTTTAAGTACAAATCTCTCTTTTTTATACATATTCTCATCAGCTAAATACTCTTTGAATTTTTGTAAAAAAAGTCCTTTGTCTATATCTTGAAGACTATCTTCTAGTTTTCCAATCACCCAATGATTTATCTCATTACCTTTTTTTTGTAAAGCTTTTCTAAATACATCTGGGCGTATATCTGTTACAACTACTCGTCTTAAAAACTCAAAAATACCTGCTTCTATTAGGTGTGTAAAGTTTATATCATCTTCAAGTTTTGCTATAAAAAAAGCGATAATAAATTTGTGTGCTTGTTTATCTAGTTCAACTAAATCTATCATTCGGGGATAGTCATTCCATCTTTGAATTGATGCAGAACTAAATATATAATCTACAATTTTTGGATTTATCATTTGATTTTTTCCTCGATATCTTCAATAATGTGTTCTAATTCATCAATATCTTCTTTAATAACATCTTGGATAGGTTCATCACCTTTTCCAATAAGATATTTTCCTAGCATCATAGCAGCGACAACACTTAAAACTACAAGATATACTACCCAATCTTCATGAGGTGGTTGTCTAGTCATTATACTCTACAGCTTCCCATTTTTGCTAAGGCATTGATTTTATCAACTCGTCCAGCGTGTCTTCCACCCTCAAATGAGTTTGAATTCCATGCATCAACTATAGCTTCAACCATACCAGCTCCACTTACTCTCTCTCCTAAACAAAGTACATTTGCATCGTTGTGCTCTCTTGCCATTTTTGCACTATATTCATTGTGACATAGAGCTGCTCGAATACCATCAAATTTGTTTGCAGCCATAGACATACCTATACCACTCCCACAGATTAAAATACCTTTGCTTCCTTCATTGGCTATTACTTGTTCACACACTTTTGCAGCGAAATCTGGATAATCAACTCTATCTTTTGTTTGAGGTCCCATATCTATTACTTCATGGCCTCTTGCCTCAAATAATTCTTTTACAAAGGCTTTAAAATCAACTCCTGCATGATCTGCACCTATAAAATATTTCATTTTAGTATATCCCCTCTTGATGTTTTATTTCGTTTGTTATATATTTTGAACTTTCAAGTTGACTTGGAGTTTGGAAAACTCTATCCCATCTGATATTTTTATCTTCATCCCAACTAAAGTATACAAACCAAGGAGTTCCTACAATATATCTGTATTGTACTGTTCCCCAAAATCTACTATCGTTACTATGGTCACGATTATCACCCATCATAAAAAATTCACCTTCTGGAACTTTTACTGGCATCATATTAAAAAGTTGTGATGGTTGCATCCCATTTTTTGTAATACTAGGGTCATTATGGATACCTGGATGATCTTTTCGATAAGGGTCTTCTACAAAAAGCATCCCATTTATCTCTACCGTTTTTTGCTCTTTATAGTTCTCTTTTACAAAGTCATTCCCTTGACTTGGATGAAGGTACAGTTTTTTATTTTGTAAAAATAATATATCTCCACCAGTAGCTACACATCTTTTTACATAATGAATTTTTGGATTATGTGGATATCTAAATACAACGATATCACCTCTTTGAGGTTTATCTCCCTCTATTAAGTGACCATTATCATTAAAATCAGGTAAGACTTGAAGTTCAAGCCAAGGAACTGTTGGTGTTGGAATACCGTAAGTAAATTTTTTAACAAAAAGCATATCTCCTATTAGGAGTGAGTTTTTCATACTGCCACTTGGTATCACAAACGCTTGTGCTATAAAAAAGATAATTCCTAAAACTATTACAACTGTACCAGTCCAAGAACCACTCCAGTGATATATTTTTTTTAATTTTTCCATCTATTTTGTTTCCTGCTTTCTCATTTGCGCTGATTTAATTGTATTTTTAAGAAGCATTGCAATTGTCATAGGTCCAACTCCACCTGGAACTGGTGTGATATAAGAACATTTAGGAGAAACATTTTGATAATCTACATCCCCAACTAGTTTCCCACTTTCAAGTCTATTGATACCAATATCAATGATAATTGCATCATCTTTTACCATATCTTCTTTTATTAAATTTACTACACCCACACCAACACAAATAATATCTGCATTTAATGTATGTGCTTTTAAATCTTTTGTGTATATATGACAGATATCAACTGTAGCATTTGCATTTAAAAGTAATGTAGCCATAGGTTTTCCTACGATATTACTTGCACCTACAACACAGACATTTTTTCCTTGAGGATCAATATCATATTCTTTTAAAAGTTCCATGACACCATAAGGGGTTGCTGGGATAAATCCATCAAGTCCAGCAACTACTCTTCCCACATTATATGGATGAAAACCATCTACATCTTTTTCTGGAATTATAGCTTCTAAAATAGCAGTAGTATCTACATGTTTTGGTAGTGGTAGTTGTACCAAAATACCATCAATATTTGGGTTTTTATTCATCATGTGGATAATTTCTAAAATATTTTCTTGTGAGATAGTATCAGGCATCTCATGAGCTATAGAGTAAATTCCTGCTTCTTTACATGCTTTACTTTTCATATTTACATAAGCAGCACTAGCAGGGTCACTTCCTACAAGAACAACAGCAAGTCCAGGTGTGATACCTTTTTGTTGAAGAGTTTGAACATCGTTTTTTACTTCTGACCTAATTTTATCTGATAATTTTTTACCATCTAGTATAGTCATATTACTATTTCCTTTTTTCAATTAATAAAGGGATGTTATCTAAAATTTGATAAAAATGTGGTTATGCTATATTTTATATTACTATTTTAAGTTTTTTCAACAATACTATCAAGATCATCTTTGATATTTAAGTTTGCCATCTTTTTAGGATCATTGCTTAAAACTTTTTCACAATCTTTACAAACAGATATGAGGTTTTCTAGATAATATTTTCCACCATCTTTAATAGGACGAATTAGGTGAATCTCAATTGTATTTAAAGTTACAATTTTACTACATCGTAAGCATCGTTTATGGTCTCTTATTATTAAAGCATTTTTTCTTTTTGCCCAATCTGGCGGCAGTTTATCTTTGTTGGGTTCACAGTTAAATACATAACCATCCCATCTAAGAGATGTTGGTGTTGATTGAGGAAATTTATTTGGATCAAGGGTGAGCTTTTTGTATTGATCAAGAATATTACCAACAATAAGATATTTTCTTAAATCAGGATTTTTTTCAATTTTACTAGTTTCAATAATCTCTAAATCAAATTTTATTTTTGGATACGTTTCTTGAAGATAGTGTTTTAGTTTACTTATAAAAAGATCAAGTGATGTTTTAGGATAAAATAATTTAGCTATATGTTTTCTAAATGTGAAAACTAGAGCAAATATTATAGTTAGCCAAACTATTGATGATATGATGTAATCTAATCCTAAAAAGTGCATTGTTTCACAAACCTAATTTATTTTATTTTGATTATACTATAACAATCTTATTTTCTAATATGTTTACTTCAACTAATAAAAAAGGCAAAAGTTAAAAAACTCTTGCCTTTTCTTTTCGATAGTATTTAATAATTAAGTAATTAGTTAACAGTTACTTCAACTGGTGTACCTTCCCAGATACCATGTTTTGTACAGTACCCATGAGCTACAAGATTTAGTTTTTTTCCTGTTGGGATAATTGTAAATGTTGTAGTGTTATGTGCTTTTGTATTTCCTAAAGTTCCTGGTACATATGACGCTTTTGCTAACATTGTTTCACCATTAAAAAGTGTAATTGATTCAATATAGTGATCAAAATCATCTGGATGAGTATATTCGTTACCCATTTTTACAGTTACTTCAAATGGCTCACCTGCAGTTGCAGTATCTGCACAGTGAATAAACGGACTATGTCGATCTATTAAATCTTTTTTTGCTTCTCTCTCTACTTGGTCAATATCTACATACTTATTAATCTTTGGCATATTAAATTCCTTTGTTGTTTAAATTTGGAAAAGTATACAATAAAAATATTTAATATATAAGATAAAAATTGTCTTAATAGATAAGTTTAAGTTAATAGTAATTTTATTTTTATTCTATAATGTTTTTGATACAATAACTTATATTATAAGGATTGATTTATGCATGGTAATTTAACAACAACTCAATTACGATCTGATATATTTAAAAGATTATTTATTGTTTTTTCAATACTTTTAGTTATATTAATCTATATTGTGTATTTAGCACAAAATAAAAGTTTTGAACAATATAATTCCACATCACAAAAACATATTCATAAAACAATAAAACATACATTGAATCACAATATAAATCAATATAGAAATCTATTAATACGACTTTTGATTATGGAAGATGTATCGAAGTATGTTGCTAATTTTGATAGAGAAGGTTTATATAAAGTATTAAAGCCAAAATTCGATTTTATAAAAAAAGAAAATCAATATTTTACAACTTTACATATTATTACAAAAGATGGAAAATCATTTTTAAGGGTTCATGCAAAAGATCATTATGGTGATAATATTATGCAATTAAGACCTATGGTACAAGAGATTATGAAAAATAAAACTACTCTAATAGGCTATGAAACAGGACTTCATGCTACAGCATTTAGAATACTTATGCCTTTATATAATGGGAAAGAGTTTTTAGGTTCCATAGGTATTGGTATAAATCCAAATTATTTTATTAATCAGATATCAGAGTTATTAAGTGAACAAGGTATGTTGTTTTTAGAAGATCAACATTTAAAACTTTTTTCTACAAATATTGATTTTAAAATAGGAAACTATAGATTACAAACACAAATAAGTGAAAAAACAAAAGAGTTGCTTAATGCTTTACCTAAAGGTTATTCATTTGAAGACTCTATACAAATCACTTTAAATGATAGAATATATTTTATCCATTATGAAAATTTAAAAGACTATGATAATCGTACATTAGGAAAATATCTTTTCTTTGAAGATATTACTGATAGGATAAATAGTCACAATACTATTAGATGGCAGCTTATTGCAATAGTTGTTTTGTTTATTATTATTGTTTTTATTTTGGTGAGTGGTTCTATTATGAAATTTTCAAGCCAACTAAATAGGTTTTATCAGGATATTATAAATACTACTAAAGAGAATGAATCTTATTTAAAAGCAGTAGAGAATGGTTCAGAAAATCTCATTTTTACAATATTTAAAGGGGAGATTTTTACAGCAAATAGAGGTTTCTTAGAATTTATGGAGTATAAAAGTTTAGATTCTTTTAAACAACAATATAAATCAATTGGTGAACTTTTTGTTAAAAGAACTGGTTATTTAGATAGAATAATAGATGGTAAAGATTGGTTTAAATATGTGGTGGAAAACCCTAATCAAATGCATAAAGTTATTTTTCAAAAAGATTCTCAAGAGTATATTTTTAGTGTAATTGTATCAAAAGTTACAATTAACAATGATAGAAGATACTTAGTTACATTTTCAGATATAACAGAGATAGAAACAATTAAAAATAGATATGAATTTGCTATAAATGGTGCACAAGATGGTATATGGGATTGGAATTTACAAACAAATGAACTCTATTTTACTCCTCAGTGGAAAAAACAATTAGGGTATGAGGATGATGAGTTGAAAAATGATTTGGCTACTTGGGAAGAGAATGTTCATCCAGAAGATAAAGCACAAGCAATAAAAGATATTCAATCAAGTCAGGCTGGAGAAACAGAGTTTTATGAAAATATACATAGACTTAGACATAAAGATGGACATTGGGTTTGGATACTTGATAGGGGACAAACGATATTTGATGAAAATGGAGTTGCAGTACGGATGATTGGTTCCCATACAGATATAACAAAAATCAAAGAATTAGAAGAGGAAATTAAAGAAAAAGACAAAGTTATGATGACTCAATCACGAAGTGCAGCAATGGGTGAGATGATAAGTATGATAGCACATCAATGGAGACAACCACTTGCTGTAATATCTATGGATGCAAACAATATTTTAGCTGATATTGAACTAGATATGGTAGAGCAAGAAAGTCTAAAAGAGATATCTGTAGAGATAATTGAACAAACAAATGAGTTGTCAAAAACTATTGATGACTTTAAAGAGTTTTTCAAGCCAGTGAAAGAATCAGAAATGGTCCTTGTAGAAGAGGTAATTAAAAAAGCCTTTAGTGTAGTTGGAAAATCATTAGAAAACAATAATGTGGCGGTGCGTAAAATTTTTAGTAGTAAACAAGAGATTGACACTTATTCAAGAGAACTTATGCAAGTTTTCATAAATATCTTAAATAATGCAAAAGAGGTTTTAATTGAAAAAAATGTTCAAACTAAAGAGATTTTAATAGAACTAGAAGATACAGAAGATACAATAATAATAAAGATATGTGATAATGCTGGAGGAATACCAGATTCTATTATTGATAAAATTTTCGAACCATATTTTAGTACTAAAGATGCAAAAACTGGTACAGGACTTGGATTATATATGAGTAAAACAATTATTGAAAAACACTTAAGTGGAACTTTAAGAGTTGTTAATACACATGAGGGTGCATGTTTTATTATAGAGTTGCCTTTTAAAAAGGCCAACAAAAATATTGAGGATAAATAGATGGAAGATATAAAAACACTAAAAGATACACTAAAAGATATTAAAATATTGTTTGTTGATGATGAGGAAGATATTAGAAATGGTACAGGTTCTTTTTTAAAAAAGTTTTTTGATAATGTAATAATATGTTCAAATGGGGAAGAGGGACTTCAAGCTTTTAAAGAAAATCAAGATATTCAAGTGGTTATATCTGATATTTTGATGCCAAAAATGACTGGTACTATAATGGTAGAAGAGATTAAAAAAATTAAACCAAATATTTTTATTATTTTTATATCAGCATCAAGAGGCGTAGAATTTGAAGAAAAATCAAATAATGATATATTTGTTAAAAAACCGTTGTCTTATAATGATATGAAAGATATTTTAATGAAAATAAATGAGGTAGTAGTATGAGTGATTTAGTAAAACTTAAGAGTATAACACAAAATTTAACAGTATTGTATGTGGAAGATAGTGCTATTCTATTAAAAAGAATGAGTACTTTTTTAAGTCATCTTTTTAAAGAAGTATATCAAGCTCAGAATGGAAAAGAGGGTTTAGAAAGTTATAAGCAAAATAAACCTGATATTGTTATTACAGATTTAAATATGCCAGTTATGAGTGGTCATGAGATGATAAAAAACCTAAAACAGATAGACCAAAATATCAATATAATAGTAGTTTCAGCGTACTCAGATACAGAAAATTTACTAGAATCAATTCATTTGGGTGTTGTAGATTTTGTACCAAAGCCTGTGGATAGTAACCTTTTTCAAGAGGTATTGTTAAAAGTTGCAACAAAAGCAGCTCAAGAACCAACTAATACTATTTCTACAAATAAAGTGGATACAGATCCAAATGATGAGATGTTTAAAAAATTGAATATTGTATACAAAAGTCATAATCAGATTGAATTTATTAATCACTATAAAGGTGTTCCTATTTTAAATAAAGGAATTATTAAAGCTATTGATACAAATTCAATTACAGTTGAAGTTCCTTTTTTTCAAGGTATGGCAATTAAATATGAGGGGAAGACAGTTTTAGATTCGGAATTATTTGATAAGTCCATAGAAGCAAAATTAGAAATAATAAACGGACATAACGGTACGCTAAAACTTTGTGATTTAAGATACCTAAATTTAGCAACAATGAAACGAAGACAAATAAGTGTAGAACCAGGGAAAAGTTTTTCTGTTGTGACACAATACAAAGAAGAGATTTTAGAGACAAAAGTGAAACATCTATCAACAGATTTTATATCATTAGTTATAGACAATGATCAATTAACATTTAGTGAGGGAGATCAACTTAACTTAGAGTTTGAAATAAAAAGAACAGAAGATAGACATACTTTAAAACCAATAAAAATAGTTACTCAAGGGGAAGTATATATTATTGATACAAATAATACAAAACAAAAAGTACTTATGGTTTTATTTGAGTTAGATAATAGTGAAAAAACTATTTTAGAATCTTATATTGAACATAGAAGATTAGATTTAGTAGTAGAGTTTAAACAACTTAATAAAAGTTAGTATTGATGAATAGTGATATCGCTCAATTAAAAGATATAGCTCAAGAGCTAAGCGTTCTTTATGTAGAGGATGAGGAGAAACTAAGAGATGGTGTTTCTAGTTATCTAAGCAAATTTTTTAAAATAGTAGATGTTGCAAGTAATGGGAAAGAGGGACTAGAATATTTTAGAAAGTTTCAGTATGATTTGATTATTACAGATATAAATATGCCACTCCTTAGTGGACTAGAGATGGCAAAAGAGATAAAAAAAATAAATGAAAATCAAAATATACTGATTGTTTCTGCATATTCAGATACACAGAACTTTATAGAATCTATAAAAATTGGAATTGATGGATATATTTTAAAGCCTATTGAATATAATCAGCTAAATACAGAACTTTATAAAACCACATTTAAAATTAAACAATTTAAAGAGAGTATAGAATATAAATCTCTTTTAGAACAGCTTGTTGAAACTAAAACAGAAGATGTGAAAGAGCTACAAAAACAAAAAATTTATAACTATAAAAACACCTTATATGCTTTAGTAAAAATGGTGGAAGATAGAGATACCTATACAGGTGGGCATTCATTACGAGTTGCTAAATATTCTAAATTGATTGCTCAAAATTTAAATTTAGATGAAGAAACTTGTGAAAATATTTATGAGGCTGGAATTCTTCATGATATAGGTAAAATCGCTATACCTGATAATGTCTTATTAAAGCCAGGAAGTTTAACTGATTTAGAATATACACTTATACAAGAACATGTCACCTTAGGAGTGAAAATGCTTTCTAAGGTACCTATGTTTAAAGAGCTGGCAAAATTTATTGATGGACACCATGAAAGGTTAGATGGAACTGGATACCCAAAAGGTTTAAAAGGTGATCAGATTGCATTAGAATCTCAAATTATGGCAATATCTGATGCATTTGATGCTATGACAACAAGTAGAATTTATAAAGCACGAAAGAGTATTCCTGAGGCACTTAATGAGTTGAAAAGTCTTTCAGGAAAACATTATAGAGATGATGTTACAAAAAGTGCAATAGCGGTACTAAAAGATATAATAATTGATAATGGTATCTCTCAACTTCCAACTACACAGATAGAAAAAGAAAGATTTTCTTATTTTTATAAAGATCAGACTACTCAAAGTTATAACAGTAACTATTTAGATTTACTCTTAAGACAAAATAGTTATGATAAAAAATATCAATATCTTTATATAATATCTATACATAATCTAAATCAAATAAATATAACTTATGGTTGGGAACAAGGAAGTGAGTTCTTAAAAGATTTTTATCAAAAATTACAAGATATTTTTAGTGAATATAATATATTTAGAGTTTTTGGTGATGATTTTATAATATTAAGTGATGTAGAGTTGAATATTGATAGAGAAGTGATTCAAAGTTGTATATCAAAAAAGGAGATCTCTTTTGATATACAAACTTATGATATTGCTAAAGGAAAAATAGATTCCATGCAAAGTATAGATATTTTACAATAAACCTATTTTACATTCAGTCCTGTTTGATTAACATTGTGATTTAATCCTAAATCTTTTGGAGCAATCCCAAGAGCAATCCCAATCATTTGAGGTAAATGAAGTATAGCAATATCTACAGGTCTTCCCATCTCTTTACTTATACCATGTTGTTGAACATCCATTCTTAAATGACACAGTGGACAAGGTGTTACCATCATATCTGCATTATTATCAATTGCATCAAGCATAGCTGTTCCACTCAATCTATTTGCAGTTTTTGGATTTTGTAACTCCACATGAAACCCACAACATTTGTTTTTAGATTCGTACTCAACAGCATTCCCACCAAGTGCAACTACTAGGTTATCTAGTGAAGTTGGTTTGTAGGCATTTTCCCCACCATTTGTTTTATTTTGTAAATGGCTTGGTCTAATATTGTGACAACCGTAAAATGAAGCTACATTAATATCAGCAATTGGGTTTGTAACCTTAGTTGCAATTTGATCATATCCATAATCATCTTGAAGAGCATATAAGAAGTGTTTTACTTCACTTGTCCCTTTATATTCCAGTCCTATTTCTGCTAGTTTTTCATTTACTTTTGCTTTGAGTTCTGGGTCATTATCAAGTCTATCTTTTGTTAAAGCAGTATTAAGTTGACAAGTATTACAAATAGTTACCATAGTAAGTCCTAACTTTTCTGCATAACAAAGATTTCTAGCATTTAATGTAAGTGAAAGCATATCATCAAAATCTTGTAAATGGCTTGCTCCACAACAACTTGCTTCATCAAGTAATACCAATTCGATTCCTAGTTTATCAGCAATTGCCATTGTTGATTTTAAAAGCTCAGGAGTTGATTCTCTTGCTGTACAACCTGTGTATAAAGCATATTTTAATTTTTCCATATTTTACTCCTACTTCTAATATTTCACTGTTGAAGCTATATCAACAAGTTTTTTAATTTCATCTAAGTTTTTAGATTTTGGCATATTCCATGGCATTACTAATTTACCTCGTATAAACATAGGTATTGCTTCTGGGATATGTTTTATTACACCAAAGTTACCCTCAGAGTATCTTACAAGTTCACCTTCATCTAATATACCATGTTTTTTAATAGACCATTTAAATCCAACAGCGTGTCTTACTGCTACATTATTAAGCGATTTTTCTTCTTGGAATGTTTGCAAGTGTAGTTTTGTAATTTTTCCAATTGGGTCTAACTCTTTTGGACAAGCTTCAGCACACTCATTACATTTTACACAATCCCAAATACCACTCCCTAGTTTTTGAAGTGTATCTAATCTCTCATGTTGTGCATTATCTCTTACATCCGCATTAAATCTCCAAGCTTTTGTAAGTGCCATTGGTCCAAGATATTCACTATTTACTTCAACTGCAGGACAAGAGTAAAAACAGTTACCACATGCAATACAATAATCAGCTTCATCAATAAGTTCAGCTTCCTCTTGTGATACGATATTTTCTTGTGTTGGAAATTCATCAATATCTGTTACAACAAAAGGTTTTACTGCATCATATTTTTGCCAGAAGTTTTCTTTATCTATAACCATATCTTTATAGGCTCTTTTGATGTCTTGTGGTTCGATTGTTAACTCTTCTCCAAATATCTCTACAAGTTCAAATACATTGTCTTTACATGCAAGAGTTGGTTTTTGGTTTACTTTAATTGCACAACTTCCACAAATACCATGTCTACAACTTCTTCTATATGAAAAGCTTCCGTCATGTTCCCATTTGATTCTGTTCATTACATCAAGTACAAGTTCATCTTGATTTACATCCATCTCAACTGTATCGTAATGAGGGAGATAGTCTGTATCTTTATTAAATCTAAAAACTTTAAAAGTTAATTTTTTTGTTCCATGTTTGTGACTCATCATTATCTCCTAGTATGTTCGTTCTTGTGGCTCAAAGTAACCCATTACTACATCCATATATTCTGTTTTTATATTTCCATCTTTATCCATATACGCCATAGTGTGTTTTAAGAAGTTCTCATCATCTCTTGTTTGATACTCTTCTCTATAATGAGCACCACGACTCTCTTTTCTATGGATTGCTCCATCAACTATAAATGAACTATAATCTAACATATGACTAAATTCAATAGCCTCTTGAAGATCAGTATTGTAGATTTTAGACTTGTCATCTATTCTTACATTTTTAAATCGTTCTTTAAGTTTTTTAATATTTTCTTGTTGTACTAAAAGTGATTTTTCTGTTCTAAATACACCAGCATTATCTGTCATACCTTGTTGTAACTCTTCTCGTAATAAAGGTACTTTTTCATTTCCACTTGATGTTCTAATAGATTCAATTCTCTCTAATGCAGGTGTTGCATCTGTAACTTTTGCATCTTTAAAAACGATACCTCTTTTTACATCCTCAACAATTGTTTGTCCCACATGTCTTCCAAAAAATAAAGCTTCAAGTACAGAATTTGCACCAAGTCTATTTGCTCCATGAACACTTACACAACTACACTCACCAGCTGCATAAAAACCTTCTACAAACTCTTTTGTGTTTTTTCTTACATGACCATGTTTATTTACAGGAATCCCACCCATAGAGTAGTGTGCAGTTGCTGCAATGCTAATAGGTTCTTTAATCATATCTTGACCTAAGAATGTGATAGCTAAATCTCTAAGCTCAGGAAGTCTAGTCATAATAATCTCTTCACCAAGATGTGTTAAGTCAATAAGAACATGGTCTTTATTCTCACCACAACCTCTACCTTCTAAAATCTCTTTTGTAATAGCTCTTGAAACAACATCTCTAGAAGCTAGTTCTAGTTTATTTGGAGCATATTTCTCCATAAATCTTTCACCTTTAGAGTTGTAAAGAATACCACCTTCACCTCTTGCAGCTTCAGAGATAAGTACACCACTTCCTGCAATTCCAGTTGGGTGAAACTGTACAAATTCCATATCTTCTAGCGGAAGACCATGTCTAGCAACAATCGAAAGTGCATCACCTGTATTTGCATGAGCATTTGAGTTGATTCTAAAGGCTCTCCCGTATCCACCAGTTGCAAACATAACAGCACGAGCATTAAATATCATAGGTTTACTATCAACTAAATCAAAAGCAAATACACCATTTACTTTTCCATTTTCATAAATTAAATCAGATACATAATATTCATCTTTAAAATCAACACCATCTCTATGCGCTTGTTCATATATTGTTTGAAGAAGTGTAAGACCTGTTCTATCTTTTGCATAACAGGCTCTTGGTTTACTTTGACCACCAAATGGTCTTTGAGCAATTTTACCCTCATCATTTCTAGAAAATACTGCACCCATTCTTTCAGCCCATCTAATTGTTTCAGGAGCTTTTTCACACATTAGTTTTATAGCGTCTTGATCACCTAAGTAATCACTTCCTTTTACTGTGTCAAACTCATGAAGCTCAACAGTGTCTTCTTCACTTAAAGCAGCATTTATACCACCTTGAGCTGCCCCTGAATGGCTTCTTAGTGGATGAAGTTTTGTTAGTACACATACACTTAAACCAGCGTGAGCAGCTTCTCTAGCAGCAGCACATCCAGCAAGTCCAGCACCAACAATAACAACATCGTATTTATGAATTGGAATACTCATATTTGTTCCTTCTAATTGTTTTGGATTAAAATTAATTTGTATTTATTCTACAGAAGTTTTATATATAAGTTTATTAAATAATTAGTATGTGGGTAAAAAGAGCTTAATACTCTGTTACAAATTGAAGCAGTGAAAAGTAATTTTACTTTTCACTTGAGGGGTTATTGTAAAAATGGCACGCTTACTTTATGATTTTTCAATCCAAGTGTTACTGGATTTTTTTCACCATTTACTATATGGTTGAATTGTTTTATTGTTATAATTGGAAGTTGTATCTCTCTTCCTACAACTTTTTCAATCTCTTTTTGTTTATTATCAAAAAGTTTAAAAGCATCTTGACTTTTAACTACAATAAAGTCGGCATTATTATCTTTTGCTTCTAATAAAATATTTCCAGCAATCTTGTATGAGAATGTTTTATTAACACTTTGACTATGAAGTGCTAAATCGTCATTTTTTGAATCTATATGAATATATTTTGCATCACTATTTAGTACAGATTTTTCTAAAAATTGAGTGTCTGTTATATCATATACTGCAATATTAAAATCTGTAAATTTTTGTACGATTGTATCAACAGTTATCTCTTCCTCTATCTGGCTAGTAGTTTGTTTGTTTGTTACTTCTTGTAATAATGTATTTATTTGATTCTTATATTCTGTATTGATATTTAGAATTCTGTTGTCTTTTGAAGTATTGTACCAAACACCATTATTTTCATCACTAATTAATTGAATGATTTCATTCTTTAATTCAGGATTAGTTTTTATAATATCACTAGCTATTAAAATACTATGATCTCCAATATACTCTTTATTTACATTCAGTGTATTTGAAGAATAATATTCAAATTGTAAATTTTGAGCATAGTTCTCTTTTTGTGCATTAGATAAATATTTATCAAAAATAGCAAGTTTTTCAAAAAAATCATCATTATTGATTGTTAAATCATCTATGGCTCTATAGCTGCTTACTGGTTCTATTCTAAACTCATTTGATGTAGCGTTTACTATATCTTCTACTAAATCAGTAGTTCTTACAAATATATTGTTAATTTTAATTCCAAATTCTTCAACTTTATTAAAACTAAATGTTTCATTTTTATAAAGATTGTTGAGTAAATCTAAAATTGTGTCATTAGTACCGTAAGTAGCTTCATATTTTTTGTAGTATGGTAAATAATCAGTCTTATGATTAAATCTAAATAACTCTACTAAAAGTTCGTTGTTCATAAATGTTCCTCTTCTTGAATATTTAGATATTATATAAAAAATAGCATTAAAAGATGAAAAAAAGATAGGAACGAACTAGAGGTTTTTAGAAATCTATTTAAATGTATAAAAAACAAACACCTGTGGAGTTTTTCCACAGGTTCTTTTATTATTTGTTGGTTATTATATGTTCAGCTAAAGCTTCAAAATCTTTATCCTCTAAGCTAGCAACTTGACCTTTCATGATTCCTTTCATTGCCCCTCCATAAGTTCCTGCTTTATATCCTTGTAGTGCTTTTACAATATCATCTTTTGACATATCAGCTACAATTTTTGATTTACCTAAAGCTGCTTTTTCAGCTTTTGCACCATGACATCCTGCACATTTTTTATAAAGAACATCTCCACCATTTGCGAATAAACTTGTTGTAGCTATAAGTGCTACTGTTGCAATTATCTTTTTCATTTTGAACTCCTTTTGTTTTTATAATAGGAAGTTTAGAATAAAATTGTGAACTGATTGTGAATTAGTTAAAAAATTTTGAAATTTATTTGAGTTTCCCAAACACTTTGTATTTTTCCCAATAGATATCTATAGCTTTTCTTAGTTCTTCATCTGTAAGAGTTGTTTTTTTCTTGATACCATACCTTTTTACAAAAGCTTCTGGCATCACAGTTGTATCAACAGTTGGATTTTGTAAATATTCTCTAAGAGAATTTTTTACATTTTTTTCACTACTATATTTTAAAAGATATCTAAAAAATAGTTTTTCTAATGTTACATCAATTTTTTGATGACAAGAGGTACAGTTTGTTTGATAGATATCTGCTGAAGATATAGTGACAAAAAGAATAATAGATATGAATATTTTTACCATTGTATTGTTACCTTTGTTTCCTCGTTTTCTTCTGATGTGATAGTGATATTGAGATTATACTCTTTTGCAATCATCGATACTATACTCAACCCTATCCCAAATCCACCAACACTTTTATCAAATCTACTATATCTATCAAACATCTTTTCTATTTGTTCTTTTTTTATCCCTCTTCCTGTATTGGTAATAGTAAGGGTGTTTTGTACAAGGGTGACATTAATTGTTCCATTGATAAGATTGTATTTAATAGCATTAGAAAGAAGATTATCAATCAGTTTGGAAAATTTAATTTTATCAATATAGAGTGTGATATTATCTTGGAGAGTTGTGGTGATTTTTATTTTTTTTATGTTTGAGAGGGTTTTAAAATATTCTACCCTTTGGTTAATTATTTCACTTATATTGAGGTATTCATTTTGTGAGATGATTTTATTGTTTAAAGTTAGATAGGTTAAATCTTGATAGATATTTGAGATGGTTTTTGCCCCTATATCAATACGATTGATTTTTTTTAAAAGTTTATCATCAAGGGTAGTTTTATCTATCATTTCTATATTTGTAACAATTGTACTTACAGGGGTGTTCAGCTCATGGGTTGTGTCTTTTATAAATCTATCAAGCAAATGAAGAGCATCTCTAAGAGGTTTTAAAAAAAGCTGTAATAAAAAATATCCAATAAAAGTCATAAATATAAAAGCTAAACTACCATACAAAAGAATATCGTGTTTTATTTTTCCAAGCCATAATTTATTATCAGTAACCTCAATAATAATATATTTTGCCCCTAGGTAATAAGACTCAGGTTGGTTTATAAAATGAATTTTATTTTCAACCAAATAGATTGATTTCTCAAATTGTATTTGCTTTGATTGTAAAGTTGAAAAAATTTGTGTTTTGTCACTATCATATATTGCAGACTCAAATCTTCCATCTCTTGGGTAGTTTTTATATGTTTCAAAGTTAAGGTGCATATATTTTATAATTGTAATGAGGTCATTTGAATACTCTTCTAAGAGAACTCGTTTTTCTTGAAGCATTAAATCTTTTTGAAAGTTATAATATAAAAATGATATGGTACTTATGATGATAATTGTTAAAAAAGAGTAAAGAGCCAAAAAACTAAAAAGTGTTTTTTTTTCTTTTTTAATTAAATCTATATCCAAGCTTTTTAATACTAACAATTTTTTCTTTTCCTATATATTTTCTTAAAACTTTTATATATGTTCTCAAAGATGTCTCACTTGGAGTTTCATCATATTCCCAAAGTGTATCATATATTTTTTCATGTGACAATGGTACATCTCTATTTTGTAAAAAAAGTTTTAAAAGTTTTATCTCTTTTGTATTGAGTTGAATTTTTTCCTCTTTTACAAGAAGTAAATCTGTATCTATATCAAAAAATATATCTTTATCTATCTCAATTTGCTGTGAAGTGTTATGAAAATATCCCCTTTTTAAAATAGTTTCAATTCGAAACAGTAACTCTTTGAGTTCAAAAGGTTTTCGTATATAGTCATCACCACCACTTTTGTATCCTTGCTCTAATGAATCAATTGAGTTTAAAGAGGTTATGTAGATTGCTGGAGTTGTGATATTGTTTTCTCTTTGCTCTTTTAATAGGGAAAAACCATCGATGTAGGGTACATTTACATCCAGTAAAAACAGATCAAAGTTTTGTTCATAGATAATCTCATTAGCTTCCCTACCATCATAGGCACATACAACTTCAAAATTATTATCTTCTAGAAAGTCTTCTAAAGTTTGACTTAAACTCATATCATCTTCTAAAAGGAGTATTTTGTTTTTCATAGCTATTTTTTATCTATTTTATGTTTGTTTTTATTATAACTTTCTAACTGTTTTTTTGTCATACTTTTTTTACGATTTTCTAACTCTTGTATAAATTTACTTTGATTTTGAGGCTTTACATACCCCATAATAGCTAATAACTCTTGTGTACTCATCTCACTATAGTCAACACAAAAAGCAGTTTGTACCATAATAAAAAATAATAATAGAAATTTAGTCATTATTTAAATTCCGAAGAATCTTTTTACTTTTTTTAATTTGAAGTTTTATAATTGCATAATCCTCTTCTAAATCTTCTAGTTTATTTTTAAATTTTTTATCTTGAATCTTCTCTTTTATCTCTTTTCTTTTTGTTCTTAGTTCTTTGATTAACTCTTTTATTTTTCCTCTTTTAGACTCTTTTTTAGAGAGTTTTATGTCAAAAGCATCTTTTACAGATTTGATAAATTTTTTTATTCCCATTCAATTTTCCTTTTAGTTATTATTGAGTAAATCATCTATATCTTCATCATCTACTAATATATTATTTGCTAAATTAGTATCAACAAAGATAACCTCTGCCATATCAATAAGATTTTTACTTATATCATAAGCATAAGTACTATCATTCATTAATGAGGTTGCCATCTCTGCTGTTATAAGATTTTCCCTGATGAGGTTATCAAGTCTCCCATTTGCCAACATATCATATCTTTGAGAATGTACTTTTGCTTTGGAGAGTATCAAAACAACCTCATGTTGCTCTTTTACAGTTGAAAGAGAATTTATATCTCGTAAGAGTACAACCAAATCTTCCCTTAGTTGATTATACTGTTCTTTAACATAAGTGTTTTTACTTTTTGAGTATTTGATAAGATTTTTTTGAAGATGTTTTGTATCTTTTACAGCTTCAACTATATCTCTAGCTGCAACTTTTAGTTTATATAAATATTCTAAATTATGAGAGTTTTCCTCACTATTCATATTTCCTTGAGCTCTTGTGGCAAAATCTATAATTTGTCCATATATACCTTTTATTTTGTACTTATAAAACCTATCAATATCAATATATTCACTGGAGTAAGCATCTTGTATTACTTGTTTTGTATCCATTTGTGAAGTAAGGTTTTTCTTTTTTATATTTATACCATGAATAACTATTTTAAATCCATTCTGAAATAGGTGCTGTACCTCTTTTGTAATAGCAGTCATAGCAACATCAGGTATTGCTAATATAGAATTATCTAAATATTTTGCTTTCCCAACTTCAACATTTGTTGGTATAAATCTTTTATTTAAAAAGGCTACTAAATATTTAATAAATGGTGAAACAATTAACACTCCTACCACATTAAATATGGTATGAAATAGTGCTAATTTCATAGCATAATTTTCAACACCAATACCAATTATCTTAGCAAGATAGTCAACTAAATCTGTAAGTTGATAGATAAATATAATAGCAATTGCCCCTGTAATCATATTAAATATAAAATGAGCTAAAGCGAGTCTTTTCCCATTTTCATTTGATTTTAAAGCCCCAATTACAGCTGTGACAGTTGTTCCTAAATTTGCACCAATTGCAAGTGCTAAAGCATTTGCATATTCAATTTGTCCAGTTGCAAGTGCTGTTATAATTATAGCCATAGTAGCACTACTAGATTGAATGATAATAGTTGCAATTGCTCCAACTAATACATAAACAAAAACACCAAGATATCCATCCATAGCATAAGAAGCTAGATTCATTCCCTCTTTTAAGACTTCAAATCCATCTTTCATGTATCCAATACCAAGAAAAATAACTCCTAATCCAATAAGTATAGAAGCAATACCTTTCCAAGCTTTATCTTTTAAAACAACAGGTATTAAAATACCCATAACAATCATAGGCATAGCATAAGCAGAGATTTTAATCTTAAGACCAAACATAGAGACAAGCCAAGCAGTTGTTGTTGAACCAATATTTGATCCAAAAATAATCCCCACAGCAGAAGCTAAAGTGATAAGTTCTGCTGTTAAGAATGAGATAACAATGACAGAGAGTAAGCTAGAGCTTTGAACTATAGAAGTTGCTACAAAACCTGTAGTGATAGCTTTTGGAGTTGTATTTGTGAATTTTTCTAAAACTTGCTCGAGCATACCGCCACTAAAAGTTCTAAAGCCACTCTCCATATACTCCATACCGATTAAAAATAGAGCAATACCACCTAGTATCATACTGACATTTGGATAGAATCCTAAAAATACCAATGCAACTAGTAGTATAGCTATAACAATAGGTGTTATTAATTTTTTATAAAAATTGGCATCCAACATTTAAACCTCGTTAAAATTATATATGACTATATTGTACTGCTACTATTCTTAAAAAGATATACTATTGTGAAACACTTTTGAGTAGTTAGTAATATGACTTGGATATAGTTTTATACTCTTAATAATAAATTTGATATAATCTTCAAAGATTTAAAATATGAGGATTAATATGAATTATAACTCAATAAAAGAACAAATGATTAGTTTTTTAAAAAATGAAGTCTCAAATATTGGATTAAAAAAAGTTGTAGTAGGTATAAGTGGTGGACTAGACTCTGCTATCGTTGCAGTTTTATGTAAAGAGGCTTTTGGAGAAAATATGCACGGTGTTTTTCTCCCTTCACATTTTTCTAGTGATGCTAGTATAGTTGATGCAAAAGAGCTTTGTGATAAGTTTAATATCTCCTATGAAGTTGTTGAAATAGCACCTATGGTAAAAGGATATTTTGACCATGTTTCTGAAGCATCAGCTTTAAGAATGGGAAATTTTAGTGCAAGAATGAGAATGGCAGTTTTATATGATATTAGTGCAAAACAAAATGCCCTGGTTGTAGGTACATCAAATAAATCAGAGATACTTTTAGGGTATGGGACACTCTATGGAGATACAGCGTGTGCTATAAATCCAATAGGACAGATGTACAAAAGCGATGAGTTTGAGTTTGCTAGATTTTTAGGAGTTCCAGAATCAATTATAACTAAAAAACCAAGTGCTGATTTATGGGAAGGTCAAAGTGATGAAGAGGAACTAGGGTACTCATATAAAACGATGGATGATGTTTTAAAAGAGCTTGTTGACAATGGCATTTCTAAAGAGCAGCTTGTCAAAAATGGAGTTAGTGAAGAACTTATTGATATGTTACAATACAGAATAAAAGCAAATGCATTTAAAGGAAAAACACCTACGATTGCTAATATAAATTTTAATAAATAAAAGGGAAAATTAGATGATAAAAAATGTAAAAAATAAAAAGACAATACCTTTTTTTAGACCAACAATAGATGAAGAGGAGAAGACACAAGTTCAATCTGTGTTGAATTTGGAGACAGGAACAACAAGTAAAGTTGAGGAGCTTGAAGAGGAGTTGCAAAATTTTATTGGGGCTAAGCATGCTATAGCTACAAATAATGCAACATCAGCTTTACACTTAGCTTTAAGTGCTATGGAATTAAAAAGAGCTGATAAAGTTTTAATGAGTGTTAACTCTTTTGTGAATCTTCCAGAAACAGTAAGACACTTTGATGCAGAGCCTATATTTATAGATATAGAATCAAATGGATTTAATATAGACCTAGATAAGCTTGAGGCATACTTAGAGGAAAATAATAGTAAAAAACTACGAGCTTTAATGGTAACTTTTGTTGGTGGTGAAGTTCCAGATTTAAACAGAATTTATGCAATAGCTAAAAAACATGAGATAATAGTTATAGAAGATGCTACTAGTGCACTGGGTGCTATGTATGAAGAGCAAATGGTAGGTTCTTTAGAAGCAGATATGACAATTTTTTCAACAAATTATTCAAATAGTAAAACAGCTATTAGTAGAGGTGGATTTATTGTTACCAATGATGAACAATTAGCAACTCAAGCGAAGCTTTTAAGAACTCATGCTATAAATAGTAGTTTTGATGAGTTTGGTAACTTAGACTATATTTATGATGTAGTTGATATTGGTTATAAATATGATATGACAGAGTTAGAAGCAGCTTTTAATCTTGCACAATTTTATAAAACAAATAGTTTTTGTGAAAGAAGACAAGAGATAGCAGCTATTTATAATGAAAAGCTTACTGGATTAAAGCATATTACTCTACCACATTTTGATGAGGAACATATCTTTAGTCAATATATTATAAAAGTAAGTAAAAATAGAGATGGATTCGCAAGAGTTTTAAAAGATAAAGGTGTATCAACAGGACTACACTACATACCTTTACATCTTTTAACATATTATAAAAAGAAATATAAATTAAAAATTACAACATTTGGGAATGCTTTAACAACTTATGGTCAAATCTTATCACTTCCAATCTATCCTGCTATGAGTGATGAGGATGTTGAATATGTATGTGATACTATAAAGAGTGTAGCACAAGAGTGGATTTAGGTTTAAAAAAAAGCTTCTTTATAAAATGGATTGAACAATATCTATTTTTTCCAACACCTTTTCAAAGGTTAGTTGGAGTTTTATTTCTCCCTTTTACTGTTTTATATTGTGTTATTACTGCATATCAAAGATTATCAAAAAAAACTATTGATTTAGGAATACCTGTTATTAGTGTTGGGAATCTCCTTATTGGTGGAACTGGAAAAACTCCTGTCATTATTGCCCTAGCAAAAGAAAAAGAAGCTGTAGCTGTTGTTTTACGAGGATATGGGAGAGAATCAAAAGGACTTTTCGTAGTATCACAAAATGGAAAGATAAAAGAAAATATCCAAACTAGTGGTGATGAAGCTATGCTTTTATCCAAAAGCTTATCAAATGCAACTGTAATAGTAAGTGAAAATAGAACAGATGGTGTTCTAAAAGCCAGAGAACTAGGGTGTGAAGTTGTTTTTTTAGATGATGGATATAGACATCATGAGATAAAAAAGTTTGATATATTGCTACGACCAGCACAAGAGCCTACAAATATTTTTTGTCTCCCAGCAGGTGGATATAGAGATACAAAGATGATGTACTCATTTGCCGACTTAGTTTTAAAAGAGGATGTGGACTTTACTAGAGTTGTTACTTTTAAAAAATCTAATGCTATAGTAGAAAAGCTCCCAGAAACTCTAGTATTAGTAACTGCCATATCAAAAGCTTATAGACTTTTAGAATATCTACCACACAATATCCCAACAGTTATTTTTGAAGATCATCATACTTTTACACAAGAAGATATAGATATGATAACTTCAAAATATCCAAATAGTACAATAATTACAACAGCGAAAGATATGGTAAAACTAGAGCAATTTGATTTAAAAAATATTTACTTGATGGATTTAGAGGTACAAATAGATAGCAAAGCTATTGAATCAATTGAAAACTATATTAAGCCCAAATCTGCAGATGAGGTGTATTAGATACAGCATCAACAATATCGTGTCTTGTAACAACACCTAAAATATTCTCTTCCCCATCTACAACAGGGATTGCATTGAGATTAAAATCTATCATAACCTTTGCTACTCTTCTTATATCAGATATAGGATCAGTAGTTATAATTTTATTTTTTGTAATTTGAGATATGGGGGTATGCTCGATATTTTTAGTCTCAATATTGTTCATAAGATAGTTTAAAATATCATGTTTTGTAACCATCCCTTTGAGATGATTGAAGTTATCAGCTTGAATAAGAAGTTGTTGTACTTCATTTTCTTGCATCATCTCAAAACATTCATCAATAGTTTTATTATCATTAATAATAATAGCCGTATGGGACATAACTTGTTCAACATGAAATATTTCAACTTTTGTATCTAAATTCGCTATTTGTTTATATTTGTTTTTGGCTTCTTGGTTTATTTTACCTTTGTAAAAAGTATCAAATTTATTGTTTGTATTATTTCTATCATCATTTGTATCATTTTTAATTCTTTTACTTGGAGCAACTTCATGTACAGTATAAAGATTATCTATAGTACTTCTAAAATTTAATCCATCATCATCATACATCGAAAACATGATACAACCTTTTTGTTATTTTAGCTCAATACATTGTTCAGTTTTATTTAAGATTAATAAAAAAATTACGCGTGACTTGAAGATACACAGCCAAATAGTTAAGGCATATATAATGCCAAAACAAATAAAAAGAACTTAACTTCTAAAGCTATTTTCTTTAATCTTAAATAAAACTGAACAATGTATTGAGCCAGCGTTATTTTTAATATTATGACATATAAAAAGAAATAAATCAAACAGAAGTTATTTGTATAAAACTCTTACTATACCAAAAAGGAAAAGTATAGTAGCAATAAGATCATAATTTGCACTAAGCATAAGTAGAAAAAAACCAGCAAGCATAAAACTAAATCCACTAATAATAGGTTTGACATAACTTTTTAACTCTTTGACAATATATTCAAGTTGCCCTTTTGAGAGTTCAACCTCCAAGTTACCCTCACTTGCTTTTTTAACCATAGTCTTAAAATCCCTCGCTATAAAGGGAATATCTTTTATCTCTTGTTCTAAGGTTTCTAAAATATTATCTTTTGTTCCTAGTGCTTTAGGAATGTTTTTTTGTAAAATTGGTAATATATCTTTTATCCCATTGAAATTTTCAATATATGTTGTTCCTAACCCCTCAATAATGGCACTCACTCGTAAAATATATATTGCATCACTGGGAAGTTTAAAAGGGAAATCTCTTGATGATTCAAGGACCTCAAAAGCTAATTTTTGCATCGATTCACTATTTAAATTTTCATTTGAAAATATCTCAAACATCTTTTGTGTAAATTGGGCAAGCTGAGCTGTTGGAGCTTCGTAGGCTATTGTACCAAGTCTTTTGTTTGCACTTATATACCCTTCATAATCTTGTTCATTTGCAGCTTTAATAAGTTCAATAATTGCAACTCTTGTTTCATTGGGAACTGTTTTTACCATCCCAAAATCTAGTAAAACAAGTTTCCCATCTTGTGTAACTAAAAGGTTTCCTGGATGTGGATCAGCATGAAAATATCCATTGATAAGCATTTGTGTAGTATAAAAGTCTACTAAAGTAGAAATAATATTCTTAAAGTCGATATTATGTTCTAAAATCGCCTCTTTATCATCAAATCTAAACCCCTCTTCAAAGCTCATAACAATAGCTTCATCACAACAGTATTGAGTGTAAGGTATAGGAAACTTTACACCACTATTCTCATAAATAGAACTAAACTTTATGAGGTTGTTGAGTTCATTTGTTAAACTAGTTTCCTCTTTTATCATTTTGGAAAATTCAATTATGACTGCTTCTATAGAGTTTTTTGTATAGTGTGAAAATAGGGGTCTAAATAATTTATTGAAAAATGTAATAATTGCAATATCAGCATATACTTGCTCTTTTATATCTACTCTTCTTAATTTAACAGCAACCTTCGTATTATCTTTTAAAGAAGCTATATGTACTTGTCCTATTGAAGCTGAAGCGATTGGAGTGTCTTGAAATTCCTTAAAAGGGCTAATTGGAAAACTTCTTTGAAAAACAGCTTTAAAATATTTATTATCCATAGGAGGAAGCTGGTCATGAAGATTTTTAAGTTCATCAAGATACTCTTGTGAAAAAAAATCAGCTCTTGTAGCTAATACTTGAGCGAGTTTTATAAAACTAGCACCTAAAGTTATACAGGTATTTTTTAGTTTTTTAGCACTAAGTGGCTTAAGATATAAAAAACTCTCTTTTTTCTTTATAACTAAAAAAATAGTTAGCAAAAAAGTAAATATGGCATAAACTCTAAGTGGTTTATAATATCTGAAATTTTTTATAAAATTTTTTATTTTTTTAATTCCTCTTTTAATTTTTCTAAGTCCTCTTTTGTAGCAATACCTAACTCATCAACAATCTCTTTGAGAGTTGATTTTAGATGCTCTTTTATCTTTTCATCTTCAGCTTTCCCTTTTTTTTCTAATGATTCTAAAAAAGTTTTGGCATCATCTTTTTTGATTTTCCCTTTCTCCTCTAGTTTTGTTAACTCCTCTTCAACTTTCTCTTTTAAAATTGTTGCAACACCAACACCTGTAAATAATAACTCTTTTAACATTCTGTATCCTTTTTAATTTATTTTACCAAGGTCCTTGAAACCTACTTGGTTTATGGTTACATCTTTTTATATGTTTTGTAACTCTTCCTTGAACTCTTTTTCTCCATCTATCATAAGCTTTTTTACTTATAAGTTTTCTCATTTTATTTTTTACTTGGTTTTCTGTTAATCCGTATTGTAGATATATTATATCAAATGGGATTCTATCTTGCCAAGCCATCTCAACTAATCGATTTTCATCAAACTCTTCAAAGTCTAAATCTCTTTTTTTAAGTGGTTTAAGTTTGATTCTTTTTTTATAATTCATCTACTAAAAAATCTTGTAAGTTTGTTTTCCCATAAGTTATATTACTATTTGATTTTTTTATTTTATGAGCAACAAGTCCCATGAGTTTTTTTACACCATTTGTTTTCTCTGGATCCGTAAGAGGTAGAAGTCTTACAGTTACAGCTTCCTCTTTACTTGAAAGCTGTATAAAAAAGTTTTGTGGTTTACTTTTTTCGACTGCAACACTTTCAAGTAATGCTGAAGTTTTTTGTTCATTTATATATTTATCGGTGATTTTTAATATACCAACCTCTATTTTTTCAACCATTTGACCAATAACATCATAACACTCTTGTACACTTGAGGCTTTTTCTAATACTATATGTGGCATAGACAATCCTAATTTTTTCTTTTATTGTATAAAAGTTTTAACTATTTTCGTAGTGTTGTAATGACAGTTTATCTATTTTCAAGTAGCCTTTTTGTCTCTTCATGTCTATATTGAAACATATTTTTTATATCAAGTGTAATAAGTGGCTCAACAATTTTTCCAAATATCCCAAATGGCATCTCATATTCAATAATATCTTTTAATTCACACATAGAGCCTTTTTGCGTAAAAATATGTTGATGTTTCCAAAATTTAAAAGGTGACTTTATAGCTACATCTACTAAAATATTTGGTTTGTCAAGTTTCTCTATTTTAACTTCCCAATATGTAGGGATAAAAAATTTTGTAGTTTTTATTTTTACTATTTTCCCCTCAAAAGTTTCTGTATCATTATTTAAAAGTGTAACTACAATATTTGGTGGTGTTATTTTTGTGATATTATTTGAATCCATATGAAACTGAAATAGCATCTCTTGGGAACAATTGATTAATGTTGTTTTTTCTATAGTTTTCATAATAACTCTTTGATATCTGACTCTATCTCTTTTGGTTTTGTTGAGGGTGCATATCTTTTGACTACATTTCCCTTTTTATCCACCAAAAACTTTGTAAAGTTCCATTTGATAATATCTGTACCCATTAAGCCACTTGAATTTTCTTTTAAAAACTTATAGAGGGGATGGGTATTTTCTCCATTTACATCTATTTTACTAAACATATCAAATTTTACCCCATAAGTTAAACTACAAAACTCTTTTATCTCTGCTAAAGTTCCTGGTTCTTGTGCCAAAAATTGATTACAAGGAAATCCTAAAACTGCAAGTCCTTTCGTTGCATACTTTTCATGAAGTTTTTCTAGCCCTTCATACTGATAGGTAAATCCACACTTACTTGCTACATTCACTATAAGCATCACTTTGTTTTTGTACTTATCTAATTTTATGTTTTCACCATCGATTGTTTTTACTTCTATGTTGTATATGCTCATATTTTTTGCTCCTAATATACTTACAATAAATATACAAATTAATGCTATCTTTTTCATTTTTTTCCTTAAATTATCCAGATAAATTTATTGAAACTTTTTATCATATAATTTTTTGAGTTTAGAGTCGATGTTTTTTCTAGGTTAATAAAAAAACTTAATGCCCTTTAGTTTCCCATATTGTATTATATTGTTTATCTGTGAGTTTTACTAACTTCAACTCTTCAAGAAATCTATATAGTTCGAACCATTTTTTATCATCGGCTTTTATATCTGTTTTTAGTCGAGGGATAGTATCTTCTATAATTTTATCCATAAGAGAAGATTTCTGTTCACCACTATACTCATAAAATATTTTTTTTGTATCTTCAATATTTTCTTGACAATATTGTACCATAGTGTTAGTAACTTCTATAAATTTACAAAGTGCTTCACCTTTCTCTTTGATGATAGTATCTGTTGTTATAAATTCTAAAGCTGAAAAATTTGGATAAGGAGATAGATTTTGGTCTATAAAAAGATTTTCAAAGTTTTCTTCTTGGGCTTCAATCCCCTCAAAGTTATAAAAACAAAGCCATGCTCCATCAAAGCTTTCATCTTTTTTCATATTGTTTATATGCCAAAAATCAGTCTCTACAAAAGTAACATTTTCTCTTGAAAGTTCAAATCCCTCTTTTTGGGCATATCTTTTTAGTATCTCAAATCCTATTTTATTGGTTATTTCATTTGCTGCTGGTGTTGTGATTTTTATAGGTTGGTTTGATTTGAGTTTTTCAACCCTATCTTTTCTTATCATTACACCACCTTGTGTTTCAAAAAAACATCCCATAGATTTTAACTCATCAAAATGATGCTCAAACAGATGTAAAGGCTCATTACAATGGATATCTATTTTTCCACTTTTTAAATCTTCAAAACCATCATAATGTTCAGTAGGTTGTATTATCTCTAAATCAATTCCATTTTCTTTATATTTTCCACTTACTATCCCAGCTATCATTGGTAAATGGTCAGGATTTAAAAACCATTCGAGTGCTATTTTTATATTTGTCATCTTAATTTTCCTTTTAAAATTTATCTTTATATACTTTTGCCTGTCTTTTAATATTAGAGCTGTTCCAAATATCACTTATCACACTTACCATGTCAGGTTTATAACTCATTATTGCATCTAAATTTGTTGTATTTATTCCCCCTATTACACACACAGGAATATTAAGTTTCTCTTTTGCTAAGGCAATAGTTTCTAAAGGGACAATATTTGAATCTGGCTTTGTAGGGCTAGAGTAAAAAGAACCAAATGCAACATAATCAGCTCCCAAAAGTTCAAAATGTTTTGCTTTGTTTATATCTCCATAACAAGATACACCAATAATACCATCAAAATTTTCTCTAATTTTTACAAAGTTTTCATGATCTGATTTCCCTATATGGAGCCCATCACATTGTAGCTTTATGGCTAAATCTATTTTGTCATTTAAAACAAAAAGTACATTGTGCTTTTTACAAAATTGTTGTAATCGTATCGCTTTTTTTTCTATTTTCTCATCATTGCTTTTTTTATCACGAAGTTGTACAATTGTAGCACCTCCTTTTATAGCATCTTCAACTTGAATATATAAAATATCATCAGGTGTAAGTGTATCATCTGTGATAACATAAAGTCCTTTTAGTTTTCTTTGATATGACATATTTCACCTGCTATTTTATGTGCTATTGGACTAGTTCCTTTACCTATATCTGGACTATTTTTAATTGCTAAATAGATAAACTTTTTTGCTATTTGAATAGACTCTTGTAAAGACTTTCCTAAAGCTAGATTTGCTGCAATGGCACTACTAAAACTACATCCAGTACCATGAGTGGAAGTTGTATCTTGATATGGTGTATCAAAAATAAACTTTTCTCTTTTTATATAGAGGGTATCAACACTTCTTTTGTGGTCATTTATCTCTTGAATATGGTTTTTTATCACAACTGCACAAGGAAGTTCAAAGATTGTTTCAAGAGTATCAGAATTAGCAAATTCATATCCAAGTAACTCTTTTGCTTCAAAAAGATTTGGAGTTGTTATCGTTACATATGGAAAAAGCGATCTCAAATTTTGTTTTGCATCATCACTTAAAAGTTTTGAACCAGCTTTTGATATAAAAACAGGATCAAATACTATAGGGATATTTAAATCTTTGATGAATTCCCGTACAACATTGATAATATCATTTGAGTAAAGCATCCCAATTTTTATAACAGCCACATCAAAATCATCTAAAATTGTTTTTAGTTGTGCTTGTATAAAACTAGGAGTCACTTCAAGTATATCTGTTACACCTTGAGTGTTTTGTGCTGTTAATACCGTAAGAACACTTATACCAAAAACACCAAAAGCTTCAAATGTTTTTAAATCAGCTTGAATACCAGCACCACCACTACTATCACTACCCGCTATCGTTAAAACTACTTTTGTACCCATAAATTCCCTTTATTTATATTGATAAGAGAGTTTATCTAAGTAGTTGGGGTTTTTGTATCGTATTTATGTTAGTTTATAAACTTCTTCTTTCAAGATATTCTCGAAACTCTTTTGCACCATCTTTCGAGCTCGTAACAATCTCATCAATACCATGAAAACTTATCTCTAGTTTTGATTGGTCAACACTTTGCATCGATTTTATTTTATCTGTATTTACTATAATTGAACGGTGAATTCTAAAGAAGTTTTTGTTTTGAAGTAGGGTGCTCATATCTCCTATTTTTCTTCGTACATATACATCGGCATCTTTTATTTTTACTATCACTTCATCTAAGTCAGCTTTGATATAAAAGATATCATTAAGTTCTATAAGATAGATTTTATTTCCCCTTTTCCCCATAATCTTTTTTGCAACTGAACTAGGAGTTATATCTAAATACTTGACAACTTTAGCAAGGGCATTTTTTATATTTTCTTGGGTTGTTGGTTTGAGTATATAATCAACACCACCAGCTTTAAAAGCATCAATTGCAAACTCTTCATAGGCAGTTTGAAAGATGATAAATGTTTGAGGTTCTTTTTCTAAAATTATATTTGCTAGTTCAAGACCTGTGATAGAGGGCATCTGTATATCTAAAAATACTACATCATATTTTGTTTTTTGGATATTTGTAATTACCTCTTTTGGGTCATTAAAACTTGTGATATCTTCATGTCCAAATTCATTTAAAAGTCTTGTAAGTCTACTTGTCGCTAGCTTTTCATCATCTACTATTAATATTTTCATTGTTTCCCTTTGAGTGTAATTTCAAATGTAGTATTTATATCTTCAGTTTTATAATGTAACTTCCCAATCCCTAAAAAATTTAATCTTTTTGAAAGGTTAGATAACCCTGTACCAAATTGTACAAAGTTAGGTTTTTCCCCATTGTTAGTTACCAATATTGTATCATTTTTTATTTCAATTATAATTATAAGCTCTTTTGAGTCATAGCCATGTTTGATAGCATTTTCTACTAAAAGTTGTATCGAAAATTTTGGTACTTGTATATGTGTGTTACTATTATTTTTTATTTCAAGTTTTATTTTATCTTCAAATCGAATATTTTCTATATCCACATAAGTTTTTACCATAGAAAGCTCATCTTCAATAGAGATTATGCTCTCTTTATTAATAGCATTTCGTAAAAACTTAGAAAGATTAAGTATAGAGTTTTCAGCTTTTTGTTGGTCAATATAAACTAACTCACTCATTGAATTTAAAGCATTAAATAAAAAATGAGGATTAAGTTCATTTTCTAGTGTTTTTATTTTACTTAGTAGTATCTCGTTTTTAATTGATTCATTTTTGTATTTCATTGATATAAACTGGTGTAAAATAAGACCGACTAAAAAAGTAAGAAACCCAATAGTTGTAGTGATATAAAGCCAGTAAGGTTTTATCAAGTTTATAATTTGAGTATCAAAATTTAAAAAAAATAGCAAAACTAAATAAAAACCCAAAAGCTCCAGAACAAAAAGAGAAAAAGAAACTAATAAGATACCAAAACTTTTCATTGACACTTGGAAGGATAAAGTTGTTTGATATGGTAATAAGTAAAGATGCACACAAAGAGATGAATATAGCTGTAGTTACACTAAATATAATTGTTTGAAGAGTGTTGTAAATCACTATTTAAAAAGTAAAGAAACAGTGAGATAAAAAAGCCAAAAAAAGCCCCAATAATAACAATATATACCCAATCTACACTAGATATTTTTAACTCAACTGTTTCCATTTAGTTCCTTATTTAGTACATCAACTCCAAGTGCAACCCCAGGCCAACCTTGACCTGCAAAAACTGTATCTCCCACATTGTAAAGTCCATTAAAAGGTGTATTACAACTAGGTAGTTGGGTAATATTTTTAAATCCTATCGCTTTACCTCCACAATTATATCTATTTATATATCTATTAAAAGTAAAGGAGGTGGCACTATGAGTTTTAGATATGTTTTCTTTTTTTAAACTTGTAAAATACTCTAAAAATTTCTTTATAATAAATTGTGTAGTTTCCTCTTTTGTCTCATTATAATTAGCAAGATATCTCCAAAAATTTGCTTTTGTGTGGGTTGAGATAGTTACACTTGTACCATTTTTACTTAAAACTTTATCATCACTTTTTTGAAAAAGAGACAAAAAAAGAGTTTGAAATACAGTTAGGTAAAAGCTCCTCGTAAATAAATTGATAATGCTCTAAAAAATCATATTGGTTATCTAGTGTAAGATAGATTACAAAAGCACTTTGATCACTAAAACTAAAACTATTGTAGTAGTTTTGAATCTCTTTATTTTCAAAAAGTTTAGCACTTTGATATATAGAAGAGTTTAAAACAAGTTGTTTTGTTTTATATTCCCCTTTTTTAGATTGAAGAATATAACTTTTTCCATCTTGAATGATTTTTGTTATCTCTTCATTTTTTTTCACCTCTAGCTCTTTTACTATCTCATCTATTAAACTTTCCATCCCAGCATTCACATAAAAAACATCATGAAAAGGGTAAGAAAGCCCAAGTGCCATTGATAAAAGTGAAATCTCTTTTGAAGTGGTTTGTATGGTAATAAGAAGTTGTGCATCTAAAAATGCTTGATACTCTTTTGAAATATCTCCAAGAGTTCCTTTGATAAAACTTTGAGCACTTTTGAAAATATCAAATTGAAAAGTTTTTAAAAGTTCAGTTATGAATGAGGCTGTTTTGAGATATTTTTTGAGGCTATATTTCCCATAATATATATTTTTTAGTTGCCAAAATTTTTCATCTATTTGTTGTATCTTTTCCCAAAAAAGTTTATTGTTTTTATTTGGATAAGTTTTTTCTATTGTGTTTAAAAAAGTATCAAAATCTTTTATTCTATCTACTTTTTGATCTTCTTGAATTACCCGTATGGCTATTTCACTTTTAGAAACATTAGGGATAACCCCCTATAGTATCAAAATGTTTTTTTAATATGTGTCCATCTTCATACCCAACAAGTGTAGTAGCTCCTGCATTATAAAGGTTTCCAGATTTCTTGAAAGTACTTGCACAACCACCAAGATTTTTATCTTTTTCAAATAAAGCTACAGTTTTATGTTTATTAAGCGCGCCTATTAAGCTTCCCCCCAATACCACTACCAACTACAGCTAAATCAAATGATTGCACCACTACTCCTATCTATTTTTTATAATTATATAGATTTTTTTGATATTTTCGTAGAAGTGTGATGTCAGTTGAGCATTTTAAATTTCTCAATTGCAACAGCTCTTGATTTTTTTATATTTACAATTATAGGAATATAATCAACAAAAAGGTTGCTTTGTACACCATTTTCGATATGAAAAAGTTTAGGTTCTATTGTTTGAAGTTCTTTTATAACAGACTTTATAAATATCCCATCTTTATCAAACTTTTTACTTTGAGAGTAGGGGTTAAATACTCGAAAATATGGGACACTATCTGCCCCTGTACTTGCACCCCATTGCCATGAACCAATATTTGAACTTGCGTCATAATCAAGTAGTTTTTTTGCAAAATACTCCTCTCCCCATTTCCATGGTAAAAAAAGATTTTTTGTTAAAAAAGATGCTACTATCATACGAAGACGATTGTGCATAAGACCTGTTTTGTTTAAGTGTCTCATAGCAGCATCTATAATAGGAACGCCAGTATTTCCCTCACACCATGCTTTAAAGTCTTCTTTGTTTTGATTCCAAGTTATCTCTTTACCATTAAAGTTCTCAAATTCACTTTTTGGAAAATAGTACAAAATAGAGTTATAAAACTCTCTCCAAAAAAGCTCTCGTATAAAGAATTCACTATTTGGATATTTTTTTATTTTATTAAAAGCTTGTTTTGGGGAGATAAGACCAAATCGTAAATGAACTGCTAACTTTGATGTACCATCAAGATAAAAATAATCTCTAGCTTCTTGGTAGTTATCAAGTTTTGGTATAAATTCATCAAGAAGTTCAAAAGCACTTTTTTCTAAAAACTTTGGTAAAACTTGTGTCTCAAATCCTAAACTTTTAAGAGTAGGAGGATTTGGGAATTGGTAATTTACTAAGCTCATATTTTGTGATATTAGATACTCCTCTATATTACTACAATCCCAAAGTGGCATAAGGTTTTTATAAAAAGGGGTAAAGACTTTATAGGGTGTTCTATCATCTTTTAAGCCATGAGAAGGATGTATAAGGTAGCTATCATAAAATCTTTTTAGTGGTAAAATATCTTCAATCTCTTTATCTCTTTGTATAGCATAAGCATCAAAGTCACAGCTACATAACACTTCATCAAAATTCTCTTGTAAGTTGTGAAATATATCTTTTGGAGTGCCGTAAAATATAGCTAAATCAAGCCCTATAGTTTGTAACTGTTTTTTTAACCCAAGAACACTTTTATAGATAAATGATACTCTTTTATCATCTTGAGGTAACTTATCTAAAATATTTTTGTCAAAAATAAATAGAGGCAATACTTCCCCACTTGCATGATGAAGTAGGGCACTATCTTCTATTCGTAAGTCTCGTCTAAACCAAAGTATCTGTTTTTTTCTCATAATTTCTATTGCATCTTTTCATATAGATTTTTCAAACACTCTAAAAATAGTGGATGATGATTTGGAGATGAAGCTACACGATAATCTTCAAATCCTAATTCATCTGCTACCTCTTTATATTCAATAGCTAGTTCTCCTGTAGTTTCAGAGTTATCAACTGTAAATGAGGTAGGATATATTATAACTTTTTTATTTGTTTTTACAACCTCTTCAAGTTTATCTTCTAAATAAGGTCTAAGCCACTCCATAGGACCAAGACGAGATTGGTATGCTACTTCTATGCTTTTAAATTTTATCCCTTGTTTTTCTAACTCTTTTTTGGCAGCTTCTACATTTGCTAAAATATGTTTTTGATACAAATCACCTTTATCTATAACTCTTTGTGTAAGACCATGCGCTGAAAAAATAAGTGTAAAATCCTCACTTGTATCGTCTCCTAAAGATTCTTTTATCCTTTGGACAATTACTTTATTATACAACTCATCATCATAGTAACTATCTATAGTTTTAATCTGTTTTTCTATACCATACTTTTTTGCTTCCTTAAGAAGATCTTCAATACTTGATTTTGTTGTAGTTGATGAGTAATGAGGATACATAGGGATTGCATAAATCTCGTCATACCCTTGTACTCTTTGAATAACTTCATGAGCAAAAGGGGGAGTATATCGCATTACATGAAAAATATCAGCATCTACAATATTTTCTAATCGTCTTTTTAATCTTTTTGTATGACCAACAATTGGAGAGACACCACCTAATAAACTGTAGTTGTGTTGTGCTTCTTTGAGTCTTTTTTTTCGTATAATCCAACCTATCATAGCTCGTATAGGTTGTGGAGCTCCTATGATATATTTATCATTAAACATATTTTTTAAAAAAACATCCACTTCATCAAGGTTATTTGGGCCACCCATATTCATTAAAACTATTGCTTTTTTCATTCAGACTACTTTTTTTATTTTATTATATCAATTTTCTTTATCCGTTAGTATCTTTGAAATGTTAGTTTATATTTTAAATCAAATCAAACTCTAATTTTAAATAAGATAATATTTAATTATAAATTTTTACAAGAAGGAAAAGAGTATGAAAACAGTAACACTAAGAGATAATCAAACTAAAAAAGAGATAGATTTAAATATCTATGATTCAACATTAGGAAGTGGTGTTATTGACATATCCCCTTTAAATAAAGAGTTTGGACTTTGGACTTATGACAATGGTTTTGGACTTACTGCTGGGTGTACCTCTGATATAACATATATTGATGGTGCAAAAGGGGAGCTACTACATAGAGGATATCCTATAGAATATTTAGCAAAAAATCATAGCTATCTTGAGGTATGTTATTTACTACTTGAGGGGGAACTTCCAACAAAAGAAGAGTTTATCGCGTATGAACAAGATATGCGAATCAAACGATATCCAAATGAGGGTATTAAAAAAATATTTGAAGCATTTCCTGACAATGCTCATCCTATGTCCGTGTTATCATCAGCAGTTTCAGCTTTAAGTGCATTTCATCATCAGCATCTGGATATTAGTAGTGAAGAAGAATATCAAGATATGGCAAGAAGAATCATCTCTAAGATACCTACATTGTGTGCTTATACCTATCGAAATTCTATGGGATATCCTCTTGTATATCCAGATATGGACAGATACTTCACCGAAAACTTTTTGTATATGCTTCGATCTTTTCCAGGTGGTCATGAAAAAATTAGTGATATAGAAGTAAAAGCACTTGACACAATTTTTACACTTCATGCTGACCATGAACAAAATGCTTCAACATCAACTGTAAGACTAGTATGTTCAACAGGGGCACATCCATATGCAGCAATCAGTGCTGGGATAAATGCACTTTGGGGAAGAGCTCACGGTGGAGCAAATGAATCTGTTATTGCACAACTAGAGATGATAGGTGATGTGAGTAATGTTGATAAATATATTGCCAAAGCAAAAGATAAAGATGATCCATTTAAACTTATGGGATTTGGACATAGAGTATATAAAAACTTTGACCCAAGAGCAAGAGTATTAAAAGAGATAAGAGACTCACTACAAGCAGAGCTTGGAATCAACTCAAAACTTATCGAAATAGCAAATAAAATAGAGCATATAGCTTTAACAGATGAATATTTTATCTCTAGAAATCTTTATCCAAATATTGATTTTTATTCAGGGACTATTTTGTCAGCTTTAAATATCCCAAGAAGTATGTTTACACCAATTTTTGTAATAGGAAGAACTGTAGGGTGGATAGCACAATGGATGGAACAAAAAAGAGATACAACAAATAAGATTGTAAGACCAAGACAAAGATATGTAGGACCTACAAGAAGGGTTTAAAACTAAGAGAGAATATAGCCTATAAAACTATATTCTCTTTTGTAACAACCACACCATCTCTATCTGCATATAAAAACTCTCCAACTTTAAACGATACATTTCCAAAATTTAGTTCAATATTTAACTCCCCAGCTTGTTTCTTTTGACTTTTAAATGGATAAGTTCCCTTTGCCCAAAGTCCTACAGGTATTTGTGTTGTTTGGTGGGTGTCTCTTACATATCCATTGATAATAATACCTTCCCAACCGTTGTGATAAGCATATCCCATTAGTGTTTCGCCTACAACAGCACAATATTCACCCTCAACATCTACAACACATATTTTCCCATCTCCACGATTGTCTCGTAAAAGTTCTACTAAAGCTTTGTTGTCTTCAAAAAGTTTAATAGTAACTATTTCCCCATGGCACATTGAAACGCCACCAAAAGATTGTAAAATTGGGTCTAGTACTTGTACTTCTTGTGTATGTTTATCACAGATATCTGCTGTATATGATTTCATTCATTTTCCTATTTTGTATGTTAATAATGGGATTATATCAAATAATACTTTTAATCACTATTTAGATATAATCAAGGAATTTTTTTACTAGGATAAGAAGTGAAAGTTGTAACAGGTGTAGTTGGAAATGATATTCATGTTGTAGCCAATAGACTTATTGATATCTCTTTACAAAGTAGGGGATATGAGGTATTTAATCTTGGGGTTAATACTTATTTAGAAGAGTTTATTGATGCAGTTATTGAGACAGATGCAAAAGTATTGCTTATCTCTTCACTTAACGGTGAAGCAGAGGGTTGGTGTAGAGATCTTATGATTTTAAAAGATAAGTATGATTTAAAAGATGTAGTATTTGTTATTGGTGGAAATTTGAGTGTTGGTGAGGGTGATGAGAGCCTAATAGTGCCAAAATTTAAAGAGTATGGTTTTGATTTGGTTTTTCATCAAATTGATTTGATGGAGGGTTTGAATATTCTTGATAACCATGTACAAGGATATCTATCATGAGTTTATTACAAAGAGATAGAGAGATAATCGTATCAAATCAATATGTTGATAATTTTGATTTTGCTGAGGTTGAAGAGTTTGTAAAAAATGCAAATAAAGAACTTTTTATATCTCATAAATTTAAAAATAATAGGGATAAAACTTTAGTGCAACCAAGAGGTGGATTTCCAACTTTTGATAAGATGTATTCTTTATACGAACAATTTGCACCAGTTGTAGATATCTTACCTATGACGATCGATTCACATACACGACTCAATGACTACGGAAGTGCTGCAAAGATGCTTCGACTTTCTGAAGAGACTGAAACAGACCTACTTAATGGTTATCCACTTATAAATCATGGATATAGAACTACAAGAAAAATGGTTACACATTTTAATACACCTGTGAGTTTACGACATGGAACACCAGATGCAAGACTCCTTGTAGAGATGGCAATAGCAAGTGGGGTTTTTGAGATAGAGGGTGGACCTATTACATATATTCTTCCATATTCAAAAAACTTTCCACAAGATAAAGCATTTTTATACTGGAAACATGTGGAAAGAGTGTGTGCAAAATACTCAACACTTAATGAACCAATCAATAGAGAATCATTTGGACCATTGACTGCTACACTAGTGCCACCTTGTATCACTATAGTTATACAAATCTGTGAGATGTTACTCTCACTTGAAGAGGGTGTAAAATCTTTCTCTGTAAGTTTCGCACAAACAGGAAGTTTAAATCAAGATTTAGTAACATCAAAAGTATTAAGAAAAGCTGCAAATAAATATGCCCAAAAGATTGGTGTAACTGATGCTACTATAAACCTAGTATATCATCAATGGATGGGAGCTTTCCCACGAGATAAGTTTAAATCTGATAGCCTTATAGATATGGGTGCTATGATTGCTGGTATGGTAAAAGCGGATAAAATTATCACAAAAACAAGAGCAGAAGCATTTGGAATTCCTACTAAAGAGGACAATGCACAAGCTGTTTCAAATGTACAATATACACTTAAAACTTTAAGAGGGATGCCTGATTTTTCTGATGAGGAAGAGGAAGAAAATCTGATGCGAGAAGTAGATGAGATATTTGAAGCTATATTCAATGATAGTGCTGATACTCTTTGGAGAAAAATATTTAATTCAATCAAAGCTGGTATCATAGATGTACCTTTTTCTCCACATATTATCAACAACAATGAACTCATAACCGTAAGAGATAAAGATAGCAATATCCGAATCTACAAAAAAGGGAAACTTCCTTTAAGTGAAAAAAGTTTCAAATATGAACAATCAAAAATAGACCTCGGAGAAAATCCAAACTCTGTAGTAAATCAAATCATCCATGATATTGGAGTTATGTTATGAGTAAAATGTTAATAGATGTAGGAAGTACTTATTTTAAAGTATGTAATGAGGGGAAAATCTCACACCATTTTAGAAATTTTGATAAAGATATTTATGATGATTTACTATTTAAGTGTGGTGAAATAATCCAAAAATATCAAAAAGATGAGATACAAATCTGTAGTTCTGCAAATGGTGGATTAAGTACACTTATTATAGGACTTACAGAATCATTTAGTTTAAAATATGCTTCAAATATAGCGTATAATTCTGGTATCAATATCATTGAAACTGTAGTGTATTCTCAAATTGAAAGTTATTCAGTACCAACAGATAACCTTGATGTAGTTATAGTTGTAGGTGGGATTGATAGTGTAAAAAATGTTTTTGATGCGACACTTATAAACTATCTTGAAAAATTAACTTACTCAAATATAGTCTATGTAGGTAGTTCTACACAAGTGGAGTTTTTAGAAAAAAATATCTCAAATCTAGTAGTATTACCAAATATCATAGACAATAAACTCAAAATGGTAGAGGATGATTTAAAAGAGTATTTAACAAATCTTTACCAAGCTGATATTATGGGGAAAGAAGATATCAAAAGATTGTATGAACTTACCTCAAATCAGATATACTCAACACCATATATTGTAAATCAATCATTACCACTGATTCATACAAAACTTGATGTTGCTGATCCCTTTATCGTGATAGATATTGGTGGAGCTACGACAGATATTCACTACTCTAAAGATTTAGCAGATGATAATATCATCACTACAAATGAGTATGATAGACTGGTATTTAAAAAACTAGGGGTGTATAAATCAAGAGAAAGCTTAGTACACACAGCAAAAAACAATGAGTTTGTATATGAACTACTAGCGCATCTAAATACTACAGAAAATATGCTAGATAGTAAAGATGAAAAAGCAACAAAACTACTTATGCAACTTTCTATTTTCTTAGTTTTATATAAAATATCACACCACCATAAATCATACTTAAATATAAAACTTGATACACTTAATTCTATAGTATTAACAGGTGGAATTACAAAAGTTTTAGACAATGAAGAGATGGAAGATATTATCTCATTTTTTTATAAAAAGCTTTTAAATTTTGATACAACACCAACACTTGTAGTGGACAAAGATTATGAGATCTGGACACTTGGTATGAGTAAATAAGGGGTAAAAATGTCTATAAATAGTATAAGAAACCTAGTAGAAATTGCAAATGAAAAAACAGCTGATAAAATTGCACTTATAGATAAAGTTGGAAAGCTTACTTATAGTGAAGTGTATGAACAGGTAAATAAACTTGCACATTACATAACAACTTTAGAGCTTGAAAAGGGTGCAAGAATTGGTATCTATTCAAATAAAAACAACCAAAAAGTTATCTCTATCTTGGCTGTTTTATCAACTGATTATGTACTTGTTCCTATTACAAAGTTATTAAAAGCAGAGCAAGTAGAATATATCATCAAAGATTGCGATATTAGTTGTATGATTACAGATGAACAAAAACTTAAAACTCTCAAAGAGACTTCATATAGTGGAAAAATCATCACAGTGGAAAGTTGTGATGAGGATATTGTATCTTTTAAAGAGATTTATAAATGTTATAGTAGTAGTTATGATTGTAGTATCAAAGGGCATGACAATGCTGTTATCACATATAGTTTCGCGGGGAGTGGTTTTCCAAAAGGTGTAGTTATCTCTCATAAAAACTTAATAGATAGTGCAAGAGTTGTTTATAACTATCTTGATATAAAAGAGGATGATGTATTAAGTGGATTGTTGTCATTTAGTTTTGATTATGGGTTAAATCAAATATTTACTTCATTTTATGCACGAGCTACTTTTGCTATCTATACATTTTTCACACCAAGTGATTTTTTTGCACATATACTTAAAGACAAAGTAACTGTAATAGGTGCTATGCCTGTACATTTCTCACAAATGTTTGATGAAGACTCTCACAGACTTCCAAGTCCATCACAACTTGAACATGTACGAGTTATCACTTCTTCAGGTGGAAATGTAACGATGACAATGATAGAAAAAATACAAGAATATTTTCAATCAGCAAAATTTTACTCTATGAGTGGTCATACAGAAGCTTTCCGTTCTGCATATCTAGACCCAAGTCAGATAAAAATACGACCAAACTCTATAGGGAAAGCTATCCCAGATGTTGACTTGTATGTTATCAATGAAAAAGGATATGAGTGTGCTCCAAGAGAAGTAGGGCAACTTATCCATAGAGGTGCTGGTATTTATCGAGGATTTTGGAACTCACAAGAGGATACAGACAATAGTTTTAAATCTATTAAAATCCTAGAAAATGTTATAGACTTACAACAAGGCTTAACAGATGAGGTTGTTGTTGCAACTGGAGATTATGTATACAAAGATGAAGAGGGTTATATCTATTTTGTATGTAGACACGATGATATGATAAAAACAAGTGGATATAGAATCAGTCCACTAGAGATAGAAACCGTTGTATATGAAAATATTCCAGAGGTAAAAGAGTGTGCAGTTTTTGGGATAGAAAATGAGAAAATAGAGGAGGAGGTTGTTTTAGTTTATAGTGGAACTAAAGAGTTAGCGAAAAATGAAGTAATCTTTGAACTTAAAAAACATCTTCCATCATATATGATACCTACAACAATTGTTTTTAAAGCAAATATGCCTATGGAATCTAAAGATAAGTCTAAGATAGATAAAGGTGCTTTGAAGGATGATATTATAAATTTAAATAAGTAGATATTTTTCTTTACAACTTTATGTTGTAAAGAAAATCTATAATAAATCTTACAATTGATAATTTTCAAAACTTTTTCCGCTCTAGTGATTCGATGGAATATCTTGATATTAAAGATGTGATGGAAGAGTGTATAAGTATTATGGAGACAAGTCTAAAACTGAATAAAATTGAGATTATTACGAATATAGAAACAGCACAGAAAACAGAGACTTCTTCAAGAGAACTTCTTCAAGTGTATCTTAATATAATAAAAAATGCACAAGAGATTTTAATTGAAAGAGAGATCAAAGAGCCACAAATTGTTATCACGATTAGTAGTATTGATGATGGTTATCTAAAAACAGAGATTTGTGACAACGCAGGTTGTGTCCCCAGAAGAGCTTGTTTATAAGGTGTTTCAACCCTATTTTACTACAAAAAGTGATCTAAATGGTGCTGGTTTGGGGCTACATATAAGTAGGACAATTGTAGAAAAACATCTCAAAGGTACTATTACTCTCCAAAATAAATCAGATGGGGCTTGTTTTTGTGTAACTATTCCTATCGTTTCTTCTAATAATTTAGGGAGTTGAGTAAATACAAATTTTAAAATTTATAAAAAATGTGACAATAGATGTGACATTGTTTTGTTATAATATTTTGCATAAAAATTAATTAGCTACCTTTTTTGTGGATATAATTATCTCGGAATAACAAGAGTTATTGGTATAAATTATGTAGCAAATTAAAAGGAATCAATATAATGTCCATATCAACAATAAGTAACTCAATTACTAGAATACAAAAAGAAATTGCAGATTTTCATCATAAAGCAAGTTTAGAAACTAAAAAAGAGGTAGATTGTAATAATAGAATCATTCAAATAGAAAGTAGTATTACTAAAAATACAAGCTTATCTACTTTAAAAAGTAAAAGCACAGAAATTCAAAGAAAACAGAGTGAAATTTCTAAAATACAAGTAAAAAAAGCAGACTTATACAAAAAAATTTCTGACAAAGATGGAAAATTATTAAAGTTAAAACAAGACTTAGCAAAAGAAGAAGAAAAGGAACGTAAAAAACAAATTGTAAATGAAGAAAAAGAAAGAAAAAAATTACTAGATTTAGAAAAGCGACAACAAAAAGAACAATTAGTATTTCAAAAACAATTACAACGTGAGATACAAAATACAAATAAAATGTCAATTGAAATTAATCATAAATATGAAAATACTGATATTAATAAATCATTATTATCTATAGAATATGATTTATTTATTTCACATGCTTCAGAAGATAAAGAAGAATTTGTTAGACCATTAGCTGATGAACTTAAAAAATTAGGGATTAAGGTATGGTATGATGAATTTACATTAAAAGTTGGAGATAGTTTAAGAAAAAGTATAGACCATGGACTTCTTAAATCAAAATATGGCACAGTGATTTTGTCATCTACGTTTTGTTCCAAAAGTTGGACTCAATACGAATTTGACTCAATGATTACTAGAGAAATGAATGGGCATAAAATGATTTTACCTATTTGGCATAAAGTAACAAAAAATGATGTAATAAATTTTAGTCCAGCATTGGCAGATAAAGTTGCTTTAAATACATCATTAAATAGTATTGAAGAAATTGCTAAACAATTATCTGAAGTAATTTTAGAAGAATAGATATAGTAAAACATAGCAAATTAATACTACTGTACTTTATGATGCATTTAAATATTAGTCTAAAAGTATAATTTATTTACAAAAAAGGAATTAAACATGTTAAAAAAAAATACAATTAATGATATAGATAAATATTATGGTGAAAGTTTAAAATTTTTATGGGAGCAATATTTAAAATTTGTAAATTTTGGTATAGTTCTTTCAGGAATTACAATAGGAATTATAATAAAAGAGATTGTATTTACAAAAAAAGATAATCTTAGTCAAATCATTGTTGAAAATTTTTTATTGATTAAAATATCCTTATTTATTGCAGCATTAGCCGGATTGTTTTTTATATTGTGTAGATGGTCATCACAAATAATAATGGAAAGACAAATTTACGGTGATATAAAAAAAGCTAAGCAATATTTTGAAAAAACTGATACTATTTTACCTTCTGCTTTGGAATTAAAAATTGTTTTAAACTTTAATGTTAATATGAAAAGATTTTTTAATTTAATATCCATAGCAAATGAAATTTTTCTATATAGTGCAACAATACTTATGCTGATTTCATGGTCTATTTTAATTTATATTGTTATTTTTGTATAATTAGAATAACAAATAATTTGAGAGGAGATAAAATACTCACAGTTTCTTAAGACCTAAAAAGTTATCTCTGAGTACTTATAAAAGAAGTCTATAGACTTACACAGAAAAACAGATGAAGTTATTTCTTTTTTTGTTCCAGCTCTCCCAAGGTGAATACATACACAAATTTAGGTTTTAACTTAATTATTACATATCGATGATATTGGTTGATTTCACTATTTTCAAATCGAATAGTTCAAAAACAATAATATCACTTAAAAAATTCAGCTATATCTATCTCAAGTACCTCAGATATTTTCACTAAATGTTCGATATTAAAATGAGCATTGTTTGTTCTCTTTTCAGCTCTTGCTATAAAAGCATTACCAGTCAATCCAATATCTAAAGCCAATTGCAGTTGAGAATAGTTTTTTAATTTTCTATACTTTACAACATTAGCAGAAATCAAATCATGTATTTTCTCTGTTTTTTTGTTTAATTTTTTTATTTTCATATTGTAATGATTTATAAGTCATAATTTGAAACTGATTTTTCAAAGGACAGTTAATTGCAACAAACGATACTAAATCTAAAACAAAGAATAGAAAATAACTATAGAAGAATACAAAGTAAATTTTCACTTTCAAAATTGGCTTTAAAAATGATAGACAAACTCATAGATACTAATGCCACAAATGAAGAGATATACCAATGGTTAACAAAACATGGAAATATCATTTATGTTTTAGAATACAATTTAGAAATCATCGAACAAAACCATTATCTAAAAAATACTATAAACCACTCAATACAAAGAATTAAAAAATATAAAGGTGAATTACAAACAGACTATATACTTATTGAAACTATATTGAGTGTATTGGAGTATTTATTATCAGAAGATTTACCAAATGAACAAATAAAATTATTATTTGATAATATCAGTAATACCATAGAGATGCTAGAGGAAAAAATAGATAAAATTGAAAAGAATCTTTAAAATTTTTTAGTTTATTTCTTTAGATATATTATCTTGACTTTTATACACCAAATGGTGTATAATACCTACAAAGGATATAAAATGAAAATGCAAACAAGTGTAAGAGTTGAAGATAAATTTTATAATGAATCAAAAGAGGTGTTTTCTAAACTTGGTCTTACTTTTGCTGATGGTGTAAATATATTTTTAGCAAAAGTTGCTATGGAGAGAAGAATACCTTTTGAACTCTCAATTGAACCAAGTGATGAGCTTGTATCAAGGGTAGAAAATATAAAAGTTGATAAAAATACAAAAAGTTATAAAAATAGTGATGAATTATTTGATGATTTAGGTATCTAATCATGTTAGAGATTAAGATTGAAAAGTCTTTTAAAAAAGATATTACTAGAGATCAAAAGTGTGGAAGATACACTAAAAGTGACTTTGAAATATTAAAAATTATCATCAATAAATTACAATCAAATGAAGAGATTGATAGTTTATATAAGAGACATTCTTTAAAAGGTGATATGAAAGAGCTGGAATCTATACATGTAAAAAATGATTGGTTATTGATATTTAAAGTTGATACAGAATATCTTTATCTTGTGATGTTAGGTAGTCATTCACAAGTTTATAAAAAGTTTAAGTGATAAGAGTTAAAGTAAAATAACCTTGACCCTATCCCCTTTATTCAAAGACTGGCTCCCAACATCTTGCATAAGCAACCCAGGATTACCCAACATATTCGTTAAAATAGCACTAGTCCCTTTTCTTTTCCCCTCAAAATCAATATGATACTCACCGTTTGAATAGTGAACATTACAAGCACTAAAAGTAGTTTTATCAAACTTCATTGGAAAGCTTTCATCGATGATTGCTTCAACTATCTGTAACGATTCATTTGAATTTTTTAGTTTAAAAATAAGAGGTAGAACATAAAGTATACAAGTCACAGTACTAGAATATGCAAATCCTGGAAGTCCTATGATAAATTTATTCTCTTTTCGAGCAAATAAAATAGGTTTTCCCGGTTTGATATTTGCCCCTTGAAACAATATCTCACATCCTAAATCTTCAATAATCACATCTTTTACAAAATCATAATCCCCAACACTCACTCCACCAGTTGTTACAACTATATCTGAACTCTCCATAGCAGTTTTTAATAAGTTTGTAATAGATTCTTTATCATCTTTTACAATACCCATTTGGTTTACTTCACAACCATGTTTTTTAGCCAAGGCTTCAACTGTTAAGTGATTTGAACTTCTTATTTGTGAGTCATTTGTTTGCACTTCTCCAACATCTAATATTTCACTACCAGTACTAGCTACTGCTAATCTTGGTTTTTGAAACACTTCAACTTGGACAATATTTAAACTAGCCATCACACCAATATGTGCAAAGTCTATTGTTGTACCTTTAGTAATAAGAGTTTCATTTTCTTTGTAGTTTTCACCTATTTCTCTGACCGCAAAACCTTTTGGTACAGTTTCATTGATGATAATATATTCACCCTCTACAGTTACATTTTCTATAGGGATTAAAGTATCACTCCCTTTTGGCATAAGTGAACCTGTAAATGTTTTGATACAAGTTGATGTAGTAACTTCTGATTCTATAACAGTACCAGCTGGATTAAAATCAGCGATTTTTAGTTTACCAAGTTGGAGGTCTTCGTGTTTTATAGCATAGCCATCCATACCAGAGGTTTCAAATGCAGGAGAGTTTTCTTGTGCTACAATATCTTTTGCTAATACTCTTCCAAGAGTATCACTGATATACAATTTCTGTGTTGCTTGTATTGTTGATTCGATTGAATCTATTATATTTAATGTTTGTTCGTAACTGATTAATTTTTTCATGGTGGTAATAATATAGAAATAAAGTTAAAACCTCCCTTTTACTTTAGAAGTAGGGAGGTTTGTAGTTTTTTAATTTAAGAGAAAATTTAAATATTTTCCCTAAAGTGTAAGTGTATTAGTTAAGTGCTGCAATCATATCAGCTGTTACATCTGATACATCTTTTGTCCCATCAAGTTCAATCATCACACCCATATCTGTATAAAATGCTATAAGTGGTGCTGTTTGCTCATGGTATGCACCTAGTCTACTTTTTACAGTTTCAGCGTTATCATCTTTTCTAATCATAAGTTCACCTTCACAGTAGTCACACACATCTTCTTTTTTTGAAGGATTAAATTCTACATGGAATGATGCACCACATTTAGAACAAACTCTTCTCCCTGTTATTCTTCCAACGATTAACTCATCTGGAACATTTAAAGAGATAACTTTATCTAAAGAGATATTCATCTCTTTCATAAGATCACTTAAAGCTTCTGCTTGTGGTAGTGTTCTTGGAAATCCATCAAGGATAAAACCTTTTGCACAGTCATCTTCAGCCAATCTATCTTTGATAATACCAATGATAGTTGAATCTGGAACTAGTTTTCCATCATCCATGAATTTTTTTGCTTCCATACCCATATCTGTTTTATCTGCAATAGCAGCTCTTAAAATATCACCTGTTGAGATTTGAGGGATACCGTATTTTTCTATTAAAAACTTTGCTTGTGTACCTTTTCCTGCACCAGGTGCACCAAATAGCATTAAATTCATTTCAATTCCTTACTTTTCTTTTTTGTAATTGTATAAAAAAAGTTGTTAATAACAGATAATATATCAATAATTTCTTTAACATCTTTTCGTTATAATCAATTTTAATTTAAATGAAGGAAAAATGCTATGCAAAAGCTATTTTTAATAATCGGTGCACCTGGAAGTGGAAAAACTACAGATGCCGAACTTATTGCTAAAAACCACGAAAATATTACACACTATTCAACAGGAGATATGTTTAGAACAGAGGTTGCAAGTGGGAGTGAATTAGGAAAGACACTAAATAGTTATATGAGTGCCGGAAATCTAGTACCAATTGAAGTAGCAATTAAGACAATTGTAAATGCAATAAAAAAAGCTCCAACATCAGTGATAGTTATCGATGGTTATCCAAGAAGTATTGAGCAAATGGAAGCACTAGATAACTATTTGGCTACTGATAGTGAAGTTGAGTTAGTAAATGTTATTGAAGTTGAAGTTTCTGAAGATGTCGCAAGAGATAGAGTTCTAGGAAGAGCAAGAGGAGCTGATGATAACAATGAAGTATTTGATAATAGAATGAAAGTATATACGGAACCATTAGCAGATATTCAAGGTTTTTATCAATCAAAAAATCTCCTTACAAAAATCAATGGTGAGAGAACTATTGAGGAGATTGTTGTAGATATGGATAAGTTTATTCAATCTAAAATATAATTGGAGTTTCAATGAATTTTTACTCTGTAATTATTGGTACAGAACTATTAAATGGGCGTCGAGAAGATGCTCATTTTTCATTTTTAAATGAAGAATTATTAAAAAGAGGTTGGGAACAAAAAGCCTCTTTTGTGATAAAAGATGAACCACCTTTTATAGAAGATGTTTTTCGTTTAGTAAAAAATGACCCTAACGCAGTGTTATTTTGTTTTGGTGGGATTGGTGCAACTCCTGATGATTATACAAGAGTTGCTGCTGCAAATGTATTTACAAATGGAGAGATGGAGATAAACGAGGGTGCTAAAAAGTGTATAGTAGAAAAGTTTGGTGACGAGTCTTATCCTCATCGTATCAATATGGCAAATCTCCCTATTAATGCAACTTTATTAAAAAATGTTGTGACAAATATCCCAGGCTTTGGTCTTGAAGATAAGTATTTTTTTACACCTGGATTTCCTTCTATGGCACACCCAATGGTTGTAGAAGTTTTAGATAAATACTATCCAAAAAACAAAGTTAAAACACGATTGTCTTTAAAAGCATTGTGTAGTGAAAATGATTTAATTGATACTATGAAGTTAGTTCCACAATATATAGATATCTCTTCATTGCCTCAAATTCATGGGGAGCTAAGAGCTGTTATTATCTCTATAGCTTCTTATGATGAACTAGAAGCTAAAAAATATTTTGATATATTTGTTAAGTTTGTAGAGAAAAATAATATAGAGTATTTCTTAACAGATAAATAATTTTTAAGTTATCTAAAAAATAACATTTTTATTTTTTAGATAATCTGTTTGTATCTCTATATCTGTTTGCTCTTTTGGCATCTTTGAAGTTTCTGTAAAATATTCATCTTCACCATTATATTTTTGTATAAAAACATTTTCTGGCTTTACAAAATTTCTTGGCATCTCAGGATGCAGTTTTAGCCAATTTTCATAAAAGTATTTAAAAGCAGGGGCTGCTGTTCGTCCACCTGTTTCTCTTTTTCCCATTGGTTTATTATCATCATTTCCATACCATACTACTGTTTGTAGTGTTGGTGAGTATCCACAAAACCAAGCATCTATATTGTTATTTGTTGTACCAGTTTTACCAACAATATCTATATTAGCAACATTGGCATTTCGCCCTGTCCCTTTTTTAACAACATCATGTAGTATTGTAGTCATAAGATAAGCTTGTTCAGGTGAGGTTAAATACGCTTCTTCTGGTTCAAATACTATTTTTTGATTGTATCTATTAGTTATACTTGAGATAAGATACGGAGTTACTACGATACCATTATTTGAGAACATTGTATACTGCTCACTTAAATCAATTGGAGATATACCAAAACTTCCAAGAGTAATAGAAAGGTCAAAAGGGATATCTTTAAACCCATATCGTAAAAGCTCTTTGTGAAGTATATCAATACCAATATCAGTAACAAGATTAATTGTTGCTAAGTTTCTTGAATGGACAAGTGCATATCGAAACGATACTAAACCTTTAAAGTTTTTTTCGTAGTTTTTTGGTTGCCACACTTTCTCTTCATTGTCTTTTGAGGTATATTTATAATTTCTTGAAATATCGGTTAGGTTACTAGCTGTTGAGTATCCGAGATTTAACGCAACTTGATAGATAAATGGTTTTGCAGCACTCCCTGGTTGTCTTAAACTTTGTGTTGCTCTATTAAATGATGACTCTTTATAATCAATTCCCCCAACCATAGATAAAATTGCACCAGTATTGTTTTCTAAAACTACCATAGCACCGTTAAGAGTTTTCGTGGTACTTTCATTATTATCTACATTAGGATCTCTTTGTTTGATCCTTTCGTAACCATATTTTAAAGCTTCTCGTGCAATTTTTTGTGCTTCTAAATCAATAGTTAAAACAATTTTATGCCCACCTGTTCTTAAGTCTGGCACATTGTCTTTTAGCTCTTTTATTGCATGGTCTAAAATATAAGGAGCTTTATTCAGTGTAAGTGTATCATCATAAACTACTGGAAGTTCATTGATTGATTTGTTATACTCATCTTCACTAATCCACCCTAAAGTATTAAGTCTATTGATAACTTGATTTGCTCGTATAAGTGAATATTTTAAATTTCTGGTTGGATCATAAAAGCTTGGAGCTCTTGGAAGTCCTACAAGCATAGCAATCTCTTTAAGAGTTAATTGATCTAACTCTTTGTGAAAATATCCTAAAGCCGCTGTTTTTATACCATAATATCCATGACCAAAATAAACTTGATTTAGGTATCTTTCAATTATCTCCTCTTTTGATAGAAGTGATTCTAGTCTTAAAGACAAAAGAACCTCTTTAATTTTTCGGATAAGCTTTTTATCTCTTGTTAAAACCATGGTTTTTACAAGTTGCTGTGTTAAAGTACTCGCACCTTCAACTAGTGCCATAGCTTTAATATCTTTTATGATTGCTCTTATAATGGCATCTATATTGACACCACTATGCTCGAAAAAATTTGTATCTTCTATAGCTACTAGTGATTCTGTAACTCTTGGAGGTATATCTGCATATTTTACATAGAGTCGATTTTCATCTTTAAATATATTTCCAAGATGGACACCATTTTTATCAAAAAATTGTGTGGTAAGTTTTGGTTTATATTCTACAATTTTATCTACATCAAATCGTATCTCTGAATAAAGATAGAGTAGCCATACCAATACCCCAATTCCAATAAAAGTAAAAAATAGTATTATTTTTTTTATCAAACTCTAAATCCTCTATGCTCAAAATTACTTGTAAGTAACTCTTGTGTATATTTATGTTGTGGATTTTTGATTATATCAATTGTTTTACCATATTCACAAATAAGACCATTTTTTAAAACTGCAATATCTTCACAAATATCTTCTACACTTTGAATATCATGACTTACAAAGATTATCAAAAAGTTAAGTTTTTCTTGTAACTCTTTGAGAATATTTAGAATATTTGTTTTACTTTGACTATCAAGGGCAGTTGTTGGTTCATCTAGTAGTAAAAGTTTTGGATGATTACTTAAAGCTATTGCTATTACCACTCGTTGAAGTTGTCCCCCACTTAATTGTACAGGAAATTTATCTTTAAGTTCAATATCAAGTTTCACCAATGAAAAAAGCTCTTTTATTTTATTTTCATCACAAAAAAACTGTTTATATATTTTTGTCATAGGTGAAAGTGAGGTAAATGGATTTTGAGGTATAAAACCTATGTTTTGTTTATTTAATTCAAAATCACTTGTATACTCAAATTGAGTAGTTAAATTATTTGGAACCATTCCTAGAATTGTCTTTAAGCTCAACGATTTTCCACTACCACTTTGTCCAACTAAGGCTAGTGATGATTGAATATCTAAATTCATATCACTATTTTCAAAAAGGTTTACAAGGAGATTATTCTCCTCTTGTATGATTAGTTGAGATATTTGTAATTTTGGCATATTTATATAAGTGGTTCATCCATATCAGCTGGGATCTCTAAATCCATCAGTTTTAAAACAGTTGGAGCAATATTATTTAAAGCTCCCTCTTTTACTTTTGTTACACCTTGGGCTATAACAAAACAGTATACATCACCAACAGTATGGTTTGTAAGTGTTTTACCACTTGGATCTTTCATCATCTCACAGTTACCATGGTCTGAAGTAAGAACAATATTATATCCACAAGTTTTCGCTTTTTCTATAATAGTTCCAAGTTCAAGATCTACAGCTTCAACAGCTTTAATTCCTGCATCATAGACACCTGTATGACCTACCATATCTCCATTTGCAAAATTTACAACAATAAAATCCTTTTCTTCATCCATCCCTTTTTGAACAGCAAGACTTACTTGTGGAGCTGACATTTCAGGTTGCATATCATAGGTTGCTACTTTTGGACTTGGGATTAAAACTCGTTGTTCATTTTCAAATGGCTCTTCCACTCCACCATTAAAGAAAAATGTTACATGGGCATATTTTTCTGTCTCTGCTGTATGAAGTTGTGTTAAACCTGCTTTACTAATCACTTCACTTAATACATTTTTTGGAGTCTCTTTTGGAAAAAGAATTGGTAATGGTAAGTTTTTATCATATTGAGTCATTGTTGCGATGTGGAGTTTAATATCTTTTTTTGGAAATTTATTAAAATCATTTGAACCAAAAGCAAAGCTAAGTTCTCTTGCTCTATCACTTCTAAAATTTGCAAAGATTAAAGCATCGTTATTTTCCATACCATTATAGCTGTTAAATGAAGTAGGCTCTAAAAACTCATCATAGATATCTTTTTCATATTGCTCTTTAATAAATTGTTTAACACTAGAGGAGATTGGATTATCTCCATTTGCTATGACATCATAAGCTTTTTGAACTCTATCCCAGTTGTTGTCTCTATCCATACCATAATATCTTCCACCAACAGTTGCTATAGATATATCTTCATCACAGATCTCTTCAATCTGTTTGATATAACTATATCCACTATCTGGTGCTACATCTCTACCATCAGTGATAAGGTGTAAAAATACTTTTTTGTTATTAGCTTTTCCAATTTTTGCTAATGCCATAAGGTGGGTTATATGTGAATGAACACCACCATCACTTAAAAGTCCAATAATATGTAAGTTATTTGAACTGCTTAATGTATTTTGTAAAACACTGTTTTCTTTTAAAGTATCATTTTTTATAGCAAGATTAATTTTTACCAAATCTTGATAAAGTACTCGTCCCGCACCAATACTCATATGTCCAACTTCACTATTTCCCATTTGTCCATCAGGAAGTCCCACATATTCTCCGTAGGTTTGTATTAAACTATAAGGTACCTCTTTAAATAACTTATCATAGGTAGGTTTATTTGCATTACAAAAAGCATTAAAATCGCAAGAACTATTATGTCCAATACCATCAGTAATAATTAATATAGTTTTTTTATTTCCCATTTCCAACCTTAATAAACTTTAGGATATAATCCCTTTTTAATTTAATATATTAACACATAACTACTTAAAAAGGTTTCAAATTGTTTTATTGGTTTTATAGACACCTTGATATTAATATCTTTCAATATATCTCTGTTCGTGCTGGATTAGCATTTTTTATATCGTTTTTTTTAACATTTTATATTATGCCAAAATTTATTAGGTGGGCACAAAATAAAAAGAAAAGCCAGCCAATTTATGAACATGCACCAGACTCACATCAAACAAAAGTTGGAACACCTACTATGGGTGGAGTGGTTTTTGTTTTTACCACACTTATAGCAACTCTTTTAACAGCACAGTTAAATAATCATTATGTGGTGGGTGGAATATTAATTATAGGCTTATTTAGTCTTATAGGTATTAAAGATGATTTAGCAAAAATATCAAATAATAAAAATAGTGCTGGATTAAGTGCAAAAGGAAAATTACTTTTTCAAGTAATAAGTTCAGCTTTGGTAGTAGGTGTATTGTTTTATACAAATCATACTACAACATTATTTGTCCCTTTTTATAAATACCCTTTATTTGATATGGGATTTTATGCTATTATTTTTTGGGTATTAGTTATGGTTGCTACATCAAATGCTGTAAACCTTACCGATGGACTTGATGGACTTGCTGTTGTCCCTTCTATAGTTTCTTTTTTCACACTATCAATTATTGTGTATATAACTGGACATGCAATATTAAGTGGATATTTACTTTTACCAAATATTAAAACGGTGGGAGAATTAACTATTGTAGGTTCAGCTTTTATTGGTTCTTTAATCGCTTTTTTATGGTATAACTCTCATCCTGCGCAAGTATTTATGGGAGATAGTGGTTCTTTAGCTATTGGTGGCTTTATGGGCTATTTAGCAATAGTTGGAAAAAGTGAGATTTTACTCGTAATTATTGGATTTTTATTTGTTATGGAAACAGCATCTGTAATACTTCAAGTTGGAAGTTTCAAACTACGACAAAAAAGAGTTTTTCTTATGGCTCCGATTCATCACCATTTTGAAGAGAAAGGGTGGCATGAAAATAAAGTTATTATCCGATTTTGGATTATAGCTTTTATGTCAAATCTTTTAGCAATCCTTAGTCTAAAAATAAGATAATATCAATGAGAGTTTTAGGAAAAGGGAAAACAGCACTTGCTGTACAAGAAGTATATAGTGATGCAAAACTTTATGATGATAATGATAAAGAGGAGTTTGATTTTACAAGTGAAGAGGAAACTGTAGTAAGTCCAGGTATCCCTCCTCACAATTTTCTTGTACAAAATACAAAAAATCCAATAAGTGATTATGACCTTTTTTTAAATGATACACAATACACAATATGGATAAGTGGTACAAACGGGAAAACAACAACTACCTCTATGTTGTATCATCTATTAAAAGATGATGGTTTTTCATGTGGTGGGAATATTGGAGTTCCATTAGCAAAACTACAAGGAAAAGATAATCTTATCCTAGAAACATCCTCTTTTACTTTACACTATACTTCAAAAGTAAAACCAAATATATATATACTACTACCAATAAGTGAAGATCATATATATTGGCATGGTAGTTTTAGTGAGTATGAAAATGCAAAGCTCAAACCATTAACAATGATGGAAAAAAGTGATATAGCAATAATTCCAAGTAAATATAAAGACTTTAAAACAAAAGCAATACTTTATACTTATAAGGACACAGTAGATATAGCCAATCAATTTAAAATAGATATCTCACAGATTCATTTTAAAGAACCATTTTTACAAGATGCTGTATTAGCAATGGTAGCAACAAAATTTTATAACCAAAATATTGATTATGAAAAAATAAATAGTTTTATACAAGACCCACATAAACTAGAAGAGTTCAAAGATAAAAATGGAAATATATGGGTAGATGATAGTAAAGCTACAAACATAGATGCAACAATACAAGCCTTAAAGACATACAAAGGGAACTCTATAAATTTGATTTTAGGTGGAGATGATAAAGGTGTTGATTTAAATCCTTTGTTTCAAGAAATAATAAAATATAATGTAATAATATTTGCAATTGGTACAAATACTCAAAAACTCATTGAGTTATCAAAAAAATATAATATCGTTTGTAAAAGTTGTAATACTTTAGAGGAAGCTGTAAAAAATATTACACAAGATTTTGGCTATACAATAGAAGACTCAATAAATATGCTTTCGCCAGCAGCAGCATCTTTAGATCAGTTTAATTCTTATGTACATAGAGGGACTGAATTTAAGCGTTTAATAGCTGAAAATAGTTGATTTTAATAAATTTGAAAATTTCTTTGATAATTAAGTGTTTATTAAGTATTGGTTCTATATAATTTCAGTCCAAAAACAAAGAAGATGGCTCGATAGCTCAGTCGGTAGAGCAAAGGACTGAAAATCCTTGTGTCGACAGTTCGATTCTGTCTCGCGCCACCATGAAATGAAAATTTCATTCTTTGTTTTTATGCTTCAATAGCTCAGTTGGTAGAGCAGCTGATTTGTAATCAGCAGGTCGTAGGTTCAAGTCCTATTTGAAGCTCCATTTATCATTGTTCAGTGTTCATCTTATAAAGATCAGCGCTATACCAGTAATTTTGGTGGGATTGGAGAGTGGTCAAATCCTGCGGATTGTAAATCCGCCGCCTACGGCTTCGAAGGTTCAAATCCTTCTCCCACCACCATACTATTTAAGCGGGAGTAGCTCAGTTGGCTAGAGCCTCTGCCTTCCAAGCAGATTGTCGCGAGTTCGAGTCTCGTCTCCCGCTCCAAAAATTACACTGGAAGCTGAGTTCAATACGAACATATCGTAACTCATTTTATATAATTTTAATAATTTAATAAATCCATGTAATCATTTTAGTATAATTTCAGGTTAAGTATTGTAAAATACCGCCCACGTAGCTCAGGGGTAGAGCACTTCCTTGGTAAGGAAGAGGTCGTAAGTTCAAGTCTTATCGTAGGCTCCACTTATAAAATGAGTACAAAAAATTAATAAACTTTCCCTTTGAATAGATTAGCCCAAGGCTTATCTACTCAGAGGGTAATTAAACAAAATCTTAAGGAAAAATTATGGCAAAAGAAAAATTTGACAGAAGTAAACCACACGTAAATATAGGTACAATTGGTCACGTTGACCACGGTAAAACAACATTAACAGCTGCTATCACAATGTGTTTAGGGCTTAAAAATGGTCAAGCGACAATGGATTATGATCAAATTGATAATGCTCCAGAAGAAAGAGAAAGAGGTATTACAATTGCTACTTCTCACGTTGAGTATGAAACAGAAACAAGACACTATGCACACGTAGATTGTCCAGGTCACGCCGATTACGTTAAAAATATGATTACTGGTGCTGCACAAATGGATGGTGCTATTTTAGTTATTGCTTCTACAGATGGTCCTATGGCACAAACAAGAGAGCATATCTTACTTTCTAAACAAGTAGGTGTTCCTTACATCGTTGTATTCTTAAATAAAGAAGATCAACTTGATGATGAAGATAAAGAAGAGATGTTAGAATTAGTTGAAATGGAAGTTAGAGAGTTACTTTCTGATTATGATTTCCCAGGTGATGATACTCCAATTATTGCAGGTTCTGCATTCCAAGCTCTTGAAGAAGCTAAAGCTGGTACAGCTGGTGAGTGGTCAGAAAAAATCTATAACTTAATGGCTGAAGTAGATGCATATATCCCAACTCCAGTTAGAGATACAGACCAAGATTTCTTAATGCCTGTTGAAGATGTTTTCTCAATCTCAGGAAGAGGAACAGTTGTAACTGGTAGAATTGAAAAAGGGACAATCAAAGTTGGTGAAACAATTGAGATCGTTGGTATTAGAGATACACAAACAACAACTGTAACAGGTGTTGAGATGTTTAGAAAAGAGATGGATCAAGGTGAAGCAGGTGATAACTGTGGTATTCTTTTAAGAGGTATTGGTAAAGATGATGTTGAAAGAGGACAAGTTCTTGTTAAGCCAGGATCAATTACACCACATACAAAATTCAGATGTGAAACATATATCCTTTCTAAAGAAGAGGGTGGTAGACATACTCCATTCTTCTCAGGATACAGACCACAATTTTATGTAAGAACAACAGATGTTACTGGTTCAGTAACTTTACCAGAAGGTACAGAGATGGTTATGCCTGGTGATAATGTTGAAATGACAGTTGAATTAGTTAACCCAGTTGCACTTGAAAAAGGTACAAAGTTCGCGATCAGAGAAGGTGGTAGAACTGTTGGTGCTGGTGTTGTTGCTGAGATTATTGAGTAGTCAATTATGGGTGATAGAATTAAAATTGGATTAAAATGTGAAGAGAGTGGTGACATTAACTACACAACAATGAAAAATCCAAAAACTCATTCTGAAAAGTTTGAAGTAAAAAAATATAGTCCAAGACTTAAAAAACACACTACACACAAAGAAGTTAAGTTAAAATCTTAATCTCCTTGAAATGTAAAAAGCCTTTTGGCTTTTTACAAACCATGCAAAGGCCAATAGCTCCAATGGTAGAGCACCGGATTCCAAATCCGGGTGTTGGGGGTTCGAGTCCCTCTTGGCCTGCCATCAACCAAAAGTACTAAGTGTTAAGTAGATGATTATCTTTTTAACACTTAATACTTAAAAACTATAGAAGGTATTATTTTGAATAAATTAAGTTTTTATTATAGACAAGCAAAAGATGAATTACACAAAGTAATTTTCCCTATTAAAGAGCAAATTAGAAGTGCTTTTCTTTCAGTTTTTGTTGTAGTGACAGTAATTTCACTATTTTTAGCACTTATTGATGCAATTATGTCAGTAAGTTTATCATCTATAATGAGTTAGGATTAAAATGGCACATAATTGGTACGCAATACAAACACACTCAGGAAGTGAATTAACAATTAAAAATGCTCTTGAAAAATTATCGAAAGATATGGCTGATGGTAGAATAGAGCAAGTTTTAGTTCCAACAGAAGATTTAATAGAGATAAAAAAAGGGAAAAAAACAATAGTTGAAAAACCTTTATATTCTGCATATGTATTTGCTAGAATTGATCTTGATACTGCTTTATGGCATGCAATACAGTCTATGCCAAAAGTTGGAAGATTTATTGGTGAATCAAAAAAACCATCACCTTTAAGTGAAAAAGATATTAATCAAATTTTAGAAAAAGTAAATAATAGAGCAGCAGCTAAACCTAAGGTTTCATTTGAAGAGGGTGAGATGCTTCGAATTAAAGAGGGATCATTTGCTAACTTTAATGGTTTAGTAGAATCATTTGATATGAGTTCAGGAATGTTAAAATTAAATGTTTTAATTTTTGGAAGAAATACACCTGTAGAGATCTCGTATACACAAGTTGAGAGAGTAGAGTAAGCTTTCAGTGCTAGTGCTAAGTGCTAAGTATTAGGAGTAATATTTAGTACTTAGCATATCGCTAACTAATTTTAAGTGTTTTAAACACTAACACTAATTTCAAGGAAAAAAAATGGCAAAAAAAGTAGAAGGATATTTAAAACTTCAAATACCAGCTGGTGCTGCTAACCCATCACCACCTGTAGGACCAGCTCTTGGTCAAAGAGGTATTAATATTATGGAGTTTTGTAAAGCATTTAATGAAAAAACAAAACAAAATGCAGGATTTAAAATCCCTGTTGAGATTACAGTTTATTCTGACAAAAGTTTTACATTTGTAACAAAACAACCACCAATGAGTGAATTAATTATGAAAGCTGCTAATATCAAAAAAGGTAGTGACAATGCACTTAAAAACAAAATCGCAAAATTAACAAAAGAGCAGGTAATGGCTATTGTTGATCAAAAAATTGCAGATTTAAATACTAACGACACAGAGCAAGCAGCTAAAATTGTTGCTGGTCAATGTAGAAGTATGGGAATTGAAATAGCATAATCTTTAATTTTAAAGATAAGCCAAATACCACAAGGCTTTAAAAGTGGAAGCAACAAAGAGTATAACTCTTAAAAAAATAAATATTGCGGAGAACAAAATGAGCAAAAGATATAAATCTTTATTAGAAAAAATAGAAGTAGAAAAACAGTATTCTTTAACAGAGGCAGTAGCACTAGTTAAAGAATTAAAATCAGCAAAATTCGACGAAACAGTTGATATTGCTTTAAACTTAAATGTTGACCCAAGACATGCTGACCAAATGATTAGAGGTGCTGTTGTACTTCCTCATGGTACAGGTAAAACTGTAAGAGTTGCAGTTATGGCTAAGGGTGTTAAGATGGATGAAGCTAAAGAAGCTGGTGCAGATATCGTTGGTAATGATGATCTAGTTGAATCAATTCAAGCTGGAAATATCGACTTTGATGTACTTATAGCAACTCCTGATACAATGGGATTAGTTGGTAAAATTGGTAGAATACTTGGACCAAAAGGGTTAATGCCAAACCCTAAGACAGGTACAGTAACTATGGATGTTTCTAAAGCAGTTAGCGAAGCTAAAGGTGGAAAAGTTACATATAGAGTAGATAAAAAAGGTAATATTCACTGTGGTGTTGGAAAAGTTTCTTTTTCAGCTGTTGCATTAGCTGAAAATATCTCTACAGTTATGGCTGCTGTTAATAAAGCTAAGCCAGCATCTGCAAAAGGTAGATATGTGACTAAAGCAGCAGTATCTTTAACAATGTCTCCATCTGTTATTATTGACAGTTCTGAGATGATGGATATTAAATAATATTAGCTAAACTAATATTCAATAGTGAAGACTTAGGTCTTCACGTTTGAGTGTTATTCAAAGCACTACATTAAAACTGAAGATAGTCGGTTAAACACAACTCCAGTGTTTTGTAAAACCTACTGAAGTTCTACTGTTTTGAAAGGAGGAAAAAATATGACTAGATTACAAAAAAATGAGATTGTTGAATCATTATCAAATGAATTTAAAGACTCACAAGCTATTGTTGTTGCAGACTATAGAGGTACATCACATAAAAATTTAGAAGCTTTAAGATTAGCTGCTAAAGAGGTGGGTGCTAAAGTACAAGTAGCTAAAAATTCTTTAGTTTCTATTGCATTAAAAAATGCTGGACATGAAGAGTTAGCGCTTGAGGGTACAAATATATTTATTTGGTCTGAAGATCAAATTAATGCTTGTAAAATTGCTGATAAGTTTGCAACAGCAAACAAAGATACATTTGCTATAAAAGCTGGTGTTATTGAAGGTAAAGCTTCTGATGCAGCAACTGTTAATGCATTTGCTAAATTACCTGGTAGAGAAGAATTACTTGGTATGCTTGCAGCAACATGGATGGCTCCTGTTACTAACTTTACAATTGGGCTTGATGCTCTTAGAAGAAAAAAAGAAGAAGAAGCAGCTTAATTGCTTTGTGTTGAGTAGCAGTTAAGCTACTTTAAGTTTATAATTTATAATGAATAAATAAAAGGAAATAAAATGGCAATCTCTAAAGAAGATGTATTAGAATATATTTCAGGTTTAAGCGTATTAGAGCTTTCTGAATTAGTAAAAGAATTTGAAGAAAAATTTGGTGTATCTGCACAACCAGTTGCAGTAGCAGGTGGAGCAGTTGCAGCAGCAGATGCTGGTGAAGAACAAACTGAATTCCAAGTTATCATTAAAGATGCTGGAGCTAAAAAAATCAATGTAATTAAAGAGATCAGAGGATTAACTGGTCTTGGATTAAAAGAAGCAAAAGCAATGGCTGAAGAAGCAGGAGCTGTTGTAAAAGACGGTGTTTCTAAAGAAGATGCTGAAGCTGCAAAAGCTGCATTAGAAGCTGCTGGAGCTACTGTAGAAGTTAAATAATTTTATTTAATCTTTACTAAAAAATGGCAATCAAATGCTCTGCTTTTTAGCAGAGCATTAGTCATTTAAAGTGAATTAGCTTTTTAACCTATGTCTGGTATTTGCTCGGGTATAGGTTAGAATGTTTATTCTTATGTTTTTATATACGATAAAAACTTTAACTAACATAAATTATACGAAAGGCCAATATGTTAAATTCATTACAATCTGGAAATAGATTAAGAGTTGATTTCGGAAAAAACCCACAAAAAATTGATATTCCAAATTTATTACAACTACAACAAAGTAGTTATGATAACTTTTTAATGGTAGGGGACGAAGATAGAACAGAAGCAGGAATAGAAAAAGTATTTAAACAATCATTCCCAATAAATGATGTGCAAAATAGATTTACTTTAGATTATATAAATAGTGAGGTTGGAAAACCAAAATATACAGTTTCAGAATCTATGGTAAGGGGACTTACTTATTCAATACCTTTAAGAATCAATATTAGATTAACTCTATGGGATTTAGATGAAAAAACAGGTGAAAGAATTGGTGTAAAAGATATTAAAGAGCAATCTTTATATATTAGAGAAATTCCTTTAATGACAGATAGAACATCATTTGTTGTAAATGGTGTTGAGAGAGTTGTTGTAAACCAATTACATAGATCTCCTGGTGTTATTTTCAAAGAGGAAGAAGCAACAACAGTTGCAAATAAACTTATCTACACAGGTCAAATTATCCCAGATAGAGGAAGTTGGTTATATTTTGAATATGATGCAAAAGATATCCTTTATGTAAGAATTAATAAAAGAAGAAAAGTTCCTATTACAATTATGCTTAGAGCTTTAGATTATTCTAAAGAAGAGATTATTAAATTATTTTACCCAGTTGTAAATATTCAAGTTAAAAACAATAAATTTTTAACAAAATTCCATGCAGAAGATTTTACTGGTAAAGTTGAATTTGATCTTATTGATGATAAAGGAAACTTAATCATTGGAGCTGGAAAAAGACTTACAACAAGAAAAGCAAATGCACTTGCAGAGGGTGGATTAAAATATGTTGAGTATCCAGTTGAACTATTAATGGAACGACATACAGCTTCAACAATTTATGATCCAGAATCTGGTGAAGTATTATTTGATGCTTTAACAAATTTAGATGATTTAAAATTAAAAAAATTACTTGATCTTGGTTTTGATAGTTTTGATATTGCAAATGATTTAGCAGAGGGTGTTGATGATTCTATTATCAATGCATTTAAAGCAGATGCTGAATCTATCAAACTACTAAAACAAACAGAGCAAATAGAAGATGAAAATGATTTATGTGCTATTAGAATCTACAAAGTAATGAGACCAGGTGAGCCTGTAACAAAAGAAGCTGCTAGAGAATTTATCAAGAAATTATTCTTTGATCCAGAAAGATATGATTTAACAAAAGTGGGAAGAATGAAAATGAACCACAAACTTGATGTACAAGTTCCTGAATATGTAACAGTACTTACACATGAAGATATTATTAAAACTGTTAAATACTTAATTAAAGTTAAGGCAGGACATGGTCATGTGGATGATAGAGATCACTTAGGAAACAGAAGAATTAGATCAATTGGTGAGTTATTATCAAATGAACTTCATGCTGGTTTAATTAAAATGCAAAAAGCAATTAGAGATAAAATGACTACATTAAGTGGTACATTAGAAGATTTAATGCCACATGATTTAATTAACTCTAAAATGATCACTTCAACAATTACAGAGTTTTTTACATCTGGACAGTTATCTCAATTTATGGATCAAACAAATCCATTATCAGAAGTTACTCATAAAAGAAGACTTTCTGCACTTGGTGAGGGTGGTTTAGTAAAAGAGAGAGCTGGATTTGAAGTAAGAGATGTACACCCAACTCATTATGGTAGAATTTGTCCAGTTGAAACTCCAGAGGGTCAAAATATTGGTCTTATTAATACACTATCAACATTTAGTAAAGTAAATGAATTAGGATTTATTGAAACTCCATACAAAAAAGTTATTGATGGTTTAGTAACTGATGATATTGAATATTATACTGCAACTCAAGAAGAGGGAAAAGTAATTGCTCCTGGTTCTACCAAACTTACGAAAGATGGTAAGATAGCAGAAGCTTTAACAGAAGCTAGAATTGATGGTGAGATTATGCTTATTGAATCAGCGAAAGTTGATTTGATTGATATTTCATCTGCTATGGTTATGGGTGTTGCTGCATCTTTAATTCCATTTTTAGAACATGATGATGCCAACAGAGCCTTAATGGGATCGAACATGATGAGACAAGCAGTACCTTTATTAAAACCAACTGCTCCATTTGTTGGAACAGGTTTAGAAAAAGTTGTTGCTAGAGATTCATGGGCAAGTATTAAAGCCAATAGAGCTGGTATCGTTGAAAAAGCTGATGCTAGAAATGTTTTCATTAAAGGTGAAGATGAAAATGGTGCATTTATTGATCATTATCTATTAAGTAAAAATGCAAGAACAAATAATAATACAACATTTGGTCAAAGATGTAGTGTTGTTATGGGGCAAAAAATCTCTAAAGGTCAAGTGATCGCTGATGGTCCATCTATGGATAACGGTGAGCTTGCAATTGGTGTGAATGCAACAGTTGCATTTATGCCATGGAATGGATATAACTACGAGGATGCGATTATCCTTTCTCAAAAGTTAATCAAAGAAGATGCATTTACTTCTGTTCATATTTATGAAAAAGAGGTTGAAGCAAGAGAATTAAAACATGGTAATGAAGAGATTACAAGAGATTTACCAGGTGTAAAATCTGAGAATCTTGACCATTTAGATGAGTCAGGTATTGTTAAAATAGGTACTCACTTAAAGCCAGGTATGATTATGGTTGGTAAAGTTACACCAAAAGGTGAAATTAAACCAACTCCTGAAGAGAGACTATTAAGAGCAATTTTTGGTGAAAAAGCAGGGCATGTTATAAATAAATCTATGTACTGTTCAGCTTCTATGGAAGGTGTTGTTGTAGATGTTAAAGTATTCACTAAAAAAGGGTACGAAAAAGATGAGAGAGCAGTTGCTACAATTGAAGCTGAAAAAACAGGTTTAGATATTGAACATCATGATAAACTTATGATGTTAGATAGAGAAGAGAACTTAAAAATTAATGATATCATCTCTAAAAGTGTTTTAGAAAAAGATGTAGAGATTAATGATAAAGTTTTCAAAAAAGGTGAAAAATTAACACTAGAAGATTTAGAAAATGTTAATAGATTTGCAATGAAAAAAGTTATCTCATCTTTTGGTAAAGAGGTTGCCAAAGCATACAATGATGTAAAAGATCACTTTATTAAAGAGAAAACAATTTTAAGAGAAAACCATGAAGAGAAATTATCTATTTTAGAGCATGATGATATCTTACCAAATGGTGTTATCAAACAAGTTAAAGTATATATCGCAACTAAGAGAAAAATCAAAGTTGGTGATAAAATGGCTGGACGACATGGTAATAAAGGTATTGTTTCAAATATCGTACCACAAGTTGATATGCCATATATGGAAGATGGAAGTACAGTTGATGTAATTCTTAACCCACTTGGGGTTCCAAGTCGTATGAATATTGGGCAAATCCTAGAGGTACATTTAGGGTATGCTGGTAAAAGATTAGGTGAGCAAATTCAAACTATGTTTGATGAGAAAAAAGCAACATTTGTGAAAGATTTAAGAGCAAAAATGATTGAGATTGCAGATATTGCAAAACTTATGAATGCAAAAGAACTTTTAACTTCTATGGATGATGAACAGTTAATTAAATATGGTCAAGATTGGTCAAAAGGTGTTAGATTTGCAACTCCTGTATTTGACGGTGCAAAACAAGAAGAGTTTGATAAATTATTTGAGTTAGCAAAAATGGACAGTGATGGTAAAACACCACTTTACGATGGTATGACTGGTGAAAAAATGGCTGAGAGAGTTAATGTTGGTGTTATGTATATGTTAAAACTACATCACCTTGTTGATGAAAAAGTTCACGCAAGATCAACTGGACCTTACTCACTTGTAACACAACAACCAGTTGGTGGTAAAGCACTATTTGGTGGTCAAAGATTTGGAGAGATGGAGGTTTGGGCACTTGAAGCGTATGGTGCTACTTCAGTTCTAAAAGAGATGCTAACAACAAAATCAGATGATGTTGAGGGTAGAACTCGAGCATATAAAGCGATTGCAAACGGAGAGAATGTACCAAAATCAGGTGTTCCTGAAACATTCTTCGTATTAACAAAAGAACTTCAAGCCCTAGGTCTTGATGTAGAAATTTTTGAAGAGGTAGATGCAGATGAGCAATAATGAAAAAGTATTAAAAGCAATAGAGATTCAAGAGTTAGAAAAACCAACAGATTTTTCAGCATTTCAACTTAAACTAGCAAGTCCAGAGAAAATTCTTTCTTGGTCTTCTGGTGAGGTTAAAAAACCTGAAACTATTAACTATAGAACATTAAAACCTGAAAGAGATGGTTTATTTTGTGCGAAAATTTTTGGACCTATAAAAGATTACGAATGTATCTGTGGTAAATACAAAAAGATGAGATATAAAGGTGTTGTGTGTGAAAAATGTGGTGTTGAAGTTACATCTGCAAAAGTTAGACGACACAGAATGGGTCACATCGATTTAGTTGCACCTGTTGCTCATATTTGGATGGTTTCTTCACTTCCTTCAAGAATAGGTACACTACTTGGTGTTAAACTTAAAGATTTAGAGAGAGTATTATACTATGAAGCATATATTGTAAGCAATCCAGGTGAAGCATTTTATGATTCTGAATCTGCAAAAGCTGTACAAAAATTTGATATTTTAAATGAAGAGCAATATAGAAGTATTGCTGAAAATTATGAACATACTGGTTTTGAAGCTAATATGGGTGGGACAATTGTTCAAAATTTATTAAAAAATCTTGATTTAGTTGCTTTATTAACATCTTTAAAAGAGGATATGGCTGCTACAAAATCTGAGGCAAAAAAGAAAACACTTGTAAAAAGATTAAAAGTTGTTGAAAACTTTATAAATAGTGGAAATAGACCTGAGTGGATGATGTTAACAGCACTTCCTGTTCTTCCACCAGATTTAAGACCACTAGTTGCACTAGATGGTGGTAAGTTCGCAGTATCTGATGTAAATGATTTATATAGAAGAGTTATAAACAGAAACAACAGACTTAAAAGACTTACAGAGCTTGATGCTCCTGAGATTATTATTAGAAATGAGATGAGAATGCTTCAAGAAGCAGTTGATGCACTATTTGATAATGCAAAAACAGCGAATGCAGTAAAAGGTGCAAATAAAAGACCTCTTAAATCATTATCTGAAATTATTAAAGGGAAACAAGGACGATTTAGACAAAACTTACTTGGTAAAAGGGTTGACTTCTCTGGACGTTCTGTAATTGTTGTTGGACCAAAATTAAATATGGATCAATGTGGTATTCCTAAGAAAATGGCTTTAGAGTTATTTAAACCACATTTAATGGCAAAACTTGAAGAGAGAGGATACTCAACTACTTTAAAATCTGCAAAGAGATTAATAGAAGCTGAGACAAATGAAGTTTGGGAATGTTTAGCTGAGATAGTTGAAGACTATCCAGTATTATTAAATAGAGCTCCAACACTTCATAAGCTTTCTATTCAAGCATTCCACCCAATACTAATTGATGGAAAAGCTATTCAGTTACATCCACTTGTTTGTTCTGCGTTCAACGCTGACTTCGATGGGGATCAGATGGCTGTGCATGTACCTTTATCACAAGAAGCAGTTGCTGAAGCAAAAGTTCTTATGATGAGTTCTATGAATATTCTTTTACCAGCTTCAGGTCGTGCTATTGCTGTACCATCTCAAGATATGATTTTAGGTATTTATTACCTATCATTAGAAAAAGATAATGTAAAAGGTGAACATAAAATATTCTCTAACTTAAATGAAGTTATTATGGCAATGGAGCTTAAAAAAGTTGATATTCATGCAAAAATCAGAACAATGATTGATGGGCAAGTAATAGCAACTACACCAGGAAGAATGATTATTCATGATATTTTACCTTCATTTGTACCAGTAGCTTATTGGAATAAAATTTTAAAGAAAAAAGATATTGGTATTTTAGTTGATTATATTTATAAACATGGTGGATATAAAGTTACTCCAAGATTTTTAGATAACTTGAAAAACTTAGGTTTTAAATATGCTACAAGTGCTGGTATATCAATTTCTATTGATGATATTAGAATCCCTGATTCAAAAGAGGGACATGTTGTAACAGCTAAAAAAGAGGTTATTGATGTTCAGAAACAATTTAATCAAGGTTTATTAACAGAACAAGAAAGATACAATAAAATTATTGATATCTGGACAGTTTTAAATAATAAACTTGGTGCTGAGATGATGGAACTTGTTCAAACAGATAAAGATGGATTTAACTCTATTTACATGATGGCAGATTCTGGGGCTAGAGGTAGTTCAGCTCAGATTAGACAGCTTGCAGGTATGAGGGGTCTTATGGCTAAGCCAGATGGTTCTATTATTGAAACACCAATTATCTCTAACTTCCGTGAAGGTCTAAATGTACTTGAATACTTTATTTCTACTCACGGTGCGAGAAAAGGGTTAGCGGATACAGCTTTAAAAACTGCGAATGCTGGATATTTAACAAGAAAGTTAATAGATGTATCTCAAAATGTAAGAATTGATCTTGAAGATTGTGGAACACATGAAGGGATAGAGATAGCAGATATTGTTGATGGTAATGAATTAATTGAGTCTTTAGAAGAGAGAATTACTGGTCGTGTAATTGCTGCAGATATCGTTGATCCAATCTCTAATGAGATTTTATTCCATGAGGGAACATTAATCTCTGAAGAGGATGCAAAAATTGTTAGTGAAGCTGGTGTAAAATCAGTTGTTATTAGAACACCACTTACATGTAAAGCTGAAAATACTTTATGTGCTAAATGTTATGGTCTAAACCTTGGTGAGCAAAGAAAAGCAAATCCAGGTGAAGCTGTTGGTGTACTTGCTGCTCAATCAATTGGTGAGCCAGGAACACAGCTGACACTTAGAACATTCCACGTTGGGGGAACAGCTAGTGCAACTCAATCAGAAAAAGAGTTAAAAGCTACTAAAGAAGGTTTTGTTAGATACTACAATATCAAAACATATATCAATAAAAATGGTGAGCATATTATTGCAAACAGAAGAAATGCAGGTATTTTACTTGTTGAGCCTAAGATTAATGCACCATTTAAAGGTGTGATTAATGTAGAGAATACACATGAGGAAGTTATCCTTACTATTAAAGGTGAAACTGAATCTAAAAAATACTACTTTAGAAAAAATGATGTAGCAAAACCAAATGAGCTTGCTGGGGTTTCTGGTAAGATTGAAGGGAAATTATATATTCCATATGCTGATGGTGAAGTAGCAGATGAATTTGATTCAATTGTTGAAGTTATTAAAGATGGATGGAATGTACCATCACGAATCCCTTATGCTTCAACTTTAAAAGTTGAAGATGGTGCGCCAGTTACTAGAACAATTTTAGCAGAAGCCAAAGGTACTGTAAAATACTATAAACTAATTGGTGATTATCTAGAAAGAGTAAAAGATGTTAAAGCTGGTAAAGTTGTAACACAAAAAGGTTTATTTGCTGTTGTTGTTGATGCAGAAGATAGAGAAGCTTCAAGACATTATCTCTCAAGAGAGTCAGTTATTGAGTTAGATGATGATAGTGCAGTTTCTGCAGATTCAGTTATTGCTAAACCTCAAACTGAAGAGCATGTTGTAGTTGCAGAGTGGGATCCATATGCAAATCCAACTATTGCACAAGAAGCTGGTAAAGTATCATTTGATGATATTATTCCTGGTATTACAGTAAGTGAGGCGTATGATGAGTTAACAGGTACATCAAAACTAGTTGTTAATGAGTATATCCCTGCTAATTATAAACCATCTATTAATATTCAATGTAAAGATGGAAATGTTATAAATTATGTACTAGAGCCTAAAACTTCTTTATTTGTAAGTGTTGGTGATGAAGTAGCAGTTGCAGATATTATTGGTAAAACACCAAAAGCTGTTTCAAAATCTTCGGATATTACAGGGGGTCTTCCAAGAGTTTCTGAGTTATTTGAAGCAAGACGTCCTAAAAATATTGCAGTATTAGCAACTTTTGATGGTGTTGTATCTTTTGGTAAACCATTAAGAAACAAACAAAGATTAACTATTACAGATAATATTGGGAACAAAGATGAGTTCTTAATCACTAAAGATAGAGCAATTCTAGTAAGAGATGGTGAGTTTGTACATGCTGGTGAGAAATTAACAGATGGTCAAATAGCTTCTCATGATATTCTTAAGATTTTAGGGACAAAAGCATTAAATGAGTTTATTGTTGCTGAAGTTCAAGGTGTATATCGAGGACAAGGTGTTAATATTGCTGATAAACATATTGAGGTTATTTTATCTCAAATGTTACGACAAGTAAGTATTATAGACCCAGGTAATACAAAATTTGTTGTTGGTGATATGATTTCTAAAAAGAGATTTATTATTGAAAACAACAAAATTGTAAATATGGGTGGAGAGCCTGCTATTGCTGAACCTGTATTACTTGGTATTACAAGAGCAGCTGTTACTTCTGATAGTATTATCTCAAGTGCATCGTTCCAAGAGACTACAAAAGTTCTAACAGAAGCTGCTATTAGTTCTAAAATGGACTTATTAACAGATCTTAAAGAGAATGTTGTAATTGGTAGAACTATACCAGTTGGAACAGGTATCTATAGAAACAAAACAGTTAAATTTAGTCACGACTAATAAAAAGTAGAGTATTTCTCTACTTTTTGATTCATAACTTGAATACACTTTATTTTTTAATCATCATATTTATAGCTTTAGAGCTATTTGAATCGAATTGGCAAAAGGCTGATAGATTTTATGGTGTAATTAAAAATAACTACACTGTGTATAAGAAAAGTGTTTTCCTGTTTTTTCTTCTTAATCCTACATTTATATTTTCTATTTATTTAGCAATATCTTTAAATAACTATAGTTTTTTAATGAATATGATTATAATATTAAAATTTGTTGATATAAGTTTTCGACTCAATTTATGTAAGAAAATTGATAATAATGAGGATATTTCTACACTAATACCTATAGATATTGAATATAATTTAGTGTATAGATATATAAATGTTCTTATATATCCAGGGACTTTTTTTCTTTCACTACTTTAGAAATTTTTAGGGAACTGGTACTTTTTCTAATATATTTTGTATAATTTGATCAGCTGTTATATCACTAGCAAGTGCTTCATAACTAAGTATTATTCTATGTCTTAAAACATCTTTGATACAAAGTGCTATATCAACAGGACTTACATAATCATTACCTCTTAAATATGCCATAGCTTTTACTGATTTAAACATATCTATTGTAGCTCTAGGGCTTGCACCAAACTCTATAAAATTCTCTAATCCTTCAAGATTGTATTTTTTAGGTTCTCTTGTAGCAAATATGAGATCAACTATATATTCTTCAAGCTCTTTATCTATATGAATATTTTTTACATCTTGTTTAATAGTTACAATATCCTCTTTATGCAAAACAGCATTAATTGTCTCAAAGGTTGCATTTGCAGCTTTTAGTGCTATTTGGTACTCTTCTTCTTTTGTATTATACCCAACTATAATTTTGAACATAAATCTATCTAGTTGTGCCTCTGGTAAACTATAAGCCCCCTCTTGTTCAACTGGATTTTGTGTTGCAAGTACTAAAAAAGGATCATCAATTTTATAAGTTGTTTCCCCAATTGTTACTTGTCTTTCTTGCATCACTTCTAAAAGCGCTGATTGTACTTTTGCTGGAGCTCTATTTATCTCATCAGCTAAAAGTAAATTTGTGAAAACAGGTCCTTTTTTGATTTTAAAATCACCACTTTTCATATCATAGATTTGTGCCCCTATAATATCACTTGGGAGTAAATCAGGGGTAAACTGAACTCTTTTAAACTCTAAATTCAATGATTTTGCTAGAGCATTAATAGTTGTGGTTTTTGCTAACCCTGGAACTCCCTCAAGAAGTATATGACCATTTGTAAATAATCCTATTAAAAGAGCATCTATCATATGCTCTTGACCAATTACTTGTTTTGAAATCTCTTGTTTTAGTTGTTTGATTTTATTTTGCATGGGTAATTATAATATAAAAAAGTTTATTTAAATTTAAATTTTTGTTATAACCATACACCATTTTGAATATAGTATATTATTGGATAGAGTGATACAATTAATACATAGAAAAAATTAAAGAGAAGTGATATTTTATAGTTTTTTGTATCACTACTATTTTTAAATCCAACAGTTAGTCCATAAAAAGTACCAATAAACAATACACTATATATCAAATATCCAACATAATAATAATCTTTTTGTAAAAAACAAAATGGGCAATGGTGTGTTGGAAGTTGGTAGATGTATGTTCCAAAAAATGCTATTAAACTTATGATTGAGATGATTAAAAACAAAAGATTAAAAAGGCTAAAAAGATGTTTTAATCGTAAAAAGTAAAGTATAATAAGTGAAATAAAAGTGCTATAAAATAGAGTTAAAAGTATAGGTGTTTTAATAAGAAAAATATTTGAAATATAAGAGGTAGTAGTACTTGAAAATAAAGTACCGCAACAACTGACCATTTTACTAATATCAATAGAATAAAACATTAAAGTTTCTAATATAATTTCTGTAATTAAAAATAAGAAAGCTATGATAAATAAACCAAATTTTTGTTTTGTATATTTTGGTATTTCAAAGCTAACATCAACATAGTGAAATAATAGCCAAAATCCAAAAAGATAGATATTGAGGATTTTAATAATAAAAAGATAGGTACCATAAGGTGTAGCATCAACTACCCCTGCTGCACACATTGCACCAATAATTGAAGTGGATAACTTATCAAGAGTAAAAATAAAAAATAAAAATAAAGGGAGTTTTATAATAAATATATACTTGATAATAGTTGCAGTAAGAAAGCTTTGTTTTTCAAGAGAATATTGAGTTTGCGTTGTAGAGTTATTGTCCCATTTAAAAAATATTTTGATACTTAAAACAAAAGCTATAACTCCAAAAAATAGAAATATACTATTGAGAATAAAAAGAGATAGTACTTCAGGGGTGAGTATCATACTACAATATTCCCATTGTGTATCTCGATGATTTTATCTACAAAATCAAGATTGAAAAATATTGGGTCATGGGTTGCAATTATGATTGTTTTGTTTGATTGTTTTAATGTTTTTAAAATCTCTATAAAATGAAGTGAGAGTTTTTCATCAAGATTTGCAGTTGGTTCATCTGCTATAATTATTTTTGGATTATTAATATTTGCTCTGGCTATTGCAACTCTTTGTTGTTCTCCACCTGAAAGATTTTTTACGATGATATCTTTTTTGTGTTCTATTTGAAACTTTTTCATAACAGTATCAAGTAAAACCTCTAAATCTTTTTCCTCTGGATTATTTGGGATAAGTGGTATTGCGATATTCTCTTTTACTGTAAGATTAGCTATAAGGTTATATTTTTGAAAGATAAAACCAATATTCTCTCTTCTATATATAGAGGCAAAATTATCTGCTAGTTTTGATATTTGTTTATTATCAACTATCACTTCACCAGTTGTTGGTTTTGTAAGACCAGCTATTAAAGATAATATAGTACTTTTTCCACTCCCACTTGCACCTTTTAAGATTATAAGTTCACCTTCATTAAGTTGGGAATATCCTACAAAAACATCTCTTAATAGTGGTGCTTGTAATAGTTTTGCTCCATAGTTCTTTTTACACCAATACCAACTATCATACTAGATTGGTCTATCTCTTGTAATTGGTTAGCTACTTTAGTAAAACTATTTTTATATTGATTTTCATATTGATCCACTCCTACTATAGTGAAGTTTACCCCTGCATTATCAAAATAATAATATCCCCAAACTCAAGCATTTGCATCAACAACCCCAGTAATAGAGAGTATCTCATCCAAACTAGAGAGTTCTATATCATATACTTTCCCACCTTTTAGATTTTGAACTAAAATTTCTGGTAGAGAATCAACTGTAGAGTTGAGTTCATGTTTGATTGAGTGTGATATAAAAAATACACTTGAAAGTAAAAAGGTTAAAAAAGTAAATATAAAAAGGATAAAAAAGTTTTTTCCTTTTTGCCTTAGAATACTACTAAGGGCATACTCTAAAATATAAAGATTGATTTTACTTTTCATAAAGTCCCTTTGAGAGTGAATAAGTGTATGTTGATGGGCTGTATTCTCTTAAAGTTCCATCGTCTCTATAGATAGAAAAGATATCACTTATACTTCTATGTCTAATATAATTGGCTTCTGTTGAAAGTGCTAAGTCTGGTAAAGATGTAGCTTTCACAAAAATGTTTTTTTTATTAATAGTTTGTTGGGTTAAGCTTTTACTTTGATGAATATAAATTAACTCAATAGTAGTTCCTATAAGTAATAAAAATAAAAAAATTATAACTCTTATTAAACATACGAAATCATAACATAACTTTACTTTATATGGTAGGTAAAAAAGGAGAACATTAGGAAAATTGCTATACAATAAATATAGTTTAGTATAAGGCTTAGTTATGAATATTTCACTATCAAAAATTAGTTTTTTAAACATTTTATTTACAGCATTATTATTTACAGTTGTGATAGGGAGTTTTTTAGTAATTATCTCTAATGATTCTTATGAAAAAAAAGTTGAGACATTAGAAGAAAATTATATAGTAAAGAATAAAGAGTTAGTAAAAAGTGAAGTTAAAAGAACAATAAAAAAAATAAAAACAATTGAAAATATATCTTACAAAACTTTACGAGAATCTTTAGAAGAAAAAGTTCATTTTACGTATGATGTTTTTTCAAATGCTTTAAAAAAGGGTATAGATAAAAAAACATTAATTGATAAATACAAAAAAGAGCTTGATCTTTTTAAATGGGATAATAATACAGGGTATTTTTACATTTTTGATTTATCTGGAAATATTTTATATCATGGTGGAGATAAAAAATTTGAACATAAAAATATTTTCGATATTTTACATAACAATAAAGAGTTGGAACATTTTATAAAAGATACTATGACCAAAGAGGAAAACTTTGGAAGTTATGAATGGTATAAACCAAATGGAAAGGTGGATAAACTTTATAAAAAATATGTTTATGCATTAAAGTTAAAAGAATTAAATATTTTTATTGCAGCTGGAATATATAAAACTGAATTTGAAAAGAAAGTACAAAAACTCGTATTTGAAGAGCTAAGAACAGATAGGTTTGGTGAAAATAAATATGGATATTTTTGGGTACAAAGTTTAGATGGTATTATGCTTATGCATCCAATACAAAAAGAGCTTGAAAATACAGATTTGATCAATTTTAAAACATTGGATGGACAATACTTATTTAGAAATATGAATAAATTAGTTCTAGAAAAAAACGAAGGGTTTATAAATTATATTTGGCATCGACCAGATACTAAAATAAAAGATGAAAAAATATCTTATATTCATTTGATAAAAGATTGGAATGTCGTTGTTGGTTCTGGATTTTACTTAACGGAATTAAAAGATATGTTACATGAAGAAAAAATAAAAGTAAAAAAGTCTTTAGATGAAAATTTAAACAAAGTATTATCTACATTGTTTTTTTTAATTATCATTACTTTGGTTGTAGCATTTTTTATATCTAAAAGAATTCGAAAAGTTGAAGAGTCACAAAAAGAGTATATGAATATGTTGCAGCAATACCAGTTAATCTTAGATAAAAGTGTTGTTGTATCAAAAACAAATAAAAATGGAACAATCACTTATGTAAATGATAGTTTTTGTAAAGTTAGTGGGTATACAAAAGATGAAGTTATTGGAAAATCACATAACATTATTCGTCACCCAGAGACTCCAAAAAGTCAATTTAGAAAATTATGGAGTACTATTGAAAGAGGTGAGATTTGGAAAGGGATATTAAAAAATAAAAAGAAAAATGGTGAAAGTTATTTTAATAATACGACAATAGTACCTATAAAAGATAGTGAGGGAAAAATTGTAGAGTATATATCTTCTGGTTCAGATGTAACAGAGTTATTTGAAAATAGAACAAAACTTCAGAATATTTTTAAAACAGATGCTTTAACGGGACTCCGAAATAGAGTAAGTTTAATAGATGATATAACAAAAAATTCACAAGGTGTTTTAGTCTTAATAAATATAGATAGATTTAAAGAACTGAATGATATTAAAGGTCATAGTACTGGAGATAAAGTTATCCAAGAACTAGGGGAGCGATTATTTAATTTTATCAATGATGAAGAGTATAAAGTATATAGAGTGCAAGGAGATATTTTTGCCCTATTTACAATCTCTTATAAAAAAGAGCTTGTTATTAAAAAAGTTGAAAAATTTATAACAACTGTAGGGAAAGAACCTTATAAAATTGGTACTGATAGTTTTATATTGACCTATACATTAGGGATAGCAAATGATAATGAAAATCTATTTACCTATGCAGATATGGCACTTAGTGAAGCTAAAAATAAAAAAATACCTCTAAAAGTTTTTGATGAATCAATGAATAATATTCAAGAGTTTCAAAAAAATTTAGTTTGGGTAGAAAAGCTCCACTTAGCCTTAAGTGAAGATAGAATAGTCCCATATTATCAACCAATATATAATTATCATACAAATAAAGTTGAGAAATATGAATGTCTTATGAGATTGATTGAAAATGGAGAAGCAATACCTCCTTGGGATTTTTTAAAAGTTGCTAAAAAAACAAAACTCTATACAGAATTAACATACAAAATGGTTGGAAAATCATTAAGTAAATTTTCAAATAGAGTAGAGGAGTTTTCAATAAACTTATCTATAGAAGATTTAATGAATGAAGAGTTAATGGTTTTTATTTATGACTATGCAGAACAAAAAGATATTTTTAAACGGATGGTATTAGAGATTGTTGAATCTGAAGAGATAGAAGATAGTGATAGTGTTGCAACAACAATACAAAAATTTAAAGATAGAGGAAGTAAAGTTGCCATTGATGATTTTGGTAGTGGATATTCAAACTATGAGTATCTTATCTCATTAAAAGCTGATTATGTAAAAATTGATGGTTCAATTACAAAACATATTTTAGATGATGAAAGAGCTGCTGAAGTTGTTAAGTCAATTGTTTCATTTGCCAAAAAGTCAAATATGAAAACAATCGCTGAATTTGTATGTTCAAAAGAGTTAGATGCAAAAGTAAGAGAACTAGGTGTTGATTATGCACAAGGATGGTATTATGGGAAAGCTGAAAAAGATTTATTAGTCTAAGGTTATTGATACTTTTTATTTTAATCTTGCATCTTGTAGATTTTTTTTCTCTCTTTTGAAGAGGGCATATCTAAAAGTTTTCTATATTTAGTAATAGTTCTTCTTACCATCTCAACATTGTATCTTTTTTGTACCATTTCAACTAAATCTTGATCTGTAAAAGGATTCTCATGGTCTTCAGCCTCTACAACAGAAGAGAGATAATTTTTTATCTCAGAAGATGATAAATTTTTTGATACAGCATTTGTAAAAAAATATTTTAAAGGATAGGTTCCTCTAGCACATTTGATATACTTATTTGATACAGCACGACTAATTGTAGACTCTTCAAATCCAAGTTCATTTGCAACCTCTGACATAGTAAGAGGCTTAAGTTCACTTCCTATAAAAAAAGCAATCTGTTTTTCAACTATAATTAAAATTAATTTATAGAGAGTTGATTTTCTAAGTTCTAAAAGATTTACTAAATCTCTTGCCTCTTTTAGTTTTTTCTTTATCTCTTCATTTTTTGTTTTAAAAGGATCGCTAACAATTATATCAGGATAATAATCATTGTTGATTTTTATGCGGATGTCATCATCAACCTCCACAAAAAAATCAGGTATTATATAAGGTTGATCTGCAAGATATTCAATAGCAGGTGGAGTTTTAAATTTTTTAATTATCTCTTTAGCATCTTCAAATCTATGATGTGTACAATATTTATCTATATTTTTTAAATTAGCTATTATTTTTTTAATAAAATTGTATAGTTCTTCATCAATTTCTAGTTCATTAAGTTGAAATAAGAATGATTCTTTTAAATCATAAGCACCAACTCCAATTGGCTCAAGATATGCAAATCGTTGACGAATAGTTTCAACAAATTCTTTATATACATTACACTTTAGGGCAATTTTTTCAATATTTCCTTCAAAGTACCCCTCATCATTTATATAGAAAAGAATCTCTTGTGCTACTTTTTGTGAGTTTGGAGTAGGAAAGAGTGGTGGACAAAGTTGTGAATCTATTTTATCATAGATAGATTCTGTATATAAACTCATATTTTCAATAAAGCCTCTTTTATCATCATCACCATTACTACTATATGATGAGGTATTTGAGCTACTTGATTCAAAAGATGAATTTACTTCTAAAAAAGGGTTTTCATAACTATATTCTTTAAATAATGTATCTAGTTCTTGAAGTGGGGCTTGCAAAAGTGGAAGCCATGTTCTAAGTGATAGTTGTAAAGACTGTTTTTGTTTTACATTTAATCTAATATTGTTTGTCATGCAATAATTGTACCACAAACGAGATGTTTACGATACAATTATCTTGTATGTTTAATATACAATTAGTATTTTAATCTTACTACACCGTTTGGTTTAGCTATTTTCATTTGACATGAAAGTCTTGATTGAGGTGTACATGTTCCAGAACAAATCTCTTTTAAAACTTTAACTTCTTTGTCAGTTTTTGGTGATAAAAATTCCATACCAGCTTCAACTTCAACTACACATGTTCCACATTCTCCATCTCTACACCCAAATGGAAGTGCTGAACCACTTGCCTCAACGATATCTTGTATAGTACTACCTTCTTTAACATTGATTGCTAAAAAGTCATTAATTATCTCTACTCTTGTTGTCATTATTCTCTCCTTTTAATTTGTCCCATTTCAAGGGACTTTTGTTTTATTAACCTTTGTAAGGTTTTACTAAAATGTCACCTTTTACAAGTGTTTGACATGCTAATCTTACTTTTGGTGCAACAGTAAATTGTTGACAAGTATTTGCCTCTTTTTGAGTAATAGCACCAAGTTCTACTAGTTTTTCAAGCTCCATATCTTCCATGTAACTTGTTGGTTCTTCTGTTGCTAAATTTTCAACAGTAACTAGACAGCTTCCACATTGACCATCTTCACAATCAATTGGTAAAGGGATCCCTTTTTCTTTTGCTAATCTAACTAGTGGTTCACCAATTTTTGCATCATAAACACCATCTGTTTCCTCTTTAAAATGCATAAAAATAACTTTTGCCATATCTTCTCTCCTTTTAAGATTTGTTGTTTTTTCTTTTTTCTACCATAGCCTTAAATAGAGGTGATTCAGTCGTTTCTTCATCACATCCATCTTCTAGAGATTTTAGTTCATGTTCTCTACAGCCAAGAATTTCAACTTCCATAGTTGTTCCAAAAAAATGAACTTCATACACACGGATAACTTGTAAAAATTCTCCCATTGATTTAATATACCCAACTGAGCCCTTAGGCATCATCAATGTTCCTATTTTTGCGTGTGGATAAGTTCCATCATTTACAACATCTTCAAGAAGTTCAACTTTTTGACCCTCTTTAAATTTTGGTTCATCTTCATCTCTACCAGATCTACTTGCGGTAACACTATCGTGTAAAACGATATTCTCATCTACTGAGAACTCTTTAGCAGCCACAACTATTTCCTGGAGTTGGTGTACAGCTCACACACCCACTTAATTTACCATCTTTAAACATATTCCATACATCAGCAGCACTAGGTGCATAACCGTTTTGAAAGTCCCCATAAACTTTTAAAAGTGAAAATTTTAAAAAATCAAGTAGTTTTGACTCTTCACCTTTTAAGTTAGAAAAACCTGTTTTTATCATGTTACCATACTCTTTTAATATATGAAATCTTTTAACATTTACTAAACTCTTATCATAGTCTATATCAAAAAATTCAAAATAGTCCTCCGCATCAGTCAGTTTGTAAAACTCATCTAATGACTTCTCTTTTGTTTGCATAATCTATTCCTTTCTTAACTACAAGGTGTATCAATTGCAGTTGTAAACGCAACTGGTACATTTGGTATTTTTTTATCTATTTGTGTTGTTAGAGCTTCTGTATCTTTTTCACCAGTTCTAATTCTTTCAACACCACCTACATCAATCCACCACATCTTACCAGCACCTCGACTTAAGTCTTGACAATTTGCTCTTATACATTCCATAGCTATTTCTCTATTTTTTTCATTAGATACAACTATTTCAAGTTTTACTTTTGCTACTAAGTCTGTTGGCTGGTTATCAGCCTCTTTTAATCCAAAAGAACCTTTTCCGACAACATCACTTACTGTGACACCTTCTATATTGTTTTCAAACAAATCTTCTAAGACATTTTTTAAATCGTATTGATTGAATACCGCTATTACCATATACATTTTATTTTCCTTTCTTTGTATTTAGAGTTCTGCTTTTAAAGCACTTATCCAAGTTTCTATTCTTTCATCTGTTTTATCACTTTCATTATGTTCATCGATAGCACAACCACAAAGTTTACCATCTATTTCTGCCATTGAAAATTCATAATCATAACCATCTTTTGGGATAAATCCAACAGGTTTTGCACCAGCAGAAGTAAAAGTTTTATGGAGTTTTCCTAAAGCAGAACAAAAATGTTCACCATGTTTTTTAGTATCACCTGCACCAAAAAATGCAACAGTTTTTCCACTAAAGTCTATCTCATCATCTTCAATCTCTAATACTGGATCAACCCAAGAAAAGTGAACATCACCTTGTCCCCAAGTTGAGCTTCCTATAAATAGAACATCATACTCTAACATTTGATCTTCAACATCATCAAAGTCATCTTCCATATTTATAACATCATCTTCATCTATATCAAAAGCTTCTACTAGTGCATCAGCAACTTTCATTGATGTTCCACCTGCTGTTCCAATAAAAATACCCATTTTTGCCATTTGTTCTAATCCCCCTTATTTTTTATATTCATCGTAAATTTTTATAGCACTATCAAGAAGTTTATCACCCTCTTTAACTAAATCCTCATATGTTCTAAACGAAAATCTATGTGCATCTTTGAAAAACTTGTTTACTATTACAATTTTGTCTGCAATTACTACAGCTCGTCCAAAACCTTCGTGACTCATCTCCATAATTGTACTACACATAACTCCTGTCTTTTTTTCAAAAGCTAAAGCTATTGCTTGGTAAATAAGTCTAATATCTTGTATTTGCATCTCATCAATATCTGCAATAACTGGGATATTTTTTAAGTCTTCTTTAGATTTAACATATTTTTCTGCTAAGATATCTTCATCTGTTCTATTTGTCCAAGTACCAAACTGATCTAAAGCTCGCACTTGTCCTATTAATGTTTCTATAAATAAATTATCCATCTATGCAGCCTTTTTTTCAAGAATTTTTTTAATAAATGGTGCTGGTTTGTCATTTAACATTGCAGTTAGTTTTTTAATTTCATCATCAATTGACACTACCTCTTTGTATTTGATTGGAAAAATTCCAGAGTTTATAATTTTTGCAGCAGCCGTTGCTCCAATATTTACAAAATAAACTATATCAACACCCTTAAGAAGAGCAACTGTTTTATCCACATCTTTCTCTTCAATTTTAATAATTGTAGATATTTCACAATCATCAGCACTAATATCATACACATTAAACTGTGCAGCACTTCCGAAGTGAGCATCTATATTTTCATTGTCATTTGTTGCGAATGCAACTCGGATAGAACCTTTGGCAGAACTATTTGAAGTAACTTTTATTGTTGATCCCATATTGTGATCTCCTTTTTTTATTTATATTAATATAAATGCAAAAAGTGTTCCGCATCAGACAACTAGGTATTCAGTTTTACTTAAGATTAACAAAAAAATTACGCGTGACTTGAAGATGCATAGCTAGGTTATTGAGGGACTTACTATCTGAAGATAGATAAAAAGAACTTAACTGCTAAAGCTATTTTCTTTAATCTTAAGTAAAACTGAATAGATAGTTGTGGTATGCTATTGTTTAATGTTGTCCGTACTTATAGTGGTTTATGATGTTTGCTATTTCAAAAAGCATATAACAACTTCCTTCATATAAAGTATCATTTTTAAGGTTATTCCCTACTAATTCATAGTTTGGAAATCCTCTTACCATAAGTGCTTTTTTAAGATTATTACAGATTCTTTCCCCATGAAAGTTTGAAATAAGAATATCAGCACTTTTTAGTTCATTTTCCACATCATCAAAATCACCAATTATTACATTTATGTCATTGAGTGTTTCTAAACTTACACTTTTGGTAGGAGACACTACAGCTGTGATATTTGCTCCTGCTTCTTTTATTGTTGAAGCAATACTAAGGATTTGGTCTGGTTCAGCAGCAATAACAACTTTTGCCCCACCTAATGCAAAGTGTGTATCTAGAAGAGCATCTTGTAATCTTTTTCTCCATCGTACCACTGATGGATTTGGTTTAGATATTTTTTTAATATCCATTAAACCTTTATAAAATTTATCAGCTTTTAGTAAACCACTTATCGTATCAAAGTGAAGATGTATCATATTTTCATTTTTACCATTAAGTAAATTTCCAGCTTTTTCTACAGAGTTTCCAATTGTTATAACAACTTGTGAACTAGCGAGTTTTTCTATCTCTTCAATACTAATTCCTCCACTACTTAACGCACCTTGTTTAAGCCCAAGATGACCATCAAGAGATTGACTAATATCAGGTAATGCTAGTGTTTCATAACCAAATAAGTCTACTTGTTCTTTTATCTTTTCTACTTCAATTGGAGTAAGGTTTACATTAGGGATGATAACTGCTTTTTTATTATCAATCGAAGTTGTAGGAGTTACTAGTTGTTCAATAATAGCTTCAATTGATTTAGCATAACCACTTTCTAATCCACCTTCAAAATCAGGAGTATGAACATATACCATTTTTTGAACATCTTTAAGTAAAAAAGTTGCCCCTTTTATATCATCACCTTTTGTTTCAGTCATCCCTGTTGTAAAAAGTCCAACAAGGTCAGGTTTTACTTTTTTTGTGATATTTTTTACAGCTTCACTAACACTATAATCTCCACCATCAAGAACAGCAGTTATATCATTTACTGCCGTTGTTTGTACAGCAATTGGATCACTAAAATGTCTAGTAAAAAATACTTTTGAAAAACTAGCACATCCTTGTGCTCCATGCATAAGAGGCATTGTGTTTTTAATACCAAGGAAACATAATAATGCTCCCATAGGTTGTGATAGTTTGATTGGATTTATTTGTAGTGGTTTATTTGGTTTTTCACTCATGGAAAGTTCCTAATATATTTTGTTTATACTTAACTATATACAAGAACTATTCCAAGTTTTTAGTAGTTACTTAAAAATATTGTTTAAAATATTTCCTATATTTTCATCTTTGAGTTTATCTTTTAACTTTTTATTTAATGTTTCTTTGATTTTCTCTTTTGCTTTATTTTCTATAGCTTTACCAATATCTAGTTTTACTTTAGGATCAGCTATGGCACCATTTAGCTTAAGACCCATATCATATTTTCTATATTGTAAAGTTAAATCTGCATCGATAGTTGATTTTGCAGTGTCAATTGTAAAAACTTTTGATTTAATTTGACTATTTTTACTTTTCATAAAAAGTTCATTTTCTAAGTTTGTATTATCAATCTTTGTTGTAAGGTTTGTAACATCATAAACCTCCATTGTTAAATCATATTTAGTAAATTGTTTTAACATTTGTGTTGTTTGATTTGTTAAAAATTGCCCATTATTTGAAGTTAGTTTTGACAATCCTTTTTTTGTAGCAATATCATAATCCAAGTTAAGTTTAATATTAGATTTAAAAATCTCTGGATAGTAAAGCATATCGAGAAGTTTTGTTGTCTGGATATTATCAAGTTTTACAGTTAATTTATTGTTATCAAGTTTACCATTGAGTGTTCCATCAAATTTTTTACTATTAAAAGTTGCTAATAATGTTTTATCAAAGGTAATATCTCCATCAATAGTAATACCACCCTTTAATTTTTGATTTGTAACAAAATAAAGAGCATTTAAACTTGGAATAGTAACTATATAATCTGATATTACTTTCCCACTTGGGATATTAAAAGTGGTTTTTTTAGTATCAAGTTGAGCTACAAAAGAGTTGAAATCTATTATTGAAACTATATTTTCTTCTGATAACTTGGTATTTATAGTTGCATCATAAGTTGCTTTTTTAGGCAAGTTTTGTTCAAAAGTTTTATTGATATAATCACTATTTAAAACACCATTTGTAAGTTTTGTAAGGATGTTTCCATCAAGGTTATTTAGAGATTTTATTGTTCCTTCAATATTAAGTGTCCCTTTTGAGTATTGTGGTTGAGATACCATTGTAAGCAATTTTTCTATTGAAAGGTCTCTTAATGAAAAGTTGATATTCTTTATATCATTTTCTCTTAAATATAATAGATAATCACTTTTCCCATTTGCAAAAGAAGCTTTCCCCTCAATCCCAATATTTCCCAATACCCCTATAACTTTCCCATTTGTATAAAAAGTACCTTGAAGTTTTTGATTTGATATAGTATTAAAAATACTCAAATTATCTATTTTAATATCGTAAGTTAAATCAATAAGTTTTTTTATAAGATTAAATTTCCCCTCTATATGGATAGGTTGATTATCCAGGGTTAATGTTGTATTGATACTGTTTGTTGATAGGGTAAAATTTGTAAACTTCGCATCGTTTATTTTAAGATTTTTTTCTATATTTGATTCTACAATAGGTAAAATAATCCCATGACCAAAACTTGTAAACACCATAACATACGCTGCAACAATTATTGTTGTCATCACTGCAAATAAACCCACTATTAATCTCATACTGAACCTTTAAAATTTTAATTTAGCACTAATTTTACTCAAAAATTGCTTTATCTACTTAGCTTGAATCTCAAATAGTACTAATACTTTATTTATTTTTAAATCTTTAACACTTGGTTTGATATTCTCATCTATACTTATTCTAGATGGATCAAGTTTTTTTGAAATAAGATACGAGTGTATTGTTTGTGCTCTTTTTGTTGCTAACAATTTTAATTCTTCTTCTGTTATTTTTATATTATTTTTGAGGCTTTGTAACATAGTATTATATTTTGTTTTCTCTTCCCCTTCTAAAGCTTTATATTTGTTTTCTCCAAACTCTTTTATAAAAATTGTTTTTGTTTTTTTATAAACCTTTTCAAAATCCTCTTTCTCATTGAAAATTGAGTTATATTGCTCTTTAAACTTTATCTCTTGTAAAGCTATAGTATCTTCATTTTGGATATAAGATGTTTTTATTTTTAATTTTAGGTTTGGTCGTTTTTGAAGTGCTTTTACAATATTATCTAATTTTTCTTGCTGTGTTACATAAATATTAAAATCCCCGTAGTTAAACTCAATATTAGAGATGTCATCCCCATCAAGTCCAATAAGTAAAGCTAAGAATTTAAAAGGTGCAGATACAATTCCAACTATAGTATTTGTGATAACATCAAGTATTACATCACTTAGGTGAAAATTAGGATTGTTAATATCTCCATCAATAGGTATATCTAAATCAATGTATCCTTCATTATCCTCTAGTAGGGCTATGGCTAATCCAATAGGTGCATTAATAGCATCTTCGCTTTCTACTTTTTCACCTAGTTCTATATCTTTTATTCTAATATTATTTGTACTTTTTAATTGTGATTTCTTAATATCATAATTAAGAGTAAGGTTTAACTTTCCATTTTTTATAGTTTGTCCTATAAACTTACCACTATAAGCAGAGAGTGAGGGTAAATTTATATTTTCAACTTTAATGTCACTTTTTAGAGCTTCTAGTGGATTTGATATGAGGATATTTGTATTTACTAAAAGTGGTGCATAGCTATCTATAATACTTGAGTGAGTTATCGTAGCTGATCTTTTTTTATCTGATGAGAGTTGTTTAATATCTCCAGCGATTTGAGTATCTTTTGAGATAAATTTTGGAGAAACAGTATTGTCTTCAAAGAGAGAATCACCATTTTTTATAGTGATGGTATCTATATTGTATACAAACTCTTTTTTTGTTGTTTTTTCTTTCGCTTGTTGCTCTTTTTTTGAATCTTGTGGAATAAGGTTTGAGAAATTTGTTGTATTGTTATCATTGATAGAAAACTGAATAAATGGCTTATCTATAATTATCTTTTTTATAAAAAGATTGTTGTTTTGATAGTTTATATTTGTAAGCTTCAACAAGTCTAGTTTAAATAGTTGTTGTTTATTTGTACTGTTAAGAATATCTATATTTTTTAAAGAGGCATCTGTTTGTAGATTTATATTTGTTTGATTATTTTCATTTGTAACTTTTAGTTCCCCTTTGTTACTAAAAAGTGCTGATTTTATATCAATATTAACAAACTCTTTTATATATGCTTCATAAGGTTGTATTGCTATATCTTGGGTATGAATTTTGATATCTAGGTTTAAAGGTTCTTGTATAGTTTTGATATCACTTTTAACTGTTCCACTTTTTGGAGTGCGAAGTGATTGAGTTATATTGATTGGTTTTTCTTTATCATTAGAAAAAGATTCAATAAAATTTGAAAACTCACTAAAGTTTAATGGAGTTTTTTTTGTATTATCTAAAAACAGTATATTTTGTATCTTTGTGTCTATATTTGTTACATCATATGTTGTATTATTTTGAATCTCTAGTTGTACTTTTTTGGTTTTATGAAGAAGCTTTTCTATCTCTACTGAAAAAGGATTTTGAGTAAAGAGTAGTTTATCAAGTTTTATAGCAATATTGTCTAAAACTATATTTTGTTTTTCTTCTATCTTTTTATATTGAAAGTCAAAAGAGATATCAATAGGTTTTGAATCAATATCAAATTGCATTTGAGGTGTTTGTATATAGTGAAATATTTTATTGGTAGCAATTTGTGTAACTATAATATTCCCATCAATACTTAATGGCTCTGTTACAATATTTGATTGAAGTGATATTTTTCCTGTGTTATGAGTATCAATAGTAAATGCAACTTTATTTGTGTGATTACTTTTTAGTTTGATATTGGTTGACAAAAGAGATATAGGTTTTGTTTCAACTATAAATGGTGTAGTTTTTGAATAGTCCTCAAAAACAAATCGAATATTTGATAAGTTTAGGTTATCTATTGTAAATAGTACATCACTTTTTTCTGTAGTTTCATTATTTGTAGTATCATTGTTTTTATTATCTAAAGCGTCAAGGATATATTGAAAATTAATTACATTGTTTTTATTTATATCAATTGCTAGTTTTAAATTGTCAATTGTAAAATCACTAAGATTAATCTCACTATTGAGAAGTTTTAAAGGATCAATGTTTATTTTTAATGTTTCAAAAAAAAGAATATTTTGTTTTTTTTGATCTTTAATTATTAGGTTGCTAACTTTTATATGAAAAGTATATGGGTTAAAGTGTACAGAATCCACATAACTTTCAGTTTTAATTGTTTTTTCTATTATTGTAGGGATATAAAACTGCACAAAGTAGGGTAATATTATAAAGCCTATGATACTATAAACTATAATAATACCAAAAATTAATTTTGTAAAAAACTTTGTGAAACTTTTCATTTTTTATCCTTTTTTATAGTTGTGCATTTTTCTTATTTACCATATTTCTATTTATTGTTTGGATTCTATTTATTATCTCTTTTGTAGTTTTAATATCCAAACACTTTTTATAATAAAAAAGAGCATTTTTATTTTGCCCTATATATTCATAAAGTAATCCTAAATTATAGTTGATTGAATAAGAGTTTGGATAGTTATTATTAAGTTTTACTAATTGTATTAATATCTTATTTGAATATATCCCATCTGCTAACATCTCAATAATATTTTCATAATTCTCCTCATCAATATCAGACATTGGTACATCAAAATCATCATCTATATCTACACTATAGGTTGTTGTATATGGCACAAGGTAGTTTTTGATATTTGAGGTAAGTTTTTCTACTAAAGTATTATAAAAATGCCCACTATTTCTAGAGTGAGGTTCATAGTTGTTAAAAAGATTAAATCTTCTTTTTAAACACTGTTCATCTTGTACTGTTGCAAATATAGTCTCTCTTTTAAATCTAGTAGTAACACTAGCACTAAGGGAATAGTCTGTTACTAAACATTTTTGAAAATAGATAATATCTCTTGTTCTTATTATAGGGATAGCTTTATTTTGTTGGGGATCAAAAACATAATCTACATATTGGATGGTTTTTTCCTCTTGAGTCTCATAAGACCTAGATGCAGTTTGGAGATAGTTTTCTATTATATGAAGTATATAAGGGGAAGTTGGGTCATTTATAAGTATCTCTTTACCATTAAATTCTGAGGGTAAAAAAGAGTTTATATTATCAATAAATTGTGAACTGCCCTCTATAGTTGTATTCACATTTGCTATATTTGCTACAGGTACAGAGATATCATTATAAGTAGATATTACCATTTTTTTGCTACATCCAGAAGTAAAGATAACGATAAAAACAATAAAAAATAGTGTTTTACAAACAATAGTTCTTGACATCACTTTATAACCCTTCGCATATTAAGTTTTAATGTTATTATAGTATAATTTTATATTATGAATATTAAATATAGCAAATTTGCAAAGCGATTGACACTATTGTTTATAAAAGATGAGACACACTCTTATGATGAATGGCTGGTTGATAATTTTGGTTCTTTAGTTTTAGCGTATAATGTAGAAGATGGGCTAGAAAAATTTAATAAAAATTATATTGACTTAGTTTTAATTGAATTGGAAAATAACTATGAAGAGAAGTTCAAACTTATTGAAGAGATAAGAAAAAAAAGACCTTTTATAATTATCTTAATCTTATCAAAAGATACAAAGTATGAAACATTAATCAAAAATATAGAATTAGGAACAGATGGTTATTTTACACAACCACTTGATAAACAAGAGTTTTTAGTCAAAGTAAATAATCTAGAGGAAAGATATCAAATTGGAGAAGAGTACGAAAATAACAAAGAAAATATAAATCTACTCAAACAATATCAAGATATTGCAGATAAAAGTTCAATCATATCCAAAACTGATATAGCAGGGAAAATTACTTATGCAAATGATAACTTTTGTAGAGTATCTGGATATACGAAAAATGAACTTTTAGGGAGAAACCACAATATCATAAGACATCCAGATACTCCAAAAGAGATTTTCAAAGAGTTGTGGGATACTGTTAAAGTACAAAAAAAACAATGGAATGGAATAGTAAGAAACTTAAATAAAACAGGTGAATCTTATTATGTAAAATCAATGATTTCCCCTATTTTGAATCAAGAGGGTGAAGTAGTTGAGTATATTGCATTGCGACAAAATATAAGTTCAATTCTTAGTGATAAAAAACATTTCCTTGATAAAATAGAATCAAATATTTTATCTTTACTTATTTTAGTACATATTGAAGAGTTTGAGATGCTAGAAAAGTTTTATAATCTTACAACAATAGATAAAATAGAAAAAATGTTTGGATTTAAACTTTTATCATACCTTCCACAAGATTATAAGTTTGAAAATGTTTATAATCTTGATAATGGGAAATACGCACTTTTAACAGACTTAGACCACTTTATGAAATCTGGCGTACAAATAGATGCTTATCTAAAAGAGTTTGTAAATAATGTAAAACAATCAATTTTAGATATTGAGGGGATAGAGTATGATATAAATATTTCACTTAGCTATGCTATGGGAAAACATATGCTCTATGAAGATGCAAAAGCTGGACTTGATGAGGTTATTGACAAAAATATGATTATATGTCACTCAAATGATTTTTCAATAAGACACCAAAAAGAGGCGAAGAAAAATCTCGATGTGATAAAAATGGTTAAAATTGCCCTTGATAGTTATAATATTATCTCCTATTTTCAGCCTATTATTAACAATAAAACAAAAGAGATTGAGAAGTATGAGTCTTTGGTGCGACTTGTAGATGAGAATGGAAGAGTATTAACCCCTTATGAGTTTTTATCAGTATCAAAAAAAGGGATATATTATAATAAAATTACTGATAGAGTTTTAGAAAACTCTTTTAAAATGTTAAAAGCAATTACAACAAAACTTTCTATTAATTTATCTACAATAGATATTGAAAAAGAGGCAACACGAGATAAAATATATCAATTACTTGATCGATATAAAGATGACAGAAAAAGATTGATATTTGAACTTTTAGAAGATGAAGATATTAAAGATTTTGATAATATAATTAGTTTTATTAAAACGGTAAAAGCTCAAGGAGTTTCAATAGCTATTGATGATTTTGGTGCAGGATATTCTAACTTTGAAAGATTATTAAAATTTGAACCAGATATATTAAAAATTGATGGAAGTATTATTAAAAACATTGTTCATGATCAATATAGTAGAAATGTAGTTGAAACCATAGTAACCTTTGCTAAAAGACAAAATATCCAAACAGTAGCTGAGTTTGTTGAAACAAAAGAGATATTTGACTATCTTAAAGAACTTGGTGTTGATTACTCACAAGGATATTATTTTGGAAAACCAGAAGAATTAAAGTTGTACTAAACTTTACAGACTATCAAGAATTTGAAGTAACTTGTTTTGATCATCTGACTCTTCTAAAAGCTCTTCAACCGCATCAAAAAGTTTTTCATCAGCATCATACTCTTCTCTTAAAGATGAAATATAATCCTCTCTTAGAGATTTTAATACTTGTTCTTCTTGTGCAATTTTTTCTTTTTCAAAGAGTGTTTTATCATGGGTATCTAATGTATCGAAGTTAATCGCATCATCGTCATCGATAAGTTTATAGCCATCCATACTTACACCTTTTAGCTTAAAATTATATTGTATTTTATTTAAGGAAAGTTTTAGCTTAAGTAAAAAAACTATAGCTAATACAAGTAAAAGTCAAAATTAGGTATAATATAATTTATTATACATGTATAATTCAATTTTTTTTAAAGGCTAATATTTGAAAATTGCAATAGCAGGTACAGGATATGTTGGACTCTCTAATGGTATCCTCCTTTCTCAATATAATGAGGTGGTCGCACTTGATATTATTCCTCAAAAAGTTGAGATGATAAATAAAAAAATATCTCCAATAGAAGATAAAGAGATAGATGAGTATTTAAAAAAAGATGACTTAAACTTTAAAGCAACACTTGATAAGGAAGAAGCTTATGAAGGTGCTGATTATGTTATTATAGCTACACCTACAGATTATGATCCACAAACAAATTATTTTAACACTAAATCTATAGAATATGTTATTTGTGATGTTTTGGAGATAAACTCTAGTGCAGTTATGATTATTAAATCTACTATTCCTGTAGGATATACCAAAACTTTACGAGAACAGTTCAATACACAAAATATTATTTTCTCTCCAGAATTTTTAAGAGAGGGAAAAGCATTATATGATAATCTTTATCCTAGTAGAATAATAGTAGGTGAAAAAAGCGAACGAGCAGAAGTTTTTGCAAATCTTTTAGCACAAGGTGCTATAAAAGAAAATATAGATATTTTATTTACAGATTCAACTGAAGCGGAGGCAATAAAATTATTTGCGAATACATATTTAGCAATGAGAGTCGCATATTTTAATGAGCTAGACTCTTATGCACAATCACATAACCTTGATACAAAACAGATCATTGAAGGTGTTGGACTAGACCCAAGAATTGGAAAACACTACAATAATCCAAGCTTTGGCTACGGTGGCTATTGTCTTCCAAAAGATACAAAACAATTACTTGCAAACTATGCAGATGTACCTTCTAATATGATTGAGGCTATTGTAAAATCAAATAGTACAAGAAAAGATTTTATAGCAGATAGTATATTAGCAAAGAAACCTAAAGTAGTGGGAATATATCGACTTACAATGAAGACAGATAGTGATAATTTTAGAAGTAGTGCAATTCAAGGTATTATGAAAAGAATTAAAGCAAAAGGTATTGAAGTTGTAATATATGAGCCTGTTTTAAAAGACAAAGAGTTTTTTCATTCAAAAGTAATTAAAAATCTTAGTGAGTTTAAAAATATAAGTGATGTAATCGTTGCAAATAGATTAAGTGAAAATATAATGGATGTAAAAGAAAAAGTTTACACAAGAGATATATTTAATAGCGATAGCTAAAGGGAGATAAGTTTGAAAATACTAGTAACAGGAACAGCAGGATTTATAGGAAGTCATTTAGCAATAAAGTTATTGCAAAGAGGTGATGAAGTTGTAGGATTAGATAATATAAATGACTATTATGACCAAAATGTTAAATATGGTAGACTACAAAGAGGTGGTATTATTAACTCTTTAGAGGAAGGTGAAAAAATTCCTTATGGAGAACTGTTAACCTCTAAAACAGATTCAAATTATAAATTTATTAAATTAAACCTTGAAGATAAAGAAGCTATGTTTAAGTTATTTGAATCTGAAAAGTTTGATGCGGTTTGTAATCTTGCTGCACAAGCTGGAGTGAGATATAGTTTAACAAATCCTGATGCTTATATGGGAAGTAATATTATAGGATTTATGAATATTCTTGAAGCTTGTCGACATCATAATGTAAAAAATTTATCTTATGCAAGTAGTTCTAGTGTATATGGTTCTAATACAAAATTACCTTTTAGTACATGTGACAATGTAGATCATCCAATATCTTTATATGCAGCTAGTAAAAAATCAAATGAATTGATGGCTCATACATATTCACATCTTTTTGGTATCTCTACTACTGGTTTACGATTTTTTACAGTGTATGGACCTTGGGGACGGCCAGATATGGCACTTTTTTTATTTACAAAAGCAGCACTTGAAGGCAAAGCTATAGATGTATTTAACAATGGTGATATGTTAAGAGATTTTACTTATATAGATGATATAGTTGAAGGAGTTATAAGAGTCATTGACAATCCAAGAACTGATACACCACCCTATAAAGTTTATAATATAGGAAACAACAACCCTGTTAAACTTATGGATTTTATAAGAGCGATTGAAAATAAATTAGGTAAAAATATAGAAAAAAATATGATGCCAATTCAACCAGGCGACGTACCTGCAACTTATGCAGATGTAACTGACTTAGTTTTAGATTTAGGATACCAACCAGCAACACCAGTACAAGAAGGTATAAATAAATTTATAGATTGGTATTTAGAATTTTTTGGTTATGATAAAGAAGGGAATAAAATAAATGGATAAAATTTGTGTAATAGGATTAGGGTACGTTGGATTACCATTAGCTCATGCCTTTAGTGAAAAATATGAAGTAGTTGGATTTGATATATCTCAATGGAGAATAGATGAATTATCAAGTGGATATGATAGAACCTTAGAGCTAAATGAAACACAAGTAAATGAGGCTTTAAAGAATGGTATGCAATTTACATTAAATGTTGATGATATAAAAAATTGTAATATTTATATAGTAACAGTACCAACTCCAATAGATAAACATAAAAAACCAGACTTAACACCACTTATCAAAGCTAGTGAAACAATAGGAAAAGTGTTAAAAAAAGATGATATTGTTATCTATGAATCTACAGTATACCCAGGTGCTACAGAAGAGGATTGTGTTCCAGTTTTAGAAAAATTTAGTGGATTAAAATTTAATAAAGACTTTTTTTGTGGATATAGTCCAGAGAGAATTAATCCTGGAGATAAAGAACATACAGTTACTAAAATTTTAAAAGTAACATCTGGTAGTACTCCAGAAATTGGAAAAAAAGTAAATGAACTTTATGCAAGTATTATAACTGCAGGTACTCATCTAGCACCTACAATTAAAGTTGCAGAAGCTGCAAAAGTGATAGAAAATTCCCAAAGAGATATAAATATTGCTTTTGTAAATGAACTTGCTATGATATTTAATAAGTTAGATATAGACACAAATGCAGTACTAGAAGCCGCAGGTACAAAATGGAACTTTTTACCATTTAGACCAGGATTAGTTGGTGGACACTGCATAGGAGTTGATCCATACTATCTCACACATAAAGCACAAGAGGTAGGATATAATCCAGAGATTATTTTAGCTGGAAGAAGACTTAATGACAATATGGGTATTTATGTGGCAAATCAAGTTATTAAACTGATGATTAAAAAAGGGCATAAAATTGAAGGTAGTAAAGTATTGGTATTAGGTATTACTTTTAAAGAAAATTGTCCAGATATTCGAAACTCAAGAGTAATTGATGTTGTTAGAGAATTGCAAGACTTTGGATGTGATGTAGAAGTAAGTGACTATTGGGCAGATAGTGATGAAGTTAAACATGAGTATAACTTAGAGTTAAAAGAAGAAGTTAATTATGAAAACTATGAAGCTGTAGTTTTAGCAGTAAGTCATGGTCAATATAAATTATTACAGTTAAATAATATTAATCAAGTTGTTTTTGATATTAAATCTATTTTAGATAAAAGTGATGGAAGGTTATAATTATTTGAATTTAATTAAGATAGAAAATTTGCAGAAGAAGTATAAATGGTAACAAAATTAAAAGCTATATTAACTAAAAAAGATAAACAGTATTTACTTTTTCTTTTAGGTTTTTCCATTATTATATCTATAATAGAAACTATTGGAGTATCTATTATTCTGCCATTTATTTCTGTAGCAATGGATTTCTCTTATATAGAGTTAAATAAATATTTTAGATATATATATAACTTTTTAAATTTCTCATCACCAAAAAATTTCGTAATAGTTTTTGGAATATTTTTAGTGTTTTTTTATATATTTAGAAGTGGAATTAATCTACTTTATATTTATTTCTTGAATCATTTTTCACAAGGTAGGTATCATCTGATAGCCTATAGACTTTTTGAAAACTATATGGGGATGAGTTATAAAAATTTTGTAAAAAAAAATAGTTCTACTCTTACAAAGGCAATAGTTAATGAAGCATCTAATTTAACTCAGCTTATTCAAAGTGCGTTAATTATGATGAGTGAAGTGTTTGTTATTGTTTTTTTGTACGCTATGATGCTTTATGTTAATTATAAGATTACGCTTGTTCTTACAATTATATTAATAATTAATGCAATTTTTCTTACGAAAACAGTTTCAACTAAAATTAAAAAAGCAGGATCCATTCGAGCAGATATGCAAACTAAATTTTATGAGATTATTAACAAGTCTTTTGGTAACTTCAAGTTGCATAAGTTAAAATCAGATGATGAAAAGCTTTTAGAAGAGTTTGGAACATCTAGTATCGGTTATGCTAATGCTAATATTAAAGCTACTACACTCACACAATTTCCCAGACTTTTTTTAGAGGCAGTAGGTTTTAGTTTAATAGCTTTAATAGTTACATACCTTGTCTGGAGGTATGAGAGTAATATCTCTAATACTTTATCAGTACTATCGATGTTTGTATTAGCACTTTATAGACTATTACCATCAGTAAATAGAATAATGAACAGTTATAACAATATATTATTTTTTCATAAATCTTTAGATATAGTACATAATGATCTTATGTATGATAGTGAAAGATTAGGTGAGACAAAAATATCTTTTGAAAATACAATTCAGCTCTCTAATATTACTTTTGAATACGAACATAAAAAACCAATACTTCAAGATTTAGATCTTAATATACCAAAAGGATCAAGAATCGCTTTTGTAGGTGAGAGTGGAAGTGGAAAGTCTACTTTAGTAGATATTATTATGGGACTTTATAGACCAATAAAAGGTTCTATAAAAATTGATGATCTAGAAATTGATGATAAGAATATAAAGTCTTGGCGTTCAAAAATTGGATATATACCTCAAAGTGTTTATCTATTTGATGGTACTGTAGCGGATAATGTTGTCTTTGGTAGAGAATATACAGAAAATAAAATTATTGAAGTTTTAAAACAAGCAAATATATACCATTTTTTAAAACAAAAAGATGGTATAGACACAAAAGTAGGGGAAGGTGGAGTAATGCTGAGTGGTGGACAAAAACAGCGTATAGCAATAGCAAGAGCTCTATATAATAATCCTGATATCTTAGTTTTAGATGAAGCTACAAGTGCTTTAGATAATGAAACTGAAGAAAAAATTATGAATGAAATATATAAAGTAAGTACTAATAAAACATTGATTATAATAGCACATAGATTAAGCACTATTGAGCGGTGTGAAACAATATATAATTTAAAAATGGGAAAGATAATAAGAGTTTGAAAATATTAATATTAGCTGGTGGCTTTGGAACAAGACTAAAGAGTGTTGTATCAGGTGTACCAAAACCTATGGCACCAATTTTAAATAAACCATTTTTAGAATATCAAATAAGTGAAATTAAAAAATATTTTCCTGATGCTAAAATATATTTGCTTACTCATTATTTATCTGATATAATTGAAGACTATTTTAAGAATGATAAATCAATAATTATATTAAAGGAAGAAATAGCATTAGGTACAGGTGGCAGTGTTAAAAGTGCTATTAATTTACTAGAACTTTGTGTCGATGAAAAAATTTTATTATTAAATGGAGATACATATATAAAACCTAATTTAAAAGAGATGATTTATAATATAAAAAATGAGATATCTATTGTAGGTGTTTTTCAAGAAAATTGTGATAGATATGGAACCTTATTAATAAAAGGTAATGATATCGTTGATTTTAATGAAAAAAAAGTGGGGGAAAAGAATTCTTATATTAATGCAGGTTGCTATTATTTTAATAATTTAAGTTTTTTCAGTAGTATACGAGAGGAAGTTTTTTCACTTGAAGATAAACTTAAAGAATATCTTTTAAATAAGACAATAGATATTTTTAGATACAATGGTATATTCATAGATATTGGAATTCCCAAAGACTATACTAAAATGATAAATTATATTCAAGAAGAGAGTAATGCACGTAGATAAATACTTAATTAATATAAATGATACCATAGAACACGCATTAATCAAGATTGAAAATAATCATTTAGGTGTTGTTTTCGTTAAGGATGATACTAAAGTTATTGGTTGTGCAACAGATGGAGATATTAGAAGATTTTTATTAGAAACAAAGAATTTTGATTTGCAAATATCAAACTGTATAAATAAAGACTTTGTATTTTTATTAAAAAAAAATGCAACTAAGGAAAATATTTTAAAATTATTAGATACTAGAATTAGAGCCATCCCAATTTTAGATATTGATAATAAACTTATTTCTGTTATATCTCAAAAAAATATAAATTGGAATGAGAAAGAAAAGATAATTTCAAAAGCAAAATCTCCTGTAAGGATAAGTTTTGCAGGTGGAGGGACAGATTTAACTACATATTTTTCAATAGAAGATGGAGTAGTATTAAATACTACTATTAATAAATTTGCACATGCAGTACTTGAGAAAAGAGATGATGATAAAATTATAATATACTCTAATGATCTAAATATAAAAGTGGTATATAATAATATTAGTGAACTTAAATTTGATGGAAAATTAGATTTACTTAAGTCATTAATAAAACTTTTAAATCCGGATTTTGGATTTGAATTATATACTTATAGTGATGTACCTCCTGGTTCAGGTTTGGGTGGATCAGCGGTTTTATTATCTGCAATTATAGGGACATTTAATAATTTTAGAGAAAACAAATTTAATGATTATGAAATTGCAGAACTTGCATTTCATGCAGAAAGAGTTGAATTAGGTTTATCAGGTGGCTGGCAAGATCAATATGCTACTGTATTTGGTGGATTTAATTTTATGGAATTTAAAAATCATGAAAATATTGTGAATCCATTAAGAATATCTGATGATATACTAAATGAGCTTGAAGATTCTCTTTTATTATGTTATTCTGGAATTAATCATAATTCAGGGGATATTCATGATAATCAAAAAGAAAATATGAATAAACAAGAGCAAAAAGAATTTGCTCAAATATCAAAAGATATAACTTATGAAATGAAATCCAAATTATTAAAAGGACAACTTGATAACTTTGGTGAGTTGTTACACAAAGCTTGGGAGACAAAAAAGAATTTTTCAGATAAAATTACAACACCATTTTTAGATGATATTTATAATTATGCATTAAGAAATGGCGCACTTGGTGGCAAGCTTTTAGGTGCTGGTGGTGGAGGCTACTTCTTATTCTATGTGCCTACATTTAGTAAAATAAAACTAATGAATGCTATTAAAGAAAAAGGTTTAAGTATAGAAGCTTTCACATTTGATAATATTGGACTAAGAAGTTGGATAACTAAGGAAAAAATATGACTATTAATAATATAGAAATAGGTAAAAATGATAAAGTCTTTATCATTGCAGAAATTGGAATGAATCATAATGGTATATATGAAAATGCTATTAAAATGATAGATCAAGCTTTAGAGATTGGTGTAGATTGTGTAAAGTTTCAAATGAGAAATTTAAAAGAATTATATTCTCAAGATGCACTGGATATGACAAGTAGTGATTTATCTACACAATATACTATGGGTTTATTAGAAAAATTTGAATTAACTTTTGAACAATATAAATCAATAGCTGAGTATGCAAAGAGTAAAGATTTGATTTTTATGTGTACTCCTTGGGATAAATCAAGTGCAGATTTAATTGAAAAAATTGGAGTACCAGCCTTTAAAACAGCATCTGCAGATATGACAAATCTTGATTTACTGGAACATTTGGTTACTAAGAAAAAACCTTTAATCTTATCAACAGGCATGAGTACAAAAGAGGAAATAGATGAGACTGTAGAATTTTTAACAAGAATAAATGCTGATTTTGCATTGTTGCATTGTAATTCAACTTATCCTGCTCCATTTAAAGATATTAATTTAAGATATTTAGATCGACTAAAACAATATAACATTCCAATTGGTTACTCTGGACATGAAAGAGGAATTGCTGTATCGCTAGCTGCTGTTGCTATGGGAGCTCAGATAATAGAAAGGCATTTTACTTTAGATAGAAATATGGAAGGACCTGATCATACAGCAAGTTTAGAATTTAATGATTTTAAAAGCTTAGTTGATGGAATTAGAGAAATAGAATTATCTATGGGTGCTTCTGATGATAGAATTATTACTCAAGGTGAATTGATAAATAGAGAAAATTTATCAAAAAGTATCTATGCCAAGGAAAATATTAAAGAGGGAGAGACTTTTACAAAAGAGATGTTTGAGATAAAAAGTCCAGGTCAAGGCTTAAACCCTCAATATTTAAATAAGATAGTTGGGTATAAAGCTATAAGAGATATTAAAAAAGGGAAAGCCCTATTTAAATCTGACTTAGGTGGTTTAATAAGAGCTAAAAAAAATTATAACTTTAATAGAACATGGGCTTTACCCGTAAGATTTCATGATATAAATTCTTTAATGGAAAATACACAACCAGATTCAGTAGAATTTCATATGAGTTTTAAAGATATTACAGAAGATTTATCTAAGTTTTTAACACAGGAATATACTTGTGGATATATAGTTCATGCTCCGGAACTTTTTGAAGATGATCATTTACTTGATCTATGTACTCCCAATGAAGAATATAGAAAACAATCAATAGCTCACTTACAAAGAGTAATTGATAAAACATTGACAATGAAAAAGTATTTCCCAAAAACTAAAATTCCACAAATAGTTGTTCATTGTGGAGGTTTTACTAAAGATGAGATTATGCCAATCGAAGATCGACCTTTGCATTATCTAAACTTAGTGGACTCAATTAATCAATTAAATTTAGATGGCATTGAGTTATTACCAGAAAATATGGCACCATTCCCTTGGCTTTTTGGAGGACAAAGATATCAAAATATTTTTATAAACCCTGATGAGATTGTTGATTTTTGTAATAAGACAAAGCTTAAAATTTGTCAAGACATTTCACATTCTCATTTAGCATGTAATAAATTTAATTGGAATCATTTAGAATATACTCAAAAATTAGCTCCATATACAGCACATTATCATATCTCAGATGGCACTGGTGTTGATGGAGAAGGAATACAAATAGGTGAAGGAAATGTTGATTTTGATAATATTTATCCTATAATAAATAATTTTTCTCCGCATGCTTCTTTTATACCTGAAGTTTGGCAAGGGCACAAGAATAATGGAGAAGGATTTTGGATAAGTTTGGAAAGAATGGAAAATAAAATATGATGAAATGTTATTTATGCGGTTCTTATGATTATAAATTAAGAGAAGGTCAAGTAAGAGATAATAAACAATTAGATATATATGAATGCAACAATTGCAGTTTAGTTTTTCTATCAAGTACAGAGCATATTAATGAAAACTATTATGAAGAATCTAATATGTCAGATGGATTGAATGTTCAAGAGTGGTTAAATGAAACTTGTGTTGATGATAATAGAAGATTTGAATTTCTAAAAGAGATGATCATTAATAAGGATATTGTAGATTTTGGAAGTGGTGTTGGAGGGTTTTTACTAAGAGCTAAAGAGATAGCAAAGTCTATTACGGGAATTGAGCTTGATAATAAGATAAGAGAACATTATAAAAAAAATGAAATTAACCGTATTACAGATATTAATAGTCTGGAAGATAATAGTTGTGATATCATTACTGCATTTCATGTAATAGAACATTTGAACGACCCTGTAGATATTTTAAAATTATTAGTTTCAAAATTAAAAATGGGTGGTAGACTTATAGTTGAGGTACCAAACTCCAATGATGCTTTACTTACAATTTATAAAAACAAATCTTTTTCAGAATTTACTTATTGGAGCCCACATCTATTTTTATATAATAGTAATACATTGGGATTGCTTTTTGATAGGGTAGGGGGAGTAAATATGGAATTTTGTAAATATATTCAAAGGTATTCATTATCTAATCATCTATATTGGTTATCAAATAACAAACCTGGAGGACATCAAAAGTGGGGTAATTTTATTGATTCACCAGAGCTAACAAAAGCTTATGAATCACAGTTATCAAGTATTGGAGCTACTGATACGGTCATTGCTCAATTAATAAAGATTTAATTATGGAAAATATAAAAAAAGAAATTCTCGATTCAATTGATATAAAACAAAAAATATTAAAAGATAATAAATTAATTCATCAAATAGATAATATCGCAACTAGTTGTTTGAAATCTTTAAAAGATGGTGGTAAAATCATTTTAGCAGGTAATGGTGGTAGTTTTGCTGATGCACAACATATATCAGCTGAATTTACTTCAAGGTATATGGTTGATAGAGAATCTTTAGCTTCTGTTTGTTTAGGAACAAATGCTTCATCTATAAGTGCAATAGGAAATGACTATGGATTTAGTGAAGTGTTTTCTAGAGAATTATCATCTATTGGAAATAAAAATGATGTATTTATAGCTATCTCTACTAGTGGCAATAGTGAAAATATAATTAAAGCTATAAAAATAGCTAAGAAAAAAGAGATAAAAACTTTTGTATTAACTGGAGAATCAGGAGGTAAAATGAATGACCTATGTCAGTGTATTAATATACCATCTAATTTAACTGGTAGAATTCAAGAGTCTCATATTATGATTGGACATATAATATGTAAAATAGTTGAAGAAAATTATTTTAGAGAATTAAAATGAAAGTTTTAGCAGTAATCCCAGCACGAGGTGGATCAAAGGGTGTACCTAAAAAAAATATAAAACTTTTGGAAAACTATCCTTTAATTAGTTATTCAATTGCAGCTGCAAAGTTATCAGAAAAAATAGATAAGGTTGTAGTTACTACAGACTCAGAAGAAATTGCAAATATCTCATTACAATACGATGCAGAAGTCCCTTTTCTTAGACCAGCTAAGTTGGCAACAGATTCAGCTACAGATATAGATTATATGATTCATTGTTTGGATTGGTTAGAATCTAATGAAAACTATATTCCAGATCTTGTTGTATTATTGCGACCTACTACTCCATTGCGTGAAGTTAAGTATATAGATGAAGCAATTGAAGCATTAATGGGCAATGATATTGCAACATCTTTAAGATCATCTCATATAGTATCTGAATCACCTTTTAAATGGTTTTCTTTACAAAAAGGTTTTTATACACCTATTTGCGAGAATTATGATTTAGAAGATACAAATAAACCTAGGCAGAAGTTTCCTGATGTTTATATTCCAAATGGGTATGTGGATATAATTAAAACAGATTTTATTACAAAGCATAATTCATTGTATGGAAACCATATATTAGGATTTATAACACCAATAGGGTATGAAGTAGATACTTCAGACGATTTTGATTATCTAGAATTCAAAGCAACAAAAAAAAAGATAAATCTATTTAAATATTTAGATAAAATTAAGGAGAATAAATAATGAAAGTACATTATGATTTAATATCTGAAAAAACAAAATTTATTGAAACAGCACATCGAAAGATTTGTACACCTATTCCTCATCCTGATGCGATAGAAGTTATTAAAGACTTAAGGTGTTATGAAACAGATTCTATGCATGATCAGTTACCTATTTTATGGGAAAGTGCAAAAGGATATCAAGTATATGATGGATACGGAAATTGTTTTATAGATTTAACATCAACTATTTTTGTTGCAAATATAGGACATTCTCATCCCAAAGTAGTCGAGGCGATAGAAAAATGTTGTAAAAAAGATTTATTAAACAATTATTATTATCCTTCCCATGAAAGACGAGATTTTGTTAAAAAATTAATAGAAGTAACTCCTGCTCATCTTGATAAATGTATATTATATACTACTGGGTCAGAAACGACAGAGGCTGCATTTAAGACTATGAGACAAAATGGTAGAAAAATAGATAATGAAAAGATAGTAATATTAAGCTTTGATGGTTCTTTTCACGGTAAAACTACAGGTTCTCAGCAGCTAGGTGGTAAAGCTAAAGGTAAAGAATGGATTGTTAATCATGATAAAGATATATGGCATTTACCTTTTCCTACAGAGTGGTATGTTGAAGAGAGTGGATTAAATGCAGAAGAGTTATTTTTAAGAGACTTAAAGATATTAGAAGATTCTGGATTAAATTTAAAAAATATTGCTGGAATTATAATGGAACCTTATCAAGGTTGGGGAGCACTGTTTTATCCACAAGAATATATTGACGCTATGATTAAATGGGCTAAAGGAAATAAAACTCTTATTACTGTTGATGAAGTTCAAGCTGGTTTTGGTAGAACTGGTGAATTATTTGGATTTCAACATTATAATATGGAACCTGATTTGGTATGTCTTGGAAAAGCGATATCTTCAAGTTTACCATTATCTGCAGTTCTAGGTAGAGCAGAAATTTTAAATATTGATTCATCAATGAATAGTACACATGGTGGTAATCCAATGGCTTGTGCCGCCTCTTTAGCTTCATTAAATGTTTTGTTTGATGAAAAGTTAATAGAACAATCTAAACAGAAAGGGATTGTTTTAGAAAAAGAGCTGTTGCAGTGGCAAAAAGAATATCCAGAAATAATATCATATATTAGTGTTAAAGGTTTGGTTGCAGCAGTCTTTTTTGTTAAAAAGGGAACCGATGAATTAGATATTGAATTAGTAGATAGATTAATTTATAAAGCAATGCTAAAAGGTGTAAACTCAGTAAGAACATTATCAGGTACAATTAAACTAGGACCTCCTCTTTGTATTCCAGAAGATGCATTAATTGAGAGTATCAATGTTTATAAAGAATGTTTAGTTGAACTATTAGAAGATAAATATGATTAAATTAAGACACATTGGTATTGTAGTACGAGATCTGGAAAAATCTGTTTTATTTTATAAAGATTTATTTAGTTTAGAAGTTCAAAAAGAGATGATAGAAGAGGGTGAATATATTGATAATTTAGTTGGTATAAAAGGGGCTTCTATTAGTTGGAGTAAACTTAAAGCAAAAGATGGGACTGTTATAGAATTATTAGAATATCAAAACACACTAAAACAAGAAAAAGATAACTATTCTGCAAGTCGGCTTGGTTGTTCACATATTGCTGTAAGTGTAGAAAATATTGATGAAGTATATGAAAAACTACAAAAGTATAATTGCAAATGTAATAGTAAGCCATTATTTTCACCTGATGGAAATGTTAAAGTGATGTATTGTCATGATTTAGATGGTACGATTTTAGAAAATAGTAGAGGAGTTATAAATAATGAGTGATTATTTAAAAGTAGTTTATAGTGAAGAGAATAGGGCATATACTGATTATCCAAAGAAATTAGCTAAATATCTTTTTGATACATTTACTATGAAAAGTAAGACTACTTTGTTAGAGATAGGATGTGGCAGAGGAGAAATGTTATCAAACTTTAAAGATTTAGGGCTTAATGTACAAGGAATAGATCTATCGCCTGAAGCTCCTTCTTTTCAACAAAATATAACTATTAAGGTTGCTAATATTGAGGAAAAAAAACTACCTTATGAAGATAATTCATTTGATATAATTTATTCAAAATCTGTATTAGAACATTTTTATTATCCTGAAAGATATATGAAAGAAGCATATAGGGTTTTAAAGCCAGGAGGGATACTTTTAACATTAGTACCTGACTGGGAGTCTAATTATAAAATTTATTTTGACGACTATACACATAGAACACCATTTACTAAAGTTAGCTTAGAAGATATTTTAAAAATACATAATTTTAAAGATGTAAATGTTTATAAATTTAGACAGTTACCTTTATTGTGGAAATATCCAAAATTAAATTATATAAGTAATCTTATCGCTCCTTTTGTACCAATAAGAACGGAAAATAAATTTTTAAAATGGTCAAGAGAGTTAATGTTAATAAGTTACGCAACAAAAAGATAAAAGGTTAATTATGAAAAAAATAGGGATAATGCAAGGAAGACTACTTCCAAAATATAAAAATAGATATCAATCACACCCTGTTCAATATTGGCAAGCTGAATTTAATATTGCAAAAGAATTAGGAATTGATCAAATAGAGTTTATTTTAGATTATAATGATATTGAAAAAAATCCTTTAATGTCAGAAGATGGGATAAAAGAGATAAAGAAAATGATAAAAAGAACAGAAGTAGATGTTAAATCTATCTGTGCTGACTATTTTATGGAAGCGCCATTTCACTCAAAACATCAAAAACAAAGTGAAAAAATATTAGAAAAATTAATAAAAAATGTTAAAGAGTTAAATGTTGTTGATATTGTTATACCTTGTGTTGATCACTCAGCTTTAAAAACAGAAAATGATTTTGATATGTTTGTAAAGTCAATTAATAAAATATTACCACAAGCTGAAAAATATGGAATATATATCAATTTTGAAACAGATTTAAAACCAAAAAAATTTAAAAAATTATTAAATATGTTTAATTCTAAAAATATAAAAGTAAACTATGATATAGGAAACTCAGCATCACTAGGATATGATCCAAAAGAAGAATTTAAAGCCTATGGAGAATATATATCGGATTTACATATTAAAGATAGAGTATTAGGTGGTGGTTCTGTTAAGCTTGGAACTGGAAATGCAGATTTTAAAGTAGTTTTTGAATTACTTAAAAAATACAAGTTTAATGGAAATATTATCATGCAAGCTGCAAAAGCGGATGATTATATTGATGATTTAGCTATGGTTAGAGAGCAAAAGAAATTTATATCTAAATATATTAAAAAGTATTTATAAATATGAATAAAAAAGTAGCATTAGTCACAGGTTCTAGTAGAGGCATAGGAAAAGGTATAGCTAAAATTTTAGTTGAAAATGATTATATTGTTTATATTAATGGTCGTAATATCAAAGATTTAGAAAGTACTGCAAAAGAATTAAATAATAAAGTTAAAATTATAGAGCTAGATTTATCAAATGATTTAAATGTAGAAAATTGTATTAAAAATATACTCAAGGAAGAAGGTAAGATTGATTTAGTGGTATCAAATATTGGTAGCGGTAAATCTATACCTAGTTGGGATGTGAATATAATAGAGTACAAAAGAGTTTTTGATATTAATTTTTTTAATGCTGTATCCTTAGCTAATCATAGTGTGGAGGCCATGAAAAACAGTGGAGGTCATATTGTATTTATAGCATCAATTGCAGGATGTGAAACTTTAGGTGCACCAATAACCTACAGTAGTGCAAAAACGGCATTGTTAAGCTATGCAAAAAATTTATCAAAAGATGTAGCTAAACTTAATATACGAATAAACTCAATTTCCCCTGGTAATGTCATATTTGAAGGTAGTACTTGGGATGATAAAATTAAAAAAGATAGAAAATTTGTTGAAACTTATATCCAAAATAATGTACCTCTTAATACTTTTGCTACGCCAGAGGATATAGCAAAAACAGTTATATTTTTAGAAGAAAGTAATTTTATAACAGGATCTAACATAATTGTCGATGGTGGACAATTAAATAAAATAATTTAGGATAACAAATGAATGTAATAGAAAACTTTAATTTAGAGAATAATCTTGCAATAATAACAGGTGGTGCGGGCTTACTTGGAAAGAAACATATTGAAGCTTTGATTGAAGCAAATGCAGATGTTGTTATATTTGATATCAATAATGATGCTTTAGAACAAGTAAAACTATCTTTTTTAAAAAAGTACAAAAAAGAAATATTAACATTAGAAGTTGATATAACTAAAGAAGAAGAGATACTAAAAGCAAAAGAGGTAATATTTAAATATTTTAATAAATATCCAGATATTTTAATAAATAATGCAGCAATTGATCCTAAGTTTGAAAAAGATAGTAAAGTTAATAAATCTAGACTTGAAAATTTTGAGCTCAACCAATGGAATCTAGAAATATCAGTAGGACTTACTGGTGCTATGCTTTGTAGTAAAGTTTTTGGATATGAAATGGCAAAAAATAATAAAGGGGTGATTTTAAATATTGCATCTGACTTAGGTGTTATTGCACCGGATCAAAGACTTTATAAACAAGATGGGTTAAGAGAAGATGAGCAAAATGTAAAACCTGTAACTTACTCTGTTATTAAACATGGATTAATCGGGCTTACAAAATATATAGCAACATATTGGGCAGACAAAGGTGTAAGATGCAATGCCTTTGCACCAGGTGGTGTATTTAATAATCACCCTGATGAATTTCTGGATAAAGTTACAAAGTTAATTCCTATGAATAGAATGGCAAATATTAATGAGTACAAAGCTTCAATACTATTTTTGTGTAGTGATGCTAGTAGTTATATGAATGGAGCAACACTAAATATGGATGGTGGTAGAAGTGTTTGGTAAGCTAGTATGGTTTTAGTTACTACAGCTTTAGAGGAAACTTTTCCAAAAGATAAAAATAAAAAAATTTTATTTTTGGGTGAATGGTGTAAACTTTATTCTAGAAAAGGTATATATAAACAATATGATTATGAGACTTTACTATATCATTGGGATGATAGAGAAAAACTATATCAAGATACGCAATATATAGATACAGTATATGAAAAATATTTAAAGTTATTAAAAGAAAATCTAAATGAAATTCATAATGTAAGTTATACACTTTCTTATTGGAGAATTATACTAGGACCATGGTTGAGGTATTTTATAGAGATCGTGTATGATAGATATCTTTCTATTTTAGAAGCTTCGAAAAAAAATATTGATTATGTAAATATTTTAAACTTTAATGATGAAAGTATTGTATCACATAATATGGAGGATTTCACTAAACTATGTATGGGTGATATCTGGAATCAATTTATTTATCAAAATATTATTAACTATTTTAATATTAATCAAAAAATAGTTATTTCAGATATATATATCAAAGAAAATCTCGTAAGAAAGAACACATTGAAGATTTATATAAAAAAGTTTTTATTTTATATAAATAAATTTAATTCAATTCACTTTTTCTCATCAAATATTAACAATAAAGACAGAATGTTATTGCAATGTAATTTAAAACAAATACCTATGCCAATTGATAGTAGTCTGGATATTGAAATAGTTGCTAACTATTCTAAATCACTAAGAGATATGTTACAGTTCTCAAGTAATAGTTTATTTGAAAAAATATTAGTAAATTTAATTAAAAAACAAATACCAATATATTATTTAGAAGGATATTCAATGTTTAGACAGAAGGTTTTAAATATATATCCAAATAAAGCTGATATTATTTTTACTGCAGATTCTTTTGAAATTAATGATACATTTAAATTTTGGTCAGCAGAAAAGAAAGAACAAGGTGCCAATTATATTATCGGACAACATGGTGGAAATTATGGTATGGGATTGTTTGCATCTCATGAAGAACATCAGATTAAATCATCAGATAAGTTTTTTTCTTGGGGGTGGAGTTTTGAAAATAATAAGGTAATACCCGTATCAGCTATAAAATTAAATAAAAAAATAAAGTTTAATAAAAAAGGAAATATTTTAGTACCTTTAATGTCTACTTCTAGATATTCTTTTCATATTATGGCTATGCCAATTGCTGGTCAAATTTTAAATTATTTTGATGATCAAGTTAAATTTTTAAACTTAGTATCAAACAATGTAAAAAAAATATTAAAATTAAGAATCTATCAACATGACTATGACTGGAATATGAAAAAAAGACTTGTGGATAGTGGGTTTCAACATTTAATAGATACAGAAGAAAATTTAAGTAAATCTTTTCATGAGCGATTATCTGAGTGTAGACTTTGTATATGTACATATAATGCAACAACTTATTTAGAAACTTTTAGTGCTAATTATCCCACATTACTTTTTTGGAATCCATTACATTGGGAATTAAGAGATGATGTTAAACCTTATTTTGATATACTTATAAAAGCAGGAATACTACATTATAGTGAAGATTCTTTAGTAAAAAAAATAGATCAAATATATAAAAATCCATCAGAATGGTGGAATCAAGATAATATTCAAAATGCGAAAAATATATTTTGCAATAAGTTTGCAAATTTTGAAGCAGATTTTTTATTAGATTATAAAAAAAACTTAAAAGTAGTACCTACTATTATAGGAGGCAGTTATGTTGCAGAATAATATTATTCTAATTCAAGTACCAGGTTCAGATAGAAAAGATCAAAAAATTATTCCTTATGGACTGCTTCAAATAGCAAATATATTCAAAAAAGATAATTATGCTGTTACTATTGTTGATTTAGAAATAGAAGATGAAGATTTATTATACTCTAAAATTAAAGAACTCAAACCTTCTATTGTAGGTTATGGAGGTATTTCTAGTGCTTATTATAGAATTAATACTCTTACAACAAACATAAGAACAATTCTTAATAATGAGGTGCTGATAATAGCTGGTGGTGCGTTGTCATCTATGTATAAATATTTACTTACAAATAATTATATTGACTTTGCATTTCATGGAGAAGCAGAAGTTCATTTAGAAAAGTTTTTAAAGTATGTTAAAAATGATTACTTATTAGAAGATATTGGAGGCATCTCTTTTAATACTAAATTGTTAAATACGAAAAATATGGATAAAAAGTATTTATTTCATGATGAAATTATAACACGAACTTTTCCTGAAGAACAAATTAATGATTTAGATACTTGTGAGTTTCCTGATTATTCTTTAATAGATTTGTCTAAGTATGTCTATGATATCAAAGATAATCTCAGTGTTGTTTCTTCATGGTTTGGTAATAATCATCCAATATATTTAAAACATAAAAATTTAGTAGATAATAATACAACAAAGTTTATAGAAATATATAGTTCTCGGGGATGTACACATAAATGCACTTTTTGTTACCGACATGTTAAGGGGATACGTAGATATAGTATAGAGTACTTTTTTGATCATTTAGAAGAGATTCAAAAATATACGCGAATAGATGGTGTAAATATTGTTGATGAATTATTTAATAATGATATCGAGTGGATTGATTCTTTTATTGACAAATTTAAAAAAACTAATTTAAAATTTTTAAAAGTATCGGGTATGAGAGTCGATAAAATTAATGAAGAGTTGTTTTTGAAACTTTCAAAAATAAATTGTATAGAGATAAGTTTTGGTCACGAATCAGGTTCAAGTGATGTGTTGAAATATTATAAAAAAGGCACAACTAGAGAAGATAATATTTTAGCAGAAAAATTGTGTCGTCAAAATAATATTTTATCTACTATTCAACTTGTTTTAGGCTCTCCTGCAGAAACACTGCAATCGATTTCTGAAACAATAGAATTCATTAGAGCAACTGATGCACGAATTGTTTCATCTAATTGGATTATCCCACTACCAGAAACACCGATTTGGAAAGATGTTATGGATAAAAATAAAATTAATAATATTGAAGAATATATAGCAAAAGTTTATTTTATTGGACCACATTATAATATAGGTAATTTCTCAAATTTACCTAATATTATTCATTCTAGCATAGGACGTTTATTAAGACGAGAGTATTTATATAATAGAATTCAGGCAGGTATTATTTTAACTAAAAAGGATAAATTAAAATACATTCTTTTATCTATTGTTTCTTATACATTTAAATTTTATTTTTATATTAATAAAAAATATAAAAAATGATTAATTAAGCAAAGGTTAAAAATGTCACTAAAAAATAAATTAAAAAACAATCAACTCACTCTTGGTAGCTGGATAATGATTGGAAATCCTATGAGTGTAGAGGTTATGGCTCTTGCTGGATTTGAATGGCTTGTAATTGATATAGAACATACCTCTATAGACTTGTCAACAACTGAAAACTTAATAAGAACTATTCAAGCAAATAATATGAAAGCTTTGGTAAGAGTGAGTAAAAATGAAGAGGTTATCATAAAAAAAGTTCTTGATATGGGTACTGATGGTATCATTGTACCTATGGTATGCTCAAAAGAGGATGCACTTCAAGCAGTAAACTATGCTAAATATCCACCATTTGGGACAAGAGGAGTGGGGCTTTATAGAGCTTCAGGATACGGAACTAAATTTGAAGAGTATAAGAAATGGGTCAATGAAGAGCTTGTGCTAATCGCACAAATAGAGCATATTAATGCAGTAGATAATATTGATGATATATTACAAGTTGAAGGTATAGATGGGACTATTATAGGACCTTATGACTTATCTGGAAGTATGGGATATCCTGGTGAGTTTGAAAGAGATGATGTAAAAGATGCTGTGCAAAACGTGCTTGATAAATGTAAAGAACATAATATCCCATCTGGATTTCATGTGGTAGATACAAATCCTGAAAAATTACAGGCCAAAATAGATCAAGGGTGTTCTTTCTTAGCGTATGGAATAGATTATTTTTTTATGCGTGATGCAGCTATGAATGGAATGAAAATAATAAAGGAAAGATTAAACAAATGAACATAATATCAATAATCCCAGCACGAATGGGTTCAAATAGATTTCCAGGTAAACCTATGGCAGATATCTTAGGTATGCCGATGATAGGACATGTGTACAAAAGAGTAAAGATGAGTAAAACTCTCAGTGAAGTATATGTAGCTACTTGTGATAGTGAGATATATGACTATATAGAGTCTATTGGTGGAAGAGCGGTTATGACAAGTGATTGTCATGAGAGATGTAGTGATAGATGTGCAGAAGCTATGTTAAAAATAGAAAATGAAACTGGTGAGAAATGTGATATTATGGTTATGGTTCAAGGCGATGAACCGCTTACATTCCCACAGATGATAGATGAAGCAGTAGAACCAATGCTTAAAAACAAAACCATTTTAATTGCAAATTTGGTTGCCGATATAGATACATTAGAAGCTTTTGAAAACCCAAATGAAGTAAAAGTAGTAACAGATAAAAATAATAATGCTTTATATTTTAGTCGAGAGCCAATCCCTAGCAGAAAAAAGGGTGTGTTAGATGTACCTATGAAAAAACAAGTATGTGTGATACCTTTTACAAGAGACTTTTTACTACAATACAATGAGATGGAACCAACACCCTTAGAGATAATCGAATCTGTAGATATGATGAGAATTATTGAAAATGGTATGAAGGTTAAGATGGTGCCTACTAATTTTGTAACTAAAGCTGTGGATACACGAGAAGATTTGGATATAGTTTGTAAAATGATGAAAGAAGATATTTTCTTGAACAATTACTTGAAGTAGAATTATGGAAAATAGATTTATAGATCAAAGTATAAATAGAAAAAAACAGATAGTTTCAGATAAGCTATTTATATTTCAAGATATACCAATATTTTCAATTATTGAGTTTAATATAACAGGTTCTTGTAATAGAGATTGTAGTTTTTGTCCCGTTTCGAATCCTTTAGTTTATTCAAAAACTAAAGATAGTTTAGAACCAAAGCTATTTGAAAAAATAGTAAGAGATTTGGGTAGTATTGATTATAAAGGTAAAATTTTATTTTCTGCCTTTTCTGAACCACTTTTACATAAAGATATAGAAAAACTTATAAAAATAGCAAAAAAATATTTACCTAATACTCGATTAGAGATGGTTTCAAATGGTGATTTATTAACAAGTAAAAAATTAAAAAAACTTTATAAATCAGGACTAGATACTATTAATATTAGTATGTATGATGGTGCTCATCAAATTGAGTTTTTCAATAAAATTAGAATAGAAGCTAACGTACCTGAAGATTTAGTAGTACTAAGAAGACGCTATTATGAAGATGGAAATTATGGAATAACTATTTCTAATAGAAGTGGATTGATAGATTCAAATGAATTTAGAGATAAAGATGAAGTATCGATAACTGAGTTACCATTAAAACAAGTTTGTTATTATCCATTCTATATGATACTTATTGATTATAATGGAGATGTATTACTTTGTCCACATGATTGGAAAAAGACATTAAAGTTTGGAAACTTGGAAAATGAACATATTTTTGATATTTGGAAAGGGAATATGCTAAATAGTGTTAGGAGTAAACTTACAAAAGCTGATAGAGATTTTGCAGCTTGTAAAAGTTGTGATGTTTTGGGAACGGTAATAGGAAAAGAGAGTTTTGATACCTGGATGGATTATAAAAAAAATGAAAAATAACTATTTAACAAAATTATATAGACCGACATTGGCTAGAAATAATAGAGAACGATTTATATGTATGGATAAAAATGAACCCCCTTATAGTGCTTTTGAGATAGTTGATGGGATATTAACTGATGATGATATAAAAAGTTTGAGAATATATCCAGATTTGTATGAATTGTATGAAAAACTTGCAGAGTTTAGTAAGATAAATATTGAACAATTACTTATAACTAACGGTTCTGAACAAGCAATTGAGTTTGTGTTTAGAGTTTTTTTAGAAGAAAATGATGAAGTGGTATATTTAAATCCTAGTTTTGCTATGTTTGATGTATTTGCATATCAGCAAAAAGCAAATGTAAAATATATAGAGTTTGAAAATGATATATCTATAAGTATAGGTAAAGTTTTAGGTTTTATAACACATAGTACAAAACTATTTGTTTTGGCAAATCCAAATAATCCTACTGGAACAGCATTTAACTTAAATGAGTTAAAGCAAATAGCAAATCATACAAAAAATACAAATACAATTTTTTTGCTAGATGAAGCATATTTCCATTTTTATAATATCGATAGTGTTAGTTTAGTAAATGAGTTTAATAATATTATTATTACTAGAACATTTTCAAAAGCTCTTGGAATTGCAGGTGCAAGAGTTGGATATGCAATCTCTAATTCTAAAAATATAGAGCTTTTACGAAAATTAAAACCTATTGATGAGATAAATCAATTATCAAATATATTAGCAAAAAAAATTTTGGATAATATTGAGATGATTTTAGAAAAGAATGTAAAACAAGTGAAGAAATGGAAAGAGATTTTTAAAACTACAATATTTAAAAATATACAATATATTGATACAGAAGGTAACTTCATTTTATTAAAGTCTAATTCGTATAGAACTCATAAAGAATTATTTTTAAATAATAAAATATTACCGAAAATGGATTTTTCACAATCTTATTTAAAAAATTGTTTTAGATTTTCAGTACATGAAGATAAAGTTATGAATAAACTTATTGATATAATTAGGAGTGAGTAATGTTTTTTGATTTAGGCGATATATATTTAAGAGAACTACAAACAAATGATTTGGATGGAAATTGGTATAAATGGTTTAATAATGAAGAAGTCACACGCTACCAAGATAAGAGAATTTATCCAAATACATATGAGAAACAGTTGAAATACTATAACTATTTATTAGAAAGTAATGAAGATGTTGTAATGGCTATAATAGATAAAAAAACAGAAATTCATATCGGAAATATTGGTCTTCATAAAATTAATTATATTCATAGAAGATCTGAAATAGGTATTGTGATAGGAGAAGAAAAATTTCAAGGTAAAGGTTATGGAGGATTATGTATTGAAGCATTTGTTAAATACGCTTTTGATATATTAAATTTAAATAGATTAACTGCAATTGTAATGGAAGAAAATATTTCTTCTTTAAAGATATTTGAAAAAGCAGGTTTTTCTAGGGAAGGAATAATGAAGAGTTATTTTTATAAAAATGGAAAATATCTAAATTCTATTATAGTAGGAAAATTAAAATAAAAGATGCTAAGATTTAGTTACTGTAGAATAAAAGAGAGTTTAAAATCATGGAAATATTAGTTACTTCACCTTCTTTTTCAAATAATAAAGTATTACAAAATGAAATTTATAAATATTTCCAAAATGTAAAATTAAACTTAAATGGAACTCGCTTTAACAAAAATGAGTTAATAGAATATATAAAGGATGCTGATGGTATTATTGTTGGACTAGAGATAATAGATGAAGAAGTTTTAGACAATTGTAAACATTTAAAAATAGTTTCAAAATATGGTGTAGGGCTTAATAATATTGATTTAGAAGCATGTAAAAAAAGAGATATATCTATTGGTTGGACTGGTGGAGTAAATAAACTTTCTGTTGCAGAGATGACACTTGGATATATGCTTATGTTATGTAGAAACTTGTTTGTTACTTCAAATGAACTTAAAAATGGTATATGGAACAAATCTGGTGGATTTCAATTAACTAATAAAACAATTGGGATAATAGGTGTAGGACATATAGGGAAAGAGGTAGTAAGACTTTTACAACCTTTTGGATGTACTATTTTAGTAAATGATATTATTAATCAAGAAGAGTATTATCAAGAGAATGGCTTAATTGAAACTACAAAAGAAGAGATATTTCAAAAATGTGATATTATAACTATACATACCCCTTATGATGACACTACTCATAACTTAGTTTCTCATGATGAGTTTAGTATGATGAAATCTAGTGCTTTTATTATCAATAGTGCAAGAGGTGGTATTATCAATGAAGAATATTTAAAAGAAGCATTACAAGATAAGAAGATTGCAGGTGCTGCTATAGATGCATATGTGGAAGAACCACCTAGTGATAAAGAGTTGCTTTCTTTACCAAATTTAATATGTACACCTCATATAGGTGGTAATGCAAAAGAAGCAGTGGAAGCTATGGGAATGAGTGCAATTAGTCATTTGGTGGAGTATTTTAAAGTATGATGGAACAAAGTGAGATTACGATGAATAAAAAAGTAGTTATATTTGGAGGAAGTGGTTTTCTGGGATCATATGTTGCAGATGAATTAACTAGGAGAAATTATAAAGTTACAATTGCAGATATAAATAAGTCTAGTTATTTACAATCAAGTCAAAAATTTGAAGCAGTGAATATTTTAGATATTGAAAATATTAAAACAATTATTCAAGATACTGATATTGTATATAATTTTGTTGCTGTGGCAAATCTTGATGATGCTATTCATGATCCAGTTGGTACATTTAATATTAATGTTATGGGAAATTTAAATATTTTAGAGGCTTGTAGACAAAATGGAAATATTAAAAGATTTATATATGCAAGTAGTGCCTATGCCTTAAGTAATGAGGGTTCATTTTATGGTATTAGTAAACAAAGTAGTGAAAAACTTACAGAAGAGTATTACAAAAGATACGGGTTACATTATACAGTGATACGATATGGTTCATTATACGGAGAAAGGGCAAGTCACAATAATTATATATATAATTTATTAAATAGTGCAATAAAAACTGGTGAATTAAATTATAAAGGTGATGGGGAAGATTTAAGAGAATATATTCATGCGGCAGATGCTGCTAAATTATCTGTTGATATTATTGAAGATATTCAATATGAAAATGAGCACATAATTTTAACAGGAATAGAAAAACTTAAAAGAATAGAACTACTTACGATGATAAATGAGATAATGGGACATAAGTTAGATATTCGAAAAATATCTGATGATAATATGGGACATTATAAAATTACACCTTACACCTTTCATCCGACAACAGCTAAAAAGCTTGTATCAAATCCTTATATTGATTTAGGACAAGGTTTATTAGAATGTCTTCAAGAAATTCATAAAGATACGGATAAATAATTTCATATGCTTTTTTTATCTTATATTTTAAATCACAATACACCAACATATGGAAATAGAAATCAATTTAATATAATTAAAAAAAGTAGTATATTGAAAGGTGATGTGGCAAATGATAGTTCAATAGAAACTACAGTACATATTGGGACACATATTGATATGCCATATCATTTTTATGAGAATGGACAAACAATTGAAGATTTTAATGAAGATTTTTGGATATTTGAAAATACCTTAATTGTGGATATAGAACCCAAAAATGTAATTATAAAAGAAGAACTGATTGAAATATTAAATGATTTAAAGTCTAATAAAATAGAATTAATAATCGTAAAAACAGATATTTGTAATATCCGAGAGAAAGAGGAGTTTTGGGAAAGTAATTATGGATTTCATCCAGACATATACGATTATTTAGTTGAAAATTTCCCCAATGTGAGAGTATTGGGATTTGATTCTATTTCTGTTTCTAGTTTTAGTGAAAGGATTCTTGGAAGAGAATCTCACAAACGATTTTTAAATCCAACAAGACCTATATTACTTTTAGAAGATATGGATTTAAGACAAGTAAAGAATAATATCTCATTTGATAGAGTCATTATAGCACCTTTACGAATAGCAAAATGTGATGGTTTACCTTGTACAGTTATGGGATTTATAAATGATTAAAAATATTTTATGGGATTTTGATGGAGTAATACTTGATAGCATGAAAATTAAAGGTGATGGTTTTGTTGAACTTTTTAAAGAGTATGATTCTATCAAAGTACAAGAATTAGAAAAATATCATTATGACAATGGTGGAATATCTAGATTTGAAAAAATAAAATATTTTTTTCATAATATTTTAAAACAGCCTGTTACTGAAGATGAGGTATTAAAACATGCAAATAATTTTGCAAATATTATTGAGAAAAAACTTTATAATAGTTCAAATTTGATAGATGATAGTGTGAATTTTATAAAAAAGAATCATAAAGAATACAATTTTCATATAGTATCTGGTGCTGAACATGAAGAATTAAATAAAATATGTAAATATTTAAGCTTAGATAAATATTTTCTATCAATTAATGGAAGTCCAATAAAAAAAGATATATTGGTTAAAGATATTTTAAAAAAATATAAGTATAAAATAAAGGAAACTATTCTGATTGGAGATTCGATTAATGATTATAATGCTGCAGATGTAAGTGGAATTGCTTTTCGTGGATATAATAACATAGAATTAAAACAATGTGATAAGTATATCGATAGCTTCAAAGGTTTTAGAATATGACTTCAAAAGACTTAAATGAATCGTATCAAAGTAATAAACAAAAGTTTCATGAATATATAGACAAAATTAAAAAAAATAGTTCTTGGGATTTATATACAATCGTAAATGCAACATTAATAAAAAATCCGTACACAAGTATTTTTCCATTTGAGTTTTTTAGAAGTAATTTAAATAATGAAAATAAAATTTTATTATTTATTAAAAGTAGTACAAAGTTTTATTTGAGAAATTTCTATTTATTGATTTCATATTTTGTAGCTTTTATAATTTACAAGATTTATTACAAAAAGAAAAGAAAAAATGAACTAAAAATTATTATAGATACATTTGGCCTTGTAGATAAAGTAAACAAAGAGGAAAAAGTTACGGAAAATTATTTAACAGGAATTTATGAAATATTTGAAGAGTATAAGACTGAATATGCAATATTGTTAAGACCTTATCTTGTCGGAAAAAATCCATTTAAACTAAGGCAGTTTTTTACAATAATAAATAATGATAAAAGAGATTTTATATTTGAATATGAATTATTAAAAGTATTTGATTTTGTTAGATTATTTGGGTTAGTAGTAATGTATCCATTCAAAACATTAAGGTTGTTACAAAAAGAAGATGAAAAGATTGATAATATTTTTAATCATGCATTATTGGCAGACATAAAAGCTTTTAATTTCGAATCTTTTACGAGATATATTCTTGGAAAAAATTTAGCAAAGATTAATTCTATTGAGAAAATATATTCATGGTCTGAATTTCAAATAATTGAAAGAAGTTTTAATTATGCAATAAGAAAGAATTTTAGCAATATAAAACTCATTGGATTACAGTTTTATTTAAATATGGAAAGCATGTTTCATACTTCTATTGATGATATTGATTATGATATGTTGACTTCACCTCATAAAGTTTTGGTAAATGGCAAATATTATGTTATGAACAGAGAAAAAGTTAAATATGATACAGGAGTATCGCTAAGATATAAAGATATATTTAATTTCAAGGGTATTGAGGAAGAAAAAAATATCTTACTATTGGGCTCATATATTGAATCAGATACGAAAAACATGATAAATAGTGTAAAAGAATTTGATCATGTAATATTTAAAAATCACCCAGCCATTAATCTCAATACATTTGAAGAGTTACCAATAAATATAGAAGTATCAATTGAAGATATTTATACTCTTTTTATAAATACAAAATTAGTTATAGGTACAGCTTCAGGAACAGTAGTTGAAGCTGTAGCTTGTGGTCTCTCTGTCATTATTATAGCAAGTGTAGATAACCTTACGGCAAATCCATTAATAGAATATGGACAAGGTGAAATTTGGGATATAGTTTATGATATAAATGAAATAGAAGACTTTTATAAAAAACTTATTAATTTTAGAATACATAATCCTGAAAAAATAAATGAAATTGCTAATTGGTATAAAGAGAATTTTTTTATTGAACCAACAAAACAAAAAATTATAGAAACATTTGAATTACAAAAAAGGAATAATTAATTATGAAAGTATTACTATTAGCAGGTGGATTTGGAACAAGACTTAGTGAAGAAACAGATATAAGACCAAAGCCTATGGTGGAGATTGGTGGTAAGCCAATTTTGTGGCACATAATGAAATTATATTCAACATATGGATTTAATGAATTTGTTATATTACTAGGATATAAAGGTTATTATATTAAAGAATATTTTGCAAATTATTTTAGACATCAAAGTGATATGACAGTTGACTTTACAAGTAATAGTATAGAATATTTTAATAATAAAAGTGAACCTTGGAAAATCACTTTAATAGATACTGGGCTTAATAGTATGACAGGGGGAAGAATAAAAAGAGCTCAAGAGTTTATTGGAGAAGAACCTTTTATGCTTACATACGGAGATGGGGTAAGTGATATAAATATTCAAGAATTAGTTCAATTTCATAAATCACATGGTAAGGCAGTAACAATGACCTCTGCACAACCAGATGGTAGGTTTGGTGCTTTAAATATAGATCAAAATAATCAGGTGATTGAGTTTCAAGAGAAACCTAAAGGTGATGGTAGTTGGATTAATGCAGGTTTTTTTGTATGTGAATCAAAAGTATTTGACTATATTACGGAAGGTGACAGTACAATATTTGAACAAGCACCATTAAAGAATTTAGCAAAAGATGGTGAAATATTCACATATAAACATAATAATTTTTGGATGCCTATGGATACATTAAGAGATAAAATAAAGTTAAATGAAATGTGGGAAATGAAAAAAGCTCCGTGGAAGGTTTGGTAATGTTTAATAATATTTATCAAGATAAAAAAGTATTAGTTACTGGGCATACTGGATTTAAAGGAACTTGGCTCACTTCTTGGTTATTACAATTAGGTGCAATAGTTGTAGGAGTTTCAAAAGGTATACCTACACAACCTTCAATGTTCGAAGAATTAAAATTAGAAGATAAAATAACACATTATCAGGAAGATATTAGAAATTTGTCTAAAATGACAGAGATAATATCATCTGAAAAACCAGAGATACTATTTCATTTAGCTGCACAGCCTATAGTATCAACATCATATAGTGAACCAATAGAAACTATTTCATCCAATGTGATGGGTACAGTGAATATCCTTGAAGCTTTAAAAGTATCAAATCATAAATGTACCGCAATTATTATCACAAGTGATAAAGCATACGATAATGTAGAGCAAGTTTGGGGATATAAAGAAGATGATAAAATGGGTGGAAAAGATATTTACAGTGGAAGTAAAGGTGCTGCTGAACTTATTATAAAGTCATATTATCATTCATTTTTCAAAAATGATAATTGTAACATTAAATTAGCAATTGGTCGAGCTGGTAATGTTATTGGTGGTGGAGATTGGGCAAAAGATAGAATAGTTGTTGACTGTATGGAAGCTTGGAGTGAAAGGAAAATAGTGGAGATAAGGGCCCCAAAAGCTACAAGACCTTGGCAGCATGTATTAGAACCACTAAGTGGTTATCTTAATCTTGGTCAGGTTTTATATGAAGAGGCTTCGTTGCATGGAGAAGGATTTAATTTTGGCCCACGAGCAGAGCAAAATCATACAGTTGAAGAATTATTAATAGACTTAAGCAAGTATTGGGATTTTGCAAATGTAAATGATGCTTATAAAGTTACTGGAAATATTCCATTTCATGAAGCAGGACTTTTAAAACTTAATTGTGATAAAGCATTATTTCATTTGAAATGGCAAGCTAATCTTGAATATAAAGATACAATTAGATTTACAAGTGAGTGGTATTATGCCTTTTATCATAGTGATAAAACAAATAAAAATATTTATGACACAACAATGCAACAGATTAAAGAATATGAAACTTTAGCTCGAGAAAAAGGTTTAATGTGGACAAAGTAATCGTTACACCATTAAAACAAATTCATCATCCAAAAGGTGATATATACCATGCTATGAAAAAAAGTGACAATGGTTTTGAAGGATTTGGAGAAGCTTATTTTTCAACAATAAATAAAAATGAGATAAAAGGTTGGAAAAAACATATTCAAATGACATTAAATTTAGTTGTACCAGTTGGAGAGATAGAGTTTGTTGTATATGATGAAGAGAGTAAAGAGTTTTTTTCTATTAAATTATCACAAAATAATTATAAACGATTGACCGTAAAACCAAATGCTTGGATGGCTTTTAGAGGACTAGGAGAACATAATGTTCTTTTAAATTTAGCAAGTATAGAACATGATTCAAAAGAGGCTATAAATATAGAGTTAAGTGAGATACATTATGGATGGAAGTAATAGATGAAAAAATTATGGCAAACAGAATGGTTTGGAATACAATTTGATAGTTTTATAAAGGTTGACTCTGTAAATATTGCTAACGAGAAGTTTTATGAGAAGTTTTATGAGAAGTTTTATAAAAAGTTTAGTTCTTATAATGATTTGCCAAAGGAATATAGAGAAAATAAAATAGGGATAGCGAAAGACTTGATAGGATTTTCTAAAAGTTATATTAATATTTTATCTATAGGATGTGGTAATGGAATCATAGAAGATTATATTTCAAAAAATACTGATAAGCAAATATTAGCTATAGAACCTTCAGATAATTCAAGATGGTTTAAAGAACAAAAAAATATAAAATTTATTTCTGGATTTTTTCCATTTTGTTTACAAAATGAAATAAAATATCAATTTGGTTACTGTAGCAGTATAGATTATGTATTTGATGATAATGAATATAAAACCTTTTTAAAAAGTATTTATGATTATCAATTTGAACAATTTTACTTTACAGAAGTTATTATACCACCTAATAATTTTAAGAGTAATATTAAATCTAGAATAATTGAGATATTAAAAACCATCAATTTATATAAGCAAAAAGGACAATTTTGGGGCTATTTAAGAACTTTGGAAGAGCATATTAGTTTTTTAAGACAAGTTGGTTTTAAAAAAATTGAATTTGGAAAACATCAGCATGGCAGTTATTGGATAAGGATTGATAATGAATAAAATTAGACTTTCAAAATCATCAATTTCCCAATTTGAAAAAGAAGCTGTATTAAAAGTACTTGATAGAGAATATCTTGGTATGGGTGAAGAGGTAAAGCTTTTTGAAGATAAAATTAAAAATTATTTACAAACTAGTATGAATATAGTTTGTGTAAATACAGGAACTTCAGCGCTTCATCTTACACTAAGTACTTTGGGACTTACAGATGATGATGAAGTATTAGTACCATCACTTACATATGTGGCTTCATATCAAGCTATTTCAGCAACTGGAGCGAAGCCAATTTCATGTGAAATAAATCCTAATACTTTATTTATTGATGTTAATGATGCAAAAAATAAAATAACTTCAAGAACGAAAGTAATAATGCCTGTTCATTATGCAAGTAGTTCAAAAGGAATGGATGAAGTTTATAAATTGGCAAAAGAGTTTAATCTAAGGGTTGTAGAAGATGCAGCACAATCTTTTGGAAGTAAAAGAGATGGAAAGTTAATAGGTACAGAGGGAGATATAATTTGCTTTAGTTTCGATGGCATTAAAAATATTACTTCAGGTGAAGGAGGTGCAGTACTTTCAAAAGATAAAAAGTTTATTCAAAAAATTCAAGATGGCAGGCTTCTAGGGGTTGAAAAGGATACAGATAAAAGATACTCAGGACAAAGAAGTTGGGACTTTGATGTGAATAGCCAAGGATTTAGGTACCATATGAGTAACATAATGGCAGCTATTGGTATAGTTCAAATTGATAGACTTGAAGAGTTTAGGATTAAAAGACAAAATATTGCTCAAAAATATATAGATGGTTTTCAAGATTTGGATGAAATTCAAAATCTTGATTTGCATTTTGATGATGTTTTACCTCATATTTTTGTAGTGAAAGCAAATAAACGAGATGAACTTAGAGAATATTTAATAAACAATAATATAGAATGTGGTATTCATTATAAACCAAATCATTTACTTACAAAATATAAAATAGATTATGCTTTAGTTGTCACAGAAAGAATTTACAATCAAATTATTACTTTACCTTGTCATTATGATTTAACAAATGAAGAACAAAGTTATATTATCGATAAAATAAAGGATTTTTATGGACAGTGAACCTAAAGTCTCAATTCTTGTGAATTGTTATAATTGTCAAGAATATTTAGAGGAGACGATAGATAGTGTTTATAATCAAACATATAGGAATTGGGAAATTATTTTTATTAATAATTGTTCAACTGATAAAAGTAAAAAAATAATTAATAATTATGATGAAAAAATAAAATATTATCAAACACCAAAATTTATGACATTAGGGGAGGCGAGAACATATGGATTAAAGTTTTGTAATAGTAAATATTTGGCATTTTTAGATACAGATGATGTATGGTGTGAAACTTTATTAGAAGATAGTTTAAAAATTCTAGAAAACACCTCCAATGATGCTGTAATGACATATTCAAATATAGAATTTATAAATGAAAAATCAGAATTTGATAAAGTATTATTTAAAAATAAAATGCCTAGTGGTAAAATATTTAGAAATCTATTACGTAGTTATTTTATTACTATTGCAAGTGTAATAGTGAAAAGGGAATGTGTTAAAACAGTAGGTGATAACTTTAATATTGAATATGAAGTTTTAGAAGATGTAGAGTTGTTTACAAATATATCTTATTTATATGAAATTAAATATATTGATAAAGTTCTTGCTAAAGTGAGAAAACATCAAAAAAGTTTAACTAGTAGTAAGTTTAAACGATTTCCAATTGAGACTGAAATGTACATTAATGATTTACGAAGTAGAATAGATGATTTTGATCTAGAATATAAAGATGAGTTAGAGTATTTAAATATAACATTACAATATCAATATGCTTTAGCTGATTGGATAGAGGGTAATAATAAAAAAGCAAAAGCTAGGATTAGGACTATTATTAGAAAGAGAATAAAGTATACTATAGTTTATTTATTAATGAATTTAAGTTATAATTTTTTTGAAAAAGTTATGAAATTATTCAAGATTGGTAATTATTAAATATGGTTAGAGAGATAACGGAAAATGATTTTGAAAAAATTGCTTTATTTTTAAGTGAGTTTAGTGATCAAAGATTTTCTAAAGAAAAATATTTAAAAGATTTTAATTTTTGGTGGAAAGATAATCCATCTTTTAAAGATGACACTTTGGGGTGGATTATAGAAGATGATTCACAAGATAATACTATAAAGGGATTTTTAGGTAATATTCCAGTGGAATATGAGTTAGATAAAAGTAATATTATGACATATAATGCAACAACTTGGTATGTTCATCCAGATTATAAAAAAGAAGCATCATATCTTGCAATGGCTTTCTTCACTCAAGGGAAAGATTTTTTGTTAAATTCTACACCATCAAAATTTACTGAAAAAATTTTTTTAAAGCTTGGCTGTAAGGATTATGCAGTAAATCAACAAAGTTATATTAAAATAGAGTCAGTGAGTAGTATATATAATTTCATTAGTAAAAAGATAACAAATAAGTTAATTAGTAGTGCAATTTCTTTTGTTATTTTTTACTTTATTATGTTTACTCGATTGTTAACGCTACGCAAGAATGATTTTGAATTAAAAGTTGTTGATAATATAGATATGTTCAAGAGAAAAGAAAATAAATTGTATATAAAGAATTTAAATTGGATACTACTAGATAATGATAAAAAAGTTTTTAGTATATCTAATAAGAAAGAACAGGGATATATAATCACTCAATTTATTTACAATAAAGTTAATGGTATGAGGTATATTCAAGTTTTAGATTTTGATATATCTTTAAAATTTTTGGATTCAGTAACAGATAGTATTATTTCATATTATAGAAAAGATGTAGATTTTATATTTATTTCTAATTACAATATGAATAAAATATTTAGTTCAAACTTTATAAATATAACGTCAGTTTTAAGACCAATATGTTTGGTAAAAAGTGAACGAAGTATTAATAATAAAATCATTACATCAATATTTGGAGAAAAAGGATTTATATTATGGAAATAGAAAAGTTATTATCATATCCTCTGGATAACAATTTAATTATTAGAAAAAAAAAACAGATCAAAAAAGAATTATTGAAAGATAATAAATTTATGAAAAAAAGTATTGCAATACTGGGAGGTTCAACGACATCAGAGATAAAGAATATTCTTGAGCTGTTTTTATTAGATAATGGAATTAAACCTAATTTTTATGAATCCGAATATAATAAATACTATGAAGATGCTCTTTTTGGAAATGATGAATTAGATAAGTTTAATCCTGATATTATATATATACATACTTCAAATGTCAATATTATTAAATACCCAGAATTAAAAGACGGTCTAGATGATATAAATCAGCTTTTAAAAACTGAAATCAATAAGTATAAATCTATATGGCAATCATTGTCGAAATACCATTGTGCAATTATACAAAATAACTTTGATTATCCTATTAATAGAAGTTTAGGTAATTTAGATTGCTATGATATTCATGGTAAAACATACTTTATAAATCAATTAAATCAAGAGTTTAATAAAAGTACAAATAATATAAAAAATCTTTATCTAAATGACATTAATTATTTATCATCTTATATAGGACTAAAAAATTGGTTTGATAAATCATTATGGCATCAAGCAAAATATGCACTTAGTATGGATGCTATTCCAGAATTAGCATTCAATCTTAGCAAGATTATAAATTCAATTTTTGGTAAAACTAAAAAGTGTTTAGTACTTGACCTTGATAATACTTGTTGGGGTGGGGTAATTGGTGATGACGGACTAGATGGTATACATATAGGAACTGAAACTGCCATTGCTGAAGCGTATACAGCATTTCAAAATTATGCAAAAGAGTTCAAACAAAGAGGAATTACACTTGCTGTGTGTTCTAAAAATGATTTTAAAAATGCCAAAGAGGGATTTAGCCATCCTGATACAGTTTTAAAGTTTGATGATTTTACATCATTTAAGGCAAATTGGAACCCTAAACATCAAAATATTCAAGATATAACAAAAGAAATAAATATTGGAATTGACAGCCTAGTATTTATAGATGACAATCCAGTAGAAAGAGATATAGTCTCATCTGCAGTTCCAAGTGTATCAGTGCCTGATATTGGTGATGATGTGATACATTTCATTGATCATATAGATAGAAATGGATACTTTGAACCTATATCATTACTAGCTGATGATATTAATAGAAATAAATATTATGCAGATAATAAAAAAAGAACTCAAGAGGAAGCTACATTTCAATCATATGACGATTTTTTAATATCACTTGAAATGACAGCAGAGATTAAATCTTTTTCTTCAGTATATTTAGATAGAATTACACAACTTATAAATAAAACGAATCAATTTAATCTTACAACCAAAAGATATACAGCAGGTCAAATAGTAAGTATTGCAAATGATGATAGCTATATTAAAATGTATGGTAAGCTTACAGATAAGTATGGTGATAATGGTTTAATAGCAATAATTATTGGTAGAGTTCAAAATAGTTGTTGTTATATTGATTTGTGGCTTATGAGTTGTAGAGTTTTAAAAAGGGGTATGGAGTTTGCTATGTTTGATGAGTTAATTAAACATTGTAGAAAGAGAAATATTGTTGAAATCGTTGGTTATTATTATAAAACAGCAAAAAATAATATGGTATCAGACTTATATGATAAATTTGGTTTTGAATTAACTGAAGAAAATGCTGAAAATACAGTATGGAAGTTAAATTTAGATAAATATAAAGCTAAAGAATTTTTTATTGGAGTTAATTAAATGAATGAAATAGAAATCGTAGAAAGATTAGAAGATATTTTTGAAGATATTTTTGATGAGCGTATTGTACTAGCTAGAAACATTACAGCAGATGATATTGAGGATTGGGATTCTTTAAATCATATAAATATTATTGTAGCTATTGAAAAAGAGTTTGGAATTAAATTTACCCTTAATGAACTTCAAAGTCAAAAAACAGTGGGTGATACGATTGATTTAATAATAAAAAAATCAAATGAATAGTTTTAAATTTAGTGACTTAAAACAAGGATTAAGTCTAGAGTTTAATATAGTGATTACAGAAAGTATGATGAATGATTTTTTAAAACTTTCTGGAGATCATAACCCTCTACATATAGACGAAGCTTATGCCAAGTTAAATGGCTTTCACTCAAGAGTTGTATATGGAATGTTAACTAGTAGTTTTTATTCTCAACTTGTGGGTGTTTATTTGCCTGGCAAATATGCTTTTTTACAATCAATCAGTATTGATTTTATTAAACCGTTATATATAGGTGACAAGATAACTATTTTTGGAGAAGTTAGTGGTATTAATGAAGTATTTAAGTTTATAGAGATTAAATCATATATAAAGAGAGATAATGTTAAAATATCAAGAGCTAAAATCAAGGTTGGATTGTTTGAATAACAGAGAAATAATACTAATTATTGGAGCATCATCTTCTATTGGGCAAGAGTTTATTAAAACATTAGACTTATCTAAAATTTCTGTAGTAGCACACTATAATTCTAGAGAAATTTTAAAACAAGAAGGTGTTTTCCCTATTAAAGCAAATTTAGAAAGTGAGTTAGAAGTTCTTCATTTAATAAATTATATAAAAACAAATCATTTAATACCAAATAAAATAGTTCATATTGCTTCTAATCAGTTAATATTAAAGCACTTTAAGAAGATGGAATGGGAAGAGTTTCAAGGGATATTAAATATACAGATAAAATCTTTTATGATGATAGTAAAAGAGTTTTTACCTGTAATGTCAAAAAAAAACAATTCTAAGGTCGTTACTATTTTATCGAGTGTTGTTTTTTCAAAACCCCCAGCTCATATGGCAAATTATGTGACAGCTAAATATGCTTTACTTGGTCTTACCAAAGCTTTAGCAAGTGAATATCCTAAGATTTCAATAAATTCAATATCTCCTTCTATGATGGATACAAGCTTTATTAACTCTATTCCAGATAAAATTTTAGAAATTGAAGCAAATTTAAATCCACTTAAACGAAATGTAACAGTCATAGATGTTATAAAATCCGTAAAATTTTTATTAGATGATGGTAGTAATTTTATAACAGGTCATAATTTACCTATTACTGGTGGAGCTATTTTTAGTTAGAAATGAAAAAAATTATTAAAAACTTAATTGCTCAAGTTTATTATCATACTATTAAAAAATATCAAAATATAGTAGGTAATAGAATAGTATTATATCATTCAATTGGTTCAAAACTCGATCATGATACTTATGGGATATCAATATCCAAAGAACGATTTACCGAGCATATTCTTTATTTAAAAGATAAATATGAAATTATACCAATAAATGAGCACTATCAAAATAATTTAGATAGAGATACAATCTCAATAACATTTGATGACGGATACAAAGATAATTTGATTGCATTAGAAATATGTGAAGAATATAAAATACCTTTTACTTTGTATATTGCTACTGGTTTTATTGGAAAAAATAATTATCTAACAAAAGAAGATATAAAAATTTTTTCAGAGAGTACACAATGTACTTTAGGTACACACAGTGTAACGCATCCACATTTAGATACCTTAAGTTATGATGAACAATATAAAGAATTAGAAGAGAGTAAAAAAGTTCTTGAAGATATTGTAGGATACAAAATAACACATTTTAGTTATCCTTATGGACGTTATAATAAAGATACAATAAAAATAATAGATAAAATTGGCTATAATATTATTTCTTCAAGTCATATAGGTTTGAATGATGTTAAAAATCTAGATTTCAAAAGATTAAAAAGAATTGAAATAGTAGCCAATGATGATTTAAAAGAATTAGATAAAAAAATACACGGTTATTATGATTATTTAGAATATAAGGTATATGTTTGAAAGGTATAGTATTAGCAGGTGGAAGTGGTACTAGATTATATCCAATAACTCGGTCTATAAGTAAACAGTTATTACCAGTATATGATAAACCAATGATTTATTATCCATTATCAGTGCTTATGTTAGCAGGAATAAAAGATATATTAATAATAACTACACCACAAGATTTATATAATTTTAAAGAACTCTTGAATGATGGAAGCGATTGGGGAATAAACTTGTCTTATAAAATTCAACCACATCCTAATGGTTTAGCACAAGCTTTTATTTTGGGGGAAGACTTTATAGGAAAAGATAATGTTTGTTTAATTTTAGGAGATAATATATTTTATGGGCATGGATTTACTCCTTTACTTAAAGAAGCGACAAAGTTGTGTGTAGGTGCTAAAATTTTTGGTTATAAAGTCAAAGATCCACAACGCTTTGGTGTTGTAGAGTTTGATAATGAAATGAGAGTGATTAGTATAGAAGAAAAACCCAAAACTCCTAAATCGAATTTTGCAATAACTGGATTATATTTTTATGATAATAATGTTATTAAAATAGCGAAAAACATAAAACCATCTGCCCGTGGTGAAATTGAGATTACATCTATTAATGAAGAATATTTAAAAAAAAATGAATTAAGAGTAGAGCTTCTAGGTAGAGGATTTGCTTGGCTTGATACAGGAACCCATGACAGCTTGATAGAAGCTGGTCAATTTGTACAAACTATAGAGCATAGACAAGGGTATAAAATAGCTTGTCTCGAAGAGATTGCATATAATAATGGATGGATAAGTAAAGAAAAGATTTTAGAAATTGGAGAACCACTTTTAAAAAATGGTTATGGAAAATATCTCTATGGTCTAGTAAAGGATGATAATGCACAATAATAAAGTAATTTTAGTCACAGGGTGTGCAGGATTTATTGGTTCAAACTTTGTTCCATATTTTTTAGATAAATACAAAAATTACAATATAATAAATTTAGATATGTTAACTTATGCGGGTAATTTAGAAAATTTAAAAGAATGTGAAAAAAACCCAAGATATAAATTTATAAAGGGTGATATTTGTAATCGACATTTAGTAGAGTTTATATTTAATGAATATAATATTCAAGGTGTTATTCACTTTGCTGCTGAATCACATGTAGACAATTCTATTAATAATCCAGAATCATTTATACAAACAAATGTCAATGGTACTTTTACTTTAGTAGATGTTGCAAAAAATTATTGGATGCAAAAACCTTTTGTATATAAAAAAAAATACGATGCTTGCCGTTTTCATCATATTTCAACTGATGAAGTATATGGTACATTAAATGAGCGAGATCTATTTACGGAGACTACCCCTTATGCTCCAAATTCACCTTATAGTGCAACTAAAGCATCTAGTGATATGATAATAAGAAGTTATCAAATGACTTATGGATTAAATACAGTTATAACAAATTGTTCAAATAATTATGGACCAAAACAACATCATGAGAAGTTCATTCCTAGTATTATAAAAAAAGCGTTAGAGGAAGAAGTTATTCCTATTTATGGTAATGGAAAAAATATACGAGATTGGCTTTATGTTCTTGACCATTGTAAAGGAATTGATTTAGTTTATCATACTGGGTTAGAAGCAAATGTGTATAATATAGGTGGAAGAAATGAAAAGACAAACTTACAAATAGCAGATATTATTTGTACTATACTTGATACTAAAATTCCTAGAAAAAATGGAAAAAGTTATAAAGAGCTTATGGCTTTTGTGGAAGATAGACCAGGACATGATAAAAGATATGCGATCGATGCAACAAAAATAGAAAATATTCTTGGTTGGAAAGCAGATGAGAATTTTGATACGGGGATAGTTAAAACTATAGATTGGTATTTAGGAAAGTATAGATGATTATTGGTAATGGGTTATTAGCGAAAAACTTTAGTCATTATAAAAAAAATAGCAATGTGTTATTTTTTGTTTCAGGTGTTTCTAATTCTACTGAAGTTAATGATAAAGAGTTTTCTAAAGAGGAAAAGTTACTGAGGGATTCTATCTATAAAATAGATAAAGTACTATTTATTTATTTTAGTAGTTGTTATGTAGATAATGTTAATATGTTTGAAACTAAATATTATAATCATAAAAAAGCTATGGAAAATATTATAAAAGATAATGTTTCTAACTATATTATCTTTCGTTTACCTCAGGTTGTTGGTGATGGTGGCAATAATAATAATTTGATTAATTTTCTTTTTAAAAGCATTGAAAATGGAAATGAATTCAAATTATTTAAACATGCAACACGAAATTTGATAGATGTAATTGATGTAGTAAAGACTGTTGATTTTATCATAGTTAATAATATATTTATTAATAAAGTTATAAATATTGCTTCTCCCAAAAATGTATCAATAGTTCACGTAGTTAAAAAAATTGAAACTATAGTAAAAAGAAAAGCACAATATATTGAAGAAAATAAAGGTGAAAATATCGAAATAGACATATCTAATATTAATTATATTTTCAATAATTTAAAAATTAAATTTAATGATAACTATGTAAGTAATTTATTAAATAAATATTATAAAATATAAAGGTCTAAATTTGAAACTTTCTATAGTAATTCCAGTATATAATAGTTATGGTATTTTAGATGAATTAGTGATGCAAATTGAACAATCAGTAAATATTGATTTTGAATTAGTTTTAGTTAATGATTGCTCTTCAGATGATAGTTGGATTAAAATATTACAATTAGTAGAGAGATATAGTTTTATTAGAGGTATTAATTTAAGAAAAAATAGTTCTCAGCATAATGCAATAATGGCTGGACTTCATTATACTAAAGGTAAGGTAATAGTTATAATGGATGATGATTTACAGCATGATCCACGCTATATAAAAAAATTATATAATAAGATTAATAATGATTGTGATGTGTGTTATACTAAGTTTCCAAATAAAAAACACAAAATCTGGAAAAAGTTAGGAAGTCAATTTAATGATTTTGTAGCAAATATTTTATTAAAAAAACCTAAAGATTTATATTTGTCTTCGTTTAAGGCAATTTCAGAAGAGATTAAAAAAGAAATTATTAAATACGATGGTCCATATCCATATATTGATGGTTTGATTCTTTCTACAACTAACTCTATTAATGTTATAGAAGTAAAGCATAAAGATAGGTTTAGTGGAGAAGGTAATTATACTTTAAGAAGCTCAGTATCGTTGTGGTTGAAAATGGCTACTAGCTTTTCGGTGTTACCATTAAGACTAGCAACATTTATAGGTTTTATAATATCAACTTTTTCATTTATATTAGGTATTTATTATATTTTTGTAAAATTATTTTTTGATACAGCACCGGATGGTTGGACTAGCTTAATAGTGATTGTTTTATTTCTTGGAGGTATACAACTTTTTAGTATAGGTATTATTGGGGAGTATATTGGTAGAAGCTATTTAAAAATTAATCAAAAACCACAATTTATAATAAAGGAAGTTAAGTGAGTGAATTTGATAAGTTTGCTAAAGTATATAATTTTAATTTAGATAATATATTGGTTTCTAATGCAGGAGTTTCTAGCGATTATTTTACAGAATATAAAGTTAAAGAATTATATGAATTTTTCAAAGATAAAAACGAGCCATTAAATATTTTGGATTTTGGATGCGGAATAGGAAAAGCTAGTCAATTTTTAGCTAACTATTTTCCTAATAGTAATGTGTATGGAATTGATATATCAGAAAAAAGTATAAAAATTGCACAAACTAAAGTAATTAAAAATTGTAAATTTGAAGTTTATAATGAAGAATATTTTTTATTAAACAAAGATTTTTTTGATTTGATTTTTATATCAAATGTATTTCATCATATTAAATATGAAGAACATTTAAATTTATTAATTAATTTAAGATCTATATTAAAAAGTAACAGTTATATATATTTTTTTGAACATAATACACTGAATCCATTAACACAAAAAATTGTAAAAGAATGTGAGTTTGATATAGATGCAAAATTACTAAATATATGGTATGCAAAAAATATTTTTAAGAAAGCAGGTTTTAATAATATAAGTTTTTCATTTATATTATTTATACCTCCTTTTCTTAAAAAGCTTCTTTTTTTGGAAAAATATTTAAAGTGGTTGCCATTTGGTGGGCAATATTATATAAAAGGATCTAAATGAAATGCCCAGTATGTAATTGTAATAAAACAATAAAACTGCTAACTTTTGATGATATTAGAGTGAAAAAGTGTATGAATTGCTCACATGAATTTTCTGAACATCAAGATAATATCAATTTTGAAATTTATAATGAACAGTATTATACTGATGAACATGAAAATTGGTTTAAACATCCAAACTTAACTTTATTTCAAAAGATAAAGGATTATATACAAGAATTTAAATCAACAGAAAGTAGTGTAGTTGACATAGGATGTGGTAAAGGTGATTTTCTTTTTTATTTAAAAAATAACAACTTTTCTAACTTAATCGGTATTGATTTATCAAAAAACAATGATGATGATATTATTAAATTTAAACAAGCAAATATATTTGACTTTGAAATAAAATCAAAATACGATGTTGTTATAAACTTTGCTGTTATAGAACATTTAAATAATCTAAATAAGTTTGTGGAGGTTATGGAAACATTTGTACAAAATAATGGTTTATTAATAGTAATGACTCTTGATTCAGATTCTTTTTTATATAAAGCTTCAAAGTTACTATATAGAATAGGAATACATTTCCCTATTAAAAGATTTTATTCAGAACATCATGTAAATCATTTTAATAAAAAATCTTTAAAATCTTTATTAAATAAAAAAGGATTTGAAGTTTTGGAGCATTTTAATACAAATTTTCCCGTCAAAGCAATTGATATAAGTGAAGGACCATTTAAACAGGTGATTCTATTTTTTGTGAAAGTTATTTTCTTTTTTACTCAAAAGAGGTATGGGATGTTACAAACAATAATTTTAAAAAAGATAAAGTAAATGCATTACTTTAGCTATGAATATTGTATAGGAGAAAATCAATGACAGTATTAAGCAATAAAATTTATTTTGTAATGTTATTAGTGGCAATACTTTTTGTTTCTATAACACAAGTTATTTTTAAGATTATAGCGGAGAAACATAGTGATTATTTATTTAATGTTATTTATGATTATAGATTTTATATATCATTAATAATTTATATTATTGCATTTGGATTGTGGATTGTTGCATTATCAAAAATTGAATTTTCAATAGCAGTTCCATTTAATATAATTACGATAATATTAGGTGGAATTTTTGGATACTACTTTTTCAATGAAAGTATAAGTATTATAAAACTATTTTCATATATTTTAATTACTATTGGATTATTACTACTATCATATGATTCATTTAAAATATAAAGGATAAACTAATGAAAGTATTAAATGAAAACATAGTTGTATTTTTAGTAATATGTTACTTGATGCTATTTACTGGTATTGTATCAGATGATTATATATTTATAGATTTATATTCTCATGATAAGTTTAATTCTTTTTATTATCCATTAACAAATGTTATTGCCACACCAATTCTGCATTATACTCATGTATTATTTTATAAATTATTTAATTTAAATTATTTGTTATATGATACTTTAAAAATATTGTGGATTTTTATTTCATTTTTAATGATTAAAAAGTTTTTCTCACTTTTTATTAGTCCTCAGAAAAGTATATTAGTATCTTTTTTATTTATTTATTTTCCCACACATGATTCAAGTACCTATTGGTTTTTAGCACAATATTTAATGTTAACTATATCATTTTACATGTTTGCATATTACTTAGCAGAAAACAATAAACTAGGTCTATCTTTTATTTTTGCTTTTCTCGCCTCTTTTGTATCTTATGGTTCAACTCCAGTTGCAGTGTCATTATTCTTATTATTTTTGTTACAAAAAGAGTATAAAAAATCTATTCTTATATTAATTCCAAATTTATTATATATAGTTTACTATATATATCTAACAAAATTTTTAATGATAGGTACAGCAAGATTACATGATACAAACCTTAATGTTATTATTAAACAATATATTTTGCAAATAGGCACTTTCCTTGATAGTTCAATAGGTCCATCCTTTTGGTTTAAAATTTATTTTGCATTTCATTCATTAACTGTTGTATCAATAGTAGTTGGAATATTTTGTATTATTATATTTCATCAATATTATAAGCCTAAAAAAGAAAAGTTAAATAAAGTATTACTTGTTTCTTTGCTAACAATGACATGTCTAGCATTTGGTATATTTGCATTAACAGGCTTTTATCCTCAACTAGTTTTTAACCTTGGTAATAGAGTTAGTATCTATGGAGCACTATTACTGGTATTTTTAATAGTTATGTTATTAATGAATAATAAAAAATATGCAACTATTATTTTTTCTATTTCTATTTTTACTATATTGGGAATTTCTGATCATTGGAAAGAGTGGAATAAAGTTCAATTACAAATTTTAAAAAATATTACATTAAACAAAGATATAAAAAAATTTGATAGAACAAAACAACTTTTTGTAACTTACAATCAGTTTAGTAAATTTGGTATAATATCACATATAGAATTTTTTACGGAAGGTATACCCAATCAAATCTTTAAACTTGCAACTAAAAAAACTTATAAGGTGTCAACACTTAATGGAAGATTTTATTATAAAAACAACCAAATTATAGATAGAAAATATAATTTCAAAATAGAAGTGAAAGATGATATCAATGTTTATGATTCTAAAAGAGATGTATTACTTGTAATAAAAAAAGAGAATATTCAAGAATATATTAATAATTTACCAAAAGATAATCGGCATTGGCTTCAACTGTTAGATAAAGATAATTTTATTATGAAAATTGTCCTTAAGCTTATGCCAAGATTGGAATACGCACTATGATTTTTTCAGTTATTATACCTTCATATAATTCTTGTAAATCAATAATAAGAGCATTAGAATCAGTAGTGAACCAGAAACTCAAAGACTTTGAGATAATTATAGTGGATGATGGTAGTATTGATGATACAAAAAATGTGATTGATAATTATTTTAAAGATAAAAAAAATATTAGATATAAATATATTTATCAAGGCAACAAGGGACCTTCCTCTGCTAGGAATAATGCAGTGAAAAATGCGTCAGGTAAATATTTAGCATTTTTGGACGCAGATGATGCATGGCATATTGATAAATTACAAATACAATATGATATGATTCAAAAATTAGATATTAAATTTATAAGCTCAAGTTACACAATTGATGACTTTAAAGATATAACTGAGATTACTATACGAAAATTTAAATTTAAAGATTTTTTGATTTCAAATAAAACTTCTACACCATGTACAGTAATAGCAAGAAATTTATTTGAAGAAGTTGGTGGATTTGATGAAGGTTTATCTTATTCTGAGGACTATAATTTATGGCTTAAAGTATCTTTAAAAGAAACATTGATTTTTATACAACAGCCATTGGTTAAATTATATAAAAAACCTTATGGAGAAAGTGGTTTGTCTTCTCACATGTGGGAGATGGAAAAAGGTGAATTATATAACTATAATTACTTGTATATTAATAACCAAATAAAAAAGCCATTCTATCTTTTATTAGTAAGTATATCATTGTTAAAGTATTTGAGAAGATTAATATATATTAAAACTAGTATTTTCTTTATGAATATAATAAGGAAAAAAAATGATTCGTATTAAAGATAAAGAATTATTATCAAGTTTGTTTATCTTATTTGTTTTTTTAACAATTTGTACAAAATTAAGATTTTATGGTTCAATTGACTTAGGTTCAATTGGTTTAATTATGTTGTGTTTTTTTTCTTTTTTTTATGTAGTAAAATATAATGTATATACTTCTTTAAAATCTAACATTTTACTTATTTATTGGTCAATAAATTTATTAATATTAACATTTGGATATATATATGCATCGTATATTAAATTAGAAGCTCCTTTTGATAGTGTTTTTCATGATATTCTTGCTTATTTCCTTATTCTTATTGTTATATTTATTTATTCTGTTTTTAATATATTAAAGATTAGTTTAATATATGTTATAGAAAAATACTTATTTCATGTAATTATTTTACTTACAATTTTTACACTTTATTTTTATGTAAATAGAGATTCGTCTGATTTTTTTTACTATTCAAGTAGGTATTCCTTTTTGTCAAATAATCCAAATCAATTTGCATTGTTTTTAACTGTGTTACCTTTTTTATGTTTTTATTTTTATAAATATTCTAGTTATAGAACATTATATTCGAAAGAAAATACTATTGCAAGTATCTTTTTTATTTTTATTATAGCAATACAAACCCAAAGTGAAGCATTGATATTGTCATATATTATTGGGTTTACATCTATTTTTACTTTAGTAATTATTAAAAAACGTCATAAAATTATTCTTTCAATAGGAATAGTAGTTTTGCTGTTGATAATTTTTAACTTTAATCAAATAATAACATATGAATATGGTATCGGTCAAATTTATGAAAGATTTTTATTAATTGAAAATGGTTTTAATGTATTTTTACATTCGCCTGTTGTTGGTTTAGGACCTGGACCACATTCTTTTGATAGTGTAATATATAATAGAGAAGCACATAATATAATAATTGATATTTTAACACAAAGTGGTATTATAGGATTACTATTATTTTTCTATATAGTGTTTATAATTTTAAAAAGGTTATTTCAAAAAGAGGAATTTATACTAATTGGAGCATTAATAGCACTTTTAGTATTTTCAATGTTTCATTATCCTCTAAGACATCCAGTTTTTTGGTTGTATATATTTATTTTTTTTGAAAAAAGTATTAAGATTCATCTTTTATTAAAAAGTAAGAATAGTATATAATGTGTGGAATAGCAGGAACCATAAACTTTAATGGTAATACTACTGAATCTATAAAACAAGCTTTATATCATAGAGGACCAAATGAACAAGATATTTATAAGTATAAAAATATCAACTTAATTCATACAAGACTTTCAATACAAGATATATCTAATGGACATCAACCTTTTGAATATGGAGAATTTGTAATTATTTTTAATGGTGAAATATATAACCATTTAGATTTACGAAAAGAGCATCTAAAAGATTTTACATTTAAAACAAATTCTGATACCGAAACATTACTTTATCTATATATGAAATACAAATATGGAATGTTTGATATGATTGATGGTATGTTTGCATTCGCTATACTTGATAAACACTCAAATCACTTAGTACTATCAAGAGATAGGGCAGGTAAAAAACCACTTTATCTTTATAATAATAATAATAATCTGATGTTTGCTAGTGAATTAAATGCTATAAAATCAGGTATCAATAAACTTGAGATTAATGAAGATGAAATATATTCATATATACGCAATGGGTTTTTCTTTAAAAGTAATACACCTTATAAAAATGTAATAGAATTAGAAGCAGGTTGCGTTTATACTATAGATGTTAATAATTTTAATATGAAGAAAGAAAAATATTTTGATTTATTGAATTTTTATAAAAAAGATAAAATTACAGATTTTGAATATGCAAAAAAAGAACTTGATAATATTTTACATAAAAGTGTAAAAAATAGACTGGTGTCATCTGATTTAGAAGTGGGTGCCTTTTTAAGTGGGGGTATTGATAGCAGCTTGATAGTTGCTATTGCAAGTGAATATATAAATAATCTAAAAACATTTACTGTTAAATTTGATGGTGTATTTGATGAGTCACATTTAGCCAAGCTAACTGCAAATAAATATAATACCCAACATCACGAGTTGAGTATAAATATGAATTTAAAAGATGATATTGAAAAGATACTTTTAAATTATGGCGAACCATTTATGGATAGTAGTGCAATACCTAGTTATTATGTAAGTAAAGAAGCTAAAAAACATGTGACAGTAATACTTAATGGTGATGGTGCTGATGAGATATTTGCTGGATATAGAAGGTATGTTCCTGTTGCAAACAATTGGATAAAAATAGCATCTTATTTTGCATTTGTAGTCAAATTTTTACCAAAACCACATAATAAAAATACAATTTACAATTATACTTATAGATTACTTAGTATGTCAGGTAAAGAAAGTTTAGATTTCTATAATAGTGCGACAAATGATATATTTGAAGATGTTTATAAATTTCAAGGTAATAATATCTTTGAAAATATGGATAATTTTCTTAGATCTGTAGACAATATTAATATATCAGAATTATCAAAAATACTTTATATGGATTTTAATTTGATATTACAAAGTGACTTATTAAAAAAAATGGATATAGCTACTATGGCTCATTCACTAGAAGGAAGAAGTCCATTTTTGAGTAAATATATGCTAGAATTTACACCTACTTTAGATGACAGATTTAAAATTAATGGAACTACAACTAAATATATTTTGAGAAAAATAGCTAAGGAATATTTACCAAGTGAACTTATCTCTCAACCTAAAAGAGGTTTTGAAGTGCCACTTAAAAATTGGGTTGAAAATGATTTAAAAGAAAATATTTTTGATACTTTAAACACAGGTTGTTATAGTGAAAAATTTATTGATAAAAAATTTATAAGTCAACTATTGGATCAAAAAATTAATGTATCTGATGAGAAAAGAGCGAAAATGCTTTGGACTTTGTATAGTTTAGAAGTTTGGAAGAAAAACCTATGAATAAAAAAATATTAATAAGTGCAAATGTAGTTTTTACAATTGCAAATTTTAGACAAGAACTTATAAAATTTCTTTTAGAACATGATTATGAAATTATTTGTGTAGCAAATAATGATGATTTATCAGTTTCTTCAACAAAAATATTAAATTCTTTAAATGTTAAATATGTACAAGTTAATATAAGTAGAAAAGGACTTAACCCTTTAGAAGATTTTAAATATATGATAGAGTTAATTAAAATTTATAAAAAAGAGAAACCAGATATAGTTTTACATTTTACAATTAAGCCAAATATTTATGGAACAATAGCTGCAAAGTTTGCAGGGGTAAAATCTATTAATACTATAAATGGTTTAGGTTCTGCAATTATTAAAGATAATTTTTTATCAAATATATTAAAATATTTATATAAATTTTCATTGAAATTCTCTTCAAGGGTATTATTTCAAAACAATGATGATAAAGATTTTTTTATATCTAACAATTTAGTAAATAAAGAGAAAGTATCAATAGTCCCTGGTTCGGGTGTTGATACAAAATTATTTTCAGAATGTTTTTCAAGTACAAATAAATTCACATTTCTTTTAGTGTCTAGACTCTTAAAAGATAAAGGTATATATGAGTATATTGATGCCATAAAAGAGTTAAAACTTAAATATAAAGAGGTGGTTTTTTTACTAGGTGGTCAGTTTGATAGTGGGAATCCAAGTGCTATTGAAAAAGATGAAATTAAAAATTGGGAAAATAGTGGACTTATAAAATTTATTGGAAAAACAGATAAAATAGAAGATTTTTTTAAGATTTGTGATGTTGTGGTTTTACCAAGTTATAGAGAAGGTTTATCCAGACTTTTGATTGAAGCATCAAGTGCTTCAAAACCTATTATAGCTGCAAATGTTGCTGGCTGTAAAGAGGTAGTAGAAGATGGTGTAAATGGGTTTTTATGTGAAGTAAAGAATTCAGAGAGTTTGAAAAATTCTATTGAAAAAATGATTTTATTAGATCAAGATACTTTAATGAATATGCAGCAGAGTTCAAAAAGAATTGCACGAGAAAAGTTTGATAAAGATATTGTAAATAAAATATATTTAAGTGAGATAAGAAGTTTATGATTTATTTTATTTTATTTATTTTATCATTTATACTTACTTATTTGATTAAAAACTATTATACCAAAAAAGCATTTGTAGCCCAAGTGAATGAAAGAAGTTCTCATACTACACCTATACCTCATGGTGGGGGAATTGCTATAGTAGCTACATGGTTTTTAGGACTAACTTATTTATATTTGACAAAAGAAATTGATCCTAGACTTTTTTATGCACTTATGATTGGTATTTTTATAAGTATAGTAAGTTTTTTTGATGATATATATGAACTTAGTGCTAAGTTGAGAATTTTAATACAGTCTTTTGTTGCTATTTTTGGATTATATATTCTTGGTGGTTTAGATATTTTTACTATTGGATTTTTTAATATTGAAAATCCAATAGTAACAAATATTTTTGCATTTTTACTGATAGTTTGGTATATAAATCTTACAAACTTTATTGATGGTATTAATGGTTATGTAGGATCAGAGTTTGTATTTCTTAGTGTAGTTGGATTATTACTATTTGGAGATTTGCATTTTGGAGTATTAGCTGTAGCTATTCTTGGTTTTCTTTATTGGAATTGGAATAAGGCAAAAATATTTATGGGCGATGTGGGAAGTACTCTTCTTGGATACAATATAGCTATCTTTACACTTTATTATGCAAATCAAGAAGCTACTAATTTATGGATATGGATAGTTTTATTTGGTGTATTTTGGTTTGATGCTACTTTGACTTTAGTAAGAAGAAAATTAAATGGTGAGAAACTCTCTCAAGCCCATAAAAAACATGCTTATCAACGCCTTACTCAAGCTGGATGGAGTCACTATAAAGTGACAAATTATTCAATTATTATTAATCTCATTTTATTTTTATTGGTATATTTTATTAGTAATATTTTTGTAGTTTTTCTCATAACTATTATGTTATTATACTCTATTGTAAAATATATAGATAAAAAGAAAGAATTTAAATGATTTTAGATAAACGAATATTAAATTTTCTAGTAATAATAGTACTCTCTTTAATAACTTTTTGGTGGACTTTTTTTATATTTCATTTAGACTTTGATATAACTTTAGTTCTAAGTGTTATTATTTTGCGAAGTTTATCTTCATTTTTTATACTTAAAGATTATTCCCTTTCTTGGAGTAAGGCTACTCAGAAGACATTTTTGATTAAAAGTTTTGTTTATATTGTCCCTTTTATTTTATATGCTCCATATTATCATGGAGAGTTTCGATTCGCTTTTTTAGCTAGTGAGTTATTCCTCTATATATTTTCTATCAATTTTTTAATGTATTTTTATTATTTTGTAGTAAATAGAAACAGAACCACAAAAACCAAACAAGTGGTTATATATGGTGCTGGAAAAGCTGGTGTAAAACTTGATGAAGAGTTTAGAAATAGTGAATATAGGGTAACATATTTTGTAGATGATGATACTATTTTACAAAGAAGAAGTATAGATGGTATTAAAATTATCTCTAGAGATGAGTTGAAAAGTAGTATAGTGAATAGAAAACTAGATTTACTTGTTATTGCAATACCAAGTGCAAAAACAGAGGATATAAATACTATTTATGATGATTTACATACCTATTTTGAAGATGTACAGATACTCCCATCTTTAGAGGAAATTTTAAGAGATAAAGATTTTTCACAACAGTTAAAACATATCTCAGTTGAAGATTTATTAGCACGACATCCAAAAGATTTAGATAAGACAAAAATATCTCAGTTTATTTCAAATAAAATTGTTTTAGTCACAGGTGCTGGTGGAAGTATAGGGAGTGAAATTGTAAGACAATGTTTATTTTTTAAAGCTTCTAAAATAATATTACTAGACCATAGCGAATTTAATTTGTATCAAATAGAACAAGAGGTACAACAATTAACATCAATAGAAATTATCCCTATTATGCAATCAGTTGTAAACAAAGAAGATTTGGAAAAAACATTTGACAAATATACTCCAGATATAGTGATACACGCAGCAGCATATAAGCATGTACCATTGGTAGAACATAATATCAAAGAAGCAATAGTTAATAATATACTAGGAACTAAAAATATAATAGATTGTGCTATTAAGTATAATGTGGAAAAATTTGTATTAATATCAACTGATAAAGCGGTTCGTCCTACAAATGTTATGGGTACTACAAAGCGTATTTGTGAGTTGTACTTACAAAATGTAGATTCAAAAGATACACAGATGGTTGCAGTTCGATTTGGGAATGTTTTAGGTTCAAGTGGAAGTGTAATACCTAAATTTAGAACTCAAATAGAAGCAGGAGGTCCTATAACAGTAACTCACAAAGATATTACACGATATTTTATGCTTATACCTGAAGCTTGTGAACTTGTCCTTCAAGCAGCTTCTATAGGGAATAGTGGTGATATATTTATCCTTGATATGGGTGAACCTATTAGAATAGTTGATTTAGCACAAAAAATGATTGAGTTAAGCCGTAGAGATAATATATCTATAGAGTATACAGGATTACGACCAGGTGAAAAACTTTATGAAGAATTATTAATAGATGATAGTGATGCTCAAACACAATATGAATCAATCACAGTTGCAGGCCGTACACAGTATGATATAGGAAAATTAAATCATGATATTTTTGAACTAATTAGTACACAAGATAAATTAACTAAACTAAAAGAGATAGTTCCTGAGTTTACTCATCAGTTGAATTAGTATTTAAATTATTTGCTTTTTCTCTTAGAAGAGCAGTGAGCCTTTTTACTTCTATTAGATGACTCTCTATGTTTAAACTAAGTTCATCTATCTCTTGTAAGATTTTATTTTTGTTATTTTGACTACATGGAGGTGTAGTATTAAGAATAGTATTTATCTTCTCTACTAAATTTTTTTCACTTAAAGGTTTTAAAAAGAAGTTTTATCCCTTTGAGCATTGAAAATTCTTGATTTTCTATATCTGAAGATAAAAATACAAACGGGATAGTACTATAATTTTTTTTCTTTAAATCATCATAAAACTCGTATGATTCTATTGTACAAATATCCATATCTGCTATTATTAATTTTATATTTTCTTGTTGTAAAAGTTCATAGGCTCGTTCTTCTGAATGTGCACCAAAAAGATTTACTTGTGTATCTGGTAATAGATCCTCAAGTGCATACTTAATAAAATCTAAAATATAATCATCATCTGAGGTTAAAAAAAGTATATTTATTATCATAAGATGTCCATTTAAAAAAATTAGGGTACAACGGTAAGCTGAGTTTTGTAGTTAGCAATAATTTATCTAGTTGATTTTTTACAAAATCAATCGTGCGAAGAGCCAAAAATGTGAAGTTTATACCATCTCTTCTTGCTGCAGGTTGGGTTTACATAGCTGTTTAAATTACTTAAGACACTGGTGAGCTCTTACCTCGCCGTTTCACCTTTTCCTATCTCTAACCAAGAGTAGGTAGTTTACTTTCTGTTGCACTGTCCCTTAGGTTGCCCTAGCCATTAGTTAAATGGAACCATACTTCACAGCAGCTCAGACTTTCCTCTTGCAAAATGCAAGCTATTGCTTATTGTACCTTAGAGCTAATTATATCTAAAATAACTTACTTTCTTATGATATCGTAATCAGTAGGTATCTTAAATTCAAATATATTATCCAAGATAGGTTTATTTTGATCTATTTTAGAGAAACTTATAAGAATATTATTATCAATATTGTCTTTGTAGCTTATACTTTGAAGTATATCATTTATAACAGTTAGTGTATATTGAGTATTGTTAAAAGTAGCAAGATATTGGGAAGTAGATATTTTCTTAGAGTTATTTAAAAGTTCCAGTATATTAAACTCTTTATCAAGTTTAGAGATTATTACTTGTTCTAGTTCTGGTTCTATGATAGTTACATTATTGTTTTTGATGTAAACAAACTTTTGGGTTGGTTCATTGTATTGCCATACTATTTGTAGAGGCTTTTTTATATATATTTTTCCTGTGTAGAGTATCTCTTTATTGGAACTATTAATAATTGATTGTTTAAATGAGGCTTCAAAACTATTAATATTTTGAAGGTTGTTAGCAAATAGTATAGTTGCGAAAAAAAAAGATAGAATTAATGACTTCATAACAAACCTTTGGATAAAATATTAGCTTCAAATTATAGCATATATCGTCTTAAGCGATTTTACTTACAAAACATACAACAAGGAACACTATAAATGTTAAATATCTTTTCAAAAATATTCGGTACTAAAAATGATAAAGAGGTTAAAAAGTATAGAAAAAGAGTAGAACTTATCAATGCTTTAGAGGAGTCTTACTCGACACTTACAAATGAAGAATTACAACAAAGATTTAATGAACTAAAAAATGAGGTTCAAAATAATACAAAAACCTTAGATGAGGTACTCGTAGATAGTTTTGCAATCACAAGAGAAGCTAGTAAAAGAGTTTTAAACATGAGACACTATGATGTACAGCTTATTGGTGGTATGGTTTTACATGAAGGTAGAATTGCTGAGATGAAAACTGGTGAGGGGAAAACTCTTGTTGGAACTTTAGCAGTTGCTTTGAATGCACTTAGTGGCAAAGGGGTACATGTAGTTACTGTAAATGATTATCTAGCAAGTCGTGATGCAAAAGAGTTAGAGCCTTTATATAACTTCTTAGGATTTAGTGTAGGGGCATTAACAGCTGCTATAGGAAGTGAAGCTGAGCGACAAGAGCAATACAATGCAGATATCACTTATGGTACAAATAATGAGTTTGGATTTGACTTCTTAAGAGATAATATGCACTATTCACTTGAAGAGCAAGTACAGAGAAATTATAATTTTGTAATAGTGGATGAGGTGGATTCAATTTTGATTGATGAGGCTAGAACTCCTTTAATTATCTCTGGACCTACAAGTCATAAAAACTCAGACTATGTTCGATCTCAAAAAATAGCACTACAACTTGAAAAAGGTGAAAGAAAAGAAGCTAAAAATCCTAGTGAATCAGATGAAGTAACTGGTGATTTTACTGTTGATGAGAAAAATAAAGTGGTCCTTTTAACAGAAGCTGGGATTGAAAAAGCTCAAGAGTTATACGGTGTAGATAATCTTTATTCTTTAGAGTTTGCTTCACTTTCACATAATTTAGATCAAGCTTTAAAAGCAAACTATTTATTTGAAAAAGATGTTGATTATGTTGTACAAAATGATGAGGTAATCATTGTTGATGAGTTTACAGGACGATTAAGTGAAGGGCGAAGATTTAGTGATGGATTGCATCAAGCTTTAGAAGCCAAAGAGGGTGTTGAGATTAAAGAAGAGTCTCAAACGCTAGCTGATATTACTTTCCAAAACTACTTCAGAATGTATGACAAGTTAGCTGGTATGACAGGAACAGCGCAAACAGAAGCTACAGAGTTTGCAGAGATTTATAATCTTGATGTTGTATCAATACCAACAAATGTACCTATCCAAAGATTGGATAAAAATGATCTTATTTATAAAACAGAGCGGGAAAAATTTGTAGCTGTTTGTAATAGAATCAAAGAGTTAAATCAAAAAGGGCAACCTGTATTAGTGGGAACTGCAAGTATTGAAAAGTCTGAAAAGCTACATGAATTATTGAAAAAAGAGAAAATACCACATACAGTTTTAAATGCAAAACAGCATGAAAAAGAGGGTAAAATTGTTGAAGATGCTGGACTTAAAGGTGCTGTTACAATAGCTACAAACATGGCTGGTCGTGGAGTTGATATTAAACTACCAAAAGAGTGTTTAGAACTTGGTGGTTTGGTTATTTTAGGAACTGAAAGACATGAAAGTAGAAGAATTGACAACCAACTTCGAGGACGAGCAGGGCGACAAGGTGATGTTGGTGAATCTCAATTTTATCTAAGTTTAGAAGATAATTTATTACGAATTTTTGGAAGTGATAAGATCGCTGGAGTTATGAGTAGACTTGGACTTGAAGAGGGTGAACATATTGAATCTGGTATGGTTACACGAGCTGTTGAAAATGCACAGAAAAAAGTAGAAACTATGCACTTTGAGTCAAGAAAACATCTATTAGAGTATGATGATGTAGCAAATGAACAAAGAAAAGTAATCTATAGCTTTAGAAATAACCTTTTAAGTGAAGATTATGATATTACATCAAAAATTGATGAAAATATTGGAGAATTTGTATCAGTAACTATTGAGAATGCGAAAGATGTAAGTACTAGTGTGATGATTGAAGATTTTAATTATGAAAATGTAGTACTTAAAATCAAAGAAGATTTAAATGTTGATATATCAAAAGAGGATATAGAATCAGATGATTTTGATGAGATGTATGAAAAGCTTATTAAAATATTAAAAGATATCTATGAGCAAAAAATGAGTGCCCCTGCACCAGAACAAAGAAATGAGATAGAGAGAATTTTATATCTTCAAGTTTTAGATAAAGCATATAGAGAGCATTTATATTCTATGGATACTCTAAAAACAGGAATTGGACTTAGAGGTTATAACCAAAAAGATCCATTAGTAGAGTATAAAAAAGAATCATACAATATGTTCTTAGAATTAATAGGTTCTATAAAATTTGAGATTATAAGAATACTTTTTTCTGTTCAACTACGAGATGAAGATGAGATGGAAAGAGAAAAAGCAGCTATAGAAAAACTAAGAGAAGAGATGGAACATACTATTGAAGATGTTTCTTTAAGTAGTCAAGAAGCAACTACAGCTACACAAAAGAAAACTCCTAGAAATGCACCTTGTCCTTGTGGAAGTGGTAAAAAATACAAACAATGTTGTGGACAAAGTGGTCCTAAAAAAGGACTCTTAGCTAAAGCATAGGCAAAGTATTTGAATACAAAATTAATAAATTTTATAATAAGAAAGTATCTTAAATTTGATAAAAAAAATCCATTTATCTCTATAAGTGCTATTTTGGCATTTGTGGGAGTTAGTGTTGGGGTGATGGTTTTAATTGTCGCTATGGCTATTATGAATGGAACTGCTAAAGAGTTCAAAGATAAACTTTTTACTATGAACTATCCTTTAAGTATTTATCCTCAAATAGATGGGACAGTAAATGAAGAACTTCTACATAAGTTAGAGAAAAAATTTCCTGAATTAAAATTTTCACCCTATTTAACTTCTCAAGTGATGATTCAAAGTGATGAGTCTATGAGCGGTGGGGTTATTTTTGGTGTTGATAAAGAAAAAGAAGCATCAATCAATAAAATCTATAAAAAAACAGCTGATACATTAACTAATCTTGGAAAATACCATATCATAGTGGGGCAAGGGATAAAAGATAGTTTATATCTTTATGATGAGCAAAAGGTAACCTTATATTTTACTACAATAAGTCCAAGTGGTTTTTCAATGATGCCAAAGATGAAAAGATTTATCTATAGTGGGGAGTTCAAATCAGGACTTACAGCTTATGATAAAGCATATATGTATACTTCTATTGAAGCTCTTCGAACTATATTGAAAAAAAGTGATAAATACTATGATGGGATACATATATATAGTGATGAGCCATTTAAAGATATAGAGCGAATTAAAAAAGAGCTACCATCTTTTGGTGTTGGAGTTGTTGGTTGGTGGCAACAAAATGGAAACTTCTTTGCAGCTATGGAGATGGAGAAGAAAGCTTTATTTGTAGTGTTGATGCTGATTATTCTTATTGCATCACTTAATATTATTAGCTCACTTCTTATGACAGTTATGAGTAGAAGAAAAGAGATTGCATTACTTTTATCACTTGGGGCAAGTGCAAAAGAGGTAAAACATATCTTTTTAAGACTGGGAATTATTATAGGATATACTGGAATATTATTGGGAATATTATTAGGCTTTAGTGGAATTTATCTATTAGAAAATTTTGATATTATCTCTTTACCTGCTGATGTATATGGTACTTCTAAATTACCACTTGTTTTAGATGTAATAGACTTTATATCTATAGTTATAGGGAGTATGGTGATAGTATTTTTATCCTCATATTATCCAGCAAAAAAAGCAACTCAAATTGATGTATTGGATGTATTACGAAATGAATAAAATAAAAATTATAATATTAGGAGTGTTGATTATGGCAGAAACATTGATGGCAGGTTTTACAACATTAAAAACAGCACAAGTTCAAGAGGCACTTAAAAATGGTGTAACAGTTATAGATATAAGACGACCAGATGAGTGGGAACGATTTGGAATCATAAAAGGAAGTCATAAGCTCACTTTTTTTGATGGACAAGGGAGATACGATATCAATGGTTGGATGGATAAGTTTACTAAAATAGTAACATCAAAAGAGCAACCATTTATTCTTGTATGTGCTCATGCAAATAGAACAAAAGCAGTTGGAGAACTACTTGGTATTCAACTTGGATATAAATATGTTCAAGAACTTGATGGTGGGATAAACTATGGTTGGATTGATAAAGGTTTAGAAACTGTAAAAGAGTAGAAAAGATGCTTATTTAAATAAAGCACTTCCTACTCTTATCATATTACTTCCATTAGCAATGGCAAGTTCAAAATCTCCGCTCATACCCATAGAGCAAATGGTTGCACCATCACATTGATTGAAAATAGCTCTTGTGATTTGAAAACTTTCTAATATTTTTGTAGTATCTTCACTATGCGCTCCAATACTCATAATACCTTGTAGTTTTATATTTGTATATTTTTCTTGAATCTGCTTATAAATATTAACTGCCTCTTTTGGATCAACTCCCGATTTTGACTCTTCATAGGCAGAGTTTATTTGCAGTAAACATCGCATGGTTTTGTTTTTTGCTTTTAATTTTTTGTCTAATTCCTGAGCTAATTCTAAACTATCAAGTGAGTGCATCAACGATGGATTACAATCTATAAGGTTATTTATTTTATTTTTTTGTAAACTCCCTACAAAATGCCAAGCTATCGGTAAATCTTTTAAAACTTCTTGTTTCTCTTTTAAATCTTGTACTTTGTTTTCTCCAAATGCTCTTTGACCTGCTTGATAAAGTGTTTTAATATCAGAAGCTTCTGAATACTTACTAATAGCTACTAACTGTACTATATGGTGATCACTAACTTGAAGTCTGGAAAATTCTATTTTTGTTATGATTTTATCTAAATTCTCTATTGCTTGATTTTGTGTCATAAAATTCCTTTTATAATAAAAATTATTGTATTGATTTTTATATTATACTCTTTTATAGTAAAAATAGAATTTTGTATGTTTTGTATACAAAAATTAACTTTATTTTTTGAATTAATAAGATAAAATGTTTAAAAATAATACAGGAGTTAAGTATATGGGTAAATTTGTAAATAATACAGAGGAATTTTTTAAATATTGTGAAGAAAATGAAGTTGGATTTGTTGATTTTAGATTTTCTGATATCAAAGGTGCATGGCATCATATTTCATACAGAATGAGTGCAGTAAGTGCAGATCAACTTGAAAATGGATTACCTTTTGATGGTTCTAGTATTGATGCATGGCAACCAATTAATAAATCAGATATGTTATTAAAGCCAGAGGTTTCTACTGCATTTTTAGATCCATTTACAGCAGATAGTACAATTATAGTTATTTGTGATGTTTATGATATCTACAAAAATGAGCTTTATGCTAAATGTCCAAGATCAATTGCTAAAAAAGCATTAAAACATGCAGAAGATTTAGGTATTGCAGATGCAGCATATTTTGGACCTGAAAATGAATTTTTTGTTTTTGATGATGTGAAATTTAGAGATGACACAAACAGTGCATACTTTAGAGTTGATTCAACAGAGGGTGCTTGGAGTAGAGATACAGAGTATGAATTTGGAAACATGGGACATAGACCTGGAACAAAAGGTGGATACTTCCCAGTACAACCAACAGATTCTATGGTAGATTTAAGAGCAGAGATGATGCAAGTTCTTGAAGAGGTTGGTTTAGAAGTAGTTCTAGGTCACCATGAAGTTGCTCAAGCACAAGGTGAGATTGGTATTGTTTTTAGTGATATTATAACTGCTGCTGATAATGTTCAAAAATATAAATATGTATGTAAAATGGTTGCACACTTAAATGGTAAAACTTGTACATTTATGCCAAAACCACTTTACGGTGATAATGGAAATGGTATGCATGTACACCAATCATTATGGAAAGATGGTAAAAACTTATTCTATAAAGAGGGTGAATATGGAAACCTATCAGAGATGGCATTACATTATGTAGGTGGTATTTTTAAACACGCAAGAGCAGTTGCTGCATTTACAAATCCATCAACAAACTCTTACAAAAGATTAATCCCAGGATTTGAAGCACCTTCAATTCTTACATATTCTTCACAAAATAGATCAGCATCTTGTAGAATCCCTTATGGAGCTGGTGAAAAAGCAACTAGAGTTGAGATGAGATTCCCAGATTCTACTGCTTGTCCTTATTTAGCATTTGCAGCTATGATGATGGCTGGACTTGATGGTATAGCAAACAAATATATGCCAGTTGGACCAATGGATGAAGATTTATTTGAATTATCTTTAGATGAGATTAGAGAAAAAGGTATTCCTCAAATGCCACATACATTAAGAGGTTCTTTAGAAGCTTTAATTAGAGATAATGATTTCTTAAAACCTGTATTTACACAAGATTTTATTGATGTGTATCAATCATACAAGTTTGAAACACAAGTTTGGCCAGATGAAGCTAGACCAACTGCGTTTGAGTTTATTAGTACTTATTCTTGTTAATAATTAAATAGTATTATAGATTATAAAAAGGGTGATAGGTTTTCCTATCACCCTTTTTTATTGTTTTCATTTAACGACATTTTAAACAAAAATTGGATAAAATCGCCATAATAATGTAAGATAATCTTAGACTATCTCTTAAATACAAACTAAATATTAACAAACAGAGATAAAACACATAAAGGAAAATAATGGGATGTAATTTAGACAAATTAACTTCATTCAAAGATAATTGTGGGTTTGGACTAGTAGCTCACTTAAAAAATAAACAAACACATCAAAATTTAGAAGATGCTATAACAGCATTAGAGAGAATGATGCACAGAGGTGCAGTTGCAGCAGATGGTAAGAGTGGAGATGGAAGTGGATTACTTCTATCAATTCCAGATGATTTTATGCGAAAAGTTGCTATGCAAAATGGAGTAGATCTTCCAAAGCTTTATGCAGTTGCAATGGTATTTTCAAAAGGGGAAGCACAGTTAGAAACCTTTAAATATTATTGTGAAAAAAATGACTTAAAAGTATTATTATGTCGAGAAGTTCCTGTAAATACAGATGCTTTGGGTGAGCAAGCTTTAGCTATATTACCTGAGATTACACAAGTTTTTGTTGTACCAAATACTTTGATCTCTTCAAAAAGATTTGATGCAATGTTATATCTTGCAAGAAAAGAATCAGAACATGCATTAAAAGATCAAGAAGATTTTTATATTCCAACATTTTCATCAAAAGTGATTGCTTATAAAGGGCTTGTTATGCCTACAACTATTAAGCAGTTTTATCTTGATTTAAATGATCAAGATTTTAAAATATCATTTGCACTCTTTCACCAAAGATTCTCAACAAATACATTACCAAAATGGAGACTTGCTCAACCATTTAGAGGAATAGCACACAACGGTGAGATAAACTCTGTTGAAGCAAATAGATTTAATGTTTTAGTAAAAACAGAAGCAATAAAATCTGAAATTTTTAGTGATGAAGAGTTGGAGAGAATTTTCCCACTTTTACAAGATGGTGGAAGTGATAGTGCCTCTTTAGACAATATGTTTGAATTTCTAATGATAAACGGTATGGACTTTTTTAAAGCTGCACGAAGTTTAGTACCAGCTCCTTGGCAAAATGCTCCATATATGGATAGTGAATTAAGAGCATTTTATGAGTATTGTGCGATTAGATTTGAAGCTTGGGATGGACCAGCTGCTGTAAGTTTAACCGATGGGAGACATATTGGGTGTTTAATAGATAGAAATGGTTTAAGACCATCAAAATATTTTCAAACAAAAGATGACAGACTTTTTATCACAAGTGAATATGGTACAGTTTTAATCCCTGATGAAGATATTATTGACAGAGGAAGATTGCAAAGTGGTCAAATGATTGCAGTTGATCTTAAAAATGGACAAATATTAAAAAATGATGATATTAATGATTATTTAAAATCAACACAGAACTATGAAAAGTGGTTGACTTCAAATATGCAATATCTTCAAGAATATGTTGAAGATACATTTATCAATCTTGAGGATTATAGATTTGATGATTTAGAACATAGACAAAAATATGCAAATATTACTTATGAAACACTAGATCAAATGATTATCCCTATGGCTGATGATGGGAAAGAACCAACAGGTTCTATGGGTGATGATACTCCTTTGGCATGTTTTTCAACATCAAATAGAAACTTTACAGACTTCTTTAGACAAAAGTTTGCACAAGTAACAAACCCACCAATTGATCCATATAGAGAAAAAATTGTAATGTCTTTAAATACTGGACTTGGTCATGCGTATAATATTTTAGAAGAGAGTGAACATAATACAAAAAGATTAAAAGCAGTTAGTCCAATTTTAATGAAAGAAAAATTTGATGTTATGATGAGATTTGGCGATAATCAAGATCCATTATATGATGAAGATTTTCAAAATAAAACTTTTAGTACAACATTTACAACTAACTTAGAAGTAGCATTACAAAAACTTTACTCTGAAGTAAAAGAAGCTGTGGTAAATGAAAATATTAGTATAGTTATCCTAGATGACAGAACTGTATCAAAAGAGTCTAAAATTATCCCAATGGCTATGGCAGTTGGATATATAAATCACAAGTTACAGAATGACAAAATAAGAAGTACAGTTTCAATAGTTGCAGTTACAAGTGAAGTGTATGACCCTCATAGTGCTGCTGTGTTAATCGCATTTGGTGTGGCAGTTATCTATCCATATATGATGTATGCTTCAATTGTATCATACTATGAGAGAAAAAACATCTCATCTTATGAATTACAAAAGAAACTAAAACATAGTATGAAAGCTATTGGTTCAGGGCTACTAAAAATTATGTCAAAAATGGGTATTGCTACAATTGCTAGTTATAGAAACTCATCATTATTTGATATTATTGGTTTAAGTGATCAAATAGTAAAAGATTGTTTTGAACATGCAAATAGTGACTTAGCTGGTCTTGGATATGAAGATATTGAAAAAAGAATAGAAAAGCTACATTTTAATGCATATTTTGATGATCAATCAATGTTCCCACTAAATATGGGTGGATTTTATAAATATATTGATGGTGGAGAGTACCATGATTATTCACCAGCAGTTACACATGCAATGCATAATAAAGCGGCAACAGGAAAAGAAGATATTAGTGATTTTAAAGGTTTAAAAAACTTAGTAGAAAATAGAGGTCAAAAATTTATTCGAGATTTCTTTGAATTTAATAGTGATAAACAAGCTATTAGTATTGATGAAGTGGAATCAAAAGAAGATATTTTTAAACGATTTGCAGCAGCAGCTATGTCATGTGGTTCTATCTCTGTTGAAGCTCATGAAGCAATTGCAGAAGCTATGAACACAATTGGAGCACAAAGTAACTCTGGAGAAGGTGGAGAAGATCCTGCTAGATTTGGAACAATTAAAAACTCTAAGATTAAGCAAGTTGCTTCTGGAAGATTTGGTGTGACTCCAGGGTATTTAGTAAACTGTGAAGAGCTACAAATTAAACTAGCGCAAGGTGCAAAACCAGGTGAGGGTGGACAATTACCAGGTTCAAAAGTAACTCCTATGATTGCAACGCTTAGACATACAACTCCAGGTGTTACATTGATTTCACCACCTCCTCATCATGATATTTATTCTATTGAGGATTTAGCACAATTGATTTTTGATTTAAAACAGATCAATCCAAAAGCTAAAATAGCTGTAAAACTTGTTTCGTCAGTTGGTGTTGGAACTATTGCATCAGGTGTTGCAAAAGCATATGCTGATAAGATTATTATCTCTGGGGCTGATGGTGGAACAGGTGCTGCGCCATTAACATCTATTAAACATACAGGTAATGCTTGGGAGATGGGACTTGCTGAGGCTCACAATTCGCTAAAAGCAAATCATCTTCGTGGAATGGTTCATCTTCAAACTGATGGTGGATTAAAAACAGGACTTGATGTGGTAAAAGCAGCTATGCTTGGTGCTGAAAGTTATGCTTTTGGTACTTCTGTATTAACACTTTTAGGATGTAAAATTTTAAGAATTTGTCATACAAATAAATGTAGTGTTGGGGTTGCAACTCAAGATGAAGATTTAAGAGAAAAATTTAGTGGTACAGTTGAAAGACTTATCTCTTATTTTGAATTTTTAGCACAAGATGTACGAGAGATTTTGGCAACTTTAGGATATGAGAAGATTGAAGATATTATTGGTAGAAGTGATCTATTAAAAGTTCTTGATGATGAATTTTCACAAAAATTTGATTTTCAAAATGTATTAAGAAGAATTGATGGAATTGATACTTGTCAAGTAGAATCAAATACACCTTATGATCAAAATGAAGATTCACATAAACTTCTAAGAAAGGTGCTGCCTACAATTCAAAGTCCAAATATCCCTGTAACAGTGGATGCAGAGATTTCAAATTTAAATAGAAGTTTTGGTACTTTAACATCAGGTGAAATTGCAAAAAGATATGGAGATGCTGGACTTCCAGAAGATACTATTACTTATAACTTAACAGGGATTGCTGGACAATCGTTTGGGACATTCTTAAGTCGTGGTGTTTCAATGTATCTAGATGGTGTAGCAAATGATTATGTTGGAAAAGGTATGAGTGGTGGAAAAATTATTATAAAACCAGCACTTCAAGGAAGCAACTATGCAGGTGCTGGTAACACCTGTTTATACGGTGCAACAGGTGGAAAGCTTTATGTAAGAGCAACTGTAGGTGAGAGATTTGCTGTAAGAAACTCTGGAACAATTGCAGTTGTTGAGGGAACAGGAGATTCTCCATGTGAATATATGACAGGTGGTATTGTTGTGATTTTAGGTCAAACAGGTATCAACTTTGGTGCAGGTATGACAGGTGGATTAGCGTTTATTTACGATCCTCACAGAGAGTTTACAGATAAGATGAATCAAGAGCTTATAGAAGCTTTAAGAATTGATACAGATGATACAGAGTTAGAGAGAATTTATCTAAAAAATACACTTAAAGATTATGTGAAAGAGACAGAATCTTTAAAAGCTATAGAGATTTTAGAACACTTTAGATCAGAGATTAGAAATTTCTGGATGGTAAAACCAAAAGATATGACAATTTTACCTTTAAACCCAGAGCAGGGAGATTAAGATATGTTAAATTTTACAAAAGTAGATAGAAATAATCCTTCAAAAAGAGGGGTTATGGAGAGAATTAAAGACTTCAGCGAAGTTTATAATGTGTTTGATAAAAATAAAGCACAAGAGCAAGCTGATAGATGTATAGGGTGTGGAGACCCATATTGTCATAATAAATGTCCACTACACAATATTATCCCTGCATGGTTAAAGCAAACTGCTCAAAATGATATTGAATTAGCATTTAATATCTCAAATGAAACTTCACCTTTCCCTGAAATTTTGGGAAGAATTTGTCCACAAGATGTATTATGTGAGGGTGATTGTACACTCAATGATACTCATGGTGCTATTACTATTGGTGCAGTTGAAACACATATTAGTGAAACAGGATTTGAACAAGGTTTCAAACCAAAATTTGCTAGTGAAAAAATAGGAAAAAAAGTAGCAGTTGTAGGAAGTGGACCAGCTGGTATTAGTGTGGCTACTTTTCTTTTAAGAGCAGGTATTGATGTAGATATGTTTGAAAGAGCTTCAAAAGCTGGTGGTCTTTTAACTTATGGAATTCCAGGATTTAAACTTGATAAGTTTAGAGTGCAAAGAAGAATTGATTGGTTAGTTGAAGCTGGTATGAATCTTTATACAGATTGTGAAATAGGACGTGATAAATCATTTGAAGAGTTAGAAAAAAATTACGATGCTGTATTTATAGGAATAGGTGCAACAAAAGGGAAGAAAACTGGAATTTCAGGAGAAGATAACGAAAATGTATATCTTGCTATGGAGTTTTTAACAGGAATCCAAAAAAGAAATTTTGAAGAGGAAAATACAAATTTTATAGATGTAAAAGATAAGAATGTAGTTGTAATAGGTGGTGGAGATACTGCTATGGACTGTGTAAGAACATCTATAAGAGAAGGAGCAACAACTGTTAAATGTCTTTATAGAAGAGATGAAGCTAATATGCCTGGAAGTAAAAAAGAAGTTGTAAACTCAAAAGAAGAGGGTGTTGAGTTTGTATTTAATGTGAGTCCAAAATCTATTGAGTCAAATGGTGTAATAGTTGAACAAACAACAATGAGTGAAGCTGATGAATCAGGAAGACAAAGTGTAAAAATAGTGCCAAACAGTGAGTATTTAGAAGCGGCAGATATTATAATACTTGCACTTGGATTTGAGCAAGAGTTACCAAACTTTATCAAAGAGAGTGAATTAGAACTAGATAGATGGAACGGCTTAAAAATAAATGAACAATACCAAACATCAAATTCTAAAATCTATGCAGGTGGAGATAGTGTAAGAGGTGCAGACTTAGCAGTTAGAGCTGCTGCTGATGGTAAAGTTGCTGCAAAATTTATCATAGATAATTTGAAAAGATAGTAAGTATTATGAAAGAGGATTTATTTAATTTATTACGAAATGGAGCTGATGCAAACACTTCTGATGCAAATGGTTTTACCCTTTTGATGCATTTTACAAGAAATAATGATACTCTTTCTATGGGATTATTATTAAGTTATGCAGCTAAAATAAATGAAAAAGATGCTCTTAATATGACAGCTCTAGATTATGCCATAAAAGATAAGCATTTAGACGCTGTAGAATTTTTAGTGAATAATGGGGCACATGTAAGTAGTGAAACTTATATGTATGCAATAAAGATGGGAAATAGAGATATCATAGATTTTCTTGATAGCCTAGATCCTGACAAATATATATTTTTAAAAAATAAAAATAAACTAAAAAGACAACAATTATGAAATTAAAACAAGAAAAAATAAAAACTCTCCTTGATGCCCTCCCTTACATCAAAGAGTTTAGAAACAAAACTATTGTTATAAAATATGGTGGAAGTGCACAAACAAGTCCAGAATTACAAGAGAAATTCGCAAAAGATATTACACTTTTACAACTCGTTGGGATAAAACCAGTTATTGTTCATGGTGGTGGAGCTAAAATATCTGATATGTTAAATAAACTTCAAATACCATCAACTTTTGTAGATGGTCACCGAGTAACTTGTGAAGAGTCTATGAGAATTGTTGAGATGGTTTTAAGTGGTGAGATAAATAAAAATATCACCTCTCTTCTAAATTACCATGGTACAAAAGCAATAGGTATTAGTGGGAAAGATAGTAACTGTATAGAAGCTATTGCAAAAGATGGTGGTAAATTTGGATTTACAGGTGAAGTAACCTCTATAAATGCGGAGATGATTGAAGATTTAATTGAAGAGGGATTTGTTCCTGTTATTGCACCAATTGCAAATAGTGAACGACCAAATCACCCAGGATTTAATATTAACGCAGATATAGCAGCATCAAAGGTTGCTAGTGCTTTAGGTGCAAATAAAGTACTGTTTTTAACTGATACTATTGGAGTATTAGATAAAAATGGGGAACTTTTAAATTCTCTTGATAAAGAAGATGTAGAACGATACAAAGAAGATGGTACGATCGCAGGTGGAATGATACCAAAAGTTGATAGTTGTATAGATGCAATTTATAATGGTGTAAATAAAGCACATATTATAGATGGAAGGGTTGAACATAGTATATTACTAGAACTATTTACCAGTGATGGTATTGGTACACAATTTTTACAGAAGTAGAAAATGGGATATATAAAACTCAATCAAAAAGCTTTTTTTCATAATTTAGATTACTTTTCAAAAAGTTGTGGCTCTAAAGATAAAGTTGCTATAGCTTTAAAAGACAATGCCTATGGTCATGGAACAGAACAAATAGCTTCAATGGCTAGTAAGTATGGGATAAAACATGTTTTTGTTCGAGATTTAACAGAAGCTGCAATAGCACAAAAGTTTGCCTTTGAGTCTATCTTAGTTTTATATGATATTCCAAATAAAAAAGAAGATGATTCTCTAATTATCTCAATCAACTCACTAAATTTTATAAAACAAATTCCAGAGGAAAGTAAGTGTGAATTTAAAATAGATACAGGGATGAATAGAAATGGTATCTATCTTGACGAGATTAAAGAAGCTTGTAAACTAATCAAAGAAAAAAAACTTATCTTAAATGGTATTTTTACTCACTTTTGTTGTTCAGATGAAGAAAATAGTATCACAAAAGAGCAAGAGGAAAATTTTCAACTAGCTATAAAAGAGACAAGAAAATATATAGATTATGAGTTTAGAGTACATTGTGCAAATAGTACTGGTGTTTTTAAAGTTGATATGAATTTATATGATATAGCAAGGGTAGGTATAGGTATTTATGGTTACCTTGATACTAAAGAGGAACAATATTTACAACCAGTTCTTTCACTTCATGCACAAAAACTAGCAACTAAAAATATTAAAAAAGGGAACCATATAGGGTATGGAAGTGATTCATTTATAACACCATCTGATATGGTTGTATCAAATTATAATATTGGATATGGAGATGGATTATTTAGAGCAAATTCTCATAAACAAAGAAAAATAGCGAATGGATTAGAGATACTTGGTCGAGTTTCTATGGATAGTTTTTCTGTAGAATCTAACGATGAAGAGGTGTGTGTCTTTGATAATGTAACCCATCTGGCACAAGTACATAATACAATCAAATATGAGATTCTTACAAGTTTAAAACCATCAATAAAAAGGGTGATTGTTGAGTAATCGAATCCCTTTTGGAGAGATTAATCATAAAAAGAAAAATGCAGTATTTTTATCTATCTATACAGATGAGATAGCACCTTGGAAATACTTCAACGATGACATAAAACATACACGCTGTCCAGCTGTTATTATGATAGATAGATGGGATGGACGGATAGGGTTTCCTGGAGGTACTTTAGAAGAGGGTGAGCCACTTTTAGATGCTTTAGTGCGAGAGATAAAAGAGGAAGTTGGTATAAAGGTCAAGCCTGATAAAGTAAAAGGTGTAGTTTCTCATGAAGATGAAAAGTTTGTAACCCATCTTTATGCTTTACATGTTAATGAATTAGAGTTTTTACATATCTATTATCATATCTTAAATAACTTTTCAAGATCAATTTTGAATCATGCTTATGAAGAAGCAGACGAGTCACACTTTATGTCTGAAATCACAGGGATAAAAATAGTACCAATAGTACAACATAGAAATAAAGGGATAAATAAATTTATGCAAAATTGTTTCGCAGGGAGTTGTAAGGCTGATTTTAAAGTTTTTATTAAAGAAGTTCTAAAAATAAAAAGTTTTGTATAACATAAGTTAGTTTTTAAGAACTTTTTCAATGGCAGTTATTGCATCTTTGAAATTATATTTTTCTATTGCTTTTTTAATCTCTACAAATACTTCATAATCTTTTTTTGAAAGAAGGTAATTATTTAATTCATCTATTATATCAATACAGCTTTGTGGTCTATTAGTTTGTAATGCTTTATAAAGACTTTGAAACAAGATATCTCTATCTTCTTCTTTTATCATTGATTTCGAAATTTTTTTTGTGTCATTATATTGTATTTTTTCTAGATCTAACAAAACAAATTGTAATTGTTTAGAAAATTCCTTTAATAAAGATTTATCTAAAGTAGTCTCTATTTTTGCTGCAATTTTTGATAGCTTTACTGCACCAATATTAGCACTAGTATTTTTAATAGTATGCATAAAAATTTCTAGTTCTTTCTCATCTAAGTTATCAATAGATATATTTATATATTCTTTTATGAAACTATTGATAATTTTATGATACAACTTTTCATTATTAGACATATACTTCATCCCTATATTTATATTTACATGTTGTAGGTTTGATATATTAGTATCTTTATTTTCATTGTGATTATTGATAATATTATCTGTTTTTATAGGTATATATTTTATTAAAGTTTTACATAATACTTCTAGATCTATTGGTTTAGTAATGTGAGCGTTCATTCCAACTTCTATTGACTTATCAATATTTTGTTGCATAGCATTTGCGCTTAATGCAATTATAGGTATATTTATATCCATTTTTCTTATTTGTTTTGTTGCTTCATATCCATCTAGTATTGGCATTTGTATATCCATAAGAATAAGAGCATAATTTTTCTCTTTTACCTTCTGTATAGCTTCTTCTCCGTTGTTTGCTATATCAATATTTATATTACTTTTTTCTAATAATCCTATAATAACTTGCTGATTAATCTCATTATCTTCTGCTAATAATATATCATTTTCTTTTAGTTCTAAAACCTCTATATCGGAATTAAGTATAGAGGGGTGTTCTATTTTCTTTTCTTTTGCAGTTAATAATTCTAATTCAAAATAAAATTTACTACCAATATTCTCTTCACTTTCATACCAAATTGTTCCATTCATTAGTTCAACAAGTTGCTTAGAGATTATAAGACCAAGCCCAGTACCTCCAAATTTCTTAGTAGTACTTGTATCTGCTTGATGAAAAGATTGAAATAGATCTTCTTGGTTTTTTTTGTTTATCCCTATCCCTGTATCAATTATCTCAAACCTATATCTATTTGAATCTGTCTTTGAAATATTTAAAGATACTTCACCAACAAAAGTAAATTTTATTGCATTTGAAAGTAAATTTGTTAATACTTGTGTTAATCGTAGTTGATCCCCATAAACATTTTTATTTAGTGTTTCATTACAGTTGATATTAAATTTTAACTTTTTTTGTTCAATTTGGTATTCAAAAATATTCACAACAGAATCTATCATATCTTGTATATTGAAGGATTTTTTTTCTATAATGAGTTTTCCCGCTTCTATTTTTGAAAAATCTAAAATATCATTAATAATGGACAATAAATTTTTTGCACTTATATCAATATTTTGGATATGTTTCTTTTGCTTAGTTGTTAATTCTGAATTTAATACAAGATGACACATCCCTAGTATTCCATTCATAGGAGTTCTTATCTCATGTGACATATTTGCTAAAAACTCAGATTTTATTTTTGTGTGTTTTTCTGCTAATTCTTTTGCTTTTATAAGATCTTTTTCTAGTTTTTTTTGTTCATCTAAAGATCTCTGTACTTTCTCTTTTTCATCTACAAGTTTTTTATTTAATAAAGAGAGTTTTCTATTCCAGTATATGGTTCCCAAAATAATCATCATCGAGATAAATACGATTTGCCAAATAAGTTCATAGTTTATTTTTACTTGATTGTAGGTATTTACCCATTTGTTTAAAATAGTTTGTCTCTCTCTTTCACTAATTGAGTTAATTACTTGATTAAATATCTCAAGAAGTAAAGGCTCATCATTCCTAACACCTACACCTAACTCCCATTTTCCATCAAACTTACCAGATATTGCAATAGTTCCTAAATAGTTGTTTTGTATTTGGTAGTCAATTACTATTGAGTTATCTAGATATCCAAATATCTCTCCCGATTCTACTTTTTCTAATCCCTCTTTAATTGAATCTACAGATATAATATTGATATTTGGATATAACTTTTTAAAAGTCTCATTTATAGAATACCCTTTTACGATACCCAGTTTTTTATCCATCACTTTATTTAAATCATTTATAAAAGGTATATCATTTCTTGTTGCTATAACTATAGGGGCATTAATATAGGGTGTTGTAAAGTTTAAATATTTTTTTCGCATAGGTGTTGGCATCGCTAAAGATACAATATCACATTTTCTTTGTTTAGCAAACTCTAGTGATTGACTCCAATTTTTTGTTGGTATTAGCTCAACTTTTTTACCAATTTTTTCTTCAAATAGTTTGAAAAAATCTGAAGCAATACCTATATGTTTATTTTTTTCTAATTTTTCAAATGGCATCCACATTGGGTCTATACACATTGTAATAGTTTTTTTTATTATTTAAATAACTTTCAATGTTTTTTGTAAAATCTATTTTTTTTGTATTTATATGTTTAAATATATCCTGATAATTATTTCTAAGTTTAGATAATTCGTCTTTTTTTATTGATTGTTTTGCTTTTTCAATAATATCTCTTAAAATAGTATTATTTTTATTCGTTGCAATATTCAAATCTAAACTAAATCTTTTATCTTTTACTTCAAAATTTGATTCCATATTGTGAAGAGCATACTCTTTTATTAAATAGCTTCCAGCTGCATAATTATTGACAGCAGCATCAGCTTTTCCAAATGATACTAATTTTAAAGCCTCAACTGAACTATCTGCTACAACAACTTTTATCAAAGGGTAATGGATAGCAAGAAATTCTTCCTCATAAAAACCTTTTACAACTACTACTGATTTTCCATTAAGTTCCTCTAAACTTTCATATTTTTGGGTATTTTTTTGAGTAAAAACAGTATCAACTACACGAAAATAACTACTTGTAAATGTTAAAAATTTTTCCCTTTCTTCAGTTTTGGCAATATTTAACATCACATCAATTTGGTTATTTTTTATCATCTCCATAAATTGATTCCAAGTATACCCATGAACATATTTTACTTTTATATTAAGTTTTTGAGCAATCAAATCCATATAATCTATAGACCAGCCAAGGGGTACACCATCTCTATTATAATTAAATGGTGCCCAGTCTAGTTCATTGTGTACTTTTATAGTAGGATTGTTTTTTAGATATTCTAACTCTTGTTTTGTTAAGTGTAAATCTGCACTATATAAATTAGTAAGAATTAAAAATAAAAAAATAAAAATTTTAATAATATAATTGTACATAAAAACCCTTCATCAGAATCAGGATTAATTATACAATAATTAAGTATTGAAATAGTCTCAAACTCTTTATATTTGATAATTAGTTCCCAATACTACGAATAAAAATTGCAATATGCAATTTTTATTCTTATCTTGTAAAATATTTGTTACAATTCATTTATGAATATAACACAACAACAAAAAGATATACTAGAATCAATCAAACAGTATAAAAATATCAAGATAAATGCTTTTGCAGGAACAGGCAAAACAACTACACTGAAATTAATCTCAAAAACTTATTCAACAAAAAAGATACTCTATCTAGCTTTTAATAGTGCTATTAAAAATGAAGCTTTAGAGATATTTCCTTCAAATACAAGTGTGAAAACAACTCATGGTTTAGCCTATGTTGCAGTTAAAAAACATACTAATATTAATCTTGATTCTTTGGTAAATTATAGAGCCATAGATATATCAAAAGAGTTTGGTATAACATACAATCAAGCAATAGGAGCAATAAAAATATTTGAAAACTTTTGTAACAATACAAAAGAGGAAATAGGTAAAGATGATATAGAACATAAAAGTGCTAAAAAGATGTTTGATATGATGCTTATAGGAAAGATGAAACCTACACATAGCTTTTATTTGAAGTATTATTATCTTCTTATCTCAACTGAACAAATCCCACAATTTACCTATGATATTATTATGCTTGATGAAGCACAAGATACAAATGAAGTAACTCTTGGTATCTTTGAAGCTTTAAGTTCTAAAACAAAAATATATGTGGGTGATAAACATCAACAAATCTACTCTTTTCGAGGAAGTAAAAATGCCCTTGATAAAATCAAATGTGATAAAAAACTTTATTTGAGTTCTAGCTTTAGATTTAATAATGATATAGCTCAATTTGCAAATAAACTCCTTGCAAAGTTTAAAAATGAAAATGTTGTTATAGAAACTGTAGCGGGAAAGGATAAAGAGATAGTTACAAATGGATATATCTCAAGAACCAATGCACAACTTATAGCAACAATCTCAAATCGAATAGAAACTAGAAAACCCTTTGTAACAGTCCGAGACCCAAATGAGATATTTAATCTGACCATTGAGGTGTATTATCTTCTTAATAATGAAAAAGAGAAGATAGTACGCAATAGATTTTTAAAAGATTTTAGTAGTGATGAAGATATTGCAGAGTATGCAAAAGAGGTTGAGGATTTTGAACTAAAATCAGCACTCAAAGTTGCTAAAGAGTACAAAGAAAAAATATTTGAGTTTCAAGAGGTAGCAAAAAAGTTTTATGATGCTTGGAAAAATAGAGACAATAATGGTTTTGAAAAAAGAATAGATGAGATACTATTTTTAACAACTGCACATACTGCAAAAGGTTTGGAGTGGGATAGAGTAACTATAGCAGATGATTTTACAGATTTTGCAGATTTAATAGTTGACTTTGGTTGTGATAGTTTAGAGGAGTTCAATCAAGAGCAAAACTTCCTACCAAACCAAGAACTCCTAGATGAGTTCAATCTGTTTTATGTAGCCATCACAAGAGCAAAAAAAGCACTTGTAAAAGATAGTGAAAATTTTCACTATCTTATGGCTAAAAATGTAGATAAACTTATAGACACAAGAATCAAAGATGCAAAAGCAAATATAGAAGCAATCCAATCAGGGAAAAAAGTAAGTGTATCTAAGATGCAACAAGAGGATAAACAAATCTTACGACAACAGAAAAATCAAGAAGAGGGGAAAGCGAAAAACAGTGGTCTTAAATGGAGTTTAGAAGATAAAATAAAACTCAAAAGTATGTTTAAAAAAGGAAATACTATTACTCAAATAGCTTCAAAACTAGAGAGAACTACTGGGGCAATCTTGGGAGAACTTTTAAAAAGTGAAGTTATCACAAAGTCACAACAACTAAAACTCTCAGAGTTAGTAAAAACAAATGGGAACTTCGCTACAATAACTAGTATAAAATAGCGGGATAGTATATGATAATTTTAGATTTTGAGACCAATACAACACACCAGTATGATGTTATAGAAGCAGCTGCTGTGAAAATAGAGATAAGAGATGGTGAATTTGTTGTAGTTGATAAGTTTCATAGATACTATCTCTCCCGACATAGTGTCAATCCCTATTCATATGCAGTACATAGACTCACTCCAGAGCTTATCTTAGAACATAGAAATAAACAAGAGACAAAATATGCTTCATATTTCAAAGAGGATGAGGATTTTGCATCTTTTTGCCAAGGGTGTACAACTTTGGTAGCTCATAATATTAGCTTTGAGTTGAGACATATAGAAAAGCTTGTGAAGTTTGAAAAGCATATTTGTACTATGAAAGAGAATAAACATATAGTAAAAGCGCTCAATAAAAATGGTAATATCAAAAATCCAAAGCTAGATGAAACTTGTATTTACTATGGGATAGATTTTGATCCACACTCATACCATAGTGCTACTTATGATGTAAGTAAGACTTATGAGATATTGAAGTGTATGGAAATTAATAATTAGTGTATACTAAAGGCAAAACATCTTAAAATACAAAATTAATTTAACAAAGGTATATCTCTATGGGATTTAAGCAATTTAATCTAAGTGAACAAATTCAAAAAGCACTCAAAAACAATAATTTTCTAAATCCTACACCTATACAAACAAAAGTTATCCCTTTAGTTTTACAGTCACAAGATATTATGGCAAAAGCACAAACAGGAAGCGGAAAAACTGCTAGTTTTGTCTTACCTATTTTACAAAAGTGGCTTGATAGTTCCTATAGTGGGAAAGCAAAAATAAGAACACTCGTTTTAACACCTACAAGAGAACTTACTTTACAAGTGGCAGAGAGTTTTAAAACTTTTAGTTCAAATTTCTCAAAAAAACCTAGAGTTACAAGTGTAATTGGTGGAGAGGAAATAGGAACACAATTACATAATTTACAAAAAGGGTGTGATATCTTAGTTGCAACTCCTGGAAGACTTCTTGATATTTTGAGAAAAAAGCAGATAAGTTTGAGTTCTTTAGAGTTTTTTGTTTTGGATGAAGCAGATAAGATGTTAGATCTTGGTTTTGCAAATGAGTTAGACTTAGTTCTTGAAAACTTACCAAAAAACAGAAGAAACCTATTTTTCTCTGCAACCTATCCTCAAAAGATATTGGAAGTAGTAGCAAAAATTTCTGATGATCTGGTTCAGATAAATATAGAAGATGAAACACCAATAGTTGAAAATATAACCCAAAGAGCAATCTTAGTAAATCAAGAGAAAAGAAATCCTCTTTTACAACATCTTTTAAAAACAAATAATTTTAAACAAGTTTTAGTATTTGTATCAAACAATAGAGCCGCTGATAACCTTGCTGTGAAGTTTAGAAAATATGGTTTTAATGCAGAATCATTTCATGGGAATCTTGATCAAGATGAAAGAGTATTTACCCTAGAAGATTTTAAAAACAAGAAAATTGATATACTTTTTTCTTCTGATATTTCAGCACGAGGTTTGCATATCGAGGATATATCTTGTGTCATAAATTATGATCTTCCAAGAAGTCCAAATGACTATATACATAGAATTGGAAGAACTGCACGAGCTGGAAAAAGTGGAACGGCAATATCCTTTATCACTTTAGAAAATTTCGAGCATTTTAAACTTATAGAGAAACGCTCACAAATGAAACTTGAAAAAGAGCAGATCGAAGGCTTTGAGTTTGTTGGAACACCTACTAAACAAAAAGGTCAAGCGCCTGTAAAAGGGAAGCGAAAAAGTAAAAAAGATAAGTTACGCGAGCAAATGGGGAAATAAACTCTATTATGAATAACATCTATAAAATTTATACTTTACTTTTAAAAAAATATGGTACACAAGGTTGGTGGCCATTTTTAGGTATTGGTTATCATCCAGATGATTATAGCTATCCTAAAAATAGTGACCAAATATTTGAGGTTGCATTGGGGTCAATTTTAACTCAAAATACCACTTTTGTATCTGTAACAAAAGCTATGAATAATCTAAAAGTACATAATTGTACTACAAGTGAAAGTATAAAAAATATGGATATAGAAAAACTCAAAGAGCTTATAAAACCAGCAGGGTATTTTAACCAAAAAGCAGATTATATTTTGGAGTTCATAAAATTTTTTGACACACTTAAAGGTAATATTCCAACAAGAGAAGAGCTTCTAAAAGTAAAAGGGATAGGGGAAGAGACTGCTGATTCTATTTTACTTTTTGGATATAGAGAGTGTGAGTTTAAAGTTGATGCTTATACAAAAAGATTATTTATACATTTAGGATTAGTTGATGGGAAAGCAAAATATAAAGATATAAAAAGTTTAGTTGAAAATGAGTTTGAAGCTATTATAAAAAACAAAGATAAACTAGTAAATAGTTATCAAGAGTTTCATGCTTTGATTGTGGAACATGGTAAACATTGCTATTCTAAAAAGCCTTATGGTGTTGGGTGCCTTTTGAAAGATGAGATATGATAAATCTATTAGATAAAAACAAAAACTTCAACATACTCCTTGCAGGAATTATAAGTATCATCATAGGTGTTGGTGTAGCACGATTTGCATTTACTACACTACTTCCTTCTATGCTTGAAGATTTTTTATCTGTAACCAATGCTGGGCTTTTTGCTTCTTTTAACTATGCTGGATATTTAAGTGGTGCTGTGTTTAGTATATTTTTAAAAGATATCAATAGTAAAGTGAAATATTTTAGGATAGGGATAGTTTTAAGTGTCTTAACGACACTTGTATTGGCAACTACTACAAATGAAATTTTATGGTTTGTATCTCGTGTAATTGCTGGATTTGGGTCAGCTATGGTTTTGATAGTTGGTGGTGCTATAGTGATGGTAAAAATTAACTATGAAGATAAAACAAAAGCTATGGGGATACACTTTACTGGGATTGGTTTTGCTATAACTGTGAGTGAATTCATAGCTCAGTATACACTTAAAAGTGGTACTTGGAGTGATGCTTGGATGGTACTTACTATCTTTGCTTTTTTTGCAGCTATCTATGCTATATATATTTTATCTTTTGATAAAGAGTTAAAAAAAGAGGCAACGAAACATAAAGTTTCAAAAGATATGTTTACCCCTTATGTTATCTTATTAATCTTAGCTTATTTTACAGCAGGGGTGAGTTTTGTGGTGCAAGCTACTTTTTTCCCAGATATTATCAACTCACTAGAGGGTCTTGATGGGTATGGAAGTTTAGGTTGGCTTGTGGTTGGTGTTGCGGGGATTCCATCTGCTATTATATGGATGAGACTTGCACATAAGTACAATAGTATCGATATTATTATCTTAGCATTTGTGTTACAGATAGTAGGTATCTTGATACCTACTATGAGTAATAATATCTATCTTAATCTTTTAAGTGGAGCATTATATGGAAGTACTTTTATAGGCCATGTAGCTCTTTTTATGCATTATGGTGGAAAATTGGCTGGGAAAAATCCTGTGATATTTATGGGTTCTATGACTGCTGCATATGGGATAGGGCAAGTGAGTGCACCACTTTATAGTATAGCTTTGATAGAGAAGTTTGGAAATTATAATATGACACTGTTTGTTACAGCTTTTATAGCTTGTATTGGTATTTTGTTTTTATTGTATGCGAAAAGATTACGAGCTGGACATTATGAGAAAGTAGATTATTAAAAGTTTTATTTTTTGTGACACTAGATGTGACATTGTTATGTTAGAATAATAAGATTTAATTAGAGGTATACTAATGAAGAAGTTTAAAATAAAAATATGTAAACAGTTTAATCAAATAATAGTTTTTTTAATTCAAGTTTTAAATAAACAACATTTAAAAATCATTAAAAAACTTGGTAAGAGTATTATTGATAATCCAAATAGATATGAATCTCTTATTCCTACAGAAAATGCAGATAAAAATAATGAATATTCTAAGATGTTTAAAGTAGCTCTTGAAACACCAAAAAATAATAATATTGCAATAACAGGGACTAATGGTTCAGGGAAAAGTAGTTTTTTAAGAACTTTTGAAAAGAAACATAAAGAGTGGGAATATTTACATATTTCATTAGCAACTTTTGAAGATATAAATATTGAAAACTTTCTAGATAATAATGAAGAGAAAATAGAAAAAAAAGGAGAAGGTGAAGAAGTTAAAAACGAAGTAGAAGATGAAGAAGTTAAAAAAGAACAAAGCAGTAGACAAAAAAATGAAAAATTAAATCAGTTACTCGAAAAAAGTATTTTACAACAGATTTTTTATAAAGAAAAAGACAAAACAATACCACTGTCAAGATTTAAAAGAATTAAGAATATTAAAGAAGGTTCTATTTTTTTGCATAGTATGTTGGTCGGAATATTATTTTTATACACAGCTACAATTATTTTTCCTGAAACTGTAAATCGATTTACAATGCTGAATTTAAAAGTTTTATTTAGTAGTAATTTATTTTTATCAGTATTTGTTCTCGGTATAGTGATATTTTATTTTTACAAATTATTTCAATATTTTATGAGATTACAAGTCACAAAACTTAATATTAAAAGTGGTGAAATTGAAGTAAATAATAAAGATAAAACTTCAATTTTAAACGAACATTTGGATGAAATTTTGTATTTTTTTGAAGTTACATCTTATGATGTTGTCGTTATAGAAGATTTGGACAGATTTGGAAATACAGAAATTTTCATAAAACTTAGAGAACTTAATACTTTAATTAATAATTCAAAAGACATAAATAGAAGAGTATGCTTTGTTTATGCAATAAAAGATGATATGTTTAAAGATAAAGATAGAGCAAAATTTTTTGATTTTATAATTCCTATAATCCCATATATTAATTCTTCAAGTTCTTTTGAAAAAATTAAGGATAAATTTAAATATGAAGATATTGACAGAGAATTTTTACGAAATATTTCATTCCGAATAGATGACATGAGACTACTTATTAACATTACTAATGAATATAAAATATATAAGTATAAAATTAGAAGTGAAAAGTTAAATAAAGAACGATTGTTATCGATGATAATTTATAAGAATTTTTATCCATCTGATTTTTCGAAGCTTCATATAAAAGAAGGTAAAGTTTATGAAATATTTAACAAAAGAACAAAATTTATTAATATTGAATTAGAAAAAATAAAAGAAAAAAAAGCTTTAAAAGAAAAAGAGATAAATGAATTAGAAAATAAAATAGAGCTTGAAAAACAAAAGTCAATAGATGAGTTAAGAATGGTTTATATTTTAAAAATATTTGAAAAAGTAAATGATAATTTCTTTTATATTTCTAATTCGGCAACACAATATTTATTGTCAAATATAAACAATTTAATTAAAAATGATATATTTAAAATAATTCAAAAATCTAAATTCACAAATGGTCGTTATACTTATTCCGATGAAATAACCACATTTATGAAAATCGAAAAAGAAATAAATGATCTTACATATGAAGAGAGAGAAAAATTAATTATCCAAAATTCTAATAAAAATCTTGAACAACTTAAACAAGATTTAGATGACTTAAACGATAAAGAAGTTAAAACAAAAAAATACACTGTTAGTGATATTACAAAGATAGAAAATAGCAAAATTTTTGATAACATAAAAGATGAAAATTTATTGAAATTTCTTATTCGTGACGGATATATTCGTGAAGATTATTCAGATTATATTTCATACTTTTTCCCAGGAAGTTTAACGTTAAAAGATAGAGACTTTGTCTTATCTGTAAAAGATGATAAACCTTTAGAATTTGAATATACTTTAAATAAGATAAAAGAGGTATTAGAAAATTTAACTATAAATGAATTTGAATCTAAAGCTATACTAAATTATTCTTTATTAGATTACATGCTAAAAGAAAATATAAAAAATGAAAAGTTTAATTTTTTTATGGATAATTTACTAGATGGCAGTGATAAATCCAAGGAATTTTTATATTCTTTTATTTTATTGACTGAATTCCAAACAAGTTTTATCAATGAAATATTTCATAGATGGGATAGTATTTGGCTTAATCTTTTTATGAAGTCACAGTTAACAAATGAGAAGTTAGATGAATATTTTAAAATTTTTCTCAAATGTTTAGATATCAGTGAGTTAATAACACTTAATGTTAATGATGAATTGAAATATTATTTAGAGTCAAAAGAAAAACTGGATAGGTTTGAACATGAAGAATTTATAAAATTTGAAGAATTACTGAAAAAATTAAATATAAAATTTGGTTATATAGATAATCCTCTTACAAATAAACCATTATTTAATTTTATTTATGAAAACAATTTATATTCTCTTAATGAAAAGATGATAGATAAAATTTTAGAATTTAACGATTTAACTTATTCTGAAGAAAATTTAAAAACTGCTCATCTTACAACAATTCTTAATTCAGATGGAGAGAAATTAAAAGAGTATATCTTTAAAGAGTTAAATTTTTATGTTGAAAATGTTTTATTATATATAGATACAAATTGTAAAGAGTCGGAAGATACACTTACAATGTTGCTAAATAATGAAGATGTAAGTATAAATAATAAACAATCTATAATAAAAAAAGAAGAAACAAAAATTAGTGATATTACAACTATATCTAGTGAGCTTTGGGGTGATTTATTATTAGAAAATAAACTAGATATAAAATGGGATAATTTACTTTATTACTACAAGAATATAGATAAAATTGATGAACCTTTGCTTAATTATTTGAATTTTGAAGATAACTATAAAAAACTATCACAATATAAAATGAAAAATGTAGAAGTTTTTGCGGATGAACTTTTACAAAATTTTTCAAGAACAATACTTCAATCAAATGCTATTACAAATGAATCTTATAGTTATTTAGTAAAAAGTATATGGTTTTGGAAATATAAGAATTTTGAACTTGATGAGCTTAGTTCTGAAAAAGTTGATTCTTTACTTAAAAATGAAAAATTAGGTTTAACTCAAGATAATATTGATAATTTAAATAAAAAGTATCCAAGTAAGATAATAACTTTTTTAGAAGATAATAAAGAAGACTTTTTAAAAATATATGATGAATTTACGTTAGATGAAGATGATTATATTGAAATATTTGAATCAAATAAATTTAATATTGATGAAAAAATATTAATTATTGAAAATCTGGATTTATCATTGTTAGATTATGCAGAATTAACTACTAGTATAGTTAATTTATATTTAGGCAGTGGTAAGGAAATATCAAAAACATTATTTGAAAATTTATTTGAAAAAAGTAATGTTGAAGAAGCAATAAAAATATTTATAGAACAAATTCCGTATCTGGAGAATGAAGATATTACAGATTATTTAATACGATTAGATGAACCATATTCAAAATTAGCTGAAAAAAACACTTCCACATTGTCATTTATTAATAATGAAATAATGGAAGCTCTTTTAAATACATTAAGTAATAAAAGATATCTTGGTAAGGTTTATCCTGGGAAAAAAACAATCAAAGTTAATAATAGAAGTAATAAATAGAAAAGTTTACTGAATAATCCCATCATGCCACTGAACAAGTGTAAGTCTATACCCATCAGTTACAGGTAAAACTTCATGACTAAAGTATGGATTACTAGGAAATATTACCATATCTCCTGCTTTTGGTTTGAGTTTTATTTGATTGCCCTCTTTATCGTAAAGATAGTTAAATATTAACTCTCCACCACTAAAACTATAGCCATCATTTTCATCTTGACAAGTTGTAGCAAAAAGAACAGTAGTAACTTTTCTCTGACTAGCGACATTTATAAAGCCTACAGTATTGTTATTTTCATCTATAAGTTCACTTGAATCATCAGCGTGCTTTTTATAGAAAAAACCTTTTTTGTATTGAAGCATCTGTACTTTTGTACTAAAAGTAAGTGGTGTGTTGAAAAACTCCTCTATTTGTGGTTGGAAGTTTTGAAACTGAGTATTATAGATATTTGTAAACTGTTTGTTGAGTTTGAGGATATTTGTTTTTCTTTGTTTTATATTCAGCTTTGGTTGTACAATTCCATCTACAACAGTTGCTTTTATTTTAGCTTGTGCTATATCATCTTTTTGTTTTGAATAGTCTACTATCTCTTTGAGTAGTTCAGGGGTGAAAAAATTCTCTATTATCAAATATGGATACTCTTTGTATGGATTTGGTAATAGAAGATTTTCTATTGTGATGTTTTCAAAAAGAGTATCACAATATATATGGTTAGATAGTTGCATTGTCTCTCTTTGTTATAAGTATTAGAATAAGGGTTTTGTATTAAAATTTGTGAGTTATTTACTCTCTAGCTTTTCTAAACAAGCAGAGTAAGTAGCATCACATTTATCATAACATTTTTCAACATTTGAATCACCATTTGCATCACAAACAGTTAAGCAAGCAGAATATGCAGCCTCACATTGATCAGCAGCTTCATTTGCAACTTCATCAGCTGCCATAAGATTTACACAAAGAATTGAAGCAATTAAGAAAATTGCTGTTTTTTTAAGTATCATTTACACTTCCTTTAATTTTAAGATAAGTTTTTTTTGTTAGTATAAATGTATTCTTTATTTGAAGAATACACAACATTTGTTAACTCTAGTATCTACAAGTCTAACGCCAATTATAACTATAGATATCTAGGGTTCTTTCTATTCCCTTATTCATAATTGAAATTATAAACTAAAAATGAGATTTTTAAGCTGAAATATTTCTGAATTTTTTAGAGCTTTTTACAACCCCTTTATTTATCGCATTTATAAGAAAAAATTCATGAAAATTTCCCTCTTTATTTTAGAGAAATTCATGAAAATTTGTTGAAAAAAAAGTTTTTTTTTAAAAAATCGATAGTGAAGTTTTATTGGTAAATAGTTCTAGGGCTTTTGTTCCACTATATGAGTTCCCCCAGCTATTTAATCGAGGGCTAAATACTGCTATACTCATTAGTTTTGGAACCACAGCAACTATACCTCCTCCAACACCACTTTTCCCAGGTAATCCAACATGAAATGCAAAGTCACCACTAGCATCATAATGCCCACAAGTAAGCATCACAGCATTTATCCTTTTTGCTTGACTTGATGTTATAAACTCTTTATTTGTAATAGGGTCTGTTCCATGATTTGCAAGAAACAACATAGCTCGTGAGAGCTCTTTTGTACTCATTGTTATAGAACAATGTTTAAAATAGGTTTTTACAACATCATCAACATTGTTATCAAGGTTATTAAAACTTTTCATGAGGTTTGCTAAGGCGATATTTCTATATCCATGTTTATATTCAGAAAACCAAACATCTCTATCAAAAGTGATTTCTTGATTGTCACTAATACTTTGAATAAAGTTTAAAATATTGTCATAAGTATTATCAACATTTTTATAGTGTGATAGAAGTGTATCAGTAACTACTATTGCCCCTGCATTAATAAAAGGGTTTCGAGGAATTCCATGCTCATATTCTAACTGTACTAATGAGTTAAAAGGATTTCCTGATGGTTCTCTCCCAACTTTGTTATAAAGTTCACGACTGTAGATATTTAATGCTTTTGTAAAAGTAAATACTTTAGAAATACTTTGTATAGAAAACTTTGTATCACTAGATCCTATATGGTAACTCTCCCCATCCATAAGGGTAATACTCATAGCAAATTGGTCTGGTAATACTTTTGCTAAAGCTGGTATATAATCAGCAACTTTTCCATTTATTAATGTTGGTTCTATTTCTTGAAATATCTCATCTAATATCTTTTGATAATTTATCATACTCACTCACTTCATAATTTATGAGTGCAATTATACAAAAAAATTTAAAAATTGTTGTATAATTCAAAAAAATTAAATTTGAGGAAAAAAATGAAAACGAAAAAACAAATTGTAGAGTCATATTATGAAAATCTATGGAATAAGCAAGATAAAACTTACATAGAGAAGTTATTCGATGACAATATTGTTTTTAGAGGTTCTTTAGGAATTGAAACTAGAGGAAAAGAGGGTTTTGCAGAGTACTTTGATATGATAACAACTGCAATACCAAATTTATATCATGGGATTGAAGTATTGATTGTTGAAGATAATCAAGTAGCAGTTAGAGCTGTGTACAATGGTACACATAAGGGAAAATTATTTGAATTTGAAGCAACAAATAACAGAATTAAATACAATGGTGCATCATTTTTTAAAATTGAAAATGAAAAAATAGTTGAAATTTGGGTTCTTGGGGACTTAAATGTTTTATACAAACAGTTAGGAAAATAGTTTTCTATTAGAAAAGTTTATCCCTTTTAAAAGGGATAAACTTTATCATATTTTTTTTACTTCGTAAATATCTGTTCTTCTATCTTTTAAATTTTTTACACTTCCAAATTCATGGAGTTCTCGTAAAAGATCAATATCAACATCAGCAATTAAAACCATCTCAGTATTTGTAGTAGCTTCTGCTTTTATCCCATTTGCAGGAAAAGAAAAATCACAAGGTGTAAATACCATTGATTGAGCAAATTGCATATCCATATTGTGAACATTTGGTAAGTTTCCTACACTTCCTGCAATTGCAACATAACATTCATTTTCAATTGCTCTTGCTTGGGAACAAAGTCGCACTCGTGAGTAACCATTTTGCGTATCTGTTAAAAATGGTACAAATAAAATATCCATCCCCTCTTGTGCCAACAATCTACTAAGCTCTGGAAACTCTGAATCATAACAGATAAGTATCCCTATTTTTCCACAATCTGTATCAAATGTTTTAAGTTCAGTTCCACCTTGCATCCCCCATACTTTTGCTTCATCAGGAGTCACATGAATCTTTTCATAACGATCAATAGTTCCGTCTCTTCTACATAAATATCCAACATTATACAAATGACCATTTTTTATCTCTGGCATACTTCCAGAGATAATATTGATATTGTAAGATATTGCAAACTCTGAGAATTTTTGAATAATATCATGGGTATGTTTTGCTAACTCTCGAATCGCTTGTGGTTCTGAAAGATGGTTGTTTTCAGCCATTAATGGAGCATTAAAAAATTCTGGAAAAAGTGCAAAGTCAGAACGATATCCTGAAACTGTATCTATAAAATATTCTGCTTGTTGTAACAACTCTTCAAGATTTTTATAGGGTCTCATTTGCCATTGAATTAAGCCTAATCGAACTACTTTTTTATTTATACTTGCTAGTTTATTAGGTTTCTCATAATAGATATTATCCCATTCTAGTAAAACAGCAAACTCTCCAGAAGCTTTATCTCCCTCTAGATATCCTTTTAAAACTTTTGCTGGATGAAAGTCATTTGATATTTGAAAATTTAATACAGGGTCATGAATCTCTTTTATTCTTACTTTTTCAATATACTCTTTTGGTGTGAGTTCATTTTCAAATTTATGGTAGTTTGGGATTCTTCCACCAAAAGCAATCCCTTTAAGGTTGTGTTTTTCACATAACTCTTTTCTATAGTCATACAATCGTCTTCCAAGTCTTAGACCTCTAAATTTTGGCTTTACAAATACATCAATACCATAAAGTATATCACCTTTATTTGTATGTGTAGAAAATGTATAATCTCCTGTTATCTCTTTATAGGTGTGATGATTTGAAAATTGCTCATAATCAACAATGATAGAAAATGCACAAGCAGCTAACTCACCATCTATTTTTATTACAATTTGTCCCTCTTGAAACTTCTCTATTAATGTTTTAAGTTGATTTTCTTTCCAGTAAGCATCTTGCATTGTTTCATAGGAGAGTAGCATTGTCTCTTTTAACTCATCGTAATCGTCCATACTTAAAAATTTAAGTTCAATATTCTCTTTGTTTTGTGTTTCCATTTTTTCCTAACCTAATAATATTTTGTCATTATAGCTAAATTTAAAACTATATAATTGTTTAAAAAGTACCATTTTTAAATTTTTCAAAGAGGTCTCGTCTCTCTTTTTGTATCTCCACATTACCTTCAAAAACTTTCTTCTTGAATTTTTTATAGAGTTTGTATTGGATATAAATAGCAATTAATCCCAGTGTTGCTACATAAGATAAAAGAGTAGTAAGTTCTATTTTAAAATAATCACATAACATAGCAGTGATACTTCCACACACAATAGCAATAGATATCATAAAAGAACGCAACATCAAATAATCTTTGAGCTCAATAGCTTCATCTTGCATAAAATCAACTGTGTGAACTCTAGCTATCTCAAAAGTGATAGCTTGAATAGTAAATATTGATAATATCACATAAGTAAAAATCACAATTGAGTGACTTAAAATTGGGTATGAAGCTATTTGAATAATATCTAAAATGATTGTAAAGAGATAAATATTATATATCCTAATATGTTTAAAAAGTGGTTGTACTATCCCATCAAGAGCTCCAAGAAGCATAAAAAAACTTATCATAAACACAGGAAGGTAAGTACCCTCTAGTTTTGTGATATAAGGCAAGAGTGTCCAGTCTATATAAGTGACTAAAAATAGAACTATAGATTGAAGATATAAAAAGTATGATTTTTTGACTTCACTAAACATAGTTTTATAATTTTTTAATGCCATTTTATCCTCGATACATTAAATACCCATCACAGTTATTTGGGTAATAGTTTTTTAAAACTTTTTTGATTTTGAAGTTGTGTTTTTCATAAAGTTTTATAGCATTTTTGTTTGTTATTTTTACCTCTAGAGTAAATTTTTTTATCTTTAAAGTATCAAATGAATATGTTAATAGTTGTGTAGCAATGCCTATCCCTTGAAACTCTTTATTTATACATAATGAGTAGAGTCTATAATGATTTTTTCTTTTTAGCCATAAAATATATCCTATAATTCTACCATTTTGTTTATAGATAAAAATAGGATTTCGTCTTATGTGATAATAAAAAGAACCTAAACTTAGTCCAAAATCATTTTTTGAAAATACAGAGCTTTCAAGACTAAAAAGCTCTTTAGTATTTTCAAATTTGGCTTGAGTTATCATTGTTTTTGATAGATAGTATATTTAGGAATTAACTTGTCTGGTCTATATGACATTTTTACTTTTTTCAAGTTTTCAAACCCCATATCATCACCCACATTGATATAAATACTTCCATATAACTCTTGAAGATATTTTGTAAATTCTCTAAAGATAAATTGTGCACAACCTAAAACTTCGAAATCTGTTTTTTCTATAATAACACTTGATGTTGTTTCATTGATTCTCTCCCCTACAGTAAAACCTTTTATCTCATCATCAATATATAAAACCATCCCTACAACATCAAGATTTTCGTAGTCATTTAAAAGTCTTTTTATAGCAAATCTTTCAAAATAGATACCATCAAGAAAAGTTTCTACCTCCTCTTTTGGCATATAAATAGTTCTGTCTTTTACCCATTTATTAAATAGTGTAGTGATACCATCTTTATGTTTTGCTATATCTATAATCTCAACTCTATGATTTGGATATACTTTTTTAAATTTGTTTATCTCATTTCTTTTTGATTTATAAGGGTCCCCTTTGAGCTCTATTAAATCTTCTGTTTCATAGATATAGTCAACTAATTTTTTTTCTATTAAAAAATCTTTTAACATATCATAAATAACTGTCCCCTCTTCAAGATAGTTTACAAAGCCCTCTAACAAGTTTTCATGTACATATTCTATTTTTGAATAGTTTTTATTACTATTATGAGTATTCATAATATCAAAACAATCAATCATCGCTTCATAAGTATTCTCTTTTTTCCCCAAAGGTGGAAGAAGCATAGTTAACTCACCAGAATTTAAAATAAATAGACAGAAAGTATCATTGACTATTGCATAAAAACCTGTAGCAGTAGAAAGCCAGATATAATTTCCTGCAAAAGTATAATCGCTAATATCAACATTTATTACATCAAGATAGTGATCCATCACCTCTTTTGCTTTTAAATCAAAGTGTTTTAAAGTATAATTACTAACAGTTAAAGTAGACATAGGAAGCCTCCTAATTTAATTTTGCGAATTATACATCTTTTTTAGTAATTTGCGTCAAAAAATTTGGTATATTTTCAATATAATTGCAAAGCAATAAAAAGCAAGGGATATAATCGATTATGAATGAAAAAGATATAGAACAAATTGAAACCTTATTAGAACAATTAACTGAAGAGATTTCTCAATATAAAGAGGAAAATAGTACTGTTCACCCTTATGATATTGCTGAGCAGTTGGTACATTTACGAGATTTAGATGAAGAACAATACTCATCAATTTTACGAAAAATTCCAAGTGCACTTCTTGCAGAAGTTCTCTCAGAGATGCCCTCTTATGTGCAAGAGGAGATTAGTGAGTATATAAGTACAAAAAAACTTGTAGCTATTACATCAAACATGGATACAGATGATGCTGCGGATTTTATCCAAAATATTAGTGAAGATCATGAAGATGTAGCACAAACTATTTTAGAGAGTTTTGATGATGAAGATAAAGAACTTTTAGAGCAACTTATAGCATATAGTGATGATGAGGCTGGTTCTTATATGCAATCAGAGTTATTTAGTGCAAAGGAAAATGAGAATATTGGGGATGCTATTAAAAGACTAAAAGCTCTTAAAGAAAGTGGTGAAGTTGATAACATCTGGCATTGTCATATTACTAATATAAAAGGAAAATATATAGGAAGTGTAGGTTTAGAAGAGCTTATTATTTTTGAACATACATCAAAATTTTCAGATATACCAAGTGAAAAGTTTAGAACCTACAACATCTCCCATAAAGCAACCATCAAAGAGGTTGTAGATATGGTGACAAACTACAACCTTACAAGTGTACCTGTTTTAGATGACAATAATAGACTCGTAGGGAGAATTACTTCTGATGATGTGTACGATATCATCCAAGAAAGTGCAACAGAACAAATCTATAACATGGCTGGGGTAAATGATGAGGTTGAGCAAGAGGAAAGTATTTATGAGATTGGAAAAAGTAGAGCTTTTTGGTTAGGAATCAATCTTTTAACTGCAATTGCTGCTTCAGTTGTAATTGGTATTTTTGATACTACTATACAATCTCTTGTAGCCTTAGCAATTTTGATGCCAATAGTTGCTTCAATGGGTGGAAATGCAGGAACTCAAACCTTAACAGTAACAGTACGACAGATGGCTTTAGGGGATATTGAAAAAGAGGATGCTAGAAAAACAATTCAAAAAGAGGTGTTGATATCTTTAGCAAATGGTTTATTGTTTGCTATGATTATTGGGGTTATATCATATCTATGGTTCTCTCTGCCAATGCTTGGAGTGGTTATAGCACTCTCAATGATTATTAATCTTTTAGGAGCTGGTTTTTTTGGTGCTGTTATCCCTTTAAGTTTACAAAAAATGGGGATAGACCCAGCAATTGGAAGTACAGTTTTACTTACAACTGTTACTGATGTGGTTGGATTTTTTAGTTTTTTAGGTTTAGCAACTTTAATATTATTATAGATAGGAAAGATATATGATACGAGACAAGTTAGATAATTTTCACCTTGAAGATGTTAGAAGTGAAGTACATCCTTCAGTATTTTTTAAACATGAAAATTATGACCTTTTTATCTTAAGACTTCCTCAAAATGAAGATGGGAAAATTCTACAAACAAGTAATGCTTTTGTAGTGACAGATGATTCCTATTATTATTTTGATAAAAGTAAAGATTTGTTTGTAGATTTAAAAAATATAAAAGGTTTTTATAGATTTTTAGATAAAAAAATAGATACTGTTTTAAAAATTATTTTAGATAATTTCAACAATATTGAAGCAATAGAAGATAAGTTTTATGACGGAAAATCAATCAAAGATTTTAACCAACAATGGTTTGCATATAAAACAGATATAGTGCGGATAAATAGGGTGCTTTTTAAAGCAGTACAAACTATGAGTGATTTGATACTAAATTATAAACATGAAGAGGAGTATCTTGAGAGAAACTTTGAGGATATAGAGGAACATTTGCAAAGAGCTTATAGAAATAGTGGATTACTTTTAGAAAAGCTTGATGCCTTATATAATTTTAATCTCACACAAACAAATGAGTCAATGAATCAAACTGTTTATGTTCTTACACTTTTATCCGGAATATTTTTGCCACTAAACTTAATAGTTGGATTTTTTGGGATGAATACTACTTCGTTACCATTTACTGTTGGTGATGGTGGTACTTATAAAGTGGTATTGTTACTTATTAGTATTGGAGTTATAGCTTCTGTTGTCACTTATATATTCAAGCGTAAGTAGAACTATTCAGTTTCCTCTTTCTCTTTTGGTATAGTTTTAGAAGCCTTTAGTTTTATTGTTTCATGATTTTTATACGCTTGAAAAAGTTTTATAGTCACTTCTCCTCTTGTTTTTGTAGCATGTTTATAGTTTGTTTGATAAGCAATAAGAGCAATAATTGCTGTTTTTGTAGAGTTTAAATTAAACGATATTTTATATGAAATATTAACTTTTGTAAAAACTTCTTGTGTGATCTGTTCTACCTCTTCAAAGTCATTATTTATATCAAATTCAAACTCTATTAAATCTGTTATCATCCCATTTTTCTTTAAAGAATAGTTGTAAAATACTTTTGTAAAGATATAACTATTTGGTATATATATAGTTCGACCTACATTTTTTACCTCTTTGATATTTGTATAATCTTCTATCTCATTGAGTTTCATTTTTACTAGTGAAATATCAATTATATCCCCAATAGTGTGTTTTGTTTCAAACTGTACCATAACTCTATCACCAACTTTTACAATACTGGTAAAAAATATATAGATAGCTCCTGCAATATTGAGAATAATTTCTCTAGTTGCTAAAGTAAGCGCAGCAGCAATCACACTTAAAAATGTGATAATATACATAATATCGTCAATATACCTCATAGCTACAAATACAATAATTAAAATTGCAAAAAGGAGTGAGAGAAGTTTTTTATAGTTTTTTTGATCTTCGTGATTTTCTGGATTGTGTGTTAAGAAAAAAACTAAAGAGGAGAGTAGTTTGTAGATAATATAAAATACTATAATCATCCCAATAGTAAAGAGGTGTTTCATAAAAATATCATTTTTATACTCTTCATATTTTTTTAACAATTCCTCTTTAGATTCTAAAAGGTTTTTTTCTGTTTTTTCAATATTTTCACTATATTCTGTAAAATAGTCTAAATCTTCTTTGAGTGATTGAAGTTTGCTATTTTCTTTATTTGTATCAAGCATAGTTAGATATCTATTTTTAATAGTTGATTTTGCTATGTAAAAATCATCTTTGAGGGTTTTATATTTTTGTATAGTTTTTTCTATATCTTTAAGAGAGGTATGAAGGATAAAATCTCTTAATGTGATAGTTGCAATAGTATATTTATACTGTTTTAAAAGAGTATTAAAGTTTTGATTTGTTTCATATAACTCAAGTTTTGATTTATAAATAGATAATCTTTTTTTGAGTTCCTCTTGTGTTGTTGGAGTTGTTTTTTTAAGTTTTTGTTCAATAACTGTAATGTTATTTATTAGTATATTATAGTTTTTATAGTTTTGATAAGTTTTTAACCAAATGTTCTTTTCAATAGTTGAGGTTGTATTAGCTACTGTATCATCAGCTGTAAGTGACAAACAAATAAATAAAAAAATAAATAAAAATTTCAACTTTATATCCTTACAAATAGTGTATAATTATATCATAAATTATAATCTTAGGAACTTTTTATGTTAACAACAAACTTTATGCTTACTATTGGATTAATTATTTTAACAATTGTTATATCAAAGCTATCAGAATATTTTATCCGAAAAATAGGTGAAAGAAAAAGAATCATTCCCAAAAGAGTCTATTATGTAACTAAATTTTCTCATTTTGTCATTATATTTATGGGAATATTGTTTTTAGCTGTTATTTGGAATGTTCAATTAGGTGGTATTATGGTATTTGCATCATCAATTTTTGCTGTAATTGGTGTAGCACTTTTTGCTCAATGGTCAATATTAAGTAACCTGACTTCAAGTATTATTATATTTTTTACCTTTCCAGCGCGAGTAGGGGATAAGATAAAAGTGATTGATGGGGACAACTCTATAACAGGAGAGATTATTGAGATATCATTATTTCAAATTGAGATTTTAGATGAAGAAAACAATATAGTGTTGTATCCAAATAATCTTTTTTTGCAAAAACCAATTATGAAAATAAAAAATAAAAATAAAGTTACAAAAGAGGATACTATTGAGGCAACTGACTAGCGTTAAACGATAGATCTTTTTTTGTAACATCTACTAAAAAATCTTGCTTTATAAGTTCTCTACCTATTAAAAGAGGAAATTTCATACTTCCTCTAAAACTTAAGGACAACTCTATATTATAAGTTTTATTATAAATAACAATAGGTGTTTGTATGAAATATCTTGTTTGTATAGTTCCATTTGAACTTTTTACATTGGCAATTCTAGAAATCTTTTTTGTGATATAGTCACCTGTGAATTTTTTATTATTTTCATCAAGTGTAATAAATTTTACATAACCATCTTTAGTTGGTTTTATTGTCACACAATGTAGTGATGAGGTTTTTGCTCCTGTATCTATTTTTGCTCTTACAGACTTTAGGTTTAAGTCAGGTAAATCAAACTTATCAATTTTTCCTAAAATGAGTTCTTGTGAAAAAATATTTGTAATAAGTATAAAAGTAAATAATACAGTTTTAAACATCTTCTATTCCATAAAGTTTCGAGAGGATTAGTATCATACTATCTATAGACTTTTTTGTAGTGGTCTCCTCAACTGTATGGTATCCAATAGTTGGAAGCTGTAAAGTAGTTCCCTGAATAGCACCTTTTGTTGCATGGATTATCCGTCCAAGTTCTGTAACACCAAGCGAGCCTTTTGTACCATTTTGAGACATAAGGTTTTTTAAATAAGCGTCTTTAAAATGGTAGTGAATATTATTTTCAATACAGATATTTTTTATTTGATTTTTTAAAGAAGAACGAAATACACCATTCTCATCTCGATTTCGTAATACTACATCAAGATGTTGGATATCTTCTACATTTTTATAAGGGCTTGTATCTAATACGAGTAGTTTTTTTGTATCAATATCAAATCGTCTAAAATATTCCAATAAAAATCTCCAACTTTTTCCAGCCTCTTCAGAAGCTGTAAAAAATGAAGTTCCTTTATATCCTTTAGTGTACATATAGATGATGATTGCTACAGAGATAACATTATCTAGTTGTGCATAAACTAAATCATTTTCATCAATTTTGAGTTTATCAACAAAACCTATAGGGGTTCCTGGCATAAGATGGTCAAAGCCATCAACTTTAAAAATTATGTTATTTCGTCTTTGACATAAAAAAGTCTCTTTTATACTCCCTAATCCTAAATATGTACCAGACCATGGTTCATAAGCTTGTACTTTTTGATCTACAAATCTATCTGTAAAGTTTTTTAAAAGTTGTTCTGAGTTTGAGTTCCCAGTTAAGTCTGCTTGGTTCTTTGCAATAAAAGCTGCATATTGAAACTCATTGTGCCCTGTACAAATCAGTCCATGTCTATCTGCATGTGCTGAAATATAGCCACTAGTAGGAGCACTTCCTTTTGCTACAAGAACACCATCATAGTATTCAACATCTACACCAAGCTCTTCTAACTCTCTTTTTACAAACATAAAAAAAGGATGTTCTGCTCCAACAACACTAGGAATTCGTATAAGTTGTTTTAAAATATCGTAAAAAAGTTCCATTATTCTATTATCTCTTCATTATTTAATTCATAGAATTCACTTTGTTCGATTATCTCTTCATTAAAGTATTCTATTTTTGTTTCAGCTAATTCAAGGTTACCAAACTTGGCTATATGAAAAACAGCATCCCCTTCTTGTACAAGAGGAATCTCTGATTTCCCAATAATAATTCCATCAAATGGGGAAGTTACTTCAAATGTTTGATCACCTAAAGGTTCATCAATATAAGCTATCACCTCATTTGATTTTACTGTATCTCCAAGTGCTTTAATAGTTCGTAACATCCCACTTTCAACAGATCGAATCCATTTACTAGTTTTAGTTATTACTGGTAATTTTGACTGTTTTTTTCTCGTAATCTGAGGTAACATATTATTTGCTCGTAATACATTTACTAAGCCATTTACACCTATTCGTATAGAGGTTTCATCAAATCGCAAAGCTTCACCTGCTTCATACAAAAGTATTGGTACACCTCTATCTTGGGCAACAGCTCGAAGTGATCCATCCCGAAGCTCAGAGTGTAAAACAACAGGTGCTGCAAATGCTTTTGCAAGATTAAAGGTATATTCGTTGTTTATATTTGTGCGTACTTGAGGAAGGTTTGATTTATGTATAGAAGCTGTATGTAAATCTATACCCAGATCGCATTTTAAAACTATTTCATCAAAAAATACCTTTGCAACGCGAGCTGCTAAACTTCCTTTACTACTTCCAGGAAAACTTCTATTTAAATCTCTTCTATCTGGAAGATATCTTGAAAGGTTCATTATCCCATATACATTTACAATAGGTACAAGAATAAGTGTCCCTTTTAGCCGTTTTAAAATATTGAGTTTTCTAAATCTTCTAATAATTTCAATACCATTTAACTCATCACCATGAATAGCAGCACTTATAAATACAATAGGACCATCTTTTTTCCCTCGTATCACTCTTACTGGAAGTTGAGTAGGGGTGTTATAAAGTTTTGGAAGCTCTATATTTATAGTTGTATTAGCACCCCTTGGTATATCAATACCACCAAGAGTGAACTTCTCATCTGGCATATTTTATGCTCCTATATTATCTCTTTTTATTTTCCGTTTTTTTGTAGGATTGTCCGGACATCTTGGAGTTACATTTTTTTCAATATAATCCATGATTTTACCTGCAATATCAAGACCTGTTGATTTTTCAATTCCCTCTAATCCTGGACTTGAATTTACCTCCATAACAAGTGGTCCACGAGCTGATGGTATCATATCAACTCCACAAACTCCAAGTCCCATAGCTTTTGCAGCAGCAAGTGCGGTTGCTTTTTCTTTTCTGTTTAGTTTATATGCTGTTGCACTTCCTCCTTGGTGCAGATTTGATCTAAAATCTCCCTCAGCACCTTGTCTTTTCATAGCCCCAACTACCTCTCCACCAACAACTAAAGCTCGGATATCAGCACCTCCTGCTTCTTCAATGTATTCCTGAACAAGTAAGTTTACCTCCATACCGTAAAAAGCATCTAAAACAGACTTTGCGGCTTTTTCACTATCAACAAGTACAACACCAACACCTTGTGTTCCTTCTAAAATTTTAAGAACTAAGGGTGCTCCACCACTTAGTTCAATCACATCTTTTGCATTTGACTTATTAGAGGCAAAAATTGTTTTTGGCATATCAACACCAAACTTTGAAAGAACCTGTAAACTTCTAAGCTTATCTCTACTTCTTTTAATAGCAAGATTTCCAGAAGTTGAGAAAGTATCCATCATCTCAAAGTGTCTTACCATTGCTGTTCCATAAAATGTACGACTAGCTCCAATTCTAGGAATAATAGCATCCGGAGCTGGAAGTTCTTTCCCTTGATAGTTTATTTTTAATTCCCCTTTCATAATCTCAATAGCACATTTTAAGTAGTCTATAACTTGAATATCCCAACCTTTTGCTTTTCCTGCTTCTACTAATCTTTTTGTAGAATATAACTCTTTATTTCTTGATAATATATACACTCTCATTTCTGGTCCTTATTTTACTTCTTTACTTAAATACTCTTTCTCTACATCTACAAGAAATTTTCCACTTAAAAATCGTCTTCCTATTAACATAGGATATTTCATATCTGCTCTATTAGTAAGCGATATTACACTTTTATATTTTTTCCCCATAAAATTCACACTTACTTTTATAGCTGGTCTCTCCTGAAGTTGTCCATTTGAACTTTTCACTTTTTTTATTTTATAAATAGGAAAAGTCATCCTTTTCCCATGATATGCCTCATGAACTTCATCAAGGAGTGTAAAACTCACTTTATCTTCAACAATATCAATATGATCACAATGTAAAGCATTTGAATCAGCGCCAGTGTCAACTTTTGCATCTAAATCAAATAGTTCCAAATCGATAATAGAGATAAGTTCTCTTTTTCCAACTATTTTTTTTTCACCCATCTTTTTTCCTACTATTTAAAAGTCTATAATTATACCATAGAATAAAAGTATATTAACTGTATAATTTCAAAATGAATACCCAAAGATTATATATACAAGAACACGAGCCATTGAATTTTACATTTCATCAAAATAAATATGATTTTATTGTTAATGAGATACCAAGTATTGAGTTTAAAAATAGAGGAAACTTTTTGATTTTGAAAATCAAAAAACAACATCTCTCCACATGGGAGTTATTAGGTTATATCTCTACAAATTTAGATATAGATGAACATCTAATAGGTTATGCTGGATTAAAAGATAAAAATGCAACAACAACACAATATATCTCAATACCTATGAATAAAAGTAGGGATATTGAATATTTAAATAGTAAAAATATTACTATATTGGAAACTTATAAACATGACAAAAAATTAAAAATAGGTGATTTAAAAGCAAATAGATTTAAAATCACTTTAAAAGATGTAAAACAAGAGGAGTTACCAAAAATATATCAAACAATCTCCCAAATACAAAAGCATGGTATGCCTAACTATTTTGGATATCAAAGATTTGGACAAGAGTGTAGTTTTGAAAAAACTAAACGAGTTGTTTATGGTGAAGAGATAATAAGTGATAAAAAACTTAATAAGTTTTTAAAACTAGCATATCAAAGCTACTTTTTTAATGGATGGCTAGTAAAAAGAGTAGAACTTTCAAAAGAGCAAAAGAGTAATAAACTTATCCAAATTGATGGGGATATTTGCAACCTTCATGATAGAACAGTTGTAACAGGATTGCTTCCTGGTAGAGATATTCTAAGAGCCAAAGGTGAAGCTAGAATTATAGAAGAGCAATTTGATGATATGTTTATTCATGAAAAAGGTTATAGAAGAGATGCTTGGATAAAACCTTTAGATATTAAAAATAAATTTATAGCAGATAAAAACTTTTTAGAGTTAGAGTTTACTTTACCAAAAAGCAGTTATGCAACTGTTTTTATCGAAAATATTGCAAATAAAAATTTCACTTATTGAGTACTCTATCGTTTTGTTTTTCAATTTAACTTCTCTTGTGATATAATATAGAAAATTATAATTTAATATAGGAATGGCAAGTGTCAATAAAGCTAAAAGAGATTACATATAAAGTATTAAAAAAAATAAAAGGTAAAGAGGTTGTTTTACCTGCTGATTATTCTAAACTTTTTGAAGAGTGTGCTGAAGAGATTAATTTTGATTTAACTAATCAAGAGTTAGTTTTAAAAGACCTTAATAGTGACACTAATAAGTTGGATAATTTAGTAAAAACTACAAGCCAAAATCTCGAAACACTCCAAACCTCTACTAAAAACGCCCAAGAGGCAATTGTGAGTAAAGATACAAAAAAACTTGGAAAAATAACTCAAGATCTTGATGAGATGAAAAAAAAGATACAGTTTTTACAGCAAGAATTGTTCTCAGATACATTAACAAAAGCATATAATAGAAAATGGTTTGATATGCAATATGTTCATAACAACAAGTTTAAAGAAGATGGTTTTTTAGCATTTATTGATTTAAATAGATTTAAACAAATTAATGATTCATATGGTCACTTGATAGGAGATATGGTTTTAAAATATTTAAGTAATTTTTTAAAAAAAGAGGTTACTTTTAAACATAGACATGTAGTACGATTTGCTGGAGATGAGTTTTTATTGTTAATTGACGATAAAACATCATATCAAAAAGTAAACGAAGAATTAAAACATATACAAGAAAAACTAACAAAACAAAAATTAAAAATAAAAAGCTCTGATAATGTTACATTTAGTTTTGGCTTTTCTTATGGTTTAGTTGGGTTTAAAAACAGTGATTTAGTAGATAAAATTATTGAAGATGCTGATGGAAAAATGTATGAGGATAAACAAAAGTCCATAAAGGACTAATGTAACTAGTGGGACTCTTTGAGTTTTTTGTCTAGATAAAATGTACCAAAAGGTATAATTGACATTAAAAATGTAAATATATTAAATTTGAATCCCCATTTTTGCTCATTTGATGCTTCATATTGCATATACAAATATCCCACCCATAAAGCTCCATGAATCATACCAACTATTTTCGTAGCTATAAGTATCCCTGCAACATACTTTAAGGGCATCGCAATAAAAAGTAGTATCAAAAATGAATACCCTTCAATTTTTGCTATTTTTCTAAATTTTTCTTTTTTTATATCCAATTTTGTTTCCTTTTTTAAAAAGAAGATGATAGTAAAAAAAGCTACGAATAAACTTAAATTTATAATCTAAGTTTAATATTTTTATAAACAAATCCTATACTTAAAGAATAAAAAATTAAGATTCGTACGGATAATATTTGGGGTCATGAGTAAGTACTTGTTTATAGTATTGCATATTTTTATAATAGTTCATAATTGTTATTACAATAAATGCGATGATTCCCATTATCCAATAAAAAAACCATTGACTTATCATCCCAATAAATCCATCCTCATAGATATAATCAATCACTTGAAAAAATAAGAAAAATAAAGCTGTAGATTGAAAAGTGAGATTGCTATTTTTATTAAAATCTATTATCTCTACAGTTTTTAGCTTTCTTTTGTAGTACCATAAAACAAAAGATAATCCTATAGCTACTAATATGTAAGTGGTAGCATCTAATAGAAGTAAGATAGTTTTAACATTTCCTAAAAAAATAGAGTATGTTATAAGTATAGCTATAAATGTAGCTAGAAAAAGTTGTCCAATTTGTTTATTTGTCATATTTACCTACTATTAAAAATTGTGAAACTATAATCAACTATTGCTTAATTTTTATAGGAGTATATAGAGATAATGATAGCCTGAAGTGCCAATAGAGCCCATATTATATGACTTCCGTAGTTGTTATAAATATAATCAATCTTTTGTTTTAGATTCACTGTTTTTCTTTTGGAAATATCTTTTTTACAAATAAGTATATAACAATAGGTGCAACAACAAAAAGTACAAGAAAATATATGGTATCTATTTGAAATCTAATGGATAGTACCATTATTATTGCGTATAGAAGTAATAATATAATTCTCATTTTAAACCTTATTGACTTTTTACTGTTTTATTTATTATATCTTTTTGCTCTTGAAAATAGAATGTAAGATAAATAATAAGTACTTATCTAAATATTGTGAATGGTAAGTTTTGTTTGTAGTCCAAAATTTCCATTTTTTGCTTCTATTGAACTATGTAGGTTTTTTTCAACAATAATTTTACTAATATATAGTCCAATTCCTGTTCCTTGATCTTTAGTAGTAAAATGAGGCTCCCATATCTTATTGAGTTCATCTTTATCTTTTATGCCACCTCCATTATCTTCAATGATTACCTCAATAGATTGTTTGTTTTTTCTATTTAGTATAATATTAATTGTTCGTATTTTTGGTAATGAAACACTTTCCACTAATGCATCCTTAGAGTTTGATATAATATTTAATATCACCTGTTTTAGTTCATTGCTATAGGTTGTTACTAAATAATCTTTATCAAAAAGTTCTTTAAGTGTAAGTATTTTTTCATCGTATTGAATGTGTTTCCCTTGCGTACCAAATTTGATCTTGATTATAATTTTATTATTTTTTAATTGACCTGATACTAATTTTAAAATACTATCTATTAGTTTTACCATATTTATATTATTTTTAATTTTATCTTTTTTATAAAAATCTTTAAAGTCATTTATAGTATGTGCCATATAATTTAATTGTTCTTCAATATCTTTTTTAAGGGTAACATCTACACTATTTTCTAAATTATTTATTTTAAGGTTAAAAAATATCTCTTGAACTAATATAGATACACAATTTAATGGTTGTTTCCACTGATGGGCTATCATGCTTATCATCTCACCCATTGCAGCCATTTTAGATTGATTGAAGATAACCTTTTCTTGATATTTATTTTTTAAGGTAGCTTCTTTGAGTTGCTTTTTTAATTTAGTAATATCTTGATTTAGAGCGAGTATTGTTTTCTCATTATTCATATATCACTCCATTTTTTTGGTTTATCAAAATAATATCCTTGAAACATATCTATGTTTAATTTTTTTAAGTGTTCAAATAACTCTTCGGATTCCACATACTCTATAATCACTTTACAATTTAATTGTTTTGCCATATTTATAATATTTTCGATAATAATTTTTCCATTTTTTGTTGTAGCTTTTTTTGTCAAACTTGCATCAATTTTAATAATATCAATATTCATATCTGCAAAATAAGAAAAATTTGAATAACCACTTCCAAAATCATCAATAGCTATCTCTGCCCCGAGGGATTTTAAGTAATTACATACTTGATTTGTTTTTTCAATGTCATTAAAACTTTCACTTTCAAGTAGTTCAAAAGTTACTCTATATTTCATGGAACAATATGTTTCAAACATCAATTTTATAAAAGCTAGTATTTCTGGATTAATAATATCTAGTAATGATAAATTGATTGATACTTGATAGTCATTTGTGTGAAATATCTCAAATACTTTTTGTATCATAGTTTTTGTTATATGATTATACATTGTACTTTTTTTTGCTACATCTAAAAAATCACAAGGAAAATATATTATGTCTTTATCTACAATTCTTACAAGAGCTTCATATTTTACAATAGTTTGATCACTATCTACTATAGGTTGAAAAAAAGGAATAATTTTATCAGACACAAGAGCTTTTTTTAAAATAGTTTGCATTTTTAAATTGTTTTTATATTTTAATATTTCACCCTTATAGTCTATATAAGATACATTTCTAAGATTATTTGTTTTTGCGTATTCTAAAGCAAGAACTGCTTCTGGAAGAAGATCTATAACTTTCTCATTATTAGCTCCTAATGTTACTAAAATATGAATTTTATTATCTTTGTTGATTGTATATTCATGTTCTTCAATTCTATTTTGAAGTGTTTGACTAAATTGATTTATATCAATGACGGTTTTAATTAATATAGCAAATTTATCTGCCTCAAGTTTAAAAAGTTCTGTATTAAAGCTTATCGTATTCAAAAATTTTCTCATGTTTTTCGATACTTCTTGAATAATTATTTCTCCTGTTTTTAATCCATAAAATGAATTTATTTCAGAAAAAGATTTGATATCTACAATAATTAATGAATAGTTTTCGTGATTATTTTCTAGCTTATTAAGTAATGAAACTCTATTTGGTAGTTTTGTAAGACTATCTGTATAAAGAGCTTTTATTATCTCCTCTTTTTGCTTTATAGTATCAGTAATATCTCTACATAAAATTGATATTTCATTGATCTTATTTTCTCCATTTTGTATTATAAAATCAGAGGCAAAGGAGGATAAAGAAAGAATAAGGTCTTTATCATTTAAATGAACTATAGTATGAAAACTTTCCATTTTATTAGCGTTATCTTTCATTTTATCAATAAGAGTTTCATCGAAAACTTCAAGAATGTTTGTATCTTTAGTTATATGTAGTTTTTCTTGTGCCATTGAATTTAAGTATTTTATATTAAAGTTATTATCAAGGGCGATTATTAAATCTACTTTTTCAATAGCATTTTTAAATTTTTCAAGTTTTACTTTTTCATATTCTAACTCTTGTTTAATAGTTAATATCTCTTTTATTGTTTCTATAGCATCAAACAGTTTATCAATAGATATAGGTTTACTTAGTAGTTTATCAACTTGTAACTCTAAAGCAGTAGTTAGATTATAGTTGTCATTAAAAGCTGTAATTACTATAACATTGAGATTGTGATTGAGTTTCTTAGCAGCTTCAATGAGTTCAAAACCATTCATTTTGGGCATACATATATCAGTAATGAGTATATCTGCCCCAAATTTTTCAAAATACTCGTAAGCCTCAAAACCATTTTCAAAACTATGAATATGTGTAAATAGTTTACTAAGTATTCTATGTAATGAATCACGAGCATTTTTTTCATCTTCTGCTAATATAACTTTTATATCTAAATTTATCATATTTTATCTCTCTTAAAGGAGTGTTTTTGGGTAGTTCATAATATGCTCTTTTGGAATTACACCTTTGTAGATATTTAAATATTCAATTTTAGGAAAAATCTCATCAATATATCCAAATAGTTCATAAAACTTATCGATAAATATCCTTTGATTTTCCTCAGATAGTTCTTGTTCTTTAAATTTAAATTGCTGTTTATAGTAACCAATCATTATATACTTGATTTTTGAAGCCCATATTTGACTTTTGAAAAATTCTTGTAGTATTAAATAAGCATTTTCAAAATCATTGTTATCTATGAAAAACATTGAAGACTCAATCTTTTTTGTATCTAATAGTACTATATTATAATAATAGGAAGTACCATAAAAATGCTCACTATATTGTTCTAAAAACATTCGACATCTTTCCAAGTTTGCTTTTTCATACGATGTTTCAAAGCCAAGAAATACATTTACTTTTTCTTTTAGTAACATCGCTTTTGGTTTATAATAAGAGAAATTTTGTAATGTTTCTATCATCGGTAAAGATTCATTTAATTCATTTATTGCAATATATTTTAAAACCTTTAAATAGATGTTATGGCTTATAATATGAATTTTCTTTGTAATTGGTAATTCATTTAAAAATAGATATTTGTCCAGCAACTTAGTGTATAAGGAATATTTTTTATTTTTAAAAGCTTGAATTGTACTGAGTATAACATCTTGGTGTTCTATAGAAAAAAAAATCAGTTGTTTTTTACTATTAACATCGAAATATTTTTGTAAAGATTTATACTCTTTACTTTGCTTATCAAAATTATCTTTTAGAAGAGTGAGTATAAACTTTTCAAAATTTTGTTCCCAGTCGTTTAATATTTTTTTACCCATAGGTGTTTTTTCTAAAGATGGATTTTGTTCAATTAAACCAAAAACTTCTTTATAATTTATAGCACGAAGAGATTGACTAAGATGTAAAAGTACATCACTTAGGTTAAAAATCTCTTCAAATTCTTTTTTACAAGTATACAAGGGTTCAAATATTGCAAATAGTTTTTTTGCCTCATCTATCTTATTCATCAAAAGATTATTTGAAATTTTATTGTATTTATCTTGCCATAGCTTATTAAGGGATTTGTAAAATACATCATCTAATATAAGAAAAGGATTATCTTTTAGTACTATAAAAGCTTCATCTATCTCCTCTAAAACTAAATGTTTTTCAAACTCTAAAGCACCTTGTGTTGTATCTATCCTTATTATTTTGTTTTTAGCAATGATAAAAAAATCACTCTGGATAAATCGGATCTCTTCTATTGGATTTTTATGTGTCAATACTTTAAATAAAGAATAAGATAACGGATGATAAAGATAAATACTATTGTTTTTTGTAAGGATAATAATCTCTTTTTGATAGATATTTGTAAAAACTTTTACAACTTTATCATCAATTTCAATCTCAATATCAGTTTCCAAGCAATCTTTATCAATAATTTTGATTTTGTCATTATAAATTAAATAAATGGTATCTTCAATAAAACTTACATCAATATAAGAAGGGTCTTTTATACTTATCTCTCTAGATATATTAAAGGTTTCAATATCAAAAATTGATATTTTGCTTTTTGATGTAAATATAAGTTTATTTGTAGAGAAATACTTAAATACATTTGTGATATCTTCAGATAGTTGAATGTTGGTAATAATAGAATTAAAGTTAATACTATATATATCTATAGAGTTATCTTCAAATAAAATTATTCCATATCCTTTATTGTAAAACATAAAGAGCTTTTTGATTTTTTTGGATACTATAATCTCAAATTTGACATTTTTATTATTGTAGATAATTTTTTGTCTGTTTTTATCTAAATACATAAAGATCAGTTGATTGTCTTCATTTTCAAGGGCATCAAGATAATAAGAGTATCCTGAAGATACTTGCTTGATAGATTTATCTAAGACATAGAGGTTATTACTATCTGCTATATAGAGCATTTCATTGATAACTTTTGTATCTGTAATTGTATCATCTACAATAAATACTTCTGTTGCTTGTAAAAATTTTTTAGTTTCCATGATCATTTACCCAAAATAACTAATACTTTATCATCTTCTAGTTGTTTGTGATAGATGGTATAAGTATCCATTTCAAATTCAAAAACAGAAGAGATAAGTGGAAGATTATGTATAATTGAAGATTCATCTTTTAAATTAAATATCATTTGTAATATCTCCAAATCATCTATAGGATTTAATAAAAAGATATCCTCAAAAAGCTCATTTCTATCTACTATTTTTAAATCTTTGGCTATAAAAGAAGGTAACGGAATCGACTCTAAAATATTATGAGTTTGAACTTTTGCTGCTTTTTGGATATTTTGGAGTTGCTCTTTTTGTTTCAAAATTTCTATCTCTTTATTTTGTTCAACCTCTTTTGTTGCATCTTCCCTTATAGATATATATTCTACTATTTCTCCATTGATATTTAAAAAAGGAGCTATAACACCTCTTAGGTAAAATGACTTTCCCTCTTTAGTAAGATTTTCAACCGTGGATTTAAATACTTTTTTACTTGTTATAGTAGACCAGAGTTTTTTATAATAGGCATTAGTGGTATTTGGATGTTGTACAATACTATAATTTTTTCCAAGAAGTTCCTCTTTACTATAACCACTTACTTTAGAAAAGTTATCATTTACAAAAGTTATAATACCATCTACGTTTGTAATAGAGATAAGGTTTTGTTGATCCACTATTTCTCTATAATGTTCAAATTTTCTAGTTTGCTCCTCCAATTCATATCTATTTTTAAGTATATTTGTAAATTCTTCTATATAATCAAAAAGACTATCCATTTTAATTGGTTTTAATAAAAACTTGTCAACTTTTAACTCAATACCTTCTATTAAAAAGTCAGTATCATTAAAAGCAGTTGTAATTATTATAAAGGGTGGACTTTTATGAATACTTTTAATATTTTTAATTAAATCTATCCCATTCATATTAGGCATTTTAATATCAGTAATGATAATATCATAGCTTTTATTTTTTTTATAGATTTCCAATGCTTCGAGTCCATCTTTCGCATAGTCTATAGTAGCAACTTTTGAAAGCATGCGTACTATAGACTTTGCAACTGTGTATTCATCTTCTGCATAAAGTATTGTTATTCTTTTTTCCATTTTAATCTCCTATGTTTCTTAATTAAGGGGAATTTTAAGTTCAAACTTTGAACCTTCTATCTCATTTTTCACTTCTATTCTACCCTTCATACTCCCTTCGATAATATTTTTTACAATATAAAGTCCAAGCCCAGAACCTTGAAGTTTATTTTCTTTTGTTGAAAAATACGGTTCAAATATTCTATGAAATAAATTAGGTTCAATTCCACTACCATTATCAGTAATGGTTAAGGACAACATATATTTATCTCTTTGAAGTAAAATATCAATATTTTTATCTTTTTTATTTACTTTTTGTATAGCCTCAATAGAGTTTTTTAGAAGACTCAATATTGATTGAGTAATTTCATTTTCATATCCATCTATACAATAAGGACTAGTTTCATTTGTATTATTTTTATACAAAATATTTATGTTAATTTGATTTTCATCTAACTTTGGTTGTATTATATTTACAGCATCATTGACACATTGAAGCATATTTAAAGTAGTTTTTTCATACTGCGGTTTGAAGAAATTTCTAAAATTATCAATTGTATATGACATGTTTTCTAGATATTCTTGAATATTAATATTTAATGTTTCCATTGTTTTACTATCTAGAGTATTCATTTTGTGATTGAGTTGAATTTCTTGTGTTAAAATTCCAATTGCATTTAAAGGTTGTCTCCACTGATGAGCAAGTGACTCAACCATTTCTCCCATTGCTACAAGTTTTGATTGTTTAATCATTACTTTTTGTTGCTCTTCCAGATTGTCAAAAAGAGTTTTTGGTATTTTAGAGAGTAAAAATCCTAAAATAAAAGAGAGAGGGAGAATTAATAAAGTTAAAATAATAAAAACTCTACCAAAATTTTCGAGAAAAGTTTCATACTCTTTAAATTCTAAAGCAAGATAGATAGTCTCTTTATCATTTTTATTAAGTAGAATATTACTATTTACAAGTTTTTGTTTATTAAACAAAGCTTTTTTATTAGGAAGATATTTTACCCAGTTTGTATATTTTGAATTATTGGTATACACAATATTGTCATCTTGGTCATAAATATAGTAATAAAATAGTTGTGAATTGACAAGATTATCTAATATCTTTTCCATAAAAATATTAACAATTAAAATACCATTATTACTACCTATATTAGTATCATGGTTAATAACAGGAATAGCAACCCTAAGTACAGGTTTAGGAGGAATCTCGATTAGTCCTTTTTCTTTGTTTAAATCAAGTTTTGAAGTATATGTTTCCGCTCGTTTGAGTTTTATAGTCTCTTTAAAATAATATCTATTGCTTTTATTTTGAAGTCCACTATGTGGCATTTTTACTATTTTAGAATTAAGATTTATTCTATCAAATCTTATTTTTTCAAATCCATCTTTATCAATATATCTTAATTGCATAATATTTTTGTCATGATTTGTAAAAGCAAGGAATAAATTTTCAATAGAATTGAATGCGGTATTAGAAGAAGGATTCTTTAAATAATCAGTGAAAAGTTTATTTGAAGATATAGAAAAAAGAAGATTAGTATAATTTGCATACGAATTTTTAAAATTTTTTGTTTTCATCTCAATTTCTATAAAGGATCTTTGTTGATTTAATTCATTTGTAAGCTGTATTCTTTCAAAATGTGCAAACCCTAAGCTAATAGTCGCTAATAAAATACTTACTATAGTAAATAAACCTATAAATGGTCCTAAATAACTTTTTCGTTTTATAAATACTTTCATCTTTACTCCATGTCATATAATAATAAATTATATAAAATTAAAATTTACCTTACTAAATGATATCGAAACATTGTCACATCTAATGTCACATTTTTTAGAAATTTTAATTTTTTTTATTATTATTTATATATTATTTATAATAATTATAATGTGAAAAATCTATAAATTTAACATTACATTAACTCTATTATAATACAATATTATATGAAAAAATTATTCCCCTATTTAACCATATTATTAATTGTAGTCGTTATAGCATTATTGTTTGTATCAATGTCAACTAGTCAGAATATGACTGTCGTTTATACAGGAAATACTCAGAAAAAGCCTATTAAAATAGTACTTAATAAGTTTCAAGATAGCGATTGTGGTATGGTTATAGATGATATGACCTATGCTTCACAAGTTATCTCTCCTTCAGGGAAAACATATTTTTTTCATGACCATGGTGGAATGGTACATTGGCTTGCAAATAAAGTATTTAAAGATGATGCTATTATTTGGGTGATGACAAAAGATACAAAGCGATATATAGATGGGCGAACAGCTTGGTATAGTAGAACAGATGAGACACCTATGTTTTATGGTTTTGGTGCTTATGAAAATAAAAAAGATGGTTTAATAGATTTTGAAACTATGTCATTGCATATGTTACGAGGGGAACATCTAGGAAATCCAAAGATTAAAAAAATGCTTTTAGAGGGACAAAACTAGTGGAAACTGTTGATATATTAAGTATTATTACTATTGCATTTTTAGGTTCTTTTGGACACTGTATTGGTATGTGTGGTGGTATTGTAATTGCTTATAGTAGTACAAAAGTACAAAACCAATGGAGTAAATCACAGCAATCATTTGCTCATCTATTATACTCATTTGGGAGAATTTTAACTTATGCTATTTTAGGTGCTGTTTTTGGATATTTAGGTGGTGTTGCAACATTCTCTAATACTGCAAATGGAATATTGTGGTTAGTTGCAGGAACTGCTATGCTTTTAACTGGTCTTTCACTTTTAGGAAAAATCAAATTTTTAACACTTATTGAGCACTCATTTTCAAAATCAACTTGGTATCAAGAGAATTTTAAAGCACTTTTAAAAAGTCAAACATTTTTTAGTTTCTTTTTACTTGGGATGTTAAATGGACTACTTCCTTGTGGATTTGTCTACTTTTTTGCGATAACTGCTGCTAGTACTGCTGATCCATTATATGGTGCATTGGTTATGGTGATTTTTGGTTTGAGTACTATTCCAGCTCTATTTAGTTTAGGATTTTTTGTTGGGCTATTTAAACAATCTGGACTTCGAAATATTATGATAAAACTTGCTGCAATTTCTGTAATACTGTATGGTAGTTATACTATTTATAATGGTTATGATTATTTAGTAAGCCCTGATAGAACTATTTTAGAGTGTCACTAAAAACTTGAGATAGATTTGATTTACTCTAGTGCTTTAGCTCAAATACTACTGATAATCTTAGCTTTATTTTTATTTGTAGAAACTGTCAAATGGACGAATCATATTTTACTTTTAAAAAGACTCAAAAATATCCCTTTTCCTGAACATTACAAAAAAGTATTAGAACAAATACCCCATTATAAATTATTAGATGAAAAGACAAAACTGAAACTTCACTACAAAATGTTAGTTTTCATAGAAGAAAAAGAGTGGATAGGGATAAAAAATGATGTAACTTTTGAAATGAAAGTTGTGATTAGTTTTTATGCTTGTTTGATGATAGTAAATCTTGATGAAAAAAGTTATGGAAATTTAAGTACAATATATGTGTATCCTTATGAGTATGTAATAGATGAGATTAAAAGTTATGGTGGGATTCGAACAGAGGAGAAAGCTGTATTAGAGGGACAAAGTACAGGTGGAGTTGTTCTTATATCTTGGCATCATGCAAAAAAAGAGGCATATCATATTAAAAATCATAATGTCATTATCCATGAGTTTGCCCATGAGTTAGATTTTGAGGATGGGGTTGCTGATGGGGTACCTATTTTAGAAAATATGGGATATAATAGTTGGGCAAATATTATGTTCCATACTTATAAAACTTTAAATAAAAAGTCACTAAAAAACAGATTTTTAGGAAAGTATAAACTTTTTGGACACTATGCTGCACTAAATGAGGCAGAGTTTTTTGCAGTATCAAGTGAATTGTTTTTTACAAAGCCAAAACAACTACAACAAGAGTTTCCTGCTGTTTACAAACAACTAAAAGGTTTTTATACTATTGATACAATAAAATTATTTGAAAAAGGAAAAAGTCAAAGTGTTTAAAAAGTTACTAATAGTTTGTTTTTTGGTTGTTTCATCTTTTGGTTATGATAAAATATATTTCTTACCAAATGAAGCAAAAATAGCCAAAAAAGAGATAATTGAGTTAATTCAAAATGCTAAATCAAATATTGATATAGTGATCTATAATATTGACTATAAAAAGTTTGAAAAAGCCTTAAGAAAAGCTAGTAAAGATGGAGTGAATATCTCTATAATGTATGAGAAGTCAAAATTAAAGTTTCATAAAAATATAAAGCTTATTAAAACTAAAAGAAAATTACATATAAAACTAGCTATAATCGACAATAAATTTGCCATATATGGAAGTGCAAATTGGAAAAAAGAATCATTTGAAGAAAATTATGAGATTATAAATATCACAGATGAGAAAGAAAAGATAAAAAAATTTCAACAAATAGTTGAACAAATAAAAAGGGAAAATTAATGTTAGAAATAGCAATAGGAGCATACTGTATATATTTTTTAGTAAATATTTATACACTCTTTATGCAAGTAGATTATGTACAAAAAGCGAAAAATCAAGATGCAGTTATATTAACACCTGCAAAGTATAAAATAGCAGGGGAATATAGTATAGAGAACAATAGACTTTCAATGGCAAGTACTATGTATGAGTTTGTTCTGTTTTTTATCTGGATAAGTTTTGGACTAGTTGCATTAGATCAGTTAACAAATGGTTTTGATGGATGGATGAAAGCTGTTGTATTTGTAGACTTATTTATTATTATTAATTGGGTTTTAGGGTTACCATTTGAGTTATATAAAACTTTTAAACTAGACAAAAAATATGGGTTTTCTAATATGACACCAGCTTTATATATTAAAGATACAATCAAAACAGGAATTTTATTTTTGCTTTTTGGAAGTTTAGTGATTGCTGCTTTAAGTTGGATTATAGAATCATTCCCATCTTGGTGGATATATGGATTTGTATTTATATTTGGTGTTATTATTTTAATAAACATGGTTTATCCACTTGTAAGAGATAAGATGTATGATAAATTTAGTCCATTAGAAGATAAAGAGTTAGAAACTAAAATAAATGCACTTTTAGAGAAAGTTGGCTTTAAAAGTAGTGGAGTTTTTAGTGTGGATGCAAGTAAAAGAGATAATCGTCTTAATGCTTATTTTGGAGGACTTGGAAGTACAAAAAGGGTAGTGCTTTTTGATACATTAGTTGAAAAGTTAAGTCATAATGAACTTCTTGCAGTTTTAGGACATGAACTTGGACATTTTAAAAATGGAGATATCTTAAAAAATATCGGAATCATGGGATTTGTTATGTTTGTATTTTTTGGAATATTTGGTAACCTTCCAGAAGAATTATTTTTGCAATTAAATTTAAATAACCAGCCTTATGCTATCATCTTATTATTTTTGATGTTTAGCCCTATATTATCATTTTTTCTAATGCCTTTAATATCAGCAATTAGTAGACATAATGAATATGCAGCAGATGAATTTGGGAGTTCAATGGCTACTAAAGAGGATTTAGTAAATGCTCTTTTAAAATTAGCAAATGAAAATAAATCATTTCCATTGTCTCATCCTTTGTATATATTTTTCTTCTATTCTCATCCACCTTTAGTAGAAAGACTTAAAGAGTTAGGATATGTGGGTGCTGGAATAGGGGAAGTGAATAAAGATGATGAGGCACTAAAAGAGAATCTTGAAAACATATAAACAAATAATAAAAGAGTATAGTGCTTTTTTAAGAGAGGTTACCCATATACCAGCAAAAGAGGTGGAGATACTTCTTTTATATCTTTTAGAGAAAAATACAATTTGGCTCCATCTTAATTATGAGAAAGAGTGTAGTTGTGAAGTGGAGTTAAAAAAGCTAGTACAAAGAAGAGCTACACAATATCCAATAGAATATATCACAAAAAAAGCTAGTTTTTATGGTGAGATGTTTGAGGTGATGGATGGTGTACTTATCCCTCGCCCAGAAACAGAGATACTTGTAGATAAAGCACAAGAGATTTTAAAAGATATCAAATCACCTAAGGTTTTAGAGATAGGAGTGGGAAGTGGTATTATCTCAGTTATGTTGGCCTTGTTGATTGATAATATAGAAATTGTAGCAGTTGATATCAACGATAAAGCTTTAGAGTTAGCTAAAAGAAATGCCATAAAACATCAAGTTGAACATAAAATTAGATTTGTAAAAAGTGATTTATTCACAAATGTTTCAGATGAATTAAAGTTTGATATGGTGGTTTCAAATCCCCCATATATAGCTGATGACTATAAACTACCAAAAAATGTAAAGTATGAACCTTCAAATGCACTTTTTGGTGGAAAAATTGGTGATGAATTACTAAAAAATATTATAGACACTACACTAAATAAAAAGATAAAATATCTTCTTTGTGAGATGGGATATGATCAAAAAAAACCATTAAATAACTATATAAATGAACATTATAAAGTTCAGAAATTAGAATTTTATAAAGATCTTGAGGACTTTGATAGAGGCTTTTTTTTAAAGGGTTGATTGACTTTGACTCAACTTTATGTTATAATACATTCGCTATAAAAATAGCAAAATATAATTAAATATTAAAAGGTTTATAAAATATGGCAAAAAGTTTATATGAAACATTAGAGATTAGTGAAAATGCGACAGCAGCAGAGATAAAAAAAGCTTATAGAGCTTTAGCTAAAAAATATCATCCAGATATGAATAAAGACCCAAAAGCAGAAGAGAAATTTAAAGAGATAAATGCAGCGTACGAAGTATTAGGTGATGAGCAAAAAAAATCACAATATGATATGCATGGTGATGATATGTTTGGTGGTCAAAACTTCCACGACTTTGCAAGAGGACAGGGTGCAGGAGTTGATATCAATGATATCTTACGACAGATGTTTGGACAGGGTGGCGGAGGTTTTAGCCAAGGTGGTTTTTCTAATGGTGGAGGTTTTGGCGGAGGCTCTTTTGGAAGAAGTGGCTTTGGTGAACCTGATTTAGATGTAAGTGCAAATTTAACAATAGACTTTAATACAGCTATTTTAGGGGGAGTAAAAAATGTCTCAATCAATGGAGAGTCATTTGATATTAAAATCCCTGAAGGTATCAGCGAAGGGCAAAAAATACGAGCCAAAGGGAAAGGTCGTCAAGCTCATGGATATCCACGAGGTGATTTAATAATCTCTTTAAATATTCGTCCAAGTGATGAGTACGAAAGAGATGAAGATGACCTTATAAAAACATTTGATATCCCTTTAAAAACAGCACTATTTGGTGGAAAAGTTGTAATACCAACACTTACTAAAGATATTACTTTAAAAGTTCCGCAAAATACAAAACAAAATCAAAAGTTTAGAGTAAAGGATTTAGGTGCATATAATAGAAAAACAAAAGAGAAAGGTAGTCTTTATCTTAAAGCAAATATTATTTTACCAAAATTAGAGTCTTTAGATGATAAGTTAGTAAAACTACTAGAAGAAAAATTACCAGAAGGATTATAAGATGTCTTTTGGAAAATCATATTGTGAACCAGTTTATCTTATAAGTGAAGTTGCAACAATACTGAATATTCACCCACAAACTTTAAGACAATATGAAAGAGAAGGTCTAGTAACTCCTAGTCGTACTAGTGGTAAAATTAGACTTTATTCTCAAGAAGATATTGACTATATAAAAAGTATATTAGTTTTAACTAGAGAAGATGGTATTAATATTGCAGGGGTGAGCAAAATACTACACTTAGAAGAAAAAATTAAAAAACTAGAGATTTCAATATGTGAATTACAAGCAAAAGGATTAAGTGAAGCTACAAGTAAAGCGCTTGTAGTGAAAAAAAGTCAATATGATATAATAGTTTTTGAGGAATAATTTAAATAGAAAAGCTTAGCTTGATTTTGCTAAGCTATATTTGATTGAGTAACCTCTCATTAATGGAGGTAAATCATATTGACTTTCAATATCTTGCGCTGAAAGTCTAGTATTAATATTTGTACTACTTTTGTGTGTTTGTTTTGTAGTCTCTTCCTCTTGAGGTTCTTCAGGAGAGCTAAAACCTGTTGCAACAATAGTTATCTTTATCTCATCAACAGCTAAATTATCATCAGTAGTTGTTCCAAAAATAATATCTGGTGTCCCTATTAGCGTTTCATGAATATGTTCCATAACATCACCAATAGCAAACATAGAAACATTTGGATTTACTGTCCAATGTATCATAATCCCTTTTGCACCGCTGAGTGAAATTTCATCTAAAAGTGGTGATTTTACAGCTTGTTCAAGTGCTTGATTTGCTGCATCATCTCCTTTAGCTTTTCCAATTCCCATGAGTGCTATACCTTTATGTTGCATGATGGTTCTTACATCGGCAAAATCCACATTGATATCATCACTTCCTGGTTTTAAGATAACTTCACTCATCCCATTAACAGCTTGGTATAGAACATCATCAACAACTTTAAAAGCTTCTTTCATACCAATATTGGCTTCAACAATATGTCTTAAACGATCATTTGGTATGATGATTATTGAGTCACTAACTTTTTTTAACTCTTCAAGACCAAGGTTTGCTAACCCTGTTCTTTTCTTCCCTTCCCATTTAAAAGGTTTTGTTACAACAGAAACAGTTAATGCACCCACCTCTTTGGCAGCTTTAGCTACAACAGCAGCAGCACCAGTTCCTGTACCTCCTCCAAGACCAGCAGCTATAAATACAATATCAGAACCATCTAAAGATTCTTTTATCTCTTGGTAGTTTTCTAGTGCTGAATCTCTTCCAATATCAGGACGCATACCAGCACCTAGTCCACGGGTGAGTTCAATACCTAGTTGTATTTTTTTAGGGGCTTTTGATAAGTTTAAAACTTGTAAGTCTGTATTTGCAACAATCAAATCAATCTTATGAGTTCCCTCATTTATCATGTGGTTGATCATATTACAACCACCACCACCTACACCAACAACTGCTATTTTAGCAGCATTTTGTTCTAGTACTTTTGATGGTTTTTGAACTCTTATATTACTATGATCAAAAAGATTTTCATTCATTAAATCCACCTTGCCATCTTATCTAATGCTGAACTAAAGAGTGATTTCTTACCCTCTTTAGGTTTGCTTTTTTTAATATCTTGAATATTATTTAGTGACTCACTTGAATCATGCTTATTATTTTTAATCTCTTTTATATCAGACATAGCATGATCATCAGATTGTTTTTTAGTGTTCATTTGTAGAAGATTTGTATTACTATCTAACTCAAAAACATTATCACAGTCTAACTCATACAATAACAATCCAACAATAGTTGACATTGTAGGAATATTGAAATTTATATAACCATTTTGTATATTTTTTGGATTAGAAATTCTCACTGGTATATCTTTAAATATTTCAGTTGCTAACTCTTTAATCCCTGGAATATAAGTCATTCCACCTGTAAGAACAATACCTCCATCAATACTCTCAATTGCCGCACTATCTACAAGTCTATCATAGATTATAGAGAGAGTTTCTTCAATTCTTGCATGAATAATAGGTTGAATCTGTTCTAGTGAAATCTCTTTTGATTCCGATTCATTTCCTAATAGTGGAAGTTTTACTTTTTTTATACTATTTTCATTCTCATTTGCATCATAAGGTAAAAGTGTAGCGTACTGCTTTTTAATCATATTGGCAGCACTGTATGGTGTATGAAATGTAGAAACAATATCGTGTGTAATATTTTCGCTTCCTATAGGTAAAAAGTCATTATAGAGTACAGTAGAACCTTTTTGTACAACAAATTGACTAGTTGTACCCCCTAGGTTAATAACAGCAGCTCCTAATTTCTTTTGGTCATCATTAAGAGTAGATATGGCATTTGCATATCCTGATAATACAAATTTGTCAACTTCTAAGTTTACTTGCTTTAAAGCATTTCTAACATTTGTGAGAGATGTTTTTTTCGCAGTAATAATATTAACTGATACTTCAATTCTCGAACCATTCATATTTAAAGGATTCGTAATAGTTGTACCATCATCAACTCTAAAAAATATAGGTAACACATGAATAACTTCATAATCAGAAATCACTTGCGCATTATAAAGTGCCATTTTTAAAACTTGTTTAATATCATTATGTGTGATTTGTCCACTTGGGATATTTACTACACCATTACTCATCAATGTTTTTGTATTCGCACCACTTATTGAAACAACAGCTTTTGATGTTTGTGTTCCTGAACTATTTGTTGCCGTTGCTACTGCATCGTTGATACATTGACTTGCTTTATCAATATCAACAATATTTCCTTTTTTTATACCTTCACTTTTAGTTTGCCCAACACCTAAAATATTTATTTTATTACTATAGTCGTTTGAAGCAACTATTGCAATTATATTTGTTGTACCAATATCAATAGCTAAGATAGAATTGTTCAAATATTACTCGCTTAAGTATGATTTTACATCATATTTGTTTTGTAGTTTCTCTAAAAACAAACTTGTGATAGCGTTTGTTTTTGCACCTTCAATTGAAGACTTAACCATCTCTATATTTTTTTCATCAAAAGTTGGCATGGTTGTATCTTCAATTTTAAACAGTACAGCTTTTGTTCCTAAGTTCATATAATTCTCTTTTTTAGATGATTTAAAAATATTTTGTAATACTTGTGCTGTTTCTTCATTACTTAATCCATTTATCTCAACATTAGATGCTCTTGTAATATATCCTATATCTGTACCTTTAAAGTTTTTAAGCTCTTTTTGTGCTAACTCTTCAAGTTGTTTATTTTTTTGTTCCATTATATAGTTTTTATTAATCTGAGATTTAACATCTTCAAATGGTAAAACTTGTGGCTTTATTTTTTTATTTAATTGTACCACATAGTAGTTATTATCTTTTAATATTGGTTTTAAAACTTCATTATCAGTAGCTTTAAAAATTACATCTAACTCTTTTTGTGGTAAAAAGTCAGAACCATCATAAATTGTAGTTGTGTTTTGAAATTGTGTTTTTTCTTTTTTTAGGTCAAGGTATTCTCTTAAAGCAGTTTTTTTCATCTGTTTAATATCTTTTCCTTCAATATTCTCTATTTTAGAGTAACTAATATCATACCCTTTTAAAGATTTATAGTTTTCTTTGTTCTCTTCCCAATATTTTTTAAGTTGATCTAATGTTGGTGTGATTTTTATCAAATCATCATTTATAACTTTTACACTCACTTTATCTTGACTAAAAAGTAAACTACCAATATTATTTATCTCATTTTTTTCAAGAGGAAGATTATATATTTTTTGTACTTTTGCTACAAGAAGATCTTTTTTTAATTGTTCTTCAAATTCACTTACTGTTCTTCTATTTTGTTTTAAAACACTTACATAGGTGTTTTTATCAAATTTTCCATCTTTTAAAAATGATGGTATTTTTACTAACTCTTTTGCAACTTCTAAATCAGTAGTCATAAGTCCTAAATCATCTGCATAATTTAAAAATAGATATTTTTGAATAACTCTTTGTAGTGCCATCTCTTCAAGTTTAAATTGTTTTGCTAACTCTTGATTGAAGTTTTTACCAAGCATATTTTGATATTGTGAATAAAGGTTGCTATACTCACTTTGTAAATCTGCTAATGGAACCTCTTTATCTCCAACAACTGCAACAGCACTATCTGACTTACCATAATTGTAACTACCCCAACCAACAAAACCAGCACCTACAAATGCTATTGTACTAACCCAGATTGTTACTATCAGCCATTTTTTGTGTCTTTGCATCCATGTTATCATATTATTATTTTCCTAGTATTTATTTAAATTCTTTCAATTATACAATTTTCTTGATTATTAATTTCTGAATCATCATAAGGATCCATGTGAATATTTATAACCCAATTTTTTGTCTTATCAAGTGTTGTTATTTTCTCTTCAATTCTATCACTTGCTTTATGAGCTTCCATAAGACTTATAAGACAATCAAACACTAAATGTACTTCTACAAAGTTGTCATTTCCTGCTGTTCTTGTTTTTAAAAAGTGGTGATCATTAACAACTTTTTCATTATGAATAATATCAATTATTTTTTCTGAAATTTCATCTTCCAAAGCTCTATCAAGAAGTACTAAAATACCCTCTTCAATAAGTTCATAAGCACTATAAATAATGTATATAGATATAGCTGCACCAACAAGTATATCAACAATTTCATAACCTGTAAGGTATACAGCTACTATTGAAAATAGTACAGCTCCATTTACCCATACATCTGTTTTATAATGTAATGCATCCGCTTTTATAACCATATTGTTTGTTTTTTTAGCAACAGCATTGAGATATGCTACAAGCCCTATAGTTATAAAAAGTGATATAATCATCACAATAAGAGAAACATCTAAATAAGAAGATGTTTCACCTGAAAAATATTTTTTAATTGCGGTATATAAAAGAAAAAGTCCAGACATAGAGATAATTACACCCTCTATTACACTTGCAAGTGCCTCTATTTTCCCTCTACCATAATTAAATTCATCATCTGCAGGCTTTTCAGAATTTGTAATAGCAAAATAGTTGAATAGTGATACAAACATATCTAGTATACTATCAACCGCACTTGCTAACACAGCAACAGAACCACTTAAGAGTCCAACTGCAAATTTCATCAATGTGAGAAATGCAGCTACACTACTAGATACTATTGTTGCTTTTTTTTGTAAAGTCATAGACTATCTTCTACCTCTTGAGTCTCTATCTCCACCACTTCTACTTCTATCTCCACCACTTCTACTTCTATCTCCACCACTTCGGTTTCTGTCTCTATTTCCACCACTTCTATTTCTATCACGGTTTCCACCACTTCGGTTTCTACTTCGGTTTCCACCTCGTCCACCTCTTGAATCTCTACCACCACTTTTTAAAGCTCGTTCAAGTAAAAATTCAATATCTTTTTGAGATTTACCAATAGTATCTTTACCTTTTATTTGTGTTTGATTCATAAGAATTGTAGCTAGTTTGTATGTGATACTTGATAGATCATATTGCTCTTTTAATTGCTCAACTAGTTCATAAACTGTTTCATCAATCTCTTGAGTTGAAATTTTATCTTTTAGTGTTGCTATTGCTTTATCTTTTACTGAAGCTTTGTTTGGGATAATCTTGCTTTCAATATTTGAACCAACATCTTTTTGTATTTTTTGTAAGCTTCTAAACTCTGCTGGAGTTACAATAGAAACTGCACTTCCTACATTACCACCACGACCTGTTCGTCCAATTCTATGAACATAACTTTCACTATCAAATGGTAGTTGGTAGTTAAATACATGAGATACACCTTTTACATCAAGTCCACGAGCTGCTACATCTGTTGCAACTAAAACTTCTAGTGTATCACTTTTAAATGCTCGAATAACTTCTTCTCTTTGTCTTTGTTCCATATCTCCATGAAGACCTTTTGCACTGTATCCTTGCGCTACTAGGAAAGTTGAAAGTCCTATCAACATCTCTTTTCATTTTACAAAATACAATCGCTTTTTCAGGGTTTTTAAAATCAAAAAGTCTAATAAGTGCATCATCTCTTTCATACTCTTCAACCACATAAAATGATTGTGCAATTTTTGTATTTGTCATCTCTTGTTTTGTTACAGTGATAAATGATGGCTCATTTAAAATTTTCTCTGCAAGTTTTTTAATAGGTGCTGGCATGGTTGCCGAGAACATTAAAGTTTGTTTTCTGTTTTTTAGATAATTAAAAATCTCTTTAATATCATCTAAAAATCCCATATCCATCATCTCATCTGCTTCATCAAG
>OZ223243.1:0-108829 GCA_965140475.1 Arcobacteraceae bacterium
AATTTTCTTAATATTTAGTATAATTAGATAAGAAAAAAGTTACAAAGGAGGCTATCATGACTATAAATTTAACACCAGCAATTCAAAATCAAATTTATATGGATAAAAAAGATGGTTATCTTATCAACATGGTTGATAAATTAACTCCTGAGATTGACTATAAACCAGAAGAAAAAACAACACAAAAAGATGAGGATGAAAAAAAATCTTATGAGAAAAAAGAGTCTTTTTTCAAAGAGAGCGAATTTGGATTTACTTCTTATATGACAAAAAAAAGTCTTAATAACTCTTTTTCTACACAAGGGTTTTTTGATACTTTAGGTTATGGTGGAAATGTTAAAAAAGCTGGTTAATCTATAATCAATTTTTTGCATCACTTAGTGTAAGTGCAAAGAGTACTTCACACCCATTTTTTTCTAAACACTCTTTTGCTTCAAGTATAGTCAATCCTGTTGTAACTAAATCATCTATTAAAATCACTTGAATATTTTCTTTACCTTTATAAACAAATTTTCTTTATGCTTTTTTCTAAACTCTAAATTTTTCCCCGCATACTTAACTCTATTTGTAGCTTTAAGTGTATTAAAAATTGGTTTTATAAATTCTGATTGCAAAGATTTTGTTAAAATTGCAGTTTGTGAAAACTGATGAAAAGTGTGGTCATCTATAGGTATTGCATATATCGTATCTGTAAAAGTAAAATTTGAACTAAACTTTTGTAATGATAAAGTAGAGAGAATTTTAAAAACTCTATCTCCATAAAATTGATATTTAGTATTTATAAGCTCTTTTATCTCATCAAATTTATAAAAACTATAAACGAAAAAATCTTTCTCTAATTCCCTTTTATAAAAAGAGGAGCTTAAAAAGTTTTCTTGACAATCTTTACATATCACTTTCATTGATAAAGATTGACAAGTAAAACATCTCATAGTTTTTAATCTTAAATAGCTTTTGAGTTATCCATCAAAACTGGTATAAAAACAAGTGATACTATAACAGCCGCAACTGTTCCAGAAATAAGAGCAACTCCAAGTCCACCAAATACAGGATCAGATGCCAAAAGTGCAGAACCTAGAATAATAGCAATCGCTGTTAGTAAAATTGGTTTTGCTCTTGTAGCACTTGCTATTGCTATTGCTCTTCTTTTTTCTATCCCTTTATCTTCCATCAAAGATTTTGCAAAGTCTATAAGTAAAAGAGAGTTTCTAGAACTTATCCCCATCAGTGCAATAAATCCGATCAATGAAGTTGCCGTTAAAAAGAAAGTTTCAGTTGTAAACAAATCAGCTATAAAGTGCCCAACAATAACCCCAATAATAGATAAGAAACTTCCACCTAATATAATTCCACTTATTGCAAATGATTTATAATACACAACTAAAAGTAAAAATATCAAAATAAGTGCAGCTATAAAAGCAGCCCCTAAATCTCTAAAAGTATCAAGAGTAACTTTCATCTCCCCATCCATCGTAAGAGATATTTTTCACCAGTTGCTTTATCTTTTAGGTGTAAATCAAACATAAATGTACTCATACCTGCCTCTTTTGTCACTTCATAATCATTACTAAACTCTTCAATCATCTTGTCTCGTGCATCAAGGAGTGGATATACTTGACTCACCCATTTTTGTTTCAGCTAATACATTTACCATAGGTTCTTAAATTTTTATGAAATATTGTGGGGTTTGAAAAGCCTTTCTCTATATTTACAACTTCGGTTAAAGGTACCATTGAACCTTTATCATTCATAAGACTTAATGAACTTAACTTATTTTGTAAATACTCTTTTTCATTTTTATCTATCATTTGTGGTCTCTTCACTCAAGACCACAAAGATACCTATTTGATCATTATTTGTAATTGTATTTTTTACACCTGTAACCATACCCTCAAATGCTAAATAAAGTATCTTATTTACTTGGTCAACTGTAAGTCCAGCTCTTGCAATCTTATCTGTAAGTGGTACTAGTTCATATTTTTTATATACCTCATCACTCATCACATCAACATCAACTAAACCATCTGTTTGAGATAATATAAAAGCTACTTTTTTTGATAGATCAACTACTTTACTATTATCATCTCCATATACTTCAACTACTAAGGAAGCTAATGTTGGAGGACCTGCTGGCATCTCTATAAATTTTATATTTGTATCTTTATAAAGTGTTGCACACTCATTTTGTATCATAGGTCGTAATCTTGTAACCATATTAAATGATTTTTCATCTCGTTCATGTTTATCGGTTAAATTTACAACTATTTCACTATACTGTTCCCCTTGTTTCATTCCGCTACCTTTTACAAGTCCTGCATAATCCAAAGGTGAACCTTGAGCTAAATAGAGTTCTAAATCTGTAACTGCTTCCTCTTTTTGAAGAATATTAATGACACATTGTGATACCTCTTTAGTTTGTTCTATTGAACTTCCTGTTGGAGTATCTATATATATAGAAAAAGTATTTGTACTTTTCCCTGGTAGCATTTTTGCTAATACTAACTTTGTAGGTAACATCATCACTGAAGCTACTAAAGTTGCTATTACTATAAGGATTACAGTTAGTTTTCGTGTTCTACTTACTAAAATATTATGAATAAACTCTTCAAACCTTGTGGTTACATGTGTATTATGATTATCCATTTTTATTCCCTTTGTCCACATGATGATGTGCTCCATCTTCATTTCTCTTAATCAGTTTTTTACTTAAATATGGTGTAAAAATATATGCAATCACTAAAGAAGCTAATAAAGCCCACTGGTACATTATAAGGGATAGGTTTCATAAATTCACCCATCATCCCCCCAACAAATGCCATAGGTACCATTGTAAGAATAATTGCTAAAGTTGCCACATTTGTAGGTGCACCTATCTCATCTGTTGCTTTTATAAGTAGTTCATCCATATCTTTTAAACTCACTATTATGGTCATGAAGATGTCTATGGATATTTTCTATTACAATAATAGCCGCAATCCACAAGTAATCCTAAGGAGAGTAAAAATGCAAAGAGTGTAATACGATTAATAGTTTGATCACTTAAATATGCAACAAAAAGTGTCACAGCAAGAATCGCAGGAACTGTAAAAGTTACTATTAAAGACTCTTTCCAACCAAGGAAAAAGATAAGCATAACCAGCAATGATAACAATTGTAATAACCAAATGATGTACAAGTTCATTTACAGCTTCATTAGCTCTTTTCCCATAATTTCTTGTTATTGTATATCCAATACCACTAGAGTGCAACTCCTCTTTGTGCTCTTCAAGCAACGCTACCACCTCATCTGCTACAAAAACAGCATTTGTTCCACCTAGTTTTGCAACTGTTAATGTTACTTGCTCATAACTTTTAAAACTATTTTCTTCTTTAAGGATAATTTGATGCACTTTGTTTATTTTGGCTATCAAAAACCATCTTTCACAGTTGCCACATCTTTAAGGTATATTGGACTTCCCATATATTGAGCAACTATAATATTTTGAACATCTTCTATACTATCAATTGCATTTTGTACACCAAAGACAACGAGCTCATTTTTCGGTGTTTTTGCTTTTACCTCTGGAACATTTATAGTTAAAGATTTGATAGCTTGTACAATTTGTCCTAATGAAAGATGATACCCTTTAAGTTTTGCTAAATCTACCTCAACATTATATTGCTCTTTTTTTGCACCTTTTAGTTGTGTTTTTGATACACTATCTATCTCACTTATTTTATGTTTTAAATCTTGAATTTTTTTTACAAAAAGTATTGTAATCAATAGTGTTGTTTTTTTGATAAAAAGCAATATTTACTATAGGAATATCTATATCTATATCAAATGGTTTTACTAATGGCTGCATCACCTCTTTTGGAAGTTGATCCATATTTTTGCATCACTTTATCATATAATTTAAGATTTGATACCTCCCTATTTTGCCCAATATAATACATCACATTTACAATAGCAACACTATTTGAACTCATTGAATAAATATGTTCAACACCTTTAATTTCTCTAAGGCGTTGTTCCAGTGGTTCAACAATAATTTTTTCAATCTGCTTAGGACTAAGTCCTGGTGCTGGAATAATAATACTTCCACCACTAATAGCAATTTGAGGATCTTCCTCCCTTGGCATAATCTCCAAAGAGAGATACCCAATCGCAAGGAGAAATACTGCCAATACCGAAGTAAGTGGACTATATAAAAAAGCTTTTGCTAACTTTCCTGCATAATCTTTTACACTTATATGTACTAGAGGTTTTTCTTCCATCATTATTTAACCTCTATAAATACTTTTGCATACATCCCTGGATACACTTTAGTATTTGGTGTAAATGAAACTTTTATCATAAACTTATGAGTCATAGGGTTTGAACTAGGGATAATTGACTCAATTTTCCCTTGGGTTTCATAGTTTAAAGAAGGAATTGATACTTTTACATTATCTTTTAATTTTACTTTATACAGATCACCCTCTGAAATTTCAGCTGTTATTTTTAAACTACTCAAATCTGTCAACACAAGTGCTGGCATACCAGGTATTGCCATCTCACCTGCTTTAATATTCTTTCTTATTATAACTCCATCATTTGGAGCTTTTATTGTAAGGTATTTGTATTGGTTTTCTACCTCTTTTACCTGTGATTTACTAATAGTAACCATATCTTCAAGATTTTTTGTTCCAAGTTCCAGCTGCTCAACATCAAACTTTGATACTAACCCCTTTTCAAATAATCTCTTATATCTTTCATAGTTTCTTTTTCATTGTTTGATATTGATTTTCATACATTTGTACACTTAAGAGTGCTTGTTGTTTTTTATTATCAATCTCTGTTGAATCTATTGCATATAAAAATTTGCCCTTTTTTTTACCATACTTCCTTCACTTACATGAACACTTTTTATGAATCCCATAAATCTACTTGTGATAAATTTTTCATTATCTGATATAACTGTAGAGCTTAACTCTAATGTTTGTCCAAAAGATATATTAACTAAAACAAATAGTGCTATTAAACTTTTTTTTATCATTTTAAACTCTCCCCTAAAGATATTTTTACTTGAGGCTGCTGCTAAAGATTTTTCATATTTTGCCATAATTGTTTGGGCACTTGCTTTTTGTTGGTTTGCTTGTTTGCATAAGTAAATTACTCATATTGATTAAATGATTTTTATACATTTGTGATGATTGTTCTAATACCTCATCTGAAAGTTTTTGTGCTTTTATTTTTTGTTTGAGCATTTTTTCTTTTGCTTTGAGTGTTAAAATATTTTTCTCAACTTCAAGTTTAATACCATGCTTTCATATATTCAAAATTATTCAGAATCTGATTATATTCTATCTTTGCTTTTTTGTGATTTCTTACTTGTAACGCCACCATCAAAGAGTGTATAAGAGATACCAATTGCACCCATATAGTAATCTTTTTCATCTAAGTTGCTTGTACTAAAAGTATCGTCGTTATATCCATATTCTGCTTGAATTCCTACAGTTGGATATTTTCCTGCACTCTCAAAATCAATTTTTGATTTTAATGTTTGAGTATTATATTTCATCCACAAATAATCATCTCTATTTTCATATATTTTTTTTTCTAATGCTTCTATTGTAGTATTATCAATATAAACTGATTTAAAATCCCCCACATCACTTATCTGTGAATCTGATGTTAAAAATCTCAAATATGCAATAGCTAATTCAAATCTATTTTGCGCCTCAATTTTTTGTGCTTCTACACCCATATCATACACTTGTGCTTGCTTTACATCTATATTTGTTACTAGCCCTTCATCATAAAGTGCCCGAGCAAACTCTACAAAAGAGACAGTTGCCTTTTTAGCTTTTTGTGTAGCTTTGATAAACTCACGAGCAGCTACTGCTCCATTATAAGCTTTGATAACCTCTAGTGCTAAATTTTTTTCATCATACATATATTTTGCTTTTTGTGCAAGTAACTGTAACTGTGCCATCTTTTTTGCACTATCAAGTTTAAATCCTGTAAATATAGGTGCTTGATATACAACTTTTGTTTCATAGTTTGTTCTTGTATCTGGATAGTTTAAATCAGTTGGTTGTGTCGCTAATAATGTATTTGTATTTCCTGGTAAACCACCCATTTGTGCTAAAAATTCATTAAAGCCAAATGCTCCAAAGTCAGCTTCTCTTGAAGCTAACTTCATACCAAAAACATATCCTGCATGATTAGTTCTACTAATATTTTCTTGAAATACAAGATTACCATAATTATAAGCAGATGCTTCATCTACAGAGACTTTTGCTTTCTCGATCTCTAATTGTTTTGCTTTTAAACCTTTATTATTTTCCAATGTTTTATTTAAAGATTTATCAAAATCTATTGTATAAGAATACAAAAATAGTTGTAAACAAAGTATTATAAAAAATGTTTTCATCACCTATCCCTCTTTTTTTAATAAATTAGATAAATTATCAATATATTCTATAATAGTCTCTTTTGATTTTCTAGATATAAAAAAACCATCCATCGTAGCAAAAATACTAGGTATAAAATGTACAGCACTTTCTTTTAGTTCATTATTTTCAATACCCTCTTGTATTATCTCTAATAAAATATTCGTATATTTTTCCATCATATTATTTTGATATTCTATAATAGCAGCACTTGGATTATTGAGGGTAACTGCTAAAAATTCTTTATATATTTGCCGTTGTGTTTTAACTGTAGGATGATCACTTAAGTATAAAGAGAAAAGATATTTTATTTTTTCATTTATCGATTGACTATTTTGTAAACTCTCTTTTAGTTTAGGATCATAATCTTCTTGTAAACAACTCATAAGTTCAAAGATGATATCCTCTTTATTAGTAAAATATTCATATATGGTACCTTTTCCGATACCTGCAACTTTGGCTATTTCACTTATGGAGATATTAACAAAACCTTTTGTTATAAAAAGATCACAAGTTGATTTTGCTATTGCTTTTCTTTTATTAATTTTTTTTAATTGCTTAGACATATAACACCTTTTTTGACCACTGGTCAATTTTCAAATAGTATTATAATATTTCTTAATAATTAATAAATTTAACCTATTATATATTAGACAAGATGTCTATTAAGATATTTTGACAATAATTCATTTAAATTTTCATTTATATTATTACCAAAGTTATTTAAGGTAGCATTACATTTATGAGATAGTTCATTAGCACTTTTTATTGCACCATCTAAACCAAGTAGATTTACAAATGAATTTTTATTTGCATCATTTGATGTAGTTTTACCAGCTTGAACTTCACTTTGAACCTCATCTATAATATCATCTTGTATTTGAAATAACAATCCTATATCTATACCAAAAGCATAAAGTTTCTCTTGAGTCTCATAAGGTAAATTACTAATAATTGCACCCATTTTTAAACTTGCAGCTATTAATTTTGCTGTTTTATGAATATGAAGAAATTCTAACTTATCCAAAGAAATTTTTTGATTTTCAAAATAACAATCGATAGCTTGACCGATAATCATCCCATCAATTCCACCGTCACTACTGAGTATTTTAATAAGCTCTATTTTGACATCGTTACTTAGTGGTGCATTCGCAAGAAGATTAAAGCTATGTGTATTTAGAGCATCTCCAACTAATATCGCAGTCACTTCATCATAAGTTTTATGTAAAGTTGGATGACCTCTTCTTAAATCCGCATTGTCCATTGAAGGTAAATCATCATGGATTAAAGAGTATGTATGGAGATACTCAACTCCTAGTGCTACAGGGAGTGCATTTTTAATTAAAAGAGGCTCTATAGCATCTACAATTGAAAGTATAAGCATAGGTCGAAATCTTTTTCCACCTGCAGTGAGCATATTTTGTAATGCTTTTTCAAAGATTGGATGAAAAGTATTTGAAGATGGAAGATTATTTAATAAATACTCTTCAAATTGATTTAGTAACTCTTCACTCTTCACTTTTTACCTATTTTGCAAAAGGGTTCATTCCACCCATCATATTCATAGCCATTGATTTTTTAGCTTCATCACTTTGTTTAATTACATCATTCATAGCACTTATAAGAAGTATTTGTAATGAATCTTTATCTTCAAGAAGTGAATCATCTATTTGTAAGTCAGTAACTTCAGAGTTACCATTAATAGAAAGTTCAATCATACCTCCACCAACTTTTGAAGTAAATACTTGTTTAGCACCTTCCGCCTTGGCTTTTTCAGTCATCTCTTGTACTTGACCCATCATCTCATTTAGGTTAATTTTACTTAAATCAATACCCTCAAACATTAATGATCACTCCCTATAAGTTCATTTGTAATTTCACTTATATTATTTTTTTCATCTACATGAACTACTATTGGTTTATAGTTTTCTAATTCATCACTATGGTATGAAGCATATGCAATAACAATAATTTTATCACCAATTTCAACTTTTCTAGCAGCTGCTCCATTAAGACACATATCTTTACTTCCGCGCTTCCCTTTTATAACATAAGTTGAAAATCGCTCACCATTATTTACATTTACTATCTCTACTTTTTGACCAACTCTAAGAGCTGCTGCATCAAGTAAGTCTTCATCTATAGTTATAGAACCTACATAATTAAGGTTTGCGTCACTTACTGTAGCTCTATGAATTTTACTATACAACATATCAAATGTCATTCTTATCCTTATTTTGCTAAAGATAGAGGCTCACCCCAGAATTGCTCAGGGATAATATACTCTTGTATTGGATTTCCACCAATTAGATGTTCATCTATAATTCTATCTATTTTTTCCTTATCTAACTGTACATACATGTGATGTCCTGGTTCTACAAGCATAACTGGACCCATTTGACATCTTCCTAAACAACTTGTTCTTATTGGTTGTACTGGACCCATAAGACCTTTTTGCATCATTGATTGTGCCATATGATTAAACAAATCTCTTGTTTGTTCACTTACACATGATGGTTTTGGCATCCCAGGAGGTGCACTTTGTTCACATTTGAATATATAAAATGTTGGTTGCGGTATTTGTGGCATTTCCATATTTATTTCCTTTGTTTATCTTTAAATTAAATTTTATTCGCGAATTTTATCCGAGATTACTTAAAACTATCTAAAATGATATTTTTAGTAATCCTCTCCTCCACTATGCATAAAAAGCTCAAACTCAACTACTTTATCTCGTCCATTGTTCTTCGCATTGTAAAGTGCATCATCTGCATATTTTATCGCTTTCCATAATGTATCTGCATCATTTGGATAATAGGAAATTCCAACACTTAATGTTTTTGAAAAAGTAGTTGAATTTGCACTAAAAACCTCTGATTTAAACTTCTCATTTATCATTTTTGCAATTTTTAAAGTTTTTTCTTTTGTGGTGTTTTGTAACAATATAAGAAACTCTTCACCACCATATCTAACAGCAATATCTGAACTTCTAGTAGATTCTTTCATAATCTTCGCTAGTCTTTTAATAACTTCATCACCAACATCATGTCCAAAACTATCATTAACTTTTTTAAAAAAATCAACATCTATCATCAAAATAGCATGTATATTATCACTTACTATTCTACTTGTTATATTTGAATCCAACAGCTCATTTAAAAATCTTCTATTATACAATCCTGTCATTGGGTCTCTAAGTGTTGTCTCTTTTAAAATATCCATAAGTATTTTACTCTCAATAACAGGTTTAGCCATATCAAAATAGTTGCTTATAACAGGTATCTCATCTTTTATTCTTTTTATCTCTTCATTTGAAGATGATTGTATATGTAAAACCAATGAGTTCACCTCATCTATATCATAATTTAAACAAATATATTCACTCAACTTTTGTTTACAATTTAAACATAAATCATCAAAATCACTTGAATATACATGATTTGAAGTTCTAAATGCTCTACAAATATTTGCATTTTCATCCAACTCTATCCCATTTAAATCAGCAGAATCAAAAATAACTTCTCTTATTTTATTTTTATTATTAATTTCAAAAAATATAAATTTACTTATTTTAAATTTACTTTGAAGTATATGAACAATTCTATTATATATCACTATTTTATTTTCATCTAATTCAATTGTCTTTTTAAACCTATAGATTTCAGATAATTCATTAAGTCTATCTGCAACTTTTCCAGCTTCATTTTTAAGTGTAGTATCCACTTTATAAGAAAAATCACCCCTGTATGCTTGTAATATTCCATTTTCTAAATCATCAAAAAGTTTTATATATGGTCTTATAAAATAATTTGCTACAAAAATAGAGATAACTAAAATTACTAACAATATAAACAAAATCTTAGAGGCTATAAATACGCCTTCCATTCGTGTTGAACTTACCTCTAAGTCCATACTAATAACTCCAAGGACATCACCCTCTTTAGCAGTATGACACTCTAAACAATTAGGTTTTGCATCTGCTCTTGCAATATATGGAATACTTACTTTTAATATTACATTATCCATAGTCTCGATAAGTCTAGTTTGTAGTTTTGCTGTTTTAACTACTTTTTCTTCAAGTGGAGATATTTGTGTCTCTCCATAAAACCCAGCCCCATATTGTTGTACTACGGAAGGTGCTCTTAAAAGATGAAAATTTTCTACTTTTTGATTAGAAGCTATATTATTAAGAAAAAAGCCTCTTTTATCCATAGTACCATTTACCATATGAGCTGTTAAACCATCTCTCACATTTTGAGCTATACTTATTGCCTTATCTGTAGTGTTTTTTATACTAAATTGTTTAAAGTTATAAATAAATACCATAATACTTACAAGTGATACACTCAATAGCATTGTAATTACTATTGTTAAAACTTTTTTATTTGTACTCATTTAATATCTCTTGAATCATTTTTTTATCATTTTGTGGAAGTTTTTTATCATATACTATCTGATACTCTTCATCCCCTTTACCCAAAACTAATATTATTGGATTATGATATTTTTTTGATTTTTCAATTGCTATTTTAATAGCCTCTTTTCTATTAATCTCTACTGTTACATTATTTTTGTTTTTAATCCCTTTTAGGATATCTTCACAAATAGTATCAGGGTCTTCAAATCTTGGATTATCGGCTGTTATAACTATCTCTTTACTAAACTGTTCTGCCATTTTCCCCATGATAGGTCTTTTAGTTCTATCTCTATCTCCACCTGCACCAAAAACACTTATAATATCATACTCTTGAAAACTATTAAAAACCTCTTTCATACCATCATGGGTATGGGCAAAATCTACCACTATCAAAGGCTCAGTTGAGACAACTTCCATTCGCCCAGCAACTCCACCAAAATACTCAACCACATCGCAAATCTCTTGAAGTGGTTTTTTTGTCAAAAGATTCACACTAGCAATTGCTGCTGTTAAATTATATACATTAAATAAACCCATCATAGGGGAGCTAAAATGAACCATATTTGCAAAATGTTGCAACGCTACATGTATTCCATTTTTTAAACTATATGCAGTTACTTTGTAAGTTGCTGGATTCTCAGCTCCATAAGCAAAGGTATTTTTCATATTAAACTTGATATTTTTATCATCTTTATTTATAAGCTTCATACTCTCATCAGAAAAAAAGCTATTTTTTACATTGATATATTCTTCTATAGTTTTATGATAATCAAGATGATCTTGAGTAATATTTGTATGGATTTTCAAAGCAAAATCAAGACCTTCAATCCTATTTTGCTCTATAGCATGAGAACTTACTTCCATCACAAAAAAATCACAACCATTTTCTAAAGCTTGTTGTATATGGAGAAAATTTGATATTTGAACTGGTGTAGTTAAACTATAATCTTCAATTTTTTCATCATTGATAAAAAATCCACGAGTACCTTGTAAAGCAACTTTATATCCTAAATCTAAAAGAATAGAATAAATAGCTGCTGCTGTTGTAGTTTTTCCATTAGTACCTGTAATACCAACAACTTTTATAGTAGAAAAATCAAAATAGTTTTTTAACTCACTACTTTTTATAAACTGTGTACATCCATTTTCTTTTGCACTTTGAACAAAATTTTCATTTTGTTTTGAAGTTACAAAAGTAACTTCACTTGTAGCCTCATTTGAATTGTCTGTAAATACTCTATCCCTATTGGTTATTTTCAATATTTTTTCTCTCTAGTTTTTTATATAGTGCTGTAAGCTCCTCATCATAAGAGAAAAATTCATTAAACCCATCTAAATATGTATAAGCTGTATTACTAAAGTTATTTTCAATAAGTTTATCTATAAAATCAATCAGATCATCTTTTGAAGTAATCGCAACTTTTGTACTAAACATAATATCTTGATACGCTTCTCTAAATGAACCACGACTTAATACTAACTCTTGAAAATCTTTATATTCTATCGCATCTAATGCTTCTACATTTACATGAGACATATCTTTTAATAGACCCATCATCTTTTCATTATCACCATCATATGCTGTAATAACATCTTGTACATAAGTGACTGCTTCTTTAAACTTATCATCTTTTGTAACTATAAAATAGTCAAATAAGTTTTGTGCTTTTTTATCATTTTCAAATCCCACATCACACAAAAGACAATAAATCTGATACTCTATATTTTTTGGTTGTGTTGATGACACTTGTGAATATAAAAATAATGCTTTGTCATACTCTTTTGCACTAAAATATGAATGAGCTTGTTTTAATAATTTTTCTACATTTATCATTTTATCTCTTCTTCCATACCTTGAGGTACATTTACTATTTCTAAATCAGGGTGTATAGCTTCTTTTAACTCTTTTTCAACTATAAACTTTAGTGTACTCCCACTTGCAGCACACCCTACACATGCACCCTGTAACTGTACATATATTTTACCATTATTTATTTTAAGTAATGCAATTGCTCCACCATCTTTAGCCAACATTGGTGCAATTTTGTTTTGAATGATATTACTTACAGGTTGTTGTAAATCTTCATCTGTAAATGGCATACTCATCAAAAATCCTTTTATTTTTTACTTTTATATTTTACTAATATTATCCCTATAGCTGTAATAGCTAGTATTACACCTATTGTTTGAAATACAAATTCTATTGTAACTGGTTGCTCCATTTAAGAGTTTACAACCCCGTCACATCTTTCACATAAAGCCTCTTCAGTTGATGCTCTAAACTTCCAACATCTAGGACATTTATATTCACTTGCTTTATATACTTCAAAAGTTTTTCCATCAACTTCAAAATAACCTAAATTATCTTCTTGTTTATCTGAAATTATTTTACTCACAACAAACCAGTCTTCAGCTAAAGTACTATCCATTGATAATACATCTTCACTATTTGTATAGATAACTAACTCTAAAGTTGATTTTATAACTTTCTCTTTGTTAAGTTTATCTTTTATTTCTGCAAATTTACTTTTTGCTTCTAATAAATGTATTTCATTAAGATTTATTTTAACTTCAGGTAAATAATATTTTTTCATATCAAAAATAGATGTCACACCATCAGTGATAACTTTTGGTGCATGTTGAATTAATTCATCCATAGTATATGTAAGAACAGGAGCTAATGTAGTGATAAATGCTTTAGCAATCATTGCCATAGCAGTAGCACTTGCAACTCTTGTTACTGAGTCTTTTCCATCACAATACATCTTATCTTTACACACATCAATATATACATTTGATAACTCAGCCACTAAGAAGTGATTTAATCTATTTAAACCACGACTATAATCATACTCTCTAAAACTCTCATCAACTTCAACAAATACTTTTTGTGCTTTATCTAAAATCCATAAATCTACTTCACTCATAGTCTCTATTGGTGCAAGTTCTTCTAAGTCATTTACATTTCCTAGTAAAATTTTTCCTGTATTTCTTATTTTTCTATATTGCTCTGCCATCTGCTTTAAAATACCATCTGATATTTTAAGGTCACTTTGATAATCAGACATAGCAACCCACATTCTTAAGATCTCAGAACCATACTCTTTTAAAACCTTATCAGGAGCTACTACATTCCCTTTAGATTTTGACATCTTTTCACCCTTAGCATCCACAGTAAATCCATGTGTAAGGATAGATTTATAAGGTGTTACCTCACTTGAAGCCAAAGAGGTTAAAAGTGAAGATTGGAACCAACCTCTATGTTGGTCACTCCCTTCAAGATACATATCTGCTGGATATGTTCCTGCATCATAATTTCCACTTCTTAAAACTGCATTTTGTGTAGAACCACTATCAAACCAAACATCAAGAATATCCATAGTTTTTTCTAAATCATCAGGATTGAGTCCACTTCCTGGGAATAATAAATCTTTAATCTCCATATCATACCAAGCATCTGCACCATGAGTTTCAAAAATCATCGCAACATAATTTAAAACTCTCTCATCATACACTATCTCATCAGTAAGTTTGTTTCTAAAAAATGCAATTGGAACTCCCCAATCTCTTTGTCTTGAGATACACCAATCAGGTCGCCCCTCTACCATAGTTTTTAATCTATTTTTACCATGTGCTGGAAAAAATTCAACATCTTCTATAGCATCTAAAGCATTCTTTCTTAATGTCTTCCCTTTTTTCCCATAAGGCTCATCCATAGCTATAAACCATTGTTTGGTAGCTCTAAAAATAACTGGCTTATGTGTTCTCCAACAATGAGGGTAAGAGTGAGTTATATCAACTCTTTGTATCAATGCATCACCTAAAAGTTCTAAAATTCTCTCATTTGCTTGAAATACATTTACATTTAAAAATTCTTCTGGATTTGGTAATAAATTCTCTCGCACTATTGTATTATCATAAGCACCATTTGCACCAACTGGCATAATAACTTCAAGCCCATATTTTAAACCAACTTTATAATCATCTTCACCGTGACCTGGTGCTGTATGCACTGCACCAGTACCACTATCCATTAATACATGATCACCTAAAACGATTGTAGATGTTCTTCCATTTAATGGATTGATTGCAAAACTATTTTCTAAAGTTTTTGGATCAATATCTTCAACAACTTCACCTTTACAATCTCATTTTCAATACAAAAATTATACAGTTTTTTTGCAACTATAAAACCATCAGTTGTTTTTACATAAGTCTCTTCACCATTAAGAGCAATTCCAGTATTTGCAGGAAGTGTCCAAGGTGTAGTTGTCCAGATAATTACACTTTCATCTTTATCTTGTAACTTAAATGCTACATAAATAGATGGGCTCACTTTATCCTCATATTCAACTTCTGCTTCAGCTAAAGCTGTTTGCGCTGCCCAAGACCAATAAACAGGTTTGCTTCTTTGAATTAAAAGTCCTTGTTTTGCAATAGCTATCAGTTCTCTATAAATATTTGCTTCAAATTTAAAATCCATTGTTAAATATGGATTTTCCCAATCACCAATTACACCTAAAGCTTTAAACTCATCTCTTTGAATATCGATAAATTTAGAAGCATGGTTTCGACAAAGTTCTCTTAATTTTGATTTTGGTAACTCTTTTTTCTTTTTTCCACCAATCTTCTCTTCAACTTTTTGCTCAATTGGTAAACCATGACAATCCCAACCCGGAGTGTATCTTGTTGATTTCCCATCAAAATAATGGTATTTAACAATAATATCTTTAAGCACTTTATTAAGCGCATGACCAATATGTGTATTACCATTTGCATAAGGAGGTCCATCATGAAGAGTAAAAGTTTCACAGCCTACTCTGTTCTCTTTCATCTTCTCATATACTTTTTCATCATCCCAAAGTTTGTATTGCTTTGGCTCATTATGTGGTAAGCTTCCTCTCATTGGGAAACTTGTAGTTGGTAATTGTAAGGTATTTTTATAATCTATTGATTGTGTATCTTGTGACATAATTTTTAATAATCCTGTAATTTAAAATAGGCTAAAGTGTATCCAAATAAGATTTAAAAGGTGTTTAAATGTTTAACAATATATTTAACCAATCTAAAATGTTAGATTTACAAAACCTCCTAATTGAAAAAAATCAAACTATTACTTGTGCTGAAAGTTGTACAGGTGGACTCGTTGCTACATATATAACACAAAACTCTGGTTCATCTTCAATATTTAAAGGTTCAATTGTTACATATTGCAATGAGATAAAAGAGCAAGAACTAGATGTTAAAAAAGAGACAATGATTGAATATGGGGTTGTAAGTTGTGAAGTTGTAGAGCAAATGTGTATAGGTGCATTAAAAAAATTTAATGCAAATTATGCCATAGCTATTAGTGGAGTAGCTGGTCCATCAGGTGGCACAAAAAATAAACCCGTTGGTACTGTTGCAATAGGTATAATGGGAACTGATGACAGTAGAGATATAAAAATATATAATTTTAATGGCAACAGAAATGAGATACAAATTCAAGCAGCGAAAACAGCCTTAAATACAATTTTCAAAATTTTGTCAAAAAACTCTTGACAAAAAAAATAAAATTCACTATAATTCCACTCCATTTAACAAATATGACCCGTTAGCTCAGCCGGTAGAGCATCTCCCTTTTAAGGAGGTGGCCGATGGTTCGAATCCATCACGGGTCACCATATGTTAAATTTGGTCGATTAGCTCAGTTGGTAGAGCGCTACCCTTACAAGGTAGATGTCATAAGTTCGAGTCTTATATCGACCACCATGAATTTGATAAAGTGTACTAAAAGTACAGTTTAACAAAGAACAATTTTTTTAATGTTGGCCCCTTCGTCTAGTGGTTAGGATCCATGGTTTTCATCCATGTTACAGGAGTTCGAGTCTCCTAGGGGTCACCAACATTTAAAATAATTTATATAAAAAGTGCGGTTGTAGTTCAGTTGGTTAGAATACCTGCCTGTCACGCAGGGGGCCGCGAGTTCGAGTCTCGTCAACCGCGCCACTTTTTTTATGACCCGTTAGCTCAGCCGGTAGAGCATCTCCCTTTTAAGGAGGTGGCCGATGGTTCGAATCCATCACGGGTCACCATTCGTAATTTTTAATTGTGAGTTATTCTAATTCAAAATTAAACATTTATGTTGTTATTAATTGTTGGCCCCTTCGTCTAGTGGTTAGGATCCATGGTTTTCATCCATGTTACAGGAGTTCGAGTCTCCTAGGGGTCACCAACAATTTTTAGGTCGATTAGCTCAGTTGGTAGAGCGCTACCCTTACAAGGTAGATGTCATAAGTTCGAGTCTTATATCGACCACCATGAGTTTGAAAAGCTTACTTTGTGTAAAGTTTTTTAAGAATCAATTTCTTTTTTAAATACTTCAATGTATTTTGGTGTGCGGTTGTAGTTCAGTTGGTTAGAATACCTGCCTGTCACGCAGGGGGCCGCGAGTTCGAGTCTCGTCAACCGCGCCACTTTTTTAAAATAAAATCAGATTATTTTTTATATAGAATAGATTGTCCAGAAGATATTTTATCCCCTATTTGAACTAATAGTTCACTCTCTTTACTTACAGTAATTACAGCAATTCCATCTATAAAAAATGATATAGCATCTCCTTGTAAAAGAGTTTTATTCTCAGTTTTTTCAATACCAATATTAAAAAAACCACTTATTAACTTTAATTTTAAATACTCTTTTTTATTATCTGAAATAAACTTATAGCTAATTTGTTCATTCAAAGTTTTTGCTTTTAGTGTATTTGGATCTAAATTTAAGCCTTTATGATATTTTTTGACTTTAACTTCACCGCTAAATGGTGCTCTTACTGTATGATTATCACAAAGAGAGACCTTACAATATACTTTTACCTTATCATCAACCCTATCAATAGCAATTACTTTTCCATCAACAGGTGATAAAACACTATCACTATTTTCAAAAATATATCTTTTTGTATCTCTAAAAACATAAAATGAAAATAAAGTTAGTAGAAAAAATAGCCCTCCAAAAAAATCTGAAATTATACTAAAAATAATAGTTAGTGTAATTAGAACAATTATAGGCTTCACACCTCTATTTGATATAAAGCTTATACTATTCATCATCTTTACCGTTATCGTGTTTTAAATCTTCATCATCATGAAGCTCTTCACCTTTATATACTTCACCACCATTTTCAGTGATTATTTCTTGAACTCTTTTTCCAGAGATAACCTCTTTATCTAACAATTCAGCTGTCATCTGTTCCATCGCTGCACTGTTTTCTTTTAGTATTTCAATTACTGCTCGATATCTTGCTTCTAGTGTTTTTTTAATATAGTCATCAAGCTTATGTGCCATCTCATCACTATAGTCTTTATTTGATTGTCCACCACCTAAAAACTGGTTGTTTTGCTTATGTAATACCATAAGTCCCGCTATCTCTATATCACTCATTCCATAAATTGTAGCCATAGATTTTATAATATCTGTTGCTCTATCAAGGTCATTACCAGCACCAGTACTAATCTCACCTATAAATACCTCTTCAGCTGCTCGTCCACCTAAAAGTGTATCAACCTCAGCAACTAATTCATGTTTTTGCATTAGATATTTATTCTCTTCAGGAGTATTCAGTGTATATCCAAGTGCTGCTAATCCCCTTGGAACTATAGATACTTTATTTACTTTTTTTGCACCTTTTGTAATCTCAGCAATAATTGCATGACCTGACTCATGATAAGCTACAATCTCTCTCTCTTTTGGAGAGATTCTTCTACTTTTCTTTTCTAGTCCTGCAATTTGTCTCTCTACTGCTTCTTTAAAGTGTTCCGATCTTACTTCAGTATCTTCAGCACGCCCAGCTAGAAGTGCAGCTTCATTAATAACATTTGCTAAATCTGCCCCTGCTAGACCTGCAGTCATAACTGCTATCTCTCTTAAATCTACATCCTTAGCTATTTTCACATCTTTAATATGTACATTTAAAATTTCTATTCGTCCTTCTAAATCTGGCTTATCAACTAAAACTTGTCTATCAAATCTTCCTGGTCTTAAAAGTGCTGGATCAAGAACTTCTGGTCTATTAGTTGCTGCTAATACAATAACAGGAGCACCAGCACTAGAAAATCCATCCATCTCTGCTAGAAGCTGATTTAATGTTTGCTCTCGCTCATCATTTCCTCCCATGTTTCCAGCACTAGCACGACTTTTACCAATAGCATCAATCTCATCAATAAAAATAATAGCAGGAGCAACTTTTTTAGCTTGTTCAAAAAGATCTCTTACTCTAGAAGCACCAACCCCAACAAACATCTCTATAAAACTAGAACCTGTAACACTTAAAAACTCAACATCTGCTTCACCAGCAACTGCTTTTGCTAAAAGTGTTTTACCAGTTCCTGGAGGTCCTACAAGAAGAACACCTTTTGGTATTTGAGCACCAAGATTTACATATCTATCTGGATTTCTTAAAAACTCAACAATCTCAGTTACTTCCTCTTTAGCTTCTTTATTTCCAGCCATATCATCAAAGGTAACTTTAGGTTTTTCACTATTTATCATCTTTTTAGCGCCACCCATACCTAAAATACCACCAGCTCCACCACCAAGTGACTTTGACATTCTTTTAGCTAAAAACATCCAGATTGCAAAAAATATAAATAGTGGTAAAACCCAACCAAATAACATATCAGCTAAAAGGTTTTGCTCATTAACACCACCATACTCAATACCCATTTTTTCTAATGTTGGTACTAAAGTATCATCATTTCCTACTTTTCTTGCTTTATATGTAGTAACTTTTCCACCTGATGGTTTTGAGATAGCTTTTATATTAGTATCACCGATACCAACATACTCTATCTCACCGTTAGCTATAAGTTTTTTAATCTCAGAGTATGCAACATTTTTATTTACACTTTGACCATAAACTGGCTGACCATTACTAACACTCATATCCTCAGATGGAAAAAAGCTTTTAAAAGCCATAATTGTTACGATTGAAAATATTACAAAAACTATTATTGGGTTTTTATCAAAAAAACCATTTGGATTATTGTTATTATTGTCATTATTATTGTTCTGCTGGTTATTCATTTCTTTCCTTTAATTTACTAACTTTTTAATTACAAGTGTTACCCATTCATTTTCTTGTAACTCTTCTATAATTTCGCAACTTTTGCTAAATTTATTTATCACTTTTTGTTTATGTTGTTCCATTATACCTGATAGTATAATAATCCCATTTTCTTTCGTTATTTTCACTAAATCTTTTGCAATCATCACTAAAACATCAGCTACAATATTTGCAATAACTAAATCATAAGTTGTTGATGTGCTATTTGCTGAGCCTTCCCAATAGTTATTTACTTCAACATTATTTTGGGAAAAGTTTTTCTTTGCATCTTCAACAGCTACTATATCTGTATCACAAATATCAACTATTGCCCCTAGTTTAGAAGCTGCAATACCTAAAATACCACTTCCACTTCCAACATCACATACACTCATATTTTTTGTAACATATTTTTCTACAGCTTTAAGACATCTATTTGTAGTTTCATGATGCCCTGAACCAAATGCTAAAGTTGGGTCTATAATAATATTGATTTTACCATCTTGTTTATCACACCAACTTGGATGGATATAAAACTCTCCAACCTCGATAGGCTGAACACTTTGTTGATATGCTGCTATCCAATCAATATTTTCTTTTTTTGTTAAAGTTGTTTTACACTCAATGTGAGTATCAAATGCTAAACTTAATTCTTTTGCAAATGCAATAATACCAGCTTCTATATCGTCCAATGTATCTTCACTTCGTACGATAATTGTCCCGTCATATTCCTCAATAGCCTCTTGAGTTAAGCTTGTTGCTAAATCTAAGAACAATTCATAATACAAACTTGGTTGTATTTGCAGTTCATAATAATATTTTTCCAAATATCTACCTTATATAATTTTTTATAAATAGTGAAGATTTTATCTAAAATGATGTTTAAAATAGTTTAAATTTTATTTTTAAGTTTATCTTATAATGATTCTTATTTTTTTAGAAATATTACAGTATCATCTTCATTAATTTTATATCTATACACTTCTTTAAATCCAAACTTTGTTATATCTATTTTTTTATTCTTTTTTACTTTTTTTGAGAGAAATATCACAAGATAATCTAACTGAGTATTTATACTTTCTAAAAGATTATATCCCCCCTCAATCATTACAAATTTTTTATCTGTTATTGTTTTTAAAGTATTAGAAACTGATACATCTCTATTAGCAATTGAAAATAGTGGTATTGTTTTATCAAAATCATCTCTCTTTGAATATATTAAAATATCTGGAGGATTATTGGTTGTTGCAAATCGTGAATCCAAAGTTGGTCTATCTGTCCTTACTGTTTCTCCACCTATAACTAATAAATCTAGATTATTTCTTATCTCATGTACTAATTTTAAAGAATCTTGTGTCGTTATATATCCACCCGTCACTGTTCCATCTGCTCTCATTGCTAATTTAAAAAAAACAAAACTCTCTTTTTGCCATTTTTTAAAAGGGTAAAGTAACTTATCACTTTCATCTTTACAAACACCAACTTCTGTTTCAATATTTGCATCTTGTAGTCTTTGTAATCCCCCAGTAGCCTCGCTATTACAATCCATTGTTCCTATAATAACTTTTTTTACCCCTATTGCTTCTAATAACATTGCACAAGCGGGTGTTTTTCCCATGTGATTACAAGGTTCTAGTGTGACATATATCTCACAATCTTTAAAAAAATCTTTATGATTTTTTATTAAATAGTTATGAATATCTAATGATGTTTCTAATTTTTGCAGAGGTGAATCTTTATATTGTGTAAGATATGCAACTTTTAGTGCTAACACTTCTGCATGAGGCATTCCTGCTTTTTGATGTGCCTCTACGGATAATACTTTTCCATCTTTGACTACTGTTGCACCAACAGCAGGATTTGGATATGTTAAAAACTGATATTTCCAAGCTTTATCTATAGCTAATTGCATAAACTTTTTATTATTCATTAATTGTATTCTTTTTGATTTATTAGTTTGTAGTGTAGCAAATTTTGGTTGAATTGTAAAAGAGTTGCAAAAGGAGAACAACTCTTTTTTATTATATCTCTTGTTAAATTTCGTACCTAATTGTAATGAATGAAAATGAAATGAAAATGAAATAATAGATTGAACTACAAAAACTTTAAAAAATAATCTCTACTTTTGTTCCAATATTTATATCTGATTCAATTGTTATAGTTGCTCTATGTAACTCTACACTGTTTTTAACAATACTTAAACCTAAACCAAAACCTTTTATTTTTTTATTTCTAGATTCTTCCACTCTATAAAATCTATCCATTACTTTCTCTAATTGCTCTTTATTTATACCTATCCCCTCATCTTGAATCAAAAAATGGATTTTTTCTTTTTGCATATAAAGAGAGATAAATATATTTTTATTATTAGGTGTATATTTAATAGCATTGTCTATTAGATTTGAAAATATTGTTGTTAATAAAAGTGCATTTCCCTCTAATGTTATAGATTCAAACTTTTTCAGATGTAATTTAATATTTTTATCTTGTAATTGTTTATTATATTTATTGATCGTTTCCAATAAAATAGAATCCAAACTACAACTAGTAAAAGTTTGCTCTATATTTTCTTTTGTATATTTTGTCAACATCAAAAGATTATCTACTATAGTTTGAATCTGATTCGTCTCACTTTTAATTGTTTCTAAACTTCTCATATAATACTCTGGTTCTCTTACTTTATTTAAGGTTATCTCTATCTCCCCTTTGATAACAGTGAGCGGTGTTTTTAGCTCATGGGAAACATCACTATTAAATTGCTCTAATAGTTCAACTCCACTCTTTAGTCTTTGAATCATTTTATTAAATGAATCAACTAAATCTTTTATCTCATCATCATATTTTGGTTGTGGTATCTGTTGAGATAAGTCTGTTACATAAATTGTATTTGCAGTTTGTGTAATATTTTTTATGGATCTTAAAATTTTATCTGTAAGTTTACTTGCAATAAATATTAATAAAAAGAATAAGATTGGCTCTAAAACTATCAATACCTCTTTTATTTTTTGGCTATCTTTATCTATCTCTTTGTTTATATTTTGTTCAAGGAAAAAAATTGCACCCTCAAAAGGTTCTGTAATTTTAAATATATATAATCCATTTAAAACATCCCCTTGATTAAAAACAAAAAATGACTTTTTATCTTTTAAAAACGGTAATAATGGCTCAAAAGCTATATCCCCTTTTTTAAATATAATCTTATCCTCTTTTATAATTGCCACATCAAATGACTCTAACTCTTTGTTTTCCAACAGCTCTTTTACTGATTTTTTTGCTTTAATACTATCATTGATAAATACAGCTTTATTATAAAGTTTATTTTGAATACTTAATCTTGTATTTTGTTCTAAAAAGTGATAAATTGCAACATTGAATAAGATAAGTACTAGTAAAGTTGCAGCCCCAAACCAAAATAGTACTTTTGTTTTTAAACTTTTAAACCTCAATTTTATACCCTAGTCCTCTTGAACTTTTAATAAAATCTTTTGATATTTTTTTTCTTAAATTATAAATAGTAACTTGTATCACATTACTATTTATATACTCTTCATTACTCCAAAGTTGCTCTTCTATCATACTATTTGAAACTGTTCTATTTTTATTTTTTATTAAAAATAGTAAAAGTTCATACTCTTTTTGGGTTAAAAGTATATCTACATCATCTTTTTTTACATTTTTTGCATCAATATCAATGGTCAGATCTTTTATTTGTATAATATTTGTATTTAAAGAGATTGATCTTCTATAAAGTGCTGTTGCTCTTGCTTGCAACTCTTTAAAACTAAAAGGTTTACACATATAGTCATCTGCACCACTTGTAAGTCCTAAAACTCTATTGTCAATCTCATCTTTTGCAGTAAGCATAATAACAGGAGTAGTAATATTTTTTTCTCTAATTGATTTAAGTATCTCAATCCCATTTTTACTCGGAAGCATCCAGTCAAGAATTATAATATCATAACTATTTGTTGTTATAAGATATTCTGCTTCCTCTCCATCACTTGAGCTATCTATTATATAACCCTCTTCTTCAAAACCTCTTTTCAACAAAGAGAGAATATTTTCATCATCTTCAACTATTAAAATTTTCATTTTTACCTCATTGAAAATAAATATTAGATATTTAGTTTTCTTCTATTTTTTATTTATTCCAGTCATAATATGTAGCAGCTGATAATATATCATCAAATTTTATCTTAACTCTATTTTTATCCAAGTCTTCTATAACGATTAGACCATCTTCTGTAGCTTCTAAAAGTTTCCCTTTAGTAACTTTACTAGAATACTCTTTAATCTTCACATCACTCCCAATTGAGCACTGAAAATGATATAGTGTTTTTAATTTTCTCTCAATACCTGGAGAACTTACTTCTAAATTATACTTCCCATTCATTGGTTCATGGATATCTAAAAGTGGCGATATCATTCTACTTACATGAGCACATTGATCAAGATTCACACCATCTTTTGAAGTGATATAAACTCTTAGTATATTCATTTTATGCTCTTTTGCTATAGCAATATCATAAAGGTCTACACCACACCCCTCTACGGCTAATTTTATAGATTCTTCTAATTCTTGTTCCATAACTTAGTTCTCTTCCTTTGAATCTTTTTTCTCTTCTTTTTTGGTAGCTATTTGAACAAATAAATCTTCTAATCTTTTACTTTTTTCTATATCCTCGTCTTTAATAAACTCAAAGTTTGGACATTTGTACCAGCCTGTTGCATTAAGAATATATGATTTTAATCTACCATTCACTTTTCTTAAAGTTGCTCTGATAACTTTAAGTTCTGCATTGTCAAAATCGGTTCCATCAAAATATACTTTTGCATCATATTTACCATTTTTACAATCAACATCAGTAATAGCTAAAGATTTAACATATGGATCATTTAAACTACTAAGTGCTTCAGGGATAAGCTCCATCAAAAGTGATTGAGTTCGTTGTAAGTTTATACTTTTTTCTTTCATATTCTTTCCATTATTTATCATCTAAAAAAGTTCATAGATGTATAAGATTTTGCAAAACTCTGTATGAAGATGTACTTTAGTACCTCAAATACAGAGTTTTGTGAAAGATTGTGCATCTATGCACTTTTTCTTAATCTATTGTTTGTTCTTCTTTGTGCTCTATAAATGTTTCTATGTAGTCATCTACTCTGATATCATTATAACTTTCAAAGATAATACCACACTCATAACCATTAGATACCTCTTTAACATCATCTTTAAATCGTTTTAGAGATTTAATTGCACCTGTGTAAACAACAACACCTTCTCTAATGATTCTTGCTAATCCACCTCGTACAACTTTACCATCAGTTACTTTACATCCTGCAACAGTTCCAACTTTTGGTACAACAAATGTATCAAGAACATTTGCTTGCCCTGTATTTTCTTCAATAACAATACTACTCATCATACCTGAAAGTGTAGATTTAATATCATCTAAAAGTGCATAAATAATACTATATGTTTTTATCTCAACACCTTCAGCTTTTGCTTTTGTTTTTACACTACCTGTAGGTCTTACATTAAATCCAAGAATAATACAATCATCACTTGCACTTGCCATAGCAACATCAGCTTCTGTTATACCACCAACACCTGCAGAGATAATTTTTACTTTTACTTCATCATTTTTAATTGTTTCTAAACTAGCTTTTATAGCTTCTAAACTACCACCTGCATCAGCTTTTAAAATAACTGGTAATGCTTTAATTTTACCCTCAGCAATAAGTGCTGCCATCTCATCTAAACTCACTTTTGTAGAAGCACTTAACTCTTTTGCTCTAGCATGTTCAGCTCTTGTTGTTGCAATATCTTTCGCTTCAGAAGCACTATTTTGTGCAACTAGATGAGAACCAGTTGGAGGAACATCATTCAATCCTACAACTTGACCTGTTCTACTAAGCCCTAATTCTTTAACTGGTTTTCCTTGATCATCAAGTAAAGCTTTAACTCTACCAAATGTTGTATCAGCAACCACATTATCACCAACTTTAAGTGTACCACTTTGTACAATAACTGTTGCAACTGGACCTCTACCTTTTACCTGTAAAGACTCTATTACAGTCGCTTTTGCTAAAGCATCTGGATCTGCTTGAAGCTCAAGAAGTTCAGATTGGATTAGAATATTTTCTAGTAAATCTTCAATCCCATCACCAGTGTGTGCTGAAACAGGGATAAACTCATACTCTCCACCCCAATCAGCAGGTGTCATCTCTTGCTCTGCCATACCAGCTTTTACCATATCCATATTAGCTGTTTCTTTATCCATTTTATTTACTGCAACTATAATTGGAGCACCACTTGCTTTTGCAGCTTTTATAGATTCTATAGTTTGAGGTTTTACACCATCATCTGCAGCGACTACTAAAATAATAACATCAGTAACACTCGCTCCTCTTACCCTCATTGCACTAAATGCTTCATGTCCTGGAGTATCTACAAAAGTGATATCTTGACCATTTTTATTTATAGTATATGCACTAATATGTTGTGTAATTCCACCTGCTTCACCAGCTGCTACTCTACTACTTCTAATTTTATCTAAAAGTGAAGTTTTACCATGATCAACATGTCCCATAATTGTTACAACAGGAGGTCTTGAAACATAGTTTGATGTATCTACTTCATCATCATGATAATCTTCAACATAATTTACATCTTCTAGTTCATCTTTAATAGTAATATCAATACCATACTCTTCACCAAGTATCTCTATCTCATCATTTCCTAAAAAGTCATTTTTTGTAACCATCATACCAAGCATGAAAAGTTTACCAATTACATCACCAGCAGTTTTACCAATTTTTTCAGCAAATTCATAAACTCTACACTCTTCTGGTATTGTTACTTCTGTAATCTCTACCTCTTCAACTGCTTTTTTGTACTTTTTCTTTTTCTTCCCTCTTTTAATACCTCTTGGTTGATTCCCAAAAGCACTAGGTTTAGTAGTTCTTATATTTTTTGGCTTAGGAGTTTCTTGTAAAAATTTTGAAGTTTCCATAAGTCCCATATCAAGTAAAACAACCTCTTCACCCATTAATGATTCATCTGGTTCTTTGAATTCTGTTCTATCTGCTTCTACAATCAGTTTTTTTCCATGTTCATGAGCTTTAGCTGCTGTTTTAGCTTTTACTTTTTTTGGTTTTGATGAGTATTCCTCTTTTAAATCAGGACCTGCACCAAATAATTCACTCATAGATGCCATTTTTTGTTTTTTAGATTGAGGTGTAGTTGGAGCATGAGATATTACAGGTTTTTTCTTCTTAACAATTGTAAGTCCTCTTTTTTTAAGCACTACTTTATCATTGTCTCCACCTGTTTTCTTTTTCTCTTCTTCAATTTGTGGTTTCTCTTCTGCTTTAACTTCTACAGGAGTTTCTTCTTTAATTATCTCTTTTGGCTTCTCTTCTGCTTTAACTTCTACAGGAGCTTCTTGTTTAGTTTCTTTTTTAACTTCAGGTATTATCTCTTCATCAGTTTCAATGTTTTTCTTTTGAACAATTTTCAATTCTTTTCGTTTTGGTAACTCTTTAGATTTAGAAACTTTCTTCTCTTCTTTTTTTACCTCTTGAGATTTCTCTTCTTGAGGTTTTTCTTCAACAATAGCTTCTTCTTGTTTAACTTCTGTTTTTTTCTTTTTTACAGTCTCTTTTTTAGGTTTTAATAACTTACTTGTACCAGTCATTATATATCCTGCTATCTCTTCTGCTTCCTCAAAAGAAACTGAGCTTTGTGGTGATTTTAAAACTATTGCTAAATCTGCTGCTTTTTTTATTACTTCTGCACTTGTAGAACCAGCTTCTTCTGCTATTTCAAAAACCCTAACTTTGTCATCCATTCGCGAATATCTCCCTTAATTGTACGATATAATTATCTTTATTTTTACAAACTCTATATAATGATTTTTCTAATTTTTTTTCATCTTTTAGGCAATCATTACATATATAAAAGCTTCTCCCTATTCCTGTGAATAAACTTAGCTTTTTTTCATTGCATTGTAATCTATTTAATAAATTTTGTGAAATTTTTTCTCTACAAACCACACAAGTTCTTATCGTTATTTTCAACATTTTATCTAAATTGCCCTTAATCTTCTACAATGATGCCATTATTATCAAAATCACAAACTAAAATTCTAAAATGTGGAAAATTCTCTTCTAGTTTTTTTACTAATCTTGAGGCGTCTTTATTATATACCATATTGAAAAAAGTTGAACCAGAGCCAGAAAGTGTACTCATCAAAGCACCATTTCTAAGTGCAACTTTTTGTACCGCAAAAAGCTCAGGCATCTGTTTCATTCTATAATATTGATGAAATCTATCTTTTGAGGCTTTTTTTAACATTCTCCAATCTTCACTCATAAAAGCAGCTGTTAAAAGAGAACTATGAGAGATATTAAATATTGCATCCTCTTTACTATATTTATAAGGTAAAGTTTTTCTTGAAAGATTAGTGGATATTGGTCTATTTGGTATAACAACTACTGCCTTTAATGTATTTGGTATATCTTTTCTTATAAAATATACCTCATTTTCATGTATTGTAGCTACTGTAAATCCACCCATAACAGCAGGTGTAATATTATCAGGATGTGATTCATAACTTAATGCCAAATTTAAAAGTTTTTTATCATGAAGCTCAATCCCTTCTATTGCATATGCAGAAGCTATTGCACTGATTATAACTGCACTACTACTACCAAGTCCACGGGAAAGAGGCACAGAGTTTTGAAATTCAAATCTATACTGTTGTTTATTACTTGATAAATTTTGATGAAAATCATTAAAAGTTGAGATAAACATATTATTATCTTTTAACTTAGGATTATTTGAACCTTCACCTTTTAAAGAGACACTATGAAATTTTGCTGGTTTAATAACCACTTCATTCCTAATATTTAGTGCTAATCCAAGAGTGTCAAAACCTGGACCTAAATTGGCACTTGTAGCTGGTACGCTTATTTTCATTTTATTCCTTAAACTTTATTATTTAGAGTCTTTTTACACAACTGGTAGATGATAATTAGGTAAAGTATCTTCACTAAATGATATGTTAGATATATCATCTGGGAGTTTAAAATCTTTTAACTCTTCTAAATCTTCTATAAAATCTATAGTTATTTTATCATCTTGTCCATTAAAAAAGTATTTTTTCCCCAATGCTTTGATTGGACTATTTTCATTAAATAAAAATCCACTTGCAGCTTTTAATGGTATGTTTTTTGTTATTGATAATGTTTTTAAAAAAATATATGATATTTTAATTGCCATATAACTCCCTGGACCATTTACATAATATATATTTTCAATATTGTATTTTTCTAATAACATATCAAATATCCAAGGGAGTATATCGCTTGTTTTTCCTTCATTTTGGATTGTATCTATTAAAATATTTTCTTTATAAATACCTATAAGAATTGGTGATGAGATTGATATAACTACTACTGAGATTGCCATTTATTTTCCAAATACTATTTTACAGTTGCATATGCTCTTTGGATAGCTTGTACTTGATCTTTTTCCTCTTCTAAATCAACTATCTCATAATTCTCTTCACTCTCTAAAAGCTTTTTTGTTAAAAGATGATTAAGGTGATGACTTCCTGCGTGTGCATTATATTCACCTATCATTGTATAACCAAGCAGCGACATATCACCAATTGCATCAAGTATTTTGTGTCTCACAAACTCATCATCATATCTTAATCCCTCAGGATTAATTATTTTTTGATCATCTAATACAATTGCATTATCTAAACTTCCACCTTGTGCTAAACCGATACTTCTTAAATATTGTACTTCATGTAAAAATCCAAATGTTCTAGCTCGGCTAATATTCTCTTTATACTCTTCAACAGAATAATCAAAATTAAAATGTTGCTCCCCAATTGCAGGGTGATCAAAATCTATAGAGAAATCATATATAATATGATTTGATGGTTTTAGTTTTACAAATTTATTATCAATTTGAACCTCTACCTCTTTTTTCACACGAATCGCTTTTTTACTTTTCTCTTGCTCTTTAATCCCAACTTCATCTAGTAGCATACAAAAACCACTACTACTTCCATCTAGTATTGGTATCTCATCATTATCTAATACCACTCGTAAATTATCAATACCATAGGCATAAATTGCAGATAAAAGATGTTCAATTGTTGAGATAACAACATTATCTTTTCCTATAACAGTTGCCATTTTTGTGTCTATTACATTTTCAGGTTTTAGTTCAATTGATACAGCCTCATCAGATCTATAAAAAACTATACCCATATCATCACCTAAAGGTTCAAGTCGCATCTTTACAGGCACCCCTTTATGAAGTCCTATACCTACAATTTCAACCTCTTTTTTTATAGTTCTTTGTTTCATTATTTACCATCTATTAGTTTTTTGGCACTTGATAATACATCTGTAATTCGCACTTTAATCCAGTGTTTATCCATCCACTCTATTGGATTTACCTCAACCCCTTGTACTAGTGTACCAAAATGAAGATGGTCTCCAAAAACAGCACCAGTGGCACCTGTATTTGCAATTTTTTGATTTGTAACTACCTGATCACCTAATTTTACACTTTGTGAACTAGTATGTGCATAAAGTGTAGCTAATCCCATACCATGATCAATAATTATTGTATTTCCATACAATCCTAAATAACCATTAAAAATAACTGTTCCATCATTTGAAACTCTTACGGGTGCTTTTTTAACACTTGCCCAGTCTATCCCTAAATGCCATGCTTCATTTATCTTTTCACCATCTAAGTAATAATGTCTTCTCTCCCCATAACCAGCAACAGTTTTTGAACCTCTTAACCTATCAAAAGAATTTATTGAATATTTTTCTATAAATTGATTATTCATATATTTATCAACTGTTTGCTCTATAGTTTGTATGTTTTTAGCTCTTAAGTCTTTATTTGAGTATAAGAAAATATCTTTTGCGCTAGAAGGAACTTCTTCAAAACTTTGTTCTAGTACACTTGCACTTATATTTTTTATGAAATTTTCACTTAAAGTAATATTATCAACTCTGATTTTTTTCTTTTGTATATACAGAGGTACTTTTGTAATTGTTTTATTATCTGCTTTATCCACTGCAATTAAATTCACACGACTAAACTCTTCAAAATCTATAGGCCACGCTATAAGTGATACATAATAATCCTCTTTATAATAAGGGATAAGTTTAAATCTTTTTTCATCATTAAATGAGATATATGCCTCTTTTAAATTTGCATCTTTTACCTTCACAACAACTACAGCACTTCCACCTCTTTGTATATATCTTGAATTATCAATTACATTTGCAACAGGTTTTAATGTATCAATTTTTATATCTATAATTTTAACTGCTTTATTTCCCTCTAATAAATTCCATTTACTATTATCAACTACTTCAATCTCTAAAGTCGTATCAACACCTTTATAAAACATATCTAGTTTAGGAGGTAAAACTTCTATTGATAAGTTTTTTTCAACCTTTTTTAATACCTCTTGATTTAATACTATACTTTTTTGACCATCTCTAAAAATAACTTTATAATATTTAATTCCACTCTCATCTTTTAAATCTATTTTTATTGGTGATTTTAAATTCCAATATATATTATCCTCAGAGATTATTTGTGGTTTATTTTGTTCAAAAGCAGGTGAAAAATATACATATCCAGCTCCAACTAATAAAATAACAAATAATAATCCAAATATAATACCAAATGGACCTCTTTTTTTCTTTCTAAATTCCAACTCTATTCCTTTATAATTTATAATATTTAATTGATTTTACCATAATAATCATTTAGACTTTATATAGTGTAATTGTTTGTACCCATCTTTTCTTTTTTTATAGCTACTTAAGGCAAAAGGATTTTGTATATCGAGTATATCTATTGCTAAACAATCACTCCCTCCTCTTCCTATTCTTCCTAAATATTGAACCAATCTCCCATAATAAGATATTGGAGTTGCAAATATTATAGTATTTAGATGAGGAAAATCTATCCCTTCTCCAAAATAAGAAGTTGTTGCTATTACTAAAGAGGCATTATTTACTTTTTCCATATTTATCTTTTGATCATTTTTATTTAAACTTCCATGAATCGCAACATGCGGTATTTGTTGAGATTTTAATATCAATTCTAAATTATCAATATGCTCTATTCTATCAGTTAAAAGTAAAATTTTTCTATCTTTGTATTGGATAATTTGTTCTATGATTACATTATTTCTCTTCTCATCGTTTATCATCTCATTTACTAAGTCTGCAAAATTATCCACATTACTTACAAAATCAGTTTCTACTATTTTTAATTTATTTGTAAATACTTTTTTACTTTTTACCTCATATGCTATTGAACCTAACTGTTGATAGATAAGTGGTTCCATCCCATCTTTTCTATTTGGTGTTGCACTCAGTCCTAAGATATATTTTCCACAAAATTGCTTTATAATTTTTTCAAAAGTGAGTGCTGGTATATGGTGACACTCATCAACAATAACAAATGAATACTTTTTGATTAATTCTAGATTATTTTTCAAGCTTTGCATAGTTGCCACATCAAGAGAGTTGTTTAATTTATTTTTCCCTTTTCCTAAATATCCAATATCTTTTTTTGAATATCCAAAGTAGTTTACAAATCTTTCAATCCATTGATCTAGTAACATATTTTTATTGACAATTACCAGTGTATTTACATTTCTTACCTCTATCATTTTAGCACCTAAAAGTGTTTTTCCAAAACCTGGAGGTGCAACACATAAAGAGAAATCTTTTTTTGATATTTGCTCTATAGCCTTTTTTTGTTCTGGTCGTAATTGATAAGTTATTTTAGGAAACACAACCTCTTTATAAAATCTTTTATCAACATAAGTTGTATCAAGGTTATTTTGGGAAAAAAGTTCAATTACCCCTCTCATTAAACCTCGCGGAAGAGTTAATGTACCATTTTTATTTTCATAACTTTTAAGATATCTAGGGGTATTATAAATTGGTTTTCGTAAAGCTTGTAAAGTTTTTATTTGAGGATTTTCAAAGGTTGCTAATTGTTCCAAAGATTCAATTAGCTTTTTTGATAAATGGGATGTTTCTATATATATAGCATCATTTAATACTATATAACTTTTTATGCTAGATTGTTTTTTATTTTCTAAAAACTCAATTTGCTTCTCTAGCTGTTGTTTTTGTTCATATAAAGTTTTTAGTTCTTTATCAATATTTTCCATCTATTGTGTAATATGATGTTCGTTAATCTCCAACTTATTATATTTACTTGTCAAAGTAGAGTTTCTCTTTTTACCTTCACCCTCAAATACACCATTTTGTTCTATTAATAGCTCATCATATTGCATCTTCCCTATTACTTTTCCAAAACCTAAAATATTTACTTGCTCAACATCAAATAAACCATCAATAAGACCATTTACTGTTAATACTTTTGATCTAATTTCACCTAAAACTTCACCATTTTTTCCAATTGTAACATCTTGTGTTGCTACAATTATACCTTCAAATCTACCATCAATAAAAATAGACCCCTTTGTATCAATCATACCTTTAAATGATGTACCACTGTTGATTACTGTTGTGCCATCTTGTTGCTCTGATCGCTTACTAGCTTTACTAAAGATTCCCAATTTACCCTCCTTTGTTTTTCAAATATTTCCTCATAGTTTTTCATATCCCAATCTATAAAATGTTTTGGATCTAAAACTTTACTTGCATGGATAACTTCGTAGTGTAGATGTGGTCCATTACTTCTTCCACTATTTCCACTTCGTCCTATCACTTGCCCTTTTTTTACAACATCTCCCACTTTCACATCAGCAAATCGCAAGTGTCCGTATACAGTTTCAAATCCAAAGTTATGAGATACAATTATAACTCTACCAAAAGTACCTTTATTTTTATCTTCTACATATCTTATAACCCCATCTGCTGTTACATGGACAGGAGTTCTTCTGGCAGCTCTTAAATCTATACCTTTATGGTATTGTTTTTCATTTGTAACAGGATTTGTTCTCCATCCAAACTTTGAAGTTGTTGTACATACTTCCAATGGACATTTATTTGGTATTGTTTGTAACATATAACTTTTTTCAGCAGAAGTTAACTTTGCCAAGGTTGCTCTTTGTATTAAGTCTGTTGTATCATCAACATTTATACCGATAATATCTTCTATTTTTTGTAGCTCATCACCTAACTCTTGTATTTGTGTCACTTTTGCTTCAATTTGATCACTATATAAACTATTCTCTTTTGTTAATGCATCTCTCTCTTTTGAAAGGTCATTTACACTTGTTGCTAATTGTGATATTGTAAAAAAACTTAAACTTACTATTCCTAATGTTACCAAAATTATCCATAAAATAATTTTCTTTATAATTTTATTAACATTATACGAGCGCGACTTATCTACATCAGATATTGTTATGACTAATCTGTCTCTTTTCATAAACTATTAAATTCCTTTAAAAAATTTTCAACCACAATAAATGAACCAAATACTAAATAATGATTATCTCTTCTTATATTCATTATATCAAAATATTTTATATTTAAGCATAAACTCTTTATAAAGCACTCTAATTCTTTTATATTGAGCATTCTTTTATCATCACATTGTATAATTTGTATCTCTTTTATAAATGGTTGTAATATTCTCAAAACCTCTTTATAATCCTTGTCTTGGTAACTATTATATATCAAAATAACCTTTTCATCTGATTTTTTTAGCTCTTGAACGATTACTTTTGCGGCAAGAGGATTATGTCCAACATCAATAGTAATATTATCTGCTATTTTTTGAAATCTTCCAAAAAGTTTAGGTATTATATAGTTATTGCAATCAATTTTTAAATACTCCAACACACTTAAAGCTACTTGCAAATTATTTTGTAAATATTGTGGTAAATTATTAGCTTCCAAAGAGAGTGGATATTTTTTCAGCTCAATCTCTTTTTTATCTTTTAAAAGTAGATTTTTTATCTCATACACTTCATCATTTATCTGAGAAGATATTATAAAAGCGTTATCACAACTTCTTAGTTTTGTACTGGCTATTTTTTCTATAGTATCACCTAAAAATGCTTGATGGTCAAGATCAATTGTTGTGATAACTGTTAAATCATTTCTAACAACATTTGTTGCATCAAACTCTCCACCAAGACCAGCTTCTAAAACTAAAAATTCTAAATTATTACTAAGATATAATCCAAGAAGTGTAGTATATTCGAAATATGTAAGTTTTTCTATCAAGTTTATAGGTAGTAGTTCTTGAAGCTTTTTGTGGGCAAAATTTAACTGATCATCACTGCTATTAGTTCCATTTATCCAGATTCTTTCATTAAATTCAATTATATGTGGAGAACTATAGTGAAGCACTGTTTTATTTTGTTGCTCTAAAAATGATGCGATAAATCTTCCTGTAGAGCCTTTACCATTTGTCCCTATTATATGTATTACATAAGGTAGTTTTATATATTTAGCTAAAATCTCCCAAGATTGTTTGATAATATTATAATCTATCTTGTCATAAAAAAGAGTTTTTGTATCTAAAAACTCTAATAAACTATTTGCTATGACTACTCCTTAAAACTATTCACTGCAATTTTAGAAAAAAGATCTCCTAAAGCTTTTGTTGCAGCATTTTTTACAGCTTCTTGTTTTTGTTGGTCTGATACAAGAGAGTTAGCCTCTACATTATAATCATAATAGTTTGATACAGAAATATTTTTCTTCTCTTGATCTCTTTTTTGATATATTACAGAGATAGTTACATTTGCTCTATATGTTTTTGCATACCCTTCATTATCTGAGGCCATTACACTATGTGATACACTTGCAAGTTTTACAAATACTTGAGTATCTGCTTCCTCTTTGTTTTGTGTTAATTGTGCATTAAATCTACTTAAAACCATCTCATTCATTGCATCTTTTACTAAAACAGAATTTTGTGAGTTTTCAATATCCATCGCAAGGTCAACATATACTTTCCCACTAATCTCATTTTTTGCATAATATGAAGATGGTTTATATCCACAACCACTTAACATAAAGAGTGAATAGTTAAGAATTACAAATGAGATTATAATAGATTTAAAATTCACAATTACCCTTTAACTACTAGATTAACTAATTTTTTTGGTACAACTATCTCTTTTATTATCTCTTTACCATCAATCCATTTTTTTGTATTTTCATTTTCTTTTGCTAGTGATAAGACTTCCTCTTTAGAAGCTTCAGGTGACACTTCTATTTCACCTCTTTTTTTACCATTTACAGTGATTGCTAGAGTAATAGTATCTTGTACAAATACCTCTTGCTTTATTTCAATCACTTTATCAAAATTGCTTCTTGCAAATAACATATCACTTAATTCCCAACAGGTGTGAGGAATAATTGGCTCTAAGATATTTGTTAATATATAATACCCCTCTAACCAAATAGTAGAGTTTTCTTGTTTATTTAAAGCATTTAAAGCTTCCATTGCTGCTGCAATTAGAGTGTTAAAAGCATAAGTTTTATTCATAACCTCATCAGCTTTTTGTAAAGCTTCATATACTTTTTTTCTAGCTTCTTTTTCATCTTTTGATAAAGTGCTATGTTCAATTCTCTCAATCAATGAAGCATTAGCACCTTCACATTTACCTACAGATTCATAAAATCTTCGTATAAATCTAAATGCTCCCTCAACTGCACTATCATTCCACTCCAACTCTTTAGTTGGGGGTGCAGCAAACATCATAAATAGTCTTGCTGTATCAGCTCCATATTTTGATACTATCGCATCTGGGTCTACAACATTTCCTTTTGATTTTGACATCTTTGCACCATCTTTTAAAACCATCCCTTGTGTAAGTAGATTTTTAAATGGTTCAACACTATTTGTATATCCTAATTGATTTAAAGCTTTTGTAAAAAATCTCGCATATAAAAGGTGTAAAATAGCATGTTCAATCCCACCAATATATTGATCAACATCCATCCAATAATTTGAATTTTCTTTATCAATACCAACTTCATTCCATTTTGATGGATTTGTTGCATATCGTAAGAAGTACCAAGAAGATTGCACAAAAGTATCTAAAGTATCTGTTTCTCTTCTTGCATCTTTACCACATTTTGGACAAGAACAATTTTTCCATGTTGGGTGATTTTCCAGAGGGTTTCCCTCTCCTGTTATCTCAACATCTTCAGGTAATGCTATTGGTAAGTTTTCAATTTTTTCAGGAACAATTCCACAATCATCACAATGAACAAATGGAATTGGTGCACCCCAATATCTTTGTCGTGAAACTCCCCAATCTCTAAGTTTAAAATTAACTTTTTCTCTACCTAAATTATTTTTCTCAAAATGTTCAATAATAGCTTTTTTAGCAGTCACATTAGGCATATCTGTAAAATCATCACTATCTACTAAAATTCCCTCTTCTGTGAAAGCCTCTTCAAGATTGATAATACCCATTTTTGTATCTATCACTATTTTGATATCAAGTTTATATTTACTAGCAAACTCAAAATCTCTTTGGTCATGAGCTGGAACTGCCATAACAGCTCCTCCACCATAACTCGCTAAGACAAAATTTGCAACCCATACTGGAATCTCTTTGCCAGTTAATGGATGGATTACAGTTATCTCTAAATCTAATCCTTCCTTTTCTTGCGTTGCTCTATCTCTCTCTGTTACTTTTTGCATAGCCTCTATTTGTGCTATTTTTTCATCACTTAAAAGTTTGTTTTCAACTATATATTTTACTATTGCATGTTCTGGTGCTAAAGCTGTGTAAGTTACCCCATAGATAGTATCTGGTCTTGTTGTAAATACTTCATATTTTTCAAAATTATTGTTTAATTTCTTTTTTGTATCATCACTTAAATTAAATTCAAACTCTAACCCTGTGCTTCTTCCTATCCAATTTTCTTGCATAGTTAAAACTTGTGATGGCCATTTTCCCTCTAAAGTTTTAAGGTCATCTAAAAGAGTTTGTGCATATTTTGTAATAGCCACATAATACCCAGGCATCTCTTTTTGTTCAACTGGTGTATCACATCTCCAACAACACCCCTCTTCAACTTGCTCATTTGCTAAAACAGTATGACAAGGTTCACACCAGTTTACTGTTGAAGATTTTTGGTATAGAAGTCCCTCTTCGTACATTTTGATTATAAACTCTTGTTCCCATTTTGTATAGAGTTCATCACTAGTTGCGAACTCTCTTGTTTTAGAAAAAGACAATCCAAGACCTTCAAGTTCTTGTCTCATATAATCAATATTTTCATAAGTCCATTTTTTTGGATGGAGTTTATGTTTTATCGCTGCATTTTCTGCAGGCATCCCAAAGCTATCCCAACCAATTGGGTGTAATACATTAAAACCATTTTTTCTAAAATGTCTAGCAAAAGTATCACCTAAACAATAGTTTCTAACATGTCCCATATGGATTCTTCCACTTGGATATGGGAACATACTTAATATATATTTTTTCTCTTTACCGCAATCTTCATCTAATGGTTCAAAACTATTATTAGTAGCCCAAAACTCTTGCCACTTTTTCTCAATATTCTGTGGATTATAATCCATTAATAATCATCCTTCTCTGTACTTTTTGCACTCTCTATTAATGCTAATGCTACTGCAAATAGATTTGCCACAACTGCACCAATTGCTAATGCTACTGCTAGTTCTACATTGTTTGTAAATGTGTATACGATAAATGCAGGTATAAGGTGTAAGTCTGCTACTAAAGAACTAGCTAATAACTCAGCAGATAGTAAATTTCTCACCCCAATTTTTAATATTGTTGATATTACATTTACCCCAGCTGCTATAAATAGCGCTACTGCATTATGGTCATATAAAAAACCAGCCGTTGTTGTCAAACTCATCAATGAAAAGAAAATATAAACTACCTTGCCCCAATCCATATAATACTCCTAAAGTTACAAATCTTAAATAATCCACGATTATAGTCAAAACTTAGTTACAGATGGTTTAAATTATAATAATTCTTTAAACATCAAATTAAATTTCACTTCACCTCTAAATTCATTTTTAGATATATTTGCAGTAAAACTTATCTTTTGACCAACTGCAACCTCATCAAAATCTATAAAAACAACCACCTCTATAGAGATATTTCCATTTGATACTTCTAATTTTGTATACTCTTTATTTTTCCCTATTTTGGTTGCATTTAAAACTTCCATATTTGAAAAAGTAAATATTGGATAGGGATTGGTAATACCATATGGTCTGTAAGATTCTATAATATTATAAATATTTTCACCAACTTCGCTGATACAAAACTCACCTAAAGAGTTATTCTCAACATCCTCTTCTAGAACTATTTGTTGTTCTATATTTATATTTAACATCTCTTTAAATTGTGTTATTTTACTTTTATGCAAGCTAAGCCCTGCTGCTTGTTTATGTCCACCAAAACCATCTAAAACTTCACTACAGCTAGCAATGAGTTCATATAAATTAACTTGAGCTGTACTTCTAGCACTGGCTTTTGCTTTTGTCTCATTGACACTAAAAACAATTGATGGTTTTTTGTATTTTTCACATAATTTTGAAGCAACTATCCCTATAATACCCTCATTCCAACTCTCACTTGCGACTACTACAACTTTATCATTTTCATCTACTTGTTCTTTTGCTTCATTGAAAATTTGGAGTTGTTCTTGTTTTCTCATCTCATTTAATTCTATAAGATAATCTAATTGCCTATTTGCTTCAATCTCATCAAAAGAAAGTAAAAACTCTAAAGCAATTGAGGGGTCAGACATTCTCCCTGCACAATTTATAAGAGGAGCTATTTTAAATCCAATATCCTCCTCTGTTACAACATCAAGTCCATATCTTTTTCTTAAAGCAACCATACAAGGTCTTTGAGAGTTTTGGATACTTTTTAACCCCGCTTTTACCATTGTTTGATTTAAACTTTTCATAGGCATAATATCTGCAACAATTGCTAAAGAGAGTAAGTCAAAAAGTTCCATAAGGTTGTATTTAAAATTAAGACCATTTTTTATACTTGCACACAAATACCAAGCAACTTGTGCCCCACAAATATCTTTAAATGGGAAGGTACAATCACTTTGTTTCGGATTTACAATAGCATATGCATCAGGAAGTTCTAACCCAACAGTGTGATGATCTGTTATGATTAAATCCAATCCTCTTTGCTTACAAATATTTGCAGCTTCAACTGCACTAATTCCATTATCAACGGTGATAATGATCCCATCATAAATCTCTTCTAGTATATTTGGGCTCAATCCATAACCATGTTCAAATCTATTAGGGATAATATAGTTTATCTCAACCCCTAAAGCTGTAAAAAAATTTACCATAATAGCTGTTGAAGTAACCCCATCCACATCGTAATCTCCAACCACATTGATTGTCTCATTATTGTGTATCGCTTTTATGATTCTAGTAGTTGCTTTTTGCATATCTTTAAAACTATCAGGAGTTGGTAAACTCTTAAGTGTCTTAAATTGATCATCCTTTACTCTACTGTGTAAAATCTCTTCTATATCATTTATTGTTAATCTTTTCATATTTTTATTATATCGTTTTTAAACTATTTTTAGATAAAATAATTGCTATTTAATTAATTGAATTTAGGATTTATAAATGGATAAAGCAAAATATATATGGATGGATGGTGAACTCACCCCTTGGGATGAAGCAAAGGTACATGTTCTTACACATACACTACACTATGGAAATGGTGCAATTGAAGGTACAAAAGCATACAAAACAGTTGATGGTAGATGTGCTATTTTTAAACTAACAGAACACACACAAAGACTTATTAACTCTTCAAAAATGACACTTATGGATGTACCATACAGTGTAGAAGAATTAAATAATGCACAAGTAAAACTGTTACAAGAAAATGAACTTTTTGAAGGTGCTTATATAAGACCACTTGTATATCTTGGATATGGTGTTATGGGATTGTATCACAAAGATGCCCCTGTAAATGTATCAATTAGTGCATGGAAATGGGGAGCATATCTTGGTGATGAAGGTTTAAAAAAAGGTATTAGACTTAAAATTGCTTCAATGACTAGAACACCAAATACTTCAAGCATGGGAAAAGCAAAAGCAGTTGCAAACTATTTAAATTCACAAATGGCAAAATATGAAGCTGTGGAAGCTGGATATGATGAAGCACTTTTAAGAGATGATCAAGGGTATATTGCAGAAGCTAGTGGAGCTGCATTTTTCATGGTTGAAAATGGTGTTTTAGTAACACCTCCAAGTGACAATGCTCTAAAATCAATTACACAATCTACTATTATAGATTTAGCTAATGATATGGGTATTAAAGTTGAGAGAAGAAGAATCACAAGAGAAGAGATATATATTTGTGATGAGTGTTTCTTAACTGGAACTGCTGCTGAAGTTACACCTGTAAGAGATGTTGATGCTAGAACTATCGGTTGTGGTAGTAGAGGACCAATCACAGAAAAGCTCCAAAGAGCATATTTTGATGTGGTTGCAGGGAAAAATGAAAAATATAACAAATATTTAACATACATTAACTAATATAATTAAGTGAAGATAAAGTGGATTTTAATATTATAGCAATCCATTTACAAAAAAAAGAGGAATATAAATAATGCCAATAGATAATGACTATTTTAAAAATAGACAAAAACAACAAAGTGGTTCTACAAACAATAGTAGTAACGATAATAAAAACAACAATAATAGTGGTGGAAACGGTGGAGGTGGTTATGAACCTCCATTTCAAGCTCCTGATTTATTTAAAAACTTCAATAAACAATCAGGTATCATCTATGGAATTATAATACTTGCTGTATTGTTATTTTTCACAAAACCTTTTGTTATTATTAACTCAGGGGAAGTTGGTATAAAAGTAACAACAGGTAAGTATGAAACTGAGCCATTACAACCAGGTTTTCACCTTTATATCCCAGTTATCCAAAAAGTTATAACTGTTGATACAAAAGTAAGACTTATAAACTATATGACAGTTGAGCAAATGAGTGGATTTGATAGCGGTATCAAAGTAAACCCTGCTATTAATATTCTTGATGCAAGAGGGTTACCTGTTTCTATTGAACTTACTGTACAGTACAAACTTTTACCATCAGGTGCTCCTATGACTATAGCTACGTGGGGTCTAAGCTGGGAAGATAAAATTGTAAATCCAGTTGTTAGAAATATCGTAAGAAATGTTGTAGGTGAATTTAATGCAGAACAACTTCCAACAAAAAGAAATGAGATAGCTGTATTAATTGAAAATGGTATAAGATCGCAAATTGAAGCACTAGAAGGAAGACCTGTATCTATTGAGTCTGTTCAATTAAGAGAGATTGTACTTCCAGTTAAAATTAAAGAGCAAATTGAAAGAGTACAAATAGCAAACCAAGAATCTGAGCGAGTAAAATATGAAGTTTTAAGAGCGAAGCAAGAAGCTGAAAAGAAAGCGGCTCTAGCAAAAGGGGAAGCTGATAAAAACAGAATTGAAGCACAAGGTAGAGCAGATGCTGTTACTATTGAAGCTGCTGCACAATCAAAAGCAAATAAATTGGTTGCAGAGTCTTTAACTTCAAAACTTTTACATATGCAACAAATTGAAGTACAAGGAAGATTTAATGATGCACTTAGAGAAAACAAAGATGCAAAAATTTTCTTAACTCCTGGTGGTTCTACTCCAAATATTTGGGTAGATACAAAAGATACACAAAGAGCTACTGCTGTTAGCAATTAGTTTTAAAAAGAGAGATTTTTCTCTCTTTATTATATAATGCAAAAAATAAAATATATAATCATCCTTATCTTAGCCTTAGCATTGGTATTTCTATATATCCAATTAACTGACTATGATAAAATATCAAATTCACTTCTACAACAAAACTCATCTTCAAGTAAAAAAATTGAAAACTTAGAGAGCCAAATTTCCACTTTAAAAGCAGAAAATCAAGTACTCCAAGATACTATTGCAACACAAAAGCAAAAGATATTTTTACTTGAAGAGGAGTTAGTATTGATAAAATATGATAGAGGTGATACCAACACCACAAATATTGATACTAATACTACAATAAACGACACAAATACTACTATAGAAAACCAAGAGATTCAAAAAGAAGAAAAATCAATTTTTGATAAAATTTTTAACAACTAAGAGGAAATAGATGGCAAACATCATAGATACAATAGATTTTGAAAAACAAGATGGAATTATTCCCGTTATCACCCAAGACAACCAAACAAATGAAGTGCTAATGCTTGCATATATGAATAAAGAAGCATTAGAATTAACACTTCAAACAAATTTTGCTCACTATTTTAGTAGAAGCAAACAAAGACTTTGGAAGAAAGGTGAAAGTTCAAATCATACTCAAGAGGTGGTAACTATAAGCCTAGATTGTGACAATGACACAATCCTTTTAAAAGTAAATCAAGCAGGAGTTGCTTGTCATACAGGGAGAAAATCTTGCTTTTTTACAGACTTAAAAACAGGAGAGACTACAAGTGAAGTTGAAGTTGACACAACTGCTGCTTATGGTATAGTAGATACTCTATACCACACAATCCTTGAAAAGAAAAATGATGACCCAACAAAATCATATACAGCAAAACTTCTCCAAGGAAAACAAAACTCTATGTTAAAAAAAATAGTAGAGGAAGCTGGAGAATTTACCTTTGCAGTAAAAGACAACGACACAGAAGAGATCATCTACGAAGGTGCTGACCTACTTTATCATTGTTTAGTAGCACTAGCAAGTCAAAATGTAAGTCCAGATAGAATCAAACAAGAGATTGCTAGAAGATTTGGACTAAGTGGTATTGAGGAGAAAAATTCAAGAAGTGAGTAGTATAAAACTATCCGCTTCTCATACACTTTTTATTAACTTAATGTACCATTCATCTCAATCAAATTATTAATATTTTAGAGAATTAGGCAAATATTAAAGAGAAATCATCTAACACTTAACTTCTATAATTTGTTACTCTACTATTAAAATATAGGAGACCCACTATGAAAATAGAATTGATTACAGGAGCAAGTAGAGGATTAGGTAGAGGTATGGCTTTGCATTTAGCACAAAAACTCTTACCGTTTATAAAAGATGGTGGTACTATAATTAATATTTTAACAGGTTTTAGTGCTTATGCTATGATGAAAGGAGCAATAGAAACTGATTTTGGCAATGGTACAGTTAGAAAGAATAAACAAGTTAATAACTTCATATCTTCACAAACTGCACTTGGTCGAGCAGGTTATGCTGATGATATAGGTGCTGCATTGGCTAACATTGTATCAGAAGAATGCCATTCGATTAATGCCCAAAGAGAATAGAAATCTCAGGAGGTATGTTTTTATAAATGGATAATCTATTTGAAAACTTATTACATTTAATTCAAATGCAGTCTTTAAAAGAAGGGATTAATCATACACTAATTCCTTCTGTAAATATTTTTAAATCATCAAATACAACTCAAACTCTACAAACTATTTATGAACCTTCATTATTTATAATTATTCAAGGAAAAAAGCTCGTTACAATTAATAATCAAACAATAGAATATGATTCTTCCTCCTATCTTATTTCATCTTCTTTTTTACCCGTATCTGGTAAAATTACTCAAGCAAGTGAAAATAAACCTTTTTTATCCCTGCAAATTACTTTTAATTTAAAACAAATATTTGAAACTATTGAACAATTCTCTATTAAAGCTAAAAAAACTTCTCATACAAAATTAACCATATTTTCATATAATATAGCGGAAAATTTATTGGATGCGACTTATCGTTTAGTTAACTCATTAAAAAACCCAGAAGATATAAATGCACTTAGCAATTTATATCTAAAGGAAATTTTGTATAGATTACTTATCTCAAATAATAATACAGAACTTAAACAACTTGCATTTGTAGAAGGGAATGCTTATAAAGTTTATCAAACTATACTCTATATAAATGATAATTTATTTGATTTAATTTTTATTGAAGATTTTGCAAAGTCTGTAAATATGAGTATTTCATCTTTTCATAAACATTTTAAAACAAAAACTCTGTTAGTATAAAGATTCAAAGACTACAAAAAGCAAAAAGCTTGATGGTGTCAGAGAATATGGATATTACAGGAGCTTCTTTTTCTGTTGGATATCAAAGCTCTTCTCAATTTAGTAGGGAGTACACAAGCTATTTTGGGATTAGCCCAAGTTTAGATATTAAAAATATTAAACAACAATAGATAAAATATTAAATATTACAATATTAAGTAGATTTATTTAACATATATTAGATATTATAAACAAATAATTATTAAAAGAGATATTTATATTTAAAAAAAATTTACAAGTTGGCTAATGATGAATAAAAAAACTACTTATCTATTTTATACAATAATTTCATTGCTTACTTTATTTTTCATACAAATTATTTATTTACAAAACAACAACTCTATGACAAAAGAGATGAAAGAGGCAAAAATAGAGTTTGTACAACTAGTGCAACTTCCTGATCTTGCAATCTCTACGGAGGCTACTTATATAAGACATAGAAGTTTAGCTGATATATTTAGTATCTATAAAGATGATGGAAATTTAAGAGAGTACTTCCCCTCAACATTCACATATTCACATTCACAAGGATACAAATGATAAAAGAAAAAATAAATTTATATTTAATTCAATATGCAATAAATGCAATATTAAGACAAAAAAGTAAGAATTTTTTTATTCTAAATATTTTTATACTTTTAACTTTTTTATTAACTTCAATTTTTTTTATATCCAATTCTATTAAATATGAATTAAACTCTACTGTTGAAGCCTTACCACAAATCACAGTACAAAAAATAAAAGCTGGAAAATCATACGATATAGATACAAGTGTTGTTGATAATATCTTGACCATCACTGGGGTTACTGATGCGGTTGCCAGAGTTTGGGGATATTATTATTTTGAAAATGTAGGAGTAAATTTTACTATTGTTGGATTAGATGCTTATGAGAATCAGTATAAAAAAAGCTTTGAGAATATTGTAAAAAAATTTGATCTAAATGAGTTAAGTGAAAATTCCTCCATGATAGTTGGACAAGGAGTATTTGAATCTCTAAAAAAAGGATATTATTTACAAAATTACTTTAACTTTATTAAACCAGATGGCTCAATCAAAAAGCTTACAATCGCAGGAACATTTAATAGTGATATACAATTAGAATCAAATGATGTGATAATAATGTCAAAAGAAAATGCAAGAGAAATATTTGATATAAATGAAGATAAAACTACAGATATAGTTGTAAAAGTAGCAAACCCTGAAGAGATCAGTACAATATCACAAAAAATAAAATTGATGTATCCAGATACTAGAGTTGTAACTTCTGAAGATTTTAAAGTAAGTTATCAAAATATTTTTAACTACAAAAGTGGAATATTTTTAACTATATTTATTATCTCATTATTTACTTTTTTTATGATTATTTATGATAAATCAAGTGGCTTAAGTAGTGAAGAAAAAAGAGAAATAGGAATACTTAAAGCAATAGGATGGACAGTAGATGATGTTTTAAAAGAAAAATTCTATGAAAGTTTTATTATCTCATTTTTAGCTTATATGATAGGAATTATATCTGCATTTGCATTTGTTTATTTATTTCAAGCTCCACTTTTAAGAGATGTATTTGTTGGATATAGTGAATTAAAAACAACTTTTGAGTTGCCTTTTGTATTTGATTTTCAGACTTTATTTTTAGTATTTTTCCTAAGTGTTCCTATTTATATAGCAGCAACTATTATCCCTTCTTGGAGAACAGCAACACTTGAAACAGACGAGGTTATAAGATGATAAAATTAGAAAATGTCACAAAAATATATGAGATAAATAATGACCATAAAGTAACTGCATTAGAAAATATAAACTTAGAGTTCAAAGAGGGTGAATTAATAGTACTAAAAGGAGCTAGTGGTAGTGGAAAAAGTACAATTTTATCACTTATTGCTGCTTTAAGTAAACCAACTACAGGGGAAGTAATAGTTGATAATAATCGAATATCAAAACTTCCAGATAATTTTGCGGCTCTTTATAGAAGAAAAAATATTGGTTTTATATTCCAAAAATATAATTTGATTCCAACACTAAGTGTAAAAGACAATATACTTTTACCCCTAGTACCAACAAATCCAGATGAAAAAGAAGCACTTAATAAATTAAATCAAGTGATGGAAAAATTTGATATAAGCCATAAACAAAATATGATTGTAAGAAATTTATCAGGAGGTGAGCAACAAAGAGTTGCAATAGCAAGAGCCCATATAAATGATCCAAAAATTATAATTGCAGATGAGCCAACTGCAAATCTTGATGAAAAACTTTCACTTAATTTTATAGAAATTTTACGAAAACTAAAACAATCAAATAAAACAATTATTGTAGCTACTCACGATCCATTGTTTTTTAATCTTGATTTTGTAGATAAAATTATAGAGATAAAAAATGGAACTATTGGAGATATAGACGAATGATGTTAGTTCCTGAAGTAATAGCGATATTAATACTTAATCTTATATTTGCTTTTTTTAGCTTAATAGCATTTGTATTAGCTTTAAGAATATTTTTTAAATGGGATTTAAATGCAACTACAAAACTTCAATATTCACTTGAAAAACAAAGTTTTTTAACAGCAACTATTATTAAATATATCTTTGCAATCAAATTGCCACTATTTTTATTTTTTATATTTACATTAGATAATATTTCAGATTTACTTACAGGAGCTATGTGTGCAGCAGGAGTAGTTGATGCAACAGAATATGGAACATATCTTTTTATACTTAAAATTATTAATATTTATCTTTTTGGATTTTGGTTAGTTTTACACTATTTAGATATAAAAAATAAAGAGTTAAAATATACTAGAATAAAATTTGGATTTTTTATTATTATTTTTTTACTATTTTTAACAGAAATTATATTTGAAGGTATTATGTTTAGTGCAATAGATATTGACAAAATGGTAAGTTGTTGTGGTACTTTATATTCAAGTAGTGCTACTTCTTATATATCAAATATCTTTTTGATACAAACTCCTATATTATTATCTTTGTTTTATGGAAACTTTTTACTAATAGTAATATTTTACTATTTAAGACAAAAAGAGTTTTTTTCATTGGCAAATTTATTCTTCATAATTATCTCAATTATTAGTCTTATCTCATATTTTGGTACCTATATTTATGAACTACCTACACATCATTGTCCATTTTGTTTTTTACAAAAAGATTATTATTATGTTGGTTATTTCATTTATACTCTACTTTTTGTAGGTACTTTTAATGGATTGACTGTTGGATTTATTCATGATAATACAAGAATAAAAAAAGCATATAAACTATCTCTTGTATTCAATCTTTTATTTTTACTTTTAGTAAGTAGTTACCCTTTAATATATTATATAAAAAATGGTGTTTGGTTATAATTTGATGTTTGTCAATATTTTTATTTTTATAAAATGGTACAATATTAAAAAATAATTGGAGTGTATATAATGCATATTTTAAGTTCTAAGTTTCGTAAAAAATTTGGTTTGTTTATTTTATTGACAGTATCGGTTAGTTCTTTGTTTGCTAATGATTTAGAAGTGAAACAACAAGATGTATCTCCCGAACAGTTACAGTCTCAAAATGTAGAAATAGCTAAATATGTTGCAATAGAATTATCAAAAGATTTGCCAAAGGTTGTAGATAAATATACAAAATTTACTTCAATTAAATCTGATAAAACAACACTTATATATACATTTGAAATAAATATAGGTTCAAAGAGTGATGAAGCTGTAAAAAAAGAAGATCACAAAAGAATGGAAAAAGCTGTAGTACATGGAGTATGTAGTACTTCTAAAAGATTTTTAGAAGCACAAATTGTCATAATTTATAATTATGTTAGTGCAAAATCTAAAGCCAAATTATTTCAATTTGAGATTGACCAAAATAAATGTTTTTTACTAGAAAAAATGGCATTTGCTAATGATTAGAAATATTCAATTTAATTTAATATTTTTATTGCTTTTTACTCTTCCTTTGTTATTCATTGGTTGTGAAAAAAAAGTAGATGATGGTATTACCAAAGTACACTGGGATAGAGATATGTGTGCAAGATGTGTTATGGTTGTTAGTGATAGAAAGAATACAGTTCAAATCAAAAATCCCAATACAGGGAAAACATATATGTTTGATGATATTGGCTGCACTATTTTATGGTTTAATGAGGAAGAAATTATGTGGAAAGATAAAGCAGTTATTTGGATTACTGATGTTAATAATGGCGAATGGATAGATGCTCGAACTGCATTTTATGATACTGAAAATATAACCCCTATGGCTTACGGATTTTCAGCACATAAAACAAAAGATACAATCAAACAAAATCAAGAAATAATTAATTTTGAGGAAGTTTCAAGAAGAGTTTTACTAATCGGGAAATAACTCTTCTTGTAAAATTAAGAATTAATAAAACTTATGAATTTCTTCCATAATATTACTAAATTCTATATCTTCACCTTTTTCTTTCAAAAAGTTTATGAGGTATTTTTCACTTGCATCTATACCCTCTTCTTGTTCAATTTTTAAAAGTTCTTTATACAATTCAGATATAACTTCAATTACATGTTTTGATATACTTTTCCTTGAAGCTGTATATCCTATAATTTCATGAGTATCTGTATCTCGTCTTGATTCAAATTCTGTAAATATCCAATAATATCTTCCATCTTTTGCTAAGTTTTTTACTACTGCATTTATATTTTTACCTGTAGATATAGTTTGCCATAATAATTTAAATACAATTTTTGGCATATCTGGATGTCTAATTATATTATGAGGTTGCCCAAGAAGTTCCTCTTTGCTATACCCACATATTTCTATAAAATAATCATTACAAAATGTAATTCTACCTTTTGCATCAGTTTCGCTAACTATATATCTTTTTGGGTCTAATTGAATCTCTTCATCTAGTACTAGTTTATTATTTTTCATTATATTCTCCCATTTATAAGTCTAATCAGTGCATCTGAAACTTCATTAAATCTAAATACTCTTTTTACCATTATATTTTTTAGAAAAATTTATTGCATCTTCTTCATTTTCAATAGCTACTAAATCATCGCCTGATGGTGAAATTGCACGACTTCCATAAATATAAAAAGCCTCTCTAGCATTTATTAATTTCATTGTCACATAATCAGTTACAATGATATCTTTTAAATCTTTTTCACTTTTTACACCAATATCAAACCACTTTCCAGGTCTATGATAAAACTCTATTAAAGATTTCGGACTTGAAAAAAAGATTTTTTTACCATTATTTAGTTCTATTTTGGCTGCCCATTGTGGATCTTTATAGATAAAAAAGTTTCTCACTAAACACCTAGTTTCCTTAGTGTAGTCCATTTGATAATTCATTGGAGCTTTCACTAGCAATGAATTTGAGCTATAAGCAACTGATATGAATATAAATATACCTATTAATAATTTGAACATTTTATTTTCCTTTTTGTTAAATTTATTATTAAACTAAATCTTTTCTTTTAAAAATTTTAAATCCAAGAAAAGAAAAAACTAAACCTAATACAACAGGATACACAATAGAAAGAACTACAAAAGTTGTTTGCTTCATTGAATCTAAAATATAAAAGGCAACAGGTCCCATAACTGTTAACTCAGGATCAAACAATGAGATAGCAGCAACTCTGAATATTTCCATAGGATTTATCATAGCAATAAATATAATCAATTGATCATCGAATCTTTGGCTCATCATTAAAGATATCAACGCAATATCTATAAATGCTAATAAAATTATCCAAACAAAAAAAGCAATCCCAAGTGCAACTTCACTTGATTTTACAAATGAAGAGATGAAAAAGGCAATTCCTAAAAAGACACTAGACATAGCAAATAAAAGTCCAGTATATAAAAAGAATATATCCCACGGTATACTAGCACCTTTAATTATTCCATATATTATAGCAACAACCATAGCAAATAATACAGGCAAATAAACAGTGATAAATCTTCCAATTATTTTACCCCAATAATATTGCTTAAGTGAAATAGGGAAAGATAACATATACTCTAAAATATGATTATCTCTATCTCCTGAAATTGACCGCACTGTGGTTATAAGTATAAATATAGGTAAAATTACAATTGTAATTTGAATATACATAAGTAATAATCTACTTAATCCACTAAAGCCCATTACTTGTGACTCAGTCACTCCTGCTATAAAAAATATAGCTATCAATCCACCAAATACTAGTGAATAAATTAAAAACCATTTTGCTCTGATTGATTCTTTCAAATCTAAATATGCGATTAAGTATAAATTTTTCATTTTTAATATCCTAATATTTGTTTTCTAATTTTTGGATTTGCCATATGCTCACCCCTTAACATTCTCGTTATAACTTCTTCAAACTTAATACACTCACTACACTCATTTTCATGGGCAGAAAAACCATACAACATTGGTGTTTTTGCATCTATTGCAAAATTTGCTCTAAAAGGATCTATATATTTTTTTGTATCATTTGAAAAAATTCTAGTTTCTGTTTTTTTTAAATCTATTTTTTCTTTTTTAGCCCATAAGATCATACACCCTATATCATCAAAATATACTATCTCATCATCGTATTTCATATCAGCCGTGTGTATATTTGTATCTGGTAATTTCATATTACATTGTGGGCAAATTCTTACTTGCTTCTTATTTTGATTACTATTTGCATTGCATCCAATATATAAAAATACAAATAATACAATTAAAAATAAATTAGATAATAGTTTCATCTGAAATAATTTTTCCCATATCCATATAAATTTGTCTATTTACAATCTCTTCAACTTCTTCCAGCCTATGCGTTACAAATAATAATACTTTGTCATCTTCATTTTGTTTTAAAAGTCTATAAAAATCCTCCCTTGCTTTTGGATCAAGATTTGCTGTTGGTTCATCATAAATAATAATAGCACTTTTTTTTGCTAAACTAATAGCAATAAGAAGTTTTTGTTTCATACCACCACTTAGTTTAAAAAAGGATTTATTCATATTCTCATTTATATCTAGTTTCATCTCATTTGCATAATGTCGTATCAACTCTTTATCTACTTGTGCACTTACACTAATATACTGAATTAATTCCGCAATACTTAGTTTAATAGGTGGTGGTAATTGAGGAATAAAACTAATATTTTCCAAAACTTTAACTCTTTGTTTTATTGGATCTAAACCATTGATTAAAACATTTCCATTATCAGGATGATAATATCCTAAAATAGATCGAATAAGTGTAGTTTTACCCGCACCATTTGCACCCATAAGTGCTATATAATCATTTTTTTTAAATTCACAACTAATATTATTTAATGATATATGTTGTCCAAACTTTTTTGTAAGATTTTTAACTTTTATCATAATTATACTAATCCTTTTAATCTAAAACCAAAACTAAGAGCATCTTCATGACATACATCTATACACCTACCACATAAAGTACAATCAGCACCTGTAATATACTCTTTAGTTATATTTTTTTCTTCTCTTTGTTTATCATATTTAGCTTTTGTAATCTCTAATACCTGATTTTCAAAACATACATCATGACATACCATACAATGATCACAGTTGTCATTCCACTCTATTCTGAGTGCGGAAACTTTACCCACATATCCATAAGTAGTCCCTATTGGGCAGATATAAGTACACCATGCTCTTCTTGAAAAAAACACTTCCATTGCAAATACAACTACAACCCAAATAAGTGCTACACTCCAACCATAAGCTACCATTCTACTTAATATTCCAACTACATTAAAAGTTTCAAATACTAAATAACCACTTGTAAAGGATAATAATAAAAATATAACCCAAAAAATATATCTTACTCTATGGTCAAATTTTCTATTTTTAATTATTTTTTTTGATACCAGTGTGTTATGCCATTTTTCACCAATTTCGCTCAGTATTCCATACGGGCAAACCCAAGCACAGTAACTTCTTCCACCAAGAAGTAAATATACTATCAAAATTGTTACCGTACCTATTATCATATTTATAGGCAAATGATAAGTTGCCAAAAACATTTGTATCGTCATAAAAGGATCAATCATATGAAATCCTAAAAATCTTGAACCACTTAGTGTCCCTTCTAGCATTTGTAAATCTATAAAAAATGACAAGAAAAAGAAAAGGTGAATTGAAATTACTAAAACCCATCTTTTCATTCTATAACTAAATATAGATTTACCCTCTTTTGTTTTATCAAAAAAAGTTGACCAAAAAGTTGTTTTCCCTATCGTTTCTCTGTTGTTATACTTATCCATAAAAAAACTCCATTTATATTTGGCTAAAAAATCTATTTAGCATTATTTAATGCTTTAGCTCGTGCTGGAAATTCACCTATCTCTTTTGCTAATTCTCTTAAATCTTCTTTCTCAAGTGACATTAAAAGTCCTTTCATAACAACATTTTCTTTTCGTCCTGCTTTAAAATCAATTAAGTCTTTAAAAAGTTTTTCTTCTGTTTGTCCTATAAGTTTAGGTCCCATCATTGGTTTACCATTTTGAAAACCAGAACCATTTACTCCATGACAAGAAGCACATTTACTTTTATATTTGTTACTAACTTTAAATGCACCTGCATTTCCAGCTTTATCTCTTAATGCAGTTAAAGCATCCATCTCTTTTTCTCTATCATCTTTCTCTAGAGGGTTTTTTGTAGTTTCAGAATTTTGCATTGTGTCACCAAAATCTTTAATAATTTTACCATGTTCACCACCATGATATGCTCTACCATTTGATGCTGTATATATCATAAGTCCTATAACTATTAATGTCGCTAAACCTGCTATTATATTTTTCATTGTCTTGCTCCTAATTCTTCTATCTTTTTATTGAATAAAAATATCTCAGTAGATATATCTTTAATATCTTTATCTGTCATTTGTTTAATTAAATCTACCATCAAAGGATTTGATTTGGTTCCATTTTTAAAATCATTAATTGATTTATAAATAAATTCAGCATCTTTACCCAAAAGAGATGGTCCAATAACACCATTTGCATAGTCATCATGACATGCACTACATTTTAATTTAAAATTTGTACTTAACTGTTTAACGATTAACGATATTTGAACTCTTTCATACGGACTTCTTATATGCATATTTGCATCTAATACTGTTCTTGGTTTTACACGAACTGAAGCATCTTTGTTTGCAGGTCTTGAATTTTCATCATAAGAACTTTTCACATTATAATCATAATAATATGCTTTTCCATCTTTTGTTTTTATTTCTGTTTTTTCTTTTTCTTCAACTTTTATTGCTTTTGGATTTGCATTTGTTACAACTTCAATTTGAGGAGTAGTAGTTTTAATATTTTGATCAGTACTCTCTTCTTTTGTTTTATCTCCACACCCAATAAATACAAATAGTGTAATCAATAATAGTGTTATATTATTTTTCATATTCTCATTCCTTTAATATAATAATCTTCATAAGATAATCGTGGTTTAATGATAATAGATGGTTGTGCAGTAGGACAAACTTCTTGACATACACCACATCCTGTACAACCATCATAAATCTCTGGCTTGTTTATCCCTGCTTTATTTCTAACCATTGCAATTGCGCTAAGAGGATTTGGCATAGGACACATATCTGCACATAAGGTACAAGGTTTCCCTTCATAACCATCAAATTTTTCTAATACTTTCTTTTCATATTCTGTTATATTTGTTTGATTTTTTATGAACTCTTTCATCTTATTATCATAACCTGCAGGTACAGGTTCATTTCTAACAGCTAAACAAGTTCTTTTATGTTCTAAAACTGCTATTCCCATTTTAATATCAGTTGCTTTTTCTGTATCATGATCCAAAGCACCACTAGGACAGGCCAATACACAAGGTACTGCCTCACAGGCATAACATCCTCTTTTATTTGCATCTATAAAAGGAGTTCCAACACCATGTCCTTTTCCAAAATCTGATAACTCAATAGAATGATATGGACAAACTTGAAGACATTGACCACATTTTATACATAACGCTAAAAACTCTTTTTCAGCAACTGCACCTGGTGGTCTTAATCTATTTTCAGCTTTTACACCCATAGGACTAAAAACCATTCCTCCACCACCAACAAGTGCTAATATACCTATTGTTGAGTATTTAATAAAATCTCTTCTATCCGTCTTTACTGTTGCCATTTTTAATCCTTTATCCTAACTTTTGGTTTTTCATCTTCCATTAAAAATACTGGAGTAGAAAAAGGAGCTAGTTTTGCTAGAAAATTTAATATTGAAATTACAGGAGAACCATAAAAGAATTTTACATTTGGATTGTATATCCATAATTGATCTGCATATTGATAAACTTTATGAGGAGTATCCCCTATATTATCATCATTCCTATCAAATCCTGTATAATTATCCCAATAATTTCCAACTATTTCATTTTCATTTGTTTTAGAACCCCTACTATCATTGACCACATCTTCAATATTTCCCATAATCACATTTTCTTTAATAACATTATTCTCACTTAAAGAGTGAAAATGTATAGCCTCACTGTTATATAATATTTTATTATTAGTTATCCAATTATTTGTACCTGGTTCAAAAGGTGATCTATCTACATATAAACCTTGAGCACAATATATTATAGTATTATCTTCAATTCGAAAATTTGACACATCTTTAAGTCCAATCCCCATACCTGTAGCCCCTAAAGAACTTTTTACAATATTTCCAGTAGCAATTGTATCTTGTGAATACATAAAAAAAATACCAACAGAATTATATTTATATGTATTATTTCGTACATAATTCTTTCCTGCATACATAAAATGTAAAGAATATCTACCATATTCTCCATAATTTTCTTCTATTATATTTCCATGAGAATACCAAATAACCATATCCCTTGATTTTATCAAAGAATTTTTTTTGATAATATTATCATTACTATACCAAAGTCTTAAACCATCACCTCTAAGTCCTAAATCATAATCTTTTGATGTGATTGTATTATTTGAAATTATTGAGTTAGAAATTTGCTGAGCATCTATCCCAAATAAACAATCATCAATGATACAATCACTTACTTCACACTGTTTACCATTGCTTAAAGTAATTGCAGCATCTAATTGATGATGTAAATTACCGCTATTAATTACTTTTAAATTTTTAAGTGTTACAAAAGAACTATTAACTTTTATAACAGTTCCAACTCCTTGCCCATCTATAATAACACCCTCTTCTTTACCTATAATTGTTATAGGTTTATTTATTACAATATTTCCTTTATATACTCCTGCATTAAGTTGCAAAATAGAACCCTCAGGAACATTATCAATTGCCTCTTGCAAAATATTTGTCCCCGCAAATAACGAAAGAGATAATAAGCAAATAGTAATAAATATTTTTAGCATAATAATTACATTACCTTATTTACTAGTTTCATTCATTGCTTTTTGTTTGGCAAAAAAAGCTAATAAACTCAATAAACTAATACCAATAATCATATAAAAACCAATTGTAGGATATGAATGAGTTATAAACTGTGCAATCTTACCATCACCAAAAACTGTTGGCATAAAAGGTTTAATCTTAAATGCTCCCCAATCATGTAAATTATGTCCAAACCAATATAACCAATATGAGTAATCCGCTATAAAAAGAATTGGCAATGATGCAGGTATAAGCATTAAATAATTTAATATTCTATTGTTATATAAAATAAAGTAAACCATACCTAAAGACAATGCAAGTAATGCATATATTCCTATCTCTCTTTCTATAGTTCCACCTACCCACATAGGATCCATACCAACATAGTGATTAATTGTATTCATCTCATGAACTTCTCCACTATACCCATCAAAGTGAAAAAACACAGGGATACCTTCAGGAAATGCTTCTTTTGGGTAATTTGGTGCTTCCAGTGAAACAGCCCAAATAGGAAGTGAGGCTACCCCTAATTCTGACTGTGTTTCGATCATTTTTTCTAAATTGTTATGAGCTTCCTTATCTACAGTGACACTTTTGTATCTACCTTGATTATAAAAATTCCAAACCGCTTTACTAAAAGAAGATACTTCATCTCCTTTATTTTCGTGAACTTTGTTTAAAACTCCATGAAAAGAAATCATTGGAAACGTAAATGAGACTGTTAAAATAATAAGAGCCAATAAGGCAAATACTTTTGCTTTGTTAAAACTTGAATGCATGTTCTTCCTTTTTAATTTAAATAAATATAAATTTATTAAAATCATACTTATTTAAATTATAATTTTTTAAATAGTATATATAAATGACTATAACTAATTTCGAGAGAATATAACTTGACAATAATCAAGTTATATTCATTTTATTAAACAAAATTCTATATTTTAAAATAAGTTAGCATTTTTATCTATCCATTTAAAATATTCAATAATGTCGTCTGTTTCTTTCTCACTCATATGTTGATTTGGCATTCTAAGATTAAAATAGTTAATCATACCATCAACATATGGATCTTTATACATTTTTTCTGGGTTAAGAATAAAACTTTTTACCCATTTTTCAGCATTTTCATGTCTTTGTAAAACACCCGTTAAATCAGGACCTGAAGATACTTTTCCAACAACATGACATCCAGAACAACCACCCTCATTAAATGCTCTTTCACCTCTTTGAGCAGCAGGACTTTGCTTAGTTGCTATTATTCTTACCAGTGCATCTTTGGCTCTAATACCAACATCCGCTGTTTTAACCATTAATTGCCAAATCATATTTTCAAATAAAATAGCTTTTTCTATATCCCCATCTTTTAAGGCTTCATTAGCTAGTTTTTTCTGAGCAGGAATTTGTCCATATTGGTCAAAAGCATCAGTTACAAGAGCTGCTACAACTTTATGATCACCGAATTTATTTTCTTTTAAAAACTTAACAACAGATTGAATAACTGCATCTGTAGCATCATTAACTGCAACTGTTTTATCATATTCTGCTTTTAATTCTTCAGTAGTCATTGTTTTCATTTTAAGTTTTTGAGCTGATGTATATTTTTTATTTGGATCTTTAACCATTAAGTATCCCATCATCTCTAAATGAAGTGCTGAACAAAATTCTGTACAATAGTATGGGAAAACACCTTCTATATCAGCTTCAAATTTAATAGATGCAGTTTCACCTGGCTCTAAAGAGGCATGAACATTATAATGATCTACTGTAAAACCATGAGTTTCATCTTGAGCTCTTTCAAGATTAGTTAAATGCATAGTAACTATATCACCTTTATTAACTGTAATTCTTTCTGGGTTAATATGAGATCTAACCATAGTAGCAAAAACTGTTACTTTGTTCCCATCTCTTTCAATCCTTTCTTGACCAGCTAAAGTTTTACCAATATGTTGTTCACCTGTTGTAACATTTGTACCCATTGGATATCTTACATGTGGGTGCAATTTAGTAGCTCTAATTGCAACAGCTTGATGTGGTTCACCTAAAGGTAAAGGCATATCTACAAGTAGATCCATTGTTTTACCACTAATATCAATTAACTGATGATTTTGTGGGTGAAGTGGACCAACATTTTGAAATCTATCAATAGCAAGTTTATTTAAAGAGATAATATACTTACCTTGTGGGTCAGCAGATTTACCCTCCATACCACATAAATGTCCAACATTATAATGAACATTTTCTTTATCCAAAACTTTAAGATCTTTATAGTTCCATTTTACGATTTGTGAATCAACATAAAGTGAAGTATAAATTTCACCATCAACATTTGAATATTGATTATGTAATGGTCCAAGACCTAATTCAACTTGACCATGTAAAGATTTTTTCATATCTAAAATAGGAATACCATATGGATCTTTTCCAATATATTCTTTAGCATCAATTAATTTTTTAATTTTACTCCATTTATATACTGAAGCATGTGTATCTAATTTTCCACAAACTGTAATATATTCACCATCAGGTGAAACATCTACACCGTGAGGTGATTTAGGTTCAGGAATTAAAAATAAAGCATTATTTTTAACAGCAATATCCATAGGTATAATTCTATGATTATTAACAACTTTTACATTTTTTGGATCTTTCGCAAGTTTTGCTAATTTTTCCCAGTTATATACATGTAAAAAATCAGTATCGAATCTACTCATACCAGCTTCATTTGGTGGCATACCAACTTCAATTCCACCAGTGTACATTTCTGTGTTAAATGAATTTGTAAATCCCCAACCATCAGATACACCTTTACCAGAATCTGATAAATCTTGCATATATGGAGGCATCTCTATTGTAAATGAAGCTTTTTCATCAATTCGACCTTTTTCAGAATCAAATTTCCACATTGTAGCTCCACCTCTATAAGTTTCTTTATAGTCTTCAATTGGGTGATAGTCATTGTCAAATGGTGCAGCATATTGTGCAGCTTCTATTATATACTCAGAATTTTGAGTAAAAAAAGCTCCACCATGAGCTGATTTAAAAACAGGGTTAACTACAATTTGTCTAGTTTCAAAATCTGCTAAATCAATAATTGCAATTCTCGGGTTGGCTTTATCATTAATCGCTAACCATTTTCCATCATATTTTCCATCAACTTCTGAAAGTGCTGGGTGATGTGTATCTCCCCAATTTATCTCTCTTCCTCTAATATTCCCTTGTCTAAGAATTTTTTTAGAACCTTCATCAAACCCATATCCTTGCCATGGTTCTGGCGTAAATACTGCGATATACTTTAAAATTCTCATAGATGGAACACTGTAAACAATCATTTGTCCAGATTGACCACCAGAACTAAACACTACAAATTCATCTCTACCACCTGTCGGTAAATATGTTTTTGCAGCACGAATAACATCATTCTCTGTTAAGCCTCTTTTTTTCATTATCTTATCTAGCTCTCCCGTACTTGCTGTTGCAACGGTTGCAGCAATAGTTGTACCTAAAACTAAAGTTGATAATTTACTAAAAATCCTACTCATACTTTCTCCTTTTCTCCCTTATATTTCATTTGAATAAAGATTAAAATTCAAGTGATTGTAAAATGATATATGAAAAAATAAGAAAATAATTTGACTTAGGGCAAATTATTGTAAAAAAAGTAGTTTTTATTTTTTATGTTGTATTAAGTCCTTTAATTTAGATTGTAAATCTTGTAATTTTGAAGCAATATTCATTAATTCTTCTAAAGATTGAATAACGGCATCTTCTTTTTTTGCCATATCAATATCAATCTTTTTTTTATCATTCATTTCATTTAAAAGTATTAAAAACACCTCAATATTATTTTCAATATTTTCTAAAGAATTTGAAGTATAATCTATTGCAGTATATCCTTGTTCAATAGAACTATTAATGTTTTGTACCAAACTATTGAAATTGTTTGCTACATTTTGAATATCTTTATTATGAACTTTTATATTAATTGGTTCTAACTCGCTAATTGTATTCTTTTGGATAATATTATTTGCAGAACTCATAAATTTTTGTATAAAAGAAAGAAGGGGTTTTACTTGTAAAAAAAGATACATAAGAAGACTACTTATGAGAATAAATAAAATATATTGAATAATTTTGTATTCTCTTAATGACTCATTAAAATAATCTTTATGTAATTTAATTAAACTATCAAATTCAGCTGTTAAAGACATATTACTTATATATACTCTTGTGATTGTTTCCTCTAATAATATATTTGTATAAGGCATAATAACTTTTATTTGATTTTTAAATAATATAACTTCTGAATGATATTGCTTCCAAAATTCAAATATTTTTTGACTTTGTTTTTTGATTTTTTCAGATTTAATATTCATTAGTATTCTATCTTTTTTATTAAGATTATTAGTAAAATTTTCCACTGCTTTATCTAGTTGAATACTAGGATGATTTGGGTTTCTATAAATATAAAAAATATTTTTTGATATCTCTTGCGTATAATCTTTTTGTTGATTAATTAGTGTTAAGATATTGCTTTTTTGTTTATTCTGTTTATCGATATAATTTACAATTACAACCAATAATAATGATAATAAAAAAATCATTATCCCAAGTATTTTTATTTTATTCATATTATATCCCCTTAAATTTCTTTATAAATTAAATCTAAATTATACTGATCTGTAATAAAAACCTTGCCATGATCAATATCTATAACTTCTCTTCGTTTTAAATTATTTAAAACTCTTGATAATGTTGAGGGTCGAATATGTAGCATAAGAGAAATATCTGATCTTTTTAATTCATTAAATATTTCTAAATCAGTACTTATCATTTTGGCAACTTTAGATACTGCATCATATATAAATTCTCTATTAATAAGCGATTGTAATTTTATAGATTGTAAAACAATTTGATTAGTAAACTCAGAATTAAGAATATTTTGTTCTAAAAACTCATGTTTGAAGCCTTTATAATCAACAATTAATACTTTTGAATCTTTTATAAAAGATATATTTGAAAAAAATTCCAATTCATCATTATTAGTATCTAATATTTCTGAAATCATATTATTTTGATAAATATGAAATAAAAAAATTTCATTTTCATATTTATCAATTTTATAGGCTTTTGCTAAACCTTCAACTAAAAAAAACAATTTATTTATTTTAGTTTTTTCATAAGATAAGATATACTCTCTCTCATAACTTTCAATAGTGGATATTTCACTTAATCTATTAATTTGTTTTTCATTCAAGCTATGAAAAAAATCTAATTTTTGTATTACATTCTTTAAAGAGAAAGTGTTATCCATATTGTTTATTATACAGTAACTTTTTTATTTTTCATATCTATATGAAGATGGATAATATCCACTGCACTTGGGGTAATCCCGCTTATTTGCGAAGCATTAAAAAGTGTTGGTGGTTTGAACTTTTTAAGCTTCTCTATAACTTCTGATGAAAGTCCAGGTAAGTTATCGTAGATGAAATCTTCTGGTATTTTTAGATTTAACATCTTTTTCATTTTTTCTATCTGTTTTTGTTGCTTATCTACATATCTATAATATTTTGCTTCAACTATCACTTGCTCTTTTAAGTAGTCATCAAGATGTGCAAGAGTTGGAACTAGTCTATCAAATTTTTCTTTAGTGATAGTGTTTCTTCCTACTAAATCTACAAGTAAAATTTGGTCTGATATCTTATCTTCCCCTAACTCTTCAAGAAGTGCTAGATTTTCTTTTTTTGATGTGAACCACTCATTTTCCATAAACTCTATAGCATCTTTGATAGTTTGTTTTTTATGAGTCATTGTATTATAAGTATCATCATCAATAAGTCCAAAATCATGCCCATAACCCATAAGTCGCATATCGGCACTCTCTTCTCTTAAAAGAAGTCTGTATTCAGCTCTACTTGTGAACATTCTATATGGTTCATTTGTCCCTTTTGTTACTAGGTCATCTATAAGAACACCTATATAACTCTCATCTCTTCTTAATACAAAGGGCTCTTTTTCATCAATAGCCAAACTTGCATTTATCCCAGCCATTAACCCTTGCGCTGCTGCTTCTTCATATCCAGTTGTTGCGTTGATTTGCCCTGCTAGATACAGATTTTTTATCTTTTTTGTTTCAAGCGTGTGTTGTAACTCTGTTGGGTCTATGTAGTCATACTCTATAGCATACGCATATCGTACCACTTTTGCATTTTCTAGCCCTTTTATAGAGTGAATTTTTTGTTTTTGTACATCTATTGGTAAACTTGAACTTAAACCATTGATATAGTATTCTTCGGCTCTTATAGTTTGTGGCTCTAAAAATAGTTGGTGTCTATCTCTTTCACTAAATCTATTTACCTTATCTTCAATACTTGGACAATATCGTGGACCTGTCCCCTCAATTTGCCCTGTAAAAAGTGGAGCTCTATCAAAGTTTGTTCGGATGATATCGTGAGTATCTACATTTGTATATGTGATATAACAAGGCAGTTGTGTAGGATGAAACTCCTCTTTATTTGTTCTAAAACTAAAAGGATGTGGCTCTTCATCTCCACCGTGTGCTTCCATTTGTGAGAAGTCTATTGAGTTTACATTGATTCTTGCAGGGGTTCCTGTTTTAAGTCTTCCTACATTTAGTCCTAATATTTTTAGTTGATCAGAAAGTGTAGTTGATGGCAGCTCCCAAGCTCGACCTGCTGGGTATTGATTAACGCCAATATGGATAAGTCCCTTCATAAAAGTACCAGTAGTTAAAATAACTTTTTTTGCTTCAAAAGTTTCCCCAAGTTTTGTTTCAATACCAAATACCTCTAAATGATCCTCTTGAGCTTCAACTTTTAAAGCACTCACTTCATCTTGATACACATCTAAATTTGGTGTATTTAAAGTGACATTTCTCATATACTCTCTATATGCATCCATATCAATCTGAGCTCGACTCCCTTGAACAGCTGCACCTTTAGAGGCATTTAAAATTCTAAACTGAATACCTGTAGCATCGGTACACAATCCCATCTCACCACCAAGTGCATCTATCTCTCGAACTAAATGACCTTTTGCAAGTCCACCAATAGCAGGATTACAACTAGCAGCTCCTATTTGTTCTACTAACATAGTTACGAGTAAAGTTTTTTTACCCATTCTTGCAGCTGCTAGACTTGCTTCTATACCTGCATGTCCACCACCAACTACTATAACATCATATTGTGCTGATGATTGCTCTTGTGTTTGTTTTGTCATTGCTAACCTTGCTCTTTTTATATGGTATTATACCAAATCTAAGTATAATTTCGTTAAATTCTTTTTATTGAATTTCTAAAGTGGGTTATAACAAAGTGAATACTATATTTAAAATATCTGGTGATTGGGAGTATGATACGATAGAACACCATATAAAAGATATGGATAAATTCTACTTAGATAATAAAACAAACCAGATAACTTTTGATTTTTCACACCTTAAAAAAATAGATTCTTCAGGGATGATTGTCATTATACGATATATCAATCTTTTTAAAAAACAAAATATTACCCCAACATTATTAAATATTTCAACAAAACATCAAAATATGTTAACACTTTATACAAGTAACTATACCCATAAAGATGATCTTCCAACTGTTGCAACGACAAACTTTTTTGAAGATATTGGAGATACAGCACACTCTACTTTTATAAATTTTAAACATTTTTTATATTTTATAGGGAGAATCTTGGTTATCTTTTTATATACCTTACGACATCCTTCTCAAATCAAAATAAAAGCAACCATAAACCAAATGGATATAGCAGCTATTTATATACTTCCTATTATAGGGTTGTCACTTTTTTTAGTTGGTTTTGTTACTGCGTATCAAGGTGCAGACCAGCTAGGAAGATTTGGAGCTTCAATTATAGTTGTTGAGATGTCTACGATGTCTATGTTTAGAGAGATAGCACCTTTTTTAGCAGCGGTTATAGTAGCGGGGAGAAGTGCTTCCTCTTTTACAGCACAAATAGGAACTATGAAAATAACAGAAGAGATAAGTGCTATGAAAACTATGGGGCTTGATGTGGATAGGTTTTTAATCATCCCTAGAATTGTAGCTTTAGTTATTGTTATGCCTTTGATTGTATTTTTTGCTGATATGGCAGCTATGGCTGGGGAGATGGTGATAGTGAAATACCACCTAGGTATCCCATATACACAATTTATAGATAGAATTTATGAGTATGTAGAGCTTAGACATATTATGCTGGGACTTTGTAAAGCACCACTTTTTGGGATACTCATAGCTATCATTGGATGTTATAGAGGGCTACAAGTACAAAAAGGGACTGATATTGGAAGATATACTACAAAGTCTGTTGTTGATGCAATTTTTTGGTTGATTATTGTAAATGCTTTAATTTCACTTTTATCAATAGAGTTAGGATTTTAAGATGATAAAAGTTGAAAATATCTCTACCTCTTTTTATGGGAAATATGTACATAAAAATATCTCTCTAGATATTCATGAGGGGGAGATATTTGGACTTTTAGGTGGAAGTGGGAGTGGAAAAACAACTCTTTTACGACAAATGATAATGTTAGATGAGATTCAAAAAGGTTCTATAGAAATTTTTGGACATAAACTTACAAAATTAAAACCTATACATAGAAACTATATAAAAAGAAACTGGGGTGTTTTATTTCAATTTGGGGCACTATTTTCCTCATTAAATGTTATTGAAAATATTGGGATTATGTTAAAAGAAAATACAAAACTCCCACAAGATATTATCAATGATATAGCCTATACCAAACTCAAAATGGTAGGACTTGATGCAGATGTTGGGAAACTTTATCCAGAGGAACTTAGTGGTGGTATGAAAAAAAGGGTTGCAATAGCTAGAAGTTTAGCACTTGACCCAAAGATACTTTTTCTTGATGAGCCAACCTCTGGACTTGATCCATATAGTGCAAAAGCTTTTGATGAACTTATTTTAGAACTTCGAGATATGTTAGGTTTAACTGTTGTTATTATCACCCATGAGCTAGATACTATAGAAAATGTATTAGATAGATTTACTATTATCTCAGAAGCAAATCTTGTGTTTACAGGCACTTATGACGAAGCATTAAAAGAAAATAATGGTACAATAAATAAATTTTTGAACCAAAACAGAAAAGGGTAATATTTTGGAAAATAAAGCTAGATACACTTTAGTTGGTCTATTTATAATTGTTTTTTTAGTCTCTTTAGTGGCATTTATATTATGGCAAACAAAATATAATTTTAAAGATGCACAATCTTATGAATATAGACTCTATACACAAACTTCCGTTGCAGGACTCAATAAAAACTCCTTTGTTGAATATAAGGGACTGAATATTGGTATTGTAAAAGAGATTAGAATAGATCCAGAAAACTTACAACAAATAGAGATAGTTTTAAAAATAGACAACCCAACTATGATAAAAGAAAATAGCTTTGCAACTATCCAATCACAAGGTATAACTGGAAATAAAAATATAGAGATTGGTGGGGGAACTGCTGATGCAAAAGATTTACTTCCAGCAAAAGGTAGCTTTGAGAAACTCCCATTAGAACAATCATTTTTTGACAATCTAACAGCAAGTGCTCAAGATATAACACAAAATATTAATCTCACTTTATATCAAATAAATAAACTTCTAAAAGATAGTAATATAAAGCATATAGATAGCCTACTCTCTAACTTAGAAAAAAATTCAAACAATTTCAATACAACTCTTGATAAGCTCAATACTATTTTGGATACAAATGCACCAAATACTTTAGCAAATATTGATACACTTACTAAAGAGTGGAGTGGATTATCACAAGATATTAAAGAGTTTATAAATGATGATATAGGTGAACTTGTAAAAAAAGCAAATGTAACTTTAGATAGTACTTCAAATTTAGAAGATATCTTTTTAAATATTGACAATACTATTGAAAAAATTGATGAAACTCTAGATAATATCAATGAAAATGGTGGTGATATTATTTTCAAAACAAGAGATATTAAATATGGACCACAGGAGATGCAAAATGAAAATAAATAGTCTTATTCTAGTAGTGTTTGTTTTAACTTTTACTGGATGTATTAGCCTAACTAAAGAGGTACCTGCATACTCTACATATACTCTTAATGTAGATAATAGTAAACAAATCAATGACAATGGTACAAATATTAAACTTGAGATAAAAGAACCCAAAGCACTCCATAGTATCAATTCTAAATATATATCATACTCTACAAAAAACTATACAAGTGAAAATTACGCATTAAGTAAATGGAGTGACAACCCATCAAAAATGATCCAAACTCAAATGGTAAAATATCTCTCCTCGACATATAATTATGCTTTTGTAAATAACTCAAATATCAATGTAAGAAGTGACTGGCAAATTTTAAGTGAAATAATAAACTTCCATCAAAGTTTTAAAAAAGAGGAAACTTTTGTAGAGTTTTCAATCAATATCTATCTAAAAAATAGAAAAGAGACTTTTTATAAAAACTTCACCTATACACAACCATGTGAACAAAACAATGCACTAGGGGCTGTAAAAGCTTTAAATATTGTTGTTAATAGTTTTGTAAAAGATTTAGATAAATGGGTTTTAGATAGTATTAAAACAAAACCATAATGTAAAAAAACAATTCAAAAAGTGAGGTTTTAGATGGAACATAACTCAATATTATTAGAATTTTCAATGTTTCCAACAGATGTTGGAGAGAGTAAAAGTGAATATGTATCCTCAGTTGTTAAATGTGTAAGAGAAAGTGGTTATGACTATCAACTAACCCCTATGGCAACAATAGTAGAGTTTCCAAGTATGTCAGAAGCATTGAGTCTTGTCAAAGAGTGTTATGAGATCCTAGAAGCTAAAAAATGTAATAGAATATACTCTGTACTTAAATTTGATATAAGAGCAAACTCAAAAGATAGAATGAGTTCAAAAATAAAATCAATAGAAGATAAAATAGGTGAGGTTAATAAATAATTTAATTTAATAATTCATCTATTCTTGTTTCATCAAAAATAGTTATACCACATTTTTTTAAAAGATTTGTTGTGACGCCAAAACCAAATATTGTAATTCCACTAAATGTTCCGTCATAAATAGTCTCACTAGAACATGATGGTGAATTAGCTTTTAAAAGAGCTTTTTTTATATTTTCTTTTTTACACAAATCAAGAGCTTTGTTTGCACCTACTAAAAAGTATTGTGTTTTATCTTCATAATTTTTATTTACTACTTGTATAGGATCAGTTGAGATTATTTCACAAGGAACTCTTGGAATCTCCATACCACTCTCAACTTCAGGACAAAATGGATAAAGCTCATATTTTTCTTCTAACTGTATAAGTAGATCCTCATCTATTAAATTATGACCACCATTATACTTTACTAACTCACCCAATAAACAAGAACTAACCATTAGTTTTTCTTTTTTCATAAATCTCCTAAAACAAAAAACCCCGACTTACTGCCGAGGTTAAATTTTTAAAAAACAATCTTCCCAGTTTCTCTCAAGAATCAAGAGAAAAGTGTTTTCTTACGAAAGGAGTTTACTACTAGTAAATGACTGAAGTAAAAAACTCTTTTATCGCAATATTATTGAGAGAAACTATACGCGAGCTTCCTCTCGTCTCTGTAGATATTCCCAATCTTTATCTACTCTTTTTTGCCACTCATCAATCAAGTATTCATACTCTGGTTTAAATAAGTGTTTAAATCTTGGTTGTACCCCTAAGTAATCTCTTACTGGTACAATATTTTTTGGTCTATATGTGATATTTAACTCTCTACCATCAATAATCTCATATAATGGGAATACTAATGAATCTGTAGCCATATCAGATACTTCTATTGTTTGGTGAATTGGAAATTTCCACTCTGTTGTACAAGCTGACATTGCATTGATATAGACAGGTCCATTTGCATCAAATCCTTTTTGGATTTTTTTCACCATATCTTTCCATTTGTTTGGAGCAACTTGAGCAACATAAGGAGCACCATGTGCTGCCATAATTTGCATCATATCTTTTTTGTGTTGTTTCTCACCATAAGAGTGACTTCCAGCTGGTGTAGTTGTTGCACTTGCACCAATAGGTGTAGAAGAACTTCTTTGTCCCCCTGTGTTTGCATAAACTTCATTGTCTAAACAAACATACATCATATTGTGTCCTCTTTCAAAACATCCAGAGATCCATTGGAAACCGATATCATAAGTAGCACCATCTCCACCAAAAGCGATAAATTTAGGCTCTGGTGTATTTGGATCAATTCTCCCTTTTCTTCTCAATGCCATATTTGCTCTCTCAGCACCTGCAATAGCAGTTGAAGAGTTTTCAAATCCAATATGAATCCATGAACAATCCCATGAAGTATGAGGATAAATTGCTGTACAAACTTCTAAACAACCTGTTGAAGCACTTACTACTAAGTTGTCATTAGTTGCATTTAAAATCTCTCTTACAATAATTGAGTGAGCACATCCTGGACATAGAACATGAGCACCCTCAAATCTTTCTGCTGCTGTTGAGAAAGATTTTAAGTTTTTAATCTCTTTATTTCCTTGTGGTTTACCTAATAAAGTACTCATTTTCTATCCTTCTACACTATAATATTTTAATTCTGGACCTCTAACACCAATCCATTTTTGAATTGCGCTATCAAGTTTTCCAGCTTCAACTTCTGCTTGAGCATCTTTAAATATTGTACTTAAATGTCCAATATTAATATCTCTACCACCTAGTCCATAGATTTTATTACTTACTAATGGTCTATAAGGTGTGTTAAATAAAGCAGCTGTAACATCGTTATAAAGTAACCCTGTTTGACCACCTGGTGCACTTCTATCCATACACACAACTGCTTTTGCATTTTTAAGAGTTTCTACAAGTTTATCCATTTGAGTTGGTCTAAAAACTCTTGGCATTACAACACCAGCTTTGATACCCTCTTCTCTCATTTTATCAGCTGCAACTTGTGCTGTTTGGTAAGTAGTACCCATACATACAACGATTACATCAGCATCATCTGCTTTATATGATTCAATCATGTTATACTTTCTACCACTAATTTTTGCATATTCTTCAAATACTTCTTCTATAACAGTTGAAGAATCCATCATTGCTTTATTTTGTTTTGCTTTATGTTCAAAATGCCAATCAGATTCAGTTTGTACACCATGAGTTACTGGTTTATCAAAGTTTAACATTGAATTAACTTCTTTATAATCACCAACAAAATCATAAGCATCTTTATCAGACAATGGTCTTACATTTTGTGCTTTGTGTGATGTTAAAAACCCATCTTGATTTACAATAACAGGAAGTCTTACATCAAGATGTTCACCAATTCTAAATGCACATAATACTAAATCATATGACTCCTCTGGTGTACATGCATCAATTGATATCCAACCTGATTGATTTGCTAAATACATATCTGAATGGTCACCATTTACATTTAATGGTGCTGCTAATGCTCTATTAATCATACATAATACAATTGGTAATCTCATACCTGATGCTTGATATAAAGTCTCAACCATAAGTGCTAAACCTTGAGAAGAAGTTGCAGTTGCAGCTCTTGCTCCTGCAGCTGCAGCTCCAATACATCCAGACATTGCTGCATGCTCAGACTCAGTCATAATCATTTCACCATCTACATAACCATTTGCATTATGTGATGCATAAGCTTCAACTGTACCAGTTGATGGTGTAATAGGATATGCAGAAACAACATCAACGCTTGCTTGTCTTAAAGCATGTGAGTTTGCAACATTTCCATCCCAAACTTCAACTTCATTTAATTCCATACTTCTTTTATTTCTATACATCTTCTTATTCACCTTTCTTTGTCTTCTCTGGCCATTGTGTCAGAGCATCTTCATTTTTTGTATGTTCATCAAACATTACTAAAGATTTTGGATTTGTAGGACAAACTTCCGAACAGATTCCACACCCTTTACAGTGATCATAATCAATTCCAACCATCTCTTTATCTCTTGATATGATAGAACTATCTGGACAGTATAACCAACAATTTTGACAATCTATACAAAGGTCAACATTCCATACTGGTTTTACAACTCTCCAATCTCCAACATATTTGTTAATTGAGTTTGTTTCTGCTGTATTTCTATCTTCTGGATGAACATCTACTACAGTATGATCTATTTCACCTTCAAATGAAAAACATGCAGCTCCAGGAACTAATTCGTCCCATCCCATATCCCAAATTGAATTTTCAAAATGGTCTTTATTCTTATATAAATTATTTACTAAATCTTTATGTTGTGCCATTACCTACTCCTATTTCACTTCATCATATGCTCGCTGAATAGCCAACATATTTGCATCAATAATTTTTTCAGGAAGTTTTCCAAGTACTTTTTTCATTGCAATTTTAAAATCTTCAATAGGGAACATTCCACTAATTTTCATAAATGCTCCAAGTACAGGTGTATTTGGTATTGGTCGCCCAATAGTTTCTTGTGCTATTTTTAGACAATCTACAGTGTAAACACTATCCTCTTTTCCATGCAGTGCAGGGATAAGTGATATTAATTCACTTTTTTCAAGATGTGTTGTAATAATATATTTTGTATTTTCATCACAATCTTCAGTTATATTATCTGAAAAAGCTAATCCTGGATCTATAACAAATACAAAGTTTGGACACATATATCTTTCATGGTTTAATAATTCGTTATCATCGACTCTGTTATAAGCAGTCATAGCTGCACCTCTTTTTGCAGAACCATAAAATGAGAACGCTTGCACTTGCTTACCAGTAGCTGCCAAAACAGAGGCTAATCCTTTAGCTCCTGTAACCGCTCCTTGCCCAGCACGACTGTGCCATCTAATCTCTAGCATTTTAACTCCTATACTTGTTTATTTTTTTAATATTAACTAAACTATAATTTCTTAGCCCAATTTTAAGCAATTACAACTTACATTATGCTTTAGAAATGGTGCTTTTAATTAAATTTACCGCTTCTAAAGCATTGGTGGTTACAAGAGGTGTGTAGCAACATAACTCTTTCTTATAACCATATCCGCACAATACCCCACAACTACTAATATTAGCGCGATTTGCTGCAATCAAATCTAACTTTGTATCTCCAATCATAAAAACCTCTCTAGAAGGCTTTATCCCCATACTTTTTAGTGCAACTTCAATCGGTTCTGGGTCAGGTTTTGGATTTTTTACCTCTTGGCGACCAATTATTGTCTCAAAATATTCAAAAATACCTAAATTTTTCAATAATGGAATACTATACTGTGTAGTCTTTGTAGTAACCACTCCAAGTCTTGCAAATTTTGCCGCTTCTTGGACTGATTCCTTTGCAAATTCTAATAAAAGTGTCTTCTCTTCTGAAATTTCTCTATAATTTTCTTTATAGCTCTCAACAAAATCCATAACTCTATTTTGCTCAACTCCTAGATTAGCAAACATGATATCTAATGGATACCCTATATGACTTTTTATCTCCTCATCATCTCCACTAAAATTAAAATCTTGTTTTGTAAAAGCATAATGAAATGATTCTAATATCGCTTCTGTACTATCTATTAAAGTACCATCTAAATCAAATAGTATTGTTATATTTTTCTTATTCACTTTTTATCCACTCCTCTTGATTATGTGTAATACCTATAAGTGCTGGTGATACATTTTTTATATTTTTATTAACACTTGTAATGCTATTAGGTACAAATAAAAAAAGATACGGTAAATCATCACTTATATATTTATAAATTTTTTTATAAATTTTACCAAACTCTTTTCTATCTATGGTTCTTTCTGCTTGTTCTATAAGTTTATCTACTTCACTATTTCTATACCCCACAAAATTAAATCCACCCTTTTTATCACTAGAACTATGCCAAATAGATCTAGCATCAGGTGTTAAAGATAAATTCCATCCTAAAATTACAGCTTCAAAATTTCTTGGATGAACCACTGTATTTAGAAAAGCTTGCCACTCCATCACTCGTATTTTCATCTCTACACCAATCTGTTTTAGTTGATGTTGCATTATTTGAGCTACATTAACCCCTGTTGAACTACCAGCACTTGTAATAACTGTAAATGAAAAAGGATTTTCTTTCGTATATCCAGCTTCTTCTAATAGTTGTTTTGCTTTTAGTTTATTTTGTACAATAGGTTTCACATCTTCATTATATGCAATACTTCCTTTTAAAAAAGGTCCAGTACAAACAGAAGCATGACCAAAATACAAGATATCTGCCATCTGTTGTCTATCGATAGCTAAACTAATCGCTTCTCTTACTTTCAAATCTTTAAACTTGTCACTTTTTAAATTTAAACCCACATAAGAGTAACCAAAACTTTGTTTTTCATAAATGTTAAAATTTGATTTAAATTGTTCATCAATCTGTCTATCAACTTGAATTGGAGTTAATCCACCTAAATCCAATTGTTTTTGTTTTAACATATAAAATGAAGTTGTAGGGTCTGGGACAAATTTATATAATATTTTTTCAATATATGGCACTTTTTCAAAATAGTTTTTATTTACTTCTAAAACAATATCACTTGAAAGTTTTAATTCATTGAGTGTGTAAGGTCCTGTTCCTATTGGCTTTTTATTAAATGATGCAGTCATAATATTTTCTTCATCTTTTAAAATATGGGAAGGGAGCATCCCCATCATCCAAATCTCTAAAGCTTTAAAATATGGTTCTTTATAATCAATTTGTATTGTATATTTATCTATAATTTTTACAGCTTTTACTTTTGAATAATTTGAGGTGTATGGTGAGAATAATTTTGGGTTTATTATTGTATTGTATGTAAAAAGTACATCTTGTGATGTAAACTCTTTTCCATCATGCCACCGCACATTTTGTTTCAGTTTTACTATTAAAGTAATTTTATCTTTGAAATAATATGATTGTGCCAAATCTTCAACAACATTTCCATCTTTGTCATACTTAAATAGTCCATTAAAAACCCAATCTGCAATTTCAGCACTTGCAGAGTCTGATGCTAAAATAGGATTAATTCTACTAGGATTTGATGATAAACTTAAATTTAAAGTTGATGCAAATAAAAAAGTATTAATTAGAAGTAGATATATTAGATTTTTCATAATGAATTGTACATAAAAAAAGCCAAAAAGAAAATCCTTTTTGGCTTTTGAAAAAAATTGGTAAAAATACCAATTATCTTTTTGAGAACTGAGGAGATCTTCTCGCTTTTCTTTTCCCTGGCTTTTTTCTTTCAACAGATCTTGAATCTCTTGTAAGTAAACCGTGTGGTTTAAGAATTGTTCTGAATTGCTCATCATAAGCAACTAATGCTCTTGAGATACCATGTCTTAAAGCATCAGCTTGTGCAGAGTAACCACCACCTAAAGTTTTTGCTACTATGTTTACTGATTCTAATTGTTTAGATACTTCTAGTGGTTGTCTAACTCTTTTTTTAAGAGCTTCGTGTCCACCTAGCCAAACATTTAATGCTACACCATTTACAGTGATTTCACCTTTTCCAACTTCTAACCACACTTTTGCGATTGCAGTTTTTCTTCTTCCTGTTGCGTATACTTTTGCCATCTATATTATCCTTGTACCTGTGCTGTATGTGGGTGTTCTGCACCTTCATAAACTTTTAAGTTTTTAAGTATTTTTGCACCTAATTTTGTTTTTGGTAACATACCTCTAGTAGCTAATCTAAATAGCTTCTCTGGGTTGTTTTCTAACATATCTGACATTTTGTGAGTTTTTGTACTACCAAAATAACCAGAGTGTGTGAAGTAATTTTTATCTGCTAATTTAGCACCAGTAAATTTAACTTTACCAGCATTGATAATAATAACATTATCTCCACAATCAATATTTGGTGTGAAAGATGGTTTGTTTTTCCCTCTTAAAATTGTTGCAACTTCTGTAATTAGTCTACCGAAAATTCTATCTGTAGCATCAATTACAATCCAGTCTTTTTTAACATCTACTTGATGTGTACTTTGTGTAAATTTCATCTGAAATATATCCTTTCTTGAAAATAAGTTCGGAATAATATCGATATTTACTTAAACAAAGCTGAATTTCAGTTTCTTATAAGATTTATTTTTAAATTCTTTTTTATTCGTATTGATTTTAGTTAGATTAGAATATAATTATATCAATATTATCATAAAGAGAATATCATGAACTACTATACAAAAGAATTATCAGCTATCAAAAAATCTAATAGATTTAGAAAAAGAAAAATTTACAATCCCACTTTAAAAGATATGGCATCAAATGATTATCTGGGACTTGCGTCTAATAAACAAACATTTACAAAAGCATATAAAAGAGTTTCACAAGAAAGATCAGTGGCTCCAAAAGCTTCACTAATAGTAAATGGTTACTCAAATATTCATAAAAAATTTGAAAAAAAACTTTGTAAAATTAATGGCTTTAAAGCAGGGATTGTAGTAGGAAGTGGTTTTTTAGCAAATATCTCACTTATTGAAAGTATGGCTCGAAAAAAAGATATTATTTTTATAGATGAAGAATATCATGCAAGTGGTATCTTAGCTTCAAAGTTAACTCAAGGGGAAGTTGTATTTTTCAAGCACAATGATTTTGAAGATTTAGAAACTAAAATAAAATCTAGTCAAAACTACAACAGAATTCTTATAGCCATAGAGGGTGTTTACTCAATGGGTGGAGATATAGCTCCAAAAGAGTTTTATGATATTTCAAATAGATACAATGCTCTATTAATAGTTGATGAAGCTCATAGTTCTGGTGTTATTGGGGAAAATCTACTTGGCTGGTTTGATTATCATAAAATAAAACCAAAAAACAATCATATAAAAATGGGAACTCTAGGAAAAGCATATGGAAGCTATGGAGCTTATATCTTAGCTTCAAAAGAGATAATATCATTTTTAGAAAATAGAGCTAAACCTATTATCTATAGTACAGCACCTTCACTTTTTGATATAGCTTTAGGATATGAAAACCTCAAATTTATAATAAAATACAAACAAGATATAACAGAAAAGATTTCAGAGTATCAACAAATTGTAAAAGAAAAATTAGGTATCACTACAAACTCAATGATAGTTCCTATAGTGATAGATGATAATAAAAAAGTATTAGAGATACAAAATCAACTTTTAGAAGCTGGATATATAGTAGGTGCCATACGGCAACCAACTGTAAAAACAGCTATCATACGACTTATAATCAAACTCGATATTACAAAAAGAGATTTAGAACATATTTGTGAACTTATAAAAAAATATTAAAATAATGACTCTAGGTATAATAATATGTTAGTATAAATTAAAAAATAATTTACTATTTTAGACTTTAATTCTATTATGATATAATCAATAAGCAATTTTATACTGGATAGTTGATGAAAATTACTAACAAAAAAACTTTTTTATATAATATATTTAGAATATTTATTCTCTTAATGTTTTCACTAAACCTTTTTGGTAATAGTGACCTAGCAAATACTCAAGTACAAACACCTATTGAAGAAACTATGCCCGATGAAGTAAGTCCATATGACCTTGGACTTATAATTAATCTCATTCATAATCAAGATATTAAAATAGATGATAGTAGGCATATTGAAAAAATAGATAATGAAATGGAAAAGATTGTCAAAAATATTAATAGTGAAACTCTTTATATTTTTGATGAAAATGAGTATGAAAAAAAGATTACTTTTCTCAATAGTAAAATAAATATTAATTCCAAGTACAAAAATACCTTAGCTGTTTCAAGAGATATGCTAAAAATTGCTATTTTAGAAAATAAAAAGAATTATGCACAAATTATTAATTCTATTATCAATGGGAAAAATTCTTTCAAAGATAGAAAATATTTTATCACTTTATTTGACAAAGCGATAGAGGCATTAAATAAGATAGATTTAACTCAATATAAAAAAAGTGCTTTACTAATATCTGCCAATCAAGACACTATTTCTAATGACTTTAAAACTGCTTTGACTACTTTAGATGATCAAATAAAAGCGTATATGTTTGTATTTAATTATTTAAAATCTAATATCCAAGAGTATAGACCAAGTAATTTTATTTTAGATGAATTAAGTTTAAAGTATATTATTAAAAAAATAGATTCAAATAGTTATATACAAAATGTATCTGAAATTTTTAACTATTATTTACATATTTCAATAGGTAAGATTGTAGTTTTAATCTCTATACTCGCACTATTTTTTTTAATAAATAAAAAAGTGTTGCCTTTTTTTACAAAATTAGCCACTAAAAAATTATCCAAAAAAATTGAAGTATTAAATATCTCTTTTTTAGAAATATTACCTCCTAGTTTTAGTTTTGCAATCTCTATCATTATATATATTTTTGCATTACAATTATCACTATTTTTACTTATTGAAAAAGCAAGTACTTTAAATCAATTAGTACCTTGGTTTAATACAGTTTATCTTGCGCTTATTACCTATATGTTTTATAGAATTTTAAGTAATTACATTAACTTATCATCAGATAAAATATTTAGTGACCATCCAAATATGAGAAAGGAGATGGTAGATTTTGTATTAAGGATTTTAAAAGTAATTATTTTTATTTTTATACTACTATTTTTATTGCTACAATTAAATTTTGATATCAAAGCTATTATTGCATCTCTTGGTATTGGAGGTATTGCTATAGCCCTTGCAGCTAAAGATACCCTTTCCAATTTTTTTGGTTCTTTAAATATTATTACTGATAACTCATTTTCACAAGGAGATTGGATTGAAGCTGGAAATGTAGAGGGAACTGTTGTTGATATAAGAATGAGAACTACAAGAATCCGAACCTTTGCAAATGCTATGATTACTGTACCAAATGCTCAATTAGCCAATATGTCAATACTTAATTGGTCAAAAAGAGTTATAGGTAGAAGAATCAAAATGTCTATAGGGATAACTTACGGAAGTAAAATGAGTGATATTGAAAATCTTGTTCTTGATATTAGAAATATGTTACACGAACACCCATCAATTGCCAGTTCAAAGTTAAATATAGATAAAAAACCCTATTTATTAAAAAGAGAAGATTTGGTTGGTATAAAAAATACTACCTTAGTTTATATTGATGAATACGCTAATAGCTCAATCAATATATTAGTATATTGTTTTAGTAAAAGTCCAGATTGGGAAGATTGGTTAGCTACCAAACAAGATGTAATGATACAAATTTCGCAGCTAGTAAATAAAAACAACTGCTCATTTGCTTTCCCTACACAAACTATTCACTTGGAAAAAAGCGATTCAAAACTATAAAATATTGTTCTACAATTATTAATTAAAGTTATCTTTGCTATGATTTTTAAATAAATCTTACAAGGATATTCAAATGACCCCATCACAACTCTATAGAGAAGAAACTCAAAATGGTAAATTAAAAGTTGCAATAAAAGAGATGCTTGCATCAAAAGCTCTTAGTAGATATGAAGCAGAAGAACTAATACAGTTAAATGTACTCAACGAGATAGAACGACCTAGAAAAATACACTCATCAGAAATCAAAAAGTTACAAGAAAATCATAATATGAGTTCAAAAGAGAAATTAGATACTATCGCTCATCTTTATACAAATAATGGATTTGAGGTAGTAGATAGGGATAGATTAGAGATAAAACTATTTAAAAAGAAAAAGTTTTCTTATCTTAGTGCATTTTTTTGGTTTTTACTGCTTGGGGTTGGACTAGTTATTTATATTTTATATTATCTTTTAAAAAGGGATGATACTGTTACTATAACTGTTGAAGATAATTATAAAGTAAAACCAGATCTGATAGAAGAAGAGATACTTGACGCTGAACTTTTAGAAGATAATATACAAGAAGATATTGAAGAGTTAGATGAAATAGTAGAAATACCAGATGAAGAACAAACTCACAAAGAAGTAACTGAAAATATTGAAGAGAACTCAACTCAAGAGTTAGAAGAGTCTATCAATGAAACCGAAAAAACAGAGGAGCAACTCCAAACAACTAAAACTTTATAATAAGTTTTCAGATAAAAGCTAGAAGTTCCTAGCTTTTATCTAATATTAATAAACTGTTATAGTTTTTTTAATATTCAAATACTCAATTGGTTCTTTGGTTTGTTTACAATATTTTACACCATCAACATAAGCACAATTGTTGTATCCAATTGTTTTTTGTACTGTTCTATACTCATATTTTGGTTCACATCTTGTAACTGTTTCATACGATTTACATGTTTTTCCAGCTCTCATATTGTTAGCTGTATATGCTCCACCAAGACCACCTACAACTTTTGCCACATCTCTACCATTTCCACCACCGATTTGATTTCCAATAGCTACACCAATAACTGCACCAACTAAAGTATCTACACCTATTGAATTTGTATCAGTGCTTCCACATCTTACATTTACCTCAACAGTATCTTCATAACACTGTTCACCAACTTTTACTTTCTCTGTAAAAGGTTTTGTTATAAGTGTTGACTCTGTTACTTTAACCATCTCTGCTTGTAAGCTAGATGCTAACACACCAATAGCTATAATATATTTTAAACTTTTCATATTTTTCTCCATATTATCTATATATTGTGATTATATCATTAACTATTTATATTAAAAATAAAATACTCATAATAGTTTCTATCCCTAATTCTTCAGGTTCAACATTTAATAAAATAAGACTATGTTCTAAATATAACAACATTTTAGATGTGATAACTTCAAAACTATTATTTGATGGATCTAACACTGATTCTTGCTTTGATTTTATATAATATAAATCAGCTAATTTAATAGTATCTATAGCCTGAGTATTTAATTTTTTTTCTAGTTCAATTTGCCAATTATTTTGCCATGTTAAAAAAAGATACTTACCACTATTATCTTTATTAAACTTAATTCTCCACTGAATAATTTGTAAGTTTTTATACGCTTTTTGCAGTTTATCAACATCATAACTTAAAGCTGTCATCTTATATTTAGAATCCATATCAAATGCTTCATAAAACATTTTATACATACCAATTACTAAATAATCACTTCTATAACTCACATCTGTTTTTTTGTCAAAAGCATGGTTAAGATAATCTTGATAATGTTTCAATGGAATACTATTGTCTACATAGAGATTTATCTCGTCTGTATTCTCATTGATATTCTTTCTCAACAAATTGTTAAGCTGTGAACTATAAGCTTTTGGATTTCTTTTATCTAATTTTACTTTATACTCTAAAAGTAATTCTACTAAAGCTTTGTAATTATTTCTTATATGTTTTGCATTTTCTGTTTGAACACTGTTTCTAAGCTTATCTTGTACATTATTACAACCTGCGAATACCAATAAAATTAATATCAACAGGTATTTCATATTTAGATTATCCTAACTCTATATCATTTTCAAACTGTGTTTCAACTCTTAGCATAGTCATATATGGTAACTTTCCTGGTAGTTTTATAGGGTTTGTATTTCCACTATGAACTGACTCTAACTCTTTCTCAGACTCAGTAATAATTTTTTTGAAACTAATATAGTATTTTCCATTCTCTTTTTTATAGATAGATCCTATTTCGTTATCTACTTCAACTATAGTACTATTTAGTGGTGCAAATATTTCCGTTTCTTCATTTGGATATGTTTTGTATTTACATAAAAAATACTCTTCGTTTTCTAGGACAAGACCACTTACTTCATAACTTCCAGCACTGAGTGCATAATCATGGTTTTGTGTATCATTTTTTTCAAACGGTTTATGGATAAGATACGCATCTGTAAAACCACGATTTTTTGTTGTGTTTAATTCATCTTGATATTTTTGTGCTTCAAACTTATCACTATAACAATCTTCAAGTGCCATTCTATAAGCATATGCAGTTACTGCACAATAGTATGGTGACTTAGTTCGCCCTTCAATTTTAATACTATCAACAGCCCCACTATCAACTATCTCTTTCACATGACTAGCGAGATTCATATCTTTTGCATTAAAAATATATGTTCCTATCTCTGGTTGCTCTTCCAGTCTAAAAAGTGTTCCATGTTCATCATTTCCTGCATATAATGTATACTCAAATCTACAATCATTCGCACAACTTCCACGATTTGGAACTCTTCCCATTTGCACAGCACTTACTAAACAACGACCTGAATATGCAAAACACATACTTCCATGAACAAAAACTTCTATCTCCAAATCTGGAAGCATCTTTTTTATCTCTTGTACATCTTTTAAACTTATCTCACGCGCAGCTATAATTCTTCGCACCCCCATATCATAATACACTTTTGCATCAAGATAGTTCATCACATTTGCTTGTGTTGAAAGATGTATAGGTATTCCTGGAGCTAATTCATTACAAAGTTGTACAACCCCTGGAGTTGCTACTATAAGTGCATCAGGTTCTAGTGCAGCTATATTTTTTATATGAGATTTCAAGAGCTCTATTTGAGAATTAAATGGGAATCCATTTATCGTTACATATACTTTTTTCCCTAAAGAGTGTGCATAATCAATCCCCTCTTTAAAACTCTCCATCGTGAACTCTTTTCCACTTCTAATTCTTAAAGAGAAGTGACTCACTCCTCCATATACAGCATCTGCACCATATGCAAATGCTATTTTTAATTTTTCTAAATTACCTGCTGGAGATAATAGTTCTACTTTCTTCATCTATATTTTCCTATTTTAATAAAAATCTTTCTAAATTTTGTGTGATATTTGCATCCATTGGTTCAATTGTTTCATTATTGTCCATTTCAAATTGAGGTATTGGTAAATCTTTATTGATAATTCGTACACATCGAACCCGTCCATCTTTAAACTCTTGAACTGATTTTATTATCTCACCATCTTCTATATTTAAACCTTTTGCATACTGCCAAATATTGTTTTTTCCAGACTCTGTATCGTTTGACCAGTAAAACACTCCACCGTAACCATTATATATCTCATCTTTATGATTTTTATGAAGATTATCTAGCTGAGCGATAGTTGGAAGCTGCCAATCTTCAAATTCACCTATTCGTAAATTTTTACAATACTTTTTTGCTTTTTCCCACTCAATTGGTGTATTTGTAGCAGTTTTTGTATCTTCCCACATCTCATTACCAATAGTTTGAGTATAAAGTCTTATATCAAGAGGTATTGTTATGAGTTTATATGATAATTCATTAAAACTATCGGCATAAATATCTTTATAAAAAACAACCTCTTTATATCCATTTCTAATTCTAAATTCCATATTAGTATCTGCATCTACTTCAAATACTCGATTTCTAGCATGAAGTACTTTTTCAAACTTACCATTTAGGTACAAATCACCATCTTCACCCACTAAAAAAACTTTTGCTTTTGCTCTTTCGAACTTTAAATATATAGTTGGAATTGTGGTTACTCTTATATTGATAGTTTTTGCAATATCATCTTTAAAAAACTTTTTATTTGCAAAAGCATAAAGATAATTATCTTTATTTGGAGTTATTTTGTATCTTTTAATTGGTGTTTTTCCAAGATAATCTCCATTAAGATATACTTGCGTTCCTATAACATTGGAAACAATATTTACATATGCTGGTTTGACAAGAGTTTGCGGTTTTGTTGTATTTGTATCTGCCCCATTTAACAAACTAAAACATACTATTAATAATATTATAAATCTACCATACATATTTTTATCCCTTATTTATACAAACCATATAAGTAGTATTGTACCAAAAATTATCCTATAGATACCAAATGCTACAAAAGTAAAGTTCTCTAAAAACTTTAAAAAAAGTTTAATTGTAAGATATGCCACTATAAATGCGGTCACAAACCCAACACCCAAAACAACTAAATTTGCATCACTAAAATCTTTATAATGTTTCAATAAATCATATCCAGTAGTTGCACACATAACTGGAAATGCTAACAAAAAACTAAACTCTGCAGATGCTTTTCTATTTAGACCAACCAACATAGCTCCAATGATTGTACTTCCAGCGCGACTAGTCCCTGGGATTAAAGCTGCAATTTGAGCAACTCCTATCCATAAAGCTTGTTTATAACTTACTTTTTCAACATCATCTATAAAATGTTCTTTTTCTGTATAAAACTTCTCTACAATCAAAAATATAATCCCACCAACTATAAACATTATGGCTACTATTTTTACATCAAACATCGCTTTTATTTGTGATGAAAAAATAAAACCCACTGCTCCTATTGGTATAAAAGCCAAAATAAGTTTTTTCCAAAGTTCTATTTTTTTAATAGTAAATTTATCACTATAAGTTAATAACACAGCCAAAATAGCTGCAAACTGAATAATCACTTCATATGCTTTTGTTACATGGGTTTGATCGATACCTAAAGCTTGGCTTGCAACTATTAAATGTCCTGTTGAACTAATGGGTAAGAACTCTGTAAATCCCTCTATTATCCCTAAAAGTATTGATTCAAATATTCCCAATCTACATATCCTTTGAAAGTCTTAAAAATAATTTTAAACTTTTTTTCTCTTTTTTCCCTAAATTGTAATTGATTTTTGTAAGATACTTTTGTATCTGTTTTTTTGAGATACCACTTCTTTTTGCATACTTTTCTAAGATATATTGTGGAATATATACTTTTGTTTTCAAAAAGTTTTTTGAAATCTGTTCGAGATATTTCTCATGTTTATTTACACAAAGTCTTGCAAATACAAAAGGGAGATTGTATTTTTCTTTCCATTTTGTTGCTAAATCTATAAAATCTTCATCACTATTATGAAATCTATATAGTGCTTTATCTCCAATAACAACTTCACCCTCTATTTTCAAAACTTTTGCTAATGCATTTGAAGTATCTGATTGAAAATCTTTTTTGTAACTTCCGGGGATTACCAAAACAGAATCTACAACCCCATTTGCAACTATCCCCAAATCTAAACACTTTTTACATCTTCTAGAAGCTATAGAGCTTATAACAGCTGCATCTACTTTCCGTTTTTTGAATTTTTTATTTATAGATGAGGGATAAGACTTATGATATTCAATTATTTGTTTTGTTTGTGATGATAAATTTTTTTTAATAAAAACATGAAGTGGTAGAAGATTAATAAAATCTATTTTTGCAAATATCATAACTAAATAAAATCCTTATTTTTAATAAGATATAATAACTAACTTATGGTAAGAATACGATTATTTTAGAGGATAGATTATGATAACAATAGAATTTTTAGGACCAATAAATAAAAAACCACTCCAAGTGGAGATAACAAACCTTAACGAGTTAAGTGAAATTTTAAAACAAGATGAAAGTTTAAAAAGTTGGTTAAATAATAGTGCCGTTGCTGTAAATGACACTTTAGTTAAAGATACAAACTATGTTTTAAACGATGGAGATAAAGTATCACTACTGCCTCCTGTTTGTGGTGGATGATATGCAATATTTAGAATTGTATGATGGTAGTTTAGAAGTAGAAAAGATTACAAATAGATGGTATAACGATTTTAGACTTTCTAATTTTGGAGCCATTATTACTTTTGTAGGGGTTGTCAGAGATGAAGATGGGATAGAGGGATTAAGTTTTGATATTTATGAACCTATCTTAAACTCATGGTTTGATTCTTGGCAACAAAAAGCAAAAGAGAACAATGCAATTGTCCTTATGGCACATAGTCGTGGTGATGTTTTAAATCATACTAGCTCTTATATAGCAGCTGTGTGTAGTCCAAAAAGGAGAGTTGCACTAGAGCTTATAGATGAATTTGTTGAAGATTTTAAAGCTAGTGCTCCTATTTGGAAATATGATATTATCAAAGGGAAAAGAGAATATGCACTTGAAAGAAGTACTGCTATTTCAGGTGCTGGACTATTAAGCTAAAGGATACAAAATGAGAGTTGATTTACATAACCACACAACATTGTGTAACCATGCAGTGGGTTCAATGGATGAATATATTCAAAAAGCAATTGAACTTGGTATTGATATTTATGGTTTTAGTGAACATGCTCCAATGAAAAACTTTGAAGATGGATATCGACTTGTTTTAGAGAAAAAAGAATTTTATGAGAATAGTGTTTTAGAGCTACAAAAAAAGTATCAAGATAAAATCCAAATAACTTTAGGATATGAAGTAGACTATATGAATGGAGACTATATCCTCGATGAAATTAAAAATGCACATGTAGACTATCTAATAGGAAGTGTCCATTATCTAGATAAGTGGGGATTTGATAATCCTGAGTTTATAGGTGTTTATAAAAGTAAAAATATAGACACTATCTGGGAAGAGTACTTTGAAGCTGTCAAAGCTATGGCAAAAACTGGTTACTTTAATATTGTAGGACACCTTGATCTTATCAAAGTATTTAATTATTTACCATCAAAAGATATAAAATCTATTGCAATTGAGAGTTTAAAGCAGATTAAAAAATCAAATATGGCTATAGAGATAAATTGTTCAGGATTTAGAAAACCTATTGGGGAGCAATACCCCTCTTATGAACTTTTAGAGCTTGCCTTTGAACTTAATATTCCAATAACTTTTAGTAGTGATGCACATAGTGTTGATCATATCGGTTTTAAATATGAAGAGGCAAAAGAACTTGCTCGTAAAACTGGATATACCACTTGTGTTTATTTTAAAGAAAAACAGATGATTCAAACAAAGTTCTAAACTTAAAATAAACTAAAAACATACATCTTTTAAATAACAAAAATCCTTTAAATAAAGGGTTTTACCATTTTACACTTAAGCTATATAAAAGTTTTAATTCACTATAATCCCAAACTTTAAAAAATTAGGAGTTCTATAGTGTTTGATACTTTAACCAGTTCATTTAAATCTGTTGTTGGAAAAATTCGATACAAAGATGATGCCGCTGCCCTAAAAAGAGCATTAACAGAACTTAAAAAATCACTATTAAAAGCAGATGTACACCACAAAACGACAAAAGAACTCCTAACAAAAATAGAACTCGATACAAAAGCTAATGGAATCGGTCAAGATTCTTTCTTAAAAGCTTTAAAAGATGCCCTTACACAAATACTTACAACTACTGGAAATCAAGGATTTGTTTACAGTAATAAATCTTCACTAACTACTATTTTAATGACTGGTCTTCAAGGAAGTGGTAAAACAACTACAACGGGAAAACTTGCAAATTATCTTAAAACAAGAAACAAAAAAGTTTTAGTTGCAGCTGCCGATTTACAAAGACTAGCAGCGGTTGAGCAACTTAAACAAATAGGTGCTCAAATTGAAGTTGATGTATATTTTGAAGAAAATGAAACAAATCCAGTTACAATAGCTCAAAATGCAAAGAAGAAAGCAATAGATGGACTTTATGATGTTCTTTTTATAGATACAGCTGGTCGACTTGCTATTGATGAAGCTTTAATGGATGAACTTAAAAATGTGAAAGATGCAGTTCAACCTGATGAAATATTTTATGTTGCAGATTCATTAACAGGGCACGATGCAACAAAAACTGCAACTACTTTTAAAGAAAAAATCGGAATCGATGGAGTAATCTTATCAAAATATGATGGAGATACTAAAGGTGGTGTGGCTATCTCTATTGCACATCAAGTTGAGGTTCCATTAAGATTTGTTGGTATTGGTGAAAAGATGCCAGATATTGAACCATTTATCCCAGATAGAATTGTATCAAGACTTATGGGTGCTGGAGATGTTGAAGGTTTAAGCGAAAAAGCAGCAGCTGTAATTGATGAGAAAAAAGCAAAAGAGGTTACTAAAAAGATCAGAAAAGGTGAATTTAACTTTAATGACTTTTTAGAACAACTTGATATGATGAAAAAACTAGGAAGCATGAAGTCTATTATGGGAATGATTCCAGGGATGTCTGGTATGGCAAATCAACTAAAAGATATGGATTTAGAAAGTTCAGGAGAGATTGTCCGAATTAAAGCATTGATATCTTCTATGACTCCAAATGAGAGAGAAACTCCAAGTATTATCAATCCATCAAGAAAGAAAAGGCTCTCAAGAGGTGCTGGACTTTCTGAAGTACAAGTAAATAAAATACTCAAACAGTTCAAAAATGCAGCAAAAATGGCAAAAAAAATGTCAGGAAAAGGTGGCATGAAAGATATGCAAAAAATGATGTCTCAAATGGGACAAGGTGGAATGCCAAACTTACCTAGATAGGTAAAACTTAAGTGTTAAGTGCTAAGATGAAGTTTTCATTTTAGCACTTAACATCAAAGTTAATAAACAAGAAAAAAAGGAAAAGAAAATGACAGTAATTAGATTAACAAGAATGGGTAGAAACAAAAAACCATTTTACAGAATCGTTGTAACAGATAGCAGAAAAAGAAGAGATTCAGGTTGGATTGAATCAATTGGTTACTACAACCCAGTATCAGAGCCAAAAGAATTAAAATTTGATCAAGAAAGACTTGATTATTGGCTAAGTGTTGGTGCACAACCATCAGAAAAAGTAGCAAAATTAACAGCTAAAAAATAGTTCTTATGACAGCTGAATTTGTTTCCACTTATACAAAGATGATTGTTAGTTATCCTGAAGATATTCAGGTTGAAACAAAAGAGATAAATGATTCTTTTTTTGAGATAACAATCATTGCAAATAGTGCAGATATAGGGAAACTTATTGGAAAAAATGGAAATATGATCAACGCTATGAAAACTATTTTAAATGGTTGTAAAGCGAAAGATGGAATCTCCTATAAAATACAAGTAGTATCAAAATAATTTGAGACTACTTGTAAATAATATTTATTAAGGTTTACTATGGAAAAAATTTATGTAGCGAAACTTGGTAAAACAGTTGGCTTAAAAGGGCAACAAAAACTTCACATTGATTCAGACTTTCCTGAACAATTCAAAAAAAATGCAAAATTTATTACAGATAAAAAACAAGAACTTACTATAGAGTCATATAATGATACAAATAGTGTCGTAAAGTTTATCGGTATCGATACTATAGAAGATGCAAAAAAACTAACAAATAGACAACTTTTCACCTCAATAGAAGATACAAAAGAGCTTTGTCAACTAAAAGACAAAGAGTATTTTTGGTTTGATATGATTGATTGTCTTATTATTGAAGAGGATGTAGTTTTAGGGAAAGTTGTAGATATACAAAGAATGCCTTTATCAGATTATCTTTTAATAGAAACAGCAAAAGAGCTTGTTGACAAAAAACTTTCAAATCAATTTTTAATACCATATCTTGATGATTATATTATCAATGTTGATATAAATAACAAAAAAATAACTACAAAAAATAGTTACCTCATATTAGAAAATAGCTAGTTCTAATACTTTTTTGGTACTTAAATCATAAGTAACTTAATAATTTTCTCCATTTATAATAATTTTTTTGCTATAATAAGTACAATTTAGTTAATTAGGAATATTAAAAAATGAAAAGTATTGAGATAAATAGCCCATACGATATGCATCTACATTTACGAGATAATGATATGTTAAAACTTGTTGCACCGTTGAGTTCAAAAAGTTTTAGTGGAGCTATTGTTATGCCAAATCTTGTCCCACCAGTAGATACAAAAGAAGCTGTAATCTCATACAAAAATAGAATATTAGATGCCATAGAGGCAGATGACAACTTCACACCTTTTATGACACTATTTTTTAAACCTTACACAAAAGAATTTTTAGAAGATATTAAAGATGAGATAACTGCGATTAAACTTTATCCAGCAGGAATCACTACAAATAGTGAAGGTGGAGTTGAATCAATTGATACAGTTGCCCTTGCGCCTACACTAAACGCTATGGCTGAACTTGATATTCCTCTTTGTGTTCATGGAGAAACTAATGGTTTTGTTATGGATAGAGAAAAGGAGTTTATGAGTGTCTATGAAGCACTTGCTATAGCCTTTCCAAAACTAAAAATAATTATGGAACATATAACAACAAAAGATGCCGTAGATCTATTAAAAAAATATGATAATCTTTATGCAACAATTACCTTACACCACCTTTTAATTACCCTTGATGATGTAGCTGGTGGAATGTTACAACCTCATCTTTTTTGTAAACCAATAGCCAAAACACCTATTGATAGAGATGCTTTATTAGAAATAGCATTAAGTGGCAATCCTAAAGTGATGTTCGGAAGTGACAGTGCACCACATCCACAAGAGGCAAAAGAGAGTTGTGGATGTGCTGCAGGAGTATTTACTGCACCTATAGCTCTGCAAGTGTTAGCACAGATTTTTGATGAAAATGGAAAGATAGATAATTTAGAAGCATTTGTAAGTAGCAATGCTTCTAAAATTTATAATTTAAACCCATCGTCAAAATCAATTAAATTAATTCAAAAAGAGTTTCTTGTACCTACAGCTTATGAAAATAATGGGCTTAAAGTTATCCCAATGTTTAGTGGACAAATAATAAAATGGAGTACTGAATGATTAAAAAACTTTTTAAAAAAGAACATTCAAATGAAACATTTGGACTAGAACTTACTAAAAAAAAGTTTGATGAAAATTGGCTATTAGAGGGGCTAAAATCAGACTATATAGATATAAACCATAAAGATAAAAATGGTGATACTTATTTAACAAAAGCTGTTAAAGAGGGAAAATATAATGCTGCAGAGTGGCTTATAAAAAATGGTGCTGATATAAATCTTAGAGATAACCAAGGAAAAAATGCTCTTGAAATTGCAGTTGAGAAAAACAATCTTCCTATTGTTAAAGGATTACTAGATTTAGGCAAAATTGATGTAAATCAAAAGGATATGTCTGGAAGAAGTTTACTTCAAAATGTTGTTGTTTGGGGAAATCATCAAATGGCAAAAGTACTTCTAAAATATGGTGCAGATGTTAATAGTGTTGATAATTATGGAAGGATTGTTTTATATGATGCCTTAGCTTATGGAGATCAAGGTTTTTTAAGATACTTATTGTCTCTTGACAAACTAAATATTAATCATATTGATGATGAGGGTAACTCTTTAATGCAATATCCAGAAGTTACAAAAAATGATTCCATTGCAAAAGATATACTTGTAGCTGGGATAGATTCAACTATCACGAAAAAAGATGAAGAGTCATTTTTATATAAAACTATGTTAAGAGATGACAAAGACTCTCAATCTGTTTTTGATGTAGCCCTAGAGCATAAAGCAAATGTGAATGAAAGAGCACTTAATGGAAACACTCTTTTAGTAGAGCTTATCTATATAGCTTCAATGTTACCTAAAAATGAAAAAGCAAAAAGAGCGTTATATCTTGAGAGAGCTAAAGAAATGATAGCACATCATGGAGATTTAAACCTCTTAGATCCAAATGGAGAAACTATACTATTTCATGCTGTAAGACTTATGGATATGGAACTTATTAACTTTCTTCTTACTTATGGAATTGACCCAAATATACAAGACGCAACAGGAAAACCAGCTTTAGAGTATGCTATCTATTATGGTCTTGAAGAAATTGATTTAATTTTATTACTTATAAATCATGGAGCAAATCCAAAACTAAAAAATAAACATGGAAAATGTATCTATGAAGTACTCAATGATATTATTCTTCATCAGTATGGAACAAAAACTATTGATGAAAAAGATGTGGTTGCAAAAATAGAAAAAAATGGACAATATATAGAAATAGTTAAAAAACTTCTTGAGATTAATAACTCAGCTGAGCATGTGGAAAAAATTGATTATCTTGATTCAACAGGCGATCCCCTGTTCTTCAAACCTTTAATTTACGACCACTTTATACTTTTTAAAGTCTATATCAAGTTTGGTTTTAATATTCATGCAAAAAATAAAGCAAATCATAATATCTTTTTTGAATATGTTTTAAAAGTATTTGAAAAAAATGACAACTCGTTAAAAGCCTGTGAAAACTTTCAACACAACCTAACCAATCTCATTAGTAGTAAAATAGATAAAAATTATCAAGATGCTTTAGGGTGGACTATTTTACATAAAGTTGTGGGAACAGCTTGTGATGAAAAACTTTTTGATATATTAACAAAAGTTGTCCCTTTTGACTACACAATAGTTGATAAATTAGGGAGAAGCGTTATACATAATGCAGTTTGGGGAAATAAGAAAAATATTATTAAAAAAATTGCAACTCACTCAAAAGAGAGTATCAATATAGAAGACAATTATAATATCCTACCAATGGTTTATGCTGCTCTTTTAGGAAATAAAGAGATTGTATTAGAATTTTTAAGGTTAGGTTCTTTTATTCATTCTAAGAAAAAAATAGAAGCAAAAGCGATTAAAAAATTTAGCCCTATGTTAAAAAACTTAGAAAAATTAACACAAGATGTAGAAGATTTGTCTGACTTGAAAAACTTGAAAACTGTTGCTGACCAAGTAAAAAAAGACTTTGGTGTTCTTTAAAAAGACTCTTCTATAATTTAAAACTACTCTAAAGTATATATCAACTAATAAGTTTTTATATACTTTAATGAGAATTTTATTTAGAATAATTCTGTATTCAAAACTGCCCCACTACTAGCATTTGTTACTAATGCTCTATATTGTTTTAACCAGCTTGAATTTAACTCTTTTTTAATAGGTACAAAATGGTCGCGTCTTTCAGCAAGCTCTTCAAATGATAAATCAACACTTAAAATGTATTTATCAACATCAATATGTATAACATCACCATCTTTTAGTAAACCAATAACACCACCTTCAGCTGCTTCTGGAGATACATGCCCAATACTTGCTCCTCTTGTAGCCCCAGAAAATCTTCCATCAGTAATAAGTGCAACCTTATCTCCAAGTCCCATACCCATAATTAAACTTGTAGGTGCTAACATCTCTTGCATACCAGGACCACCTTTTGGACCTTCATATCGAATAACTACAACATTTCCAGCTTTTACTTTATGGTCTATAATACCAGCTATTGCTTCATCTTGAGAGTTAAAACAAACAGCAGTTCCTGTAAATACTCTCTCTCCTGTAATTCCAGCAGTTTTGATAACTGCCCCTTGCTCTGCTAAGTTCCCATATAATATCGCTAGTCCACCAACTTCACTATACGGATTATCAATAGTGTGAATAATATTTGTATCTGTTATATGAGCGTCTTTGATTCGCTCTTTAATAGTTTCACCTGTTACAGTTAAGTTATCTGCTAAGATATCCTCCCCTCGCTTACTCATCTCTGCCATAACTGCACTTACACCACCAGCTTTATCAATATCTTGCATATGTACTGTACTTAAACTAGGACTTATTTTTGCTATATGAGAAACTCTTTTTGAGATAGTATTGATATCTTTTAACTCAAAGTTTACACCTGCTTCTTTTGCAATAGCTAACATATGTAAAACTGTATTTGAACTTCCTCCCATAGCCATATCAACTGCAAATGCATTTCTTACTGCATTTTCATTTAAAATATTTTTAATGTTATATTTCTTTTTTTGCTCTAAGTCAAGTTTTGCTAACTCACAAACTCTTCGTGCAGCTTTTCTGTATAACTCTTCTCTCTCTTTAGTTAAAGCTAAGATAGTTCCATTACCTGGTAGTGCAATACCCATAGCTTCCATAAGTGTATTCATAGAGTTTGCTGTAAACATTCCTGAACAACTTCCCCCACTTGGACAGGCATTACACTCAATATCTTTTAACTCATCTGCTGTGATATCACCATTTTCATATTTTCCAACTGCTTCAAATGCTGTCGCTAAATCTATAGGTGTACCATCTTTTGTGTACCCTTTTGCCATAGGTCCACCTGATACAAATACTGTAGGTACATTTACTCTCAATGCTCCCATAATCATCCCTGGAACTATCTTATCACAGTTAGGTATAGCAATCATTGCATCAAGCTTATGTGCATTCATAACTGTTTCTATACTATTTGCAATAATCTCACGACTAGGAAGCGAGAAAAGCATACCATCATGCCCCATAGCAATACCATCATCAACTCCAATAGTATTAAACTCAAAAGGTACACAACCATTTGCTCTTATCTCTTTTTTAATAATAGCACTTACTTTATCAAGAAAAAAATGTCCAGGTATTATCTCTATAAACGAATTTGCAACACCTATAAATGGTTTGTCAAAATCCTCATCTTTTAATCCTGTAGCTCGAAACAAACTTCTATGTGGGGCTCTTGAATGCCCTTTTTTTACCTCATCACTTCTCATAATATCTATCCTTAAAAATTTCTCTTTTATTTGTTCGTATTATAGTTTAATTTTCATTAATATCAAAAAAATTATAAATTTTTAAATTTATTCAAAAAACTCTTGACTTATAAAAAAGAAAGCGCTATAATTCCAGTCCAATTTAAGAGTAAAGCTTTTAAGTTAGGATTAATATACCTTGATAGTAATATCAAAATACATGCGAGTGTGGCGGAATAGGTAGACGCGTTGGACTTAAAATCCAATTCCGGTTTCGGAGTATCGGTTCAATTCCGATCATTCGCACCATAACTTTAAAAATGATACTTAAGGTATCTTTTTTTTTGCATCATTAATGTGGAGAGTTGGCTGAGTTGGTCGAAAGCACCGGTTTTGAAAACCGGCGAGGGTTATACCTCCGGGGGTTCGAATCCCCCACTCTCCTCCATTATTCATATCAATTAGCCAATTAATAACATACCTGTCAGGGTAGCTCAGCTGGCTAGAGCGCTGGTCTCATAAGCCGGAGGTCGGGAGTTCAAGTCTCCCTCCTGACACCATCTACAAACACTTAAACTATCAAAGATAAAAAAAATTAACAAAATGCAATATTTTTGACCTAAAAAAAAATTCTATGATATTATTCAACTATGGAAAAATCAATTAAGATATTAGAAGATATTAGTCAAAAATGTTATAGTGATAGTACAGTATATCAATTCAGTAAAAACTTGGATGTGAGTGACAAATACAGAAAAGGAAGAGTCGATGCATCTAATTGGGTTAATGATATGGTGTACTATTATGTACAAAAAGAAAAAAACTTTTTAAATGAATTCAAACAACATCTACAAGATCAAAAAGATATTATTTCAGTAATAAATAGTGGTGATTATAAAAATGGACTTTATGATCAATTACAAGAAGTGGAGGTAAGTATCAATGCTAGAATTATTACTCATTAGCCTTTTTTCAGTAGTTACTTTATATGTAGTATTTGAATACTTTAAGGAAAAAATAATAGAAAAAGAGAAAACACCATTTCATGAAAGATTGAGAATAGATAAATAAATCAATATTCTTAAACCAAAAAAGCCCTACAAAAGTAGAGCTTTTTTAAAATTTCGAATTTTAAGGAAAGTAAAGGTAAATGAACAACCTCAACTTGTAATACAATTATAAGAGACGAAAATGAAATGAAAATGAAGTTACATTTCATTTGAATATTTTAAGCTCTTCATTAACTTTTAACACTAACTATATTATAATTAAAATAATATAGTGTTATGTATATTATATTTATATTTATATTTTGAAGGAATGTTAGAGATGAATATTTTATTACTAAGTAGTGACTATACGATAAAAAGTTATTTAGAAATTGGACAAAACAAGTTGAACTACTCTTTTGTAACTTCTAATCAACCGATGGTAGACTATGAAAACAACAGTTTTGATATTGTGATTGTCGATATTTCAACTCATAAAAAAAACCTTCTTCAAATACTAGAACTCACCCCTAAACAAAAAATAATAGTTATCTCTGACAACTTAGATTGTATTAACGAAATTGGATGTGATATTTGTCCAGAAAAATATAATAAACATAGACTTTTAAAACCTATTCAAATTAATACTCTTCTTGATTTAATTATTGATTTTGATAGTCATGAGTGTAAATATTTACAAACTGATTGCTTTAAAAATATTAAACCAATCCTTTCTGATATCACAAAGCGTTTTAACACCTATGATTTTTGTTCTGATAACAATATAATTTATAAAAAAGAAAATGCTCGTTCAAATAGTTTTGTGTTAGATTTATTAGAAATTGCTGGTATATTAGATAATCATAATACAAAATATGAAATAATCAACGGAAGAGATATACAAATAATTTAATATTTATATACTATATTCTTACAAGTGTGCTTGTAAAAACTTATTTAACTGATTTGCAAAACTTTGTGCATCTTTTTGGCTAAAAGGCGCTGGACCTTTTGTAACTTCCCCACTATCCCTGATACTTTGCATTAAATCTCTCATAGCTAAATATTGTTTGATATTATCTACTGAATAGAGTTCTCCTCTATGGTCTATAGCATGAGCATTTTTTGTGATAGTTCTATCTGCTAGTGGTATATCTGCTGTTATAACCAAATCCGATGCATTTATTAACTCAATTATTTTATTGTCCGCTTCATCTGCTCTGGCATCTACAATAATATAGTGTATATATCTTGAATCTCCTATAGATATTTTTTTATTTGATACCACATAAGTTTCTAATCCTCTTTTATCTATAGCTCGTAGGAGAATTGGTTTTAAAATATTGGGAAAGGCATCTCCATCAATAAACAATTTCATTTATAACTCTTTGTAATTTATTTCTATTTTAAAAGTATCTAATATCTTATAAAATAGAGATAAAAGAGCTATTTTTAGTACAGTATTTTAATAAATTTATAATAGATTGACATATCTGATATATTAGGTATAATTATAATAGAAGAACCAAGGAGGTTGTACTCCATGACAAAAAATGGCAAAAAACCAATTTATATTATAATCGTTTCGTTTAGTATTATCCTTTTATTGAGTATAATTTCTAGTTACCTTAGCTTTCAGCAAAGTGATACACTTAAAACAATTACTTCCAAGATATATGAACATCCTTTAAAAGTATCAAATGCAGCTTTATCTATCAAGTCAAATATTTATATCATGCACGATTCTATGCAACATATTGTAAACCCAAAATCAGAAGATGAAATCAAATACTTCCTTATACAAATTAAGCAAACAGAACAAGAGATATATAAAAATTTAAATATTATTAAACAATATATTTTAGGTACAGAGGGTGCTAAAATAGAAGCCGATACAAGAAAAATGTTTGATAAGTGTAAACAAATTCGAAAGAAAATATTCACGCTTATAAGCAATAATAGCATAGCTCAAGCTAAAGCCATGGTTGAAAACAAAGGTATGGAAAATACTTTGAAACTAATTGAGGCAAGTGATACAATCTATTCCTATGCTCAAAACAAAGCATCAGATTTTATGATTAAATCCCAACAAAGCTTTGACAAAGTAAAATTTTTTAATTATGAAGTTAGTTTGATACTCTTGTTGCTATTTCTTATTATTATTTACTATACAATCAATAAAATTATAATATATATAGCTAAAAATGAACATTTAACTGGTGTATTAGGTGTTATAAGAGATGTAAATCAACTTATTGTACGGGAAAAAGACGAAAAGTCATTAATTGAAAAAACATGTGAAATACTAACATCTACTCATATTTATACTAATGTATGGATTACATTGTACGGTGAAGAGAAGGATATAAAATATTGTATAAGTAATGAGGATACAAAAGAATTTAATAGTTTTAAACAAAGTATCCTTAATGGTAATATTCCAAAATGTATTAATAAAACTATAAATAGTAAAGAGAATTATTCCTATGTTAAAAATACACTTATAGAATGTACCGAATGTGCATTAAAAGATTATTATAATACAAAAAATGCTTTTACTATCAAACTGCAATACAATAATGAAGTTTATGGTTTTTTAACACTTGCCTTAGAGAGTAAGTTTATTAATGATAAAGATGAATTAAATCTTTTAGAAGAGGTAGCTGGTGACATAGGATATGCTATATTTAATCTTAAAAATGAAAATGAAATTCATAGAATAAAAGAGCTCTATGACCACACTATAAATAGTATTGATAATTTAATTTTTGTAAAAGATACAAAATTTAACTATATCACATGTAATAATGCTTTTGCACAATTCGTAGGAACAACAAAGGATTCGATTATAGGCAAAACTGATTATGATTTATTTGATAAAGAGATTGCCGATTCTTTTCATAAACATGATGAGCTTATGCTTACAAACAAAAAATCAACATCAAACTTTGAGTGGGTAATATATCCAGATAGTACAAAAAAATATCTATTGACAACCAAAGCACCCTTACTCAGTGATAATAGTGAAGTTCTTGGACTTGTAGGTAACTCTGTAGATATTACAAAACAAAAAAATATTGAAGATACTTTAAAAATAGTGAACTATCGTTATAAAACTACAGAGCAAATTGGTCATGTTGGTAGTTGGGAATATGATATATCTAATGGTAACTTCTGGGGTTCAAATGAAGCTAAAAGAATCTATGGTTTTAACAAAGATGATGAATTTTTCACAACAGATAAAGTTGAAGGATGTATTATTGAGAGAGAAAGAGTCCATCAAGCTTTAATTGATCTTATTGAAAAAGGGAAAGAATATAATCTAGAATTTGAGATTCAACCTATTGATAAAAGTAGTAATAAGATTATCCACTCTGTTGCAAAAGTAGAATATGATATGATAACTCAAAAAAATACCGTACGAGGATTCATCGAAGATATTACAGAAAGAAAGGAAAACTGGAATCTCTTAGAACAAAAAAAGAGGGAACTAGAAACTATTATACAAGAAGCTCCAAATCCAATTATGTTACATAATGAGGATGGTAAAGTTCTTCTTATAAATAAAGCTTGGGAAGAGCTTACTGGATATAAGTATGAGGATATAAACACCATTGAGAAATGGACAAAAAAAGCTTATGGCAAAGAGATGTCAACTGTAAAAAAATATATAGATACCCTATACAACCTAAATCAAAAAGTTGATGAGGGGGAATATAAAATAATTACAAAAGAGGGGAAAACTATCCTATGGCAATTTAGTTCGACACCTTTAGGAAAAATGGATGGGAGAAGAGTAGTCATCTCATCTGCCATGGATGTTACTGAATTAAAACAAAAAGAGGAGATGTTAATAAACCAATCTCGTCATGCTGCAATGGGGGAGATGATAAGTATGATAGCGCACCAATGGCGTCAACCACTGAGTATAATTTCAATGGATATTAACAATCTATTAGTTGATATAGATTTGGATAGTTTAGATTCCAATGAAGTAAAAAAGCTTTCCAATAATATTTTATATCAAACATCACACCTTTCAAAAACTATTGATGATTTTAGTAATTTTTTCAAACCAGAAAAAAGTATCTCTAAAATAAAAATAGAAACAATTTTAGAGGAAACATACACTATTGTAAAAGATAGTTTATCTAATAATAATATTCAATTTATTCGTAATATAGAATCACATATAGAGATAAATACTTATACAAGAGAATTAATGCAAGTATTTTTAAATATTATTAACAATGCAAAATATGCTTTATTAGAGAGAAAAATAGAAAATGGTTTTATTAAAGTAAGTGTATATAATGATGATAAATACATCTATACCCAAATATGTGATAATGCAGGTGGGATAGATGAAAATATCATAGCAAAAATCTTTGAACCATACTTTACAACAAAAGAGAAAAATGGAACTGGACTGGGACTTTATATGAGTAAAATGATTATTGAAGAGCATCTTAATGGTATTCTTGAAGTTTCTAATGATGATGTAGGTGTATGTTTTACAGTAAAACTCCCTTTAAATGAGAAATTTCTCTAAAAACTCTACCCTACTTAAAATCTTTGCTCCAAGTTTGAGTTTATAATCCATATAAGGATGCCCCAAGTTCCAAAAGCTAAAGTTGTGTTTTTCAAGATATTGCGCTAGAAGTACTAGCTGTAGATTTCCATAGTTATTATAATTTTTCTCTTTTGAACTAAATCCACTTAGACTAGTATATATTTTTTCTTTTGTGATGTAGCCAATTTCACCTGCAACTATCTTTTTAGTCTCACTATCTAGTATCCCAAAACTTATCAACTGAAAATCTTTTGTTTGATATTCCTTACTTTTTAGTATTTTTAAAATTTCGCAGTATTTTCCTTTTATCCAAGAGTTTTCATGATAACTACCCAAAATATCTAGCAGCTCCTCAAAATACTCATCAATAAAAAAATGGTATTTTGAAGATTGTTTTAATAATTTTTGTACCTTTTTAGAAATATGTAAATCTTCAAATTCTAAAATTGCATAGCTAAATTGCATCTCAGGAAGTAGATACTCAATGCCATTTTCTTTATGCCATATAGAGATAAATCCAGCAAGTGCCAAATCTATATAAAATGCAGGGGAAAAATCCTCACTATAATAGTAGTTTAACTCCATATTTTTATAAATAAAATTTTCTAAGATATTTTTATCTAAAATATTTTCATGAGAGATACCATATACTTTATTTGACACAAATACCCTCGTCTACTTTAGCTTTGAGAATACTTCTGTTATTTTATCTAAGTCAAAATCCATCTCTTCTAGCTCTTTTTTTATATCTGGAATTTCTATGTGTGACATATCAGGTAATGTTGAGATAAAAAGCTTCTCTACTTTTAAATATTGCTCTTTTTTGACTAGCTTGTTTTCAATACAATATTCTAAATATCTATTATATCTATCTTTAAAGATGAGATATTCTTGTTGTTGTTTATGAGTTACTATTGTGTCTTTTATCAAAAATAAAAATGATTTTAAGAGAAGTTCATCTATATCTATATTTTCTATACTTTTGGAATCAATAGCACCAATAGATTGAGCAAATTTATAAAAAGTAATTGTTTTATAATCTTCTGTAGGCTCTTTTTTAGTAAATAACTTTTTTAACACTTGATAACTCCAAACTTTAATAGTGTAGTATACTATCATTCATTTAATGTGTAAATAAATAAAGGAGATAAGTTTGAATAGTTTTGAATAAAATGAGAAAAACAATGCCTCTTTCGTGTTTTAGTTTAGTTTAGGAGACTATTTATGATTGAAATTAGCTTCGATTAATAACATTGTTTAACTCTTTATATAATTCTAGCAAATCTCCATATTCTATACAACATATTTGTAGTATAAAAAATATACAATTACAATTTTGAGAGATAAATATAAAATTTTATAAGTTACTCTAAAACCAATACTTAAGTGGAATATTAGTAAAATTCACCCATTAAGTATTAGGAAAAAAAATGTCAAAAACTATTCTTATCACAGGTGGTGGTACAGGTGGACACTTAAGTGTTGCCAAATCTTTCGTAGATGAATTTTATAATCGAGGTTATAAAGTTATATTTATAGGATCTACTAAAGGGCAAGATAAAAATTGGTTTGAGAACTATCCACTTATAGCACACAGTTATTTTATGAACACAAAAGGGGTGGTAAACCAAAACCTTTTAGGAAAATTCGTCTCTTTATTTATGATACTAAAAGCGGTAATATCTTCTATAAAAATTATTAAAAAGCATAAAGTTTCAAAAATCATAAGTGTAGGTGGCTTTAGTGCAGCAGCAGCTAGTTTTGCTAGTATTGTTACTAGAACAGATTTTTATATCCATGAGCAAAACTCAGTTATGGGACGCCTTAATACTATCACATCAAAATTTGCAAAAGAGATTTTTAGCTCTTATTTAGAAACTTCAAAAGTAAAAGATTATCCAATAGCCCAAAACTTTTTTGAACATCAAAGAGTAAGAACTGAAGTTAAAACTGTGATATTTTTAGGGGGAAGCCAAGGGGCAACTGCTATCAATGATTTTGCACTCAAAGTTGCACCAAAACTTAATGAGATGGGAATAAATATTATTCACCAAACAGGAAAAACTGATTTCGAGAAGTGTGAAAAAAAATACAAAGAGTTAAATATAGATGCAGATGTTTTTGACTTTTCTAAACAACTTTTAGAGAAGATGACTCAAGCAGATTTTGCAGTAAGTCGAGCTGGGGCAAGTACACTTTGGGAACTTGTAGCACTGGGAATTCCAACATTTTTTATCCCTTTTCCTTATGCGGCTGCAAATCACCAATACTACAATGCAAAATATCTTTTGGATAATAATTTGTGTTTTTTACAAACACAAGATCAACTTGATGAGAATTATTTTTTTGAATGTTTAGGGAATAATATAGAGTTTAAAAGTGAGAAGCTTTTACATACTATTAAAAAAGATGCTGTGAAAAATATTGTTGATATAGTTGTAGAAAAGTAGCAAACTATTTGATAATAGTTGCTAGTAGTTTGTCTCCACTAAGTTCTGTCATACGAGCAGTATAGATTTTTCCAAATTTTATCTCTTGGGTTATCTCTTTATCATTGATATAGATTTCACCATCTACCTCTGGTGCCCAAGAGAGTTTTCTCGCACTTAAAAGATACTCATGTTCACTACTCTCTCCATCTACAACAACTTCAAACTCTTCTCCAATTTGAGACTCTAGTTTTTCTTGTGTAGTTTGAGTAATAATATCTCCTAAGACTTCTGCCCTTTGGTCAATAACCTCTTGCGCTACTTTATCTTTTAAGTCATAAGCAGTAGTTCCATCTTCATCACTATAACTAAATACATTTACCCTATCAAACTTATACTCTTTGAGATAGTTACAAAGCTCTTCAAAATCCTCTTGGGTTTCCCCAGGATGTCCAACGATAAAAGTACTTCTTACAAAATTATCAGGCATATCTTTCATATGTTGCATCAACTCTTTTAATTGTTCAGAACCTTTTCCTCTTTTCATAATCTTTAAGACACTTGAAGAGATATGTTGTAGTGGCATATCGTAATATGTATGAAAAGTTTTAGAGTTTGCTATTTTTTCTATTAAACTATTTGTTGTAGTTGATGGATAAAGGTATAAAATTCTTGCACTTTTTACACCCTCTATTTGCTCTACTTTTGAGATAAGTTGTTCTAGTCCATCATTGATATTAAAATCTCTTAAATAAGAACTACTGTCTTGAGATACAAAAGAGAAGTCATAATACCCTTGTGATACAAGATTTTTTACTTCAGATTCTATTGAGCCTAGTGGTCTGCTGTTAAGTTTCCCTTTAAAAGCAGGGATTGCACAAAATGAACATTTTTGATTACACCCTTCACTTAGTTTGATATAGGCATGATAAGAGGAACCTGTAACAACTCTATCATTACTCTCATCTGCTAAAAATACTTTTTGAGAGAATTGATTGCGTTTCTCTTCAACTAATTTATCAATAACATCATAATCCCCAACACCTGTAAAAATATCAACTTCGTTTTCAAGTCCCTCTTTTAGTTCATCTTGGTATCTTTCACTCAAACATCCAGCCATAACCAATACTGATTCTTCTTTTCGTGTACCATCAAGTTCAAAAATTGTATTTAAACTCTCTTGTTTTGCACTTTCGATAAATCCACAAGTATTTACTATAATTAAATCAGCTTGTGTACTATCATCTGTTATCTCATATTCTTTGAGTTTTCCTAACATCACTTCACTATCAATTAAATTTTTTGTACAACCCAGACTAACAAGGTGGAGTTTTTTTGTAGACATTTATCATAAACCTTTTGTATTAAATAAGAAGATATTATATAAAAAAATGGCTTCAACAAATATTTATAGCAAAAAAGGTATAATCCACCATTATTACAAATTAAGGAAAGTTATAAAATGGATATTTTATTAGCAAGAGAAGAGATTACAGCAAAGCCAAAAAAAGTAAAATTTGACAAACTATTAGAAAGTTTAGCAAAAAATGAAGAAGAAATTTTCTATTTTGATAGAGAAAATTCTCATAAAGATATGATGGCTATCGTAGATAAATTTGAAGCAGCTGGATATACAGTACACTTTAGAGAAGTGAAATATGGTTTAGCTGATGATGAGTATATTTACGAAATTCACTCATTATAAAATTTTATAATTTTAAAAGAGAATAGCTTGTCGAAAAAACTATTTATAGAAACTTTAGGGTGTGCTATGAATGTTCGAGATACAGAACATATCATAGCAGAGCTCAATAAACATCAATCATACTCACAAACGCAAAACTTAGAAGATGCCGATCTTATTATTATCAATACTTGTTCTGTAAGAGAAAAACCAGTTGCAAAACTATTTTCTGAACTTGGTGTATTTAATAAAAAGAAAAAAACTGGTGCAAAAATAGGTGTGTGTGGATGTACTGCAAGTCACTTGGGTGATGAGATTATCAAAAAAGCACCCTATGTGGATTTTGTTGTTGGGGCGAGAAATGTTTCTAAAATCGCCGATGCAGTTCTAAAAAAAGGAACTGTTGAGATTGATATAAATAATGATGAGACGAACTATGATTTTGCAGATTATAGAAACTCACTTTATAGAGCAAGTATCAATATCTCTTTAGGATGTGACAAAAGCTGTACTTTTTGTATTGTTCCTGCAACAAGAGGTGATGAGATAAGTATTCCTAGTGAACTTATCTTAAAAGAGATACAAAAGTCTGTTGACTCTGGGGCTGTTGAAGTATTTCTTTTGGGACAAAATGTGAACAACTATGGGAAACACTTTAGCGATAAAACTGAAAAAACAAACTTTACACAACTTTTACAAATGATTAGTAAAATTGAGGGGGTAAAAAGGATTCGATTTACCTCACCACACCCTTTACATATGGATGATGAGTTTATTGAAGAGTTTGCTTCAAATCCTAAAATCTCTAAACAGATTCATGTTCCACTTCAGGCTGGTAATACAAGAGTTCTAAAAGAGATGAAAAGAGGATACACAAAAGAGTGGTTCTTAAACCGTTGTGAAAAAATACGAACACTTGTACCAGATGTAAGAATCTCTACAGATATTATTGTCGCATTTCCAGGGGAAAGTGATGAGGAGTTTTTAGATACTCTTGATGTGATGGAGAAAGTAAAATTTGATGCAGTATTTAACTTTAAATATTCCCAAAGACCATTAACACCAGCGCAAAATATGCCAAATCAAATAGATGATGCAACTGCTACAAAAAGGTTACAAAGAGTGATTGAACTTCATAAAGAGCATCAAGATGAGCATATGGCAAAACTTGTTGGACAAACTATGGAAGTGTTATTTGAAGAGTTAAAACCAAATGGAGAAGTATTTGGTTTTAGTGATAACTACATTCAAGTTTTTGTAAATGGAAGTGAAGAGTTACTTGGAAAAATAGTAAAAGTAAAAATTACAAGTGCAAGTAGAACCTCACTAAAAGGGGAAGTTGTCTAAAGACTTCAAACTAATGAAAGAAAAAATTAAACACTATTTATATTTTACAGTTCTTCCATTTATTCTTCAAATAATTGTAAGAGTAATCCATCTTACAAATAAAAAAACTTACCACTATCCTACTCAAAATCTTGAAAATAAGAACCTAATTGTTGCTATGTGGCATGGGGATTTACTCATGCAACCTCTAAACTATCGACATTTTAAAAAAAATGGAGAGATTAAAGTGATTGTAAGTCAACACAAAGATGGTGAGATTATAAGAAAAGTGTGTGACTATCTAGGTGTTGGAGGATTAAGTGGTTCTTCATCAAAAGGTGGAGCAAAAGCACTTATTGGAGCAATTAAAGCTCTAAAAAGTGGGATTGATGTAGCTATCACACCAGATGGACCAAGAGGTCCTATTTATAGTGTTGCAGATGGTATTGTACTCTTAGCACAAAAAACAAAAACTTCAATAGTAGTATTAAGTTCCATCCCATCATCCTATTGGCAAATGAAATCATGGGATAAATTTATAGTCCCAAAACCTTTTGGAAAAATTGATTTTTATGTAAGTGAGCCATTTGATGTTGAAAATCTAGAACTAGAGGATGCAAAAAAACTCATTAGTTCAAAAATGATGGAAAATCAACTAAAGAAATAAGATGAAAGAAAAATTTTATAAATACTTAAAAGAGTTTTGTGAGTATTTATTGGATTTGAAAAACTATTCTACTCTTACAGTCAAAACATATAATACCCCTATAGAAGAAGCCATAAAAGTCAGTGAAATCTATGAAGAAAATGGCAAAATAATTTTTGATATAACAAAATTCAGAATTCAAATTGCCTCTTTAAATCCTAAAACAATCAATAAAAAAATATCAAGTATCAATAGCTTTATAAAATTTTTAGAATCAAAAAACATAGCTATAAAACTCGTTGGAAATAATACTATTAAATCACCACAAACTCTTCCAAAACCGATACAAACTAAAAATATTTTTGAAAGTTTAGAAGAGGCAACTATCCAAGAAAAACTCATCATTGTATTTATATACTCTTTTGGACTGCGTATTTCAGAACTAGCTTCATTAAAGTTAGAAGATATTAGAACCACTTCTATACAAGTTACGGGAAAAGGGAATAAACAAAGAGAGATACCAGCTACTAATATTATCCAAGTACTATTACAAGAGTATTTAGAAGTTTATACTCCAAAAAAATACCTTTTTGAAGAGGATGAAAAGGCACTTACTACAAGACAATTACAATACAGACTTGAAAAAGCTTTTAAAAGAATTGGAATCAAAGCCTCACCACATCAACTAAGACACTCTTTTGCTACAGACTTACTAAATGATGGTGCTAGAATCAACGATATTAGCGAGCTTCTTGGCCACAGTAGTTTAAAAGCAACAGGAATTTATACTAAATTAACCACAAATACAAAGTTAAAACAGTATAATAATGCACATCCATTAAATAAATAGTTAGAGGTATCAAAGTGTTTAGTAGTAATAAGAAGCAATATGTTAATATTTTAAAGCAAAATAAACAGTTAAATTTAGACTATGCAATATTACAAGATAAAAAAATCTTGAAGCAAGAACAATCATCTTTTTTAATCGTTGATAAAAATATGCCTCAGGATGCATTATTTAAACTAGATACACTTCAAAAAAACATACCACTTACTTATCTAGCATCACTTTTTGAAGGTGATAGACAACAAGTGATACTAACAAAAGATATGGATGTGATTGGATATGATAGTGTAAAACTTGATAACAAATACAGTATTGTTATCCCTAAAAATGAACTTACAAGTACTACAAGATATTTTTCAAATAGTGGAATAGATTATATCATTTCACCTTTTACAATTTTAAATGAATATGTACAAGATAATAGTATTAAAAACTCTATTAATGTGCTGATTTACAATAATGTTGTCTATGTTCTAATTTTAAATGATCTAAAACTTATAGTACAATGTGGTGTAAAATCATTAACTCCATTTGATCAAATTGCAGATAAAAGTTTTTCAGATGATGAGATTGTTGACCAAAAACTGTATGAAGAGGTACACTTCTTAGAGATACAACAATTTTTAAGTGATATGGTACAAACTTACTATACACAAAATAGTGATGTAGAGTTTTTAGAGCAGGTAAAAATATTATATACTCTTAAACCTTTATCTGATGAACAAGTAAATTCATTGTATGAAACTATTATGGTAGATATAGATTATGAAGCTATCAATATAGAACAATACCTTTTAAAAATAACTCAAAAAGAGGATGCTATAAAACACTCATTTATAGATCCTCGAATAAAAAAACAAAACAAAAGTGCTATGACTTGGGTTGTTTTTGCTGCTGTTAGTGTACTTATTGTACTTGCCTTAATTTACACACAATATAATTCATCTCAAGAGAGTAGTAAACAAAAAGTAGAACAACAAAAACAGATGCAAAAAGTTGCAAAAAAAGAACCTATAACACCAAAGGTTATTGAGTTTCCAAATCATATTCTTACAAATAACCATCTATTACAAGATGTTTATATGCTATTTGATATAGTTCCTTATGATGCTGTTTTAAAAGATTTAGAGATAACACAAAATAGTTCAACTTATGTTTGTATGTTCACATCACAAAGCCAATCATTTGAAGATATGAGGATAAAACTTCTAAATCTTTACAAAGATTCAAAAATACTTTTAAAACATGAAAATAAATCTATTCTAAATATTATTCTTGAAAATGAAAATTTTCTAACCCCAAATAAAAAAATGCAATATAAACAATATGGTGATTCTGAATTTATATCTATTGGTCAATCAACAGATTACATCAATAAACTTCTTATAGATCAATCAACAATAAAGTTTTCTAATAAAGAGGAGAAAGAGTATTTAACTTATAAATTTGCCATAAAATCTATAGCAAAAACACCTAAAGATTTTTTTAGTTTTGTAGAAAAGCTGAATCAACAAAAACTTTCTATAACTTTAGAGTATCCAATCGTATTTAGTAAAACTAATGACGGAATTGAGATAAAGTATAATTTATCTGTTCATCAAAAAAATAAAGAGCAACTACAACTTAGTAAATAAAATTATCTAAAGTAGAGAGATATCCTCTTATATTATTAGGAATTTTATTTACTCTACATCTCTCTTTAAACTCTTTTGTCATAGTGTTTTTAAGATATGGTGCTATATATATTTTTTCATCAACAATAGCCACTGCAATTTTATGTGAGATAACAACTTCTTTTTTTTGAACTATTTCATCTCTTGTAGCTTTTGATATGATTATACCTCTTATTTTTAAATCTCTATCAATAATTCTCATAGCAATATTTAAATCTTTATTGTATTCATAGATTGTTAATTGCTCGAAAACCTGTTTTGTTAAGTTATCAAATAAAGAGTGAAAATCTTTTTCTAAATATTCAAAACTATTAGATATACCACTTTGATATTGTTCAAGAAGTTTATCGCTAAAGTTATGTCTAAAATAATTTCTTTTGTATTTTTCATCACTATTACTGGCATCTTCAAAAAACTTATAGTTGTTAGTTATTAAGTACTCTTTGAGTGATTGTTTTGTATGTTCTAAAAGTGGTTTTAAAATTTGATAGCCATTTTTATCACTCTGCATTTGCATACCTAGAAGTTCACTAAGTCCTGCTCCTTTTGTAAATTGCATCAAAAACCACTCACACTTATCATTGAGCTGGTGAGCTGTAAGAAGCGATTCATAACTATTTTCAAGCATAATTGCATCAAAAAAATTGTATCGATAATCTCGTGCTTCTTTTTCACTAAACTTAGCTTCAGTAGGATAATTAGATATAAAACATTTTTTATTATATTTATGAGCAAGCTGTGTTGCATATATAACTTCATCTTTTGACTGTTCTCTTTGAGCATAATCCACAATTGCAATATCAAATGGTATATTTTTCTCTACCAAAAGGTAAAATAATGCTGTAGAATCTACCCCAGCACTAAAGGCTAAAAGATTTTTTTGAGTATTAATATCTATTTTAAACTTATTCATTTGACGATTATATTAAGTTTATAGTTATATAATACTTATTATAAGAAAGTATTTTAATTATTATTACAATAATTTATGGTAAATATAAGTTTACATAATATATAATTAGAAATAAATTTTCCAGAAGGATAGAATATGAGTGAAAAAGTTCAGGTAAGTATTTATCGAATTAAAAGGTATTGGGCCTATGTTTTAGCTACTGTAGTAGCTATAGTTACACCGTTTATACAAATAAATGGGAATCAAATATTTCTATTATCATTTGATAAAAAACAGTTACATTTGATGGGTGTTGCCTTTGATATGCAAGAGTTATATATGATGCCATTTTTATTAATGTTATTATTTTTAGGTATTTTTGCCGTAACTGCTGTTGGTGGTAGAGCATGGTGTGGATGGGCATGTCCGCAAACTGTATTTAGAGTTATCTATAGAGATTTAATAGAGGGGAAACTATTAGGTTTAAGAAGAATAAAAAATAAACAAAAAGAGCCTAATTGGAAAGACCCTAAAAATGCTTCTAAAAGAGTTATAGCTATTGTTATTTGGGCAGCACTTGCACTTTTAGCAGCAGCTGACTTTATGTGGTATTTTATCCCACCGGCAGATTTCTTTGAATATATGAAAAACCCTATGGAACATACAGTCTTACTTGGATTTATCCTTGGGGTTGCAGGTTTCTTAGTATATGATGTTGTATTTTTACAAGAAAATTTTTGTGTGTATGTTTGTCCATATTCAAGAGTACAATCTGTACTTTATGATGATGATACAGTTCAAGCAATCTATAGTACAAAAAGAGGTGGTGACATCTACAATGAAAAAAATGAAAAAATTGTTTTCAAACAAAAAGATTTAGCTAATGAAACAGATGAGTGTACAGCATGTCAAAGTTGTGTGACAGTATGTCCTACACATATTGATATTAGAAAAGGGATGCAACTAGAGTGTATCAACTGTTTAGAGTGTGTTGATGCTTGTACACAAGTTATGGGTAAACTTGGAAAAGAATCTCTTGTTCAATGGACAAGTACAAATCAAATCCAAAATGATAAACCAACAAAACTTATAAGAAGTAAAACTATAATGTATGCAGCAGCGTTACTTATAATAGTAGGTATGCTTTTTGTTATGGGTGGCAAAAAAGAGTATATGCTTTTAAATATCAATAAAACAACTGAACTTTATAAAATAAGAGATAATGGTGAA
>OZ223244.1:0-617752 GCA_965140475.1 Arcobacteraceae bacterium
TGAAAGAGATTCTTCAAATGGAATGTGATGGAGAGATGGATAGAGATAAGTTTACTGAAATGACTACAGAACTTTAGAAACTATTAGAGCATACATGAATGGAGAAGGGACACCTTCTGAAGCACCTCAAGCTACAGTCTCAACTACTGAAGAAGTTTCACCATCAACTACGACGCAAAGTAGTGAAGAAACAGTGGTTACAAATTCTTCTTCAAATGAGTCTTGGGGATTTTTTGGTGAAGAGTCGTCTTCTTTGGATGAGGGTACAAGTGCTGAAGAAAACTTTGGTTTTTTGATGAAGCTGAAAAATAACACCTGAGTCTAAAATTGAAGCAGTTGCAAAAGTAGAAGAGGTAGCACCAAAAGAAACAGCAGCAGCCGTAAAAGAAACACCTAAAGCAGCTCCTGTGAAAGCAAAGGCAGTAGAAAAAGATGAACCTTCTAAAAAAGCAGCAGCAAGTACAATTAGAGTTAATCTAGATAAAATTGATTTACTGATGAATAATGTTGGGGATTTAGTTATTACAAATGCTATGTTAACTCAATATAGTACTACAATTAGAGAGAGTAAAGTAAGAAACTCAGTGCTAGAAAGACTTGAATTACTAGAAAGACATATTCGAGATATGCAAGATTCAATTATGAGTATCCGTATGGTACCAATGGAATCTATCTATTCAAAATTTCTAAAGTTGTTAGAGATATATCTAAAAAACTTAAAAAGAAAATTGAGTTTAAACATGAAGGTGATAGTGTTGAGATTGACAAAGCAATGATTGAAGGTCTTACAGATCCATTAATGCATATTATTAGAAATTCACTTGATCATGGTATTGAGATGCCAGAGGATAGAGTTGCAGCTGGAAAAACAGAAACAGGTACTATTCTTATCTCAGCTGAACAAGCAAATGGTCAAATGATTATTACTATTAAAGATGATGGTAAAGGTATTCCTGCTGAAAAAGTTGCTCAAAAATCATTAGAAAATGGTTTAATTGATGAGCAACAAATGGCAACAATGACAGATAATGAAAAAGCTATGTTGATTTTTGGTGCAGGAGTTAGTACAGCAGAAGCAGTAACAGATATTTCAGGTCGTGGTGTTGGTATGGATGTTGTAAAAACAAATATTACCAAACTAGGTGGTGTTATTAACCTAGATACAGAGATAGGTACTGGTACAACAATTACAATTATGTTACCATTAACACTTGCTATCCTTGATGGACTAGATATTGCCGTTGGTAATGTAAAGTACATTTTGCCATTAAGTGCAATTGTAGAGTCTTTACAGCCAACATCTGAGATGATTAAGAGAATTGGTGATGGTACACAAGATTTACTAATGTTAAGAGAAGAGTTTATACCAGTTGTGAGATTGCATCAATTATTTGACATTGACCCGCAACATACGAAACTTGAAGAGGGTATGTTAATTGTTGTAAAATCAGGTACAACTAAAATAGCTATGTTTATTGATGAATTTTTACATCAGCATCAAGTTGTTGTAAAACCACTTGATAAAAACTTTAGAAGTGTTGAAGGTATCGGGGCAGCTACAGTTAGAGGGGATGGAAGCATTGGTTTAATTCTTGATGTTATGGGTATAATTGAAGCACAGAAAAAATCAGAATTATCACACGCAGATCATAGGGAACCTCGTAAAAAAAATCTAGTTGCATCATAGAATCTAATGTCAAATACACAACAATTGTATGATAAAGTAAAATCTATACTTTATTCTCTTACAGGGATTACCCTGACTGAGAATAAAGAGGTGATGATTGCTAATAGATTAGACAAGCTCAAAAGAAATACTAAATATACTGGTGATATAGGTGAACTTCTTCAAAGAATTGAAGATGGTGAATTTACAAAAGAATTTATTAATACATTTACGACAAATAAAACTCATTTTTTTAGAGAAGATTTTCATTTTGAAGATTTAAAAACACGAGTTTTACCTGAGTTTGATAGGTTAAATAAAGAGATTAAAATGTATTGTTCTGCTGCTTCAACAGGGGAAGAGCCATATTCAATGGCTATGACAGTGAAAGAGTTTAGCAGTACTATGAAAGCTTCAATTATAGCTACAGATATAGATACAGATGTTTTACAAACAGCTGCAAATGGAATATATAGGTTTCAAAAAAGCTCAAAAGAGTTTCCTGATTGGATAAAACCTCAAAAATATTTTAAGAGACGAATTCAAAAAAATCTAGCAGGTGACGAGATACTTATTAAAGTAAATGATGATTTAAAAAGTATTATAACTTTTGGTCAGATGAATTTAAATGATACTGTTTATCCTTTTGAAACACATCAGTTTGATGTGGTTTTTTGTCGAAATGTATTGATTTATTTTTCAATCGAGGATCAAAATAAAATATTACAAAAACTTTTCAGAACACTTAAAATAGGGGGGACTCTTTATATAGGGCATTCTGAAAATCCTCATGACTTAATCAATTATACAAAAAGAGTTGGTCAAAATATTTTTGTTAAAGTTAAGGATATAGGATGATTACTCTTGGTCATAAAGATGGATCAATAGAAAAGATTTCAAATAGTAGAATATCACAAGTAGTAAAAGGGATGCCTACACATACAATTATTGGTGGTGAATTTGCAGTTGTTGCAGATAGTGAAAATGTTGCTTTCAAAACTTTACTTGGTTCTTGTGTTGCTATTATGTTTTATGATAAAGTAAAACAAATTAAAGGGATGAACCATTTTTTACTTCCTGCAACAGAAAACTCTAATGAAGATATGAAATATGGACTCTATTCTGTTGAGGCTATGCTTAATGAGATGTATAAATTAGGATGTAGTAAGATGAATATGGCCGCTAAAATATCAGGAGGTGCTGATATTATGAATATGCCATCTTTTGCAAAGAGTATAGGTCATAGAAATGTGGAGTTTGCACATACATTTTGTCAGTCTGAAGGTTTTAGAATAATATCTGATCATACAAGAGGAAATGCTGGAAGAGTAATTCTCATGGGAGATAGATTTGAAACATTTATCAAAAATGTAGATAATAAGAATACATCAAATGAGGTTATCGCCGAAGAGAGAAAACTTCAAAAAGAGATTTCTGTTAGACAACCTGCAACTGCAGAATATGTTAGTGGAACAGGAATTTTTAGTGAAGATGCAAAGTCTAGTGATACAATGGAAATGGAATTTTTCTAATGAGATTGGGGTAAAATATTATGTATACGGTACTTGTAATTGATGATTCTATCTCTATGAGAAAGGTTATTAGTGACTTTATTAATTCCATTGAAGATTTTGCTGTAGTTGATACAGCAGCTGATGCTTTTGAAGCAAGAGATAAAATTAAGCAATTAGAACCTGATTTGGTTACTATAGATATTAATATGCCAAAAATGGATGGTGTAACTTTTTTAAGAAATTTAATGAGATTACACCCTATGCCAGCGGTTGTTATTTCAGGTGAAAGTGTTAGAGGAAATGATATTTTTGATGATGGTGCAGTTGGATTTGTCTCTAAACCAGCACTTGGGGAATCCATGAGTTCTTTTAATGATAGGATTAAAGAGACATTACTTAATCTTACATTTTTACTTAAGAAATATACTCTAAAAAAACCAAGACCAATTAAACCAATAGAACAACAAGTAAAAAAAGCAAATATCACAGACAGTTTAGTTGAGGAAAAAGTGCATCCAGACAAAGTAATTAGAAATAATCCAGCATTAATGCCGGGGGCAAAAATTATTGGTATAGGTTCTTCAACAGGGGGAGTTGAGTCATTATTAAAGGTATTTAAAAGTCTCCCATCAAATCTTCCTCCTATTGTTATTACTCAACATATTCCATATGGGTTTTCAAATTCATTTGCACAAAGACTAAATGATCACTCTGATGTGATTGTATCTGAAGTGCAAGGGGAAGTAGTTCTTCAAAAAGGGCACGCATATCTAGCTCCAGGTAATATGCACTTAGTAATTGAGAAAAAAGGTTCAAATTATATTGGAACCTTATTAGATGTTACAAGAGTAAGTCGACATAAACCAAGTGTTGATGTGATGTTTAGAAGTTTAAATAATAGTGCAGGTGGTGGTGCTATGGCTGTTATGATGACAGGGATGGGAGATGATGGTACAATTGCCATGAAAAATCTACATGATAATGGTGCTTATACTGTTGCTCAAAATGAAGAGAGTTGTGTAGTTTTTGGTATGCCTGCACAAGCTATAAAAGCAGGTGCAGTTAAAGATGTATGTCATCTTGATGATATTGCCCAATATATTATAGATTTTGCAAGTGGAAAACGAAGATAATTAATGAAACTAAATTATAAATTATTAGCTTTACCTATTATAGTTTTACTTGGACTTGTATATATTAGTTTTATGTTTTCATCTGAAATTGAAAAATTAAAAAATCAAATTGATAATATCTATTTTGGGAACTTTATCCCTGTACATAAACTACATATAATAAAAAGTGAATATAAAAATCTTATAAATAAACCCACAGAATTAGTAAAAAGCAAAAATATTATACTAGAAAATTGGAACTACTATAACTCACAGTATAAAACAATACAAGAGAGAGAAGTTGTTAATAAAATCAACAAGCAAGTTACCAACTCTTTTAAAAAGAGAAACATACAGTTTTATGACTATATGACTAAACAGATAGATTTACTTATCCAATATGAGGTTTCTTCTGCTTCTGTACAAAGAAAAGATTTCTTGGAAAAATATGATAGTGTAAAAAATTATCTATTTTATAATCAGATTTTTATTATTATTTTTATTGGTATATTTGTTGTTATTACAATAATTAGTACAATAAAAAACCATAATAAATTAGAGTATTTAGTCAATAAATATAAGTCAGATTCTATAACAGATGGACTTACTGGACTTTATAATAGAAAATACTTTGATAGTATATTAGATGAAACAACAATAGTGAGTTATGAAAATAACTGGGAAAGTGCCTTTGTGATGATTGATATAGATTTTTTTTAAACAATATAATGACACTTATGGACATGATGCTGGAGATATTGCATTAAAAACTGTAGCAAATGTCTTAGATACTTTATTTAAAGATGAGTATGATTATGTTTTTAGACTAGGTGGAGAAGAGTTTGGTATTTTAATTTTTAATATTAATAGGGCAACTCTAGAGAAAAGGTTGAAAATTTTACAAAATGCAATAGCCGCACAAAAAATAAAACATAGTGCTAGTAAAACTAATTTTTTAACTTTATCTATGGGAGTTGTTTTAATTGATAAGCAAATATATCATATGTCAAGAACAGATATATATAAACTTGCTGATAAGAAACTATATCAATCAAAAGAGTATGGAAGGGACCAATACACATTATGACATTTTTATTTAACAAAAACAACCATTTTAATTTAGCTAATATTGTTACATTTTTCAATATAGCTTCAGGAATATTAGCAATATATTTTTTAACACATAGTGATTTTTTTGCAGCAGCATTATTTGCTTGGCTTGCGGGAGCTTTTGATATATTAGATGGTAAAATTGCAAGAAAATATAATCTTTCAACACAATTTGGTATTCAGTTAGATTCTTTCGGGGACTTTTTATCTTTTGTTATAGTACCTGTTATGTTTATATTCTTTGGGGTAATAGATGGTAAAGAGATAGAGTTTTTAAATACTGCATTTGTAGCTTTTGCTTTTATATATTATGTTATTTCAGGCTTAAGAAGATTAATACAGTTTAATATTAATGCAGATGAAGGTGAAGTAAGTAAGTATTTTACAGGTGTTCCTACGCCACTTGGAGCCATATTACTTTGGTGTGTATATTTGGGGTGGATTTATGAACTAATACCGAATGAAAATATTGTCTTAGCTCTAATGATAATTATAGGATATCTTTTAAATTCGAAAATAAAGATACCACATCCTTAAATATAAAAAGTTAAAGTGCAGTATCTCTTATGAGGCTAGAAGTTTAATATTTTTATCTACTTGAGCATTTGCTTGAGTATCAACAACATCCCCAGATACATTTTGTAAAGTTTTAGAGCTGAAATTATCACTCTCTACTTTATAGTCCACATTTTTAATTTGTGGTTGTTGAGTCACAAGTTCTTGTTTTTGATTAGTAAATAAATCTTTTGACTTTTGAACATTGTTTAATACCTCTTCATTTGCAGCTTTATTAATACTTTGCAGTCTTTCTCTTTGAGAAGTTACTTCTGCAAAAATCTCTTCACTACTTAAAGGTTTAGCTCCTAATATTCCATCAAAATATACTCTACTTTTTTCCTCTTCATTAGAATCGCTTGAAATAGTATTCACCTTTGTAGATATACTAGAAGAAAGAGTGTTAAAACTATCCATTAAGTTCTTGATTTTTGGTTGAATATCATTTAATGTTTGACCACTACTTGGATTAGATACAACTAAATTTATAGATTGTTCAATCTCATTTGTTATATCCAATTGTTTGGATACAGTTGATTGAATACTTAATGCACTAGAAATCTGTTTAACATTATTTATCAAACTATTAGCAAAAGAAGAACTTTGACTTTGATTTTGAAGTTCAACTCTATCTACTTTTAAAGGCTTACTATTAGAATCTAATTCAACTTGATTCACACTTTTTGCTTGATTTAAGTTCGACTGGGTAACATTTGAAAAACCCAAAGTATTTACCGAATTTAGTTCCATAATAAGTACCTCCTTTTTAATTTATAACTAATTATACACTAAATTCCACTAATCTTTTCTTAAAATTAACTTAAATTTGTATATTTTTTAAAATTAACTTAAATTTTGTAATTTTTAACTCTTATCAACTATTAATAATCATTTAGATAAAATCCAAATATTTTTTAAAAGAAAGAGAAACTATGAGTTACAAATCAAATAATACAAGTGGACAATTAACTGGTTCACAAATAGTAATAGAAGCATTAAGAAGGGAAAATACAGAAGTTGTATTTGGATACCCAGGTGGTGCTATAATGAATGTATATGATGAGATTTATAAACAAGACCATTTTCAACATATACTTACAAAACACGAACAAGGAGCTGTACACGCAGCTGATGCATATGCAAGAAGTAGTGGTAAAGTAGGTGTCGCAATAGTTACTTCAGGACCTGGGTTTACAAATGCTGTTACAGGACTAGCTACAGCTTATACAGATAGTATCCCAATGGTTGTTATTAGTGGGCAAGTTCCAACAGCAGTTATTGGTACAGATGCATTTCAAGAGATTGATGCTGTTGGTATTAGTAGACCATGTACAAAACATAATTTTTTAGTAAATGATGTTAATGACTTAACAAGAGTATTGAAAATAGCATTTCATATTGCAAAAACTGGAAGACCAGGTCCAGTTCATATTGATTTACCAAAAGATGTAAGTGCTGATTTAGCAGATTTTAATTATGATCAAGAGTTTGAGTTACCAACTTACAAACCAACTACAAAAGGGAATATAAGACAAATTAAAGCTGCATTAAAACATATTAGTGAGGCAAAAAGACCGGTTCTTTATATAGGTGGTGGAGCTGTATTATCTAATTGTTATGAAGATATAAGAGAATTCGCACATCAGACAAAAATTCCTGTTGTTGAAACTCTGATGGCTCGTGGTATTATGAGACATGATGATGAACTTTTATTTGGTATGCTTGGTATGCATGGTGAGTATGCGGCAAATATGGCTATGAGTGAAACAGATATGATTATCTGTTTAGGGGCTAGATTTGATGATAGAGTTACAGGAAGACTGGATACTTTTGCAAAAAAAGCACATGTTGTTCATGTTGATATAGATCCAGCAAGTATTGCTAAAATAGTAAAACCAAATTATCCAATAGTAGGTGATTTGGCTATTGTTATGAAACAAATATTAGAACATACTAAAGATTTTGAGTTCAATGATTATACTCCTTGGGTTGAAAAACTACATGGATATAGAAAAGAACACCCTTTAGCGTACCATGAAGATAGTGATAGGTTAAAGCCACAATGGGTAATCCAAAGAACAGGAGAGCTTTTAGGTGATGATGCACTTATCTCAACAGATGTTGGACAACACCAAATGTGGACTGCTCAGTTTTATCCATTTAATTATCCAAGACAATGGATGACAAGTGGTGGTTTAGGTACTATGGGAGTAGGGCTTCCTTATGCTATGGGAACTAAACGAGCAAATCCAGATAAAATATCTGTTAACTTTACAGGTGATGGTAGTATAATGATGAATATACAAGAGATAATAACTTGTACACAGTATAATTTACCACATATTAATATTATATTGAATAATAATTATTTAGGTATGGTTAGACAATGGCAAACTAGGTTTTATGAGGATAGACTTTCTGAAACAAACTTAGAGATACAAGCTGATTTTACAATGTTAGCTCAATCTATGGGTGGTGTAGGATATAAAGTTCATACAAAAGAGGAGTTCGATGCAGCACTAAAAGATGCTGTTGCTTCAAATAAGGTTGCTATGATTGAAGTTATAATTGATAGAAGAGAAGAGGTTCTTCCAATGGTACCAAATGGACATGCATTAGATGAGATGTTATTGCTAGAAAAAAGCCAAGGAGCAAAATAATGAATAACTTTAAAGATTTTTATAGCAAAGAGGAAAAAAGAGAAGTTCTCTCTGTAATTGTAATAAATAGAGAATCAGTGCTTAGTCGAATAGTTGATCTTTTTTCGGCTAGAGGATACAATATAGACTCTTTAACTGTTGCTCCAATACCAAACAGCGAGTATTCTAGAATTACAATTATTACTGTTGGTGTTGCTAGAGTTATTGATCAAATTGTAAAACAGTTAAATAAACTCGTACCTGTGTTAAAAGTTATTGAACATAAAGATGCAATAGAAAAAGACACCGTACTTATTAAAGTTCCAATTGAGGAGAACTTAAGTGATATTGATGTGATTGCTAGAGCTTACAATGGTGCAATCCAAAATGTTACACATGATGCAGTAGTGATCTCAGCAACAGATGAGCCACACAGAATAGAAAATTTTGTAAATATAATGGCAAAATATAAACCACTTGAAATTGTAAGAAGTGGTGTAGTAGCAATGGAAAGATAATAATATAGTGAATAGTTTAAAAGAGATATCAAAGCATCTTTCTATAAAGTGTGAAACAGATAAGGTAATAACTGGTCTTAACACTTTGAAAGATGCCACTGAATCAGAAATATCTTTTCTCGAAAATAAAAAATATAAAGATGATTTATCTACTACAAAAGCTGGTGCAGTTTTTGTTACAGAAGATATGGTAAGTTTAGTTCCAAGTAGTTGTATTGCTTTAATTTGTGAACAACCTTATCTTTCTTTGGCATATGCAAGTAAACTATTTGCTCCAAAAGTTATAGAAACAAGTGGAAAAGAAGCAACTATTGCTAAAAATACTACTATAATGGAAAATACTTCTATTGGAAAAAATAGTAGTATTGGTAGTAATTGTACTATAATGTCTGGAGTTTTTGTCGGTGATAATGTATCAATAGGGGATAATTGTATTATTTATCCAAATGTTACAGTATATAGAGATTGTACTATTGGAAAAGATTGTATAATACACGCAGGAACTGTAATTGGTAGCGATGGATTTGGATTTGCTAATACTAGTGATGGAAAATATGTTAAAATATACCAAAATGGAAATGTAATTATTGGTGATGATGTAGAGATAGGTTCTAATACATCTATTGATAGAGCTGCTTTTAACTCAACAGTTATAGAAAGTGGAGTGCGAATTGATAATTTAGTACATATTGCCCATAATTGTAAAATAGGAAAAGGTTCTATTATCACAGGACAATGTGGATTTGCTGGCTCATCAGTGCTGAAAGAATATGTAATAGTTGGAGCTCAAAGTGGGGTGGCAGGACATTTAGAGATTGCTCCATTTACTACAATTTCAGCAAAAAGTGGTGTTTCAAAATCTATAAAAGAGCCTAAGAAACAGTGGGCTGGATTCCCTTTAATGGAACACCGTGCTTGGCTGAGACTACAAGGTAAAATTCAAAAATTATTAAAAGGATAAATTATAGCTTCTAAAATCATATCTATAATAATAGCATTTGTGCTTATTTTTTTCTCGTATGCTATTTTTGTATCCGATACAAACAGCGTTGGGAAACTTGGATTTTTAGTGTCAACTTACTCAAAAGAGTATTTAGGATATTTGGCATATATATATTTGCCACTTTTTTTATATCCGCTGTATAAATTTAATTTTTCATATGTAGAAAACCCTATATCAAAAAGTATCGCAATAACTATATTAAGTATATCAATTATTGTGTTACAATCACTTGTTATTACAGGTGTTATGTCTGGAAAAATAGGTAATTATGTTGTAGATTATTTATCTCCATTTATAGGTTTGGCTGGGCTTTGGATAATATTTTTAATAGGGATGTTTGTTTCATTATTTGTCCTTTTTGAATCAAGTTCAGATCGAGTTCATGAAAAGTTTGTAAATTTTAAAAATGGTTTTTTTGAGTTTTTTAAAATTACTTATCCTACTAAAAAAATTAAAAAACTTCCCCAAAAATTAGAAAGAGCTCATGAAACACATGAACAAAAAGTAGTTGTTAAAGAGGTTGGAGACACAGCTGAAATTAGTATAGAAGAAGATGATATATATTTTCAAGAACAACAAAAAGAGGTAGAACCTTTCAATATTTATGAAAAAGAGATTGAAAAAGAAGATATTTCTAATAATTTAAACAATATAGAGATAGAAGAAAAACTACCAACATTGGAAGAGATACTTGATGAATCATCAAAAAAAGTAGAAGAGAAACCTAAAAATAGAATTTTAGTTGAAGAGTTGGAGGAAAATAGAAAGTTATTAGAAGATATTGAAGTTGGTGAGGGGATTAAAGTAAAAGATTTTAAACTACCCCCAACAGATATATTTCATAAGCCTAAAAAAGAGGCAAAAGCAAAAATAAATGAAGCTGTTATAGATAAAAAAATACAAGATTTACTTGAAAAGCTTAGTATGTTTAAAATTGAAGGTGATGTTGTAAGAACATATACAGGACCTATTGTAACAACTTTTGAGTTTAAACCAGCACCAAATGTAAAAGTTTCTAAAATACTCAATCTTCAAGATGATTTAGCGATGGCACTTAAAGCAACAACAATAAGAATTCAAGCACCAATTCCAGGAAAAGATGTTGTAGGTATTGAGGTACCAAATGATGAAACAGATACTATATATATAAGAGAGATACTTGAAAGTGATCTATTTCAAAAAACATCATCACCTTTAACAATGATTTTAGGGAAAGATATTGTTGGGAATCCTTTTATAACTGATTTAAAGAAGTTACCACACCTACTTATTGCAGGAACTACTGGAAGTGGTAAGAGTGTTGGATTAAATGCTATGATTTTATCATTATTATATAAAAATTCTCCAGATAACTTAAAACTTATTATGATAGATCCAAAGATGTTAGAATTTTCAATATATAATGATATCCCACATCTTTTAACACCTGTTATTACAAAACCTATGGAAGCTATAAATGCTTTATCAAATATGGTTGCTGAGATGGAAAAACGATATGCTATGATGGCAGATACTCGTACAAAAAATATTGAAAACTATAATGAAAAAGCAAAGAAAAATGGATATGAACCATTTCCTTATATTGTAATTATTATAGATGAGTTAGCAGATTTAATGATGACAAGTGGAAAAGAGGTTGAATTATCAATTGCAAGACTTGCACAAATGGCACGAGCAAGTGGTATTCATCTTGTTGTTGCAACTCAAAGACCATCTGTAGATGTTGTTACAGGTCTAATTAAGGCAAATCTTCCTAGCCGTATTAGTTATAAAGTAGGGCAAAAAGTTGATAGTAAAATTATCCTTGATTCTATGGGCGCAGAGTCCTTATTAGGTAAAGGGGATATGCTTTTTACACCTCCCGGAATGAGTGGATTAGTTCGTATCCATGCTCCTTGGAGTGATGAAAAAGAGATAGAGCAAGTTGTAGAGTTCTTAAAAGCGCAAAGAGAAGTCCAATATGATGTGAGTTTTCTAAAAGAGAAAGCTGAAGATGGATTTAGTTCTAGTTCATCTTCTGTTACTAGTGTTGGTGATTTGGATGAACTTTATGAAGAGGCAAAAATGGTTGTAATTCAAGATAAAAAAAGTTCAATTAGTTATTTACAAAGACGATTAAAAATTGGCTACAATAGATCAGCCACAATTATAGAACAGTTAGAACAAACAGGTGTATTATCAGAAGCAAATGCAAAAGGAAATAGGGAGATATTGATTTAATTTATAAAAAATTAAATCAATAAAGTTTAGCTATTTTTGGTAGAATTTATTTGTATAGAGTGCATCTATAAGTTGTTTTACACTTCCTACAGACTTGGCGAATTTTCTATCTTGGTCATCGTTTAAGTTTGCTTCGATAACTTTTTCAGCACCATTAGCACCAATCATAACAGGTACTCCACTTACAACATCTTTATAACCATATTCACCATCAAGCATAACAGCACATGGATAGATCTGTTTTGTATTACTTAAAACAGCTTCAACCATAATAGCAGTTGCTTTTGCAGGTGCATAATAAGCACTTCCATCTTTTAGTAAACTAACAATCTCAGCTCCACCATTTTTTGTTTTTTCAATAATTTCATTTATCTCTTCCCAAGTTAATAGGTCAGTTAAAGGAACTCCTGCAACTGTAGAGAATCTTGGAAGTGGAACCATATCATCACCATGACCACCCATAACAGAACATCTAATTTGACCTGCACCGTATCCAAGTTTTTCATATACAAAGTGAGCCATTCTTGCACTATCTAAAATACCAGCCATTCCCAATACTCTATTTCTTGGCCAACCTGATTCTTTTAAGGCAACATATACCATAGCATCAAGTGGATTTGATACAGGAATAATAATTGCATCAGGAGATGTTTTTTTTAGTGAACCCATAACATTTCGCATAATCTGTGCATTTTTAAGAAGTAAATCATCTCTACTCATCCCTGGTAATCTAGGACTTCCTGCAGTAATAACAATAACAGCACAGTCTTTAACATCTTCTAATGTCTCAGCAACTGTTATAACTGTATGTTTTCTAGCAGCTTGTGCAGCTTGTGACAAATCAAGAGCTTTTCCTTTGGCTCTATCTACATTATTAGCTCTTAATATTATCTCATGACAAGCACCAGTCATAGCTAAACTATAAGCTACACTAGAACCAACATTCCCTACACCAACAATGGCAACTCTTTTTCCAACCATACAGTCTCCTTTTGGTTAAGTACTAAGTGTTAAGTGCTAAGGTGAAAACTGTTAAGAAAAAGTAAATAGTTTTACTTTTTTAAGTTTGAACAAATTTTGTGTCGTAGTGAAACGAAGCCAAAATTCTGTTTACAGATCTCAAGTTAGTACTTACAAAATAGTACTTTTTAATTTAATTAATTATTATATTGTATAAATGATTAAAGATTGAGATAGATATCTCAATCTTTAATTAAAATTACTTTTGAGTTACAAGTTGTAATATTTAGATTACAACTTGCAAAAAATTTAGATGTTGTCTATAATAGCATTTAATGTAGCAGATGGTCTCATTGCAGCTTCAGCTTTAGCATCATCTGGATGAAAGTATCCACCGATATCTTGTGGCTTACCTTCAGCAGCTAAAAGCTCAGCGATAATTTTATCTTCATTTTCAGTTAAAGCTTTGGCAACTGGTGCAAATTTAGCAGCTAACTCTGCATTATTACCTTCAGCTAGTGCTTTAGCCCAGTATTGAGCTACGAAGAAGTGAGAAGCTTTGTTATCTGGCTCTCCACATTTTCTTGAAGGCTCTTTAGAGTTATCTAAGTAACCATCATTTGCATAATCAAGAGCAGCTGTAACAGCTTCTAACTCAGCAGAGTTATGTTTTCTAGCTAAAAATCTTAAAGACTCAGCAAGTGCTAAGAACTCACCAAGTGAATCCCATCTTAAGTGACCCTCTTTTAAGAATTGATCAACATGTTTAGGAGCAGATCCTCCAGCACCTGTTTCATATAATCCACCACCAGCTAATAATGGTACGATAGATAACATTTTTGCAGATGTTCCAAGCTCTAGAATAGGGTACATATCAGTAAGGTGATCTCTTAATACATTTCCTGTAACAGCAATTGTATTTTTCCCTTCTCTTACTCTAGCATTTGTAAATCTAGTAGCAGATGTAATATCCATAATTTGAATATCTAAACCATCTGTATCTAAATCTGCAAGGTATTTATTTACTTTTAAAATCATTTGTGCATCATGAGCTCTATTTTCATCTAACCAGAAAATTACAGGTACTTGTTCAATTTGACCTCTTTCAACTGCTAGTCTTACCCAGTCTTTGATTGGGATATCTTTTGCTCTTGACATTCTCCAAATATCACCAGCTTCACACTCAAATGACATTAATACTGTTCCATCTTCAGCAGTAACAGTAACTGTACCAGCTTCTGCTAATTCAAATGTAGTTGGGTGAGAACCATATTCCTCAGCTTTTTGAGCCATAAGACCAACATTTGCCATAGAACCCATTGTTGTAACATCATATTGACCATTTTTAACACAATCAGCTACCATCTCTGCATGAAACATAGCGTAAGTAGAATCAGGGATAACAGCAACACACTCAACAGCATCACCTTTTCTATTCCATTGTTTACCACCTTCTCTTACAACTACAGGCATAGAAGCATCTATAATTACATCATTTGAAGCATTGAAATTTGTTGTCCCTTTATCAGAATCAACCATTGCGATTTCTGGGTTATCAGACTCTACAACAGCTTGGAATGCAGCTTTTATTTCAGCTTCTTGTGCATGACCAGCAATTTTTTTCTCTAAATCAGACATACCTTGGTTAGGGTTAACATTTAATTCTTTAAATGTATCAGCATATTTTGTAAATACATCTTTGAAGAATACTTCAAATGCATGACCAAACATAATTGGATCAGATATTTTCATCATAGTTGCTTTTAAGTGAATTGACCATAAAACACCATTTGCTTTTGCATCATCAATTGTTTTTTGAATAAATGTTCTTAATTTTGATGCTGACATATATGTACCATCTAAAATTTCAGATTCAAGTGCATCAATTGTTGCTAATGTTGAACCATTTAGTGCAATAGTTACTTTTTGAGCTTTAGGCATAGTAACTGATTGTTCATTACCATAAAAGTCACCATCACCAGCCATATGTGCAACATATGCTTTTGAGTTTTCTGAGAATGCTTTTAATCTATGAGGATTTTTTTGAGCAAATCTTTTAACAGGCTTAGCAGCTCTTCTATCTGAGTTACCTTCTCTTAATACTGGGTTAACTGCAGATCCTAAACAAGTAGAATATTTAGCTTGAATTGCTTTTTCGTTATCATTTGCTGGATTTTCAGGGTAGTTAGGAATATCATAACCTTGTCCTTGAAGTTCAGCAATACAGTCTTTTAATTGACCAACAGAAGCAGAGATATTTGGAAGTTTAATAATATTTCCATCTTCTTGTAAAACAACTTCACCTAACTTAGATAATTCATCTTCTGCTAGACCCATTGCAGCTAAAACTCTACCAGCTAGAGAGATATCTGAAGTAACTACTTCAACACCTGCAGCTTTAGTGAATGCATTTACGATTGGTAAAAGCGAGTAAGTTGCTAAAGCTGGAGCTTCATCAATTTTAGACCATATAATTTTTGACATATGTGTTCCTTTTAATATTTTAATTGTAGAGAAAGTGTAACACGAGTTTCTTGTATCATGTTTAATAAAAGATTTTTTTTAAAACTTAATTTATTTATTTGTTACTAAAATACACATATTTTTATTGATTAATTCAATATGTTACTAAAAGTAATATTTATAAATGTGAAAATTTATTTCCACAATGCTTTTAAATCCCTTTTGAAAACTGACTTTTCAACTGTTTGTTGCTTCTGTTTGATTTTTTTTGTTTGATTTATACTAGTTTGTTTCTTTTTAGGACTTCTATTGTTCTTTTGTACATTTCTAATATTGGCTATATGCTCTTTGTAAGATGAGGAAAAATTATGACTATTTCCATCTGCAGACCTCATAAAATAAAGATAATTTGTTTTTGTTGGAAAAATTGCTGAGCGAATTGCTTCAAATTCAATAGCACAAATTGGACTATCTGGCACCCCTTTTCTTTTATAGGTATTATATTGTGAAGTGTCATTTTTAATCATTTGTGGTGTAACAGTAACATGTGAGTTTTTCCCATAATTCAATGTTCCATCCATTTGAAGCCTCATACCTTTATTTATACGGTTGTGTATAACACTAGAGACAAGGTGCATCTCCTCTTTTGAAGCAGATTCTTTTTGTATAATAGATGCAATTGTTACATATTGATACCATTTTTCCCTATTATAAAGTCCAAAAATTTTTAAACTTAACTTTTCATATTTTTTATCAGTTATATCTAAAAGATGTTCAATTAACTCCTCTTCATTCATCCCAATAGGCAAGTGATATGTATCAGCAATTATATTTCCATCAAGTTTATAGGCCTTTTGTGCATAAACATCAAAAAGTTTAGTTGTTGATATAGTGAGCGTTTTGGCTAAATCTTGTAAAAAGTAATAGTAAGTTTCTCCAGGAATTAAAGTAACTTTTTTTAATGCGGCTTTTGAAGTTGTAACTCTATATAAAAATTCTATTTTAGACATCTGTGTTGTTTTTAAATCTATCCAACCACTTTGCGGGTAACCTAAGAGTTTCAGAGCAATTTTATCGAGAGTATTCATATCATAATTATTTTTATCTAAGTATGTTACAATATAATTCGTACTCCCTTTAGGTATGAATATAACTCTTTTGGTATTCACTTCAAGTGTCATATAAAAACATACAATTATAAAAAAAACTAGGATAATATCAGTAATGGTCAAAAATGTATTAATAATATTTGGTATTTTAATTTCAATCTTTTTGATGCTGGTAATCTCTTTAATTAATGGATTTAAGATAGACAATATATCTTTTAAAAACATTAATATACAAGGTTTGTATTTAAAGTATGATAAAAAATTAATAATAGATACCAGAAATATATCAATAGGCTATCAAGGTAATACAAAAAGTGTTGATATGAAAGTTAAATTTTCAATTGAAAGTTTTTTTGATAATTATTTTATTGAGGTCTATGAATATGTTCTTTTTGACCCATATCTAAAAGCTTCAGGGAAGTTTATAGTTAACTTAGATGATTTGTCACTTGAATCAATAATAAAAGATACAAATATAAATGATTTTGCATTACAATTTAATAATAATCTTAAGTTTATCACAGCCCAGAGTTGTTTTGTAACTTTTAAAGATAATAATTTTTATTTTAGTTTTAAAAACCCTATATATGAAGGGGTTAATTTAGAGGGAAGCAAGGCGACAATTCTTGATTTAGATAGATTAAAATTAGAGCTTACTTCTAAAGATAAACTAAAAAAACCTCTATTAGAGCTTTTGAGTAACTATAAGATAAATCTTCCTTTAGTTCAAGAGTATGGTAAAAATACAATTTTTACAGAACTTTTAATACCTTTTAATATTCAAAAAGAGCTCAAAGTTCAATCAAAAATTGCATTAGAAGATTCAAAAGTATATCTTTATAATATCCCTTTATATACTAAAAAATTTGATATCTTTTTAGATAATAATATCTTAACAGGGCAGGGGAAACTTTATAAAATAGACGACGATAATAGCACTTTAGCATATGATTCTGATGTTGTATTTGATATAGATTTTAAAAAGAATATAGTCAAAGGTGATTTTACAACACAAAATATAAATTTTAAAGATATTAATATAACTGATATTAAGGGTGATTTTAATCTTGATTTTAATAATAGCTTTTTTTCAGATATTAGAATACAAAATGGAAATTTAAAATTAAAAGATAAAAATTTTGTATTAGAAAAATCACAATCTACATATAAAGATATTGATAAAACATTTTATTCAAATATAAATCTTCAAGACACTTTACATCCTTATACTTTAAAAATAGAGGATCAATTTAATCTTCTAGATATTAATTCAACAGGGAAAGTGCAATTAGATTACAATGATAAAGATATTAAATTATTTTCAAATGAGATAACTTATAAAGCAGATTATAAAAACAACAATACAAAGATAGATACTTTTATTAAACATTTAGAGGGAACTGTATTTGATAATAATATTGTAGTAGATAATTCACAATTACAATATAATAATGAAAGATTACAAGGAGATATAGGACAATTATCTTTTGGTAATAACTTTATCCAGTTTAATGATAATAATATACATTTAGACTATAATAGTAATAATAATGATACTTTGAATGTTGATATGAATAATTCTAAATTGTTGGTAAATAGTATTGATATAGGGCTAAAAAGTAGTAAATTAAAATATCAAAAAGATACAATATCTATTGATAGTTCAATTAAAAATAAATATAGTGACTTTTTTATCAATACTAATATTGATTTATTAAATAAGTCTATAAACGGGGATATAGAAGTTTCAAGCCCTAATAAAAAAAATACAGATAATTTAAAATATGATATAAGTTATAAAGATGAAATTTTTATGAATATACCAAAAATTGGGTTTCAATTAAAAAAAAGTAATGATAATGTTACAACAGTATCAGCAAATAAATTATCATATTTTCAAAATTATTTTGACTTTGTTGGACTCGATAATAAAAGTAATTTTCTTTTAAAAAAGATAAAGATGGAAATACAAATATGAATTTAAATCATATCTCTGTAATTCTTGATGAATATTATAATGTTTTACAAAAAGATAAAGAGAAAAAAATAAATGAAAATAATATAAATGTTTATTGGAAAAATAGTTTTGTGAAACTTAATGATTTTAAATTTTATTTTGATAAAGCAAATATACAAATAATAAAAGAGAATCTCCATATAGATTTACAAAAAAATCAAACAGATATAAAAATTGATAAAATTGGTGAAAATACAATTATAAAATCAAAAAAAGTGGATGCAAATTATATAAATTCGATATTTGGAAAGAGGTTTTCAAAAAAGGTTATTTAGAGATCTCTTTGAGGGGTGGTTATAATACTTATCAGGGAGATATTAAGTTTTATAAAACAACAGTTGTACAGATGCAGTTTGTAGATAATTTGTTATTGTTTTTAAACTCAACTCCCGCATTAATTAACCCACTTTTAGCAATCCCTACAGTATATAGACTTATGCAAAATAAATTTGAATTAGGAGGTTATTATATAGAAAATGGCTTAATGAAATTTAACTACAATCAACTTAATAAATATTTAGATATCTACAAAATAGATACAAATGGGGAAATAAATGATTTTAATGGTGCTGTGAGATTAAATTTTATTGATAATTTAATTGAGGGGAAACTTCAAGTATCTACCCTAAAAGACTATGCAAAAGTTGTCAATAATATTCCACTTGTTAATTATTTGTTTCTAGATTCAGAAGGGAAGTTCTCTATACCTATATCTATTTATGGAACAATAGATAATCCAAGCTATAAAATAATAAATATTCAAGAAAAGACTCCCTAGTATCTAAACTAGATGATTTTTAAAAATAATTAAAAATATATGATTTGTAGATTCTATATAAACCTAAAAGTAAGTAAAATAGAGAGATATAAGATTTTATTAATCTAAAAAATAACTAAAGTAAATTTAATCTTTAATTAAAAATTAATAATTAAACATCTATAATGGCTATACAAGTAAAAATAAGGAGTATATTATGGCTATGAATATAGATTCTTCATATATAAATGCTTACAATGTTAATAATGTAAGTGCTAGTTCTATAGAAAAATTAAGTAGTGGACTGGCTATTAATAAAGCTAGTGACGATGCTTCTGGATTAGCAATAGGCGATGGTTTAGGTGTACAAAAAAGTAGTTTAGCACAATCGGTTGAAAATACAATTAGTGGTGTTGCTTTATCAAATATTGCACAAGGTGGTATATCTAATCAACAAGATATTTTAGAAGAGATTAATACTTTAACACTACAAGCGATGAATGGAACTACTAGTGCAGAAGGTAGGGAGACAATATCACAACAGATTGGTAAATATATTGAGCAATATGATCAAATTGCTAACTCAACAACTTATAATGGTGAGCAATTATTAAAAGCTGCAGGTGATAGTAGTGATGACATGTCTATAGTTGGTCAAGATGCTATAGTTGAGATATCAAAAGCAGATACTACATCAATTTCAGATTCTTTGAAGTCTTTTTTGAATGACTTTGCTACAGATCCAAATGCACGAACTGGTATGTTAGATGCTGTAAATCAAGGTATGACACAATTAGCATCATATGCTAGTGATTATGGTAGTGCTTCAAATCAGTTAGAATCAATGACTAGAAACTATATGACTCAAGAGACAAATACTGCACGGGCAGAATCTATAATTATGGATATCGACTATAGTAAAGAGGTTTCTAACTTTAGTAAATCTAACCTTCTAACACAAATTGGTTATTTAATGCAAACACAGGCAAATGCACATCAACAAAGAAATATAGCGTTGCTTTCTTAATATATGAAAATTGGAATAATACTCTTTATAATAGGGTCAGTTATGACCCTATATTTTTCTAAAATAAAAATCGAAAAAAGATTTTTAGCAGAAATCGCGATTGTAGTTGGAATTATTTGTACTATTTATGGTTTGATTTTAATGGTACAGCCTAATGAAGATACTTATGTGAAATTCACAAAAACAACAATCTCAAAACACGATACAAACACTACGAAATAATATTTAAATAAAAATAATCTCTAAAGATAAACTATTATGATACAATGGAAGAAATTCAATAGAACATAAAGGTTATTTTTATATATGTCGTTCAACTCATTAGGTTTATCAAAACCAATTTTAAAAGCAGTCCAAGAGCAGGGCTATTCAACTCCAAGTCCAATACAATTACAAGCTATACCAGTTATTTTAGAAAGAAAAGATATTTTAGCAGGTGCTCAAACAGGTACTGGTAAAACAGCTGGATTTACACTTCCAATATTAGAGCTTTTAATACAAAAGCCAATTAAAAAAGAGAGCTTCAAAGTGCGAGCTTTAGTTTTAACCCCAACAAGAGAATTAGCAGCTCAAGTGGAACAAAATATTGAAAACTATAGTAAATATTTACCAATCACATCAGCGGTTGTATTTGGAGGAGTTGGTATCAATCCTCAAAAAGCAAAACTAAAAAAAGGTGTAGATATCCTTGTGGCAACACCAGGAAGACTTTTAGACCTCGTAGGACAAAAGAGTGTTGATCTTTCATCAGTAGAGTTTTTGGTTTTAGATGAAGCAGATAGAATGCTTGATATGGGATTTATTCATGATATTAAAAAAATATTAGCAATAGTTCCGAAAAAGAAACAAAGTTTACTTTTCTCAGCTACTTTTTCTACAACTATAAAAAAACTAGCAGATGAACTACTTCATACACCGACACTTATTGAGGTTGCAAAACGAAATACATCAGCACAAACTATAAAACAAACAATCCATTTTGTAGATGATAGTAGAAAAAGAGAGTTACTTTCACATCTTATAAAGCAGGGTGATTGGCATCAAGTATTAGTTTTTACAAGAACAAAACATGGTGCAAATAAACTTACAAAACAACTTGAATCCGACGGAATAAGTGCAGCAGCAATTCATGGAAATAAAAGTCAAGGTGCTAGGACGAAAGCGCTAGCTGATTTTAAAGACAATACAATACAAGTTTTAGTAGCAACAGATATTGCAGCTCGTGGAATTGACATAGACCAATTACCTCATGTGATAAACTATGAGTTACCAAATGTTCCTGAAGATTATGTTCATAGAATAGGGCGTACAGGTCGAGCTGGAAATGAGGGTGAAGCTATCTCTTTAGTATGTATAGATGAACATCTATTTTTAAAAGATATAGAAAAACTTATCAAAAAAGATATAGCAAAAGTTACTATAGAAGGTTTTGAAGTAGATAAGTCTATAAAAGCAAAACCTCTAAGTAAAAGAGGACAACAAAGAGCAGGTGGGCAAAATCGTTCACAAAAACCACGAGGTAGAAGTGGTAATTCAAATAATACAAATAGAGACAGAACTCAAAGAAGATAAAAAATTTATTAATTAGTTAAATTATATACTATTTACTAATTAATAAGACTACAACTTTATTGTATACTATTCACTTAATTTTTTTACAAACTAAAAGGCAACAACAATATGACAGATACAATTAAAGTATTTAATGCAAATGAAAATAATTTAAAAAATGTAAATTTAGAGATTCCAAAAAATAAACTTATCGTATTTACAGGACTTAGTGGAAGTGGAAAATCTACACTTGCTTTTGATACTCTTTATGCGGAGGGTCAAAGAAGATATATAGAATCTTTGAGTGCCTACGCTAGACAATTTTTAGGAAAAATCGGAAAACCAGATGTTGAGAGGATAGAAGGACTTACCCCTGCTATTGCAATTGATCAAAAAACAACATCAAAAAATCCACGAAGTACAGTAGGAACTATTACAGAGATATATGACTACTTAAGACTTTTGTATGCAAGAGTTGGAAAGCAACATTGTCATAAGTGTGGAGAACCAATCTCTCAAATGTCTAGTAGTGATGTTATAAATCAAGTTTTAAAATTACCAGAAAACTCTAAGATAGTGATATTAGCACCACTTATCAATAGAAAAAAAGGTACTTTTGCCGATCTGTTTGAATCTTTACGAGCTAAAGGATATGTAAGAGCACAAGTTGATGGTGTAATGGTTCGACTTGACGATGAGATAGAACTTGGAAAATCTCAAATGCATACTATTAAAGTAGTTATAGATAGAGTTGTTGTAAAAGAGGAAAACAAAGAAAGAATCGCACAAGATGTTGAAAAAGGTTTAAAAGAAGCCTTTGGAGAACTTGAAGTTGAAGTTATGAATCATGAGGAGGTAGGGGTAGATAAACATATTCACTACTCTGAGCATATGGCTTGTTTTGATTGTAAAATCTCTTTTGAACCACTAGAGCCTTTAAGTTTTTCATTTAACTCTCCAAAAGGTGCTTGTACATCTTGTGATGGTTTAGGGATTCGATATACCCTTGATATGAAAAAAGTGATTGATGAAGAGTTAAGTATCGATAATGGTGCTATTAAAATCATTTATGGTTTTAATAAAGGGTATTATTTTAAGATGTTAAAAGCATATTGTGAAGCTGCTGGGATTGATACAACAGTTCCTTTTAATACACTTGATTCTCATGAAAGAGGGGGGATTTTAAATGGTGGTGTTGAAGATGCAGTTTTTACATGGAAAAGACATAAATTAACTCGTAAATGGGAAGGTATCATCAAAATAGCCTACACTATGGTAAAAGATGAAAAAGATATGGAAGCTTTTATGACTGAAAAGGTATGTGATACTTGTGGTGGACATAGATTAAAAGCCCCATCTTTAGCTGTAAAAGTGGCAAACTCAGGTGTAGCAAATATACTTGATATGCCTATTGAAGTTTCACATGCTTTTTTCCAAGATGAGAAAAACTTCGCCTATTTTAATGAACAAGAGAGGATGATATCAAATCCTATTTTAAAAGAGATACGAGATAGAATATTTTTCTTGCATGATGTGGGACTTGGATATATAACTTTAGGAAGAGATGCTCGAACTATCTCTGGTGGAGAAGCGCAAAGAATCAGAGTTGCAAGTCAAATAGGTTCTGGGTTGACTGGAGTTATGTATGTACTTGATGAACCATCAATTGGGCTTCATGAAAGAGATACTGCAAAACTTATCAAAACTCTCCGAGCTTTACAAGAAAAAGGAAATACAGTAATCGTAGTTGAACACGATAAAGAGACTATGGAGGCAGCTGATTTTATAGTTGATATCGGTCCAAATGCAGGAAAATTTGGGGGTGAAGTTGTATTTGCAGGAACAATGCAACAACTCATGAAGAAAAAAACTCTTACAGCTCAATACCTTAATGGTACAAAAGAGATAAAATACTATAAAAGAAGACCACAAGAGGATTTTATAGAGATAAAAAATGTGAATTTAAATAATATTGTAAATCTTGATGCAAAAATACCTCTAAAAAATCTTTGTGCTATTACAGGGGTAAGTGGTAGTGGAAAATCATCTTTGATACTTCATACTCTTTTACCTGTTGCAAAAGAGCTTCTTAATCGTGCTAGAAAAGTGGATAAAGTAGATGGTGTAAGTATTGAAGGGTTAGAAAAACTAGATAAAGTTATCTATCTTGACCAATCTCCAATAGGGAGAACTCCACGGTCAAATCCAGCTACCTATACAGGTCTTATGGATGATATAAGAAAACTTTTTGCAGAAACAAAAGAGGCGAAACTACGAGGGTACCAAATAGGGCGGTTTAGTTTCAATGTAAAAGGTGGACGATGTGAGAAGTGTCAAGGTGAAGGTGAGATAAAAATTGAGATGCACTTTTTACCAGATATTATGGTGAAGTGTGAAGATTGTAATGGTGCTAGATATAATCCCCAAACACTAGAGATACACTACAAAGGGAAATCTATCTCAGATGTATTAAATATGTCTGTTGAAGAAGCTTTTGAGTTCTTTGTAAAGGTTCCAAAACTTCATGCAAAATTAAAAACATTACTTGATGTGGGACTAGGGTACATAACTTTAGGACAAAATGCTATAACTTTAAGTGGTGGAGAAGCACAAAGAATCAAGCTAAGTAAAGAGTTGAGTAAAAAAGATACTGGAAATACTCTTTATATCTTAGATGAACCAACTACTGGACTTCATTTTGCAGATGTTGATAGACTTACTAAAGTATTACATCATCTTGTTGATTTAGGAAATAGTGTGATAGTTATAGAACACAATCTTGATATAGTGAGAAATGCTGATTATGTTATAGATATGGGATATGAAGGTGGAGCAAAAGGTGGACAGATAATCGCAACTGGAACACCAGAAGAGCTAGCAGCAAATCATAAAGAGACTCAGAGTTATACTGGATATTATTTGGAGAAAGAACTTTAATAGTTTCTTTATAATCCTAAAAAATTAAGGGTGATTTATATCATCCTTATTTAATTCTTTATTGTGTTTAAATCTAATTTTATTAGCTATAATTTCTAATAATTTTTTACCTACAATACACCTTTCCCAATAAACTTAACATAATGTATGTTTATTACGATATTACCTTAATATACATACATTATGTACTATTATCGTCTAAATATCGATAATAAATGAACATAAAAACTATATCAAAAACTTAAAATAAACTTAAGTAATATGATAAATTGCAATATTTTTTATAATACAATATTCAAGAACTCCTTATTTAAGGCATTTGTCTTCGTTTTGATATACGACATATTTTGTGTATGTTATTTGTCGTTTTTTAGGCTGTTTTATATATAATGTATGTTCAATAAATAGTTATGTATAAAAAGGAATTGAATAGTGTTACCAAAATATAAAGATATTATGGATTTGATAAAGAAAGGCTCTACACTTGAAGCGCAAGAAAAAATTATTGAATTGCGTGAGGCTGCACTCGAATTACAAGAGGAAAATTTAAATCTCAAAGAAGAGTTAGGTGAGCTTAAACGTAAGTTGAAAGAGCAGGAAACACTTAGTTTTGATGGTGACGTATATTGGCAGAAGGGTGAAGAACATAAAGAAGGTCCATTTTGTCCTAAATGCTATGATACAAAAGCTCAAAAAGTAAGATTACACACTGATGGCTCTGGATGGTGGTGTTATACTTGTACAATTCACTATGGTGCATCAGATAGATAAACATAACAAATCAGTGGAGCCAATAAATTACCCTGCGGGCAATTCATCGGCTCATTTTAAACGTTATGTAAAGGAAAAGTATGAATAAAATATCACTTATTGAAAACTCATATACTTTTGTCAATGAAGCAATATTAAACTCTAGAAAAGCGAAGCTAGATGTAAAATATTTATCTTTTTCAATACTACACCTTATACAAGGTTTAGAACTTATGCTTAAACATCTTCTAAATCAAGAACATCCAATTTTAATTTATGAAAACATCGATAGTCCTAAAAATACTGTAAGCTTAAAACAAGCCCTCGAAAGACTAATAAATATCGCTAATGTTGATATTAATTCAGATGAAGCTAAAATCATAAATCGTGCGATTACTCAAAGAAATAAAATTGTTCATCATGAGTATGAACTCAATCCATTTCATCAATATTCTATATTTATACAATTATTTGAGTTTATGCACTATTTTCATAAAAAACATTTTCAAACTGAATTACATGATTATATTGACAAAAAACTATGGAGAAGAGAATCGGAACTTTTATCCGATTTTAAAAATGAGTGGGTTGAATATAGAGGACAAAAAGTGCCAAATTATTTACCATTAGAAATTGTATTATCTCAAAAATACACTGCTTTAAGACAAAAAACAGATAGTGGATATAAATTTTATCCTCGTAGAATATATGGTATAGACAATGAATTTCCACAACACGACACATGTGATGACTGTGGTGTAAAAAAAGGAGAATATCATTTAGATATGTGTGACATAGAGCTATGTCCAATATGTCATGGACAATTAATGATGTGCATTATTTCTGATAGTGGTTGTAATTTAGATTACTGGATATTAAGGAAAAAAGATAAGCTGGAAGATGTATGATTACATAACAAGTCATAGTACAGCAATAAAGTACCTTCAGCACTTTATTGGTGTATTGAAGCGTTAGATATAAGGATAAATATGGAATTTAGATTTAAATGTTATAAAAAACTAAAACAGACATTAGGGGAAATTGATTCAATTGTAGAGTCAATTGAATTAGCAACAAGAGAATTTATTGAGATAATATCTTTAAATGGAAAAACAAAAGATGAAATACAAGAAAATATCAATAAGTTGTCAGTTAAACATAAGATAAAAGTTGACTATGTAGATATAAGTAAACTTGAAAATAGAGTTATCAAATTACATATTATAAATGTGTATGAACAATTAGAACATTATTTAGAAGAATTAGTAGAACAACATCCAAACTTTAAAGATAAAAGTAGTAAGAGAGATAAAGAAACTGATTTAGATTTTATTATTAGAATATTAAAACAAGAAAAAATATTAAAAAATTCAATAGAATATTATATAATAAATCATTATAGGCTAATCAGAAACCGTTTTGTACATTCTTTAAATAAGGATTTAAATAAATTCAAAAATAGAATTCTAATTGAAAATACAGAATATAGTTTATTATCAGCTCCTAATGAATTTGATACAATGGTTTTTGATGATTTTATTCTTTTTACAAGAGCCATAAAGAATTTTGCAAAATTAATTAATCAACATTGTCAACCTACTAATGAACAAATTATTATAGAAATCAAAGAAAATCACAAATGTAAATTAAATAAATTTGTGAATAATTTGGAAAGAAAAAATAACTTAATAAAACAATTACTTAAAATTGATTATAATCTTTCTAATGAGTTTCTAGTTACTCAAATTATGAAGGGTTAGCTTATCGGTTAGAGCAAGATCCTCCATCAGAAGTTATTGGACTTTTGATGAAGGTCTTGAAAGAGGTTCGAATCCTCTACCCTTCACCATAAAATATAAAATTAGCTTTACAATATCTAACAAAGCCTTGGAAGAAAACAAGGTACTCATGGCTTTAAGAGAGCTAAAAAGTCATCATTCAATGGCTATTAAAAAGCAGTCAACTTACTTACAAAACTTGTACCTTGTTTTTATAAATAGAAAGATTAAAATTAGGAGAAACATATGGCTCAAGAATTATATCCTGCAAGGGGGCATCCAAACGGAAGTTCTTTAATTCCTCATTTCCAAATTCGAAGAAATGATATTTGTCCAGCTCGTGGTCATATAAAAGGAAGTTCTTCAATTCCTTGGTATGAAATACGCTAATTAAAAATTCTACCTAACAAGTACTAGGAGAGAAAGAAGTAGCCTTTGGCGACTTATTTCTCAAGACAATCGCTAACCATACTTATAAAAACTATAAAAGAGGATAAATATGTTTAAAGAATTTATATTAGATGATTTTGAGAAAAGTGTAAAAATTTAGAAATACTAATAGGATACAATTGTGAAAACTTATACTAAGATAGATAATGTATCAAACGGAAGATTTGAATATAGAGTCTTTGGAGATGATGTAAAATATTTCATTAGTTTATTTAAAAGTCAGTTTTATAGTGTAAATAATATTACTCCAAATAAAACTGTCTCAGAGGAAATATACCTAATATCTAAAAGTAACAGTAATTTAAATATCAAAATAAGAGAAAATACTCTAGATATAAAAAAACTTATCACAAAAACTAATAAACTTGAACAATGGGAACCTATTTTTAAAGTTGATTTTCCTATTGAAATGAAAGTTTTAAAAAATATATTACTATCATATTTTGATATTGAAACAGCTGATTTAAAAAAAGATAGCTATACTTTAGAACAGTTTTTATCAATAATCAATGAGTATAAGTTCATTGATCTAGTGAACCTTCACAAAAAAAAAGAAAAATATACTAGGAATAATATTATTTTTGAGTTTTGTGATATCAAAATTGAAAATAAACCTTTTCAAACTATATGTTTAGAATCAAACAATAAAAGTCAACTAGAAAAGTTTTTAGATGCATACCCTATTGATAATATGAAAAATACTAATTATATCGAAGCAATAAAAAATATTGAGGATTTTAATACTTCAAATTAGTTTTAGAGATTTACTTTATTATTTTTATAAAACAATATTAATAAATATTATTATAACATTTAGATACAATGACTACTTTAATTTTAAAAAGGATAAAAATGTTTAAAGAATTTATATTAGATGATTTTGAAAATAGTGCAAAAAATTTAGAAATATTAATAGATAAGAATAAAAAAGAGTTAGAAGAGTTACTTAAAATAGAAGAGAAAACTTACGATAATTTTGTAGTTCCCTATCAATTTATGGGTGAGAGATTGGAGCAATTTTGTACACCAATATTTCATATAGATAGTGTAAAAAATAGTGAAAATACACAAAAAATATATAATGAGTGTTTACCTCTAATCTCTATATACGGTTCTCAATTATCATCAAATGAAAAGGTTTATAGTACTTTTAAAGATATACAGTATAAGTATAATAGCTCTTTAAATATAGAACAACAAAAAGTTTTAGAAAATGAGATACGAGATTTTGCTCTTGGTGGTTGTGGACTCAGTGATGAGAAAAAACAAGAGCTAGAAAAGATAAACTTAGAGCTTAGTGAATTTGGAAAACAGTTTTCTCAAAATCTTCTTGATGCAACAAATGCTTGGGAGATGATAATAGAAAAAGAGGACGATGTTAGAGAGATTCCAAGCAGTGATTTAGAGTCTGCAAAATTTACAGATGAAGATGGAAAAGTAAAATATAAATTTACATTGCAAATGCCATCATATATCGCATATATCACTTATGGAACTTCTAGAGAAAAAAGGGAAGAACTTTATAAGGGATACAATACAAGAGCACCACAAAATGGGAAATTGATAGAAAAAATATTAAAACTAAAAGAGCAAGAGGCAAATTTATTAGGATTTGATAACTATGCAAAGCTTTCATTAGCTACAAAAATGGCACAAACAGAAGAGGAAGTTATCAATTTCTTATATGAATTGGCTAAATACTCAAAAGATACAGCACAAGAGGAATTAGAAGAGGTTAGGGTACTTGCTAGAGAAGATGGGATAGATGATCTTCAGAGCTATGATTTAGCTTATTATAGCCAAAAACTCAAAGAGGCTAAGTATGATATAGATGAAGAGTATTATCGACCATATTTTGAAAAGAATAGTGTTTTAAACGGTCTATTTGATTTTCTATATAAAATATTTAATATCAAATTCAATATTGTTGATGCACCAGCTTGGGATGAAAAAGCAACTGTTTATGAGATATCTGAGAATGGAAAGCCAACAGCAAGACTTTATGTTGATTTGGAAGCAAGAAAAGACAAAAGAGGGGGTGCATGGATGAATAACTGGCACTCACATAGTCTTATCAATGAGAAACAGCAACTTCCTACAGCGTATATAGTATGTAATTTTCCAACATCAAGTGAGACTTCACCATCATTGCTAAGACATAGTGATGTTGTGACACTATTTCATGAGATGGGACATGCTTTACATCATATCTTAAGTAAAGTAGGGCAACCATTTGTAAGTGGTATTAATGGTGTTGCTTGGGATACAGTTGAGTTTCCATCACAGTTTTTAGAGTATTTCTCTTATGACAAAGATGTGTTAAAAATGTTTGCTAAACATTATCAAACAAATGCAGTACTAGATGATGAAGCGATTGATAAACTAATAAAAGCAAGAAACTTTCAATCATCACTAAGCACAATAAGACAGGTTGAGTTCGCACTGTTTGATTTTAAACTCCATCAAAAGTTATACAATGAAGATGAAGTACAAGTGTTATTAGACAGTATTAGAGATGAAATATCTGTAATAAAACCACCTAAGTATAGTAGGTTTCAAAATGGTTTTAGCCATATTTTTGCAGGTGGTTATGCAGCTGGATACTATAGTTATAAATGGGCTGAAGTTTTAAGTGCTGATGCTTATTATCTGTTCATTGAAAATGGGGTTTTCAATGAACAACTAGCTTCAAAATACAAAGAAATTGTATTAGGGAAGGGTGGTAGTATAGATATGAATGAGTTGTATTACCAGTTTGCTTCTCGTAAACCAGATATCAAATCTTTATTAAAAATTGATGGAATTATCAGCTAATTTTAGTTACTATTTTAGGATAATTTACATAAGGATTTCAAATGCACGATAATAATACAGTTCAACAATTAAGTGATGCGCTTAATGAGCTTCTAAATGCCTATGACAAGTTAAAAAATGAGAATACTAATTTACAGGAAGAAAATACTAACAAAGATAATAAAATTAGTGAATTAGAAGCTAGAAATAGAGATTTAGAAGATCAGATAGAGCAATTAACAGATACAACAGAACAGCATACAAGTGAGATAGATACTATGCTTGGTAGAATAAAAACAATTTTAGATGACACTAATAAACAAGAAGAGGTTGTTCCTGAAGAAAGTTCATCTATGGAACAAAACAGCTTTTCTTCAGCCGAAGATGAAGAATTATCAGATATTATTAGTGTAACAGAAGAGGAGTTTACTGTTCAAGAGCAAACTACAATGGATATTGAGGAAGAAGAGGAAAAAGCTAAACCAAACTCAGATAAAGAGATTGATTTAGGTAGGATGCAATCATTGTTAAATGGGTTTAATAACTAATTGATTATTAAACTAGAAACTGATTTAGTTTATTCAACATTTAATGTTGAAATGTTTGAACAAATTGAGTTAGCTACACAAGTGATGGCTCCATCTATGATAGAGTATTATTTAAGTGATTTAGCTTCAAGTAGTGAAGAGGAATCATCTTATATAAACAAATCAGAGATTCAAAATACAGTTTATTTAGATGAATATATGTTATATATAGATTATAGTGATAATATTTATTTAGAGTTTACAGAAAAAGATGATGACTATGATACTGAGTCATTATGGTAATTAATTAACTATAAGGAGGAGATGCATGGAAAAGAAATATATTATTTGGATTATGTTAGGTTTAGCGATAGCTGGCGGTATTGCATATAATGCTATGAATCCTACGACATATAAGCATCCTATGCAAAGATAGAGATAAGCTTTAGATTAAGCAGAGTCTAAAAGGGCTCTGTTTTTTTGTATATCCATTATGTAAAGAATTTATATTATGTTAACCATATCTATCTTTGAGTTCAAAACATTTCATCTTCAGTTTAGAGAAAATGAAAGTTTTAAGAAAGGCTATCTATTTTAAAAGAATTTCAACTCTTCTGTTTTTGTAATTAGATTCATTTGGTTTTGTTTTTACTAGCGGGTTTGCATCACCATAGTATTTTATTGTAATGAGTGTTTTATCTACACCATTAGCTATAAGTTCATTAGCTACTGCTTGAGCTCTGTTTTTTGAAACTCTTTCATTTATTTCATCTGTGCCAGTACTATCACTATGTCCTATACAACTAACTCTATGAACTGTACTTGATAAGATTGTATTAGCTACCTTTTTTATCTCTTGAATTTGACTTTCTGTTAAACTAGCACTTCCCGTATCAAAGAAAAAATAGTAATTTTGAAGTTTCTTTGGTATAGCTTTTAAAAGATCACCATATTTTGAAGACACCTCTTGTTCATTTACTACTGTGTCGTTAATTGCTCCACTATTATTGATTTCAAGTGCTGTATATGGTTTATTTATTGTATGTTCTACACCTTTGTTATCAACTAAAGATATAGCCCCTACTTTACCCTCTTCTTCAGGTAAAAGTATTACCTTCACATTCTCACCTGTATTACTAGCAATAAACATCCCTACTACAGATACAGCAAATGCAACTCCACTTGAAGCACAACCAGTTAATAGCCCTATAGTCATTATACTAAATATTATATTTTTCATTCATCCACTTCCACTATAAAATATGTTCCTCTAATACCAATACTTGCTGATTTTGCCTTTATTTTCATAGCATTTGGATTTATTTTTGCGATAAGCCCAGTAATACAAGACATACTCCCTTTTGCTAAATTTGACGCAAAATTTACTTTTTTCTTATTTGGTTCAAAAAAATATTCGTCGATTGAAAATTCTGAATTTGAACCAATTGAAATAACTGTATTGTCTTCAAAAATAATGCCAACTAGACCACCTACAGCTGTTTTAATTGTATCTTTTTCATAAATATTATCACCAACTTTTAAAGTAATAGATGTTTTATCATCTTTTATACTTAAAACATCTCCTTGAACCGATTTCACTAGTCCAACAGGCTGTGAAGCTAAAACAATTATAGGTAACCCTATAATCAACACTATTTTAAATAAATTCATATTTATACTACCTTTCATTAATCCTTACTTTTTATTATAACACAAAGTTATCTTATAAACTCTACTATATCCTCAAAAGGCTCTCTTTGTTGTGTTGATTGTGGATTTATTCTATATCCTAGTGGTAAAAGCATAGAAAGTTGGTATTTTGTGGTATCTAATCCTAATACTTTTTCTACATTCTCTTTTTCTAAACCTTCAATTGGGCAAGAATCAATACCTATCATAGCTGCAGCTGTCATCATATTTCCTACTGCAATATATGTTTGTCTTGCAGTCCAAGAATATATATTATCATCATTAGGAAGTACATCTTTGAGGTGATTTGCATAGAGTTCCATGTAGAAATCTGTTTTTTCTTTTCCAAGTTCTCGTCTTTCAAATCTTTTTCTAGGAATTCCAGATTTTACTTTTACAGACTCTATAGCACTTAATACTACAATAAGATGTGAACAAGATGTAATCTGTACTTGATCCCAACAATATGGTCGAAGTTTCTTTTTAAGTTCCTCATTTGTAACAACTAAGAACTTCCACCCCTCCATACCAAATGATGATGGTGATTTTCTAGCAACCTCCATAATAAAGTTGATATCTTCATCAGATATTTTTTTTGTTTCATCAAATGCTTTACAAGCGTGTCTAAAGTCCATAGCTTCCATAAATTTAGTTTTCATTTTTTCTCCTTAAAATTTTTGGTAATTGTACATTATTTAACATAGAAACAGCTGTAATAGTTAAAATAGTTCCTAGAATGGTTGTTAAAAAGATTGGTTCTCCTAAAAAAAACCAGCTTAAAAATATTGCATTAAAAGGGACTAAGAAGATAAATGAACTAGCTTCATTTGTTCCAAGTTTTGTTATAGCAACAAAATAAATTGAAGTAGCAAATGTAGTACTAATAATTGAGATATGAATAAAATTTACCCAAAATATCCAATCCATGCTAAATATACTACCACTCTCAAATGGTGTAATAAAAAATCCAATTAAAGTAGTAAAAATATATACATAAAATGTAAATACTAAATGCCCTATACTTTTAAGCTTTGAGTTAGTGATAGTTAAAAATGACCAAGAGATAGAAGCATAAATAAAATAAAGATTTGAGATAACTAAAATCTCTTTTAGGGAAAACTCCCAAACATTTAAAATAGTCGCAACCCCAATAGCTCCTAAAATCAAAGCAAAAATATCTTTTTTAACAAATTGTTTCCCAAAAAAACTCACAAGTAATATAAAAGTAAGAATAGGTGTAAGTGTAGTTACAAAAGCTCCCCCTAGTCCAGATGTTCCAAATTTTGTACCATTAAAAAAGAAAATAGAATAAACTACTAAAAAGATTGCAGCTAAAAAAGCCAATGCTAATGTTTTACTATCTATCTTAAAAGATTTTCGTAAAAATATAAGTACAGGGATCAATGTAACTGAGGTAACTAAATATCGATAAAATATAAGCTCTTGAGCAGTGATATAGTTACTTAAAACTTTTGCATTAACCCAAGATGCTCCCCAAGCAGTCATAGCTATAACCATAAAGGTATAGAAAATAAAGTTTGGGTTTTTAGTCAACTATTCAACCATTGTAATTGTATCAGGTGTAGTTGTTATCATACATAAAAACTGATACCCCTGACCATAACAAGCCTCATAATAATGAGTAACACCAGCTGGAATATAGATAAAGTCCCCCTCTTTTGCATGAAAAACTTCATCCCCTACTACAACTTTAGCCTCTCCGCTTAAAACATATTGTTGGTGTTGGATAAGATTGGTATGATTTGGCATACTACCGCCCTCTTCTATTTTTATTTTTCTCACTAAAAAATCTTTTTCTTGCTCTGGAGATAACACAGCTATTTGTGCTTTTTGTGTTTTTGGTATATCATTTTTTAAATACTCATCACTATTTTTACAATACATTTTAAATCCTTTAATATTTTTTAGAATTATACTACAAGTTTACTTTTCTATATTGATTAATCAACATATCATTGAGTGTTTTATTATTTTTATAATCACTAAATAATGTATCATATTGCTCATAAAAATTATTGTATAAAAAACTATATTCTGATTTTTGATTTTTATCTTTTTGGCTTTTCCCAAAATCTAACATTGAATTAAAATGACTCATAATATCAAATTGCATCATAGAAGCTGAAAACTCTTTTTCTAGTTTTTCTTGTTGCGCTTTTATATCTGGGTCATCAATCATCTCAATAATACTTTTGCGTAATAATACCCCTTTTTGAAATGAATCAGTTTGTGTGTCTAAAGAGATATTTTTATGTGTAAAAAGATTGGCTAAATAACTTGTACTTTGCTCATATGACATAGTATCTACTTGGTTAAATAGAGTTAAAGACAAGTTTAAATCACTGCTAAATTGTGTAGCTATATATAAATTTCTTATTTTTTGTTGAGTCTCTTTTGAGCCATAAAAAGATTGAAGTTCCTCTAATGTCATATTTTGAGTATCTTGAAATGATATTTTATTATCAGTAAGATTAGGAGTTGTCTCTTGTGTATTAGGAACTGTAAATTTAATATCATTATGATGTACTTTTGTATCAGAATTGTTTTTTGTAATATTACTATATTGTGTAGAGATAATCTTATCCATGCATATACACCTTATTTTAAATTAGTTATTAAAGTTTATAATCATCAGCTTTTTAGTATTAATAATCCACCAGCACCCATCATTACTCCACCGGATGCTCTATTGAGTTTTTCCATAGAAGTTTTATTTTTAAATAGTTTTCTACTTTTTGCTGCTAAATAAGCATAGGTAAGTACAACTATTGCTAGAGTTGTTGCTACTATAATAACAGCTAGTATTATATCACTATTTGTAAGTTTTTCTAAGTTCATAAATGCAGGTAAAAAACCAAGATAGAAAACTATTACTTTTGGATTTCCAAGTGTTATAAAAAGACCACTTAAAAAGTTAGCACCCCACGATATCTCTTTGATACCATGGATATTTTCCTCTTCTATTTCACTAGTGTATATCTTATATCCAAGATAGAGTAAATAGGCACCGCCAATATATTTAACAATTATAAAAAAATCACCCATAATTTCCGCAATAGCACTTAATCCATAAATTGCTAAAAGTAAATAGATAACATCTCCAAGAATTAATCCTATCACTACAACACTTGCATGATTAAAGCCACTAGCTAGTGCCCGTGAAACAACTGCAAACAAGCCAGGTCCAGGAGATACTGCTAATACAAACATAGTACCTATAAGTGCTAGTGAACTATAAATATCCAAGGTAATCTCCTTTTTTGTTTATTTGATAACTATTTTGGGACTAATTTGTAATATTACATTTTTATCCATTTTTTTCTCTAATTGTTCTTTTAGTATTTTATACTCAAAATCTTTAAGATGAGATTTAGATATTATATCTAGTTCAATAACAGTATATTTTGATGTTGAGTTTATATTGTGTAGATTTATTTCTATATTTTTATTGTTTATTGTGATGTTTTTGAAATTTTTTAATTTTTCATAATCACTACTTTGTAGTATTAATGAATAAAATGAAAATATTAAAGGTATAGAGACAATAATTAACACAATTAATGTATAAATGAGATTTTTTTTAGCTCTATGGATAGGTGCAAATCCTAGAATAATAAAGGTTAATGAAGCAGCAATAATCATCCCAATAAAGTTAGTAAGAAATAATAAAAAAGAACCATAAATAATATCTAAATCTCCCCACCCTATTCCTATACCAGTTACAGCTAATGGTGGTACTAATGCAACAGCAATAGCAACACCAGCTAAAGATTTTGCAACCTCCTCTTTTGCCATAGCATACGCCCCAGCAATACCAGAAAATATAGCTACAAATAGATCTAAAAGATTTGGATTTATTCTTGAACTTATTTGTGAAGTTACTATATCTAAAGGTAAAAAAACGGTTAAAATAGCAGAAAAAAACAAAGCACTTATAATACCAAGTAGTAAAGTAACTGTACTGTTTTGTATAATATTTTTATCACTTCTCACTGCACCCATAGAAAGAGAGATAATAGGTGTCATGAGGGGTGCTAAAATCATAGCCCCTATAACAGAAGGTGTTGAATCTTGGAAAATACCCACAGTTGCTAAAAGGGTACTTAAAATCATAAGTGTAATAAATATAGAAGAGACTTTTGAACTCTCTTTTAGGGCACTGAGAGCTTCTTTCATATCTTCATCACTCGCTTTTCTAAAAAAAGGAACATTCCCTTTTATTAAAAGCTCATTAATCTCCCCTTTTGGTAAATGATTTATATTTATTTTTTCTTTTTCATCTATCTCATTCTTTTCATCTATAGCTTCTTGAAATTTTTTACCATAACTTATTTGAAGATCGCTTTGAAAAACTTCTATCTCTATCTCTGGGGCACTTAAAGAAGTATCGTCAATAGAAAAGTCAAAAGGTTCATTACTAGCTATATTGAGTTTTTGTGAACTAATAAACCCTATATCTTTTGGTAACTTTCCTAATGAAAATTTATGATATAAAAATACAACTATAAGGTAATAAATATAAGATACTAAACTAAATGGAGCAATGATAAAAGCATTAAGTCTTCCATCATGAAAAGCAGAGTTCCCAACAGTTTTAAGTGTATTAAAAATAGTATAGTCTTCTAAAACTAAAATACCGCTAGCAACTGTTTTAGTAGTGTTCTCTTTAGCAGTAGTTATTGTTACTGATTGATATTTGAGGTTTTTTAGGTTTCTAAAAAAATCTTTTATATTTTCATAAAAAGATCTCTTAAAAATATTTTTTTGTAAATTTTGAACATTTCCAATAGAAAGTTTTTTAAATACTATCTCCCCATTACAAAGTAATAATTGATCTTTTATCCTTAATTTATCATCAAAACTATCATCAATAGCCTCATAAATATCTTTTGATATTCCATATCTTAATAGAGAATCTCCACATTTGTCATTTGGTAAAATTGCCAAATCAATTGTAAGTCCAAGGTGTTCTTTTAAAAACTTTTTGATGGAGGTATCATCAAGATACAAAAAATAGATACTTTTTTCATTATATTCAATCTCTTCATTATCTATAGATAATAGTAGAGTCTCTTTTTTATAATGGTCAATAAAAAACTGTTTTAGATCTATGAGCGTTTTATCTTCTATATCTTTGGTAAGAATATATATTTTTTTATATTTATTATTCATTATTCTTTCTTGTTGTAAATATTAGGAAGTTCCCAGTTGTTATAAAAGGCGATAAGCCTTAAAACAACACCAAATGCAAATAATATAGAGATATAAAAGAATCCTAAAGCATCAAAAAAATGAAGTATATAGATTATGATACCTATTATTATAGAAACCATTGCATAAAATCCACCTTTTAGTATATATGGTACTTCATTAATAAGTATATCTCTTAAAATTCCTCCCCCAACAGCTGTTATAACGGATAGTATTATAACCCCTGAGATCTCATAACCACTATTTATAGCTATCAATCCCCCAGAAATTGAAAATGAACTTAAACCTAAGCTATCTGCAAATATAAATATAGGCTTTCTATCATATTCTTGTTTTTTGTGAAATTGGAGTAATATTAGTGTATTTACAATAATAAAAACAAGTAACATAGGATAAATAGTACTTAAAGAGATAGGAGCAATTCCCGCAATAGTATCTCTCATAATCCCACCACCCAGTGCTGTTAAAAAAGATACTATAAAAACACCAAGTAAATCTAAGTTATGTCTTACTGCAATATAAAATCCACTTAATGTAAATGCAGCAATACCTATATATTCAGCAAATTCTAATATCATTAGTTTTGTACGATACTAGTGTGAAAGAATTTGTTTTAGGAAAAGTTTGAGTCTATCACTTTGAGGATTATTAAAAAACTCCTCAGGGGTATTTTCCTCTATAATTTGCCCTGCATCCATAAAGATAACTCTATCTGCAACTTTTTTGGCAAAACCCATCTCATGAGTTACACAAATCATAGTTTTATCTTCATTTGCTAATTCCATCATAACATCAAGAACTTCACTTATCATTTCAGGATCTAGTGCTGATGTTGGCTCATCAAAAAGCATGATTTTTGGGTTTGCACATAAAGCTCTTGCGATTGCGACACGCTGTTTTTGTCCACCACTTAATTGGTTTGGATACTTATCTGCTTGATCTGCTATATTTACTCTCTCAAGATATTGCATTGCCATTGCAATTGCCTCTTTCTTTGGCATATGGTGTACATGCATAGGTGCTAAGATAAGATTACTTAAGATACTTAAATGTGGAAAAAGTTCAAAGTGTTGAAATACCATAGCAACTTCACTTCTAACTTGTTTTATCTTTTTTACATCTTCTGTTAATGTAGTCCCATTTACTATAAGCTCACCCTCTTGAAATTGTTCTAAATAGTTTATACATCGAGTTATTGTTGATTTTCCACTACCACTTGGACCACAAATAACAACAATCTCACCTTTTTTAATTTTAAGATTAATATCTTTTAAAACATGGAAGTCTCCATACCATTTATTTAAATTATTTACTTCTATAATATTTTCTTCACTCATTTATATTTCCTTTAATATTTACCATTTTTAACGATTATTTGTATTAAATCTATCTTCTAAAATCATACTATATTTAGACATTGCATAACATATTACCCAGTATACAAATGTAACAAAAACATACCCTTCTGTTTCCATCCCTAACCAATTTGAATCATTTGCTGTTAAATGTACCATAGAAAGTATATCAAACAATCCAATAATCATTACAAGTGAGGTATCTTTAAATAACTCAATTGAGATACCAACAAGGTTTGGTAATGCTACTTTTAAAGCTTGTGGAAGTATTACAAATATCATTTTTTGCCAATATCCAAGACCTAATGAGTCAGCAGCTTCATATTGCCCTTTTGGTATTGATTGAAGCCCTCCTCTAACAGCTTCTGCTATAAAAGCTGATTCTATCATAATTATAACAATTAAAGCTCTTAAAAGTTTGTCAACTTCAACACCATCTACAAAAAATAGTGGTAATAAAACAGAACCCATAAAAAGCATAGTAATAATTGGAACACCTCTAATAAACTCAATATATAGGACACTTAAATTTTTAATAATTGGTAATTCAGATTGTCTCCCTAAAGCGAGAATTGTTCCTAAAGGAAGAGACAATACAATACCAACAGAAGCAATAATTAAAGTAAGTAAAAGTCCACCCCATTTATCTGTAGAGATATCTGTAAATCCAAAATATCCACCTTTGATTAATACAAAAGCAATTAGTGGATAGATTAAAAATATAAATGCTTGTTGTTTAAATGTACGAGCAACAAATTTAAATAATATTACTGTTACAAAAAATAATCCAAATACAATATTTACTCTATATATCTCCTCTTCTGGATAAAATCCATAGATAAACATATCCATTTTTTCTTTTACATATATCCAGTTTGCACCTGTACCTGTTGCATCTGCTTTAGTTGTACCTATAAATGAAGCATCAAAAAGTGCCCAATCTAAAAATGGTGGTATTATCCAAAATAAAAATAAGAATATCACTATAGTTTGAATTATATCTGCAGGTGTTGCAAATAGATTTTCTTTCATCCAATGAAATGGTCCTCTTAAGCTTGAAGGAGCTGGTCGTGCTGATTGTATCTCATATGTTGCCATTATCTCTCCTTTATCTCTAGTTTTTTATTAACAATATTTAAAATCAATGAGACAAATAAACTAATGGTTAAATAAACAGCCATAGTCACTGCAATAATCTCTATAGCTTGTCCAGTTTGATTTAAAACTGTACCACTGAAAACTGTCACAATCTCTGGGTATCCAATAGCTGTAGCTAAACTTGAATTTTTGATTAAATTTAAATATTGCCCTAAAACTGGAGGTATAGATATTCGTATAGCTTGAGGAAGAACTACTAACTTTAAAGCTTGATATCCATTAAGACCCAGTGAGGCTGCAGCCTCTTTTTGTCCTTTAGTTACAGCTTCTATACCACTTCTTATAGCTTCTGCTATCAATGAGGCTGTATATATACTTAGAGCAAATGCCAATGCTAAAAACTCAGGGCTAAAACGCATCCCACCACCAAAGTTAAATCCTCGTAATGCTGGATTGTCAATAATAACAGGAGTATCAACAATATTAAACACCACTAAAGGGAAACCTATAAGTATCATAACCATCCAAGGCCAAAGAGTGGTTTCTTTTCCAGTCTCTTCAAATCTTTTATTTGCCCACTTAACAGTAAATATTGCAATAATAATTGCTAAAACTATAGCTACAATAACTATATTGAAGCTATCTTGTAAAATTGGTTTTGGTATATACAACCCTCGGTTATTTAAAAAAGTGGTTGCAGTGAGTACCAAGCTTTGTCTTGGACTTGGAAGTGTTGCTAAAACAACATTGTACCAAAATAGGATTTGTAGTAATAATGGTATATTTCTAAAAAACTCAATATATGCTAAAGCTAATTTGGAAACAATATAGTTTTTTGAAAGTCTAGCAATACCTACTAAAAGACCAATAATTGAAGCAAATAAGATACCAACACCTGAAACTATTAGGGTATTTATAAGACCAACTAAAAAGGCGTCAAAATAAGTTGATTTTGTATCATTGTAAGCAATTGGAGTTTCTGAAATTCCAAAACCTGCCACATGACCAAAAAAATCAAATCCCGTTGTAATCCCTCTATGATCAATATTATAAAGTAAATTTGTGATGATATACCACAAAAACAGTACAAGAAGTACCACTATGATAAATTGTGAAAATATATCTCTAAAGAGTTTATTATTTAAAATTGCCACATTATTCCTTTTTTTGATATTTGAAACTTACTGTGATCTATAAATCAACAAAAAAAATTATTTACAATAACTCTTGTTCTTGATTTATAAATGAAAAAATAAAACTTAAGAAAGACTCTTAAGTTTTATAAAGATAATTATCTAAATGGAGGTGCGTATTGTAAACCACCTTTAGTTGTCCAAAGATTATTAAGACCTCTACTGATTTTTAGTGGAGATTTATCACCAACATTTCTTTCAAATGATTCACCGTAATTTCCAACTTGTTTTACAATATTATATGCCCAGTTTGATGTAAGTTTTAAATCTTCACCAATTTTACCAGATACACCAAGTATTCTTTGAACTTCAGGATTTTTAGAAGTTTTCATCATTTTATCTACATTTTGAGATGTTATACCGTACTCTTCTGCTGCTTTCATAGCATTTAATGACCATTTTACTACATTAAACCATACATCATCACCTTGTCTTACAAGTGGACCTAATGGTTCTTTTGAGATAATATTTGGTAATACTTTATAGTCATCTGGATTTTTAAATTTTGTTCTTAAAGCATATAGTTGTGAAGCATCTGAAGTGATAAGGTCACATCTTCCAGATTCAAAACCTTTTGATACTTGATCTGTTGTATCATATGTGATTGGGCTATATTTCATCCCGTTTGTATTGAAATAATCTGCAAGATTTAATTCTGTTGTAGTTCCTGCTTGGATACATACACTAGCACCATCAAGTTGTTTCGCAGTTCTCACACCTAGTTTTTTAGATACTAAAAAACCTTGTCCATCATAGTATGTTACACCAGCGAAGTTAAGACCTAAAGAGGAATCTCTTGAAGCAGTCCAAGTTGTATTTCTAGATAAGATATCAATCTCACCACTTTGAAGTGCTGTAAATCTCTCTTTTGCAGTTAATGGAACAAATTTTACTTTTGTAGCATCACCTAAAACAGCAGCGGCAACTGATCTACATACATCAACATCGAGACCTTTCCACTTTTTATCACTACCTACTTCTGAAAATCCAGGTAAACCAGTATTTACACCACATTTTAATACATCAGCTTTTTTTACATTTTCTAATGTACCAGCAGTTGCTGTTATTCCACAAACCGTAATTGCAGCAAGTGAAATTTTTAATAAACTTTTTCTCATTTTAACTCCTAAATTTTAAAATTATAAACACTTTTATTCTATATTAAATTGTTAAAACTTCAATAATTTAATTGTATGAATTTTAAACAGTTGATGAATTTATCTCTAAATGTAACAAAATGTAACAAAAAAGTTATGTCAAAGTTATGTATTATTAATATTTGCTTAAACTTTAACTATTTTGATTCTCCCAAAATACAATTTTTTTATCCTCTTGAAGAATATGGTCTATTATATCTCTATCTATGATCTTAGCCAACTCTCTTTCAAAAAGAGCATCTTCCATATCATTAATTCTTTCTAATAATGTATTACATTCATTTATAATTTCACTGTGCAACTCAAGGTGCTCTTCATACTGAGGATAATTAATATCTCTCATATAAGCTTCCTCTTCTTTGAAGTGTATTTTTAGAAAATCATATAGGCGTTTAAGCACTTTTTTTATTTTTGCCTCTTTTTGATCCTCTTCAACTTCCTCAAATGCATCATTGAGAATTTCAAACACCTCTTTGTGCTCAGCATCAATTTGTTCATTTCCTGTTTCATAAGATTTAAGCCAGTAGGTTGACTTTCTTAGTCTTTTTAGAGAAAGATTCCAAATCTCAATGCGTTTATCCTCTTTAACAATATGTCTGATGAAATAATCTTCTATAAAATCATAAAGTTGTTTTTCTATCTCATCAATGGTAAGATCATTGAGTGTTTGGATAAACTGATGTAGATTATCTAAAAGGGCTTTATGGATAGTTTTGTGCCTTGGTAAATCAGGATACTCTATTTGTGACATAAACTTTTCTTCATTTTTAAAGTGAGTTCCTATATATTCATAGAGAGACCAGATTATTGATTTTAGTTTTTCTACATCTTCTGTATTGTTCTTTTTAGCATTGAGTGCTTTTTTGGCTATCTCAAAAAGTTTTATATGTTCATTGTCAATTCTATAGTTTCCTATACTAAATTCAGATTTCCAGATAAGTTTATTTTGGTCAATCTTTTTTTTCATGCAATACCTTTGATATAATCTCTTTTGTTATTGTGATTTTACTACACTAAACTTAATAACGCTATTTTATTTTAGATAATTGTAGTTATAATCTTATAAAATCATTCAAATAAAGAGTATATATGGCACTAGAAGATAAAATAAAATGGGATAAAAAATATCAAAATACCCCTACTTTGTTACAACAAAGAGAACCAAGTCAAAAACTTGTTCAAGTGGTAGAAAAAGCTAAAGGGAAAAAAGCATTAGAAGTTGCATGTGGCGCTGGAAGAAACTCTATTTATCTTGCTAAGCAAGGTTTTGAAGTAGAAGCTTTAGACATCTCACAAATAGCACTAGATACTTTGGATGCTCAAAACTATAAAAATATAACTACAAAACTCATTGACTTAGATAGTTATATCCCTTTGACCAATAGTTATCATCTTGTAGTGATGACAAATTTTTTAGATAGAACGCTTATACCAAAACTAGCACAAGCTCTTACAAAAAATGGGATACTTCTTATTGAAACATATATGGAGGATGATGAGAATACTAAACCAAGTTCAAATCCAGATTTCTTGCTCAAACAAGGGGAGTTAAAACTTTTTTTTAATGATAGTTTTGAAATAGTAGAGTATGATGAGTTTCAAAATGAAAGTTTTGAACTCTATAAAATGATGAAACAATGTATAATTGTTAGAAAATTATAGGGTTTTTTACTATATTTTGTAATTTACAAAATATTTTTAACATAATCCTTGTATATTTAATTTTATTCAGATACAATACCCCTACAAAAGATGATTCGTGTTACATCTTTGGTCTGCTTTATATTGATAACTTTGTGTTAACGGTACATTACATCCAAAAAGAAACTACATATTATACTTTAACCACCTTAGCAATTTGGTGTACTTTAACAAACAAGGAAATACAATGGCAACATTAGTAAACGGAACAGTAAAATGGTTCAATAGTGAAAAAGGTTTCGGTTTTATCGAACAAAAAGATGGTGGAAAAGATGTATTCGTACATTTTAGACAAATAAATACAAATGGTTATGATAGAGCTTCTCTAAACGAAGGTCAAGATGTGACTTTCGAAATAGGTGAAGGTGAAAAAGGTCCACAAGCGCAAAACGTTACAGGACTGTAATCTTATTTTCAAGTAGCTCTTAGCTACTTGATTTTTTCTCCCCTATTCTCTTTAAACTTTATTTTTATAAAGTATTATCCCTTAAAAAATTTCCTATTACCTTTATCCTTATCTCATAAAAAAATGGTATACTTTTTCAATATATCAAAATATTGTAAGGAAACTGACATGAATACAATAGAAGCTATCAAACAAAGAAGAAGTACTAGAACTTTTAATGATCAAAAAATCAATAACAAAGATATACAAACTATTTTAGAGTGTGCTATGTGTGCACCAACAGCTAGAAACCAACAAGGTTTTCGTTTTATAGTTGTAGATGATAAAAATATACTAGAAGATATCGCTTCAAATATAGAGCATGGGAAGATGTGTAAAGATGCAAGTCATGCTATAGTTGTTTGTTATGAGGTTGAGGATGAGTTAAGCAAACTCTATTGGACACAAGACGCAAGTGCATCAACACAAAATATACTTTTAAGTGCTACAGAACTAGGTATTGGGTCTGTTTGGGTTGCGGTTCATCCAAGAGAGATAAAAATAAATTTCATCACAAACTATTTTAAACTTCCAAAAAACATAAAACCACTTTGTGTAGTAGCTTTGGGATATAAAGATAACTTTTTAAAAGATGTAAATAGGTTTGATACATCAAAAGTATGGTACAACACTTTGTCATGAATATTATTCAAAAAGAGATCATAATCAGTCCAAAAAAAAGAGGCTTTCATATTATCACAGATGAGATTGTAAATAGTATAGATATATCCACTATAAATGCAGGGATGATGAATATATTTCTAAAGCATACAAGTGCTTCTTTATCTATCAATGAAAATGTAGAACCAGAAGTAAGAGTTGATATGGAAAACTTATTTAATGAGCTATGTGATGATAAATCATATTATAAACACACTTACGAAGGAGATGATGATATGCCAGCTCATGCCAAGTCTTCATTTCTTGGGGTATCTTTAAATATACCTATTACAAAAGGTAGACTCAATCTTGGGACTTGGCAAGGTATTTATCTTGGTGAACATAGAAACTATGGTGGAAGCAGAAAAGTAGTTATAACTATAACTGGAATTTAGCTTTTAAATCTACTAGCTCTCAACTTTATTTCTACCAGATTCTTTAGCCTTATATAACAAATCATCTGCTTCTTTATAAACTTCATCATTGTTATTTATATCTTTTGCATTTTTACAAATTAATCCCATCGATGCTGTTACATAAGAACTGACAATATTATTACTGTGTTCTATCTTTAAGTTTTCAATATTCTCTTTTATTGTGTTTGCAAGTTCTAAAGCTTTTTCTTTTTTATCAATTTTAAACAATACACCAAACTCCTCACCACCAAGTCTAAAGCAATAATCATCAGCTCTATGAAATGAATCCTTTATGGCTTTTGCCACTTTAATAAGTACATCATCACCCATTTGATGTCCATAAGTATCATTATACTGTTTGAAGTAATCTATATCTATTATGATAAAAGATACAAGTTCATTTTTTCTCTTTGCAGAGTTTATAACTTTTGGAAATATCTCATTAAAATATCTTCTATTGTAGATATCTGTTAGTCCATCTGTAATTGAAATCTCTTCTAATTTCTTTTTTTGTTCAAGTAATAGTTTATAGTTTTTAAATAAAACATACAAAATAATTGAACTAAATATGAATAAAACTAGCGTAATGAATAATTGTTTGTACCATTGATTTAACCATATATTGTTAGTTTCACCAACTATTACTATAAATGGTAAATCTTCAACTTTATAAGCGTTTGTCATTCTCATATTATTGTCAAATGAAAACTTTTTCTCATATATAATGTTTGTTTTTTCAGACTCAATAAATTTCTTTAATATCTCACTATCTAACTTTTCTCCAAGTGCTATATCGTATTGAGATTTATTTGCTAAAACAGAAAGTTTACTATCTATTATAATTATAATACTATCATGAGAAATTTCAATTTTATTTAACCACTTATTAAAAAAGTCTAAATTAATAGCAAGAGCAGCAAACCCATTGAAGTGATTTGAATCATTTGATTTGAATTTATAAGTTTGTGTCACATTTAATTTATTTTTATTAGAAAGATATGCTGTACTAAGATAAGATTCACTTTTTACATTTTCCTTAGTTTTAATACAATATTCTCTTTTACTTGCATCAAACCCCACATAAGCATTTGCGTGTGTAACAATACAGTTTTTATCAAATAGTCCTACAGTGAATGCATTAGGAACAATACTCATTTTATTAAGAAGATATTGAGTTCTTGATTTGTGCATCTCTTTATCAACTGTCGGATAAACTACTTCTGAAAGCGGTACATCTTGAACAATAGATTTTAAAATATATTTTGATGATTCAAATGAACTATGAATCCATTGTGATATTAAAAAACTTTTTTTTCTTATTGAATTTTCTACTTTATTCTTCTCATTCATATATGAATTATAAAGTGCGAAAGTAGAAAATAATACAAGCACTACAAAAAAGATCATAAAAATAAAAAGGTTTCTTTTTTCTAGTATAAAGTTAATATATTATCCTTTTACATTTTATTGTCTTATTAATAACTAAATTCTAACTTAATTATCATTAATTCATACCGTAAACGAATAATAGCTTAGTTATATTTTTCATAAACTTGCAAAACAGCTACACTTGTAATAAGTTTGTAATTTTTTATCTATACTATTCCCTTTAATAAAACAAAAAAAGGAATATTCATGTTAAAAAGAAGAAATAATGTTAATTTAAAAGATAATGAAAAAATAATTTTATCTTTACCTAAAAAATGTGGTTGTCATGCTTGTGCATTGGTTAAAAAAGATCTTAAAGATGCAGTTGGTATAAAAAGATTTAGAGAACTTTGCTATTTTGCTGATATTATTTTTTGATTAAAGAAATACTATCTTATAGAGTTATTACTTATTTAAAGATATTATAAAACAAGCTCCATCCTCTTTATTCTCCCATTCTAGAATACCATTGAGGTGTTGTTTAACTATAATTATTGACATATAAAGACCTAGTCCCGTACCTTTGTCAGCTTTTGTAGTGAAATACTGGTTTCCTATTTTATTTAATATATCTTTTGGAATACCTCCTCCATTATCACATATAGAGATTTTATAACTATCTTTTGTTTGAAATGTAGTGAGAGTTATTGTAGAGTTTTCTAGTTGCTTTTCTATTAAAACATCTTTTGCATTGTTGATAATATTTAGAACTACTTGCAATAGTTCATTTGGAAAAGTTTCTATTTCATAATTCTCATTATTTTTAGTAATAAACTCTATATTATTGCTTTTTAAACTATTTCCAAGTAGTTTATTAGCTTCATCTATAATATAAGAGATATTGATTGTAACCTTTGTTTTATTGGGCTTAAAGAAGTTCCTAAAATCATCTATAGTGGTTGATAAATGTTGTACTTGTTTAGAGATGTTTTTCATCTCTTCAGCCAACTCATTATCTATAATCTCTTCTTCAAGTTCTACAGAAGCTATAATATTAGTGGAAATTATAGAAATAACACTAAGTGGCTGTCTCCATTGATGTGCAATAAGTCCAATCATCTCTCCCATAGCAGCATGTTTAGATTGGATTATCATTAATTCTTCATTTTGTAGCAACTCTTGACTTTTTTTACGAACCATTCTTTGAAATAAAATAACCACCACGCTTAAAATTACAATAACTATTATACTGCCTAAAATTAGCCATATTATCCAATTTGGTATATGTGTTGGCACACTAGGTGTAATCCACTTTCGTGTCGCTTTATAAAGTATAGAATCTTTATCTTTTTTAAAACTTTTTATATCTCTGTCTACAGCTTCTACTAAATCATTTCGAGATAAATTAAATGCATATTTCATTACAGAAGGCTCAAGTACAATGTTTGTTTTGACAACATTGTCTGCAAATTTATGATTTAGTTCATAAAAGCGGTTGACAATAACACAGTCAACTTTTTCATCTGTTAAAAGTTTAAAAGCTTCTTCATAGTCTGAAACCTCTTTATACTGATGAGGATGAATATTGAATTTTTTCATTGATTCTTTTATCGAAGTAGATTGAATAGCATTTTTCAATACAGCTATATTTTTATCTTCTAAATCAAATATAGACTCGATATGTACATTTTTATGTCTAAACAGTACAGACCAACTTGAGATGATGCTTTCATTCGTAAATAAAAATTTCTTTTTTCGTTCAAGCATATATGCCACATCAGGCATAATATCAATTTTACCATTTTCAAGCATAACTAAACAATCAGACCAAACACAAGGAGTATAATTCAGTTTCCAATTCTCTTTTAGTGCTATTTCATCCAAAATATCAACAAAAAATCCTGATGGCTTATTATTACTATCTATAAATATTTTAGGAGCATTTTGATAGATGCCTACATTTATCTCTTCTTGGGCATATAGGTAGGTTACAGTCAAAAGATAACTGCATATTATAAGTAGTTTTTTTAACATAATAACTCCTTGTATTCAAAATTATATATTGAAAATATCTATATCTATTACTCTATTTTACAATAACAATGTCACATCTAGTGTCACAAAAAGAAGAAATTTTAAAATTTGTATTTTTAGAAATGGATTTAGATGATAACAATAACTTATATTTTAAGTTAATATAATGAGTATTCAGAGAATTCGGAGCAATTGTTTTTTGTGATTGTGTTGTACTTATGAGTTGAATTCAGGATATACTTAAGTAAAAATTTTCCCTCGTGCCACCTCTCCCGAGGTGGAATGAGGATATGTAGATGAAGCTATTCATTGGCAATATAGTTGTGCTAGAGATTATGAGGGTATAAAAGGTTTAGTGGAAGTTGAGAGATTTTGGTGAATTTAACTTTTGTATGCATCCCACCTCGGGAGAGGTGGAACGAGGAAAACTAATACCAATCTTTAATCCAAGTGCATATAAAAAATTTCCTATAATAACATTTTCGTATAACTTCATTAGCTTTCCTTCATCCCATCATTAATCCAGTCATTAAAATCTGTTTTTATTATAGTAGCATCATAAAATGTACCAATTTCACTATTATAATTTTTATTAAACCAAGATTTTGCTTTTTCTCCACTAACTTCAACCAATTCATCAATCATATTTATATATGTTAAATTAGATAGTACGATAGAACTATACCCATCTTTATTTCCATAAGAAGATAGTTTAGATGCTTTTGTTACTGCATCTCCTATCCATACACTATTATTTATTCCAACACTTTTTCTACCAGCTTTTACTACTAATTCTTCTGCTGACGAGATACCAATACCAACCTCTATATTTTGTAAATCTCTTTCTATTAATAGTTTATTTAGCATTTTCATAAATGTATTAATATAAAATGATTTTTGCGTTATTTCATAAATATGACTTTTTTTGGGGGTAGTATATATAGCATACACACAGTCTCCCCTAATCCCAATTTCTCTTAAGTCGTCATCATTTCTCAAAATCTCAATAACTTCTGATGTAAAAGAACGAATTATTTTTGAAACTAACTCTTTATCTTCTTTTGAAAATAAATTAGTTGAATTTCTTATATCAACAAAAATGCCTGAAACCCATCCATAATAGGCATTTGTAAAAGTAAAATTATCATCTTTTGGAATTTTATCTTTTTCTATTACTTCAAGTTTATTATCTAAAATCTCTTTTATCCTTTTTTTACCTGCTTTATAATCATAATCAGCCATGTCAATCCTTTTTTATAAAACTAAAAATATAAAATATAAAATTAACAAAAATGCAAGTACATACATTCTATAAATACTATATTTAAAGGAATTATATTTATAGTATGTTATTTCAGATAGTTTTACTACTTGATTTGATAAATCTAATAAAAAGTTCTCATTAATATCTTCTTTCCTAATATTACATTTATCAATAAGAATATCTAAATATTGTTTATTTTGTAATTTTTGGATGTCTCCAAAAAAGAATATATTAATTTTTTCACTAGTCCATTTAAAATTTTCTTTATTCTTATCTTTTGGAAAAAATGATTGAAGTATATAAAATATATGTATTACAAATAAGAATAATAATATTACAAAAATAGTTTTAAATACATTATTACTATTAATAATTTGGGGTAAAGGGAAACAAGCTTTAATTAAAATTGCAAATATTGCTACATTTAAAGTAAGTATAACACCATTTTTAACTTCTGCATATTTTTGTTGTTCCCAAATATTTTTAAAAATATCCTGCAATGTAGAATAGATTAATTTTGTATTTTCATTCATAATTTTATCCTTTTCTAATATTATAATTTATTTATGTTACAGTTAGCGTCACAAAGGTTATAAATTTACCAGTTTTTATAATATTACTATAAAAAAATAAAATTTTTAAATTTAATTGCATTTTGCAATGTTTTACAAAATCCAGGGACAGGATACCAATTAATCCAATTCTTTCTCTTTTTTAGGTCGTCCCGCTTTTGTATTTTTAATATTTACACTTAGTGTACAGTATTCTACAATAACAATGTCACATCTAGTGTCACAAAAACAAGAAATTTTAAAATTTGTATTTTTGAAATAGATTTTAGTGGTAAGATCAAGAATTATATGTTGAAAGATTTTAGGAAAAATTGATTTATATCAGAAATGTTTTTAAATTGATTTGTTTTGATTTAAATTGAATGGCTCCGGCACCTGGGATCGAACCAGGGACCAAATGATTAACAGTCATCTACTCTACCGCTGAGCTATGCCGGAATGTTTTTGGAGGAGAATTATAGTCAATTAACTATTAACAATAACTTAAACTTTTGCTTATTCTGAAAATTTTTCATATAGCTCTTCTACATACTCTTTTGTGAAGGACTTTGCATTTGATTTGCTGTGTAAGAGTTGTTGTTTTATATCCTCTAGCTCCTCTAGTTCAAAGTATTCTAGATAGTTTGGATTTATATCTATAGAGCTACCATCTACACTTATAAGCTGTTTTATCTCATCTATGAGTTCTAATTTATTTGTATCATTCATCTTATGTAAACTTCTTTAATATCTGTTCTAAGTAGAGTTTCATCTTTGGTTGCCCAAAGTCATCTGCTTCACATTTACAACACCCACAAGCAGTCCCTGCATCTGTAAGTTCACCTATTTGTTCAATAGTTGTTGCACCTTGTTCTTTAATTGCGTGGATAATCTCACCTAAAGTTACTTTTCTACAAGCACACACTTCATAACTATAATGGAAGTCAGCCATACTTTAAGCTCTCTCTTTTTTGATAAGCTCGTATGATTCATTTATCTCTTGGAGTTTTTTTGTTGCTTCATCGATAATAGATTGGCTTGCACCCTGCCCTGTGATGATATCTGGATGATTTTCTTTTACTAGTTGTCTGTATTTTTTCTTGATTGTACCCATCTCATCACTAGCACTAGCACCTAGTATCTCATAGGCTTTTTCAAGTGAAAGCTGTTTTGAGTTTTGTTTTTGTGCATAGTATTGTTCAAATTGCGATATCATAGATTCAAAATCTGATTTTTTTATCTCCATAGCATTTGCTATATCTTCTGTTATCATAAATTCTGTTTTTGAGAAATCATTGTCTATAAATGCTAGATTTAAAAGGTATTCTAATACTTTTAATCTTTTGCTATATTCTCTTTTTGAGAGTTTTAGATATTTTTGTGCTATCTCTATAGTATTATCAAAGCTATTCATCTCTTTTTTGTAGATAGCTTTTAGTTGTTCTCTTATCTCATCACTATTTTCAAAATGATTTGCAATATCTGTAAAAGTATGGCTTAGTATCTCAGCTTCAAGTTCACTCACCTTTCCATCAGCTTTAGCAACCTTTGCCATCATAGCAACTAATAGTCCAGCTTCATGCTCTTCTAGGTTTCCTTTTAAAGTTTGTTTCCCATCTACTTTTATATGTTGAAAGTCGCTACTTTTATAGCCTCTATTTAACATATAAAAAAGAAATCCCACGAGTGCTAGTACTAATAATTTTATCATTCTTAATCTCCAAATATTTATTGTTTCAAATTATGTGGAATTTTATCAAAAATTAGGTAAAATCCCAAACTAATAATTAATAAAAGGTATTTATATGTTTGGTATGGGTTTTATGGAGATTTTTTTAGTCCTTATTGTTGCTATTATTGCATTAGGTCCTGAAAAACTACCAGGGGCACTGGTTGAAGGTGCTAAGTTTTTCAAAAAAATAAAAGGTGAACTCAGTGATGCAAAATCATCTATTGATAAAGAACTTAACCTCTCTGAACTCAAAGAGGATGCAGCACAACTAAAAGCAAGTGTTTCAAATATACAAAATATGGCAAATATTGACTTAGATGATATATCAAAAGCAGCTGAGCCAAAACAAGTAGAAAAAAAAGAGACAACTCCTAGTGAGCCAAAAAAGTCAAAAAAAGAGAAAATATCATTAAATAAAGATAAGGAAGCTTAATGTTTGAAGATTTAAAACCACATATAGCTGATCTTAGAAAAAGACTTGTTATCTCTTGTGCTGTGCTTTTTGTAGCATTTTTTGCTTGTTTTGCTGTATATGAACCTATATTAAATTGGATGATGGTACCTGTTGAAGCAGTATTACCAGAGGGTTCTAAAATGGTTGCTATTGAGGTGCAAGAGACATTCTTTACTGCACTTAAAGTTGCTTTTTTTAGTGCATTTTTAGTTTCACTTCCTGTTATTTTATGGCAAATGTGGCTATTTTTAGCACCAGGGTTGTATGACAATGAAAAAAAACTAGTTATCCCTTTTGTATTAGGTGCTACGATTATGTTTTTAATTGGTGCTTCTTTTGCATATTATGTTGTTGTACCTTTTGGTTTTGAATTTCTTGTAAACTTTGGTAGTACAGTTGTTTCTGTTATGCCAAGTATTGGAAAATATGTAAGCTTTTTTACAAAACTATTATTTGGTTTTGGATTAGCATTTGAGTTACCAGTATTTACATTTTTTTTAGCAATTATTGGGCTTGTAACAGATAGAACACTAAAAGACTTTTTTAAATATGCAGTTGTGCTTATCTTTGTTGTTTCAGCACTTTTAACACCTCCTGATGTTATTACTCAGTTTTTAATGGCTGGACCACTTATATTATTATATGGTGTATCAATATATATTGCAAAAGTTTTTAATCCTGCTGATAAAGATGAAGAGGAAGAAGACCTTGACGAGGAAGATGATATTGAGGAAAATGAGGTAGAAGAATCTACTAAATAGTATGTTAGACCCTCTTAAAACTTCAAGTTATGATTATAACTTACCACAAGAACTAATAGCGACTTATCCTGTAACTCCTGCAGATGAAGCAAAGCTATTAGTTTATGATACTTTACAAGATACAATCACACACACTACTTTCAAACATCTACTAGAATATATCCCTACAAATACAGAAATTTTTTTTAATGATACAAAAGTTATTAAAGCTAGAATATTTGGACATAAAGAGACGGGTGGAAAAATAGAGTTACTTTTTAATAAACCATTACCAAACAATCAATATTTAGTCTATATGAGAGGGAAGGTTTTAGTTGGAAATATTATTAGTTTTGATAAGGGTCTCACTGTTGAAGTTATTGAGTTGCAAGAAGATGGTACTCGTATAGTAAAGTTTTATAAAGATAATAAAGAGTTAGACTTTTTATCTCTTGTGGAAGTTTTAAATACTATAGGACATCTTCCCCTTCCCCCTTATATAAAAAGAGAAGATGAAGAGTCTGATAATACAAATTATCAAACACTTTTTGCAAAAAACTATGGAGCAGTGGCAGCCCCAACTGCTTCACTACACTTCACACCACAATTATTAGAGAAGTTACAAAAAAATTACAATACAAACTATCTTACACTTCATGTGGGTGCTGGTACTTTTAAACCTGTTGAGTGTGATGATATACTTGAACATCCTATGCATAGTGAGTTTTATGAGATTCCAGAATCTTCAAAAAAGATACTAGATGGTCAAAATAAGATTTTAGCAGTGGGGACAACTGTAACAAGAACTATAGAATTTTATAACGATACAAAACAAGCTAGTGGAGAGGCAAATCTCTTTTTAAACCCTTTAAATAAACCAAAAAGGGTAAATTATCTTCTTACAAACTTTCATTTACCAAAATCAACACTTATCATGCTAGTGGCATCTTTTGTAGGATTAGAAAAAACTATGAAGATATATGATGAAGCTATAAAAGAAAAATATAGATTTTTCTCTTATGGTGATGCGATGTTGATAATTTAGATTAAATATTTACAAACTGTTTTTTATATGTAACTACTTTTCTAAGATAGTTTCGTGTTTCCACATAAGGAAGTCTCTCTCTTAGGGTTGAATATACTTGGGCAGGAGTTTTTTTGTTGATAAGTGTTGTTGCTCTATTTCTGTTGCTATTAAAAGTTTTTAGAACATTCCCACTCCCAGTATTATAAGCACTAATGACGCAATACTCTCTTGATATAGGGTTTGTTATACCTTTAAGGTATTTATCTTCTAATATTTGTATATAAGCACTTCCTAGTTCTATATTATTTGTGGCATTAAATAAATAAGACTTTGTAGGTGTCCAATTTTTCCCTTTCGCATGTTTATAGGCATCTACTCCAGCACTTGATGGAACTATTTGCATTAAACCTATTGCTCCTGCTCCACTTACTGCAAATTGATTAAAGTTACTTTCTGTTTGGATGATTGCATATACTAAGTTTTCACTAAGTTGGTATTTCTTTGCATATTTTTTCACTATTGGTTTAAACTTTGCAACTCTTATATTTGCATGGTCTTTGACCATAGGGATATTTACATAAGAAACTTTTACTTTTTTACCATCTTTTATAATCTCTTTTTCTTGAAATTTTGTAGTTGTTAAAATATTAGCATATCTATTTGCTCGCCAACTATATCTTATATCTTTATTTTGATCATCTTTCACTTCCCCCAACAAATAAGGGGTTGCTCCTAATTTTACAGGCTTAGAACCAAACAGATCAGCAGCTCGTGGATCATCAGGAAGAAGTAGTGTTGTTACAATAGCCTCATTTAAACTTTTTTTAGCATTTGTATTATCAAGAGTTTCAACAGTAACTATCCCCTTGTCAAAGTCAATAAGTGCCCTACTTTTGTAATTTTGCATATATTTTACATACTCTGTTTTTTGTGGTATTTTTATATTATCAATACCCCAAAATTTTGAAATATTGTTTTTAAAGTCTTTTAAAAAAGCATCCATAGCTTTTATATCACTAATAAGTCTTTTAGGGTTTACGGCATATTGAGTTGTTTTGTTTTTAGCCAAACTTTGAAAAGCAGCGCTTGGGTTTTTACTTAGGGCTGCTACGGTGATAGATTGAATATCACCTGTACTACAGCCTGTAAATAATAGTGTTGAAAATAGTAGTATCTTTTTTCTCATAATACCTATTTCTCTAAAGATTTCTTAAATTCTTCCCATTTTGTTTCAACTTTTTTAATAAGTTGTTTTGTAAATCCCTTGATATTTAATAAAATTGAAGGACTTTGTTCCAACACTCCAACTACCTCTTGAGTTTTCCCAAGTTCATTAATGATTTTATTAAACTTTTTATCTCCTAATCCTTTGACAGAAGTCAACACATTTTTTAACTCTTTTTTTGTAAGTTCTGGTGTAGTTGAAATACTTTCCATATCTTCACCTGTTGGATTTGGTGCATCTTCATTTTTTAGATTTGGTACTTTCATAGATTTTAGATTGTTCAGAGAAAATTTATCTTGGTAGTTCCATTTTTCACTCGGCCACTCTTCACTCCATCTTCTATCTACACTATACATTTTATATGTTTCATCAAGCTCATGTAGATATACAGCACCCTCTCCATACATTTTCTTTTTGTTTCCAAAGTATGCACCATCATAAGACGAATTGTATTTACCAAATGCGATATGTCTCATTGTTCGCAATAAACTACTATCAATTTTACCTAACTCTTCCCAGTTAAACATAGGACAGTGTGGTTTTCTAAATCTACCTTTACTTAAATTCCACATTAAATATTGACCAATCCAATCTCTAATATATGGAAATGCTGCAAATGCTGTAGCACATTCTAAGATTCGAACTTTCCCATCTTTCCCATAAGCCACATCACAAGCCCAGTATTCAGCTTTTGCAGCTTTAGAAACTTTTACAGCAAGGTCTAGTACAGATTTTGGAACATCATTATAATCCATACTTCCACCTTGTGAAGTATTCGTAAGCCATTCTCCCTCAGGAGCTCTTCTCCAAAATGCACATACAGGCTTATGTCCTATAAGCATAACACGAATATCAGCTTCCATAGGTACAAAATCTTGAAAATACATTGGGTGATATTTTTTTTCATCAAATAAAGCTCTAGCCTCTTTGTAACTATCAACTTTATGTACAAAATATCCACCATAGTTAGATGGTCCATAAGATTTTTTTACTATTTTTGGGTATTGTGTTTTTTGTAAAAACTTATCTGCATTTGGTCTATTGTAGTAGATATATGTTTTTGGGATTGGTAAATCATACTTCCAGGCAAATCGTGTAACATTTTCTTTTGATTTGTTTGAAAATTGTGTATCTAGACTTGGGATAAACCGTACATTTGGTAAAGCACGAGCAATCTCTCTAAATGTTTCATAAGCTGTAGCTGGTACATTTCCTATTAAAACATCAATTTTCTTTCTTTTTACCTCTTTGATAAATCTCTCTTTATCATTTCCCCAATGATATGTTACTGTTTCTATCTTGTTTGGCCACCCTTTAAAATTTGAGTGATCAAAAAATCTCAATACATAATCTAAATATAAAAATCCTAATTTTGGTAACTGTTTGTTCGTAAGCGCCATCTATTTTTTTCCTTTGTTTGTTTTTCTGTCTATTAAATCTACTATTAAATCTATCTTTTTATCGTTAAAATCAAGTCCTAATTTTTCTTGGTCTGGTGTTGCAAATGCTGGAATACCATTTACTTCTAGTATTATATACTGCTCTTTTTCTTGATCATATATAATGTCAACTCCACCAATATCAACTCCACAAGCATCACAAGCTTTAATTGCAATATCAACTATCTCATCATTTGGTTCTCTTAAAAATACAGATCCACCACTTGTGATATTTGTTCTCCAATCTTTACCACCTGCTTTTCTTCCATAACAGCTTACAAATTGTCCATCAACAATATCTACTCGAAAGTCAGTGTTATCATATTTTATAAATTTTTCCACATAAAAGTATCGTAAATCCATTTGATTTAAAAAAGGCATAAGCATATCTAAATTTGCTTCATTTTCTATTTTAGTAAGACCTACTCCACCCCAACCATCGGTAGGTTTATAAACCATCTTATCCCATTTTTTGATAATTTTATTGAGCTCGTATCCATTATCTCTATGACATAGTTTATAATCAGCTGTGGGAATATTGTGATTTCTAAGTACAAAAGAGGTGTGAAACTTATCTTCAGTAAGTGCAAAAGCATCATAAGAGTTTACCATAGGTATTACTCTATTGAGTGCTTGGTAGAGGTACATTTGATACTGTGTTTGTTCACCTGCATTGTAGGAAAAGAATAGGTCCAATTCATTGAGTTTATGTTTAATATCACCGTCATCACTTTTACAAATAATATTTTTATTTTTTGCTATAGCATGCTTTAAATTTAATCCAGTAATAGTATCTATACCTCTATCTTGAAGTTTTTTTATCATTTTTTCCTGAATAATATCACCTCCACCATTTTGGTATAGCCACATACCTATAGTTCTGTCATTTGCCATTGTACACTTCCTTTTAAAATATAAAGTTATTAGATTGATGGTGTTGTAACATCTTTGTCATCATATCTATTCTTTGAATGAAACTACTTTTTAAAGCTCTTTCATTTACTGTATGATCTCCATCACCAAAAGGACCAAATCCATCTAATGTTATCACTCCACATGACGCTACATGGTTTGCATCACTTACTCCACCTCTTTGCTCACAAGGGATTGTATATCCAGTAATACTTTCAAGACGCGATATTAGCTTCTCTTGATTACTATTAGGTTCCATTACATCTCTTTGTATTAAACCTTCCAATATAGAGGTAGTACCCTCTATATAGTTTTTATTTGTTATTCTATTGAGTGCATGAAGTAATCTATCCCTTTCGCTATTTATTGTATATCGTATTTCTAAAAGTAATTCACACTTGGGACTAATGGTGTTCGCCCCTATCCCACCTGTAATTTTTCCAACATTTACTGTTGTTCCAATCTCAAGATTTGTAAGTTTAGTAAGCTCTTGTAGTTTATAACTAGCTTCTAAGTTTGCATTGATACCTTTTTGGTAACTTGTTCCTGCGTGAGCAGCTTTGCCACTGATGGTTATGGTATATGTACCTACACCTTTTCTCCCTGTCACCACTTCAAGATTTTCCCCTGCTGCTTCAAATACAAAACAATAATCATAGTTTTTTGCTAACTCTAAAGTGATAAATTTACTATCATCACTTCCTGTTTCCTCATCACTTACAAGCAAAAAGTCGATATTTTCAATTTTTCCATTTAATTTATAAATATTTTTTAAAGTTTCAAGTGCAACTATATTCCCACCTTTCATATCACAAACACCAGCTCCATAAACCCATTGCTCATCTTCATGATAACTATCAAAAGTACCTTCGGGAAATACAGTGTCATTGTGACCTAAAAGAAGTATTTTTTCTCCACTAGTTTTAGGAGTTGAAAAAAGTTGGTGGTTTCCTATGGTTTCTCTTTCATATGTTGTTAACTCAAATCCAATAGCTTCAAGCCATTGTTTCATCACTAAACCAACTTTATCTACACCTTGTTTATTTTTTGTGTAAGAGTTTATTTTACAAATCTGCTCTAAGTCGTTAAGATATTCCATAAAAAACCTTTAAAATTATTTTTTAAATCAATTATAAAAAAAGCTAAGGTTAAACCTTAGCTTAAAATTATTTTCTTTTTTTACCTGCGATAATATGTCGCAATGCATTGAGTCTTATAAAACCTTCTGCATCTTTTTGGTTATAAACTTCATCCTCTTCAAATGTTGAGTGAGCTTCACTATACAATGAATTTATAGACTCTCTTCCAACTACAAATACATTTCCTTTGTAAAGTTTTAGTCTTACTTCACCCTCAACATATTTTTGTGTTTCATCTATTGCTGCTTGAAGCATTCTTCGCTCCGGAGAGAACCAATATCCATTGTAGATAAGCTCTGCATATTTAGGCATCATACCATCTTTCATATGTGCTTCTTCTCTATCTAAACAGATTGATTCAATTGCTCTGTGAGCTTTTAACATAATTGTTCCACCCGGAGTTTCATAACAACCTCGAGCTTTCATCCCTACATATCTATTCTCAACGATATCTATTCTTCCTATACCATGTTTATTTCCATAATCATTGAGTTTTTTTAGAAGAGTAGCAGGGCTTAATTCTTCCCCATTCACACTAATTGGATCCCCATTTTTATATCCAATAGTGATATATTCAGGAGTATCAGGTGCATTTACAGGATCTGTTGTCCATAACCACATAGAATCCTCTGGTTCATTATTTGGATTTTCTAAGTGTAATCCCTCATAAGAGATATGTAAAAGATTAGCATCCATAGAGTATGGGCTTACTGCTGGATTTCCATCTTTATCAAGATGTTTTTGTGCTATCTCTATCCCATTTTCTTTTGCATATGCTAAAAGTTTTTCTCTTGAATTTAAATCCCACTCTCTCCAAGGTGCAATAACTGTAATATCTGGATTTAATCCTAAATATCCAAGTTCAAATCGTACCTGGTCATTCCCTTTTCCTGTAGCACCATGAGAAACTGCGTCAGCTCCCATTTTATTTGCTATCTCTATTTGTTTCTTTGCTATAAGAGGACGAGCTATTGAAGTACCTAAAAGGTATTCACCCTCATAAATTGCATTTGCTCTAAACATTGGGAATACATAATCTTTTACAAACTCTTCACGAATATCAAGTATAAATATATTTTCTGGCTTTATACCACAAGCTAGAGCTTTCTCTCTTGCAGGTTCTACCTCTTCACCTTGACCTAAATCTGCTGTAAAAGTTATAACTTCTGCGTTATACTCATCTTGAAGCCATTTTAATATAATACTTGTATCAAGACCACCACTGTATGCTAAAACTACTTTTTTTACTTCTTTTTTGCTCAAATCACTCTCCATATATTATTATGTTTAAATTACTGTGATTATACCTAAAAACTTATTAAGAAAACTTCTAAAAATCTAAATAAAGTGTTAGTTCATCTGCTAACATAAAATTATTTGAATAGACTCTGTTCCCTTTTTGTAATAACTTGTTTTCTTTTACTAAATCATCAAGTTTCTTCTTTTGTTCATCATTGAACAATGATATTGCAACACCTACAATGCTACGAAATCCCAGAAGAGTTTTTTCTATTGCAATATCTTCTGCTGATAATTTTTCTATCTCTTCGTATTGAAGTGGATTATTTATATATTTTTGAATATCTTTTGATGAATATAGTCTTTGGGCATCGATACAACCAACAGCTCCACTTCCAACTCCTAAATACTCTTTATATTGCCAATATCCAAGGTTGTGTTTACTTCTAGCTTCATTATTTAAAGCAAAATTAGATATCTCATATTGATTGAATCCCAAAGAGTGTAATTGATCAAAGAGGTATTGCGCTAATTCTATATTTTCTACTTGTACATTACTTTTATTAAAAAATTTAGTCCCCTCTTCTATAGTAAGACTATAAGCACTAATATGGTCTATAGGTAAATCTTTGATGATCACTAAATCATTTTCTAGTAATTGTTGAGTGTCTAATTTTGTGTCATATATTATGTCGCAGTTAATATGCTCAAAGCCAATCTCTTTTGCATTTTTTATAGCTTGAATTGCTTGTGATTTATTGTGGTTTCTCCCTAAAAATTGTAGCTTTTCATCATCAAAGCTTTGTACTCCAAAGCTAATACGATTGATACCTATACTATATATCTCTTCAAGCCAGTCAGATGTTGCAGAATTTGGGTTAGCTTCTATAGTGATTTCACTATTTTTTAGAAGGTATGGCTTTACAATCTCATAAATCTCTTTATATTTATAAGCTTCTATAGTACTAGGCGTTCCACCACCTATAAAGATAGTTTCTATTTTTTCATCTCGTAATTGTAGTTCATATTTAAGTTGTGTTTTTAAAGCAACCATATAATCATTTTTTAAACTGTGTAAGTGTGTATAAGAGTTAAAAGCGCAGTAAAAACACTTACTATCACAAAATGGAATATGTATATATAAAAGCATATTTAAAGCATCCTTATGTTATCATCGCGGTATACAGTATCTAACTTACAAGTTGATATTTCTTAAAATTATAAGGTAAATTATTTAATGGAAGATAAAACCAAAAAAAGCGACGAGATAGTTCCTTTAAAAAAAGTAAATAATAAAAAGAATTATAGACCTAATGTGGCGGCAATAGTTTTATCCTCTTCTTATCCCTCTACTTGCGAGATTTTTATAGCTTCACGAATAGATGTGGAAGATGCATGGCAATTTCCACAAGGTGGAATAGACAAAGGTGAAACACCAAAAGAAGCTTTATATAGAGAATTAAAAGAAGAGATAGGGACAAATGATGTACAAATTGTAGCAGAATTTCCTCAATGGGTTAGCTATGATTTTCCACCAGCTGTTGCTTCAAGAATGGCACCTTATGATGGTCAAACACAAAAGTACTTTTTAGTAAAGTTAAGAAAAGGTGCAAAAATAAATATTAAAACGAAAATTCCAGAATTTAGTCAATATAAGTTTGTACAAACTGAAAAGCTACATGATTATATTACTTTTTTCAAAAGAACTGTATATAAAAAAGTATTAAAATATTTTAAAAAAGAGGGTTATATTTAAAAATGTTAAGAGTATTAAAATTTGGTGGTACAAGTGTAGGTACCCTTGAAAGAATTCAAAGTGTTGCACAAATTATAAAAAAATTTCGAGATGCTGGTGATGATATAGTGGCTGTTGTAAGTGCTATGAGCGGTGAAACAAACAAGCTTTTAGAATATGCAGAACACTTTAGCAAAACACCTAATGAAGCAGAGGTTGATATGCTTCTTAGTTCAGGAGAAAGAGTGACAAGTGCATTACTTTCAATAGCATTAAATGAACAAGGTTACAATACAACTTCTATGAGTGGTAGAGAAGCGGGTATTTTTACAACTTCTGAGCATACTTATGCTAGAATTGAAACTATAGACACTGCAAATATGCAAAATGCTATCAAAGAGGGTAAAATCATAATTGTAGCTGGTTTTCAAGGTGTAAGTGTAGAAAATAGTAGAGTGACAACACTAGGAAGAGGTGGAAGTGACCTTACGGCAGTTGCACTTGCTGGTGCATTACAAGCTGATTTGTGTGAAATTTATACAGATGTTGATGGTATTTACACCACGGACCCTAGAATTGAGCCAAAAGCAAAAAAACTTGATAAAATCTCTTATGAAGAGATGTTAGAATTAGCATCTTTAGGGGCAAAAGTTTTACAAAATAGATCAGTAGAGATGGCAAAGAAACTCAATGTAAATTTAGTTTCAAGAAGTAGTTTTACCCCTGAAATTGAGGGAACATTAATAACAAAGGAAGAGAATATAATGGAAGCACCAGTAGTTAGTGGTATTGCACTTGATAAAAATCAAGTAAGAGTTGGTATGTATGGAGTTGTGGATAAGCCAGGAATTGCTTCATCAATTTTTACAGCACTTGCAGATGCAAATATAAATGTAGATATGATAGTTCAAACTGTTGGGCTTGACAATAAAACAAATCTTGATTTTACTATACCAACAGCTGATGTTCAAAAAGCAACAAAAGTTATGGAAAACTTTAAAAATGATAGCCAAAAAATAGATTATAATGATGCTATTTGTAAAGTTTCTATTGTTGGTGTTGGTATGAAATCACATACAGGTGTTGCTTCAAAAGCATTTACAGCACTTGCAAGTGAAAATATCAACATAAGAATAATTAGTACAAGTGAGATAAAAATTTCTATGATTATTGAAGAAAAATATGCAGAATTAGCTGTTAGAGCTTTACATGATGCTTACGAGCTAGACAAATAAGGAATATCTTGTGCAAGAGTTTACAAATTGGACTGTAGATACTATACGAAGTGATAAGCTTTTAGGTGCTTGGCTAGAGGAGCGTAAATTTGATTGGCTCCCTTTAGTATCACAAACTATCATTAATATTATAGATAAAAATAAATCAGTACTTATTATCACTGATGATGAGCACGATTGGTTTATGAGATATGTTTTAACTAATATTAATAAAAAGAAGCTCTCACGACCCTATTTTCCATTTTATGCTTTTAACTCTTTCCATTCAAATATTGATAATATAAAAACAGAAAATGATATACAACTAATACATGATATGCTTGATAACTCTTTTCCAAATGGATATTTTTTTTGGTATATAGGAAAAAGTAGAAGTAAAAGAGCAACTCTTGCAAAAATATCGAAACAGCCATTTTTATGGTTAATGGATGAAGAATTATCAAATAGTTTTTATTTAGATAGTAATGATGAAGCTTTAGATATACGACTTTTAAATATGTACCGACTTTTTAATAAAACTCTTGACGCAGTTTTATGTGCTCAAATAGATGTAACGAAATGATAAACAAATCGACACTTTTTATTGTAAATGATATTGATAAATCTAGCGAAGATATAAGTGGTAGTTTACCTAAACACTCTGTTCGAGTTATACGAAATGAGACTGAGGGGAAAAATGAGTTTTTAATAGATGAAGCAAAAAAAGCTATCAAAGAAGCATATATAGCTACAAGTGAGACAAAATATATACTTCTTTGTGGTAACTCTTTTGGTATACCTGCTCAAAATTCGCTTTTAAAGGTACTTGAAGAACCACCTAAAAATATTATTTTTATAATTATAACTATCTCAAAAAGTTCAATTTTACCAACAATTCTATCTCGAGTAGAGGTAAAGTATCAAAAAACTAAAAAAACTGTACAAGAGTTCTCTCTTGATTTAAAGAAGCTTGAACTCAAAGATTTATATAAATATCTCAAAGAACATCAACGAGTCAATAAAAATGAAGCAAAAGAGATAATAGAATCTATAATCTATTCAGTGAATAAAAATGGTATAAAACTCAATGAAAAACAACTTCATAGTTTTAGTAGTTCAATGAAATTACTTGAATTAAACTCAAGACCAATAAATGTTTTAACTTCATTGCTTTTAAATATTATGACGAAACGGTAAAATGGAATTTTATAAGTTAGATAATTCAAGTAACATTCAAAATACTTTGAAACTCTTTCAAAGTATGGGGAGTGATGAGACTGGTTGTAAAATTATCTCTAAAAAAACAAAATCACATCTACTTTACATAAAAAATATTCATGTAGGTGGTGCAAATATATTAAAGCAAGATGCTTTATCTATAGGGGCTGACTTACTTGTACCTATGGGTGTAATTGTGGCACGCGAAAAATACGTAGATGTGATACTTGTAGGAACTACAAAACACTTTGAAATACTCTCTCGTAAAGAACTTGCTCAGCCATTTGGTTTAAAAGAGTTAGCAAAAGAGTTACAATCATTTGTAAATACAAAAACATACCCAACAAAAATAATGGGTATTATCAATGCAAATGATGATAGCTTTTTTGAAGAAAGTCGTTTTAAAGGCAGTGATGCTATTGATAAAATAGAAACCATGATAACTGATGGTGCAGATATTATAGATATAGGTGCTGTTTCAACTCGCCCTGGAAGTGAAGCCGTAGATGAGAATGAGGAGCTTATGAGGGTAAAACCAATTTGTGACCTTATTAAAGAGAAAAAACTTTATGAAAAAACTGTTTTTAGTATAGATAGTTATACACCAAGTGTAATTGAATATGCTTTAAAAAGTGGCTTTACAATAGTGAATGATATTACAGGTCTAGCAAATGATGAAGTTGCCAAAATAACAGCTGCATATGATGCAACTATAGTAATTATGCATATGCAAGGAACTCCAAAAAATATGCAACAAAATCCAACATATGAAGATGTTATGTGTGAGGTAGATAGTTTTTTCAAAGAGAGAATTCAAAAAGCAAAAAAGTTTGGAATAGAGAAAATTATACTTGATGTAGGTATTGGTTTTGGAAAAACTTTAGAACATAATTTAACACTTCTTAAAAATATAGAACATTTTAGACATTTTGGTTATGAAGTTTTAATAGGAGCTAGTAGAAAGTCACTTATTGAAAAAGTGATACCAAATACCCCTACTTCTCAAAGATTGCCAGCAACTCTTACAATACATCTTGATAGTGTACGCAAAGGTGCTTCAATTGTAAGGTGCCATGATGTAAAAGAACACTCTGATGCTATTAAAATGCAAGAGAGTATCGATAAAAGTATCTAGAAAGTAAAATCTTTCCCTAAATAGTGCTCTCGTACTACTGTATTGTCTTTTATCTCTTGAGCTGTTCCACTTGCTAGTACAGCACCTGCTTTCATAACATATGCTTTATCACATATTTGTAAAGTTTCCCGTACATTATGATCTGTTATAAGAACCCCTATTCCTCTTGCTGTTAGTTGTTTGATAATACTTTGGATATCTTTAACTGCAATTGGGTCAACCCCTGCAAACGGTTCATCTAGAAGTAAAAACTTTGGATTTGAAACAAGTGCTCTTGCAATCTCTGTTCTTCTTCTCTCTCCACCACTTAAGCTGATACCTTTTCTTTGGCGAATTGGTTCAATATTAAATATCTCCAACAACTCTTCAACTCTTTCCCATCGTTGTTTCTTATCATCTATTGAAATTTCTGCTGCTAACATAAGATTTTCTTCCACTGTTAACTCTTTAAAGATTGAAGATTCTTGTGGTAAGTAACCAATACCTCTTAAAGCTCTTTTATGTAGTGGAAGGTGTGTAATATCTGAACCATCAAAAAATATAGTTCCAGTTGTAGGCTGGATAAGTCCACATATTATATAAAAACTTGTTGTTTTCCCAGCACCATTTGGTCCAAGTAGTCCAACTGTTTGTCCGCTACTTATCTCTAAACTAATATCGTGCAAGATTTGTGTTTTTTTTATCATCTTTGCAATATTTTTTACTTCTATTTTATGATCCAATTATATACTCTCTTTTTTCATTTAATTTATTTATTTTTACAACCAGTACCTCAAAGCCATAATCATCTAAAATTTTTTTTAAATTTTCATCACCCCACTCCACAAAATGGATACCATCCTTTTCAAACTCTTCTAATAAACCTAAAGAGATAAATTCTTCTAAAGTTTTATTGTACACATCATAGTGATAAATATCATTACCGTAGATAGATTGGATTGAAAAAGTTGGGCTAGTTACTTTATCATCACATCCAATTGCTTTTAGATAGTTTTTTACTAAAGTAGTTTTTCCACTTGCTAAATCACCTTGCAGTAATACTACAATATTCTTTTCTCTAATTAGTTTTTCTAAAGTATTTACTACTTCGTTGATATTATCTAAATCTACAATCATATATTAAATTTCATTACTTACTTTTATAATTTCATGAAGTTTTTCTAAGGCTTTACCACTAGTTATAGCATCTTTTGCCATCTCTATACCCTCTTCTGTAGAGTTTACTTTTTGGTCAACAAGAAGTGCAACAGCAGCATTTAAAACTACTATATCTTGTTTTGCACCAGTAATTGAGCCATCTAAAATTCCTTTTGTGATTTTTGCATTGGTTATAGCATCTCCACCTAAAAGATCACTTTTGGGATAAAAATCAAAGCCATACTCTCTAGGGTCTAAGATAAATTCATTGAAACTACCTCTTTCCACAAAAGCACAATGAGTAACATCACTAATACTAATCTCATCCATCCCGTCTTCACTACTAACTACCATTGCTCTTTTTGTATTGAGCATAGTCATAGCTTCTGCAATTTTAGGCACATACTCTTTGTTAAAGACACCAATAAGTTGCTTGTGTACACTAGCAGGATTTGATAATGGTCCTAAGATATTAAATATTGTTCGATGATCGATTGATTTTCGTATAGGCATAATATGCTTCATTGCTGGATGGTGATTTACTGCAAACATAAAAATAAATCCAACTTTAGCGAGCATCTCTATTTGTTGTGGAATCGTAAGTGCAAGGTTTACCCCTAAAGCTTCAAGCATATCTGCACTACCACTATTACTTGTGATACTTCTATTTCCATGTTTTGCAACTTTACAACCACATGAAGCCATCACAATAGAAACAGTTGAAGAGATATTAAAACTATTACTTTTATCTCCACCAGTTCCACAATTATCAATTAGTTTTTCTTGTAAAGATTGTTCTACTACTAAAGGGATCATGTGATCTCTCATAGCAGTTGCTGCTGCAGCTATTTCATCAGCTGTCTCACCTCTTTCATAAAGTTCAATTAAATATTTTCTTACCTCTTCTTCACTCTTTCTATTCTCAAAAATATCATCGAACTTTAATCTGGCTTTACTAAACATTTTTTCCCTTTATAATTTTGTCACATACTCAGCTTGGCTAGCTTTTGGTGTTGATTTTGTCTTTGGTATTTGTAATACTTGAAACTTATCTGTATATTCAAGATACTTTACCTCTATAATATCACCTATCTTTACCTCTTTTGCCTTTTTTACAGGCAAATTGTTAATAAAAACAACCTTATGTGCTAACATATCTTCAGCTATTGCTCTTCTTTTGGTAATATTTACTGCGTTTAAAAATTTATCTATTCTCATAAAGTTAATTATATCTTATTAATTTTAAACTATCTTGGATAAAATATAAAGAATTTATTGTAGGAGTATATTTTGGTTGAATTAATCAGTTTAGGTGCAGGAAGTGTTGTTATTATTGGATTTTTAATATATAGAAATGTAAAAATACAAAAAGAGTACAAATTATTACAAGAAAATCTACAACATAGTGAATTACAAATAGCTACACTACTTGAGCGAACAGCTTCATTTGAGCAGTTGAACAGCAAATATTCACAGCTAGAGCAAGAATACAAAGAACAGGCTAACTACCTTACAACTCTAAAAGAGGAAAACTCGAAATATAAAGCATCTTTAAATGCTAAAGAGACCAGAACTGCAGAGATTATTGCAGAAGTTTCAAGTTTTAAAACTGCATTTGAAAACTTGCAATCAAACTCTACAAAAGACAAAGAGCTTATCTCACAACTTCAGACACAATTGAGTGAACAAAGAAATGCTATGGATGAAAGGGTAAAAGACCTTAAAGAAAATGAAGAGAAACTAAAAGAGCAGTTTAAAAACCTAGCAAATGAGATACTTGATAATAATAGTAAAAAATTTAGTGAACAAAATACTCAAAACCTAAGCTTGATACTCAACCCTATGAAACAACAGCTTCAAGATTTCAAGAAAAAAGTAGAAGATGTATATGACAAAGAAGCGAAAGATAGAAGTCTATTGTCACATGAACTAAAAACTCTCAAAGAATTGAATCAAAAGATGAGTCAAGATGCACAAAACCTAACAACAGCCCTCAAAGGGGAAAATAAAACTCAAGGAAGTTGGGGAGAGATGGTATTAGAAAAGGTTCTTGAAAGCTCTGGTTTACGACTAGGGGAAGAGTATATAAGAGAAACAACTCTAAAAAACAATGATGGGGAAAAATATAGACCAGATGTGATAGTAAATCTTCCTGCTAATAGACAAGTAATCATAGATGCAAAGACCTCATTAACAAATTATGAACAATATACATCCGCACAAGATGTAATAGAGAAAAAGGGCTATTTAGATTTACATATAAAATCAATAAATACCCACATAGATTCCCTTTCAAATAAAAATTATGAAGAGTTAAAGGGGGTTAATACTTTAGACTTCATATTTATGTTTATCCCTATAGAAAGTGCTTTAATGCTTGCTATGGAAACAGATAAAAGTCTATTTGATAAAGCTTTTAAAAAGAAGATTGTACTGGTTTCTCCAACCACACTTTTAGTAGCTTTAAAAGCTGTTGAGAATAGCTGGAGATATGAAAAACAAGCACAAAGTACAACAGAGGTTATACGACTTGCAGAGAAGCTTTATAGTAAGGTAAGAACCTTTGTAGAGGACTTTGAAAAGGTTGGAAAAAACTTGGGACAAGCTCAAAAATCATACGATGATGCCTATAAAAAACTCTCATCTGGAAAAGATAATATCGTAAGACAAATAGAGGTGTTCAAAGAAAAATCAAGCATAAGCCCCTCTAAACAGATAAGTCAAGATATAGTTGATAGTGCTATGGTTGATCAAATAGAAAATTTGGAAGAGTAAATATAAACTTTAAAAAGGTAATTTAATGGCATTAAGCATAGGAAATTCAATATTTATTTTATGTGATACTCTAAGTAAATATCAACCCGTATCTTATTTTAAATATAAAATGTACGATAATAGTTATGTTACAATACCAAATAATATCCCTAATAATTATATACATTGGTTACACTTATTTAATGATGTTTATGGGGATTTTGTGGATGTTTTATATCCAATTAATCCAAATTTAGGAGAACATATAATAGTTCTATATCATGGATTTTATCAAAATGAAAATGAATGGCAAGAAATATCATGGATTCATGGGAAAGAGAAATTATTTGAAAAAGAAATTATGCCATTATTAGAAAGGGAATGGACATATAAAACACAAAAAATATAACTAAACTGAATATTGGGTAAGAATAAGTGTTTTTCATTACAAATTGCAATATTTTTTAAGCTAATTGAAAAATACTGATAAGATATCTTTATAAAATAAAAAGGTATTGAAATGGATAATTTATTGTTACAAGATATAAATTCTAAAATTTATACGATAAGAGATATAAAAGTTATGCTTGACAGTGATATAGCAAAATTATATGAAGTGGAAACAAAAGTACTTAATCAAGCGGTAAAAAGAAATTTAGAACGATTTCCTAGTGATTTAATGTTTGAACTTTCAAAAGAAGAGTTTGAAATCTTGAGGTCACAAAATGTGACCTCAAGTTGGGGTGGTAGAAGATATAACCCAAAAGTATTTACAGAACAAGGCGTTTATATGTTAGCAACGGTGTTAAAAAGTAAAGTTGCTACACAAGTTACACTTACTATAATGAGAACCTTTACAGCTTTACGAAGATATGCCTTAACCTATGATGAACTAGCTAAAAAAATAACTCAAATAGAATCAAGAGTTTCGCATGGAGAAAAAACTGATAAACAAATCATAGAGATACTCAATCAGCTTATGCAACAAGACAGTTCCACTATAGATAAAATTGGTTTTATAAAAGAATAGATATAATCCCTTATGCAAGATTACACAACAAAACTAACAACACACAGAGAACTTTATCCTATACTTGACCTTGATTGGTCTGTTGAGAGTGATAGAGGTCGTATCATCTCTTCACCCTCTTTTAGACGGCTTCAAAAAAGAACGCAAGTATTTGCACTAGAACTGAACGCTGCTATACGAAGTAGACTTACACACTCACTTGAAGTATCTCAAACTTCACGATTCATCGCTAAGACTATCTTAAAAAAGCTTGATGATAAAAATCTTAAAGAGATTGAAAATGCTTTTGTATCAACAGCTGAGATGGCTAGTTTACTTCATGATATAGGAAATCCACCTTTTGGTCACTTTGGGGAGACTGCTATCAATGAATGGATGGTGAAAGTGTGTGATAAATACTTTATGAGTATAGAGGGAGATGATGTATTTAAAAATCTATTGAAAAAAGATTTATCCTCTTACGATGGAAATGCACAAGCTATAAGAATTATCCATAAATTACAAAGACTAAATCTTTCGTATACACAAACAGCTTCTGTATTAAAATACACACGAGGTGCTTTTGAGGAGAAATCTAATGATGAGTCACTTTCATATCTTAAAAAGAAACCAGGATATTACTATAGTGAAAAAGAGTTTGTTGATACTGTTTTAGATACTTTACAGATAGAACATGGGCATAGATTCCCTATTGCTTATATCATGGAAGCTGCTGATGATATCTCTTATTTGAGTGCTGATATGGAAGATGCTGTTGATAAAGGTATTTTAACATTAGAGAAGATTTATGAACTTATCGTTGAAGAGACAAAAAGAGTCAATGAAAAGTATGGTACAGATACAACTATGCTTTTAGATGTAGTGGAAAAGAATTACAAAAAAGCAAAAGAGAAAGAGGATGAACCCTATCAGTTCAATATGTTTTTAACTCTTACAAGAGCACAACTTATTTTTAAACTTGTAAACTATGTATCTGATTTGTATATCAAACATCATAAACAAATCTTTGAAGGCTCTTTTAATAATGCCCTTCTTGAACATGATAAAACCCATGAATGTTCACAAGCGGTAGAGGTACTTAAAAATATCTCTTATAGATATATCTACACCCATAAGCAAGTACAAGCTTTGGAGATCAAGGGATATTCTATTATACAGGGATTATTTGATATTTATGAACCGCTTTTGAAGCTTACTACTGAAGAGTTTGAGTTATTGTTAGCTGACAAAAGAGTAGATTGTGCTATTTGTCAAAATTTACTCTCAAGATTATCAAAAAAACATCTTGTAGCGTATAAAAAAAGTGTAAGTGGTATAACTGATATAGATAATTATAAGCTTTTAGAGTGGTATTATCGAGCTAGATTAATTTGCGATTATATAAGTGGTATGACAGATGATTATGCTTTATTTGAGCATCAATCATTGTCTGCATAAATAAGATAATAGTTATGATAAATAATAAAAAAGTTTTATATAAAATAACTTATCCAAATGGTAAAATATATATTGGAAAAGATTTAACAAATACGCTCACTTATTTTGGTAGTGTTAATAGTAAATTGGTGGAACAAGATTTTACAGAAGAAGAACGAAAAAATTTCACTATTAGAAAGGAGATATTACTTGAATCAGAAGACGCAAAGGTAATTAATCAAAGTGAATCTCAATATATTTTAAAATATCAATCTAATAACCCAGAAATTGGCTACAATAAGTGGCCAAAACATAAAAAAGAGTAAGTTTTTTATTTAGTTAAATCTTACTCATACCCTCATCATCTAGCTTTATAATATTGTCTTCAACAAGTTTTGTTAAAGCTCTTTTATAAGCTTTTTTACTGATACCAAAAAGCTCTTTGATAGTATCTGCATCTGTTTTGTAGTTGTATGGAAGGTCATTGAAATTTTGCTCTAATACATCTAATACTTTTTTTGTATTGATATCATCGGCATTATTTTTTCCAATGGGTTGAAGTGATACATCTACTTTACCATCATCTCTTATATTTTTGATATAAGCTTTAAGCTTTTCACCAACATTCACATCACTGAAAATCTCATTTTTATAAATCATACCTTCATAGGTATCATTGATGATTACTTTATATCCCATGGGAGTTTTAGCAAAAAGTAATATCTCTACTTCTTGATTTTTTTCTAGCTTTTGTGTATCTGAACTCAAAAAAGAGGTAATCTTTTCAACACCTATAAGTCTTGAAGTTTCATCATCCTCTATAATTCGGACAATTCTCATATCCCCTACTCTAAAAGGATTTTTTTGTCTGTTTTTAGGTACAAAAAGATCTTTTAAAAGTCCCCAATCAACAAATGCACCAAAAGAGGTAGTATCAACAACTTTTGTGAACATAAATTGGTTTTTCATCCCATAAGGTGTTTGTGTAGTAGCTACTAATCTATCTTCACTATCTGTATATATAAATACCTCTAGTTCATCATCTACTTGCATAGTTGGCGTTATATAAGCATTTGGTAAAAGTACAACTTCTTCATCTAAGGCTTCTAAGTAAATACCTGGTTCTGTTATTCTGTTGATTTTTAGGGTGTTCATCTCACCTAATTGTATATGTTCATTTATCATAAATGGATTATACCTAAAAATAAGTAACTATTGGGTAAAATCCGCGTTATGAGACATTTAAGAGGTTATGGTAAACAATATTTTTCATTAGCAATTATTGCTATGTATTCTACTTTGTACAAACTCTGTACAATCGATGCAAGTCATCAATACCATCTTAAAGCCTTAAAATATCAGGAATGTAAAACTTCTCCTCCCTTTTTAACTTTTAATTATTAACAAATATATGCAATTAAAATTAAGGGAAAATAATGACAAAAACTATAAAACTAAGCCTACTGGCTAGTTTATTCTGTACAGCTACTATAACTGCGAATGAAGATTTAGGAACGATAACAGTTTCAAGTGCAACAAAAAGTGAACAATCAATTAAAGATGTAACAAGTAATGTTGAAGTGATTACAAGTATTGAACTTGAAGAAAAAAATATAAAAACTGTTACAGAAGCTTTAAATCTAGTAAGTGGAGTAAGTTTTACTTCAAATGGTGGTATGGGTTCAGTAACTTCTATAAGTGTAAGAGGAAGTGATAATAATAGAGTTTTAATACTTATAGATGGTATTAAGTTCAAAGACCATTCTAGTATAAGTGGTACAGATATCTCTCATATTATGATAAACAATATTGAGAAAATAGAGATAATCAAAGGTGCACAAAGTGGTATTTGGGGTGCAGATGCAAGTGCTGGAGTTATTAATATTATCACAAAAAAACCAAAAAGTGGTACACATGGTTCAATATTAACTGAATATGGTAGCTTTAACACAAAAAAATTTGCAGGCGATATATCTCATAAAGAAAAGTTTTTTGATATAGCACTTGCTGCTTCAAAAATTACCTCAGATGGTTTTAGTTCACAAGCTCCAAGAGGGAATAATATTGACCAATACGAAGATGATAGTTATGAAAATAGAACTATAAATCTACAATCAAATTTTTATATAAATGAACAATCAAAACTTGGTCTAAATGTTTTAGATATTGATGCAATCAAAGAGTATGATAGTAACAATACACCAAATGATGAAACTATGAAAAATGATACAGATACTAGAATTTATAATATATTATTTGAACAAAAGTACAATAATCAGAATATTTCTATAAAATATGACAAATCAAAGATTCAAAGAGATCAAGTCGGTACAACATGGGGAGTGAAATATACAGAAAGTAAAAGTGATAACTTTGAACTAATCGATAGTATAGCTTATAATAAAAAAGATTTTTTAGTTTTTGGAATGGGGGCTAATAGTGATGAAATCAACTACGCAAGTGCTGATAATACTTCTAATAATGCAGATAACAAATCAAAATTTGGATACATAACTAATAGTAACACTATAGAAAATTTGATACTAACACAATCTATAAGATATGATTCCTATGATTACTTTAAAAATAGTACTACAGGAAAAATAGGATTAAAATATAATATTTTATCAAACTTATCACTATTTTCAAATTATGGTACAGCGTATACAGTTCCTACACTAGTTCAAAATATTAATCCATGGGGTGCTATAAATATGGATATTAACCCAGAAAAAAGTAAAAATTTTGATCTGGGGGTTCAATATGAGAATTTTAAAGTTACCTATTTTGAACAAAGAATTAAAGATATGATAGACTGGAATGACCCTACCCCTTTAAATTGGTTTAACAATGATGCTGTGTACACAAATTTAGATGGGAAAAATACTCTGAAAGGTATTGAGATAGATTATAAACAAGAATTTGGAGGAAGTACATTCTTGTCACTAAGCTACTCATACTTGAGTGCTAAAAATAAAGATAAAGAGTATTTAGCAAGAAGAGCTCAAGAAAATCTAAAGTTTGGAATAGACTATTATGGTATCACAAAACTTCATATTGGACTTAATGGTGAATATGTAGGAAAAAGATTTGATAATAATAACCAACAAGGTGAACAAACAGGAAAATACACTATTGCACACCTGAACATCAATTATGATTTAACAAAAGAAGTAAAAATATATGGTAAAATAGAAAATATTACAAATAAATACTATCAAACTGTTGATGGATTTACTTCAAGTCCAAGATCTTTTTATGCGGGAGTTAAATATAGTTTCTAATGAAATTTTTACTATTACTACTATTTACCATTAATCTTTTTAGTTATGATAGAATCATAGCTTTAAGTCCATCAATCAATGAAATCATTTATGCGTTGGGAGACGGTGAAAAAATAGTAGGAAATACGACTTATTGTACATTTCCAGTAGAGGCACAATTAAAACCAAAAGTTGGAGGATATTTTTCTCCCTCTTTGGAAAAGATACTCTCCCTTAAACCAGATATTGTCATTTTACAAAAAAGTAGTATTAAACTTTCTCATAAGCTTGAATCTTTAGGGATTAAAACAAAAGTTGTACAGCTAACAACTTTACAAGACATAAAAGACAGTATCTATCAAATAGGAAACATCTTAAATAAGCAAACAAAAGCACAAGAGATACTTGCAACTCTTGAAGCTAAACTTACTCAAACTCAAAATATAGTTAAAGATAAAAAAATACTGTTTGTTATTGGGCATAATTTAAAACTTGATAGTAGAATCTTTGTAGTTGGTCAAAATCTCTATTTTGATGATATTATTGTTAAAAGTGGAAATACAAATGCATTTAAAAGTGAGCGTTCAGGACAACCTATTTTAAATATGGAAAATCTCATTGCAACCAATGCAGATATAGTGATACTTTTAGCTCCATTTACAAAACAGAAACAACTTACAAAAGAACAATTAATACAACCATGGCTCAAACTACCTATAAATGCAGCTAAAACAAAAGCTATCTATGTGTTAGATAAAGAATACGCTGGCATTAGTAGTCATAGACTTATTTACTTTTTAGAAGATTTTAAAGGATTTTTAGAAGATGCTAAAATGTGAAAACTATAGTAGTTCGATACTCCATAATATCTCTTTTGAACTACAAAATAAAAATCTTATTATTTTAGGTTCAAATGGTGCTGGAAAAACTACCTTAGCAAAAGTTTTATGTGGTATTACCGCCTCTTCTTGTGTTTCAATAGAAGATAAAAACCCAAGTGATATTTATGGAGAAAACAGAACAAAACTGATTAACTATATTCCGCCAAAACTTGAAATATACGATGAATTTATGAGTGTAGAGGAGTTTTTAGAGATAAATCAGCTCTATGGACATAAAAGAATTGATGAAGTATTAAGATTGGTAAACTGTGAGTATATAAAAAATAAAAAATGTAAAAATCTAAGTAGTGGAGAAGCACAACTTTTACTTCTAGCAAGTGCTATTTTGCATAATGCAAAATATACAATTTTTGATGAACCAACCTCAAATTTAGATCCTATAAAAATAAAAAATAGCTTTCACATTTTGCAAGATAAAAATATATTACAAAATAAGATTATTATTACACATAATCTAAATTTAGCTTATAAACTTGGGTTTGATATCTTATTTATTAAAGATGGAAAAATCGCCTTTTATGATACAAGTGAACAATTTTTTAATGATACAAATTTAGAGTATTTTTTTAATGATAGTATTAAAAAATGTGATGACAATATAGTGGTGAATTTATGAGATATTTTCTAGTTGTATTATCAGTTATTATCCTTTTAGTATCTCCATTTTTTGGTCAAATAGATATATCAATAACAAATATATTTGATACTACAAAGATGGATTATCAAATTTTTTGGGATATAAGACTTCCTAGAACTATTCTAGCTTTTTTCGTGGGTGCAATTCTTGCTTTAAGTGGTTTAGTATTTCAAACTATTTTTAGAAATCCTATGAGTAGTCCATTTACTCTAGGAGTTGCCAGTGGTGCTACGCTTTTTACTGCTATTGCTATAGTATTGGGACTGAGTTCTTTTGTCTCTTTCTTTGCATTTCTAGGAAGTTTAGCAACTATTGTTATACTTTTTATCATAGCCTCTAGATTTCATAGCAGTGAAACTTCATCGCTACTTTTAGTTGGTATTGCATTATCATTTTTTTATAGTGCAAGTTTGATGGTTCTGTTTTTTATCAGTAATCTTCAAGAAAGTTATGAGATAGTACGATTTACAATGGGAAGCTTAGATATTGTAGGTTTTAAAGATACATATTTAGTAATATTAGCAGGGATTTTTATACTTTTTATGGTGAAGTATTATCAAAATAGTATCAAACTACTTCTCGTATCTTATCAATTTGCACACTTAAAAGGGTGTAATGTAAAACAAACAAACTATATACTTCTTATCTCTGTATCAATAGCTGTTGGTATTTGTGTCAGTATTACTGGACCTATAGGATTTGTAGGTTTAATAGTACCTCATATAATAAAAACAATCACACAAAAAAGTGCTCATACTCTTATTTTACCAATCTTTTTTTATGGTGGAGTTTTTTTGGTATTGTGTGATTTAGTTGCTAGAAATTTAGGAACAACATCTGATATACCAATAGGTGTAGTAACCTCATTTCTAGGCGCTCCATTTTTTATATACTTAATTATAAAAAGAAAAAAATAAAGTGTTTTTGAGTATACTTCCCTTATGAAACATTTACGAGGTTATTTAAAACGGTACTTTTCTTTAGCAATCATTGCTGTGTACTCTACTGTTCATAAATTATGTACAATAGATAGTAAATTTCAGTATCACCTTAAAGCTTTTGAGTATCAAGAATACAAAACTTCTCCACCCTATTTAAACTTCAATTTTTAATTAACAAAAAAATCACAACACAATTTTAGTTATAGATAAATAGATCTATAAACCATTTTATATAGTTTAAATAACTATTCAATAAAGAAGGACACATTATGCATATAGAAGCAGGCGTAGTACAAGGGGTAAAAATGTTATTTAGTTATGGGACAGCTGCTGTTTCATTTGGAATTGCAGGGAAACTCGCATTAGATACAATTAAGAATAGTGGAGTAGTTTCATTTGGTGTAAAAACACTTATTTCTGCAATATTAGTATTTATATTTTTTGAAGTATTTCCTCATCATCCAATTGGTGTATCAGAGGTACATCTTATTTTAGGTTCTACAATATTTTTAATATTTGGAGCAGCACCAGCGGCATTTGGTTTGGCACTTGGTCTTTTAGTTCAAGGGTTGTTTTTTGCACAATTTGATTTACCTCAATATGGTATTAATGTAACAACTTTACTTATGCCATTATTTGCGATGAGCTATTTAGCAAAAAAAATAATCCCTGAAAATATAGCATATAAAGATATCCAATACAAAGATACTCTTAAATTATCAGTAGCATATCAAGGTGGTATTGTTGCTTGGGTTGCATTTTGGGCATTATTTGGACAAGGTTTTGGTGCTGAAAATTTAGCTGCTGTTTCTAGCTTTGGTTTAGCTTATATGAGTGTAGTAATTTTAGAACCACTTATTGACTTAGCAGTTTTAGCAGGGGCAAAAACACTTAGTAGTTTAGAAAATAGTTCATTTGTGGAAAAAAGACTCTACAATCCAGCTAAAGCTTAAGTTCTAAAAGTGAGGATTTATCCTTGCTTTAACTAACCACATTAAAAATTTCAAGGTAATAAAACTATGAAAAGATATAGACATTACAAAAAAGACAAAGCAATTATTTTATCTGTTTTTGGTTCTGTAATTGAACAACAGAAATATTTAGAATTAAAAAAAATTATAGAAAAAGAATTTAAAGGGTGTGAAGTTTTCATAGCAGTAAGTTCAAGAATGGTTTTAAAAGATTTATTAAAACGAGGTTTTGATTATAAAAATTTGGCTCAAACTATGGCTGATGTAGATATGCTTGGGTATAAAAACATTATAGTATCTTCTGTAAATCTTTTTCCAGCTTGTGAGCATGAACTTCTTAAAAAAACTGTTGAAGGTTTCAAACAATTCTCTTTTGCAAATATTCGGCTATCAAATGCAATTCTTACTCGAACAAAAGATACTACCCTATTTTTAAAAGAGTTAGATGAAACTATTAGTCAAAAAGATACTGCAAACCTTTATATAATACATGGTACTCCTAAATTAGAATTAGGCGGACTAGAATCTGTTGCATATACAGCAAAATATTTAGAACAAAAAAGAACATTGAATTATACTTGTTCACTAGAAGGTGCTTTTCCATTTTTTGCCGTAAAAGAGGAATTAATAGCAAAAATGAAACACGATGGTGTTAAAAAAGTACAAGTTGTACCACTTCTTTTAGTAAGTGGAAATCATTATATAAAAGATATGGTTGAAATATCTGATGAACTAAATGAACATTTTAAATCTAAAATTGTAAAAAGTATAACTAAAGATAAAAAATTTAACTTAATGCAGATACCTACAGTCTTAGAGATTATAAAAAATAATATAAAAGAAGAGATTATTAAACTTGGACACTAAATTATATATGGTTTCATTGGGACCTGCAAACTGGGAACTTGTAACAATACAGGCATTGAAAGCACTACAAAACTGTGGTGCAGTTTGTATACCGACAAAAAGTAGTGATCACAGTTTTACACGCTCTATAACTTATAAAATTGTTCAAGATTTGATGCAAGAGTATAAGTTTACAAAACCAATTATCCCAATCTATTCTCCCATGAATTTTAAGAAAAAAGATTGGCAATATCAAGTTGATATATTAGAACAAAGTATAGAAAAATATGGCAGCATATCTTTTGTAACATTAGGAGATGCTGCTGTTTATAGTACCGTATATTATTTACTTGATATTATCAAAAAACAGAATAAAAAGCTTTATAAAAAAACTGAAGTAATAGCTGGTATCACTTCATTTTCTTATGCTTCTTCAAAAGTAAAGAAACCACTTTGTTTAGGGGATAATAGATTTGAACTTATACCACTTATAGGGAAAGATGTACCTAGTACTAAAGTTTATATGAGACCAAAAGTTGGTATGGAAACAGATGAGATAGAAGAAAATGGAACTTTTTTTACTTTTGAAAATTTAAATTTCGAAGGGGAAAATATCCAAAAAGGCAAAATTAAAAAGGTTAAAAAATACATGACACTTCTTATAGATTTTGTAAAGATGAGGAACGTTAAAACAAAGTGAATAGTTTCACTTTTTTAGAGACGGAACCTGAAATTTTATACCGTAGGTATAATTGGAGGAATAATGGAATTTAAACAAGAACAACCACCTATAAATATTGGTGCGGATATATCAGTGAAATCATTTGAAATGATTGAAGAAGAGCTTAAACAGTATCCAAAAGCACAAGAATTTGATAAGAATCAAATAGAAGTTATAAGTAGGCTTATACATACAACAACTTGTTTTGAAGAAGTTTTGGAGAATATTTACTTTACACAGAATGCTATTCCAAGAATTCAAGAGCTTCTTAAAAGAAAAGCAAAAATCATTGTAGATGTAAATATGATAAAAGTTGGTCTTAGTGACTTTTATCTAAAACAATATGACAATGAAGTTATATGTTATATCAATGAGCCTTTTACCTATGAGATGGCAGAAAAAAATAAAACTACAAGAAGCTATGCAGCAGTAGTAGAGGCTATAAAAAAGCATAAAGATGAACCTATGGTTTTAGCCTGTGGCAACGCCCCTACGTTTATCTATGCAGCAATCAATACTTTACTAAATGAGGGTGTTGATTTAAAAAATGTAGCTTTTCTATTATTTCCTGTAGGATTTGTAAATGTTGTAGAATCAAAAGATTATGGAAAAAGATTTTGTGAACATTTTAATATACCTGCTGTTATTATGGAGGGAAGATTTGGAAGTTCTACTATGACTGTTGCTACACTTCATGCTACATATAAATTAATTAAAGATTATGATGGAATAGATAAGTATAATGGAAAATAAAACTTATAATACAATGGGAAGTGAAGTAGCTGAAGGGTTTACTTGTAAACCTAAAAAGCTAGACCCAGATAAACCTATTATGTTTTTTAAAACACAAATTTTTATTTGTGATGGGGAGCGATGTAGTAAAGCACAAAAAGATGGTGATTTAGCTGGGAAATTAAGAGATATCTTAAAAGAGTTAAAACTTCATAAAGGGAAAAATCGTATAAAAATATCAAGAACTAATTGTTTTGGTGCTTGTAGATTTAGACAAGTTGCTGTAACTTTTGAAAATACAAAAGCAAATGGAAACTTAGAAAATAACAATATCTGGCTAAAAAATATTCATAAATTTGATGATACAAAATGGAAAGAGCTATTTTTAGATTTAAGTACAAACAAATCACTGGATGATTTGTCTTATGAACAAGTACCAATGAGTGAATTAGATGAGTAAAAAAGTATATTTAGTAGGAGCAGGTCCTGGAGATGTAGAACTTCTTACACTAAAAGCTCTAAGAATACTAGAAGTTGCAGATGTTGTTTTGTATGACGCTCTTGTAAATGAGAAAATTTTAGATTTTTGTAAAAATGATGTAATAACAATAAATGTAGGGAAAAGAAAAGACCATCATCTCAAAAAACAAGATGAGATAAATAGTTTAATAGTAGAATATGCAAAAGAATACAAGATAGTTGTTCGACTTAAAGGTGGGACGCCATTTGTATTTGGAAGAGGATATGAAGAGGTAAGAACTATTGTAAATGCCGGGTATGAACCTGTTATTATAAGTGGAGTAAGTGCAACTACAAGTGTACCAGAGAGCTTTATGATACCTTCTATTGATAGAGAATTTAGTGATTCTTATAGAACAATTACAGGGCATGATATAGAGGTTTTTGATGATATAGTGACAACTTATCATGAAAGAGAAAATCTTGTGATTATGATGGGAATACATAATTTAGAAAAAATAGTAAATAATTTACTTCAAAAAGATTTCCCAGCCACTACACCAATAGCTATATTAAGTAATGGTACAAAAAAAGATGCTAAGAAAATAGTATCAACACTTGAAGAAACTCGTAATCAAAAAGAGGAGTATTTTAATGATATTAAAACTCTAACACCTGCCATAATCTTTATAGGAAAAACTTTAAATGCTACCAATTGTATTAACTAAGAAACAAAAAGTTCTTATAGTTGGAGCTGGTCGAGCTTGTGAGATAAAATTGAAAGTTTTATCAAAGCATCCTTGCCATATAACCGTTGTGGCAAATCAGTTTTTTTGTGAACTTGACAAAGATATAGAAAAAATAAATAAAAGTTTTGAAGAACTAGAATATAGTTTTTTTGAACAGTTTGATTTAATATATATTGCTATTCCGTTACAAAATACTAGGATGGTGAAAAAACTATTAAAAATAAAACTAGTCAATGTTTTGTCAAATCCAGATTTAAGTAATTTTATCCATCCTTGTACTAGAGATGATGGAGATATTATGATTAGTGTAAATAATATTAACAAAGCAAATCCAAAAAAAGCTTGCAGTTGGGCTGACAAGTTTATAGAGTATAAGAACCAAAACTAATGTCTGAAAAACAACTCAAAAAAGGCTATACAACAGGTGCACATACCTATATGATATTTAGGTCTGCATTGTATTGTTTTTTAGCTACAAAAGAATTGTCAATATCTAAAACAAATAAAATGGATAATGATGATTTAGATGTAACGAAAGGATGTGAAATAATTGTAACTATTAGTAATAATAGTAAAGATTTAACACCAAACAGCATTGAACATCAGCCCTCTACATATACGATAGGTTCAAATAAACTATCACTGTATGCAGGAGAAGGTGTAGGTGTTGTTACAAAAAAAGGTTTAAAAATAGTACCAAATTTTCCAGCAATTAATCCAGCTCCAAGAGATGCTATATTTGAAGCTTTTAAAGAGATAACTCAAGGGTATGAAAATTTAGATTTATGCTGTAGTGTTAGTGTAACAGATGGTGAAAATATTGCACGACAAACAGCAAACTCAAAAGTTGGAGTTATGGGTGGTATATCAATTTTAGGAACAAAAGGGATAGTAAAACCTATATCAAGCTCAGCTTATATAGATTCTGTAAAAACAGAGATAGAGTTTGCTGTTAAAAATGAATATAATACTTTATATTTTACATTAGGTAATTCAGCTTTTGAAGTAGCAAAAAAGCATTCAAATGAAGAAGCTATTATTGAAATTGGTAATTTTATATACGATTCTATTGAATTAGCTGTTGATTTGAATGTAAATGAAGTGGTTTTTTTATGTGGTATAGGTAAGATGACAAAAGTCTATCAAGGCTTTAAAAATACACATAATCGTTTTGGAGTTATAGATTTTGAATTGCTTCAAAAAGATATTAAAGAAGAATTAGATTATGAGGTTGATATAGAATCAACCTTGACAGTAAAAGGGATATCACAAGAGCTTGAAAAAGTTGGACTTTTAGAGAAATTTTATACTATGATAACTCAAAAAGCAAATGAACAAATAAAGCTATGGCATAAAAAATCTAATGTAAAAGCAATAATACTAGAACAAAAGGATGTATTAGGATGGTAACAATTGTAGGAAACGGAATGGGTGCATATAATTTTGATAACATTACTATTGATTTAAAAAAGTATGACACAATTCTTTGTGATATAAACTTTCAACAAGAAGCAAAGAATATATTAAAACTAAAATTTAAAGAGATAAAAGAGTATATACTTCAAAACTATACAAAAGAAAATATTCTTTATGTAGTGACAGGAAGTCCCCTTTTTTTTAGTGCAGGGACACTTATCGCAAATTTAATATCAAAAGATAAAGTAACACTTATTAATAACACTTCATCAAAAGACTATATGATGGAAAAATTGTTTATAGGTGAAGCTAATTTAGAATCTATCTCCCTTCATGGACGAAAAGATATTGATTTATCAAAGTTTTTAACAAATACTTATACCTTTATCCTTTGTGATAAAGACTCTTGTGATAAGATTTCTAAAGCTGTGAACTATTTAAATAAAAATGATATAGAAGTGACTATAGGGTATAAACTAGGCTATGAGGATGAAGTTATTGAGCAAATTGATATATTTAGCTTTAACTATAGAGCCTTTGACTTATCACAGCCTTATGTACTACTTATCAAAAGACTTTTTAAATCATCAAATGGTCTGAGTGAAGATATTGATTTTGATACACAAAGAGGGATGATAACAAAAAAATATAAAAGGCAATTATCCCTTCAAAACTTAGATTTAGAACCAAATCAACTTTTATGGGATATAGGGGCTGGAAGTGGCTCTTGTGGTATAGAAGCATATAATAGATACAAAACTAGGACAATATTTTTTGAAAAAAATGAAAAGAGAGCAGTTAATATTAAAAATAATCTAACAAATCATCATATTGTAGATTGTGAACTCTTTATAGGAGAAGCACAAGATAAATTTGAAAGTTTAGAGGAGAATCCATCACGAATTTTTGTAGGAGGTGGTGGTGAAGAAGTTATAAAAAAACTTCCATATCTTTATAGAAGACTAGAAAACAATGGGATAATGTTAATAAATGCAATAACATTAAAACATCTTGCTTTAATGCATACTATTTTAAATGAATCAAATATAGAGTATGAAGTACACTCAATTAGTTTAACTACCTATAAAGGGAAACTTGATTTAGTAGAGCCTGAGAGACAATTATTTCAAATAAAAATATTTAAAAAAGAGGAAGAAAAATGATATATTTTATCGGAGCAGGACCTGGTGACCCTGAACTTGTAACAGTAAAAGCTATGAAGATACTCAAAATTGCCGATGTTGTTCTTTATACAGGTTCATTAGTTCCAAAAGAGGTGTTAAGTTGGTGTAAAAATGATGCTTTAGTCGTAGATAGTCAAGGGATGAAATACCCTGAAATATTTGAGTTTTTAACAACACACAAAGATAAAATAGTAGCACGAGTTCATACAGGAGATCCTTCTATTTACTCAACTATTGCAAAACAGATAGAATACCTAAAAGAGCAAAATATACAATATAGTGTAATACCTGGTATTACTGCTGCTTTTGGAGCTGCTGCTTCTTTAGGGATAGAATATACTATCCCTGGTGTTTCTCAAACTATTATCCTTACAAGAGTTGAGGGGAAAACACCAAATCCTGAGAAACTAGAGAATATCTTAGCTTGTAAGAATTCATCACTTGCTTTTTATCTTTCAATTTTATTAATTAAAAAATTAAAAAAAACAGCCTTAAATTTAGGATATAGTGCAGATACTCCTTGTTGGGTAGTTGAAAAAGCTACTTGGAAAGAGGAACAAATCTACAAAGGAACAATCAGTAATATAGAAGATAAAGTATCTCACATAAAAGGTGTAGCACTTATACTTTTTGGAGACTATCTCCATCAAAAAGAGACAGAAGAATCTCACCTTTATGTAAAACCTCTAATAAAAGAGTTAGAGGATAAAAAGTGTTAAAAATAGCAATAATATCTATAAATCAACCTAGCTTAAATAGTGCAGTAAAACTTAGTGAATATCTTAATGAGTATGAAGTTGATATTTATGGTAAAAAAAATTTAGTACATAACTTAGACAATCTTCTCACTTATGAAAAAATCGATACTGTTTTAGAGAATGGTTGGAAAAAATATGATGCTATCATATGTATCTTAGCTATGGGGATTGTTGTACGAAAAATAGCCCCACTTTTAGAATCAAAAGCAACTGACCCTGCTATATTGGTGATGAGTATTGATTTATCAAAAGTGATACCTCTTCTAAGCGGTCATATAGGTGGTGCAAATGAATTAAGTGATCTTATAGCCCAAAAAATAGATGGTTGTATAAACTTCATCTCAACAGCAACGGATCAAGTAAAAGTATTCGCATTTGATATGTTTGCAAAAAAGTACAATATGAAAATAGAAAATCTTCATAAATTAGCAAATATCTCAAATCGATTGATAAACAAACAAAAAGTCAAAGTATATAGTTATAAAAGTATCTTTGAAACTATTGAAGATAAAACAAATTTAGAGTTGGTATCAAGTGCTGATATAGATGAAAATACAGTTATCATCAACTCTTTTAACCATAGTAATAATAATTTGCATTTAAAACCTAAAATATATTTAGGAGTTGGGTGTAATAGAGATACCTCTTTTGAAGATATAGAGAAAGCTTTTATATGGTTTTTAGATAAATATAATTTAGAGAAAGAACAGATAGAAAATATAGCTTCATTTGAAGCAAAAAGAGATGAAAAGGGGCTTTTAGAGTTTGCAAATAAATACAACTATGCAATAAAGTTTTTTGATGAAAATCAAATAAATAGTCTAGAGGGTGAATTTAGTCCATCACAAGCAACCAAATTTTTTGGACTAAAAGGTGTTGCTGAACCATCAGGGGTATTGATTTCAAAGTATAAAGAGTTAATAATACCCAAAGAGGTTTATGAGAAAAAAATAACAATAGCAGGAGCAATTTAAAAATATGAATAAATTATACATAGTAAGCAGTGGTGCTGGTGGAATACACTATATCACACCTGATGCAAAAAAAGCTTTAGATGAGTGTGAAGTGGTTGTTTCTTATACAAAATATGCAAAAGAGTTAAAGGAATTACTTGAGGGGAAAGAGATTTATACTTCAGGAATGACTCACGAGATTGAAAGATGTAATCAAGCTATAGAATCAGCAAAGTCTGGTAAAACCACTTGTATTATCTCAAATGGTGATGCAAATGTTTTTGGTATGGCTACACTTATCGTGGAATTAATAGATGAAAAAAACTTATGGGATGAGATAGAACTTATTTCAATTCCGGGGGTTACTTCTTTTTTAGCAGCTGCATCAAAAGTGGGAGCACCTGTATCTGGTGATTTTGCTATTATTTCACTCTCTGATAGGCTTACAGATATAAATCTAATAGATAAAAGGGTAAAATATGCCCTAGAATGTGATTTTGTAATAGGTATTTATAATCCAAAATCAAAAAAAAGGATTCAACCATATCAAAATTTTTTAGCAAGATTAAGTGAAGTTGATGAAAGAATCGCCATAATTGCTCAAAATATAGGAAGAGATGAGAAAGAAGATATAACTATCACTACTACAACAGAACTAATAGAGCAAGATATAGCTCATGAAAAAGTGAGAATGAATACTATGATAATAATTTGTAATTCAAATACACGACTTACAAAAAATGGCTTAGTACTTACTCCAAGAGGATACTTAAATAAATATGATACTCAAGGTGAATTAATATAGATGTTAAACTTTTGCATAAGTGCTATCGCTTCCAATCAAGGTAAAACAATCCTTACCACAGCCTTACTTTATCACTATAAAGATTCAGTTCGACCTTTTAAGATAGGACCTGATTATATAGACCCGCAGTTTCATAAACAGGTATCTGGAACACCTAGTATTAATCTTGATAGATTTATGATGAACAAAAAGCAAATCAAATGGCTTTATAACCACTATAGCGATAAAAAAGTCTCTATTTGTGAGGGTGTTATGGGGTTTTATGATGGAAGTGATAAAAAAAGTAGTGCTTATGACCTCTCAAAACTTTTAAATATACCAACCGTTTTACTTCTTGATGGAGGTGGCAGCTATATCACTGTTAGTGCTGTTTTAAAGGGTTTAAAAAGCTATAAGCAAGATAACACTATAAAAGCTGTGATATTAAATAAAATATCCTCTACAAGGCACTATGAGCTTATTAAACAACAGATACTCAAAGATTTTGATGATATAGTAGTTGCTGGTTGGATTCAAAATGATATTAAAAGCTTAAGTGATACACATCTTGGGCTTGATCTCAATGATTTATCCAAAATAGAACAAATAAGCAAAGAGGTTTTAGAACATATAGATTTAGAAGCTTTAAAAAGTATAGGAAAAAGAAAAAAGAAAAAAAATCAAGAGTATCCTTTTGAGGTTTTAGAAAAGCAAAATAAACATCTAGCTATAGTCAATGATGAAAACTTCTCTTTTCTATACCATGATAATTTAGAGTTTCTTCAAACAGTATTTAAAAAAGTCACAATCGTAAGTGCTATCAAAGATGGAGAGATACCAAAGGATGCAGATATAGTCTATATTTGTGGAGGTTATGTAGAGAGCGATAAAGCTTACGAAAAGATAGAAAACTCTACTAAGTTTAAAAACTCACTTATCAATCATAGTGCTACAAAAAGAATATATGCAGAGTGTGCAGGGCTTTTGTATCTTGGAAACAGAGTTGATGAAAAAGTTATGAGTGGTATTTTGGATGTGGATTTTACTTTAGAAAAAAGATTTACAAGACTTGGCTACTACTATAATGAAGCTGGTATAAAAGGGCATAGTTTTCATTATACCAAAGCAGTTGATGATAGCAAAGGTTTTGATATATTATCTAAACAACTAATGGGTGAGGGAAAAGTTGGAAGCTGGGTAAATGAAGATAAAAATGTTTTTGGTACCTACTTGCATACAATGTTTAGAAATAATACAACATTACTCAAACAAAGATTTTAAGTGATATTAGGTAAAACACTCAACGATAAACAACAACAGGAATCAATATGAAATTAAAAGATATATTATTTTGGATATTTTTAGCAGCAGTTGCATTTTTTTACCTCTTCAAGGGGAATGATATGTATACTGAAAAAAGGGAAAAAATTAATCAAGTTTTTTCTCAAGATAGTAATACAACAATTAAATAATCATGGTATTTACTAAAAAACAATCAAAAATATTAAGTGATATAATTCTCCATAGACGCGATGTAAGAGGGAATAACTTCTTATCTAAAAAGATTAAAAAGAAAGATATAACTGCTATCTTAAATGCTGGTATACATGCACCCTCTGTAGGCTTTTCTCAGCCTTGGAAGTTTGTAGTTATCGAAGATAAAAAGATTAAAAATAAAATCTACAATAACTTCAAAAAATCCTATGAGAAAAGTAAAAAACACTTCAAAGAAAGAGAACTCTACAGCTCTTTAAAACTTGAAGGTATCAAAGAAACCCCTCTAAATATAGCAGTATTCTATAAAAAACCTGTAAAAAAGATTTTAGGACAAACAAGCTCACAAAAAATGGGTGAGTATAGTGTGGTCTGTGCTATTCAAAATATGTGGTTGTATGCTAGAAGCCTTAATATAGGGATAGGTTGGGTAAGTATCATCAATCATAAAAAAGTACAACAAATACTTGGTGTAAATGATGAATACAAACTTATAGGCTATCTCTGTGTTGGATATACCAAACAATTTTTAGATACACCAGAGTTAGAAACCTTACAATGGGAAAAGAAAAAAGAATTTGAAGAGGTTGTAAGTTGGGTGTAAAGATAAAAATAACTCAATATGATTTACCAAAAAAGTATCAAAAATTTCCATTAAAAGAAACAGTAGATGGTGTTCAAAGTAGTGTATACTTATTGGGGGATAAGTATGTACTAAAGATTTATGATGAACCAGCGTATAATATAGAGGATGAAATTAAGCTGTTAAATACTATAAGGGAATTAAGTATTATACAATATGTAGAACATATTATATTCAAAGGGTATTATTGTATATTTTATAAACAAATAATTGGTGATAGTATATATAAACCAGAGATTAAGCATATAAAACAGACTGCCCTCTTCTTAAAGGATTTCCATGCAAAAACAGCTAAATTAGTATCAAATAACACTAATTTGTTTGATAAAAATAGCTTAAAGGATGTATTGTCTAAAAGGGGTATAAGTATATTACAAAACTATCTTGAGAATATAGATATAGAATTAAAAAATGATGGTATAATACATGGAGATATTTTCCCTGATAATGTAAAATGGCAAAATGATAAGTTAAGTGGAGTGTATGATTTTAGTGAAGCTTGTAATGGAGATTTTAAATTTGACTTAGCTGTAGTTGCATCTTCTTGGTGTTTTGATGATGATATGCCTAACTATGAGAAGATTAACGCCCTACTCTGTTCTTATGGATTAGATATGCCAATAGATGAATTTAAAGAGTATATAAAATATGCTTTGGTATATTATGCTACAACAAGATACTTAAGTGGTAGAAACTATAAAGAGTTGATAGATAGATTGGAAAATATATGAATTTTAAACATGGTGGGGATGTAGAAGCTTTTGCATCACAGGTTGGTTGTAGTGTTGATGAAGTGATTGATCTCTCTTCAAATATAAACTTCCTAAAACCAGAGATAAACTTTGACTTTAATAGTTTAGATATCTCTGCTTATCCCTCTTATGATACCCTTTATAATGCTATAGGAGAACTTTATAATATTGAAAGTTCTCAAATGGAGCTATTTAATGGAGGCAGTAGTGCTATATTTAGTTTATTTCGCTTCTTTGAAGCAACTACAGTAAATATCTATAGTCCAGCATATCTAGAGTATAAAAAAGCAGCTAAAAGGCTAAATTATAATATTGAGCTAATAAATCGCTTTACAGAACTTCACAAAGAGGTACCTGAGGGCTCAATTGTAGTTTTTGTGAACCCAAGTACCCCTGAGGGGAGTTTTTACGCTCTAGAGCAACTTATGGACTCTTGGATAAAGAAAAACTGTACTATTTTGATAGATGAGTCATTTTTAGACTTTACACATAATAAATCCTCTATAGAGTATTTAGAAAACTATGATAAGCTTTATATACTAAAATCTATGACAAAGTTTTATAGTAGCGCTGGTATTAGGCTAGGTATTGTAGTATCAAGTAGTGCAAATATAGAAAAACTCAAAAGTCATGAGCCACTTTGGAAAATCTCACAATTTGATAGTAACTATATACAACAAGCCTTAAAAGATGATAATTTTGCTCAAATATCAAAGGCTGTTAATATAACAAACAAAGAGTATCTCAAACAGATACTCAAAAATTTTAAATATACACAACATATTATAGACTCTAGTGCCAATTTCATCTTGGTACAATTAAAAACTATCGATGCCCCTGCTTTCCAAGAGCTTTTAAAACCTTATAAGATTATGGTGAGGGATTGTTCTAACTTTGATTTTTTAGATAAAAGTTTTGCACGAATTGCTGTTAAAAGTCAAAAAGATTTAGAGATTTTAGAAAAGAGTTTACAAAAAATTGTACTTTGAGTTAGGGTTTATAGCGTATCTTATTGATAGAGTATTTGGAGAATTTAAGTTTCTTAAACATCCTGTTGTTTTTATGGGTGATTTTATTTTATTTTTTGAAAAGTATTTTTATAAAGATAGTGTAACTAGAGGTGCATTATTAACTTTCTCACTTACAATAATAGTATTTTTTATCACTTTTACCCTTGATTACTTTATTGATAATGTTTTTATTTTAGCTTTTTTAGCCTCTTTTGGTATAGCTTCAAAGATGCTGTATGAGAGTGTCAAAGATATTATTCAAAATCCTCAAAATATAAAATACCTCGTAAGTCGAGATACCCAAAACCTATCAAAAAGTGATATAAATAAAGCAGCAATAGAAACTTATAGTGAAAATCTAAGTGATGGTGTTATAGCACCTTTGTTTTATCTTGTATTGTTTGGAATAGTTGGCTTATTTATCTATAAAGCTATTAATACTCTTGATTCTATGGTAGGATATAGAAATCCAAGATATGAGCATTTTGGAAAAGTAAGTGCAAAACTTGATGATATAGTAAACTATATCCCTGCTCGTCTAACTGCTATTCTTATATCTATTTTATTTGGTAGTTTTAAAGCACTCTTTAACTTCTATAGATATGGTAAAAAACATGAAAGTCCAAATGCTGGACATCCTATATCTGCTATGGCACTAAGTCTTGATTTAAAGCTTGGTGGAGATACCTCTTATTTTGGCAAGATTAAATCTAAATCTTATTTTGGAGATGGAAAGCAAGAGATAGGAGTGGATGATATAAACAAAGCATTATCATTTAGAAACAAATTTGATCTGTTAATTATTCTCTCTTTTGTTTTATTTATAATTTTATAAATATTCATATCCCTCGTTCCACCTCAGGAGAGTTGGAACGAGAAAAGATTAAGTTTTTTCTTATCAGATAAAACTATAGTTCTATTAAAAGACCAAATACCTGAACACAAAATCTGGGTTGCTTATATACGATGTAAATATTCCCCAGTTTGTGATGAAGTGGCGATGGTCTTCCTTTTATTGAAATTCACCTCTAAATACTGCAGTCCCTTGTATCTCTCCATCATCAAAGTTAATATTTCCTCCAAATCCTTTTATTCCTTTTCCAAACAAAGAACCATGTAAGCTTCCATTTATAGATTCCCCTCCATGTGTTAATTTTGATGAATAACCTGAACTATTTATTTTGCCATTAGCAAACCCTATGTCATAGTTTTTTTTATCACCAATCGCACCATATTTTAAGTTCATACTCCCGCTAAAAGAGTTTATGCCTGCACCAAAATCAAATTTAAAGTCCATAACTGAATCACTATCAATGTCGTATGAAGTGTTATCATCCAGTATTTTTCCTTTAATCTCGCCACTACCAGTAAATGATTTGGTAGTCTTTGAAGCATTATTTGTTAAACTGCTTATATAACTTGCATCAGTTTTAAGACCGCGAAGATAATAACCACCATCATAGTTAGTAGTATTTGCAAGAACTCCCCACCAATATCCCAATCCTAAATAATTCCCTTCTTCTTGGTCAGAGTAATAATCTTCTGGTACAGTAAAGATAACATCAGTAATATTTTTGTTATTTGCAATCATCCGGTAGTCATTATTTTCCGTAAACCCTATTTCTCCAGTTTGAAGAGAAGTAACAGTTTGATTATTAGAGACTGTTACAAATGAAACATACCCAAGTGTTGAAAAGCCAGAAAAACTAGCGTGTTCTATATATGGAGTAGGAATCTCAGGTTTAACAGGATTAAGAGGAGGTGTATTTATTAAAACTTTAGGAGGTGTAGTATCTTCTGAAGGAGTATTATTCTCAACAAGGGGCGTATCAGAACCACTTCCATTACTATTATCTGGCTCAGCATTTAATCCTTTTTGAACATTATCTAAGGTATCTTGTTTTAAAGGTTTAGGAGGAGTTGGAGCTTTACCTTGTAGAATCATTGTAAACTCTTGCTTATCGACATTAACAGTAAAATTATTTGCAGTAACTGTAATAGCACCATTAGTACAAATAATGATTTGTTGATTTCCAATAATAGTAGTTCCTCTAATACCAATAGTTGCACTTTTTGTTCTAAGTTTAAATTTCTCTTTATTGATTTTACCTATTACTCCTGTAATAGACTTAAAAGAGCCTTTCATAAACCCAAAACTAGCTTTAGAATCTTCTGGTTTACTTGCATCGTAAACATAATCAAAGATGTTTAAAGTAGAGTTCTGTCCAATAGTAATAATAGTATTATCATTCATGGTAATTTGAGCTTTAGAACCTTTAGAAGAATTTATAACATCATCTTTTTCTAATTTTTCTCCAAGTTTAGCTAGAATAGTATTCGAATCCCTAGATATCTTAACATCACCAACTAAGGCTGTTATTTGTCCAATACTAGCAAATAAAAAATTAGTAAGTATAAAAAGTAATAAGAGTGTTTTTTTCATGTTAAATCCTTAAAATGTATAAATCAATGAAGATTTAATAACTTGTTTTTTATAATCAAAGGGTGCATGATTAGAAATATTGTTTGTAGCTGTTCCTTTTAAGGCAAAGATTAAGTTTTTTCTTAATGGTCTACTTATTCCAATAGATGCACTAGTTATCTTATCAACTCTTCTTGATAGAAAGTTAACATCCGTATCCCTATAGATTACTTTTTTACTATTTATATTTGTGTTTAGATCAAATTTATATGGTAAAGCTAAACTATTTTCTAAGCCTATTTCAAATGATTCTTTACTTACATCTGTTCTTTGTTCATATATTTCTAATTCTTTACTATATGAAGTATCTAAAGTAAAAAGTCCAAAGTTTTCTGTTTTATACTTTAAACTATTTGTTAAATCAAATACATAAGCACTTTTTTGTTTATCTTCTTCTTGGTCATAGAGTTTTTTACTTAGTCTAAAGGTGATATTATTTAAAGTTGTTTGTGTAAAAAGATGAGAGTTTGAAAGTATAAGATTATAGTTTTTTAAATAGTCTTTATCATTGTATCTAACATAATCAATTCCAAATCCAGTGCCATATTTATTTGCCCCTTTATAAAAAGTAGGAGTGGAAATAAATGATATAATATCAATATTACTATCTTTTTTAGTATCATAATCTTGGGTATAAGCTACAAGGCTATTATTTAAAGAGAACTTCTCATTATATTTATATATATGGTTTATAACAGCAATTGCATCATAATAATAATCAGATTCTTCTTTTGCATTATTATTTAAAGTTAAATCAGTTCCCAATTGGGGTACAAAGACTGAGTATGTACCTGCTGTTGCTGAGTTATTGACATTTGAATCATAACTTATATCAAATACTAAAGCTCCACTTATAAAATGTTTTTGCATAGTTTGTCTTATGTAAGCAAGTCTCTCCTCAATACTCTTTTTTATATCTACTGGAGTATTTGCATTTACTAAAACAGCATTAAAATCTTTTATTGCTTGAGTATAGTTTTTTAGCATCAAGTTACTTTGGGCTATTTCTATTTTTGCTATTAAATTATTTGGTTGAGCAAATAATATTCTCTCATAATAACTTATTGCTATATCATATTCACCTTGTTCATAAGCACATCTTCCAAGATAGAAGTTTAGCTTTTGATTTTCTAAATCATTTTTTGATAAAGAAATAAATATTTCGTAAGCTTCTTTATAGTTTTTTTCATGAAATAGTTTTACTGCTTGGTCAAATGAGGTAAAACTTTCTTTTGAAAACAGTAGTGATGTTATAAAAAGTGTTAAAAATAATATTCTTTTTGTCATTTAATAAGCTTCTTTTGTGTGAAATAATTTTTAATAGTTAAAATAATAGCAACTCAAAATCATTGCAAAATCATTGGAAAAGCAAAAGATTTGTAAATTTTAGAATTTATAATGATATAATCTGTTTCATGAATAACTTAGATATATTAAAAGAATTAAATGTTTTACATGTAGATGACAATATTCAAGCTTGTGAAAATATCAAAAAGACTTTAGAATATTATTTTAAGAATGTATTTATAGCTCATAATGGAGAAGAAGCATTAGAGATATATAATAAAAAAGAGTGTCATCTTTTAATAGTAGATTATGATATGCCTATTATGAATGGTTATGAATTTTTGTCAAAAATAAGAGAAAAAGATGATGAGATATCTGCTATGATCATAAGCTCTTACGATGACAAAGTTAAACTCAAAAATGCAATTAGCTTAAATCTTTTGGAATATATTGTCAAACCTTATGGCTTAGATGAATTAAAAGATATTTTAAGAAAATTTATAAAAAGTTTAGAAAAAAAGGAGCTAATAAGATACTATGTTACTGAGACTCTTTTTTACAATAGATTAAAAAAGACTTTTATTGATGACTCAAAAGAGTATAAGTTTACCTCTTATGAAATAAAACTTATCGAATATCTTTTTAAATATAAAAATCAAGTTATTAAATATGATGACCTTCTCTATATTTTAGACTCAACTAATCAAAAATCTTTGATAAATTCAGTTTATAATATAAATAAAAAACTAAATATCAAACTTATAGAAAATGTAAAAGATATGGGATATTGGTTGAAAAGATAGTATGAAGTTTTTTATTTTATTTTTTATTTTTATTACCTCAATTTTTGCCCATGATTTAGATGTTGCAGAAAAGTATTTTGTAGATACGAATAATTCTTTAAATATACAAGAGATAATGAAGCATAAAGATGATTTTATTCCTATAAAAAAATACAATTTTGGGATAATAAAAAGTTCTGTTTGGATAAAGATTGATTTAAAAAATAACACAAAACAGAATTTAAAAAAAAGAATAAATAATAAAATGGCAGGAATAAATTTAATTGATATTTTTTTAGTAAAAGATAATCAAATAACAAAAACTTACAAACTAGGAAACTTAAGAGAACATAATAAAAGAGAGAATGATTTTAGGACTTCTTACTTTGATATTGAACTTCAACCTTTACAAAAAGTAGAGATATTTATAAAACAAAAAACTTATGGTACTATGGAAATAAGGTGGAATATAATTAATATCAAAGATTTTAAAACGTATTATTTTCTTCAAGGATTGATATACGCATTTTTTACCGGTATTTTACTTGTGATGATTGTTCTTGGTTTTACTCTTTATTTTATTTTTAAAAAGAAGCATTTTTTAATTTATTCTTTATTTACCTTATCTGTTGGAATTTTTCAACTTTCTGTAGCTGGATTTTTATATCAATTGGGTGTTCCACTTGATTTAAATAAATTTTTCTTCTTCTTTATTCCTACTTTTGCAATGATTTTATTTGGTTTGTTTCCCTTATATTTTTTCAATATCCAAAAAAATGAATTTAAAATTACACAAACAATTATAAAAACATCTATTGTTTTACTTACTATTTTTGCTTTTACACAGTTTTTTTATCGTGTTTATCCTGATGTGCTTTATTTTAGTAAATTTTATGTTTATATTATCTTTTTACTTATGCTTACTATTTTGATATTTTCAATTCGAATGTTTCTTTTAAAAAAAGACGGTTCTATTTTTTATTTATTGGCAAATATTGTTTATTTCTTTTTTGCAGGCTTGTATATACTCGTCGCTTTTGGTATTTTAAAATATGAAGGTTTTTTATATTACTTTATTTCAATAGGAGCCATTGGGCAAGATATGGTTTTAGCCATTGGGTTGATTTATTCTGTATATGTAATGAGAGAAAGAAATGAGAAAAATATTGAACTTTTAGGTGAATATTCAAAACTTAGTTTTATAGGGCAAACCATGGTAAATATTTCCCATCAGTGGAAAGAACCTATAAATAATATTTATAGCAGTATCACATATATAGAAGCTGCCCGTGAATTTAAAGATAAAAATATAGATACAATTATTGATAATAATCTTGAAATTATAAAAGAGACAACTTCTTACCTAAAAGAGACAGCCCTTGGACAGTTGCATTTTTATAAAGAAGAAAAAAATATTGAAGAAGTTGATTTTTGTGAAGAGATAAGGTATGTAATAAGACTTATGGAAAATAAATTTATAAAAAAAGATATTAAGATAAGTTTTGATTGTAATGATAAGCTAAAAATAAAAATAGAAAAAAACTATTTTTTAAATGTGATAATGATTTTATTTGAAAACTCCCTAAAAGCTTTTGAACGACGAAAGATAAGAAATCCTAAAATAAGAATTTTAGTAAAAGAAATAGAGAAAAAACTTGAAATTATTTTTGAAGATAATGCAGGTGGAGTAAGTAAAGATTTTATAGAAAAGATATTTGAAAAAGATTTCTCAGAGAGCTCTTCTACTGGGATAGGTTTGTATTTAGCAAAAGAGATAGTTTCTCAAAAGTTAAATGGTCAAATAACAGCAGAAAATAAAAATGAGGGCTTGTCTTTTAAAATAATTATTTAAACCTCTTCAAGCCAAAGGTAGGGGTTTAAAAAAACACCCACCTTGAAAAAGAACTCTACTGTTTCTATTAGGTTCGCTAGTAATAGGAGCACTATTCGCATTCCAAACAACTTGAATTTGACCAAAGATCTTTTATATGTTGCATAATATCCAATATTGAATTATGCCCTTTATCAATGTTTTTATAGTCACTTGCGAAGATGGAAATATTTTGGCTAAATTGTCTGTATGAAATTTTTTATAGTTTGATCATTTTGTGCATATATGATTGTTATATGAAAAAGAGTTTTCATATAAAGTATTATCAGTTGATTCTATTGATATTTTAGAGGAAAATTTAGATATTCCAGAATAAATTCCACCTACTACATTAGCATTATGTGGTAGGATAAAAATTGCTCCCATATTAGATAAAAGTGGCGATATTATTACAAGAAGTAAGAGTAATGACTTTTTGATTTTTTATCCTTTAATTTTATCGTCTTACTTGCCAACCTCTAAAACCTTCTGCATTTTGAAATTGATTTTTAATGTATTGCAATGCTTCATTTATACTTCTATGAGGACATGATCCTACAACATTAGTTCTAAATCCAAATACAACCTCCTCTGCTTCATATGGATATTTTTGTGATCCAGTAGTAAAGTTTACTATAGCTTTAACTGTTGTATTATTGCTTTCAAATATCATTCCACTATCACCAAGATTATACTTTCCTGGTGAAAACCCACCTACTGTGTAGCAAGTGACTACTGGTGCTTCTTCTTTTTGACTTACTATTCTCATCTTCTTAGCCTGTATTTGTGCTAATTTATCATCGTATCTATTATTTACTTCTCTAACATTCGATCTATATTCTTTTTGATAGCCATTTGAACTATAAGAGTTACTGTAGCTATTTGTATTATATTTTTTTTGTTCATAAGCTTGTTGTTTTAGATTTGCAAGAGTCTCATTTGTAATTTTTGTAAGGGCATTAGATGCATTAATCCACATTTGTCTATTGGCATCATTTCTTTCTTGTAGTTCTCTGCTACGTCTTTCATCTCGTATAGCTTCTTCTCTTGCTTCTTCTTCCTCTTCTATTTCTCGTTCTCTTTGTCTTTCAAGTCGAGCTAATCTTTCTTCTTGCTCTCTTTTTATTTCAACCTCTTGTGTATGAAGTTCAAGGTAATCAATGAGTTTAGAGCTTAATTCTGCTTCTAATAAGTAGTTTCTTTGCTCATTTGTGAAATGAGCTGAATAAGTCAGATTACTCTTTTCTAACTTTCTTATGAAGCTCTCTTCGCTTGTTCCATTTGCAATAGCTTTTGACATTTCACCTAGGCTATAAGAACCAATAAGCATCGTTTTTGTTCTTTCGTCTAAGAGTGATAGGTACTCTGGTTTTATACTTAGTACTTTTTTTAGTTTTTTGTAGTTTTGTTCTTTGGATAGTTCTGCTACTGCTTGTCTTCGTTTTTCTTCTTTCACTCTCTGTACTGCCATTTTTTGTGATTGAAGTTTGTTTTGTTCTTTCTCTAAAGTGATTTGTTTATCGAAGATTGATTGGAATTTTTCGCAACTTTCATGTTTTATTGCTTTAATTATGTCAGTTGCTACTGCTCTACTAAACTTTTTTTCTTCAGATTCTATACAGTCACTTGAATTAGTAAAACATTCATGATTTTTTCTTTTTACTAAAGTTACACTCTCATCGTTAGATGTATTTTTGATAGTATAAGAAGCCACTAAATCAGATAAAATGCTCCAGCCATCTCGCCCCAGTTTTCCAAAATGTATGAAAATTGTATTATCATCAGGCTCATATAATATATCAAAACCTTTTCTTTTTAGTTCATTACTTAAACTATTAACAATTGGTGCATATATTTCAGAAGTATCGTATGTAAGATATAACTTAATGGATTGATTTGGTAGGTTACATGAAAAAGCGACCTCTATACTAATCAAAAAAAACAGTATAAACTTTTTCATTTATATTCCTAATAAATTATCTATATCAGTATTTTTTTGCTCATTGAATTTTTCTTCTTTTAACTGCTTTTTCTTAACCTGTAGTTCTTGATAATATTGTTTAGCAAATGCTTGATTATCACAAATATATTGTTTAAATCCACATATCGTTCCTTGGTCAGTATCTCCCTCTTTACCAAAAGCCTTATCTATACTTGTTCTTAAATCAGGAATTGCAAAATTCTTTATTGGTACATTATGATCCATTAATATTTTCACGACTCTATGGTCATAACTTAATAAAGACATGTTAAATGAATCAAAACCAATATATCTATTGTTTTTAACATCTGCACCATTTTCTAATAAATATTTTATAATTTTATAATTTTCATCTTGTTGTTGTTTCGATAAATAGTAACCACTGTAATAAACTGCAATTGCTAATGGAGTAGCATTTGTGTTTTCATATAAGCTTCCACCGGTTTGATGATATTTTTGTAAACCTTCAAAGTCATTTTTATGAACAAATCCAACTGTGCTATTTGTACATCCACTAAGCAATAAGACTGCTATTACTATCAATCCAAACTTTACATATTTCATTTCAATCCTTTATTAATTAGTTGATTTTTAATCCATCTTCCCAATAGCACACGATACAAAACTTTTTGCTTTTGCACCAACATTTTGTAATGTTGAGAGCTCATCATCTGCCAATGGATAGCCTAAACTTCTAAGTTTCAGTTTTAGATTTTCTTGTTTCGTATCATCAATCTCTAAAGTTATCTCTCTTGGTTCTTTTTCTAGATTTACTTCTACTTCACCAAAATCATCTTTAAGTGCTTTTTTTAGAGTGTTTGCACAACCTCCACATTTTACATTTTGAACTATAAATGTCTGTTTCATAATAAACTCCTTTAAATTTTGTAAATTACTGATACTAAAATTATACTATATAAAAATAACATCAATTGTTTATAATATTTTATATTAATGATATTTTTTAACTTAATTCCCACATATACACCAATCAATGAGGCTAAACCAACTATAAGTCCCTCTTCATAATGCATATGTCCAGCAAGACTAAGGCTTATAAAGCCTGCTATTGAGCTAAAGATAACAAAAAATAGCCCCAAAGATGCTGCATCTTTCAGATTGTAAAGCATATATCCTACAAGTATGGGCGCAAGTATAACTGAACCACCAATACCTATACTCATAGCAATCATACCTATAATAAATCCTACAAATATTAAAACAAATTTATTTCTTGTTTTTGTACCACTAGGGGTAGAAGTTGAAGTTATAGCAACTCTATAGATAGAAAATATAATAACAACAATAAATATATATTTGAGATAAATTCCTGGTACATTTGGAACTATAATACCGCTTAAACTTCCACCCAAAAAGCCACCAATACCAATAGTGACACCATCTTTTAAAATCTCTTTATTTTTTCTACTATTTAAAAAACTTCCATAAATAGAGCTAAAAATCATCTGCATAATAGAAATAGCAACAGCACTTTTCATCTCAAAACCATATAGCAATAGTAATGGAACTAAGATAGTTCCTCCACCTACACCAAAAAAACCTGACATAAAACCTGTAAGGATTCCTAGTAGTATAAGTGTCATAAAAAAGTACTAATCTTCTTTTTGCATAGCAGTGATAAAGTTTTCGTAAATATCCTCTAAGGCCTTATCTTCTCCTGAAACATCAATTCCATCATGCTCTTTAAGGGCGTGTTCAATAACAGCAACCCTTTTGAGTAAGTAAGCAAACATCTCTTGTGATACATCTGGTAAGTCATTGTGATCTAGTTGTGATTGTTCTGTACAGTCATCATCTTTTCTTCTAACAATTCTAGCTGGTACACCAACTGCTGTTGAACTACAAGGCACATCTTTAACTACAACAGAGTTTGCCCCTATTTTACAGTTTTTTCCAATAGAGATATTTCCTAAAACTTTAGCACCACTTCCTATTACACTATTTTGTCCTATTGTTGGGTGTCGTTTCCCATGACTTAAGCTTACACCACCTAAAGTTACACCTTGATATATTAAAACATCATCTTCTATAATTGTTGTTTGTCCAATAACTACACCAAAACCATGATCTATGAATACTCTTCTACCTATGGTAGCAGCTGGGTGAATATCTACATTTGTAAATAATTGAGAAATTCCACTTAGGACTCTCGATAATCTTTTAAACCCTTTTTTATAAAGTCTGTTTGAGATTCTATAATTAACTATTGCCCAAATACCAGGGTAATTAAAAATAAGCTCAATTTTAGAGTGTAATGCTGGGTCATTTTTTCTAGGAACTGAAAAATCCTCTTTTATTAAACTCCATAAATTCATATAACTTTATCCTTTTATTGCTATAGTTTTTAAATAGCTATTGTCATTAATATAATCCATTAGAATATCTTTTAGATGTTCATCTTGGGTTGTAGATAGTAATCTTTCTAATATATCTGGTGAATTATAGTCTAAATCATCAAATATCTCAATAATACTTTGAGATTTTAGAAACTTATCTAATTTCATCTCTCCATCTTCAAAGATAATATTAACCTCAGATGGTGAACTAAATAGATTGTGCTTCATCCCTAAAATATCTTGATATGCACCAACTAAGAAAAATCCTAAAAAGTAATCCTCTTGAGTTAAATCAATATCGTGTAAATACAAAGGTTTTCTTGAGTCAAATGGTATCTCTCCATCACTATCACAAGTTATATCCCATATATTTGCACTTCTTGTTCCTTTTTTATCTAAATGAGATAAAGGCATCACAGGAAACTCTTGGTTTATCCCCCAAAAATCTGGAAGTGATTGGAATATTGAGAAATTCAAAAGATATTTTTCTTGAATCTTATTATCAAGGTTTCGTAACTCTTTATCATTTCTATGATCTTTTAAGTTTATCGCTTTTTTAATAATAAGATGTGTTAAAACTTCCGCATTACTTCTATCTTTAAGATCAACATACCCTAAATCAAAAAGTGTTAAAACTGATTCAAGATGCTCTAAACTATCATGCATATACTCTTTTGCATTTTCATTGTTTATATCTCTATATAAAAGATTTAACTCCTCTATTATTGGAGGATTTTTCTCTTTTAATCGTAAGTTTGTTTCATTATATTCACTAGTAAAAAGCTCAAGTGTAGGTGCAATCAACACAGAACTAGGTGCAGAGATAAATCTTCCAGACTCTGTAAAAATATTTGGAACTTTTACCCCATTTTTTAAAGCAATATCATTTAGTGTAAATAAAACATCACTTGCAAACTCTTTTAAACTATATTGAGTCACTTTTTCATAAGCAGAATACTCTACAGCTAAACCACCACCAATATTAATTGCATCTAGTGAAGTCGCTCCCATTTTAATCAATTCAGTATAGATATGACCAGACTCTTTAAGTGCTTTTTTTAGTGGAGCAATAGTTTCCATTGCAGAACCTATATGGAAATGAATCATTTTAAGTGAATCAACTAAATCATTTCTTTTTAACATATCAAAAGCTTCAAGAATCTCTGTAGAACTCAATCCAAACTTTGCATCAATCCCACCACTTTTTGCCCATGTACCACTTCCTGAACTATGGAGTCGAACTCTTAATCCAATACTTGGACAAGGGATTTGTAGTTCATTGTGAACATCTATAATAGTTTCTAGTTCATTAAGTCCCTCTATGGTTAAAGTTATATTATGTCCTTGGTTTTTTGCTATAAAACCAAGAGTAATCATCTCTTTATCTTTAAAACCATTTACGGTGATTGGTGCATTTTTATTGTTATACGCCATAGCCAGTAATAATTCTGCTTTACTACCAGCTTCTAATCCGTAGTTCAAGTGGGAACTATTTTCTAACATTGGTAATATATAGTTTGGTAACTGATTAACTTTTAGTGGAAATACCGCATAAAATTTTGAAGCATACTTGTATTCTTCTATTGTATCATTGAAAATACCATATAGTTTCTCTATCTGTTTTTTTGTGATGTGTGGAAATCTTAGTATCAAAGGACCTGTATTACCCTCATCTCTTATAGTTTTGACTATATCTATTAACGCGGGTTTTGATTCATAGTTTAATCTTACCACATCCTTATCAATTATGAAGTTATCATCACCCCAAATATCTATACCGTATCTGTTCAATATACTATCCTTAAAATAAAGTTTGTATTATATCAAATAAGGATTTAAAATCGATTGATTTTAAACTCTATTATTTTTTTTATCTCAACAACTAAAACTACACAAAAAGATATGGTTATAATAGCTAACCAAGTTATCAACTCTAAAGACTCACTTTTAAAAGCAGTATTCATAAAGGAATTATGGGTAAATAACAGTTGTAATAATACCATAAAACTTACACCTAATAGTAAATATTTATTATCAAATAATTTGGTTTTAAAAATAGATAACTCTAGTTGTTTACAACTAAATAGGTAAAAAATCTCAATAAATACAAAAATATTAACTGCAACCGTTCTTGCATACTCTACACTGTGTCCAGATGATAACATATAACTAAACATGGCATATGAGGTGATAAGCATATAAAAACCAACTGCAAGCATCTGTGTAATCATAACTTTTGTCATAATTGGTTCTTTAGGGTCTCTTAGTGGTCTATCCATAATATTTACTTCACTTGTCTCAAAAACAAGCATAAGTCCTAAGAAAATTGCAGTTGACATATTTATCCATAAAATTTGTAATGGTAAAATTGGTAGTGTTATCCCTAACATAATAGAAAATAAAATTACTAATCCCTCACCAAGGTTTGTAGGGAGTGTCCAAGTGATAAATTTTACAAGATTATCAAAAACATTTCTCCCCTCTTTTACCGCTCTTTCAATTGAACTAAAATTATCATCACTCAGTATCATATCGGAAGCTTCTTTTGCCACTTCAGTTCCCCCTTGACCCATAGCAATTCCTATATTTGCTTGTTTTAATGCTGGGGCATCATTAACTCCATCACCTGTCATAGCTACTATTTCACCTCTGGCTTGTAGAGCATCTACTATTCGTAACTTTTGTTCAGGTTCTACTCTTGCAAAAACTTTAACTGTCGATACTTTTTCTATAAGTTCCTTATCACTTAAATTAAAAAGATCACTCCCTTTTAGTACACTTTGTTCAAAACTTGCATCTTTAGGGACTATTGTTATCATTTGAGCTATAGAAAAAGCGGTTAAGGCATGATCACCTGTAATCATTATAATATTGATACCTGCATTATGACATTTTTGAACAGCATCTGTAGCCTCTTGTCTTGGAGGATCCATCATAGCTTGCAATCCTAGAAGTATAAAGTCATCTTTTAGTTCTTTCTCATCTAGTAACTCTTTTTGTGTAACTTTTTTTGCCAATGCTAAAACTCTAAGACCTTTACTTGCATATTCATTCACTTGCTTATGAATCAACTCTTTATCCAAAGAGATTGTATTATTATCTTTTATTTCAAAGTCACAAATTTCTAAAATTTTTTCTACAGAACCTTTTATAAATATTATATTTTGATTTGTTTGTTTATCATGATTTATAGTTGCCATATATTGTTTATTAGATTCGAAAGGTAAAATATCAACTCTTGGGAAACTATTTTCTAAGTTATGTTCATTGAATCCAGCTTTAAGACAACTTACAATTAAAGCACCCTCTGTTGGATCACCTTTAATACTATAATTTTCATCTTTTGAAACTAAATAAGATTCATTACATAAATACCCTGCTTTTAACACCTCTTGTATATTTGTATCAAACTCTTTTACTTTTTCATTATTGATGAGAATATCACCTTTTGGTTCATAACCATTTCCTGTAACTTCATAAGATGTTTTTCCACAATATATATTTGTAACTGTCATTTTGTTTTGTGTTAATGTTCCAGTTTTATCAGAACAGATAGTTGTAACACTTCCTAATGTTTCAACAGCTGGAAGTTTTCTAATAATAGAATTTATTTTTGCCATTCTACTTACCCCTATAGCTAGAGTAATAGTAACAGCAGCAGGTAAACCCTCTGGAATTGCCCCTACTGCTAAAGCAACAGAGGCCATAAAAGTATCTATGATACTGTTTTCTCTTAAAATACCTATCAAAAATGTTAATGCTGCTAGTGTAAGGATAAGAACTAATAATACTTTTGAGAAATACGATATTTTTTTAGTAAGTGGAGTTTCAAGAGATACTGTATTATCAATTAAATCAGCTATTTTTCCTATTTGAGTATGACTTGAAGTTGCTACAACTACCCCTTTTGCTCTACCATAGGTTACAAAAGTACCAGAATATAACATGTTTTTTCTATCATTAAGAGTTGTATCTTGACTATAAAGTTCACTGTTTTTAGAGACACTTACAGATTCTCCTGTAAGCATTGATTCATCAACTTTAATATCTTTTTGATTTATAACTCTTATATCAGCAGGTATTTTAGACCCAGATTCTAGAAGAACAATATCTCCAGGAACTAAATCAACTGATGAAATAGATATTTTTTTGCCATCTCTTATAACTATAGCTTCTGTTGTCATCATATTTTTTAAGGAGTCTATAGCCTCTTGTGCTTTTACTTCTTGAACAAAACCTATAATTACATTGATAATAACAACACCAAAAATAACACCACTATCTATCCACCCACCCAAATAAGCAGTGATAAATGATGCTGCAAGTAAAATATAGATAAGGGCATTGTGAAATTGTGTAAAAAATTTTTCTAGTAGAGAAGCTCTTTTTTTATTTTCAAGGATGTTTTTACCAAACTGTTCCTCTTTATGTTTTATACTTAATGGTCCTAATCCATCATTAATGTCACTTTGAAAAATCTCTATAATCTCATCAGATGAGATACTATGCCAGTTTTGCTCTACAAGATGTTGCATGATATACCTTTTCCTATACAGTTATTAAGATTATTTTACTATTGTAACGAATTTTTTGGAATAAAAAAAGCCCTACTATCTCTAGTAGGGCTTTTAATTACATTAACTAATTTTAGTTTTATTATTGAACCATTGCAGAGAGTTCATCTTTACTAACTTTATTAAAGTTTAGATATTTATAAACTTCATCTGTCATCTCTGGCTTAATTTTGTTTGGTACAATCTCCATGTATTCTGCAGCTGTTGGTAATTTACCTTTAAGTGCAACAACAGCAGCAAGCTCAGCAGATCCAAGATAAACTTGACTCCCTTTTCCAAGTCTATTATCAAAGTTTCTTGTAGATGTTGAGAATACAAATGCATTTTGTGCAACGGCAGCTTGGTTACCCATACATAAAGAACAACCAGGTATCTCAGTTCTAGCTCCTGCCATACCAAATACAGAGTAGTAACCCTCTTCTTGAAGTGTTTTCTCATCCATTTTTGTTGGAGGACATACCCATAGTTTTGTAGGCACTTGACCTTCACCTCTTAAAACTTCACCTAAAGCTCTAAAAAGTCCAATATTAGTCATACAAGAACCAACAAATACTTCATCAATTTCTGTTCTAAGACCTGCTTCATGAATCTCTGTTAATGTTTTTACATCATCTGGATCATTTGGACATGCTAAAATTGGTTCAGTAATTTTATCCATATCAATCTCTATAACAGCAGCATATTGTGCATCTGGATCAGCTTCCATTAACTCTGGATTATCTAACCATGCTTGCATTTTGTCTCTTCTTCTTTGAAGTGTTGCTTTATCTTCATACCCTTGAGCTATTAACTCATCAATTAATACAACATTTGACTCTAAATACTCTGCAATTGGTTCTTTGTTAAGTTTAACTGTACAAGCAGCTGCAGATCTTTCAGCAGATGCATCAGAAAGCTCAAATGCTTGCTCACATTTAAGATCTTCAAGACCTTCAATCTCTAAAACTCTACCAGCAAAAATATTTTTCTTACCTTTTTTCTCAACTGTTAATAAACCATCTTTGATAGCTTGATGAGGGATAGCATTTACCATATCTCTTAAAGTGATTCCTGGTTGCATTGTCCCTTTAAACTTCACAAGAACTGATTCTGGCATAGTAAGTGGCATCATACCAGTTACCCCTGCAAACGCAACAAGTCCAGATCCAGCTGGAAATGAGATACCAATAGGGAATCTTGTATGTGAATCTCCACCAGTTCCAACTGTATCAGGTAAACAAAGTCTATTTAACCATGAGTGGATAACACCATCTCCTGGTCTTAAGATAAAACCTTTTCTACTTGTCCAGAATTCTGGTAATGTATGTTGTAACTGAATATCTGCTGGTTTTGGATAAGCAGCCGTATGACAAAATGATTGAAGAACAAAATCAGCACCAAAAGAAAGTGCAGCAAGTTCTTTTATCTCATCTCTTGTCATAGGACCTGTTGTATCTTGACTTCCCACAGTTGTAGCTATTGGCTCACAATAAACACCTGGTTTAACACCAGTCATTCCACAAGCTTTACCAACCATTTTTTGTGCTAGTGTAAATCCTTTTCCATCATCATCAGGTTGATCAGGAGTTAAGAACATATCAGAAGCAGGCATACCTAGAGCTTCTCTAGCTTTTGCAGTTAATCCTTTTCCAATTATAAGTGGAATTCTTCCACCTGCTCTCATCTCATCTGTGATTGTATTTGGATTTAGTTTAAATTCACTTACAACTTTCCCTGCTTTTTCAATCACACCATCATAAGGTTTTACTGTAATAATATCACCAGTTTCTAACTCATCAACATTTGCTTCAAGTGGTAAACAACCTGAATCTTCTGCAGTGTTAAAGAAAATAGGAGCAATAATATTACCTATTACAACACCACCTGTTCTTTTGTTTGGGATACCTGGAATATCTTGTCCCATGTGCCATTGAACAGAGTTAATACCTGATTTTCTACTTGAACCAGTCCCCACAACATCACCAACATATACTAATGGATTTCCTTTTTCTTTTAAAGATGCCATAGTTTCAAGTGGATTTTCCATTTTTGAACCTAACATTGAGTTCGCATGAAGTGGAATATCTGCTCTTGTAAATGCTTCACTAGCAGGTGATAAATCATCTGTATTTGTTTCACCAGGGATTTTGTAAACAGTTAATGTAATCTCTTTCTCTAGCTCTGGCTTGTTTGTAAACCACTCTGCTTTTGCCCAAGATTCAACTACCTCTTTAGCTTTTGCATTTCCAGCATCCATTAAAGCTTTTACATCATTAAATGCATCATATACAAGTAATGTATTTTTTAATTGCTCAGCTGCAACATCTGCTACAGCATCAATTTTAAGTGCTTCTACAAGTGGAGTTACATTAAATCCACCTAACATTCTTCCTAAAATCTCACAAGCTTTAATTGGAGATATTGCATCACAAGATACATTTCCTTGAACTACATCATTTAAAAATGCTGCTTTTACATAAGCTGCATCATCAACACCAGCTGGAATTTTGTTTTCAAACATATCCATAACATATTCTGTCTCTACTATTGGAGATGCTTTTAATAATTCAACAAGTTCTACCACTTGTTCTGCGCTTAAAGCTAATGGTGGAACACCTAGCTTTGCTCTTTCTTCTGTGTGTGCTTTATAATTTGCAACTAAACTCATAATATCAAGTCCTTTTGGTAAATTTTATTTCAGTTACAATTCTAGCAAAATACACTTATGTTATATTTGTATTGAAGTAATTTCTTTGAGAAGTGATATTATTGAGTAAAATAGTTACATATTGAGACACTAAAAGTGTTAATGTATGTAATAAAGTAACACTTTTGACTATAATCCTAGTGGCTCATCAAGCTTACATAGTGATTTTAAAGCCAATATTCTACAACTACTCTCTAAAATAGCTACTTTTTTTACAAGGTTATTCATATCTCTATCGTATACATAAACACCAACACCTCTTATTACTATAACATTGTTAGGTGTTTCTTTTAGTAGCTTTGGAACCTCTATGAAGTTTCTATCATACCAAGTTTCAAAATCACCTGGGTCATAGACTGTTATTTTATCAAAAGTCATTTTCCCAAAATAATCTTCACACACTATAGTGTCATGTTCAAGTGCGTAGGCTGTTGTGTATGGGGGCATTCCACATGAGATATATTTTGCTTCATGAATTTGGGTATAGATTGAACTATGGATAACAGCATCCACACTTGCTAAATCCCAACTATAATCATGGATATTCATAGAGAGTTGGCAAAGCGTAGCTTCTTCTATCTCATCAAATATTGCATCTTTTTTATTAATGATAAATTTTTGATGGTCTATCTTTTTTGAAATAGAACCGTGATAAATACCAAAAAAGTTTTTTCTGAATAATGCAAGTGAAATTTTTGCTAAGTGATGAACTATTTTCTTATCAAGCATACTGTAAGCACCTTTAATTAATATTTTGATATGATACCAAATAAAAACATTAAATAGGATTAACCCTTGAATGAGAATCAAATACCCCACATACCAGTACTGTTTAACGAAGTAATAGATACTTTTAAAGATTTAAAAGATGGGTATATCATCGATTGTACTTTAGGATATGGTGGGCACTCTGAAGGGATTTTAGAGTCAAATCCAAATATCAAACTTATCTGTAATGACCAAGATGATGAAGCGTTAGCTTTTTCTAAAAAAAGGTTAGAAAAATTTTCAGATAGAGTCATTTTCAATAAAGGAAATTTTAAAGATGTAATTGATTCCTTTAAAGATAAAAATATTGTTGGGATATTAGCTGATATTGGTGTCTCTTCTTTACAACTTGATAAAAATGATAGAGGCTTTGGATTTGATGGTGATACTCTTGATATGAGAATGGATCAAAATCAACACTTAAGTGCCAACGAAGTAGTCAACAACTACTCTCAAAACCAATTAGAAGATATCTTTAGAAACTATGGGGAAGTAAAAGAGTATAAAAAAGTAGCATCTCTTATTGTTCAAAACAGACCTTTTACAAGCAGTAAAGAGTTAGCACAATTTTTGAGTAAAAATATGTTTAAAGGGAAACTGCACCCAGCAACACTACCTTTTCAAGGGATACGAATAGAGGTAAACAACGAACTAGGTGTTTTAGAAGAGCTATTTGATAAAATAGAATCTTCAAACTTTAAAGGTACAACAGTAGCTATCATCTCTTTTCACTCCCTAGAAGATCGAATAGTAAAAAATTATTTTAAAAAATGGACTCAAAAATGTATCTGTCCCCCTCAAGTGATGCGATGTACTTGTGGAAACAATCATCAACAAGGGAAAGTGATTACAAAAAAACCAATCACTCCCACACCACAAGAGATAAAACAAAATCCAAGAAGTAGAAGCTCAAAAATGAGGATATTTAAATTTGACTCCTAAAAAAGCACTTTTTATGGTTTTTTCCGCCCTTATCATCACTCTTGTATTTTTTATGCCAAAAATTTTTTTACAAAACAATATCTACTATGTAAGTAAAGATATAAATAAACTTGATGCACAATATATCTCACTAAAAGAGGAAAATAAGTTTTTAAAACAACAACATGAAGATGCGTTGTTTAAAAACCAAATTACCGATAGTTTGATTTTAGAGAATTTTTATAAAAATGGGGATGAGTAACTTTTACTTACGACACTTCGCTATATCTTTAACAACCATATATTTATCAAACTCCTCTTCACTTAACAAAGCCAATTGAAGTGCTGATTCTTTGAGTGTGAGATTATTTTCATAAGCGAACTGTACTATCTTCTCTGAGTTTTTATATCCTATATGTGGATTTAAAGCTGTTGCACACATAAAGGCATTATTGAGATTCTCTTCTATTTTATCTTTATTTACACCCAATCCATCTATACAGTTTTTTGAAAATGAATTTATACCATCAGTTAAAAGTGTAATTGACTGTAAAAGGTTATAGATAATCACAGGCTTAAAGACATTGAGTTCAAAATTCCCTTGACTAGCAGCTACACTTATAGTTGTATGATTTCCCATCACTTGAACTGCTATCATAGTTATAGCTTCTGCTTGTGTTGGATTTACTTTTCCTGGCATTATGGAGCTACCTTTTTCATTTGCAGGAATTGTCAACTCCCCTAGCCCACATTTTGGACCACTACTTAACCAGCGTATATCATTCGCTATTTTCATCATATTTGTTGCAAGTGCATTTAAAGCACCGCTTAAAAATGTTTCACTATCGTGTGAGGTAAGTGAATGAAACTTGTTTGGATGGGAGATAAACTGTGTTTGAAGTAAGCTATTAAGTTCATCACACACTTGTTGTGAGAAATTCTCAGGAGTGTTTATCCCATTTCCAACAGCAGTTGCTCCTATTGGGAGTTCATTGGTATATTTTTGTGTATCTTGTATTTGTGATTTTGAGTGTTCCAACATAGAAATATACCCACTTAACTCATCGCTTAAAAAAAGTGGTACAGCATCTTGAAGATGTGTTCGCCCTACTTTTACTATCCCTTCAAACTCTTTTTGTTTTGTTTGAAAGCTTTGGATAAGTGTATCTATTGCTTCTAAAAGTGCAGGTATTTGAAGTGTTGTAGCTATCTTCATAGCTGTTGGAAAAGTATCATTACTACTTTGGGACATATTTACATCATCATTTGGATGAATATGTATACTACTATCTAATTGCGTGGCCCTATTTGCTATCACTTCATTAAGATTCATATTAGTATGTGTACCACTTCCCGTTTGCCATATATGCAAAGGAAATTGTTCTGTATGTTTGTTTTGGATAATCTCATCACATACTTGAATAATGAGTTGTGATTTTTGCTTTTCTAGTTTTCCACAACTGTTATTTACAATAGCACAACACTTTTTCAAATAAGCATATGCTTTTATAAAATCATCAGGCATAGTTTCAATACCTATATTAAAATTATTTAAACTTTTTTGCGTCTCATCTCCCCATAAAGGGTTAGTATTTGTGTTCTGAGTATTCATAACAATAGTCTATACTCAATCAAATAAATTGTTACTTAATAGAAGTTGCTGTTAAAAATATATAATCTTTCCCTGTAATAGTAACTCTAAACTTCTTTTGTTGGAGGTATTTTTTACAAAAATTTACATCTTTGTAGAGATTTGAAAGTTCTGAATAGTTGTAGTTTTTTACCATTGCACCATATATCATCTCTCCATCAATCCAGCGACAGTTTGGAAATCCCATAATCATTGCACCATCTTTGTTTAGATAGTTTTGTACAATATTCATAAAAGTTTTATTGAAATCTATATTGGTACTTTGCAGTGTCCCTATAGTGATAATCAGATCAAATTTACCCAGACTTAACTCTTCTAGTCTATTGATATCACCTTCTAAAAAGAGTGTATTTGAATCATCTTTAAATATCTCTTTGGCCTTTTGTATGGCAGTTTTACAATAATCAACTCCTACAAGCTCTAAGTTTGCAAAGTTTTTTGAATATTTTTTGATAGTTTCAAACTCTTCACCACTATTGACTCCAAGATTTAATATTCTAGTTCTTTTATCCACATCAACACTTTGTAATGCCTTTAGATAATGAACTAAAAATGTTGGTTGAGAGTTTTTATCAATTGTAGCAAAAGAGGAATCTATCCCATACTTTTCCTCAACATCTCCAGAATCATTATGAAATGAGTTCTCTTTGTGGAGTTTTTTTAATGAGATAATAGAACTATTTTCTAATATTTTAGGAGGCAATAGTTTGCAATATAATATCTGTGCCAAATCAACAAGAGCTTTAAAGTCAAAATTATTATCAGTAAGTTCAAACTCAAAGATAGCCCCACTTTGTAAGGACTCTATTGAGTTCAAAAGCAATTGAAAATCTGTTGTAAGATTTTTAAATGATATTTTTAACATTTATTTTTATTCATCTTTTTTACTATTATAAAATGGTTTACACCAACATCATATTGGTATTTTAGCTCAAAATCATTGGCATCTAAAATATTATTGATTATATAAAGCCCTAGTCCAAAGCTTTGATTTGATTTTACATCATCACCTTTAAAAAATGGCTCAAAATACTTTTCTAATGGATATTGTAATTGTTTTCCTTCGTTTTTAAATACTATTTGATCATCTATTGTTTCTATTGTTACTTTTTTATTTGTTGAGTGTTTTATCCCATTGTCTATCAAGTTTTTAATAGCTATAGAGAAGAGTTTAAAGTCTACATTGATTTTTGTATGATTCAGGTTTACACTCACCTCTTCCTCTTCACACATCAAAATATCAATAGCATCATCAACTATATCTTCTATAAAGTAAGATTTTTTTTCTAAGGCTTTTCGTGAGGAGATAAGTTGTTCTATTGTAGCAAACTCATTTATCAAAGACTCTAATCTATAAAATACTTTTTCCATTTTATTTTGATTTTCTGAAGATTGTTCTAGTTGCGTTAGAAACTTCCCTTTTATAATAGGAGTTTTTAGCTCATGCATAATATTTCGAATAAAAATATCTCTTGATTCTTTTAAGAGTTTTAATTTATTTGCAGTTTTGTGGAACTCATTTGAAAGTTGTGATATCTCATCTTGATGTTCTGTGGCACAATCTATATCAAAGTTTTCATTTGCTAAATGCTTCACCTTATCTTTTAGAACATTCACTTTTAATAGTTTCTTTAAAGTTAGAAGATATAAAAGTATAAATAATGATACAACTGATATAGCTACTATAATAAGTGTGATTTTATTGTCTGGTATATCAATATTGTCTTTCACTAAAACATCTAAGTTTGGTGTTTGAACATGAGCATAGTATTTACCATCAAGCTTTAATAATGCTATCATTGAATATCTTTTTTGCTTTTCCATCAAAATAATTATTCGTTTATTATTCAGTAACTCTTCTTGTTCTTTTTTATCAATAAACATAGAAAAATCCATCCGTTGAAGATGCCCAATTAAATCTTCGGTAACTACGCCACCTCTACACTCTCTTAAAATAGTTTTAGATACATCAATAGAGCGTTTAAACATAAACTCTTGAGTACTCTTTTGTGAGTTTTCATAAAGAATAATAAAACTTATCAACATAAAAAATATTGATATGATAAATGTAATTGTGATTGTAAAAAGTATTGAGTTTTTATTTATTTTCATTCTACTAGCTTATATCCCATCCCTCTAATAGTTGTAAGGTATTGTGGATGTTTTGGATCATCTTCTATTTTATTTCGTATTCTATTGATGATAACTGCGATTGAACCACTTTGTTCATCACTAGAAAAAAGTTCACTGTTTTCTAGAATATCATATCTTGATATGATAAAACCTTTTCTTTTGCACATTAAAGACATGATTTGATACTCTGCTTGTGTGAGTTTTATATAAACACCATTTTTAGTTATCTCTTGCTTCTCTTCATCAAGTTGAAATATCTCTTTTGTTTTGGACGGCGTTACTTGAATCTCTTTGTTGTGGCGTCGTAAAATAGTTTTAATACGCACCTCTAATTCTCTAGGGTCATATGGTTTTGGTAAGTAATCATCAGCACCTAACTCTAAAGCTGTAACTTTATCAGTTATATCACTTCTAGCACTAGAGATAATAATTGGTAAGTCATATTTTGTAACTAACTCTTTACATACCTCTAATCCATCAAGACCAGGAAGAGTAAGATCTAATATAACTAGATCATACTCTTTGTGATGTATTGATAAACTACTTAATGCTAAAAATGGATCTTCAAAGTTATCAACTTCAATATTAAACTTCTTTAAATATTGTGTTAAAACATCTGCTAGTTCGAAATCATCCTCTACCATTGCAATTTTTATCATTACAACTACCCTTTCTCATCATTTTATTTTTCGTATTTTTTTTCATGGTTTCTCTCATGTCAACCATAGTTTTTAAATCTTTCTTTTGAGTATCATCTAGTAAAGCATAGATTTTTTCAATTGTATCTGCTTTATTTTTCATTCTAAGTTCTCTTTTTTCTTTAGAAATCTCTATAAATTTTTGTTTATCAAAACTATTATCAGTAAAAGCATCACTTTGTTTTGGCATATTAGCATAAGATGATTTGATAATATCTCTTACTTTATCTCTTTGCTCATCTGTTAAGTCGAGCATCATAACCATATGTGAAATACTACCATGTTTTTTAAAAGATGAACCTTTTTTCATCATACAACTAGAAGAGTTAGCTTTACAGCCTTTACTCATATTACTATTTTGACATGATGCAAATGCTGCTGTTGATAATACTATAGCTGCTGCTAAACTTAAGATTGTTTTTTTGTTCATTTTGAACCCCTTATATTTTATTTATAAAATTATAAGAGATTTAGGTTAATGCTTATTAAATTAAATATTAACCGCTTATTAATGCAATAGTTTTAGTTTAAAAGTCCAGAAAAACTTTTTGAGAGAATAGAACCTGACTCATCACTTCCATACTGTTTTGCATAATTAATAATTATAGGGATAACAGTTTGCACTATAGCTGGGTCAACTCCCATAGTTTTTAATGTACTTGTAACCATTTCACTTGACATTGCACTATTAGTTAAAGAGGTTAGCATAGAAGAGCTACCACTGTTTCCTAAAGTATTTAAAACAGGTACATCTTTTGTAACAGTTGAATATTCACTATTAGTCATATTTGATTTTGCATATTGCATCAATGTCCCTACAGTTCCTGTAGCTTGTTTAGTCGATAAATCCGTTGCACCTGTAATACTACTAAGTAAGTTAGTTGTTGCATTGTTACTAGTATTTGTTGTTGTACTTTTTGTAGTTTCTTCTTTTGGTAAATACTCTTTTACTGAATCAAAAAAACCACCGTAGAGAAAACTTGCACTTAAGAGCACTATTAAACTTATTTGTTTCATTAATTAACCTTAATTTTGAATTGAAAGAATTATACTATAAAATATTTAATTCTTTATAGTCAATATGATAAAATATAGTATAAGGAATAAAATGACCCTATTGACTAAGTTGAGAAGTACCTACATTAACACAAGGCAAGGTAAGTATATACTATTTGGTGTTTTGATATCTATTTTTTGCGCATTTATTGCTTCTAAAATGATAAATGATAGTGAAGTAGCCAACTTGCTTGATACTCGATATCAAAACTATACAAATAACATGACAAATGAGATAAAAATTCTTCTTGAAAACAAAAAAGAGGTTATGCTATTTATTGCCCTTTCTTTATCGAATGATCAAAATATTATAAATGCTTTAAAAATAGATGACAACAGTACCATAAAATTAAAGGAGTTTTCTGAAAAACTCCAAAATACCACTACTTATAAAAATATATGGTTTCAAATCATTGATAAAGAGGGTAAAAGCTTTTATAGAAGTTGGACAGATAAATATGGTGATAATATGCTTGAGGCAAGAGCTGATATTGCAAAAATGATAAAGAAACCTAAAACTATGTCAACTATAAGTACAGGAAAATACGCAATGACCCTGAAGTCAATGGTACCTATATATGACAAAGATAAATTTATAGGTATATTTGAGATAATAACACATTTTAATAGTTTACATCATAAGCTAAAACAAAAAAATGTCGAAACTGTCTTTATTGTTGATGAGTCTTATACAAAACAGATTACAAAACCATATTACCCTTTATTTATTGATAATTATTATGTTTCAATGAGTACACCTAACGAAAATACCATAAAAACATTACAGACAAATGGTATAGCAAAATATATAAATAACAAAAACTATATGATTGATAAAAATAATGAACATATTATTACAACCTATACTCTTAAAGATATTGATGATAAAAAAATGGGTTACATTATAACATTTAAGAAAATATCTGACTTTAGTATAATAGAGTTAGATTATATAAAACATAGTATCTTAACAACTTTTTTAATATTAGTATTGTTAATTATTTTAATAGGGTATTATTTTTTTAATAAACGATATGAAACTATTATTTTTCAACAACACAATGAACATGAAAAAGATATAGAAAGGAATACAAAGTTTTTAACAATTGGACAGATGGCTGCTGGTATAACTCATGAGATAAATACCCCTTTAACATACATCAAGGGGACAAATGAGATGAGTAAATTTGATATAGATGATATGCCTACAAGTGAATTAAAAACTCGACTTCTTTTAGATAATAAAAAAATTGCTGATGGGGTAAATAGAATTAGTAATATCGTAGAATCAATGAGAGAGATGTCTCAAGTAACTTCATCAGTTAAAGAGAAATCAAATCTCTATTCAACTCTTATAACAATACTTCGATTAATTAATAATCGCTCAAAACATATATCTAAAATATATATAAATGATGAACTGTTTGATATACAAACAGCAGATAAAGAAAAATACCAGTTTTTTACCTATCTCAATAAACAAAAAATTGAACAAGTTTGGACAATAATCATTAATAATGCTTTAGATGAACTTGTAAAAATTGATAATTATGAAAAAAGAAAATTATCTATTAATATTAGTTCAGATGATAATACAATTAAAGTAACATTTCAAGATAATGCAGGTGGTATCAATGAAGATATTATTGAAGATATCTTTGAACCATTTATAAGTACTAAACTTTCCCATGGTATAGGAATTGGTCTTAATGTAGCTAAAAAAATACTAGATGAGCATGAAGCAGAGATTGAAGTGAAAAATCAAAATAATGGTGCTTTATTTGAGATTAGGTTTAAAATTATAAAAGATAATTAATAGATTCTTTCTTGCCCTAATCTATATAATGCAAAATCATATTTAATAGGATCTTCTTTATCAAACTCTTGTAGTTTTTTTGTTATTAGTATTGCTGACTTTAAATCGTAAGTTTTACGAGTTAGAAGCCCAAGCTTTTGAGACACTTTAAAAGTATGAGTATCTAAAGGGAGTATCAAATCTTTTTTATCTATACTCTTCCACAATCCCATATCAAGACAATCAGCTCTTACCATCCATCGTAAAAACATATTGTATCTTTTGTATGGTGAGTTTCCTATATGTTTAATTACACCTTGTTTATCTCTTTTTGGTGGGGTTCCAACTAAAAATTTGTATCCTTCGCTATAATACTCATAAACTTCTAATACACTTTGTATAATTGAAGCTATCCCTTCTAAGATATTAGCTTCTTTTAAATACCCTTTTTTAAAGATATTCTCTAAACTATCTTTTTGTTTTAATCTCTTAATTGCAATAAAAAAACTACTAATATCTTGTGTGTTTTGAAATCTATAATAGTGATTTTGCAACTCTTTTTTTATGATTTCTTCATTGCATTCTAAAAGTGAAAAGTTTAATGAACTTAAAAATTCCACTATTTTACTTGCATTTCCATAAGCAAATAATGCACAGATTAAACTTATATATTCATCATTATATTTTCGTGCTATGATCAAAGGATCAGGTTTATCAAAACTAAGCTCAGTGTGACAGTTTCTTAACCTCACTTCTTTCTCTAACATATCTTTTATATCCATTAGGTATAATATCGAAAATCAACTTGAAGGATATAGTTTGGATCACAAAACTATACTTATTACTGGCTGTTCTACAGGAATTGGACTACAAACAGCAATTTATCTTAAGCAACAAGGATATAAAGTGTTTCCAACTGCTAGAAAACAAAAAGATGTAACTATGTTACAAGAGTTGGGATTTGATGCTTTTTTATTGGATGTAACTAAAAAAGAAACTATTCAAAATACTTTAAAATCTATACTAAACAAAACAAATGGAACTTTAGATATAGTATTTAATAATGCTGGCTTTGGACAACCAGGAGCTTTAGAAGATGTGACAACCGAAGTTTTAAAAGAGCAGTTTGAAACAAATGTTTTTGGACTTCATGAAGTTACATCTCAAGTATTGCCAATCATGAAAAAACAAGGGTATGGGAAAATCATTCAACATAGTTCAGTATTAGGTATTATTAGTTTAAAACTAAGAGGTGCATACAATGCTAGCAAATATGCCATAGAGGGATTAACCGATACTTTAAGATTAGAACTACAAGACACAAATATACAAATTACAGTTTTAAATACAGGCCCAGTTACAAGTGATTTCAGAAAAAATGCCATTATAAAAACTAAAGAAAATATTGATATTGACAATTCAAGATTTAAAGAGTTGTATTATAAGAATTTAGCGGCAAATAAAAGTGAAGTACCTTTTAATTTACCAGCTATTGCAGTTGCTAAAAAAGTTGAAAGAATTATACTCTCAAAAAATATAAACCCACGATACTATATAACAAAAGCTACTTATATTCTTGGCTTTGCAAAAAGAATACTTTCTACAAAGCTTTTAGATAGAGTATTAACTAAAATTTAATACTCTTGTTTATCTCCATTTTTAAGTAACTCTTTTTTAAATCTTACTACTTTATTTCGCCCTGTATCTTTAGCTTCATAAAGACTTAAGTCTGCATATTTTATCGCTTTCCATATTTGAGTTGTATCTTCTGGGACAAAAGAGTATCCTACACTTAAAGTTTTTGAGAAACTTTCATTGTTAAAGTTAAACACAATTTTAGAAAACTCTTCATTAATATTCTTTGCTAACTCATAAGCACTCTCTTCAGTTGGGTCTCTTAATATAATCACAAACTCTTCACCACCAAAACGGATAATAAAATCTTTTGTACTAATCAACTCTTTCATAGTTTGAGATAACTTTTGTAAAATAGCATCCCCAGCATCATGTCCGTAAGTATCATTTACCATCTTAAAATAATCAATATCTAAGAACATAATTGCATAAGTTGTACCCTTATCTATCTCAGAAGGCATAGAGTTCTCAATAAAGTCATCTAAGTATTTTCTATTATAAAGTCCTGTAAGACCATCTACTAAACTTCTTTGTTTTAAAATATCCATAAGTATTCGACTTTCTAAAATAGGTTTTGTCTCTTCTAAATACTTTTTAATAATACCTATTTGATAATTTGAATGTTGCATACACTCTTTATCATCACAAACAATATGTACAGTTACACTTTTTTGATCATTTATCATAAACGGGATACATAAATAGTCTTTATCTTCTCCACACTGTGCAGCTCTACAAAGTTGAGGAAAGTTTTTTGATACAACTACCGTGTCTGTTCGTTCTGCTCGACACGCCTCTTTTACATTTTTATCAACAAAACAACAAGGTGTCATCTCTTCATTTTGAAATACTATAGTTCTATTCCCTTTTATCAAATCATTTTCAAAGATACAAAATTTTTGAATCTTTAATCTATCTCTTAACACTTGAGTGAGTCTAAAATAGATATCCTCTTTGCTAAGATCAGTCTCTATAGTTTTTTTATAAGTATATATCTCTGAGATATCTTCAATAATCTCTTGAGCACTAAGTAGCTTATCATTATTAATATTTGTTGATCTATTGTGAACAAAAGATGTTAGGTTATGCTCAATACCAGTAAGAACTGTTTCAAGTTTTTCTATTGTTTCATTGAGCCATTTGAAAGCTTCTTTATCTTCCTCAAGTTTTGCTCCTGTTGCACGAATAGAATAGTTACCCTCATGTACTTTTTTAAGTACTTTTATCATTGTATCAAAAGAGGAGGTGTAAGGTTTTATTTTTCTACTTATAAAAATGAGTATGATAATTAAAAAAATAGCTGAAGTACCTATAATTTTAAGAAGAGTAACAATACTTGAGATTCTATCATCTTGAATATCAAACTTTAAAGAGATAGCTCCTAAAACTTCTCCCTCTTTAGCATTATGACAACTTAAACAATTTGGCTTATCATGTGAAGATGCAATATAAGGGATTGTAATCCTTAAACCTGCACTTTGTAGTGTTTCATTAATCTCTATTTTTTCAACTGCATTTTTTAGAACATATTTATCTATTGCGTCTTTTGGAGGCATCTTTGGTTTACCGTCATTAAATTGGTTATTTACAGTATCAGAACGTACCACCCAAAGACTTTGAATCCCCTCTACTTGACTCATACCTGTTAAAAAAACATCACTTTGGTGCATATTTCCATTAATCATATGTGCAGTAAGTGACTGCTTTACAGTTTGTGCAGCAAGATAGGCACGCTTTTTTGCACCCTCGTAACTATTTTCTCGTGAACCTAAAGCAACAAGTGCAACTATTACAATGATAAGTGCTGAAACCATTGTAAAGATTATGAGCGTTATTTTTTTATTTGACTGCATATAAAAATCCTTTTAATTTATAAGTTTAACACTAAATAGCTTAGTTTATTATATTTTTTGAGTTTGCTTTTTGCTGTAAATAATCAGCAATTTGCATTAGACAAAAAGTGATAATAAAAATAAATAAACCAGGAAAAAAACTTACCCACCAGGCTATCTCTATAACTTCTTTTCCATCTGCTAGTAAACTTCCCCAACTCATTTGAGGTGGATTTACACCAAGTCCTAAAAAACTCAGTCCAGACTCTGCGAGTATTGCACCACCTACTCCAAAAGTAAATGATACTAAAAAAATAGGTGCTAAAAGTGGTGCAAAATATTTCAATATAATTTTTGTTTTTGATACATTTGTAAGATTAAGTATCTTAATAAATGGCTTATTTGCTATAGCAAAACTTTCACTTCTAATCATCCTAGCCATACCCATCCATCCTGTTATAAATAATACAATAATAAGTATAGTAATATTTGCTTCCATATAACTAACAAGTGCTAAAAGAAGAAAGAAGGTAGGAAATGTTAAAAATAGATCTATAATAATAGTGATAGTTTTATCATAGTACCCTTTAAAATACCCCGCACTAATACCAACAATCAATCCAATTAACGAGGCAATTATTGCACTTGCAAAGCCTATTATAAGTGATGTTTGACCACCATTTAAAATTCGTGCAAAAATATCTCTTCCTAATCTATCCGTTCCCATAATATGTTCAGAACTAGGAGCTAAAAGAATAGAGCTTGGGTCTAATTCATAAGGGGAAAAAGTGTAGATAAAAGGGAGAAAAAAAACTCCCCCTATAACAAAAAGTAAAGTATAAAGAGCAAATTTATACATAATAGTATGTTAAAGCACTTTTTCCAAATTTTTTTGTTTTTTGTTTTGTAAATTTACCTAAAATTTCAGGCATCTCTATAGTTGAGAGATGTTCAAATGTTACTAATAGTACATTCTCATTTGTGATGTTTTTTACCATATCAAATGTTTTGTCATAAATCTTTTCCATCCCATCTCTAAAATCAAAAGGTGGATCAATATAAAGTATAATCTCATCATTACTATTTTTTAATTGTTCTATTATTGAAGGTGTTTTTATAAATGTATCACCAAATATTGTTGTAGTATTTTCTTTATCAATATTTTCACAATTTCGAGTTAATACTTTATAGGAGTTTCTATCAAACTCACAAAAATAACTTTGCTTTGCACCACGACTAAGTGCTTCTAGTCCAATTGCGCCACTACCACCAAAAGCTTCTATAAATATAGTATCAATAATATCAAATTGAAGAACATTAAAGAAAGATTCTTTTAAAATAGATTTAGAACTTCTTGTCACCTCTAATGATGGTAATTCTAGTGCTCTATTTTTATATTTTCCAGCTATTATTTTTGATTGTATTTTATTGTTTTTCATATTTTATCACTTTGTTTTTTCCTGTTCTTTTTGCTTGATATAGAGCTATATCTACATTTTTTATAAAATCATCTCTTGTATTTTCATTGGGAATAAACTCTGCAATTCCAATACTAATCGTAATTGGTAGGTCAATATTATCAGGTTGATAAGTTTCTATCTTTTCCCGTAACTCATTAGCAAGTCTTGTTGTTTCATCTATTGAGGTTTCTGGTAACAATACCATAAATTCTTCACCACCCCATCTTGCAGCGTAATCAGTTGCTCTTATACTACCTTTTAAGATATTTGATAAGTCTATTAGTACCACATCTCCCACATCATGACCATAGGTGTCATTAATATTTTTAAAGTTATCAATATCAAACATTAAAATAGATAAGTTATGTTGATATCTGTTTTCTCTTAATATCTCTTTTGAAAGTTCTTCGTTTAGTTTTTGTCTATTATACAATTTTGTTAAACTATCATGAGTTGCTCTGTATTGTAACTCATATGTGTATTCTTTTAGTTCAGTTATATCAGTAAAAGATACAACATAATGTTTTGTTTCATAAAAGAATGTTTTAATATCTACTCTAAAAATTTTATCTTCATTTGAAGCATTTTTAATGCGAACTACCCTTTTCATATCCTCTAACTTCATTATTTCAGATATCCAGTCATTTTCTTTTGTATAAAAATACTCTTCTTCCTCGATAAAGTAGTTATTTATTGGTTTGTTATTTGCAATAAAATCTTCAATAGTTTCTAATTTAAAAAACTCTAAAAATGTTTTATTTGCAGAAGATACATTATACTCATTGAAAACAAGTATCATATTTTCTTGAGAGTCTAAAATGGATCGTAATTCTAGCGTTTTCTCCTCAACCTCTAAAGATAACTGTTTATTTAAAACCTCTAGTTGATCTTTTAAATATTTTGGCTCTACTGCTATACTAATAGTATCTATTAAATCATTTATTTTTAAAGGTTTTGTAACATATCCTCTAACTCTCAGTTGAATTGCCTCTTTTAAAAAATCTGCATCACTATGTGCAGTTGTTATAACAGTTGGAATTGAATAATCAAAGTTATGAATCTCTCTTATCATCTCCAACCCATTCATTTTTGGCATATTAATATCTGTAATTATAAGATCTATTTTAAATTCACTATCAGGGGTATTATTATGCTTTTGAAATAACTCTAAACCCTCTTTACCATTTTCAGCCTGTACTACATTACTTAAAAACTTGCTTAAAATATTTGATGTTAATTCTCTTACATCACTTTCATCTTCCACATAAAGGACATTGATATATTTTAAAAAATTTTTATCCATCACAATTCCTATTTTACCTTGAAAATTTCCAAAGCATTTTCTAAATCCTCTTTTGTATCAATCCCAAAGCTTTGAGATTCAACCCTTACCATATTTATTTTTTTACCACTAGATATAGCTCTTAGTTGCTCTAGTTTTTCAGTCTGTTCTAAAATTGAACTCTCTAGTGAACAAAATTCATTTAAACTCTTTTTAGTAAAACCATAAATTCCTAGATGCCCTTTATATTTTGTATTATTATAGTGATCTCTGTGATAAGGTATTTTTGCTCTTGAAAAATAAATAGCATCCCCACAATCATCACAAACTACTTTAACATGGTTAGGATCATCTGCCATCTCTGAACTTATATCCTTATAGCAACTTACCATTGCAAAGTGATTAGTATCTAATTTTTTTACTTCATCAATAATAGCTTGCACAACTTCTGGCTCTATAAATGGCTCATCTGCCTGTACATTTATAACAACTTCCTTATCATCTAAATCTAAAAGTTTAGCAGCTTCATTTATTCTATCTGTACCACTTTGATGTGTACTAGATGTCATGATTGCTTTTACGCCAAATTTAGTTGCTAAGTCCACAACATCTTGCGAATCTGTAGCGATAACAACATCATCTAATGCCTCTACCCTTTTAGCAGTTCTTATAACCATAGGTAACCCTAAAATATCTACCAATATCTTATTTTCAAATCTACTGCTATTTAATCTAGCTGGTATTATTATCATCTAATTAATCCTTTTCTTTTATTATTATATCAAATTGAACTATATTTTTACTTTTTTTTCACAAATTTCAAAGGAATTAATACACTATCTCTTTGTTTGTAACCTTTATGGGGAATTGTTAAATCTTTTCTATCTATAGAGATATTGTTAAAAAATATAATATCTATATCTAATGTTCTAGGTGCATCTTTGAAACTTCTTTCTCTTTTAAACCTATTCTCATATCTTTGAAAAGCCCTTAAACACTCATATGGACTTAAATTAGTTTGTATAACAATAATAGCATTGAGAAAATCTTTTTGCTCTAGATATCCAAAAGGTGGATTTTGTAAGATAGGCGAAGTTCTTTTTATAAAAAATCTACAATCAGCTTGTAACATTAAAAAAAGTTTTTTAAACATTTTTGTAGTATTACCGATATTTCCACCAATACCAATTGTAACCAAATTTCCTTTCTTACTATCTATCCTATTTTTATACGGGAAAAGAGTACTATAAAAAAGTGTTAAACTACTCGAAAGACTTTGTTTCAATACCCTCTCCGTGTTCATTTGAGATACCATAAATAAAACTAAAAATTTCAGCAACTGCTTTATATAGTTCTACTGGTATCTCTTGATTTAACTCTATTTGACTTAACATATTAACTAAGTCTTCATCTTTTTTTATTGGTATCCCATTTTTTTCAGCTATTTTTATTATATTTTTTGCTGTTTCACCACTTCCATGTGCTGTAACAGAAGGTGCATTATCTTTCTCTTTATCGTATTGTAAAGCTGCTGCTTTTTTTAGACCCTCTTTTTCTATCATATTTAAGCCTTTATATCCAAACCAAGATTTAAGTTAGTAGAACTATTTCCATAACTATTTCTAATAGATTTCTGCTCACTACTATTAAGACTAAATATATTTAAGCTTTGTAATAATAAATCGATACTATTAATCCCTACTCTTAGTTTTTGTAAATTTTCTTGTACTTTGGATTTAAACTCCTCTTGTTCTAACCCTATATTAATATTAATATTACTTTTATTATCAAGTATCATTAATATTTTCAAGTCCCCATATTTTTTCAAACTTAAATTGATTTGACAAGAGAAACTCTCATCATTATTTTTATTAAACCTTATATCTGAATCCTCTATCTCATCTTGTAAAAATGAAAGGTAAGTATGGGTTGAATTTGTTGAATAAGACAACAGTTGATAGAAATCTATTTGGGTATTTATTTTATCAATTATAGTTTTTAATTCTTTTGTAATTGGTTCATTTGAGTTTTTTGTATACTCCTCTATTATTGAAGCTGTTATTTTTAAATCATTGATAAAATTCGTTGTTTTACTTAAATTATTCTCAAATAATACTTGAGGAAGTGTATCCACTTTTGTTTGGATAGCTTGTGTATTGTTAAATATATTTTGCAATACAAGCTGCTGTTGCTGGGGTGTTTTAGCAACATTAAAACTTCTTAATTGTTCCATAGTATTTGAGATATCACTTTTGATATTTTTTGAACCTAGTATTTGTTCATTTAATGTTGCTACTTTTTCCTCTAATACTGTAAAACCGCTTTTTATTTCAGCAAAATTTTTATTAAGTATCTGCTCTTTTAAATTTAAAAATAGCTCTTTGATATTTGGTATAATCTCATTTTTCATAACAGGAGTTGTGGTATTTTGTTGAGTAGTTAAAATTTTTGTTTCTAGGGTTGAAAGATTTTGCATTTGTTTTATAGGATTTTGTTCTACTTTAACATTTTTAATATCTCTTAAGAGCGATTCAACTGCATTTTTTATCTCTAATTTTAAATCTGGTACCACTTTACTGTTTGTTTGAAGTTGGGTGAGTTGTTGTTGAATTCCATTTGTATTAAGCGCACCGTTTAAAACAGCTACTTGATCTTTTAATTGAGTAGCTATAGTGTTTATATTATCCATTTTAGGAGTTTCAATTTTTAGTGTATTTTGCCCATTTTGTTGTAAATTTTGTTGAACAGCTTTTATTTGTGTGTCTATTTTTGTTAACAGTGTGGATTGGTTTTGTGGATTGGTTTCTAATTTTAGTGTTTTAATATCTTTAAGTATATTTTCAATAGCACTTTTTATCTCCATTTTTATATCTTTTGGTAGATTACTTTGTATTAGTGGCGCAGATGAGATACTAAGTTGTCCTTTTATTGTGGCAAGAAGTTGCTCCACATTTTTTGACACAGGAATCACTTGTTGTGCTAATTTAGACTCTAAAAACACACCGCTATTTGAGACATTTGACTTTATTATTTTCTCATCTATATTTTTTATATCGATAAGGGATGACTTTAAACTTGCTAGTTGAGTTTCTAATTTACTGTTAGTTGTTGAATCTGTTTGAATAAACTTTATAAGAGTTTTTATATCTTCAGATAGGTTTTTAAAACTAAAGTTTTGTTTATTATTTTGCAAAAGTGATGCTATATTTTCTTTTGACTGTGCCCCAGTTGTAATATCTTTAAATAAACCACTAAGAAGGGTTTGTATACCTTTATCTTTAGAGATATTTTCAAGATTAATTTTACCATTTACACTTAAACTTTCTATCTTATCTTTAAGTGCAGGATTTACTTTAGGAGAGATGAGATTTAATATTGTAGCTGTATTAATATTCACAAAGTCTCCTTAACTTAATATTTGATTTTCTTATTTTAGCATTAAAAAGATTAACATTAAGGACAGCCCTATATTATATTTGTTATAATATCTCATATTATTATTAAAAGGGAACTTATGTCGTTAAAAGAACAATTAAAGTCAGACTTAAAAGATGCTATGAGAACAAAAGATATCTTAAAAAGAGATACAATACGAGCTATAAATACTATGATTAAACAAATTGAAGTTGATCAAAGAGTTGAGTTAAACGATGAAGATGTTATAAAACTTATTCAAAGAGGGATAAAACAAAGAGAGGAAGCTATTAGCCAATTTAAAGAAGCTTCAAGAGATGATCTTGTAAAAAATGAACAAGATCAAATAGGTATATTTGAACTTTACTTACCTAAACAACTAACTGATGATGAACTGCAAACTATCATACAAGCTATTATTACAGAAGTTGGTGCAACAACCATGAAAGATATGGGTAAAATTATGAATCCAGCTAAAGAAAAAATAGGTGGAAGTGCAGATGGAAAAAGAATTAATGAAATGGTAAAAAAACTTCTAGGATAAAACTATGGTGGACTCAATTTCTCAAATTTCTAAACAAACTCTTCTAAATCTTACTAAAAAAGGTAAAAACTTTACTCCAGTAGAATATGAAAAAGAGTATTGCAAAGTAGCACAACAACTGAATTTGTCTCAAAGTGAGTGTGACTATTTCAAAGAACTCTTAAGTAAAATTTCAAAAGAAGAGATTATTCAAAGTAATGTAAAAGAGGTTGAATCAATCCATGATATTATTGAAATCTTACTTTTACGATCCCCAAGAAAAAACATTGATAAAATGTCTGAACTTATACAAAATTCTTTACAGCCCTCAATATCATTGAGTATAAATGATGATTTAAAATCTTTTTGTATAAAAATAGGTGATTCTCCCTCTTTAATATTTGAAGAATCAATACAACAAGAGATGGAAAAGTTTATTGAAAAAAGATTTGAAGTTGATAAAAAAGTTGTAGCACAAAAAACTGCTGATATTGCAAGACTTATAAGTCTTATGAACAAATATCTTAGTGATGCAATTGATAGTAGTAAATCAGGTTCAAGTAATGTATCAGATATTAAAGATGAAATTCAATCTATTAAAATATCTGGTGCAACAAAAGATGAACTTAACCAACTTCAAACAAAACTTGTTCAAGCAGCTATCACTATAGAAAATGAGATGAGTAGTGTTAGTAAAAATTTAGAAACAGGAAAAAATGAAGTTATTGTTTTAGAGAATAAGGTTAAAACCTTAGAAAGAGAACTAGCAGAAGCGAAACTTACAAGTACAAAAGATTTTTTAACTGGTACACTTAATAGAAAAACATATGAAGAAGAGATTAAAAAATTTGAAAATGAATTTATTAGAAAAAATCAAAACTATGCAATTATCTTTTTTGATATTGATCACTTTAAAAGTGTTAATGATAACTATGGACACGAATGTGGGGATATTATTCTTAAAACATTCTCCTCTTTATTATTAAAACTTACAAGAGATCTTGATATTGTAGGTAGATATGGTGGGGAGGAGTTTGTAGTTGCATTACACTATAATGACAAAGCAGATTTAGATAAATATGTTTCTAGAATCAAAAGTGTCATCACAAAAAATAAATTTATCTACAAAGATAAAAAACTAAAAATTACTTTTAGTGCAGGTGTACAAATACGCTCAAACAATAACTCTATAGATGAAACTATTGCAAATGCAGATAAATTACTCTATAAAGCGAAACAAACAGGTAGAAATAAAATTATTTTTTGGGATGGAAAAGAGATTTAGAGATAGTTTAGTTAAAACTACTCTTTATCTAAATCATCTTTAGAAAAAAATGTATTTGGATGAAAATTTTGGAATGCAGCTTTCATAGATACAAAAATTTTAGGATTTTCCTCTTCTAACTTTTCCAATAATTTTTTAGTATTTTCCCTTGCATGTGGCATTTTTATATCCATTCTCATAGCAGGACATCCCTCATCACCTATAACATCCACACAATTTTCTTGTGCAAATGCTCTAAGTTGTCGCTCTCGACACATAATAAGTGGTCTTATAACCATGAGTCCATTTTCAGCCTTATACACTGGTGGCATACTTCTCATACTACCATTGTAAAAGAAGTTCATAAAAAAACTCTCCATAGCATCATCAAGATGATGTCCAAGAGCTAATTTGTTAAAACCATTATCTAAGGCATGAGTATATAAGTACCCTCTTCTCATCCGACTTACAAAAGAACAAAAAGAGCTGTTTTTTCTAATTTTTTCTTTTGAAATATCAAAAATTTCTGTATCTACTATCTCATGTTCTATCTCATATTTCTTACAATGATTAGCTAAGAATTCTACTTGTTCTCCCATACCATAAGTTATAGTAACAGCTTTAAACTCAAATTTAAAAGGTGCAACACTTTGCATTCTTTTTAGAGTGTGTATAAGGGTAAGGGAATCTTTCCCTCCACTAAAACCAACTAAGATCTTATCACCCTCTTTTATTAAATCATAGTTTGCATTAGTTTGACCTACGAGCTTAGTTATCTTTTTACTTAACTTTAATAACATAGCTATTCTCTTTAATATTTTCTTCTAAATTTTTTCTTGCTCTATAAAGTAAATGGTCTCTTGTATCTTGCTCATAAAAGTGAGCAATACCACAGTTGAATTTTACTATAATTCTTGTATCTATTTTTTTAGCATGTAATAGCCTCTTTACTAAATCTGTGATATTTACATCATTTGAATTAGGTAAAATCATATAAAATAATCCACTATTTTCATAATATATTACATCAGTAGTTCGTATAGTACTTCTAAAGTGTTTTTTAAAGGCTCTAAGAATCAACTCTTTTTTTGCTTCACTATTAACTTGTTCTGAAAATGTTTTATAATCATCAATTCCAACGATAGCTAAAGAAAATTTTCTACCATACCTCTTTCCTAAAGCTATCTCTCTATCTAAAACTTGCTCAAAACTAAAAGAATTCTCTTGAATTTTTTCAGCTTGTCCATTTAAAATATGGTTTTCTCTTTCAAATAAAGTTAACTTTCTCTCTAATTTAAAAATTTCATGTTTTGCTTGATCAAGTTCATCTTGAAGAGTAATTAGCTCTGTAGTATTTTGTCCTTTTATTGCACTTGCTTTTTGAGCATGTGTAGTTGCTTGACTTATAATATGTGATTTTAATTTTTTTAATTTTTTCTCTTCTTGTTTTTTCAGCTCTGTAATATCAACAATATTTAATATTCCATAAGTAGTATCTTTTAGTTGTAACATTTGTCCACTAACAAATGCAGGGAATAAGCTATGGTCATTGAATTTTTTTAAAAATATATCATAATAACTTTCATCACTATCTTTTATTGTTTTAAAAATATCTTCTTGGTAATCAATTGGAATCAACTCTGCAATATTTGTATAAAGGATATTTTCCTCAATTGTTTCAAATTTTTTCAATGCTACTTTATTTACAAGAACAATATCATGCTTTTCATCAACAATAACTATCGCTTCACTCACATAATCATATAATTCTTTTAAGTCTGTTAACTCTAAATTAATTTTTTTCATACTATGCCTTTCCCTTTGCACTTTGTATTTTGTTTACATATTCATAATTTATATTAATTTGTTTATGTTTTGGTAAATTGAATGATAAACTTTCTATCACTGTATTAAACTCTTCAAAAAGATAATTTGACATACTTCCTGGTATTGGATTTATCTCATTTAAATATACTTCATTATCTAAAACAAAAAAATCACATCGAATCAATGAACCTTCAAAAAATGTATTATAAATTTTCTTAAAACTCTCTTTGATTTTTTCTTCTAATTGAACCTCTATCTCTGCACTAAGAATACTTTGTGTTCTGTTAAAATCTAAATACTTTTTATCAAAATCTAAAAACTGCTCTTTTTGTGGCTCTTCTATTATAGATAACTGATATTCATTTTCTATCTTAGTTCCTGCAAGATTATACTCTTTTATCCCTGCACAAAAAGGTTCAATAATAATTTCGTTGTCAAATTCAAATGCGACATCAAGGGCATAATCCAACTCTTCTTTATTGTTCACTACTGAAACACCTATACTGCTTCCTAATCGGACTGGTTTAATGATAACTGGAAACTTTTCTACTGTAATTGTGTCACTTTTAGTAAAATATTGAAAATCTATAGTTTTTACTCCACAACTATGAGCATAAGATTTTGTTAAATATTTATTACAACTAACTACACTAGCTTCAACTCGAGGACCTATAAACGGTATATTGTAAAATTTAAATAATCCAGCTAGTACACCATCTTCCCCATCACCACCATGTACAAGATTTAATACTGTATCAAACTCTATTCTTTCTCTTCCAAAGAGTTTTTTCTTAGTAAATCCATTGTGATTCAACTCTAATTTATCAAATTTTTTATATTCACCACTACTGAAAAGATTTGATTTTATTATATCTGTAGGGATAAGATAAAACTCTCTATACTTATCAATAAAAATATAAATAATCTCACACTTTAAAACCTTTTTCATTGTTATTGCACTAACGATACTTATCTCATGTTCAAAACTCTGACTACCAAATACTATTGCTATTTTTTTATTATTTTTCATATTTTATTTTCTATTTTTGTAATTTTTTTAATGCTTCTTTAACTAAACCAGCAGTATCTGTGGCTACTGCATTACTTAACGCCTTATTTATTTGCTCTTTTTTAAAACCTAATGACTCTAATGCCATCACTGCTTCTGAGGCACTTTGACCAAAGTTTCCACCTTCACTACTATTTGAAACAACAAAACCACTAAGCTCAACCAATATTCGACTAGCCCCCTTAGGACCAATTCCAGGAACTCTTTTTAGCATAGCTATATCACTAGTTTCCACTATCTGAGCAAAGCTTGTTGGGGTAAAGGTACTACAAATTGCCATTGCAACTTTTGGACCTACACCATTTATCTTTATTACTGTATCAAATAATCGTTTTTCATCAAAATCTAAAAAACCATAAAGATTATTGCTCTCCTCTTTAATTATTTGAGTAGTATAGAGTTTAACACTATCACCAACAATTGCCGAACTACAATTTACCGACACGAATACCTCATATATCAAGCCACCAACATTTATATGTACAAAAGTGGGGTCTTTTTTTTCTATTTTTCCTTCAATTCCAACTATCATTTATATTCTTTAAATTCTATTTTCTTTTTATTTTATAATAGCATAGATTTACTTTATAGTTAATCAAATGTGTAAATTATTATTTTAATTCTAATTTTTATAACTCTAAATCTAAAATTTAACTAAATAACTGTAGAATAATACCGATGGAGTATTACTATGAAAAAAATTATGATTATAGATGATGAATTAAACATAACTGATGTTCTGGAAAGATTTTTATCTAGACAAGGTTTATATACAATTAATACCTTTTCTAATTCTCAATATGCTTTTGAAGAGATATCAAAAACAGACTATGATTTAGTTTTAACAGATGTTATGATGCCTCTTCTAAATGGTATGGATATTTTAAGTCATATTAAAAAAATATCTCCAAATACAAAAGTTATTCTTATGACGGCATATAGTAGTGAAAAAAAAGTTGCACAAAGTGAACTTTTAGATGCCGATGGTTATCTTGAAAAGCCATTTCAAAGTCTCAAAGAAGTTGAGTCTACAATCAATACAATATTAAATAAATAATAGATATATAATGGGAGATATGAATTGAATTACATAAATAAAAAAATCAGTACTAAAATAATCTTTTGGATGTTTATACTTATGACACTAAGTAGTTTAGCTGTTTTATATTCTACTGTAACAAAAGTAAGTGAAGATAATATTGTCAAAACAAAAGCTAATTTAGAGATGCTTAATAGTGCAATGTTTCAAAGCTTAAGAAATGCAATGAATACAGGGGATCCTGTACAGATAAAAAAAGCAGAAGATGAAGCACGCTCAATTAAAGGTGTTCAAAACTTAGCAATTGCAAAAAGTAAAGCTCTTATGGAGATGTATGGAGATACGAATCCATATACAAAAGATCAAAAAGTGCTAGAAACATTTGATACAAAGAAAGAGCACATTATAGAAATTGATGATGATAAGGGACACAACTTACGAATGATAAAACCAATGATTGCAACAGCTGAGTGTATTATGTGTCATGTGAACCAAAAAGAGGGAGATATTATTGGTGTAATGGACTTAACATTTTCTTTAAAAGATGCAGATGATAGTTTAAAAAGTATTATTTTAAATATTATCATAGCATCAACTATTTTGGGCTGGATTACTATTGGTATTATTTTTTATGTTGTAAGAAAAGCTACAAAACCCATAGATGGTTTAAAAGAGGGATTTCAAAGTTTAATTGATTCAACTGAATTAAAAGATGATTTTAAATTAGATGTTAAAACTAAAGATGAAATTGGTGAAGTAGCTGAATTATTCAATAAATATATGGATAAAGTAAAAAATGATTTGAAACAAGATGAAATAGTTATCAATGAAACAAATGATGTTTTACAAAAAACAGCAAGTGGGTTTTTTGTATATGAAGTAAAATCAACTGCATCAAATCCACATGTGGAAGCTATGAAGTCAAACCTAAACTTTATGATAAAAAATGTTAAAGAAACACTTGATAAAATAAATCTAACATTAAGAAACTACAGTCAATCAAAATATGATTTTAAAATAGATGATAAAGGTATTTATGGAGACTTAGGGGCAGTAACTGCTGGTATTAAACTAGTTGGAAATAATACTTCAGAGATTTTAGCTATGATTATGAATACTGGTGAGCAACTCAATAATAATACTCATACACTTTCTGATGCTTCATCTGGATTATCTACATCTTCAAATACACAAGCTGCTTCACTTGAAGAAACAGCTGCTGCATTAGAAGAGATAACATCTAAAATTAAAATAACTACACAAAATACGAATAAGATGTCTCAACTAGCTTCTGATGTAACATCGTCTGCATCACAAGGTGAACAACTTGCTTTATCCACATCAGAAGCTATGGAGCAAATTGTAAGTGAAGTAAGTGCTATTAATGAAGCGATTGAAGTGATTGATCAAATTGCATTCCAAACAAATATTCTAAGTTTAAACGCTGCTGTAGAAGCTGCAACTGCTGGTGAAGCTGGAAAAGGTTTCGCCGTAGTTGCTCAAGAGGTAAGAAATCTAGCTTCTAGAAGTGCTGAGGCTGCAAATGAGATTAAAACACTTGTAGAAAATGCAACAACCAAAGCAAATAGTGGTAAAGATGTATCTTCTAATATGATAAATGGTTATAAAAAACTTAATGATAATATTTCAGATACAACAAAACTTATTAAAGAGGTTGCAACATCAACTCAAGAACAGCAAAACTCTATCATACAAATCAATGATGCAATAAGCAATTTGGATCAAGCTACACAGCAAAATTCAAATGTAGCAAATAATATATCTACATTATCAAATAATATTGAAGATATGTCAAATAATCTTGTAAATGCTGCTTCAAAAGCAAATTTTCTTCAAGAGACAAGAGGTCAAGTATGTGATGTAAATCTTATTTATGATATTGCAGATTTAAAAGTTGCTCTTTTTAATCATAAAGATGATGTATATTCTAGACTTGCAGATTATTCTGATAATAATATAACACAATTTACAACTTTAGATATTTGGCTTGAAAAATATTCTAAAGAAGAACCTCTAGTAGATCAGAATATTATTAGTAGTTTAAAAACTATGAATAATAACCTACATAGCTATTTAAAGCAACTAATGGAGGCTAGTACCAACAAAGAACCTAACAATATCATTAATGATTTTGCTAAAAAAGTTGAAATAGAATCTATGAGAATTTTTGGAACACTCAATAAAATAAAAGAATCAAAATGTAAAGGGAAAACTGATGAAAATAGATAGTACAAGTGTGGTATCACAATTATGTGAAGTGATTGAAGAATCTGAAAAAATGGCAAATGAAGTTATGGATCATTTAGATATTGTATTGGAGAAGTTAAATGTTCTAGAAGAGAGTAAAAATTTAGCGAGCGATATAGATTCTATTAGAAATAATATCTTTATAACATTAGAGTCTATGCAAGCACAAGATGCCCATAGACAAAAAATAGAGAGAGTTGTTAACACAATTGATCCAGAGAATGGAAAATTTGCACAAAGTGCAAAACATATTACAGGTGATAGAAATGATGCTGAGCTTGTAGATGAGGATGAGTTAGCTGCCCTAATAGCTGCAGCTAACGCTTAAAATAGTTTTTTATTAGTGAGTTAGTTCACTAATAAATTCTGTTGCGTAGCTTCCTTTAGGTAATTCAAAATTTAATTCAAACCAAGCTTTCTCCTCTTTATATTCACTACTAATTTGGGATGGGAAAATCCAAGCAAATCTTCTACTTCCATCCTCTTTTGTTTCTTTTATAAACTCTTCTTCAAATTTTAAGGCATCATCAATTGCTAGTTTTGTTTTTTTACCACTTAAAAGTCCTGTTGGAACTCTATCTCTATCATAGAATTTTTGAGCCTCTTCCTCAAGCTCCTCTATATGAAATATCTTTCCATAAGGATAATGGCTAAAAACATCCCCCTTTAAGACTTTAAATGGATGTTGTTGTTTTTGAATTTCTTTGATTGTTTCCACATCAAGTTGAAGTTTTTCACTTATATCTTTTGCATCAAAATTATCCATAATTTTACTTATTTCAATTCTTTTACTAAGCCAAGAGTTAAATAAATATGATTGATAAGCATTAATATACATCTGTCTTAGCTTTCTATCTCGCACTTTTAATGTGCCATTTATAAGAGCTTCACCTTTTTTGTAGTTATCTCCATCAAGACCAAATCGTTGAAATCCAAAATAATTTGGCATTCCAAGTGTTGCTATCTCTTTTAGTGCTGATTCTAGTTTCATTTTATGTAAAGGTTGTACTCTTTTAAGTCGTATGAAAAAATGATTTCCTTTTAGGTGCCCTATTCTTATTTTATTGTTATGATATGTTTTTTCTAAAATTTTAATTTGTGGATGTTCTAACTTGTCTAAAGCCTCTTCATATTGTCTATGTACAGAGATATACTGAATAGTCATAGCATTTTTATCTTTTAATCCTGCATATCCAATATCTCTTGTTTTTACCCCTGTATAATCAGAAAGTATTTGTAACATGTCCCATGTAGCTAAATCTTTTTTTCTCACCTTTAAAATAAGATGTTCACCCTCCCCTGTAAATTCATATAATGGTATCTCTGTAACTACAAAGTCATCTTTACTTTGTTTAAAATATACATCTATGTTACTATGGTTCAAGTAGTGTTGTTTTATCATTTTTCCTCTTTTTCTTTAAAATGGTGATTTTGGCATTTACATTCAAAATAACCCTTAATAGTTTTAGCAAATACATTTAACTCTATATTATGTTTTTTTGCTATTTTATTTATTTTATTTATATTCTTTTTATCAAATGTAAATAACACTTCATACTCTTCTCCACTACAACCTATTTCACTAGGAATATCTGTAAAAAATTCAAATCCTACTTTATTTGCTTTGCTTAATCTTTCAAGTTCAAAAAACAATCCATCTGATATATCCATAGCACTATTTATATATGGTGCTATCTCGTAAAAAAACTCTGGTTTTAAATGAGGTTTAATAAATTTAGATTTTTTAGAAACTTGTTTTCCCTCTAACAAGAGGTCTAAATCTCTTTTAACACTTCCAAGCTCCCCTGTATAACAAACTAAATCATCTTTTTTAGTTCCTGTTCGTAAAGTTGGCTTTTTTACTGTTGAGATAATTGTTACAGATATATCTAGTTTTTCATTAGAGATTGTATCACCACCTATAATTTCACAATTAAATTTTTTTGCAACTTTATTAAATCCCTTTGCTAGCTCATCTAATTCTTTTTTCCCATAATGTGGTGGAATAGCAACACTTAAAAGCGCATATTTGGGCTTTGCATTCATAACAATAGCATCGCTTATATTGATTAACATCGCTTTTTGTGCTATTTGTTCTAAACTCATCCAAGAGGTTTTAAAATGAACATTTTCAAAAAAAGCATCCATACTGTAGACATGCTTTCCTACAACAGCACCATCATCTCCTATAAATTTTGATTTGATAAATTGATTGATAAAATATTGTTCTTTATTTTTTATTTGACTCATAAAGGAGATTATAGCATTTTATAGATATAATATTGGCTATTTTTTCAAAAAGGAAGCAACAGTTGGATTATTTAAAAGTAATAGGTAAAAAGAAATTAAATGGAAGTGTTAAAATAAGTGGGGCAAAGAATGCAGCGTTACCACTTTTGGCATCTACGATTTTATCTTCAAATAGTATAAAAATCTCAAATTTACCAGATGTAGTAGATATCAATACACTACTAAAACTTTTAGAGATGTTGGGTTCAACTCATAATAAAAACAATAATATATTAACTATAGACTCAACAACAGTAGATCAAACAAAAGCAACTTATGATATTGTAAAAACAATGAGAGCTTCAATATTAGTTTTAGGACCTTTACTTGCTAGATTTGGTCACTGTGAAGTATCACTTCCAGGTGGTTGTGCCATAGGTCAAAGACCTGTTGATTTACACCTAAAAGCCTTAGAACAAATGGGTGCAACTATTGAGATAAAAAATGGTTATATCGAAGCAAAAGCACCAGAAGGTTTACAAGGTGCTACAATAGTATTTGATAAAATCACAGTAACAGGAACTGAAAATATTGTAATGGCAGCAGCACTAGCTAGTGGAGTTACAACTATAGTAAATGCAGCAAGAGAACCAGAAGTTGTACAACTTTGTGAAGTATTACAAGATGCAGGGCTTCAAATAGATGGTATTGGAAGCAATACACTTAAAATTGTTGGTTCTAATAAAAAACTGTTACCTTTTAAAGATTTTAAAATTATACCAGATAGAATAGAAGCAGGAACTTACCTTTGTGCTGGGGCCATTACAAACTCTATCTTAAAAGTAGAAAATGTAGAGCCAGCACACCTTGAAGCAGTTTTATCAAAACTTGAAGAGATGGGTTTTTCAGTATTAATAGAGGAAAATAATATTACACTCTTACCTGCAAATAAGGTAAAAACTGTCAATATAGTAACTACAGAATATCCTGGTTTCCCAACAGATATGCAAGCGCAATTTATGGCGCTATCAACTATAGCTGATGGGGTAAGTATTATTGATGAAAAATTATTTGAAAATAGATTTATGCATGTAAGTGAACTTATAAGAATGGGTGCAGATATTACTTTAAATGGTACTGTAGCAACCATAAAAGGGACTCCAAAAGAGCTTTATGGTGCAGATGTAATGGCTACAGACTTACGAGCAAGTAGTGCTTTAGTTTTAGCAGCACTTGTAGCAAATGGGGAAACAAATATTCATAGAATTTATCACCTTGATAGAGGATATGATAAACTTGAAGAGAAACTAACAAATCTAGGGGCTAATATCACTAGAGATAAGGAAAAGTAACATTATGAGACATTTTTTAACACTAAAAGATTATTCAAAAGAGGAAATTGTTGAGATAATTACTCTAGCAATTCAAATCAAAAAAGAGACAAAAGAGAATATTTTTAAAAAATATATGCCAAACAAAACATTGGGTATGATTTTTGCAAAAAGTAGTACTCGAACTCGTGTTAGTTTTGAAACAGGTATCTATCAACTTGGTGGAATTGGACTATTTTTAAGTTCAAATGATATTCAACTTGGTCGTGGTGAACCTATAAGTGATACAAGTAGAGTTATCTCCCGTATGGTTGATATGATTATGATAAGAAATGATTCTCAAGAGGAACTTGAAGAGTTTGCGTCATACTCAAAAGTACCTGTTATAAATGGATTAACAGATAAATACCATCCAGTACAACTTATGGCTGATTATCTTACAATCATTGAGCATGACTTGCAAAATAATTTAAGAGTTGCTTATGTTGGTGATGGAAACAATATGACTCATTCTTGGCTTATGTTAGCTGCACAAATGGGATTTGAACTTAGAATTGCAACACCAAAAGGGTATGAAGTAGATAAAGATATCTATTTTGAAGCGATGCAAATTGCTAAAAAAACTGGTGCAATTATCACAACAACAGATGATCCAAAAGAAGCTATAGAGGGTGCAACAGTTGTTACAACCGATACTTGGGTATCAATGGGACAAGAGGATGAAAAAGAGAAAAGAATCAAAGACTTCAAAGGTTTTATGGTAGATGAAACAATGATGAGTTTGGCTGATCCAAAAGCTATCTTTTTACATTGTTTACCAGCTTATAGAGAATATGAAGTAAGCACTGAAACTTTTGAAAAACATAGTGAAGTTGTATTTAGTGAAGCAGAAAATAGACTTCATGCACAAAAAGCTATTATGGTATGGCTTGATAAAAAGAGAGATGAAAAATAGATGATTGATTTTAGTAAGTTTGAAAAATATTCACGACCAGGACCTAGATATACTAGTTATCCAACAGCACCTGAGTTTCACACAAATTTTACACAAAATGATTTAATAGAGAAATTCAAATCTCAAAGTGATGATAGACCATTGTCCCTTTATATACATATCCCTTTTTGTCGAAGTGCTTGTTATTTTTGTGGTTGTAATGTAATTTTTACAAGTAAAGAGGATAAAAAAGTTACCTATATTGAGTATCTTAAAAAAGAGCTAGCAATATTAGCAAAACACTTAAATACAAATAGAACAGTAACTCAAATGCACTTTGGTGGTGGAACCCCTACTTTTCTAAGTGCTCCTCAACTAAAAGAGGTTCTTGATGCTATTAGAGGAACTTTCCCAAATTTTAGTGATGATGCTGAAATTTCTTGTGAAATTGATCCAAGATACTTTACAAAAGAGCATATGGATGTATTAAAAGAAGCAGGAACAAATCGTGTAAGCTTTGGAGTGCAAGATTTAGACCCAAAAGTGCAAGAAACAATCCATAGAATACAGCCATTTGAAACTACACAAAATGTAGTAAAAATAGCTAGAGATGCTGGAATTAAGTCTATTAACATTGATTTAATCTATGGACTACCATACCAAACAAAAGAGACTTTTGCTAAAACAATACGAGATATAGTTAAACTAAATCCAGATAGATTAGCTGTATTTAACTATGCCCATGTACCTTGGATGATGAAAACACAAAGAAAGTTTGATGAAACAACATTTGCGCCACCATCAACAAAACTAGAGATACTAAAAGATTGTATAGAGTTTTTTGAATCAACTGGATATAAAATGGTTGGGATGGATCACTTTGCAAAGCCAGAAGATGAGCTTTTTAAAGCTATTCAAAAAGGTGAACTTCATAGAAACTTCCAAGGATACACTACAAAAGGTGGTGCTGACTTAATAGGTATTGGTGTAACTTCTATTGGTGATGGTGTTGATTATTATGTACAAAACTTCAAAGATTTAAAAACTTATGAGGAAGCTGTAGATGCTGGAAACTTACCAGTATTTAAAGGATATAAACTTAATGATGATGATATATTACGACAATATGTTATTATGGAGTTAATGTCAAACTTTAGCTTAGATATGAAACGATGTGAAGAGAAGTTTAATATTAATTTTAAAGAATATTTTAGTGATGCACTTAAGGCTCTTGAAGAGTTTAAAGAAGCGGAACTTTTAACTATAAGTGATAATAAAATAGAAGCAAACTCTACAGGTGCTATGTTGATACGAAATATATCTATGCCTTTTGATGCATATTTAAATAATATACCTGAAGATAAAAGAAGATTTAGTAAAACAATATAAGGGAAAACTGATGTTACCTACAGTTGAAGAGATTTGTACCAAAGATATAGTAACTATTGGTATAAATCATACTCTAGAAGAAGCAGTTAAAGTAATGACAAAAGGAAATGTAAGAAGCATCCTTGTTGTTAGTAATAATTCTCAAGAGTATTTTATACTTACTGTAAATGACACTATCTCTTACAGAATCAATAATATACCGCTAAAAACAAAACTCAGTGACTTGACACTCAAAGAAGCTAAACAAATTGATGCAAAAATTAGTATTTTAGAGATAATAAATCAAGAGAATGAAGTATATGAATATATGGTTGTAGTTTTTAAAAATAAACTCATAGGAATTATCTCTCAAACAGATATAATCAACAATATAGACCCTCAAATTTTAATGCAAAAACAAAGTGTAGGAAACTTAATCTTACAATATACTGCGATGACTATATACCAAGATGAATCAGCGTTAAATGCTATTAAAATAATGGAAACTAAACATATAGATTCGCTTTTAGTGGTAGATGATGCACAACACCCTATTGGTATTTTTACTACAAAAGATTTTCTTACTATTATTAGTAATAATTCTAATTTAAAACTCCCTATAAAAGAGTATATGAGTACACCCTTAGAGACCGTACATACTAATATTACAATTGCAGATGCTATAAAGTTTATTCAAAAGAAGCATTTTAAAAGAATAGTTATAACAGATACAAAAGGAAAAGTTTCTGGTGTTATAACACAAACTGAACTTTTACGACTGCTTAACAATAAATGGATAGAGATAATTAGACAAAGAGGGACTGAGCTTTCAATTATAAATAAAAAACTTATAGAGAGAACCGCTTCTTTGGAAGAAAAAGCCTCAACAGATTTTTTAACAAAATTATATAATAGAAGAAAATTTGATTCATTAATTGAATATGAGATTAAACAGATACAAAGATACCATGATAAAGACTTATGTTTAGTAGTTTTAGATATAGATGGTTTTAAATATATTAATGATACTTATGGGCATGATATTGGTGATATAATACTAAAAGATCTTGCAAAAATAATCAAACTTTCAATAAGAGATAGCGATACTGCTTGTAGATGGGGTGGTGAGGAGTTTGCTATCTCTTTATCGCATACTGATATAAATGATTCTTTATTAGTTGCTCAAAAGATTCGGCAAACTATTGAGTCATACACTTTTATACAAGAGTTAAAAATAACTTGTTCTATTGGGGTATCTCAATTACACTCAGCTGATACTTATATAGAACTATTTAAAAGAGCTGACGAGGCACTATATAAAGCGAAAAATAATGGTAAAAATAGAGTTGAGATAGAACATATTTAGTTTTTAACCAACTTTTCGATATAATCCAAAAAATCATTAAATAACATAATAAAAAACTAACTTAAAAGGGAATATTTTTGAGAACACATTATTGTACAGATGTAACAGAAACAAACATAGGTGAAGTAGTAACAGTAGCTGGTTGGGTAAACAGTAGAAGAGACCATGGTGGGCTTATCTTTATAGATTTAAGAGACAAAGGTGGATTAGTTCAACTTGTTTGTGACCCAGCTGATAATAAAGAAGCTTGGGAAGTTGCTGAAAAAGTAAGAGATGAGTTTGTTTTAATAGCAACTGGAAAAGTAAGAGCTAGAGGGGAAGGATTAGAAAATCCAAATCTTGTAACTGGTAAAATAGAGATAGTTCTTGAAAACTTGATCATAGAAAATAGATCAAAACCTATGCCATTTGATTTAAATGATGAAAAAGTAAATGAAGAGATCAAATTAAGAAATAGATTTTTAGAACTTAGAAGTACAAAATCATACGAGATATTTAAACTAAGATCAACTGCAAACATAGCTGTAAGAAACTGTTTAAACGAGATGGATTTCTTAGATGTTGAAACTCCTATTTTAACAAAATCAACTCCAGAGGGAGCAAGAGATTATCTAGTGCCTTCAAGAGTTCATCATGGTGAGTTCTATGCATTACCACAATCTCCACAACTATTTAAACAACTACTAATGGTATCTGGATTTGATAAATATTTCCAAATAGCAAAATGTTTTAGAGATGAAGATTTAAGAGCAGATAGACAACCAGAATTTACTCAAATAGATGTTGAGATGTCATTTTGTACACAAGAAGATGTTATTAAAGTAGCTGAAAAACTAATTTCTGATACATTTAAAGCGTGTGGAAAAGATGTACCTACAACATTCCCAAGAATGACATACAAAGATGCTATGGAGAAATATGGGTCTGATAAACCAGATATGAGATTTGGTATGGCTATGGTTGATGTGGATGATATCTTTATCAACTCTACAAATGAAATATTCTCAAATATTGCAGCTAACCCAACAAAAAATAGAATCAAAGCACTTAAATGTCCAAACGGAGATAATATCTTCTCAAAAAGACAAATGAAAGGTTTTGAGGACTATGTAAGAAAATTTGGAGCAAGTGGTCTTGGATACTTCCAAATGAAAGAGGATGGATTAAAAGGTCCATTAACGAAGTTTTTCTCTGAAGCTGATTTAGAAGCTATTATTGCAAGAACAGAACTTGAAGTTGGAGATGTAGTATTCTTTGGTGCGGGGGATAAGAAAACTGTACTTGACTATATGGGAAGATTTAGACTTTTCTTAGCAGAACAAATGGATATCATCCCTGAAGATGCTTTTGAGTTCTTATGGGTTGTTGATTTCCCTATGTTTGAAACAGTTGATGGAAGAACAAAAGCACTTCACCATCCATTTACTATGCCAAAATCTTTAGATGATGTATCTGATTTAGAAGATATTGAGTCTATTGCTTATGATATCGTTTTAAACGGTACAGAGCTTGGTGGTGGAAGTATCAGAATTCACAAGCAAGAGATTCAAGATAAGGTATTTAAACTTATGGGAATCAGTGATGAAGAAGCAAAAGAGAAATTTGGTTTCTTACTAGATGCACTAGAGTTTGGTGCACCTCCACATGGTGGTTTTGCTTTAGGTTTTGATAGAATGATTATGCTTCTTGCTGGTACTGATAGTATTAGAGATGTTATTGCATTCCCAAAAACACAAAAAGCACAATGTCTTCTTACACAAGCACCAAGTGCTGTTGATGAGGAACAGTTAAAAGAGTTGGCTTTAAGAATTAGAAAGACTGAAGCGTAGTATTTTTAACTAATTTGAAGAGAAAAAGGTGAGATGAGAGTCTTGCCTTTTTTTATGGTTAAAATTCCTATTGTTTTACAATACTTTTTATAGTAAAATATTCAATAATGCTTTATTTAAGGTGTTATATACGATATTTTTAATGTATGTTATTTGTTGAATTTCAGGCTGTTTTATATATAATGTATATTTAATAAATAGTTAGTCATAAAATAAAAAGGAAGATTCTTGAGTAAAAGAATAGATGAAGCAAGAAAAGTTAGTGAAGCTTTATTGGACAACTTAGAAAGTTCTACATCTAAAATAGATGCAGTACTAATGAAAGCAAAAAGACTCGCAAGATTAATGCGTGATTCTGATGCACAACTTTGGCTAGACCTAGAAACAAAAGGATACCCGGAGGAGTTCTCTTTTAAGGAGTTGGGCAGTTGTATAAAATATGCATCATCTGGAGGGAGAATAGACATAAAAACTTCCAAGTATTATCCACAAAGTCTACCTACAATTGAAGCAAATGCAGAATCTGACGAGGCTTTATAAAGTTCACTTCAAACAACTAGAGCTCAAACAACAAAAGTAAAAGATTTCCTTGAAAAAAGTGCTACCGAAGCATTAATGATAACTCAATTAACATATCAATCACAACAGAAAAAAAATTATGCAAATAGCAAATCCTTATATTCATCAATGAAAGCAGCAATACACAATTATGCTACTGATACATTTTTAGCATTAGAATTTGGTGATGTTGCAGAAGAAATCTTCGAAGAAGCTCGCAAGCTAGTCGATACTTTTATTCGCTCAAATTGTCCTAAAGCAGCAGAAAAAGTAGTTGCCATTAATGAAAGAATGGCAGACGGTTCAGAAGAGTCTAGGTCAGCAGCATTAACCTCCTGTAGGCGTTTACTAATGGATATCGCTGATTCAGTATTTCCAGCAAGAAAAGAGGAATGGGAAGATAGAAAAGGAACGAATAGGAAAGTTGGTACCGAACAATATAAAAATCGTATTCTTGCTTATTTAGCTGACCTTGGAGGAAGCAAAGGTACTTATATTCTACTTGAATCAGAATTAGAACATCTTGCTTCACATCTTGATATAATTTATGAAAAAACATGTAAAGGTGTACATATTGATGTATCTATAAATGAAGCAAGACTAGCTGTTATTCATACATACTTATTTATCGGAGAGGTTGCCACACAAACTAATCAGAGTCATGACTAACAAGTACGAGGAGACCAATAATTTACCTGCGAGAAAATTATCGCTCACAATAGACGTTATAAACAACAAAAAATCCGGGGACAGGTTACCTATTGATTAAAAAAACCTATATACTATTCCCAGATTTTACTGAATATTAATTCTGTGCAATTTAATCTACAAAGTGAAAAGTTGGCATAATAAAAGTATATAGAAAATTAAAGGAGATAATTTGAAAAAAATTATTTTTGTCATAATTATTGAAGAGATATTTAATAAAGATATGTATTTAGACTATATCAAACAAGTTGTACAAATTATTCAATCACATAATGGTGAATATCTAGCTAGAAGTAATAAGATAATACCTTTTGAGGGAGAAAAGCCTGAAAGATCTATAATAATAGCCTTTAACTCAATGGAAGAAGCGAAAGGATGCTTTTTTTCAGAAGAATATTTAAAAATAAAGCATCTTCGAGAAAATAGTACAAAATCAAGAGCTTTTTTTATTGAAAATGAGTAAGATGCCAAAATATAAAAATAGATAACTAATCAATATCAACCAAAATATTTACTCCCAAAGTAAAATATGGGAGTGAGTGTAGGATTATTTTTTATTTTTTTTCTTACTCTTTTTATCTTTTTTCTTTGAAACCTTAGCGTCTTTTTTAGATTTTTTCTTTGCAGTTTTAGTTTTACTATCTTTTTTCTTAGAATCTTTTTTTACTTTTAGAGAGTCTGTTTTTTTACTCTTTTTATCTACCTTTTCTTTCTTCTTCTTTTTAGTTTTTATTATAACTTTGGGTATTTCTTCTACTATTGGTTCTTCTTTGATTGTAGTTTGTGTATTTGCTATTGGAGAGGTTTCTTCTTTTTCTACTGAAAATTCAGCAGGGAAAAATGCCAAACCTATTGATCTATATTTTGCAAGTACATATCTCACTTGTCCAAGACTCAGAGTTGAGCTTTGAGCAGCTTGTGCATGGGTATCACCTCCATCTATTAACAATAAAGCTTTTGCCCTTTTTGCATTAATAGAATCACCACTTTTAACAATATTTTCACATACCGTTTTACCTTTTTGAGTAAGTAAATTTGACATAATCTTTCCTTCAAACAGTTATTTTTTTTGAAATGATTAGATAAAACCCGTTGTTAAATCTATACATTATCAAGAGATTGAAACTTTATTGAAAAATAAAAAAATATTACATATCCCTATATTTTATCTCCTAAACACTTAAAAAAAGAAATATTACTCAAAGGCTGATTTATATAAAATAATGTAAAATAAAATCAAAAAAAGAGTGATATGTTTGAGTCAGATGATTATTGGGAAGAAGAGTTTATAGAATATAATGATAAAAACTTGGACTCTATTTACTTTGATAACTGTACCTTTATAAAATGCAACTTTCTAAAAAGTAAGATTAGTAGTTGTAAATTTACAGAATGTACTTTTATAGATTGTGATTTGTCCTTAAGTACTTTGAAAAACTCTATCTTTAATGATGTAACATTTGAAAATTCTAAATTATTAGGTATAAGTTGGAGTAGTTGTGATGAGCCTTTTGATGTAACATTTGACTCCTCTAATATCTCACAAAACTCTTTTCATCGTTTAGATTTAAGACAGATAAAATTTATCAACTGTGATATAAAAGATACAGGATTTGAGGAGTGCAATCTTGAACGAGCACTATTTGATAACTGCAACCTAGAACAAACAGTATTTATAAAAAACAATCTCCAAAAAGCAAACTTTGAGACTTCAAAAAACTATCTCATAGACCCTGCTCAAAACGATATACAAAAAGCCCAATTTTCCCTTCCTGAAGCTTTGAGTTTTTTAAGTTTACTTCCAATTAAATTAAAATAACTATTAAGTAAAATTTATATCCTTATATTGTAATTATTAAGCTATACTGTAGCAATAATAAATAGAAAGGAGATACAAATGGCAAAAGGTAAAGATGTACAAAAATCGGTAAAAACAGCACCTGCAAAATCAATGAAAGAGAAAAGAGCAGATAAAAAAGCAAAAAAAGCTTCTAAATAATTAAATCTCCTTTGGGGATTTTCTAAAAATATTACATAAAGTATCAAATTTTTTCTTAAGCAATATTGTTATAGCCTTTTAATAGTACATAAGAGAAAGGATAAACCTATGATAATTGAAGACTCTAATGTTCTTATGCAATCAAAAGTTGAATCTCAAGAGATACACTACTCTTCAAATGAAGTGGTTGAGATAAAATATGACTTTCTCTCAATAGTTGAAGAAAATGGATATAAAGCTAGAGTAGCTACGGAACAACTTCTAAGCACTGATTTTAGATCCCATAAATCAAAAGTTCAAAAAACAATCTACAATTACGAAAATCAAATGTGTTCAAAAGAGCAAATGAATAAGCAAATTATCGAAAATATTATAGATAGATTTTTTAATAGTGATAAAGATATTTTCAAATATCCACAAAAAGATTTGAACAATGAACAAAATCTCAAAAACACTTCTATAACAATAGAAACAAAAGAGGAATACTACAAAAAACAAACTGTAGACTTCTCTACCTCTTTAGAGATACAAACGCCAAATAAAAACTATAGTATGAATTTAGAGGTTGCTTTTTCAAAAGAGCTTTATGAGGCACATAGTATGGAATTGCAATTTGGAAATCCAAACCTAAAAGATCCTTTGGTTATTAACTATGGTGAAGATAGTAATCCTTTTGAAAATCTCTCAACTCTACGGTTTGAATTTGATTTGGATAATGATGGAGAAAATGAGCTTATCCCACTTTTGAAAAAAGGTTCAGGTTTTTTAAGTCTTGATAAAAACAACAATGGGAAAATAGACAATGGTCATGAACTTTTTGGGCCCAAAACAGATGAGGGATTTCAAGAGTTAGCGCAATATGATCATGACAACAATAACTGGATAGATGAAAATGATGCAATATTTAACAAACTAAAAATTTGGCAAATCAATGAAGATGGAGACAATAAGCTTGTATCTCTTTTAGATTTAAATATTGGTGCTATATACCTTGGAAGTGTAGAAAGTGGCTTTGAGTACCAAAAGAAAATAAATAAAGTTGAAGCTGTACAAAGAGGTAATGGAATTTATGTGAAAAATGATGGTTCAGGTATTCGTATGATTAATGCTTTAGATATAGCTTTAGAAAACTCTGTTTAAATTTTTTATTTTTTTCTCATATTGTAATTTTTATGCTATAATTTTTAAAAATAATTATAATAAATATTATTTATATTAATAATATAATACTTGTAAGAGTAATTTGTAATAGTAAAGGTAGGTTAATATGAGATACCATTTTCTTAATGTCACAAATGAAGAGATTTTAGATAAAGTCCACCGTTTTAGATACAAGGTGATGCATGAAGAGTTAGGTTGGATTAAATCAAATTTAAATGGGAAAGAAAGAGATAGCTATGATGATTACTGTGATCAATTTGCAATCCTAAATTATGAAGGGGAAGTTTGTGCTACTGTACGATTAATTCACCATTCACCCATAGGCTATCCAACAGAAAGATTTTTGGATTTAAAACAGTCCAAATATCAGTTTGATAGAGACAAACTTGCTGAAATGTCTAGAATCTTTATCGATCCAAAACATAGAAATATGCGAGAAACAAAAATTTTTCTTATCTCTTTAGCGAAAAGTCTTGTGTATGAAAAGATGAAAGAGCACGGTATTGAATACTGTTATGGGATGATGGAACAAAAATTTATTAAGCTTGTCAATATGTTTAAAATTCCCTACCAACCTATTGGTGAACTTCAACAAGACTATGATAAATTTAAATATCCAAGTATGATGCTTGTAAAAGAACTTGAGAAGCTAAACCCTCAACTGGAAAAATACTGGAAAAAATATAAAAAAGTTTCTCTTTTACACCTTGATACAAAGATTAAACCAGAGCAAGTTATTATATAAGTATATCGTATTACTAAATTAATATTATTACACTCAAAACTTTATAAAAAACTAAAAAATGGACAAATTTGTAAAAAATAATAATAATTAAAGTAATAAAACAGTTTGCCTGTGTTAAAATAACCTTTTAATATCTGAAATAATAATTGTAAGGGGATAGTGTGCAGTATTTAGTTAGAAATATTTTAATTACTAGTACACTTTCACTCATTAGCTTTACAAACTTAAATGCTCAAGACAATGATATATTAAGTTCTATCTCTAACGATATGAATCGATTTAATACCGTTGCTACAATTACAAAACAAAATGAACATTATCAACCATATATTATATCTGTATTTAAGGGAAAAGAGTTAGAAAAGCTAGGTGTATTAAACCTACAAGAAGCACTTCAACTTGTCCCTGGAGTAGATATTGCTACAGACAATATGAATATTAAAACTCCTATCTTTCGTGGTTCAAACTCTCTTGGATACGGTCAATCAAAACTTTTCATTGATGATGTATTAGTAAATAATCTCTTTTTTGATTCATACTCAGAATATCTTGGAATGCCAATAGAGATGATCAAAAGGATTGAAGTAGTAAGAGGTCCGGGAAGTAAAACTAACGGAGTAAATGCTTATGCAGGCTCAATAAAAATCATCACCTATGCTGAAGATTTTAAAGATTTTGAGTCTCAGGATAAGCTTGTTTTTAAATCTGGTTCAGATGATTATAGAATGGGTGGATTTATTAAAAAATTTAAAACAGAAAATCTTGATGCTACAATAGATTTTTATTATCAAGAAGATAACAAAAAACTCTATGCAGGTCCAGATGGGTATTCTACTGGTTCTATGAGTATTACCGGATTTGATAATACAGGTCTTTCCCAAACTGGTGATGCACCAGTTTGGTTAAGGGATTATTCTTTAGGTCTAAATCTTAAATATAAAGACTTTTTTGTTAAGGGACGTTACCTAGACCACGCACAAGGAAGTGCTTATGGTATCAACTACTCATTGCCTCAAGGTGACGATAGGGTAAAGATACCAAATTATTATCTTGAACTTGGGCTTAACAAAGATATTAATGATTTCAATGTTGAGATAAAAGCTGGGGTTAAATATGATGCCTTTGACTCAAAAGCAAAGCTAGCTCCCGATGGTCTTAGATTTATAGATGCATATCAATATAGTGTAGATGGAACTATTAGTGTAGTAAACTTTCCAGAAGGAATCTATGGAGAGCATCTAGCTAAACAGCAAACACTTTACCAGTCTTCATATTTTACATATAATGGATTTGACCAACATGTTATTACTGCTGGTTATCGACTACTTAAAGAGGAAACTGTAGATATGGTCTCGAAACTATCAAACTGGTCAACGGGTGATGTAGCACTTGTTGATTATACAGATACCTATCCATTTTTTGATAAAGATGCGAAACGGAATATTCAGATATATTCTTTGCAAGATCAATTTCAATATAGTAATAATCTTAACTTTATATATGGTTTTAACTATGAAAAAACATCGTATAAAGATGCTGGACTCGAACCTAGAGTATCAATGGTATATCAACACAACCTAAACAATATATTTAAAGCAAGCTACTCTCGTGCACATAGAAATCCATCATGGCAAGAGATGTTTACAAAGAATAATAGCGCTAGAAGAGGTAGCACTGATTTGGAACCAGAAAAAGTAGATGCATTTGAGCTTGCATATATCAAGAAGTTTTCAAACGATATATATTTACAATCAAGTCTTTTCTATCTGATAAATAAAGATCAAATATATAATTTAGGTGGAAATACTGAATACAAAAATGCTTTAGATACAGATTTATATGGTTTAGAACTTGAGTATTCTGGACATTTATCTTCTGTTGATAAGTTATATTTAAACTACTCCTATGTGACAGGAACCTCAAAGATAAAAGATACAGGAGTAAAGACAGATTTAACAAATGTTGCACACCATCTAGCTAAAGGGTATTATATTTATAATGTAAGTAATGCTATATCTCTTAGTAGTATTATCAAATATGTAAGTTCAAAAGATAGAGTACTTGAAGATACACGCGATAAAGTACCTGCATATACTACTTTAGACCTCACACTAAACTATAAAAACTCTAAATATGACTATGATGTAACTGTAGGTGTAAAAAATATTTTTGATGCGACAGTAAAGTATCCATCTGCGCGTTATCCATATTATTATTCAGAAGACTACCTTCAAGAGGGTAGAACCTTTTTTATAACTTTAAGAAAGGAGTTTTAGATGAAAAAAATACTTTTTCTTTATTTAACTCTTCTTAACATAGCTTTTGGATATAACTACGATGATTTAGTTCTTAAAGCGCAAGCTTCTATTTTTCCTAAAATTATACTTTTAGATAAAAAGATAGAAGATAAACTTATTGATGGTAAAATAGTTTATACTATTGTTTATGATAAAACAGACTATGATACTGCTTTATCTATTGAAAAGTTTATAAATAAAAATTTTAAAGGGCAATTAGATAGATACGAATATAAAATAAATTTAGTCGATCTTGAAAGCTTTGCTCACGACACAGAAGCTTCTGCTATTTATGTACTAAACTTAAAAGAGCATGTTGAAAAAATTGCTACTATTGCAAGAATCAAGGGAATTATCTCTTTTTCCTACGATATTAATAATCTCAAAAAAGGCTTGATGTTCTCTTTAGTAATTGAAAAATCAACAGTTTTATATCTTGAAAAAGAAAACTTATATTCTAAAAAAGTAGACTTTGTAGATGCACTACTGCAAATGGTTCGGTTTATTGAAAAAGATTATGTTGCACAAGAAGATAAGCAATATCTTAACAAGTTAGATTCAAAAATTCTATATGCCGATTTAGTTCATAATGTATTTAATGGTTATAAATAAAAGTTTAAAAATGAAGAAAAAAGTAAAATCACTCTCTAGTAAAATCGTTTTTTTAATAGCAGTAGTAGCCCTACTTTCAACTTTTCTTATTTTTTATCTTTTTGAAAAAATCAATAAAGAGGCCTACTATACTGTTGAGATGGAAAAAGCACAATTAGTATTAAGTACTATTGAACCCCTTATTGCAGTAAATATTTATTTAAATCTCAATGATAGAATTGATCAGTTGACGCAACAACTTATTACAAATCCAAATATCTTAGCTGTAAAAGTACTACAAAATGATCAGGTTATCAATGAAAGAAAGTCAAAAGAGTTTGAAGATAATATTGATGACTCTTTTGTTGTTAGTACCCCTATTTTTCAACCAAATTCCAAAAAAGAGATAGGGACTTTAATTCTCACTTATTCAAATAAAAACTATAAAAAACTTATAGATAGATATACAACACTTTTAGTCAAATTACTTTTTGTCTTTGGGGTATTTTTCCTACTTTTTAGTTTATATGTAAAAAGACTTCTTTCCCCTTTACGACGAATTGCAAGGTTATTAAGAGGTTATTCTCCCGATACAAATATCAATATTCCATTTGATAATCAAAATAATGAGATAGGATTTATTTCCCAAGCACTTAATAATATGCAACATAGTATTACTCAATACTCAAATGAATTACAAAAAGTTAATAGTGAACTTGAAGTAAAAATCAAACAAGAAGTTGAAAAAAACAAACAAGCCCAAGAACAAGTTTTTAAGTCAGAAAAACTTGCTTCTATGGGAGAGATGATAGGGAATATTGCTCATCAGTGGAGACAACCACTTTCTGTAATATCAAGTGGGGCTACTGGAATGTTGGTACAAAAACAGTTTGGGAATTTAAGTGATGAAAATTTCGAAGAGACTTGTAACCTTATTAATGACCATGCTCAATATCTTTCACAAACTATAAATGATTTTAGAAACTTTATTAAAGGGGATTCAATACCTGTTTTATTTAATTTAAAAAGTGATACTGATAGTTTTATTAAACTTGTTTCTGCAACAATCAAAAAACATAATATTCAAGTAATTTTTGACCTTGATGAAAATATTGAACTAGAAGGTTTTCCAAATGAACTTCTACAGTGTTTTATCAATATCTTTAACAACTCAAAAGATGCATTAGTAGAAAATAATCCAGAAAATGAAAGATACATTTTCATCTCAGAGAAAATTGAAAACAACTCTATAGTTATAACTTTTAAAGACAATGCAGGAGGTATTCCTGAGGATGTTATAGATAAAATATTTGAGCCATATTTTACCACCAAACACCAATCACAAGGTACAGGACTAGGACTTCACATGTCATATAGTCTTATAGTTAGCCATATGAAAGGTTCTCTTGAGACATTTAATGAAACTTTTATATTTAATGATAAAACTTATGTTGGAGCTCAAACTATAATTACTTTACCACTAGAAAATACGCACTCTTAAAAGAATAGAATTAAATTTCTACTTTCAAAAGTTAAGCTTTTTATACCTCCATTTTAGCTACAATCTAAAAAATTCAATAAAAAGAGAAATATGTTTTTACCTACAACAAAAAAGGAGATGAACCAACTTGGTTGGGAACAATGTGATGTGATACTTGTAAGTGGAGATGCTTATATAGATAGTCCTTTTATTGGTGTTGCTGTTGTTGGTAGGATGCTTGAAAAACTAGGATACAAAGTTGGTATCATAGGGCAACCTGACCCTAAATCAGATGCTGATATTACTAGGCTTGGAGAGCCAAAACTTTATTGGGGTGTCAGTGGTGGGAGTATTGACTCTATGGTTGCAAATTATACTGCAACAAAAAAGTTTAGAAATACAGATGACTACACCCCTGGTGGGAAAAATAACAAAAGACCTGATCGTGCTGTTTTAGCTTATACAAACTTAATACGAAGATATTTTAAAAATACTCTACCTATTGTTCTTGGAGGTATAGAGGCTAGTTTGCGGAGAGTTACACACTACGACTACTGGCAAAATAAACTCAAAAAACCAATTTTATTTGATAGCAAAGCAGATATTATCATCTATGGTATGGGTGAAATTGCTTTACGAGAACTCACAATTGCACTTGATCGTGGTGAAGAATACAAAGATATACGAGGTATCTGTTATATAGCAAAAGAACCAGTTGAGTCATACCATCAACTCCCCTCTTTCGATGAGTGTTTACAAAACAAAGAGCGATACATAGACCTCTTTGACCTTTTTTATGATAACAATGACCCTATAAGCGCTAAAGGACTTTGTCAAAAAGTAGATACAAGATACGCCATACAAAATCCACCTTGTGACTATCTCAATGAAAAAGAGATGGATGAAGTATCAGCATTACCATTTACAAGAGAACTGCACCCATATCATAGAGTAGATGGAAAAGTAAAATGCTTAGAGACTATTAAGTTTTCTATACAAACACACCATGGTTGTTGGGGTGAATGTAACTTTTGTGCTATTGGTGTACATCAAGGCAGAACCATACGAACAAGAAGTGAAGACTCTATTGTAAACGAAGTAAAAGAGTTTAAAGAATACAAAGACTTTAAAGGTATCATTTCAGACCTTGGAGGTCCAACTGCTAATATGTATGGATATGAGTGTGACAAAAAGCTTAAGCTTGGAACTTGTGACCATCAAAGATGTGTAGACTCTAAACACTTGTGTAGTTCTATGAAACCAAATCACTCTCGTGTAATTAATATGAATAAAAAAATACGACAAATAGATGGTGTAAAAAAAGCTTTTGTCTCTTCTGGTATTCGCTATGACCTTATCACTGAAGATAAAACTTTTGGATATGATTATCTCAAATCACTTGTAAATCATCATATCTCAGGTCAAATGAAAGTTGCCCCTGAACACACAGAACAACATGTACTTGACCTTATGGGGAAACCTGGAAAACAAACCTTGATTGACTTTAAAAAGCTTTATGATAAACTGAATCGAGAAGCTGGGAAAAAACAATTTTTAACTTACTATCTCATAGCTGCGCATCCTGGCTGTGAAGAGAAAGATATGCATGAACTTAAACGCTTTACAACACAAGAGTTAAAAATGAATCCAGAACAAGCCCAAGTATTCACCCCTACTCCGGGAACTTACTCTGCAGTAATGTATTACACAGAGATGGATCCCATTACTAGAAAGAAAATATTTGTAGAAAAAGATACCAAAAGAAAAGAGAAACAAAAAGAGATAGTGGTGTCAAAAAGCACAAAAATTAAAAGAAACTTTTCAAGTTAATATAGGTAAAATATAATATGAAATATTATAAACTATTATTATTGATTTTTATTTTAGTCACTTCTCTTTTTGCAAATGAAAACCAAAAAGTATCATTACAACTTTTATGGAAACATCAATTTGAATTTGCTGGTTTTTATATGGCAAAAGAGAAAGGATTTTATCAAGATGTTGGACTTGATGTAGAGTTTAAAGAGTATAGTTCAAATATAGATATTGCAGCAGATGTAGAAAATGGGAAAAGTACTTTTGGTTTAGGCTATCCAGATATAATCTTAAGCAAAGCAAATGGAATAGATATTATATTGTTAAATGCAATTTTACAGTCATCACCCCAAGTATTAGTAAGTTTAAAATCTGCGGGTATTCAGTCCATGAAAGATTTAAAAAATAAAAAATATAATACCTTCACAACCAACGAAAATCAAGAAGTAACAATTAAAAGTATGCTTTTTTCACAAAATGTTACTTTTGACAATATGATTCAAACAAAAGATAGATACAATATCAATAACCTTATAAATGGAACAGTAGATGTTGTTTCTGCCTATAGTACAAATGAAGTTTATGATTTAAAGAGCAAAAATTTAAAGTACAACATATGGGATCCAAAAGATTACGGTTTTGATTTTTATGATAACATTCTTTTTACTTCTAAAAAACAACTAAATCAAAATAAAAATTTAGTAGAAAATTTTCAAAAAGCCTCTTTGATGGGATGGGAATATGCTTTTAATAATATTGATGAAACAGTTGAAGTTATACTGAAAAAATATAACACTCAAAATAAAACAAAAGAAGCTTTACTCTATGAAGCAAATGCATTAAAAAAACTTGCATATTATGAGACAAATACAATTGGAAAAATAGAAGAAACAAAGATTCAACGAATTATTGATATTTATAATCTTATGGGGCTTATACAAAGTGATATACCAACTGTTGATTTTATATACGATCCTTCCAAAAAAGAAATAATATTAACAAATGAAGAAAAAAATTATCTGAAATCAAACCCTACAATAACAGTACATAATGAAATGAGTTGGGCTCCTTTTAATTATAATGAAAATAATACTCCCAAAGGATATTCAATAGATTATATGAATCTATTGGCAAAAAAATTAAACTTAAAAATTAAATATATCACTGGACCAAATTGGTCAGAATTTATTAAAATGGTAAAAAACGAAGAACTAGATATAATGTTAAATATTATAAAATCTCCAAAAAGAGAAGAGTTTCTAAATTTTACTACCCCATATAAAAAATTAACAAAATCAATATTTACAAACCTTGATAATATAAATGAGGTAAAAGATTTAGAGGGTAAGATAGTTGCTTTACCAGAAGACTTTTATCTCATTAACTTTATCAAAAATAAATATCCAAATATAAAAATAAAAACTTATAATAATACTTTAGAGTGTATATATTCTGTGATTGAAGGGGATTCTGATGCTTTAATTGAAAATTTTGCAGTAGTTAACCATCTATTACAAAAAAATAGTTTGTTTATAAAAAATGTTAAGTTAGATATTGAAAATAAACTAACCTTTGACATAAGTATTGGAGTTACAAAAAAGAAACCTCTTCTAAAAAGTATTTTGCAAAAAGCTATAGATAATATTACAGAAGAAGAACAAAATAATATTATCAAAAATTGGTCAGAAACCAATCAAAGTGAAAAAGTAACTCATAAAATAAACCTTACAAAATTAGAAAGAGAGCACTTAAAAAATAAGCAATCAATTACTATGTGTATTGATCCAAACTGGATGCCTTTTGAAAAACTTGAAAAAGGAAAACATATAGGAATAACTGCTGATTACTTTAAAATATTTGAACAAAACCTTGGAAAAAAAATAAAAGTGATACCAACCAAAACTTGGAATCAATCCTTAGAGTTTGCCAAATCAAGAAAATGCGACCTCCTCTCTTTAACTATGGAAACACCTACAAGAAAAAAATACATGAATTTCACAACACCTTATTTAAAAGTACCTTTGGTAGTAGCAACTCAATTAGATGTTACATTTATTAATGATATAAAAGCACTTAAGCACAAACTTATTGGTATTCCAAAAGGATATGCTTATGCAGAGCTATTAAAAATAAAGTATCCATTTCTAAATATTGTAGAAGTTGAAAACCTTAATGATGGACTTGAAAAAGTGAGAAAAGGAAACCTATTTGGATATATTGGAACTTTGGCATCGGTGGGATATATGTTTCAAACACAATATACAGGTGAATTGAAAATTGCTGGTAAATTTGATGAAACATGGGAGTTAGGAATCGGTGTAAGAAACGATGATACAATACTACTTAATATCATGGAAAAAGTTATTCAAAGTATTGATGATACACAGAGTCAAACTATTCTTAGTAAATGGTTAGCAATCAAATATGAGAAAAAAGTTGATTATACATTGTTATGGCAAGTTTTAGTAGCTATATTGATTATTGCTTTTTTTATAATTTATAGACAGATTACCTTAAACAATTTAAATAAAAATTTACAAAAAATAGTAGATAATAAAACTAAAGAATTACAACTACTTAATGAAACTCTTGAAAATAAAGTAGAGCAAAGAACACAAGAATTAAATCTCTCTAAAATGAAGATAAAAGAATCTTATGATGAAATAAAACATATTTTAGACTCAACTATGGAGTGTGTTTTTATTTTTGAAAATGGGTATTGTATAGATGTAAATGATGAAACTATACGATTATTTGGCTACCCTGATAAAAATACAATATTAGGGAAAAAAGCTACAGAATTTGTGGGAGATAACTCTGTAGAAACTGTCGCACACAATATTCAAAATAATTATACCAAAGCTTATGAGATAGAGATGAAAAAATATGATGGAACTACTTTCCCAGGTTTTGTAAAAGGGAGTAGCTTTACAAGAAGAGATAAGGTTGTAAGAGTTACCACAGCATTAGATTTAACAGAACTAAAATCAAAAGAATCACTCCTAATACAACAATCAAAGATGGCAGCATTAGGTGAGATGATAGCAAATATTTCCCATCAATGGAGACAACCACTTAGTATTATAAGTACTGTTGCTAGTGGTATAAAACTCAAACTAGAATATAATGTATTTAACAAAGAGGAAGAGGTGAAAAATTTAGATATTCTTTTAGATTCTACTCACTATCTCTCTTCTACTATTGATGATTTTAAAAACTTTCTTAATCCTGAAAAAACTACTAAAATTTTTAATATTAATGACATCATCAATAAAACACTTACAATGTTTGGAAAAAACTTCACGAGTCATGGGATTGAGATTATAACAAACACGAAAGATGTAAATCTTGTTGGAAATCAAAATGAATTACTTCAAGTAATTATTAATATTATAAACAATTCTAAAGATATTCTAAGCTCTCAAAAAATAGCTAAAAAGTTTATATTTATCAATCTAGATACCACAGATGAAAATATAATACTTTCTATTAAAGACAATGGCGGTGGAATAAAGGATACTATCTTACCAAAAATATTTGATGCATATTTCACCACTAAACATAAAAGTGTTGGTACAGGGATTGGTCTTTATATGAGTTATCAAATTATAAAAAATAGTTTTAAAGGAAATCTTATCGCAAGCAATGAAAAATTTTCTTATGAAAACAATGATTATTATGGAGCAAAATTCACTATCACTTTACCTATAAACAATAATAATTAACCGTATTTTTAATACAACTATATTACAATAACAAAAAATTAAATTATAGGATGATAAATGTTATATACATGTGGACATAAAATACCAGATAGTGATAGTATAATTGGTGCAATTGCTATGGCTTATTTACAAGAAAAACTTGGAAATGAAACAAAAGCTGTAAGACAAGGTGATATCAATCCAGAAACTGCGTATATTTTAGAAAAATTTAATTTAGAAACTCCAGAACTCAAAACCTCATTTGCAGGATGTGACCTTTTTATGGTTGATTACAACAACTACACAGAGGGTCCTGATGATTTAAAAGAGGCAAATTTAGTTGGAATTGCAGATCACCATAAACTAGGTGGTTTAGTAACTGCTGGTCCTCTTGATGTATGGATTCGAGCTGTTGGTTGTTCAAATACAGTTATAAAAGAGATGTTTGATTATTATGAAGTTGAAATTCCTAAAGATATTGCTGGGGCTATGATGTGTGCTATTTTAAGTGATACAGTAATTTTCAAATCTCCAACTTGTACAAAAATAGATACAAGAATTTGTAAAGAGTTAGCAGATATTGCTGGTATTGAAGACTTTAAAGCAATTGGTATGGAGATGTTTAAAGTTAAGTCACAAGTTGAAGGAGTTCCTACAAGAGAACTTGTAAAAAGAGACTATAAAAACTTTGATATGTATGGACACAAAGTTGGAGTTGGTCAACTTGAAGTTGTAGACTTATCAATCTTTGATGAGATAAAAGATGATCTAATAGCTGATATTGAAGCTTTAAGAGCAGAAGATGGTAATGATACAGTTTTATTGGTATTAACTGATATTATTGCTATGGGTTCTCAAATTCTTGTAGCTACAAAATCACCTGATGTGATCGAAAAAGCTTGGGATATTAAAATTGATAACAATCAATTTTGGCTCAAAGGTTGTTTAAGTAGAAAAAAACAGATTATCCCATTTTTAGAACCAGCATTTAAGTAATATTATGGAAACTCCAAATAAACTACTATATATTGATAGAGAAGCTGTAGCAACACTTGCTATGGCTAGAGATGGGTTACTACAACCTGTTACGAAACTGATGAATAAACAAGAATCTGAAGAGGTAAATAAAACAGGTTTTTATAAAGATTCTATTTTCCCTTTCTCTTTTATCCTTTCACCTGCTGGAAAAAGAAACAATGCTGTCTTAAAAAATGCCAAAGAGGGAGATACACTTACTTTAATATGTGAAAATAAAGAGTGTGGTACACTGATTGTAGATTCAGTATTTGAGATAAATAAAGATGAACGAATCCAAAAGATCTATGGCACAAATAATCCAGAACACCCTGGTGTGAAAGATACCTATAAAAGATTAGGAAACTTAGCAGTTTGCGGTGAATATACAGTTGAGTTTGATGATATTAAAAATAATATTAAAAAAATCAACAAAACTATTACTAATCTTGAAGCAAAGAATGTTTCCTCTATAATTTTATCAGGAAAACCATTTCATAGAGTTCATGAAAGACTTATCAGAACTGCATTAGTTAAATGTGACTTATTAATTATATTCTTACAAAAACCGTATCATGATGATGGAAGATTAAGTTATAAAGTAAGATATGAAACTCTGAAATATTTTTTAGATAATTTTATACCAAAAGATAGAGTGATACTTTTACCACTTGAAAATACCTATATATTTGGTGGGTTAAATGAACTTACATTAAACTCAATCGTATCAAAAAACTATGGAGCGACAAAACTTATCATAGGTCAAAATCATGCAGGTCTAGGTGCATACTGGGATCATAATGAATTTGTATCTATAGTTGATACACTTGAAACTCTTAATATAAAAATAGAGATTATGAGTGAATTTGTATACTGTGATAAGTGTACAACACTTGTAAGTACAAATGCTTGTCCACATGGAAGTCATCATCATGTAAAATATCATAATGAGTCAATTATGGAGCTTTTTAGACTAGGAATTATCCCTCCTGCTATTTTGATGAGAAAAGAGGTTTCAGCTATTATTTTAAGTGAACTTTATCCATCAAGAAAAGCAATATTGAAGAAAATTTATCAAAATCTCTCGACATCATCAGGGGTTATAGATGAATTTAAATGTGAAGACTTCTATGACGGGTTAATGCACCTTTATCAAACATCATCTTTAACATAATATTTTTTTATGGAGCCTTTGCCTCTATTTAAAAACCCAAAAGAGAGAATTTATCTCTCTTTTTTTCTTCTGATACTTTTCTCTTTCAATCTTTTTCTTAACTATACACAATATCAAAAGTTTATACACAATGAAGTATTTTATACCCAAGGTGAAATAATAAATATTTATGAAAAAGAAAAATATAATATATTAAAAATATCTACAAATAATTTTACATTTTTTACCCCTACAAACAAAAGTACTATTTATAAGAAATTGCAAAGAATCAATATTTATGTAGTAACAAAAGAAGTGACCTTTTATGAATATTTAAAAGGTTTTTATACAAAAAGTTTTAATATCTATCCCATAGAAACCTTTAATAATAAAACTGCACTTGCTCAATTTATCACAGAACAACATGAAAATAGTAGTATTGCATCCTTATATAGTGCACTTTTCTTGGCAACACCTGTTGATGTAACTATAAGAGAACTATGCTCTAACTTTGGTATCTCCCATCTTGTTGCAATCTCTGGATTTCATCTAGGTGTTATGAGTTTAGTTCTTTATTTTTTATTGCATTTACTCTATAATAACATTCACCAAAAGTATTTTCCTTATAGAAATAAACGATTTGATATTATGCTTGTTATTACGGGTATACTTTTTAGTTATCTTCTGTTTGTAGATTTAGTTCCATCACTTTTAAGAGCTTTTGTGATGTTTATCTTTGGATTATTTCTTTTACGGAACAATATTAAACTTCTTTCATTTGAAACTTTATTTATTGTTGTAGTATTTATACTTGCCCTATTTCCTAAACTTCTATTTTCACTCTCTTTATGGTTTAGTGTTGCTGGTGTATTTTATATATTTTTATTTCTACACTATTTTAAGGATTTAAATAAATATATACAGCTTATTTTGTTTAATTTTTGGATATATCTTGCGATGAATCCCATTGTTCACTATTTTTTTACCACTACAACTCTAGAGCAATTGCTCTCCCCTATTTTTACACTTTTATTTACTATCTTTTATCCATTTGTTGCTCTACTTCATATTTTACAAATTGGAAATCTTTTAGACAATCTCTTACTTTCTCTTATTAATTATCATTTAACTCCAACAGATATAGAAACACCATTTTTATTTTTTCTGTTTTATATAGTTATAAGTGTACTCTCAATATTTTATAAAAAGATATTTATCGTTCTAAATATCTCCTTTTTGCTTTTCAATTTAGTTTTATTTATAAAATAATAATTTTATACACAATTGTAAATGTTTACTTTATATACAACATATTCGTTTACTTTAAAAGATAAAATTTATATAATTCATCATGAAAATAATTAAAAAGTATAAAGGGTAACAAGTGAGTAGTAGCGGACTAAATAAAAGCTTGAAAATCTATAAGGGATTAAAAATATTTGATAATATTGCACCTTATATTAAACATATGGAGTCAGTCGAAGATTATAGAGAAAATCTTCAATTATTAGAAAAAAGCTGGGACAACCTTACAATTATGGGACAACTTGGTGGAAATAATATTGATATGAACTCTACAAAAAAGAGTTTTGCAAATTTAACAGAACAATTATTAAATCATCTTGGAATTGAAACTATCAAAAAAACATCAAGACAGATGCAAGCAAAAGCACAAATTGCTGTTGATATAGTCATAAGAAATCTATTTGAAAGAACAGCTGATATTGGGTTTTTAGCAACAGATGATGAGATAAGAGATTTTTTAAATCATACAGTATCAAAATATGATGAATCATACGAAAATAATATTGTAAATCTAAAAAATAGATTTGAAGAATATGTTCAAAAATATAGTGTTTATTTTGATATTGTATTGATGGATACACATGGAAATGTTTTAGTAAATCTTGATGAAAATACAAAAATTCAACAATCAAAAGATGAGATTATTAATCTAGCTCTTAATACACAAGAGGACTATGTGGAAACATACAAATACCACGATTTTTCACCAAAATATAAAAAAACATTGGTTTATTCTTATAAGGTAACAAAAACAAATGAGAAAAATTCAGATGCTATCGGTGTGCTTGCTCTTTGTTTTAGATTTACAGATGAGATGAAAGGTATCTTTGAAAATTTAGTAGATAAAAACAATCAAGAGTGTCTTACATTATTGGATAAAGATGGTTATGTAATTGCAAGTAGTGACAAATACCAAATCCCTCTTGGTGCAAGAATGGAGATAGCAACACAAGGTATGCATAAAATTGTATCATTTGGGGGAAGATACTATCTTTCAAAAACAGCTGCAACAAAAGGGTATCAAGGATTTAAAGGGCTTGACTGGTATGGACATATTATGGTTCCATTAGAGCATGCTTTTTTAGAAGATTCAAGTAATTTAGAGATTTCAGAAGATATTCTTCAAGCTATATTACAATATGGAGATAGTTTTTCAGATGAGTTAAAACAAATACCAATACAAGCAAATCAGATACAAGAAAACCTTAACCGTGCTGTTTGGAATGGAAATGTATCACAAAGTAAAGATAGTGAATCAGATAAAGGTTTTTCAAGACTTCTTTTAAATGAGATAGCAAAAACAGGTGAAGAGACAAAAAATATTTTTAAATCTTCTATCATAAATCTTACAAAAACTATTATACTCAATGATACTATCTCTATAGCTTCACTTATGATAGATATTATGGATAGAAACCTTTATGAAAGAGCTAATGATTGTAGATGGTGGGCACTAAATTCAGAGTTTAGAACTATTTTAGATAATGATACTATAACAACTGATCTTAAAAATAAACTTTCTTCCACATTAGCATATATAAATAATCTTTATACAGTATATACAAATCTATTTATTTATGATAAAAATGGAGTTATCTTGGCTGTTTCACAAAATTCACAAGAACATTTAGTGGGAAAAAAGTTAGATACACTTTGGTCAAATAAAACATTGAGTATGAAAGATTCTTCAAAGTATTGTGTATCTGATTTTGAGTCAACTGATTTGTATGATAATAAACCAACATATATCTATAATGCACCTATAAAATCATCAAAAAATGAGAATACAATTGTAGGTGGTATTGGTATTGTATTTAACTCAGAGATAGAGTTCAAAGCTATGATTGATGAATCGATGCCAAGAACTGTTAAAGATGAAGTAAAAAATGGGGTATTTGGAATATTTGCTACAAAAGATAAAACTATAATCTCATCATCAAATCAAAAGTATTCTGTTGGTTCTTATTTAGATATAGATAATAAATTTTTCAATCTTAAAAATGGTGAAACATATAGCGAAATTATCACTTTAGACAATAAATTTTATACAATAGGGGTAAAATGTTCTAATGGATATAGAGAATTTAAAAATGGAAATGATGATTATAAAAATGATGTGTATTCATTTTTCTTCTCATATATAAGTGAAGCAAATATACCTATAGAAACATCAAAACCCAAACTACTTAGCAATGAAATAATAAAATCACAATGTGATGATTGTCAAGAGATAGCAACTTTTAGAATTGGAAGTAAATATCTTGGTTCATATTGTAAAGATGTAATTAAGTCTGTAAGCATTGATAAGTTAGAAACAGCAATAAACTTTGATGATACAAATTGCTTTAAAGGGACAATTATCCATAATCAAATGGCAGTAAGTGTTCTTGATATCTCATCATTTATTAAAGAACCTGTGGATACAAATTATAATGAGATTGTAATTGTAGATTATGAAGATAGCCAAGAGCACCACTTTGTAGGACTCTTGGTAAGTAAATTAGAAAATATCGTTGATATAGAAACAAAAAAACTAAAACCACTTGAACAAAATCTTATCACTGGTGGTGCATTGATTCAAAGTATTGTATCAGTAGAACAAAACGGAGATAATAAGCTCTTAACTATCCTTGATATTAAAAAGCTTGCAAATAAACTTACTAACTAGAATTTTTTCTAGTTAGGTTGCCCAATTGCTTTATCTAAAGTATATCGCATATCTTCATCTAAATCAGTCATATTAGATCGCATCCATTGAAGATATCCTATGTCACTTTGAGCCACATCTAGCACATCTTGCCCTTTATACTTTCCAAATCTAAATGTTTTTATAAATACAGGTGTAGTTGTAAGTTCAGCTAGCTTTTCCATTGTATTATAATCTGGATAGATCTCATTACATCGAACAACCAGTTGTCGTAAAAAAAGTTTCATAACTAAAACATCACCAATAGCATCGTGTGCTTTAATAACGATATTTAAATCATCTGCCTCTTGTTGTTCTGTTTTATATAACTCTAATGCATATCGAATATATTGCAGCCTATGATAAGGAAGCTCTGGATATAAGTGCTTTGCACATCTAAGAGTATCTATAAGGGTAAACTGATTTACAAAACCCTCTTTTTGTAGCATCCCTAAATCAAAATTTATATTATGAGCAATAAGATAGTTTGATGGATTATTTAACTCTTGTAGCTTTCCATAAAATGTAGTTTGTATAAATGGTGGTTTTCCTACTAGTAAATCAGGTGTGATATTATGCACTTCCATAGCTTCAAGTTTTATCTCTAATGGTGCACTACAAAGTTCATCATGTACCTCAATATCTGTTTTACTATTGATTATCATTCCACCTATTTGGATAATTCTATCTTCTACTGCAGCACCTGTTGTTTCTGTATCAAAAAGTATATATTTACTCATAAATTATCCTTAAAAAATATCTGGTATATCAACATCTAAATTTGATGGTGTTTCTGGAGGCTTGGGTTTATTACTTAATGGCTCCATCCCTTCTGGTATATCAATATTTGTCTCCACAGAAGAGTCTGCTACAGATTCATAACTAGTTATAACAGGAGCTGCACCAAAAGGCTCCTCTTTATCCATAAATTTAGTGAGCTCTTTGTGAAAGTCTAGTTTTACAGTACCTGTTGAACCATTTCTTTGTTTTCCTATAATAAGTTCTGCTTCCTCTATAGGTTTATCGATAAAAGCACTTTTATAAGGTGGATCTTCCCCTTTATCTAAAGACTCTTTCTCTTTTCTTTGCTCATCTCTCTCTTTATAAATATCATCCCTATATACAAACATAATAATATCTGCATCTTGTTCAATAGCTCCAGACTCTCTAATATCACTTAACATTGGTCGCTTATCTGGTCGACTCTCTAGTCCCCTATTTAGCTGTGAAAGTGCCACAATAGGTATTTGCATCTCTCGTGCAAGAAGTTTAAGCCCACGACTTATCTCATCAACTGTAAGCCGTCTATCTTGTCCACCAGTACCACTCATTAGTTGTAAATAATCCACAATAATAAGTTTGACATTATTTGATTCTATTTGTGCTATTTTTCTAGCTCTTGCTCTTAATTGGTTAATATTTACACTTCCACCATCATCATCCACAAAAAGTTTCTTTGTACTTAGGTCTTGAAAAGCTTGCTCCACTTTTTTTGCTTGGTCTGGGTCTAGTTCCCCTTTTCTTACATTTTGTAGAGGAATTCCTGTTTTTGCACTCAAAAGTCTTATCATTAGTTGTGTTTCAGGCATCTCTAGAGAGAAAAATATTACACCATCTCCCCTTTCTAAGTTTTGAAGTGCTGTATTTAAAACTATAGAGGTTTTTCCCATAGCTGGACGAGCTGCTATGATCACTAAATCCCCAGCATTAAATCCTGTAGTTTTTTTATCAAGTGCTACAAATCCTGTAGTTTGTCCTGTAAGGTAGCTTGTACCTCTCATCTGCATCTTTCTTATATGTTCTCGTGTATTTTCAATAACTGTTTGCATATTTTTCAGATCACTACTTGCACTATCCATTGTGATGTTGTAAAGCTTGTTTTGTACTTGATCTACTGCTTCTAGGGCAGTTATATTATCCTCAACTGTAAGTTTTTTTATCTCTGTTGCTAGTGTTGCTAACTCTCTTTTTACTGCACCATCTTTTATCTCTTTTACATACGACATTGTATTAGAGATAGGATTTGCAGAGAGTATCTCGATAAGGACACTATCACTTACCTCTTTGCTATCTACTCTTTTTCGTATAAAGTCTTCATCGATTGGCATATCAGCATGATTGAGTGCTTCCATAACCTCAAATACTTTTTGATGTGCAGGGAGATAAAAATCAGAAGGTTTTAAAACACCTAAAATATCTTCAATAATCTCATGGTCAAATACTATTGAACTTAATACGGCTCGTTCAATATTGAGTGAATAGATATTATCCATATATTTTTGTGTCCTTTTTTAAAGTTGAATTTGTATTTTATCTAAATGGTACTGAAAAGTTCAATTTTCGTATAAACAATCCTGTAAATATAAAAATCAATGCCACATATACTACAAGAGGTGGAACAACATCAAAAAATACCCAAGACCAAAATATAGCAAACAAAGGGATAAGATAAGCTACTTGAGACATAAACTGCACCCCTACTTTTTGCACAAGTTTAATCCGTATCAGTGAAGCAGTTGCAGTTGGGATAATAGCCAGATACACTATAGTTAAAAATGGAAAACTAAAAATATCCATAGATTTAAAACTGATAAAAAATAAAAATGGCACCATCATAATAGTTGCAGTTAAAAACATAGAGGTAGAACACACAATAGTGTTGATATGTGATATCTTTCGTATCAAAAATCCTGAACTTATATATCCCATCACAGCAAATAAAAGTGCAATTTTCCCATATAAACTATCATGATCCCCTTTTAAAAAGTCATCCCCTAAAAGTATAAATACCCCAACAAAGCCTAAAATAACCCCAATCATTTTAAAAAATGTTATCTTTTCATCATGCGTCAAGATATGTGAAAGTATCAAAGCAACAAAAGGTCCCATAGCAAGCATAACAGCAGCAGTTCCTGCACTAATAAACTGTTGTCCCCAAGAGATAAGATAAAATGGCATTGCATTATTTAAAACACCTATAAGTATAAGTATCATCCAAGTTTTCAAGTCTTTTGGAAATGATAAGTGTTTGAAATAGACAAAGAGAAGTAAAAATAATGCAGCAAATAATATCCGTATAAAAGCGACAAAAAATGGATCAAATCCAGTTAAAGCATACTCAATCCCAACAAAGGCACTTCCCCAAATAGAAGCTAGTAATATCAACCAAATAAAATCTATAAGTGTAGCTGTTTGTATTGTTTTCATTGTTGAAATTATAACCAGTTTAATTGTGTTTAAACTTTATATTTTCACTATTCTCTATAGTTTTTGTTTCTATATAGTTATTCTCAATTTTTTGGAGTTCATAATAGGTTTTTATATCATCATTTTTCACAAATATCTTTGATACACTAGTAAGAATTACACCCAATATTACCAAAGAGATAAGCACTTCAAAAAGGGTAAATCCTTTTTTAGAGATATTTTGAGATTTGAGTAAATTTGTCATTGATAAGCTTTTTTACAAAGTCTTTTTTGGGAATCGTGCTATCAAGATGATCTGATACAATTTTGAATATATAAATATCTTTTTCATCTAAATGTTTTTGCACTACTTCTAAAAAATAAGAAGCTTCCATATCATAAAGAGTATTGTCTATTGCATTTGATGGGAGTTGTGGAATATATACTGTTTCACAACTCATAGTGTTTATATCTTTTAATTCTTTATTAGTACAAAACAACTCCCCTATTTCCACACTGATATTGCTACAACCTACTATTCCGATATTCAAAGCTTTTGTTATAGTATAGTTTTCAAATGTATAAGCCAATGAACTATAAGTATTTTCTTTTCCAATACCACTTATAAGTACAATCATATTTTCACTAGTATATATTTTTGGATTTGAGTTTATTTTTGTAAGTTTATATTTCTCAATAAAAGTTTGTGCTTCACTTTGAAGCGCTGTATGTATAAGTGTCATATAGAAGTGATTATAGCATATAAGGATTTATATTTGTTTAATTGGTTTAGAATTTAAGTTGTTGTGTAACCATAATATATAAACTATTTTAGTCAAAATTTATATTTACAAAAAACATAGCATAACTTAAAATAAATTCCTTAGATAAGACAGATATGCCTACGTAATAAAATAAACTAATTCTCTTGATAATTATATTGTTCAACATAATATTTCATATCAAACAGATCAATTTGCTGATAATACGGAGCATAAGGAATTTTGGGACGCTTAAAAATAACGCCCCTAACAGCCATTACTCCAAGAGCACCTGCAAGGTAAGAGTTTGCAGTAGATGAAGGGATGTGACCTCTTCCTTTTAGTAATTCCTCGGCAGCATTACCATAATGAATATCACTGGTAGGATTAGGATAAACCCCCTTTGCTAACTTCATAAAAAATGTCTCTTGCGTTTCATTTTCATCCAATCCAAAATATTGGTCAAAAGAGATTCCATATCTCTTATCAAAAACTAGACAGATTGCACCTTGTCCCACTAAGTAATTTGAGACAATAGGTTTGCCTGTTTCATAAGCATACTGATTGAGCTTTTGCTTCACATTACCAGCAGTCACATCAATAGCATCCATAACGATATCAGCCCAATCTACAATCTTTTTATGGTTGTCAAGAGTTACTCCATCGTAATACTGCTTTAATTGAACTTCAGGATTAATATCCTTTATCGCCTCTGCTACACATTCAACCTTACTCCTGTCCATTGTTTTCATGCTTGAACTAAACTGACGATTTAAATCAGGAGGATCAAAAAGGGCAACATCAGTAATTAGTAAGTTCTCGCAGCCAAGACGCACAAGAGCTTCAGCATAACGTCCACCAACGCCACCAACTCCTAAAATTGCAATTTTCGCATGACGTAGCTTTGCCATTTCATCACTACTGACTGTTCCAATATTCCGCCCAAAAGCCTCATTATAATTGAACATGTTCCCCTCCAAATAACACAAAATTTAAATATACTATATAATATAGTATATATTAACTTAATGGAAAAGAAGATTTTTTCCTCGTCCCGAACTTGCAGTTGGGGATGCATACTAAAAACTCATCACTCCAACCAAACACAAACAAATCAATAAACTCAAATATACACTTCCAAGCGAAGCATGGAAGCGAGTAAAACCTATTCCAAGATGTTAAGTCATATATTAACATAGAACTACTTATCTATTGAAAAATATTTCTAAATTTAAAAATTTATCATTTTTGTGACAGGATTGTGACACGGTTTTGATATAATTATAAATATCGAAATAGCCTCTTAAGTTGGCTCTTTATAAAAAAGGAGAAGTTAAAATGGAAATCCAAACAACACAGGTATCTCAAAATTATCAAAATAATGTAACATCAGAAAGTGCTACCAAAGTAGATAAAATATTTGAAAACATGATTAATGAAGATGGTAATTTAAATGTATTTATAGATGAATCTGAATTAAAAGATTTAAGTTATGAAGAAGCAAAAGAATTAAGAGAAAAGCTCGAAGAGAATGGTTATTTAGAAGAATCAAAAAATGGAGATCAAAGAATTTCTTTTGGAAGTGCATTATTGCAAGTTACAAATTTCAGCAATGATGATGATTTTAATAAAACTCTATTTGAAACGATGAAAACAAAAGAGTATCCAGGCCTTTACTTTGATGAAATCAAACATAATATTGAATATGAAGCAGGAAATAGACAGTTTCCTTGGCCTACTATTTCTTTAGATGAAGCCCAAGGAAATTACACACCTTTTAGTAATGAACAATATAAAAATTTAGATATACAACAATTTTTAACAAATATAATAGAAATATATCAAGAATTGTTGCTTAAATTACCTTCATACTTAGATAGAGAAGAAACTCAAGAAACATTAGATAATTATAAAGAATTACAAAAAAACTATCAAGAAAAGCAAGATGAAAAAAAAGCAATTTTAGAAAATTTAACAAAAAACAATAAACAAAATCCATTAATAAATATAACAGAATAAATCTTTACCACGATATTCTTTTCCATATTCCCAACTTCTAGCTGGGAATAGATACTAAAAACTCATCGCTCCAAACATATACAAACAAAGCTATAGATTCAAATATACACTTCCAAGTAAAGTATGAAAGCGAGCAAAGATAATATAATATTAAATTGAAGTTCAATACAATACACTAGTATATAAGTAAAAGGTATCTAATGAACATAATAAACTTCAAAAATATAAATGTAGGCTATGATGAAAAAATCATCTTACAAAATCTTAACTTAACTATAAAACAAGGGGAGCATTGGGCAATACTTGGGGCAAATGGTTCTGGAAAATCTACTTTGATGAAACTCATCCAATCCCAAATCCATCCACGCTTTGATAAAAACTCTACAAAAGAGATATTTGGTAAGTCACGATATTCACTCTTTGAACTTAGAGAAAAAATAGGTGTAATTACCAATGATTTACACAATTATTTTTTAGATAAAGTTCCTTTTTTAACTGGCTACGAAGTGGTGCAAAGTGGATTTTATAGCAGTTTTGGTATCTTTGAACATCAAGATTTCACAGAGCAACAACACAAAAAAGTTCGTGAAACTTTAGATTTTTTGGAGATAAATCACTTGCAAAACAAAAAAGTAAATACTATGTCTACAGGAGAGTTAAGAAAATGTATCATAGCTCGGGCACTTATCCATAATCCACAAGCATTTATCTTAGATGAACCAACCGTTGGACTTGATATAAAAGCACAAATCAATTTTTTGAAGATGTTACAAAAACTAGCAAAAGAAAGCTCTATTATCTTAGTAACTCATCATTTGGAAGAGATATTTGAAGATATTACAAATATTGCTTTGATTTATGAGAATACTATCTATAAAAGTGGATCAAAAGAGGAGATACTTACAAGCCAAAATCTCTCAACCATCTTTGATACAAAGCTAAAAATCAATGAAAAGAACCATAGATATTTCGTAGAGGAGATTTATGAGTAGTTACTATCTTTGAAACTTCTCATAAAACCAATAAAAAGCAAACATTAACCCAGGTGTTTTTGCTTTTGATTCATCATAGATAAAAGCTTTTGAATCTTCTATTGATACAAACTCTTTTTCTATATATTCATCATTGACTCCACCACCCTCACCTATTTTCATAGACTCATCAATCTTGGCAAAAAAGAGATGTTGTTTCGCTCCACTTACCCCTACATTTGTAAAAAATAAAGAGATTTTTTCTATAGAACTAACATCTACTTGATATCCACACTCCTCTTCTATCTCCTCTTTTGCTATCTCTGCCAACGAGATATCTTTATCCACAATCCCAGCACACAACTCATAAGTAAACCTATAGTTATCATGATTCATAAAAACTGGTGCTCGAAATTGTTTTACTAAAAGAAAAGCATCTTTGCTTGTATGGTATAAAAGCACAGAAACACTATCGTGAGACTTCACAGCTTCCCAGGTCTTATCTGATGCGTTTATACTATAGTTTAATCGTACAGGCTTTACAAATGATGGATTTGTAAGTTTTGTTATCTCAAAGTTTTGTATCTCTAAATTATCCATACTATTCCAATTAACTATTTTCTTTTAAAGATTGTAAACATTCTTCAAAATTTGAGCCTATAATAATATCTGCAAACATTAAATTATGGGATAGACCAAAATCTTCAATCTCTAAACCTGCACTATCAGTAGATGAGTCACCTAAATCAAGTATAGCTTGTGTTTTTTCTTTGAGTGTTCTTCTGTCTGAACAATAGCCTAAAACTTGTTTACCCAACCCTTGTGCATATCCAACTTCCCAAACAGTGCCACTATCAGGTTCTGGCCCTCTAAAAGGAGATAAGTTAGCAATCACAATATCACAAGCTTGAATTAACTCTATATTTGCTTTTTGAATATTGGATGCTAATTCTTGTTGATTACTTCCTTGGATTTCATTATCAAGAGGGAAATACCCATCAAAACCATATTGAGAACAAAGTTGTTTTAACTCTTTTCCAACCTCTTTTGCATTTTCCAAAAAAACCTCAGGGCCCGCTAAATATATTTTTTTCATTTATTACTTTCTATTTCAGATTATTAGTTGTAATACTATCAAATAAATACTTTTAATATTTATAAAAGTGCTATAGTGTTACTATTCGAATATAATTAAAATATAATAAGGCTATATTTGACTTTAGAGCAAAAACTTCAAAACTTACCAGCACAACCAGGTATTTATCAGTACTTTGATAAAAATGGGAAGCTACTCTATATAGGAAAAGCAAAAGTTCTAAAAAACAGAGTCAAAAGCTACTTTAAATTCACTCCTACTCTAGCTCCATCAGATAGATTAGGCCCTCGTATTTATAAAATGATAACAGAAGTTGACAATATGCACTATATCGTCGTTGAGAGTGAAAATGATGCACTGATACTAGAAAACTCCCTTATAAAGCAACTCAAACCAAAATACAACATACTTCTAAGAGATGATAAAACATTTCCTTATATCTATATAGACTACAACGATGAGTTTCCAAGACTAGATATCACACGAAAAGTTCTTAAAGGAAAGAGTATCAAGTATTTTGGTCCTTTTAGTAGTGGTGCTAGAGATTTACTAGATACTATCTATGAGATAGTTCCTTTAGTGCAAAAAAAGTCTTGTGTCAAAGGTGGCAAAGCTTGTATGTTTTATCAGATACAAAAGTGTCTTGCCCCTTGTGAGGGTAAAATCACAAAAGAGAAATACTCAAAGCTTATAGAAGATGCCCTAGAGTATATCAACAACAAATCCAAGATCATAGATGCACTTACAAAAAAAATGGAACTCTATAGTGAACAATTCCGTTTTGAAGATGCTATGAAGATGAGAGATAGAATACAAACCATATCAAAATCACAAATCAAATCAACATTAGACTTTGCAAACAATGAAGATCTCGACCTATTTGCAGTAGAACTGGGTGTCAATAAAGCAGTTGTGATAAAAATGTTTATACGAGGTGGGAAGCTCATTTCTACTATTCATAACTATATAAATATTACAGAAATTACAACAGTTGATGAGATATATAAAACAGCTATAGTAAATTATTATAATGAAGAGTTACCAACTGTTCCATCCACTATTTTAATCTCCCATGAGATAGAAGATACAAAAGAATTAGAATCTTTTATAGGAGAAAGATACCATAAAAATATCACAATAACCTTGCCAAAAATAGGTATCAAAAAACAACTTATAGAGGTAGCAAAAAACAACTGTGTAGAGCTATTAAAGCTAGATAAAACAAATACAAATAATATCATCTATAGACAATTACAGGAACTATTTAACCTATACAAAACACCAACACGGTTTGAGTGCTATGACAACTCTCAAATGATGGGACAAGCAAAGGTAGGTGCTATGATTGTTTGGGATGAAGATAAGTTTTATAAAGAGGATTATAGATTATACAATTTAGAAGCACTTGATGAGTATGGGCAGATGAAAGAGATGTTAACTAGAAGAGTTGAAAGATTTGAGCAAAATCCACCACCAGACTTATGGGTTTTAGATGGTGGACAAGCACTACTAAATCTTGCTTACGACATCACTGCTAGTGTTGGGGTAAATTTAGATATTGTAGCCATTGCCAAAGAGAAAATTGATGCTAAGGCTCATAGAGCAAAAGGGAGTGCAAAAGATATAATTTATACAAAAGATGAAATCTTTAGACTTGAAACATCTGATAAGAGATTACAGTTTTGCCAACGACTTAGAGACGAAGCTCATAGAAGTGCTATCACTTTTCATAAGAAACAAAAACGAAAAGAGGACAAACAAATCTCACTTTTAAGTATTCATGGAATTGGGGAAGCAAAAGTAAAAAAACTTTTAGATTATTTTGGAACTTTTGAAGAAATCAATGGAGCTACTGAAGAACAATTATCTCTTGTTTTGAATCAAAAAGATGCAAAACTTATCCAAGAATACCTTAACAAAAGGGATTAAAGAAAATTTAATCTTTTTCATAGTTATTCACACGCTATTCACATGTACATTTAACCTTAAAAAACTATAAAATGCAATATAAATTTAAAAAAAAATTATAAAATTTCATTAATAATTTTTTTTCACATTAAAAGTTATAACCCCTCAACAAAGGGCTTTATAGCTATTTTAATTTTAATTTAATCTATATTAAAGAAATGTTTAATAAGAATATAACAACTTTTTTTGTGAAAAAAATCCCTTTGTTAAGGGCTTTGAAGAAGATAGAAAAATCTTTCATGTGACAAACTTAAATTTAATATAATTTGTGTAAAATGTTATAAAATAATTGAAAAAAAGGATAAGTAATTTTACGAATAATTTTTTTGATAATTATAGTTTTTTTGACAAACTCTTTTTGCTCATATTTTGAAGATGCTACGAAAGCCTTTGAAGAAAAAAATATAGAAAAAGCACTCTATTTTTATAAAAAATCTGCCATATCTGGAAATAATGAAGCGATATTTATTCTTGGAAAAATATACTACAATGGAAAATATGTCAAACAAAATTTGGAAAAATCTCTCTACTACTTTGAAAAAATCTCACCCTATGGTCACAAAAAAGCAAAATATAACTCAGCTATCATCTATGCAAATACAAAATACAAAAAACATGATTATAGAAAAGCGTATAATCTTTTTTTAGAATTAGCACAAGAGGGATATGCAAAAGCACAAAATAAAGTTGGTATATTCTTACTACATGGTATAGGTATCGATAAAGATTATAAAATGGCTCTAAAATGGTTTGAACAAGCATATTTTAAACAAAACTACAAGCCAGCAAGTTGTAATCTTGCAATAATGTTTATAAATGGCTACGGAGTATTTCCAAACTTTGGAAGAGCTAGAAAATTAGCACAAGAAGGCTATGATGAGAAAATCCCTACTTGTGTAAAAGTTTATAAAGATTTTAAACTACACAAGTATCAAGAGGATAAGGGATTTAAGAGTGGCTATTATAAGAACTTTTAGTATAAAGACTTAATACTAAAGAAGCGATTGGAACTATTAAAAATCCAAACATATAAGACCAGATATGCAGATACCCGTTGTTATTTAGGAAAAAGAAACAAATTATTAAAAAAACATATCCAGAGAGTCTATACAAAGATGCCATGCCACTAAAACCAGATTTAAAATTTGCAAAATAGTTTTGCTTGATTGGCTTCATAGCCTCTTTTATCTCCTCTTTCGAGTATTGCTCTTTTTGTTCTATTGTTTCAACCTCTGGAGAATAGAGATCATACTTATCATCCATTTTATCTAGTTCATCATAGTTGTCATCATCATTTACATGATCTTCTACTCGTGAGTCTACATTTTTCTTATATCCATAGTATGAGCCTATAGTTACAAGAACAGAGCTTATGAAAGCTAACTGTGTATTTAAAAGCCATTGAAACTGACCAAGTATCACACAAAAAAGTATAACAACGAAATCAACTATAAATAAAATCTTCAGAGTATTAAAATTCATTGTTAATTATCGTCATCATCTTTTTGGTCGTTGTAACCATTTTTTTTCAAGTGAGCATATTTTGGATCATCTGCTAGTTTATCTAAATCTTTTTTTGCTTTTTTATAAGCTTTATAAACATTTAAAATAGCTGCACTAATACCATAAAATACACCTATCCAAAGTGTCCAAGTATATCCAGTCCAACTTTTAAGTAGCAATCCAAGCCCTACCCCTAAAGCTATAGCTACTGCAATAGAGATACCCAAAGACATATTATCTAAGGCTTCTATTTTGTCTCTATGTTTTGGTATCTCTTTTTGTTCTATGTTTTCTTTGTTTTCTTCCATTAATTCTCCATGTTTCTTTAATAAAACAAAAAATTATGCTAATACAAGGCAGAGTTTTGAAGGTTTACTATGGTAAATCGATAAACTCTAACGAAGTAGTAGTGTGATATTTTGCTTTATTTTATATATGTACAGCAGTAGTCTGTAATCTCTTTAACTTTTATGTCAAAGCTTGAGTTTGCAGGAACTTCAAAAAACTCACCTGCTTTTATAGTCTCACAGTTTGTCTCTTCACCTTTAAGTTCTACTTCAACCTCACCAGCTAAGATTTCCATATGTTCAGCAAGTTCTGTACCAAATGTATAACTTCCTGGCATCATGATACCTAGAGTTTTTCTTGTACCATCACTATCGATAACTGTTCTACTTGTAACTTGTCCACCAAAATAGATATTTGCTTTTTTTGTTACATTTGCATTGTTAAATTCACCCTCAACAGTTTTTGGTAATTCATAATCAACAACTTTAGAGATAGTTCCAAGTGATTTAATAAACTCTATTACAGGTATATGATACGGATGAGTCGCATACTTTTCCAATGCTTCTTTATCATCAACCATAACAGTTAAAGCCAAATCATATGCTCTATCTTCTTGTGCAAAATTTACACCAACCTCTAATGCTCTTATGAAGTCAATGTTGTCTTTTAAGCTATTTAACTTTACAATCATATCATCTTTGTGTTTTAACCCTTCATCTGAAAGTTTTAAAAAAACTATATGTTTAATCATTCTGTTTTCCTCTATAATAATATTTTTGGGAGTATATCAAGTTATCACTTAAGATATAAAACCAAAGTTTCTTTAAAATTTTTGTGCTAGAATTATCTATTAAATCAAAAGGGGTCAAAAATGTTCAAAAAATTACTACTAGCAACAACGCTTATCTCATACGCAACAGCAATAGAGGTAACAAAAGTATGGGAATCAGAACCTATATTAAAGGTGCCAGAAAGTGTCCTACTTGACAATCAAAACAACCAACTGTTTGTAGCAAATATCAACGGGAAACCAACCGATAAAGATGGTAATGGTTTTATAAGTATTTTAGAACTAAATGGAAAAGTAAAGACTCTAGAGTTCTCAAAAGGTTTTGATGCACCAAAAGGGATGGCTATCTATGATAATAAACTTTATGTAAGTGATATAGATACTCTAAGAGTAGTTGACTTGTCTAGTGGACAAATTATCAAAAACTACCATATAAAAGAAGCAAAGTTTTTAAATGATGTAGTTGCTACAAATGATGGAACTATCTATGTATCTGATTTTTCTCCTGCAAACAAAGCTATCTACAAACTTCAAAATGGAACTATCACAAAATGGATGAGTAGTGGAAACCTACTGGGTGAACGACCAAATGGTGTATGGATAAAAGATGATAAACTAATCATTGGGACAAAAGAGGGAACAATCTTTACAGTGGATCAAAAAAGTAAAAAAATCTCTACTTTTAAAGACAATATTGGAGTAAATGGGATAGATGGTATTCTTACCTTTGATGACAATAGATATATCACTTCAGATTGGGCAGGAAGAGTTTTCATCTCAGATAAAACTAAAAGTGAAAAAATTATAGATGGAAGTGCAGATAAAATAAACGCAGCTGATATTTGGTACGATATGAAAAGTAAAAAACTTTATATTCCTACATTTTTTGATAATAGAATTTTATGTTATGATGTGAAATACTAAAAACGGAAGAGCTTTTTACTCTTTCGTTTTAAATACTTCCTAACTCACTATCCTATCCTCATATTTTTGTATTTTTTGGTATTACTATGAGGTGAATATACTTTGTCATAAGACAATATGATACAATAATAAAATCTACTTAGTTGAAAATATTACATTTTGCAATTAATTGGTATCCTGTCCCCGGATTTTTCTTCAAGTTATAAAGATACTAGCATTTTATCAGAACTATTGTAGAGCATTTAAATTTATTGTATTATGCAATATTTGATATTATTATATTGATGTTATCGTTATCACCTGACCCCTTTATTCTTTATTATTTTTATATTCTTTATTATTTTTATATTCTTCATATGTTTTTGATTCATTTTCATTATTTGAACTTGAATTTATATTTTTATCTTGATATTCTTTTTCTTTATTTACTATATCCTTATCAACTCCAATTAATGAAAACAGATTATGCCATCTTGGTAATTTTATATTAAATCTTTCTTCTATGAATTCAAAAAACGGTTTTGTGTGTAGTCTATCATATATAAAGCTACTTATAAAATATATAATTATAATTATAGTTAAATGATTATCTACGAAATTAAATTTTTGAAAACTAATATCTATTAAAAAAATAATAAAAATAATAAAACTCAATACTTTAAATATATATGCTATAATGTTACTCATATCTATCTCTTTACTCTTGCTGTGTCTTGCATATCTAGCCCTAAGCTTGTAGCTGTTCCCACATTATCATTATAATCTTTATCTGGATTAGCTGAAAGTGCCATAGCACCAATTACTTTTGAAGCTACTTTATAACCAAATATATCTGCTACAAATCCTGTAACAGTTAGTGCTATCTTACCATTTTTTTGCTTCGTTTTTTCATCCCATGTATATGGAGTTAAATTTTCTTAGAAACATAATCAATATCTTCTACATATGGATTTGTTCTCAACTCTCCTAATTGAGTATTCTCATACTGATACCCATGCATATTACCATGAACATGATAGTCTTCTTGATTAAATTCATAAAAATTAGGTTTTTGGTGATAATCCCATTTTTTACCATCAACAATTCCACCAGCAAAATACTCTTTTGTATTATAGTTTGTTACACTATAACTTTTATTAACTGCATTAAAACTATATGATAAACCATCTTGATATCCATGGACAGTACCATTATTATAACTTACGTCATAATTCCTTTTTTGGTCATAAGTAACATTTCCTGTAATTTCATTATTATCATCTCTCATTCTTTGAGTAGTGCTACCATCATCATTTTCTTTTTCATCTCCATCAAAACCATTCCAATCACCATTAGCATCAAAATCATTATCCCAATCACCCCATGTAGAACCGTCATCGTCACTTCCAAAGAAATCAAAACCACTCGGATCAGTATACTTCAAAGGATTATTCATAACATAAGCATATCTATTAAAATCCTGAGTCTCAAACGGATGAAAAATATTAGGATCCGCAGATAAAAACCTCCCACTATCAGGATCATAAACTCTACCATTCATATGTATAAGGTCAAACTCTTTAATATGTTCATGACCTGTATATCCTCTTTTGACTATTGGGGTATTTGCTTGGTTGTCATTTATCCACTCTTGTATAATTTGTTTTCCAAAGGGATTATAAGAGAGTCTTTGTATTACTATCCCTGATTCATTAGTAATAGTATCTATTGAACCTAATGAGTCTGTATGGAGATATCTATTTTGTGGAAGTTTAAGTTTCCCATCATCTGTTGTTGTGTGTATTGATACTAGTTTATCTCCTGTATAGATGAAGTTCTTTTGTAGAATTGTAGTTGGGGTTATCTCCTCTTCATAGTGTTTTGAGATATAGTAGGTGAGAAGCGTTAAAAAAGAGTGAACTGCTTCACTCTTTTAGCTTCGGAACCGTAACGGTTGGAGCAAAATGAAACCGTAGAGGCGGAGATTTGAATAAATCTCAAAAGTGGAGATTCAACCTCTGATGTGTAGTTCATTTAGTTTTTATTAGATGAAACAATTATAAGTAAGATAGTTACAAATATCATCCCCGTAGTACTAAACACTAAAACATTTTCCATCCCGTAATGTTGCCAAATATAGCCTATGACTAAAGCTCCTAGTGCACTAAATATTGCTACACCTCCGTATAATACACCATATACAAAAGCTTTTGATTTTGCATTTAATGAAATATATATCCTTATGGCATTAAGACTCAAAACGGTAAATAAACCCAAGAATGCAAAAGAGAGCCAAAGGTTAAAGTTTACGCTAAGTATAGATAATATCCCAAACATAAAAGATACGAAGATGATTTTAAAACTTCCGATTTTATCAACCAGTAAACCTCCGTAGTAACTAACAATAGTTTGTACAAAAGTAAAAAGAATGATAAAAAGTGGGATGGTAGATAAGGAAAATCCTTCCTCTTTTGCATATACTATAAAAAATTGTTCACTGACAACAAAAAACAAATATCCAAAGTAGATAAATAGAAGGGGGAAAAGTTTGTAATCCTCTTTGTTAATTACAGCTGTACTTTTTGTAGTTGTTTTAGGTGAATCCTTTACAAAAAAGTTCATTATAAAGACAGCTAAAAAACCCGGAATAATAGTGGATTCAAATATAAGCCTAATTGTGTTTTCATCTTTTGCAAAATACAAAAATAGGATAAATATAATGAGTGCACCGCTAAGTTCACCTGCTATATCCATCGTCTTATGAAAACCAAATGTTTTGCCGTGAGAGTTCTCTTTTGCATAAGTGCTTATAAGTGAATCTTTTGATGCACTTCGTACTGCTTTTCCTAATCTTTCAGAGGCTCTTAAAAATGCTACGCTTGAAAAGGTTTCACTAAAACCTAAGAGTGGTTTGGTGATGGCTGAGATAAGGTAGCCTGACACTACAAAAGGTTTAACTATCTTATATCTGTCACTTAGATACCCAAAAAGTATTCTAAATATATATGATGCAAAAGTGGCAATAGCTATTATAACACCAAGCATATCTACACCTTCATTGAGTATATACACAACAAAAATAGGAAGCAAGATCGTGACCATAGAAGATGCCATATCGGTAAAAAAACTCACCCAACCTAAGGCGATAATGTTTTTGTCTATATTTTTCATATAAACATTATATACACTTAATATTTAAATATACGAGGCTATACAAAGTCATATCTCATTATAAAAGAGTAGAGAACTATACTCTTTAAATGAAAGATTTGAACTTATATTAATAATTATTTATGTAATATATTTTCAAAGGATTGTAAATGAAAACAGTAAATACCTATTATACTTCCCTTGATAATCTAAGTAGTTTTATACAAGATAATAATATTCTTGATTCTTCAAAGCTTTTAGTCCAAGTGTTTAGTAGTCAAAATGACTATACTTTTATAAGTGATTTAACAAAATTCTTTTCAGAAAATTTTCCATTATCATCTTTAATAGGTTCAACTACTGATGGAGAGATAAAAGATGGTCAAGTATCCACAAACACAACAGTAATAAGTTTTACAATATTTGAAAAAGTAACTTTAAAAACATATATTTCAAATGAATTTGAAAACTATTTTCAAGCTGGTGTTGATTTAGCTACAAGCATAATAGAAAAAGATAGTAAAGTGATAATATCTTTTATTGATGGTCTTTTAGGAAATGGGGAAGAATATCTCAATGGAATCAACTCAATTAATCAAGAGATAATAGTAGCTGGTGGACTTGCTGGGGATAATGGAACATTTACACAAACTTATGTTTTTACAAAAGATAATATATATGAAAAAGGAGTTGTAGGAGTATCATTAAATAGTTCTTCTTTAAAAGTATTTACTGATTATGGTTTTGACTGGCTCCCTATTGGTCAAAAACTAAAGATTACAAAAGCAGATAAAAATAGGGTTTATACTATTGATGATAAAACTGCTGTAGAAACATACGGTTATTATTTGGGTAGTGATATAAGTAAACAGTTACCAAATATCGGTATTGAATTTCCTTTGATCTTAGAAAAAGATGGTATAGAGATTGCTCGAGCTGTAATTGGTAAAAATGATGATGGTTCTTTGGTTTTTGCTGGAAATCTTCATGAGGGAGATGAAGTACGATTTGGTTATGGTAATGCGGATAAAATACTTGGTAAAACACAATACCATATTGATAAACTGTACAATCAACCAATACAGAGTATATTTATGTATTCTTGCATGGCAAGAAGAAGATTTATGCCTGAAAAAATTGAAAATGAAACACTTATTTATAATCAGATATCCCCTCCTAGTGGTTTTTTTACTTATGGTGAATTTTTTAGTACAGATAAAAGTAAAAAATTACTTAATGAAAGTATGACATTATTAGCATTAAGTGAGGAAGAGGAATCTAATACCAAAAAAATCACTGTAAGGGTTGAAAAGAATGTGAGTTCTACAATACAAGCATTATCTCATCTTATCCATGTTTCAACGCAAGAGCTTCAACGAAAAGATGAGATTATGATAAGTCAATCACGAAATGCTGCTATGGGTGAGATGTTAAATATGATTGCACACCAATGGAGACAACCTCTAAATACAATCTCAATGACTGCAAATAATATTTTAATGGAACAAGAACTGGAATGTTTAGATGATGAAAATTTAGTTGAGTATATAAATTCTATTGTAAAAGAATCATCTGAACTTTCAGAAATAATTGATAATTTTAGAAACTATTTTAGCCCTACAAAAGAGAAAGAAGAGATTGCAGTTACAGCTATTATTCAAGATACAATAGATATTGTAAATTCAAATCTCAAAGATAATAATATAGAATTAATTATTCAAAATAAATCTGACTCTACTATTTACACTCACAAACAAGAGTTAATGCAAGTTTTACTCAACTTAATAAATAATTCAAAAGATGCTTTCATATCAAATGAAAAAGAGAAAAGAGTAATCATTATATCAACTAAAAATGAGAATGAAAATATCATAATAGATCTATGTGATAATGCAGGTGGTATAAATTGCAACATCATAAATGAGATTTTCAATCCATATTTTACTACAAAAAATGATTTAAATGGTACAGGACTTGGACTTTATATGTGTAAAATTGTTATTGAAAAATATATGAATGGAAAACTATCTGTTGAAAATATGAAAGATGGGGTATGTTTTACTATTGTTATTCCAAAATAAAAAATAAATAAACTAAACAACCATAATAAAAAAGCTTTACTATGGTTACAATTGACCCTAAGCTTTTTTAACTACACCAATTGTAGTCAATAAACTAACAGTACTAATTACTAAAAATATTATTAAATTTGTAATACTCATAATCTCTCCTATTTTAATTTTTTCTAAAAAGAAACATACCGACAAAAAAACTGATGGCACCACCAATATAATAAGTCATCACTTTATCCGTATCTGCACCTGTAACTGCTTGTGTTACTTGTGAAGCAACTGAACCAGATAGTTGATATCCCCATATTGCAAGACCAACTCCTAAAACGACTAATGCTATTCCTATGATTTTCATTGTAACTCCTATAATTGGAAAGAATAAAGTATTTCTAATACTACGGCTAACTTTTGATTAGTACCTCATTATATAGGAATAGAATACAATAGTCAATCGTTTTTCAGATTAAAATATTGAGTGATGTATAAGCTTTAGATTTTAGCTAATTGGTATATAAATCTCTGTTTTTAAATTTTCAGGTTTAGTTCTTCTTGGATCGCGATTGAGATATTTTTCAATAATAGGTAAATCTCTTAATTCAACCCCACTCTCTACAATCCAATCTGCAACACCATCATAAGTATTAATCAACTCTGTATAAGCACCTTTATGTAAAAACATTGCATACTTTCCACCATCAATTATTTTACCTTGAATTTCACCTTCTGGTTGTACTGTTTTATCATCCCATGAGATACATGCATCGTATCTTAGTTTTTCTTCCTCTATATAATGGGGATTATCATGCCCTATTCCAAACATCATAGCTTCATCGCCCATAAGGTTCTTTTTATACTTTATTTTGTTTTCATATACAAACGGCATAAGCACTTCCCAAGCATTTTGGGCAGCTTTTTGGTACTCGCCTATTCGTCTTACATATAAAATATCAATATCTTCCATCTCCACAATTTTTGGTTCTACCATCTTATTTCCTTTTTTTATTTTGGCTTTTTGTGAAAACTCTTTTGGAGTTATCCCAAAATGTTTTTTAAAAGCTTTTGAAAAAGAGGCATTTGTTTCATATCCACTATCGATAGCAATTTGGGTAATTTTTTGATTTGTTGTAAGCTTTAAAGTTGTACTACTTAATCTTACTCTTCGTATAAAGTCGCTTAAATTTTCACCAACAATAGATTTAAAAATTCTATGAAAATGATATTTAGAAAAACCAGCAACAAAAGATAACTCCTCAAGGGTTAAATCATCATTATAGTTTTGTTCAATATAAAAAATAACCTTGTATATACTTTGAATATAATCATCTTTGGTTGTTTTCTTCATTTTGCCTCTTTTTAAAATCTTTGTAGGGAAATTATAAAAAATTTATAAATATAAAACTACTCCGAAATTGCTATTTTATACTGGATTAAAATGATTATTTTTTAGTATGTATTACAAAACTTCAAGCATTATGAAACATTTCTTAAATCTTTTATATTACTTCTTTAATTGCTATATTATCTACATCAATTATATCAGATTTTATAGTAAATACTTTAATAATATTTTATGATAATGTGCACTCGCTTCCAAGTTTCACTTAAAAGTGTATATTTGAGTTTATTGTTTTGTTTGTGTTTGGTTGGAACGATGAGTTTTTAATATGTATTCCCAACTGGAAGTTGGGAACGAGGAAGAATATATTGCAATTTATTAATTAATTAGTATCCTGTCCCCGGATTTTGAATTATTTACCAAGTAAAATTAACTGGTTTTAAATTTTTCATTAAATGACCATATTCTTTTTGTGCTTGCTTTAAAATTTCTTTATTTTCTTCTTGTTCAATTATTAATAAATCTGTATCTAAGGTACCATAATAATAAATACCTTGTTGTTTTATATTAATACTTTTAGATATAACTGATGTAAATCCTACTTTTTCTCCTGCAAATGTTCCAAAGTAAAAATTATTTTTTGGTGTTGATACTCTAAGTGCTAGTATTTTATTTGTAACTGGTTCAAACCTATAATTATTACAAGGTAATTCATCTGCACAAAACTGAAGATATTGAACTTTTTCTTTGCCCTCTATTCCAAATAATACGATTGAAGTATCCTCTTCAATATTTGGATTTTGAATAAGTAACTGTGGATATAAAGAGGAACAACCACTTAAAACAAAAATACTTAATAAAACAACTATAATATTTGTTTTTTTCATACTTTCTCCTTTGTTTTTTTACATTTTATATCACCATTTAACCATCTTTGAATATGTGTTTTTATCTTAAGTTTTTTATAGCCATAAATATCTACATTATATGGTCCTTCATAAATATCTACTTTATTATTTTTAAATTTTAGTATTATGAATGGTTCTGCTATTCCAATGTCAAATGCATATCTATGAAAAGTTATAACTCCTGAGTTATAGCTTTTTTTGGACTTAACTAAAATACCATCTGAAAATAAACTACTTTGTTGCTCAAAACATTGCTTTGAAAGTTTGTGTATTAAATTAAAATTCGTATTAAAATTTGATACATTAAGGTACCCCATAAATTGATTTTTTTGAACACAACTACTAAAAAGAAATATTATGAATAGTAGTAAAAATATTTTTTCTATCTTAATATTCATTTTTAAGTACCTAGAACAACTTCTGTTATATTTTCACCTAATTTCCCATCTTCTAAATATAATTCAGTAAATCTACATTCTTTACATATTATTGCTGTATATACTTCTGTATTCCAATTTAGTAGTCCTGCAAGAAAACTACCTGTTGCTCTTATTTCTCTTCTTAAATATTTGTTATGATTACATTTCATACAATTAAAAGTATCATATGAATATATTTTTTTATTTTTCATAGCTCCCCAATATCTAACTATTTATTGAATATTCATTTTATATAAAAGCCCCTTAAATATTGAAATATTATAGCAATAAAAAAGCCCCATCAAAAAGATGAGACTTTTAACTAAATGAAATTAGAATTTTTTAGATTAAAGTCCAGCCATCACTTCATCAGCAGCTTTAATAGTAGCATCAATATCCCCATCAGTCATACTATCACAGATAAACCCTGCTTCATACTGACTACAAGCGAAGTAAAAACCTCTTTTTAACATCTCATTGTGAAATTTTGCAAATCTTTCAAAATCACACTTCCCTACCTCTTTCATATTTGTAGGAACATCTTCACAAAAAAAGAAACCAAACATACTTCCTCTTGTATCTACTTGAAGTGGAATGTTGTGTTTTGTAGCTACCTCTTTTAGTCCAGTTGTTAGTCTTACCGCTTTTGCATTTAGTCTAGCATAGATATCTTTATCTGCTTTTAGTTTCTTTAGACTTGTTAAACCAGCTGCCATAGCTACTGGATTTCCACTAAGAGTTCCTGCTTGGTATATTTTACCTTCTGGACTTAGTTGTGACATAATCTCGTGTCGTGAAGCAAACGCACCTACAGGCATACCAGCACCTATAACCTTACCAAATGTCACGATATCTGGAATTGTAGAAACTATCCCTTGTGCACCTTTTAAAGAAGCTCTAAATCCACTCATAACTTCATCAAAGATAAGTAGTGCACCATTTGCATCACAAAGTTCTCTACATTTTGCTAAAAACTCAGGAGATGCAGGAACAAGTCCCATATTTCCAGCGATTGGTTCTATAATGATACACGCTATGTCGCTAGACTCTGCAAAACATTTTTCTAGTTGTGCTATATTGTTGTATTCTGTAAGTAGTGTATGCTTTGTTAAATCTGCTGGAACCCCTGGAGAACTAGGAGCTCCAAATGTAGCCATACCACTTCCTGCTGCTACAAGCAAACTATCACTATGTCCGTGATAATTTCCCTCAAATTTTACGATGTCATTTTTCCCTGTAACACCTCTTGCTAATCTTATAGCACTCATAACAGCTTCAGTTCCTGAACTTACAAATCTTACTTTGTCTATATTGTCAAACATCTCTACTATTTCGTTTGATAGTTGTGTTTCAAGTTCTGTTGGTGCTCCAAATGAAAGACCTTTTTTCACAGTCTCTAGTACAGATTTTTCTATATCAGCATCACAATGTCCGAATATAAGTGGTCCCCAGCTTTGTACGAAATCTAGGTATTTGTTCCCATCAATATCATACATGAAACTCCCCTCACCTCTTTCTATAAAAGGTGGTGTTCCAATAACTCCTCCAAAAGCTCTCACTGGACTATCAACTCCACCAGGGATAACTTTCTTTGCATCTTCATAAGCTTGTATACTTTTTTCGAACATATAAAATCCTCATATCTTTTTTTTAATAATTTGCGATTATATCAGAACATTACAAAATCGAAATTAAAACATAGTCTTTTAATCTACTTTTCAATAAAATACAAAATATGAAAAAAAATATTCTAATCACACTTATAGTTGCTTTTATAATATCACTTATTATCCATTTTATTGCATTTGATGTGATTAATAAAAAAATAGCCAATGCAAAACTTAGTTACCCCACTACAAATATAAAAAAGAAACCCTCCCCAAAAAAAGGTTTCTCAAATATAAAGTTTGTAAAACTCAAAAAAGAGACACCAAAAGAAAAAGTAGTTAAAAAAGCAAAACCTACTATCAACAAAGAGGTTAAGAAGATTTTGGAACCTATAAAGAAACCAGTGGCAAAAAAACCTTCAAAACCAAAAGCTATACAGCTTCCAAAGGTACAAAAACCTGATTTAAAAAGCTTTTTTACTGTCTCAAAAGAGGATTTAAAAAAAGCAGAAGAGGAACAAAAAGAAAGAGAGAAAGAGAGACAAGAGATATACAAAGAGATAAATGAGATAAAACAACTAGACCAAGTAACTCAAAAGTATATTAGTCTCTATGGTGATACCTATTTTACACTCTCAAAAGAGCAAAAAACTTATCTAAAAAACAACCTAAGTCGTATTGGGATGATAACACAGCGATATCTAGTTTATCCGGGACTTTCTATAAAAACACGACAAAGTGGTATCAATGTGATTGAATTTGTTCTCCATCCTAATGGTGATATATCAGATGTAAGGATAACAGATAGTTCAAACTACACAGCACTGGATAAAAATACAGTAGAAACTATCCAGTTAGCATACAAAGACTATCCAAAACCAACTGAACCAACACAAATAAAAATATATGTGCGGTATATCTTATACTGATGAAAATATCACTCATAATTCCAACCTATAACCGTGCTAATTTAATAGAGAACACCCTACTTTCTGTATTCAATCAAACAATAAAAGTTGATGAGATAATTGTCGTAGATGATGGTTCAACTGATAATACAAAACAGATACTAGAACAATATGATATAAAATACATTTTTCAAGAAAATCAAGGGGTAAGCAGTGCTAGAAACACTGGGATTAAACGGGCAAAAAATGAGTGGATATGTTTTTTAGATAGTGATGATATTTGGGAGCATAATAAAATAGAAAAACAGATAGCCTTCCATATAGAAAATCCACACATACTTTTCTCACATACCGATGAACTATGGCGTTTCAATGACAAAATTATCAAACAAAAAAAACATCAACTAAAACCTAGTGGTTATTGTTTTAAAGAAAACATACCAAATACACTTATAGGTGCTTCAACAGTGATGTGTCATAAATTTGTTTTTGATAATATTGGATTATTTGATGAAGAGTTACAAGCTTGTGAAGATTATGATTTATGGTTGAGAATACTTGATATTTATGAGTTGGGATTGATAAATGAGAAACTTATTACAAAAATAGCAGGTCATAGTGGACAACTTTCATTTGAAACACCGCTTATGGATATCTACAGAGTAATAGCACTTCTCAAACATCTTGAATCTACACATAAAGAAGAGGTAAAACAAGAGTTGATAAAAAGATGTGATATTTTAATCAATGGTGCAATCAAACATCAAAATGAGGAATTAAAAAGCCATTATATTCACTTAAAAGCAAGTTTGTGATACCCTTCCAAAACTAAAAAGAATAATTTATCGTGTTTATATATTGTATTAAATACTCTCAAACGGCTTCACTTTGGGTACCCCAAAATCAGAGATTTTGACCCTAAAGTTGCAGGTGTTTTCGCTTAATTTAATACAATATATTTAAACACAAAACACAAGTAAGGGAATAAAGTTAATGGCAAATATTCAAAGCCTAAGAGGTATGAAAGATATTATAGACAATGAGAGTGAACTATTTACATACTTTGTAGAAAACTGTTCAAGAATTGCTAAAAAATATGGATATAGTTATATAGAAACACCAATTTTAGAAGAGACAGCACTTTTTAAAAGAAGTGTTGGGGAAAGTAGTGATATCGTTTCAAAAGAGATGTATCAGTTTATAGACAAAGGTGAAAATGATGTATGTTTACGACCTGAAGGTACTGCTGGGGTTGTAAGATGGTTCGTACAAAACAAAAAAGATAGAGCTGGTGGAATACACAGAGTATTTTATGCTGGACCAATGTTTAGATACGAAAGACCACAAAAAGGGAGACTTCGAGAGTTTCACCAATTTGGTTGTGAATCATTTGGAGAAGCAAGTGTGTATGAAGACGCAACAAATATCTTGATGATAAATGAGATATTGAGCTTTTTTGAAATTGGTTACAAACTACAACTAAACTCACTAGGATGTAAAGAGTGTATGCCGTCATACAGAGATACACTAGTAGAACACTTAGATACACTTGATTTATGTGATGATTGTGTAAGAAGAAAAACACTCAATCCTATACGCGTACTTGATTGTAAAAATGAGACTTGCCAAACAAATTTAACTGATGCACCAAAAATCACAGATAATTTATGTAGTGTTTGTGATGCTGATTTTGAAAAACTCAAAAAGATTTTAGATGCAAATGGTGTAACTTATGAGATTGACTCAAACTTAGTTCGAGGGCTTGATTACTACACAAAAACAGCTTTTGAGTTTGTAAGTGATAATATTGGAGCTCAAAGTGCTATTGCTGGTGGTGGAAGATATGATAGACTTGTAGAGTTCTTAGGTGGAAAACCTACACCTGCTGTTGGTTTTGCTATAGGGATTGAGAGACTTCTTGAACTTATCGTTATGAAAGAATCACAAGAGGAAGTACTTTATATTGGTGCTATGAGCGAAGAGGCACTAGATAGTGTGTTTTCTTTAGTAAATACAAAAAGGCTTCAAGGTAAAGTAATCACAGATTATAAAAGTAGAGGTTTTTCAAAACATCTTAACAATGCTCAAAAACAAGGTGCTACAACTGTTGCTTTAGTTGGAGAAACAGAACTACAAAATGGAACTGTTTGGGTCAAAAACCTAACTTCACAAGAAGAAAACACTATAAAGATAGAGGATTTTTAATCCTTCTGTTTTTATAACACAATAAATTTAATTTTGATACTGATTTTTTAAAAGTATCTATGCAATAAAACTCTATTCTTTATAAGTATCTACAATAGTTCCAAAGTTACCAGAAAAACCACCATTCCCAAATAATAATGATATCAATACAAGCAACACTACAACAATAACTGAACTTATTGCAAATATTTTTAAGCTTCTATCCTTGTCTTTTGGATCAATTATCTTATCAAAAATAGAACTTTTTTCTTTGTCTGAATACTTTTTTGTTGATTTCATTTTTTATCCTTTAAATTTTCGTTAAACTAGCAACTCAACCAATTATATCGTAATAGAAAAAAATTCCAAAGATTCTTTTTGATCATCGTCATATTCATCTAGTTTATTACTTTTAATTCTTTCAACAACAAACTGTTTTACTTTTTTTCGTACATCTTCAATGTTGTCAACTTCTACAAAACCATTAAATCCCATTGGGTGATCATTAAATGTAAGTGTACCTTCACAATTTTCTTCTATAAACTCTGCTATATCTCTATATTTTATAAAATAGAAAACACTAGAGTGCCATCCAATATTTTCTAACTCATCATCACAAAAAAAATCTATCCCCTCAGTTGGGTGATCGTGATAGAGATACTCTTTTGCTTTTTTTGCTACTAAATCCAAATACTCTTCTGGCTTTTCTATTTCTACTTTTTTCATATATTTCCTCTTTTATTTCCAAGATTCTATCTTTTTATCCATAAAAAAAGGGCTTCTAAATAAATATTAGAAGCCCTTTATAAGATTGACTAAATCTTCCCTTAGAAAGCTTTACTCATAATTCTATTTAATCTTTGAGTAAATGATACAGAATCTTTTATCTCCATACCTTCAGACATTTTTGCTTGGTCTAATAATAACCAAGAAACATCTTCTATTAGAGCATCATCTGCGCAACCATTTAAAGATTGAACGATTGCATGGTCTGGATTAATTTCTAAAATTGGTGCAGATTCTGGCATCTCTTGTCCCATTTGTCTAAACATATGTGCCATAGAAGCCATAGGATCATTTGCATCTTTTACAACACACGATGGAGAATCAGAAAGTCTATTAGTAGTTTTAACTTCTTTTACTGCTTCACCTAAAACACCTTGGATTTTTTCTACGATTGATTTAAATTTTTCCTCAACCTCTTTTTTCTCTTCTTCTGTTTGCTCTGCTTTTGGAGCTTCGCATGATGTAATATCTTTTAAATCCCACTCTTGGTATGCACCAATTGAAGGTGTAATAATCTCATCAATCTCTTTATCATCAAGAATTAATACTTCAATATTATTTTTCTTGTATGCTTCAAGTAATGGTGAGTTTCTAAGAACTTTTTCATTTTCACCAACGATGTAATAGATAGCTTTTTGTTCACTATCAGCTCTGCTTTTATATGCTGATAATGAAGTCATCTTCTCTTCATCATTTGTAGATTTGTATCTAATAAGCTCTAAAATTGCATCTTTATTTGTATAGTCTTGATATACACCCTCTTTTAAAGGTCTATTATATTCAGCTATGAACTCTTTATATTTCTCTTCATCTTTAGCTAACTTTTTAATCTCACCTAAAACTTTTTTTACTGATGATTGTTTAATATTTGCCATTATTTTATTTTCTTGAAGTAACTCTCTAGAAACATTTAATGGTAAATCCTCACTATCAATAATACCTCTTACAAATCGTAAGTATGTAGGTAATAACTCTTTCTCATCATCTGTTATAAATACTCTTTTTACATACAGTTTAACTCCCGGTTGGAAATCTACTCTGTACATATCCATTGGAGCTTTTTTAGGGATATAAAATAGTGTTGTATATTCACTAACACCTTCTGCTTTCGTGTGTACATAGACAAGAGGCTCATCACTATCATGAGAGATTGTTTTATAGAACTCATTATAATCTTCAGCTTTAAGACTTGCTTTTGGTTGTGTCCAAAGAGCTGTAGCTTCATTGATTTGTTCTCTTTTTTTCTCAATAGATTTTTTAGCCTCTTTACCAGCTTTTTCATCCTCTTCACTTAACTCTTCTGTAACCTCTTCACTATAATTTAAGAAAATTGGATAAGCGATATGATTTGAGTATTTTTTAACTATTGATTCAACTCTATGTTTTGAAGTATAATCACTTCTCTCTTCCTCTTTTAGTTTGATATAAATTACAGTCCCTGACTCATCTTTTACACAAGGATTTAAATCAAAGCTACCGCTTCCATCACTTGACCATTTGTAAGCTTGCTCTTCACCTGCTTTTTTAGAGATAACATCAACTTTTTCTGCCACCATAAACACTGAGTAAAAACCAACACCAAATTGACCAATTAAGTTACTGTCTTTTTTAGCATCACCACTTAAAGCTTCTACAAATGATTTTGTCCCAGATTTTGCAATAGTACCAATTGAAGCGATTAAATCTTCCTCATTCATACCAAGACCATTATCAGCAATTGTGATTGAGTTATCTTCTTCGTCTATTTTAATATTAACAGCACCCTTAAAATCTGCATATTTTTCTTTTAAATTATCTTCAGTAAGTCTTAAATAGTTCAGTTTATCAATAGCATCACTTGCATTTGATACTAACTCTCTTATAAATATCTCTTTATTTGAGTATAAAGAGTGTGTCATTAGTTGTAATAACTGCCCTACTTCAGTTTGAAATTCATGTTTTGCCATATTTAATTCTCCTATTAATTGTTAGTAATATTCTATTTTTGAATTGAAATATTAACATAACTTTATAAAAGAAAGCTAAAGTTTTAAAAATAATTAGCACTTTTATAACATAAGTGCCAATTATTAGTTTATTTCCTATTTAAAAAGACTTGGAGTAGGTTTTTTATCTTTTTTAGGAACTTTTACATAAAAACCACAAGTGGTGCTATTACAAGGTGGGATAGTACCACTATCCTTAGCATTATCTACTAAAAATTTTTGTAAATCTTCTCTTCTATTGACAAAATAACTGGAATCTAGTTTCTTTATCGCTTTTTTATCACTTAAATGACTACTATAGAGTTTTTTTCCATTATTTTCAAAAAGTGCTGTCCACTCATCACTTGTTCTCTCTTTTGCAACATAATATGCACTACCGTGGCACTTTTTACAAGATTTTTTATAGTTCGCTATTGCTGCATCTTCATTAGCACTTAGTGATACAAATGGTAAATATAACGCGAGTAATATAAATATTTTTTTCATAATTATCCTTTTTTAATATAACAATAAATTATAGTATCCAAAAAAGATTAACGATTATATTAAAATTAAAAACCAACATAAAAGATGCAAAACAATACTAAACATAACTGCAGTCGCTCCTATATCTTTAGCTGTTTTTGCTAGTGGATGGATATCTTTAGTGACTAAGTCTACAACATTTTCTATTGCACTATTAAGCAACTCTACAATTAAGATTAAAAAAGCAGTAACTATTAAAATAAGTTTATAAATAAGAGCCACATCAATAATATAAATTCCGAAAAATATAAATATCCCTAAGAATAATTCTAGCTTAAAAGAACTTTCTGTTTTTAGAGTATGTTTTAAGCCTGAAAGTGCATATTGTGTATTTTTTAAAAAATGGTATTTAGGTTTATTGTTCATCAAGTCCCTTTTTATCTTTCTTAATAAATTTTTCAACTATAGCTACAATAAGAAGTATAACAAACCAAGCTATAATCATAGTTAAAACTGTGTGACTTAAAAAATGATCCCCTATTAACATCTTATAAGTACCCATACTCCAACCTATCACTAGTGCAAATACAACTGCCAAAACTTTATTGTTTCTACTTTTAAATAAAAAGAATAAACTTAATAATGCAAATCCACCACTTGCATGACCAGCTGGCCAACATTTTACTTTTTTATCCAGATGAAAAGTTGTTGGGAACTTCTCCCAAACTTTTGTTTTTGGATAGATTCCCCCATAGTGCATCTCATTCTTAGGACATGGCATATTAGTATACTTTTTTAATCCTCCTACAACAACTGGCACTAAAATAGCGGATAAGACAACTATCAATAACCCTTTTTTATACTTTTGTACCAATTGAGTTTTATAAAAAAGAAAAGAGGAAAAAATCAACAATAAAATAACGATAATTAAAAGCTTTTTAATCCCATCATAAAATAAAAATTTATATGGTTGTAAATCTCTGCTAAGTATCCATTGTTTTGTATCAAAATCATATAACATATCTTGCACAACTAAGTCTATCTCTGATAGACCAAAAAATACAATAGAAACTACTAAAACTAGAAAAGTCATAAGTATATGTTTATTTAGCTGGTGTTGCATCATATAATATATCTAACTTTTTATCATAAAGCTTTGTATCAACTTCAAATATATTTAACAAAGTATGGAAAAGGTAATCTTGTGAAAATGGTTTTTCTTTATAAGTTTTTAACTTTTCAACATTGACATCCTCTTTAATTTCTTCTCCACCAAACCACATCATAGCACCAACTTTTGTTTGAGAATCTGGTGCCATAAAATAAGGCATGCCATGAAGATATAGTCCATTTTCTCCTAAACTTTCTCCATGATCACTCATATATATCATTGCTGTTTCATGAGTATTTTTATATGGTTTTAGAAAATTAATTACTTTTGACAAAAAGTAGTCTGTATAAAGTATAGCATTATCATAAGCATTACTTAACTCCTCTTTTGTACATTGCTCTAGTTGATTTGTTTTACAGACAGGTGTAAACTTTTCAAACTCTTTTGGATATCTTTTGTAGTATGCTGGCCCATGATTTCCCATTTGATGTAAGACAATAAGGATATCTTTACCTTTGTTTTTTTCTATATACTTATCAAGTCCCACCAACATACCTATATCTCTACACTCTCCTTCTACACAAATAGTATTATTCTCTGGTATTCTATAGTCTTCAAAAGGAACTCTTAGGGCAACACCTTTTGAATCAGAATTATTATCTCTCCAAAGTACCTCTACTCCAGACTTTTGAATAACATCTAAAATATTTTGAGTACCAACACCCTTTTTATAATCAAAATCATCTTTAGGAAAAATTGAAAACATACACGGTACTGACACTGCTGTTGATGTACCACATGAAGAGACATTTGAAAAATTCACTATATCCTCTTTTTTTAAAAGAGGATTTGTCTCTTTTTCATATCCATTAAGTGAAAATCTATCTGCCCGTGCTGCTTCCCCAACAACCATAATCACTAACTCTTTTTTCTCATCACTTATTGATTCTGTAATCTTTGCATCATCTCCAATTGACTCTACAACTATAGGACCACTGTTAAATGTTTTACTTATATATTTTCCTAAACTATATATCCAATATGTTGGATTTGTATGGTATCGAAGAGGTTTATGTTCTCTAAAAAAAGTGGTATAGTATTTACTAAAACTTAATACCAGTATTACAATAATAATCAAAGAGAGTATAATTGATTTTGATTTTGCATATAACTCTTGTTTAAAGCTTCTGTATTGTATTGGGGTTTTATAGATAAAATATACAGGAACAACACCAAGAAAAAAAGCATATGCAAGAAGCTGTAAACTAAACAGATCAACAGACTCACTTAAGTTTGTTTGCAATGCATTTTGTATCATACTGTCATCTATAACTATACTATAAGTATTCATAAAATAATTTGTAAATGCTGAAATTAAAACTATAACTACCAATAAAGGTTTTATTGTATATTTTGTACTAACTAATGTTAATAATATATTGGTAAACAGTAACAAAACAACCACTAGTGACATTACGAAGTAAATATTACCACCAAAAAATGGATATACCTTTATAACATTTGTAAAAAATGACATATTGTCAAAAATAACTAAAAATAAAGCTACTAAAAATACTAATTTTCCTTGTGATAAACTTTTCAATCTTTCTCCTCGTCTCTTAAAAAATCGAATTATATATCTTATAAATGAAATGAAAATGAATTTTAGGTACAATAATTCTATGAATATATTAGAAACAATTAAACAAAGAAAATCAGTACGAGCATTTTTAAAAAAAGATGTAGAGTTAGAAAAAATTAAAACTATTCTTGATACAGCTAAACACGCACCATCTGGAGTTAATATGCAGCCTTGGCAAGTAGCCGTTGTAAAAGGTAATACAAAAAAAACCATTGAAACTCAAATGATGGAAGCTTTTAAAAATAATGAACCTGAACGGATGGACTACAACTATTATCCAACTAAATGGGAAGAGCCATATAAAACGAGAAGAAAAGAGACTGGTCTTTTGATGTACTCTACTTTGAATATAACAAGAGAAGATAAAGAGAAGCAATTTAATCAATGGTTACAAAACTATACCGCTTTTGATGCTCCTGTTGTATTATACTTTTTTATTGACAGTCATCTTGAAATTGGTTCTTATTTAGACTATGGGATGTTTTTACAATCTATTATGTTAACAGCTGTAGAACTTGGACTTGGTACTTGTACACAAGCAGCCCTTGCCCAATATCCAGATATAGTCAAAAAAAAATTAAACATAGAAGATAACAAAATACTACTTTGTGGTATAGCTTTAGGGTATGAGGATAAAGAAGCTATAATAAATAGCTACAGAACACCTAGAATTGCTCTAGATGATTTTGTAACATTTTACCAATAAAGAGATAAATAATGAACGAATTTAAAATATTTAATAAAAGTATAGAGGACTATTTAACAAAAGAGATGCTAACTTTTATACTCTATCCGCTACTAGGAAGTGCACTAGTTTTATATATAGTATTTTTCTCTGCCGCTAGTTTTGGGTTAGAGAGTTTAGAAAATGCCCAAATACAAATAGAACAATATGAAACAAAAGTAGAAAATGGCGAAGTGATAGAATCAACTACACATGAAAGCTATACAGGAAATAGTATTTTAGACTTTCTTTTAAAATACACTATCACCTCTTGGATAGTAAGTTTTCTTGTATATACTATTGGACTTTTTGCTATAGGATATCTTTCTATATTTGTATCACTTATCATTATAGGATTTTTAACCCCTAGAATTTTAGCAATTATTCATAAAAGACATTATGAAACTCTTCCTATAGAATCAAATTTTAGTATCATAGATGGGATAGGAAAAATTATAAAAACAGCTTTAGTGATGATACTAATATTTATTTTACTAATCCCATTTTACTTTATACCACTAGTAAATATCATAGCTATTAATTTACCATTTTATTACTTCTTTCACAAAATGCTTCACTTTGATATAGCTTCAACTATCACATCAAAAGAGCAGTTTGTACAAGTTTATTATAATGATAAAGGGGGAATGAGACTTCGTACAGTATTTTTATATACAATTTCACTTATCCCTTTTGTAGCTTTCTTTATCTCTGTATTTTATATTATCTATTTAGGGCATGTTTATTTTACAAAACTCGAACAATTAGAACAAAACTAATTTCTTCTTGGTTTATAAAATAAAGAGAGATAGATACCAATAAAAATTAAAATCATCCCCAATATATGATAAGTTTGCAACACTTCTCCTAAAAAAATATAGGCTAAAAAAGCACCAAATAAAGGCATCAGATGGGTAAATTGTCCAGTTCGTGATGCCCCTATTTTATCAATACCATAATGCCAAAAATAAAAAGAGAGTGTTGAAGCAAACACAGATACATAAATAAACACAAAATAGTTTGACTTTAAAAGTTCTAACTCATGTGCAACAGTATAACCTTGATAGAAATATACAGGTAAAAGAGCTATAAAACCAAAGAAAACGATCACTGCAAAAAACTCCACATCATTGAATTCTTTTGGTTTAAACCTCATTAATACAGAATATAAAGCCCAAATAAAAGAGGAGGTAATAACCCAAATATCACCTTGATTAAATTCTAACAATAAAATATTTTCAAACTTCCCTTGAAGAACTAAATACAATACTCCTATTGTAGAAAGGAGTATTCCAAAACTTTGATTTGTAGTTATTTTTTGTTTAAGTATAAAAAAAGAGAATACAAGTATCAAAATAGGAACACTAGAGTTAATAATAAGGGCATTTGTAGAAGTTGTCATAGATAAGCCAAAATATAAAATAGTATTAAAACTACTAATTCCAAGAACTGATAATAGTAAAACTATTCTGAGGTTTTCTTTTACAACTTTAAAAATTTTGACATAGTTTTTTATTAAAATTGGAGAGATAATAATCAATACAAAAAGCCAGCGAAAAAAAGCTAATTCTAATGGTTCTATATCATCTTTTACAAATCGACCTAGTACAAAATTACCAGACCAAAATAAAACACAAAGAACTAAAAAGCTATATGTCTTAACCAAAACCGTAAACTTCTGGAAATATAATAATAGAAGCTAAAACAGCAATTTGTATCAAAATAAAAGGGATAACTCCTTTATAAATCTCTATAGTTTTCACCTTATGTGCTACACCTTTGAGATAAAATAAACTAAATCCAAAAGGTGGTGTCAAAAATGAAGTTTGTAGATTCATAGCTATAAGAATTGCAAACCATAAAGGATCAATACCAATTGTATTTGCTATAGGGATTAAAATAGGTACAATAATATATGATATTTCAAAGAAATCTATAAAAAACCCAAGAATCATAATAACAGCCATAGATAAAATCAAAAATCCCCATTTTTCACCTGGAAGTGTTAGCATAAACTCTTCAACTATAGCATCAGCTCCAGTGTATACAAATACCATAGAAAATGCAGTTGCACCTATGAGAATAGCTATTACCATAGCTGTAACTTTTACAGTTTCTAAAGCTGCATCTTCAAGAAGCTTCCAATTAAATGATTTATAGATAACTGCTAATATAATTGCACCAACAGAACCTACAGATGCTGATTCAGTAGGAGTTGCAATACCTGTAAAAATTGAACCTAATACAATTAGAACAAGTAAAAGTGGGGGAATAATTGCAAAGATTGCATCTCTAATAGCATGGTCTGAAATTGGTGTTTCAATAATAGGTGCTAACTCTTTTTTTAGATTTGTAATGATTAATATATATAAGATATAAGCCCCAACTAAAATAGCACTTGGAATAATTGCCGCTTTAAACATATCACCAGCTGCTTGCCCAAATACATCACTCAAAATAATAAGTATGATTGATGGTGGTATAATCTGCCCTAGGGTTCCAGCAGCACAAATAGTTCCTGTGGAAAGTTTTTTGCAGTATCCATATTTTAACATCACTGGCAAGCTGATAACTCCCATAGCTACTACACTTGCACCCACAACACCAGTTGATGCAGCAAGAAGTGAACCTACAAGTACTGTACTAATAGCTAACCCACCTCGCACCTTTCCAAATAATGTTCCCATAGATTCTAAAAGTCTAGCAGCCAGTCCTGATTTTTCTAGTACTATCCCCATAAATATAAATAATGGTATAGCCATAAGGAGTTTATTTGTCATAGTTGAGTAGATTCTAAAAGGCATCATTGAAAACATAGAAAAAAATTCTTCCCCAACTTCTAATAGTGTTCCACCATCAGGAAATATTTCAAAAAATGCTGCAATAAATCCAAAAAGGATTGAGATAGCACCAAAACTAAAAGCAACTGGATAACCCACCGATAAAAGTAGCAGTGCTGTGAAAAACATATATATACCAATCATTTTTTTAACTCTTTTAAAATTATGATATTTTTTAAGATATATACCAATCCACTTAAAATGAGAAATATAAACCCAAAAGGTATCATAGCTTTTATAATCCATCTATGAGTTAATCCACCTGGGTCTGAACTTATTTCGTTCATACTATAAGAATCCATCACATATTCATAAGAACCAAAAACAATTAGTAAAGATAAAGGGATTAAAAATAAAAGTGTCCCAAAAATATTTACATAGGCTTTGGTTTTTTTAGAAAAATTGTCATATAAAAAATCAACTCTTACATGAGCTTCCTCTTTAAGGGCATAGCCTAGTCCAAAAAGTATCACAACAGAAAAAAGATGCCACTCTAACTCTTGCATCCCAACAGAAGAGTTGTGAAATGAATATCTCATAACAACATCGAATAAAACATTAAATATCATAAGAAGCAGTAATAGAGCTATTACCCTTCCAATAATATCTATAAAAGAGTTGAAAAAACTTTCAACTCTTTTTAATTTAGCTATATTTGGTTTATCGTGATGCAATTATTTTACCTGTTCTGAAGTTGTAATATAATCATACTCTGATATTTTTGTCCATACTCTAGCTTCCTTCATATAATTCATTTTAGAAGTATATACCTCATCAAATAATTTATCTTTTTTAGAATAAGAGTTCATAACCTCATCAGTTGATTTTTTCATAGCTTTTAATACTTCTGTTGGAAATGTTTTTATTTTAATATTTGGATATTCTTTTTTCATCTTTGTCCATGCTTGTACATTCATGTTAAAATTATCATAACCCATATCGGCAGCTACAGCTCTCATAGCAGTTTTTAACATAGTTTTATATTCATCTGGAAGCTTTTTAAATGCTCTTTGATTTACAAAAAAATGCATTTCAGAAGCTGGTTCATGCCATCCTGTGTAGTAATAAGGTGCTACTTTATGAAATCCCATTTTTATATCCATACCAGGTCCAACCCACTCGAGTGCATCAATAGTACCTCTATCAAGTGCTGTATATAATTCACCTGCTGGAATATTTGTCACATTTACACCAAGCTTAGCAAAAACTTCTCCAGCCATTCCTGGGATTCTCATTTTTAGACCATTTAAATCTGCTAGTGAATTTATCTCTTTTCTAAACCATCCACCCATTTGAACACCAGTGTTTCCACCTGGGTAACAATCTATTTTAAATGGATCATACACTTTTTTTGTCAGTGCTTCCCCTCCTCCATAATAGTACCAAGAATATTGTTCTGTACTTGTCATACCAAAAGGTGTAGTTGTAAGAAGTGCTGTACTCATACTCTTACCTTTATAATAGTATGATGATGTATGTCCTATCTCGTACTGTTTGTTTTTTACCATATCTAAAATAGCTAATGCAGCTTTATGTTTCTCTTTCCCATGTACTTCAATAGTAAATTTTCCTCCACTCATCTCGTTCATAAGTTTTGCTAACTTTTGTGGTGGAGTTGCTAGTGGTGCTAATGTACTTGGCCATGTCATAGCAAGTTTCCATTTTACTTTTTTTGCCGCAAATGAAGGTGTTGCTAATAATACAGCTACACTTAAAACAGAAACTATTTTTGTAATTTTTTTCATCACTTTCCTTTATTTTATATTTGAATTTAAAGATTATAACTATTAAAATATTTATATTTAATAAAGTATTTTAATTGAGTATATAAGGTAGTTTTTCTTATTATTTTTTATATTCTGATAGCGTGATTAAGGACCCTATCTCTACAGGTTCTATTTTTAGTATATCTGCCATAGAACGACTAGCAGATGTTAAAAGGTATTCTAAGTTATGATTAAATTTTGCCTCTTTTATAACATATATCTCATTTTCAGGAACTTCAAAAATAAATCCACCTTGTAATGGCATATGACTTAATACTACAGAGTAATGACCTTTTATGAGAGATTCTTTTGTATTGTACATAAGTCCTATGTTGTAACTATTTACCCCAAATCCTTTTACAGCAACTACAAGTACATCTTGTTCTCCTGATTTTGCTGAATTAAATAGTTCAAAAAAATCTGCTATATTTTTATAAAAAGGTATTTTATGGATTATATTATTAAACCATTCCCCTAAGAAAGTATTGAGTATCTTTCCAGCTATATAACATACTATAACAACACATACAAAACCACATAATACAAATACAATACTATTTGGGTTGGCTTCTACTCCAACAAAGTTTGCAATAGCAGCATTTATTGCTGATAACTTTTCAAACACTATTGCAAACACAACCCCTATAGCTATAATTGGTACAAGCCAAAAGAAACCTTGTAAAGATGTTGTAAAGAAATTAGATATTTTATTTTTCATTGATCAATTTTCCTATTTTAAAATGGGGTATTTTAACTAAAAAGAGTTGAATTACAAAGAGTTAATCTCATCTATAGTGTAATGAGTGCCAAGTATTCTATTTATCTCTTCAAGTTGTTGTGGTGTCACAACTTCTACTTCTGTCTCATAGTCTTCATCAACAGAATAATCAGTATTATTCGCAGGTGCATACAATAGTTTTCCATCATTTACTCTATAGTAACCCTCGTTACCTAAAGCCCAATAGGTATTAAACATCATATCCCTTTGAAAATTTTAATTATGTATTATATATTTATATTGTTTATATCTGCTTATACTAAATTTTAAAACTTCTTAAACTGTGACGCAATTGTGACATCTTTTTTGTATCATTTTATTAGAACAATTTTTTAAAGGGTAACAAATGCAAATCAATTTAAATTCAGAAATCACTCAACAATACCTAATAGCACTTCAAAATAAACAAAAATCTACCTCTGTAAGTTTTAAAAACACTTATGCATCATATCACTCTAATGAAAATAGTTCACAAATGTCAAGAGAGGAAATTATAGAGCAATTATCTCAGATAAGTAACAATGATAACTTTAATGAAAAAATATCTCAAATGGCTCAAAATATGGATGAAGAGGATTTAAAACTTTTTACTTTTGTATTAAATGAATCTCCAAATATGGATGAATACAACTATGTGATACTTAGTGATAAAGATATCAAAAAGGTAAAAGAACAAGAGTCGATTCAACTAAAAGAGTCATTTGTATTTAATACAGATGAAGAGGCACTTGACTTTATAAATGATACTTTAAAGCATTTAGAGATTAGTATCAAAAATAATTTTGCACATGAAAGAGACTATGAAGAGAAAAAATCAAAAGAGTTTTATAATACCTTTGAAAATATAAAAACAAACTATATCAAAACAATTGATGAAAATAATGCAGCACTTGGTATTATGACACATTATACAAGACCTGTATCACTTGAAGAGCTTCAAAAACAAAAAGATCAAGAGCAGTTTGATATAGCTATGAAAGGGCATGGACTTGATCCAAAGTCTAACTTAGATATCGTAACTTTTAAATTCATGCAAGAGGGATATTCTAAAAATGAAGCGATGGAAAGATCCAAAGCATATAAAAGTGCTGGTTTAATTCAAGATACATTTTTTGAAGAAAAATTTGGTACCAAGGTTTATAGCTTAAGTTTTATAGCACATAATCCAGAGTATAAAAAAGCACTTGAAGAGTCTTTTGAAAAGATGACCACAGAACAGATAAAAGGAGTGTCAAAAACTATCAGCTCTAGTGAAGTGTTTTCTATCCATGTTGATGAACTCAACAAAATTCTTCCAAGAGGTGAGGATATAGGTCCAGAAGAAGTTATGAGACGAATGAATGAATATTGGACTGATAGATATGGTACTGCGGAAAAAATGATGGCAATGTTTGATAAAGTACTACACCAAAATGAGATTAATCAAAATTTCACAACAGAAGATTTATCTTATATAGAAACGGGGATTAATATATTGATAGATACTTATAAAAAGAATGATGAAAAAGAGATTTTATAGAAACTTGTGACAAGTTTTTGGTAAAATATCTTATGAATTTTATGAAGCCTATTTTTTTACTCTTTTTCTTTACTAGCTTATTGTTCTCTAATGATACAATAGTTATAGATAATACAACCTCTTACAAAGAGATTTTAAGTAAAAGTGAAATATTTATCGACCAAACTCAAAATCTCTCATTTCAAGAGATACAAAAACAAACTTTTGTAAAAAATGATTTAGAAATTTTAAGCTATGGATATTCTCCAGATTTTACAGTATGGATAAAATTCACATTAAAAAACAATAGTTATACAACTATATCTAAAACTATAGAGTACAATAATCCTCTAACAACACATATAGAGTTTTATGATGAAAATAAAATATTTAAAGATGGCTTGTATCAGTTAAATTTTCAAAAAGAGAGTGTCAATCCTATTTTTGAGATAACACTACTTCCAAATCAAACAAAAACATACTATATAAAAACATCTTCACATATCACAACTTTAATAGTGAAACTCAACCTTTGGGATAAAGAGCTATTTCAAAAAGAATCACACTATCATAATATGATACTTTCTATGTTTTTTGCTTCTATGTTGATACTTGCACTTTACAACCTTTTTATATACTTTTTTACAAAAGATAAAAGCTATTTGTATTATGTGGCTTATATGTTTGGGGTAATTTTACATCAGTTATTGTATACAGGGTTTGGTAATATATATTTATTTAGTCAAAGTTTTTCTATATTTTTGGTTTATATAGCTTCCCTTGTGGTTGCTTTTCCTTTAATTGCATTTGCGTTGTTGGTAAAGTCTTTTATCAAAACAAAACAATACCCAATTTATAATAAGATTTTAAATATCTATCTTATATCTTTTCCTTTTTTACTTTTAATCTTTTTCATAACAGATAAATTTGCATCATATAGAAATATCTTCTCTATCATTTTGTTAGTATTTCTTATAGTTCTAACTATCTATGCTAGTTTAAAGAGAAATAGACAAGCTTATTTTGTACTTTTAGGTTGGATACTATTTGTTATTGCATCTTTATTTATGTATTTTGCTAGTATTGGGTTTATCGATATATTTGATGATTTTAGATATTTTGTAGAGATATCTTTAACTCTTGAAGCTTTGGTATTTTCTGTAGCACTTTCTGATAAAATAAATCAACTAGAACAGAAAAAAAACGAAGCAAATATGGAGCTTATCTTAAATCAACAACTGGAACAACAACGACTAAAATATCAAGTAAAAGAGAAAACAAAAGAGCTACAACAAGCTTTTGAGGAGAAAAACTTACTTCTAAAAGAGCTCAATCATAGAGTTAAAAACAATATGCAAACTATTATCTCCCTAATACGACTACAAACCAATGAGATAAAAGAGGAGTCTATCAAAAAGATATTTGAAACAACTTATAATAGAATCAATGCTATGAGTAAACTGCATGAACTTTTTGACAGTAAAGACAAACTTTCTAACATAAATGCAAATATATATCTTCAAAATCTTATTGATGAACTCAAAAGTGGTTTTGAAAGTGAAAATATAAAAATAAATTTTGATATACAAACAACCATCAAAATAGAAGATGCTGTTTATTGTGGACTTATTGTCAACGAACTCGTAACAAACTCTTTAAAATATGCTTTCCCAGACAATAATGGGACTATAAATATACAATTTATAGAACAATCTGATAACTATATACTCAGTATAGAAGATAACGGTATAGGCTATGATCAACAAAATACACTGGCTAATTTAGGATTAACTCTTATCAATACTTTAGCAACAAAACAACTCAAAGGGACAATTCAAAAAGATACTACAAATGGTGTTCGTGTAGTTGTAGCATGGAGTAAAAAATGAAAACGAAAATTTTAATCATAGAAGATGAGACAATAGTTGCTCTCGATATTAAAAGTGCCTTGGTAAATCTAGGTTATGTAGTAACTTCAATAGCTACAAATCATACTGAAGCATTGATGAGTATTGAAGAAAATATACCTAATATAATTCTAACAGATATCAACCTAGAAAATAGTATAGATGGGATTGAGATAGTTCAAGAGATACAAAAAACAAAAAATATCCCTGTGATATATTTAACTGCATTTAGTGATGATGATACAATCAATAGAGCTATCCAAACCAATCCTGTAGGCTATCTACTCAAACCATTTCAAACAAATGAGTTAAAATCAACGATTCTTTTAGCTATATATAAATCAAAACAACCTCTTAGACAAACCAGACACAATAAATATAAATATTTGGGCAATAACTACTTTTATGATGAAGAAAACAAAAAACTCTACTTTAAAGAGGTGAAGATAAAATTAACTCAAAAAGAGAGTATATTATTAGATATTTTATACAAAGAAAAAGGAAATATAGTACCATTTGAAACTATTGAATACCTTATTTGGGAAGATGCTAGTGTTTCTGATAGTACCCTTAGAACTTTAATATATCGTCTAAGAAGTAAATTAGAGTATAAACTTATTGAAACTATTCCTCTGCATGGTTGTAAACTTTTATAACAAAAATTGAATTTTTGTGACGCAATTGTGACATCTTTTTGTTATGATTTTATTATACAAAGTTAAGGGAGATATTTATGACTACAAATAGTAACTATTCAGAGCATGTGTCTATTATGAAAAATCTAAAAATGGCTGATAGCTTTTATGAAGTGAGAGAACCATTTAAAGATAATTTTGAAAAGATATATCAAGAAGCCCAATCACAAAATGTCACTGTATCAAATGCAAAAGAGTTTTTAAATTCTCTATCTAAAGATGAATTATCAACTTTACAAAACTATACAAGACTTGTAAATGATATTGATGTAGATTCGCTAAGTGATGAAGGTGCATACAATCTACTTGTACATCACTACGAAAAATATGATTTTAATAATGATGGGGTAATTGAAGATGGTATTGCAAAAACACAAAGTTTGATACCTCAATCTATGGATAGTACAACAAAACAAGCCCTTGTAGAGACTTTTAACTCTATGGATTTTGCTGAAGCGATGATGGCTTCTATTACAATGTTTCCATTAAAGATTAAAGTTGTTAATGGAGATGAGGTTGTATACTCACACCAAAGTTATACCTATGAAGATATTAAAAAAAATGTGGAGACTATACTTGATCCAAAAAATAAAACCCACTCAACTGCTGAGTTTAAGAGTACCATTAGTAGCTTCTTTGAACTACTAACAAAAAACTATAACAAAGTAAAAGAAAATGAAGCAACTTTAGCTAGCTACACAAAAACAAATACAACAACACCTACTAATACAGAGCTACCTCCTACTAAAGAAGAAAATAATATAAGCCCAGAAGATGAAGCACTTTTTAAATCTATTACGAAAGACAACTATGTTTCATACGATGAGATAAAAGACCTCTCTTATGAACAAATAGTACAAATCAAAGATTTTGTAATGAAAAAAGATGAAGAGAACAATTACATACAAAGTAGTTTTATGGATCATGATAAAAAAGCTGGTATGTTATTAGGTACCACAGCAATTAGTAATAACAATACTTTTAATAAAGCTATTTTTAATATAGCTAGAAAGATTGATGATGAAAAAATATTTGAAACATTTATGTTTGATATGACGGGTACTCAATTTAGTGATAAACTTATGGCATATCCAGAGTTGCAAGAGATTGACTACTCCCACAAAGATGTGCAGGAATATTTAGCAGATAAATTATCAAGCTATCAAATCAAACTAGATACAGCAACAGATAAAGAATCAAAAAAATTTTATCAAGATATGATTAATCGCCTGCAAGGATTAACAAACCATTATAAATCTTTAAAAGGGGAAAGTTTATATGACAATACAGACCCATTAGAAAAACTTCGAGCTTTAGTTGAAGATTTAATCTCTGTAATTAAAACTGGCTTTACTGTTGAAGAACTTGAAAATATTGAAAAACTTATTGCTGAACTTAGAAAACTTCTTAAAGAAAGATCTGATGCTGATAAAGCAGCTTCTAACGAAGATATAGACAAGCAGATAAAAGCTATAGAAGATGCTCTTTTAGCACTAGAAAGAAGAATACATGGTGTATCTGTAATAGAGATGGAGGGTGAAACCACACAACAACAAGAAAACAATGATAGTTATACTCCACCATCAGATGGGTTTCATTTTGAAGAGCGACTCGATGCAATTGAAGACAGAATTGATGTTATGAAAAATGGTGATTTGAAACTACCTACTGATACTTCTGCTAGAGATGATGAGGAGGAAAAAGAAGAAAAAGAGTGGTAATGAAACTTTTAATCTAAAAATAATTGAAAGATATAATTAAAAAAAATGATAATAGCATAAAGTAAAGACAAGCTATAATTATCCCTATGAACTATAAAAGCACACTCAAAAGTTCACTTAGTAGTGGATGGATAATTATTAAGCTTATTATACCTATTTATATAATAGCTGATATTTTATACTATTATAACACCCTTTCTTATGTGGCTTTTTTAGTAGAGCCTTTTACCTCTATTATTGGATTACCACCAGAAACTTCACTTGCTATCATAAGTGGTATGTTTTTAAATGTCTATGGAGCAGTTGCTTTTGCAGCACCTTTAGAGCTTACTATTCATCAGTGGAGTATCTTAGCTGTATTTGTTGGTATCTGTCACTCTTTGCCAGTTGAAGGTGTAATTATGAAAAAAATAGGGTTAGGAAATATCTACTCCTACTCTTTACGAATAATAGCTGGTTTTGTTGTAGCGTATATTACATACCTTATACCTGCCTCTTGGTTTGAAGCAACACTAAGTGATGCTATATTTGAGAAAACCACATACACAAGCTTCTATGAGCTTTTAAGAGGCTCTATATATGGAGCAATTGAATTAACAATAAAAGTGATACTTCTTATAACCATTCTTATATTTATAATGGAGTTTATAAAAACAAGAAAATTTGTCATCCAATCACAAAAAAATGTCAGTAAAAGCTTCTCTATAACTGTAGGTGTAATTCTTGGTATCACTTATGGTGCTGGGATTTTAATCAAAGAGGTTCAAAGTGGCAATATATCAAAAGAGGATATATTTTATATAGGAACTTTTCTAATGATTTGTCATGCTATTATTGAAGATACCCTACTTTTTGTTATCTTTGGTGCAGATTTTACTATGGTGATTGCTATAAGAACAATCGCTGCTATTATAATCTCCTATATACTACTTAAAATCTATCAAAAAAGGAACATAGCATGAGTATGATGATTGTTGCAACAAACAAAGATACGAAACCTTGGATAGAGTCTTTTAAGGCTTACAATCCAAATATAGAGATACAAATATATCCAAATATTAAAAATAAAGATGATATCACCTTTGCTCTTGTATGGTCAAAAAATGATATTGATTTTACACAGTTTGCAAATCTTAAATGTATAGCTTCTATGGGAGCAGGAGTTGATCATATCCTTTGTAATAAAACAATCTCACAAGATATCTACATAACAAAAATAGTTGATACACAACTTGTAAACTCTATGTGGGAATACTTACTAACAGCTGTGATGAATGTGGTTACAAATCATTATAAATATATCTTGCAACAAAAACACACTATCTGGAATCCAATTGAACCAGTGCTATCTATCCAAAACACAACGATAACAATACTTGGACTAGGACAACTAGGAAGTACTATAGCACAAAACTTTGCAAATATGAACTTTTCTGTAAAAGGGTATTCTCTTACAAAAAAAGAGATAAAAGATGTTGCAACATATACAACCCTTGAAGAGTCAATTCAAGACTCAGATATTATTATCAATCTTCTTCCACTTACAAAAGAGACCCAACAAATTTTAAATAATAATTTTTTTGAAAAACTAAAAAATGGAGCATATATTATCAATGTAGGAAGAGGAGAGCATCTTGTTGTAGAAGATTTACTCCAAGCTATAAAGGATAAAAAAGTAAGTGGTGCTACACTTGATGTATTTGAAAAAGAACCGTTGCCTGCAAATAGTCCTTTATGGAAAAATGAAAATATTATCATCACTCCACATAGTGCATCTATCACAAATCCAGCTTCAGTAACAAAACAGATAATGGATAATTATAGTATAATACAAAAAGGTGGGTTACCACTTAACAAAGTGGATACCAAAAAAGGATATTAGAATATGAATACAATCATATACAACAAGGAGTGTATAACTCCATCAAAAGTTGTCTGTATAGGGCGAAATTATGTAGAGCATATAAAGGAGCTTAATAACGAAACACCAGACACAATGGTTGTGTTTAACAAACCAAACTCAGCTATTACAAACACTCTTCAATACTTCACACCTGACACACGCTTTGAGGGGGAAATTTGTTTTTTGATTGAGGATAAAAAAATAGCAGGGATAGGTTTTGGATTAGATTTAACCAAAGCAAATATACAAAATAAAATCAAAGAAAAAGGTTGGCCTTGGGAGCGAGCAAAAGCTTTTGATGGGAGTGCAGTTTTTAGTGAATTTGTGAAATTTGATGGAAAAATAACTGATTTAAAACTTGAACTTTATATCAATGATACACTCATACAATATGCAACTTATGACCTAATGATTTATAAACCACAACAAATGTTAGAAGAGATACAAACCTTTATGAGTCTTGAAAATGGAGATATTATTATGTCAGGAACACCAAAAGGTGTAGGAACTTATAATAAAGATGATCTTTTCATTGGAAAGGTTTATGAAAAAGACAAACTCATAGTGGAACAAAATTGGATAGTAAAATAAAACTATTTTAAATATATTTGAGCTAATGAAATTGCACCACTTATTATAAACTGAACAGCAATCGCCCCTACAATCAATCCCATAAGTTTTGTTATAATGTTTTGACCAGTTAATCCAAGATATTGTTTTATATAAATAGAATTTTTAAAAACTAAATATACCAAAACTGCATTAATAAAAAAAGCCAAAATAATAGCAACTATATCTAACATAGTCCCGTTAGCATGCTCTCTTAAAATTATAATAGTACTAAATATACCAGGTCCAAATGTTATAGGAATAGCAATAGGGATAATAGATAAATCCTCTTGAACTTTTATATCTTTATTTTCCTCTTTTGTTAATGCTTTGGACTCGCTTGAACCACGCACCATATTTAAGGCTGTAATAATTAAAACAATTCCACCCATAACTTTTAATGAATTTGAGTCTATACCAAAAATTTGTAATATAAAATTACCACCAATAAGAACCACAAAAAAAGCCACAAGTATTGTAAGAGTTACCTTATAAGCTATAACACTTATCTCTTTTTTTGATACTTCTGTTTGTAATAAAGAGAGCATAAGAGCACTTGCACCAATAGGATCTAAGATAGCAAAAAAAGTTATTGTATGTTGTAAAAGTAATTCAGTAAATTCTCCCATGATTGCCCTTATATAATTTAAAAGAATTCTAGCAGATAATATTTTTTTATTCTTCACTTTTAGTGTTCTAATTATTATCTATTATTGTTAGTTTTATATGCTATTTAGAATTAATTTTATATTATTAAGTAATAATTTAAATCAATAGGTTAAGGGAAAATATGCATAAAAAACAAACTAACCTCAAACATAGTAAGATAGCCAATGATTTAGTAAACTACATAACTGAAAATATCAATACAGATATCAATATTGAACAATTAGCACAAGAGATGAAAATAAGTAAATTTCATCTTCACAAAATTTTTAAAGAGCAAATGGGAACTAATATTTATGAGACTATAAAATCATTACGATTACAAAAAGCCTCTAATCTTCTTATAACAAACAAATATTCAACCATAACAGAAATTGCTAATATGTGTGGTTATAGCTCTCAGACATCGTTTATAAGAGCTTTTAAAGAGAGATTTGAACAAACACCAAAAATATGGAGAAATGGTGGATATAAAGAGTATTCAAATAAGATTTTAAGTAAATCACAAGCAGCATCTTTATCGCAAGCAGATTTTTCTTATCTAGAACCACAAATAGTAAAAACGAAAAAGAAAAAAGTATATTATATTCGTCAAAAAGGGTACAATAAAAATGCCCGTCAAACTTGGCAAAAGATGCTAGCTTGGGTTTATACAAATGAGATAAAAGAGTATGAGCAAATTGGAGTTTATCACGACAACCCTATCATCACTCCTCTTGATAGTTGTTATTATGTAGCTTGTATCCATGTTAAAGATGACACAAATCTAAAAAACACAAACCTTCCTTACTTTGAGATACATGAAGATATTTGTGTAAAATTTGATGTTGAAGGGAAATATGGAGATATACTAAAACTTATCCAATGGGTTTATCATCACTGGCTTCCAAATAGTGGCTTTGAAACAACCACTATACCATCATATACCCTATTTGAAAAAAATCACTTTCTTAGTGTTGATGAGAAATTTAAGTGTAGTTATTATCTTCCAGTAAGATATGTTTAAAAGTTATTCTCCATAACCTTTAACCAATCTCTACTAAAGTGTTGTTTTATATACTCCTCTTTATGAGGAACTGTACACTTTGAACAATCTTGATGGATAAATCCATCTGGTGCTTCAATAGAACCACCATCTTTACTTTTGATAGCACAAGTGCTTTGCTTTTCTTCTACTCGAAAGTTAGGACAAGCACAAAAATAGCAATTTAAGTTTTCCATATCGTGACACTTTTTATTTTCTTTGTACAAAACACAAAAGTCAGGTTCTTTTAGAACCATATTTTCAAAACGGAAATACTCTATAACTTCATCGTCACTAAGCTCTCTAAGCTTCTCTAGAAGCTTTTTATGCTTTTGTGCATGTTCTTGGTGCCAAGATTGGTAAGACACGATTATCTAGCACCTTTGATAGCTTCAAGCACCTCTTCGTAGTCTGGCTCATCTGTTACTTCTGGAACAATTTGTTTATATACAATCACACCATTTCTATCTACTACAAAAACAGTTCTTGCAAGTAAACCTTTTAGTTTATTGTCTACCATTAAAACACCATATGCTTTTCCAAAATCTTTCTCTACATAGTCACTTCCAACTACAAGGTTATCTATCCCCTCAGTTGTACAAAACTTTGCACTAGCAAAAGGTAAATCCATAGAGATAACAGTTGTTGTACAAATATCAAGCGCCCCAACCTCTTGATTAAATCTTCTAGTCTCAGCTGCACAAGTTGCTGTATCTAGTGATGGTACTGAGATGATAAGTTGTACTTGATCATTTGACCCACCAACTTCAATATCTTCTAAATCAGCCCCAACTATGGTAACAACAGGAGCCATATCCCCAACTTCTAGTTGTGTTCCCTCTAGTGTTACATCTGTACCTTTAAATTTTGTAAATCCCATCATTATGCTCTCCTAATAATTAATTGTAGATATTATAACATAGAGACTTAAATAGTTAATATATTTATATAATATTTTTATTTCATAAATTATATTTGTAACAATTTATTAATCTAAATATTATATATTATCAAAATGAAGGTATAACTGTAATATTCATATTTTGTCGATATAAAGTTTTTCCATACTCTTCTACAATTACTTTATCATTATTTATTATTAAAAACTTCATATTTGCAATAGTATCACCATTTTTTACAGGTTCTGAATCTATAATATATTCCTCATTTGCTTTTGCATCAAAAGTAATTGTAGTAGAAATTATATTTAAATCTGCACTACCATCAACCATTTCTTGGATAGCTAATATAGTTTTTCCTGGTCTTATTCGACGTGGTTCATGTCTTGTTTTTGGAAAATTACTAAGTTCTACTCCATTTACTTTATTTATAGATATTGTAGAAAGATTAGGTAATAAAAAACTCACCTTATGCTCTTTATCAACTACTGGTATAATCAATGCACTGGGTTCTGATTGTGATGGATGAATATAACCACTAGTTTTAGCACCACAACCAGATAACATATATACACTAATAATCAGTGCAAAAATATTTTTAAAAATTTTAAACATAACTTCTCTTATCATTTTTTATCCTTATTAGTTATCTTTTTTGTGAGTTTTTCTTCATTCCATACTTGTTATAACCTTCTTTATTGAAACCACCTCTGTCATATCCTAAAGAGTTATAACCTTCTTTATCATAGCCATCTATATCGTATCCATTTTTATCATAACCATCTTTATCAAAATTTCTAACTTTTTTATAAGCAAATGTATACTTTCCATTTTTCAGATTAAACTTTTTTTCATCCTCTAAAAAGAAATAATATTTTTCAAATTTTGTAGGTTTACTTTTATCTCCATAATATTTATTAGCTACTAAATACAACTTTTTTTCTACCTTTTCTATATGAGTTGAACCATTATAAAATGAGTAATTAAAGATTTTTTCTTTTGATTCTGTTTTAAATATATCCAAATTATATAAGGCTTCATGATAATTTGTATTAGCTGTCAGAGGCTGATCTAAAATATCTTGTTTTTTAGTTTGCGTAAACTCTTTAAATCTATTAAAGCACTCTTTATCAACTTGTAGTAGTTTTTTACTAAAGATTCTATCTCCATCTTTTTCTGATTTTTCTATAAAGAAATCATTTTTATTTTCATCTTTACATATAAGAAAATTTAGATCATCCACTTTACTTACTCGACAAGTATTATTATATTTAACTTGTATCTGTTCTAAATAAGTCTGTTTAAAGTTTACTGCTTTATTTTCAATCTTTTTCCCATCTATACCCATATACTTTATAACAGGACAAACTTTATTAGAAGAGACAAACTCTTGTATTTCTGTTGACAAAGGAAGAACCATATCTTTATTTGTTTTTTTAAATGAATTTTTAATATTTGAAAAGCCTGCTTTTCCTATACATAGGGTATTTAAAGTAGAATTATATGTCAAAGTTAAGCTATCACTATTTTTTTTACAACTTTGGATAGCTTTAATGATTTCCATTTGTTTTACTTCTTCCAGACTCTTTGTCTTTTTAGGAAAAATATTTGTTTTATCTAACTCTTCCATTAATAACCTTGAAAAGTCACTTAGTTGGGTTTTATCATTTAAAACTAACGTAACTACACCCTCCCAAATAACTTTTTTATTTTCTTGATCTTTAAATAGTGAATGAATCGTTTTCCCATCAACTTTCTCACTCCATGATGAAGAAAGTTTACTAATGTCTTCTATCAATACATCAACTTTAATAGCCTCAGGCTTGCAACTATTTCGAACATCATTAGATTTAAATGCTGTAAGTATAACTTTTGTGAGATACTTTGGTTTTTTTGAAAGATATGTGATCGCTACATCTCTCGCTCTTAGCTCATTTTCCACAACTTTATTTTTTGATAAATAGTCATAAATCTCTTTAATTTGTCTATTACAAGCTGGTCTGCTAATACTACTTTTATCAAGAGAATCAGCATAAATTACTACAGTTTTATCTATTGTTTTTGTACTTTTATCTATTTTTATATTATCTACTCCCGTTGAAAAGTTTTTTACACCTGATGAAACACAACCTGCAAATAAAAATATACTCAACAATCCTACTATTAACACTTTTCTTTTCATTTTTTATCCCCTTAAAAAATTTCTTTTTAAAATTTTTGATACAACAACTAGAAAATATAATGATAAACAAAACTCCTAATCATATAAAATACAACTATCGTAAAATACTTCAAAAGTACTTATCATTATCCATCTTAATATTTAACTTGTTTATTATATTTGAAAACTAACTAAGAAATTTTATCGAAACATTGTCACATCTAGTGTCACATTTTTGATAAATTTGAAAAGTTGAGGAGTTTGAAAACTTGAAATACCAAATTGGCACTTCAAGTTTTCTCGTTCCACCTCTCCCGAGGTGGAATACATACAAAAGTTAAATTTATCATAATCTCTTTTCTTATAAAAATTACAAAATGCCATATTTTCAATCTCAAATCAAAAAAGATGATAGGATACAGAAACTAAAATGAGGAACATCCTATGAAAGAGCAAAATAAATCTGATATAGTAGTTTATAATGACGGAGAACTAGAATTAAACATATCTGTCAATAATGAAACAATTTGGCTAACCCAAAAACAAATAGCAGAACTTTTTTGTATTGAAGTTCACACTATAAACTATCATATAAAAAATATTTTTAAACAAAATGAACTTGATAAAAATCCAACTATTCGAAAAATTCGAATAGTTCAAAAAGAAGGAAAAAGGGAAGTTGAAAGAGATATTGAACATTATAATCTTGATATGATAATCTCAATTGGATATAGGGTAAATTCTATTATTGCTACAAAATTTAGACAATGGGCAACATCAGTACTAAAAAGTTATATTAAAAATGGTTATGTAATCAATGGAGACAAAATCACAAACCAAAGATTTAAAGAACTTGAAGATGATGTGGATTTGTTAAAATCAAAAATAGAAAATATCTCAAATTCATTAGAAAACAATTCTCTTAAAGAGAAGCAAGGGATATTTTACGATGGAGAAATTTATGATGCTTATGTTTTTGTCAATGATTTAGTAAAAAGTGCAAATAAAGAAGTATTACTCATAGATAACTATATAGACGAAACTATTTTTACACTCTTTAGCAAATATCCAAATTTAAAAATCACAATCTATACCAAAAGTATAAACAAACAACTTCAACTAGACTATAAAAAATATTGTTCACAATACCAAAATATAGAACTCAAAGAGTATAAAAATTCTCACGATAGATTTCTTATACTTGATAGCAAAGAGATTTATCATATCGGAACTAGTTTGAAAGACCTTGGTAAAAAATGGTTTGCATTTTCAAAGTTTGAGATAGATACGTTAAATATTTTAAAAAAATTGAGATAAAAGAATTATTAAAAAATAATATAAAGAAAAAGCCCTATCAATAATGCCGCCACTGAGACAATCACAACGGTATTATTGATATAAGATATTTTAAAAGTTATGCTACTATCTCTTGAACTCTAGCAGCGATTTTTTCTGGTGTGAAACCAAATTTTTCAAAAAGCTCACCAGCTGGTCCACTTTCTCCAAATCCAGTCATACCGATAACTTCATCAGCAAATTTGTAGTATTCCATAGCAGTTGCAGCTTCTACAGCTACTACGAAAGTATTGTTCATATCGATAATCTCATCAATATAATTTTCATCTTGCTCACAAAGAAGATCAAAACAAGGAACAGATACAACATTTGCAAATACACCTTGTTTTTCTAATAATTTTGCAGCTTCAAGACAAAGTGATACTTCACTACCACTTGCCATAAAAGTTACATCTGCTTTATCATGTTTTGTTACAAGATATCCACCTTTTGAAACATCTCCAACTACTTTTTGCCCCTTAAGGTTATCAAGTTTTTGTCTTGAACATACAAATGCTGTAGGTGCATTTAAAGTAAATGCAGTTTTCCAACATTCAATATTTTCAGTAGCATCAGCTGGTCTAAATGTATAGAAGTTTGGTAATGCTCTAAATTGGCTTAATTGCTCGATAGGTTGGTGAGTTGCACCATCTTCCCCTACTCCAATACTATCATGTGTCCATACAAAGTGTTGTGGGATACTAGAAAGTGCAGCAACTCTCGCAGCTGGTTTTAAATAATCACTAAAGATAAAGAATGTAGCACTAAATACTCTAAATAGTCCATAGATATTCATAGCATTTGAAATAGCTGCCATTGAGTGTTCTTTGATACCAAAGTGGATATTTCTTCCTCGTGGAAAATCTCCAAGTCCCATTAGTTCTGTTTTGTTTGATGGTGCTAAATCTGCACTTCCACCTAAAAATGATGGTACAGAACCTGCAATTGCATTTAATATTTTGTGATTTGAATCTCTTGTAGCCATAGAATCTATATCGCTAAAATCTGGATATTTAACTTTTGAAAAATCAGGATTTAAAAGTGCATTTAATGCTTCATTTTGTTCACTAAGTGGTAAATCTTTTTTCACAAGTTTTTCCCAAGCTTTACTTAAAAGTGCTCCTGACTCTGTTTTATCAAAAGCTTTTTTTACCTCTTCTGGGATACAAAAACACTCTTTAGGATCACATCCTGCTTTTACTTTTGATGCTTCTATCTCTTCATCTCCTAAAGGAGCTCCATGAGTATGGTGGCTTCCTTCAAGTGTAGCAGCACCTTTTCCAATAGCTGTACGAGCAATGATTAATGATGGTTTATCACTTGTTTTAGAATCACTAATAGCTTTATCAATAGCATCAAAATCATGTCCATCAATAGTTACTACATCAAAATTAATTGCTTCAAATCTTTTCGCTACATCTTCAGACCAAGCAATAGAGATATCACCCTCAATAGTAATATCATTTGAATCATAAATAAGTGTAAAGTTTGAAATTCCTTGGTGTCCTAAAGTTGCACACGCTTCATAAGAGATACCCTCTTGTAAATCTCCATCACCACATAAACAATATACATGATGATCAATTACTTTTGCTGTATCACTGTTTAAACAATGTTTTGCATATTCACTAGCCATTGCAAAACCAACTGCATTTGCAATACCCTGCCCTAATGGTCCAGTTGTAATCTCTACACCACTTGTATGACCATACTCAGGATGCCCTGGAGTTTTACTTCCTGTTTGTCTAAAGTTTTTTAAATCTTCAATAGTTACATCAAATCCCCATAGGTGTAAAAGTGAATAAACTAATGAAGAAGCATGACCACCAGAGAAAACTAATCTATCTCTATTTAGCCATTGTGTATTGTTTGGATCAACTCTTAAGTGTTTGCTTAAAACTGTTGCAATATCTGCTAATCCCATTGGAGCACCTGGGTGTCCACTATTTGCTGCTTGAACCATATCAGCTGCTAAAAATCTAATCGTATCTGCTTGTTTTTGTAATAATTGGTGTGACAATTTCTATCCTATGTTGTGTAATTTTAGGCAATTGTATCTAATCTTTGGTAAATAGTGTCTAAAAGAGATTATTTTGATGGATTAATTTGTATTAAATAAATTTATGATAATATTCGCTTCACAAAATTTTTACTATTCTATATTATATAGTAACAAAAGGCAATCAATGAAAAACTTAGTTATCGTGGAGTCACCTGCAAAAGCAAGGACTATATCAAAATTTTTAGGAAGTGACTATAAAGTTATGGCTTCTATGGGTCATGTACGAGATCTTCCTAAATCAAAACTTGGATTTGATCCAGAAAATAATTTTGAACCACAATATATGATTTCAAGAGATAAAACAAAAGTTATTGCCGACTTAAAAAAACAAATAACAAAAGATACAGTTATCTACCTCGCGGCCGATGAGGATAGAGAGGGAGAGGCTATTGCTTGGCATCTTATCCCAGCTTTAAAAATCCAAAAAAACCCAATTAAAAGAATCGTATTTCATGAGATTACAAAAACTGCAATTCTTGAAGCATTGGAAAATCCAAGAGATGTGGATCAACATTTAGTTGATGCACAACAAGCAAGAAGAATACTAGATCGTGCTGTGGGATATAAACTTTCACCACTTTTATGGAAAAAAGTACGATATGGTTTAAGTGCTGGTAGAGTTCAATCGGTTGCAGTAAGAATCATAGTAGATAGAGAAAAAGAGATTGAAGCTTTTATCCCTGTAGAATTTTGGAAAATAAAAACAGAATTTAATACACCGCAACTCAAAGCAGAATTAGCAAAAATTGATGCAAAAACAGCAAAAGTTAACAATGAAGCTGAAGCAAAAATTATAGAAAAAAGCTGTAAAAGTGGTCAATATATCTTAGAAGATATAGAGGAAAAAGAGAGCAAAAGAAACCCTGCACCCCCTTTTACAACTTCAACATTACAACAAGAAGCAAGTAGAAAAGCTGGTTTTGGTGTAAAACAAACTATGATAGTTGCACAACAACTCTATGAGGGAAGTGTAAATGTACCAGGTCATACTGGTGGTTTGATTACATATATGAGAACAGATAGTGTAAACTTATCAAGTTTTGCTACATCTATGGCAAAAGAGGTAATTACAAGTGAATATGGGAAAGAGTATGCACTGGAGAAAGCTAGACATTATAAAAGTAAAGCAAAAGGTGCACAAGAAGCCCATGAAGCGATACGACCTGTTAATCTTGCACTCAAACCAAGTGATGTAAGAGCTTATCTTGATAATGCCCAATACAGACTCTATAGCCTTATCTGGAAAAGAACAATAGCAACACAGATGGCGCAAGCAGTTGTAGCAAATACAACTTACAAAATAAGTGCTGGAAAAGATAAAGAGTATGAATTTCAAGCAAAAGGTACGAGAATAGTTTTTGCTGGATTTATGAAAGCATACACTGAAGGTAGTGATGATCCAGAAGCAGCACTTGATAATCAAGATGTAATACTTCCAACAATAAAAAAAGAGACAACTTTAAATCTTGAAGATTTAACTTGTGAACAAAACTTCACAAAACCACCTGCAAGATATACAGAAGCTAGTTTAGTGAAGAAAATGGAAGCAGAGGGAATTGGAAGACCATCTACTTACGCACCAACAATTGCTACAATTCAAGCAAGAGAATATATCATCAAAACTGAAGATAAAAAACTTAAACCTACACTTATAGGAACAGTTGTAAATGACTTTTTAATAGAACACTTTGAACATATCGTTGATCTTGGTTTTACAGCTCATGTTGAAGAGGAATTTGACCAAATAGCTGAGGGAAAAATAGCTTGGGAAGATGTTATGAAAGAGTTTTATGAACCTTTTGTAAAAAATATTGAAGATAAAGAGGAAAATGCTCCACGAGCTAAGTTTTCTGATATTAGAGAGCTAGGAGTTGATGAAAAAACAGGGAAACCTGTAACAGCTAGAGTTGGTCAATATGGTCCATATGTACAACTTGGTACTAAAGAGGATGAAGAGAAACCAAAGATAGCTTCAATTCCTGCAAACATAAGTGTAAATAGTATCACATTAGAAGAAGCACAAGTACTTCTTACACTTCCAAAAGTTTTGGGACAAGATGAAAGTGGAAATGATATAAAAGTAAATATCGGTAGATTTGGTCCCTATTTACAAATAAAAAGTGAATACTTTAGTTTAAAAGAGGATGATCCATATACAGTGGAACTTCCAAGAGCTTTAGAGGTTATAAAAGAACTTAAAGAGGCAAAAGCAAAAGCATTAATCAAAGACTTCCCTGAAGAGGAAACTCAAATACTTATAGGTAGATACGGTCCATATATAAAATCTAAAAAGAAAAACTATAAACTTCCAAAAGAACTTGACGAACAAGATATCAAAGCATTAAGTTTTGAAGAGGTTAAAGAGATTATTAAAAATCAACCAACTAAAGGTGGAAGACGAGCACCTGCGAAGAAAACAGCTGCAAAAACAGAAACAAAGAAGGCAGCTACTAAAAAAGCACCTGCTAAAAAAACTACTAAAAAGAAAATAGAAACAAAATAGTGTTAAAAAATATTGTATTTGAAGAGAATGGCTTTATCTATAAAGCTATCTCTTTTGATAAAAAAAACAACTCTTTAGAAGTAAATCAATTTGATAAAAATGATAATTTTATCAAAAAAACTACTCTAAAAATGGCTCAAATACCAAAAAAAGTTAAAAAACAACTCAATCCATTAAAATAAAATTAAGGATAATAGGAATAAAATTCCAAAAAAGAAAGGGAAAATATAGCTATGAAGATATTGAAAGGTTTTGGAAAAAACTATTTTACACTTAGTGCCATACTTGCATCTTCAGTAGAACAAAAACTACAAAGTCAAGTATCATCTATATTTTCTTTACTTCATAAAAATATATCTCAAGAAGAAAAAGAGTTAGAAGAAGAGGAACCTCCTTGTGAGCTTTTATTAGTCACTTCTACTCTAAAAAACAAACCTTGTCATTGTAACTGTTTTTATAATCTAAAAACAAAGCTTACACTTCTTAGTTATCACTATATCCCAAGATGCCCATACTATACAACTTACTTCGCATTTAGAAGAACTGGTGTTCACCCTCCCCTACTATAACTTTAATTCATACAAATAAAATCATTTCAAAACAATAAAAAATTAAAGGATTAGTAATGTCAAAAAATTACATCGTAGGGTTTCCAAGAATTGGAGAACAAAGAGAGTTAAAAAAAGTATTAGAAAGTTTTTGGGCAAAAAAATGTTCATTTAAAGAGGTAGAAAAAGTTGCAAGTGAACTCAAAAAAAGACATTGGGAACATCAAAAAAATGCTGGGATAGAATATATCAGTTCAAATGACTTTAGTCTTTATGACAATATGCTTGATACTATTGTTATGCTAGGAGCTATTCCTAAAAGATTTCAACACCTTAAAAATGAAGAGTTATATTTTTCTATGGCTAGAGGAGATAAGTCAAATGTAGCTATGGAGATGACAAAATGGTTTAATACAAATTATCATTACATAGTACCTGAGTTATCAATAGAAGATCAATATAAACTCAATAGTAAAAAAATAATTGAAGAGTATAAAGAGGCAAAAAATCAAGGGATAAAAACAAAGATTAATATTATAGGTCCTATTACATTTTTAGCACTTTCAAAACGAATTGATAGAGGAGATACTTTTGAACTTTTAAATAAAATTTTGCCTATTTATGAGGAGTTATTAAAAGAGATTTCACAACTTGATGAAAATATCACAGTACAAATTGATGAGCCAATCTTTGTAAAAGATAATGAGCCAAAGGTATTAAGTCTTATAAAACTTACATATGATAGATTAGCAACTGTAAGTCAGAATATCAAAATCATAGTTACAACATATTTTGAACACTCAAATGAAGCTACAAAAGTATTGGTAAATACAGCTATTTGGGGAATTGGTTTAGACTTTTTATATGGAGCTGAAAACCTAAAATCACTACAAACAGTTGCTTCTAGTGATAAAAAACTTATTGCAGGTGTTGTTGATGGAAGAAATATCTGGAAAAATGATATTGAACAAACTCTGAAACTTCTAGAAAATATTGCTAAGGAAGTGAATAAAGACAATATTATTATTAGTTCATCTTGTAGTCTTTTACATACACCTTTTACTTTAAAATATGAAGAAAAGATGGATTTTGAAATCAAAAACTGGTTAAGTTATGCATACGAAAAACTTGATGAGATTTCTCTTGTATCAAAAATATTTTTTGATGGTATTGAGAGATTAAATTCAGATGAAAAAATACAATATGAAGAGAATAAAAAAGCAAATCAAAGTAGAAAAACTTCTTTGCGTATTCACAATAAAGAGGTTCAAACAAGAGTTCAAAACCATACAAAACTTCAAAGAGATGGTATATATGAAGAGAGAATCAAAATCCAAAAAGAGATTTTACAGTATCAAGATTTAGCAACAACTACGATTGGTTCATTTCCTCAAACACCAGAGATAAGAAAAGCTAGAAAAGATTTTAAAAACAAACAAATCACACAAGAAGAGTATGAAAAACAAATGAAACTCTATATTGATGATTGTGTTGATTTTCAAGAAAAATGTGATTTAGAGATATTAGTTCATGGAGAACCTGAAAGAAATGATATGGTTGAATACTTTGGTGAGCAACTAGATGGATACGGTTTTAGTCAAAATGGTTGGGTACAAAGCTATGGAAGTAGATGTGTAAAACCACCTTTTATCTATGGAGATATAAGTCGTCCAAAACCTATGACTGTAGATTGGATAACTTATGCACAAAGCAAAACACAAAGAATCATGAAAGGGATGTTAACAGGTCCTGTTACTATTCTAAACTGGTCATTTGTAAGAGATGATAAACCAAGAGATGAAGTATCAAAACAAATTGCAGTTGCTTTGAGTGATGAGATTGATGACTTACAAAAAGCTGGTATTAAAATCATTCAAGTAGATGAAGCAGCATTTAAAGAGGGTTATCCATTAAGAGCTGAAAAAATTAAAATCTATGAAGATTGGGCTGTTAGAGATTTTAAAATATCTGTATGTAGTGCAAACAAAAAAACACAAATACATACACATATGTGTTATAGTGAGTTTAATGATATTATCAAAACTATAGAAGCTATGGATGCTGATGTTATCTCTATTGAGACAGCACGAAGTGGAAATGAACTTCTAAAAGTTTTTAAAGAGGTTGGATATAAACAAGAAGTTGGACCAGGTGTTTATGATATCCATAGTCCAAGAGTTCCAAGTGTAGATGAAATTGTAAAACAAATTAAACTACTTCTTGAAGTATTACCAAAAGAACAGTTATGGATAAATCCAGATTGTGGTCTCAAAACAAGAAAATGGGAAGAGGTAAAACCTAGTTTAGAAAATATGGTAAAAGCTGTAAAGATTGTGAGAAAAGAGTTACAATAAAAAATAGAAAAGACTATAAAATAATTTATAGTCTTTTCTTATATAAAATTTGGTGCATCATTTGCAAAAAGAATAAGATCACCAATATGTGTTTCTTTTGCTAATACTTCTTGCATTTTTGATTTATCTTCTAGGATGATTGGTTTTGTATGTTTAATCACTTTATCAAAAAGTTTTGCATTTAAACTTCCTGTGATGATTACTAAATCAAATACTTTTTCAATAGCGTGAGCTAGTTCTACATTTGATTCCATATTTGACTCTACTAATCCTGGAGTAACAATAACTTTTCTCCCTTCATGAGTAGAAGAAATTTCTATAGCTTCTAGCATCCCCTCAAGATTTCCATTAAAACTATCATCAAGGATAAGTTTTCCACCCGCTTTGCTTAAGTGTAATCTATGTTCTACTGGTTTTAAGTTATGAAGTGCCACTTTAATATCATCTACACTCATACCAAGTTTTTTTGCCATAAGTATCACTGAAGTTAGGTTTATAGCATTAAAACTACCTAAAACTGGTGCATGAAAATGTTCTGTATTTCCATCAAGGTTTATATCAAACCAGATACCATTTAAGTCACTTCTTGTGATATTGAGATCATTTGGGTATTTTGTAATAGTATCATACTGTAAAATAGGAACACTATCATGTACAAACCCATGTACTAGTTTTGGAGATTTTAGTATCTCCATTTTTGTATGGATAATATTATCTAAAGTTTTAAAATATTCAATATGTTGTTCACCAACACTCCCGATAATAGCATATTGAGGTTCTAAAAAGTTTACGATTTCTTCTATATCACCACTTTGTCTTGCTCCTGCTTCTACAATATATATTTGTGTATCAAGTGGTAAATCATCATTTACATCTTTTGCTATCCCTGCCATTGTATTGACACTTCTTGGTGTCATATATACATTAAACTTTTTAGTTAGTACTTGATAGAGATAGTTTTTTATTGATGTTTTTCCATACGATGCAGTAATAGCGATAGTTTGTAGTCCCATAATAGTATGGAGTCTACCTTTTGCTCTTTGTTTATATGTAATAAAAAATATTTTTTCTAAAATTGTAGTGATAAGATATGTTATAAATAACGGTAAAAATAACCCATAAAACTGATTTGAACTAACCATTACTAAAGAATCTATAGCAAATGTAGTAAATAAAAGAATCGCTAAAAATCTTTTAACTCTATGTGTTAATACCAAAGGTCTATCTAGGTTTCTATTCCAAATTACAAAACTAGTAAGATATAAAAGATAAAAATAGATACTAAAATATAAAAAAGGCAACACATAAAAGAGTACAAATGGTGTAGCAAAGTATACTATATGCCACTGTTGCTTATGGTGTTTTAAAATAACTCTTTGAAGCTTATAATTATACCACTGAAGGTTAGTAATTAGATACCAACCTAAACTCATCACTACTACTATATGTGTAAATATTTCAAAATATTCCATAACTACCCTATGTTTTTTTGATATTATATCAAAAAGTATGTTTTTTTACGATTATGGATTATTGATAGTATTTATTATATTTTGTCTTTTATTATATCCTATAACTTTACTTTTAATTTGTTCTGTTTTATAATCTACAAAATACACTGTTGGAACCATAGGTGTTTCAAATTGTTTTGGATAATTAGCCTCATCTTTATTTAAAATTAATGGGATATATTTTTTGTGTACTTGAGTATTGATTTTATCTTTTGATAATACAACTTTTTCTAGCTTTTGACACCAAGGGCAAAAGTTAGAAACCATTAAAATCATCAGGTCCTTTTTTTCATTTTTAGCTTTAGCTACAGCTTGTTCATAATTTAACTCATATTGAAACTCTTTTCCAAAATCCTTATAGCTTTTTCCATAAATTTGACTTATTAAAATAAGTGCTAATATTACTATTTTCATATATTGTCTCCATTATACTGTTCTGAAAATTCACTCAATAATGAATATACATGATCCAAGAGTTCTTCATGAATCTCTTCTTGGGTTTTATTGTTTACAGAAAATTGTTTTCTTTTTTCATAAGTTAAGGCATATACTTCTTCATTGTCATCAATTCTTTTTACCTCTTCACCTAAAATCAAATCGACATTTAAAATCAGCATATCATCAATTGATGTATCATAAATCAAAAATCCTAAAGCTCTATGAGAGTAACCAGAGGTATTTATTTTTAACTCATCTGTCATAGCTTGCATATCATTTAAAATATCTCTTTTAATATCCATTGAGACTTTTTCACTATAATTTTCAACAATTAAATACATTTTAGGTACTTTTGTTAGTAAAAACATTGTCTCTGCACTTAAGTAAAGTGTAGAGACAACAAGTAATACTAATACTTTTTTAAATAATCTATTCAAGAGTATTCCTTATACTTTTGAACAATTATTGCGTTTGTAGTCTAAACTATATTTTCCAGCACCTATAAAAAATATTGACAATGCTCCTAAAAGATACAACAACGGCAACTCAATAACAGGACCACCTGTTTTTCCTAGAGTAAAGAGATCAGCACTATGTGCTAATAAAATTGCAAAAATCATATTCACAACAAACACAAATGCACTTAGTCGTGTAAATAATCCCACAATTAATAATATAGGAATGATAATCTCTCCTACATATACTCCATAAGCTACAAACTCAGGCAACCCTGCTCTGTCCACTAAAAACTTAATACCATTGATATCCCCTAAAGCTTTATGAATACCATGAAACAACATTAAAGCAGCAATACTTATTCTAAGTATTAGTTTTCCAATATCACCACTTAACTTTTCTTCTAGTTTATTTTCTATTATACACATTTTGATTCCTTATTTTTTAAGATAATTCCAAATAATATCTATAATTTATTAACAAAAACTTACAGAAGCTATAATCAAAGTTGTTTACCTATCCCTTTTGTAAGATTAAGAACAAAACCAAGACCTTTTCTTGTATCTTCATCTTTCATAAGTTTAAGCATTCCAAACAATGATGGTGTTGGATTTTTAGCTGTTTCTCTTTTTGCATATCGTACTGCATTTTCTGTGATAAATCCAGCAGTTGCCATATTATCAACAGTACTTATCATCTTTTCAACCATTGGTTGTGTTGTCATCTCTATATTATCAGAAACAACTGCCATAAGATCTATAAGGTTATCAATTCGTCCTGTTTGAATTAACATTGTCATTTTTGCTTCTAGTTCTTGCATCTCTTTTGTTTTTAAAACTTCTACTTTTTCACTCATAATTATCTCCTATACCATACCACGAGCTGCTGCCCAATAGATACCTTTGTTAAAACCTTTTCTTACAAAACTACCTAGTTTACTACAAGGTGTTGGTTGTACATCTTCTTCATAATCATACCAAAGTGGCATCCCACAAGAAAGTCCCATTTGTGCAATAGCAATAACAAGTCCATCATAACTTTCAGTTGGATACCCATGTCGCAATTCAGCTGCTATGTTATCTGCAACAACATCTGTTTGGTTATGTATTGTTCCACCAGCTTTTGATACAGGTAAATCAACCGTATCTCCAAGTGTATACATATTTGAAGTTCCTTTGACTTTTAAAGTTTTTTTATCTGTTGGAAGCCATCCTTCATCATCCAAGGCTTCTGAAAGTCCTGATTCTCTTATAAATTTAGTAGCTATAAAAGGTGGAGTTGACATTAAAATATCAAATTCTAACTCTTCACCCTCAACTGAATAAGCTACTTTGTTTGCAGCATCGACTTTATTTAATGTAAAACCTGTTTTATGTTTTATACCAATTCCATCAAAAATAGCAGGCAAAACTTTTGAAGTAGGCTCTTGTAAAAATAGTCCATTTTTTACACTTTGTGCTTCTGTTGGATATGTATATGTGATTTCAACATCATCCCTTACACCTTTTTCTGTCAAGTAATCATGAAGCATAATTGTCGTCTCAACTGGTGCAATACCACATTGATGTGGAATATCAGGAGTTTTTGGAAAATTTACTGTAACTAGTACTTTCCCTTTTTTGATATTTTGAAACTTCTTAGCAAGTTGTTTTGCACCTTCATAAGTATAAAACCAATCTCCACCCTCTTTTAGTCCAGGGATTCTTTCTGGCGCTGCTTCACAACCTGTAGCTAATACTATAAAATCATAAGAATACTTCGTACCACTTTTTGTTTTAATATAGTTATTATCTTTATTGATTTCAACTGCTTCATCAATAATAAAATTAATTTCAGGCATCAAAAGAGATTTTTGTTCTCTAACAAATTCATGCCCTTCTGACTTATGAAAAGCAACATACATTGCACCTGGTCTATAATAGTGATATTTTGAGTTAGAGATCATTGTTATCTCAACTTCATCTCTATCAATCTCTGGCATCAGTTTTTTTGCAAGATTATTTGCGGTCATAGTACCAGCAGTACCACCACCAACGATAAGAATTTTTTTCTTCATATTGTATCTCCTTTTTTAGTTACATAACAATCGTAACTAAAATTAAAAAGATTACTATAAGAGATTAATAAGGTTTATATAAGATTTTGTTCTAAATTCAGTCTATATCCAAGACCTTTGATGTTTTCAATAACATCTTGGTAAAGTTTTTTTCGTATCCCAACTACCACCATTCTAATAGCATCTGTTGTTACGGGTTCTTCCCAAATACTATTTTCAATTTGTTCTATACTTACAATTGATTTTTTATTTTGCAATAACAATTCAATAAATAAAATCTCTTTTTTAGTAAGTTTAATAATCTCATCTTCTTTTACCACCAACTTTTGTAAAGTATCATAAGAATAGCCTTTGCCTAGAGATACTAAAGTCTCTTTTATAACCTCTTTTGGAATATTTGATGCAATTGCAACCAAAAACTCATCTATATCTATTGGTTTTTTAAGATAAAAATGTACCTCTGATTCCACAGCTCTATTAATATATTCAGGAGTATTGAAAGCTGTCATAACAACTCGTATTGTTTTTGGTGAAATCGACGCAATTTTTTGTAATAGATGCAATCCATCCACTTGTGGCATTTGAATATCTGATATAATCACATCCGATGGTTTTTCATTAAAAAGCTCCAATGCTTCCATAGCATCTTTTGCACCTCTTACCTCTTTAAAATAAAGTGATAATACTCTACTCAACCATTTTAAAGTACTCTCATCATCTTCTGCTATTAGTAAAGTTAAGGATTGTAATCTTTTATGTATCGCTTCCATCTATTTTCCTTGTGGTAACATAATGGTAAACTGTGCACCATCTTTTTTATTTTTTACTGCTAATAATCCATCCATGTGATTTTCTATAATAACTTTTGACATATAGAGCCCTATTCCACTCCCTTTATCTTTTGTTGTAAAATATGGATTAAATATTTTTGGCATATTTTCTTTTGAAATTCCTCCACCATTATCACTAATCTCTATATGTAAATTTTTTCTATTACTTTTAATCAGTATCTCTATTTTTCCATTCTTTTGGTTACTTGTTACTATTGCCATCATTGCGTTATGAATCATATTTAATACTACTTGTCTGAACTCATTTACAAAACCTAGTACATTTAAATCAAGATTATCATCTACATTTATATCAAAAACTATATGATTATTTTTCAATTGAATATCTATAAGTCTTATTGCATCTTGAATACTTTTTAAAACATTAAATTTTTCTTTTTGTTTGGATATTCTAAAAAACATACTAAAATCATCAATTGTTTGAGACATATAGTTTACTTTCTCCATAATTTCAACTTCTATCTCCTTTAAAAACTTTACATCAATATTTTTTTGAGTAGATATATGTCTTAATCCTTGGATAATAATCCCCAAGCTATTAAGAGGTTGTCTCCACTGATGTGCAATAGAGTCTATCATCTCTCCCATTGCTGCAAGTCTAGATTGGTGACACATAACTTCGTGCTGTTCACTTCTTTTAGCTACTTCAATCTCTACTTGTTTTTTTAATTTATCTTGATATTGAATATCTTCTGTTATATCCGAGGTAATCATAAGAATTTCATCTCTACTTTCTAGATAAGATAAAGACATACTAGCATTAAGATGAATACCTGATTTTGTGATACATATTTTTTTAAACTTTTCAATACCTCCATATTGAATAGCCTTTTGTACTGCTGTTTGCGAGGGTTTTGCATACTCAGGAGCAGATAGAGAGATACAAGATTCTTTGTAAAGTTCCTCCATAGTATATTCCATCATATTTTGAAAAAATTTATTAGCATATAAAAACATACCATTTCTATCTAAAATAGATATACCATTGGCAGCAAGATCAAATACAGCTTGTAGTTCCTCTTTTTTTGAGCTTAAGTCATTTAAACTTTGCTTTAATTGTAACTCAACATTACTATATTGTGTAATATCGTGAAAATAGAGTATTTTATTTTTAAACTGAACTTCATACTCTTTGTTATCCCATGTAATTACTGTAGTGTCATATTTTTTATTAAGAAGCTTTTTTAGGAGATCATATGTTCGTTTTTTAAATATATCTTGTAGTTTTTTATTCTTTAAATCTGATAAGTTTTTTTTATCGCCGTAGCACTCAATTATTGTATTATTTTTTAATTCTAGAATAATTGTTTTAGGAATATTTTTTAGTATGTTTGAGTTTTTAATCATTTTGTATAATATCTATAATTTATTTAAACAAACATACATAGTAGAAAAAGAGTTAGTAAAACTCTTTCTCTACTAGTCGTGAAAACATTTATTTAAGTGTTTTTCATCCATTGGTTTTGTCATTTTTGAAACTACTATTGCTGTAATAATTGAAAGTGGTAATGCAATAATAAGTGCATCTACAAAAATTATTTTGCCACTTAGAAGAGAATTTGTACCAAATAAAGCGTTACAAATACCTAACTCTTTTGCCTCTTTAAAATGGACAAACAGTAACCAAAACGAAGAGGTAATTAAACCAACAAGCATAGATGCTATTGCACCTTTTGTAGTCATCCTTTTCCAAAATAATCCACCAATAAATGTTGGTAAAAATATAGAAGCACATAGTGCAAAGAAAATTGCTGTACTTCTTGCAATAATTGCTGGTTGCTGATCAAAGGCATACGCTAAAGATACAGAAAATGATATCATAACAATAATACCAACTCTAGTGACCATAGTTGAGTTCATCTTTTTTTTACTTATTTGTTCAACTAAATCACGACCAACTGCTGTTCCCATAGTATGAAACTGTGAAGAAAGGGTACTCATAGCAGCACTTATAAGTGCAAAAAGGAAAATAAAGGCAAACCATTGAGGCATAGCAACATTGATAAAATGTGGTATTACTTTTCCAATACTTCCTGCACTTTGAAGTGCATTTTTTCCCTCATTAAATTCAAAATACCAAGCATTTGTAAGTGCACCAACTACAAAAATAAATCCAGTCATAGAGATAATAAAAATCCCCCCTATTAAAACTGCTCTGTTTAACTCTTGTTTACTTTTTACTGTCATAAATCTCACTACTAACTGTGGTTGCGCTAAAACACCAATCCCAACACCTAAAGTGATAGTAGTAATTACAAACAACCAACCTTGAGAAAGAAATGCAGGCATAGAATTCCAACCTTCAAAACCCCAAAGAGTTGACAGCTTCATCATAAAATCAGCACCTCCAGGTTTTAGCTCTTTCATCCCTACATCAGCTAATGGTGCAACTGTTTGTGTCCATACCATCTCTAGTTTTGTATAAGCTTCATTGACTCCACCAAGAGCATCAAAAGTAAATACTAAAAGTATCGCCATAGCAACAAACATAATAGTACCTTGCAGTGCATCAGTAAGCATTACACCTTTTAAACCACCAGCGATAACATATGCTGTAATGATTATAGAAAATACAAAAAGTGCAATATTATAATCAACATGAAAATACAATGATATAAAATGTGTCCCACCAATTAAAACAGCAGTTGCATATAAAGGCATAAATGCCAATATAATAATAGCACCAAATATTTGTATAAATTTAGAATCAAATCTTTTTCCTAAAAACTCTGGAAAGGTATGGGCATTTAATCTATATCCCATCTTTCTTGTTGGATTTCCCAAAAATACAAATGCTACAAAAATACCTATAAAGATATTAAAAAAAGTAAGCCACAACAATGACTGTCCAAGCCAAGCAGCAACACCACCAAATCCTACAATAGCTGCAGTTGATATAAAAGTAGCACCATAACTTAGTGCCATAATAAATGGATGAGTATCACGACCAGCAATCAAATAATCTTCTGTTGATTTTGTTTGTTTATACCCTACATATCCTAAATATCCAACGACTGCTAGATAAAGTATTATGATAATGTTTTCAAATATACCCATTATAGTTCCTCATCAATTTTATCTTCTAGCTTAGCCCACTGTTTAGCTTTTTTGTTAGCACTATTTTCTGAGCCTTTATTCCAATTCACTGCTCCATAATATACACATAATAGTGTACTAATTATTGTTAGCAAAAATGCGAGGTTTACACCAAAATCAAAATGCTCCATATCTATTCCTTTTATTTTGATTAATTATTTATCATAATATATTATTATAATAATAGTTAAATAAATTTGAAAACACTATAATTATTAGTATAAATTTTAAAATATGTATAGTTTATACAATTATTGAGAAAATTAAAGAAAAGATAAAGTATAATAATTCAAATTTTTAAATAATTAGGAAAGAGTAGATATGAAACAAACATTAATGGGAAATGATGCAATTGCTTGGGGACTTATTCACGCAAATGTAGATATGGTTTCTGGATATCCAGGAACTCCATCAAGTGAAATTTTAACAGTAGTACAAAAAATTAAACACAAACTAGGACTTAATACCTATGCCGAATGGGGAACTAATGAAAAAGTTGGTTTTGAAGTAGCATATGCTGGTGCAATTGCTGGTAAAAGAACTTGTGCGACTATGAAACAAGTGGGACTTAATGTTGCTTCAGATGCACTTATGAGTGCTGCATATATTGGAAATCTAGGTGGGATGCTTTTAGTTGCTGCAGATGATCCAGGGTTTCACTCTTCACAAACAGAACAAGATAGTAGAATATTTGCAAAGTTTGCAAGAATACCTGTACTTGACCCTGCAACTCCACAAGATGCGTATGATTTTACAAAACTTGGTATTGAGATCTCTGAAAAATTTCAAATCCCTGTTATGTTACGACCTGTTATGCGAGTTTGTCATGCTAGGGAAATTATAGAGATGGATGAAGAAACTAACTATACTCCAAATAAAGGTGAGTTTCAAAGAGATATTCCAAGATGGGGAGCAGTTCCTAGAAAAGATAGATATCCACAAGGTATAGAACAACTTAATCGTGTCGAAGCTTTAAAAGAATATAACTGGGATACTTTTTTAAGTAAAGAGTTTGAAACCTGTAATGGGGGAGAACTTCTTATAATCACAAGTGGTACTGGATATGGTTTTGCAAAAGAAACTTTAAACGATAGTGGCGTGAAGGCTGATTTAGTAAAAGTTGTTATGCCTTACCCTCTTCCTTATGAAAAAATAAAAGAGTACACTACAAAGTATGACAAAGTTCTTGTAGTTGAAGAGCCAATGCCATGTATGGAAGAACAAATTGCAGCTCCTAATGTATATGGTAAAAATACAAATACTACTCATAAAATAGATGAGATGACAAAAGAGAAAGTTTTACAAGCACTTATTAATCTAGGTGTTTATACAGGTGAAAACCTTTATGCAGTGCCTGAAGTTCCTGCTCAATTTCAAATACCTGAAGTTGAGCCACGACCACCTGCACTGTGTCCAGGATGTCCACATAGAGATATTTATTATGCTATTACAAAAGTATTTAAAAAGAAAAAAGCTATCTATCCATCTGATATAGGTTGTTATACACTTGCACTTGCGCAAGGGGCTATTGATAGTATTCTTTGTATGGGAGCATCTGTATCTATGGCAAGTGGATTTAGTATAGCAGACCCAGAGAAAACTGTAGTTGCAACTATTGGAGATAGTACATTTTTCCATGGAGGTATTCCACCACTTATTAATGCAGTTTACCAAAATCATAAATTTATCCTTGTGATTTTAGATAACTCCACAACAGCTATGACTGGAAGACAAACTACTCCTCAAAGGGAACATAAAGATATAGATATCAAAAAAGTTGTTGAGGGTTGTGGTGTTGAGTGTCATGAATATATGTATACTAATAAACTTGATGTTACAATTGATTTCTTCAAAGGGATAAAAGAGGTTTATGAAAAAGCAACTGGTCCAGTTGTTGTTGTTGCTAGAGAATTTTGTATCCTTGATGCTGAGAGAGCAGTTGATTATGTGCCAATGGAGTTTGCAACAGTTGATGAAGAGAAATGTGTTGCTTGTGATGCTTGTACAACAGTATACAAATGTCCTCCAATGGAATATAATGACAATGGAAAAATAGAGATTGATCCATTTTTATGTGCAGGTTGTGGGGCGTGTTTAGATGTAGTTTGTCCAACAGATGCCTTTATAAAAGATGAAAGCAGAGGTAAATAGTATGAAATATCAAAGTGTTATTGCTGGATTTGGTGGACAAGGTGTTGTATTTTTAGTAAAAGTTTTAGCTATCTGTGCTGGAAATAGAAATATCCCATTTTTAGGAACAGAAAACCATGGGATGAGTCAAAGAGGTGGTGCCGTATCTTGTCATATTAAAATAGGAGATTTTACAAATCCTGTTATAGATACAAATCAAGCTGATTTGTTAATAGGATTAGAATATAGAGAAACTCTAAGAAATCTCTCTTTTTTAAAAAAAGATGGTGTAGTTGTAACAAATGACGATAAAAAATTCCCTGAAATTCCATTTCAAACTGCTAAAGTAGATGCGTTTACTAAAGCTAAAAACAATGAGTTTCCAATTCAAGGACTAAATGTATTTATGCTAGGTCTTACACTTGCTTCTGTGAAAAACTTTCCATTTTCAATTGATGAAGTAAAAGATGCAATTACTCAGATGAATGCAAAAGTAGCAGAACAAAATTTAAAAATATTGGATATGGGTCTTGAAGCTGGAAAATAAAACTAAATTAGAGGAATTTTTTTCCTCTAATGATAAGTTTGCAAAAGCAAATGGTATGAAAATAGAGGAGATAGATGACGGTTATGCAAAAACATCTATGAGAGTTGAAGAGACTCACCTCAATGGTGCAAATGTATGTCACGGTGGTGCCATATTTTCACTTGCAGATTATGCCTTTGCTATTGCATCTAATTCATATGGACAACTAGCACTTGGGATTAATACCTCTATCTCTTTTTTAAATAGTGCAAAAAAAGGTGAAACTCTTTATGCCACAACAAAAGAGATTGATAAAAATCACAAACTAGCAAGTTATACAATAACTATAACAAATGAAGAGGATAAAGTAATTGCCATTATGCAAGGTATGGTTTATAAAAAAGATAAAAATATAATCACATAAACACAAGGGAGAGTGGAATGATTTGGAATGAAATAGAAAGCGCACGAAGAGAAGATATTGAAGCAACCCAACTATCAAGATTAAAAGATACAGTTCAGAGGGTATATTCACTGACACCGTTTTATAAAGAAAAATTTGATGAAATCGGTTTAAAACCAGAAGATATCACATCACTATCAGATATATCAAAGTTACCTTTTACAACAAAAAAAGATTTACGAGCACACTATCCCTTTGGATTATTTACAGTTCCTATGAGTGAAGTTGTTAGAGTACATAGTTCAAGTGGAACTACAGGAAAACCAACAGTTGTAGGGTATACAAAAGCTGATATGGATGTATGGGATGAAGTTATGGCTAGAGTTTTTACTATGGCTGGGGGAACAGCAGAAGATATAGTACACAATGGATATGGATATGGTCTTTTTACAGGAGGCTTAGGATTTCATAACGGTGCTGAAAAAATTGGTGCAACTATTATCCCTGCAAGTGGTGGTATGACTGATAGACAGTTGATGTTAATGCGTGACTTTGGAGCAACAATCTTAGCAGCAACTCCCACTTTTTCACTTCATATGGCAGAGGTAGCTAAAAAAACTGGTTCAAATTATCTAAAAGACTATAAACTAAAAGCTGGAATTTTTGGTGCAGAACCTACATCATCTGGACTAAAAAAAGAGGTTGCCGAAGCTTGGGGAATAGATTATCATGAAGTATATGGACTCAGTGAGATTATAGGACCTGGTGTTGCTTGTAGTTGTAAAGAATCTGAACTATTACATGTTTTTGAGGATCATTTTTATTTTGAAATAATTGACTCTGAAACAGGAGAGGTAAAACCTGAGGGGGAGAGAGGAGAGTTAGTTATCACTCCACTTACAAAACAAGCATTGCCACTTTTGAGATACAGAACCGGAGATATTACCTCTATTACTAAAGAGCCATGTAAATGTGGTAGAACAATGTTGCGAATGGAGTCAATTGTAGGGAGAGCTGATGATATGCTTATCATTAGTGGGGTAAATGTTTACCCATCACAAATTGAACATGTAATAGCAAATACAGAGGGTGTTACACTGAACTATCAAATAATTGCAGAGAAAAAAGGTCACCTAGATAAACTAGAGATTCATGTGGAAGTAAGTGATGAGATTATGAGTGATAGTTTAGGTGAGATGGCAATTATTAAGAAAAAAATCCAAAGTGCTCTTCTAAATAACCTTTATATCAATGCAAATGTTATACTTGTACAGCCACGAAGTTTAGCAAGAAGTGAAGGTAAAGCTGTAAGAATTATAGACAAAAGGAAAGACTAATGTATAGAATAAAACAGTTATCAGTATTTATTGAAAATAGAACCGGTCAAATTACAGATGTGACAACTATCTTATCACAAAATAACCTTTCAATTAAATCTATCAATTTAATAGATTCTAATGATTTTGGACTTTTAAGAGTTATTGTTGATGATGCACAAAAAGCAAAAAAAGTTTTAGATGATGCAGGGATATCTTTAAAAATCACAGATGTTTTTGCTGTTGCAATTGATGATCATATTGGGAGTTTTAATGAAGTTGTTACCCTACTTTCATCAAATAATATTAATATTGAATACACCTATACTATAAACAATAATCACAATGGTGCATTTATATTCAAAGTAAGTCCATTATTATTTAATAAAACTATTGATATACTTAAAGAAAATAATGTGGAAGTTTTAAAGGAACTATAATTGAATCATAACGAGATAGTAAAAAGTGACGCTGGTTTTTTAGAGTATATTGGTGCTGAAGTTATAGACTTTGGTGATGGTTATGCTCAACTAGCATTTGATGTAAAACCACACCATAAACAACATATGGGCGTGGTGCATGGTGGAGCAATTGCTACACTTGCAGATCATACTGGATGGTATGCTGTAGTATCCCAAATTGAAGATGGATATACAAGCGTGACTATTGAGATAAAAATAAACTATCTAAAACCAGCTACTGGTGAGATTTTAAGAGCTGAAGCAAAAGTTGTAAATAGAACCAAAAGAACTGCTTTTGCTACTATAGAGATTTTTTCAAAAGATCTCTTAGTAGCGTATGCAACTGGTACTTATGCTATCTTTGATGAAAAGAAAATTACTAATAAATGTTAAACAACAGACAAATAAGTGAACACTTTGAGGTTCAAGTCAACACCCTGTATAACTGGCAAAAACATAAGCCAAAACTTTATAAATACCTACAAAATGCTGATTATAATCAAGAGAGAAATGATGAGATAAATATTCTTCTTAGTGAGTACTCAACCTTAATACAAAAAGAATTTTTAATTGAAGAGATTCACTACCTTATACAATCACCAATAAAACTTGTATCTATGGATGAAGTAAAAAACTTTCAAAAAATATTTATAGAAAAAGAATATTCACATATTCCTACAAGTAGCGATAAAATTCTTTCTATTTATGATAAAATTTCTGGATTAAATATTATAGAAAAATATATTTTATATAAAAAAGTACATAAAATTAGAGAAAACAATAATAGAACAGATGAAGATATAAAACTATTCTTTCAAGAATTTATCAGTAACTCTTGATACACTACAAATAATTTTTACACAATGAAAGAAAATTCAACAATGACTACAATAAAAACAATAATTATATTCATAACAATCATACTTTACATAGGTTGCGCCCAAAAAGAGATAGAAACGGCAACTATAAATGACTTACAAAACATTACACAAAAACCTTATATTTATGTAAAAGATTTAAAACCTATCTCAAAAAAACTACAAATAAACTTTATAAAAGATTTTAAAAAAAAGTATTTTTATCCATGGCATTTAACAAAAACTACTTTTAGTTATAAGGATGCTACATGGGGAAATATGTATGCTAATATGGAAGTTTATTCAGAGAACTTAACCCCTATTTCTAAAGAGTGGTTTGATACTATAATTGAAAATTCAAATTTTGCCCAGTTTGATACATTGAGAAAAAAAGCTATTACTATTAATAATTCCCATTTAAAAGTTTTTCCAACAATAAGTAAAATCTTTTATAACCCTAAACAAGCTGGCGAGGGTTTCCCTTTTGATTACAACGAAAATTCAAGTATAAAGATAAATACTCCCCTTTTTATTTCACATCTCTCAAAAGATAGATTATGGGCTTATGTGGAATCAAGTGTTACTAATGGATGGATAAAAATAAGTGATATTGCCTATGTAGATAGTAAATTTAGAAAAATATTTGAAAATGGCAACTATTATATAAACTTAAAAGATGACACAAATATTTATAAAAATGGTTATTTATTAAATAGTGTAGAGTTAGGAACACTTTTTCCAAAAGCAAAAAAAGGTGGTTTTATAATAGCTTCAAAAGATTATAAAAACAATGGATTTATCAGAACCATTGATGCAAATAATAATTTTGAAAAACTTGGAATAGCTTTCACTTTAGATAACATCAAAAAACTAAGTGATGAACTTATAGGGGAAAGATACGGCTGGGGAGGATTGCTTGAAAATAGAGATTGTTCTTTAATGATAAAAGATTTTTATACTCCTTTTGGGATATTTTTACAAAGAAATTCAAGTATGCAAAAAAATGATGGAGAGTCTATTGATCTAAGTATTTTGGATAATAAGATGAAAAAACAATTTATTATTGAAAATGCAATTCCTTTTCAAACATTAGTATACTTACCTGGACATATTATGATCTATGTTGGGATAAAAGATGGAGAACCTTTAGTTTTTCATAATATGTGGGGTATAAAAACTATCGATAGTCTAGGAAATTACGGAAGAGATATTATAGGAAAAGCAGCTGTAACAACACTTATGCCAGGGAAAGAGTTAAAAAACTTCTCAGAAGAATACTCTATTTTAAGTCGAGTAAAATCAATAACAATCTTAACCCAATAGGGTAAGATGTTTTTCAATATGAGTAGCTATATCATCACTATACTTTAAAAAGAAATAGTGATCCCCATCATAAGATTTAAAAGTACTATTTTTTATAAGGCTATGGATAGTTTTTCCAGACTCTAGTGTAGCCGCAGTATCCGTTTCTCCCCAAAAAATTAAAGCATCATTGTAAAATCCTTTAAAATACTCACTAAAATCTTCATCAACTACATTTTTAAAAGTCTCATACATATTTTGAGGCATCCCATTTACATCATTGCTTCTAAACAGCTTAGTTACTTTACTCAAGCCAAATCTATTAAAAATCTTTGCCATACGAATTGTAAGAAGCGTTTTTGAGGATTTGTCTTCAACAATCCCTGCACTACTTAAAAGTACCAATAGTTTAGGCATCAAACAAGTTGCAACTTTACCACCAAAAGAGTGTCCTGCTATAGTTACATCATTTGGATTTATATTAAGCTTGTTTAAAAATATTTTCATAATATTTGCATAATCTATTGTTGTTAAGATATAGTTATTATCACTTTTTCCAAACCCTGGCATATCTATATATATGTGTTTAAACTCTTTTAGCTTATCTTTAAAAGCTTGTTTCATAATCTCTTTATTACTTCCCCAACCGTGAAGAAATACTATTACATTCTCTTTGTCACTATTTACTAATTCATAGTTAATACTAAAACTTTTATCATAATAATCTACTTGTTTGCTTGCCAAATTATCCCTTTTAAATCTAAACTAAAAATACTTCCTACATCTTTTGTAGAATCTATTTTTAAATCTACTTTATACTTATCACAATATGCTTTTACTATATTCAAACCAAGCCCTATTCCACTATTTAGACTATTTTCTTGGTAATATTTATCAAATACATGAAAAAGATTTTTTGTATCTATACCGATCCCTGTATCACTTATTTTTAAAGTGTTATCTTCTACAAATATATTTATTTTTCCATTTGGTTTATTGTATTTAATCCCATTTGAGATAAGATTATCTATCACTCTTTCAAAACCATTTTTATCTGTTTCTATCATCAATGATTGTGGTTGATAAATTATTTGAATATCTTTTTTTATATCTTTAAACTTTTCAATTGATTTTTCAATAATCTCATTTATATCAAAACACTCAACTGTCACACTATCTATTTTTTCTTTCAGAGAATACTCCATCTGATTATAAAGATTAAGTAGATTATCACAAGAAGTTTCAATCCGCTCCAACCTTTCAAGATTTTTAGGATTTTCCTCTTTTTTTTGTAACATTTTTGTATTCATCTTGATTGTTGCTACAGGAGTATTTATCTCATGAAGTGTCTCTTTTATAAGATTTTGTATCTCTTTTTCACTTTTAAATAGTGGCTGTAAAAGTGATTTACTTAACAAATAGTAAAAAACTGTTGCAAATAAAAGTAAAACAAAAGTTATAGGATAAAATGTATCTTGGTTAAATCCAAACTTTACGGTTAAAAAATTATAAATAATTAAAGTTAATAATACTGTAAATACTACAACTATCGTATTTGATATTAAAAAATCTCTTTGTTTAATATTCAATCTTATATCCAATATTTTTTAGATTTGATATAGTAAAAATAGTATCATCATCAAAAAGTTTTTTTATGTTATTTACATAGACACGAATTGAACCTTCACTATACTCTTCATTTACATTCCAAAGTTTATTTATAATCATCTCTTTTGAAACTATTGAGTGGTTATTTTGATAAAAAAGTTCAAATAGATCTAAAGCTTTTAAACTAAACTTAACAGTTTCACCATCTTTTTTTACTGTTTTGTTATCAAAATTAAATTCTAAATTTCCAATACTCACGATAGAGTGTTTTTTAAACCTTTTAATTAAAGAGTTTATTCGTAAAACCAACTCATCCATATCAAAGGGTTTTGTTAAAAAGTCATCAGCTCCACTATGAAAGCCCTCTTTTAAAGTTTCTTTATCTTTATAAGATGTTAAAAATATAGCAGGTGTTTCATCACTACTAGAACGCAATTCTTTCAGTAAATCTAATCCACAAATATCAGGAAGATTTATATCAAGTAGATATAAGTCATATCGATTTTCAAAAGTGAGTTCTAAAAGCTTTTGAGAGTTATTTACATGGGTTACATTAAACTCTCCAAACTCTTCTAAATAATCAATCAATGAAAGACTAAAAAGCTCATCATCCTCTAGTAGTAAAATATTTATCAATACCTATCCTTTAAAGCTTTAAAAAAGCTTCATAGTTTTGTCGTACTACATCATATGCAATAGTCGAAACACTATTTGCAATATTAATACTTCTAGTTCCCTTTGTCATAGGAATATTTATACATTTTTCTTTATTATTCTCTAATAGTTCTTGAGGGAGTCCTGCATCTTCTCTTCCAAAATAGAGATAGTCATAAGGAGAAAAAGTTGCTTCAAAATATGGTTTTTCAGTTTTTGTTGTAGCAAAAAAATGTCTACTTGATAATGGGTTTTTTTGCCAAAATTCTTCAATATTTTCATATTGGTACCACTCTAAATCGTTCCAATAATCTAATCCAGCTTTCTTCACCTCTTTGTCAGTTATGTCACTACCCCAACCATATGGTTTAATTAAATGTAAAATTCCACCTAAAGCAACTATGGTTCTACCAATTGTACCAACATTACCACTTGTTCTTGGTTCAAGCAATACTACATTTACCACTACTACTCTCCATTATAAGATAACTGTTCTATTTCCATATACAAAAACTTTATCTTTTAAAACTAAATCTAAAGCATTTGATAATACAACTTTCTCTACATTTCTTCCAGCATCTCTCATATCTTCCCAAGAATAGGTATGATCAACTCTTGTAATATCTTGAGCGATAATTGGACCTTCATCTAAATCATCTGTTACCCAGTGACTTGTAGCTCCAATAATCTTTACACCTCTATGGTGTGCTTGTTTATATGGATTTGCTCCTATAAAAGCTGGTAAAAATGAATGGTGTATATTTAACACTTGCTTTGGAAAAGTTCTCACAAAATTAGGGGTGAGTATTCTCATATATTTTGCAAGTACAATAAGCTCATAATCATATTTTTTGATTGCTTTTATGATAAGCTCTTCATGTTCTTCCCTATTTAAATTTTCATGAGATACATACTCAAATGGGATATTAAACTTTTCAACTAGCTCTCTTAAACTATCATGATTTGATACAACAGCTGTAATATTTGCATCTAAATCACCCGCCATATTCTTAATAAGCAAATCCCCCAAACAATGCATCTCTTTTGTTGCAAGTATTACTATATCTTTTTTATCGCTATTTGTAAGCTTTATATTTGCATTTTGAGGAAGTACTTTTTTTATGTCACTTATTAGAACTTTTTCATCAAAACTACCTGTTATAACAGTTCTCATAAAAAACTCATTTGTTTCATTATCAACAAATTCTGAGTTGCTCACTATATTTAAGTTGTGTTCAAATAACACTTTTGATATATTATATACTAATCCTTTTGTATCACTTGTCTCAATGAGTAATCTATATTCTACCATTCATCTCTCTTTATTATATATTATTTTGATTCATTAACTCGCGATAATATCATATCTTTAGTTTAAATTGAATAAAATAAGATTATGATTAGATTAATAGTAGTACAACTTCTCTTAGTGACTTTTTTACTAAGTGAAGATTTAGATATAAAAAAACTTCAAAATGAGTTTATTCAAAATGTGATTGAACTTAATGTTTATAAAAAAAGATATTCTCAATTTCTTGACAAAAAGTGTCAAAAAGATTATATCTGTTTACAAGAACAGATACAGAGACTCAAAACTTGGGAAAGTGTTCAAAATGACAATATACTAAAAAAACTTCTAAAAGAAAAACTTTTAAAAACACTTTATGATAAAGAGTATTGGGAAAAAGTTTTAACCAAAATAACACAAACAAATATAAATCTTGAAGAGAGTCAGTTTATAAGTATTATTGACCTCAAAAACCAGTACTTCATAGTTGCACTTTGGGATCATGAAACAAAACAATATAACTATATAGGTAGAGATTTAATCTCAAGTGGAAATATCAAAAGAGAAGCGGAAGTAAAATATGGTGATAACCATTATTTAAAAACACCTGCAGGAGTTTTTGAAACAAAGTTAGGTTGGCGTTCTGATGGGAAAAAGAAAGATGATAATTTTACATTAGGATATGGTGAAAAAGACAGATATGTTTTCTATTTCGGAAAGCACGAAACCGTAAGATATAACACCTTTGATAAAGTGGGAAATAAAATACAAAACCCAGATAAATGGAGACTTATCAGAGACAAGCTAGACTTCGCTCTCCACTCTCACAAATCATCAATGCCAATGGGAACACCCAACTCTCATGGCTGCGTAAGAACTACAGATGAACTCAATAGATTTTTAGACAACAATCTAGTTCTTCACAAAAAGGTACTTAATGGTTCACAATGGAATCACAAATATGCCAAAGCACCTGAAGTGCCTGCATATTTTAATTTAGCCGGAAAATATTTAATAGTTTTAGATAACATTTAAAATGGGAAACTACTCATCTCTATAAATAAAAAGTGTGAATCTTCTAAAGCTAGGATATCAAGTTTTGTTTCAGCCACAATCTCCATTGCATCACCATCTTCTAAAACAATTCCGTTAATATTTGAACTTCCCTCAATCTGCACAAAATATATCTGTCTGTTTTTTTCTATTAAAAAATCTAAACTACTACTTTTTTCAAGTTGTGACACATAGATATTTACATCTTGATGAATTTTTATTTTAGCATCTCCTCTATCTGAGGAAACAATATTAAGAAATTTATTTTTTGACTCATTTTCATTGAATCTATGAGAACCATACAAAGGTTCTAATCCTTTTTTGGGTGGAACTATCCATATCTGTAAAAGTCGTAAATCTTCTTTTGTATTCCAATTATGTTCACTATGTCTCACTCCTGTTCCTGCACTTATATATTGAACTTCTCCTCTTTTTAGAGTCTCTTCATTTCCCATAGAGTCTTTGTGTGTAATTTCCCCTTTGACCACATATGAGATAATCTCCATATCTCTATGAGGATGTGTATCAAAGCCACTTTGAGGATGAATAATATCATCATTTAAAACTCTTAAAACTCCAAAATTCATATTGTCATAGTTAATATAATCTGCAAACGAAAAATGAAATCGACTCTCAAGCCAACCTAAATTTGATGTTCCCATATTCTCTTTTAATAATTTTTTTAACATTGAAAACTCCTCTTAAGAAACTATACTACTCATTTTATTAGAATATCTGAGAAATGAAAAACTAATTCTTAATCTTAATTTTTGTAAATAATAAGTGACTTTACAGTATAATCGCGACTAAATAAACACACTTAGGGAAAATATGAGCAACAAATACAATCCAAAAGAGACTGAAGATAAATACTATAAAATATGGGAAGATAGAGGTTATTTCGAGATAGATGGGAATAAATCTATCCAAGAAGATGGGAAAAACTTTGCCATCATGATGCCACCACCAAATGTAACAGGAAGCTTACATATTGGTCATGCGTTAACTTTCACACTTCAAGATATCATCACTAGATACAAAAGAATGGATGGGTTTAAAACTCTCTGGCAACCAGGAACTGACCATGCGGGAATTGCAACTCAAAATGTTGTAGAGAAACAACTCTTAGCAGAAGGGACTACAAAAGAGAAAATTGGACGAGAAGAATTTCTAAAAAGAGCTTGGAAACAAAAAGAAACATCTGGTGGAAACATAGTACATCAAATGAGAAAACTAGGAGTAAGTCCAGCTTGGGAAAGAGAACGATTTACTATGGATGATGGACTCAAAGAGGCTGTTAAGGAAGCTTTTGTTCATCTATACAACGAAGGGATGATAGTACAAAATAACTACATGATAAACTGGTGTACACATGATGGTGCGTTATCAGATATCGAAGTTGAACATGATGAAGTAAACGGTAAGTTTTACCATATGATATACAAATTTGCTGATGGTAGCGGGGAAGTTGAAGTTGCAACAACTAGACCTGAAACATACTTTGGGGATACGGCTATCATGGTTCATCCTGAAGATGAAAGATATAAAGATATTGTAGGAAAAGAAGTTCTTCTACCACTAACTGATAGAAAAATCAAAATCATCACAGACTCGCATGTTGATATGGAGTTTGGAACAGGTATTGTTAAAGTAACTCCTGCACATGACCAAAATGACTACGAAGTAGGGAAAAGACACGATTTAGAATTTATCACAGTATTTGATGAAAAAGGTATTTTAAATGATTACTGTGGAGAGTTTGCAGGATTAGAAAGACTAGAAGCTCGACCAGTTATCGTAAAAGCTTTAGAAGAAGCTGGATATATTGTAAAAATCGAAGAGCATGTTCATCAAGTTGGACACTGTTATAGATGTAAAAATATTGTTGAGCCGTATATCTCTAAACAATGGTTTGTAAGAAGTGAAGTTGCAAAAAAATCTATAGAGAAAACTTATGCTGGTGAAGCACAATTTCATCCATCGCATTGGTTAAATTCATACAGAGCTTGGATGGATGAGCTAAGAGATTGGTGTATTTCTCGACAACTTTGGTGGGGACATAGAATACCTGTATTTACTTGTGAGGATTGTGGACATCAATGGGCTGACAAAGCTGATGAGCCAGAAGCTTGTCCACATTGTGCATCTAAAAACTTCACACAAGACCCAGATGTACTTGATACTTGGTTTAGTTCTGCACTTTGGGCATTTTCACCACTTGGTTGGGGGAATAATGGAAAAATGCAAGATACTTTTACACCAGAAGACCTAAAAGACTTCTATCCAAATAGTTTACTTATCACTGGTTTTGATATTATGTTCTTTTGGGTTGCTAGAATGATGATGATGGGAGAACATTTCCAAGGACAACTTCCATTTAAAGATATCTATATGCATGCACTTGTTAGAGATGAACATGGTGCAAAGATGTCTAAATCAAAAGGAAATGTTATCGATCCACTTGATATGGTTGAGGAACACTCAGCAGATATTATTAGATTTACACTTGCATTCTTAGCAGTTCAAGGTAGAGACATAAAACTAGGTGCAAAAAACTTAGAGCAATTTAGAAACTTTACAAATAAACTGTACAATGCTTCTAACTTCTTACAGTTAAATGTAGATACATTTCCAGACTTAAAAGATATCGAAATCAAAACACCACTTGGAAAATGGATGCAAAGTAGATTGGCAAATGCAGTTGATGAGATAAGAGACTCAATTGAGAGCTACAGATTTAATGAATCTGCAAGTAGTCTTTATAAATTTGTATGGAATGAATTCTGTGACTGGGGTATCGAGTACTCAAAAGCTTCAAAAGAGAGCATTGTAGAACTTGGAGCAATCTTTAAAGAAACACTGAAAATGATATCTCCATTTATGCCATTTATCTCTGAACACTTATATCATAAACTTAGTGGTACTACACTTGAAGATGGTGAATCAGTTATGGTTATGAACTTTCCAAAAGATATAGCTAAAGATGCTGAAGCTGAAGCTATGTTTGCTATCATAGAAGAAGCTATTACAGCAATTAGAAGAGCAAAAGTTATCATCGATATGGGAAATAGTAAAATACCAAAAGCCTACATCAAACTAGATAACAATATGAATGTGGAAGTTATGAAACCATTTATAGAAAAACTCGGCAAGTGTGAAACTGTAGAGTTCGTAGTAGCAAAAGTAGCCGATGCTATCACAGATGTAAGTGATAATCTTGAAGTATATATCCCAACAGGTGAGATAGATATGACACCTATTATCTCTAAATTAGAAAAACAAAAAGAGAAGTTAGAAAAAGAGATAGGAAAACTTTCAGGTATGCTTTCAAATGAAAGATTTGTAGCAAATGCACCTGCAAATGTAATCGAAGAAAACAAAGCAGGACTAGCAGCAGCTCAAGAGAAGCTAGAAAAAGTTGAAGCTGAGTTGAACACTTTAAGCTAAAGGTTTTTTTCTTTTTAATACTTATGTTATAAATTTTCCAAAGATTTATCTTTAGGAAGATTTATAGTAAAACATACTCCATCTTTATAATTTTTAACTAATAATTGTCCCTTCATATGTTTTTCAATAATCATTTTACTCATATAAAGCCCAAGGCCTGTACCATTTAAATTACTCTTTGTTGTAAAATATGGATTAAAAATATCATTAAGAATTTCTTGAGCTATCCCACCTGCATTATCACAAAGGTGAACTATTAAAAAAAATTCATTTTCTTCAATTGATATAGTAATTTCTCTTTTTGCTATATTATTTACGATAAATGCATCTTTTGAATTACTAATTAAATTTAAAAGTACTTGCATTAACTCTCGTTTATGGATATTTAATGTTACATCATCATTATTTTGAACAATTAAATTTATACTATTGTATTTCAAACTCATCTCTACTACATCTTTTGTATCTTTAATAATAGTTTGAATAGATTCTTGTTCTTTATTTTCTGTAGGGCTAAAATAATTTCTAAAATCATCTATTGTTTGTGAAAGATGTGTAGATTGGTCTAAAACACTATTCAAGTATTCAGTAGTACTTTTTAAATCTAAACTATCAAGTTCAATATCTAAAAGAATATTATTTACATTCATTGTTATCACACTTAATGGCTGTCTCCATTGATGAGCAATCATACTTATCATCTCACCCATAGCTGCATTTCTTGATTGAGCTATCAGGATTTCATCTTTTTGTTTTATCTCATTTTCATACTCTTTAAGATTAGTTATATCTAAAGCTGTCCCAAATGAACTAATAACTTCTCCATCTTCATCAAAATTATGTTCAATACGCTCTTGTATATATTTTACTCTTCCATCATCAAATAGAAGCCTAAGAATAGTTTCATAACTTTTTTTATTTTTTAAAGACTCTTTAAATTCTTTATCTATTCTATCTCTATCCTCTGGGTGTACATTTTTAAAGAATAATTTATAAGTAATTTCACTTTCTACTTTATTAATTTCAAATATTTTATATACTTCGTCTGACCATAAAAGTTTATCTTTAGCTATATCATAAGACCAGTTTCCCAGGTGTGCAATCTCTTGAGCCTTTTCTAGTATTTTTTTTTGATCCTCAATAATTTGTTTATTTCTTACATTTTCAGTGACAACTCTAGCTATACCATAGAGTCCTATAATCTCACCTTTTTTATTTTTAATTGGTGATTTTCTATTTGTTATCCACCCTATCTCACCATTTTCATCTTTAATAGGCTGTGTCTCCTCAATATAGGGAATATCACCATTATATATCTCTTTTTCTAACTTATAATAAGCATCAGCATGCTCTTGTGGGAAAAGCTCATAATCAATTTTACCAACAATCTCATGACCTTTTTTATATCCTGTTATTCTTGCCAAAGAATCACTAGCTGCTGTTAATATATGATTTGCATCTTTAAAAAATATAAAATCTGTTGTATCTTCCATCATAGCTTGAAAATTTCTTTTCATTACACTTGTTTCTTCTATACTTTTATATAAATCTCTCACATCAAGAAGTTCTGTTTTAAAAACGATAGTATTTTCTATAGAATGACTGGTAAATATATTGAACTTACCTTTTAATATAATATAAGTTCCATTAGGCTTTAAAAAACGAAAGAGAGTGTGAAAAGATTTATATTTTTGATCTGTAGGGTTTGAAATCGAAAATATATCAATATCATCTTTATGGAGAATATCAAGAAGATTAATACCATTTCTTAGTATATTAATATCTATTTTTATATCAAATAGTAATTCAAAAGTCTCTTTTTGTACATAAAATAAAATATTTTTATTATTATAATAGTGATAGATTACTACGCTATTTGCTAAATCATCAAAACTATTAAACTTCAATATAGTATCTTCTAAAGTAATCATATTAATCCTCATTCAATATCAAACTTATATATAACAGTTATCTTATAAGATAGTCTATTATATATTTACTTAATATTTATTAGTTATATATTTTTTTATATAAAAAACAATCCCACATTATGGAATGAAGATATTGGAGTTTAATAGCAAGTTTTCAATCCAAATATAGTACAATAGATTCTTATTATTGTAACTATTTAAATACAAAGGACAAACTACTATGAAAAAAATATTTGACAATATCTCAAAGGTTTGGATTATTGTTTTTGTTATATTATTTATAGTAACTTTTGTATATATTCAATTAACTGCCCCTACTTCTAAAAAAACATTAAGTATCGCCACAGCTGCTATTGGAAGTGATAGTTATGCGTATGCTATGTCATACAAGGCACTTTTAGAGCCTGAGGGTGTTGAGCTTGAAGTGATACCTACTCTTGGAAGTTTAGATACAGTTGGTTATTTAAATGCAAAAAAAGCTGATATTGGATTTGTTCATAGTGGTATACTTCTAAACAAAAGAGAATACAACTTTGAATCTCTTGCAAGTGTTTATTATGAACCACTTTGGATATTTTATAGAAACGATGGATATAGTTTAAACTATCTTATTGAAGCTACAGGAAAAAATGTAGGTATTAGTATGACCAATGACGGCACCTTTGATTTAGCACAAAAACTTTCCCTCTCAAATGGTTTAATAGAAAATGTAAATACAACTTATATCTATGATGAAGATGCCTTAAAACAATTAAAAGACAAAACAATAGATATTTTTATAACACTTGCCACAAAAGACAATCAAAATATACAAAACCTCCTAGCAGATCCAGATGTAGAAGTTATGAGCCTCAAAAGAATCAATGCATATACTCAAAAATTTGATTATCTTCTGTCATTAAAACTCTATGAGGGAAGTATTGATTTATATAAAAACCTTCCCTCAAAAGATGTAAACCTTTTGAGTACGACACAAAATCTTGTTTGTAATCCAGATCTTCCAGGGGAACTTATAAGATTATTTTTAAAAAAAGTACAACAAATTCATGGGGAAAAAACATTTTTTCAAAATGCAGATGAGTTTTTAAACTCAAAACATATAGATACCGTTATTAATGATGATGCACAACTATACCTACTCAATGGGGAATCTTGGCTAGAAAAGATATTCCCATATTGGATAGCTTCAAATATAGATAGACTAAAACTACTTATTATCCCACTTATTTGGCTTATTATTCCACTATTTAAAAGTATAATACCTTTATATGTCATAACAACAAGAGCAAAAATATATAGATGGTATGAACAACTAGATACTATAAACAAAAGGGTTAATAATAAAGAAGATTTAAGTGAGATAAAAAAAGATATTGCCCACTTAAAAGAGGATATAGAGATAAAAACTCAAGTACCACTTTCTTATAAAGGGGAGTTTTATAATCTTATTGTTCATATTGAACTTTTGGAAAACAAGATTGATAAAATAGAAAAGTCCTTATAAAATACCTTTTATTTTTAAAGCTTCCATAACTATTTGTTTTCTATATATTAGTTTTTCTCTTGTAATATCCCCATTAAAAGCAAAAAACCAAACTTTACCTTTTTTTTCTACATAGCCAACATACCAGCCTATTACACCTGACCAACCAGACTTTGCTCTAATAGTATAGTTGTCATTCTGTTCAACTATCAATATCTTTTTTAAAATATCTATATATTTTTGTTCAAATGGTAATTGATTTTTATAAAGTCTTTGAAGAAACTCTATTTGTTGTACTGCAGATATTTTTATATCACCTGTTAGCCAAAATTTTGAAACACTATTTCCTACTTTATGATTACCATAATCTATTCTTTGTAAATATTCTAAGTAATTCTCTTTTCCTATTTTTTGTGCAAATTTTTCATAACACCATACACAAGATACTGAGATAGCTGTTTGAAGATTTTGATCTTTATTCCAAGGTTCATAAGCTCGAACTACTCTATCCCATTTGATAGTTTCATACTCATCTTTTATCACTTGCTCTTGAAGGGATATAAGTGTATTTGGTATTTTAAATGTTGAAGCTGGGATATATTGTGTTAATGCTCTTTTTGTATTGTATATATAGTTTTCTTTGTTATCTAAACTAGCCAATACAAGGGTACCGTTTATATTAGATTTTTTAAATAGAGATTCTAACTCTCTATCATTTGCAAAAGAGAAACTTAATAATAAAAAGATAAGTAAAATATTTTTCATATACTACAACTCTTCTGGTTTCCCGAAATAATATCCTTGAGAATAATCTACACCTAGCTCATTTAAAATATTAAAAATAGATTCATTTTCCACATATTCTGCAATAGTTTCAATATTTTGTTTTTTTGCAAAAAGCACTATTGTTTCAACTATATTTCTACTAAAAGTATCATGTTCTATATTTTTTACTAAAGAACCATCTATTTTAACAATATCTGGTTCAAACTCCAAAATTCTTTCAAAGTTAGAATATCCAGCACCAAAATCATCAATAGCTATTTGAACCCCTTGAGCTTTTACGGTGTGAATGAAATCTTTTATAATATTAAAATCTTCAACTGTTTCATCTTCAAGAAGTTCAAATACTATTCTATGTGCATCCTCTTTATATTGTTCCAAAAGAGCAAATATCTGTACTCTTGTTTGCTCTTTTTCTATATCTTTAGCTGAAATATTTATAGAAAGTTTTGTATTTATTGTATGTAAAATCTTAAATGAGTTTTCCAATACTCTTTGGGTTATTTTACTATAATAGTTCCCTTTTTTAGAAACATTAAGAAAATGAAAGGGAGAAAGAATATCACCATTTTCATCTATAAGTCTTACTAGTGACTCATATTTTTCCACCTCTTTTGTTTTGTTATTAATAATAGGTTGAAAGTATGAAACTATATTGAAATTATCCAATGCAATTTTTACCGTTTTTATCATCTCTAAATTTTCTTTTGCCTCTTTTGAAGCAATAATAGAAGAGTCATTTGAAAAACTTACTTTACTTTTTGCTCTTAAGGCATTGTCTAATCCCTCTTTTGCATCTTCATAAAGCATAAACTTCCCAATAGAATAACTTACTGTGATATTAATATCAAATTCCATATCATCAAACTCTAAATTTGAATTTTTTACATTATCAACAAAAACATTAAGATATTCATCTATATTAAGTTTCGTACTATTAAAGTTATTAAACTCAGTTAATAAAGCAAAACTTCCATTACCCATTGAATAAACATTTTCAAAGCTAAATTCTTTTGGAAGATATGACAGAAGATTAAACGCAAAGTTTTTTTCCACTTGATCAACTGTTGGAGCATTATAAAATTTTTCTAACATATCAAATTCATCTATTTGCAATAAAACTAAGATAGAGAGTTCATTTTCTTCTATCTGTTCAAAAAGATATTTTTTATCATCCACCACCGCATTTAAACTATCTCGAACTGCTACATATTCAACTACAGTACCTTCAATATCTTTAATAGGTGTGATAATAGTTCTTACATAATAAGAACTTCCACTTTTAGATTTGTTTTTAACTACCCCTTCCCAAGGTTGTTCTTTTGCTTTTATCGTGTCCCACATTTTTTCATATATATCATTTGTATTTTCATGGTGTCTTGTGATACTATGTTTTTGCCCTAAGAGTTCCTCTTTTTTATACCCACTTATCTTACAAAAACTATCATTTACATAAGTGATCATACCTTCTGTGTCTGTTTTAGAGATAACACCACTTTTATCAAGAAGAGATAAATATTGTTCAAGGTAGTATTTTTGATTTTTTGCTTCATATTCAAGTTTAAACTTTTCAATCGCTTTTTCAATAGCATCAAGAAGTTGTTCAAAATCAAGAGGTTTTAAAATATATCCATCAATATTAAGTTGAATACTTTGAAGTAGTATATCTGCTTCATTATGTTGAGATAAAACTATTGTATAACAGTTTTTATTCTGTTCTTTTATCTTTTTGAGCATCTCTATACCACTTAATTTTGGCATATTAATATCAGTGATAACTATATCAATTTTATTTTGATGAAATTTTTTTAAACCATCTTCTCCATCAATTGCAACGATAATGTTATCAAAAATAGTTTCTAAAAACTCCCATGTATGTTCTCGTGCCACACTATCATCTTCTACATACAATACTTGTATATTTTTAGAGTATAAATGTAGCTTTTCTATTCTATCAAACATATATATACCTTAGTTCAAATTTTAAAATTAAAATATTCAAAGCTTTTATTAAGTCAATAAAACATCCTTCTATTAATTGTATCATTTTATTAATAATTTTTTGGCTTATAGTATCATTTTTCAACACAATTATTATATTTAGCCAAGAGTTTTTGATATAATCTCTTGAAGCTTATCAATTTGAATTGGTTTAAGGAGATAATTTGAAGCTCCATTTTGTATAGCTTTAATAACTTTATCTTGTTCTCCATGAGATGTTACCATTATTATCTTTGCATTGGGAAATTCTTCTTTTATGGCTTTTACAGCATCTATACCATTTTCAATGCCATTTTCAGCAGGCATTGTTATATCCATTGTCACTAAATCAGGAATATGTTTTTTATACATTTGTATACTCATATATCCATTAGGTGCCTCAGCAATAACTTCATGTCCTAGTTTTTTTAACATATTTCCTATATTCATTCTCATGATTTTTGCATCATCTGCCACTAATACTTTTGCCATTTTTACTCCTAATTTTAAATTTTTTATAAAAAATAACTTAACATTATGTTTTCATTTTTATATCGTATCGTTGAAAGATACATTTTCCCATTTTTATTTTTTATAATTGATACTTTATCATGCATAGTGTATGGTGTAGATATCTCTACTTTCCCACCATCTTGAATAGTACTTAAGTCTTGAATAATATTACCTAACGTAATATTGAGTGTCTCTGCTACATTTTCACTAGCAAGTGACTCTAAAGTTTGGGTGTCAATATCTCCAAATATAAAATTCTCAACCATCTCTTTTGCTAAATTATTTGATACACTCATCCCAATTGTTCCAATTATATTTCCACTTAAAGATATAAGTGTTGCAACATCATTATATTGAATTTGTTCAACACTTTGTATTGAAAATTTTTCGTTAATATCTATCATACCTAAATCATTGTTCATGTACTCAATGACTCTTTGTGATAGTTTTTCTAATATTTCAATATCATCCATATCGCAATCCTTCGTATGGTAAAGTAAAGATAAACTTTATCCCTTTTCCAAAATTATTCTCTACAATAATTGTACCTTTTAGTTCATTAACTTCGTACAAAACAGATGCCAATCCAACCCCTCTACCTGAGATATCTGTAACTATATCACTTGTACTAAAACTATCATCAAAAAGTATCATAATAATTTGTTCTTCACTCAAACTATCAAGCTTTTCTTGACTATAAATACCTTTCGCTAAAGCCAATTGTTTTATTTTTTGAATATCTACCCCTGCACCATCATCACTTATCTGGATTACAATTTTATTATCTTTCTCTTTGACACTACATACAATAGTACCAAATTCCTCTTTTTCTTTTTCATATCTTGTTTCTAAATCTTCTATTCCATGATCAACACTATTCCTAAATATATGAACCAAAGAGTTAAAAAATGGTTTATATTTACTTGAAAGATAGATATTGTCACACTCAAGTTGCAGTGGATTTATATATTTTTCAAGTTTACAAGCTAATTGTTCTACAAGTTTTTCATAGGGTTTTAAAAAGATTACTATATCATTATAATTTAATGCTTCTATACCATTTGCTATGTTTTTTATATCATTAAATAGATTCATCTCTAAAGTAAATTGCTGTTCACGTAAGATTCTTTCTAAAGCATTTTGTAGTGCTTTAATTCTTTTTTTATCTATGGCAATAGTATTTTGATTATCAAAAAAGTTTTTACCTAAAACTTCTTTGAGTAATAGGATATCTTCTTCAATCCAATCATTCATAGTTTGTGTTGTAATATTTTGTAAACTATCTACTAAATTTTTATTTTTTAAACTTATATCAATATCTGTTTCAAAATTATGAAGATGCTCAACTATATGAAGCATCTCTTTTTGAGCAAAAAGTCCTTTATAAGTATGTATTAGTTTTCGTAAACTTGATAATTTATCAAGGGATTTGTACTCGTTGATATTTAAAATAAATTTATCATAATCTTCTTTTAGTTCTATAAACTGTTCAAGTGATGTTACCGTTTCTACAACCATTTTCAATAACTGTTGCTCTTGTTTTATTTTTTTAGCCAACTCTTTTTTATCTGTAATATCGGTTAAAATCATCATAAAATTGTTTTTATCAAGCACTTTATACTCAACTTCAATAAATTTTTCATTTATAAGAAACTCTTTTTGTAATAGTGATAGAAGAATCTCTTGTTTCATCTCATCTTCAATAAGTATATTTTGTAAAGTAGATTCTAAAAACAATTGTTCTTCATTTGTAGTATAAAGAAGTTTCGTAATATTTAGGGAACCTATCTCTTGCTTAAAAATATTTTTTGCTTCTATAGAATACTTAGTTCCAATGATCATATTTTCATCAAAAGATAAAAATCCTTGCCCCGCATTGTTAAGAAGATTTTCTATATCTTTTGTTCTTTGTATAATTTTATCTTCTAAATTGTCTTGATGGTCTTTTATAGCACTTGCCATGGTAACCATAGATTTTGATAAATCAGATATCTCAAGCATAAAAGAGTTAACAGGTTTAATATTTGCAAAATCATTATTTTTGATTTTTTCATTCTCTTCTTGAATTTTTAGTATGGGTTTTACTATTAGTCGCACTGCATAAAACACTACAGGCAAAATAAATAATATTATTAATAAAATGGTTGTTTGCAAGGTTATATAAATTTTTTCTTTATATGGTTTCATAATTACATCAAGGGGAGAGATGATAGACAAATACTCTTTTGTATCAAAATTTGATTCTAAAAGTGTTGTATATTTAATATATTCTACTCCATTTATTGTGACTACTTTTTGCTTTTCAAGATCTGCAACTGTATTGTTTTTTATAAATATATTTGGGTATTTTATTGCTATATTATTCTCTTTATTTTTATTTATCTGGTCATATTGGGATATAAGCTCTCCACTATTTTTAAATATAAAAGCAGCACTTCCTTTCACTAAATTTTGTTTTGATAAAAGCTCTGTAAGTTTACTAAGTGAGATATCTAAAGCAAGAACAGAGCCATTTTTTTTATTGATAACTTTTCCATAAGTAACACCTGGCTGTTTGAGGGAAGTAAATATATATGGTGTTGTTTTTATAATACCTTGATTTTCCATAGCTTTTTTATACCATGGTCGTTGAGTAGGTTTATAGTCTACTTCTATTTTTTTTGTTGAAATCTCTTGTAAATTTTTATCTAAAAGCTGCTCATATCTAAATATTTTTCCATTTTGATTAATATGCTTTCTTATTAACCATCTTCCATTATCTGTAAGATTCAATATTGATTTAATATCACTTGACACATGTAAGTTAATTACCTGATAAAACTGATCATCACTAAAACCTATATAGATACCATATACATAATTGGAATTTAATATATGCTCTATAAATACTGGTAATATTTTTGGTTGTGTATCTACTAGTAATTTATCATCAATACCATCTATCTTATTAGATAAATTGATAAAATTACAACTTAAAAAATCATATTGACTTATTTGATTGACCACTTTATCAGAAAGCCTATCAAATACTTTTTGTGTAGTTAAAAAAGCAAATTCTGTACTTGATTTGTGATTTATAAACAATACTGTAAATATTACAAAAGTTATTACGACAATAAAAACAGTAAGTATTGAAGTTTTTATCTTAAATGATATATTTTTCATTTTTCTTTATCTCCTGTACACGCTATCATATTCTACATACAACACTTGTATATCTTTAGAGTAAAAATGTAACTTTTCTATTCTCTCAAACATGCTCTAACCTAATTTCAAATTTTACCCCATTAGAAGTATTCAAAGCTTTTAATGAACCATTTAAATGTTTTTCTATAATTGTTTTAGCCATATACAATCCTATACCTGTACCATTTTTCTCAATTTTTGTTGAAAAATATGGTTCAAAAATTTTATCTTTTATCTCATCTGCTATTTGATTACCATTATTTTCAAATATTATCATGTGAGCGTTTTCTACCTCTTTTGTACTAATATGAATAACTTTATCATTTTTATCTACTTCATTTAAAGCATCTTTTGCATTTTGTAATAAAATTAAGAAACAATGTGACAGTTCATTTGGGTACCCAACAGTTTCAAAACTATTTATAGAGTTTTTATATATTTTTATATTCTCTTTTAAATAAGAATTTTCTACGAGTTCTATTGTTTTTATTAATTCTTGTTTTATGTCAAAAGTAGATTTTTGTTTATCAGGTTTATAAAAATTTTTAAAATCATCTATAGTATCTGACATATAATGAATCTGTTTTAAGATATCTATTTTAAACTTTTCCATTATCGTATCATCTATTTTATTTTTTTTATATTTTAAGAGTATTGTTTGTACTATCACTGATATGTTATTTAAAGGTTGTCTCCATTGATGAGCTATCACACTTATCATCTCACCCATCGCTGCTTGTTTAGACTGCACAAACATACTCTCTTCCATTTTTAAAATTTTCTCATTTCTTACCTTTAAAAAATAAGTAAGAATTAATAGTAAACTTAAAAGTGCTATAGTACTAAGAGCAAAAAGTGTCTCTTTTGGATGACTCTTCCAAACAGATATAGGCTTATTAATCATTATTGCCTCTTTGTCATATTTTTTATTATTCAATTCAAATTTTTTTAACACCTCATAATCTAAAAAAAGATTATAGTTTACTGCTTCTGATAAAAAATGACCATTTTGAATATAATAAATTATATTCTTTATACTTACTTGAGCTGTAGTAACTCCATCTATCATATAGCCCCCAACACAACCACTACCTATAAAAGTACTCCAAAAACTATAAATAGGTGCATTTGCACTTTGTGCAATTTGTTCTAAAAAATATTTTGGAATAAACTTTTTTCCACTTTTATCTTGAAAATTTAATATGTAAAAAATCACACTATTTTCAGGAAGATTTGATAAAGTCTTTTGTAACTCTTTAATTGTAAAATTTTCTAGAATAACAAGATTAAAAGACTCTTTTTTTAATACTGTAGTAAGTTGTTTAAAAGTAATTTTACCATTAATATATGTTGGTTTAATAAGATAAATATTTTTAAGGTTTTTATTTTGATATTTTGCCAACTCAATTGTTTTTTGTATTTGTTTTTCTTTTGAATCAAGCATTTGCAAAATATTTTTTTGTTTTTTTAATTCAGTAGTGGATAGATGTACGATAGGAATATCCTTATAAAGTTTATCTACAAATTTAGAAAATATATTTGAAGCAAATGTTGATTCAACTATAATTCCATCAAATTGAGTTCCTGTATACTTTTTTTTAAGATACTCTTCCCACTCTTGTGATTTCATCTGTTTTTTTAACCGTATGTAATCAATGGTTTCAAGATAAAACTCTATTTTTTGAGAACTGTTGCGATTAAACTCATTTATCCCTTGCATAAATTGTTGTGACCAAGGGATAGTATGACTGTAACTCGTAAATATCAAAATTTTGAAGGAGTTATCATTTGCTTGAGTTATAGTTATGAAAAAAATCAAAATTTTTAAAAATCGCATTTTTACTTATTCCTTACAACAAAGAGGGTTACTAATTTTAACAGTTTCATGTACTCGTTCAATAAAAAATTTGTTAAACTCTATCTCATCTAATTGATTTAAAACATTGACTAATTTTACTACTTCTTGGGAAATTTTAGAAATTTCTTCTATTTCTTTCTCTATCGTTTGATAATAGTTAGCTCTTTTTTTTGCTTCATAACTCGATGATATCATTAATATTACACTTAAAGGCTGTCTCCAGTGATGTGAAATTTCATCTATTAAATCCCTTATTAATAAAACTTTTTTTTTAACTCTTTCGACATCATTCAATTCTAACAGATTTCTTCTTAATGCTATAACTTTGGCTGCATCAAATAAGGTGTCAAAACAACTCTTTTCTTCTATTGGCTTTGATATAAATCCATTAACACCTAAATTAATAGCTTGTATTAAAGTTTTTTCATCATTGTATCCACTAAGCAATATAATATATTGTTCTTTATTCAACTTTTTAATCTCTTTACTCATTGTTATACCGTCACAAATTGGCATATCGATATCTGCTATAACAATATCTGGTTTAATTTTAGAGTAAACGGTTAGTCCTTCCTGTCCATTTTTTGCAAAATATATTTTTTTAACTTTATCTTCTAATAAATTTTTCAAATATTCTTGAACTAAAATATTATCTTCCACATGAAGTATTATAAAATTTTGTAACACTAAAAATCTCCTTATCTACTAATAAAAATTCTACAACATAATTCTTAGTAATTTATGAGTAAAATCTTAGGAATCGTTGTTTAAATAGTTCATTAAATTCGATGATTTTATTTTAATGCATCATAAGTAATATAATCATGATCGTCATACAATATTTGATCCATTAAATTTTTAACTTTTTTCTTTTCTAAAATAGCTTTTTTTTGATTACTGTTTGCATCAATATTGTAATCAATCTGTTTAATAATTTTTTTTATTGTTTTAAATAAAATATCAATATCTAGTATTGGTTTAGAAATAAATGCATTTATCCCTATATTAATAGCTTTTTCTAACTTTGCAACATCTCCATGTCCTGTAAATAATATAATGGGTTGTTTAAAATTGTCTACTTTTATATCTCTACACATAGATAACCCATCCATTTTGGGCATATTAAGATCTGAAATTATTATATCTGGTGTGTATAATTTATACATCGCTAAGCCCTCTTTACCATCACTTGCTACAAACAGTTTTGAACATGCATCTTCTAATATTTGAGTCATATATTTTTGTAAATTTATATCATCTTCTACAAGTAAAATAGTGTAATTTTTAAACATTAACACTCCTCATGAATTTATTATTTAGTTTCATAATTATAATTCTTTTTTGTATGAAGCGACAGATTGAATAACTTGAGGATGATAATTATAATTTTTTGAATTTAATTCTAAGTTTTCATATATCTCATTCCATCGAGCATGACCTTTATTTTTCAACTCTTTCGAGTTTTGTAAAAGAGCTTCTATAAAAAAACTTATTACTTTATCATACCTTGTCTCAATTAAACTTGTTACAAGTATACTAGGACAACTATAGCCAGTCATATTTTTTTCTAACCAAGGGTAATCATTTCTTGTAAATACAGTTTTTTTGTAATTTTTATCCATAACTTTTGTATCAGGTAATTCTACAAAATCAATATCTTCTAAGTTTTTATAACTACTATTTGGTTTTGCTGTTACATCTATAAATATATCAATTACCCCTTTTTGAAGATATTCTTTAGCTGTATCAAAATCACAATATAGAAAATTAAACTCAACACCATAAGAATTAGCAATAACTTTTGCTGTAACATATCCTCCACTTTTTTCACTTTTAACACCTACTTTAATATTCTCATTTAATTCGAATTTTATCGTTTTACCTTTTTTGGTAAAAATATGAACTTCTTCATCATATAGTGGCAAAACTATTTTCACTTTAGCATTTAAGTTTTGTTTAGTTTCTTTATAGTATTTGTATTTATAATATTTTAAAACGTCTCTTTGTACTATTGCCCAATTTGATTGTTGCAATTTATCTAACCCTGTGATTCTTCTGATATTATCCAGTGAACCTTCACTTTCTACAACCTGAAGTTCAACATCATATTTTTTAAAAAGAGTAGAAATATCTTTTCCTATTTGTATATAAGTTCCATCTTCAGTGCCTGTTGTAATAGTTCCAATATTTCCTCCACTAAAACTTATTGTACAAATACTTATTAATAAAATGAACTTCTTTAACATTTACTTTCCTCTTATTTTATTTTTAAAAGTATAAAATATAATTCTAGGTAATTTATGAGGAAAATCTTAGGAATCTTTGCAATATATACTATATCTTATATAAAATGGTAATTTTTTAGGATATAAAGTTCTTAAATATATTCAAATAAAAGAGAGTATGTTATCTATATCCTGCTCTACAATGTTATTTTTAAAAATTCTATCCCAATTCTTATTTTCTGGATTCTTTAAAATAGTATATTGAAATTGATTTTTATACTTATAAATTTTATTCCTACCATATTTTGATTCTAATATTACTGGTGCTTGATCTATTTTATGAAAGTAAGCTAAAGCAATATGCTCTTTTATTGTTTCATCTTTTGATATTTTTAAAGGTTTATTGAGTGATATAAGTTTAAGTTGTTTAGGCGAAATACCTAGTTTTACTAAAAATAGATATTTCAAAAGAGCAAATTCTTCACTATCACCACAACCTGTTCCTATAAACTCTATTGGTGTTGACCAATAGTTGTTCTTTTTCCAGTGTGTTTTGTCTGATAAAAAGTGAATTTTATTTACTAAATCATTTACTTTAATAAGTTTATTCAGTATTTTTTGTGAAGCAATTTTTTCTAAATTATTATTCAAAAAATCAAGTCTAAATGTGGCTTTATTCCCATATCTTCTATTATAAGTAATTAAAGTATCACTATCAAGTGGTATCATATACAAATAACTTGATTTTAAATCAGTTTTTTTAGCAATATTTGTCAACTCATTTAAGTTATTAGAATCTTTTTTTCCTATTATGAAACTTTTGATTCCATATGTTTTCAAATCTTTTTTTAAAAATATATATGTTGTTTTTGGAAGAGTCACAGTATGAATGTTAGGATTGTTTTTCATAGGTTTAGTTACTTCTAATAAGCGTAAATTTTGGTATTTCGAAAGTAGGCTTGAAGGAGCTCTTGTTACATAAAATACTACATCAATTTTCCCTTCTTCTAAAAGATCTAATCCTTTTTTAATTGATACATCGAGTATTCGTTTAAAGTCTATATTATAACTTTGTTCAACATAAGCAGCAGTTACACTACTCCCACTTTTTTTCCCGCCACACACCATTACTTTATCATTTAAATCTTGAAGAGAATTAATTTTACTATTTTTATTTACAATAATATGAAGAGTTTCTTCATAAGCTTCACTTAGAACTTCCACTAGGTCATCTGCTTTTTTATTATATTGTTTGTAAAAGATATCAAGCATAGATAAAGCATCAGATTGTACTATTGCTACATCAGCTTTTTTTTCAGCAATAAGAAGCATGTTTTCAACTGAACCCGAAGTCTTAATAACTTTTGCTTTACCTTTAAACATTTTTTTGTTAAGTTCTAAGCCAACTTTATAGTAGTTTCCAGTTTCCTCACCCGTTGCAATTATTTTTTCATTAATGGTAATTGAGCCAATATTTTCTGCACTTAAATTGATTACAGATAAAGTGACTAGTAAAATTAACTTTTTAAACATTTATTTTTCCCTCTTAATTTTTTAAAAGTATAAAATCTAATTCTAAGTAATTTACGAGTAAAATCTTAGGAATCTTTGTTTAATAGGAAAATAAAAATGATAAAAAACAATATACTTTTAGTTGAAGATGATGCTGATATTATTGTCTGGATAGAGGATTATTTGAAAGAATTTGGATATTATGTCAACTCATTAGATACAGTCACAGATGCTATATCACATATAAAACAAGGTCAGTTTGATATTGTTATTTTAGATATAAACCTCCCTGATTTTTTAGGATATGAAGTTCTTAAGTTTGTTCAAGAAAAAAGTATTCCCATCCCTATTATTGTTATAAGTGCACATTCTGATCAAAAAACAAAACTACATGCTTTTAAACTCGGGGCAAGTGACTATATGGTTAAGCCTTTAGATTTAGAAGAGTTAGAAGCTAGGATATCAGTTCACTTACGCAAAAAAGAATTACAAATAAACACATCTACAACTTTTTGTTTAAAAGAAAATCAAATATTTTTTAAAAATGAGCCTTTAAAACTTACAAAAATAGAGTTTGATCTATTAAAAAATCTTATAAAAAATAAAAACACCATTATTCAAAGAGAAAGATTATGTGAGTCATTATCCTCTATTAGTTCTGTTAGGTCACTCGACTACCATATAAGAAATATAAGAAAAAAAATAGATGACAATATCTCAAACCCTCAATACCTTATCACTGAATACGGCGTTGGATATAAATTAATTATCTAAATTTCTAAGATTTTAGTATAACTTTACTCAGATTTATGTTGTACAATTATCAACTTAAAAAAAAGGGAAAAAATGAAAAGATTTAATATTGGTATCCGTCCAACTATATTGACTATATTTAGTTTAATTGTTTTTACAACACTTTTAATCACACTTGGTCTACAGTATTATTTTTCACAAACTATGGCTTTAGAATCTATAAAAGAAAACATGGTCAAAACTGCTGCCAATACATCTTCAAAAATTAAAAATATTGATAACTCAGTTAATAATACAATCAAAGTTTTAGAACTACTTAAAGAGATAGATGAAAAACCAAAAGATTTATTACAACACTCATTAACAGATAAATTTACAAGTTTCATTAATGACAATCCTTTTATATATGCTATCTATATAGGATATGAAAATGGTAATTTTTATGAAGTTATAAATCTAGATATTGACCCATCTCTAAGAAAAAAATATAATGCAAATGAGCAGGAAAGATGGCTACTACTTAAAGTAACCAAAAAAAATGATTTAAGAATAAAAGTGAGCCAATTTGTAAGTAAAAACTTAGAACCACTTAGAGAGACAAGTGAGATAACTACTTATAATCCAACTGCTAGACCTTGGTACAAAAAAGCATCAAACAATCCAAATATTATCAAAACCACCCCTTATCAGTTTTCAAATTTTGACTCATTAGGGGTTACTTATGCAAAAACTATAAAAAATACCAAAAATACAATTGGGGTAGATATATCACTAAAAACACTCTCTTCGCTTTTAAAATCAGAAGTAAAAGTGGATGGAACTCTTTCTTATTTAATAGACCAAACTAACAATAAACTTATAGCGTCCAATATAGATAAACCACTTTTAAAAGAAGAGATAAAAGATATAATCAAGAAAGCAAAAACTAAAGATTTAACTATAAAATACAATAATACAACATATTTTATCTCAAATACAATTTTAGACTCAAGTTTAAATAGTAAAAATCAATTAATCATCTTCACCCCTAAAGATAAAGTGATGGAACCTTATAATGAAAAGATAACTTATGCTATTTTTTTAAATCTTTTTGTGATGTTATTACTCTCTCCTGTAATGTTATACTTAACAAAACTTGTTTCAAAACCAATACATGCACTTCAAATAGAAAATGAAAAAATCAAAAATAGAAAATTTGACGAAGTGACCCATGTTGATACAAAAATCAGTGAACTATCAGCACTATCAAACTCTTTAGTATCTATGTCATGTTCTATAAAAGAGTATGAAGAAGCACAACTAAAACTTATGGATTCATTTATAGAACTTATAGCTGGGGCTATTGATGCAAAATCTGAATATAGTGGAGGTCACTGTAAAAGAGTTCCAACTATAAGTATCTCTTTAGCAAAAATTGCTTCTGATACAAAAAATGGAGTTTTTAAAGATTTTACTATTGAAGATGAAGAACAATTTCGTGAGATAAGTATAGCTGCTTGGCTACATGACTGTGGAAAAGTAACTACTCCTGAATATATAGTAGATAAAGCAACAAAACTCGAAACAATCTATAATAGAATACATGAAATAAGAATGCGTTTTGAAGTTGTTTATAGAGATTTAATTATTGACTATTATAAAGAGCTTCAAAATGGTAAAGATAAAACACAACTAGAACAAATACTTAAAACAGAACAAGAAAAGCTCATTGATGATTTTAACTTTATTGCAACTTCTAATGTTGGAGGTGAGTTTATGGATAAGCCTAGTAAAGATAGAGTCATAACTATTGCCAAAAGAACATGGAAGAAATATTTTGATGATAGTATTGGACTTTCACAAGATGAGAAGATGAGATATGAAAAACCAGATACAGATATAGAATATATTTTATCTGATAAAAAACATCATATTATCCCTAGAACAAATTTCTCCCAAGAAGAATATGACGCCTTTAATTTTAAATTAGATGTACCAGAAAATCAATATAACTTAGGTGAGATATACAATCTAACAATAGACAGAGGTACTCTAACAAAAGAAGATAGATTTAAAATCAACGAACATGTTATTATGTCTATAAAAATGTTGGAAACATTGCCATTTCCAGAACACTTGAAAAATGTTCCTTTATATGCAGGGGGACACCATGAAACACTTATAGGTACAGGGTACCCTAGAAAACTTACAAAAGAACAACTCTCAATACCTGCAAGAATTATCGCTTTAGCTGATATATTTGAAGCATTAACAGCTTCTGATAGACCGTATAAAAGTGGGAAAAAACTTTCAGAGGCTATAAAAATTTTGAGTTTTATGGTCAAAGATCAACATATAGATAAAGATATATTTGAACTATTTTTACAAAGTGGCTATTATAAAGAGTATGCGACAAAATATCTATCCGAAGATCAAATAGATGATGTAGATATAGAAAGTTATTTGTCATAAAACACTATAAATTGATATTAAAATCATATTAACTTATAGTTGTTTTTGCTATAATAATTTCCATGGAAGATAAAATAATAAAACAACTAAAACAACACAATTTACTAACAATTATCGATGAACCTCTTGATATATATTTAGAGATTCCACATATTGCCTATATAGAAGTGAAAAAAGAGGATAGCAAAGCGCTTCTTTTTACAAATCCTATAGATAAAAAAAATCATAAAGAGTTTACAACTCCCGTTTTGATGAATGTTTTTTGTAACGAGAAAGCAGTAGAACTTTTTATAGGAGATGGAGATAAAATAGCAGCTGAAATTCAAAGCCTATTGAAGATGAAGCCACCAAGTGGTTTTATGGATAAGCTTTCAATGTTTGGACAACTTTTCAATCTAAAATCAGTATTTCCTAAAAGATTAAGTGGGAAAGGTGAATGTCAACAGATTATAAAAACTGGAAGTGAAGCCAAACTTAGTGACTTACCAATTCTAACTACTTGGGAGCAAGATGGAGGTCCATTTATCACAATGGGGCAAGTATATACAACAAGCCTAGATGGGAAGATGCACAATGTAGGGATGTATAGACTTCAAATGTATGATGACCACACTTTAGGGATGCATTGGCAAATACATAAAGATAGCAACCACTTCTTCCATGAATATAAAAAAGCAGGTAAAAAAATGCCTGTAAGTATAGGAATTGGTGGTGATCCTATGTATATTTGGTGTGGACAAGCTCCACTTCCTATTGGGGTATTTGAGTTGATGTTGTATGGTTTTGTAAAAAAAGAAAATGCAAGACTTGTAAAATCTATCACAAACGATATCTATGTACCACACGATGTGGACTTTGTGATAGAAGGTTTTGTAGATGTTGATAATATGCGAATCGAAGGACCTTTTGGTGATCATACGGGATATTATACTCTTGAAGAGGAGTATCCATTTTTAGAAGTAACTGCAATTACCTCTAAGAAAAATCCAGTATTCGCAGCAACTGTTGTAGGAAAACCTCTTTTAGAAGATAAATATATGGGTCATGCAACAGAGCGTATTTTCCTTCCACTACTACAAACTACAGCACCTGATTTGATTGACTATTATATGCCTGAAAATGGAGTATTTCACAATCTTATCTTAGGAAAGATAAAAACAGCCTACCCAGGTCACGCACAACAAATTATGCATGCATTTTGGGGTGTAGGTCAGATGAGTTTTGTAAAACACGCAATTTTCGTAAATCAAGATGCACCAGAGTTATCTAGTGATGAGATTATCCCATATATTTTAAATAGAGTTGATGCACAAGAGTTACTTATAACTAAAGGTGTAGTTGATGCACTTGACCATAGCTCACCAAAGTTTGCAGTTGGTGGAAAGCTTGGAGTTGATTGTACAGGTGATGAGATAGAAGAACTTGGTATTGAAGTTTTAGAAGATACCCTACTTTTAGAAAAGATGCAAAATATCTCAAAAGATATCAAAGGTTTAAAACAATACTACACCAATACAAAAAATCCAATAGTAGTAATAAGTGTAGAGAAAAATAGAAGTCAAAAATACCTCATAGAGGAACTAAAGCCCCTATTCTCTCATATCAAAATATTAGCAATTGTAGATGAGAAAAACAACACTTTAGACAATCCTTATATGCTAGTATGGAGAGTTGTAAACAATATAGATAGCAATAGAGATATCTATATAGATGGGCATACTATAAGTATAGATGCTACAAATAAAAATACACACGATAATTTCCAAAGAAGATGGCCAGATGATGTTGTGTGTACTTCTAGTGTGATTGAGGATTTGAGAAAAAGAAAGATTATAGATGTGGATGATGAGTTTATTGATTATTGGGGAATTGTATAAAATATAAATCACTGCACAAAATAAATATCGGGGAAATAATGGAAATACCAAAATTTAATGAAACTTTTTTACCTATACTTGAAATTTTAAAAGATGGTCAAATATTAAAAAGTAGAGATTTAATTAAAAAAGTTGAGGAAAAATACTATAAAAATTTACCTAGTGAATTATTATCACAAACCACAAAGAGTGGTGGTAGATTAATTGAAAATAGAATAGCTTGGGGAAAATCTTATTTAAAAAAAGGTGGACTAGTTCATTATCCTCAAAGAGGACACATTCAAATTACTGAAAAAGGTAAAAAAATTAATCCTAACAATTTATCTTTACAACAAATTGAATCAAATGTTATATCATTTTATGAACCAGAGCAACCAAGTAATACTTCTAATATAGATGTTCAAAATAATGCTACTCCTCAAGATTTAATTGATTCAGGAATTGCTAAAATTGAAAGTGAAATTAAAGATGAATTACTTACAAAACTTAAAGAGGTGGATCCTTATGCCTTTGAAAAAATCATTTTAATACTTTTAAAAAAAATGGGTTATGGAGATTTTGTTGAAACAACTAAATCAAGAGATGGTGGAATTGATGGTATAATTAACGAAGATCAACTAGGATTAGAAAAAATATATATTCAAGCCAAAAGATATAGTGAAAATAAAGTAAGAGAAACTGATATAAGAAACTTTATTGGTGCAATGAGCGGAGACACAAGAAAAGGTATTTTTGTTACAACATCTTCTTTTGATGAAAATGCTAAAATTAAAGCAAAAGAAGCACACCATACAATTATTTTAATTAGTGGCTCTAAACTAGTAGATTTAATGCATAAGTACAATGTAGGTGTACAAGTTCAAAGTTATTATGAAGTTAAAATATTAGATAATGATTTTTTTGACAATGAAGGAATATAATTAAATATTCACTCCAACCAAACACAAACCAAGCAATAAACTCCAATATACACTTTCAAGCGAAGCATGAAAGCGAGGAAAGATGAAACGGGAAAAAGCTTTAAACATTAAGTAACATTCACTTAATATTTGTTATAATATTGCATATTTAAAATTGGAGTTCATTATGACTGCACCAAAACAAGAAGTAAAAAAAATTATTGACTCTCTGCCTGATGATACATCTTACGATGAAATCTTAAAAGAATTAGCTTTTGATAGGATGATTCAAAAAGGCTTAAAAGACTCCCAACAAAATAAAACTATATCAAACCAAGAGATGAAAAATAGAATCAAACAATGGTAAATATTAATTGGACAAATGAAGCAGAACTTTGGCTAAAAGATATACATGATTATATAGCCTTAGATAAAAAATCTGTTGCTAAAAAAGTCGTAACTGAAATTTATAATAAAACTCAAATACTCTCATCATTCCCAAAAATTGGTTATCAATATGAAAATAATGAAAACGAAGAGATAAGAATATTACTTTACGGTCATTATAGAATTGCTTATTTGATTAAAGATAAAAATACAATAGATATATTAGGTGTATTTCATGGGGCTTTAGATATAGAAAGATACTTGTAAATAGCTAAGATATAACAAAAACTAAGAAAAATAACAAGCTACGCATCCCCAACTTTCAGTTGGGGTATATATCAAAAATTCTTATGAAAATTTTTGAGTATTAATATTAAACATCATACAGACTCTTTTTTTATCTCAAAAATGATATATTTTTAAAATAAATTATACCAACAAGGGAGTAACCTATGTACGATGACGATTTTGAATATAATGATGATATTTTAGATGATGATTTCCCAGTATATGACGATGACTTGTATGGAATCGATGGTTTTGAAGATGAAGAAGAGGAAGATTTTTATGTAAATAACTACTAACTATTAACAAACATTAAAAAAGGGTGCTACGGTTGTAGCACCCTTTTTTTATATCTACAAAGAGAATTATTTCATTGCAGCTTTTGCTTCATCAGAATATTTATATCCTAAATCATACGCTTTAATATTTACTTCATGTACTTTTGCAGGTACTTTAGAAAGCATAACCTCTTTTAAAACTTCTTTATCAATAGCATTTTCAAAGTTATTTGCAATAGCAAGAGCGATAACAGATTGAGTAATAACATTCCCAACCTCCTCTTTTGCTATAGTAATAATAGGTATCTCTACGATATTCCATTTTTTTCTATCTTCATCAGTTGGATGTACAAGGTTTGGTTCAACAACAATTGTACCACCCTCAGATACTCCACCTTTAAATAAATCATAACTCACTTGTGCAACTGAAAGCATAAAGTCAATTTCACCATCATTTGCATATGGGTAAAAAATCTCATCATCATCTAAAGTGATATCAACAACAGTTGCACCACCTCTTACTTGTGAAGTATATGTAGCAGTTTTTAGTCCATGCCCACCAGTTTTAATCTTTGCAGCTGCAAAAATCTCACCAGCAAGAAGAACACCTTGTCCACCAACACCTGTAAATCTCATTAATGTTCTAGCCATAGTGTCTCCTTATATCTTTTTCTCAAAGTCATCTTGAGTGATAACTTTTCTTTTACCCTGTTGTACATTTTTAATCTCTTCGTACATATCACAGTATTCTCTAACTTCAGTATCATGTTTTAATACACCTGTTGGGAACATATTTAATTGTTCTTCAGGAGTTAATTTTTCATATTTACTTAATGGTGTAGTAATAGAATCAATCCAGTCTAGGTTTTCCATAGCTGATTGCATTTTATTTTTTCTACCAAGGTTAATATGACAGTTAGACATAACATCAAAGAAACTAAATCCTCTATGTTCAAAACCTTTTACTAAAGTTCTCTCTAGTTTTTTAGGATCAAGCATAGTCTCTCTAGCAACAAATGAAGCACCAGAAGCGATAGCTAATTTACAAGCATCAAAAGTTGGGTCAATATTACCAGCTTTTTGAGATACAGTCCACATACCTTGAGGTGTTGTAGGACTTGTTTGTGAATTTGTAAGACCATAGATGAAGTTATTAATAACAATCATATTGATATCTATATTTCTTCTACAACCATGAATTGTGTGATTTCCACCAATAGCTAGTGCATCACCATCTCCAGCAACACAAATTACATGTTTATCTGGATTTGCCAACTTAATACCTGTTGCCCAAGCTACAGTTCTACCATGAGTTGTGTGAACTGTATTAAAGTCTACATATGAAGAAAATCTTCCAGAACATCCAATACCAGAAACAACACATACATCATCTTGTTTCCAACCACATTTGTCAATTGCTCTAATAACAGCTTTTAATATAACACCATCACCACATCCCCAACACCATAGTGTTGGCATTTTTTCTAATCTTAAGTATTTATCGTAATTAAATGCCATCTTAGAATACCTCCTTAACTTTCTCAACTATCTCATAAGGTGAAATAGCTCTACCATTAACTTTATATAAACCTTCAAGATCAAGTCTTCCTGAAACTCTCTCAATCTCTTCTGTATATTGTCTGATATTTAACTCAACACAAAGTACATTTTTAGTCATATCAGTAAAATGTCTTATTCTATCTGCAGGACTTGGCCATAAAGTTATTGGTCTAAATAAACCAGCTTTAATACCATCTTTTCTTAAATGTCTAATAGCCTCTTTTGCTGCAAGTGAAACCGAACCATAAGCTACAATTAATACCTCACCATCGCTCCCATCAAAATCATCTAACATAAACTCTTCATTTAGTTCTAATTCATCTGTATGCATCATAACTTTATCTTCAAGTCTTTGAATTAGGTTTTTACATGTTGTGATCTCTTCTGTTGGGAAACCTTTTGCATCATGATGTAATCCTGTAAAGTGGTATCTATACCCTTTAAACATTGGATTTAATACTGCTGCTTCATCACCTGCAACACCATATGGTCTATAATCTTCAGGTGCACCATCAAAAGTTTTTCTTGGAACAATGCCTGCTTTTACCTCTTCTAGTGTAGGGATCATAGCTTTACCGTGCATGTGACCTAAAGTCTCATCTGTAAGTACAATAACTGGTTGCATAAATCTATCTGCAAGATTAAATGCTCTTACCACTTCTGTATAACACTCAGCTAAGTTACCAGCACAAAGTGTGATAGATCTGTAGTCACCGTGAGATGGGTTTCTTGCTTGTCTAACATCACCTTGAGAAACTCTTGTAGGAAGACCAGTAGATGGACCACCTCTCATAACATTTACAAGTACCATTGGTACTTCTGCCATTTGAGCAAGACCTAAGTTTTCAGCTTTTAATGAAACACCTGGACCTGAAGTTGCTGTTAAAGCTCTTACACCAGACATTGCAGCACCAACTGTTGCAGCAATCCCAGCAATCTCATCTTCCATTTGTATTGCAGCTCCACCAGCCTTTGGTAAAAGGTCTGATATAGTATGCATTACCTCACTTGATGGTGTAATTGGATATCCACCAAAAAATTGACATCCTGCATCTACAGCAGCAATTGCATTTAAGTCATTACCAGTAGATATAATTTCTCTAGTTGCCATTCATTTTCTCCTTATTTCCCGTAATTTTCAGGTAGTCTATAGTTGTTTTCTACAATTGCAGCAGCTCTAGCTTTTGCTTCATCTGTTAATTTTGCAAACTTAATATTATCTGCTTTTTTATCTGCAACATAAATTGCGAAATCTGGACAATTCAACTCACAATCATTACAACCAATACAACTATCAATCGCAATAATTTCAATCATTGCTCCTAAAGTTGAAGCAGGTTCTGCTTTCATTGACAACACTCCCGCTGGACAAACAGATACGCATATATCACATGCTTTACATCTTGCTGTATCAACCCATACTGGAGTATTTTCAGGTGCTTTCATTAAAGACATATTTTCCCCTTCATTATTCAATTAAATTAAATAGAATATATGATTCTCATACATTACTAAAAACATAGTATCGTATATTGATTAATATAGTTTTTAATATCTAAAGAGATTTTTCTATATAGCGTTTTAGTGTTACTATTTGAATCACATATATTCTTATACAATTTTTTATTTTAAGATTATTTCAACTCTTCTGTTGATTGCTCTACCCTCTGGTGTTACATTTGTTGCTATTGGCATAGTTTCCCCATACCACTTAACAGATATTCTCTCACTATTAATACCCATAGCTTCTAAATGTTTTAAAACTGTATACACTCTTTTTTTCGAAAGTATTAGGTTTGTTTGATAGTCTGCTGTTGAATCTGTATGCCCTTTTAGTACAATAGTGTAACCAAAAGCTTCACTTGCTAACTGAGCATATTCTTGAAGTTGTTGCATATTTGTCATATCAAGCATATATAAATTATGATCAAAATTGACAATACGCTTTATCTCTTTAGTACATCCTTGCATATCTACAAATACACCAGCAGGTGTATCTAGACAAATATCTATATCATCCTGAACTAAATCATTGTCCATATCAACAGCAAGTAACGAGCTAAAACTCAACAGTAATGCAAAAATAATAGTATTCATAAAAAACCTTTGTGTATATAAATCAATTATAGTTATAGCTGACTTAAATATTTATTAGTTATTATGTCATATGAATTATCTCTATCTGTTTTTTATCGCTTTAATTTCTGCAACAATTCTTCCCATGGGAAGTGAAGCATTACTTTTATATAACATTTCTATCGATTTAAATATCTATCTACTTTTTCTTAGTGCTACTTTTGGTAACTCTTTAGGGTCGCTGATAAATTATTGGCTTGGATTAAAAGGTGAGGAGTATTTATTAAATCATAATGTGATTAAAGAGAAACATATTAATAAAGGAAAAAAGTATTTTGATAAGTATGGGGGATATTCACTTCTTTTATCTTGGGTACCTATAATTGGTGACCCAATAACTTTTGTAGCTGGTATGTTACAATACAACTTAAAAAAATTTATTATCTTAATTATAATAGCAAAAGGTAGTAGATACCTTTTTTTAATAGTTAGCTATAAGTTTTTTGTTAGTCCTTAAGAGTTCATCATATCATATTTAATTTGCAGCTCTTTGTATACAGTGTTATAAGAAGCATTTTCCAACTCTTCTAATATCTCTATCATCACTACATTATCTTCTTGTCCATTCCATTCTTTTATATAAGTACCCTCTTTATATCCATTATCTTGTCTAAATTTATTTAAAGAGTTTTTTCCTATATAAAGTTTTTGTAACCAAGTAAAACTAAGACCTGAAAGTTTACAACATCTAAAGAATTGATCAATAAATCTTTCAACTCCACTAAATTGTGGCATATTTCCAGTTTCTATTGCAAATGCTATATAAGAAAGTTTTTCAGCTTCTTTTACGATAAGTTTCACATCTATATCTTCTATCTCAACTGCCTCATAGATACAATGTGTATTTACTAAAGATACCGCTTTTGGGATATTTGTTTCTTGTAAAATATAGCTCATTAAAAAGTGCCATACATCTACAAGTTCCACATGAAGATTATTAAGATCTGGTTGGTCACTGATATTTTTCCAATGTTTCCAAGGTGTAGAATCAATAAGTTCAGCTACTTCCATATGGATACATCTTAACCAATTAATCTCTTTGTCGTATTTATTTATACCTAATTCCCAGTTTGTACCGTTTGTATCATCATTAAGTTTCTTTTGTAATACAAACATCTCTTCTAGTTTCGCAGGAAAACTTGAAGACTCTTCAAGTAAAGCAGCAAGAGGTAAACACTCTTCCACTAAAAGATCAAGTGAATTATTATCACCTGGTACATCTTGTTCCCCTTGAAGGAGATGTACAATAAGAGCTATTGTATAAGGTATCTCATCTCTTTGCTCCCAATCTAATATATCACTAGGTGTAACACCTACATAATTAGCAAAACTCTCAATTGTAGAAAAACCTAGATTTTTAACAGTTGTTTTTAACTCTTCATATAACAATTCATTCTCCTATATATTCTTCATCAATTATGATACAATCATTTTGTTTAAATTATTTGATTTATAATACTATTTTATAAACTTTTATTTTTTGGTTCATAGAAACTACACTCTACTCCACTACTTTGTTTTACAACTATAGCTGGTAAAGCCTGAGACTTAAAACCATAAGCTCTACATCCATGTGGCTTGTTTTTTTCCCATGTCACATAGTAAGACTTACATCGTTGACATATAATTCTTTTATTCATGGTCAATATTATAATTAAATATGTTTTAAGAAGAGTTTATATAGAATAATTCTTAATATTAGAGTATAGATTAATCTGCATTCAGTTTTTAAGATTGAAACTTATTGGTAGGTAAATAGTGTCAAATAGTTACACTTTGCTATACTCCACTACAAAAAAAACTAATCATTTAAATTTTATAATCTTAATTATGCTAATTTAATTACTTATAAATATGATAGATTTTAGGGAAACATTATGACAAATAGAAAAGTTGGGATTGTTGGTGCAGGAGCAGTGGGAGCAACAGCTGCATTTAGTTTAGCGATGACTGGAACTTGCAATGAAATAGTCCTTTATGATATAGATACAGATATTGCTATTGGAAAAGCTATAGATATCGAACAAGCAACTTCATTCTCTCCATCTGGTACAAAAGTTTGGGGAGCAGAACAACCATCTGATATGAAAGATTGTGATATTGTTGTTATAACTGCAGGAGTTCCTAGAACTGGTGAAATGACAAGAGAAGATTTACTTCGTATAAACGCAAAAATCACCAAAGAGGTAGTTGAAAACATAAAACTATACTCACCAAATGCTATCATCATCTGTGTATCAAATCCATTAGATGTGATGAGTTATGTTTGTCACAAAATCACAGGATGGGATAGTAGTAGGATTATTGGTATGGCTGGAGCTTTAGATAGTTCTAGAATGGCATATCAAATCAATAACCACCTAGGATATGGAAGAGCACAGACACGAGCTATGGTTATAGGTGATCACGGTGAAAATATGATACCTGTACCGTCACTCTCTTCAATTGGTGGAGTTCCAATTACAGAGATAATCTCAAAAGAGAATATGGAGCAAATTATTGCTCGAACTAAAACAGGAGGAGCTGCTATAGTAAAACATCTAGGGACTAGTGCCTATTATGCACCAGGAAGATGTGTAGCTGTTATGGTTGAAGCTATTTTAAATGATAGTCAAATTATTATCCCATCGTCTGTTTTACTTAATGGTGAATATGGATATAAAGATGTATCAGTGGGTGTTCCTATTATTGTTGGGAAAAATGGAGTTGAAAAAATTATCGAACTAGAGTTAGATGATGAACTTCAAGACAAATTCAAACAGTCTGTTACAACCATAAAAAAAGGAATTGAGGTTTTAACGAAGAATAATTTTTTCTAATAACTAAAACAAAAAGTAGCAAAACTACACAAAAAAGGATAAGCAAAAAAGCTTATCCTTTTTTTTATAGTTTATTAACTAGTTTGATGATATTATTAAATCATAAAATATTTTAGTAATATGGAGTTTACATGAGAGTAATAGAGTTTAACGATGTAGTAAAAGCTGTTAGAGATATCATTGTTCACTGTGGTACGGATTTACCGCGAGATGCTTATGATGCTTTAAAACAAGCTATGGAAGATGAGAAATCACCAGTATCAAAAGAGGTGTTTAAAACAAATTTTAGAAAATGCCGATATAGCAAAAAATGAGAAAAGACCTTTGTGTCAAGATACAGGACTTGCAGTGTTTTTTGTAAAAGTTGGTGATGAAGTAAAAATCAATGGTGGACTTCTAAAAGATGCTATAAATAAAGGGACAGAACAAGGGTAATACAGATGCTTATCTTAGAGCTAGTACATGTGAGCCATTCAGTCGTGCAAATCTAAAAGATACAGTTGGATATAACCTGCCAGCAATTATCCATTTTGATATTGTTGCTGGAGATAAAATAGATATTGAATACGCTGCAAAAGGTGGTGGAAGTGAAAATGTATCACGAGCTACAGTATTCCCACCAGCTGCTGGAAAAGATGGAATTGTTGAGTATGTAAAAGAAGTTATCTCAAATGCTGGACCAAATCCTTGTCCTCCTATTACAGTTGGAGTTGGGATTGGTGGTACTTTCGAAAAAGCTGCTATTAGTTCAAAGCATGCTCTTTTTAGAACATTAGGGACACATAATGAAGATTCAGAGGATGGATGAGTTAGAGCAAAGAATCTTAACTGAGATAAACAATCTTGGTATTGGTGCTATGGGTATGGGTGGAACTAAAACAGCTCTTGCAGTTCATATAGAATCAAATCCATGTCATATAGCTAGTTTACCAGTATCTGTAAATGTTCAGTGTCATAGTTCTAGACACACACATATCACAATTTAAGAGGCAATAAAAAATGAGTAAAACATATAATTTAACAACTCCATTAACAGAAGAACAAACAAGAATGTTAAAAGCTGGTGATATTGTATACTTGAGTGGTGTAATATTTACTGCTCGTGATGCAGCACATAAAAGACTAGTGGATTTAATAGAAGCTGGTGAAGAGCTTCCTTTTGATTTAGAAGGGAGTGTAATATATTTTGTAGGACCAACTCCTCCAAAACCAGGTGACCCTATAGGAAGTGCTGGACCAACTACAAGTTATAGAATGGATAGCTATTCTCCAACTATGTTAAAACACGGTTCAAAAGGGATGATAGGAAAAGGGAAAAGAAACCAAGATGTAAAAGATGCTTGTAAAGAGTATGGTGGCATTTATTTTGGTGCAACTGGTGGAGCTGGTGCACTTCTTGGAAAACAAATCAAATCTGCTGAAGTTATAGCGTATCCAGAATTGGGACCTGAAGCTGTTAGAAAATTAACTGTAGAAAACTTTCCAGTAACAGTTATCAATGATACTTATGGTGCGGACCTTTATCAAATGGGTCGAGAACAGTATGAGGTAAAATAAAGTAATACTAAATGTATTGCTTTATGAGCCGAAGTAAAATAAGTAATACTAAATGTATTGCTTTATGAGCCGAAGTAAAATAAGTAATACTAAATGTATTACTTTATGAACCCAAGCACAATAACAATAATTCAATCTACTATTTTATAAATCAAAGTCTAGTATCAACGCTAGACTTTCAATAGTTATCTCAAAAAATTAATCATGATTTAACATAATTTTTTATACACTTAAGTATTAATAGAAAGGATTTGAAATGATTAATTTAAAATATGTAATATATAATTCGCTATTGATTGCTACTTGTAGTATAACTTTACATGCTTCGCAGTTAAGTGACGATGCCTTAAAAGGTAAAGAGTTATTTAATGAAGCAAATTGTAAAAAATGTCACATGGTAGATGGAGAGTTTGATAAGATGAACCAGAAGGTTCAAAATATTAAAAACTTAGCATCGTGGGTAAGTGCATGTGACAATTCTCTTCAGATTGGATGGTTTCCAGAGGAACAAGAGAAAGTAACAAAGTATCTAAACGAAACACATTATAAGTTAGAAAAGTAACATTTTTATAACTTTTGATACAATTTGTAACTTATTTTACCTAAAAATATATTTTTAATAAAAATCTAAAACTAGTTAAATGACTAACTAGCTATAATTTTTTAAATTCAAATCTAGTCAACAGGAGAAACGATGAATATTCACGAATATCAAGCGAAACAAATTTTTGCTAAATACGGCGTACCTACTCCAAGAGGTATCGTTGCAAATACACCATCACAAGCAGTTGCGGCTGCACATGAATTAGGTGGAAGCATTTGGGTCGTTAAAGCTCAAATCCATGCAGGTGGAAGAGGACTTGGTGGTGGAGTAAAAGTTGCTAAATCAATCGAAGAGGTTGAACAACTAGCAAGTGAAATTTTGCACATGACTTTAGTAACACACCAAACAGGACCTGAAGGGAAAGAGGTACATAAAGTATATATCGAAGAGGGAGCTGATATTAAAGATGAGCTTTACCTAGGTGTAGTTTTAGATAGAGCTAAAGAGATGCCAGTTATTATGGCGTCTACACAAGGTGGTATGGAGATAGAAAAAGTAGCAGAAGAGTCACCAGAAAAAATCATTAAAGTTGCAGTGGACCCCGCAATTGGATTCCAAGGTTTTCATGGTCGAGCACTAGTTTTTGGACTAGGTATTACAGATAAAGCTGAACAAAGTAAATTTATAAAATTTGCAAAAGCATTATATACTGTTTATATGGAAAATGATGCTGAGATGATTGAGATAAATCCTCTTATTAAAACAGGAGCTGGAGATTTCTTAGCACTTGATGGAAAAATGGGGTTTGATGATTCTGCACTGGGAAGACATCCTGATATTGAAGATATGAGAGATATTAGTGAAGAAGATCATGATGAAAGAGAAGCTAGTCAATACGGACTTTCATATATTTCACTTGATGGAGAAATTGGTTGTATGGTAAATGGTGCTGGCTTAGCTATGGGTACTATGGATACTATTAACTATATGGGTGGAACACCTGCAAACTTCCTTGATGTTGGAGGAAAAGCAAATGCAGAAACAGTTGCAAAAGGTTTTGAAATTATTCTAAAAAACCCAAAAGTAAAAGCAATTTTTGTAAATATTTTTGGTGGAATTGTAAGATGTGATAGAATTGCTAATGGTATATTAGAAGCTACAAAAATGGTAGATGTAAGAGTTCCTGTTATTGTAAGACTTGATGGAACAAATGCACCAGAAGCAGCAGAGATACTTAAAAATGCTGGAATATCAAATGTAATTAGTGCAACAGATTTAGGTGATGGTGCGAAAAAAGCAGTTGAAGCTGCGGCAGCACAATAAAGGAGTATAGTAAATGTCAATTTTAGTAAATAAAGATACAAAAGTAATCGTTCAAGGTTTCACTGGTAAAGAGGGAACTTTCCATGCTGAGCAATGTATAGCTTATGGAACAAATATTGTTGGTGGTGTTACTCCAAATAAAGGTGGTCAAGAGCATTTAGGAAAACCTGTATTTAATACTGTTAAATGTGCTGTAGATGCAACAGGTGCAACAGTGTCTATGATATTTGTACCACCTGTTTTTGTGGCAGATGCTGTTATGGAAGCTGCTGATGCAGGGATTGAACTAGCTGTAATTATTACAGAGGGTGCTCCTGTTAGAGATATGCAAGCTGCAAAAGCATATGCTATGAAACATGGTATGATGACAATTGGACCAAACTGTCCAGGAATTATTACAGCTGAAGAATGTAAAATAGGTATTATGCCAGGTGCAATTTTCAAAAAGGGAAATGTAGGTCTTATCTCTAAAAGTGGAACATTGACATATGAAGGTGCAAACCAAGTATGTAATGAAGGTTTTGGTATTACAACAGCTGTTGGTATTGGTGGAGATCCAATTATTGGATTATCATACAAACAACTTCTTCCTATGTTTGAAGCAGATCCAGAAACTGAAGCAATTGTTATGATTGGTGAGATTGGTGGAGATTTAGAGATACAAGCTGCTGCTTATATCAAAGAGAACATCACAAAACCAGTTGTAGCATTTATTGCTGGTCAAACTGCTCCTAAAGGGAAAAGAATGGGTCATGCTGGTGCTATTGTATCTGGTGGTGCTGGTACAGCTGCTGAGAAAATGGCTGCTCTTGAAGCTGCTGGAGTTAAAGTTGTTGTTTCTCCTGCTGAGATTGGAAAAGCTGTAAAAGAAGTTTTAACAAAATAATTATAATACTTTCTTAACTTGAAAAAGGGTTGCTAAAAATAGCAACCCTTTTTTTATATCTAATAGCATATAATTTTTTTGTAGTATAATATAAAAACAAATAAAAAATAGGAACTAAATATGTTACAGCAATCAACAAACTTCAATAAACTGTTTATCGTTTTCATATCATTTATTATAATTGTTCTATCTTATACTATAAATATAGACAAAAAAGGTGAAACTATTGTTGAAGATTCACTAACAAATGCAGTCAAAGTATTTGCTGTAGCAAAAGGTCTTAATGGTGCAATATCATTAGCTCAAGGTACAGAGATAAATGCAGCAATACTAACAATTAGTATAGGAGAAGTACTAGACCCTATTAATGATTTAGTAGAACAATTTTCTTGGATAATGTTAGCAAGTATCACCTCTTTAGGGATTCAAAAAATACTTTTAAATTTTGTTTCTGGAGACATTTTCACATTTATTGTTATTTTAGCTATTGTTATTTTAAATATTTGGATGTTTGTAAGATTTACAAATGATGTTAAAATTAGGGATATATTTTTTAGGGTTACAATTATTCTAATCTTTTTACGATTTAGTATCCCTATAATGTCTATGTTAAATAGTTTTGTCTATGAACACTATGTAAAAAATGATTATAATATAGAGATAAATCAAAGTTTGATTGATAAATCCTCACAAGAAATCAATAATATTACACAACAAACTATTGAGGATAAAGATATAATAAATAAAACTAATAATGGTAGTTTATATGATTCTGTAAAAGAAACTTTTAATAGTGTTACAAATAATATTTTCAATCTAGAATATTATAAAAATAAAGTAAAAGAGTATCAAACAACCACAGAAAAGACAAGTGATTATATCTTAAATCTTATAGTCGCCTTTAGTTTTAAAACAATATTTTTTCCACTTGTGTTTTTATTTTTACTCTATCAACTTTTAAAAAGTGTTATTAGAATTGGGAAATAAAAAAGATGGTCAAATGACACCTTTTTTATATCCAACAAACTTCATTAAGATCAATATTAATATTAATCCTATCACCAGGTAACAATCTTTGCTCTTCCATATATTTTCGAGATATTTTACAATTAAAACAGACACCAGCTATGGTAAACTCTATTTGTAAAAAAACCCCCTCTTCTTGCATATGAACAGAGTTTATTACACCTATAAGTGTGTTTTCATTTATCATCCCTATACAATCATCTTTACATATTTCAATAGATTCAGACTTTATCATCACAACTGAATCCTTTTTTTTACCAGTACTATTAGGAACTGTTAACTCTTGTCCATCAATAAATCGTTTTACAAGGTTTCCATTTATATCTTTTTCCCATGGTGCAAAAAGGAGATTTACACTTCCACTCTCGACTAATTCACCTTGAAAAAGTGCAATTTTTTTATCACAAATATTATTTAACCAGTTATGGTCATGGCTTGATATTAATATTGTTGTATGATATTTTTTCTTTGCTAGAAGTATCGCTTCTTTTATAAGTTGAACAGAGTTTGTATCTACCCCTGAAGTAGGTTCATCTAAAATTAAAACTTTTGGCTTAAGAACTAGTCTTGAAGCTAAAGCTACCCGTTGTGATTCTCCACCTGAGAGTTGACTCCATTTTCTTTTTGCAAATGAACTATCAAGTCCAACTTGCTCTAGTGCTTCATAAACTTTTTTTTCAATATTATCAGACATATTGCGAATTCTTAATCCATATGCAATATTATCAAAAACTGTTCTTTTTAGAAGATATGGGTCTTGAGGCACCATAGCTATACTTTGTTTCGTTTCTGCATTAAGTTTTTTATTCTCAATACCATTAAAAAGAATATCCCCTTTTGTTGGTTTATCAGCAAAAGAAAGTAGTGAAAGTAATGTAGACTTACCACTACCATTAGGTCCTAAAAAACCAATAATTTGATTTTCTTCTAATTTTAAGCTATCAATACTAAGAACTTTTTTATCATCATAATACTGTTCAATACCATTAAGTTCATACAATACACTCATTGTGTCCATTTCCTTTTTAACATAGATAATGCTATATTCACTGATAATGCTACTGCAAATAAAACAAGTCCCAAAGCAATACCTGTAACAAATTCACCTTTCCCTGTCTCTAATGCAATTGCAGTTGTTACAGTTCGTGTATGATATTTTATATTTCCACCAACCATCATCGATATACCAATCTCTGTAATAATTCTCCCATAAGCTGTCATAGCAGCTGTCATAAGACCAAATCTAGCTTCAACTAATGTGGCAACTAATATTTGATACTGATGAGCTCCTAAACCTTTTAATGACTTATATAATCTTTTATCTACAGCTTCAACTTGAGCTGCTGTTAAGGCTATGATTATAGGAAGTCCTAGAACTATTTGTCCTATAATTATTGCCTGTTGTGTAAATAATAAATTATATTCACCAAATGGTCCAACTTGAGAAAGCATAGTATATGCAATAAGTCCAATAACAACTGTTGGTAATGCTAAAAGAGTATCAACAATCGTTCTAATGACAGCCTTTCCAAAAAAATTATAATATCCAAGGAAAAAGCCAAGTGGTAAACCTATCAATAAACTAATTAATAATGACCATGATGAAACTGTTATTGTTGTTGTAATAGCAGAATATACACTCTCATTTCCTGATATAAGTAATTCTATTGCTTCATTGAAACCATCTGTAAAAAGATTCATTCTTTTAATCTACCTTAGCCTTTTTCTATCTATTTTCCAGCATTAGGTATAAATAATGCTTGCCCTAATAATCTAAAATCAGCAATTGTTTGTTGTGTTTGAGGGTTTATAACCCATTGTGTAAATTGTTCTGCTAACTGAGGTTTCACATTTGCACATTTCTCTTTGTTAATAGATACTACAGAGTATTGGTTAAATAATGTTTTATCCCCCTCAACTACAATTTCTAAAGTATTACTATCACCTTTTTGAGACATATATTTAATCCAAGTTCCTCTATCTGTCATAGTGTATCCACCTTTTTCAGCAGCCATGTTTATTGTTCTTAACATACCTTGTCCTGTTTGAACATACCAACTTGAAGCAGATTTTGCATCAACATTAGCATTTTTCCATAAAGAAAGCTCTTTTTTATTTGTCCCTGAATTATCACCACGACTAAAAAATTTCTCCTTTTTATCTTTGATAGTTTTTAAAGCTGCACTAGGATTCATACCTTTTATATGTGCAGGATCTTTTTTTGGTCCAATAATTACAAAATCATTATACATAACTTGTTTTCTATTTACCCCATATCCTGTAGCTATAAATTTTTTCTCTGATGCTGGTGCATGAACAAATAAAATATCAACATCACAGTTTCCACCCATTTTTAAAGCTTTTCCAGTTCCTGTTGCAACCCATTTTAAAGTTGTTCCTGTATCTTTTTCAAACTTTGGAGCTAGATAATCTAAAAGTCCTGTATTATCTGTACTTGTTGTTGTTGCCATCATTAATGTATCTTTTGCAGTTAAACTTAAACTTAAAACTGCTGTTAATCCTAGTGTAATTAGTGTTTTATTCATTTTTCTTTCCTTTTTTAGTTAAATATATTTATTCTATTTTTTATTAATTTATTGTCAAACTTGACAACAAATACCTCTTGCTGTGTCTCTATACTTGAAGTATTATTATTAGTAACTAATATTGAGTTACTCTCATACAAAGCTGTAATCATCCCTGAACCGTATTTATTATTTCTTGTTACCGTAAAATCTCCTTGTATTAAATTTCCTAAAACTAAATTTACTCTTCCTGCTTTAGTTTTAAACGCTTTTTTATTTGTTGCTTTTACAACATCATGATATATATATTCACTCCCTTGGAGTTTATTAAGAACCGGTAGTGCAAAAAGATGCATATTTATCATTGCAGTAAGTGGATTACCTGGTAAACACATAACAACAGTTTTATCTAAACTTCCCATCATAATAGGTCGTCCAGGCTTCACATTTACCCCATGAAATATCACCTCTAATCCATTTTTTAAAAATGCTTCCCCTACAAAATCAGCTTCCCCCATAGAGATACCACCAGTAGTAATAATCACATCATATTTTTTTAAACTTTTTATAAAGTTGACAGAAGATTCTAAATTATCAGGGATAACTCCCCCATAAGAAGCATCAAAACCTATTTGCTTCAAAAGTGCAATAAGTCCAAAAGAGTTACAGTTATATATCTCCTCATCATTTGATATTTGCCATGGTTCTTTGAGCTCATTTCCAGTTGATACAATAGTTATTGATAATTTTTTATAAACCTCTACAGTCATAATACCTTGGGATGCTAGTAAAATAATATGTGATGAGTTTAAAACTTCACCAGCTTTAAACATAATATTACCTTGCTGTTGCTCTTCACCTTTTAATCGTAAATTTGAACCTTCTTTTATATTTTCAGGTATCCTTACACTTTCATTTGTAACATCAAAACAATGCTCTATTGGGATAATAGTATCAGCATCAAAAGGTACTTTTGCACCTGTCATTATTTTATAACACTCATTACTATTTAATGATTCCTTAACGGCATCTCCATAATCTCCTGCGAATATTGTTTTATTGATAGTAAGTGTTTTTCCAGCATCTTCAAACTTAACTGCGAATCCATCCATTGCTGAATTATTAAAAGCTGGAAGATTTTTTATACATACAATCTCTTTTGATAAAACTCTATCAAGCGCATCCCACAATGATACAATCTCTGTTAAAGTAGTATTTGTAACAAGTTCTAAACTCTTGTCAACTGCCTCATTAAAGTCTAGGTATGTTAATTGATTAGTCATTTAATATCCTTATTTGTCTATATCTTTTAAACATTAATTCTACAATTTGTAACATCTGTGCTTCTGTCATATCTTCACTAAAAGATATTGATATGGCATTTCTACTCTGATCTTGGGTATAACCCATTTCTTGAATTACCCTTGATGGTTTTGATAATCCTAATGAACACCCTTCCCCATTTGTAATAAGTATCTCATCAAAAGCAAGTGTTCGTATCAATTCTCTTGCTTTGATACCCTTTAATCCAAAATGAAATGTATATTCTAAAGTCTCATTTGAATCTACAAAAAGATAAATATCATCACCAAAAGTTTTCAGTAAAATATCTTTAAATTTCTGTTTTAAAGAGCTATTAAAAGAACTCTTTTTATTTAATAACTCTTTAATTACCACAACTGCTAGATTATCTTTATAACCTATAGTTTGCTCTTCAAATAAACCATTTGATAATATTATTCCAGATATTGCAAAACCACTTAACTTATATGGGTCAAAATACAATGCATCACTTTTATTTGATATATCAGCACTTCCATTAGAGATTATTTTTGCATTTGATATTTTTTTAATACTATCTAAATCATTTTTTACATAAGTATCTACTGTATATGAAGAGATAAATATAAAATCTAAATCAACATTTTTTATACTGTCAATATTCACATCTCCATCTTGTTTTAAACCAATCCAAACAATATCAAACCCTAAAGCTTCGTAAAGCTTTCCTGCTTCATATAATGGTTGGGTTTCCCCTACACTAATAGCAATTTTTCCTTGTCTGCCTAAATGACATAGTAAACTTAAAAATCCATCACTATTAAATGAAAATGATTTTAAATCTCTAAAATTAAAGAACCTTAATAAATCAGCCTCTAACTTTAAATATGTATCATTATTTTTTAATACATCCAATGCAAAATCAGCAGATACTGCTATATCTTTTGGTGTTGGATATTGATGGTTATTTAACTTTATCATTTAACTCTCTTTAAGATGTAATATATCAGTTTTGCTATTGACAAAGAGATCTTTAAATCTCTCTTGTGTATAGGCTCGGACATCTTTTTTAAGTATTTTAAAGTTTTCTATTATCTCTTTTGCTTTTGGAGTTAGTGTACTACCACCCTGTTCTCCACCACCTTTTTGGGTTATTACTAGTTCATCTTCTATATACTTTTCAAGTACTTTTATATGTGTCCATGTTTTTTTATAATTTAATCCCATCATTTGTGCTGCTTCAGCGATTGAGCCTTTTTCATCTATATACTCTAAAATTTCAGTTTTTCCACCGCCAAATACTAAATTATTTTTATCATCTTCAATCCATACTTTAACTCTTACTTCCATTTTTCTCTCCTTTGCTTTTTTTTAATCTAAAACATCCAAGTTGGCAATTTATCACATCGTAATCACTATTTTTAACAGTTGAACCAACTTTGTGTAAGCTTGATTTTTTTGCCTCATCCCAATAAACTTTACAGTCTAGTTTCTTTTCTTTTCCATACTGTTGTTCTAAATCATTATAAATATTCTCATCTTTATTTGAGAACTCTAAATTCCCAAATACCCCAAGTTCACAATCGGTAATTCTGATATTAAGACTTTTTGTAATTGCTGATATCTCAATAGATTCAACATCAATTAGTCTAGCAACTTTAAAAGCTTTTATACATGATAGCTTTCCATTATCATTGAGATTATTGTTTATTATCTGCTTTTGCTTTTCACTCAGCAATACTTTTACATTATCATCAATACTAGACATCAATTCTCCCTGCATGAGTATAGATATTCATCTTTTTTCCTCTTGCAAATCCTATAAGGGTAACTCCATGTTTATGTGCAGTTTGCACACCCAAATATGTTGGGGCTGTTCTTGATATTATGATTGGAATTTTATGCATTACCGCTTTTGTAACCATCTCGGAACTTAATCTTCCAGATACAAAAAGAATTGATTTTGTTGTATCAAGCCCTTGTAGCTTACATTTTCCAACCACTTTATCAATGGCATTGTGTCGCCCTATATCTTCTGCTGTAATTGTATTTCCATCAAGAAGATATATCATTGCTTTATGGACACAACCGGTTAGGTTGTATAGTTCACTTTCATGATAAAATATTTTAATCTCACTCGAGATAGTTTCTGGTTTTACTTTAAATGCAGTTTGGTTAAAAGGTATCTCTACCCCACCCTCAACATTTCCAGTAACTCCACCACCACATCCACTTACTAATGTTTTTTCTGTATAAAGATGTTCTAAGGAGTCTTCGTTTATTGTTGCAATCACATCAACTCTTAGTCCATCTTCACTTACTTTTAACTCTCTTATATCATCTATTGAAGAGATAACATTTTCACTCATTAAAAAACCAATTGCATGGGCATCTTGATCTTTTGGGATACACATCATTGAAATAGCTTTTTCTCCATTTAAGAATAAATTCAATCTTGACTCATCGATAGTTACATCTTCTACTTGTGTTGCTTCATTTTCTATAAGTTTATCTATAATAACTGTTTTTAAGTACTTGCTATTTTCCATTTTTATCTATACCTTTTAATATGCAAAATTTGCATATTTAAAATTATAAGAAAAACAATAAAGACTTTTTACAAAGTCTTCATTGAATTCTTAGTTTCTTAAATCTTCTTCCTCTAAAACATCTGGTCTTAACTGTTCTAGATACTCAACTGGTAATTTACCTGTTATTACTCCTGGAATGTAACCTTTTACAGACACAAAATAAGAGTACACAGTTTCAAATGTAAAGAACGAAATAATCGCACTTCCCATAAAATGTATAAACAAAATAAATCGTTTCAATTGAATTGTTTGAGCATGTGTTGCTGCATCTGGAAACATATACCAAATGATAAATCCACTAATCACAAGTAGAAATCCAAAAGCAACATACATATAATAATTGATTCTGTTCATAGGTTCATACATACCTCTTAAGAAAATTTTATTCCAAATCTTCACACTAGGGCGTATAAAATACTTATGATCTTTAAATGCAACTATAGTCATGATTAACCATATAGGCATCCAACCCAATCCAACTATCTCATGTGTAGCTCTCATAAGTCTTGCAACTTCTCCTCCACCAGTCCAGTTTCCAAATGTAATTGAAAAACCAGTGATAAATAGATAAATCATAATCACAATATTCAACAAAATAACAACTCTTTGAAAAACAGAATACACAAGTACTTTGTCTTCATTTCGAGTAATTTTTGCTTGTTTTCTCCCTTTTGCAACAACAAACATTATTGTAAATAATACAAACTCTACAGCAAAAACTATAGGTAATATATGTTGACGCTCCTCAAAAGCTCTAATTACTTCGGGTGCTATTGCATTATAATTTGGACCAAATAGTGCAACTTCCATCTGCTCATGTCTTGTTAATGTCTCAAATGGAACAACTTGTCCTGTAAAATTACCTTGAGCCATCTGTAATAAAAAATGATACACATAGTTCAAATCAGCAATAGTAGCTAACCAAAAGTACCAATATGTTAAAAGAACAAATAACAGACCTATAATAATATAGGTCTTATATTCAGCTAAAAAACTTTTATTTTCCATACGCTTTATCCCATCCATATGGCGCCGACTGTACTCCGTGACCAGATGAAAGGACTCTTTCTCTATAAATATTAGAAACTGACTCAGAATCTCCAACTAACAGTGCTTTTGTAGAACACATAGCTGCACAAACTGGAACTTTACCCTCAGCAATTCTATTTTGCCCGTATAATTCTCGTTCATGTTCTGAATTAGTTTCATCAGGACCTCCTGCACACATAGTACATTTGTCCATAACACCTTTAGTTCCAAATGCTCCATCTTTAGGGAACTGTGGAGCTCCAAAAGGACAAGCATATAAACAATATGAACAACCAATACATTTATCTTTATCATGAAGTACTATTCCATCTTCTCTAATATAAAAACAATCTACTGGGCACACTTGTTCACAAGGCGCATCTGTACAGTGCATACAAGCAACAGATAAAGAGAACTCTTCACCTTGTTTACCTTCATTCACTGTAATTACTTTTCTTCTACTAATCTCTACTGGTAACTCATGAGCTTCGGCACAAGCAACTGAACAACCATCACAATGGATACATCGTTGTTCATCACAGTAAAATTTCATTCTTGAAAAATCTGGTTTACTCATATCTTACTCCTAAGCTCTTTCAATTCGACACAATCCACCTTTTGTCTCAGGGATTTGTGTAACAATGTCGTAACCATAATTAGTTACTGTATTTGCGCTCTCACCAATTGCGTATGGTGCTGTTCCTTCTGGGTACTTATGTAATAAGCTCTCCCCTTCCATAACACCTGCAAAATGAAATGGTAAGAACACTCTATCTTCAGATACACTATACGAATACTTAGCTTTTACTTTTATCTTAGTACCTTGTGGTGAATGTATCCACATCATAGAACCATCTCTGATACCATGTCGTCCAGCTAAGTCTGGATTAATATCACAGAACATCTCTGGTGTTAACTTCGCAAGATACTTCGATGCTCTATTTTCCATACCAGCACCATTTAAGTTTACAAGTCTACCTGTCACAAGATTTACTGGGAAATCTTTTGCCCAATCTTGTTTACTTTGTTCACTCACATATCTTGTATCAACTCTATAGTGATCTTTTTTATCTGCAAAACTTGGATACTTTTTAGTCAAATCTGTTCGTGGAGAGTGTAATGGCTCTCTATGTAACGGTATTTGATCTGCAAATGTCCATACTTTTGCTCTAGCTTTTGCATTTCCATAAGGAGCGATTCCTCTCTCCATACATTTTTCAGCGATAATATTAGATGTATCAACTTTCCAGTTTTTACCTATTCTCTTTTTCTCATCTTCTGTTAATGTAATACCAAGAACTTTTTCAATATTGTCTTTGGTAATTTCTGGATAACCATCTTTATTTGCAGAGTCTTTAGGTGCACTACCTTTTCCTGCAAGTAAATCTTGACCATCATGTTCTAGACCAAATCTATTTCTAAATCCCATACCACCTTCAGCAACACTTCTGTTGATGTTATATAATAATGGTGAACCAGAATGTTTTTCAGTCCAACAAGGCCATGGTAAACCATAATACTCACCAGTCATATCTCCATATCCTCGACCAGACACCTCGTCAAACATATGCCAATTTTCTTGATGTTCTTTCAATCTTTTTGCTGTCCAACCTGTTAAACCAATAGTTTTAATAGTTCTAGCAATCTCATCAGTCGCATCTTCTGGCCAACTGTAGTTAGTTTTATTTTCTCTAACTTTCATACCAGCAGTAAGTTGTTCATAAAAACCTAATCTCTTAGCTAATTCAAACATAATATCTTGATCTGCTTTTGATTCATACATTGGTTTAACTACTTCACTTCTCCACTGAGCAGATCTGTTTGTAGCAGTAACCGAACCTGCTGTTTCAAATTGTGTAGCAGCTGGTAAGATATATACATCATCTTGCTTATCAGTAATAATTGCACCCTCATTTACAAATGGGTCACAAAATACTGCAAGATCAAGATTATCTAATGCTTCTTTTACTTTTTTAGTTTGTGCTGTTGATGTGATACCATTACCCATTACAAATAAAGCTTTTAATCTTGTACCTGCATTGTGAATTGCATCTTCTCCTGGATTACCACCAAGAACTCCAGCCCACCATCTAGCTAATGTAAATCCTTTTTTACCCATCCATGATGGATCTTTAAATCTACCTTGAAGCCAATCAAAATCAACATTCCACATTTTTGCAAAATATTTCCAAGAACCTTCACTTAACCCATAATACCCTGGTAATGTATGTGATAAACAACACATATCAGTAGCACCTTGAACATTATCATGACCTCTCAAAATATTACATCCACCACCTTCAACACCCATGTTTCCAAGAGCAAGTTGTAAAATTGGAGCCATTCTTGTATTTGAACTTCCATTAGTATGTTGAGTAAGTCCCATAGCCCAGATTAAAGTACCTGGAGTATTTTGTGCATAATGTTTAGTGATTTGAACAATTAAATCTGCTTTAACACCTGTAACATCTGCTACTCTTTCAATAGGCCAATTTTTAGCCTCTTTCATAATATCTTCCATACCATAAACTCTATCTTTGATAAAGTCTTCGTTATGCCATCCATTTTCAAATATAATATTTAACATCCCATACATAAATGGAATATCAGTACCTGGTCTAATTTGTGCATAATAATCAGCTTTTGCAGCTGTTTTTGTAAATCTAGGATCTACAACAATTATTTTTGCATTGTTTCTCTCTTTTGCTTTTAAGAAATGTTGGAATCCAACTGGGTGATTAACCGCAGGATTTGCTCCAAAAATAATGATCGCTTTTGAATTCTGGATATCTCCTAAAGAATTTGTCATAGCACCATAACCCCATGTATTTGCCACACCGGCAACTGTTGAGCTATGTCAAATTCTAGCTTGATGATCTATATTATTTGTTCCAAACATTGCAGCAAATTTTCTGAAGTAGTATGACTGCTCAGTATTAAATTTTGCTGACCCTAAAAACATTGTTGAATCTGGTCCTGCAGTTTTTCTTAAAGTTTCTAACTTAGATGATATTCCATCTAATGCTTCATCCCAAGAAATTCTATGCCATTTTCCAGCTTTTTTCACCATTGGGTGTTTTAATCTTACTTCTGATCTAACCATATCAATCATATCAGCACCTTTACAACAGTGCCCTCCAAGTGATACTGGATGATCCTGAGCAACTTCCTGTCTTACCCAAACACCATTTTGAACTTCTGCTAATATACCACAACCAACTGAACAAGCTGTACAAATAGTTTTCACCATTTTAGAACCTGGGAATGGATTTTTAATCTCTTCCGCAGTTGCTTCTCTTGTTGCGTTTGCACTAGCAAAAGATGATGTGACACCAAATGCAGTAGCAATAGCAGACATTTTTAAAAATGATCTTCTACCAACTTTTGCACTGAGTGTTTCATATGTATTTATTGACATATGTATCTCCTGTCATTATTTTGCGAACTTGTAGAACTCTTCCCACGCCGCAGTTTTTGTATAAAGAATCTCTTTTTTTCGAGAACTTCCTTTTACAACACCATTGTTTAAATCATCTTGAACAGATGAATTACCACTAGCAGCCAATACACTTGTACTTGCAACTGTACCTGCAGTTATAATCGCTGAGTTTTTAATAAAATCTCTTCTGCTTTTTTGCACGACTGACCTCCTTATAGAAAAATAAGCCCCTATGAGTCCATAGAGACTTTAGAAAAAAAGTGAAACTCTTTTTCTAAAACCTCTTGAAAGAGATATCTACTTAAAGACTCTCCTCCACATCATAAGCTATATCTATTGGACATGATTCATCTATACTATTTTTTGGTCCAAGTGCTTTTAATGCTTTATTTTTAGCTCTTCTTTGAACTTCCTCTTCTGAAATATCTTCACATGATTCTTTCACTATTTTTTCTTTTGGAAGTGGTTTTGAAACCTCTAAATATAATCTTTCAAATGCTATAAAAGAGTGAAGAACTACCATAAGATCTTTATAAATATCTGCAGATTCATGCTCATAAATTTGAGCTGCTACTTCATCAACAAATTCGTTTAATATTGATGAAAATATACAGTGTATCGTGTTTGAATATTCTTCTTCACCTTTTGCAACTAACTCACATAGTTCAGCTAAAAATGCAAATATAAATCCAATAGAATCTTCATATTCATAAAAATTTTTTTCATCTCGTCTTAGTTTTGTTTTTGCTATAAACTGAAGCATCTCTACTCTTTTTTTACCAGACTCAATTCCCTCATCATAAAAAGAGGCTGTAAGTCTTACCTTTTGAGTCAACGGGTTATAAAAAAGATTATCATACTCTTCAACTAACTTTACATTTGATGTGGGGTCTAATTTATTTGATAACTCAATAAGTGCTGCACCAGATGAACTATCTAAAGAGTTTTCTTTTAGTATATTAACTAATCTGACTAACTCTAAATAATTAGTAGTATCACTTGCCACTATAAAAAAGTTTGCAAATGTGTTGTAGTATAAAGCTCGTGCTTTTGTAATATCTTGGTTATTAGGCATCTACTGCTCCTTGAGATTTTTTATCATAATAACTTTGCATCATTATTTTTGGTTTACAGTCTGCACAACAATATAAACTTCTCTCTTTTACTGGGTCTGATGAAAATATTGGAGACATCATTGTTGCAATTTTTTGGATTGATTTTACAGTTGCAAACTCTTTTCCACACTCTACACATGCAAAAAGTTCATCTTTGGCTAATATGTTTTCTTTAAACCAATTTGGTTCTAACTCTATAATATCCCGCTCTATAGTTAAACAATCAGCTTCTGGACAAGAAACTTCACAGTAACCGCATGAGGTACAAAGACTTGGGTTGAGTCTAAGTGTATTATCTTTTGCTTCTGCTTGAAGTGCATTTACATTACAAGCCCCAACACACACTAAACATAAAGTACAATTAGCCTCGTTTACTTTTACTTTTGCATAATGGATATGTTCACCTGTTTGTACAACACCTAAGTTGTCATCACCTACAAGTTCTTTTAATCGTAATGAAAAAATTTCTCTTTTATTAAAACTTTCTTGTGCTAGGTTATAGTAAGAGTCTTCGATAAATGAAACTTTTTCTAAAGCCTCTTGGAGTTGTTCTTTATCTTTAGCTACTAAAATAACATCTTTACCATATTTTTTTTGATAAATATCATTGAGTATTCTAATAGCATCACCAGTACCTTTAGAGATAAAATCAGTGTAAAATACAATTTGAGATGCTGATATTTGAGCTAAGGTTAAAAGAGTTGATTCATGTAAAAACTTCTCACCATCAATTGAAAATGGTAATACATTCTCTTTTAAGTCAACTTGCAGGTTCTCTATATCCATTTTACTTGGGATGATTAAAGGATGTGTTTCTTTATAAAATTTACTCATCTCAAATAGTGCTTCCTTATTTGAAGCAGCATAATCCAATGCACCACTAGGACATACAGAGATACAACCGCCACAACCATGACAATCAATTTGGGAAAACTCTAAATGTTTTTTTTGATCATCTTTTAGTATAGCAACAGTAGGACAAACCTCTTCACACTTAGAACATATCTCATCTCTTCTTTCGTGATATTGACAAATAGTTGAATCATAAGTGGTGAATTTTTTATATTCAAAAGACTCTATATTAGCTCTTACAGTAGATAATACTTCGTTTAATGATGATTGTAAAGGATCAAATGTACCACTTTGTTTCAAACCTAACTCTTGTGCATTATACCAAACTATTTGATCAATTTGTACTGTAATATCTTTATTGTTTTTATCAACAACAACTGTTAAATTTCCAATATGACCCTCGATTGATTTTATACTATCACTTTGGATGTAATATAAATCAAACTCATCTTTATCTATATTTGACATAAAAACTTTTGCTTCATCTTCAGTAGCTACTAATAAAACTTTATTATCAATATTAGCTGAGTATGAAATATCTTGTGCGTAATCATATTTTGTTGCTGCAATCTCATAGAGTCTATGCACATTAATTATCTTATTAGCAATACTATCTTGTGTATTGTTTAAATAAAAATCTACATCTTTCGTGTAAGCTTCTGAGTTAACTTCACCATTATTAGATATTAAAAAGCGTTTACTTTTTAACTCTTCTACATTTGAAGATACTGTGATTTCCTCATTTAAGGGAAAATCTAAATTGATTTTGTTGTAATATACAAATTCTGACATATACTATATCCTAATTTAAAAATGGTAAAAAATTCTTTACCTAAATTCTATAGGATTACTATTTAACTCTAGCTTAAATTATAAAAAAAAATCACTAATTTATAAAAGCTTTATTTATATATATTTTTTGTACACTGTTATATGTTAAAAAGATTACCTATACTTATATTTTTACTTATATTGTTTTATGTATATACTAAAGAAAGAAATTTTAAAGAAAACACCATAAAAATAGGCACTTCACTGCCAAATACTGGTATGATTAAACAGTGGGGGAAATCTGTAGAAGCAGGTGCGAACTCCTATTTTAAGTATGCTAATGAAAATAATATTATTAAAGATAAAAAAATAGATTTGATAATATATGATGATAAATATGAACCTGATTTAACTCTAGATAATCTTAAAAAACTAATATATATTGACAAAGTTTATGCACTTTTTGGTTTTGTTGGTACCCCAACAGTAAAAAATATATTACCAATTTTAGATGAAGAAAATATACCATTAATAGCTCCATTTACAGGTGCTTCTTTTTTAAGAAGAAAAAACCACTCAAATTATATAAATTTTCGAAGCTCATATGAGGAAGAGATAGAAGCATTAGTTGAATATCTTAACGATACAAAAAAACTAAATAAATTTGCTGTTTTTTACCAAAACGATGATTATGGTGAAGAGGGTTATGTTTCACTAATTAATTCACTCAAAAAGAGGAATCTTCAACTTGTATCAGAAGGTTCCTATAAAAGAAATACTATCTCTATAAATCATGCAATACATGAGATAAAATATACAACTCCTGAAGTTATAATGATGATTGGTGCTTATAAAGCAAACGCCCTATTTATAAAAAAAGCAAAAGAAGATTCAAATTTTAAAGATACTATTTTTTGTAATATATCATTTGGAGATGCAAATGCAATGGTTCATGAGTTACAAGCATTAAATGTTGATACAAAAAACTTAATATTTTCACAAGTTGTCCCTAACTATTTAGATAGTTCTATCCCCGTTGTAAAAGAGTATCAAATATTGATGAAAAAATATTATCCAGATGAAAAACTTAGTTTTATATCTCTTGAAGCATTTCTAGCATCAAAAACTTTTGTTTGGGCACTTTCTAAAATTGAAGGGAATATTACAAGAAGTAAACTCCTAAAGTTATTAAAAAAAGTTCCTCCTAATCTTTTAGAGGGTTTACACTTAAATTTTAAGAACGCTCAACTATTAAATAAAATCTATCTTTTTGAATATGAAAAATCAACATTTAAGCTAATAAAACAATGAAAAACTTACTTAATCAGATTACAACTTATTATGAAAATTTAGATTTTAAATATAAAACAGGTTTCTTAGTATTTATAATCACTGGTGGGATGTTATGGATTATAATATTTTCACAAATCTCTATTTTTACAATTAAGCAAGATTTTGATGTTTTATATGATACAAGAACAAAAAAAATTATCCGTTTAGAAAATATAAAAGATGCCTATAATGTAAATATAAAAGATACTCTTCATGATTTAAAAAATAATGATATAACAAAAACACAATCGATAGATGTTCTTGAACTTGCAATTGATATTATAGATAAAAATTGGAAACTATATAAAGAAAATATTTATACGCCACAAAAACCTTTCTTTATCAAAAAACTTCTTGTTAAAGAAGATAAATACTATGAAAATAAAACTTTAGAAAAAAGCCTTATAAATAATATAGATAAAAAACTACTCACTATTAAAAGTGATATTTATACTATTATAAAATCAAAAAAGATTCCTAGTATTGAAAATTTAAATCTTCAAATAAATGCTATTAGTATCTATATTACGAGTTTAATTAACTATGATTTATCACTTGCTGTACAAGAACAAAGAAATACTCAAAAAAGTTTTAATACAATTGTAATATTATCAATTATTGCTATTATTTTAGTATTTTTATTTTCTGTTTTATTTTCTATTCTTATTATCAATAACTTTAAAAATCTTCATAACTCTCTTGAAGAAAAAGTAAATAAGAAAACGAAAGAGCTCATGGAACTTAATAAATACCTTGAGGTAAAAATATCAAAAGAAGTTGCCCAAAACAGAAAAAAAGATCTTATCATGTTTCAACAAGCACGATTTGCTAGTCTGGGTGAAATGCTTAATAATATTGCACATCAATGGAGACAACCGTTAGGTTCTATTACTATGATTATTCAAAGTTTCCAAACAAAAATGCAGAAGGGAAAACTTACAAATGAATTTATACAAACAAAAGTAGATGACGCCCTACTTCTTGCTAATAATATGTCAAATACTCTTGATGATTTTAAAAACTTTTTTAGTCCTGCAAAAAATAAAAGTGTATTTCTCATAAGTGATTGTATTGAACACTCAATAGAGTTATCGAAATATCTTCTTGAAGCACAAAATATTCAACTTAAACTTGAGATAAAAGACAATTGTGAACTTAATACATATTACAATGAGTTATCTCATGTTTTTTTAAATATTATTTCTAATTCTAAAGATGCTTTAAGTACAACTTCTAAAAAAAATGATAAAATGATAAAAATTATTGTTAATGAATTTAGAGATACTATTATTATCAATTTTTTAGATAATGGTGGGGGTATAGATGAAGAGATTGTACCAAAAATTTTCGAACCTTACTACACAACAAAATATAAAAGTGCTGGTACAGGTATAGGGCTTTATATGTCAAAACAAATTATTGAAAAACATATGAATGGTTCAATAACCTATAAAAATATTTTACATAAAATTGATGATATAAACAACGATAAATGTTCACTATTTACAATAAAGATACCAATTAATGAAAACAAGGTAATATAATGGAAAACAGAAATTTAAATATTCTACTTGATTTTAATATACTCTATTTAGAAGATGATTTAGATTTATCAAAACATACAACAGATGTACTTGAAGATTTTGTAAAAAATATATATTCTGTACAAACATCACAAGAGGCTATGAATATTATAGAAACAAAAAAAATTGATTTAATTATTTCAGATATATTACTTGAAAATGAAAATGGTATTGATTTTTTAAAAGAGCTTAAAGATAATAATATTTCTATTCCTGCAATATTAACCACAGCACATACCGATACCAAATATTTACTTGATGCTATACAACTCAAAGTGGAAAACTATATCATAAAACCTATCAATATAAAAGAGCTTTTAAATACTCTGCATGATGTACTACTTCCTATTGTTCAAGAGAAACAAATTAAAAAAAATATCAATGTGATTAAAACTATCTCTGCTGTAACTGATTCAAAACAAGTAGAGGTGGTAAAATATATAATTAGTAACTTAGATGATAACAATCAACTTATTACATCCTATAGTGATATTACAGATACTATATCTATTTCTAAACCAACATTAATAAAACTTTTTAAAGAGTTAACAGAGAAAAATATTTTAATTAAAATTTCACATAAAACCTACAAGTTTAATGAACAAGCACTGGATAACATGTAATTAAAATTTTAATTTGATATGATATTAATTATGGTAAAATTTAAAAAAAGGAGAAAATAATGTTTGTACAACTAAATGAAAGAGTCTATTTAAACTTTGACAAAATCACCAGAACAAAAATTGATCATGTAGAGGATGGGATTAGAATTCGATTCTATGAAGGGAAAGATCAAGTTGCAAAATCACAAAGATTTGATGATGTTAAAAGTGCCGATAAATGGCTAGGAAAAATTCTAAAACAAGTTAATAAAAAATACTCTTAAGATATAAAAAAAGGAACTATATCGTACTTATACAGTTCCTTTTTTTACACTATTTTTTAACCACCATTCTTAGGTAATAGTTTCAATCACTTTTAAAATATCATTATCATATATTTTGATTATATCTTTTTAAAATAACTATACTAAAATAAGCCGATATTAAAATAGAACTTATAGCAACAACCGAACCCAAAGCTAATGTAGAAAGTCCAGTTAAACCTTGTCCAATCGTACATCCAATTGCCATTACACCACCTACTCCCATTAAAGTTCCACCAACAATTTTAGATTGTAATTTATTTGGTTGGGGATTTTTATTACAAACTTTACTATAATTTTTATTCCCTAGGCTCATCAAAAAAGCTCCAATGAAAATACCAATTATAAGAACAACAGAGTTTCTCATCCCTATTAGGTTATAATCTGTAATTGTTTGAAGTGTTTCACCACTAGAATAGATAAAAGATAAAGAACTCAAGCCGATTGTTTTCTCCATACTTTCAGCTCCGATAATACCTGTAACATACCACATAACACCTACAAGTATCCCAATCAATATTCCATCATAAAGTCCTAAAATTTTTTTAAAATCACCTTTTATAAGAAAAAGTAAGAAGATTGTAAGAAGTATTAAAACAAAATAGATATTTAAAGTAAAATTTGTGATATATGATGACAACTCAAGTAAAAAAGAATTTTGAATTAATGGAAAAACTAGAGGATTTAATATACCTTTTATAGTAGCATAAGCCGATATTGCAATAAATAATAAAGCAATAACAGAATAAATATCTCCTTGAGAAGATTTTACCATATGCCTTGCACTACAACCATCAGATACAATCATCCCAATACCAAATAAAACTCCACCTAGTATAATTGTAAAATAATTAATATTTTCCTTCAAATAAGGAGTTTCTGTTAAATCTACTTCAAAATATGTTGTTACAAAATATGTTGTAATGATTGCACTAATCATAGCAATCACTACTGAAGCTGCTCTTTTTGTAGATTTTGTTTCTATATAATCTTTTATCCCACCACCAAAACAAAATTGATTTTTTTGTGCAATTGCCCCAAATAATATCCCAACAATTAAAGCTAAAATATTCACAATTTCATAAACTTCCAAATACTCTTCAAACATTCAATTTCCCTTTATTCTTTTATCACTACACCTGTATATGTTGTAGTTTCAATCGCTTTTAAAATAGCATTGTCATCTACTTTTGATACATCATAGGTAACCGTAGCTGTTTTTGTATTGAGCATCACTTTTACTTTTTCAACACCATCAACCTTTTTTATTGCTTTTTTAATCATCACTGTACAAAGTGGACAGTGCATCTTATCAATTTTTATATTTACTGTCTTACCAAAAGAAACTGAGATAGATAAAAACAATAAGACTAAACTTAAAAATATTTTTTTCATATTTTACTCCACAAAATAAACTGCAAACTCAGGATAAAATAATAGTATCATCAATCCTAAACCAAATAAAACGATACTAATATATGTTTTAAGTTTTTTACTTGCACACTCACATTTAATTTTTTCTCTTTTTGTTACAATAAAAATTATAAAAAATATTACCGAGAGAATTCCAAGAGGAATCCTTAAAAAGTCTACTTGAGTTAAAAATGATAATGAACCCAAAGAGATACCAAAAAACAGAAATAAAAATGCTGGTAAACAGCATGCAGTTGATAGTACAGCAGTAACTACTGCTGATACTATAAAACTACGATTTTTCATTTTTGTTCTTGAGAAGTATACTGATATTTGAAGTTTTTTGCATCGTAATAATCTACAACATCATCATCCATCTCAGCATAAGGATATCCAAACATATTTAAAGGATATTGAGCTGGTTTTGGATCTAAAACAAAATCTCTAGCATAATTAAATGCTACCCAATTCATCTCCCAATTTCCAAAGAAATATTTCTTTAAATCCTGAATTTTTTTATCATTGATATCTCGTTTCTCTTGCTTCATAACTTTTGTTACATCTGCTGGGTCTGCTGGAACCCAACCTATACCATTGAGATAAAACTCTGCACGACAATGTTGTCCACCTGTAATTTTTGCAAAACCTTTTTCATCAGCTTTACCACAAGATTTTGAGATTTTTGAAGCACCTGCTCTTATACCAAATACCTCTCTTGCTGGAATACCAGCATTTCGTAAAAGTGCTACAAATATAGAACTTACATCTGTACATTTTCCACCAAATAGCTTCTCTTCTATAATTCTAGTAGCATCCCCTACTCCACAACCTAGAACTTTTTCATCCCTATACATATGAGATACTGTCCAATCAAATATTTTTTGACTTTTTACTAAAGGCGTATCATTTTTATCTACAATTGTATATACAAAATTTGTGATAGTTTTTGATAATGGTGTATGAGCTGTACCTTTTAAAAACTCTTGTACTTCAGTTGGAAAAGTTGTGCTATTAGTTGCTAAATTCAGATTAACACTTCTTTCACTCATACTTACTTTAAAATGTACTTTTAATTTTCTTGATTTACTATTTTTATTCCATTTTGCATACAGTAGCTTTGTATTATATGGATTATTATTTGAGATATGAGCTTCATCAAAATCTCCCTCATAAGAGAGATCTAAAACTTTTTGATACCCACTATCAAGAGGTAAAGGAATCCAAAGTTGCGCTACTTGATTATTTATCTCTAATTCAAATGAATTTTCAATAGAAAAAATCCGTGTATCTTTTGTTATACCAAATCTATAAATATCAGAATTAGCAAATAGTATATTTGGAGCTATTACAGCCGAACTTGCAAGTAGTGTTGCACCTTTTAGAAATAATCTTCTTTCCATCGTTTACCTTTTTTAGAGTCTGTAACTCTTTTTATTTTTGTTCTTAAGGAAACTTCCTTATACAAAAGGTAAAGTAATATATACTTCAACTTAATACCATAACCTATGGTTTTGAACTTATTACTGAAATAATAATAGATTTAAAATAAAAATAAACTTAAAAGGTAAAATATATTTTACCAAATTCTTTTTACTAACTTTAATTATATTTATACTATACTTGTACAATAACAAGCCTAAGGTATAGGTATACATAGATATAACTTCAATTGTCACATCTAACATCTACCTATAATCATGCATAAATAAAGAGCAATAATGAATAGTAAATATAAATTGACCAAATTTGTACAAGCAGCTGGTTGAGCGGCAAAAATGGGTCCGGGGGATCTGAAACAAACAATTTGCCAACTTAAACCAGAAAATGAAAATATACTTGTAGGATTTGAAAATAGTGAAGATGCCTCTGTTTTTAAAATAAATGACAATGAAGCATTAGTACAAACACTTGATTTTATAACACCAGTTGTTGATGATCCGTATATCTATGGAAAAATTGCAGCAGCTAACTCATTGTCAGATATATTTGCAATGGGTGCTGATGTGAAAACTGCTATGAATATAGTAGGTTTTGATGCTAAAAATTTTGGACATGAAGTTTTAAATGAGATACTTCGTGGTGGAAATGATAAAATAAAAGAGTGTGGTGGAGTTTTAATGGGTGGACATACCATTGAAACACCTGAGATGTACTATGGATTAAGTGTAACAGGGATGATACACCCCTCAAATATTTTAAAAAATAACAGTGGAAAAATTGGAGATGTTTTAATACTTACAAAGCCAATTGGGCTTGGTGTATTAACAACTGCAATAAAAAGAGATTTACTAGACCCCTCTATGATAAAGGAAGTAATAAAAGTAATGGAATGTTTAAACTATGAAACTTCAAAGATATTAAAAGAGTATAGAGTAAGTGCTTGTACAGATATTACAGGGTTTAGTCTTTTAGGACATAGTTTAGAGTCAACAAGAAATGATATATCTTATAAACTTTATAATGACTCTATTCCTGTTTTTGATAAAGTAAGAGAACTTACAGAACAAGATGTAGTGCCAGGTGGAAGTAAAAAAAATAAAAAATACTTAGAAGATAAAGTATCCTATGCAGCAAGTATTAGTGAGATAAGAAAACAAATTTTATGTGATGCACAAACTTCAGGAGGGCTTTTAATAGCAATAGATAAAAACGATGCAAAAGAATATCTAAAAAGAATAGAAAATTTCACTTTTGGATATGCAAGAATTATTGGGGAGATTGTTCCAAGAGAAGATAAACCAATTGTTGTTGTTTAGGGAAGTGGTGAGAAGGTGTAGGAATCGAACCTACCGAGGCGTTTACACAAATACCTCCAATCAGGGTTGAAACCTGTGGTGTCCACCAGGATCACATACCCCCCAAAAACAAAGAAATTTTACACAATAAATATTAAAATAAACTGAAAGGGTAAAAATGTTTTTACTAAAATCTATACCTAAAGTGGATAAGTTTGTCCAACACAAAGCCTTTAGTACGATGTCAGCTAAATTGATAACTAAAATATCAAAAGATATTATACAAAAACTAAGAGATGATATTTTAGAAAAGAAAGCAACATCTGTAGATGAGAATCTTCTTGTTGAAGAGGTTATAAAGAGATACAAAGAGACAACCTCACCATCCTTACAAAAAGTTATTAATGCCACAGGGGTAATAGTACATACAAATTTAGGAAGAAGTCTTATCTCTTCTGAAAGCTTTGAAAGAGTTAAAGATATTGTAACTTCATATAATAATTTAGAGTATGATTTAGAAAAAGGGCAACGGGGAGAACGATATTCTCATATCTCAAATACTCTTTGTGAACTTCTTGATTGTGAAGATGTTTTAATAGTTAACAATAATGCAAGTGCTGTATTTTTAGTTCTTAATACTTTTGCCCAAAATAAAGAAGTTGTAGTAAGTCGCGGAGAACTTGTGGAGATTGGTGGTAGTTTTCGAGTTCCTGATGTTATGGCAAGTAGTGGAGCTATTTTAAAAGAGATTGGTACAACTAATAAAACACACCTAAAAGACTATGAAAATGCTTGCAATGAAAACAGTGCAATTCTGATGAAAGTACATAAGTCAAACTACTCTATTGAAGGCTTTTCAAGTGAAGTGAGTCATGAAGAGATAGTCAATGTAGCTACAAAAAACAATCTAATAGATTATTATGATATGGGTAGTGGACATATGATTGATTTACCATATAATTTAAATCAAACAGAACCTAGTGTAAAAGAAATTATGAAAGTAAATCCAAGTTTAGTAAGCTTTTCTGGTGATAAACTTTTAGGTTCAGTACAAGCTGGAATTATTGTAGGTAAGAAAAAGTATATAGATAAATTAAAGAAAAACCAACTCTTAAGAATGTTACGAGTTGATAAACTTACCCTTGCTATTTTAGAAGACAATATCATCTCTCTTCTTCTTAATAAAAAAGAAAATATTCCTACTTTAAATATGCTTTTTACTCCAATAACTACTCTAAAGTCTAGAGCTAGTGAGGTAGAAAATAAAATACAAAATATTTGTACTTGTAATATTATTGAAACTCAAACAGTTATTGGGGGTGGAACAACTCCAAATAAAAAGATACCTACTATTGCTTTAAGTATTGAATTTAAAAATTATAAACCAAGTAAAATTGAAAAACTTTTTAGAGAAAAAAAAGTTATAGGTAGAATTGAAAATGATAAATTTTTATTAGATTTTAGAAGTATCCAAGAGTCAGAAATAGAATTAATAGTTAAGATAATTAGTGAAGTTTGTCATGGATAATTATATAATAGGTACTTGTGGTCATATTGACCATGGTAAAACTGCATTGGTAAAAGCCCTAAATGGATTTGAAGGTGATACAACAAATGAAGAGAAACAAAGAGGTATCACTATTAATCTCTCTTTTTCAAATCTAACTCAAAAAGATAAAAATATTGCGTTTATAGATGTACCAGGACATGAAAAACTAGTGAAGAATATGATTGCTGGAGCTTTTAGTTTTGATGTTATTATGATAGTTGTAAGTGCTAAAGAGAAAATTATGCCTCAAACAGTGGAACATCTTGATATTTTAAACATTTTAGGTATCAAAAAAGCAATAGTTGTTATAACTAAAAAAGATTTAGTAACACAAGAGGAACTTGAAAACAACTCAAAAGAGATATTAAATTTTATAGATTCATATGAATTTGATATTATTTTATCAAAAAGTGTTTCTATATTTGATGATAACTCTATTGATGAATTAAAAGAGGCTTTGTTTACTTTACAAGCAGATACAAAACCATCACAAAACTTTTTTAGATATTATATAGATAGAATTTTTAATACAAAAGGGAGTGGTACAGTTGTAACAGGTACTGTTCTTGGAAATCCCATATCTTTAGATGAAAAAGTATTTATTTGTGATATAAAAAAAGAGGTGAAATTAAAAGCTATTCAAGTACATGGAAATGACACTCAAATAGCAAATATATCAAATAGAGCTGCTTTAAACTTACAAAACATTGATACAAAACTTATAAAAAAAGGTTTTATAATCAGTAAAAAAGGGTATTTACGAGGATTTAATCAAGTAGATATATCCTATACTTTACTAAAAGAGAAAAAACTTATACACAATACTTTATACTCTATCTATCTTGGTTCAAAAAAAATAGAAGCTCGTATTTTAATTCTAGAAGATGGTTTTGCAACAATAAAAGCAACAGAAGATATTTTTTCAATTTATGGTGAGAAACTAATTATTCGACAAGGAAATATTACTATAGCTGGAGGAGTTATATTAAACCCAATTGTTGATCCTATGAAAAAATCTCAAAAAAGAGAACTTTTGAAAGCATTAGAAAAAAAAGATATTCTTTCTGCTTTTAAAATACTTCTGCAAGCCCACAAAAAAGGTTTAGGACTTGTATCTTCTTCACAAAGATTTGCTCTAAGCCATGAAGAAGCTTTAGAGTTTGCTAGAAATATGGAAGAGTGTTTTATAGATGAAAAATCACTAGTTATCTACCCTTTGCAAACAAAAGAAACTATTAAAGATATTATTAAAAATATCTATACAAAAAACAAATATGCTTTACTTTCAAATAGTTCTATAGGGTTAAGACTAGTTTGGGCAAGTGAAACTTTTATTGAGCTAGCTTTAGAAGAACTTTGTAATGAAAATATACTTACAAAAGATGGTAATTTATATAAAAATAGTGATATTAAAGAAGATATACAAGATAAACTAGAAGTTATAATACTACAAAGATTAAAAGATGAAGGAATTACCCCTACAGCTCCTTATAATATCTATGATGAACTAGATATTGACAGAAGACTTGGAGATACTATTTTCAAAGCACTAACAAAGAAAAAACTTGTAATAAGAATACAACATAACTTATTTATAGAAGCCCAAATACTTACGAATTTAGTCACTGAAATGAAAAGTATTATTAAACAAGAGGGGTATATAGATATTAAAAACTTTAAACAAAAATATACTATGAGTAGAAAATATATGATTGCATACTTAGACTATTTAGATAAAATGAATAATATAGAAAATAAAGATGGGAAGAGATACCTAGTCTCATAATCTTTTTTTAATTATAAAATTAAAAAAGGTGGTCACTTCGACCACCTTTTTTTATACTTTTAATTTAGGCAAATCTCGTTTTCTACTTGCAAGAATACTAACGACAAACACTAATATTGTAAGCACATAAGCCCATGTAGGAATAGGAACTGGATCACCTGTAGCATACGAGTGCATTCCACTTAAGTAAAAGTTTACTCCAAAATATGTCATAAGTATTGTTGAGAAAGCCCAAGTTGAGGCTACTGCAAATACATATGGTGTATTAAGCTTTGGTATAAATCTAAGGTGGATAACTAAAGCATAAAATACGATAGCTACATAAGCCCAAGTCTCTTTTGGATCCCATCCCCAGTATCTTCCCCAAGATTCATTTGCCCAAACTCCACCTAAGAAGTTACCAACCACAAGGGCTGCTAATCCTAAAATAAGTGCAGCTTCATTGATAGCTGTAATATGTTTAATATTCTCATCAATATGTGGTTTATTTGGACTTCTAAATATAAATAATACCATAGACATAAATCCAAGCATAGCACCAATTGCTAAGAACCCATAAGAACCTGTAATGATTGATACATGAATAGTAAGCCAGTATGATTTTAATACAGGAACAAGATTTGTTATTTGTGGGTCAATCCCTGTTAAGTGTGCTGTAAACATAAATACTCCAGCCATAACAACTGTAGCACTTAATGCCATAAGTGATTTTCTAAAGAATATAACTCCTGCAAACATAACAGACCAAGCTATATACACTAAAGATTCATAAGTATCACTCCAAGGAGCATGACCACTTATATACCATCTATGTCCCATACCGAAAGTATGTATTGAAAAAAGAACTGCTAGTATTACAAAGATAGCTGTGTTCAGTTTTGTAGATGACCAATTTTTATTAAAGACTGTTAAGAATGAAATGAAAAATAGTATTATTCCAAGAAATACATATGCTAAAGTAAGTTTAAAAAACACATTTAATTCATTAAATAATATCTCATTATTAATTTTATCTTGACTAGGGATAACATCTTGTCCAACTTTTCTTTGAAATTGTGAAATCAAACCAATATATTTGTTTGCTTCTTCATATTTTTGTGCCACAACATTATCAATAAATCCTCTAACCATAAGTTGCACCACTTGCTTATCTTTATCATGGAATTGATCCATTGCATCAATTGGTGTGTACCATTTTGTTGTATCATGATTGTGTCCATCGTCTGGTCTTGGAAAGATTTGAAAAAGATTTCCAAAATAAACCATATATGCAATATTTAATCTCTCATCAAGTTTTAGTATATCTTTTTCAAATGTACCTCTTGTATTTGGGTTCATTGCATTTACATCATTGATAAGTTTTTTTAATTTATACTCACCTTGCGATGTGAACATCTCTGAAAATGCTACATATTTTCTACTATCTTCAAGCCCTAATTCTCTTTTGAGTTTTGGAGTTGTTATTTTTAACATTTTTAATTCTCTCCAAATCTCTGGACGAGTAATCATACCTAAAACGACTTGATCTGGATTCATCCCTAAAAATGTACTTTTTCGAGAAAGCTTATTAAGTATCTCTCTATTTAAAGTGTCAACTGGTTTCATTCTCCCTTGCTGTGATTGTGTTACAAGTTTACCAAAAAGTTTTGCTGTCTCTTTTGACTCCACTTTATATTTTTCAAGATAATCTAAAGTATCATTTGCATAAGAAGTATTGGTAAAAATTGCAGTTGCTACAAGAATAATTGCAATACTGTTAAATTGCTTCGTATATTGAAGTAATTTTGAAAATCTTGATTTTTTATCAAACATATTCATCAAAAGTCCAAGTGCTAACAAAAAATATCCTAAATATGTAGGAATCGTTCCTGGGTCATTATTCACAGAAAGTACTGTACCTGTCTCATCTGGGTCATATGAGCTTTGAAAAAACTGAAAACCACCATATTTTAAAGTTGAATTCATAAATATCCTATAATCAAATTTAACATCATTTTCTACATCGATAAGTGTCACTTCACTTGCATATGATGATGGGGACATACTACCTGGGTATCTATCTAGTTGAAAATCATTTAACCTAATAGCAAATGGTACTTTTAAAGGTTTAGAACCGTAAGTTACTATTACTCGAACATTGTTTTTAAATTGTAAATCTCTTACAAGTCCAACATTTCCTCTTTGACCTACTAATTTTTCAACTTTTTCTTCACCATCAATAGTAAACTTTGTACCAATAAGATTCATAGTTGCTTTTGCTTTTTTTGCAAACTTATAACTATCTAGTTGTACATTAAGATTTTTATCACCAAACTCAATGTCATGGTTAAAATAATTACTTCCTATAGCACTAAATTCTTTTTGAAACTCAGCATAGTAAGTTTTATCATTATCTATAATTGTAACTTGTAAGTACGGCTCTAAAGATACCATCTCATTTTGTGTTTGTCCCTCTTTTATATGCATGATACCTTCATAACCAGCATATCTAGTAATACCTGCACCAATTAACATAATTACAAATGAGATATGAAAAATAAACTTCGCTTTTTGTTTCCACATCTTTCTTCTATATATAATACCTAATAAATTTATACATGAAAGTGTCATAACAACTTCATACCAAATATTATTATAAACTAAAACTCTTGCTGTTGATGTTCCAAAATCATTTTCTATAAATGTTGCAACTCCTGCTCCCGCACCTAACAATGCAAATAAAATAATTGTAGTCCAATACGAAAACAAAATATCTGAAATCTTTTTAATACCCATACCCATAAAAATCCTTATATAAAAATAATTGGAGATTATAACAAAAGAAGTTTATCTTTAGTAATGATTTATTACTATTAGTCTTTTCAAAGAAGCTAAAATAAAGTTTTTAATGAAAACTTTATTTTAAACTCTGCCCCTTTTAATGTTTTGTTATTATATTGATAGTCTACATTATTCACTTCTATAGTTCCATGCATACTATCAACTATCATTGAATAAACCATATGAAGTCCAAGTCCTGTACCTTGAGATTGATGTTTTGTAGTAAAATATGGTTCAAATATTTTCTCTTGAATAGCTGGTTTTATACCTTTAGCACTATCCTTAAAAGATATGAGTATTTGATTATTTTCTTTTTTTATGGTGATAAATATATATCTATCTTCTTCCTCTATACTTTGTAATGCATCTTTAGCATTATTAAATAGATTCATAAAACATTGTATAAGTTCATTTGGGTATCCAAATAATTCAATTGAATCATCTATATCCAATACTATATTTATTGTATCATTTTTGATTGAGCCATCAACAAGCTTTAGGAAACTATTTACAATATCATTTAACTTAAAGTTTATTTTCTCTTTATCAGCTTTTATAAAATCTCTGAAATCATCAATAGTTTTAGAAAGGTATTGAACATTTTCATTAATTATCTCACAATATTCATGAAATTTATCATCATCAAGCATATTATGCTCTTTTTGTATCTGCATCCCTGTAGAACTTGTAGATATTACAGAAAGAGGTTGTCTCCATTGATGAGCAATATTTCCTATCATTTCACCCATAGCAGCAAGTTTTGTTTGTTCAAATAACAACTTATCTTTATTCATCTGTTCTGTTATATCATTAAAAGTAATTAATATCTCTTCGTGATTGTTAAAATATATCGCACTTGTTAGAAAACAACTTGTTGTATCATTAAAATCAACTGCTACATGATGTACTTTTTTTTCTATTTTTGCTAAATACTCGTACCACAGTAACCCTTCTATTCTATTATCTTTTGGTAATGGCTTTTTATCAACTTGTACTATAAAACTACCAATTGTTTTATATTTTTCAACAAACTCCTCTAGAGAATTAATCTTAAAGAATTTAAAAAACTGTTTATTTGCACTAATGATTTTATCATTTAAAATAACAATAATGATATTTGGATTAATATCTAAAATTGCTCTTATATGCTCTTTTTCCTCTTTAAGTTCTTTTGTTCTTTGTATCACTTTCTTATCTAATGTAATATTCGCTTCATGAATTTTTCTTATAAAAAAGTAAACTAAAATCAATAAAAATGCAAAAATTATAAAAGTGATAAATGTTATCATTAAAAATGTGTGATTAGCACTTTTAAAATCATTATCTAATGGATAGGATGTTGAAAGTACAGCCCTAATAATCCCAACTTGCTCATGAAATCCATTTTTATCTCCATAAATATCAATTAAATCTTTTGGTGCTAAACTAGGGTCTGAATGACATCGCATACACTTATCTGTTGTTGGTTTTGTAGGTAACACATAGTATAAGATAGGTTTACCATCTTTCTTAATTATTTCACTATATTCCAGAATCTCTTCATTATTAAATTTTCGTAAAAGTTCTGATTCTTTTTTTGTTGCTTGATTAGCTATATTTCTAGGATTATCACTAGCAAATCTTATAGTTACTGGACTTTGATTAAGTTTCTCTTTAAATTCATTATAAAAGTTATTTACATTTTTAGCACTATATGTTGAAGATAATAAAGCAGGACTAAAATATTCTTTATTTATTATCCCATTTTTTTGAAGATTATATATCTCCTCTTTTTGCACTTTCCCTACATATGCACGCATCGCTTGATAATTTAAAAGCAATTCATTTATTTTAACCTTTGCATTATCAACAGCCATCTCATGTGTTTTGTTATAGTAGATAAAAGAAAGTAATAAGAATGAAAGAATAGAAGCAATAATTATATAAGAAAATCTTATTTTTTTCAAAATCCAACCTTATTTTAATATTTAACTCATTATAGTTAAAATCAACTTTAAGAATATTAAAGTAAACTTGCATTATGAATTTAGATATTATACGACAAGAAAGAGAAAAATGGCTTCATTGGAAAAATATAATTCCTATGAGAGAAGCTCTAGAAAATATTAAGAAAATTGATACAACTAATATAAATATTGATATAAACAGTGATTGGGTTACTGCTAAAAAAACTATACCAGATGATGAGATAGAAAATCTAAATAAAAATCTTAAAAAACTTATACCTTGGAGAAAAGGTCCTTTTAACCTTTGTGGAATAGAAGTAAATAGTGAATGGCAAAGTAATCTAAAATATAATTTACTCGAAAAACATTTTGATTTAAAAGATAAAATAGTAGCTGATGTTGGTTGTAATAATGGATACTATATGTTTAGAATGCTTTCACAAAAACCTAAAAAACTTGTTGGTTTTGATCCTTCGGCTATATTTAAAACACAATTTAATATAGTCAATCATTTCATAAAAAGTGATATAAAGTATGAGTTACTAGGTGTTGAACACCTTGAATTTTATGAACATAAATTTGATTTTATATTTATGTTAGGTGTTTTATACCACAGAAGTGATCCTATTACTTCATTAAAATCATTAAGTAGAGCATTAAATCAAAATGGAGAAATTATTGTAGATAGTTTTATGATTGATGGTGAAGATGAAGTGTGTTTAGTTCCAAAAGAGCGATATGCTATGATACCAAATATCTATTTTATCCCAACAGTAAATTGTTTTAAAAACTGGCTTCATCGAGCTGGATTTACTGATATAGAACTTATAGAGATAACAAAAACAGATGATAAAGAACAGCGAGTTACACCTTGGACTTTTGAACAAAGTTTAGATAATTTTTTAGATCCAAATGATAAAAATAAAACAATTGAGGGGTACCCAGCACCCAAAAGGGCTTACTTAAAAGCAAGAAAAAAATGAAAAAATATGATGTAATTGTAGTTGGTAGTGGGGCTGCTGGACTAATTGCAGCAATACAATCTGCACAAAATGGAAACACTACCCTACTTTTAGAAAAGCTACCCCAATTAGCTTCAAAACTAAAAGCAACAGGTGGTGGAAGATGTAACCTTAGTAACACTCTTGAAACTGAATCTTTTATGAAATCATTTGGTAAAAATGGAAAATTTATGAGGGATGCTTTAGAGGCACTTGATTACAAACAACTTATGGAATTTTTTAAAAATATAGGGGTAGATACTCATATTCCAGATGGCTTTCGAATCTTTCCAATCACTCACAACTCTACAACTATTATTGATGCCCTAAAAAATGAACTTATAAAACTCAATGTGGAGATACAAACTAATCAAAAAGTAGAAAAAATAATAGTAGATAATAATAGGATAACAGCTCTTCAAACCCAAGATAATATTTACAGTACAACTAAAATAATTTTAGCAACTGGTGGTTTAGGCTATCCTACTTTAGGAGCTACAGGTGATGGGTATGAGATAGTAAAAGAACTTGGTCATACTGTCACAAATATTTATCCAGCAATGATGCCACTTCATACACTAGAAAACTGGCAAAGTAACTGTACAGCGGACACTATAGCAAAAACTACTATTAAAGTTGATTCAAAAGAAAATAAAATCAAAAAACTCAAAGCAACTGGAGACTTAATCTTTACAAAAAAAGGTTTAAGAGGTCCTGTAATACTTGACTTTGCGAGAGAGATAACTCCACATCTTGATACCTTTAAAGAGGTACCAATTCTTATAAACCTCACAAAAGGGATGAATGAAGATAATATTTTACAACATATAAAAAACGAGACTTTCAAAAATCCACAAAGTTCCATAGGAGAACAATTAGAGAAGATACTTCCATTAAGTGTTATAAAAGAACTTTGTAATCTCTGTGAGATTAACCCTTCACAAACTTTTAAAAATATTAACGGTATATCAAAAAATAAACTTGTCAAACTATTAGCTTGGACACCTTTTACAATAAATGGACATGATGGTTTTGATAAAGCGATGATTACACGAGGTGGTGTAAGTTTAAAAGAGATAGAACCAAAAACTATGGAGAGTAAAATCATCCATGGACTCTATTTTGCAGGAGAAATTGTGGACTTAGATGGACCTTGTGGTGGATATAATTTACAATGGGCTTTTAGCAGTGGTTTTTTAGCTGGAAAATAATTATAATAATCTATTAACCAAAATTAAAGTATAATCGCGAAATTAAATAATAGAAATAAAACTAAAAGGTATAATATGGGATTAGGTGTAGGTATAGTAGGACTTCCAAATGTTGGTAAAAGTACAACTTTTAATGCTTTAACAAAAGCACAAAATGCGGAGGCACAAAACTATCCGTTTTGTACTATTGAACCAAATAAAGCAATTGTACCAGTTCCAGATAAAAGGCTTGATGCATTAGCAGAAATCGTTATCCCTGATAAAATACAACATTCAACAATTGATTTTGTAGACATTGCAGGTCTTGTACGAGGAGCTTCTAAAGGTGAAGGTCTTGGAAATCAGTTTTTATCAAACATTAGAGAAGTAGAAGTGATTCTACATATGGTGAGATGTTTTGAAGATGGAAATATTACTCATGTTGAAGGTGATGTAAACCCATTGAGAGATATTGAGATTATTGAAACAGAACTTATCTATGCAGATATTACACAATTAGAGAAGAAAATAGAAAGACTTAATAAGCAAGCAAAATTTGATAAAAAAGCTGCTGCAATGTTAGAAATAGCTAAAAATTTAGCAGAACATCTTGACAATCTTCAACCTGTAAAAACATATGAAGATCTAGAAAATGAGGATTTTATAGCTTTAGATAAAGAACTTAGATTTTTATCAAATAAAGATGTAATCTATGGTGCAAATGTAGATGAAGATAGTTTAGTTGATGGAAATGCTTTTGTTGATACTTTAAGAGAACATGCAGCAACTGTAAATGCTGATTTAATTATGCTTTGTGCAAAAATAGAAGAGGAACTTGTAGGTATGGAAGATGATGAGGCAAAAGAGATGCTTAATGATCTTGGTGTAGAAGAATCAGGATTAGAAAAAATTATCCATACAGCCTTTGATAAACTTGGTCTTCAAAGCTACTTCACTGCTGGGAAAGTAGAGGTAAGAGCTTGGACAATACCAAAAAATACAAAAGCACCACAAGCAGCAGCTGTAATTCACAATGACTTTGAAAAGGGATTCATCAAAGCAGAAGTTATCTCTTATGAGGACTTTGTAGGACTTGGTGGAGAAGCTAAATGTAAAGAAGCTGGTAAACTAAGACTTGAAGGGAAAGATTATATCGTACAAGATGGAGATATCATGCATTTCCGTTTTAATGTGTAGAAGCGTTAAAAAAACGTGAACTGCTTCACGTTTTTAGCTTCGAAAGACAAATCTGCTGTGTACACTTGCACGAGATTTGGCAGAATGGCTACTTGCACTATATCTATATTCATTTGGAATTAAAGAGTAAGGGTATATACCTTTAGGTATAGCGTCTCCGTGTAGTTCCGTTTCTTAATATTAGTTTAAACTTAATCGCTCTATAATTAGTATACAACAAAAAGGGGTATACTATGCAAATAAACTCAAATGGCTACACACAAGCTAATGAAAAAGCACTACAAAATGCTAACCTACAACAAAATGGTAAAAATAATAAAGAAAAAGAACTCACAGTAGAGGAACAAATTCAAAAATCTGCTGTAGAGGTTGCTTTATCTATGAATGCACAAATCGTGTTAATGTCTATGGATGCAGGTGATAAAATAAAAAACAATACTGATGCCCAAAAAAGTATCTTAGACTTTTTATCTGGGAAAAGTGAAAATAAAGACTTCAATCTTGCAAATACTGGATATCAAGGGAAACCTATAACTGAACTATCACAAGAAGAGGCAACTGATCTTGTAAGTGAAGAGGGTTTTTTTGGTATAAATAAAACTTCACAAAGAGTTGCTGATTTTGTCCTTAATTTTTCTGGTAATGACCTTGAAAAACTAGAAAAAGGGAGAGAAGGTATTGTAAGAGGTTTTGAAGAAGCTGAAAAGATGTGGGGTGGTAATTTACCTGAGATATCTTACCAAACTCAAAATAGAACCTTAGAGCTTATTGATGCAAAAATAGCAGAATTAAAAAACAATAATGACTCAACAAATGAGGAACAAGTAGAAAAGAGTGAATAAAAGTAACATATAGTCTTATTTATTATTATTTTGATATAATTCTAAAAAACTTTTAGGAAACTATTTATGAAATTAACAGATGAAGAGATATTAGAATATCACTTAGGTGGTAAAATAAGTACACATATAAGAAAAGAGTGTGAAACACAAAAAGACTTATCAATTGCCTACTCTCCAGGTGTTGCAATTCCATGTTTAGAGATTGAAAAAGATCCAACTTTAGCATATAAATATACAGCAAAAGGTAATACTGTTGCTGTTATAAGTGATGGAACAGCTGTACTTGGTCTTGGAGATTTAGGTCCATTAGCTTCAAAGCCTGTTATGGAAGGGAAAGTAGTTTTATTTAAAAAATTTGCAAATGTAGATGGTATAGACTTAGAACTAGATGTACATGATGCTAAAAGTATTATTGATGTATGTGCTGCTATTGCACCAAGTGTTGGTGGTATAAATCTTGAAGATATATCTGCTCCAAAATGTTTCGAAATAGAAAAAGAACTCCAAAAAAGGGTAAATATCCCTGTAATGCATGATGACCAACACGGTACTGCAATCATCACTACAGCTGCACTTATGAATGCTGTAGAACTAGCAAATAAAGATTTAGAAACTATGAAAATTGTTATTAGTGGAGCAGGAGCTTCAGCAATGACTTGTGCTAAAATGTATAAGTTACTTGGTGCAAAAAATATTATTATGTGTGACTCTAAAGGTGTGATTAACACTAGAAGAGAAGATTTAAATGAATATAAAAAAGAATTTGTTACAGATACACAAAGTAATACTTTAGAGGAAGCATTAAAAGATGCTGATATGCTTTTAGGATTAAGTAAAGCTGGTGCTGTATCTAAAGATATGGTTAGTTCAATGGCAAAAGATCCTATTATCCTAGTATTAGCTAATCCTACTCCTGAAATTTTACCAGAAGAGATTAGAGAAGTAAGGGATGATGCAATTATTGGAACAGGGAGAAGTGATTATCCAAATCAAGTAAATAATGTACTTGGTTTTCCTTTTATTTTTAGAGGTGCATTAGATGTACAGGCTAAAGAAATTACAGAAAATATGAAAATGGCAGCAGCTAGAGCGTTAGCAAAATTAGCAAAAGAGCCTATCCCTTATTATGTAAAAGCTGCTTATAATAATCCTGATTTAGAATATGGGAAAAACCACATCATCCCAACACCATTTAATAAAGAGGTTCTTATTTGGGTATCATCAGCTGTAGCACAAGCTGCAATTGAAGATGGTGTTACAAATATAAAAGAATTTAATATAGAAAAGTATAGATGCCACTTAAGAAATATGGCGTACATAGACCATGATGATTGTATGGTTGATGATGATACACAAGATTAAACATCTTGTGTATTAATAAACTTTCCAACTAATTTTAAAAGATTCCCTTCGGCTTCTTTTATATTTTTTCCAAATATTATAATCCCCTCTTCATGTCCTAACATTGCAAACTTTGAATTTGATAAACTATTTTTTGTATATAATTTTTTAATATCATCTATCATCTCTTGTGATCCATACGGTACATCGTTGGTTACTAAATACTTATTTGTAATCATAAATTTCCATAAATTAAAACTATGTATATGAATAACAGCATTAATATCATCACTTAAATTATATATAGTACCATGCGTTAATGCTTCACTACTTGCTTTTATTGCACCTTTTGATTTTAAATAAAATTTACTATCATCAAACTCTTCAACTAAACTATAATGTTCATTTGATAATTGTTCTAAATCACCTGTTTGTGTACCTGTTATTACAAATGATTTTTTATTGATTCTTTTACTTATATTTCCAAAGCCTATACCATTTGGATAGACACCTATCATATTTAACTTATATAATCTTTCTCTTACCTCTTCTATTTCAGTCCATAACTCTTTACTTAAAGGTTCTGTTTGTTTAAAATCAAAATTGTATTTTATAATTCCATCTATTTCATTACTCATAATAAATCACTAAACTCTTTCTCAATACTTTCTAAATTCGCTTTTGTAATACCTCTTTGTGTAATAAGTCCACTTACTAATCTAGCTGGTGTAATATCAAAACCGTAATTTATAGCACTTGAAGCTGATTGCACTATCTGTACCTCTTGAATTTCACCTTTTTTATCTATCCCTCGTATAAATTTCACTTCATCTTCACTTCGTGTTTCAATTGGGATATCTTTCACTCCATCATATATCTCAAAATCAAAAGTTGAAGTTGGAAGAGCAACAAAAAATGGAATGTCATTATCTTGTGCACTTAATGCCTTAAGGTATGTACCTATTTTATTTGCTACATCACCATTTCTACTCACTCTATCTGCCCCTATTATACAAATATCTACCATACCTTGTTGCATTAAATACCCACCAGTATTATCTGCTATTACTGTATGAGGTACATTATCTTGAGATAGTTCCCAAGCTGTTAAATTAGCACCTTGATTTCTAGGTCTTGTTTCATCAACCCAAACATGTACTTTTCTCCCTCTTTTTTGAAGTTCATAAATTGGAGCAAGAGCACTTCCTAAATCAACTATAGCTAACCACCCGGCATTACAATGGGTTAAAATATTAATAGTATCTTCTTTTGATTTACCCTTTTTTTCAACTATTTTTTCAAACTCATCTGCACCGAATGTTGCTATCTTTTGAGTAGCAATCACCTCTTCATCTGTAATATTAATCGCTTCTTCTCTTAAAACATCACACATATTCTCTTTTGTACAGGTTGCTGCAACTGCAATCATTCTATCTACAGCCCACATTAAATTGACAGCTGTTGGTCTAGATTCTCTAATTTTATTACTTAATATTTTCAATTTTTCTATATCAAAATTAGCTTCTATAGAAGCTAAATAAACACCAAATGCTGCAGTATTTCCAATAACCCCTGCACCACGAACTGTCATATCCTTAATTGCATCTATACACTCTTGTGTATTGGTAATTATCACCTCTTTTTTTTCAAACGGTAATAACCTTTGATCTAAAACAACTAAATTACCATCTTTATTTAACCATAAAGCTTTATATTGACCATTCATTCTTTTTCCTATTTTAAACTGATTTTATTATTTTTATTAATTGTTCTATACTTGTTATATTTTTATATTGAAGCACTAGTTGTTGACCTAATTGTAAAGCTTTTAATTCAGCTTCTTTTCTTTGCTCTTTATCATCTAATCCTCTTATATCTTCAACACCAGCAACTCCAAAAACCCTTCTTGTTATTTTACAACCTGCAAATCCGATACTTGAAATAAATATATTTTTCATAAATTCTTTTTTATATTCACTAAGCATTTTACTACCAATAAATCCCTCTTTTATCAATGATGAATCTTTTTGATTGTCCCACAATATTAAAAACTTCTCTTCAAATTTAGTATAAAACTCCTCTATACTATCTAAAAGAAATTTCTTATATTTTTCATCACTTGATACCACACTATGAGAAATATACGAATTTATAATATTAGCAATTAATGCACCAATATCAAAACCAAAAGGTCCAACAAAAGAAAACTCTGGGTCTATAACAAAAGTTTCATTTTCATTAACCATTATAGAACCAGTATGTAAATCACCATGCAACAATGTATCACAAGATGTCATAAACTGATATTTAAGTTCTAAAACATTTTTCTTAAACTCTTCATTATCATTAAAAAAATCTTTTGCTTCTTCATTACACTCTTCGTTTATATTGTTTGTTTCATCTTCCATATATGGTGCTGTAAAAACAAAATCTTCTGTTAATTTACAAAGCTCTGTATTTGAGTTAAATTGTCCAATCAATTCTCTTTTTGCTTTACTATCAAGTGATAAAGATGATGTAAAAAATAAACTCTTTGCTAAAAATGTTGTGATATGTTCTATAAAATTATTATAATGCTTATGCTGAATAAGTCCCTTTCTTAAAATAATATGCTCTGAAAGGTTTTGCATCACTACGACACTCATGGACTCATTACTATAATATATTTTAGGGATATACTCACTACAGATTTCTTGATACTTAAGTAATGCTCTTATCTCATAAGTCATTCTCTCTCTTGAAAGAGGAAACTCTTCTCCCACACATCGAAGATATGGAACAGCTTGTTTTACAATCAAAGATTTTGTAGCATCAAACTTATTAGAAACAATATAGACAAAGTTAAGATTTCCATCACCAATTTCACTTGATGTTAATTCTGCCAAAGAAGATACTGCTAAATACTCCTTTATATTATCAATATTAAAAACAAACTCTTTTACACTATTAATATCCAAGATTTCATATTTCATTACTATATCTCCTATTCATCTACTTAACTAAAGCAATCTCACCAAAATAGCTTTTTAAAGTTCTCCCTGAAGCTAGCCAATTTACAAGACCATCTTTTAGATTTTTGACATTTTTGAAACCCATTTTCTTCAACTGATACGCTGCTAGTAATCCTCTAGGACCTTTGAAACAATAAGTTACAATTGAAACATCATGGCCATATTGTTCATGTATCTTCTTGATTGCAACAAATTCTAACTTACCTCTAGGAATTGTTAGATGATTCTCTTTTCTTAAATATCCACTTGCAAACTCTTCTGGCTCTCTTACATCAAGTAATAAAATAGTTTTATTATCCAAATCTAACTCTTCTGGATTAATCTGCTCTACTTCTGCCTCTGCGTCAGAGATTAAGTTTTGAAACTGTTCAGTAAGATAGACTTCTGCTCGTCTATTAGCTAACTCTTCAAGATCTAGATGTGCATCATCGTGAATAGTTTCATTTGTAGCCATTATAAATTCTCTAAAAAGTTAACCGCCATTCGAATACCTGCACCACTTCCTCCGGCACTATTATATCCCCACGCTTTATCAACAAATGCAGGTCCTGCAATATCTATATGTACCCATTTTTGTTTATTTTCCTCTTTTATGAAGTTATCTAAAAACATACCAGCTGTTATAGCTCCACCATATCTTGTACTTGAAATATTACATACATCTGCTACTTCACTTTTAAGAGTTTTTTTCAAATATCTATTAAAGTCAAGTTTTGTAGCTAGTTCACCTGATTCATTAGCATATTTAACAATTGTATCGTTTAACTCAACATTATTTCCCATGATACCACTTGTATATTCCCCAACTCCAACTACACAAGCACCTGTTAATGTAGCAAAATCCATAATATAATCAATATCTTCTATCTCATCTTGTGCGTAACATAAACAATCTGCTAAAACTAATCTACCTTCAGCATCTGTATTTTTCACTTCAATTGTTGTTCCATTTTTTGCTACTAATACATCATCAGGTTTATATGCATTTCCACCTATCATATTTTCAACAGCACCAACAATACCATGCACCTCAAAAGGTAAATTTAATGCAGTAATTGTATTCATAATACCAAGTACTGCACAACCACCACTTTTATCACTTTTCATACTTACCATAAAATCACTTGGTTTTAAACTCAACCCACCACTATCATAAGTAAGACCTTTTCCAATTAAAACAATTTTCTTCTTAGCTTTTTTCTTTGGTTTATAAGTAAGATGGATAAGTTTAGACTTATGACGGCTAGCACGACCTACTGCTAACATTGCACCCATTCCATTCTCTTCTAAATAATCTTCATCAAGAATTTTACACTCTAATTCATTATTAGTAGCAATCTTAATAGCTTCTTGAGCCATAACTGATGGATAAAAATCATCTGGTGCTGTATTTACAAAATCTCTAGCCATATTTACAGAAGTACAAACAGAAACAAACTTCTCAAATTCACTTTGTACCTCTTTTGTTATCTCACTTACTTCAATATAGATATTAATCTCTTCTTTTTCCTCTTTTTTAGATTTATATTTTTTAAAACTATAGTTTCCTAGTTCAAATCCCTCTATAAAAGCTGATAAATTCTCTTTACATTTAATTGACGCTGATTTATAATTTGTACTTTTAAGTTTTTTAATTGCTGTTGCAACAGCAATTTTGATACTTTCATCATCACCTTGTGGTAAACCCACATAAAGTTTCTTTAACTCTGGGAGTAAAATAGAATCTTCCTCTTCCCCTTTAAAGTCTAGTATCTCTAAAATCTCTTTATCTGTTTTTAGTTTTTTATTTTTTACAAATAATATTTCTATATCAGTTTGGATTTTTTTTGTTGTTAAATTTAAATTCATAATATTCCTTCTGTTTTTAGTTTTTTAGTTTTTTTTGTTGCTGTATGAAAATAGTATAAAATAGTTCCACCAATAGTTAATCCAAATGGTAATGCTACATACCAATATTCTTTTGCAACTTCTAATACTTTTAGTATCTCTTCACCAAAATACCACACAGGTACAATAGTAATAGCAGCCCATACCCAAGCACTTAAAATATTTATAAATGCAAACATTTTTGCACTATATCTTGTAAGCCCTATTGAAATAGGTATTACAGTTCTCATACCATACATATATCTCTGAACAAAAATTATTGGCCATCCATATCTTTTTAAAAGTAGATGTGCTAAGGCAAATTTTCGCCTTTGACCTTTAAATTTTTTATGAACATAAGTTTTATTGTATCTACCTATATAAAAATAGATTTGGTCTCCTACAAATCCACCAAGACCTGCAACAAAAATAGCAATAGGCAACCACATATCACCAGTATGACACAAAAGTCCACCCATGATAAGTCCCATTTCACCTTCTAAAATACTCCATGCAAAAAGTATTATATATCCATACTCTCTCATAAGATAAACAAATTTGTCGTTAAATCCTTCTACGGGTGCATGATAAAGGTTATAACCTAAATATGAAAAAAACAATACTATAATTACTGTTGCAATTTTTCCTGAGTTTTTTTGTAAAAAATTCATCAATTCACCTAGTCAAACTTCAAGATATCTTTTGCTTGAACCATATCTTTATCACCTCTTCCAGATAAATTAATAATTACTGTTTTCCCTTGAAATTTCTCTTTTGCTTTTTTTAGATATGCAATAGCATGACTAGATTCAAAAGCTGGAATAATTCCCTCTTTTTGACTTAACCACACAAAAGCATCCATAGCCTCATCATCTGTTATATTATCATACTGTACTGTTCCTAAGTCATTATGATATGAATGCTCAGGACCAATTCCTGGATAATCTAAACCAGCACTTATACTATGAGCTTCTTGTACTTGTCCATCCTCATCTTGAAGCAAATAGGAACATTGACCATGTAAAATACCAGGTGTCCCTTTTTTTAAACTACATCCATGCTTATCTGTATCAATTCCATGTCCACCTGCTTCAATACCTATACAAGTCACATTTTTATCTTCAAGAAAATGACTAAACATACCAATAGCATTTGAACCACCGCCAATACAAGCTAATACATAATCAGGTAACCTACCCTCTTTTTCAAGAATTTGACCTCTAGCTTCCCATCCAATAATTGCTTGAAAATCTCTTACCATCATAGGGTAAGGATGTGGTCCAGCAACTGTCCCTATAATATAAAAAGTATCTCGTGCATTTGTAACCCAGTATCTAATAGCATCATTCATGGCATCTTTTAAAGATTTACTTCCAGATTCTACAGAGATAACTTTTGCTCCAAGTAATTTCATACGAAATACATTTAACTCTTGACGAGCTACATCTTTAGCTCCCATAAAAACAGTACACTCTAATCCCATAAGTGCAGCAATAGTAGCAGTAGCAACACCATGTTGTCCTGCACCAGTTTCTGCTATTACTTTTGTTTTTCCAAGCTTTTTAGCTAACAATCCTTGAGCTATAACATTATTTACTTTGTGAGCTCCTGTATGGTTTAAATCTTCCCGTTTTAAATATACTTTTGCACCAATCTCATCACTGATATTCTGTGCTAGATACAATGGATTTGGTCGACCAACATATTCTTCTAAAAGATGATTTACCTCTGCCCAAAATTTTTTATCAAATCTATATTTTTTATACTGTTCTTCCAGATCTAAAAGTATTGGCATCAATGTTTCAGGAACATATCTACCTCCAAAAATTCCAAAATGCCCATTTGAATCTGGGTCATGAATACTTGCTTTTGGTATATAACTTGCCATATAAAATTTTCCTTTTAAATATTCAGTACACTATAAACAGGTGAATATTTTTTTACTTTTTCATCACCTGCTAAAAATTTCAAGTTCATTAAAAAACATGTTTCTACTAAATTTGCTTTTGTATCAAGTACAAGTTTAGCAGCAGCTGTTGCTGTTCCACCTGTAGCACACAAATCATCTATAATTAAAACATTTGCATTTGCATTGTTATGGAAAGCATCAAGGTGAATTTCCACTTCATCAAAACCATATTCTAACTCATATTTTTCACAAATTGTTGTACTAGGTAGTTTCCCTTTTTTTCGAATAGGAACAAATCCAATTCCTAGTCTATCTGCTAAAGCAGCACCAAATATAAACCCTCTTGCATCAAGCCCTGCTATATAATCTAACTTCATATCTTTATATCTAGCTTCAAGGTGATCCATAAGAAGCTTATAGGCAACTTTGTTATTTAATAAAGTTGTAATATCTTTAAATACTATACCAGGTTTTGGAAAATCTGGTATATCCCTAATGCTATTTAATAGTATATTTTTTTGTTCTTCTGTTAAAATTTTCATCTTTATCCCTTAAAAGTTATCATCTACTAGTTGGCAAATTGTATGTATAAACAATATATGCATCTCTTGTATTCTTGGTGTATTATCACTTGGAACTACTAAGTTAACATCACAAACATCATTCATAGCACCACCATCTCTTCCACTTAAACCTATAGTACTACAATCCATCTCTTTAGCCAGTTTTAATGCACTAATAATATTTTTACTATTACCACTTGTGCTTATACCAATAAGTAAATCACCTTTAGCGGCTATTGCCTCTGTTTGTCTATCAAACACTCTATCGTATCCATAGTCATTTCCAATAGCGGTCAATGCACTAGTGTCTGTTGTAAGGGCAATACCAGGAAGCCCTCTTCTTTCAGTTTTATATCTTCCTGTTAACTCTGCTGCAAAATGTTGTGCATCAGCAGCACTTCCACCATTTCCACATATTAAAACTTTATTACCATTTTTAAGTGTATCGACAACAATTTTGGCAACATCTTGAATATCTTTTTCCATATTATTTTGAACAGCTTGAATAGTTTGTAAGTGAGATTCAAACTCTTTTTTTATAGTTTCTAACATATTTATCCAATTATTTTAAATTTTGTAAGATTCTACCTAAAATAAGTTTACTCTTTTATAATATTTGGAATATCTTTCATAGAATCTACAATATAGTTTGCTTTTGAATTTTTTTCATCAAAGCTATGACCAGAACGCACTTGTATTGTATTTTTGATATTTGCGTTGATTGCAGTTTGAATATCAGAACTTTTATCTCCAACAAGCCATGAGTTTTTATAATCTATATTTAAAATTTTTGAAGCTTGTTCTATCATACCAATATTTGGCTTTCTACAACTACAATTTTCATCTGGAGCATGAGGACAACAATACACTTCTTCAATATCTATACCTTGTTGTTTAAATTGTTCTTTCATCCAAAGTGTAAGTGTATTATATTGTTCTAAAGAATAGTATCCTCTTCCAATACCAGACTGATTTGTTATAATTACAAATTTAAATCCCAAAGTTTGTAAATATTGTAATGAACTAAATACCCCATCAATAAACTCAAAATCATTCACCTTGTAGAGATAATCTTTCTCTATATTTATCACTCCATCTCTATCTAAAAAAATTACTTTATCCATCATTACCCTATATTAAATCATATGTTATATTTCTAACACCTGCATCATAAATTTTTTGACACAAACTACTAGACTTTTCATCAATTATTACACTTAAACTATTTGTTAATACCTCAATTTTAACACAATTTGTGCCATCTATGTCATATCTCAATTTTTTATCTTCTATTTTCCAATTTTTTTCATTTATTGTTACAGAATCTGTAATTTTATCAATAGTACTGTTTAGCATATATTGTGACTGAATTGCTGTAGTTATTGTTAAAATATCTTGTTTAATTGTTGTTACAATAGCACTACTTCTTGTATCTAAAAGTTTTGGTATTGCAAATGTTGCAATAATACCCAAAACAGCAATAACAAAAATAAGTTCAATAAGTGAAAAAGCTTTTTGTAGTTTTAAGTTATTTTTCATTGAGATCCTTTAATATAATTAAATTATATCAAATAAATGTCACATATAATGTCACAAAAATTATAAATTTGTAAAAATGGAAAATACTGAAAAGTTGAAAATTGATAGATTTTACTCCCATTCAATTGTTGATGGTGGTTTAGATGAAATATCATAAACTACTCTATTTATTCCATCAACTTCATTAATAATTCTTCGACTCATAACTTCAAGTATATCATGTGGAATATATGCAAATGTCGCAGTCATCCCATCTATTGCGTTAACAATTCTTATACAAGCTGTATTATCATAGGTTCTATTGTCACCCATAACACCAACTGATTTTACATTTAAAAGTACTGTAAATGCTTGCCAAGTTTTATCATACCAACCACTAGCTCGTAACTCTTCTAGCATAATAGTATCAGCTTTTCGTAAAATTGTTAAATCTGCTTCATTTACTTCGCCCATAATTCTAATAGCAAGTCCAGGTCCAGGAAATGGATGTCTTCCAATCATTTGTGATGGTAGTCCAAGCTCAAGTCCTAAAACTCTTACTTCATCTTTAAATATCTCTCTTAATGGTTCAATAAGCTCAAATGTCATCCAATCAGGAAGTCCACCAACATTGTGATGTGATTTGATTGTTTTTGAAGGTCCCTTAACTGAAACAGATTCTATAACATCTGTATATAATGTCCCTTGTGCTAAAAATGATATACCATCATGTTTTTTAGCTTCTTTATCAAACACTTCAATAAAAGTTTCACCAATAATTTTTCTTTTTGTTTCAGGATCAGTTACACCAGCTAATTTAGTTAAAAAATCATTTGAGGCATCAACTGTGATAAGCCCAATCCCTCTTTTTGCAAACATATATTCTACATCTTCAACTTCATTTGCTCTTAAAAGTCCATTATTTACAAATACTGGAACTAGTTGATCGCCAATAGCTTCTGCTAGAAGTGTAGCAACAACAGAACTATCAACTCCACCACTTACACCACAAAGAACTTTTTTATCACCAACTTGTGCTCTTATTTTTTCAATTTGTTCTTTTGCAAAGTTACCCATATTCCAATTTTTTTCACAACCACAAATGTATTTTGCAAAATTTGTAAGCATGTGTGCACCCTCAACTGAATGGGTTACTTCTGGATGATATTGAAATGCATAAATATTTTTTTCTTCATTTGCAATAGCTGCATATGGTGAATTTTCACTTGTACCAATTATTTTAAATCCTGTAGGTAAAGTATCAACTCTATCACCGTGAGACATCCATACTATCTCATTATCTGTTACATCTTTAAATATTGGACAACTACTATCTTCAACTTTTAATTTTGCTTTTCCGTATTCATGATGATCAGCTGGAATTACACTTCCACCTAAATAATGTGCAATTGTTTGCATCCCATAACAAATACCTAGTATTGGTAATCCTAAATCAAAAATTGCCTCATCAACCTTATATGCATCATCAGCATAAACAGAAGCAGGTCCACCACTTAAAACTATCCCTTTTGGAGATCTTGCTTTTATATCTTCAATTGATTCACTAAATGGAACTATTTCAGAATAAAATCCACTATTTCTTAATCTTTTTGAGATAAGTTGTGTATATTGACTTCCAAAGTCTAAAACTAATATTGGTACATGTTTCAAATAAAATCCTTTAAAATTACTCTAAGTTGTGTGGATTATACCAAAAAAAAGGTAAAAAAAAAGGCTAAGGATTTCTCCTTAGCCTTTTTTAAAATAAGAATTGATTAGGCACCAATTCCTAAGACGATAAACTGTCCATACCAAATAGCTACAGAAACAATATACCCAATAAGTATTGTCCAAGCATATTTCATATGTGCACCAAATGTATAAACACCTGGTAATTTACCCATAACTCCTACACCAGCTGCTGATCCAAAAGATATTAATGAACCACCAACACCAGCTGTAAGTGTCACTAGCATCCATTGAGCATGTGCCATATCAGGGTTTGCTTTTAAAACTGCTGACATAACAGGAACATTATCTACAATTGCAGATAAGAAACCAACACCAATATTTGACCAAGTTGGACCTAATACATGTGGGTCATATACTACAGCTGCTAATGCTAACCATCCGATAAAATACAATGCTCCTACTGCTGCTAAAATACCAAAGAAAAATAACAGTGTATTGTTTTCAATTTTTGCCATAGCACCAAATACATTAAACTCTGTATTATGAACTTTTTTAAGTCTATAAGAATATATTTTTAATAATGCTAAACCGAACATCATACCCCACATAGCTGGAAGATGTAGAACTTGATGAGACATTACAGCACAGAAAATTGTAAATACTCCAAGTCCAATAACTACATTTGCACCTATCATTAACTCAGGTTTTTTTTCTGTAGTTACATCAAAATCAGGTACAGTATTTGGAACAACTTTTGATAAAAGCACTGCTGTTACTAAGTATCCAAGAATAGAAGCTGGGAATAAAAATAAGAAATCTGAAAATGCACCTTTTCCTGCTGTCCATGCCATAAGTGTTGTGATATCACCAAATGGAGACCAAGCACCACCAGCATTTGCAGCAACAACGATATTAATAGCACCTGGAATTAAAAACAATTTATTTTCTCTCTCAATTGTAATAAGAACTGTAGAAAGGATCAATGCAGTTGTTAAGTTATCTGCGATTGGTGAGATAAAGAATGCTAAAATACCTGTAACCCAAAATAGTTTTTTGTATGTGTACCCTTTTGAAACTAGATTGTATTTTAATTTATCAAATACTCCCATATGTATCATTGACTCAATATATGTCATAGCTACAAATAGGAAAAAGAAAATTTCAGCAATCTCTAAAATAAGATGTTGTGCTTGTGTATGTACAAGATCCATATCCATACCATTCAATGCATAATAAAACGCAATCAGCATAAATAAGAAAGTTCCTGTAAGAAGTGCTGGCTTAGCCTTATCTATATGGTATTTTTCTTCCATTGCAACAAAGTAATACCCTATAACAAATATGATTAAAGCAGATATTCCTACCCAAGTCATAGTAATATCTGGAATTCCAGAAGCTGTACTATCACCTCCACTACTTGCAACTGCAAATACACTCAATAAACTAACTAGTAGTAGTTTAAACATTATTTCTCCTTAATATAATGTGCCCCTATAGATTGTTTTCTATTTACAGCACTTTGAATAATGGATTTTGCCGTAAGTAACCTTAAAAAAAGTAATCGACCAACCTTCTCATTTAAAAACCCTTCTACCTCTTCTAAAGCATCTATAAGGTCTTGCCTTTGTCTCACTATCCCTACATTTGTCCACATTAAATTTCTTAAAGCATTTTTTATAGCTTTATCTGTTGTTTTTTGTAATTCATAATGTGGTTGATTATCTTTATTTTTAAAATTATTTAAATCTATTTTAAAATTCTTTTTTTCACAATTTTCTACTGCTAATTTAGAAAAAACGAGTCCCTCAAGAAGTGAGTTTGAAGCTAATCTATTTGCACCGTGAACACCTGTACAAGCAACTTCACCAATAGCATAAAGGTTTTTTGTAGTTTTCACTTTTGAATTAAGATCAACTTCAATACCTCCCATGCTATAATGAAAAGCTGGACTTATAGGAACTCTTTCAAATGGTAAATCGTATCCAATATCCATCAAGTCTTTATATATATTTGGAAATCTTTTTTTAAATACATTCTTTTCAAAGTTTTTAAAAGATAGATATATTTTGGAACCCGTTTTTTTACGATAATCAAACAAAGCACGACTTACAACATCTCTTGGTGCTAACTCTGCATCTTCATGATAATCTTTTAAAAAAGCATATCCATCCTCATCTTCAACAATAGCCCCCTCACCTCTTAAGGCTTCTGTAAGAAGTTGTTTTCTAGGTAAATCTGATTCTATAAAAACAGTTGGATGAAATTGCATCATCTCCATATCTTTTAATGCTAAACCTTTTTCTATACATATCCCTTGAATATCTCCTGCAATTGTAGTTGAGTTTGTATGGTATCTATATATTGAACCTACCCCACCACTTGCTAAGATTGTATTATGAGCATAAACTATTTTATCTTTTCCATTGGCTATTAGATGAGCTCCATAACATATATTATCTTCATACAATAAATCTATGACAATAGAATCTGTCACAACTTCATGAGGACACTGTCCAAGTAAAAACATATGTAACATTCTTCCAGTTGCATCACCATCTGCATGTAATATTCTACTTGTACTGTGTGCTGCTTCTTTTGTAAAAGCTAATTCACCTTTAGCATTTTTATCAAACAAAAAACCATTATCTATTAAATCATCAATAGCCTCAATTGAGTGTTCACTTAAAGTCTCTACAGCTTTAATATCATTTAGGTTTACACCGGCTTCCATAGTATCATGTATGTGAAGTGGTATATCTTGAGTATCTCTTGCTCGTACAACACCACCTTGCGCCCAGAATGTATTACACTCCCAAGGTGTTTTTTTACACACTACCAATACCTTTTTATCTTTTGGTATAAGTCTTGCAGCATTTAGCCCAGCAACTCCACTTCCAACAATCAAATAATCATATATCATATATTACTTTTCACCTTTTTGTTCAGTTTTATCTTCATCTACATAAACTGGATCTGCTTTATATCCACATCCTACAAAAATCAAACCTAAAAATAATCCAATTATAATTAATCTCATTTAAATTCCTAAAATTTTTATATTAGGCTATCTTAAATTTAATAAAATATTGATTAATATTTATGTATAATTCGCCACAAAATAAAATGAACTTCTCAAAAGGAACAATATATGGAAATTGCAAGTAGAATGGACTTACTTTCTGAGTCAATCACTATGGCTATTACAAACCTGTCAAAAGATTTAAAAGCACAAGGGAAAGATGTACTAAGTTTTAGTGCAGGAGAGCCAGATTTTGGTACACCTCAAATTATTAAAGATGCCGCTATAAAAGCAATGGATAATAATGAAACAACTTATACAGCTGTAGAGGGTACATTAGCATGTAGAGAAGCAATTGCAAACAAGCTAAAAAAAGACAATGGTTTAGATTATGATCCATCAGAAATCATTATTAGTGTTGGGGCAAAACACTCATTATTTAATATTTTTCAAGCTGGAATATCTGAAGGGGATGAAGTAATTATTCCTGCACCTTATTGGGTAACATATCCAGAGCAAGTAAAATATAGTGGTGGTACAGTAGTTGAAATTATCACTGATGATACAACACAATTTAAAATTACTCCAAAACAGTTAAAAGAGGCTATAACTCCAAAATCAAAAATGTTAGTTTTAACAACTCCTTCGAACCCTACAGGTTCTGTATATACAAAAGAGGAAATTTTAGCTTTAGGTGAAGTTTTAAAAGGAACTAATATAACTGTAATTAGTGATGAAATGTATGAAAAGCTTATGTATGATAATAGTGATTTTACAGCTGTTGCAAGTGTAAGTGAAGATATGTTCAATAGAACAATTACAGTAAATGGTTTAAGTAAAGCTGTTGCTATGACTGGATGGCGATTTGGATACCTTGCAACTAAAGATAAAGAACTATTTAAAGCTATGAAAAAACTCCAATCTCAATCTACATCAAATATCAACTCTATTACACAAGCTGCTGCCATTGTAGCTCTTGATGGAAGTGCTGATAAAGATATAGAAACTATGAGAGTTGAGTTTGAAAAAAGAAGAGATATTGCTATTGAACTTATGAGTGCAATTGATGGTTTATCTGTTGTAAAACCAAATGGAGCCTTTTATCTATTTGTAAATATCAAAGCTGTATCAAATGATTCTATGGAGTTTTGTAAAGGACTTTTAGAAGAGGTAGGCGTTGCTGTTGTACCAGGTCTTGCTTTTGGATTAGAGGGATATTTTAGATTATCTTTTGCTACAGATGAAGCTACTATAAGAGATGGTATAAATAGAATCAAAAAATTTGTAGCATCAAAATAGTATGGCAAAAAACAAATCAAAACTACCTAAAGTTACTATAAAAGCAGATAGTAAAACAAAATCTCTTCCAAAACCATTGGAAGAGATTGAAAAAAACAAAACTATTAATAGATTTGAAGGGTATTATAAAACCAAAAAAAGGTTTATCAATTAAGATAAAAACTATATCTTAATTTGACCATTAATTGCTTTAGATAGTGATAATATATCCACATTTTCCAGACTAACTCCAGTGGGAACACCTTGGGCTATTTTTGTAAAGTTAATATTTTTATCTTTTAACCTATCTTCAATGTATAATATAAAAGCATCATTTGCTAAACTAGGTGTTACTGCAAATAGGATATCTTCAACACAAACAGAGTGAATTAGATTTAATAATTTTTTAATTATATCATCTTCAAGAGACTCTATAACAAAATATTTTCCACTAAATTGTTTTGATTCTTCAATGATAAATATATCTTTTGCACTTTGTACAATACATAATTTTGCATTATCTCTATCAGTATCAAGGCATATTTCACATATCTCATTCTCACTCATTGCATTACATTGAGTACACTGTCTTATATCTCTAATAGCTGTTTCAATACTATGTGCTAATTTCATACCTGTATAGGTATTTTCTGTGACTATATGATATGCTAATCTAATTGCAGATTTTTTACCTATAGTGGGTAGCATCTCAAAAGACTCTACAAGGTCATAAAATTTTTCTAATCCTTTATTCATAAGATTCATTATAGCTTAATTTAGATAAAATAATCACCTATTATAAATTATAGAAAAAAGGAATAGACTTGACAGAACTTTGTTATTATGAAATTTTACAAATAGAAAAAAGTGCCGATAAAAGCACTATAAAAAAAGCATATAGAAAAATGGCTATGCAATACCATCCAGATAAAAACCCTGGAAATAGCGAAGCCGAAGAAAATTTTAAAGCTGTAAATGAAGCATATCAAGTTTTAAGTGATGATGAAAAAAGAGCTATCTATGACAGATACGGTAAAGATGGATTAGAAGGTCATGGACAAGGTGGTGGTTTCTCTAGAGGTGGATTTGATGATTTAGGAAGCATTTTTGAAGAGATGTTTGGTGGTAGTTTTGGTGGCGGAGGTCGTCAAAGACAAAGAAAAACATATAACTATAATTTAGATACTGAAACAAATATTAACCTTGACTTCAACGAAGCGATTTTTGGTGTAAAAAAAGAGATAAAATTTAAATATAAAACTGCTTGTAACTCTTGTAAAGGAACTGGTGCAAAAGGTGGAAAACTCTCAACTTGTGGTACCTGTAATGGTCAAGGACAAGTACATATGAGACAAGGTTTTATGACTTTTGCACAAACTTGTCCACATTGTGAGGGGACAGGACAATCTGTAAGTGAAAAATGTTCTGACTGTTCTGGACTTGGATATCATGAAAAAGAGGAAAGTTTTACTGTAGATGTCCCTGAGGGTGTAAATAATGGAAATAGAATCAGAGTAAGTGGAAAAGGAAATATTGCACCAGATGGTTCAAGAGGTGACTTATATATCTTAATCAATGTAAAAGAGGACAAACACTTTATAAGAAATGATGATGATATTTATCTTGAAGTACCAATATTTTTTACTCAAATTGCATTGGGTGATACTATAAAAGTACCTAGTTTAAAAGGGGAAATAGAAGTAAAAATACCTGCTGGTGCAAAAGATAAACAACAATTTATTTTCAAAGGTGAAGGTGTAAAAAGTGTAAACGGCTATGGAAAAGGGAAATTTATAGTTCAAATTAAAATTCTTTATCCAGAGAGTTTAAATAGCGAACAAAGAGAACTTTTAGAAAAGCTACAACAAAGTTTTGGGATAGAATCAAAACCGCATGAAGATATGTTTAGTGGTATTTTTGATACTGTTAAAGGGTGGTTCAAATAATGAATATTAAATCTGCACCAATGGGACCATATCAAACCAACTGTTATATTGTAACAATTGATGGTAAAGATATTATTATTGACCCAGGTGTAGACTCTCTTAATTGGATTGTTGAAAATTGTTCAAATCCTATTGCAATTCTTAACACACATGGACATTTTGACCATGTATGGAGTAACAGTGTTGTAAAAGAAAAATTCAACATACCAATTTATTGTCCACAGGATGATTGTTTTATGTTAAAAGATGATCCTTTCTCTCAAGGAACACCAAAAAGCCAAGAGGATGTTGCTGTTATTAAAGACCAAAGCTTTACTATTGATGAGATTGAGGTGAAATTTCACCATTTTCCTGGTCATACTCCTGGTTGTAGTGCTATAGAAATAGGCGATGCTCTATTTAGTGGTGACTTTATATTTGAGGGTTCAATTGGACGAGTTGATTTTCCATATTCTAATCCTGATGATATGATCCAAAGTATTCACAAAATATTAAAATGGGAAAAGGATATCAATATTTATCCAGGACATGGAAATAGTACAACACTCTTTAAACAGATCTCTTCATTGAAATCTTGGCTTAATTACCTCTAGGTTACTTTGATGACTCAAAACAACACCTTGATTGAAAGGCTGAATCAAATTGTAGATAAAGTACATATTGATGAAGTTCGAGATATTATTGGTAAATTGACACATATTAACCTTTTTAAACATTCTATTGAGGATAACTTATCAATTGATGTACTTTATGAAAAAATTGCAAAAGAATTAAAAAAAGAGTTTTCAATAGAGTGTTTTACAATAACACTGATTACAGACAATCAAGAGAAAATCCTTTATCAACAAGGAAGCTTGAGTAATAAACAATATAACTATACAAGTAAAGTTTCTAATGAATCTATTATGAAAATAACTTTTTGCGATAAAAATCTAACAGAATATAACAAACTCACTCTTAATAGTTATTTTAAAGAGACTATACAACTTATCTATATTCAATATATACTTTTAGAACTCAAAAACTCATCAATGATAGACCCTCAAACTAAATTAGAAAATAGAATATCTTTTAATATAGAGATGAAAACATTGATTCCACTAGCACTTAGAGAAAAAATGAATATTGGTGCTTTGCTTATTAATATTGATCGATTTCAAGCTGTAAATGACGAACATGGTGATGACTTTGGTGATCAGTTTCTCAAGCTGTATGCAGATACAATTAAACACCACATTAGATCTTCTGATATTGCTGTTCGTTTTGGTGGTGCCGAATTTTTAGTGCTTTTGATAAATGTTGATACTGAAGAGCGAACTATGATGTTAGCAAATCACTTGCGAGAAAAGTTAGCCCAAACTTATTTAATATCTCCTAATAATGACAAATTTAAAAAAACTGTTTGTATTGGAGTATCTATGTTTCCAGAAGACTCAACTGATATAAATATAATTGTAAAAAATGCAGAAACTGCTCTTATTGGAGCACAAGATATTGGAAGAAACAATGTATTGAGATTTAAAGAGGAAGAGGAAAATTTTATTGAACTATTTTAGTTTCACAAATGGATTATAAATGAAAAAAAAAGTATTAATTAAACTTATCATCATTATGTTACTTGTTGGAATTGGTCTAACAATTATAGAGTCATTAAATTTTAGAAATCATGGTATTCAATCAGCTATAGATAAAGCAAGATCAGTTTCAGAAGTTATAAAAAATGGTTTAACTTCCTATATGGTTAATGGAAATATGCACCAAAGAGATATCTATATAAACTCAGTATCTGATATTGAAAATATTGAAAAACTTTGGATTATAAGAGGTGATAATGTTATTAAACAATATGGAAAGCCTACAAGATTAGAAAAACCAAGAGATAAGGTTGATATAGAGGTTTTAAATAGCTCTCAGATGAAATATATTCTAAATGAAACTTTAGACAAAACAACTGTAAGAGTTACTATCCCATATAAAGCAGAACAAAATAATATTGCAAACTGTATTAGTTGCCATGATGTATCTTATGGTGAAACACTAGGTGCTGTTAGTATTGTAATGGATATATCAGATATTAGAATCTCTGGTCTAAGACTTGCTATTATGATTATGCTATTTACCTTAGTTGCTATAATTCTAGTATTGTTTTTTGCAAACAAAGCATTAAAACCACACTTAGAGACTATTGATGAGTTAAGTGGTAAAATAAAAAATATCTCTAATGGTATATTTACAAATATCATCAAAAGAAAAGGTTTGTCTGATGAATCAGAACAATTAATAAATGAATATAACCAACTTGTAAATGGATTAAGTACTACATTTACAGATATAGATAATAAGCTGAATATTTTTATTGGAAATCAAATGTATCATACCAATAATCCACTGTTGAATTCACAAAGAATTATAGGGGACTTATCTGATATTTATCAATTTAAAAAAGAGATTGAAGTAGATAAAGACAAATATGAAATATATAGTAGATTAGGTGAAGTTTTAAATAATAGATTTAGATTAAAAAACTTTAACTTTATGGAACAAAATTATCAAAATAATAAAACAGAAATAGTGTATTCAAAAAATAATATTAACTATTGTGTTGAAACTATTAAAAACAATCCTGATCTATGTAGAGTTGTTAGAAGTACTAATGATGTAATGAGTGTACAAGATCACTCTGTGTGTCCTCATTTTACTAATACTGAAAAACTTTACTATTGTACTTCAATTGATATTGGTGACCAATCTATATTGATTATTAATTTTATCTTAGATACAAAAGCAGAATTAGATGAACTAGTAAGAAATATACCACTTATTAAAAATTATTTTATGGAAGCAACACCATCTTTAATTGTAAAACTTCTACTTGAAGCTCTTAAATCATCTGCATTTAGAGATGGATTAACAAACCTCTACAACAGAAAATTTCTTGATGAACATTTAACGAAACTAGTTCCACAAGCATTAAGAGAAAATATTAAAATTGGTGTATTAATGCTTGATATGGATCATTTCAAATCTGTAAATGATGAATATGGTCATGATATTGGTGATTTAGTCTTAAAAGAATTAGGGAAAATATTAAGTGAAAATGTACGAGAATCAGATATAGTTGTAAGATATGGTGGGGAAGAGTTTATTATACTTCTCATTGGAGTAGATAATGAAGAGTCTGTACTTGAAGTGGCAAATAAAATACGAACAAAAGTAAGTAAAAATGAGATTAATGTATATGCTGGAAATAAATTAAGAAAGACTATTAGTATTGGATTTTCTATGTTTCCTGAAGACTCTACAAACTTTGATATAGTGCTAAAAAATGCAGATATTGCACTTTATGAGGCAAAAGAGAAAGGGAGAGATCAAGTTATAAGATTCCAAGAGAAGGTTCAAGTAGAACTGTTTTAATAAAATATTAACTATTAAAAAAGGGGAAGTGTTTTACCTTCCCCTTTTTGTATCTAAGTGATAAACTATTATATATAGCTAGCGATTATATCACCCATTTGTGAACAATTAACTTGTTCCTTACAGTCATAAGCAGCTAAATCCCCTGTTCTATAACCATTTGCCATAGCTTTTTTAATAGCAGCATCAATTGCATCAGCAGCAGCTTCTTCATCTAAAGAGTATCTAAGCATCATAGAAGCACTTGAAATAGTTGCAATTGGATTTGCAATACCAAGTCCAGCTATATCAGGAGCTGAGCCATGAATTGGTTCATAAACAGCTGTTTTAAGCCCTGTAGAAGCTGATGGTAAAAGACCGATACTTCCACTTAACATAGAAGCTTCATCACTTAAAATATCTCCAAAAATATTTCCTGTTAAAATAACATCAAATTGTCTTGGATTTGCAATAAGTTGCATTGCACAATTATCAACATACATATGTGATAATTCAACTTCTGGATACTCAACAGCAATTTTTTCAACTGTATCCCTCCAAAGTTGGGATACATCAAGAACATTAGCTTTATCAATAGAACAAACTCTTTTGTCTCTTTTCATTGCTAATTTAAATGCAACATGAGCAATTCTTTCTATCTCTTCAACTGTATAAACCATAGTATTCCAACCTTTAGTTTCAGTTTTACCTTTAGGTTCTCCAAAGTATATTCCACCAATAAGTTCTCTTACAACCATAATATCAACACCCTTGATAACTTCTGGTTTTAAACTACTAGCATCTACTAATTCATCATATACAACAGCTGGTCTAAGGTTTGCAAATACACCCATCTCTTTTCTAAATCTTAAAAGTCCAGATTCAGGTCTAAGTTCTCTAGGTTGTGAATCCCATTTTGGACCACCAATTGCTCCAAATAAACAGGCATCACTATTTAATACACCATCAATAGTCTCTTGAGGTAATGGATTACCTGTTGCATCAATAGCACAACCACCCATTAAATATTCACTATAATTAAATTTAATATCAAACTTAGCTCCAACCGCTTCTAAAACTTTTACAGCTTCATTTACGATCTCTACACCTATACCATCACCTTTTATTAAAGAGATATTATAATTTGCCATGAGCTTCCTTTTTTGCATAATTCATTAATCCACCTGTCGCTAAAAGTTCTTGCATAAATGGAGGAATAGCAGTAAAGTTGTATGTTTTTTCTTTATCAATGTTTTCAATAGTTCCTGCATCTAAATCAATTGATATCAATTCACCCTCTTTTATCTCTATTGCATCTTGTAACTCAAATATTGGTAATCCCATATTAAAAGCATTTCTATAAAAAATTCTTGCAAAACTCGGTGCAACAATTGCAGCAACACCTGCAGCTTTTAAAGCTATTGGAGCGTGTTCTCGACTACTACCACAACCAAAGTTTTCACCCGCAACTATTATATCGCCAGGTTGTACTTTTGTAGCAAAAGTAGGATCTGCATCCTCCATCACATACTTTGCTAAGTGATGTGGATCACTACTATTTAAATATCTTGCAGCAATAATTAAATCTGTATCTATATTATCACCAAAATTCCATACTTTCCCAGTAATTTTATTCATATATACTATTTCCTTCAATCTAAAATATTTTGCATTCTACCTAAAAATTCATTAATTAATCATTTTTTTAATTAAATTTCGGTATAATACAGCCTAAAAATTCACAATAAAAAGGCTATACATTTAAATGGCAGCAAAAACTAAAGATATAAATAAACTAATCGACAAAACATTTAAAGAAAACAAAGATGGTATCCTAACTCATGAAAAGCTTATTTTACTTTTTCCAAAAGCACCTACAAGTGCAATTGTAAAAAAAATAATAGCTCAAAAGCAACTTTTTAATGTAAGCTTAGTGAGTTCTCGAGAACATGCAAAAAAACTAAATGAACTCGATTATAAAAGAAAAGAAGATGCGAGAATTAAAAGACAAGAGAACCAAGAGGGTGAAGAGTTTGATCTTTTAAAAAATAAAGAACTTCTAGAGTGGAGTCGATCAGATTCTCCTGTAAGAATGTACTTAAGAGAGATGGGTAAAGTTCCTCTTCTTACAAAAGAGGAAGAGATAGAGATTAGTCAAAATATGGAAAAAGGTGAAAACACTATTCTTGATGCTATCTGTTCTGTTCCATACCTTATTGACTTTATTCTTGAATATAAAGAACCATTAGTAAATCGTGAACGAAAAGTTAAAGAGTTATTTAAAAACTTTGATGATGACGATGATAATGATAGTGAAGAAGGTGAAGATATTGAAGATATTGATGATATTGAAGATGATGAAGTAACCAATAAAGATAAAAAACTAGACAAAAGAGCTGAAAAAATCATTGAGTCTTTTAAATTACTAGAAAAAGCAAAAAAAGACTGGCTTAAATTTGTATCTAAAGAGGTTCCAAAAAGCGATGATGAAGCGGATGTTTTATTATTTGATCTACAATGTGCCTTTAAAAAGAAAATTATTAAAGAGAGTTTAATAGAACTTGGACCTACAAGTAAATTAATTGCAGAGATTGTAAAAGCGATGGAAACTTCACTTTCTAGTTCAGATGGATTTGAAGTAGAATTAAAAAGACTAGAATATAAACTTCCGTTATTTAATGATACACTTCTTGAAAATCACCAGAAGCTTTTAGACAAAATTTTAACACTTTCAAAAATAGATATTATAGGTATGGTTCCAGAGGCAACAATGGTTAGTACTTATATGGAAATTAAAAAACTTTATCAAACAGCACAAGCTAGTGAAGGTGGATTTGATTTAGAAGAGGATGAACTTAAAGAGGTTCTTGAACAGATTAAATTAGGTAAAAAGATTACTGATGAAGCTAAAAATAGAATGGCAAAATCAAACTTAAGACTAGTAGTTTCAATCGCAAAAAGATACACAAATAGAGGTTTACCATTCCTTGACCTTATCCAAGAGGGTAATATTGGTTTAATGAAAGCTGTTGATAAATTTGAATACAAAAAAGGTTACAAGTTCTCAACTTATGCAACATGGTGGATTAGACAAGCAATTTCTAGAGCTATAGCAGACCAAGCAAGAACTATTAGAATCCCTATACATATGATTGAGACTATTAATAGAATCAATAAAATCATCAGAAAAGGTATCCAAGAAAATGGAAGAGAACCAGATGTAGATGAGATTGCAAAAGAGGTAGGACTTACTGTTGATAAAGTAAAACAAGTTATTAAAATCACAAAAGAGCCAGTATCACTTGATGCACCTATTGGAAATGAAGATGATGGAAAATTTGGTGACTTTGTTGCTGATACTCAAGCACCAACTCCTGTTGATAATATTATGCATGATGACCTTCTTGGTCAAATTGATCAAATACTAGGACAGTTAAATGAACGAGAACAAGCTGTAGTAAGAATGAGATTTGGACTTTTAGATGATAGAAGTGATAGAACTCTTGAAGAGATTGGAAATAATCTTAATGTAACAAGAGAGAGAGTAAGACAAATAGAATCAAGTGCTATTAAAAAACTTAAACACCCAAAAGTGGGAAGAAATCTTAAAAATTATGTAGAGAGTTAAAAAACTCTTTACATTATTTTTGTTGCTCTATTTCCCTCTCTTTTCTTTTTGCTCTCATTTTAGCAGTTGCTAATTTTCTCATATCTTCTGTAGTATCTAATTCATCCATGATTTCTAGACCAAGTAGTGTTTCAACACAATCTTCAAGTGTTACAATCCCCTCAGTTTGATCATAACTATCTGTCACGATTAACATATGACCTTTTGCTTTTACAAAACTACTTAAAGCTTTTAAAACAGGTATATTTTCATTGATACTATCAACTTTTGACATAATTGATTCAATAGTTACTTCTGGATCTTTAATGGCATGTTTGAATATTTTTTTAGTCAAAACCATCCCAACAATATTATCAATAGTTCCATCGTACACAGGAACCCTAGAAAACTTATATGTTCTTTTATCCTCTAATAAATCTTGTATTAAAGTTTCTTTAGGAACAGAAAAGACAACACTTCTTGGTGTAAATATATCTTTTATCTTTTTCTGTTTTAACATTAAAGCATTTTCTATAATATCTGATTCCATATCATTAATAATACCATCCTCTTCACTTAAAAGAGCACTATGTATTAATTCCTCTCTTGAAACCGTTTCGGCTTCTCTACTATTATTAATTTTTCTTGTTACAAAAAGTGTAAAAATTATAATTGGATATGTGATAATTATAAATACATTAATAATTCTAGCACCAACAGGGGCTAACTCTTTCCAATATATAGCACCAATTGTTTTAGGAATTATTTCTGCAAAAAATAGTATACAAAATGTTAAAAAGATAGATACTACTAATACAAGATTACTATCATTATCAAATAACCTTTGTGCTTCTACACCAATTGCCGTAGCACCTAATGTATTTGCAAAAGTATTTAAAATAAGAATAGAAGAGATAGACTTATCTACATCTTTTTTAAGATTTTTAAGGAGCTTACCAGCCGCTGGATTTATATCCTCTAACACTGCTATATAAGATGCATTTGTAGAGAGTAAAACTGACTCCAAAACTGAACATAAAAATGATACTCCAATCACTAACGCAAATAAAAAGATTAAATATTCCATATATAACCTTCTTTTTTATAAACTAACCACAAGGGGGGATGACTGTCCAAACAAATACTCCATTTAAATTAAATTTTAATATTATAGCAAAAATATTACTAATAATACTAAAAATAAACTTAATTAAACTCTATATTATTTTAAAATACTTTCCCTATAGAACTTACAACTTTCCCTAAAACTGTAATATCATTTTTATTAGCTATTTGCATAGGGTATTCTTTATTATCTGAAATAATATCAAGAGAACCATCTATCCTTTTTTGAATACGCTTTACAAATAACCCATTTTCATTTACAAAAGCATAGATACCATCTTTTGCTGTATCACTTTTTGTTCTATCTATAAATATTATATTGCCATTATTTAATGTTGGTTCCATACTATCTCCTGTAACATTTATAGCTTCAATATTTTTTAGATTTTCTTCCCCTCCAATTATATTTACAAAAAAATCTGGTAAATCTAATTTTTCAAAATCATCTTCACCATCATATGCACCACCACCAGCACTAACACTAACTGTTGGAAAATACTTTATCCAATATCTATCTGTACTATCAACTAAACTACTTGGGTCTTGTCCATATAAAAGCCAATTTATAGATATTTTTTTTATAGCGCAAAAATCGAGTATATTAGAAAAAGGTACACTATTTCTTTTTTTCATTGTTGCAAAATTTACACTTGTTAATTCTAAAGCATTAGCAATATCTTTATCAAAAACTTTTCCATGGTTTTTTTCACTTGAAAGTACATCTCTTAGCTTCTCAATTATTTCATTAATATTTAACATTTATACCCCTTTTTGTAAAATTATACATACTTTTGCAAATAAAGTCAAATATTTAATTGCAAAATGCAATATTTTTAGGAAAAAATATTTTTTTATGTAATTATTACAAATATAAAATTACTTTTAAGGAAATATTATGAAAAAAAATATGAAAAAAATTAGCCATAAAGTTGATACATTTATTTATAAACTGTGTGAAATTATTCTCTAAATATGCTAATTTTGAAAATTAAATGACATTATAGGTACATTAAATATTTACTAAAGCATTATTAATATAAAATGTTGAAATTTTAATTTTTAGTAGTTACAATTCGGTTACTAAAATAAAATGGAGAACATTTATGGAAGAAGTAAATTTAGTCACAGAAGCCCTTAAATTTATGGCTCTTGGTATGGGAATAGTCTTTCTATTTCTAACAGTAATGATTTTTGCACTTAAGGCTCAAGCAGCACTAATAGCAAAGTACTTACCAGAACAACCAAAAGAGGAATTATCTCAGTGGAAACCTCAGACTACAAATAACCCTGACGACAAAGATACAATCGCAGCAATCACTGCAGCAATAATACACTATAACAATCAAAAAGGCTAATAATAATGTCAAAAAAATATATAGATATAATGGACACAACTTTTAGAGATGGATTTCAATCTGTTTTTGGAGGAAGAGTTCTTATGGATGATTTCTTTCCAGCTGTAGAAGCTGCTTCTGCTGCTGGTATTAAACATTTTGAATTTGGTGGTGGAGCTAGATTTCAATCTCTATTTTTCTATCTACAAGAGAATGCATTTGATATGATGGATAAGTTTAGAAGCATAGTTGGACCAGATGCTAATCTACAAACACTAGCAAGAGGTATCAATACTGTTATGCTAGATACTGGAAGTAGAGAACTTATTGACCTACATGCAAAACTATTCGCAAAACATGGAACAACAACAATTAGAAACTTTGATGCTTTAAATGATGTACATAATTTAGAATACTCAGCACAATGTATCAAAAATCATGGTTTAAAACATGAAGCTGTTGTAACAATGATGGATCTACCACCAGGTTGTGAAGGTGCACATGATGTAGCATTTTACGAAAACACATTAAGAAAAATTCTTGATAGTGGTTTACCATATGATTCAATTTGTTTTAAAGATGCAAGTGGTACTGCAAACCCTAGAAAAGTTTATGATACTATCAAAATGGCTAGAAAACTTCTAGGTGAAGATACTCATATCAGACTTCATACTCATGAGACAGCTGGGGTAAGTGTTGCAGCATATTTAGCAGCACTTGAAGCTGGTGCAGATGGTATAGATTTAGCAAACTCACCAGTAAGTGGTGGAACTAGTCAGCCAGATATTTTAACAATGCTTCATGCAACAAAAGGGAGTAACTTTGATTTAGGTGGACTAAGTATTGATAAGATTTTAACATATCAAGAAGTATTAAAAGATTGTTTAAAAGATTACTTTATCCCACCAGAAGCTACTCAAGTTTCTCCATTAATTCCATTTTCTCCTATGCCAGGTGGTGCTTTAACAGCAAATACACAAATGATGAGAGATAATGGTACTTTAGATAGATTTCCAGAAGTTATTAAAGCTATGAGAGAAGTTGTTGAAAAAGGTGGATATGGTACATCTGTTACTCCAGTATCACAATTCTATTGGCAACAAGCATACGCAAATGTAAACTTTGGACCTTGGAAGCAAATAGCTCCAGGTTATGGGAAAATGGTACTAGGATACTTTGGTAAAACACCAGTTGAGCCAGATCCAGCTATAGTAAAACTAGCAAGTGAAAAACTAAAACTTGAACCAACAAAAGAAAATCCACTTGATTTTGCTGATAATGATGTTAAAAAATCTATTGCAGCTTGGAAAGAAAGATTAGAAATTGAAGGTTTAGAAACAACTGAAGAAAATATATTTATAGCAGCAGCTTGTGATGAAAAAGGTATTGCATTTTTAAAAGGTGAATCTCCTTTAAATGTAAGAAAAATAAGTGATTGTGAAAATTTAACTTGTGAAACAAAAAACGATGATAAGGAAGATAAAAAAATGGCAGATGGAAACTATACAGTAGTTGTTGATGGTAAAAAATTCAGTGTTCAAGTTGCAGAAGGTAATGCAGATATTCAAGTAGTAGCTCCAGCTTCAACTCCTGAAACTCAAGCAGCTGCTCCAACTACAAGTGGTGCAGGAACTCAAGTAGGTGCAACAGTAAGTGGAAATGTTTGGAAGCTTTTAGTTAATGTTGGTGATAAAGTTGAAAAAGGTCAAGTTGTATCTATCTTAGAAGCTATGAAAATGGAAATTGATATTGAAGCACCTTGTGCTGGAACAATTACAGATGTAGCAGTTAAACCGAATGATGCAGTTAATGAGGGTCAAACTATAGTAGTTATAGGCTAGTGTGGATAAAATCTTGGAGAGAAATATGAATAAAAAACTTATCTCTATTTTGTTTTTAATGATTTTTACACTATTTAGTAGTAATCTTTATGCAAATAGTGCTACTGAAACAATTGAAACAGAAAAGAAAGAGTATCAATCAAAAACTTTAGGTGAACTAGTAAGCTCATTCTATGAAACAACAGGTATAAACGCTATATTAAATCCTAGTGATGATGTAATGACATCAGAACCAAATCCTGCTGATGCAAGAATCATGACTACTTTTGAACAAACATGGGGTAGACTAATCATGTTTGTTATTGTATTTTTATTATTTTACTTAGCAATTGCAAAAGGATTTGAACCATTGCTTCTATTACCAATTGCATTTGGTGGTTTATTAGCAAATATTCCCCTAGCAAATATGGGTGGTGAGCATGGTATGCTTGGTATTATCTATAATATGGGTATTGCTAATGAATTCTTTCCACTTCTTATTTTTATGGGTGTAGGTGCTATGACAGACTTTGGTCCACTTCTAGCAAACCCTAAAACTGCAATTCTTGGTGGTGCTGCACAATTTGGAATCTTTGGTTCATTAGTTGGGGCAGTGATGTTAGGATTTAATTTACAAGAAGCTAGTGCAATCTCTATTATTGGTGGTGCTGATGGTCCAACATCTATTTTTATTGCAAATAGACTTGCTCCTGAAATGTTAGGTGCTATTGCTGTTGCTGCGTATTCATATATGGCGCTTGTACCAGTTATACAACCACCTATTATGAAAGCCTTAACAACAGAAGAGGAGAGAAAAATCAAAATGCCACCATTAAGAAAAGTACATCCTTTAGAAAAACTTTTCTTACCTATTTTAATACTTATGATGGCTATTTTAATTTTACCAGAGTCTACTCCACTTATTGGTGCATTTGCATTGGGTAACTTTGCAAAACAATCTGGTGTTGTGGATAGATTAAGTGATACTATGCAAAATTCACTTATCAATATTGTTACAATATTTTTAGGTCTTGGTGTTGGTAGTAAATTAGCTGCAGATAAATTCTTAGTATTAGATACTATGGGTATTATGATAATAGGATTAATAGCATTTAGTGCAGGAACTGCTGCTGGTGTTCTTATGGCAAAGCTTATGAATAAACTTAGTTCAAAAGATTCACAAATCAATCCTCTCATAGGGGCAGCAGGAGTTAGTGCTGTTCCAATGTCAGCAAGAGTTGTAAGTAAAGTGGGACAAGAGTATGATAAATCAAATATATTATTGATGCATGCTATGGGTCCAAATGTTTCAGGGGTAATTGGTTCAGCCGTTGCTGCTGGTGTACTTTTATCAATATTTAAATAAAATTAGGAAAACAGAAATATGTCAGATATTAAAAACTCACTTGGTTTAGAAAATGTAGGTCAAGTCTATCATAACTTAGATGTAGATACATTAATAGACCATGCGGTTGAGAATGAAGGGGCCACTATAGCCTCTAGTGGTGCATTAATAATAGATACGGGAATATTCACAGGAAGAAGCCCAAAAGATAAATACTTTGCTTATGCTGATCCCTCTTCAAACTATATATCTTGGGGAGATGTAAATAGATATGTTGATCAAGAAACATATGCTTCACTAAAAAAGACTTCAACACAACAACTAAGCGGTAAAGATCTATATGTTACAGATGTATTTTGTGGTTCAAGTGCAAATAGTAGAAAATCGATACGATTTATTACAGAAATTGCTTGGCAAGCACACTTTATTAAAAATATGTTTATCATTCCATCTGCATCTGAGCTAGAAAACTTCACACCTGATTTCACAATATACAATGCATGTAAAACTACTAATCCAAAATGGGAAGAGCAAGGGTTACACTCAGAAGTTTATGTTGCTTTTAATGTTGAAGAAAATGAAGCAGTAATCGGTGGAACTTGGTATGCTGGTGAGATGAAAAAAGGTGTTTTTTCTATGATGAACTACTGGCTTCCATTAGATGGTCAAATGGCAATGCATTGTTCTGCAAATGTTGGTGAAGATGGTGGAACTGCCCTATTCTTTGGACTTTCAGGAACTGGGAAAACTACACTTTCAACAGACCCCAAAAGAGCTTTAATTGGTGATGATGAACATGGTTGGGATGATGATGGAGTATTTAACTTTGAAGGTGGTTGTTATGCAAAAGTTATCAATCTTGATGCTTCAAGTGAACCAGAAATCTATGCCGCTATTAAAAAAGGTGCTATATTAGAAAATGTTGTTTGTGATGAAAATGGCAATGTAGACTTTAATGATGGAAGTAAAACAGAAAATACAAGAGTATCATATCCTATTAATCATATAGAAAATATCCAACCAAACTCAATTGCAGGTCACCCTACAAATATTATCTTTTTAAGTGCTGATGCTTTTGGTGTTTTACCACCTGTATCAAAACTAACAAACGAACAAGCTATGTACTACTTTTTAAGTGGATATACTGCAAAAGTTGCAGGGACAGAAAGAGGAATTGATAAGCCAACTGCTACTTTTAGTGCTTGTTTTGGTGAAGCATTTTTACCTTTACATCCAACTGTATATGCAAAACTTCTTGGTGAAAAAATAGACAAACATAATGTAAATGTATATCTAGTAAACACTGGATGGACTGGTGGTGCATATGGTACTGGTAAAAGAATGAGTATCAAAAACACAAGAGCTTGTATTAATGGTATTTTAGATGGTAAAATTGAAAATAGTGAATTTGATACATTACCTATATTTAATCTTTCAATTCCAAAAACTCTTGATGGTGTTGATACAGAAGTATTAAATCCACGAAACACTTGGCAAGACAAATCTCAATATGATGAAACAGCAAAAGAATTAGCTGCTATGTATATTGAAAACTTTAAAAAATACTTGACAGAAGATACTAGTTTTGATTTCACATCTGCTGGACCAAAACTATAATATAAAATAATTTATAGAAAAATCTGAAAGAGAGCTTTTCTAGCTCTCTTTTTTTTTCATAAAATAGATACTAAAATGGATAAAAATGACAAAAAAACAATTTTTAGACGATATTCAAAATAACTGTAGCGAGATACTTTATCTAAGTATGTCACATATGTATAATAAACTTTATAAAGAAGATGACACTCTTTTAAATGCTGATGAAAATAGAGAATTCTTATCTAACTACAAAAATTTTCATTTGTATCTTAATGATTTTGCAGGGACAATTTATAGTAGATATGCTTCAAGTATAGATAATCTTTATATTGAGATGTGTAACTATCTAGAGATTGATATAGATAACAAATATACCTTAGAACACACTATTATGAAACTAGAAAAGCAAACTCCTGAGCTAATACTAGGACTTACTGATGAAGATATACAAAAGCAAACTATTGAGCATTTTGATGAAAAGCTTATAGCTATAGATGGTTCAACTCATTATAATGCAAATAAAGAGGAATTTGAACCAAGAGTTGAAAAACTTCAAAACAATATTAACCTAATAAAAAATGCATTACAAATTTCATAAGGTATATATAGAGTTAACAAATATTTGTGGGTTAGAGTGTATTTTTTGCCCAACAAAATCTACAAAACCTGCAACTATAGATTTAAACTCTTTTGAAAATATTTTAATTCAGATACAACCTTTTACACATACTATTGCTTTACATGTTTTTGGGGATCCTTTAACCCTAAATAACCTAGAAAGCTATCTTGATATTGCCTTGAAACATAAGATGAAAGTAGAAATAACAACAACTGGATATTATCTTAAAAATTTTGATTTAAATATTTTTTTACATAAAGCTATTAAACAGATAAATTTTTCACTCAATAGCTACAACAAAAATGAGATGAATATATCTCTAGAAGAGTATTTAACACCTATGTTTGAGCTATCTGATTTAAAACTAAAAAATAAAGTACATAATTTTATCAATTTTAGATTGTGGAACTTAGATAGTAACAATAGTGAACTTAATTTCAATACACAAGTTTTAAATCTATTATCTAAAAAATTTCATATTGATTTAACAAACACTAAATATGATAAACCTATAAGATTAGAAAATCAAATTCTTATAGATTTTGATACCTATTTCAAATGGCCAAATTTAAATGATACAACTGCAACAAATGGTTTTTGCCATGGATTGACATCACAAATTGCTATTTTAAGCTCAGGTGTTGTTGTCCCATGCTGTTTAGATAGTTTTGGGGTAATAGACCTTGGGAATATCCACAATAATTCCCTTGAAGATATCTTACAATCATATAAAGCAACACAAATAGTCAATGGATTTAAAAATAATATAGCCATTGAAGAGTTATGTCAAAAATGTACCTTTAAAGATAGATTTAACTAAAAGAAACAATTTGGTATAATCTCACTTATGAATAAAACAAATAAAAGAATAGCGGTCGCTTTTACGGGGCCTTCAAATAGTGGGAAAACTACTTTAATAGTTAAAATAGCAACTATGCTTCAAGAAGAGGGTTTAAAAGTTGCTATAATTAAACATGATCCTTGTGATAAAGCTATATTTGACAAAGAGGGAAAAGATAGTTATAAATTTTCAGAAACAGGAAGTGAAGTAGCAGTCGTATCTCCAACTAGAACAACAGTATTTAAAAAAGAAACATCTACTATTGAAGATATGGCTTCTATGTTTGGTGATTTTGATATTTTACTAGTAGAGGGGCTAAAAACTATTCCTCTGCCTAGAATATGTGTACAAAGAGATACTATAAATGATATCTATTTTGACAAAAGTGATTGCATTGCTACAGATAATTCTATTGATAAAGAAAAGTTACCAAAAGATATGGAGATACTAGATTTAAATAATACTCAAGATATTATTGAGTGGATAAAACAAAATGGGCAAAAAATATAAGGAAAAATACTATGAATGATATTATAGAAGCGATAAAAAAATCAACAATTCAAATACAACAAACTATTAAAAAAGGTGATACTAGCAAGAGTGAACAACAAAACTCAACGGGAGACACTCAGCTAAAACTTGATATAAAAAGTGATATTATTATTGAAAATAATTTTAAACAACTCTCTTGTGTAAAACAAATCGTAAGTGAAGAGCAAGATAATATTGTAAATATTAATGAAAATGGAGAATACCTTATAGCATATGACCCACTTGATGGAAGTAGCTTAGTTGATGTAAACTTATCTGTTGGTTCAATCTATGGTATCTATAAAAACGACTTTACTGGTGATAATATAGTTGCATCAATTTATGTTGTATTTGGTCCAAGGGTTGAGATGATTATTTGTGACGGAGAAAGTGTAAAACTTTATCGGGTAAATAATGAAGAGTTTCATTATATAAAAGATATCTCAATGGGAGACAAAGGAAATATTAACTCACCAGGTTCTACACAACAATGTTGGTATCCACATCATAAAGAGATGATAAATAATATGTTTAAAGAGGGATATGAGCTCACCTACAGTGGTGGAATGGTACCTGATTTACACCATATTCTTGTACGAGGTGGTGGATTATTTTCTTACCCAGGCGCTAGCGATAAACCTGAAGGAAAATTAAGACAATTATTTGAGGTATTCCCTTTTGCTCATATTTTTGAAACAGCAGGTGGATATGCAATTGATGGTCAAAATAGAGTTTTGGATATTAAAACAACACACATACACGATACTAGTCCTTGTTTTTTTGGAAGTAATTATGAAATAGAGATGGTTAAAAACTATTACTGCTAAATGGAAGAGATAACAAAAGATAAATGGCAAGTAGCCTTAGATGAACAACTTGTTATTTTAAAACAGTGTCAAAGATCTCATAGCATTGATTCTTGTATGAAGTGTGATAAAGTTTTAGAATGTGAAACAAGAGATACTTATATCAAAGTTGTTTATGAAAGTATGAATAAAGGAAGTGGCGGTGGATTTGAATTCTAATGATATGTTACCTAGCCCATGCTATGTATGTGAAGAGGAGCTTTTAGAAAATAATCTAAAACTACTTAAAAAAGTACAAGATGAAGCAGATATAAAAATTCTTTTAGCATTAAAAGGATTTGCGATGTTTAGCACTTTTGAACTTTGTAAAAAATACCTTAAAGGGTGTTGTGCTAGTGGGTTAAATGAAGCTATTTTGGCAAAAGAAGAATTTGGACTTGAAGTACATACTTATTCTCCAGCTTTTAAACCAAATGAATTTGAAAAAATTGCAGAGATATCAAATCACATAGTTTTTAATTCATTTAATCAGTTTGAACTTTATAAAGATAAAACCAACTCTAACAATAGTATAGGGATACGGGTAAATCCAGAAGTCTCAACTGTAGATGTTGATTTATATAATCCTTGTGGAACTTATAGTCGCTTAGGAACTACTATTTCAAACTTTCCTACTACTTTACCTGATAATATAAAAGGGTTACATTTCCATGCCCTTTGTGAACAAAATATAGATGCACTAGAATTAGTACTAGAAAAATTTGAGAAAAATTTTAGTAAATATTTTTCTCAACTTAAGTGGCTAAATTTTGGTGGAGGTCATCATATTACAAGAGATGACTATGATGTTGAAAGATTAATAGCTGTTTTAAAAAACTTTAAATCCAAGTATCCACACCTCACAATCTATATGGAACCAGGTGAAGCTGTAGGGTGGAAAACTGGTTATTTAGAAGCTACAGTATTAGATATCGTACATAACGGTATGGATATAACAATTTTAGATACAAGTGCAGAGTGCCATATGCCTGATACTCTTGCTATGCCTTATAGAGCAGAAATTAGAGGTGCTGATGAACCTTTTAAAAAAGAGTATACTTATAGACTTGGAGGTAATACTTGTCTTGCTGGGGATATTATAGGAGATTATTCATTTGATAAAAAACTTCAAGTAGGAGATAAAATTATACTTGAAGATATGATACATTATACTATGGTAAAAACAACAACATTTAATGGTATCAATTTACCATCTATTGCTATTAAAAAATCTGATGGTAGTTTTAAAATTATAAGAGACTATGATTACCAAAGTTATAAAGATAGACTATCATAATATATTTTTATAAAACATCTATATATACAGTATATCCCATTATGAAAGAATCAATATTATAATTAGGAGTTAGTGTTAAATCGGAGGTGATACTTCTGCTATTACCTATTTTTAGTTTATAAGAAGAGACTATAGTTTTTTTTGCATGTATTACCCGTAACATTAACTTTTGAAAGCTCTCTTGTGGACAACTTTCACATTGTAAAATATTGATATTTTCTCCAATTATACTCTCTTTAGAGTAGTTAAATAACCGTAAAAACTTATCTGATACTTCTACAAAATTACCATTTTTATCAATTTTACAAGTAACAACAAGATTATCGATTATTGCTTTATAATATCTGTTTTGTTTTTGTAGTTGTTCAACTTGATTTGAGAGAGTATTGTTTATGCTATCATCTTTTGAACTTTTCGAAACTAAACTTTTTGCAAGATTTTCTATATTATTAGCTCTTCTATATTTTAGAACATTATCAACTACAGAAATAGTTAAATCTTTTATTTGTATAGGTTTAGCAATATACTTATCGACATTTAAATCAATAGCATTAATTAAATAGTTAGAGTCTGTATGTGCTGTTGTAACAATAGTTGGTATTGAATTTTGTAACTTATTAATCTCTTCTATCATCTCTAACCCATTTAAATGTGGCATGTTAATATCAGTTACGATAACATCGATTTCATTTTGATACTCTTTGAATATTTCTAATCCATTTTTTCCATCATATGCACAAAAAACTTTTTTAAATAATTTTGTTAAAATTTTATTTGTTTGTTCTCTAATAAGTTGATCATCTTCTACATATAGTAAAGTGATATTTTTCAACTCTTTAGTATCTAATTTCATTCTATTGCTCCCATCTCAAAAAGAGATATATTTTCACTATTAACAGGGGGAGTTAATCTAAATAATTCATAACTTTTCACTGTTGCTATTCGTCCTCTTGCTGTTCTTTGTATATATCCGTTGGCTAATAAATAAGGCTCTATTGCTTCTTCAATAGTCCCCTCATCCTCACTTAAAGCGGCTGCCATAGTGCTTAATCCCATTGGCTTACCTTTATTTGATAATAACAATTCTAAAAGTCTTAAATCCATCTCATCAAAACCTTTATCATTTATCCCTAATTCATCCAGAGCATATTTACATCTATGAAGTTCAATTGTATTTTCATCTTCAACATCAGCAAAATCTCTTACCCTTTTTAACAATCGCAAAGCAACTCTAGGTGTTCCCCTACTTCTTCTTGCTATCTCAAAGCTTGCATCTTTTTGAGCCTCTTTATTTAGCTTTGCTGCTGCAATTGAAACTATTTTAGATAATTCAGAATCATTATAAAAATTTAACCTAAAATGCATTCCAAATCTATCTCGTAAAGGATTACTTAACATTCCAGCTCTTGTAGTTGCACCTATAAGTGTAAATTTTGGTAAATCAATTTGAACAGTTTGTGCAGCAGGTCCACTTCCTATAATAATATCAAGACGAAAATCTTCCATAGCTGGATATAAAATCTCTTCAATAGCAGGGGTGAGTCTATGTATCTCATCTATAAAAAGAATATCACCCTCTTCTAAGTTTGTAAGAATAGCAGCTAAGTCTCCACCCTTTTCTATTGTAGGAGCTGCTGTTACTTTCATATTTGATTCCATTTGATTAGCGATGATATGACTAAGTGTAGTTTTTCCAAGACCAGGAGGTCCAAAAAGTAAAATATGATCTAAAACTTCTTCTCTTTTTTTACAAGCTTGTATAAATACTTGTAAATTTTTTTTGATTTTTTCTTGACCTATATAATCATCCCAAACACTAGGACGAAGTGTAACTTCATCACTACTGTCTTCAAATGTCATTTTTTCTAGTTCTACTAATCTTTCCACTTTATAATCCTATTTTTGAGAACTATAGCATAATTTAAAAGCAAGGTTAAAATAATTAACAAATTGCAATCTTATTCCATCCCCTCTTCATATCTCACAACTTTATTTCTACCTGAATGTTTTGCTTGGTAGAGTGCTACATCACTTTGTTTAATATATTTCCAAAAACTATGGTCTTTATTTGGGAATAATGCTGTACCTATACTAATAGTTTTACTAAAAACTTCAGAACCTGCTTGAATTTTTTGTTGAGAGAAAGCTATTCTAATTTTTTCAGCTGTATCGTGAAGTTTCTCTTCATTGCAATCATTTAATATAACAATAAACTCTTCTCCTCCGAATCGTATAACTACATCTTTGTCTGTTGTAGTATCGATAAGTGTATTTGCAATAGTTTTAATTGCAATATCTCCAATATCATGTCCATAATTATCATTAATAAGTTTAAAGAAATCTATATCAACCATCATTAATCCACACGGTACATTTTTATATATACCACTATATAAAGAACCATCAATATATCTTTCTAAATATTTTCTATTAAATAATCCAGTTAAAGGATCAGTGCTAGCATTTTTTTCAAGAATTTGCATAAGTTTTTTACTTACAATTTCAGGTTTAGCAGCATCTACATAATCTTGTATAAAAGGTAATTTTTCTCTTAATTTTTCATTTTCTTCTATTGATTGCGTATTTATAGTTATAACAAAATCCATATCGTTAGATATAGAATAAGGGATACATAGATAAGTATTTTCATCATTATTTGCATTACACACTTGTTTAAATTGACAAGAGTCTACTAATGTATTTGTTCTATCAGCTCTACATCCTTTAGCTAAAGGATCACATTGTAGTGCTTTATGAACATAAACAACTTCAACTTTTTTATTTGTAGTATCAGCTTCTAGAAAATTAAAATCATCTAGTTTAAATTTATCCTCAAGTACTGTTGCAATTCTTTTGTAAACATCGCTGATACTTTCATCATGCTCTATAGTTTTTCTAAATTTATAAATATCTGCTAATCTTGTAACTGTATTTTGCACATCCACCATAGGGTCTTCAACTGTATCTGACTTATGTGCAGTTAGGAATATGTCAATTTTATCTTCAATTGTTACTAAGCTTTTTTGTAGTTTACTCATATGTTCATTTATCCAATGTGAAACATTTTTTGCTTCACCACTATTAAATTCATCTATTCTCGCACTATAATCACCTGTATGTGCTTTTTTCATAACATCTTTAATTGAATCAAAGATTGAAAGATAAGGTACAATAAGTCTTTTTACAAACCATACGATAAATAAAATTAAAAATAATGATATAAAAGAGGTTAATGCAATAATTTTTACACTCATTTGTTTGATATCATCCATAGTCATAACCATAGAGATAACACCCAATACATCACCTTCTTTAGCTTCATGACAAGATAAACAATTTATCTCTTTTGTTATCTCCGCCTTATATGGAATTGTGATTCTATATGTACTATGACCAAGAAGTTCTTCTTCTATTTGTTCAACAGCAACCCCTGTTTCTAAAACTTTTTGATCTATCTCATCATGTATTAATTCTTGACCATCACCATACTGTTTTTTAACTGTACTAGATCTTATAATCCAAATATCATCGATATGCTTTAAATTTTTTGTTTGTTCTATATAGAAGTCTCTGTTGGCCATAATTCCATTAACCATATGAGCTGTAAGTCCATTTTTAACACTGTCTGCAACTAATTGCGCTTTTGTTTTTGCACTATTAAATCCAAAATCCCTTAAATTCATAGTAACATTTATAATCATTGCTAAAAATATTACTGCCATTGCTATTGCAAGTGTTGTTAAAATACTTCTTTTACTATCCATTAAACCATCCTTATAAATCAAAATTAATTATAGCTTCTTTTTATTAAAATATAATCATTTATACTTATCTTTAATATATTTCATCTTCTGAAGGAAATTTCTTATTTACTACATCTGCTTTATATTTTCGTACAGAGTTTTTTATCAAACTTGCACCATCCATATATTGTCTTACAAATTTTGGTTTAAACTCTTCAAAAAAACCAAACATATCTGACCAAACTAATACTTGACCATCTGTATCAACTCCTGCTCCTATACCAATAACAGGGATAGAGATAGCTTGACTAACAGCTTTTGCAGCTTCACTTTTAACACCTTCTAGTACTATCATAAAAGCACCAGCATGTTCTATTGCTTGGGCATCATTAATAAGTTGCTGGATATTTTCTTCATCTTTACCTTTGACTTTATATCCACCTTCACTTCTAAAGTTTTGTGGCATTAACCCTATATGTCCAACAACGGCTATTGAGTTTTCTGTAAGGTGTTTAACTATATGTGCTTTTTCAATCCCACCTTCTATTTTAACTGCATCTGCACCTGTTTCTTGATATACTCTTTTTGCATTTAAAAAAGCACTATCCATATTAGCATAGGTACCAAAGGGCATATCACATATAATAAAAGTGTTTTTTGCTCCATTACACACAGCTTGTGTATGGTATATCATTTGATCCATAGTTGCACTTAGTGTATCAGGTTTTCCTCCGAAACTCATATTTAAACTATCGCCAACCAATATAAAATCAACTTCTCCATCAAATAATCTAGCAAAAAGTGCATCATAAGCAGTTATCATAGTAAGCTTTTGCACACCCTTTGATTTTTGTATAGATGTAATAGATTGTTTTTTCATTATTTCCCTTATTGAGTATCATAATTTTGTTATGTATATTATGGTAAGATTGTACCCAATATAAAATTATCATATGATTAATAAATTTAGGAATAAAATGAAAAAATTAGTTGGATTTATAACCGCCTCTTTGCCTAGCAATAATTTCACAGTCGATTTAGCTCTTAGCATGAAAGAAGCAGGAGTTGATACTTTAGAATTAGGGATTCCATTTTCAGACCCAGTTGCAGATGGACCAGTGATAGAAAAAGCTAGTTTAACAGCACTACAAAATGGATTTAAACTCAAAGATTTATTTGAGGTTACTAGTCAAATTGCACCACAAATGGATACTTTATGGATGGGTTATATGAATCCATTTTTCCACTATGGATTAGAGAAATTTTTAGCACAGGGGCAAGAGTATGGGATACAAGGCTCTATCATACCAGACTTACCTCACGAAGAATCAGAACCTTACAAAGAGCTATTTGCAAAATATGACCAAACAATTATTGATTTTGTAGCACCAACAGATAGTTTAGAAAGAATCAAAGCGATAACACAAAATAGTCAAAAATTTATCTATATGGTTGCATATGCTGGTATTACAGGTAGTGGAGCTAGTGAAGACTTAACTAAAGTTGTTGAAAATATTCGTTCCTCTACTTCAACTCCGATTTATTTAGGATTTGGTGTAGATGAAAAAACTGCAAAAGAAAAAGCAAAAAATGTAGATGGTGTTATTGTTGGAAGTGCTTTTGTAAAATATCTTATTGATGATAGTTTAAGCAACAATGAAAAGATGAAAAGAATCACTCAAATAGCTTCAAATATCAAAGACCAAATAAACTCTTAAGGATTTTCTATCCTTAAGCTATCATAAACTCCCCTTATACTATAATTCCAACTTCTAAAATGACCCTGTCGTCTAGTGGCCAAGGACGCTCGGATTTCCTCCAAGAAACATAAGTTCGAATCTTATCGGGGTCGCCATTTAAAATCACATTACAAATTGTCATATTTTCAATAAAAATTTAAATTATATGTTACTATTACACTATGAAACTACATATAGATATAGATTGCTTTTTTGTATCAGCACATAGAATAAATAATCCCAAATATCATAACATACCCCTAGCAGTTGGAGGTAGAAGTAATCTCTCTATATTTGAAACAGATAAAAAACAAAGAGTATCAAGTCAAATAAGTGGTGCTTTTACAAGTTCTATTCTCTCCCCTACTTCAAATATGAGTTTTGAAGAGTATTTTTTAGATGAACAAAAACGCCCTAGAGGTATCATAACAACTTCTTCTTATGAAGCAAGAAGTTATGGTGTAAAAACAGCTATGAGTGTATCTGAAGCTCTAAGATGGTGTCCTAATCTTACGGTTCTTCCACCAAACTATCCTTTGTATCACAAACTTTCCCATGATCTAAAACTTCTTTTAGAAAAAGAGATTCCGTCAATTGAACAATTTAGTATAGATGAGTTTTTTGGAGATATTTCTGGTTGGATTGAAGATGATGATGTGTATGATTTTGGGATAATGTTAAAAGAAAAAATAGCAAAAGAGTTGCAACTTCCAGTTTCAATAGGTATATCAAAATCAAAATGGATAGCAAAACTAGCAACAGAATATGCAAAACCATACAATGTAAAATATGTCAAAACAAAATATGTAGATAGTTTTATAAAAGATATCCCCATAGCCAAATTTCCAGGAATTGGGAAAGGGTATCAAACACGATTAAAAAGATACAATATAAACACATTAGGGGAGATTCAGCAAAAAAGAGAACTATTTTACAGTTGGGGACAATCTGGGACACAACTTTACAATAGAGTTTGTGGAATTGACAATGAAAATATAGCACTAGAGAAAGATAGAAAATCTATAGGATTGGGAAGAACTTTTGATCCTTTATCTTGTAGAGATGAGACAAAAAGAAGGATAACTATACTTTGTAGACATTTAAGTTTTATAGCACTTAAAAATGGGCATAAACCTCTAACATTTGCACTCAAAATAAGATACCAATATGGAGAGAAATCAAAAGATTTTATCAATACAAATAGGATATTTAGTGAGCTTTTTTTAAAACAAGAGATGATAAAACTTTTTAATAAAATAGATAAACACCCATCACATGCTATTATACAACTCAATCTTACCTTATCAAATTTTGAACAAAATAAACATACAACTATGGATTTACTTAACTATGAAAAAGATACAAAACAAAATCAACTTACACAATCATTACAAAATATAAGAGATAAGTATGGTATAGATATTATTAAAAGTGGTGGAGAGTTAAAATGATGATTTAGAGTTTATATTAATTTAGCACTCTAAGTTTTCAAGTGCTAGTTTTTAGTTATCATTATAAAAATTTAATTTTAAGAGGTAAAATTATGGAACAAGTAAAAACGGTATTTTTATTGGCTTTACTTTCTGTTGTATTTGTAAGTGTAGGGTTTTATTTTGCAGGAAGTAATGGGGCTATGATAGCTTTAATTATCGTAGGTGGTATGAACTTTTATGCTTATTACTACTCTGATAAACAGGTACTATCTCACTATGATGCTCAAGAGGTTCCAGAAAATCATAATATCTATAAAATAGTAGCTAAACTCATAAATAAAGCAAATATTCCTATGCCAAAAGTATATATCATCCAAGATAATATTCCCAATGCCTTTGCAACTGGGAGAAACCCACAAAATGCAGCTGTTGCAGTTACAAGTGGATTGTTGGAGATACTTACTGAAAAAGAGATAGAAGCAGTTATCGCCCATGAATTATCACATGTAAAACACTATGATATTCTTATAGGAACTATTGCAGCAACTGTTGCTGGTGCTATTGCTTGGATAGCAAATATTATGCAATTTAGTGCATTTTTTGGTGGAAATAACCAAAGAGGTGGTCATCCAATTGTGATGATACTTTTAGCTATTCTTTTACCAATAGCAGCCTCAATTGTACAAATGAGTGTAAGTAGAAGTAGAGAGTTTATGGCAGATGAAGGTGCTGCAAGACTCACTGGAGCTCCTGAGTTTTTACAATCAGCTTTATCAAAACTTGAACAATATGCACAAAGAGGAACTTTGCACAACGCAACACAAGAGAGTGCTCATATGTTTATAGTCAATCCATTTAGTGGTCATAATATCAGTTTTGGAGATTTGTTTAGAACACATCCTACAACAGCAGATAGGATTGCTAGATTAGAGGAGTTGAAGTTTGAGATAAGATAATAATATAAAACTATTATAAGTCCAAATAAATTTGAAAAAAGATACAATAAAACACTATCTATTTTAGATAAATTTTACACACAACAAGAGAAAATAAATTCGTGAAAAATATAACTGTACTTTATGTAGAAGATGATGAGATAGCTCGTGAAAATGGTATTGAATATTTAGAGAACTATTTTGATACAATTTATGATGCGTCAAATGCTATTGATGCTTTGAGTCTCTATAATACTCATAAACCAGATATTATTATTACTGATATAAATATGCCAAAAATAAATGGTTTGGAGTTTGTGAAAAAGATACGAGAAAAAGATGATACAACACAAGTTATCATCACTACTGCATATAGTGATAAAGAATATTTATTTAAAGCAATCGAACTCAAACTCATCAAGTATTTAGTAAAACCTATTGAGGAAAAAGAGTTTGATGAGGCTTTAAAAATATGTATAGAAAATATTAAAAACAACAATACAAATATAGTTAATATCTCTCATGACACTCTATTTGACACCTATAATAAAACTTTAATTACGAATAATGAGATTGTAAAGCTTCGTACAAAAGAGTTAGATTTACTCTCACTTCTTATTAAAAATAAAACAAGATATGTAACTTATGAGGAGATAGAAAATTATATTTGGTATGACTCTGTTATGACAAAAGATGCACTCAAAACTGTTATTAAAAATTTAAAATCTAAACTTCCAAAAGATACTATTTCTAACCTCTCAGGTACAGGATACAAAATTGAATTATGATATAACCATGATACTGTTTTATGGTATAACATTCGGTATAGTTTTTATGACTATTATCTATACTTTTATAAGATATATTGCCTCAAAAGAGTTGATCTATATTAGCTATTGTTTTATGCAAGTTTTCTCTTTAGGATATATCGTATTATATAGTAATCTTTTTTATGAAAATCAAATTATACAAGATGTTTTTCTACTATTTGCAACATTTAGTGCTATAGTATTTGCACTCTCATTTTATAAAGGTAAATTCCTACCAACTATTAAAAACACAAAAGAACTTATCATAAACACACTACTTTTAAATATCGTAATACTTACTTCACTTTATCACTATATTCTTTTTGAATATATCCCATATACTGTAATCTATGCTATTTTATTTATATCTGTTATTTTTAATATAAAAGATGGACACAAACCAACTTTAGTTTATGTGATTGGGTGGTCAATATTTTGTTTTTTACTTTTTGTATTTAACTTTAAACATATATATACCGAATCTGGTTTACTTGATATAGTTTTAGTTGCATTTGCTTTAGAAGCTATATTATTTACAATATCAATATCTTATAAATATACCAATCTACAACAACAAAAAAAAGACTATGAGAATATGTTATTACAACAATCAAAACTAGCAAAAACAGGGGAGATGATAGGTAATATTGCCCATCAGTTTAGACAACCATTAAATAATATCTCTTATATACTTATGAACTTAAGAAAAAAGTTTTCAAACAATAAACTAGAAGAATCATATTTTAATAAAAAAACAAATCAGATAGATAAGCAATTACAATTTCTTTCAACTACTATAGACCATTTTAAAGAATTTTATACACCATCAAAGAAATTTGAAACTTTTCTATTAAAAGAAGCTATCAATAATAGTATTTCGGTTCTAAGTGCTGAACTAAAAAGAAAAAATATTCAATTATCTTGTGAGTTTCAAATCAATGAAAATGTAAAAATAGAGGGGATAAAAAATGAACTATCTCAAGTAATATTATCTATTTTAGTAAATGCTTCTGAGGCTCTTAGTGATATAGAATCTCCACAAATCGACATAGTCGTACATAGTAATGAAGCTGAAGTAATTATTGATATAAAAAATAATGGAAAACAGATAGAAAAACAATATATTGATAAAATATTTGAACCATATTTTTCAACTAAAAATGACGGTACTGGTATTGGATTATACTTGTCTAAAATTATATTAGAAAAAAGTTTTCGTGGAGATATTAAAGTAAAAAATATTCAAGAGGGGGTTATGTTTACCCTCCTCTTAGACAAAACTATTTAAAACTACTATCGCTTGGATATATAAATGATAGTTCTCTTGATATAGCTATTGAATTATCTTCTTTAGCGTATATTGTTGCATTTAGTTTCAATATACTATCTTTCTTTGTATCTAAAGATAATCTATTTTTAGAAGATACTATCAATATAAATTTAGCTTCTTTCCCTCCTTTTATCTCTTTCGTTGCAAATCTTTTTACAAAAAATCTTTCATCATCTAACTTTATATCATAAGTGTAAGTTTTATTTTTATTATTGTGTATTGTTAAGATGAAATTATTTGTAACAGTTTGATCTTGTTTTATACTATACAGAGTTGTTGTTTTATTTATATGTGCTAATATTGGCTCTTGTTTGTTTGTAAATACAACTGCAAGTATTACTGTTAAAATCAATGCGATAAAATACATATTATTTCTTTTAGTAAATATAGAAGTTGTAATTTTATTTAATACACTATTTGTACTTCCCCAGTTTATTAACGATTTTTTACCAAGTTTCCCCATCACTGTACTACATGCATCTGAACACTCTAAACAATTTATACACTCTATTTGTAAACCTTTTCTAATATCAATATGTGTAGGACAAACTTTTACACACGCTTCACAAGTGGTACACTCTTCATTTGATGACCATTGTTTTACATTAAATATACTTTTTTCTCCACTATTATATATATCACCACCTCTATTTGTATCATATATAACTTGCTTTGTATCATCATCATAAAGTATTGTTTGCACTCGTGAATATGGACATACATATACACAAAAGTTCTCTTTCATAATAAGTATATCAAATACTAAAAATCCAGCCACACTTAGAATAAATAAAATCATAAATATATGTTCACTTGGATTTTGCATATACAAAAAGAAATCTTCTGCTGCTACAAAATATAATATAAAATTTGTAGATATAACCACTGATATAATAAACCATAAAACTATTGCAATACCTTTTTTTATCAAATTAGATATTTTAGAATAATCAGCAATTTTTTGTTTATTTTTTATCTCACTTAAATCAAGTAATGTTCCCTCTATTAAATCTCTATAGATAACTCTAAATATAGTTTGAGGACACACCCAACCACACCAAACTCTACCAAACATTGCTGTAATAGCAAATATACCTATAAATAAAAGCATTAGTAAAAAAGGCATGATAAACAATTCATCTACATTAAATGCAAATCCCATAAAATGAAACTGTAACTTTTCAAAAGATAAAAGTAAAAGATGATTCCCATCTATAGTAATAAATGGCACTACCATAATAAACGCGCTAATTAAGATATAAGTGATATATCTTTTTTTTGTGTAACTCATATAAGCTCCTTAATTGATTTTTGGAAGTTTATATTTTAAAAGTGTCCATTTGGTGGTATTGTTTTGGAAATAAAAAAAGCTCTATCAAAATGATAGAGCTTTTTAATATAAAGTGTATTAAAAATTTATATATCTAGTTCAATAACTTTCCAAGGAAGCCCTTGAGTCATAAGCTCTTCCATGTATGCAGTTGCATCAAACTCTTCAACATTAACAGCACCTTTTAAATCCCAAGTACCGTTATAAACAAGTTTAGTTCCAATCATTGCAGGAACTCCTGTAGTATAACTTACAGCTTGTGCTCCTGTTTCTTTGTAACACTCTTGATGGTCACAAATATTATAAATATAGTATTTTTTTCTAACACCATCTTTTAGACCTTCACAAATACATCCAATATTTGTCAAACCATGAGTTCTTGGACCTAAACTAGCTGGGTCTGGTAAAAGTGTTTTTAAGAACTCTATTGGAGTTATCATCATCCCTTTATGTTCTACTGGTTCAATCCCTAACATACCAACATTTTGTAAACAGTTCATATGTTGGATATAACTATCACCAAAAGTCATAAAAAATCTAATTCTTTTTAAACCTTTGATATTTTTTGATAAGCTTTCTAACTCTTCATGGTATAAAAGATATGATGGTTTTACACCAACTTCTGGATAATCCCAATCAACTCTAATTTCAAGTGGTTTTGTTTCTATCCATTTTCCATCTTCCCAGTATCTTCCATTGGCACTTACTTCTCGTAAATTTATCTCTGGATTAAAGTTTGTAGCAAAAGGATACCCATGATCCCCTGCATTACAATCCATAATATCAATAAACTCAATAGTATCTAAAAAGTTTTGTTCAATATATTTTACAAACACTCCAGTAACACCTGGATCAAATCCACTTCCTAAAAGTGCTGTAAGGTTTTTTGATTTAAAATCTTCATCTCTAGCCCATTGCTCTTTGTATTCAAATTTTGCTTCATCAGGATGTTCATAATTTGCTGTATCTATATAGTGCGTGTTAGTCGCACTACACGCATCCATAATAGTTAAATCTTGATATGGTAATGCCACATTTAATACAACTTTTGGATTGAGTTTTTCTATAAGCTCAATAAGTGCAGGAACACTGTCTGCATCAATTGAAGTAGTATCTATAGTTACACCTGTTTTTTCTTTAACACTCTTCGCAATCTCTTCACATTTACTCACTGTTCTACTTGCTAATGTAATATGTTCAAATGTATCTATATTCATAGCACATTTTGTTGTAGCAACTGTACTTACACCACCTGCTCCTATTATTAAAATACCTTTTTTTTCCATGAGCTTATTCCTCTAATGATTTTTTCGTATTATACTGATATTTGGATAAAGAAATCTATATTTTTGAGTAACCAAAATTTGGGATATTTTTTATAAAATTCTCTGGAAGTTTTTTTCTTAAGTTTTTAATAAAAACCCGTAATGCATTTTGACTCATTTGCTTATCTTCCCAGATATCTTCCTCTATCTCATCGTATGAAATAATACGATTTTCATTTATAAGTTTATTTAAAAAAACATTCTCTTTTATACTTAAAATATGAGTTATACCATTTGTAATCACTTCACACTTATCTTTACTGTATTGAAAATCTCTATTATCTTTCCCTTCTAAAAATTTTTGTAAGATATTATATATTTTTGTTTCATTAAGTGGTTTTACAACATACTCGATAAGGTTCAAAGGGATACTTTGTAGTAAAAAATCTACATCAGTATGCGCTGATATAATTATGATTTTAATTTCTGTATCTTCTTTTCTTATAGCTTTAACTAGCTCAATTCCATCCATATTTGGCATTTTAATATCAGTTATGATTAAATCTATTTTATTATTGTTATATAAGGCTAACCCTTCTACTCCATCTTTGGCTACTAAAACAGTTGTGAACAATAAACTAAAGTAATCATAAAGGTTTTCCCTTATCCCTTTTTCATTTTCAACCAATAATAGGGTATAATTATTTAATTTTTTAAAAATATCACTATTCACAAAGGCTCCTACTTATGAAAATATTTGGTTATAAAAATATATCAAATCTTATTATGTCAACAATTATTATTATAATATTATCAAATACATTCTTTATATCTCTATTTTACTATTATAATCAAAGAGTATCATTAGAAAATACTTTAACTCAACTCAAACATGAAAATATCACATTGCAAAAACATAATTTAAAAAATGATATACAAAGCTTAGTTACCATGATAAACTATAAATACAACAATGATATTAAACTAATACAAAAAGAGGAAAAATCCATCAAAAAATGGATTGAGATGCTCCCTTTTGATATTGAAAAAAATAGTTATATCTTTGTATATAGTCTTATCAATAAAAACGGTGGTGATAAGTTTGCAAGAATGGAGATAAATCCCAATCGAACAGATTTAGTTGGAAACTTTTTATCTGCAAACTATAAAGACCCTAACGGTTTTGCATTTAGAAAAAAATTTTTAGATGATATTAACAAAAGTGGAGAATCATTTGTCCAATATAGTTATAAAAAAAGTGATACAAAAATTATAAATAAAATATCATATTTTTATTATTATGAACCACTTAATTGGATCATAGCAAAAGGCATTTATCTTGATGATATTCAAAAAGATGTTAATAAAGAGAAAAAACTCTTAACATCACAAATAGAAAAACAGATTAAACAAAATCTATTTTTCTTTTTATTCTTTAGTATCATTGCTATTATCTTTGCTTATATTATTGGGAAAAAAGTACAATCTATCATAACACAAAAAGATAAAAGTGTAAAATCAAAAACAAAAGCACTTGCAAATCTTAACCGTACACTTGATATTAAAATAAAAAAAGCAGTTGAAAAAAACAAAGAACAAGAACAAATTTTAATGCAAAAATCAAAATTTATTGCAATGGGAGAGATGATAAGTTTAATTGCTCACCAATGGAGACAACCTATAAGTGAACTCAATGCAATCATACTTAATATAAAGCTTCACTATAATTTAGAGAAACTCACTAAACCAATGTTAGATAAAAAAACTCAAGAGATAGAAAATCTTCTTGATTACATGTCAAATACTATAGATGATTTTAGAACATTTTTTAAACCCGATAAAACTAAAGAAAAGTTTTATTTAACTGATTCTTGTAAAAGAGTCACAGATATTGCCTCTTCAATGTTAAATGAACATCATATAATTCTTATTAAAAATATAGACAACAAGATTTCTATAAATAACTATCAAAATGAATTTGAACAGGTGGTATTAAATATTATTACCAATGCAAAAGATGCTTTAATCAATGATAATATTCCAAATCCACAAATCAAAATCACTCTTTATAAAACAGATAAAATATTTCTTGAGATTTGTGATAATGCAAAAGGGATATCTCCTAAAGTTATAGATAAAATATTTGAACCTTATTTTACAACGAAAGAGGAATCCGATGGTACAGGTATAGGTTTATATATGTCAAAGTTAATTATTGAACAAAATATGGGTGGGGAACTTAGTGTTCAAAGTAGTAAAAGTGGAACCTGTTTTATAATAAGTTTTGAGGTATAGAGGAGTTATCCCCCATACATCAAGTTTGGAAGCCATAGACTTATTTGTGGTATATATGTTACAAGTAACAATCCAAATAAAATAGTCATAGACCAAGGAAGTGAATAAACAACTACATCTTTGAGACTAGTACCTGTTATACCACTGGTTACAAAGAGATTCAAGCCCACAGGTGGGGATATCATCCCTAACTCCATATTTACAACGATAATGATTCCAAAATGGATTGGATCAATACCTAATGCAACTGCAACTGGAAACAGTAACGGTACCATAATCATAATAATGGCACTTGGTTCCATAAAATTTCCAGCAATTATTAGTAAAATATTTACCAATATTAAGAACATAAGAGCATCTACATTCCATTCCATTAAGTTATTTGTTATCATTTGAGGTACATTTTCTAAGGTTAAAAAATGTGCAAATAACATTGCATTTGCAATAATAAACATAATCATAGCAGATGTTTTTGCTGACTCTAAAAAGATAGTAAAAACATTTGACCATTTAATATCTTTATAGATAAACATTGATACAAAAAATGCCCAAACTGCTGCAACAGCTGCTGCCTCTGTTGGTGTAAAAATACCACCATAAATACCACCAATAACTATAACTATAGTCATTAATGCCCAAGAAGCATTCCCCATTTTTTTAACTCTTGTTTTAAATGTTTCCGGTTCAGTTCTATCAAAGCCTAATCTTTTTGCACCAATATAAGTAACTATCATCATCATTATACCTATCATGATTCCAGGTACAACACCTGCCATAAATAGTTTACCAATACTCACCTCTGCTGTTACCCCATAAACAATCATCACAATAGATGGTGGGATTAAAATACCTAAACTTCCTGCTGTTGCTATAGTACCTATCGCATATTTTTTAGGATATCCAGCTTCTTGAATAGCCCCAAACATAATAGACCCAATAGCAACAACAGTAGCAGGAGAACTTCCTGAAACTGCCGCAAAAATAATACTTGCGAAAATAGCAGCTATTGGAAGACCACCAGGAAGATGTCCTACAACTGATTTTGCAAACTCTATAATTCTTTGAGCACTACTCCCTTTACTTAAAAGTTGACCAGCAAGGATAAACATAGGGATTGCCATAAGTGAATAATGTTCGATTTTCTCAAACATCATGGCACTTACTTCAATAGGGTTTATATCTGTGAAAAATACTAATGTTGCAAAAGTTGAAGCTCCTAAGGCAATAGCAATAGGTGAACCTATAACTAACAAAAAGAAAAATATTCCAAATAATACTGCTATACTCATAACATACCACCTGTTTTTCTCTCTACTTCTTTAAGAAGTTTTTCGTTTTCACCTTCACTCATCTGTTCTAGTATCATCTCTGCTTCACTTTGTTTTAAAACATCTTTTGCAGGTGTTTTAATAATTTCAACTATCTTCTCCCCTACTCTATAGGCTGCAAAGAAAAATGATACTGGAATTACTAAATACACTATCCACATAGCTACCTCTAAATCTACTGACATCTCTTCAAGCTCATGTACAAACATTACATATTTATATCCATAATAAGCTACTGCAAATAAAAATATAAAAGTGATTGTATGGGAAATTAACATTAACATTTTAGCAGTATCAGGAGATACCTTTTCTAGGACAATATTGATTGAGATATGAGCATCCTGTTTAAAACAATACGCTGCACCAAAAAATACACTCCACAAAAAGAGATATACTGTAAGCTCACTAGCCCAAGTTAAAGAGCTATCAAAACCATATCGAGCTACTACATTTCCAAAAGCTAACGCTACACCACCACTAATTCCTAGTGCGGCGATGTAACGATTTATAAAACCTATAATTTTATCTATAATACTAAACATAATACTACTATTTTGTGTTTATTGCACCATTGATTAAATCTTTTCCAATTTTCTTATTATCATAAAATTTAGAGTAGATTGGACTAACAGCTTCTTTCCAAGCTTTTGTTTGTTCTGCATTCATAGTATGTATTTGAACTTTACCTGTTTTTTCTCCATATTCTTTTATAAGTTGTAATTGCTCCTCATCTAACTTTTGTGCTAATTCTCTCTCTTTTGCTGTAGCTTCTTTCATAGCTTGTTTTACATTTGCTTGTAAATCTTCAGGTAGTGATTTCCAGAATTTTTTAGACATAACTACTAAATATCCTAAATAACCATGATTTGATAAAGTAATATGTTTTTGTACTTCATGAAATTTTTTAGTATAGATATTTGAGATTGGATTTTCTGCTGCATCAATTACCCCTTGTTGCAACCCTGAATACACTTCACTAAATGGCATCATTTGTGGATTTGCATCAACAGCTAAAAACTGCTCTTCAAGAACTTTTGAACTCATAATTCTAAATTTTTGTCCAGCTGCATCACTTGGCATTAAAATTGGTGTATCTTTTGAAGTTGAAAATTGTTTAAAAGCGTTATCCCAAAAATCAAGTGCAATAAAACCTTTTGCATCAACCATATCTTTTAGTTTTTGACCAACAGCACCATCTTGAACTCTATGTAAATGATCCATATCTTTAAATAAAAATGGTAAATCAAATAATGCTAATTGAGGTACTAACTTCCCAAACTTTGAAAAACTTGGCGCGGCCATTTGAACAGAATTCATTCGAAGTGCTTTTAATGCTGCACTATCTTTATAGAGCTGAGAAGATGGATACACTTGTACATCAATTCTTCCACCACTTAACTCTTCTAATCTTTTTTCAAAGAAGTCTGCTGCTTGACCTTTTGGTGTATTAACACTAACCACATGACTAAACTTTAAAGTATACTCCGCTGAAAACCCTACTGTAGCTAACAATGCAGATACAACTATCCCTTTAACTAATCTCATTTTATCTCCTTAAATATTTCGATACTTTAATTGTAAAAAAAAGATATGTCAAAAATATGTATAAGAGTAAAGAAGCTATAAAATCTATCCAGTAAATCATTTTTTGTAACTTTAAGTAACAATGTAATTTAAAATTGCATTAAAATAACTTAGATACAATTTCTCTACCATGAATAAAATTTTTAAAATATTTCTTCTTATAACTATAATCTCCTCAATTTTATTTTTTTATTTAGTGTATCAAGATCAACAATTCAAAAACAATCCATTATCTCAAGAGATACTTTCTAAATTAGAACACAAAAATAAAGTAATAAGACAAACAATAAAACAAAAATATAATATAAACTATAATATCCCAATTATCATATCTGATAAACTACCAAATAACCTTTATGGATTAGCTAGTTATCAACAAGGTATTATAAAAATTCAACTTAATAAAAAAAGATTTCAAGAAAATGAAAACTACATGATAGAATATGTTTTACCCCATGAATATGCTCATACTCTTATGTTCTATTTTGGTAAATTTGACAGAGAAAATGGTGGTCACACAAAACTATGGCAGCAAATTTGTTTTGATATTGGTGGGATAAAATGTGATAGATTTGTAAATCACAATGATATTTTAATAGAAAAAATTGGAGATATATACTAAGATTAATTTTTATTTTGTAACTTTTATGTTATCATTTAGAGATATAATATAATTACAATTAAAGGGGATTCTTGACAAAAGTAATCGATAATATATTTGATAATGTTAAGTATTGGCAAGAGAAAAAACTCTTACTACAAGCTATCCCTTATGATTACTACTCAAACAAACATATTATGATACGACTTTTAGGAGTTACATCTCATAGTATCTCTTCTAAAAATGAAGCAAAAAAAGATATGTGGAATCACCATCTCAATAATGGTATGGGTGATGATATTTTAAATAATATAAATAAAGAACTTTTAAGTGATTTTGAATTTGCGAGAGATGCAATAGCAAAATATAATAGAACCTATATCTATCTAGATAAAAATTTACAAGCTAGTAGAGACTTAGCACTACTTGCAGCTTCTAAAGAGGAAAATTTAGATGACCCATCAAAATTTAAACCAGCAATATTACAACATATGCCAGAGATTTATCAACTTGATCATGAAATAGCTCTTATGGCAACTACACGAAATATAGAAAATCTACGCTATGCTCAAAACTTAAGACGAAACAAATATTTTATCATCGATATTATGAACTATACTTTTGATCATGATATGAAACAAAAAATATTAAAATATATTGATAGAGACCTTTTAAGTGATAAAAGATTTGTAAGTAAACTTGGATGTTTTGATAACTTATGTGAAAAGTTTCATGGTGATTTAGAATATATTACAAATGCTGTACAATATGATATAAATATACTTCAAAAAACAGATTTATTTGATGAAGCTATTATAAAAGCGGCTTTTAAAAATGCAAAATACAACACTGAGCCAGAGTTTGTACTAAGAGATATATTTAATTATATAGAAAGATTTAATCAGGATTATGAAGAGTTTGAAAGTAAAATAAAAGATAAGAAAATTATCCATAAATTATTTTGGGATTTTGGGGAAACTATTTCAGAAGAATTTATACACTAAAATTTATCTTTATATCGCTCTCTTATTTCTAAAAACAATTCTAAATTATCAAAAAACAACTCTACAAGTTTTGGATCAAAATGTTTCCCTTTTTCATCTTTAAAATATTGGAAAATCTCATCATCACTCCATGCTTTTTTATAACATCTATCACTACCTAAAGCATCAAAAACATCTGCCATAGCTGTTATTCTTCCATATATACTTATCTCTTGAGCTTTAAGAGCATTTGGATAACCTGTCCCATCCCATCTTTCATGATGTTCTAAAGCCACTATTGCAGCTGTTTTAAGAAGTGGTCTATGGGATGTTTTTAACATCTCATATCCTTTTTCAACATGAGTTTTCATAATAAACATCTCATTATCATCTAAAGCTCCCGCTTTATTAAGTATAGAATCTGGAATTGCTACCTTCCCTATGTCGTGCATAGGACTTGCTTGTTTTAAAATCTCACAATCTTCTTCATTAAGTTCAGATAGTTTTGCAAATAGATATGAGTATTCAGCAACTCTTCTTACGTGATTTCCAGTTTCTTTACTTCGGCTTTCTCCAATAGACCCCATAGTAAAAATAATCTCTTTTTGGATAGCTTCAATATCTTTATTTGCAGTGATATCTTCTCTTACTGCATTGTATCCAATTACAACACCCTTTTTATCATATTCTGGTTCTATCTCTGCTTCAACCCAGTAATATCCACCATCTTTTTTACGGTTCTTAACCTCTATATTTACTTTATTACCTTTTTTTAACTCTTTCCACAAATATCTAAATGTCTCCTTAGGCATATCAGGATGTCTAATAATATTATGATTTTGTCCTATAAGTTCCTGCTTTGTATAGCCGCTAATTTTACAAAAGGCTTCACTTACATGTGTAATAAAACCTTTTAAATCTGTTTTTGAAAAAATGACATTTTTATCATATATTTGAAGTAGTGACTTTAAATACTCTTTTTGTTTACTAATTTTTCTAGTTTTTTGTTGTACTTCTTGATTTAAAGCTTTTACAAACTTTCTATTTATATAAAGCAATAATAATAATGTAGTAACAATCCCAAATATACTTAATAGTTGAAAATATGTAGTTTTAAACTGATGAATTTTCGACATATCAATATCTTCTACTTTACTAAAAAATATAAAATATCCCATAGGTTTATTTTTTATATTTCTAATTTGATCAGTGACTATAAAATATTTGTTAAATATAAAGTATTCTTCATTATAAATAAACTTTTCTATCCCTTTATCTTTAATATCTTTCATTAATTGTTGTGATGCATTTTCATTAACTACATAATAATCATCAATAAATAATCCAGTTAAAGGATTAATAAATCTTTTTTTATAACTTTTGTCCGCTAACATAACACTTTCTATTCCCATAAGTTTTAACTCTTGGGCTATTGAATTAAAATGAGAGATTACTTCTATCATACCTACAAACTTTTTATTATGATACAAAGGGAGAATTGTTTTGAATGTCATATCAAATCTACCAGTACTAACCTGATTCATGGCTCTTGGCTCTTTTATCATTAAAGCTACATCATCTCGTATTGCTGATACACTATCTCCAACTTTGTTTGTCCAACTCCTATAAAAACTATATCCATCTTTATCTATAATCTGAATCCATAAATTTTTATACTTGTCATACTGTTCAATCCCTTTAATTGTATCAGTATAATCAATAGTAGACTTATCATTTTTCAACAAAGCTTCAATGACATTTTTATCTTGACTTAATATATAAGTAATTGCTGATGTTCTTCCTTGCTTTTGTGAAACAAGTTCTCTAAAAATATTTTTTACTTTTGTGCTATGAGTTTTATAAATTTCAATATTTTTTTCTTCTATTTTTTTTTGATAATAATTGTAATTAATAAATATAAAAATAATTACAAGAGATAATATAGTTAATAATAATTTTTTCATTAGTTGATTGTATCGTGTTTTTTCTTTATCTTAACAAAATAATGTTATCATACTCCTATATAAACAAGGCAGATAAACCATGAAAAAAATTATATTTATATTCTCTATTATGCTTATTTTTTCACATGCTAGTGACAAAATAATTGCAACAGGAGAAGAGACTGGAAATTATTATAAAGTTGGTTTAGAACTTAATAAAAAAATGTTTAATGGCAAAGCACATGTTATAAAAACTTCAGGTTCTGTTGAAAACATGCTTCTTATTGCTGAAAAAAAAGCAGATATTGCAATAGTTCAATCAGATGCTTTGGCTATGTTAGATATTTTTTATAAACAATATGATAAAAAGGCAAATGATTTAGTAGAAATAATCAATGAGGCTTACGAAGAAACTCTTCATATTATTGTAAATAAAAATAGTAAAATTTATTCTCTTCAAGACCTAAATGGAAAAACAATGGTATGTGGTGGTAAAAAAAGTGGGAATAGTGTAACAGCAGCCTATGTTGAAGAAAGTTATAATATAAATTTTGGAAAAATATTAGACTTATCAATTAAAAAAGGATTAGATCTTCTTGAAGAGGGAAAAATTGATGTAGTCTTTTATGTAACAAGGGCTCCTTCTAGCTTACTCTCAAAATATCATAATATACAACTCCTTGAAGTATCTAAAAAAATAGAAAACAATCCATATATATACACTTCAATCCTTCCAAAAACCACTTATACTTTTTTAGATAAAGATTTAAAAACTTATGGAGTGAAAAGTCTTATTATAGGTAAAAAAGACTCAAATGATATAGATACATTGAAAAAAATCGCACAAAATATAAACTTACAAGCAAGTCATTTTTATATGATCTCACTAGATACTAATACATTAATAACCTTTAACAGAAGATATGGAAATAAAGCAATTGTAAGACTCGATTTTTTAAATAGTGATTTAGAAAAATTTAATAAAGATAAAATCTTATATAAACTTGTAAAAGTAAATGATTTAGTAAATAAATTTCATTTTTTAGATGATAAAACCCATTGGGGAAAAGTCAATTACTGGTCAACTCCATTAGAGTTTATAGGAACAGGATTCGGTGATACTGAAGAGTATGCACTTTTAAAGTATCTTTTTTTAGTTAAAATTGGAGTATCACCCAATAAGTTAAAAATAATATCATTAAATAAACCTTTAAAAACATCAAGCAAAGAAAGCTCAAAAGAAAATATAGCTTTAGCATATTTTAATAAAAAAGATTCTTCACCAATAATACTTGAATCAAGATATGGAAATAATAAAATTTATCAATATAAAAATAACTTTAAATATTCTACTTTATATAAGTCAGAAAGTGAAGTTTGGAATAAAATATTTAAAAAAAATATTACAAAGAAAGAGCTAAATAAAATATTTTCAACCTTGTAAAATTCTAGCATAAAAAAAGCCTCTTCATAGTGAAGAGGCTTTTTAATTAAAAGAGATAAAACTATTTAACTGCTTCTTTTAATTTAGCACCAACTTTAAATTTTGCTACAGTTGAAGCAGCAATTTTCATAGTTGCTCCAGTAGATGGATTTCTACCTTCTCTAGCAGCTCTTTTTGAAGTACTAAATGTACCAAAACCAATAAGTTGAACACTATCACCTTTTACAAGTGCATCTGTTATACTTACTAATGTTGCATCAAGTGCAAGACCAGCATCTTTTTTTGTTAACCCTGATTTTGAAGCAATAGCTTCAATTAATTCTGTTTTATTCATTTTTTTCCTTTTTAAAATTAATGAGCGTCATTATAGCATTAATTAGTCTTAAAAATGTCTTATATTATAAATTTTTAATATATTTTACAGTTTTTAATATATTTTCATTGTATTTTTCTTGATTTTTTACTATATCATAGCTATTTGTTAACATTGAATAGACCTGAAATATTGGAAAACTATCATATAAACTATTTAATATAGAAAGTATTATCTCAATACTAATATGATGAGAAATAGTATTTTGATTTGTTTTTTCTAAATTACAGGCTAATGTATAATGATTAGTATCGCTATGGGCTGCATCAACAAATATTATTTCATCAAATTTTTGTAACTCCAAAGCTAACTCAGGAGTGAGTTGAAAAGTACTTATCAATTTTGTATTTTTTAAGGGGTACTTTTGTAGCTGTTTTATAACTTCAATACCAAAACCATCTTCCCCTCTTAAATCATTTCCAAAGCCAACAATCACTCTTCTCAATATATTAACTCCTATGTATCACATCTACAAGTTGTTTATTATGATCTCTTACCTCAATTCGTGATGTTACAATTCCTGTAGCGTGTGTAGAACAACTCAAACATGGGTCAAAACATCGAATCACTGCCTCTACTCTATTTAAAGCACCATCTGTGATATTATTTCCATCTACAAACGCTTGTGCTACTTGTTTTACCCCTGCATTCATAGCAAGATTATTATTTCCTGTAGCAATGATAAGATTTACACCTGTAATAATCCCATCATTTGTAACTTCATAATCGTGAAATAGTGTTCCTCTTGGAGCTTCTGAACACCCTACACCTTTATTTCTATTGATACTCGCATGTGATCGAATATTTTCACTAAGTGTCTCTGGTTCATTTAAAAGCTCTTCTATTCTCTCAATCCCATAAATTATCTCGATAATTCTTGCATAGTGATAATAAAAAGAGTTTAATACTGGTTTCCCATTATTAAGATTTTTAAATCTTTCAAACTCTTTATCTGCCATTGGCGTACCACATGCATTTGCTACATTAATCTTGCCAATGGTCCAACTCTATACATACCTCTTTCATAGCCAAGTGGTTTATAGTATGGTGATTTTAGATAACTATCTTTTTCAACTGCTTCTCCGATATAATCTTTGTATAATATTGGGTCAACTCCATCTTCTAAAACTTTACCCTCACTATCAATAAATCGTAAAAATCCATCATAATGTTCTAAATTCCCTTTTTTATTTACAAGTCCCATAAATAGTGATGGAAATGAAGCAAAATTATCAATCTCTTTTTGAAATCTATGAAGATTATCTACAAAATATTTCAGTGTTTTTTGTGCTATCTCCATAGCTTGTGGAATTTGAGCTAATATCTTATCTTTTTGTTCACTTGTGATTGGATGGCTTACTCCACCTGAAACTATCCAAGTTGGATGTATCCTTTTCCCACCAAGCTCTTCAATGATTTTTTGACCAAAAGCTCTTAAAGCGATACCATCTTTTGCCATATCTGGATGTGTTTGCATAAGTTTGAAAATATTTCTATCTTCAGGGGCTGCATCAAATCCATATACAAAATCAGGACTACTTAAATGATAAAAATTAAGAGCATGAGATTGTATAATTTGTGCTAAATTTATAATTCTTCTTAAGTTTCTAGCAGCTTTTGGTGGACGAACTGCAAGAAGATTGTCACAAGCTTTTGTAGAAGAGATTACATGACTTACAGGACAAATTCCACAAGTACGAGCTGTAAGTGCTGGCATTTCTGTATAAGGACGCCCTTCACACATTTTTTCAAATCCTCTGTATTGTGTTACATGAATTCTTGCATCATCGACTTTGCCTTGTTCATTTAAATCTATAGTGATTTTTGCATGACCCTCGATTCTTGTTACTGGGCTAATTACTATTTTTTTCTTTTCCATATTATTTACCAAACCTTGTATAATCACTTATTTTTATCTCTTTGTTTTCAATAATTGCTTTTATAACTTCATAGATTGCATCTGCTGGAGTTGGGCAACCTGGTACAAAATAATCTACATCAATAGCTTCATTGAGTGGTATAACCTTATCAAGTAACTTAGGTATCATCTGCGAGGGATACTCTCCACTTTCGTTATGATCAACTAAATCAAAATATCCTTTTTTCAAAACTGCTTCTGTTCCAAAAAGATTTTTCATAGCTGAGATATTTCCAGTAACTGCACAATCCCCCAATGCCAAAATTAATTTAGAATTTTTTCTAATCTCTTTAATGATTTTGATATCATGATCTGTACTTAAAGCACCCTCAACAATAAACAGATCAATATCATTAGGTATCTCTTTTGCATCTACATACGGGCTATACACCACATCCATATATTGAGATAATTCAACTAATCTTTCATCCATATCTAAAAAAGACATATGGCATCCAGAACATCCATCAAGCCAAATAGTTCCTACTCTTACTTTTTTCATCTATTTTTCCTCATTTGGATTAAGTTTGTAACTATATTTTTCTTTTTCACCATCTCTGTAGCACTTACACCTTTTTCAAATAGTGACCCTGTTGGACATACTTGGACACATTTTCCACATGAAGTACAACTTTCACTATCTATCCAAGGCTCATCCATATCGTGAATAATTTTTGAATCAATTCCACGCCCTAAAATATCTAAAGCATGAGCACCCTCAACCTCATCACAAACCCGTACACATCTAGTACACAATATACATCTATTTGGGTCATACATATAATCTTTGTGAGAAGCATCTATATCAAAGTTTTTATGAATATATGGGACTACACTATGTTCTAAGTTAAGTTCAACGGATAAATCTTGTAATTCACAATGTCCATTTGAGACACATACACTACAAGTGTGTGTTCGCTCTGCAAATATCATAGAGAGTATCATTTTTCTATGACTTTCTATTCTAGGAGATGTTGTAATAACCTCCATGCCCTCTTTTATCTTTGCTGTACAAGCTGGTATTAGTTTAGAACTTCCCTTTACTTCAATCAAACACATTCTACAAGCACCAACACAACTTAACCCTTCAAGGTAACATAAAGTTGGTATCTTGATATTGTGTTCGTTTGCTATTTCAAGGATTGTACTGTTTGATCTTCCTGTAACATCTATATCATCTATTTTAAAGGTTTTTACTCTAGCTTTTTCTCTAATCATTTTTAATCCCTTCTAAATACTCTTTTTCAAAATACTTAATAGTACTTAATACTGGATTTGGTGCAGTTTGTCCTAGTCCACATAGACTTGCATCTTGTACAACTACACACATCTCTTTTAAAAGATCAAAATCGCTTTGCTTTGCCTCTTTTTTAATAAACTTATCGAGAAGTTCAGTAAGCTCTGTTGTACCCACTCTACAAGGGACACATTTTCCACAAGACTCACTTTTACTAAAATCCATAAAAAACCGTGCAACCTCAACCATATTTGAACTATCATCCATAACTATAAGTCCACCACTTCCCATAATTGAACCTACTGATTTAAGAGAATCATAATCTACTGGAATATCAAGCATATTTCAGGGATACAACCACCACTAGGACCCCCTGTTTGGATAGCTTTGAGTTTTCCACCATTGGGAACGCCACCACCTATTTTTTCTATTAAGTCTCTTAAACTTATCCCCATAGGTACCTCAACAAGTCCAGTGTTTTGAATATGACCAGTTAATGCAAATACTTTTGTACCACTTGATTTTTCTGTTCCTATTGCTTTATACCATGATCCACCATTTCTAATAATTGGTGCAATGTTTGCAAAGGTTTCAACATTATTTAAAATAGTAGGTTCACCCCAAAGACCATAATCACTTAAATGTGGTGGTTTTTGTCTAGGATTTCCTCTATTCCCCTCAATAGAAGCCACTAATGCTGTCGCTTCTCCACAAACAAAAGCACCACCACCTAGTCTTATCTCTATATCAAAATCAAAATTACTATTTGCAATTCTATTCCCTAAGATGCCTTTTTTTCTAGCTTGAGTTATCGCTTTATTTAATTTTTCAACAGCTATTGGGTATTCTGCTCTTACATATATAAAGCCTTTACTAGCACCACAGGCAAATCCTGCTATTGCCATACCTTCAAGTATCTTATGTGGGTCTGCTTCCATCACTGCTCTATCCATAAAAGCTCCAGGGTCTCCCTCATCACCATTACATACAATATACTTTTGGTCACTTTCAACTTTTAAAACAGTTTCCCACTTCAATCCAGTAGGATAGCCACCACCACCTCTACCTCGAAGTCCAGAAGTTTTTACCTCTTCTATAACTTCACTTGGTGTCATCTCCTCTAAAGCTGTAAATAATGCTCTATATCCATCATGAGCAATATAGTCATCTATATCATTTGGATCAACTATACCTGCATTTTCTAATACTATTTTCTTTTGTTGTGTAAAAAATGGTGTATTTGTATCAAGAAGCTTATCCTTTAACTCTATATCATTTTCAATAAGTGCTAATAACCTATCTTCATCAGTAGTTTCAATTCCACCGTATATAACCTCTTTCTCATTTGCTTTATCATATGAAGAGACCATAATAGCAGCAGAACATAAACCATTACACCCTACACCTTTTACTTTACACTTCCCTTGTAGCTCTTTCTCTTTTACTTTTTTAGCTAAAGATTTTTGCATCTCTTGTGAACCCAGCGCTGCACAACTACTCCCTATACATACTCGTAACTCATCTTTACAACTTTGTTCTGTACACTTCTTTTTACTCGCTATCTCTTCTAAGTCTTCTATTGATTGTATCATTTGATGAGCTCCTCTATAGTTTTTTCTGCTTCTTCAAGGGTGAGTTTTCCTACAGATTTGTTATCATATATGGCAACCGGGGCTAATGAACATGAACCTACACAACGAGCAGTTAAAACAGAGATTAAAGCATCTTTTGTAGTTTCACCAGCTTGTATGCCAAATCTACTTTCTAGGCTTTCTAAAATAGCAGTAGCTCCTTTTATGTAACAAGCTGTTCCCATACATACCACTGCTGTATGTTTTCCTTTTGGTTTGAGTCTAAAGAAATGATAAAAAGTTGCAACCCCATAAACTTTTGAAAAAGGGAGTTTCAATCTTCTTGCTATAAACTTCAAAGTCTCATTTTCTAAGTATCCAAAAGTTTCTTGAGCAGTATGAAGTGTTTCTATTAAGGCACTTCTATCATACCCCAACTTTTTCATAGTCTTCTCAACCATTTTATATCTATCATCTGTTTGTACAGTCATTTATTCTCCCTTTCTTTATCAAATAAAACCTCATATAAATAAAGCTTCCCTTTTAGTTCTTGTATAGTATCAATCTCTAATCCATCAACTATCCACTTTTTAATATCCTCAGGAAAACTCTTCTTCAATGGCTCTAAAAGCCCATCTACTTGAACTTGTTCTAGTTTCCCATGCTCTTGCAGTAGTTTTATATGAGATATAATTGTAGCACTTTGTAGTTCCCTTTTGGTTACAATATCTTCTATTGAATTATTTTCTCCAATAAGTGCTAGAGTATCTAAATATGTTTTTGAGAGCTTTTTCTTTTGATTTGGTTTACACTCCTTACAAAGTTCTAAAAACCTCTCTCCATATTTTTCATACTTTACTTCACCTACCCCATTTATAGAAAGAAACTCCTCTTTTGTTTGTGGAAGTTTATCACTTAACTCCACTAATACTTTATCACTAAATACAATATATGGGGCTACTTTCTCCTCTTTAGCAATTATCGTTCTTAAACTTCTAAACTGTTCAAAAAATTGAGAATACTCTTTTGATAGTGGTGTATCTTCTGTAGTCTCTTCAACTATCCCTATTTTGTCACTATCTATGAGTACTTTATCTTTCCCTTTTAAAACTTCCATACCATAAGATGTAATCTTAATAGCTCTATACTCACCAACTTCTATAGCTTCAATATCAAAAAGTCTATCAGCTATAGCATTCCATTCATTTTTACTTTTTTCTTTTCCTATACCATAAACACTTAACTCATTATGATTGAACTGAAATACTTTTTGATTATTTGAACCTCGTAATATATCTATGATATGATTTTGTCCAAAACTTTGATTTGATCTATACACTGTAGATAAAAACTTTTGAGCCTCTACACTTATATCTATTTGTTCCACTTTCTCTTTTGTACAGTTATCACACATAGATTTACATGATTCTATCTCATCATCAAAGTATTTTGCAATGGTTTGATGACGACATAGAGTTGAAGAACTAAACTGGTACATCTTTTGTAATTTATCTTCTAGTACAGTTCTATACTCAACACTCATACTATCATCGATTTGTGCTAACTTACTTATCTGGTCTGCTTTTGTATAGAGCAATAAGGTATGAGAGTCAAGTCCATCTCTTCCAGCACGACCTATCTCTTGGTAAAAGTTCTCCATAGTTTTAGGCATAGAGGTGTGTACTACAAATCGTATATTACTTTTATCTATCCCCATACCAAAAGCAATCGTTGCCACTACTATATTGAGTTCATCATTGATAAACTGATTATATACATCTTCTCTTATTTGTGAACTAAGCCCCGCATGATATGCTTTTGCACTATAACCTTTCTCTTGTAAGAAAAGTGCTATTTGCTCTGTCTCTTTTCTTGAATAGGTATAGACTATTCCTGTATGTTGTTTTTTGTTTTTTAGGAACTCTAGAAGTTGTGCTTTCCCATTACCTACTCTATTTTTTACTTCAATAAAAAGATTTGTTCTATTTGTTTTCCCTCTTAAGACAACTGGATTAGAAAGTGCTAAGTTAGAGATAATATCCGACTGAACTTTTGAAGTTGCTGTTGCTGTAAATGTAGCTATTGGAATATGAGGGAAATTATCTTTTAGTAACCGTAGTTTTCTATAATCAGCCCTAAACTCATGTCCCCATTCACTCACACAATGAGCTTCATCTATTACAAAAAAAGATATTTTAATCGATTGTAAAAATTCTATAAATCCAAATGCTGAAAATCTCTCTGGAGCTATATATAAAAATTTAATCTTCCCATTTTGAATTTGTGTAAAAGTATCATTGATTTGCTCCCCAGATAAAGAGGAGTTTATCATAACTGCCTCCATACCATTTGCCTTAAGTGCTGTTACTTGATCTTGCATCAATGCAATTAGTGGAGAGATAACCACACAAATACCTTCCATTAGTAAAGCAGGAAGTTGATAACATAATGACTTACCAGCACCAGTAGGGATAATAGTTAGTAAATCTTTACCACTTACTATACTATCTACAGCTTCTTCTTGAAAAGGTCTAAAGCTCTTATGTCCAAATACTTCTGAGAGTATTTTTTGTTTTTCATTCAAATTATATACCTTTTTTCTCATTAACTAGATTGTACACAAAAGGAACTTATTTTCTAAAACTATTCAGATGGAAGTGTTATTGTAATCTCTACTCCATTATAGTTTTTATCTTCATAATCAAAACAGATATTTTTTGCCTCTATAGTACCATTCATCCCCTCAACTATAAGATTATAAGTCATATGAAGTCCTAGTCCTGTACCTTGAGATTGGTGCTTAGTTGTAAAATATGGTTCAAATATTTTAGGAAGTATATCTTCTTGTATCCCTCCGCCATTATCTTTAATTTTGATTACAACTTTATCATCTTCTATACTAGTAGTTATAAATATATATCGTTCTGAACTATCTTCTATCTCTACTAAAACATCTTTAGCATTATTAAAAATATTGATAAAACACTGGGTAAGTTCATTTTCATATCCATTAACTTCTATAGACTCATCTAGGTCTAACACTATATGTATATTGTATTTACGAATACTGCCCTCTACTAGATGGATAAAACTATCAATCTCTTTTTCTAAATTAAAAACTGTTTTTTCTCTATCACCTTTGATATAATTTCTAAAATCATCTATTGTTTTTGAAAGATATTGAGCATTTTTATTAATAGCATCACATGTTTCACTAAAGATCTCATCAGTTAGCATATCGTACTCTTTTTGCATCTTCATACCTGTTACACCTGTAGATATAACTGAAAGTGGCTGTCTCCATTGGTGAGCAATATTCCCTATCATCTCACCCATTGATGCCATTTTTTCAGATTGAAAAAGTTTATTTTCCATCGCTTTACTTTTTTCAACTTCAAAAACTATTTTTTGTTCTAAATTTTCATTAAGATCTTTTAAATTTTCACTAACTTTTTGTAAATCTTTTGTTTTCTTATAAACCTCTTCCTCTAGCTCTTTTTTATGATTTAAATTCTTATAGATAAAATAAAACAAAATTGCCAAACCTAAAAATAATACGATATTAATAATAGAATAACTTCTGTATATATCATAAATATATGGATCTTTACTATAAGCTACTAGGTAGGCTACACCTTGATCTTCTTGTACATCATGAATTGGTAGAAAGGTAACTACATTCACATTATTTTTATATTGTTTATAGACGGCAAAAGGTTTTTTTAACGCTATTTTTTTACTTATCTCCTCTTTTAAAGGAAAAATAATCTCTTTTTTAGTATTTGATAATCTTTCTTTATTATGAAATTTATTTAATGTAAACATATAATCTTTATGCTCTATACTTTGTACATACTTATGCATAAGGTTGTTACTTTCCCATATTTTTTCGCTATATATTTTTTTATCCACTAAAAAATGGGAATGTATATTATTAATATCTTGAAGTTTTTCTTGAAGTGCCTCAGAGGATAAAGAGATATCTATAGCTCCCAGATGTTGGTTGTCATATATATAAGGAAAAGTATAACGAAAAGCATGAGTTGAACGCCCTTGTTCAAAACCATAGATACTTTTTTTTATCTCATTTGCATACTTAAATGTATATCGTACATCAGTTAAATCATCTCCAAACTTATTTGGTTTATGCATTCTTAAAAATGAGACATTATTTGAAAATACTATATGTACTTGATTGACTCCTCTAGATTGAAGCCTTTTAAATAAAGGGAGTAAAAAAGTATAAAGTTCTTTTCTTAAAACAGCTTTTTCCTCGGGAGTGGCTGTTTGCGCTTTTTGCAATACTGTGGCAACTTTTTTATCTTCTAAAAATTTACTTTCTATAGTTTGAGCATCTGTAATAAAATATTCTTTTGTAATCTTATAGTGAGTTTTTAAAAGAGCAATATGGTTTTGAAGAATTAAGTCTAGTCTTGTATCTTTATTTTGAGTAGTTACTAATAAAACAGTACCATAAGAGAAAAGAAAAAATGTAAAAATAATTATTTTTAATCTCAATAGAACCCTTTACTTTAAATAGCGAAAGGGATTCTATCATAATTATAATTAATTATTTCCTTAAAGCATTTTTTATTTTTTTATCTGTATTGTATTGACTTAAAGCATAAACAGACCAAATAGCAGCTGGTATCCAACCTATAAGTGTAAGTTGTAAAATTAAACAAATAATACCGGAAATTGGTTTTCCTATTGTAAAAAAATTCAACCAAGGTATTAAAATAGCCAAAATTAATCTTATCATAAAAATTCCTTTTTTAGAATTTTACTTCATCTATACTTTGAATAAGTTAATTTAAAATAGATTATTTATATTTTTTGGGATATATATATTCACTGAATTTACTATTTTGGTTTGATATTTCACTCCAAGAGTCACAGTCAAAATTTATAGCTACTATACCAGTAGTTGCAATATTTTTAAAAAATCCACATAAATCTTCTGCTAACATATTTAAACCAGGATTATGCCCAAAAAGAAATACTGAATTATTTTTATTATCGAGATTTCTTACTATCTTTTTTAGGTTTATCATATTTGATTCATAAATTTTATCGTCATAGACAATATCCTTTTTATAACCTAAGTGTGGAGCTATAATGTTTATTGTACATTTTGTTCTTTTTGAAGGGCTTGAGATAATTAAGTCTGGAAAAATGTTTAACTCTACTAACTTATTTGCCATTAATAGTGCATCATCTCTGCCTCTTTGACTTAAAGGTCTATCAAAGTCATCTAAAGCAATATCCTTCCAGCTAGATTTTGCATGCCTTATAATATATAGTGTTTTCATAAAATCCTCTTTATATTTTTAGATTTTCTAAACTTGTAATGGGAAAATATTTTATATTACAAGTTTATATTAAATAAACTTTAAATAAGTTTTGATAATGTTTCATATCTTACATAAGGATAGATAAATGATAAAACATCTACTATTGGTTTCAATATTTTTTTCATTAAGCTTCGCTTCCATAGATGACTTTGCTAAAAAAAACAACTACTTTGTAAATTATGAACAGGCAAAAGCCAAAGCACTACAAACAAATAAACCTATGATGTTGGTACTTGTAACAACAACTTGTCCTTGGTGTGAAAAACTCAAAAAACAAACATTAAACAAAAAAACAATAAATAATTATGTATCGCAACACTTTATACCAGTTATACTCAACAGAGACAAAAAGGAATACCCTGTAGAGAAATTTACAGCCAAAGTGGTCCCTACTGTATTTTTCATAGATTCTAAAACTGAAACTATTATTGATAGCTCTTATGGTTACAAATCAAAGAAAAAATTTTTAAATATTTTAGAAAAAATAGATTCTAATCAAAAAGGCAAGTCATGAAACATATACTATTTATAACTTTTTTTTCTTTAACTGGTTTATTTGCTTTATCACCATTTTCCCTAGAGGGTATAAATGATGTAAATCTTAAGGTTATTGATAAAAGTAAACTAACTACAAAAGAAAACTTAGAAAAGATAAAACATGATCTCAAATACAATTTAGAAAAACTTGGAATCAAAACAAAAAGTGACAACTTTTCAAACTTTATTGTGAAAATTCAAGGTATGAAAACAAAAACTAATTATGTGATGCATATAAGTATGTTTATCGTTGAAGATACAATATCTGCAAGAGATAAAACTACAGAAAATATGAGTATCACTTACTACAAAGACGATTTTTTTGATTCTAATTCAAAAGAGATACAAGTGGATATTTATGAATCAATTATAGAGTATCTCCTTTCAGATTTAATGGAACAATATAAAGAAGAAAATAGTTAATTGATGAAAAACATTAAACTTAACTGTGATATTTTACAAAAGCTGGATAAAAAATTTTATTCAAAATTTGGTATAACACCACTCAATAATCCACAAATTGTAAGTATTAATACTACTTTAGCAAATCAACTAGGTTTTAGTAGTGAAAACCTCACTTCAAATAGTTTTTTAAAGTTTTTAAATGGTGAATATTTACCAACAGGTTCTACCCCTTATTCAAAAGCATATTCAGGACATCAATTTGGATATTTTGTCCCAAATCTTGGTGATGGAAGAGCAATCAACTTAGGAAAAATAAACAATCACACCTTACAACTTAAAGGAGCAGGTCTTACTCCGTACTCTAGAAATGGTGACGGAAGGGCTGTTCTTCGTTCATCTATTAGAGAATATCTTTTAAGTGAAGCTATGTATGGACTTGCTATCCCTACAACTAGAGCTGTAGCTATAATAACATCTGATACAAAAGTATTAAGAGAATATGAATCAGAACAAGGTGCCATAGTTTTACGAGCTTCAACATCATGGATACGATTTGGAAGTTTTGAATATGCCTATATTGGTAAAAACAAAGAACAAAATCTTAAACAACTTGCTGATTTTGTAATAGAGGAAAGCTATCCGGAGTTTCAAAATGTTAGTAATAAATATGAGGAACTCTATTTTGCAGTTGTTGATAAAACTATTGAGATGATAGCACTATGGCAAAGTGTTGGCTTTATGCATGGAGTGATGAATACTGACAATATGTCCATAGAGGGACTTACAATCGACTATGGACCATATGCTATGATGGAAGAGTTTGATAAAGGTTTTGTGTGTAATTTATCCGATCATGAAGGAAGATATAGCTTTGAAAATCAACCTTTCATAGCTCAGTGGAATTTAACTGTATTAGCAAAAGTTTTATCACCAATTGCAGATGAAAAACTACTCAATAGTTATTGTGATAGTTTTATAGGAAAATTTAAAAAACAATATTTTGAAATAATGAAAGAGAAACTAGGATTGTACAATAAAGAGATAGATGATACTAGTTTAATTTTAAGACTATTTGGTGCAATGCAAAGTGAAAGCATAGACTACACATCGTTCTTCCATGGTTTAAGTAAAGGAGACTTCTCTTTTATAGAAACACCACAAATGAAATCATTTCTGGTGTTATACAAAAAAAGACTAGAAAAAGAGAAAATAAGTACTGAAGATAGACTAGTTAAAATGCAGAAGAAAAACCCCAAATATATCTTACGAAATTATATGCTTCAAGATGCTATTGATGCAGCTGAACAAGGTGATTATAAATTAGTAAATGACTTCTTAGAGATAGCGCACAATCCTTATGGTGAATTCTCAAAGTATGAAAAATATACTAAACCAAATAAAGATTTTAAAGCTATGAAATGCAGTTGTTCCTCATAGCTTATGTAAATATTAAATTACACTGTGATAGAATAAAAAACATTTAATAAGGAGTTACTATCAAAATTACTAAATTTATATTACTTTTTACAATATTTTTGAACTTTAATTTATATGCTGGATCTGATAGGCTAATTAAAGAGATGAGTTATGAAGCTTCATATGAAAAAGCATTAAAAAAAGCAATTGAGTTAAACAAGCCCATAATGATGGTAGTTGAACAGCAGGGATGTCCTTGGTGTAATAAGTTTGAGATAAAAACACTTACCAATGATAAAATAGATACTAAAGTACAAGATAGTTTTATACCACTTCGTATAATTAGAGAACTAGATAGTTATCCAGAAAAATTCAGACCAAAAGGTGTCCCAACTGTGTTGTTTATAGACCCTAAAAAAGAGAAGGCTTTTTATAAATCATTTGGATATAAAAGCAAACGAGAATATAAAATCGAATTGGGAAAAGCGCTAGAAGTATTTAATAACAACTATAAATAAACTTTAATCACAATAATTAATATTGCCATGAAGCAAAATTCACCATACTTAATATAAATAATTTATATAACTTATACTTAATAACTGCTATACTTACAAATAAATAATTTTTAGTAAGTGATAATAAATGATTAAAAAACTAGTTCAAAAAATACAAAATACAAATATAAATGAGATGTTTTTGAATGCATTATTAACTAATCAATTTAATAAATCAAAACTAGATAAATTAATTAATGAAAACAATATTGATATCAATCGTCTAAACTCAAATGATGAAAACTACTTATACCTTTCAATATACAATGGTAAAATTGATTCTGCTATCTGGTTACTAGAAAATAATATCAATATAGATATTCCAAATAAGAATGGATTTACACCCTTTGATATTGCAATAGAGAATCAAAACCATAGAATTGTTAAGATGATACTCTCTAAAATAGATTCAACTGTTCAAAATACTGATGTTAATAAAAAAGATTTTCATGGGAGAACTAAACTACAAGATTCTATAATGTTAGGTGATCATGAGATGGCAAATATTCTTATAGAACATGGTGCTGATGTAAATTCCAAAGATAACAAAGGTCAAAATATTTTACACGATGCTTTTTCTTATGGAAATTTAGAATTTATTGATTTTCTTCTTAACTTAAAGCAACTTGATTTAAATAATATTGATAATGAAAACAATAATATTTTACATCACAGTTTCACTTTAGCTAATGATGAAGTAGCCTTAAAACTGATTAACCGTGGAGTAAATCCAAATCTCAGTAATAACGCAGGAAATACCTATTTGTCTATAATAGCACAAAGAGGTATTGAAGCTTTTAATATTATAGAAACTGCATTAGAAAATGGTTTTAATATCAACTCAAGAGTTGCCAATAAAAACACTATCCTTATGGAGGTGCTCTCTGCCTTATCAAATATAGACCCTTCTGATGAAGCTAGGAGAAATAGTTTGCTATCGATGGGTAAAAAGCTCATAGAGATTGGGATAGATGTAAATGCAGTAAATGAAAATAATGAAAATGCTCTATTTCAAACTATAAAATCGAGTGAATTAAATTCAACTTTAATGCTTCTAGAACAAAAAATAGATATTAACTTACAAAATAATAATGGGGAAACTCCACTTTTTTATGCCTGTTATGGTGGTATTGAAAAGCTAGCAATCACTATACTTCTATTAAAACATGATGCTGATCCCACAATAAAAAATAATAAAAATCAAACTATACTTGAAATTCTTAATAACCTTGTATTAAGTAACCATGGTAATATGGAATTTATAGATAATGATGTGATGAGACACGCTGTTGGAAATACAAGATTTATGAATGTGCTCAAAGCGATATTAAAATATTATAAAAAGGAATTAGACTTTTTAGACTCTCAAGGAAATCCAATTTTCTTTAAACCTCTCCTTTATGACAATATTCCTCTTTTTAAACTTTATCTAAAAGCAGGCGTTGACCTTCAACTACTTAACAATGATGGAAATAATCTTTTCTTTGAATATGTACTCCATGCTTTTCAAAAAGACAATGATAATATAGATTTTGAAACAGGATTAAGTATGTTAGTAAGTGCAAAGGTTGATCATAATTTTCAAGATAAAACTGGATGGACAGTTATAAGTAAAATTGTTGCACAAACACCTTGTAATAGAAATCTTTTTAAAGCACTTCTAAAAAGGGTACGATTTAATTATAAAATAGTTGATAAACTTGGTCGTACTGTAATACATAGTGCAGTTTGGTCAAATAACTTGGAAGTGATAAAACTAATCAATCATATTGATAGTGATATAAAAAATACACCTGACCATTATGGGATACTTCCAAGTATATATGCAGCACTTATTGGAAATAAAAAAGTTTTATTATATTTTATAGAGTTAAAATCAAAAATAAAGACTCATCGAGCAATTTCACAAGCAGCAATAAAAAAATTCTCTCCATTATTGAAAAATATGGAAAAGTTAAAATCAGAAACTGTAAATACAAATGAGGTAACTGTTATCAATACAGTTATGCAACAACTTAGAAAAGACTTTGTAATTAAATAAAACTGTCTCTCTTAATGAGTATTTATTCTGCACCTACATTAACTTATCATAATATTAATTTTATAAATAGATTTTTTTATTATACTGTTTCATTAATAATAGTTATATTTTAACTTTAAATTTATCCACAAAAATCCCTTATAAACATCTATTATATAAGTTACTTTCAGATAAGATATTAATATAAATAATAAAATAACAGAGAGATAATGCAAGTAAAAACAATAAAATTGACGGCAATTTTTTTATCTATTATAATCTTCTTTAGTGGTTGCAATGATGATAGCAATACAAACTATATGCCGGTATACACAGATAAACCAAACTTTGTTAAACAAACCTATACTTTAGGGATACATCCATTACATAATCCTAAAAAACTTTTTGAAGTTTATCAACCTTTAGTTGACTATATAAATAAAAATATTCCAACCATTCACTTGAAGTTAGAAGCATCAAGAAATTATGCAGCATATAATAAAAAACTCTTTGCTGGTCATTTCGATTTCTCTTTACCAAATCCTTACCAAACAGTTCAGTCTTTAAAGCATGGATACAAAATATTTGGGAAAATGGGGGATGATCACAATTTCAAAGGGATAATTCTTGTTCGCAAAGATAGTAATATAAAAGCTGTTGAAGACTTAAAAGGTAAAACAATAAGTTATCCTGCACCAACAGCACTTGCAGCAACTATGTTACCACAATATTTTTTATTTAAACAAGGAATAGATATAAATAAAGATATTAAAAATAGCTATGTAGGTTCTCAAGAATCCTCTATAATGAATCTTTATCTAAATAAGTCTGTTGCTGCTGCTACTTGGCCACCACCTTGGGAAGCTTTTAAAAAAGATCGACCGTTAATAGCAAATAAACTTAAGATAATGTGGGAAACACAAAGCTTACCAAACAATGGACTTGTTGTTAAAAAAAATACTCCTCAAGAATTACTCAATGAAGTTGCTACCTTACTTTTTGACTTGCATACAACAAAAGAGGGGCAAAAAATACTCAAACCAATGGAGTTGAGTAAATTTGAAAAAGCGAATGAAGAAACCTATAAGTCTGTTAAATTATTTTTAGTAAAATTTGAAAATGAAGTAAGAGATATAGGGGGAACAAAATGATTCAAACTATTAATAACTTCTTTACTAAAACTATTAAAAGACAACTAATAATAGCTATTGTTATTACAAATGTAGTGTTTATGAGCTTGTTTATAGTAGAATTAACGAGTAAACAAAAAGATTTTTTACATGAACAAAGCCTTACTCAAACAATAAGTCTCACAACAACCCTTGCAAAAAATGCAACCTCATGGGTTTTAGCAAATGATTATATAGGGCTTGAAGAGATAGTGAACTCTATTGTACAGTATCCAGAGTTACACTATGCAATGATTTTTGATACTAATGGTAAGATTTTAGCACACACAAACAAAGAACACCTCAATAAATATCTTGGAGATGAGATAAGTCTCTTACCATTAAAATCAAAACCTATCACAACTATACTTATTAATAATTCAAAGATAATAGATATTGCTGTTCCTATTTTACGACAAACACAGCATATAGGATGGGCAAGAGTTGCATTATCTTTAGAAAGTAATACACAAATACTTAATCAAATCTCTTTAAATGGTATACTTTATACCATACTAGCAATTATCTTAGGAATAATAATTGCTTACATACTCTCAATAAGTTTAACAAAAAACCTTTATAAACTAATCTCTATTGCAAAACAAATAACTAATGGAAAAAGAGATATTGAAGTTGACACTAAAAGAATAGATGAGATTGGATCACTTTCTAAAGAGATTAACTCTATGTTAGAAAAAATAAAAGATAATGAACAAGAACTTAAATTGTTAAATAAAAACCTTGAAGAGAAAGTAACAGAAAAAACTATAAAACTTGAGAAACAAAATAGAGAATTAGAAGAGAGTGACTATGAACTTCAAATCCTTAATACAAACCTAGAACAAAAAGTAAAAGAGGAAGTTGAAAAAAATATACAAACACAAAAACAACTCTTTAAATCTGAAAAAATGGCATCTATGGGTGAGATGATAGGGAATATTGCCCATCAATGGAGACAACCCCTTTCTATAATATCTACAGGTGCTACTGGTATGAAGATACAAAAAGAGTTTGGTCAACTCAATGATAAAATATTTAATGAAACTTGTGACATTATTAATGAGAATGCACAATATCTTTCTAAAACGATTGATGATTTTAGAAATTTTATAAAAGGTGATAGGATAAAACTCCATTTTAATTTAAAAGAAAATATTGAAAGTTTTCTAAAACTAGTTGCCCCATCTATAAAAAACCATAATATTACTATGATTTATGATTTAGAAAACGAGATAACTCTTAACTCATATCCAAATGAACTAATTCAGTGTTATATGAATCTGTTTAATAATGCAAAAGATGTACTAGATACCATTAATGAAAATGATAGATTTATAAAGCTCACTTCTAAAGTTAATAATGATAAAATCATAATAAGTTTTCAAGATAGTGGTGGAGGAATAGAAAACGATATTCTAGAAAAAATATTTGAGCCTTACTTTACAACAAAAGATAAAAAAACAGGTACAGGACTTGGTCTTCATATGACTTACAGTATGATTGTAGAGGGTATGAGAGGACAAATAGAAGTAAATAATGACATATTACAAGTAGAAAGTAAAGAATATAAAGGTGCAATTTTTAGTATTATATTACCACTACAAGAGCAATAAAAAACAGGAGAAAATATGTTAAAAAATATCTCAATTCGAAAAGTATTAATAACCATTAGTACTATTGTTATATTATTAAGTGGTATAAATATTGTTGTAAACTATTCTTTAATAGATAATATTAAAACTGCACTCAAAGATAAAGAGGAGGAGGTACTACCTCATGCTTTTAGTTTTTTATATCTAAAACTTGATGTTATACAGGTACAACAATGGCTTACTGATATATCTGCAACAAAAGCAAAAGAGGGATTTGATGATGGATTTATTGAAGCTAAAAAATATTATGAAGATGGGAATAAAATACTAGATCATCTTATCAGTGAACACAAAAAATATAATGAACCTCAAATGGTAAAAGAGCTTGAAGATTTTAAATTAAACTTTAATAATTACTATAGTTTAGGTATTAAAATGGCAAATAGCTATATCAATGAAGGCACTACTGCTGGTAATCAGATGATGCTTCAGCTAGATCCTTTTGCTGCTAAACTTTCAAATGCCCTTGAAATTTGGATAAAAGAACATAAAGATGAAAACAACTCTTTAGGGGAAGAAATAACTCATTCAATGAATTCAGTTGAACTAGAAATAATAATATTTGGTATAGCTTTAATCTTATTCTTAGGACTAATTTTTAAGTTATTAAGTGATCGGATTGTAAACTCTATTAATGAATTACAATCTGGTCTTCTTGATTTCTTTAAATATCTTAATAGAGAACAAAGTAACATCCAACTTCTAGATGATAAAGCAAACGATGAAATTGGGAATATGGCAAAAGTAATTAATCAAAATATCCACAATCTTAAAACTGAAATTGATCAAGATAATACAGTTATAGATGAAGCCAAAGCTGTTATTAGTAGAGTAAAACATGGTTGGTATTCACAACTAATAGAATCATCAACTACAAATACATCACTTAATGAATTTAAAAATGATGTAAATAGTATGATAGTAGAAACGAAAAAGCATTTTTCAGATATTAATTTAATACTAGAACAGTATGCACATCTAGACTATAGAAATAGTTTACAAATTGAAGGGATAGAAAAAGGTGGTGTATTTGAACTGCTACTAATTGATATAAATAAACTTAGAGATGCTATTACTGAGATGTTGGTTGAAAACAAATCTAGTGGTTTAACCCTTCAAAATAGTTCAAAAAAACTTTTAGAAAATGTTAATCATCTAAACACCAACTCAAACCAAGCAGCAGCTGCTCTAGAAGAAACTGCAGCTGCACTGGAACAATTAACAGGGAATATTTCAAGTACTACTAACAATGTAGTTCAAATGTCTGATTATGCTCAAGAGGTAACAAAGTCGGTTGAACAAGGTCAAAACCTTGCAAGTAAAACAACACAAGCTATGGATGAAATTAATACTGAAGTTACTTCAATCAATGAAGCAATTACAATAATTGATCAAATCGCATTTCAGACAAATATATTAAGTTTAAATGCTGCTGTTGAAGCTGCAACTGCAGGTGAAGCTGGAAAAGGGTTTGCTGTTGTTGCACAAGAGGTTAGAAACTTAGCAAGTAGATCGGCTGAAGCTGCTAATGAGATCAAAAGCTTAGTACAAAGTGCAGCTGACAAAGCAAATGAGGGTAAACAGATATCAGATAGTATGATAAATGGTTATGAACACCTTAACAACAGTATCTCTAAAACCATCCAACTTATTGAGGGTATTGAGACTGCTTCAAAAGAGCAAAAAGATGGAATTGTGCAAATAAATGATGCAATTAATTCCCTTGATAAACAAACACAAGAAAATGCCAATATAGCATCTCAAACAAATGAGATAGCAATCCAAACTGATACCATCGCAACAAGAGCACTACAAAATGCTAATGAAAAAGAGTTTATTGGTAAAGAGACTGTTAAAGCTCAAGATAGTAGCGTATCTCATAAAAAAAACATAGAGCAAAAAACTGATAACTCACCTAAAGAGAATAGTTCAAATAAAAATACAGAACAAACAAAAGTAAAAGACACAAAAATAAAACCAGTAGTATCTCAAACTAATGATGATGAGTGGGCAAGTTTTTAATAAACTTGCTCCATAAATATTATACTTCATTTGACAAAGAGTATCTTTTAATATTATTTCTTGTATACTTGTCTTATTGAAATAAGGATTTCCATTGTCATTTTATAAAAGACTTTTTGGCTATTTCTTAATTGTATTTTCCTTACTTGTTATAGTTCTGATTGGATTTCCTCAAATCTATTCATCTAATTCAAGTGGAAGAATTGATAAAGAGATAGATGTTGATTTCAAATATTTAAAAGATGAAACTTCTGATATTGTTTTATTATATTTTGGTTATGTAGGATGTGACACTATTTGTGTACCTTCTATGACAGAGATAAATGAGATATATAATAAAATTAATAATAAGAATGTAAAGGTTTACTTTATAAATCTTTTAGATAATTTAGATCAAAACTTGCCACAACTTTTTGCAGAACATTTTAATGAGAACTTTAAAGGTATCTATTTAAATAAAAAAGAACTCTTAAAAGTTACAAGTCAATTAAATGTAGTATTTAGTAAATCGTTAGTAGATAAGTATGAGCTAAACCATGCAGGATATTTGTATATACTTCAAAAAGATGATACAAATAATGGATATAAACAAAAATATATTTATACAACAAGACCATTCAAGCAAAATATAATTGTTGAAGATATAAATAAACTATTAAAACAAGGAGTTTAAGATGAAACGGATATTTCCACATATGGATAGTACATTACCACAAAGTGTAAAGGATAGTTTGACAACAGATTTTAAACATGCTGATAAAACTATGTTAATAATCTCAATTATTAGTTTTCTAATTGTTGCAAGTATAAGTGCTAGTGTAAATGGAACTTATAAGCTTGGGATATTTGGTGGAGGAACTGCACTTGCAATTACATTGGCAGCTTATTTTATGTTTAAAGGTACTGCATTTTCAAGAATACTATTTGGTATAGGACTTATGATATATCCATCAATCATGGTGCAACAACAACTAGGTATGATAGAGATGCATTTTGGATACTTTTTTATGGCAGCATTTTTAGCAATGTATAAAGATATTACTCCTCAATTATCAGCAGCAGCAGCTGTTGCTATTCACCACCTTTTATTTACATATTTGCAACTAAATGGTGCGTCATTTATGGGTGAACAAATTATACTATTTAGTGGTACTTGTAGTTGGTCTATAACATTTCTCCATGTTATCCTATGGGTATTTGAACTAATTGGTCTGGTATACATTATTATTATAAATACTAAACAGTTTATTGATGGTAAAAAACTTGAACATGAAGCCTCTGAAAATATTAAAAAAATGGAACAAGAACAAGTTTCAAATAAAGAGATTATAGACGAGACTATTAATGTTGCAAAAGAGATACAAGATGGTAAACTAACAAACAGAATTAAATCTACAACATCTGATAAAAATATTGATAATCTAAAAAATGTAATTAATGAAATGCTTGATAATTTAAATAAAAGTGTAGGTACGAATATAAATGATACTCTAAATACTTTAAATAATTTTGCAAAACTAAATTTTATCAATACTATTAATAATGATGGTAGTAAAATATCTAATTCATTACAAAATGTACAAAAACTTGTTACAGAGATGTTAGTTGAAAATAAAACAAATGGTATAACTCTACAAGAAAGTAGTAACACACTATTATCAAATGTTGATGAACTTACAAAATCATCAAATGAAGCAGCTGCATCTTTGGAAGAAACTGCTGCAGCTTTAGAGGAGATAACATCAAGTATAGCTCATAATACTTCTAATATAGTTCAAATGGCTTCAAACTCTTCATCTCTTACAAGTTTAGCTAATGAAGGTCAAAATATGGCCAAAGAAACTACAACAGCTATGGATCAAATAGATAAAGAAGTTAATGCTATTAATGAAGCTATTACTGTTATTGATCAAATTGCATTCCAAACAAATATTCTTTCACTAAATGCTGCTGTGGAAGCAGCAACTGCTGGTGAAGCTGGAAAAGGTTTTGCTGTTGTTGCGCAAGAGGTTAGAAATCTGGCTTCTAGAAGTGCAGAAGCTGCAAATGAGATAAAAACATTAGTTGAAGCTGCAACAACAAAAGCTAATAGTGGTAAAATAATTGCAGATAAAATGATTTCTGGTTATACAAACCTAAATGAAAATATTGCTAAAACAGCTTCTTTAATAAGCGATATTGAGAATAGTAGCAAAGAACAAAAAACAAGTATTGAACAAATAAATAGTGCAATTAATGAACTAGATGCTCAAACTCAAAAGAATGCTAATACAGCTAATCAAACTAGAGAGATAGCAATTCAAACTGATACTATTTCAAAAACAATTGTTGATAGTGCAGATACAAAAGAATTTGAAGGTAAAAATAATATTAAACTTACACAAAAAGTTTCACCAAAACAAACACCTCAAAAAGTTGATGATTCTACTGTATCATCATCTTCAAAAACTAAAATAGAACCTATAACTTCAGAAGAAGCAGATGATGAGTGGGCAAGTTTTTAATAACTTCCCACTTAAATCTTATATATCACAAAACTCTAAAGAATCTAACTGAGGTCTTTCTAGATTTTTATTATTATCTATATAAAGATTTTTTAGTTTTTTTAGATTCTTAAAACTTTGAGGGAAACTAGCAATATTATTTTCTTCAATATCTAACTCTAAAAGATTTTCTAATTCTCCAATACACTGAGGTAACGCTTGTAATTGATTTGCAGAAACACTTAAATGGTTAAGGTTTTTTAATTTACAAATAGTATCTGGAAGAAGTTTTAAATTATTATTATCAAGAGTTAAAATTTGTAAATCTTCTAAACTACTTATATCAAAGTTCAATTCACTTATGTTATTATCATTTAAATTCAATCTCATTAACATATCATGTGACTCTAATGATGGTAGATTTTCAATCTCATTTCCCTCTAAAAGTAAAGTCTCTAACTCCTCTATATCACCAATTGATTCTGGTAAAACATTAAATTCATTGTAAGAGATATCTAAATAATATAAAGAGTTCATTGTATCAAATACATCTGGTAACTTTTTTAAACAATTAGTATCTAATGAGAGATATAAAAGTCTACTTAAATTTGCTAGTTTTGGTGAAAGGTGCTCTAATGAATTTGCCGCTATTGTAAGTCGTGTAAGTTTTTTAAGATTATAAAACTCTTCTGGTAATTGCTTTATTTTATTACCATTTATATTAAGTACTAGCAACGAACTTAAATCTCCAATAGTTGAGGGTAACTCCTCTAAAAGATTATTTTCACACTGTAAGTTTTTTAATTTTTTAAGATTTCCAATAGTTTTAGGTAAACTCTTTAATCTATTCCCTGAAAGTTTTAATATTTGTAAGTTTTCAAGAAACTCAATACTACTTGGGAGTTCTCTAATCTTTTTCTTACTTAAATCTAGTATTGATAAATTTTTTAATTGCTCTTTGTCTGTAGGTATATTTGAACAAAGACTATTAGACTTAAGCCATCTTATAAAATCTTCCATTGATTTTTCCATTTTATACTCTACCTTTCATTCATCTGATCAATTAAAAAATCAATCTCATCATAATCAACATTTCCAAACTCTACCATATTGTATAAGGCCATTAACGGTCGTCTACAACATGTTTTATTACATCCTGTTACTAATTTCTTAGCTTTTTTATATGGAAGATCAGTTTCTTTAAATATCTCTTCAGCTTGGGCAACATTTTTGTTTCCACATTCACAAATAATTTTTAAAGTTTTATCTTCCATAATAATAGACTATTTTAAAAAGTCGTGTTTAGCTTTCATATCGTTTACATCAACCATGAGTTCTGCTATTTTTGCACTTAACTCTGGTAGTCTTGTATACTCAGTCCAAATAGTATCTTCAACTATATCATGCATCTCTCCAGCTACTTCTGTTACTTTTCTTTTGCACCCTGCATATTGTTTTTTTATCTCTTTTTGCTCATCTGTTAATCCCATTTTGTTCCCCTTTTTTTAATTTAAAATCCATAGATTGATTCAAGATTGAAATTTGGTTTCTTATTTATATACAACAAACCAAAATCCTCAACAAATTCAAACTTATAAGATTTGTAAAGTTCCACTATCTCTTTTACATCAGCTGGAATAAAAGAGACAATGGTTTTTAAGCCACGATGGTACAATACTCCTCTAATAAGTTTTTCTGCATCTGTAAATGCTTCATCTACCATAATCCATGGTGATATTTTAATAATATCTTTACTTAAAGCATAAGAGTGTTGATATCCAAATTGAGTTGAGAGCATAAGTGAAGACTGCTTTGCAACTACATGTAAAATATACTCTACTCTATTCTCTTTAAATGTATCCGTATCAAGTTTTGTTACTGTTGGTATATAATTCGCATTACTTATACTTTTTGATGTAGCATTAGAAAAGTTAAAAGCAACTGCCGCTCCTTTATGTACTACTTTTTTAAAGTTTGCATATTTTTTAAATCCAACACCTTCTAATATAGCTTGTTCAAATTTATTTGACATAAATAATATTGATTTATTTTCCTCATCAATATTTTTCAATAATATTGTAAACAATCTTCTAATAATATCTGGGGCAATATCTTTTGTATAATACAAGTTATTAATTAGTATTGAGTTTTTAAAACTATATGCACAAACAATAGCTTCTAAATCATTTTCATCATTATATGCACCAAAAGCTAAACTTTGGTCTTCTTGTATAGTTTTTGTAATTAGATTTTTATCCATTGTCACAAGTTGCGATAATTTTTCTAAATCATCTACAAATTTATCTTTCCTTATCCACCCTATGAACATAAGTATAACTCTTTTAATTCTTCTGGGTTTAACACTTTTTTTCTATTTGTCACTATCTCACGCACCTTTGGTAAAAGTAATTTAATTTTTTGCTTTGATGGCTCAATACCGATAGCTTGAAGATGATATAAAAGTGTTGCACTTCCACTATGTTTTCCAATTGGAAAATATCTATGTAATCCTACCTCTTTTGGGTCAAATGCTTCATAAGCATTCTTTGCTTTTATCATACCATCCACATGAATTCCTGATTCATGAGAAAAAATATGTTTCCCTATAATTGGTGTATTGTGACATATCTTTCTATTTGCTGCTTTAGAAACTTTTTTTACTAACTCTTTGAGTTTTTTTGAATTGATAATTCTATTTTCACTAAATTGATGTGTAAGACTCATTAAAACCTGTTCAAAAGAAGCATTGCCAGCTCTCTCCCCTAAGCCTATTACAGTTGTGTTTGCTGAAGCAGCCCCTGCTTCAATCCCTGCAATACTATTTGCTGTTGCCATCCCAAAATCATTATGTGTATGCATCTCTATATCAAGAAGATTTAAACCACTTAGATAAGAGATATTTTCATAAGTTTTATGAGGAGTTAAAACCCCAACCGTATCACAATATCTAAAACGATCAGCACCTAATGATTTTCCAAAACTCATAATCTCTTTTAAAAGTTCATTATCAGCCCTACTTGCATCTTCTCCACCAATACAAACAAATAGCCCTTCTTGTTTAGCTGTCGTTACTACTCGTTCAAGATTTTTGAGCATTGCATCAATATTGTTCTTATATTTTATATCTATTAGTATTTGAGATACAGGGATAGATAAATCAACAGCTTTAACACCACAACTTATTGAAGCTTCTAAGTCTTCCATTGTTGCTCTATTCCAACTCATTATTTGAATAGGAAGGTTTAGTTGTAATATCTCTTTTAATTCCTCTTGCTCTTTACTACCCATTGCAGGAATTCCAACTTCAAGTTCATCAGCACCTGCTTCGTAAAGTAATTGTGCTATTTGAAGTTTCTCTTCAAGAGTAAAAGATACATAAGGAGCTTGTTCACCATCTCTTAATGTTGTGTCATTTATAATTGCCATAATACTAACCTTTATATGGTATTATATATGCAACTTTTATTCCATAACAAATTTATTTTAATTTAAGTTTATATCCTTAAAATTAAGATATATAAAATTGTAATATATGCTATTATTATGCTATAGTTTTTTTGTATAATAATGATATAAATTATTAGAAAAGAGTACCCATGAACAACATCTCAATCAAATGGAAACTAACCTTTGCTATTGCAGTTATAGTTTTAGTAATGTCGGCTATTTTAGTTAGTCTTAGTATATATGATATAAAAAAAACCTCTAGTGATGACACAAAACTTTTTAAAGAAAAAGCTTTTAGTGCAAAACAAGATGAATTAAAATCAAATATAGACATAGTTTTAAAAACTATCGATTCTTTTTATGAAAGAACATCAAAAGAAAAAGTCAAACTAGAAGTTCAAGAAAAACTTGTTACTCAAGCGCAAATGTTAGAAAATATTTTAAAACAATATTATCTAAAACATAAAAATAGTAAAACAATAGAATCTGAACTTATGGATATAGTTAAAAACAGTAGATATGGTAAGAGTGGCTATTTTTGGATAAATAACACTGATGCAAAAATGGTTATGCATCCAATTAAACCAAGTCTTGATGGAAAAGATTTATCTAGTTTAAAAGATCCTACTGGTAAAAAGTTTTTTATAGAGATGGTGAATCTTTCTAAAAGTAACTCACAAGGATTTGTAGATTATCAATGGCCCAAACCAGGATTTGATAAACCACAAGATAAAGTTTCTTATATTTTTACATTTAAACCATTTAATTGGATTATAGGAACTGGTGAATACATTGATAATGTAACAGCTCAAATGCAAAAAGAAGCTTTAAAAACTATATCTAAAATGAGATATGGTAAAGATAGTAGTAACTATTTTTGGATAAATGACACTGAACCAAAAATGGTTATGCATCCTATTAAGCCTTCATTAAACAATACTAATATATCAAGTGTAAAAGATCCAAATGGGAAACTCTTATTTGTTGAAATGGCAAAAGTTGCTAAAACAAAAGGGAGTGGATATATTAATTATCAATGGGCAAAGCCTGGTTTTGATAAACCTCAAAATAAAATCTCTTATGTAGCATATTTTAAAGAGTGGGATTGGGTAGTAGGAACTGGTGTGTATATAGATGATATTGAACAAGAAGTTGTAAATATGGAAAACCAAGCTTCAGAAAATGTAGCAACTATAGTTATATCATTTATTATTCTTACACTATTACTATTAGCTATTTCATTATCTCTCTTGTATTTTGCTATTATAAAAAGTGTAATTACGCCACTAAAGAACTTACAAGTTGGATTTAATAAGCTTTTAACTTCTAATGATATTACAACTAGATTAAGTATTTCTTCACATGATGAAATTGGAAAAGCATCAGAACTATTCAATCAATATATGGACTCAATACAAGAGGGACTTAAAGAAGATCAAGTTGTAATTGATGAGATTAAAGAGGTGGTGGATAGAGTTGGTAGCGGATTCTTCGTGTACAAGGTAAAAGGTCAAGCTAATAACAAAAATATCAATGATTTAAAAGATGTATTAAATAGTATGATTGGTACTATGAAAACACAACTTGTTACTATCAACGAAGCTTTAATGCAATTTGGTAAAGCTAATTTTTCACATAAATTATCAATTGATAATGTTAGTGGTGAAATTGGTACAGTTATCACTCAAACAAAGGCTATTGGAAACAATGTATCAGAAATCTTTGCAATGATTCAAACAAGCGGAGATGAATTAGCAACAAATATTGTATCTTTAACAAATTCTTCAACAGAACTTTCAACAGCGGCAAATGCACAAGCGGCTTCACTAGAGGAAACAGCAGCTGCATTAGAGGAGATCACAAGTAGTATTAAAACAAATAGTGAAAATATTGTTAAAATGTCATCTATTGCAAGTGAATTAACAAACTCTGCCACTACAGGTCAAGAGTTAGCAAATCAAACTGCTGATTCTATGTCACAAATAGATGCACAAGTTAATGCTATAAATGATGCAATAAGTGTTATTGACCAAATTGCATTTCAAACAAATATTCTTTCACTAAACGCTGCTGTTGAAGCTGCAACTGCTGGTGAAGCAGGAAAAGGTTTTGCTGTTGTTGCACAAGAGGTTAGAAATCTAGCTTCTAGAAGTGCAGATGCAGCTAATGAGATTAAAGAGATGGTACAAAATGCTACAACAAAAGCAAATGAAGGTAAAAGCATTGCTACAAAAATGATAACTGGATATGAGTCATTAAATACTATAATTACTGATACCAAAGTTATTGTAGATAATGTAACAACTGCATCGAAAGAGCAAGAGTTAGGGATAGTTCAAATCAATGATGCTGTAAGTACTCTTGATAAAGCTACACAGCAAAATGCTTCAAATGCTACTGATATTGCAGAATTAGCAAAAGGGGTAAAAAGATTATCTGATGACCTTACAGATGTAGCAGCAAATGCAAAATTTGATGAAAATACTATTGGTCAAATTTGTGATGTTGGATTAGTGTATGAATTAAATGATCTTTTCTTTGACCATGTAATTTTTAAAGGAAATTACTTTAAGTCTCTTGATGAAAAGAAAACATGGAGTGTTCAAAAACCTACAGAGTGTAATATTGGTAAATGGATAGCAATAGAAGAGAGTAACCAAACACCATTTACAAAAACATCTGCTTGGTCATCTTTAAAAGAGATACATACAAAATACCACCAAAGTGTTCAAGATTATTTAGATCATAATGCAAAGGGTGAAACAAACCAACAATTAACTAAATTTTCAAATGAAGTAGAGAAAGATATTTCAAATATATTTGATGTTCTTAATGAACTAAAATTTGCAAATTGTAAACTAGGTGCCCCAGTACATGAAAATATAAGACATAAAAAAGTAGAACATAATATACCAAAACAGAATCAAACAAATGTACAAAGTAGTACACCTAAACCAGCAACTATTATAAAAGATAATAGTTCTGATGATGAGTGGTCAAGTTTTTAAACAACTTACAATTTGGAGAAACAATTTTAAGACCATTCATAGTTTAGCTTTGGATCCATATTTTAAAAGAAAGTTCCAAATACTACAGATTGTTGAACATTTTATTATTAACTTAGATACTTTTGAATTCTAAGTATGAATTTATGTTACTACTCCAGTTTTTAGTGGGATTATGGCAAAGTTTTGTAGAAAGAGAAGGGGTTGAGTTTGTATCAAAATAAAAATATAATTTATCTCTTTTGTTTTATGTGTTTATTTAAAGACTATTTAAGGTAATAAAAAATAGACTTTTAATACGAACTAAAAAACATATAAAAATGAAATAGTATTTTTGTTTTTTAAAATAAAGATAAAAAAGGCTTAATGATGAATAAAATAAAATTACTATTGATGATAGTGCTTTTAAGCAGTATTGGATTGCATGCAATATCATTTAATGGTAAAGTAACTGGTGGAACGAGTATAGATTATGATTTAAATATTGATGAAGCACAAAATGTAGAGTTCTTAATCCAACACAGCGTAAAACCTAAAGGTAATAGTAACTATGAGATATTTATTTACGAAAAGTTATCTGAAAAGAAAAATGGACAACAATTACTAAGATTTAAACCTGATGTACACAACTTAGAACCCATCAAATTTAACTTAGCATTAAGTAAAGGGAATTATATTATAAATCTTAGATCTAATCAGTACTACGATATGCCATTTGATTTTAAAATAAATGCAAAGACAACTGGAAGTTTTGAGCAGGAACCTAATAACTCTTTTGAAGAAGCAAATAAAATAGATGAAAAATATTTTTACACAGGATATATGGCAAGAAGAGATGGTATTTACCCCTCAGATTATTACAAATTGATAATGCCAGAAGATGGTAAAATGAAAATAGTGTTTCAGACAGATAATATTTGTCACACTAAAGATAATCCTAAAGATTGTTATGTTGTTTTGTTATATGATGGAAGTTTGAGTGAAGCAAATCACGAGAGAATCAATAATCCTCTGATTCAATATGAACCCAAACAAAAAGAAGAAGAACGAAGTATAGGGCTTTCAAAAGGTGAATATTATTTAAGAATATATTCAAAGAGACTCGAAAAAAAAGATACTAATAAACCTTATCGCATTGCATATTTAACTGCACCTTCTAAATATACTGAACTTGAACCCAATGATAAATCAAAAAATGCTACTGCGCTAACGGCAGGAAAATATTATTCTGCAATAATTCAAGAAAAATATGCAGAAGTAGATCATTTTTCGTTTGAAGTGCCTCAAAAGCAGACTGTAACCGTTTCATTTAAATTGGATAATGATAAAAGATTTGGTAGAGGTATATCGTTATATGATGAAAATAACAAATGGATTGATGATTTTTCTTTAAATAAACAAGATAGTCAAAAACAATTTGAGGCAATATTGGATAAAGGAAAATATTTTTTAATGGTTCGTTATGAAGAAGGTACGCAATATTCAATAGGGGTTATACTACCCAAAGCAGATTTAGTGACTCAAGAACCTATTAAAAGTAGTAAGAAATCAGGTGCTGAAAAGAGTTTTCTTGAAAAAATAGAAGAACAAAAAAAGAGCTTAGTTAAATAAAAAGGGTGTTTTTATGAATAAAAAAATATTTGTATTTTTACTGTCACTCATTTTTATTTCTGACCTTTTCTCAGCAAGGCTTAAAAATAATCTTGCTGAGAATCAATTAAAACCAATTGAAGATTTAATGGCACAAAGGGTTGTTTTATTAACGGAGATTAATAAAAAGATTGATATTTATCGTTCTGAAAAAGACAATCTTTTTCAAAAGGATTACCTTAATAAAAGTGCAGGATTCTTGACAAAAAGCTTTGAACATTATAGACATACAACAAAAAAACGAAAAATGCATCAGCAAAAAAATAGTTTAAGAGTTTCAGGAGGTAATCTCTATAAAAAAAATGAAAATTATTATAATCTAAAACCATTTGAGATCCAATATTTTCAAGGAAGTATACACCAAGTCCCAAGAAATATTCTAGGTATTAAAGTTTTAAGTAATGGTGCTAAAGTTTTCCATTTTGATACAGCTATTGATATAGATCCTCTTTTTATAGGCGCTGTCAATACCATCCCTAAACAAATTGCGCGAGAAAGAAGAAAAGAGATAGATAGTAAGACTATACAAAAGCTTAAATCTTATATCAACGAATTTTCGATAAATAGTGATATGTACAAAATAGGCAAAAAATATATTCACAAAGAAACAGTAAATTTAGTAAATAATTTATCAATGTTTCATCAGTATTGTAAATATAGTTATGATGAATCAAAATGTAGTAAAGTAAATATAACTAATATAGATGATGAATATTCAAGATTAAAAGTGGAAGCTAGATATGTACGGTTTGAATTTGATCTAAATGGAATCAAAAATGAACGGGAAAAATATAATACAACTTGGCATTTAGATGAGATGATTAATAAATTAGTACAACAAGGTAAAGCAAAGATTACAGATGCTCCTTTCGATCCAGATCTAAAATTGACACCATATTGCATTACATCCGCTCAAGATTTAACATATAGTGGAAAATTATGTTTTAATAAGTTAGATGCTGAAAATGGAGCGTATTTTAACTATGGTTATTTTTATCCTAGAGAATTTGATTTTGCGATAAAAAATAAAGAGTTATTCCAAAAATTATTAGATAATGAAAGAGATCTATATTATCAAATTGGTGAGTATATAAAATATAAAATTAAAGAGATTGAGCAAAAAGATATAAATAATATTGGAGATGTAGATGTGAGTGAAGGAATTTGATGAGAAACTTTATATTTGTTTGTTTCGTTGTTCTGCTTGGAAATGCTTCTATCATTTATCCTGGAAAATACGCTTTAAAATTGATAGTTATTGATCCAGATGGCAATTATCCTGTAGAGATGAGGATAGATGCTACTGAATCTAATAGATATGGGTATGTATCGTATCCCACATACAATTGTGCAGGTTCTTTAATTTTAAAAGAGCTTAGTAAAAACACTATTGTTTTTACAGAGAGAATGACTAAAGGGACAGATATATGTGCTAATGGTGAGTATCAATTTAATTTAACCAACTATAAAATTACAAACCCAAGTAGATATATACTAGAATCAAATAAGTATAAGTTTAAAATCGATAATAATAATTTTACTGCTAATAGTTGGCTTTTTAATAATTGTTATAGCTTAAATAAACAATTAGATAAAGAACAAAATATAACAAAACAGATAGATTATTCTACACTTAATAAATGTATGAATTGGAGTAAAAAGTATTCCAATAAGTTTGATTTAGCATATCAAAAGCTATTGTCTAAAAATATTATAACCATATCTCAAGCTCAAGATTTTCTTCATAAGTTTTCAAACAAACAGTTAAAAGAAAATGTAAATGATAAGATGGAATTACTTTATTTTCAAAAGGCAACTACATTAGATACACTAGATACTTATATTAAAAAATATCCTTCAGGAGAATATATAGATCAGGTTGTTAATAAAAAAATTGAATTAATATATTTAGCTATAAATGGTGAAAAGAGTAAGTTACAAGAGTTTCTAAAACAGTATCCAAATTCTAAATATACAAAAGAAGCTTTGTCAAAATTAGCTTCAATTGAAGCCAAAGAAAAAGAAGAATTAAGATTGGCAGAGCTACAAAGGCAAAGAATACTTGCAGTACAAAAAGCAAAAAAATTAGAAAAGGAACGTTTAGCTAAGCTTCAAAAAGAACAAGAGTTAGCAAGAATAAAAAAACACCAAGAGGAATATGCTACAGCATATAAAATCGCACTAAATAAACATACTGTTCAAGGATATAAAGATTTTATTAGCCACTATTCAGATGCAAGTCAAGTGAGCAATGCTAAAGAAAAGCTTCAACAAAAGTATAAAGAGATATTTCACGAGGTTGAAGAAGATGAAGATTATAAAGAATATGAAAAATTTATAAAACAATATCCTAATGCACCACAAAAAAGTAAAGCAATTGCAAGTATGTATGAACTAGCTTATGAAAAAGTAAAAGATGATGCTAGTGTTGCTGGATATAAATGGTTTATAAAAAAGTATCCAAGTGCACCACAAAAAAAACAAGCAATATCAAATATGTATAGTGTTGCATATGAAACAGTCGAAGATGAGGAGAATATTGCAGGATATGAGTGGTTTATAAAAACATTTCCCAATACACCACAAATTAAACAAGCAATAACAAATTTACATTCTCTAGCATTTGAAAAAGCAAAAGATATAGATACTATTGGAGCATACAATACATTTGTTATTGCATATCCAAATGCACATGAAGTAAAAGAAGCCAATAAGTTAGCATATGATTTAGAAAAAGAAGAATATAGTGTAAGTGGACTTTTTTCAAACAATGAAGAGATAGATCGCAAAGCTCAAAAACTTTTAATTGCAGCTAAAAAGTTTGAGCGTAAAGGGTATGAATACAGGGAAAATTCTCAATATGGGTATATATTAATAGTCAATCGAATGTACAAGTTACTTGAGACAGAATTTGATGAAAGTGAAGCTACTTTAAGACATTTAGAGTCTTTAGAGTTTAAAGATTTTGTTAAAGTATTTAAATCTACAATGCGACAAATCAATAATTCTCTAAGAGATATTGAGCGTCATAGTGCTGATTTGATTAGAGTATCTCAACAAGGTTTTGCTGCAGCTAGTGCAGATAGAGAAATGGCAACTTATCAAAGAGATCAAAAAAGTAAATGGGATAAGTTAATGCATTATATGGATAAAGGGTATATGTAGAGAAAAGAATTTTTGTTCTCAAGAGATGAGCAAATATGGCATGACAATATTTTTCATGACTTATGGTGTATATGATAAGTCTTGTATCAAAATGATTGATTGTAAATAACCCTATAAAATACCTAAAGAAGATTAACAATTCGTTTATCTTCACAAATAATGTGCTTGATGTTTTTTTAAGGTATCAACGCTTGGCTTTCCATTTATGTTAAATACTTTGTTAAAATATCATCAAATATTGCTTTATTTGGCACTCTTCTAAATCGTGCATTGTATGATTCACTTTGGTTATTACACGCACAATTTTCACTTTTATACAGGTTCACAACCTCTAGGTTTTGGAACACGAAGTACTCATATTAGTTTTCCGTGTTCCACAAAGTATTCAAAAAGTAAAAACTACAAAATTCCACAAATATTAAGAGATTATAGAACAAATAAATAAACCTTAAAATCATATATTTAAAGATTCATCTAATCTTTCTTCAAGTTAAATATAATTAATCTCTACTGCTTTTATTTTCTCTATATCTTCATTATCCAGTTTCTCAAAAGAATATACAAAACAACAAGGTTTCTCTTTTATAGTTTTATGAATATCCCAAAACTTCTCCAAATCATCAACTATATATACTTTATCAGCATACAGTGATTTTAAAGGTAGCCCTACCATCCCATGGGAAGTTGTAATAGTAAAAAGTTCCATCATCTCACTATTTATAGTAATAGGTCCATTCCCTTTTAACATTATAATTTTTGGATTCTTTATCATGAATTATTGTATTGAAAGTAAGAAGAATTAGGGGTTACCCTAATTCATGCTCTTTTTCATTTGTGTAAAAGTGTTTTTTTACTGCTTCAAAAACAGATTTTTCAACAGGCATATTTGCATATGATTCATCTGCAATTAGATTGATAGATTTTAACTCATCCATTGGACAATCACCTATTTTTTCTGTTAATAAAAGGTCACAATCTTTAAGCGTATATTTAATCTCTTCAATTGGATTTGTACCATCACAATTTTCAGGACCTGAACAATATGAACTTTCAAGTTTTCTATGCATTACAAACTTGATAGCTTTATCACCTGCTTCATAAACTATAAATTCAGAAGCGCTCCCAAAGTGCATATTAATCATACCCTCACCAGCTGTTGTAACTGCAACTAATTTAGTCTCACCTGTACTACTCAATTCTAATTTTGTAGCTTGCTCAAGTTTAATTCTCTCGTTTGCTGCATCAAGATGTGTTCTCCAGTTTTCAATTGCTTCATGCTTTTGAGCTCGTGCAGAGATATTATATTTTTTCTCTAACTCTTCAAAGCTTAATGCTGCAAATGCCTCTTTACCAAACTCATCACTTCTATCTTCACCAATAAGTCCAACAGCATCAGCACGACATTGTCTACAGTGTTTCATAAGCTTCATATCCATACCACAAGCTTCTTGTACAGCCATTGTTTCTTGATCAGTGGCACTTGGAACACCCTCTAAACCAAATTTTGTTCCAAACTCTGGGCTTGAAAGTAATGGCATGATGTTATGTAAAAATACATTCATCTCTTTTAATTTTTTTGCAACATTAGGTAAATCTTTATCATTAACACCTGGGATTAAAACAGAATTTGCTTTTACTAAGATACCTCTGTCTGTTAAAGCTTTAATACCTTCAAGTTGTTTTTCAAGTAAAAGTTTAGCACCCTCTGCTCCCCATACTTTTTTATGGTTCCAGTGTACCCATGGGTATATTTGAGCACCTATTTCACCTGTAGGATCCACAGTATTTATTGTTACTGTTACATGGTCTACATTATATTTTTCTATCTCATCAATATAGTCTGCAATTCTCAAACCATTTGTAGATAAACATAATTTTAAGTCTGGAGCTTTTTCTTGTAACATTCTAAATGTATCAAAAGTTTTCTTTGGATTTGCAAGTGCGTCACCTGGTCCTGCGATACCTACAACTGAAAGTTGTTGAATCTCACCACCAATATAAAGTACTTTTTTTACTGCTTCTTCTGGGCTTAGTTTTCCACTTGTTACCCCTGGTCGACTCTCATTTGAACAGTCATATTTTCTATTACAGTAATTACATTGGATATTACATGCTGGCGCAACTGCTACATGTATTCTAGCATAGTGCTGATGTGCACCTTCACTATAACAAGGGTGATTGTTGATTTTTTCATGGATGTCTGCTGCTACTGGATCGTTAGGATCAAATCCTATATCATTAGTAGTACCACATCCTCCTGTTGAACAACTCATATCATAATCCTTTTTATTTTATATATAAGGATATATTCAATAAGTGTTCCATTAGTTTCTTAATGAAACTTAAATTGATTAACTAAATTTTTTAACTAACTTTTTCTTTCCAAACTCAACACCTGGTTGATCATAAGTATCGATATCTAAAAAAGCACCAACTGCTGATGTAAGTATCTCATAATAGCTTAAAAGTACTCCAATGTTTTTTTCACTTAATTTATCTAAAACTATTTTGTCTGTTGGTACCTTTTCATCAATAAGACTCTCGATAGTTGCATTACACTCTTCATTTAAAAGTTTATCAAAATTGCAACCATTTACATAATCTGTTTTTTCAAGAAAATCAATATTCATCTTTGGTATTTGTACACTTTTCCCAAAATCTTCGATTTGAATAAAACTTACTGTTTTATTCTCAACTCCTTGAATAATAAGTTGTAAGAAAGAGTGTTGATCAATACTTCCAACAAGTCCAACTGGTGTGAGTCCAACTTTTTTATTTGATCTATTGATTTTCCCTAAACTTTCTCCCCAAAGTTGTACATACCAATCATTAAAATAAGAAAAATATGTAGAGTAGCTAAAAAGTGTATTGATACAGTATTTATCTTTATTATTAAAATAGTAATATGCTTTTTGGAGTAAGTGATTTTCTTTTTTATCAAAAAATGATTCTATAAAATTTTTAGAACCTTCTAAAAGTTTTTCAACTTTATATCCAGCAAGAACTAAAGGTACAACACCCACAGCACTTAATACAGAAAATCTTCCTCCAACATTAAGTGGTATATTAAATTGAGGTATATTGTTTTTTATCGCTAACTTTGATAAGTTTGAACCTTTATCTGTAATTGCAATTAATCTACTATTGTCTTTTTTCAAATCTAGATTAAATTTTTCCAAAACATATTTAAAAATAGAGATCGTTTCAATAGTTGAACCCGATTTTGATATGACAATAAACAGTGAATTTGTTTTTTTAATATCTTTTGTTTTTGAAGCGATATCCAAAGGGTCTACATTTTCTAAAAATATTAAATTAGTGGTTGATTTTTGTTTGAGTTTTACAAGTTCATATACGGCTTTTGTACCCAAACTAGAGCCACCAATACCTATAACAACAATATTTTTTATTTTTTTATTTTTTAAGTATTTATTCTCTTTTTTATATCTCTTTACACCTTTGAGAATATCTTGTGATGTTTCATAAAGTTTATAATAACCAATACTATTAGAATCTTTTTCCTCTTTTAAAATAGAAAAAGTTTCATCAATTACTTTATTGTCTTTTTTTGTAAGCTGTTGTTTAAAATTTTGTTGAAAATGTATCATAGTTAACTACTTTTTGTTTTTATTTTTTTCTTGATCATAAAAATAATTTGTAGCTTCTACAAATCCATCAACTGACCCACAATCAAATCTTTTACCCTTAAATTTATATGCTATAACCATCCCTTTTTTTGCTTGTTCACAAAGGGCATCTGTAATTTGTAGTTCCCCATTTTTACCTGGTTTTGTATTTTTAATCATATCAAAAATATCAGGAGTTAAGATATATCTTCCAATTACAGCTAAATTTGATGGTGCTTTATCATTATCTGGTTTCTCTACCATATTTGATACCATATATACACCCTCTTCTATCTCTTTACCTTCAATAACTCCATATTTATGTACCTCTTCATTAGGTACTTCCATAGTTGCTACAACACAACATTTATATTTATGATAAAGATCTACCATCTGTTTTAATATACCATCTCCATCAGGATTTACACATAAGTCATCTGCAAGGATAACAGCAAATGGATTTTGAAAGCCTACAAGAACATTTCCTTTATAAATAGCATCTCCTAAACCTCTCATCTCATTTTGTCTAGTATAGGTAAAAGTACACTTATCCATAATATTTCTAATATCTCCTAGAAGTTCCTCTTTTGAACTTCCTTTTATCTGGTGTTCCAACTCATACGAGATATCAAAATGATCTGTAATAGCTCGTTTACCTCGTCCTGTAATAACTGCCATTACATCACATCCAGCTTCCATAGCTTCTTCAACACCATATTGAATCAATGGCTTGGTCAATATTGGTAACATCTCTTTTGGCATAGCTTTTGTTGCAGGTAAAAATCTTGTACCGTATCCTGCTGCTGGAAATAAACATTTTTTTATCATTTTTTATCCTTCTATTTTTGTTTCGATGATTTTTCATCTTTTTTTTGTTTTTTTAACCATAATATATCATATGGTTGTATTTTCACTTTATTTTTTATACCAATATTGTGTGCAATTATATCTATTAATGGCTCAGAGGTAACTTGTCTTAGATCAACTTCCACTTCGTGATTTGCAAAGTTATGTAATGCAAGTATTGATTCATCTTCATCTTCAGCATATTGTCTAATTGCAAAAATATCTTTCCCAAAATCTAAAAATTCAAATTTAGAAAAAGGGTTAAATGCAGCTTCATTTATCCGTATAGATATAAGTTGTTTAAATTTTTTAAAAAGTAATTTTCGTAAACCACCCTCCTCTTCAAGTTGCTCTTTTATATTGTCAAAATTCAATTTTTCTCTATTAATTGCTCTATTTCTTCTTGTTTTTCTCACCGCTTCATGATAATTTTCAGACCCTACAAGTGAGTGAAAATAGATACCGGGAACTCCAGGCATTGCTAATACTATAGCCTGAGACAATAACATTCTTTTTACTCGAAGTGCCGTATTTTCTTTAGGGTCAGTAAGTATATCTATATAGCTACAATTTAACTCATAAGGTGATTTTTTTTCATCTCCAACAGCTCTATAAGATACAAGTCCTCCATGATCTTCACAAGATTTTACTAAAAAATTTAACTCATCATTATCTAGTATGTCGTTTACAGCTCTCACCCCTACCCCATCATGGCTTGCAGTAAAATTAAAAAAACATACCTTATTGCTAGGAAGTGTTAAAGTTTTTGCCCATTGTGTTAACTTTGTAGTATCCCCTTTAAGTATAGAAAATGCTAAAAGTGGAGGTAATGCAAAGTTATAAACCATCTGTGCCTCATCATCACCCTCTCCAAAATAGGAGATATTTTCATCATGTGGTACATTTGTTTCTGTTATGATTAATACTTCTGGTGCTACCTCATGAATAACTTGACGCATCAATTGTATCAATTCATGGGTTTGAGGAAGATGTACACAACTACTCCCAATCTCTTTCCATATAAATGCAATAGCATCAAGTCTTAATAAACTAGCTCCATGTTCTACATAAAAGAGTAAAACATCTAAAACCTTCAAAAGTACCTTGTAGTTTGAATAGTTTAAATCAACTTGATCATTACTAAAAGTACTCCAAATATGTCTTATTTTACCCTCTGGATCTGTAAATTCTGTTAACAATGGAGATGTTCTAGGTCTTACAACATCAGTTAAATCTGTAAGTGGATCTAAATCTATAAAAAACTCTGCAAACTCAGGATCATTTTCTAGGTAATGATTAAACCAACGACTCAATTGACTAACATGATTTATAACCCCATCAAACATCAACCTATGATTTTTAGAAAGCTCTGCTATATCTTTCCAAGAACCTTTTAGTGGACACACACCTTTATAGTTTACTATAGAAAAACCATCATCACTTGAATATGGATAAAAAGGGAGAATATGAACAGTATTAATACAATCTTGAACATACTCATTTAAAAATCTATTTAATGTAGCAAGAGCCGTTTCACCCTCATGAAATATCTGATCTCCATAAGTTATGAGTATTACATCTTTTTGGGTAAGTATATAAGGCTTACTCTCTATTTTTTGTTTATACATCTCTATCATTAAAAGTACTGAGCTATACGCTTTTTTTGCATCATGTTCACTATAAATAGCAAACAATGATTCTTTTATAAATTTAATCCTATCTTCTGTAGTATGTGTTGTATAGTGATCTTGGGTTGCCATTATTTATTATCTTTTTCAACAATATTTATAAATTCTTCTGATAGTTCAGGAAGTACAGAACGCACACTAATCCAAGCAGATAAAGAGGGAACTCCTAGAGGGTCTTTCGAGAACTCTTTACAAGCTTTCTTCAAAGCTTTATCAAAAGTTTCTACTGCTTCTATCTCTTTTTTTCTCTCAAAACTTAAGGAATTGAACTTTGCCAAAGCATCATACCTAGAGATCGCTTTTCGACTCTCTTGAAAAAATGATGTTCGTAATGTTTTTAAAGATTCTTTTGAAAAGGTTACACCTCGTTGAGACATAATTCTAAAAATAGTTTGTGCTATATCCATAGACATTTTAGCAACACCACCATCAAGCTCTTTTTTTGGTTCACTACTTTTTAACTCTTGATGCTTATGCTCATAGGTTTCCATAATCTCAGTTTGACAAATTCTTCTGACCGAGGTATTTTCATACACTTCACTTAATGTTGAAACTTCAAGTCCCCAAGTTGGAGAGATACGAATACCCCTTGCTAGTGTTCGTATAAAGGCAAACTCTCCTGAAAGTGAGTATCTAAAACTATCCATATACTCTAAATATTCAGTTGTACCGTAAGTTTTTTTCAGAGCTTTTATAAGTGGTGAATAAAATAGTCTTGTAACTCTTCCGTGAAGTTTGTCTGTAACTCTTGAGTAATAACCCTTATTAAACTCAAAGTCGAGTGCAGGATGCACTATTGGATAAAATAATCTTGCTGGTATCTCTCTTGTATAGTTAACAATATCACAATCATGTAGAGCAAAAGCATAAGCATTTGGGTCTGAAAGTGCATATCCTATCATTGTCCATACATTTCTCCCTTTCCCTTTGATATTTGTACTTCGAAAATCATTATCATCAAACTTTTTATACATTTCACTCATATGTGGACCATCATTCCACAATACATCTACTTGCACATCCAAAGTTGACATAATCTTTTTTACATCTTCAAACTGCTTTTTTGTAGCTCTATCAAGCCCTAAAATTATTTTATAAAGATATTTTACACCTTGAAGCTCTTTGAGTATCTTTTTCATAGCTGGTGTTTCAAACTCGCTATATAGTGCTGGTAAAAGCAGTACCATATTTCTTCTTTTACCAAATTTCTCTAACTCTTTCTCCATACTTTCTAAATCAATATTAGAAACATTTTGTAGTGTAGTTATACTACCATTTTGAAAAAAATCTGCCATAATATATTCACCTTATATTTTTTATGTATAAATTATAACACTATTAACCTCTATAGAAAATAGCACTTATGTATAAAATATAACCATTTGTAACCAATTTGTAATCAATAATCTTAAAGAGACTTATTTTGACTTTTTTAATACAACAATAAAATCCATCACATTGGTACCTGTTTTTCCTGTAACAAAATCATATCCCAATTTATGAAAGAAACTATTACTATCACAGTTTGTAAGATATTCTTCTGGTTTTAGTTCTTTTTGTTCTATCTTTTTATAAATATCAAAATCTATAAATGCCCCGGTAGCTTTAGAGTTTCCATCTCCCCCATCACTTCCTGCACACAATATTGAGATATCTTTAGTGATAGATTTTTCTAGTAGTAACTTTAATGCTAACTCTTGGTTTCTTCCACCTTTACCACTTCCTTTTACTTTCGTAGTTGTTTCACCACCAAATAGTAAACAGAAACTTTTATATTTTTTATCATATTTATCTATTTTTTTTGATATATATTTTGAAGCATCTGTTGTATTCATATCAAGTGTTGTTGTGATAATCTTTGTTTTTTCAACTTTATGTGAAATATATTGTTTTGCTTTTTTGAGTGCCTTGGTATTGTTTCCTATAATTGTATGTGGAAACTTTCCATTGTTCATTGGAGCTGAACCTATAGTATCTATATCATCCCCTATCACATCACTTAAAACAAAAACTTCCCCTTTTTTTGTTTTAAAATTATTGGCTAATTTTCCACCTTTGACACTTGAGAGTTTTTTTCTTTGGATATTTAGCTCGTGAATATCAATCCCTGAGAGTAAAAGTTTTGTAGAGATTTTTTGAAATTTTTTTAAACTAATATTATCATTTGGTAACTCTATCATAGCAGAAGCTCCACCACTGAGAAAAAAGACAAATCTATCTGTACTTTTAAGTTTTTTTATCTCTTGAATAAGAAGTTTTGCAGCTTTAACACTTTTTTGAGTAACCAAAGGATGGGTAGAGGTGAAGTGTTTTATATATTTTAGTTTTCCTATTTTATTAGAGATTGCCATACCACCTGCAATATCATTTTTGAGTACCTTTTCAGCCTCTTTTGCCATATCGTAGCCAGCTTTACCAATAGAAAAGATATATACTTTTTTATTTTTGTACTTTGCAATATTTTCTTTTACTATTGTTTTAGGCAATACTGCGTTGACAGCTTTAAAATAGATTTTTTTTAACTCCTTTTTTCTACACATTTTTTAAAATCATCTCATTCCACCCAAGACTTCCTTGATATGTTGATTTTTGAAGATTTGGTAGATTTAAAGAGAGATACTCATCGTTGTGGTTTTTTATCACTATTGGTGTATCTACAACCTCTAACATCTTAATATCATTTTCCCCATCACCTAAAGCAATAGAATTTATCGTTTCATTGTAAAGTTTTTCAAAAAGTTCTATACTCTTTTTTACAGCTATCCCTTTATCTTGTTTTTCCCCTATAAGATGAAAAAATCTTCCACCTTGGGTAATCTTAATTTTATAAGTAGAAGCTAGATTTTTAAGCTTTTCTAACTTCGTAATATCTTCCATCACAAATGGTTCAGTAAACTCTCTCTTTTTAGCAAGAGTTGCACTATTTGTATCTAGTCCTGTGAGTTTGGTTACCTCTTCAATATCCATATCACTAAAACCTCTAAGACAAAACTCCTCTTTATACTCATTATAAAAATTTAAAATTTGATGATATGTTTTTCCAAATGTTAAAACTTTATACTCCCCAAAATCAGTTAAAAAGTCTAAATCAAGGTGTTGATAGTTTTTAGGAATAAAAAGTGCCGCTCCATTTTCTATAATAAACGGCTCAACGATGCCAACTTTTTTTTGTAATAGCTCTACCTCAATTTTCGTTTTACTTGTTGTAAAGATAAGAGGTATTTTTTGTTGTTCTATTTTTTTTAATGCTTCTTTTGACTCTTCAAATGAGTAATTATCATGGTTTAAAAATGTTCCATCTAAATCTGTAAATATTATATTTTTCATAATAAAAGTGTAACATAATTGAGTTACATATCCAAATAGTTAATGAATATATTTTATACAATTTTATCAATGATAAATAATTTCTGAATTTTATTAAATATGTGATATTGTTTTAAGAGGAAAATTAGTGGCGGACGAGGAGAGATTCGAACTCTTTGGTACTACTTATAATCATCTTCTAACAAAACACTTTAAACATGGGCTTTTACTACTTAATACTAAGCTAACACAATCATACAAATACTTACATCACTTCATTTTTTTGTCACAACGACAAGAACAAAGCATAAAAAAACTGCACAAAAACTGCACAAAAACTGCACACATAAAACTTACTGTTACGACTTCACATAACACACACAATACCTATCTTCTTACTTGTCTTAAATCTTGTCTTAGTGTCTTACTATATTTTAAGACACGAAAACAACGATTTTTATTAAGTGTATAGCCCTTTGTCTTAGTGTCTCAATAGTGTATATTTTTATTAACTATCTAAAAACTTGTTATTTTTTTTATTTAGTTTTTACTTTTAGTTTACTGAAAATTACTAAGACAATAAGACAACAAATAGAAAAAGCCTTTTAAAATGCGGTTTTCTTGTGTCTCAAATTCAAATTATTTTAATAAGACAAAGATTGAGACAACGAAAAAAGTGAGACAAAAAAAGAAAAAGAAGATGTTAGGATTATTTATGGACAAAATAGAAATTCATGTAAAACAATATGGTGTTACAAAGTCAAAAGACCCATCTAAAGATGGTAAATCAATAGGACTACAAACTAGACTCATAATAGAGCCACCTGTTGGTGCAAAAAAAATACTTAATTTTGATTTTTTACACGAGGCTAGTTCTTATATAAAAGAGAATTATGGAGATATCACAAATATAAACAAAACATATATGATAGTAAGTAATTATCTAAAATATGGTGACAGAGGTTATTTATGGAAATGACACAAGCTCAAGCAAGAGCTTTAAAAATATATTGTGAAAGTGCAACTATAAATAATGGATATATTCCAAAAACTTTTGAAGAGATAGCAAATGACTTAAGAGCAGAGGGCTTACAAGGTTCTTCTAGTTCTATTCAAAGATGGTCAGTAAAATTCGATTTTAAATCTCACTTAGTAGCTAAATTACAATTAGCAGTTATAGAAGATAAAGATAAAACTCTTGAAACTGTAGCACTTCGTTCCCTTGATACTAAAAAAACAGTAGATATTATTAGAAATAATGAACTCACATCAGATGGTTATGAAGTATTAGAAACTTTTGTTGATGATGTACTAGAAAGATTAGATAAAAAAGAGGGAGTATCTTTAAAAGAAATTAAATTGGTAAAAGATATTGTATTACTCACTAGTGGAAGAGAAGATAAATTACTTGATAGACTTGCTGGTGCTGGTAATGAAACATTATCAAGTGAAGAGATTATGAAAGAATTTGAAACTATTGACTTAGATATTGAAGAAGAATAAGTGTCAATAAATCCACTCCTCAAACTAAAAGCAGCTAAGCAAATTGCTCCAGCTATTTTTACAGAAAAAACACCAGCTATTCATATAGGGTTACACAACTTTTTAAATAAACCATCTAAATATAAAGTTATATGTATGTTTAGGGGTGGTGGTAAAACTACATCTATAAATAAAATAGATATCTTTAGTAAAATATTCTTTGAACATGAAAGATTTATCCAAATCTTTTCTACTACCTCATCAAAGGCTGAAAAATTTATCGCAGATGCTAAAAATATGGTTATCAACGCTATAAAAAAAGGTTACAATATAAAAAAAGGTAGCATTTGGAGAACTAATGCTATTGAGGTTATAGTTGATGATATTCATGTTTGTTATATAGAAGTTTATGGAGCTGGTCAAGATCCACGGGGTTCTACTTATGAATTTGCACGACCAACATTACATATATATGATGATATTGAGTCTAACCAAGGTCAATATGCAATTAAGACAAAAGAAAATCGTAAAAAATTAAGAGATTGGTTTTATGGGGAATGTTTACCAGCTCTTGACCCAATTTATGGTCGAGTTATATTCATTGGTACTATTTTACATACTGATAGTTTATTAAATAGAATTTTAAATGATGTTTATGAAGATGGGGAAAAGCTCGAAGATGATGAGGATGAGTGGGATAAACTTATCATACCAATTATACAAGATGGTAAAAGTGCATGGAAAGATAGATTTCCTTTAACAAATGCAGATGCCAAGCTCAAAGAAAAAGAGATATTTGAGAGAACTGGTAAAGTTGTAAAAATAGAGTCCATTGAAAAGATAAAAAGAAAATATGCACGACTAGGACAATTAAAAACATTTTATCAAGAGTATCTTTGTGTAGCTCAAGCTGAAGAGAGCAGAATGTTTAAACAAGAATATTTTAAATATTTCTCTCACATAGAATACACAACAAAAGAAACTTATCTTGAGTTTGAAAATGCTATAGAGAAAAAAAGAGTTTTAATCCCTGAACCTAAATATATAGTATTTGATGATGGTACAAAAATTGCTATAGAAAATACAGTAAGATTTGCAACAAAAGACCAGGGATCAAGTGGAAGTAAAACAAAAAAAGGAAATGATGATAGTGTAATTGTAACTTGTGCCTATGATAGTAAAGATAATATGTATATTTTAGATATCTCTTGTGGTAAGTGGACTCCATTTGATAAGAGTGTAAATATAATGAGAACTTTTAAAACATTTTTATATAGCCGACTTGGTATTGAAAGTGGTGGTATGCAAAATGAGTATTTTTATACTATTAATGAGTTTCAAAAATCAACAGGTATTAGAGTTCCAGTTGAGGAAGTATCTCATGGGGGAGTTTCTAAAAATATTCGTATAGCAAACCTTGAAGTATTATTTTTAGCTGGTAAGGTTTGGTTTAATAGAAGTGATCCAAATACTAGTAAAGCAGAAGCAGAGTTTTTAGCTTTTGATATTGATATTGAGGGAGACAAAGATAATATCCCTGATACTATTGCATATCAAAGAAAATTCCAAGCTTTTAAAAATCACGATACAGATGATGATGAAGAGGAGGAAGAAAGCACATGGTAATTATATCTACTATAATTATAGTTATTTGTATTATTACTGCAACTGCATATATACAAGAGCGAATACAACAAAAAGACAAGCTTCAACTACCAAATAAGCTCTAAGCACTAAGACTTTTGAGGATAGAAGCAGTTAAAAATAAGTTTTTTCTATTTTGTAAGACAATCCAAACTTTCACGAGGGAAATATTAAACTCTTCAAAAAATAAAAATAAAATGTCACTACACCATAGTATATATTAGCATCCAATGGGGGACATACCCCCCCTATTTTTTTTACAGGTCCACTCATAGAATAACACTTTAAAAAAAGAAAACTTAAGCCCAAAAGTGCCATTTTTACCATTTAACCTTAAAGTGATAGCATTTCTTAAGAAAATAGGCTTTAATCTTAATCTAAAGTAGTTAAAACTATATACTTTTAACTACTTTAGAACATTTTAACCACAAAATGAGCTTTTTTACATATTTTATGAATTGTCTTACTTTCTTATTGTGGGATGGGATAAAATTCTGAGATATCCCATCATCTCAGCCCACACCGTAGCTTGACTCACTAATTGAGCTTTTTCTTGATAATGTCTTCGTGCTTAGTGCTTATAACTAAAGTAGTATAAAGGTGCGAAAAATCGCCCCCTTGTGTAATAATGATAGTTTGCTGTCGCAAACTTGTTTATCCCGTTTATGCTGGTAGGTTTTTGAATTGTGTTGGTAGCTTTAACCTTTTAGAACGAAACTAAAGTATGTGAGAACTGCAACAGCTCCTAACAAGAAGCCTGATAAGAATGTAGATAGTTTATAGCAGTTCATTGATACTCTACTCCATACCAAGTTATATTATAATATTTCTAATACGCCATTAGAAATATTAAATATAAAAAAACATATAATAAACAGTACAAACAAAGTAATATATGTAGTGTATTTATTCTTATACTTTTCAGGTAACTTATTATCATATATATTAGCAATAAATGCTCCGACAATTATAATAAGTAGAATAGTAGTTATTTTCACTCCCCATTCTATGATCCAGTTATTCATTTATAGAAAACCACATTAAACCTTTTAGTAAAATATGATTGATTATAACCTCTATTATTTTATATAAGGCTTTACTGCATCTACAATTTTATCAATATCTTTAGCTTTAATATAGTTTTCTAACCAGCTCTCTACCCATGGAGGAACTGGTCTATTGTCATCATTCCAATTATTCACTGTATTATATGAGATATTGGATAATACAGCAAATTCTTTCTTACTTAAATTTATTTCTTTTAATTTTATTGATAATTCTTCTTTATTCATGTTAAACCTAATTTATATCTATATGTTGTCAAATTTTAGCTAAATTTATCTAAATGTTGTATTTACTATTGACATATTTATCTATTTGTTGTAATATTTCAATATAAAACAACATAAAGGGATATTTAATGAAAATAAAAATCTACAACAAAACAGGAAGAGCAAGAGTGATATATGCAAGAAGTGAAAACCATATATCAAGAATAGCGACTAAATTTAAAAAATGGGAGTTCGTAAGATGAAGATAAAAGTATATGGAGCAAATGGCAATACAAGAATAATGAGAGCATATACACCAAGAGATGTATATCTTATAGACAAATGTTATGAAAATTGGGAATATGTACAATAATTCTAATTTTGTGAGACAAAAAAAGAAATATTTTACGAAATCATATAGGCTAGAGTAAATCAAACTCATAAATAAGAAAGGAAAAGAGATGAAAAAATTTATATTACCAAATGATACAGAATATGAAGCAGATATTTTGTATCAAGGAACTATAGCAGTTACTAAAAATGATGAGTTCGACAAGGATAAAAGAACTTTTGAGTGGAAAGGTAGCTTAAAAGGATGTAATGCATTAGTTGTATCAGCTAGAGGATTAAAAATAATATTAGACCCAAGTAATGAAATTAAGGAAAAACAATGAACCCAAACCCAAACAAACCAACAAACCCAGCAAACGATGAACTAAAGAAAAGTATCTTTAAAATGAGAATACTTAACCAAAGAAGATGGAAGAAACACTTAAAAAATACAAAATAAGGACACCCCAAATGATACACACAATAGCCCACTCAAAAGGTGGAAGTAAAAAAAGCACTACAGCATGGCATCTAGCCAATGGTATGAGACTACGATATCCAAATAAAAAGATAATCATAGTTGATACAGATACACAAAAAACAATCTCAATAGTAAATGACATAAGAGTAAAAAAAGCAAAGCTAGATGGTTTTATGATATACAAGCCTGCAAGTGTAGCTCAACTTCTATCTATACTAGATCTACACAAAGAGGATATTATCATAGTTGATACAGGTGGATTTGATAAAGATATCAATAGAGTAGCTATAAAAAAAGCAGATAAAGTGATAGTTCCTCTTATGAGTTCTATTCATGATGTGTTAGGTTTTAGTATGTTCAATACTATTCTAAAAGATATAGGAGTATCTAGTATCTGTGTACTTATAACTATGGTACATCACAGACAAAAGAACTTTAGTGAGGTTACTAAAACTTTCGAGAACTTCAAAGGTGCAAAACTCTTAGATACAAAAATACCAAACGATTGTTCAAATTATAAAACAATGGCTTTAGGTCTTAGTGTTTATGATATTGAGTCTAAACTTAGCAAATATTATGATGGAGTTATAGATGAGCTTAAGTAACTTAAATTTAGAAGAGCTATCAGCAGATAACTTTGAGCATATCACTCAAAATACTGTTATGGAACTAGAGATAACAAAAATATACCCAAACAAATACCAACCAAGAAAACTATTTGATGAGCTAAAACTCCAAGAGTTAGCAGATAGTATCTTAAAGCATGGACTTTTAGAGCCAATAGTAGTAGTTAAAAATGGTCATAAATATATGATAATAGCTGGAGAGAGAAGATGGAGAGCTTCACTACTAGCAGAATTGCCAACTATCAAAGCTAGTATCATATCAGCGGATGAGAAAGCTATAAGAGAATTAGCTCTCATAGAAAATATCCAAAGAGATGATCTAACACAATTTGAGATAGCAAAATATATCAGAACACTTTGGGATAGTGGAGATTATGCTAAGAAAAAAGATTTAGCAGATACCATAGGCAAAAGAGATACATATATCAGTAAAGCTCTTTCAGTATCTCATCTTGATGCAAATATTATAGAAGATATAGAGACAAACAAACTAAATATATCTATAAGTGTACTTGATGAGATATCAAGAAGTGGCGATAATGAGATGCAAATAATGGTGTACAAATTATATAAAGCTGGAGATATTAAAAGAGATGATATAAAAAAATTAAAAGCTAAAGTTGATGATGCAGAAGAGGCTTATTATAAAAACATTGAAAAACACAGCAATGAGTTAAACGATTTTATTAATGAATCAGCAAAAAACTCTAAAATAGCTAATGCAGATGATGAAAGTGAAGATATTTTAACTAAAAAGATGGATTTTCAAGAGGATATTTGGGAACCAGTAGAAGAGAATAAACAATTCTATTCTTATAATTTTGATTTTTATTTTGATTCTAAGTTTAAAGATTTAATTTATGAATTAAATCATGTTTGGATATTTGAAAGTTTTAAAGATGATGAGTATTGCTCTTTTAATATTAAAGAGATTTTTAAACATACAGGAGTAAGAGCAACTGATACAAATAGTGTTGGCTTTTCTATAAAAGTAACAAAAGAGACTATTGATGCTTTTAAAAAGATGACTTCTCCATGGAGCAATATCGAACTTGTAATTGACAAACCTTATCTCATAGAAATAACAAATAAATCACATACTAGTAAAATATTAGATAATAAAGAAACTTTCACTGGGGAAAGTGAAACTGTAAAAGATACTTATTTTTCTTGGGGAATAACTAAATTTATAGTGGGACAAAGTAATGGGCAGTTACACACCGCTTTATTATGCAATAAAGAAGAAAACATACCAAATATTCAAGTTGTAATTGATTCTTCTAAACAATTTGATAATTTGAAAAATATGTTGTCTAGTAATAAAAAGTATAGACTAGAGATAAAAGAGCATACAGAAATAAATACAGAACTCTATAATGAATCAATAATAGAAAATATGGTTACAGATTTTCAAATGGCAGCAGCAAAAGGCACTCGTAAAGGTTATGAAGTTGTAAACATAGAAACTAAAGAAGTTATATTAAAACTTAACAATGCTTATGAGATAGCTTTATTTGATGCTCTTTGGGATAATGACTTAGTAACTGGTGATTTAGATACACAAGAGGAAGAGATTGATGAGCTAAATAGCAAGATTAGTGATTTAGAAGATGAGATAGAAAAACTAAAAGAGCCAAAACAACAAAACGAAAACGATCTAATCTTCACAGATATTACCTATGACACACTTTCATGCTTTATGAGTCCATTTTCTATGATTATGATAGAAAATGGCGATTTAGATGAAGACACAAACAAACAAATATCAGCACACTTTCATCAAAGAAAAAACAAAAAATTTAAAATAGCTATTCAAGAGGAAGAGTTATGATCATAAATTTACCATACTCAACAATATGTAACAAAAACATAGATTTCAACAAAGAGATTATAGTAGATGGTTTCGCTGGAGGTGGTGGAGCTTCTACTGGTATTGAACTAGCTTTAGGTGTAAGTCCTGATATAGCTATCAACCACGATATAGAAGCTATAGCACTTCATGCAGCAAACCATCCAAATACAGAACACTACATAAGTGATATATTTGAAGTAGACCCATATATAGCAACTATGGGGCGACCAGTTGGTTTGTTTTGGTTAAGTCCTGATTGTAAACATCACAGTAAAGCAAAAGGTGGTAAACCAAGAGACAACAAAATAAGAAGCCTTGCATGGGTAGCTGTAAAGTGGGCTAAACAAGTGCGACCAAGAGTTATTATGCTTGAAAATGTAGAAGAGTTCAAAGACTGGTGTCCTTTAGATAACTGCGGTTATCCACTAAAAGAAAAAAAAGGAGAAACATTCAAACTCTTTTGTACTGAACTTGAAGCACTAGGATATAAAGTAGAGTACCAAGAGATAAAAGCTTGTGACTTTGGAGCACCTACTACTCGAAAGAGATTATTTCTTATTGCTCGATGTGATGGTAGAGATATTGTATTTCCTAAACCAACTCATGCAAATGCACAAAGCCAAGAGGTAAAAGAGGGAAAACTACTCCCATACAAAACAGCAGCTGATATTATAGATTGGAGTATTCCTACATATTCTATTTTTATGGATAATGATGAAGCAAAACAATACAAAGTAAGAAGACCGCTATCTGATAAAACTATGGAACGGATCATAAAAGGTTTTGAAAAATTTGTAATTAATACAGACAATCCATACATCATAGATGATAAGTTACTCCCTTTTATCTCTACATACTATGGCAAAACAAAACACTCTACAACTAGAGGTCAAAAAGTAGATACACCACTAGCAACGATTACAGCTGGTGGACTTAGACATGGATTAGCAGTACCTTATGTTATGGCTATTGACAATCTATCAAACAACAACAGTACCTGGTCAATAGATGCACCGCTTACAACTATTACAAGTAAAGCTAGACATTGCATAGTGACACCATATATTGCAAAACACTATACTGGTGCAACTGGATTTAAAGTAGATGAACCAATGCACACAATAACTACACAAGACCACCATAGTGTTATCACAGCATTTTTACATAAGTTTTATGGTCAAGAGTGCAGACAAAAAGTAACTGAACCATTGCATACTATTAGAACTGTAGGACATTTTGGATTAGTAGAGATAAAAGGTATCCAATACAAAGTTATGGATATAGGATTTCGTATGTTAAGCCCAAGAGAGCTTTATAACGCACAAGGTTTTCCAAGTGACTACAAGATAGATATAACTATGCCAAATGGTAAAACACTACCAAAAACAGCACAAGTAAGAATGTGTGGAAACAGCGTAAGCCCAGTGATACCAAAAGCATTGATAGAAGCTAACTTTAGTATAGAAACTAGAGAGGAGAAAGTAGCATGATTATAAGTTTAGCAAAACCAAAAAAAACTCATACAGCTTTAGATAAACACTTTGAAGATGTCTTAAAAAACACAGAGAGAAAATTTAGAGTAAAAGAGAATTACACTGGAGACTTTTACTTCCAATATGATTATGACGAATATCTATGGTCTCATGGGAAAGATGGTACTAAAGCAGTTATATTAGGTATGATAATTAATAGTGGAGATACTATTGCTACTCAATCAGGGGAAGCTATTGTAACTTCATCTTGGGGTTCGTATTATCTTTATGCTAGGTTTTTAGATAAAGAATACTCAGTATCTATAGATGACCCAAAACATCACTTACATTTTGATAATGACTATATATACACAACTGATATTATCTCTGTAAATGGAAATAAAAACATAGATGAACTAATATACAACTGGATAACAAAACATATAAAGAATAAGGAGCTATAAAATGGCACGACCAAAAAAATCTAAAAAAGATAGATTACCTATCATGGAGCGAGACTTCACAAAGATAATACAAGCAACAAAACACGACAAAGCTATGAAGTCAGTTACAAAGAGAAAACTACTTCGAGCTTATACACTATTGTACTGTTTTGGTGCAAGGATATCAGAGATCACAAATTTTACCCTTGATGATATAGATAACATTGTAAAAAACAAATATCATATACTCAAAGATACCAAGCCAAACGCAACACAAAGGCTAATAGTAAATGATAAAGCAATAGACCTCATAAGAGAGCTAGACTATAGCGACTGTAAAGATGCACTCTTCTATAGACCAAATAGCACAGAGCCTATGAATGTAGCTGGACTAGAAAAGTTAGTAAACAACTACTTAGAAAAACAACTAAATGTACTCTACACCTCACATAGCTTTAGAGCTGGTTATATCACAAGGATACTAGAAGCAACAGGCAATCCAAAAATAGCCCAAAAACTAGCACGACATAAAGATATCATCACCACACTTAGATATGCTGGTGCTAGTGATAGACAAGTAGATGATGCTTTAGATAAGATTTTTTAGAAATATGATACAATTCAACAAAGGAAAGTTATGAATAAAAATACAATTATAATAACCGAGAGTCTTACTGATACTCTAAAATTACTTGATCAATCAAAAAAGATGATTACAGATACTCTCATAGTACCCAAAGAATTTCTTGGAACTTTTAAAAATGGGATAAGTGCAACAATGGTTAGACACCAAAATGGAAGTTTAAAATTTGAAGATGTAACAGACAAATTATTTAAGCCAGAGTAGCAACCCTACTCCAACTTAAACCCAAAATCACTTTTACCAAACCCAAATCCATCAGACTCAACACCACTCAAATCAAACCCCTCTTTACTAGCAACTTTCTTTATTCTCTTAGCTTTAGCATCATACTCTTTTTGATTTGCACTCTTATTGCTCTTTGGGTCTTTGTCTTGATGCTTTTTAAAGTTCTTAGCATCTCCTAGCTTCGAGTTTAACTCTTTTTGTTCGTTAAACTTTCTAACCCCTACAGACCTACCAAGAAGCTCAGGAACTGTCATATCTTCATCATAGTAGTTTTTCTTAGGTTCTACAAGTCCAGCCTCTCCAAGTGCTATATTGACCCCTCTTTGCATATAACGACCAAGTGTCATAGATGGCAAGAAGTTTTCAGCCATCACTAAAGCTCTTTTACCATATTTTTCAAGCTCATCATCATACTTACTATTTATATTATACCCAAGTGGTGTTTCTCCATTTATGATATTCATAGCACCTTTTACAAAGCCCCCTAACTCAAACTCAAACTTAGTCCCTGGTATCATTCTTCCAGCATTGATATAGTACCCATTTCCAAGTCTTAGCCACTCACTCACTCCAAAAAGATTAAACTTATCTTTAGCCCAAGTAGGTGTCATAAGTTCCTCATCATCATTTTGCCAAGCACTAGCACCAAGAGACAATACACCAGTAGCCATAATCATAGCTCTTATTGGATGATTTGCTATCACTTTTGCTGTTGCTGGAGTTGATTTATATTGATAGTGTAAAAATGGCATCAAACCACTTTTATCCAAAAACCTAATACCAGCTGGTAAAGGTGTACTATAGTCCACATACACATCTACAGCCTTTTTAAAAGCTTCTTTCTCTTCTACCCCCTCATCAAGTAGTCTTTTAAATGCACTAAGCTTAAAAATCTTATCTTCCCAATCATACAACTTCCTAGCACCAGCACCTAGCTTACTATCTTGTGTCATATAAAGATTTTTCCATATACTCATCATAGGATTTGCACTTTTACCATCAGGCATAAGCTCTATATGTGCTGTCTCAAAATCATCAAGATAACTATTTAAACCATGTGTATTAGCTTTTTTTACCAAAGCTTTAAACTCATCAGGACTTTTTGCTCTCATATACAGCACTTTACCAACAGCCAACATATCCCCATTAAGTCCAGCGAGTAGCATATTTGATGCTATATTATATATATGGGTAACTGGATTTTTAACTGTCATATTTACTTTAAGATGATCTATTACAGGATAAAGCCCATCTTCTAGTATTTTTGTTTGCTCTTGTACAAATCTACTATAGTCTATCTCTTTTTTTATTTCAGGACTTATATATTTACCAGCTAAAGCACCCCATTTTTGTACACCACCCCCTACACTCTCATCACTTATTTGTACATATCCATCTATTGGCTCATCACTTCCAAACTTATCAGCCATGCTCTTTAGTGTTTTTGCTTTGGCTATTTGTATCTTTTGTTCAGCTATAGTAGAAGAGATAACAAAATCAGCATCTTCAAGCATACCCAAAGCTATCCTCTCATCAAGTGTGAGGTCTTTTCTCTTTTTGAGTTTATCATAAGCCATACTAGAACCACCATGACCCTCTTCTACATACTGCTTATAATATCTCTTTAGATAATCTTCTATCTTAACATCCTCAGCCAATACACCTAACTCTACAAGTTCATTTGCATTTTTATCTATAACAGCTCTAAATCTATCATAAAGAGGTTTTAAACTCTCACTTAGTGTATCAGGACTCATATCCCCACCCAAAGCATGAACCAAAGATTTACTATCATCTTTGCTTAAAGTAGAGAGATACTCTTTTATCTCCCCTGCATCATCATAGATAGAAGCTTTCATATTTCTAAAATCATTAATTACCTCATTTGATTGTTTTTGTAAATCAGTCACACCAAACCATGATGCAGTAGGATCAACTTTTTTATTCATAGCACCCAGCATATACTTTATAGGTGTTGCACCTATATCAAAACCTTGCATGACAGTATCCCATACCATCTCAATACTAGCATCTATTTTGCTCTCACTATTTTTTATCTTATTGACTTTATTTTTACTATATGTTAAAATACTACCAAGAGAGGCAATAGGTCGCGTACCCCTTGAACTGCTTAAGCCAAGTTCATGAGTTTGGGATGACTTATCGCCTTTGGCTGTATATATAACCTCCCCTATAGCAAATGTCTCTTGTACCTTATCCATATCAGCTTTAAAATGTGTTTGCAAATAGTTCCCATTTCCCTTATCAACTGTTACACTCATAATATGTACCAAGTTATCATCAGGATCAATATATGGTGCAAAATATCTTCTCTCTTTTTTATTGTTTTGCATATCCATCACAAACAAAGGCTCATCTAAAGTTTTTGCAATCAGCCCAATAAGGTCAGTTCTATTTTCTTTCCTTGCATTTTTTTGATTAAGCTTTTTCATAACTTCTCTAAACTTTATTTTTACCATATCCCCAACTACAGACTTATGAACATCTCCTTTAAATTGTTTTTTTAAAGTTTTGATATCAAACTCCTCGAGCTGGAAAGGATTTGCAACCTCTCTTAAAAATTCCAAATCATGGATACTTTTAAAATCCTTATTCTCAAACCCAGCTTTAAGCTGCTCCATTAACTCATCTAAATTTTTTTCAAGTTTTCTTTTTGTTTCACAACTCATCTTAACACTCCTCTAGCTTTTCTAATACTGTCTCAAATTTACTTTTATTATCAACACTATCTTTTGTATATTTTTCTATAATCTTGTCATCAAACTTAGCACCTATATCATCAGCCTGTTTTTTAGCAAAAAACTTATCCATCACAAAACTAGCCTTGTATTTTCCATCATTGTTTAACATCCGTTGCCAAGCTCTATTTGTAGGCGACCATTTAAACCCATTCTTTTTAAGTTCAGTTCTTACCTCTACATTAGGTATATCATCAAAGAATATTTGCACCCTCTTAGCCTCAAAGTTATCAACAACCTCTCCACCAACATACTCTATCTTGGAAATTTCCCCCGTGGAAGTTTGCTCCTCGATACTTTTAAGTTGTTTTATCCTTTTTCTTGTATTGCTTATAGTTTGATTGTTGTTTGTTAATTTAAAAGAGGGAAACTTTCCATGAGGTGCGATATCTTCTTTTATGATTTTATCACTCAGTCCTAAAGCTTTGAGCTGTTGTGTTTTTTCATCGCTACTTACTTTAGAACGCATGATCTTATTCGCCTCTTTCATAGTCTCTTGATTTTTTACTAAAACATCGAGTTTCTTTTCAAGCTTCCCTATTGCATCTACATCATCACTTTTTATTATTCCACTATCAGTAAGTTTATTTTTTATAGCTCTTAAGACTTTCTCTCTATAGTTTATATACTCATTCAAAGCATTATCAACATATCCATTAAGTTTATTCATTCGTGCAACTGGGAAATTAGCTGGTCCAGATATCATAGAGGAGTATGTTCTACTTTTACGAGAGAGTAAATCTTTATTTCTTTTTGTTAGCCCAGCTCTATATCTTACAAACTCAGTATCTAATACAGCTTTTTTCTCTTCATTATCAGCATATTTTAAAAGAGTCTCATAATCATCTGTTAAAGTTTCAATATGACTTTCTATTTCTGTCTTTGCTCTTCTTTCAGGACTAAAGCTAGTACCACTATGTGCTTGATATGCTTCCTCATAAGAGATATCTTTGTCTATATCTTTTATTACATCATAGTTTACATATCTATTTTTTGTATCTTCCTCTTTTAGTTTATTATCCCAAATCTCTTGAGCTATCTTAAGACTATGTTCATCAAGGTTCATATCTTTTAGCTCTTTGCCATTTGTATATATTTGATGTGTAAGATCACTTTTTACTTTGTTGTATTCTCTTCTTTGCTCTCTTTGTTCATCTGTAAGACTTAAGATACCTACCCCCTCATGCTTATCAGGGATAATTTTCGGTTGAGTAATATCTTTCTCAAAATTATCTTTTATAGACTGGAAGCCACCCTCTGTTGTTTGAGGTTGTACCACTTCGTCTCTGTCAAATTGGGAAACAACTCGCTCATTATCTGTAGTGGTTGGTTGTCCGTCCATTGGCTTAGTTTCATTGGATACTGTAGCATCACTGTTATTTGTCCCAGCATCTCTTCGAGTAGTTTCAGATATGTCTGTAGTTCCTGTGGATTTTGTGTCGTTTGGATTGTTTGGATTATCTGTTGTCGTTGTTGTATTGAGAACATCCTCTCCAGCTGTTGTTTTATCTGTATTCTTGTTTGCATCTTTTAAATCCTTTACTATTATTTGTTTTAAAGCTTTTGTTTCAGCTTCACTCTTAGCCCCTATTTTATTAACCACATAATCATCATATACATTAATATCCTTATTCAAAATACTTTCAATAATCACATTGCTAAACTCATCAACTATACCACCACGCTTTAAAATAGCTTTTAACTCATCAGCTCTACCATTAGCTACATCAAAAGTATTTAATACCATATCTCGCATCCTAAAACCACTCATACGATTTTCAACAGGCATACCATCATTAACTATTTTTATCATAGCTTTTTCTTCTTTTGTTGGTATGATCTCTTTATTGATTGTATCTTTGATAGTGTTGATATCTGCACCTTGCTCTACTAGTTCAGCTGTTATATCTTTACTTTTATTATGTGCTACAGTTGAGATATCTTGTGTTTTTTTCATATCAATCATTTTTTTAGTATTGATACTATCTAATATATCTTGACTAATATTCTCAGCCCACCCATCATAATTAGCATAAATGATATCTTTGTGAGTTATCATCTTATTTATCTTTTGTTCTATCTGTTGAGCTTGTATAGGGTCTATAAGTTCCACATCTACTAGCTCTTTTAGTTTTAAAGGAACTATCTCTTTACTAGCTCTTACTACTGGCAAGTTATCATAGACTAATTGAAAGTTTTGTTCTCCTTTATCTTGTGGATGTACACTATATTTATTTACTCCAGCAGTTTCTTTTTTAAACTCTTCATCTACTTTTGGATAGTTATTAAAAGCTTCTTGTAGCTTTGCTCCTATTTGTTCATCACTTAGTGGCTTATTGTCATTGAGTTTTAAAAGTTCATTATTTAAGATATCCGAGGTTACTGTTTTTTCAAGTGGTATTTTTGCAGTTGTATTAGAAACAATACCCCCAAATGTACCAAATACACCACCAGCAATAGCACCACCACCAGCACTTTGTAAAGCTATTTTTTTAGCTTCCTCATCACTTTTATTTTGACCTTTAGCGATAATATATTCAGCACCACTATTTACAACAGCACCCTCAGTAATACCAGCTCCACCACCTATTACACCTTTTTGTATCATTGTACGACCAAGTTTACCAGCTAAACTACCAGCCCCAAACGATACTGCATTAAGAGGATCACTTATCATCTCTACGACACCTTGACCAGTCCACTCAAGAGGATGTGACACAGTATCAACCATAGTATTTACACCAGCTTTTATATTTTCCCAAGGTGTTTGTGCATTTTGTGATTGTTCATCTAGTTTTTTAAGTTCAGTCAATCTCTCTGTAGATAAATCTTTTCTTGAAGTAGTTTGTTTTATATCTTCAAACTCATTTAATACATCATTCCCAACTTTTGTATATTTATCAGGAACCAAGTCAAACCCAACAGCATTAGCCACACCATCTGCAAAATTAACCATTCTTATACCACTAGAAGTAACACCTCTAGCAATATCTCCACCGATACCATCATCAGCATAAATACTATCCTTTAGTGCCTCTTTAACAGTAGGTTTTGTTTCGTTTTGTTGTTGTATTGTTTGTTGTAAGTCTTGATGTTCTTTGTGCCTTTGCTTTGCAATAGCTACTATCTCATCATCTGTTTTAGTAAGTTTTAATATCTCAAGTTCATTACTTGATAATATATCTTTAACTTTAGCCATAAGATAAACTCCTTGTATTTAGTTTATCTTATATTACTATTTAGAGTTTCTTTTTTTGTCTCACTTTATTTCAGTATTTTCCAAATCAAAACTTGCTTTTCTTTTTTTAGCTCTATTTTTTGCTTGATTTTCTCCAAAATCTTGGGCGGTCATAGGTGTACCATCAGCATTAAAACCATAGCCAAAATCTTTTGCATTTTTACCTTTGCCACCTTGATAATCTTTAGCTTTCCCTAGTACAACATTTTTATAAACTGGATTGTTGTTAGCATCTACTGAACCATCATAAAATATACCTATCCTATCCCCATTATCAGCAGTAAAAGACTCTTTAAACTTCATAGGTGTTTTATCTGTATGGAGTTTATTTATATTGTCCCCTAGTTGATACACTTCATCATCAGTAAGCCCAGCAGTAGTTTTTGGATGTATCTTTCTAAAAGCACTTACCTTACTAGCTCTATCTTTTGCATCTTGTGTTTTTTTAGCTTCCAGTAGGTCCATTTTTCCCTTATACCGATTTTCCTCTTTAGTTCTATCTGCACTTTGTTGTTTGATAGTTCCCAAATCAAAGCCAATATTTCCCACAGCTTTCAAAGCCTTACCAGCTCCACCAATCTTATCCACTAAACTACTATCTATATTTAATTTACTTGCCATACTATACTCCTAAATCCATAGCTTCATCTTTTTTTTGTTTTTCATACACAGAAGCAAAAGCATTATCTATATTGCTTTGTGTTCTATCTTCCTTTGCGATACTTCTATTATAATCAGCTTTTTGTAAGTTCAGTATCTCTTTTGCTGTTTTGCCTTGTTCATAAGCACTATATGCACTACCAACACCACCAACGATAGTACCGACCGCTTTTAGATTATCCCCATTTAGCCAATCCCACATTTTCACCCCTTTTTTGTTTTAATTTTATTCTCTTTTATTTCTTTTTTTGTCTCACTTTTTTAATTATGTTATAATATTGAGATATAAAAACATAAGTGAGTAAAATTTGAAAAATATATTATTTATTTTTGCAGTATCATTTTTTTTAAGTGGATGTTTTGTAGAAAATTACAGTCAACTTGAAGCTTTAACAAAGGCTAGTTTTCATATTGCTAAAAACACAAATTTTTCAGAAAGTAAAGTTCCAGACTACAAAAAACTAGCAAGTACCACATATAACAAAGATGGCTTTAACGATTTAGGAATACACAAAGATACAGATACAGAATATAACCAAAATGGATTTAATAGAGGTGGTTATAATCAAGATGGTACACATTGGAAAGATTTAAACATATCTAATCCTATGTGATCTTATCTTTTTAGCCTACCTATTAATCTTGTAATCCATAAACCAAACTTACTAATATTATTTTTATCTTCTTTATCACAATTACTTATCCATTTTTTAGCAAAGTATGTAACTGTTCTTGCACCAATATAAGAACTCATTGCAATATTTAACCATATCCTACCAACATATCTATACCCTAAAGCTAAGTCAAAGTCATTCTCATAAAATGGAGTGTATTGTTGGTCTTTTAAATATTCGTCTTTAGTGATATAGCCATTATTAAATAAATAGTAAGATGTAAATATTGAACTATCAACTAATATGTTATTCGCTATAAATGGCTCACTTTTTTCTACTACTAGATTATATAAGCTGTTTGTTTTTATGTTTGTTTTAACTCCTATATCTGCAATTAGCTTTAATTTTCCATCAATATATACAGTATGACCACCACTGCTTATAAGATTGTTATATTTATAAATAGAGTGTTTGTTTTTGTATTTAAGTATTGCTAAGACTTTAAATGATCCACGATTATTAACTATATACTCCCCAGCTTTGATAAGTGATATATGCTTATCTCCATTTATTGTTTTAATAAGTGTATCAGCTGGAAAACAGCCACCGCCTGATCCATCATTTTTATCTACAGACCTCTCAGCAGATTCAAATTCTGCGTCACTTACTGCATTAGGATCATTTCTTGTATTTTCAAAACTACTATCTAAACTATTACCATTCTTATCAAAAGATTCAGTTTGACCATTTACAGTTACATCATAAGTACCATCTGCATTTACATTTACAGCAGTTCCACTAGCCTCATCATAACTACCCCAGCCACCAGTTTCATCATTTGACCAATCAGTGTGTTCTGCATATCCACCTAAACTATAGTCATAAGTACCACTTACATTTACATCGTAATTTGTACTGTCAAAGTTTATACTGTATTCACTCCCGCTATTCCAACCACTAGCTGTCACATCGTAAGCACCATCTTGATAACTACTTGTAGAGCCTACAGTATTTCCATATTTATCCTCTAAGTTCACACTAAAAGGATCATAACTAAGTCCTAGTGATTTTTTAGTTTCACTTGCCATTTGGCTTAAGCTCTTTGCTTCTTCATGTACTGGATTACCAAATTTATCAATTCCTACTATCTCTCCACCCCAACCAAAATGAGTATCAAGACCAAGAGCCATCTCTATAGCTTCATCAAATGCTAAACTCACTAAAGCACCCACAACAACACCAGCTAAACTCATTGGGCTTAATCCTAAAGCTCCTAAAGATTTATTTATAGCTAAATCTCTAAATCCACCAAAAACAGTACCATAAGCAACTTTCCCTAAATTAACCTCTATACTTTGATCTAAATTATAGTTTTTCGCAATATGTACTACTGCTACTAAAGGGTTTGAGAGTAGATTAGGTGTAAGCTCTATAGGACTTTGAGCAATAGTATTTATTTCTGAAATACTAAAGCTACTCGTTAGAGTTTCTTTTAAACTATTGGTATCATAATCACTACTATCTCTAGTAGTTGAGAAGATAATATCTTTTGTAGCTATATCAACTACCTCTAAAGTTACAGTATAAACATTTGTCTCTTTGTGACTTTGAGCAATCAAATCAAAAAAACCAAGATTAACAAAAGCATTGATAGATGCAAAAGCTGGATTTAGAAAAAGGAAGTTTCCATTTAACATTGAAGCATTACTGTCTAAACTTCCTATTTTATTATCATAAGATGGTTTTGAAGTTGGGGAAAAGTTTACACCACCAGCATGACTCTCATTTCTTAATGTTCCACCACCTAACCATTGGGTAAAGTCTTTGGCATTTGGCAGTTCTTGTTCAGCAACAATATATTTCATACTATACTACAGTTAAATCCGTTGCAGTTATATTACTATCTGTTAGTTTTTTAAGTACCTCTAAAAATGCAGTCATTCCACTTTCAGGCGGTACATTCCCAGCTAGATAGATATTTTTAATTATATCTCCTAACTGTTCATTTCCCCTTATTACATTATTTGCATTAACACTTCTTATAAGTTGCTCTATATCATTTATGATTTTTAAGTTTGATAACTCTATGGTAGATATACCAGCACCATCACTTAAAGTTTTTGTTTTCACTCTATTAAAATCTTCTATCAAATTATATTCTACTTCATCAACAGTTATAGTATCAACATCATCCCCAGTAAAATACTCTGTTTCAATTTTAATACCATCTTTGTAATATGCTTTATAAAAGATAAAGTCATACTTCATACCACCATTTTTGAGCTGTTCAGATATGTATTTTTGCTCTTTTGATTGTTTATCAAGATTTGCACTCTCTACTCTTAAAGCTAGTGTTCTCTCTTGTAGAAGTCTTTGAAGCTCTTTTATGGCTACATCTTTTCCTAGTGCTACACTATTCATAGATTGATTTATAACATTATTTATAACATTTGCTACCATCATAGCTTTATCTTCACTTTGAATATCTCCATTATCTACATAAGGATCTAATGTCTTTGTCGCTTTTTCTTTTAAAACATCAAACACAACACCAACAGCACCCATATTTACATCTGTACTATCTACTAATACCTCGTTTCCATTTGCATCAACTTCATAAACTTTATACATTGTCATTCTCCCCAGTTGTTTTATTTATTATATTTGTACCATCATCATCCTCGTATGAGTGAGTATGCTTTTGATTTTCTAGTGTTGTACATCTATTTTCTAAAAGTGTACATCTGTTTTGTAAAGCTGTAATCTGATTATTTAAACTACCAACGGTAGTGTTGTTGAGTGTATCAATAAGAGCTTGTAACTCTTTTGTTTTTATAGTGTTAAGATTTATAAGAGCTTCTAGTGATTTATTCTTTACCATCCCCGCCACCTTTAAACTTATCACAAAATCTATTATTCTCTATCACTTGCTTTTCATAATTACGATAAGCCAAATCAGTTGTTTTTTTATATTTTTCAGCATTTTGTAAATCTTCTTTTGCAATATATATTTTTAATCTTGGTTGAACATATATAGATTGTTTATTGCATATATATTTAACCTTATCAATAGTTACGACCTCTTTATGAGAGCAACCACTAAAAAGTAAACCCAACGATATTGCGAGACTTAAAATTTTTATCATCTGTTTTAACATTGCTTTTTACCTCACTTTGTTTTTTTAATAGTTCATTATAATATTCTAGTTCTATGTTTTGTCTCACTTGCTCCGCTACAAGATCAGAAACTATTGCTAACTCTTTTATATGTTCTTCTTTTTGTTTTTTGAGTGCCTTGTCTTTTTTGATAACCTTTTGATTTAAAACCTTATTTTCACTTTTAGTGTCTGCATAGTCATATCCAAGATATGCTACAGCAACAACTACTAAACCAATTAACACATATAAATATATGTTAGACTTTCCCCCGAGAAAGAAAGTTTTTGCTAAAGCAAAGATACCCATCGTTTAATCCTTTCTATATATGTAATAGTTTCTACACTATGATGACCAGTTACTTGTGGTAAACACTCTTTGATATCTCCCCACAACAACGCATTACTACATAGCTTTTGAGCTTTTATAATATTTCCTATACCACCATTGTAACTAGCAAGTGCAAGATAGTGTTTCTCTAGCACTGGACGATTCCAGCTCCAAGAGTTACGCAACTTTCTCATATAGTAAGCTCCAGCAAAAATACTTTCATAAGTATAAAAAGGTGTGATACTAGTACGATAACCCATCTCTTTAGCTATTTGTTTCCAAGTGTTAGGCATAAATTGAGCTAAACCTTTTGCACCTACTGGACTAACTGCATCACTTCTCAATCTGCTCTCTTGATATAGTTGAGCTTTCCACCACTTCCAATAATTAAAATCGACCCAATAAAGCTTAACACTCTTTTGGATATCCCTATCGTACCTATTACTAAAACCTACTGAATATAATTGCAACTGCAATAGCAGTAAGCCCAAGATAATTTGCAAATGCTTTTGGATCATTGACTACTCCTTTAAACTTCTCTTTAAAATCTTCAATTCCTACTAGCTTATCTCTATATCTCAATACATAGAAAAATAATAATAAAGTTAAAATCTGATAAAACATCTTGATTAAAAAATCAAATCCTAAATTAAATCCATCCATCATTTTATATTCCCCGCTTTCTTATCAATTTTATCTATGGCACTCTCTAAATTTGTCCCTATTCTACCTCTAATCTTACTTAGTAACAGAAGCCAAAAATCTGTCTCTTCTATCTCTTTTTGATTTTTGCCACTTATATAGTTTCCACTTATGCTATAGCTTTCATTGAGTATAAAAAACATTATCACCCATTGTATGTAGCTAGTCATATCAAAGAACTCTACAGCTTTTGGACTCACTATACCAAAGGCAAATATCACAAGTCCAATAGTAAGTATTGATACAAAAACAATTATTTTAGATAAAAAACCATTTCTCATTTTTGATATTGTTATAGGTATTTCAAGTCGTATGCTCTTGTACCATCCGCTTAAAAAATCAAGAAACATTAAAGCAGCTAATACTGTCAATAATATATGATTTATATTTAGCAAATCACAAATGTATTTGCATCCCACTATAAAAGGAAAGTACGAGGCACTTTTCCAAAAAGATATATGTGCTGTTTCGTGTATCATCAAACCCTCTTTATCATTTTATGTGTATATTTTACCCAGCACCCAATCGCACCACCAACTGTTATAACTAATGCACCTACAACTTTTTTACCTCTCAAACATTTAGCAAAAGAGTGAGTACCACAATTACTATCGTGCTGTTTACAACAGTCACTTATATCTACAACTTTACCTTTCCAAGTTATCCACTTTTCAGGAAATGCAGTACACCAATTTTTTTTCATACTATGCACCATAAGATGGTAAATAATTCCATATATAGTTATCATCATCAGGATTACTACTAGGCATAGCTATATCTCCATTTAATACTTGTTTTTCTATATCTGTACTTTTTCCCCATACTGCTCTGTCCCATCTACCTAATGACACTGCTTCATTATATATAGCTATTTCAATATCAGTCTCTGTTCCATCAAGAGGTACGCTGGCACTAGAACGAGCAGATTTCATATCATCATATCTATAACTTTTTGCTACCAAATCAAGTTTTTTAATTATCTCTTTTTCTATATCATATCTGCTATTTTCGATAGCTTCTGCTTGTTCAGCTTTCATATCAATATCATATAGACCGTCAGTCATAGAAGATAGTAGGTTTTTTATTTCTCTACCATCTTCTGCTTTAGGACATAAATCTCTTTCTACGAATGTATCTATTCCATCTATTTTTACTTGTATTTTCATTGTGCGTTTCCTTGATATGTTACTATTACTCTTGCTGGTGCAGACACAATAAGTGAATCACTAGAATTGGATGTGTCAGATTCAGAGTATCGTCGTACTCCTGCATATCCAGTAACTATAACTATTCCTTCGTTCATAGACTCAGACATAACCCCGAACGACTGACCTGTATTATCATCTTTGTATGGTTCTATAACTCTTGACCATTTACTATTATAAAAAATTTGACACTTAACATCGCAATCTTCATAATTCTCATTACCAAAAGGATTAGTAACTACATATCTATTATTATTAAATATAGTTCCTAATTCAATAATCTTTCTATTACCAGTTTGAATACACTTATCAACTTGTATAACATCTTCAACTATTTTAGGAGCATCTATATCACTTTCTGTATCTGATAAATGTATAGCTACTGGCTCTCCTCCTACAACTTCAATACCTAGTAGCTTTCCATCTTGTGAAGCGTATGCGAATTGTGTGTTATATGGTACTATGTTTTCTATGTCAACCTGTGCTTCAATAAACTCCAACTCAGCTACCTGTACACTACCAGTAAAAGCAGTTATATATACCCTATATGCTTTATAAGAATCTTGATTATTACTAGTATAATATGTTTTAGTATTTGGTACTTGAGCTGTAAATGTGCTACTAACATCTACCCAAGTACCATCTATACCAGTGGTTGTATCATTACTTCCTTGAAACTTAAATTCAGTTATATAGTTTGAATCAGGACACAATAAACCAAATTTATTTACTGCTACTTTGTTTTGATTAACATACCCTATGTAACAAGGAACAACTGAATCGTTTATCCATACACTAGACGATGTATCTGCACTATCATCAAAAGCTTTCCAAGCTGGGTAGCTAGCATTTGGTTCATTACTTGCAAATGCTAAGCCATTAGATGTATTTGAGATTAATTTAGGTATTAAATCTGCTGTAGATGTATTTAAACTACCATCTACATATCCAGTCGGTTCGTGCCATAAACAATCTCTATACCAGTCTCCAACTGCTGATACACTTCCGTATGCTGGTGCAACTGATGTAGCTACCGTACTTCCATCTTCAAATTGTTTTATATAATCTAAACCATTTATAAACCCATCAGTTGGTACTATAGTTCCGCTATTTGTAAAGACTTTATTTCCAAGTCCATCACTTGTAGTAGATATACTAAACTTTCCATCATCTAATACTAAATCTGTACCAACAATACTATATGTACCAGTTAATTGTGTAGACACTGGAATAGGTGTTGTTGCATTTATATCTATATTCCCAGCACCAATTATATTATTTCCATTTACTGTTTTAATATTTGTACCACTTATCAAAACATCTTGCTTATTATTAAGAGCTGTTTCTAATCCAGCAATATTAGTTATTCCCAAACTATCTAAAGTTGTTTTATTTATTTTTATAAACTCTACTATCTCTTGAAGCTCATCAAGTGTTGTATCATCCGAACTTAGAAGAGTATTTATATTATCAATAAAACCTTTTAAAACATTACCTTGATTTGCACTCAAAGGTTTGTTTGTCTCTGTAGATGTTAGATTATCTACTGTGTCAGATATATTTATTTTTGTATTAAGTGCAAGTTGTTGTAAAGTAGATATAGGCTTACTTATGTCACTTGTGTTATCTACATTTCCCAAACCAATATCACTTTTATCAAGTACAACTATTCCAGTTTTACCATTGATACTAGATATTTGTGCAGTAACAGATAGTTGTATCCAATTATTTAGATCACTTGCTGGTGTTTGTTTTAATATAAATACATTATTTGATGTAAGATCACTTCTTACACATTGATCACCAATGCCAACACTTGTAAGTAAAAGCATATTTGCTTCACTACTTGCCTCAAATACTTGTAAAGTTGCTAAAGAAGGTATAAGATAACTATGTATTTTACCATTTGTATCAAGTCCAGCATATCCGTTTACTTGATTTTTATTAGTCAAGTATTCAAGATTTTCTAAAATCAATAAAGATAATTTTAATCTCTCTTCAGATGTAAGTATTTTTAAAGTTGCAGTTTCAGTGATAGTATCAAGTGATTGTGTTCCAGTATGTTTTTCCCTATTTTCAAGAGTTGAAAGCTTTAATTGTTCATCACTTGTGAACTCTTCTCTACCCTCTACATCTGCCAATCTTTCTGCAAATGTTTTTCCATTTTCATCAACTACTAAAAAATCTGCTACTTTGTTTATTTTTGCTATAAAACTTTCTTCTTCCATTATTCCACTCCTATCGTTGCTAAATATTTATCACACTCTACAAGTGCCTCATAATCTTCATGACTACTATCTATCTCTCCATCTGCAAACTTTACAAATAGCTCTATATTGTTATATTGTGATTTTGTCATATCTTGAACCTCTCCCATAAAAAAAGTATCTAAAGCTTGTATAAATTTATTATCAAATTCATACATATTTCCTCTAGCACTTTGACTAATTTCATAAAACCTCTTTTTACCATGAAGCCTTAAAATACAATCAATCATCGCTACACTCTTTACACATATTCAAAGTTGTGTAATATCTAGCCCAGTTATAACTAGATACCTCAAAATCAAAGTTATCTTTATATTTTTTCTTATTATCTCTATGTACAAACAGCGATGCAGTAAAATAAGCAACAGCCAATATCAAATCCTCATCTATATCCAACACATCATCTACAGTTGTTATCTTTTTAGGTGTTCTTATAAAATACTCATCTTCAATCATAAATAATATATCATCTCGTATATCATCAGATACTAGAACCAAAGGTTTTGTTTCAAGAGCAGTAGCTCTTATTGCTCTGTCTATAAATACATACAACACATTATCACTAGGCAATGTCTTATCCCCAGTTGTTACACCAGCTAAAACTTCTTTAAATTCTGAATATTTCATACATTACCCCCTTTATAAATTTACTTACTCAAGTAGCTCTAAAGCTACTTGATAAATAAACTATTCAGCCAATCCAGTTATAGCTGTTACTGCATAAGGATTATTCACTCTAAGAGTAAGCTCTGTGATAATTGTTTTCTTTAAACTATCCCCAGTCTTCCCAAGAGTTTCAATCTCTGTCAATCTTTGATGAACCAAAGCAACATTATCAGCATTTACACCAAGTATCATATCTTGTGGTAAATGTGGAGTAAGTATCACTTTTACATCTTTAGCATAAGTAAAGTTCTTGATTGTTTGAAAATCATTAACTCTTAAATCATTTTTACCATAGATACCGTTGTTGCTATCTAAGTCAAGATTATCTAAAGCATCTTTTTGAGCATCATTCATAAGTACATACTCTGTCTCAATACCTTGCTTCCAACCTATTTTAAACATATCTCTTAATAGATTTTTAGAAAGAGCTCCGCCACCAGCTACAACTGTATTCTCAATAGTTAACCAATGTCTAATACCACCAAGTTTACCAGCAACTTTCGGTACTGCTGTATTATCTCTTTGTACTGGTGCAGCATCACTTAATATAATTCTCTCTATAGTAAGCAAATGATCATCCGTAGTATTTACACCAGCTACAGCCAACTCTTCATTACCCTCTGCATCTAACTTACCTTTTGCAGAACCAGTTACACCAAACTCATGTTTAATAATTTGATAATGATTTTTAGACTCCCCAAGGCTTCTATCTATGCTATTTGCAGTATCTCCGCCCTCAACATGTGCGTTATCATCACTACCAGTTGGTCTATTTTCATACCACCATTGATGACCATCTATTGCTTTACCACTTTTAGATGGTGTACCTTTATTAATCAAAGAATAAAAAGGTGTATCCTTTTTACCAATCTTTGATATCTCCTCCACAAAATCTTTTTGTGGTGTATTTTGATCTTCTAAATAAACTACTCCATTCATTGCCATTTTCTTTTTTCCTTTCTTTTATTAATCTATAAAATATTTACTGAGTAATGCTTTTTTATCATTAAAACTAGCCTTACCACCACTATTCAACTTTTCGTAAATTGCATCTTTTCTATCAACCCCACCACTATTACGACCAAAATCAACCACATCATTATCAACTGGTTTTGGTGCAAAGTTTTGAAGATGTACCAGCTCCCAACCAACAGCATTATTTAACTCTTGTGCTTGATCAGGATTTGTTTTATGAAGCTCTACTAAAAAATCTCGTACTTTACTATCATCAAACTCAGGGTATTTCCCTTTAAGATTATTGATAGTTGAAGTTTGAGCTTCTTTTTTCTCTCTTAACTCTTTATCTTGTGCCAACTCTTTTATTGTCTTGTCAGCATCAGCCAACTTAGTTTTAAGTTGCAAAAAATCATCTGTAGAAATTTCCCCCGTGGAAGTTTTATCAGGTTCAGCACCATCATCAGGATTTACTCCACCGTCTATATCTACATCCCCAACATCGCCACCACCAGCACCATTATCATCAACGATAAAACGATTGAATATCCCAAATGCCAATAAAAACTTATGAAAATTTCTCATTATTCATCTCCACCAGCTTCACTAGTTTTTGGCTCTTTAAAAGTTGTTAACTCATCTTTCAAAGCTATAATCTCATCATTCATAGTTCCTATCTCTTCATCTTTTGTTACAATAATCGCCTCTAGCTCTTCAACTTTTGCATTAAGTTCTTTTATCTGATCAGCTTGACCACCAGGACCTTTTACTTCTTTTGCTTTTGTTACAATAACATCACCAGTTGTATTATCTTTTTTCAAAGTATCCCCAACTTGTGCTTTTGCATTTGAACGAGTACCATTATCTAGTACCAACATTCCGCTTGGTTCAATTCTTTCAACTGTACCAAGTGGTGTATATTTTTTAGTTGCCATGATTTCTCCTTATTTTTTTAACTTTAAAAATTTTAACATCGTGTTTTTACTTTTTTGTCACACTAAATAATACTAAGCGATACCTCCTTGTTTGAGGTTTTCTTTTTCTATATCATCTTTTGATGGTGGCTCTTGATTTGGTATCTCATCTTGTACCTCTTTATACAAATTATCCAAGTCAGTATCCTCCCCAATTCTAAGGTCAAGGATTTTTTTGAGTAACCCCTCTATGATTTTTGGATTAATTGTTGGATTTTGTGAAGTCATTTGATATATTTGTAGTAAATCGTTTATTCTTTTCTCTTTATCAAGCGTCATACCAAAGTTGATAACCAAGTCATACTCTATAGGGTCACGCTCCCCTTTTTTACCAAGAGGATACTCTTTTCCTGTTAATTGATTAATAATCTCATCATCTGCATTATCAAAAACTATTCGCACCCAAGTCTTAGCCCAATGTTCAAAAAGTGTTTCTTTGATGAGCATGATCATCTCTTCTATTCTCATACTACTATTACTATTTACAACAGCAAGAGCAGTAGCACTTCTCCTATCACTTGAGCTTGTTTGCCCCTCTTGTATAGAGTTCACACCAACAGCAGACTGCATATCCCCAGCCAACATATTTAGGTCACTATCTATAGTGTAGTCATTTGGTGTTTGTCTCTCTTTGATTTGGCTCACATCTCCACCAGCTTTTATCATCTTCCCATGACCATAGCTTAGGTCATTGACATTCACTTTTGCATTATCTCCCACAAATACATCAGGATTAAGGTTTTTTTCTTGTATATCTGTTTTGTTATTTCTTTTTTGATTTATCTCTTTTTGTAGCTCTTCTAATAGTTCGCAGATATCCCCACCATAACAAAGGATCTCATCTTTTCGTATATCAGTATCAATACTTGGTAATTTTTCTAAAGCATATCCATATTGAAAAGGTAAATTTTTGAGTTTAGCAACACGAACCAAAACACTATCAATAAAAGTTTTAGACTCGTACCCTTTATTTGTTTGAGTATAAAGAACCTTTACAGTTCTTCTTTTACTACCTCTTTTTGTATCATAGTCCATATCACTAAAAAGTTTTTTATTAATACCTTTTTGATTGTATATTCCACTTTTTATTTTTTGTTGTATGACACGATTGCTTTCATAGTATCTATAGGCTACCTCTTGAACATCATCGATATTTATACACTCATCATCAAAAGCGATATCTGTTACAGGTATTTGAGTAGTGACAACTTTCTTTTTCCTATCATCCCAAAAAGTGATAACCACACCCATACGATAAATAAGTGAACTAAGAAAAGCTTTGTTAAGTTCTTTGTTTGGTTTAAGTTTGTTAAAGTAGTAGTTTAGGACTTTGTTTCTATAGGTCCATTTTTCACTTTCATCCTCTCCAATAGGTTTGAGTTCTATAGGATTACCACTACTAAAAAAAGCAGTAGAAAATATAGCCTTGATAATATTTGTAGTGTTTCTTATAGCTGGTATAAATAAAGCACTTCTTTTTTTCTTCTTTAGTTTTTCAAGTTGTTTGGTGGTGTGTTTTGCATTGTATAGTTGCTCATTTTTCAACCATATTTTAAGCAGTGTTTCTTCTTGCCTAGAAAAGAGTCTATCAACTCTAGCTAAATCACTATTATTTTCTTTCATAAAATATCCCTATTTTTTTAGGAATATTCTATGTAGTTAGTTTTACTTTTTTGTCACATATATTTAGATATTTTTAAGTTTAAATCATTTTTTCCCATAGCTTTCCTGTATATCAGATACTATACTAGTTAGCTTTTCAACTTTTTTATAAACCTCTTCAAGAGTAAGTGTCTCTTTTTCTGTTCCCTCTAAATCAAAACCTATATCATTAAACATATTTCCACGATCAAAGAACAACCAACATGGATTTATATTAAATTCTTTTTCAAGTTGCAAAGCAAATTCAGGAGTTATTTGTTTTCTTCCAGCCGACATATTACTAATATCATGAGATTTAACTCCCAATTTATCTGCAAATTCTATATGAGAAAGCCCTGTTAATTTTATAACTTTTTTAAATCTTGAAATCATACCATATCCTTTTTTTGTATAAAATAGCAATATTAAGATAATATTCAGCAATATGAATGTACTATTTTACAAATTGCTATATATTATTAATATTTAATAGATTCTAGCATTAAAATTGCAAATTTATCTTTAAAGGCTATTAGACTTATTTGATTGAGTCCTTACGAGTTTACTAGCTTTTAAAGATAAATTTCAACAAAGGACTCAAATGAAAGAAGAAAAGATACAAAGATTCAAAGAATTTATGGTCAAGCAAAAATTAGAAAATAAAGATTTAGCCCACGACTTGAATTGCACTACTCAAAAAATTACAGATATAAAAACAGGTAAACAAAATATTACACCAGAATTTGCTTTAGAGCTTGAAGCACTATATCAAGTAAATCCATGTTGGTTAATTTTTGGAAAAGGAAATTTTACAACTCAAGCATCACAGATATATGAGCAACAAAGAGAGATAGTTATAAAAATACAAATAAATTAAGAAAGCAAAAGGACTCAACAAATGCTAACAATAATAAAAAGGTTTTTTATCATGAATCAAAAATTCTTACCAATAGAAACTGTAGCACTAATACATGAAGTTGAACCAATAGATATAAAAAATATCTATTACAAAAACAAATCAGACGAACGATTTAAAGTTGTAGATGGAAATTTATTTGTAGTTGAAAATTACAAGTATCCTTTAGCAGATGAACTTGACAACTTAAGACAAAAGGCAATGATTATAGCTAACAACGAAGCGAGACTATGCAAAGAGCTATCAAAAATTAGTGATATAGAATATGTAACATTAAGACAATATTTTTATAGGTTCACTTTTAAACATATTGAAACAGCAAAGAAAGTTATAGAAGTACTCACTTTATACATAAATCAAAATAGCCTATTTCCAATAGAGGAGCTAAACTATGAGTAGTTACGAGCAAGATTATGACAAAAAAAACAGCAACAGTAAAAATTAAAAAGTAGGAAAATAAAATGAGTACACAAGATACAGAACATGACAGTCCAGCGGGATATATGAGTGAAAGTTTAGAGATAAAAAGATTAAGTGATATCATAGAAAATTACAAACTAAGAATGCGTGATCAAAATGAAAAAGCACAAACAACAATATCAGAACTCAATCTTAAGATAGACAGACTTACTGAAATGCTAACTATGAAAAATTTACAAGAGCCTCAAAAGTTTGTATTAGATTGTAAAGAGTCAGAAACCTTAAAACTACTAGATGAACTTAGCGACTCAATGAGAGCTACTGCATCAATAATACCTATACCATCACATGAAAAAGTAGTGACATTTAATGACAAACTAGCAGAGCTAGAAGAACAGATATTAAAATACTACTTATCAAAAGGTTATAAACTAGCAAAAGACCAAACAAAAGATGATATAGAATGGTCTTTTAAAATAGAACAATCTACTACATACAAAAATAAAACCATAAAAGTATGGGTTGCATTTGGCGAAAATATGGGAATTGTTTTTCAAGAAACAACAGAGACAACAAAAGAGATGTTCGATAAAGCGTTTGAGTTTTTTAAAGTAGAAAACACATGAACCAAGACCTATTTGACTTAGTAAACAATGCAAACATAAACTATAAAGATTTTTTAGAGTCTCATTATGGCTTTGTATGGAAAAAAAATGTAACAACTTGCCCTTTCCATGCAGATGATGAAAAGAACCCAAACTTATCATATCATCCAACAAAAAAGATATTGAAGTGTTTTGTATGTGAGGGTGGAGGTGGAGACCTTATCAATTTTGTTAGAGACTATAAAAAAGTAGATAAACTCACAGCGTGTATGGAGATACTAGACTTAGAAAATATCCACTACGATAGACCAGATGAAACAAGAGCAGAAACAGTAGAGGAGATGAAAGCTCGACAAAAAGAGTTTGAAGATAAAAAAATAGCAAATGAAAAGCTACGAAAAAAGAAAGAAAAAGAAGAGTTAGCAGACAAACAAAAAGCTATAGACTACATCACACCAAAAGCCCAGACCTATTCACTAGAATTCATGAAGTCAAAATATTCAGAGCTTAGAAACTCAATGTTTCCTCATGCTAGAAATTCAAATGTTTTTTTAGATTGGGAAACTCTATACTTAGGATATGATACTCAACATGAAAGTATCTGTATTCTAAATCGTATCAATGATGAGAAAAAAACAACATTCAATATAAAACATAGAGAAAAATTTGAGTATGACTTCAAAGAAAAAAAACATACCGCCACTAGAAAAAATGGCAAATGGATAGGAAACCATGATGCTACAACACACCTATTCCCTTATGACTATTTCAAAGAGCAAGAAGATGATAGAGTCTTTATAGTAGAGGGGGAAAAAGATGCACTCAACCTACTAAGTTATGATATCAATGTTCTTACATTAGGTGGAGCTGGTACAAGTTGGGATAACTACAAAGAAGAGATAAAAGACAAGATAGTCTATATATGGTTTGACAATGACAATGCAGGATACAAAGGTGCAATAAAAAGATACAACGAACTAAAAGATATCGCAAAAGAGATATACATAGTATTGTTTTTTCATATCAATCCAAGTTTACCAAAAAACTATGATATTAGCGACTATATCAAAGACAAATCATTTAAAAACAAAGATGATTTACTCCACTCTATAGCATACAGTAGTTACAAACTTACCAATTCTCTTATAGAAGATATAGAACACTACACCGATTTAAATTTACAAGAGTTTTATTTTTTACAACCCATCAAAACTATACAAGATATAAAAAAAAGTTGGCTCGTAAAAGATAAAGATAAACAACCAACAAACATAGTAAGAGCAAATGGTCAAAAGGACCTCAAAGGATTAGATGAGTTTTTAGAACATTTCAAAGATGAAAAAAAATACAAAAACTTTAGCAAAATCACAACTGAACAAATAGCCCTAAATCTTATAAGTATAGATGATGCAAAAAGAGAAGAGAAAGCACTAGAGCTTATAGAGCTTATGAAAAATCTAGCCCTAAACTATGAGAACCTACACAAAGATTATAGCCAAACACATATCTCAGATATGGTAGAAGCTTTTGAGATTATGAGTAAAAAAACTGATAACACCTTTGCTAAATATGGAGATGTTATCGCTATTTGGACTGGAACACATTATCAGATATTAGAAAAGCACGATGACTTTAACAGATTTGTTCTAAAAGGTTGGATGCCAAACGCACGAGTAGATAAGAAAAAAAGATCAAGTGAAAATGTAAATAAAATACTCCAAGATATTTATACTGGTGCAGTATCTTTAGATGAGATAAAACACTACGAACAAAAAGGGAAAAGAGTCATAAACTTTACAAATGGAACTTTGTTTATATCAAATAAAGGAAAAGTTGTATTTAAAAATATCCATGATAAAAAAGATGCCTGTACAAATATCTTAAAATTTGAATACGATGAAAAAGCAACTTGTCCTAAGTGGACTAAATTTTTAAATAGAAATATTCCTGATAAACATGACCAAGCTACACTTATGGAGTTTATAGGATATTGTTTTTTACCAGCTCACAACTATGAAGCTTTTTTATATCTCTATGGAGCAGATGGGGCAAATGGTAAATCAGTTATCATAGATACTATCAAAGAGTTCTTTGGAAAAGAGAACACCTCTGCACTAGACTTGCAAAACTTAAAAGGTCACGAACTAGAGGGATTAGTAAACAAACTTGTAAATGTAGGAAGTGAGCTAGATAGTAAAAACCTACGAGATGGTCAAATGAATGTTTTGAAAAAATTAACATCAACAAAAGATGATCTACAAATAGACCCAAAACATACAAAAGGATTTTTACTCACAAGTGAAAATCAACCAAAATTTATAAGTGCTGGAAATGGAGAACTAACACCAGCGAGTCTTGATGGTGGTGTATTAAGAAGAGCTTTACAAATCAACTGTGATATTGTCATAGATGATGATGAAAAAGTAAGAGCCTTAAGTGATAGATTTGAAGATGAGATGAATGGTATATTAAATCTAGCTCTTAAACATCTAAACAACCTTATCACAAATGGGAAGTTCACAAAATCAGACAGACTAAAAGAAACTATAGAAAAATACAAAGACCAAGCAAACCCAATAAGAAGATATATTAATGATTGTTTAGAACTAGATGAGGAAGTTATTATCCCTAAAGATTTATTATACGCACATTACAAAGAGTATATGAAAGAAAAAGGAAGTATGCCACTATCTCAACCAAAATTTTTCAATAAACTATTTATAGAGATGAAAAAAGTACAAGATATAGGACAACAAAGAATAACAGTCCCTAGTATTTCAAAAGATAGACCAAGATTTATCCAAGGAGTATACTGTAACAAAAATGACATCTTCTCTTTTGATTATGAAAAAGAAGAGGTACAAACAAAAAATATAAACTACGATTTAAAATCAAAACAAGTAGTTTTAAAAGAAGAGGTACAAGATAATGAAGCTTAAAATATTTACTAGATTTTATGTAGAGGTATTTACAAATAGAAATAAATTTATAAATGAAGTATCAAAACTAGTAGATGACTTTACTATTGAAGATGACTGCAATGGATATTCAGTTTGGCTAGTAAATAGTAAAACTAAAGAGAATTGCTTTTATATGTTTATTGATAAAGAGACTGGAGATATAGAAACCATAATACACGAATGTAGTCATACCATAACTCACATAATGGAATGTACAAACATAAAAGATGATGAGTTTAGATCATATACATTAAGTAGCTTAGCAAGTAGAATAATTAAAAATAAACTTTCACGAGGGAAATAATATGAAAGAAAACACTAAATATAGAAGAAGACCATACTGTAAAAGTTGCTTTGGAACTGGAGAAAAAAGAATTGATAAAAAAAATGAACCTATAAAAACAATAAAATGTAACGATTGTAAAGGAACTGGGAGAAGATAACATCATGGAAGATTTTGTAATAACTAAAGAGATGTATTTAGAATTAAAAAATAAGATTGAGTTCTTAGAAAAAATAATGCCTAAATCATTTTCACTTACAGATATTGCAAAAGACTTAAACATCTCAAGACAAACTTTGACACACTATGTGAAAACAAATTTTGAGCCTGAAGTAGAATTTTATAAAAAAAACAATAGAATACACCTTGATGTAAGTATATTGTATCCTATTAGGAGACACTATGCACAGTAAAAACAAAGATGGCTTCATGGTAAGGGGCAATAAAATCTATGTTCAAGGCAGTATAGAAAACGAGTTCAAAAGATATTCAACTGGTAAAGAAGCAAATAAACTTAACCTATCATGGATAAAAAAGAACCATAGACAAGAGCTGCTAAAAATACATGATCTAAAAACCAAACCAAAAAAGCAGTCAACCAATTTTGTAGAATACGCACTTGCAAACTTTGAACTAAAAGCAACAGATAGAAAAGCTGGAACAATCAAAGATTACAACAAAATATTCAAAGGCAAAATTGAACCGTTCTTTAAAAACTATGATTTAAACGATATAACTAGAAATGACCTAATGGTATGGCAAAACAATTTAGTACAAAGTGGACTAGCTGGTAAAACTATCAACTCAATAAGAGGAGTTTTTAACTTTATCCTTGAAGAAGCACGAAAAGATGAGCTTATAGAAAAAAACTATTTTACATTAGTAGATAGAGTCAAGATAAAAAAACCTGATATAGTTCCATTTTCACTAGACGAAGTAAAGCTCATACTATCAAGAGCAGATGAGTGTTGGCAAAAAAACCTAACACAAGTTGCATTTTTTACTGGACTAAGAAGTGGGGAGCTACTAGGACTAAAATGGGAAGATATAAACTTTGTATCAAAAACAATATCTATAAAAAGAGCTATAAGAGATGGTAAAGTAACACCACCAAAAACAGAAAGTAGTATCAGAACTATAGATATGCTCCCACTAGTTGAAGAGGCACTAACAAAACAAAAAAAAGAAACATACCTAAAAGGAAGTTTTGTATTTTTGAACTATCTAGGAAAACACCTCTACGACAATGCCAGTATTAGAAAAGGTTTTTGGAAAAATATATTAAAACTTACAGGACTAGATCACAGAGATATGTACCAAACAAGACATACCTTTGCATCCATAATGATAAGCAAAAACCAAGATATACTTTGGGTATCTCAAATGTTAGGTCACTCAAATCCAAACATAACGCTAAGTATATATGCTAAGTTTATAAAAAATGAAAAAGTACAAAGAGCAACATTTTTAAATGACTTTTCATTAGAAAAAAACTGCACAAAAACTGCACACCTAAAATTAACACAAAAAGAGAGTGCTTAAGTTATGCTAGTTAAAGCCTTATTTTATCGGACATTGTTAAAAAATTTTGATTGTAAATTAGTGGCGGACGAGGAGAGATTCGAACTCTCGGTACCGTTGCCAGTACGCATCCTTAGCAGGGATGTGGTTTCAGCCACTCACCCACTCGTCCAATGAGGTGAAATTATAGTTAAGTTATATTAAAAAACACCTTAAATTTTAGATGTTTTTTAATATTTTTTCTACAACCTCTTTTGGGTTATTTGATTTATATATTGGTCTTCCAACAACGATAAAATCAACTAACTCTTTTTTTGCTAAATTGATATCTGCTACTCGTTGTTGGTCTCCTGCATCTTCACCAAATGGTCGAATACCTGGAGTTAGAGTTACAAAATTGTTTGATGTATTATTTTTAATATCAAGACTTTCAAATGCAGAACAAACAACACCATCAAGTCCAGCTTCAAAAGTGTCTTTGGCAAACTTTGTAGCTTTTTGTTCTATATCTTCATTGTAGATATATTTAAAACTTTCATTATCAAAACTTGTTAATGCTGTTACGGCTAACACAAGTGGTCTATTTGGTATATCGTTAATCCTATCCATCACTGTAGCCATAGCTTTTTTACCTGATGAGGCATGTACATTAAACATATCAATAGGAAGTTTACATATTTCTGCTGCTGCATCAGCCATTGTATTTGGGATATCATAGAATTTTAAATCTAAAAATATTTTAAAATTAGGATTGATAGTTTTTAATTCTTCTAAAAACTCTTGACCATCTCTAATATAACTTCTTAGACCAACTTTTAACCATACATCAAAATCTTGTATTTTTCTAGCTAATTCTAAGTTATCCTCTTTTGAAGAGTTATCAAGTGCAACACAAAGCTTCATCTATTTTTCAACCTTTTGTATACTATCTAATACACCATTTATAAATCTAGGTGCATTATCACTTGCTAATCTTTTTGATAATTCTATAGCTTCATTTATAATAATTGCTTTATCTAATTCACTAAAAAGTATCTCATAAATAGAAAGTCTTAAAATCGCTTTTTCAACACTTCCCACATCACTTATCTCTCTTTGTTTAAGATGTTCTTCTATCTCTTTATCAACTTCTAAAAGATTTTCTATAGTTCCATTAAATAATGTTAGTGCAAAATCTTTTTGTTTATTTCTTATTTTTTTATCTTCTAAAATTTCATCAGCAAACTTAGCAATAGCCTCATTTCCTAAATCATAAGCATACAGTAAACCTATTACTGATTCTCTAGCTTGGGTTCTTGTAGCCATAAATTATTTTTCCATCTCAGAGTATAAATCTAACATCTCAATAATAGTTACCATAGCTTCTGCACCTTTGTTTCCAACTTTACTTCCAGCTCGCTCAATTGCTTGTTCTATTGTGTTTGTTGTAAGAACACCATTTGACACAGGAATGTTGTGTTGCATAGTTGCACTTGCTATACCTTTTGTTGCTTCTGCTGAGATATAGTCAAAATGTGGTGTAGCTCCTCTAATAACTGCACCCACACAACATATAGCATCATATTTTCCACTTTGAAGTGCTTTTTGTAGTGCAAATGGTATCTCAAATGCACCTGGAACTAAAATAAGATCTAAGTTTTCTGAATTTCCACCATGTCTTTTAAATGCATCTTGTGCACCTTCAACTAATCTATCTGTAATAATGTGGTTAAATCTTCCATTGATGATAGCAATTTTCTCAGTCCCTTTTAGTCTTAATTGACCCTCTATTATATTCATTTTTTCTCCCAAATTTTAGTGTTCTTTTTTCTTAAATGTTACAAATTATATCTAAAAATTGATTAATAACCCAAAACATCTTGTATCTTAAAAATATCATCTATTGTTTTATATAGATCATCTATTTTTAACATATTTGGTCCATCACTTAAAGCACAACTTGGATCAAAATGTGTTTCAAAGAAAAACCCATCTACTCCAACTGCCGCTGCTGCTTTTGCTAAGCTTGGAACTATTGCACTGTTTCCACCTGTTGTTTCACCAGTACTTGGAACTTGTGCGGAATGTGTTGCATCAAAGATAACTGGTGCATATTCTCTCATCGCTATAAGGTTTTTCATATCAACAATTAATGAACCATACCCAAATACATTCCCTCTTTCACAAAGCCATACACCATTATCTTTACTATTTTGATAATTTACTTCATTAACTCCTCTAGTTGCAAGTACTTTTGCAACAGGATGTTTCATACTAGCTGCTGCTAAGAACTGCCCTTTTTTAATATTTACTTTAGCATCTGTTTTTCCTGCTGCTATAAGCAAATCAGTTTGTCTACATAAAAATGCTGGTATTTGAACAATATCACAAACTTCTGCTGTTGGAGCTACCTGATATGATTCATGTACATCAGTTACAAGTTTATAACCAAATGTATCTTTTACCTCTTGAAGAATTTTTAATCCTTCATCAAGTCCTGGCCCTCTAAAGCTATCTAAACTTGTTCGATTTGCTTTATCAAAACTTGCTTTAAAATAAAAATCTATTCTATTATTTTCATTAAGTTTTGCTAATTGTTCTGCTATTTTCATAACATTATCTCTATTTTCTATGACACATGGTCCTGTTAATATTATCACTTTAACTCCTACTGATAAATTTATTTAAATAAGTTCTCTCTTCACCCGTTATAATATAATGAAACTCATATACATTATTAACAATATATTCCACATCTTCTTGTGAATTTTCATCACACGCTAAAAGTATTCTATCTCCTATTTTTAATTCATAATCATAAGATGGAAGTAAAATATCTTCTTGTGACCTTGATATTAATAATGGAACAATATTATTAAACTGTTCTCTATCCCTTCTTGATCTTCTTATCTCATTCAATGTTACCCTATTTTCACATTTAGAAAGATAATTATGTAACTCTATAGCTTCTATTTTATTTATATTTAATTCAAATGTTATAGGATTTACATTAATTGTTTTTATTAGTTTAGCTAAAAGTTGCTGCCCCCATTGTTCATCTTTTGATTGCAAAAGTCGCATTAGTTTATCACTTAATGGATTGATAATAGCATTTGTTGTTTTATGTATCAATATCTCTGATGGTAAAAATATGTGATCTATTTTTGCTGCTGAAAATATTGAAAAATCAGATATTTCATTTTCCCTTGCAACTATCATTGTATGTTTGTTGACACTTCTTATTGTTGATACTATTGACAGGTTTGTTGTATCATCATTTGTTGCTACAATTATAAGGTTCATATCTTGGATATTTAGTTTTTCCAATAAAGACCTATCTTCTGCATTTCCACATACTACTGTATCTATATCTTTAGCAATCGCTTCACTTACTACATCTATATCAATCTCTATAACTATAGGCTTAATACCATTTTTTGCAAAAACATTATAAAGACTTTTCCCAAGTCGACCAAATCCACAAATCATAATTTTTTCTTTTGGTATAGAAAAGGTTTTACAATCAAGATTATCTATATTATACAACCAATTTTCTAGTTTAAATAAACTTGGAGTATTCAGTGCCATACTTATTTGATAAGATATAATCGCAAGTGGATTTTCAACTATATTAGCTCCCGCATCTAAAAGATTTGCTGTTTCTATATCTGTACTTGAGCGTACAGCTATCATTATATGAGGATTCAGTATTCTTGATGCCAAAGTTACTCGCATATTTAGAAGATTACTTTCAAAAAGTGAAATTATGCCTTTACAATGAACAGACTTAATCCCTGCACACTCTAGAGATGTTGGACTATGTACATCTGCTACTAAAACAGGAACATGGGGGATAAACCCCTCAAGACTCAAATAATCAGCTCTTTGTTGCTCCTTTTCAATCACAACAACCCTCATATTATCATCAATCATTTTTTTTATTATTTCACTAGTAGTGTCGTTGTAACCAAGGATAATTACAAAATCTTCTTTTATATTTTTTACAGCTCGTATAAATTTTGCTCTTGCAATTTCACTTAAAAATAATTTGTCTTGAAGAAGTGATACTAAAGTTCCAATACCATAAAACCAACCTAAAACAGTGAGATAGATAGAGATTGTTACCCACATTCTTTGAGGATAAGTAAAAGTAAATGGGGTTTCGCCAAATCCGATTGTTGTCGCTGTATATGTTATGAAATAAAAAGCATCAAAGATTGACATTCTATAAGGATTACCTTGTTCGTCAAATCCTGTAATTATAAGTAGTCCAGCCATAGCTATTGCATAGGTTAAAACTATTATAGTAAAAGGAAGTCTCATCCTTTGTAAAACAATCCACAGTGAGCTGTTATTCATATTTTTTCTTAACTTTATTTAATTAACGCTTAGACTTTAGTGTATCACCAATATAGAGTATTACAGAAGTTATATTTGCTAATAATGCCCCACCACTCAACGAAATAATCACACCAAATACTTCTGGGTCAATTGTACCATCTACACTATATATAGTCCATATAGAAGCTGCTGCAATAAGTTGTAAATCTGCAACTAAACTTGTAGCTATAAGCACTGAACCCATCTGAGTTTTATCACCTAATTTTAATACTGTAGCAATAATATTTACAATAATCGCAGCAAATAATTCATATTTGCTATGCATATGCATATCTAAGGCATCACCATAAAAAAAACCAAAATTTAATGTCATTGCCAAAATAATAAAAAAACCAGCTATCACTTTATCTAAATTCATAAGTTACACTCCAAGTTATTCTTTAAATTCTATAGTTTAATTATAGCCAATATAGTTTTATATACCACTATCATACTATTTTTTTGTAACCAGTATTCCACTTAATACAATAAAACAAATACCAATAAGTACTGTAGATGTAGGGAACATATCACCTAAAAACATTCCAATTATGATTGAAAAAAGTATATTGGTATAACTAATCGTTCCTACAACTCCACCTTGTGCCAGGGAATATGCTTTTGTCATATATATTTGAGAAAAGGTAGCAAAAATACCAAGCCCCACTATATAAAACCATGCAATTCCAGTAGGTACAATAAACGGAGCAATTACCCAATCAAATGTTGTAGAGGTATAATATTCTCCAATAATCATCAATATAATTGGTCCAATAGTTCCTACAAGCATAAAAGACAATACTATAGATTTGTTATCATAATATTTTCGAAGTTCTCGAATTGAGGTATAAGCAAGTCCAGCCCCTACTCCGCTTAAAATACCAAGCCAATCTGTTTTATCTAAAGATGTTATATCAAATCCTGTGATAAATAAAACTCCAAAAAAACCTACAAATACTCCACTCCAAGCCAATATGGACAATCTCTCTTTTAATAAAAGATAAGAAAATATTGCTGTAAATATGGGAGATACTTTACTAAAGGTAATCGCTTCTGCTAAGGGGATATTTGCAATATTATAAAAATACATTAACAAAGCACTAAATCCTATAAAACCTCTAGCAAAAAGTAAAAATGGTCTACCACCTTTTTGTTTAAGTGGCGATTTATATATAGCATAAAGGATTATTATCACACCACTTATGTTTCTAAAAAAAACAACCTCTATAGAACTCATATAGTTACTTAACTCTTTAGCAAACCCACCTGTAAAAGCAAATAAAAAAGAGGATATTAGCATATATTTTATTGCGAGATTTATATTGTTTTGTTCATGTGTAGTATTCATTGTCGGGATTTTAATACAATTTTAGTTAAAATCGCATTATTATTAAGGAGAACCAAATATAAATGATAGAAATTTTTGATCCAAACACAGATAAATATATCTATGCTATTTTAATATTTTCTTTTTTTCAATTTTTTAGAGTTTTTTTTAGAAAAATATCTTATAAAATTGTACAAAAAACATCAACTAAATTTGATGATGAGATATTAGAGTCAATTGAAAAGCCAGTTGATTATCTATTTATAATTATTGGTATCAATATCGCTTTAAGTATTTTAACTTTTGATAGTGAAGTTGAAGATACAATCAATAAGCTTTTACGATCTGGATTTATTCTTGTTATATTTTGGGGAGCTTTAAATGTTCTCACAAATTTATCTGTAAATATACACAAAATAACAGATAAACTTGGAGATAAGTTTAGTGCAGAGGTATTAAACTTTATTATTAAATCAATCAGATTTTTTATATTTATTATTGGTTTTATAGTAGTTCTTCAAGAGTGGGGATACAATGTAAGTGGATTTTTAGCTTCTATGGGACTTATTGGTATGGCTTTAGCTCTAGCTGCAAAAGATACAGCTGCTAATCTTTTTGGTTCTCTAGTGATATTTATAGATAAACCTTTTAAGGTGGGTGATTGGATTAAAACACCACAAGTTGAGGGGACTATTGAAACAATTGGTATTAGAAGTACAAAGGTGCGAACATTTGCACAAGCACTTGTAACAGTACCTAATGCAACTCTTGCAAATAGTGCTATTCTTAACTGGTCCGCTATGGGTAAACGAAGAATAAAAATGAATATAGGTATCACTTATGATACTCCTGGACAAACAGTAGAAAATATAATTAAAGATATAAAAGTTATGCTAGAGAATAATGAAGATATTCATCAAGATACAATACATATATACTTTAGTGAGTTTGCCGCTAGTAGTTTAAATATTTTTTGTTATTACTTTACAAAAACTACCAACTGGGGTGAATTTATGAGAGTAAGAGAAAACACATATCTAGAGATTATGAAAATAGTAGAAAAAAATGGAACTAGCTTTGCATTTCCAACACAAACACTGCATATTGAAAAAAACAATGAATTAGTAGAATAAAAAGGTAAAATAAAGAATGATAAAAATAGCCCTAATCGGACAACCAAATGTAGGAAAAAGCTCGCTTTTTAATAGACTTGCTAGAAAAAAAGTAGCAATTGTTAGTGATGTATCTGGAACTACAAGAGATATAAGAAGAAGAGAGATAGATATAAGTGGTAGAGCTGCTTTAATGCTAGACACTGGTGGTATTAGTAAATCAAAAAATGAGATTATGGAAGATGGAAGCGAGTTTAAAATTTTTACAAATGTAAAAAGAAAAGCGATTGAAACAGCTAAAGAAGCTGATATAATTTTATATATGGTTGATGGTAAAAATATACCAGATGATGAAGATAGAAACCTATTTTATGAACTTCAAGGACTAGGAAAACAATTGGCACTAGTAGTAAATAAAATTGATAATGACAAAGAGTTAGAAAGACTTTGGGACTTTTATGAGTTTGGTATCAATGAAGATCAAATGTTTGGAGTATCAGTATCTCATAATAGAGGAACTAAAAGATTATTTGAGTGGCTTTATGAAAAACTTCCAAAAAGTGCTCAAGAGTTAGAAGATGATGCTAAAAGTAGTATGACTCAAGAGGAGTTAGATAATTTAGTAGAACCAACTGTAGAAATTGAAGATAAAGAGGATATTGATCCAAACCATATCAAAGTGGCAATTATTGGGAAACCAAATGTTGGAAAAAGTTCTATTTTAAATGCATTAATAGGTGAAGAGAGATCAGTAGTAAGTCCAATAGCAGGGACAACAATAGATCCAGTTGATGAGACATATGAAATAGGTGATAAGAAAATCACATTTATTGATACAGCAGGATTAAGAAGACGAGGGAAAATTCAAGGTATAGAAAAATTTGCTTTAATGAGAACAGAAGATATGCTAGCACAAGCAAATATTGCCTTAGTAGTACTAGATGCTTCACAACCTTTAAGTGACCAAGATGAGAAAATATCAGGACTTGTAGATCAATTTGGGTTAGGTACAATTATAGTACTCAACAAATGGGATGAAAATATGGATACCTACGAAAAAATGGTTGAAGAGATTCGAGGAAGATTCAAATTTTTATATTATGCTTCTATAGTTGCTGTATCAGCTAAAACAGGAAGAAATATTAAAAAACTAGAAGAAAAGCTTTTAACAATATTTGAAAATTATCATAGAAGGATATCAACTTCAGACCTTAATAAAACTATTGAATTAGCAATAAGAAGACATTCATTACCAAGTCCAAATGGTAATCGTTTAAGAATATATTTTGCTACACAATTTGATACAAACCCACCAACATTCGCAGTAATTATGAATAAACCAAGATTGTTACATTTTTCTTACAAAAGATATCTTATTAATTTCCTAAGAGATAGTTTTGATTTTGAAGGTGTACCATTAAGAGTAGTTGCAAGAGGTAGAGGTGAAAGAAGTGCTGAACAAGAACAATTTGAAGCTACCTATCAAGAGTTTAGACTACCAAGTGATTATGTATTACCACATTTTATAGAAGAGGATGGTGATTTTGAATATTATGATGAGGGGTATGACGACTAATCATCTCTCATTAAAACAATAAAAAAGGGGAAGATTTTCATCTTCCCCTTTTTTTATAAGAATATAGTAAAACTATTTTACAGCTTCTTTTAATTTAGCACCAACTTTAAATTTTGCAACAGTTGATTCTGCAATTTTAATTTTAGCACCAGTTGATGGGTTAACACCGTCTCTAGCAGCTCTTTTAGATGTGCTGAATGTACCAAAACCGATAAATGCTACAGAATCACCTTTAGCTAATGTTTCTGTAATAGTTTCTAATGTAGCCTCTAAAGCTGCACCAGCATCTTTTTTTGTTAAACCCGCTTTGTCTGCAACTGCTGCAATTAATTCACTTTTGTTCATACTTAAATCTCCTATTTTGTCTTAATTTGACAAATAATAACAAAAGTAACATTAATTAATATTTAAATTCACTGTTTTTTTATAAATTATGTTAAAATACCACCATGTTTACAATAAAATCACTATTTATGCCTCTATTATTGTCACTTTTTATCTATCTCGAATATTTTGGATTATCACTTAAACTTATAAATACCATTATTGCGTTGAGTGCTTTTTTACTTATTTTTCAACTAAATAAAAAAGAATTGTTTTTAAGTGGTTTTATTATTGGTATATTATGGTTTTGGTGGTTAGGTTATAGTTTCCTATATTATGAACTTGGTTTTATGATACCTATTGTAATAATTGCTATAGGGTTGTTATATGGAGTACTCTTTTACTTAATAGGTCTATTGAATAATATTTACTACAAAGTCAGTTATATCTTTCTTCTAAGCTACATCGAACCATTTAGTTTTAATTGGTTTAAAATTGAGCTACCTTTTATAAATAGTTATTTAGGTACATCAAAATTTGAATTTTTAACTATACTAATCATCTCTGCACTTTTTATAGAGTATAGGTACAAATATAAAAAAATTATCTCTATAAGCTATGCAATAGTAATTATAGTATTATTTTTTATCAACAAATATAATATTTCACAAAGTGAGATAAAATACCCTCCTCTAAAAATATATAAATATGAAACAAATGTACCACAAAAGCAAAAATGGGATAGAAACTATAAAAAAGAGATAATAGAAAATAATTTCAATGCAATAGAGTTAGCTATTAAAAATAATAATGATTTGATTATACTACCAGAAACTGCTTTTCCATTAATTTTAAATCACCAAACTATTCTACTGAATAAACTATTAGAATATTCAAAAAAAATATCTATTGTTATAGGTTCACTCTATAAAAAAGATACTTTATTATATAATTCATCCTATTTATTTCAAAATGGTACTTTACAAATAGCCAATAAAGTAGTTTTAGTACCATTTGGTGAAGCTGTGCCAATGCCTGAGAAAATTAAAAATTGGATTAACGATACTTTTTATGATGGTGCAAAAGATTATATCACAGCCTCAAAACCGACAACATTTACAATTAAAAATATTAAATTTAGAAATGCAATATGTTATGAAGCTACAACCAATAAAATATATACTAATATGGACACTCAATACGCTATAGCTATCTCAAATAATGGATGGTTTACCCCATCAATACAACCAACACTACAAAAACTTTTAATGAAGTATTATGAGAATAAATATAATATAATGATACTTGATGTGTCAAATCAATAATTGTAGAAAATAAAGGACAATTAGAGGGATAGAATAAGACCACAAAATGTGAATTTGAGATGAATAAGTAAAAAAGGCAATAAAAAAGCTCATAAAAGTTGGCAGCGACCTACGTTTCCACCAGGGGACCCGGCAGTATTATCGGCGATGGAGAGCTTGACTACCAGGTTCGAAATGGGGCTGGGTATTTCCTCTCCTCTATAACCACCAACATTTATGAGCTTCATAAAGTTGTGTATAAAGAAACTACAGTTAAAGTCTTTGTTCTAAAGTAAAAATACATTTTCAAATATATCTTATTACATTTAATAAGATAGTAAACTAAAGATAATCTTATAAATAAGCCAAACGGTCTATTAGTAATAGTCAGCTAAATGCATTACTGCACTTACACATCTATCCTATCAACCAGCTAGTCTTGCTGGGACCTTCAGGGAAAGTTCATCTTGGAGTTGGCTTCGTGCTTAGATGCTTTCAGCGCTTATCTCATCCGTACGTAGCTACCCAACGATGCTCTTGGCAGAACAATTGGTACACTAGTGGTACGTTCACCCCGGTCCTCTCGTACTAGGGGCAAATCTCCTCAACTTTCCTACGCCCACGGAAGATAGGGACCGAACTGTCTCACGACGTTCTGAACCCAGCTCGCGTACCGCTTTAAATGGCGAACAGCCATACCCTTGGGACCTGCTTCAGCCCCAGGATGCGATGAGCCGACATCGAGGTGCCAAACCTCCCCGTCGATGTGAGCTCTTGGGGGAGATCAGCCTGTTATCCCCGGCGTACCTTTTATCCTTTGAGCGATGGCCCTTCCACACAGAACCACCGGATCACTATGACCGACTTTCGTCTCTGCTCGACATGTATGTCTTACAGTCAGGCTGGCTTATGCCATTATACTCAACATCCGATTTCCAACCGGATTGAGCCAACCTTTGTAAGCCTCCGTTACTTTTTAGGAGGCGACCGCCCCAGTCAAACTACCCACCAGACATTGTCCCGAATGAGGATAACTCATCCCGGTTAGCTATCAGAATATTCAAGGGTGGTATCTCAAGGATGACTCCACTGGAATTAGCATCCCAGCTTCAAAGTCTCCCACCTATCCTGCACATGAATATCCCAATAGCAGTGTCAAGCTATAGTAAAGGTGCACGGGGTCTTTCCGTCTTTCCGCGGGTAGGAGGAATTTTCACCTCCACTACAATTTCACTGGATCCCTGGTTGAGACAGCTCCCATCTCGTTACGCCATTCATGCAGGTCGGTATTTAACCGACAAGGAATTTCGCTACCTTAGGACCGTTATAGTTACGGCCGCCGTTTACTCGGGCTTCGATCAAATGCTTCGCTTACGCTGACATCATCAATTAACCTTCGAGCACCGGGCAGGCGTCACACCTTATACATCCTCTTGCGAGTTAGCAAAGTGCTGTGTTTTTGGTAAACAGTCGGGAGGGACTCTTTGTTGCAACCTCTCTAGCTTTCGGAAGTAAATTCCTAATACCAAAGTAGGCACACCTTCTACCGAAGATACGGTGCTAGTTTGCAGAGTTCCTTAACCAGGGTTCTTCCACGCGCCTTAGAATACTCATCCCACCTACCTGTGTCGGTTTACGGTACGGGTTATAATAGATATGCTTAGTGGCTTTTCTTGGCACGACAGTATCATCGATTCCAAACGCTACTCGAAAGTATTGTTCGGCCTGTAAGATCTCGGTCTAATGTAAAGCGGATTTGCCTACTTTACAACCTACATCCTTCGACCAGCTATTCCATCAGCCAGCTCGATTAACTCTATGCGTCCCCACATCACGCTCTATTATAAGTATAGGAATATTAACCTATTTGCCATCGTCTACCCCTTTCGGACTCGACTTAGGACCCGACTAACCCTACGATGACGAGCATCGCGTAGGAAACCTTGGGTTTTCGGCGTTAAAGATTCTCACTTTAATTATCGCTACTCATGCCTGCATGCTCACTTCTATCCGCTCCACCACTCCTTGCCGGTATGGCTTCAATGCTGAATAGAACGCTCTCCTACCACTCAATAAATTGAATCTACAGCTTCGGTGCATACTTTAGCCCCGTTATATTTTCCGCGCAGAATCACTAGACCAGTGAGCTGTTACGCTTTCTTTAAAAGATGGCTGCTTCTAAGCCAACTTCCTGGTTGTCACAGTAACTCCACATCGTTTTCCACTTAAGTATGACTTAGGGACCTTAGCTGGTAGTCTGGGTTGTTCCCCTCTCGACGATGGATTTTATCACCCACCGCCTGACTGCCATGATTCCACATATAGTATTCGAAGTTTGATAGGGTTTGGTACCACGGTAAGTAGCCCTAGCCCAGTCAGTGCTCTACCCCTATATGCTAATAACATGACGCTATACCTAAATATATTTCGGAGAGAACCAGCTATCACGAAGTTTGATTGGCCTTTCACCCCTATCCACAAGTCATCCCAAGACTTTTCAACGCCTGCGGGTTCGGTCCTCCACTGGCTCTTACACCAGCTTCAACCTGCTCATGGATAGATCACTTCGTTTCGGGTCTGCAGCATCTAACTAATTCGCGCTATTAACACTCGCTTTCGCTACGGCTCCACACTTGGCTTAACCTTGCTAGATACCACAACTCGCAGGCTCATTATGCAAAAGGCAGTCCGTCACCCTGTACAAGACATAGGGCTCCGAATGATTGTAAGCTAATGGTTTCAGGTTCTATTTCACTCCCCTCACTGGGGTACTTTTCACCTTTCCCTCACGGTACTTGTGCACTATCGATCTATAAGTAGTATTTAGAGTTGGAGGGTGGTCCCCCCATATTCAGTCAAGATATCACGTGTCCCGACCTACTCATTCCTAAGTTTAGTACCATATAAAAGATTTCGTATACGAGGCTTTCACTCTCTATGACGTAGCATTCCAACTACTTCTACTATCTAATATATTATCACTTAGCGCTCTAATCCGTTTTCGCTCGCCGCTACTAACAGAATCTCAATTGATTTCTTTTCCTCAGGGTACTGAGATGTTTCACTTCCCCTGGTTCGCTCTCCCGTAGGAGTAACATACATTGTATGCTGGGTTGTCCCATTCGGAAATCTACGGATCAAAACTTCTTGACAGTTCCCCGTAGCTTATCGCAGTCTAGTACGTCCTTCATCGCCTCTTATAGTCTAGGCATCCACCATTAGCCCTTAATAGCTTATTTGATAAATTAAAGAAGAATTTGTATTTGATATAAATATCTCATACAGTTCTTTTTTGCTTTGTTATGATTATTCTTTAGCTACTATCTTATTAAATGTAATTTAATAAAATAATATTTAAAATTGTATTTTTATTTTCTTTAGAAAAATAAAGACTTTAACAGTATGTTTTTAAATAACTTTTTGATTCCGAAAAATCAAACATAAATCTTTTATATAAAGACTTATATTTAACTTTTTTAGTTTCTATCATATAATCTTTTAATGGTGGAGAATAGCGGGATCGAACCGCTGACCTCCTACGTGCAAGGCAGGCGCTCTCCCAGCTGAGCTAATTCCCCATTATTAATTTTTAATTTTCTTCTAAATGGTGGGCCTACCAGGACTTGAACCTGGGACCTCACGATTATCAGTCGAGCGCTCTAGCCAGCTGAGCTATAGGCCCATATATAAATTATATGATTTAACAGTTGTTAATAAATAATTGTTCTTATAAGACTATTTATATAATCTTTATAAACTAGATAGCAAGAAGTCTTTTTGAGATAAAAGAACTTTCGTCTCCACATTGTACTAATTATATGTGAATTTGTTATATCTTAATATATAACTTTTATTTCATGAACTCAACTAAACGAATAGTTAAGTTATTTCTTTGAAAGGAGGTGATCCAACCGCAGGTTCTCCTACGGTTACCTTGTTACGACTTCACCCTAGTCGCTAATTCCACTGTGGAAGGTAGCTATTTTAGCATCCCCGCTTCGAATGAAATCAACTCCCATGGTGTGACGGGCGGTGAGTACAAGACCCGGGAACGTATTCACCGTAGCATAGCTGATCTACGATTACTAGCGATTCCAACTTCATGTAGTCGAGTTGCAGACTACAATCCGAACTGGGAGGCATTTTATGAGATTTGCTCCACGTCACCGTATTGCGGCTCTTTGTATGCCCCATTGTAGCACGTGTGTAGCCCTGGCCGTAAGGGCCATGATGACTTGACGTCGTCCTCACCTTCCTCCTACTTGCGTAGGCAGTCTGTCTAGAGTCCTCAGCCGAACTGTTAGTAACTAAACACGAGGGTTGCGCTCGTTGCGGGACTTAACCCAACATCTCACGACACGAGCTGACGACAGCCGTGCAGCACCTGTATGAAAGTTCTAGCAAGCTAGCACCAAACTATCTCTAGTAAGTTCTTTCTATGTCAAGGCCAGGTAAGGTTCTTCGCGTATCGTCGAATTAAACCACATGCTCCACCGCTTGTGCGGGTCCCCGTCTATTCCTTTGAGTTTTAATCTTGCGACCGTACTCCCCAGGCGGCACACTTACTGTGTTAACTGCATTACTGCCTTGTCTAGCAAGGCAACAACTAGTGTGCATCGTTTAGGGCGTGGACTACCAGGGTATCTAATCCTGTTTGCTCCCCACGCTTTCGCATCTGAGCGTCAATAATGTTCCAGTAGATCGCCTTCGCAATCGGTATTCCTTCTGATCTCTACGGATTTTACCCCTACACCAGAAATTCCATCTACCTCTCCCATATTCTAGATAGACAGTTTTGGAAGCAGTTCTATGGTTAAGCCATAGGATTTCACTTCCAACTTATCTATCCGCCTACATGCTCTTTACGCCCAGTGATTCCGAGTAACGCTTGCACCCCCCGTATTACCGCGGCTGCTGGCACGGAGTTAGCCGGTGCTTATTCATATGATACCGTCATTATCTTCTCATATAAAAGGAGTTTACGCACCGAAATGTGTCATCCTCCACGCGGCGTTGCTGCATCAGAGTTTCCTCCATTGTGCAATATTCCCCACTGCTGCCTCCCGTAGGAGTCTGGACCGTGTCTCAGTTCCAGTGTGACTGATCATCCTCTCAAACCAGTTAGGCGTCATAGACTTGGTAAGCCATTACCTTACCAACTATCTGATACCGTACAGTCCCATCCCAAAGCCATAAATGTTTCCCTTGCTTACTTATGTAATAAAGGCATATAGAGAGTTACAAGACGTTTCCATCAATTATTCTCTTCTTTGGGGCAGGTTAACTATATATTACTCACCCGTGCGCCACTTAGCTGACAATTTTAGTAAACTAAAATCCGTTCTCGTTCGACTTGCATGTGTTAGGCACGCCGCCAGCGTTCACTCTGAGCCAGGATCAAACTCTCCATAAAAATAAGTATTACTACCTATTGGTTTGTTTAATCTTGACTTTTAAGTTTTTACCTAAAAATCACTGAATCCCTTATATTACATATAAATATATAATACAAGTAAGATTCAATTGTATTTATTTGTTTTTAGTTTTAAAACTAAAACTCATAAAGTTTATAGACGAAGTTTATTAATTAACAAGTAAACTTATTAATTAACTCTTCTTGTATCTAGTTTATAAAGATTACTTCTCAGTAATTCATAATAAACTTGATTTATTTATTAACATTAATTTTTTAAAGAACTTTTCCAGTTTTTAAAATATTCCTCTTTAAGTTTATCGATTATTTAAACAACTCGTTCAAACTCTCTTCTTAAAGTGCCTTACTTTAATTGGACGCGAATTATAATAAAATTTTCTCCCTTTGTCAAGGGGTTTTGTTTAAAGTTTGCTGAAATTTTGAAAGTTTTTTTGTGGGTGATTTTGTACATAAGATAAAGCCTTTATTTAAGGACTTTATAATAGTTATAACTTAGATTTTATTTTTGGTGGATTTTTAGGTTGAAAAAGTTCTATAGCACGATTTACCATTTTAGAGTTTAAAACATCATCTATGTTTAATTCAACCTGGGATAGGTTTGGTTCTTTCATCGCACTCATACTTGCTACACAACTAGAAGGTGTATCCTCATGAAGTTCAATATCTTCTATCATTGAACCTACTTGACTATTATATGAGGGTTGAACTATCCGGGCCGTTTCCTTTGTGGTTTCTTTTTGAATTTTTTCAAATTCTAGTTCTGTTGCATCACCAAAAACTTCAGCAACAAAAATTTTTATATGTGCAAAGTTTTTATATAGTAAATTTTTACAATCTCCTTGTGCAACACTATTAATTTTTAATATATTGTTTTCGTAAGAAGAGTAAGTAAAGCTTTTTTCAAAACATTCACCAAGTTCATAACTTTTATTGTAAATATTATCAATAAGTTTTTTAAATAATATTTGAGAACTATCTTCTTCAACTACTACTGGCTCATTTTCTATAATTTTAGGTTCTTCTACTTTATTATATGTTGCTTCTTGGGTTACAATTTCTTGTTGTGATTGTAACTCTTCTTGTTTTTGTTCTACTACTTTTTCTCTATGTGTTGCTATAGTAGATACTTGTTCATTTTGTACTTGATTAATAACTTCATCAATTGTATGTAAACTTACAGCTTCTACCATTTTAGATAATGTTAATATAAGGACAAATCCACCATCACTATTCATACTTAATAGATGTTTTGAATCTGCAATTATTTTAAAAAATCTATCAAATACATAGATATCAAATTTTACATCATTCAATAACATTTTTTGTTTTAAATATATACCTATTTCATCTAAAACTTGTCCTACTTCATAGTTTTCTAGTGATGTAATAATAGGTCTTATATCACCTTTTTTTAATATTGTATCAAATAGGTTATCCATAAAAAGTGGATCAATCATCCCTAACATATCTGTAACTGTCGCAACTGTGATAATACTTTTTGAATAGATAATAGCTTGGTCAAGCAGTGTTAGAGTATCTCTTAAACTTCCTTGCCCTGCTCGAGTTAGTATCTCTAAAGCTTGCTCTTCATATCGAATATTTTCAATATTTAATATATGGCTTAAATGATGTATAATATTTTTATCTGATATTCTTTTAAATCTAAAATGTTGCGTACGACTTAAAATTGTAGCTGGTAGCTTTAAAGGATCAGTAGTTGCTAAAATAAATTTAACAAAATCTGGCGGTTCTTCAAGTGTTTTTAGTAGTGCATTAAATGCTTGAGTGGTGAGCATATGCACTTCATCTATAATAAATACTTTAAATTTAGCACTTGTTGGTTTATATTTTGTATGTTCAATTAACTCTTTTATATCATCAATTCCACGATTTGATGCTGCATCCATCTCAATAATATCCAAATGTCTATTTTCATTTGCACTATTACATCCTTGACATACTTCACAAGGTTTTGATGTTGGAGCATTTTCACATACTAAAGCTTTTGCCATAATTCTTGCAGTACTTGTTTTTCCACTTCCTCTAAGTCCACTTAAAAGGTAAGCGTGTGATAATCTATTAGTATCTAAAGCAAGTGCTAAAGTTGTAGAGATAGTATCTTGACCAATTAAATCTTCAAATCTTTTTGGTCTATATTTTAAAGCTAATACTTGTCTTTGTTTTGTTATCTGATTATCCATTATAGTAAACCTTTTAGCCAAATTTTTGCAACATTTTTAAGATTATCAGGATTTTCTGACGCAAAAAATTTAATGTTTGTTTCTTCAAATTTATTAATACAATTATACTCTAACTTCAAAAAATCTACAATTGCATCACCACTATGTATTGTAACTGCATCATTTAAGTATTTTGAAATCTCATTTTCTATTAAAGGGAAGTGAGTACACCCTAATATTACTGCATCAATAGTTTGTAAGTTTTTAAAATAGTGTTTCATAGTTGAATTTAAAATATCTCCGCTATAAATACCCTCTTCTACTATTGGAACAAAAAGTCCTGTTGCAATTGAAGTGATATTTTTATAAGCTAAATTGTTTAGAGCTAAAGCATATCTATTTGAGCTAATTGTTGCATTTGTACCAATAACTAAAATATTTGAATCTTTTGATGAAATTTTATTTTCTAATGCTTTTACCCCAGAATCGATAACACCGATAACTGGTATAGTTGTATTTGCTCTAAGTTCCTCTAAAGCATAAGCACTCACACTATTACACGCTACTATTAAAATATCCACATCAAAGTTTTTAAAAAACTCTAAGGCTTCTAGTGAATATCGAACAATCGTATTTTTGTCTTTTACACCATAAGGGACTCTTGCTGTGTCCCCAAAGTATATAATCTCTTCAAAAAGTTTATTTTCAAGTAGTGATTTTACAACTGTTAAACCACCAACTCCACTATCAAATACAGCTGCTCTCATGAGAAGTAACCCCTATTTATAATCTAAAATTCTTTTTGTATTATTGATACTATCAAAAAATATCACTTGAAATATTGGATTTGTTTCTACATTTGTTTCATTTATTGTTATAAATGGTTGAAACTCAAACTTATTTCCATCTTTTGTTTCTATGATAAAATTGAGTTTTCCAAGTGTTTTAATACAATTTTGAATATCTTTTTGTAGTTTTTCATTTTTTATAGTAAGTATATTATCTTCCGGGTGTTGAATAAACATATTTTTTAAAGCTATTACTTTCTCTTTAAATATCTGTTTTCCCCAAGTTATTGTACCGTTTGTAAAGTGGTATTTTCCTGTTTTATTCATCAATGGATGCTGAGAAGACTCTTTTACATCTTCTATTAATTTTAAGAAGTGATTTTTTCCACCAACAACTTCAAGTAGTTCTAAAACTTTTTTTTGAATCTCTAGTTTTTCATCGTGAGATATATTATTAAATTTCATAAAAGCTCTTAACCATTCATAGAGATAAGAAATTCAGCGTTTGTCTTTGTCTCTTTCATTTTTTTGTAAAGGAACTTTAATGACTCAACTTCATCCATCTCTGCCATAGCATTTCTAAGTATCCATATTTTTTGTAACTCATCTGGGTGAAGTAGTAATTCTTCTTTTCTAGTACCTGATTTAACCACATCAACTGCTGGATATACTCTTCTCTCTGCTGCTTTTCTACTTAATACAACTTCACTATTTCCTGTCCCTTTAAACTCTTCAAAAATAACTTCATCCATTTTTGAACCAGTTTCAACTAAGGTTGTTGCAATAATAGTTAAACTACCACCCTCTTCTATATTTCTAGCCGCTCCAAAAAATCTTTTTGGTTTATGTAACGCATTTGCATCAACCCCACCAGAAAGTACTTTACCTGAACTAGGAGTAACTGTATTGTAAGCACGAGCTAGTCTAGTGATAGAATCAAGAAGTATCACCACATCTTTTCCCATCTCAACTTCTCTTTTTGCTTTATTTATAACCATCTCTGCTACTTTTATATGGTTTTGAGCAGGTAAATCAAAAGTTGAACTATACACTTCACCTTTAACTGATCTTTGCATATCTGTAACCTCTTCAGGTCTTTCATCTATAAGAAGTACCATTAAAGTTGCATCAGGATGATTTCTACTAATTCCATGTGCTATCTCTTTAAGTAACTCTGTTTTACCAGATTTTGGTTGAGCTACTATTAGTCCTCTTTGACCTTTACCCATAGGGGCAAACATATCCATAACTCGACCAGTTAATTTAGCTGGATCATATTCAAATTGGAATTTTTCCGTTGAATAAAGTGGCGTAAGGTTATCAAAAAGTGGTCTATTTTTTGATTGGTTTACTGGTAAATAGTTGATAGCTTCGATTTTTAAAAGAGCATAATATTTTTCACTCTCTTTACTTGGTGGTCTTACCTGTCCTGAAACTATATCTCCGCTTCTTAAAGCAAATCTTTTTATTTGTGTAGCACTTACATAAGAATCGCTATATGTATCACTAAACTTTCCATCAAGTGGTCTTAAAAATCCAAATCCGGCTTCTTTAATGTCTAAAATACCTGTAAAAAGGATATATCCACCTTGTTCTGTTTGTGATTCAAGAATTGCAAATATTAAATCTTGTCGTTGATACTCTTGCGGATTTTCTATCTCTAGTTCTCTTGCACTTTGGATAAGTTCATCTGTAGTTTTTTCCCTTAAAAGTTCTATTGTAAGACCTTTAACTGGTACATGTGTTCTTGATTTTTTCGATGTTGTTGTTTTTCGAGCAGGTCTCTTTTTTGATTCTGGTTGAGTTGTTTCTTCCATTAAATTGTGTTGCCTTTTGATTTTAATTGAGTAGTTGATTGGTAAATAATCCAATAATTAGTCTTGAGATTTAATGATACAAATAAAATGTATCAATTTTGTTGCTCTAATTATATTAAACTATAACTTAATCTTTTCTTCTATGGTATACTATTGGTATTTAGCATCTCTTCTATAATTTTTTTTACATCTTTTGCAATCTCTTCTGTGATAGTTGCTTTGATTGATGGTAATATAGCATGATAATCAGCATCAAACTGTTGTTGCATAGTTTTTGTAAAAAAAGTATCTTCTACAATTTGTTCTTGTATTAAGTCTCTAAATGGTTCTGGATTAATCAAATCTTTATCAGCATCAATAAAGTCATCAAGCATATGTATTAATGCAGCATATCGTAAATTATATTCAAAATCTAAATCAAAACTTGCATCGTCTTTGTATAAATATATAATTTTACTTAATGAATCAATTATCACCTCTGAACGAACTTGTAAGTTTAACTGATTTATCTTATCTACAGTCTCTTTTAAGTCTTGTAAGGATTCTAAAACCACATTCCCAAGACCTATTTGATAATACAGTTGATACTTACAAATTATATCTGATAACTTCTCTTTGCTAAGGTATTTATCTAATATTTGATTTGTTTGCATAGTTTGATTGTATCGTGTTGTTCATTACAGTAAAATAAATTTTTTATATTATCTTTTTATCTTTTTTTTGGATAATTTGTCATATAAATTTAATATATTTTCATAATCTTCATGAAAACTAATATCGATTAAATCTACCTCACCATTAAAAATCAAAACTGCTGTATCTACTTTTTCTTTTGTAAAAACATCATATAAAGCTTGTTCATACTCTGCCCATTCTAATTGCTCTTCATATATACGGCAAAGCTGTGCTAATAGATATCCCATTGGATGATTGAAAGTCTCAAGTAAGCCTATAGCTTCTTGATAATCTCCTAACATAAGATGTAGTTGTATCCGTAGCTCATGAAGTGTAAAATTATTTTTAAAAATAACTCCTATATGCTTCTCAATATTTAAATTGTTATCTAACTCTTCTGTACTATCAAGAATATCTTGAGGATCATACTCTTTAAAATTTAAAATCATGTCTCGTACAAATTTTCCTTTATTTGTATTGTTGTAAATCATATCTTCAACTGGATAGATTTCAGATATACTTGGAATAATGACTTGACATGAATAAAATCCAAGATAATCATACTCTCTTATATAAATATCTTTATGAAGTTTTTTTGTTATATTTAATAAAAATTGGTACTCATCTGCTGTATTTTCTCCACTATAATTCCAGCTAGTATACTCAAAATCACTTTTTGCATTTAAAAAACTAAATCCTATTTTTCCATTTGAATCTATAAAATGTGATTCAATATTAAAATTATCACTTACAACACTCATATCAAAAGTTGGTCGTTCAAAACTCTCCATATCATCTAAGTTTCTCCCTTGCATAAGTTCAGTCATCGTTCGTTCTAGAGATACTTCTAAAATAGGATGTGCCCCAAAAGAGACAAAAAGTGTAGAGTTTTTTGGGTCAATCAAGGAAATAGCAGTTACGGGAAATTCTCCCCCTAATGAAGCATCAAGAACCTCTACTATGTAGCCTAAAGCTCGTAACTCATTTATATCATCATAAAGTTTCTCATAAGATTTTAAAAGAGTATCTGGAAACTTTGGCAAAGAGTAACCATTTTTAATAATTTGAATTTTTGTATATCTTTCAAAAATTTCACTTAATGCTTGTACCTGTGCCTCTTGAGGAGTATTTCCAGTTGCAAGTCCATTACTACCATAAAGGTTATTTAAAATATTAATAGGTATATATGCTGTTGTATTAGTAGATAAATTTTTGAAAGGGAGAGATACTATTTTATCTATATAATTACTGTTATAATCTATAAAATCTTCTGCTCTTAGTTCACTATTTGGGTCATAAAAACTTTTTAAATTCTCATCTAAAAAATCATCCTCAAATGAAAATATCTTCTCATCTGGATAATATTTACGATTTGGTAAAGAGAACTCCGTAAAAAAATTATTTGTTTGTAATCTTTCTATAAACTCCCCTAAAGCACTCGCTGTACTTGCAAGAGAAACTATCCCTTTTCCATTTGAAAATATATGTTGTGAAGCATCATCAAAAGTTAGGTTAACTGAATAGCAATTTTGTAACGGATGTTTTTCTATAGAAAATGTTGTCTGTAAATTCATATCTGCTAATACAGCTCTCATTTTTGTTATCGATTCTTCAAGAGAACTATTTTTTGATAAAAGATTCATATAACCACTTTCAATAATTAATTTTTTAGCAGTATAGCGAAATTAAATCAGAAGTGACGCGTATTGGTTATTTATATCCGTGTCTTTCTAAAAAACTTTTTGCATGACTATATCCGTTATCAGCTGCTTTATGCATCCACTTAATACCCTCTTTTGTATCTTGCTCTACACCATGTCCATAATAATAAAAATACCCTATATAGTATATTGCTAAATTATCACCCTGTTTTGCAGCTTCTTGATAATATTTCATAGCAATCTTATAATCTTGGTCTACCAAAGTCCCTGCTCTATAAAACTCACCTAGTTTAGATTGAGCATAAATATTTCCAGAATTTGCAGATTTTTCTAATAATTCTAAAGCTTTATCATAATTTTTTTCTGTTCCCTCACCGCTGTAGTACATCATCCCAAGATTAAATTGAGCAAGAGGGTCTCCTTTTTGAGCAGCTTGTTCGTACCAATATAAAGCTTTCTCATAATCAAGTTGTACATGAGTACCAAAATAATAGAATTTCGCAAGATTATTTTGTGCTGCAATAGAGTTATTGTTAGCTGCTTTTTTATACCAATATAAAGCTGTGTCCATATATTTATCATTTTGTTTAGCATCATAATACAATGCCAAGTTTAATTGTGCAACCACATAGTCTCTACTTGCTGCCATTTTATAATATTGGATTGCTAGATTTTGATTTTTTTCTACACCAAATCCGTGTTCATACATATAACCTAGATTATTTTGAGCTTCTACGCTACCACTTTGTGCAGCTTGTAAATACCAAAAAAAAGCTTGGTTTAAATCTTTTTCTATAGCAATACCTTCATAATACATCAATCCTATATTAAATTGTGCATCAATATCACCCTCTAAAGCTTTTTGAAAATCTTTTTCAAAAAACTCCTTTTGATTAATTCTATCATCACCATAAATATTACAAAAGAAAATAGATATTATAAATATAACCATTATTCCTTGTTTCATATTTTATCCATTCGTATTATTGTTATCTAAATTTACCTCTTGAGGCATTTTTTCATCTAAGTATTTTATTTTTTTCTTAGGCTTTATAGTTGTATTAACATCTGTATTCTCTAATAGTTCATCTATTTTAAAACTTTTTATTAGGCCATTACCCTCTTTTGGTTTTTCATTTAATGATTTTTGTATAGCTGGTTTTTTATCACTATTGTTTTGTATATATATCTCTTCTTTTTTCTCTTTTACTATCTCTTTTGAATCTCTTTTTTTATAAATTGTATTAAGGTCTATAGTTTGTACTGTAGTATTTCTATCATAACTAGTTGCATTTAAATCAATTCTGTTTTTATCAACAAACCAACTATTATCTAAATCAACCAAATCACACATAAATCCATCAGATACAACATAGTTGCACATTTTCCATTCTTTTTTTAAACCAAGTATATACTCTACTCTATCCCAAAAAAGCTGGTATGTAAAACTATTTTCATCTATATAATACCTATCCTCTTCCTCTATCCCATAGGTTCTAGATATAGATATTGTACCCTTAATTGTAGGTTCGCTTTGGTTGTCATCTACTTTGAAATTAAAATTATCATTTTGTATATCCATAGTATATAATTTATGGACAGCTTTTGGCTTTGTAACATTTAGATCATATCTATAGGAATCTATAATAAAAGCATCTTTATCGGTAATAGTAAAAACTCTTTTTACAGCGTGTAGAAGTTGATCTTTTGTTATATTTTTATCAAAACTTTTAGTTGTGCTTGTATATTGACTTTTTGATGTACAACCAAAAATAAAAAAAACACTCACCAAAGTAAGTATAGTATATATAAATATAATTTTTGTTCTATCTACTTGTCGCATATAATCCCAACCTACTCATAGTTTTATAATCTTCATCAGATTTTATCATATCACCCAACACATATATATTATTCATCTCACCATACAAAATAATACTTTTCACTGCATGTTTTCTTACTCTATCATCATTTATATTAGTACAATAATCTTTATTAAGACGAATATAGTCAATCTCTAAATCACCTAATTCATCTAAAGAAAAATCATCTAAAGAAAATCTTTTTAATAAAATTTCAGAATCAAACTTATGTATTATCTCCACTAAACTTTTAAATTTAACTAAATTCTCTTTAGCATTATAGGATGTAACACTAAATATTAGATTGTTTTTAGCTATATCATTATAGAGTAAAATTCCCTCTAACCAAGATAAAAACTTCTTATCTATTAAAGATTTCATAGAAAGATTTATCGCTATTTTATGTTCAACTTTTTCATGTTCTAAATAATTTAAAACTTTTTCTATCAATATTCTATCAAAAGATGAAGAGAGGTTTATTTTTTCAGCAACAGATATAAATATACCAATAGGAAACATCTCAAATGTTTCACTATTAATTATAATAGGTGATGCATCTTGCATAATAATATTTTTTTCATCATCCATCTCAAATGTATCATAAATAAACTTAATGGTAAAGTCTTCCCTTTTTATAATATCTTCAACAAGTAATTCGTGTTGTCTTGTTTTTTCTATCAATTGGGCATTATCAGATACAGCATAAAGTGCTTTTTTATTATTTGCACAATTTAGATAAGACTCATGAGCACTATGAAGTATAGAATCTGTTGTTCCATAGTTATCAAATGGTGTTGCACCAAAATATACAACATCACCATCAATAAGATATTTACTTTTAATTTGTTGTTGTAGATTACTTGAGAGATATTCTAGTATTTGTTTTAAATTATCTAAGTTATCTATCTCTATAATAAGAGCAAATTCTGCACCAAAAAAACGGTAAACATTACTATTTATTTTTGAGTATTTTTTTAATAATCCCACCATAGTATGCCCAAAATCTTTAATAAGATTATTTGCATCATTACTTCCATTTTTAGTGGCAAAATCTCCTAAGTTATTGATTTTACAAAGGATTATATATCCTGTTTTGTTTGTTACAAACATAGTTTTCATATCTTTTTCAAATACTTTTTTATTATCTAAGCCTGTTACTTCATCGATGAAATCTTTTCTCTCTAATAAACTTTTGTTAATATTTGTTTCATTTGTTAAACTTGCAACTTTTTTTGATAGTAGTTGTAGTTTTGAAAATATTGAATCTATATGCATCAACTTTGTATTTACTTTCTCTAATCGCACATATTGGTTATTTAAAATATCATCCACATAACCACCAATTTTTGCTATAGGTTTCTCAATATCTTTTTTTACTACTCGGGTATAAAAAACATATAATATAATAATAGTAATTATAAATAAACTAAAAGAATATATAAATATTTTTTTGATAAAAGTTTTTGTTTGTTCAATTAAAGGGGCTTTATTAAGGGTATATTTCACCTCTACATAAGGTTTACTATCATACTCAATTTTAAAACTTTTATTGGTTTGAATATTATCAAAACTTATGATGTTTTCTAACCATGATGTTGGTATAGTATCTTCATTTAACTGCTCATTTACCACTAACTTATAAAAGTTTAGAGTTGATGTCGAGTTATAAACATCTCCAGCATCATAAGCCTGAAACTTTATCAAAACTGGTGTTTTAATATCAAAATACACATTTGGGATAAATTCATAGCTATTTTCGTTTAAAGATACTATTTTACCAAACTTATAGTCTGTTGTTACATCACTTAGTTTATACTTATCATTATTGATTTTATTAGAATTAAGAAGTATAGCTTTTTTTGAAAAAACAAACCTTTTATAATCTATTTGTATATCTTTAAAAAACTCTACCGTTAAAAATGTTTTAATAGATGAATCTATTTTGGCAAAATTATTATCAATTGTTGTATTTTTTAATAACTCTTGTAAATATATCTCCATATTATAATTTTGCTTTTGAAATTTTTCTACAGCATCACTTTTAATATCTTCAAAATATATAAAAAAAGTTAAGCTAAATGCAATCACAAAAGCAACAATTAAATATAAAAAATACTTTACTATTGACATACTAATTCTCTTTTAAAGTGTTATATTTAAAATATAGTTTTTGTTTAATACCTATTTTTTCTATTCTTGGTTTATTTTTTTGTAAATTATTTGGTAATTTTTCTAATACCTCTTGAGCCTCTTCATAAGTAGTATATATCCCACCCATAGCCTTATACATAGTACTTTCTTGTCCAAATTTGAATACAAATATATCTATAGCATCACTATTTTTTAGATAAAAATTTTGACCAGATTCTTGAGTATATAGAGTTGCTAGGTTTAATGTATAATACTCTTTTGGAGCATTTAAAAATCTATCTTGAAAATCTCCAAAAGAGTTTACTTTTATAGTTTGATTTTCTTCAATACTTTTAGTAGTATTCTCTTTTGGTGTCTTTTGCAACTCCTCTTCAATAATTAAATCATCATTTATAGGGATAGTTGAATTATATTTTTTATAAAGTTCTTGTTTACTAGTGATTGTCTCAATAACTGGTTCATATTTTACTTTTATATCTTCTAGTTTCTCAAGTGCTGCATTTGCATCTTCGTAGGTTTCAAAAACACCATACATTACTTTTACCCACTCATTCTCTTCTCCGTAAGTAAATACAAAACTATTATCATAAATTTTCTCTTTATTTAAAAGCTCTTTTGCTTGAGCTATTGAAGAGAAAGAGGTTATATTTATTGTATAAAGATCTTTTGGTGCATTTAAAAATACCTTTTTAAATTTTTGATTTGTTTGAAATGGTTTTACTTTTTTTACTTTTTGTTTTGTTTGAAGTTTTTTATTTTTAAAACTATTATAAAGCTCTTTTATATCTTTTATACTAAATACTTTTTTATTTAAACTTGTAACATTTAAATCATCTAAAGTAGCTTGTGCTAATTGTTCTGTATCAAATATATTATATGCAATATTTGTTTTTATTTTATTTTCATCTAGAGTATCAAATACAAAAATATCTTTTGAAATTTTCTTTTCATTTCCAAAATCTAAAGCTTGATACACTTTATCAAAATAGTAAATTCTAACCGTCCATTTATTATCATCACTTTCTAAAAACTTACTCTCAAACTCTAATAAATCATCTAAACTATTTTTTGCAACTGTTGTATTATTATCTACTGGTATTGTTGCATTAATATCTTCTATTTTTGTTAAGTTTTCATCAGCAGCAATTGTTGTATTATTATCTATATTATCAGTTACATTATTATCTATATTTGATATTATCTCTTTTTCTTTATTTTTTTCTAAATCATTTACTAAAGCATCCTGAGCAGGTGTCTTTAATAAATTTGTATAATCACTTCTTGTAAAATCTATAAAATTATCTTCATTAATATTAAGTTTAAAATATGATAAAAGATCTCCTGTATTAGATAAAAGTTTAAAATAATCAGTAATGGCACTTTTTTTATTTTCTATTAAATCTAACTGTGCACTATTTAATTGTCTTTGCCCTTGCAATAACTCTTGTAAATCTTGCTCACCTAATTTAAAACCATCCCAATAAGCATTTACCATCTCTTGTGAAGCTAATACTTCTGCTTTTGTACTCACACTAGCATTTGTAACAGACACTATTGATCTATGAAGCTTAGAAAGTGTCCACTTTAGTTTTCTTATCTCCTCTTTGAGTCTATAGTTTAGTTCTCTAACTAAAGAGTTCATAGTCAATATCTTATTTTTATCTCTCCCTTTATTATAAAAGTTATAGGATAACACAACTTGTACTTTGTTGTTTCTCTCGTTCTGTTCAAAATCTTCTTGATCAGTAATTTTTTCAGTACTTAATTCTAAATCAACTTTTGGTTTAAATCCAGATTTTGAGTTTAACAGTTGATATTTTTGGGATTCAATATTTAATTTATAAGTTTTTATATTAATATTATTTTCTATTGCTTTTTGAACAATTTGATCAAAATCATCAATTGATGTATCAAAAGTCTCCTCATAAGGGAATGTTTTTACAAATTCATCACCAACAATATATTTATAATACTCTAAAGACTCATTAAATTTTGACTGTATCTTAATAAGCTTTGATTCTGCATTTGAAACATTCGCTTTAATACTACTTAAATCTCCAATTGTAGTAGCACCTGATTCATATTTAATATTTACAATCTCTAAAACTTCTTGTAATCTATCCATATTTTCTATATTTACAGTTAAGGAGTTGAAGTTAAATAGTACATCAAAATAAGCTTTTATTGCATTTTCTATCTCTTTTGCTATAACAAGCCTATAGGCATTTTTTGCTACCTCATATTTTTTTTCTAAACTTTTAATCTCAGTATACGTGTCACCACCTGCATAGATATTCTGTCTCACAGATAACTTATAACTCTCATCTCCAAAGTATTTATTAATTTTTCCATCATCTCCTGGTTTTGTCTCTGTTCTTGCACTTTTATATGTTCCATCAATTGATGGTAGGTATCCAGCATAAGCATCATCTAGTTTGATATTTGCCTGTATCACTTTTTCTCTTGCAGCTTTTACATTATTGCTTTGAGAAACAGTTTCAAGTACCACATCTATAAGTGATACCTTTACATAGTTGTCTCTATCTACTATATCCTCTTTGTAGTTAGTAACAGCCCCATTAAGTTGTGGTTGTAACTCTTGAGCTAATGATATATTAAAAATTAAACCTAAAGATAAAATAATACTGAGTAATCTTTTTAGTATCATCTAGTTATTTACCTTTACTGTTATATAAACAAATCCAGCTTCATTTTCAGGAAGCTTACTTCTAATAGTATCATCTAGCAATCTAATTCGAACATCGCTTTTTTTATACCCTTGCTTTCTTATTAAGTTTCTTGTATTTAAAGTTCTTGCAAGTGATATTTGTTTTGCAATTGTTGAACTAATTTGATTTGTTGGTTCCACTGACGATATTATAACCTTATGTTTTGGAAATTTATTTTTCATTTGTTGAATAAATTGTTTTACTTGAACTATTGTGGGGTCATCCAAAAGTATCTCCTTATCAGCAAATGTCACTATAAGATAATCATCTTTTTGTACTGTTGCTTGCAGCGTACTATTTGTATCTTGCACTTGTACTAAATCTTGACCAGCTCTCTCTAACTCTTTTTTCTCTTGAACTTCACTTATAATACTAGTTTTTACAACTTCTTTTTCTATAACCTCTTTTTTTTCTATTAATTCAGTAGTTGGAATAGTTCCTTTATAAGTAACTTTAAATTTAAATTGTGCATAGTATCCTAGGTTTACTATTAAGATTAACATAAATAATAATAATACCAAAATAGTTGATGAAAAAATATCAACAAAAGGTGGCCAAGGATTAAACTCTTCTACACATTTTTTTCCCATTATTGATTAATTGTCCCTGTATTTTCTTTTTTTAAATCCAAATGATCAACTAATAATGCTAACATCTCATTGTTTTGTTGTTGCAGTTCAAGCATCTTTTTCATTGTTTTATTTTCATTCATAATTGCACCTGAAACCTCTTGTAGTGATTCCTCCATAATATTTGCATTTGAAAATTGATTTATATTGAGCTCTTTTAAGCCATTTGATATATTTTCTAAAACAGTCATCTGTTTTTGTGTGGTTTCATTTCCATTATCAATACTTTCACTTAACATACCAAACATAGCTTCATTTGATTTGTTATATTTTTCCATCTGTTCAGACAAAGCACTAATGTTATCAACAAACATATCCATCATACCACCTGACATATTGTTTGATACAGTTCCAGTGTCACTAGAACCATCTTTTGAAAAGGCATGACCTTCAACAATTTGCCCTTTCATCCAATCTTGTACATCTTCTAAAAATATTGCTTCATTTCTATTTAAAATATATCCCATAATACTTAATATAATCGCAGCTGCAACCCCAAATAAAGATGACGCAAAACCAATAGCCATACCACTTAAAGGTTGTGAAAATCCAGCAATAACTTCTGCTAGATTTATATCGCCTGAAAGTCCTAAAATAATAGCACCCATCTCATCAATAGCTTTTAATAGACCTGTAAAAGTACCAAATAACCCTATCATCAAAACTGTACCTGTAAAAAAGGTTATATATGTTTTTGTATTAGCAAACTTATCTTCAAGCCAACCTAATACATCATCAATCTCTTGTTTTGTAAAAAAAAGAACTTTTTTTCTTGCTCTATTTTGAAACATATTAGCTATATTTTGAGGAAATACTTTATTTATTCCTTGCAAATAGAACTCTAACTGTTCCCCTTTTTTGTATCGTAAAACACCAAAGGTTCCTGTTAGCATAGTAAGTTGGAAAGCAGCACTAAGAACAATAATAAGCCCAATACCCAGCACTGTTACAATAGCAACATTAAAAGTGATCGTTGCCATAAAAAATGTAGCTGCTGTATCAAAATTAGCATATATTAAGAAAAACAGGAACATAAATAAAACGAAATAGATTTTTAATATTTTAAGTCTACGCACAATTTATCCCTAAAACATAAATAACATAATTGATATAACTAATCCTAAAGCCACTGTGGTAACTGTTTTAGTCATATTATCTGCAAGATTTACAAATCCATCTTCTTTATCAATAATTTCACCTAGCATCACCATACCTATAGTAGCACCATTAATATCTGTGATCATTTTATATGTACGATAATAAATCCCAGATATAACATAATTTTCTCGAATCATTTTTTGAAATTGATCTTTTTCTATATCTTTTACCATAGCTGTAAATTTTGTATCATAAAATGTTTGTTCAACTGTGTAGTCATTTATCATATCTCTATATTTTCCATTTTTTGCATCTATAGAGATTAGTGGTAACATCTTCTTATCAAGTAAAAAAACATACTCATCATTTAAACTTTCAAAAATCTTTCTATAATTATGGATAGACTCTTTGACCTCAATTACACCATATACAGTGCCATCTTTTATCAAAGGTTGTAAATAAGTGTTAAAAACCCCATCTGACATAACCTCTAACCCATATATTGTATTTTTAGATTTAATTACAGAGATAATACTTGAACGAAATATCTCCTTAGTATTAGCAACAGAAAAAAATGATACTTTATAGTTATTAATACCTTTTTTAGCAAAAGAATCATTGATAGCTTTTTGAGATACTAACATCTCTTGTTCTTGATTTTGCTCAATTTGAGCTAATAAAGGTTTATCTTCCTCTATAACTGAAATTATTTTTTTAAACTCTGCTTCTTTGCTATCAAATAAAGTTGTAACTTTTACACGATAATCTTTTGCCATACTTTGGTATACTTTTTCAGATACATTACTTGTCATACTCATAATAATATACATAGCAATTATAATACCAATTATAGATAATGCTGTTATAGTTGTAAACCATAATCCCTTATGTTTTTTAAATCTTGACAGCAGGTCATGTAGATAATTCATTAAACTTAACATTCATATATTCCTTAATTATTATAACTGACTATCGTAACTAAGTTTTTATTAAAAAGTAATAAATTTTATTACAAAAATATCTTTTTTGCGACTTTTTTACGACTTCTTTGTAACCACGTTTAATCAATGTTCACCTAAAGAATTTTTTGTGATATCTTTTAGTGGTTTTAGTAAATAATGCATCACAGTTCTTTTAGAAGTTAGAATATTAATATTTGCAATCATACCCATCATAATAGGAGAATCTTTATCAAACTGATAATCATTTGCTTGAATTTTTACTAAATAATAGGTATTTCCCATCTTATCCATTGTACTATCAGGTGCAATTCCTACAAGTTTCCCTTTTAATAATCCATATCTAGAAAAATCGTAAGAGGTAATCTCTATTGAGACATCTTGTCCAACCCAAATCAAAGCTCTATCAGATGTTTTTATCTTTGCTTCAATCATAAGATTATCTTCAAGAGGTGTAATCTCTGCCATCTTATCACCTGCTTTTACAATCCCATTTACTGTGTGAAAATAAAGCATATTTATCACACCATTTACTGGACTTACAACCTCTTTTCTCACATCTCTATCTATATTTGCTTTATTTTTTTCTTGAAGTTTTTTTATCTCAACTTGTACTAGTGAATATTGTTCATACAGTTTTGATTTTTCATCAGACTGGACTGTTTTAATTTTTCTTTGCCACTCTTTTATCTCCTCTTTAACTATAGGGATAGAGCTTCTCACCTCTTCTATTTGTGTATAAATTTTTTGTTTTTTAGCAAGTTCTACTATATAGTTTTTTCTTGAAGTAACTTTTTTCTTCAACAAGTCCTCTTGAATAGCCATATTTTCAGTAGCAAGTCTTAACTCCATTGATAGGTTTTCAAATTTTGACTGTAACTCATCTAGTTTTAACTCTTTTTGTCTAAGTTGATCTTTTGCTATCTCTATTTTATTTTGATATTTAATTTTTTCTTCTCTAAAAATAAACATCTCATTTTCTATAATTCTTGGCAAAAGCTTTTTAAAAGCATCACTAAATACTAATTTATCATCCTCATCAATTAAAGCCTTTACCCTTTGAGCTTTTGCTTCATATGCCATAAGCTCTATCTCTTTTGATTTTAAATCTGCATCAAAATACTCATTTTCAAGTCTATAAAGCACTTGCCCTTTTGTTACTCTATCACCTGGACTTACAAGAATCTCAGAGATAATTCCACCCTCTAGATGTTGTAATACTTTTGTTTGTCCAGAGGGTATAACTTTCCCTTCACCTCGAACCACTTCATCTATTTGAGTAAAAGATGCCCATAGTAAAAAGATAACAAAAAATAGTGCTATAGGGATAACTACAGGATAGTAGTTCCAGTTTTCCTCTTCTAAAAATCTATTCATCATGAAGTAGCCTTTGTATTTTGTCCACTAAGAGCAGCTAAAACTTTTTGCTTTGGTCCATCTGCTACAATTTTTCCATTGTTTAAAACAATAACTCTATCTACAAGATCAAGAGCTGAAAATCTATGAGTGATAATAATCACTGTTTTATGAGATGCTATGACACCTTTGAGTTGATTTATTAGTGTTTTTTCTAGCCCTACATCAAGACCAGAAGTTGGCTCATCAAGAATCAACATAGGAGGATCATTTACAATAGCTCGCGCCATTGCTACAAGCTGTCTTTGACCTGTTGAAAGGTTACTACCTCGCTCCCCTACTTGTAATCCATCACCTTTTCCAGATTTTTTCACAAGTTCTTCTAGTCCTGTAATACGGATAAGCTCCATCATTTTTTCTTTACTTATTGTTCGTGAGAGTTCAATATTTTCTTTTAAAGAACCATTGAATAAAAATGGCTCTTGAGGCATCACACCAATATTTTGTCGTATCTCAACAGGGTGCATTGTAGAGGTGTCGTGTCCATCAAAATATATAGATCCTGAACTAGGAGAATAAAGCCCTGTAAGAAGTTTAAGTAAGGTACTTTTCCCAGCACCTGTTTGTCCAATAATACCTACCTTTTCACCCTGTTTAATTTTAAAGGAGATTTTATCTAAAGATGGATATTTACTATCTTTAAAGAAGTAATCAACATCTTTAAACTCAATCTCTCCTCTTAATTTTCCAATACCAACTTCAATCTCTTTTTGACTCTCAATTGGAAGGTGCCAAAAATTGTTTATAGTGTTTATAGATTCATTTATCTCTTTAAATCGTATAACCATCATCGAAACATTAATTACAGGTACCATAGCACGGCTAGCTAATATTGTAACAGCAATAAGTCCACCAACACTCAAATTTTTTGCAGCAATCTCAAATACACCAACAACAATAACTAACATGGTTACAAGTTGAATAACTGTTTGTGATAGGTTCATTGAAAGTGCATTTAAAGATTGTATTCTTAAACCTATTGCATCTGTAAATGCAACTATATTTCTCCAATTAAAAAGTTTTGTAGAGGCAGAGTTTGTAAGTTTTATACTCTCACTACCTTGTATTGATTCCACTAAATAACTATGTTTAGATTGTACATTTTCAAGGTTTTTAGCACTTAAGTTTGATATGGGAATTTGCATTAATACATTAAATACAAGGATAATAATAGCAGCAATTGCAGGAACAGCTGCAACTGCTGGTGAGATTAAAAATATCACAATAAGTGCAATAAAAAAGAAAGGAAAGTCTATTACTTGAACTAAAGAGCGAGTAGCAAAAAACTCTCGTACCTGTTGTAACTCACGAAATAGATTTGCTTTACTTCCTGTCATCATCTCATCATATTGAGCTTGAATAAGTAATACCCTTTTCATAAGCTCCTCTTCAAGATGAAGTCCAAGTTTTTTTCCTGTTTTTTCTATAATATAGTTTCGCACACTTTTAAATGCCAAATCAAATAAAAGGATAATAACCACCCCAATACTTAAAACAAATAAAGTCTCAAAAGCACTATTTGGTACAACCCTATCATAAACACTCATAGTAAATAAAGGTACTGCTAATGCAAATATATTAATAAAAAAAGTTAAAATTCCTATCTCAATATAAGATCGCCAAAAAGACTTTACAGGTTCAAAAAACCACGACTTTTTTTTATCTTTATCTATATGGTCTTTTTTTTGAGATTCTCTAAATACCACTATAGCACTTGTATATTCTTTGAGTATAGCTTTTTCAATAGTTTTTTCAGTTTTTTCAAATGGATCAAATAGATAAACTGTATTTCCATTTCTTTTTAGATATACCATTGGATGGTTAAACTTATCAAAAATGATACAAGGGAGGAAATAATCAGGTATCTCATACCCATCGATATCTCTTTTAAGTGCATTTAATCCTAAATTTGAAACTACCTCTATAACACACGATTCATCAAAGCCATTTTCATTTTTAGGGGTAAAACTAGCAATAGTTTCTAAAGATATATCTCCATAATAAAAATCCAAAATAAATTTCGTAGCAATTAAAAGTGGATCAGTTTGAAACTCACCACTTCTAGTTACTTTTTTATTTTCTTCCAATAGTGCTACCTTATACTTTTAATTTTAGTTTATATTCTTTGTTCATTTTAGCAAATAGTGATTGAAAAACAGATTTCCAATTTCTATTTTGTTTTTGCCGAAATAATTTAATAGATGGATATAAATAAGAGGTTTCCCCTTTATTTAACCATCTCCAGTCTGGGTATTTTTGAAGAAGTGTATATGTTTTTACTCCAATTGCACCTGCAAGATGAGCTACACTTGTATCTGAACTTATTACCAAATCTAGCTCTTTCATAAAAGATGCAGTTTTTGAAAAATCTGTTAACTTGTCTGTTAAATCTATTATATCATTTTCATAGGCATTTTTTTTGATTTGTTCACTTCCATAACCAACTTGCAATGAATATATTTGTATTTTAGAGTTTTTAATAAGTGGGTCAAAATTGATTAAATCAAATACTTTTCCATCATAACTTTCACCTGTGGCAGATGCTGACCAACAAAGTCCTATTTTAATTTTGTCACTTTGCAGTGTAAAATCTTCATCTTTTAGAACTTTAAAATATGGCTTTGTAGGAAAATCATCAAAATTTTTCACATCTAAAATATACGGTAAACTCATAATAGGAAGATGCAGATCAAAAGGTGGAGTTTTATTTTCTTCTCTTCCTACAACAATATCTACACACTCGATAGTTTCAAATAAAGTTTTTAACTCATCTCGACACTCTATGGCTATTTTACACCTAAGTTTTTTCAACATTGGCAAAAATCTAGCATACATTATACTATCACCAAAACCCTGTTCACTGTGTACTAGTATAGTTTTTCCCTCTACATCTTCACCTTTTTTCATCATAGGTCGCGAAAAGATATGTTTATGTTTTATAATATGAGATTTCATCTCCTCTTTTTGAAATCTCCACTCATACTCATTTAATCCATTTTCAAAATCTCCAATAGATAAATAAACAGTTGAAAGATCAAAATGAGCATTTTCAAAATCTGGTTTTAACTCTATCGCTTTTTTATAAGATTCTATTGCTTTATTTGTAAATCCTTGGTTTTTATATGAAGTTCCTACATTACTATAGGCATTATATCCTTCGGGGTCTAGCTCTATAGATTTCTCATGATATTTTGCTGCTTTTTTATATTCATAGAGTTTATTATATACATTTCCAAGATTTGTATATGCACCACTATGATTTGGCATCTTTTTTATGGCAGTTTCTAAAGCTTTTATAGATTCATCATATCGTTTTGCTTTATTAAGTGCTGCACCCATATTACTATATACTTCTACATAGTTTGGATCAACATTGAGTGCTATTTGAAAGATAGCTGCACTTTCATTATATTTTTTTTGCTTGTATAATACAACACCAATATTATTCACTGCTTTTGAAAAATTTGGATTTATTCTTACTGCATTTTTATAAGCTACTATAGCTTTATTATTTTCCCCTAAATTTTCAAAAACCATACCTATATTATTATGAAGATTATAATCTTTTGGATTTTGCTTTAAGCCCATAGAATATATTTGTAGTGCTTCTTTATTTAAATTTAGCTTCTTTAATAAGTTACCAAAATTATGATAAATAGAAATATCTTTATTATCTAATTTAATAATCTCTTGATAATATTTTATAGCATCTTGATATTGTTTATTTTTATGACACTGTACTGCTTTATTTTTTAAATTTTCTAATTGACTCATTGTTCCTACTATTGTTAATCTACTAATACTTTTTGAAAATTATTTAAAGATTTTATATGTGCATCAATGATACCCATCCAACCTTTTCTTGCCCAATTTGCTAATATGGAATCATCTAATTTTACAAGTTTTTCTTTATTAATAATATAAAACTCATTGATAATTGTTTGCTCACCACTTTTTGTTTTTATTTTTAAATTTTTTTGAACAAGTAAATCTAGTTTTTGTAACTCTTTGATAATTATTTTCGATATATTTCGTTGTTGATCTAGTTTTTTTACCAACTCTATTTTTTGAGATGCAATTTTTTCCAATTCACCATTTTTTGAGAGTATACTATTTTGTTTTTTTGCCCCCACATATTTTTTGTCATTATCGATTGCTACAACTGTATTATAATTATTCTTTTCATCTTTTACAACAATATTCAAAAAAGGATATGTTTGTACAAATCGAGGAAGATAATGGGCAGGGTTTTTATATAAAGTTACCTCTTCTGATATGCCTGTAAAAGCTATAAACTCACCAATATCACCCACACTTATAAGAATAGGTGCTACACAACTCATATCTAAAACTTCATCTACTCCAAGGGGTACTGTTCCTATATTTTTAGCTACTTCTAAAGCATCTACATTATTAAACTTTGTTTTATTATGTTTCTTTTTATCTAAAATTTCTATATTTTTGTACATTTTTTTCCTTTATTTTATTACGGTACATCTGTAAAATCAATTGTTAATGTTGTATTACCTAAATTGTAAGTAGTTTCAGTAACTATATTACCACTATCTCCTGTTCCAGTACCATCATAAGTAATTCCTCCAGCAGTTATACTTATATTTTCTGCTTGAGAACTATCTAATCTTAAAGTAAAGTTTGTACCAGCTCCATTCCAATTATCAAGTAATGTATCTGTAAATATCACTTCATTCTCTGTTCCTGTACCTAGATTCATACCAGAAATATCTAAAGTTTCAATATTATCATAGTCATTAACCGACCCAAAATCAGCGTTATTAGCTGCAAAAGTACCGGTTAGATTAATCTCATCTGTCCCTGTACCACCATCAAGTGTAGCAAATGAACCTATATTAGAATAATCTAAAGTAAAGTTATCATTTCCACCTAGCCCATAGATATTCTCAGGCTCATCTCCACTTAAAGTAATGTCATCATCTGTACTAGATAAATCTAAGTTTTCAAATTCATCTAAATTCGTAAAATCCAAATCTCCAGCTACACTTGTGCTACCAAATTTCAGAGTATCATTACCACCACTATCAACTACATCTAACTCATTTCTAAAATTATCAAATTCACTTACATCATCAAAAGTTACAGTATCATCTCCACTATACATATTCAATGTCTCAATACCACTAAAATCAATTACATCTGCAGAATCAATAGTACCACTATTATTAAATGTAACATTATCAGTTCCACTTGTATCTGTGATATTATCATTTATATCAAGATCTGCTATATCTACTTTTATAGTATCATTACCAGCTCCTAAATTTACTGTGTCATTTCCACTACTTAAATTAAGTATATCATCTGTTGCTGTTCCAGTGATATTTTCATTTCCAGTTGAGTCATTGATGGTAACTGTTCCAGTTGAGTTAATACTACTTAAATCAAGTGTATCACCACTTGCAACATTTATAGTTACACTACCAAGTGAAATTGTTCCACTTGTTTCAGTTAATAAATCATTTAAATCTGTTGATGTTATTGTTCCTGTATCTGTTATAGTGATATTCTCATTACCTAGGTTAGTGAAGTTTCCACTGTTATAAACACTATTAAGGTCATTCAAGCTTCCACTGATTGTTGTAAATGAGCTAGCATTGATAGTTCCTGTTGCAGTGTCACTGTCAATAGTTACTAAATCAGCTGCTGCAACTGTTGTTCCTGATAAAGTCACCCCTAAAGTATTATTAGTAACTGTAGTAATCTCACCTGAAGCTAGAGCTATTTTTACATCTGCTACACTACCTGTTAGTGCTGTAATACCTGTAGCATCTATTGCTTCTGAAGTTTTACCCTCAATAGTAATTAAATCTGCTGCCGCTGTTGAAGATGCTGCCATCGTGATAGTTATAGCATCTGCATTTGTTGTATTTAATGTTTTTAATGTAGTTGCATCATGTTCTACGGCTGTTGCAGTCACTAAACCTGTAGCACTATCACTATTTATAGTATTTATATCAGATACTGAGGTTGTACCACTTACAGTTACTGATAAAGAGCCATCTGTAACAGTTGTTATAGTACTTGAAGAGAGAACTGTTTTTACATCTGTTGCATCTCCTGTTAATTCTGTAATATTTGTAGCATCTATTGCAACACCTGTTTTTCCATCTATAATACTTAAATCTGATGCTGCTGTTGAAGCTGCTGCCATTGTTACAGTTATCATATCTGCATTATCTGTTGTAAGTGTTTTTAATGTAGTCGCATCACCCTCTAATACTGCTGCTGTTACTACTGCTGTTGTAGCATCTGCAATTATACTAGTATCTGATACGGATATTGCCCCACCTGTAATTGTTACATTTGAGTTTGCAGCAATCCCTAATGCATCTGTTATATTCACAGCACTTACCCCAATAGTTCCAGAAGCTTCAGTTATAGTTGTAATTGTCCCCACTCCAAATGTATCTACTTTTGCATCCAATGCAACTAAATCTGTCGCATCAACACTTGTATCATTTGTTGTGAATGTAATAATATCATTTGTATCTACATGTGTAATTGCAGCTAATGTAGTTGCCACAGCACCTGTTAATATTGTTGCAGTAAGCACACCAGTTGTTTTATTTGCTATAGTATCTACATTTACTGCTGTTGTTGTATCATCTATTGTAACAGCTTCATTGCCTAAGCCATTATATTGTGTCACATTTGTTACATAAATATCAATTAACTCAGATGCATCACCATGAATTGTTGATGTTATTGCTGTTACATCTATTTGTTGGTTTGTTTTTCCATTAAGTGTTACTAAATCAGCTGCATCTGTAACTGCATCTGTAACAGTTAGACTCAATGCATCTGTTGCAGTTGCATTTGTTAAGTTAATTGCTAAATTTGTTGCTGTATCTGCTGTTACTGTTGCTGTTACAACTCCATCAATAGCATCTGTAACACTATTTACATCACTTGCATCTACATTCACATCACTTAATGTAACATTTCCAGTTCCACTTAACACACTTGTTTTACCTGAAAGTTTACCCATAGTAGTTGTTAATGTTTTAGTAGCATCAACAACAATATTTGAATCTCCAAAATCACCACTAAATGTAGAGTTATTTGTAAACTGTATAGTTTCATTAGAAGCAGTATCAAGAGCTAAAATAGTACTAAAATCTGTTGCACTATTACCACTTACTTCAACTACTGCAGCGCCTGCACCACTTAATAGCACAGTTCCTGTAGTTACTTGTGTTTCTGTTAATGTAACTGTTCCACTGTTTACTAAAATATTATCTATTGTAAAATTATTTGCACCATTTATATCTCTTGCAGTTAAATCCACACTATTATCAACTTGTAAAGTTACGGTTCCTGTTCCTCTATTAATCGTAATGTTATCAAAGTCATGATCACTACTTGAAGCTGTTGCTTCAATAATAAGACTTCCTGTTCCTACCATATCAATAGTCATAGTTTGGTTATCTAAATCTGTTGCACTTAAAGTTAAAGTTTCACCATCTGCTATACTTATTGTTTCAAAATTTAGAAGTGTTACATTTGATAAATCAAGATTACCACTTAACTGTAAAGTATCTGTACCAGCACCTGCATCTAAAGTATCAAGACCTGTTGTTGATGTAAGGATAAAAGTATCATCACCTGAACCTGTTTTGATAATCTCAACATTGGTTAAAGTATCATCAGCCCCTCCAAATGTCAATGTTGCACTACTGTTTCCTGCTACATCAACTGTAAGATCATCACTTGATGCTGAATAATCAGCTGTATCTACTCCAGCTCCTGCATCAAATGATTTAAAGTTTGTATCATCTTTTACCGAATCATTTCGAAGAATATCCCCTTGATCTGAACCTATAAAGTTTTCAAAATCCACAAATACATCAGCTCCATCTCCACTTGATGTACCTGCATCAATATCAATAGTTACAGCATCTGTCGAACCATCATAAGATAAAGTATCATCTCCAGTTCCTGCTACAAATGAGTTGTCATTTGCATCACCTTGCACTACATTTCCATTTTCATCATTTGAAACATCAATATTTTCTATACCTACTATTTGATCTGTACCCTCACCTGTAGCATGGTCTGCATCAGCTCGTAAATTGATATTGATGGCATTTGTACTTCCACTATAATCTACCCAGTCACCATTTGCCCCATCATTACCACCATCTATGGTATCATTTCCAATCCCACCAAGTAGTGTATCATCTCCTTCTCCACCAAGAAGTGTATCATCTCCATCATTTCCTGTTAAGATATCAGCACCATCTCTACCTTCAAATATATTATCATCTGCGTTTCCAGTTAATGAATCATTTGAAGATGTTCCATAGAAACCTTCAATGTTTGTCAGGGTATCTGTTCCAGCTATAGTAACTGTAGCATCACCACTTGCTCCAAGTGTTACATTTAATGGTCCTGTTACATTACTATAATCTACAATATCACTATTGTCTCCACCATCTATAGCATCATCTCCATCTCCATTTGATGCGATAAATATATCATCTCCTGTACTTCCTCTTAAGTTATCATCTCCCGTTCCACCTATGATAGTATCATTATCAGCACCAGCATCGATGTAGTCATTGCCAGCTTCACCATCAAGGATGTCATTTCCAGAATTTCCTAATAATGTATTTTCATGAATATTTCCAGTTAATTCATCTCCAACGGCACTTCCTGTTAGATTTTCAATACCTACTAATGTATCATTTCCATCACCAGTTACATATGCAGTAGCATCTCCTGAGTCATTAAGATCTATAATAACTTTTGCACCTATATCTGTATAGTCTGCTGTATCACCTGTATGGGTACTTCCATCAGTGTATACACTATTAGCTCCACCTTCAAGTCTATCTGCACCTGCGCCACCTATAAGTGTATCATCTCCATCATCTCCATATAGGGTATCATTTGAAGCTGCTCCATCAATAACATCGTTATCATCTCCACCCCAAAGAGTATTAACACCACTTTCCCCTGTAATTTCATCGGCATAATCACTTCCACGAGCATTTTCAATACTTGTAATAGTTTGATTGTCTGTACCTATTCTTGCATTATCCCCAAGTTCAAGTCTTACAGATGTATTTAAGTTTGAATAGTCTAAAAGATCTGTTCCAGCTTCACCATTTATATTATCATTTCCAGTTGAACCAAAAATAGTATCATTTTGAGCTCCAGCTAAAATAACATTTGTAGAACTATTTGTAGTTATTGTATCTACATAATCTGTTGAAGTTACATTTTCAACTTCTCTTATATTCTGAGTGTTTCCATAAGAATCAATACTATTATTTGTAGTTGCTGTTAAATCTATTGTGATTCCATTTCCACCATCTTTGAAAATTACAGTATCTGTACCACCATCTCCATCTATTGTATCAGTCCCTTCATCATCATAGATTATGTCATTACCTGATCCACCATTAATAGCATCATCACCTAATCCACCTATTATGGTATCTTGATCATTTCCAGCATTGATTACATCATTACCTTCTCCACCATAAATTTTATCATTTCCATTATGCCCATTTATTATATCAGCTCCACCCATCCCAAGGATAGTGTCATTTCCTTCATAAGCATTTACAATATTTACAGCATCATCCCCAACAAAAGTATCTCCAGCATAGCTTAGGTTAAATTGTTCAAAGTCTGTATTTCCAGAACCATCTACATAAATATAATCTGTATTTCCAGTTCCATCAGTTATTTGCACAAAGTTTTGATCACCAGTATAACTATCTAGCCCTGATAGATTAATAGTTGTTGTTGTAGCTGTTAAAGTTGTCTCATTTGTAAAGTCAAAATTTGAATCAAATGTTGTAGTTTGAAGAATAATACTAGCACTTTGTCCACCAGTTATGTCATTTCTAAACTCTAAAATATCTGTTCCTGCTCCCCCCATTAAGGTATCAGTACCTGTACCAATAGCATTTGTAGCATCTCTTTCATTTGAATAAACTATATCATTTCCAGCACCAGCATCTACAACATCATCTCCATCTCTACCATAAACTCTATCACTTCCATCATAAGCTATAACTATATTACCCTCATGAGTACCCCACATATACCTTGTCGCTGTACTAGTAGTAGAATCAATAATATTTTCTATATTTTGAATAGTAGTATTTTCATTCACTGAATAAGCATGAGTAGCATTTAATAAATCTATATTCACTTCATGATTTTCTAAAGAGATCCAATCTGAACCACTTTCTCCATTTAAAGTATCTAACCCTGTTGATAAAAGTAATGTATCATCATTATCACCAGCAGCTATAGAGTTATCATTTGCATCACCACCTAAAGTATCTACATAAGCAGTTCCTGTAATATTTTCAATATTTATAACATAATCTTGATCACCAAATCCATCATCTTGTACAGCATAAGTATTTGTATCAGCTAGATTTTGAGTAACACTTAAATCTACATTTACACCATGTTGTGCATTTGTGAAAATAAGAGTATCTACTTGGTTTCCACCATCTAAATAATCATCTCCTCGTCCACCACTAAATACATCATTTCCTGCTAAACCTTTAAAAGTATCTACATAATCCCCTGCATCTGAACCTGTATATCCATTAAAATTATCATCAAGCCCTGTACCAATAATAGTCTCTATGTGATCTTGAAGATTATCTATCCCATCTACTCCAACATCTACTTCTCCATTTGTAGCTTCAAGATTTACGATAATACCACTACTTGTAATAATTTGCTCTTCATAAGTTAATGTATCTGCTCCAGTTCCACCAGTGATAACATCATTACCTTTATCAAAATAAATTGTGTCATCTCCGGCTTCACCATTTAAAATATCATTACCTTCTCCACCATAGAGTAAATCTCCATCAACTCCACCATAAATAGTATCATTTCCAGAATCACCTTTAAGGGTATCAGCCCCTATTCCACCGACAATACTATCAGCACCACTTCCACCATAAATTGTATCAACACCATCATTACCTAAAAGTGTATTATCTGCACTATCCCCTTTAATGATATCATCATTAGTACTACCAATAATTACTTCAATATCATTAGCAACATAATCTTCTAACCCAAAGCCATCATCAATAGTTTTATCCTGATCCAAATCAATATTAATACTAACAGCACCATTTGTAGAGAAATCAAGTGTATCTACACCATCACCACCTATAAAACTATCTACACCATCTGAAGAATAGAATGTATCATCTCCTTTATCTCCATCTAGAGTATTCACTTCTGCAGCATCATCACTTCCTTTGATAATGTCATTATTTTGAGTACCAATGATATTTTCAATACCTTCTAAATTATCAAACTTAGTATTATCTCCAATAAGTTCTACCTCTTGTTCACTATTTGTAGTATCATCTCCATCATCTCTTGATAAGTCAACATTAATAGCTCTTCCATCAACAGTGGTTATGGCACTATAATCTACAGTATCATTTCCACTATCAGTGTGAGTTCCTCCACTTACACTTCCACCAAATATAAAGTCACCATCTAGTGTTGCGTAAAAAGTATCATCCCCACTTTGTCCCATTAAAGAGTTTACACTACCTGTTACACCTGTAATAGTATCATTTACACTTGAACCTAAAACATCTTGGATATCATAAAGTAAATCTACACCTTGACCTACACCACTTGCTTGATTTGCATCAAGATTAATAGTCATAGCAATATTTACATCAGAATAATCTATCACATCTCGTGAGGCATCAGAGCTAGATATATTTTCATCTGCTCCATAAATAACATCATTTCCAGCACCTGCTCTAAAGGTATCTGCACCAGTCCCACCAATTAAAGTATCATCTCCAGCATCTCCATACAATGTATCAGCATTTGAACCACCTTCAAATTTATTATTAGCACTATCTCCTATAATTGTATCAGCAGAGTTTGTACCTATAATATTTTCAATTCCGTTGATATACTCTTTATTTCCAAATCCATCATCTTGAACAATATAAGTTGTATTGGTTCCAAATGTTTGAGTAGCAGTTAAATCGACTTTAACCCCTTGTGTTCCATCACTAAAATCAATTGTGTCATCAGAACCTAATCCTCCATCAATATAATCAACCCCTTCAAGTCCAACAAAAGTATCATCTCCATCTGCACCAACTAAAGTATTGTCTTTTTCATCACCTTCTATAAAGTCATTGCTAGCTGTTCCAATAACATTTTCAATCTCTCTTATAATGTCAGTTTTACCATTTGATGATGCTGTTCCATCTGCAGCAGTTCCTGAATTATTATCTGTATCTAAATCTACAGTTACCCCATAAGCTAAGTCAGAGAAATCAACAGTATCTTCATCTGCCCCACCCTCAATAACATCAGCTTGAGCACCACCTCTAATAGTATCATTTCCAGCACCTGTGATAATTGTGTTTGCATTACTATCACCATAAATGGTATCATCTCCTGCACCTGTAGTGATATTTTCTACCCCATCAAGATACTCTTGGTGTCCATATCCATCATTTTGAACTCTGTATGTTCCACTACTTCCATCTGTTTGAGTTGTAGTCATATCAATAACTACATTTTGTACACCTGTAGAGAAATTAGCAGTATCTATGCCATCTCCACCTATGAGGTTTATCTGCTCCATCAAGTCCCACAAGATAATCATTTCCACTTCGACCCTCTAGTGTATTTGCGGCATCATTTCCACCTATATAGTCATTTTTTCCAGACCCTACAATATTTTCAATGTTTGTAACAGTATCTATTCCATATTCGGCATGTATTCTTTGTGCAGTTGTAACTGTTAAGTCTATCTCAATACCACTATATGCGTCACTTGCTGGTGTTGTAGAGTCATTCGTACCATCAACATCTCTTGTATCACCTGAATCATCACTTATATTAATTAAACTATAATCAAGAGTATCTGATGTTCCATCAATGATTGTACCATCACTATCATCATCACCATCAATAGTATCTGCACCTGCACCTGCATAGATATAGTCATTTCCAGCACCACCAAGAACTACATCATCTCCAGCTAACTCGCTAATAGTATCATCACCTGCAAGACCTTTAAGTGTATTAGAACCATCATCTCCAGTGATTTGATCTGCAGCTCCTCCTAAGTCAGTACCTGTAATATTTTCAATTGATTCAAAAGTATCTGTACCAGAACTACTTCCTACAGCAAAGGAGTTTGCGATATTTGCTTGAACAGCAGCACTTTCACCACTGTAATCTGCAGTATCACTACCCTCTCCACCTTTTAATTTATCATCATTAAGTCCACCAATAAGAGTATCATCTCCATATCCACCATAAATAGTATCTTCTCCAGCTCCACCATTTAAAGTATCATCTCCTCCTGTTACATCACTATTTGCGATATCATCTCCATAAAGGATATCAGTACCTTCTCCACCATAGATTTCATCAGCACCAAGTCCACCTAAAAGTGTATCATTTCCTATAGCTCCATCAATATAATCTTCTCCACCATTTCCTGAAAGGAAATTTACCTCATCGTTTCCTATTAAACTATCATTATTTTGAGTTCCTGAGACATTTTCTATAGAGCTTACTGTATCTTTTCTATTGTCTCCTGTATCTGTAAAGTCACCATCTCCATCTGCGTCAATAATTATCTCATTATTAGATAAATCTGCAAAGACACCACCTACTTCAGCTACATCTATTCCAGAATAATCAACAGTGTCACTTCCAGCTCCACCATCTATAGTATCACCTGTATCAAATATATTTGCTTGGTAAAAAGTATCATCTCCAGTTCCACCATACAGTTGATCTATACCAGCTCCACCAGTGATAGTATCATCTCCAGCTCCACCATCAATATAATCATTACCAGCTCCACCATCAAGTATATCATCTCCATCCATACCTAAAAGTGTATTAATACTACTATCACCTACGATGATATCATCATCACTACTTCCAGTTACATTTTCAATATCTTTTATCTTATCTGTTGAATCTCCACTTATAAGTACATTTGCAAAAGTAGAACCATTTAATGTAACATCAATAGAGTTAGCTTGTGAACTATAATCAACAGTATCTCCACCAACTTCGTTACCTTGTCCATTTACTCCAGATTCTCCACCATCAATAATATTTTCTTCACCACTAGCACCTATAAAAATATCATCAAAATCAGTCCCTACGATATTTTCTATTTGAGTTACTGTATCTGTAAAAGTTCCAGATGTTGTAACTTTATCTACAGTATCTGCACTTAAATCGGCTACAATTCCAGCTGTAAGTGCTGCAAAAGTATACATAACAGTATCAGCTCCTGAACGACCGGCTAATGTATTTCTCTCTGCATTTCCTTTAAATGTATCATCACCACTTGTACCAATAGCATTTTCAATTGATGTAATTGAGTCTGTTTTTTTAACAGCATTTCCATTTGCACCATCATATATAATAACACTTCCTGCTGTTAAATCAATATTTCCATAATATTGTCCATCAACTACTGCACTATAATCTATAGTATCACTGTCAGCTCCACCATCTATATTATCATCACCATCAAATATATCTGTAGTATAAACAGCTTTAAAAATATCATCACCAGTTCCACCGATTAGCTCATCATCACCCAGTCCACCATAAAGTGTATCATCGCCTGTTCCACCATCAAGTGTATCTGCTGCAGCATCATCACTATTGCCTATAGCATCATCTCCATAAAGAACATCATCTTGATCTCCACCTAGTAAATGATCAGCTCCATCTTTTCCATAAAGAGTATCATCTGAACCTTGTCCATAGAGTGTATTTACATCACTATTTCCTATAAGTGTATCACCCTCAATGTTTGATCCCTTAACATGCTCTATACCATAAATATCATCTGTCCCTTGATCTTGAGAAGTCGCTGTTCCTAGTAGGTTGTCTTCACCTAAAGTTACGGTCATCCCTTTAATAGCAGTTGTATAATCTATAAGGTCATCTTCACTTGTATCACTACTTGCATCTCCACCATATACGATATCATTTTGATTGTCTGCTGCTTCAAATATAATCTCATCGGCACCATCTCCACCATAAATAGTATCAAGTCCTAATCCACCATAAAGTTTATCGGCATCAGCTCCACCGTAAAGAGTATCTAATCCATCACTACCATAAAGTGTATCAAGTCCAGCTCCACCGTCTAAAATATCATCTCCATATTTTCCATAAACAGTATCATCTCCACCCATACCTTCAATTCTATTAAGGTTTATATCTCCAGTCAAAATATCATTTTGGTTTGTACCAATAATATGTTCAATACCACTAAACTCATGAGTGTAACCACCAATAGTAACATCTGCACCTGTTTCAAGATTTACAGTAACGCCACTTGAAGTGATACCGAGATAGTTTAATGTATCATTTCCACTACCTCCAAGAATCTCATCACCACCAGCATCACCAATATCTGTCTCTTCTATTAAGAAAATATCATCACCAGCTCCACCGTCAAGCTTATCAATACCTAATCCACCTTTTAAAGTATCATCTCCAGAGTTTCCTATAAGCGTATTTGCTTCACTATTTCCATAAAGTGTATCATCATTTTGTGTCCCAGAAATATTTTCAATACCATATAATCTATCTGTGTAAACTGCTGAATTATCACTATCTAAAAGAACTTGTGCATTAGAATAAACATTTCCATCATTTGCTGTTGTTGTTAAATCAACTACTAACTTATTATTAGTATTTACACTATTACTATAATCAACCGTATCACCAACTATATGACTATCAGTATGTGTTCCACTAGCCATATTACCACCGTAAATAAAATCATCTCCTAGTGAACTTACAAAAGTATCATTTCCTGCTCCACCTTCAAGTGAATTTATAAGTGTACTTCCTGTAAGAGTATCCCCTTGATCTCCCCCAATAGCATTTTCAATTGATATAAGAGTATCTGTATCATTTGCATCTACTGTAGCTGTTCCAGTTTGAAGATTTAGAACTACTGCTTTTGAAGTAAGATAATCATAGCTTACTGTATCATATTGAATCCCAACATCTGTTACCTCATCAAGTGAATCATAATATCCATTTATAATATCATTTCCTATATTACCACTAAGTGTATCAGCACCTGCTCCACCTTGTATCTCATTTACTCCACTGTTCATAGTGATAATATCATCACCACTTCCACCAATAATATTTTCAATATTTTTAATAATATCACTATCACCAGTTGCTATTGCAACACTCCAAGCATCATTTCCACCGGCTCCATCAAAATCGTCTGTTGCAGCTACACTTAAATCAACAGTAATAGCTTCACTTAATGCACTATAATCAAGTGTATCTGTTCCAACTCCACCATCATAATGATCAATTCCATCACTTGCACTAGCAGAAACTATCGTATCATCACCTGCTTGTGTTTGGATAATATTAGCTTCATTACTTCCATAAATAATATCAGCAGCAAAATTTGAACCTATAACATTTTCTATACCATAAAGATTATCAACACCTTGACCTTGATCTCCTGTTGCACCGTCACTTCTACCCTCTTCACTACCATTTTGTGTAAGTCCGATTGCATCTGTAACATCTAAATCTATTGTAAGTGACTCTAAAGCATTTGTATAATCAACAGTATCCACTCCACTATCACTACTATCATCTCCACCATATAAGTCATCACTTCCTACTCCACCTGTTAAGGTATCATCTCCAGCATCCCCCATAAGGATATCATCACCAGCACCACCTAGAAGTGTATCTGCATCATCTCCACCGTAAAGCTCATCCATTCCAGCTTCACCACTTAAAATATCAGCCCCTGCATTTCCTAAAAGAGTATTATTTTGAACATCCCCTTTGATACTATCACTATCTTGTGTACCACTTATATTTTCTATATTTAATAGAGTATCAACTCCTGTTTGACCATTTACAGTTGCAGTTACTTCATTTGCACCATCAAGGGTAACCTCTATACCATTTGTAGCACCATTTGCATCATCAACTATAGAAGAATAATCAGCCCAGTCTCCTGTTCCTACTCCCCCATCAATATAATCTGCACCATCATCAACATTTTCAATTACATTATCATTATCTGTATCAACACCTGCTATAAATGTGTCATTTCCACTTCCACCAACAATAGAGTTTGAAGCTGTTGTCCCTACAAATGTATCATTTTTTGATGAACCTATTATATGTTCAATATTTGCAATAGTATCTGTATCACTTGTTGCAACTGTTTGAGCTCCTGTGAAACTAAGATTTACATCTACACCCTCTGATGTATAGTATTCATAAGATATTGTATCTTCATCTCCACCACCATCTATAGTATTAGCTGTAGTGTCTTCATTCATTTTAAAAGTATCTTTTGCTGTTCCACCTATAGCATTTTCTATAGAATTTAAACTATCTGTTTCTGTTGCTGTTGTCGCCTCATTTGTTTTAAAATCAACTGTAACTGCAACTGATTTTTCAGAATAACTTGCAGTATCACTACCAGCACCACCTATTAGAACATCATCTCCACCTTGACCACTTAATAAATCATCTCCATCAAGTCCAGTTAAAGTATTGTTATCAATATCACCTGTAATAGTATCATCGCCATCACTTCCTGTAATATTTTCCATATTTTTAAGTTTATCAGTATTTGTTATAACTCCATCTTGATAGATATCAGCATCATAGTATCCTTGGGCATCTGCTCCACTTGATAAATCAACTACAACTTTATCAACTCCACCATCAACTGTAATAGCTGCATAACTAATACTATCTCCTGTTGTTTCAGTTCCTTCATTTCCATCAAATCTATTTGAAACAGCAAAGTCTGATATAAAGTTGTCATCATAAGTAGAACCGATAGCATTTTCTATAGAATTTAACTCATCTGTTCCATCACCAAGTGCTGTTTGTGCATCTAAATCAACTGTTACTCCATTTCCTGTTGTAGAAAAATCAACTGTATCAGTACCCTCTCCACCATAAAGTGAGTCATTATTTGCTCCACCTATAAGTGTATCATCTCCATATCCACCAAAAAGTGTATCTGTACCATCTTCTCCAAAAAGTGTATCTGCTCCTGCATTAGCAGCACTATTAAGTGAATCATCACCATAGATAACATCACCTTCAGTTCCACCATAGATAATATCATCTTCAGTCCCACCATAAAGGATATCTTCTCCAGCATCCCCTTTTATAGTATCATTATCAGCTCCACCATCTATAGTATCTATTCCAGAACCACCTGTAATACTATCTGCACCTGCCTCACCATAAAGTTCATCTTCACCAATACCACTACCACCTAGAATTCTATCGTTTCCAGCTCCACCGTAAATAGTATCATTGTCAGCACCACCATCAAGTGTTTCATATGTAGAAGATGATGTAAGGTTGTCTGTATTATCTCCACCATAAATAGTATCATCGCCATCTCCACCAGAGATATTATCAGTTCCATCTTCACCTTTTAGAATATTATTTGAACTATCACCTACTATAATATCTTCATTTTGAGTACCTGTAATATTTTCAATATTTAAAACAGTATCATCTCTTACTATGTTATTTGAAGCATCTTTTAGAAGTAAATCTTGTGAAGCTAAATTTACATCAACATAATAAGCGGGATTAGTTACTCCACTAAAATCAACTGTATCCCCTGTAGCACTATTATTTCCACCATTAAGTGTATCTGATTCACTTCCAACAGAAGCCCCTGTTATTAAGAAAGTATCATCTCCATCAGCTCCGAGGAAAATATTACTATCACTATTTCCTGTAAAAGTGTCATCTCCACTACTTCCTGTCACATTTTCTATATTTCTCAAAGTATCTGGGTTTTGTAGAGCTGTTGCAACTGTTACAGCTACATTAGCACTACTTGTATTACTTAAATCTACTACAATTTTATCTGTAGCTCCTGTAAGTGACGAGTAATCTACTGTATCATTTTCATCGCCAGCATTTTCAAGCCCTGAAGCTAATACATATCCACCATCAAAAATATTAGATGCTACATTATCACCTTTAAAAGTATCATTGTATTTTGAACCAATTACATTTTCTATACTTACTAGTGTATCTGTCCCTTGATTTCCACCAACAGCTTGTGCTACTCCATCAAGACCTAAATCTACTGTTACACCACTTGTTGCTTGATTGTAATATGCTGTGTCACTTCCAGCTACACCACCATCTAGGTAATCATCACCTTGTCCACCATCAAGTATATCATCCCCTAAAAGACCTTCTAAAGTATTATCTCCACTGTCTCCATAAAGTGTATCATCTCCACTTGTAGCAATAATATTTTCAATATTTGTAATAGTATCTGTAACTGTAGAACCACCATATCTTACCTCAACACTATTTGAAGTTAAGTCTAGGAATATATTATCAGCATTTGCAGTTCCAGTATAATTTGCTCCACCAACATCTGCTTTTAAATTACTATAATCAACAGTGTCTCCATTTACCTCATTATCTGCTATTCCACCATCAAAATTATTTGCCTCTGTAAAGTTAGTGTAGAAAGTATCATCATAACTTGAACCTATAACATTTTCTATATCTACAAGGGTGTCATTTCCTTGTCCACCACCAATTGCTTGTGCAATACCATCTATCCCTAAATCTACTGTTACACTTCCTGTAGCTTGGTTATAATATGCCGTATCTCCATTAGTCTCAAATGTAGTTCCACCATCAAGGTAGTCATCCCCTGCACCACCTTCTAAAGTATCATCGCCACCAAGTCCTAGTAAAGTATTGTTTAGGTTATTTCCATAAATACTATCTGTAAGGTCTGTCCCTGTTACATTTTCAATATTTGATATAGTATCATCATCCGCCGTACCACTTACATTAACAGTCGAACTAGCCCCATTCGTTCCTAAAGTTACACTAATAGCAGCAGTAGTACCTAAAGCAGAATAATCAACTGTATCACTTCCATCTTCCCCATCTATAGTATCAGCTCCATCGTCATAAGTTGTTGCTATAAAGGTATCATTATCATCTCCACCAAGAAGAATATCATCTCCACCTTTACCTTCTAAAGTATCATCCCCAGCTTGACCTTTGAAATAGTTGCCATTACTATCTCCAATGATTGTATCGTAGCTATCTGTACCATTTATATTGATTATTCCATATACTCTATCTGTCGATTCTAAATTAGCCCCAAACCCATCATTTAAAAAGCTATTTGATTTTAAAACTTCAGAATATAAATTTCCATCTGCATCTGCTGTAGTAGCACTTAAATCTACATATATTTTAGCACTACTTGCATAATCTATTTTATTGTATTCTCCAGTTGCACTATGAACTCCACTTCCATCTATACTTCCACCATAGTAAGTATCTGCACCATCTGAAGAATAAAATTTATCATCTCCACCTGCACCAATCAATGTGTCACTATTATTAGAACCTGTCATACTATCTTGAAAAGCAGAACCAATAACAACTTCAATGCTATCTAAATCATCTTGATTATCATGTCCATCTTGACTTACTTCTATAGCGTTTTGTAAATTTACAATAATACCTTTTGTAGCATCTGCATAATCTACAGTATCATGTCCAAGTCCACCTTTTAAAGTATCATCTCCCCCTGCACCACTTAAAGTATCATCTCCGCTACTTCCATCTAAAATATTAACTCCACTATCTCCTATAATAGTATCATTTCCACTACTTCCTATAATATTTTCAATGTTTTTAATAGTATCATCAGCATACCCAGTACCAGCTCCACCTACATATACAGTTGCATTTGTAGCACCATTTAATGTAACTTCAATACCTTGAGATATTGCACTATAATCAACAGTATCAATCTCATCTCCACCATCGATTGTATCAGCACCATCATCTCCATCTTCTAGTACTTTGTCTTGACCTGCTAATACATTATTATCAAGTCCAGCTCTAAAAGTATCATTATCATCTCCACCGGAGAGAACATCATCTCCACCAGCACCTACAATAATATCAGCACCCTTTCTACCATCTAAGGCATTAGCATCATTATCTCCACCAATATAATCCGCATCAATTGTTCCAATGATATTTTCAATTTCTGCTAAACTATCTTTTTCTGTTCCAAGAGTTGCAGTTGCATAACCACCAACTATATTCATAAGATTTACATCAAGATCTGTTGTTTTTGAACTATAGTCTATAGTATCCCCTGTACTCTCACCAGTTTCACCACCAACAATAATATCATCACCAGCTCCACCACTTAATATGTCATCCCCAGCTTCTCCATAAAGCATATCATTTTCAGTTCCACCTTTAATAATATCATCACCGGCTCCACCATGTAGTTCATCTGATTCTGCGCCACCATCAAGAATATCATCTCCAGCATTTCCTATTAAAGTATTTGCAAAAGTATCTCCTGTAATAGTATCATCACCAGCTCCACCTATTATATTTTCTACATTAACTACATTATCTGTATAAACTACATCATCACCTGTACCTATTGTTCCTTGATTATCTGTAATTGTTGCAACCTTACTTGTAGATGTATCTATCTTTATATCAAGGTTTTGAGTTGCTGTTAGGTTAGAATAATCAAGAGTATCGCTACTTCCTAATTCTCCATCAATAGTATCTGTTCCATCATCGGCTCTTAAAATAAAAGTATCATATCCATCTCCACCAAGTAGATTATCATCTCCACCTAAACCTTCAATAGTGTCATTTCCAGCAAGTCCTTCTATCTTATTATCTTGCCCATCTCCTGTTAAAATATCTACTTGTGCAGCTTCATCTGTACCTATAATATTTGTAAAGTTTGAGATAACATCACCTTGAGAAGTTACTCCTGTAGTTAAGTTTGCAGTTATCCCTATAGTTGAACTTGCAAAAGAGATTGTATTTGTTTGTGTGTTGTTACCACCACCATCGTCAGTAAAACCACCATCTAATATATCTGCACCATCTCCACCATCTATAGTATCATCTCCACCCATACCTAAAATTGTATTTACTGCATTATTTCCAGTTATTGTATCATCTGAACTATCTGAACCAATAATATTCTCAATGCCTGAAAGTGTATGATCTGCAACTGTTGCTCCCACTTGAACATTTGTAGTTCCAGCTCCATTTGCAAGTGTTAGGTTTATACTTTGTGTTACTGCACTATAATCTACTGTATCACCTTTACCTGTATACGCATTAGTAGAACCTTGTGTACCACTTCCATCTATAGTATGTGCCCCACCGATTATTACATCTCCGGTAGTTATTCCATCTTTTAATATAAAAGTGTCATCTCCACTTGAACCATTTAAAGTATTTACTTCAGCATTTCCAGTTAATGTATCATCTTGATTACTTCCAATCACATTTTCTATATTTGCTATTGTATCTGTTTGATCTGTTGTGGTTCCATCGGTTACTTCAGCACTATTAAGAGATAAATCAACATTTGCATGATAATTTCCTGTTAGTAAACTATAATCTAATGTATCTTTATTAGAAGCATCATCTGTATCCGTTAAAGTAGCTTCAAATCCATCTATAATATCATTACCATCACCAAGTTCTACTTTAAAAGTATCATTTCCAGCTCCACCATAAAGTGAATCAACTCCTAATCCACCATTTAAACTATCATCTCCACCATTACCTTTAATAATATTTGTATTATCATCACCAGTTAAATTATCAGCACTTGAAGAACCTGTAAGATTTTCAAAGCCACTTATGGTATCAAGTCCATCACTTCCAGTATTTTGTTGTGTTGTTGTACTTAAATTAACTGTTACACCAGAAAGGGCATTTTCAAAGGTAAGGGTATCATTTCCAAGCCCACCTTGTAATACATTGTTAGCAGTATTTCCCTCAATTGTATCATTATAATCACTTCCAAGAACATTTTCTATAGAATCATAACTATCTGTTCCACCACTAGCATCTGTACCAGTACCTGCTCTTAGATTTATATTAACTAACGAACCTTCATTTGCATAAGTAGCGGTATCACTTCCTAATCCACCTACAAGTTTATCACTTCCTGCTGCTCCATCAAGAGTATCATTTCCACTTCCACCTGTAATAGTATTTGTTCCACCATCACCTATAAGCGTGTCATTTCCACTTCCACCTAAAATATCTTCAAAGTTTAGAATAGTATCTGTTCCCTCATCTATTCCTGAAGCTGTCTGAGTAGCTAAGTTAACTGTAACACCTGCTGCATTTGTAGAGTTTGCATAAGAGATTGTATCTTTTCCACTATTTCCATCTAAAGTATTATTACTACTATCCCCCTCTATAGTATCATCATGTAATGTACCTATAACATTTTCTATAGAGTTATAGCTATCAGTATCTCCACTTCCATCTACACCTTGATTTGTTTTAAGACTAATATTTATAGCACTTATATCACCATCATAGCTTACAGTATCACTACCATCTCCACCTATAAGTTTATCTGCACCAGCTCCACCAAAAAGTGTATCGTCTCCCAATCCACCTGATAATGTATTTGCATTTGCATCACCTATTAGAGTATCTGAATTTGATCCACCTGTAATATTTTCTATAGCATTTAAAGTATCCGTTTCATCACTACCATTAAACTCATGTGTTGCATCGCCATCTGCACCATCATCAGCAGTATCAACTATTACATTTGGTGTAGCTGCTGATAAATCACCATAAATAGCCTCAGTTCTATCACTATAATCTGCCGTATCATTATCTAAACCACCATCAAGTGTATCATCTCCTAATCCACCTTTTAAAACATCATTTCCCGCTTCACCATACAATGAATCTGCACCAGAAGCTCCACTTAGTGTATCATCTCCAGCTCCACCTCTAAAAGTATCATCATCTCCTGCACCAACTAAAGTATCTGTAAAATTTGAACCATGAATCTCTTCAATATCTACAAGTGTATCACTATTATTATATCCATCATTTGTTACTTGTGCTGCTTGTGTTAAGTCTACTTTAATACCAAGTGCTGTATTTGATGAATAATCAGCAATATCAATATCACCAACACCTCCATCTAAAGTATCATAACCTTTTCCACCTACTAAGGTATCACTTCCAGTTAAACCTCGTAATATATTGTCATCATCATTCCCTTTAAGGGTATCATCGCCAGTTCCACCTTCGAGGTTTTCAATATTTTGGATGATTAAATTACCATCTCCACTATTTTGAACTCCCGTATTAGATAAATCCACTGAAATATTACTAGCTGTGTAAGAGAAGCTTACAAAGTCACCATTAGTTTCTCCACCTTCTCCACCATCAATATAATCAGTTCCAGAACTTGCACCATTTCCAAGAAGTGTATCATCTCCAGCTCCACCTACAAGAGAGTTGGCTGTTGTAGTACCAGTAATAGTATCATCTCCAGCTCCACCAATAGCACCCTCAATTCCAATAAATGTAGTTCCTGCTATAGTATTACCATTTAATTTAAATGACCCACTATCTAAATTTACCTCTACTTTATCTGTTGATTGGTTTGCTATTTTAGAGAAATCTGCAGTATCGATATCTGCACCACCTGCACCAAGAGAACCATTATATTCTGTAGAACCTACGGCACTTACTACAAAGTTATCATCACCTGCTCCACCTATAAGACTATCAGTACCAGCTCCACTTACACCACCACCATCTAGTGTATCAGCTCCATCTCCACCTATAATAGTATTAACTTGAACATCTCCTGTAAGTTTATCTGCACCAAAACCACCTATTATGTTCTCTATATTACTTACTTTGTAGTAAGCATCAGTGTAAACCGCTTGGGTAACAGTTTTGCTTAAATCTATTGTCACATCTTCATTTACACTTGAAAAATCAATAGTATCTATATCAGCTCCACCATCTAAATAATCAGTTCCAATTCCTCCTGATAAGGTATCTGCTCCACTATTACCTTTTAAAGTATTGTTTCCACTATTCCCTATAATAATATCAGCATTAGTACCACCTATAATATTTTCTATACTATTTAAGGTATCCTCTTCATCAACACCTGATTCAAAAGTAGAATTACTATTAGTATCAACTATTACAGTTGGTATAGCAACTGATAAATCAACTTTTATAGATTCACTTCTTGTCCCATAGTCAGCTGTATCATCTCCAGTTCCACCATAGAGAGTATCACTTCCAAGTCCACCATTTAGTGTATCATCTCCACCCATACCATACAATGTATCTACATTATCACTTCCAACGATAGTATCGGCAAAATTTGAACCATTTACCCTTTCTATATCTATTAAAGTATCTGTATCACCATATCCGTCATCTATAACTTGTCCCGTTACTCTTGTTAAATCAACTTTTATACCACTAGAGGTATTAGCTGTATAGTCTGCTATATCCGCACCAGCTCCACCATTTAGCGTATCATCTCCAGCGCCACCTGTTAAAGTATCATCCCCAAGCTCTCCATACAGTGTATCATCTCCAGCTTTTCCATCTAAAAAGTCATCTCCATCATGACCATAAAGTTTATTTTCTTGAGAAGAACCATACAGTGTATCGTCTCCAGTTCCACCCTTAAGGTTTTCAACATTTTGAACTTTTATTTTTCCTGCACCAGTACTTTGATAACTAGAAGAATCTCCTAAATCAAAAGTGATATTTTGAGTTGCTGTTTCAAAGCTTATAAGGTCATCAGTTCCACCTTCTCCATCTATAAAATCCCCTGTACCGATACTTCCATTTCCTATAAATGTATCATTTCCACTTCCACCTAGAAGTGTATTATCATTTGTATCCCCTATTAAAGTATCATCAAAACTTGTACCCGTTAAATTTTCAATATCTACTAAAGTGTCATTACCTGCATTTACTGTATTTTGAGAAGTTGTTCCATCTTGAATTCTTAAATCAACTGTTACACCACCTGTTGTGATATCTGAATAAGTTGCAACATCTCCAGTACCACCTAAAGAGGCACTTCCCCCATCAATATAGTCATCTCCAACACCACCACTTAGAGTATCATCTTGCGTTCCACCATAAATAAAGTCATCTCCAGCTCCACCATAAATCGTATCTTCATTTATCCCACCTTGTAAGGTGTTTTTACCATCACTACCTACAATAATATCTTTATTAGAGGAACCAATAGCATTTTCAATACCACTAATAGAAGAATACCCTTCCCCAAATACTTGTCCATCTTTTAAGCTAATTGTATGAGCTACACTAGAATTTGAAGCATCTATTGTATCTCCATTAGCATTATTAGTTCCACCATCGATTGTATCTGTACCAGCACTTACATAAAAGTGATCATCACCAGCAAGTCCTTCAAGTGTATTATCTCCACTATCTCCAGTAATGGTATCATCATGAGCTGAACCTTTTACATTTTCGATATTGTATAAAGTATCATTTCCATCAGCTCCTGATGCTTCACCATTTCCGTTACCATTATCTAAATCAACAGTTACTCCACCTGTTGCATTTTCATAACTTGCAGTATCATTTCCAGCTCCACCGTTTATACTATCTGCAGCTGCTCCACCCTCAAGCATATCATTTCCAGCTCCACCATCAAGTGTATCTGAACCAGCAAGCCCTCTTAAAGTATCATTTCCAGCTTCACCCAATAAAACATTGGCATCTCCACTACCAACGATATTGTCATTATCTTGAGTACCTGTTACATTTTCAATATTTGAAACGGTATCAGTATTGTCAGAGGCATATTTTTTTGTTATAATTCCAGTAGTTAAATTAGCATCAATCCCAAAATCATTATCCAGATTATCATGACTTGCATAAATCATAGTATCAGTTCCATCACGCCCATCTACAGTATCATTTTGCATTCCTGTAATAATCGTATCATTTGCTACACCACCATTAATGGTATTTTCAAGTGTTATAGAACCATAAATCTCATTATCATTGTCATTTGTAATAATTACAAATCCTGATTCAATTTTATCTCCATTGCTATCGTCAAACTCTGTAAAATAATATTCATCTGGATTATCTATATTTGCATCTGGTATTCGTTTAACATTTGCCCCATAAGTTTTAGTGGCTTCTAAAGTAGCATCTGCACTTCCTGTGATATCTTCAACTTCAGATTTTAAATCTTCGGGAACATTATCCATATTAAACTCTGAAACAACATCTATTTTAAATTCAAAATTTTGATCAGCTTGATTTTTATTCATTAAAATTTTAATAATAAGATTTCCATCAGAGTCTACAGTAAACCCCTCAATACCAGGAGTATCTAAGTCATCTTTAATCAAACTAAAAGAGTTTACCCCAGCTGTTGAGTTTGCAATATCAAAGTCTACAGGAAAACCATCACTAGAGATTGTTATGCTTGTTATACCAAAACCAATAGGTTGACTTGGAGATAGTACAATTTCTCTAGAGATTATATTTGTATCAAAAAAGGCAGGATCATCAGCATTGATAATTAACTTATTGGCTTCATTACTAGTGGTATTTCTATAATCTATTATTTCAGCATCCCCTTGTTTTACAAGGCCTGCTCCATTTTTATATGCTTGTGCTTGTGTGCCTGGATAAAAATTATCATAGGAAGTACCACCTCCACCTTCTACACGCATTACACCTGCTGTAGTACTATCAGATGCATGAATATGTTGAATATCTATATCAAAAGTTAACGCCGCTGGTACACCAGCACCATCACTAGGACCAACATCATCTTCTGTTTTTGATGGTTTTTTAGGAGAATCATCTGGACGAAAAGGACATTCATCTGGCTCGTCTGTAGGTGGTTCAGGGTATAAATTTGGATTTTCATTAGGTTCTTCTGGATTGTCATCTTTTTCAACATAAACGATAACCTCTTGAATAATTATAACTGGTGGTTTTTCAACTTCAGGATTATCTTCTTTAGCTTCTTGGTCTATTTTTACTTCAAGGCTTGCTGAAATAGAGGTTAATGGCAGATCGTTTACTTCTTCTATGGCAGTAAGAATACTATCTAAAGAGAGTTTTGTACCACCAATTAAGTTAAAAAATGGAGGGGTATCGCTGTATCCCATTAAGGCCATTGATACAAATGTAAATGAACCTTGCTTTGGGATATCAATAATAATATCACCACCTACTAACTTATACTGTAGGTCGTTTACATTGACATCCTTAAGATTAAAATCAACTTCATCTCCAGGTCGAACATATACAGATATATTCTCACCCTTGTCCGGTGACTTTTTTAATTGAACTTTTTTGTCTTTGTACTGAACCAATTCACTATCTCTAATTTCTGCCATAGAAATCCTTTTAGTAGTTAAATAAACCGTAATTTACTTATTATATCTAATTTTAGATTAGAGATAAAGATTTTACTAAATTAAAACAGTAAAAGTATTGATATTTTTTAGAAATGTATTTTTTGAATTTGGAGGAGACACCCGGATTCGAACCGGGACCTCAAGGATTTGCAATCCCGTACATTAGCCGTTTTGCTATGTCTCCATATTTTAGAGACGGAATTATCTCTAATTTATGATAAAATAAAGCTTAAGCTTAGAGTTATTTCATCTATATTTTGGTATGATAAATGAAATTAAAACCTAAAAGGTATAGATAATGACACAAAATAAATTTTTAGAAGATATACAAAAACTATATGATTTTATAAGTTCACAGAAAGATGAAATAAACAAACTTTATGAATATTTGGAAAATAATGAAAATGATAAGCTAGGGATAATAGATAAATTTGCAAGAGAATTAAACCTGACACTGAATGATGATTTAAAACTAGCACTTTTAACTCGTCTTGTAAACTTACGAGATGACAATTTAGTACAAGTTCTAAAAAAAGCTCAATATAATGAAACTCAAATTATAGAATTACAAGAGCAAGCATATCAATTTGTAAAAGAGTTTTGGCTAGATATTCAACATCAACGACTTGAATTTATATCACAAAATAATCTTTTGACACCATTTTATCAAGAGGTGTTTAAAGGTGTTTATGGTGTAGGTATTGCTATGTCAACCTGGCAATCTTCTTGGACAAAACTCATTATCAATGGAGTGAATAAAGATTTACTTGCAAAGTTTAATAATGATGATGAAAAAGTTATAGAGTTTCTTGAAGAAAATAATCTATTTGACAAAGGACATGATGGACTTACAGCAGATAGAAGCTACTCTATGCTTGTAAAAGAAAATGGTAGCTATAAAAGTGCTGCATATATAACTGCATTTAAAAAAGAGGTAACAGCTGTAATAGATGCTCTTGAAGAGTTTGTTGATAGTTTAATAGAACTTGAAGATGATATTTACAATCAAAAATGGGAATATATCCACTATCTTCAAGCAATTATCACAGCATTTAGTGAAAGAAGAACTGAGATGTTAGTTTCAAAATGGGCTGATGTGGATAGTGCGTGGATGAAAATAACTACACCTATTCAAATAGGTCATCCACTAGAGTATTATGAAGATCACTTTAGAAAAGCTGTAGCACTAGAATGGGATATAAGACTTGTAAATCCATCTATACAAAATAATAACCAAAGAGTAGAAAAAATCAAAGCTATGTTTGGTGAACTTTTTGAAACTATTAAACAAAACAATGATGAAAAAAATATTTATGATTTTTCATTAAAAAGTTTAGACAAAGTACAACTCTATCTAGGTCGTCCTGCATTGTTTTTTGGTGCAGAGTTTAACGGACTTTTTTCAGCACAAGTTGTGCCAAATGATGAAGTAGTATCAGCTAAAGAGGGGAAAAAGATATTTGCTTTTAGTGATGAGATACTACAAGGGCAAAGAGCGAAACCATTTTTACGCCTCTCAAAAGAGATTTTTGCTCAAGAGTTTCTTACACATGAGCGAACTTTTTTATTTCAAGAAGATATAAAATGGCATCAAGTGTATGATATAACTACCATTGGTCATGAATTTGGACATATTTTATGGTGTGATGATGAAACTGAATCGGTGATGAATAGATCTGGAAATTTTAAAAATATAGAGGAATTTAAAGCTACTACAGGGGGCTTAGTAAGTTTCTTTATGGATAAAAAAAGTGATGAAAAAGAGCTTGAAGAGTTTGTTATAAGTGATACTATAAAAAGAGCAGTTAGCCTTATAGGTTGGATGGAAGTTGATGAAGTACAACCGTATTATTGTGAGGGACTTATTCACCTTACTGGACTTTTTGAAACAAATACTTTAGTATGGGATGAAGCAAATTTAAAACTAACTATAAATTTAGACAATAAAAATATTACTAGTTTGAAACAATGGTATATAGATACTTACAAAAAACTTAGTACCCATTACTTAAATAAAAAAGATGCAACACTATTTTTAAAAGAGTATGCATTAAAAAAAGAGAAATATTTTGCCCCTACAAATCCAACTATTGATAACTTTGTACAATACTATTTTAACAGATACAAAGAAATTGGGCAAGAGCTAGACACTAGTGATAAAAAAGAGAATTATATAAAATGACCACTAAAGATAAGAGAGCTTTTTCACTTATAGAGATAATATTTGTAATAGCTGTTATCTCTATAATATTAGTTGTAGCTATTCCGAAGATGAATGGCATCTTTGAAAGTGCAAACACAACTAAAGTAAAAAGTGAGATTCTCCTTATTAGAGAAGCTTTAAATAACTATAAAAATAAGATGATACTCAAAGGGGCAACAGCTACCTTGGAGTCACTTGAGGATGATGACAAATATCTTTTTAATAAAATATTACAAACTCCAATCCCAGCAACCAACAATATCAAAGTTGGTTCTTGGAGCAAAACATCATCGGTAACTTATAGGGTCTATGTTGAAGATGGTAATAGTGTAGAGTTTGTATACGATAGTGATGATTATAGTTTTGAGTGTGATGAAGACAATCTACTTTGTCAAGAATTAACGCAATAATGCACTACTATGAAATAGCTCTTTTAAAATCTCCCCTAGAGCCACTTACTTTTCAATATCAAAATGAGATAAAAATAGGAACACTAGTAGAGGTACAACTTCGAAATCGTACAAAACTTTCATCTGGTGTAGTTATAAAAAAAGTAGAAAAACCTTCATTTAAATGTGTAAATATTACAAATATCAAAGAGTTTTATTATGATGAGATGATGTTACAAACTGCCTCTTTTGTTTCTAAATATTATGTGTGTAGTTTAGGGGAAGCTTTGAGTGTTTATACACCATTTTATGATGTAGAAAAAATAAAAGAAATCCCAGAGATTCAATGTGATATTGAACTCTCAGATGAACAACAAAAAGCTTATGATTTTATACAAGAAAATCCTACTAGTTTACTTTTTGCAAACACAGGAAGCGGAAAAACAGAAATATATATCAAAGCTATAGAAAATATATTATCTCAAAATAAACAAGCCCTACTTTTGCTTCCTGAAATATCTTTAAGTCCTCAAATGGAACAGAGACTGAAAAAAGTATTTAAAGACAGTATCGCTATTTGGCACTCAAAAATACAGAAAAAAACAAAACAAACTATTATAGAAAATCTCCTTTGTGGAAAAGTTAAAATTATTGCAGGTGCAAGGTCTGCACTCTTTTTACCTTATGACAATTTAGGCTTAATTATCGTTGATGAGGAGCATGATGACTCTTATAAGTCAGATCAAAAACCACGAGTGAATATCAAAGATTTATCAATCTATATGGGGAAAAAGTTTGATATTCAAGTGATACTTGGAAGTGCAACGCCCTCTTTAAGTAGCTTTCATAAAATTCCTTACTTTCGATTGAAAAAAACTTTTTTTGACTCAGAGAAACAGATCTCATTTATCAACTCAAACTTAGAACTCTCAACATCAATTGTAGAAAAAATTTCACAAACATTAGAAAATCAAAATCAAGTGATAGTTTTCCTTCCAACGCGAGCAAACTTTAAGTACCAGATATGTAAAGATTGTGGAAAATCTATCGAGTGTCCATTTTGTTCGGTTAGTTTAAGCCTTCATAAAAACAACAACGCTTTGCAATGTCACTATTGTAACTATACCCAACCTATAGATAAGTTTTGTCCACATTGTAAAACAGGCTCTATTGAGAGTTTTCGTCTAGGAACTGCTCAAGTGGTTGAAGAGTTACAAAATACTTTTAAAGATAAAATAATCCAAAAATTTGATAGAGATAGTATCAAAACAAACAAAGAACTCAAAAGAGTAATCAAAGATTTCAACGAAAACAAAATAGATATACTAGTAGGTACTCAAATGCTCTCAAAAGGACATGACTACCACAATGTAAAACTAGCTGTTGTACTAGGGATTGATTCAGTTTTAAATATGACAAGCTACAAGGTACGAGAAAAAGCTCTCTCGCTTTTGATACAGATTGCTGGTCGAAGTGGTAGAAAAGGTTTTGGGGAAGTTTTAATACAAACAAAAAATGAAGATTTTTTCAATAACTATTTACAAATCAGTGATTATGAAGATTTCCTAAGAGATGAACTCAAACAAAGAGTTGATTTGTATCCACCTTATTTAAAACTAGCCCGTGTTATCTTTAGTCATACAAATCATCTATTAGCAAAACAAGATTTAGATAAATATGTACATATTTTTTCAAATCAAAAAGATGTAGAGCTTATAGGATTTGGGGAAAGTAGTATTTTTAAAGTAGCAAATAAATATAGATATGAACTACTACTTCGCTCACATGACCCTATGAGGTTAGTTAGTCTACTTCATAGTATCAAAAGCCCTTATGCTTCAGTGGATATGGATAGTTTATATTAGTTAGCTGAAAAAATTTCATTTGAAATTTCTATCAAGTTTCCGTCAAAGTCGTAAATATATAAAGATTTTAACATACCACTTGCACCTGTTCTTTCCACATCATATTCTATAATATCAATATGATGTTTTTCTAACCTTTCTTTTACTTTTGAGAGACTCCAAGATGTTGTAAAGCAGATATCAAAACTACCAAGAGATGGATTTTTTGCCTTTGGTATTGCCTCTGTATTTACTGTATGTAGATTTATTTTTTGATTTCCTAAGGTTATTGCAAATCTCTCTTTTGCAAACTCTACTACACTTAATCCTAAAATTTGTTCATAAAAAATTTTTGCTTTCTCTATGGAACTGACATTTAGTACGATATGATCTATTTTATCTATCATATTTTTTCTTTTAAAACTTTTTTCCAAACTTCGTTTGGTTTATATTCTTTTGGAGCTACAAGTTTTACATTTTTTTGTTTTAAAATATCTTTTTTATATCTATAGATAAATACTGATACTCTATAGTTTTTAATACAATGAATAAAGACTTTTTTATTTTCTTTCTGTAATGTTTCAAGCAGTATCAAAAAAAGTTTAAGTCTATCAATTTCTGGTTCTTCCCATGAGATTGGAATATGAAAATAAATCATTCCATTCTTTGAAACAATTTTATCTTCATCTTTTAAAGCTTCTGGATGAGTATTTAATCCAAGGTTTATTATCACTTCAAAACCCTCTTTTGCAATTTGTTTAAACTGCTTTTTAGAAGGTTGTCCAGAAGTTGAGATTGTATCACTTACTTTTATATAATTTAATATCTTTTTCAACCTAACCCCTTAATTTAAAATAATAAAGATACTTTTCCAAAATAAATTCCCAAATACAAACACAATGGGATAAAAAGTAAAGTATCATATTTTGCAAATGGTGTAGCTTTTATTCTTTTAAAAACTCCCACCATTTTAAAATCTCCAAGAACACGAAGAAAAAATAGTATCGATACAATATTTCCTAAATAGATACAGATACTATTCTCTTCTAATACCTTAAATACTAAACAATAAGCTAAATATGCAAATCCTAATAATATAACTCCTACTATAGTTGTAGCAAGATTACTAGGATTAAAAAACTTTTCTCCATCTTCCTTGGTTGGTATCACTTTATCTAAACCTATCTTACCGCCAACAACCCAATAAAAATGAAATAAGCCCATCGTAATAAGAAGTATAACACTTATAATAGTAAAATATATCATCTTAAATCTTTTTTATATACCATAGGTAAAAACTCCAACTCTTTATAGGTTTGAATTTCTCTTTCTTGTTTAAATCCAAATGATTCATATACATTTATAGCATACAAAGAAGCATTTGTACTCATAGTTTCAAACGCAATATTTTCTTTGACATACTCCCATAGTTTTTTTCCAATATGTTGTTGATGATATTTTTCTTCAACAAAAAGATGAAAAAGATGGTTATCTTCTTTTATAGCTATAAATCCTACTATTTGATTTTCAATCATATAACCAAAGTGTTTATACTCTTGACTTTGGATTCTTTTTTCAAACTCTTCTACACTAAACGAATCTTGAAACCACTTAGGAATATCTTCATCAAAGAGATATTTTAATAAACTATTACTAAGATATGAAAGTTTTTGCGCATCTTTGTTGGTAATGGTACAAATAGTTTTATTGTTCATCTAAAAAAATATCTCATAACTTACATTTTCTTTTGTAATCAAATCAGTACGCGTCTCAATCTTAAACCCAATAGTTTCTAGTGCATTTTTTACTATAGCTTTATTATAAATATGAACATCTTCGCACGATAAATACTCTTGAATATCTATCCACTTAGCATCCATAATCTCCTCTTCATCTATAATATTTATCTCTTTTGATAAGGCAGTTGCTCGGCAAACTACATACAAATTTGATTCACCAAACTGAGCAGGTGAGAAGTGTCCAAGACTTATGATAGATTCAAACTCAACTTCAATGCCTGTCTCTTCATACACTTCTCTTTTAAGAGCATTTGATATATTCTCACTATCATCTATATGTCCACCTGGTAATTTATACTTTTGCCAAATTCTATCTTTAATAACTAACAATTTATCATCATCAATTACCACAGCCCCAACGCCAAGAGTATGATTTGTAGCTGTTGGAATAATAGGTTTTTCAATAAGTTTTTTTACAAGAGTTATATCTCTTTCATTACAATGATGGAAAACAAAATCATGCTTTGTAAGTATTGGGATAAATTGTGATTGTTCAATAGAAAGTTTTATCCATAAAAGTTTTTTATTTTCAATTTTTTCAATAATTAAGGACAACTCTTCTTCAAACTCTAAAACACTATTTGGTATTGAAGTACTATCTATCGTGATACCATCATATTGGTCATGAGTTAAATTCATAGTTGTAAAATCATAGCTCTCTATCATCTTTTTTTATCCTTTTTTTCATCTTCATTAACTCATTATGTTCTATTAAAAATATCAAAGTTTGTTCAATATAATATCTAATGGTATCTCGTGTGGCTTTATCTAGTTTATATACTTTTTGTCCTCGTATTGTTTTAGCGCTTCCGAAAAGTTGATTATACTTGTCATCTATACTCACACCTCTAAACCAACCAATATGAACATACTCATCATAAGCTTTGAGATAACAAAATCCACCTTCAGTAGAAAAATAAGAGGTGATATTTTCTCTATATTTTTCTTTTACCCTATTTCCTATACAAATTTTTATAAAATCTCGTACTTGTAAAAATAATTCTGCTAAAGGGGAGTTACTATCTTTTTCAAAAGCAGTTAGTGTATATTCATTTTTCATAAAATTATTTTAACATAAAACTCTTTCATAGAATGAAATTTTAATAAAAAACATTTGCTTTAATATTTCAATTCAGATACACTGTATCTATAAACGCGTATTGCAACTACTACAAAACTCGCTTCTTAGGCTTAATACACCGTAATTTGTACAGAATTAAAAACTCTTCAACATCTAAAACAGAGCAAATATAAATAAACAGACAAATCTTCGGAATTCGACCCTTCGTCCATACAGTCATACTTATTGAATTTTTATAAAAGGAAATTAAGAGTTGAACACACTTAAAAGCAAATATGCCAGAACTTATAGTTGAATACCCCTATATTTTAGCGCTATTTATCTTTCTTGCTAGGGTTACAGATGTATCTTTAGGAACATTTCGTACTATTGTTATATTTCGTGGCTATAAATTATTAGCTACATTAATCGGGTTTTTTGAAATCATAATATGGTTAGTTGCAGCAGGACAAGTATTTAAAAATCTTGACCAATGGCATCTTGCCTTTGCATATTCTGCTGGTTTTGCTACTGGTATTTATGTTGGTATGTGGATTGAAAATCGTTTTGCAATTGGTAATGAACTGATACGTTGTATCTCATTTAATCGTGATATTTTGGCAGACAAGATACGAGAAGAGGGATTTACAGTAGTTTCAGTAGATGGAGATATGGGTGAAGAGAAACCTGTTGAAGTACTATTTATCGTCGAAAAAAGACGTTATATACCAAAACTGATAGAACTCATCAATGTTCTTGACAAAAATGCAGTATATACTGTATCTGACCTAAAAAGTGTTTACCAAGGTCCTGAATTTATAGCTCAAAATAGTTTTTGGAATTTAAGAAAAAGTAGATAAAAATATATTAATCACAAGGAGATTACAAAATATGAATAATTTAAAAATAGGTGTTATTGGCACTTCAAAAAAAATAGATGAAAGAAGACTTCCCATACATCCAGAACACTTGGTGCGTATCCCAGAAGCTTTGAGAAAACAACTAATATTTGAAGAGGGTTATGGTGCACCATTTGGTATTTCTGATAGTGAAATTGCAGCTTTATGTGGTGGAATTGATACTCGTCATAACTTGTTAGCAAACATTGGTACAGTGATAATTAGTAAACCTGTATTGGCTGATTTAGAAGAGCTTAAAGTTGGTGGAACTCTATGGGGATATGTACATTGTGTACAACAACAAGAGATAACAGATATAGCCATAAAAAGAAAACAAACACTTATCGCTTTTGAAGATATGTTTATTTGGTCACCGGAGGGGCAGATTGGGAGACATACTTTTTATAAGAATAATGAGATGGCAGGATATTGCGCAGTGATACATGCCTTACAACTAAAAGGTATTGATGGACATTATGGAAATCAAAGAAAAACTGTTATATTTGGTTTTGGTGCCGTAAGTCGTGGGGCTATTTATGCCCTAAAAGCACATGGTTTTAGAGATATTACTATTTGTATACAAAGACCAGACCATGAGGTTCGTGAAGAGGTACTTGATTGTCATTATGTAAGAGTTCAAGAGGGAAAAGATGATGAAGCAAGAATGGTCGTTATAGAACATGATGGTACCGTTCGTCCACTGTCTGAGCTTATAAGCGAAGCAGATATTATCGTAAATGGAGTTTTTCAGGATACTGCAAATCCTACTGATTTTGTTCTTAAAGAGGAGAGTTCAGCCCTGAAACCTAATAGTCTCATCATAGATGTGAGTTGTGATGAAGGGATGGGATTCTTTTTTGCAAAACCTACAACATTTAAAAATCCTATGCTTAAATATGACACTATAGATTACTATGCAGTTGACCATACCCCTAGTTATCTTTGGGAGAGTGCTACTCGTTCTATCTCTGCTGCTTTAATTGTATATTTACCAATTGTATTAGCTGGTCGTGAAGCTTGGCAAAGTGATGAAACGATTCGTCAAGCTATCAATATTGACTCTGGTGTAATTCTCAATAAATCGATACTTTCATTCCAAAATAGAGAAATAGAATATCCTCATAAATGTTTCACTATAGAAGAGAAAGCAGTTTTAGATAAAATTGCTTAGTATTTATTCTTTTGATAATAGTATTATTGTAGCAAAAGAGGAGATTACAATCCCAATTGCTACCCATATTCCTATAGTTGTCCCTTCTAGTAAAAAAAGTAAAAAAGCAATAGCAACAGGGTTTAAATACACATAAGCCATCACTTTTTTAGGTCCAATACTTATAGCCGCTTGTTGATACAAGTAAACAGTTATAAGTGTTGCTCCTATAATCAAATATACCATATAGTAAATCAAACTACCTGTTAACTTCTCCCACTGTAAAGATATATCCATAATTACAACTGATAAAAACATCCAAAGAATACCACTAAATAATGTAGTAAAAACTAAAACGATCAGCTCATCACCTTTTCTATGTAGTAGTTTTGTACTAATTGAATATAAAGCCATTGCAATAATGGCAAATAAAAATATAATATCACCCTGATTTAATTGAAAATTTAAAAAGAGTTCTAAATCACCTTTAAATATAACTATACAAGTTCCTAAAATACCTACAATATAAGTAATCAACTGTACTAAATAAAATTTTTGCTTGAGAAAAAAGATTGATAAAATAGCTGTCAATAAAGGTACAAGAGTAAAGAGTGTACCAGTATTTAAAGCAGTTGTACTCTCTAGTGCTTTAAATAATCCTATAAAATAAATCGAATAAAACAACCCTATTATCATACCTCTTGGTAGTGTTGCAAGAACTTTATTTCGATACTTTTTATTAAATACAATAAATGGTGCTAATATTAAAGAAGCAAATACAAACCGACAAAGGGTAAGAGAGATAGGATCAATCACACCTGAAAGTTTTTGTGAAGCTATAAAAGAACCAGCTATTAAAAAAGTTGCAAGTAAAACTAAAAGATGTGCTTTAATATTTTGGGTCATAAATTATTCCTTTTTATTGGAATACTATAGTATAAAAAATCATTTGTCATTTACATATGTTGATTTTATAGTTTCAGAAGAATTTGATATAATCCTTATATTTAATTTTGAAAGACACCTATGAAAGATTTTCCTAAGTATGACGATTTTAAAGACTGTTTAGTAGCATTTATAGATATCTTAGGATTTGATAAGAAAGTAAGAAGTATTGATTGTGAATCAAAATTTTCTGAAATTAGTATATTATTAGATACACTACAAAAAACAGCAAAAAACTTTTCTAAAAATAATAATATATTCTATGAATATGAATTTACTGCAATATCAGATTCTATAATTATTACGGTACCATTTAATAATCCAATCTGTACAATAGGAATGTTAATTATATTGCATAATTTACAATATGAGTTACTAGCAACTAATTTCAAAACACTTTTAAGAGGTTATATTACAAGAGGCAATGTTTATCACAAAAATAATTTACTATTTGGAGAAGGCTACAGTAAAGCATATAGGGGTGAAAGTAAAATACAAGGAGCACCTAGAATTGTATTAGACCCAAAGGTCGTCAAAGATGCTAAAAGTGTTATTGAAACAACACAAAATATCGAAAAACACATATCTGTGCTAGAGTATTTAATTGAAGATCAAGATGATAATTTTTATTTTATAGATTATTTAAAGCCAATTGGTTTTCAAGCAAAACTAACCAAACAACAACTAACAGAAGAAAGAGAATCAATAAAAAACTTCATATATTATTCTTTAAAACAATATGAAAATGAGCACAATATCAAATCAAAATATCAATGGCTTGAAAACTATTTCAATAATACTGATAAATATTTTAAATAGTCTATAGACAAAAAATTATATTAAGTCATTATTTTGCATTTTTTTTCGTATTCTACTTAACTGAGTAGGTGTAATACCTAAATGATTTGCAATATGATGTAATGGAATTCTTTTTTCAATATCTGGATTGTTTTGTATAAAGTTTTCATATCTTGTTTTTGCATCATCAAGAATTAAAGATATTTCATTTTTTTCTTTTACTATTACCCAATTTTTTTCTAAATAATTTATATAAAAGTTTTTAAACTCTACATTAGTATCTATTAGTTTTTTATATCCATCAAAATCAATGTAAATTAATATACTATCCTCTAAAGCATCAATATTTAAATAAGAATCTTCTTTTGTGATAAGAGAAACTTTTGAAGCAGAAAAATAGTTTTCACTAAAAAGATTTTTTGTATAAATTGCTCCATTTTCATTTAAAAAATATGTTCGTAAAATACCTTTGTAGATAAAATAGATATATTTTGCAGGAGAATAACTATCTTGGAGAATCTCTCCTTTTTTTATATTTTTCACAAAACATATTTTCTTAAAAGCATCAAAACTTTTATCACTAAAATCTTGATACTCTTTACAAATTTCTCTTAACTGTTGATAATAAATCTCTGTTTCTAGCATTTCAATTATTGCCCTACTTTTATAAACTATTTTAATTTTCCATTTTACCTTCATTTAGTTAAATTTTATAAGCAAAATTTAGTTACTATTTTTCCAAATTTATTTCTCAGGGCAAGGTGAAATTCCTTACTGGTGGTAACTATACTTTATAGAAGTCCACGAGCGCCTTACTTTTGTAAGGGTCAAGCAGATTTGGTGCAAATCCAAAACCAACAGTCATAGTCTGGATGAAAGAGAATATAAAAAGTTTTACTACTGTTCATACATTAGGATTATATTACTTAAATATTAGCCCTGATTCAATAAGTTTACTCAATAATAAAGGTTAACTAATGAATCAAAAAATGTCTAATTTAGACTTTAAATTAAATGTACAAAATGCCATCAAGGCATTACAATCAGGAATTGGTGTCATCGTAACAGATGATAAAAATAGAGAAAATGAAGCTGATATAATTTTTAGTGCCCAAAATATCACTAAAGAACAAATGGCACTTCTTATAAGAGAGTGTAGTGGTATCGTTTGCCTTTGTTTAACTTCTCAAAAAGTTAAAGAGCTTCAACTTCCAATGATGGTACAAACAAACAATTCAAAATACCAAACACCTTTTACAATCTCAATTGAATCAAAAGAAAATGTAACTACAGGTGTTTCAGCTCAAGATAGAGTTACAACTATACAATCTGCTTTAAAAAAAGATGGGATAAATTATATTGTTTCTCCTGGTCATATTTTTCCTTTACGCGCAAGAGATGGTGGAGTATTAGAACGAGAAGGTCATACGGAAGCTGGTATAGATTTGATGAAATTATCAGATTTAGAACCTGCTGCAATACTATGTGAACTTACAAATGATGATGGAACTATGACACAAGGGGAAGAGGTAGTTAAACTTTCAAAAAAATACTCTATGCCAATATTAAGTGTACAAGATATTATAAACTATCGTAATTTTTATCTCATTGAGTAATTTTATTTCTCTGCAAAATACACATTTGTTATTTTCAAGTTACATTGTTACTTTATCATTACCTTATAAAAACTTATTAGTAGGAGTAATAAATGAAATCTTTACATAAAATCGCGGTCTTAAGTCTTGCCTGTTCGGTATACCTATTTGCAGGAACTGCTCCAAAAGCATATCCAACAGGTGAACTTGGTAAATTAGTTAAATTAGGTGAAGAGATAGCCTTAAAAACAGATACACACCCACTTACAAAGGATTTTGTGGATAATAAACTCAATTGTGCTTCATGTCACTTAAGGGGTGAAGATGGTAAACCTGGAACTGCAGATGGTCTTTCTTCATGGTTAGATACAGCTGTTTCTTTTCCAACATGGTCAAAAAGAGAAAAAGCAGTTCAAACTTTACAAGATAGATCAAACAACTGTTTTATGAGAAGTATGAATGGGAAAAGACTGGTAAATGATAGTGAAGCTTCTATGGCTATTGCTGCTTATATAACTTGGTTATCAGATGGAAAACCTATGCATTTAAATGATAAAGGTCCTTGGGGTCCTACAAATAAAAAATTATGGCCAGCAGGGATAAAACACTTCAATCCAATACAAAAAAAAGCAACACATGAAAACTATGTGAATGGTCAAAAAGTGTATGAAAACCAATGTGCAATGTGTCACAATGCAAATGGAGAAGGGATGGGAGAGTTTCCACCACTTTGGGGAAAAGATGCAAATGGACAATGGTTGGCTTACAATACTGGTGCTGGTATGAGTAAACTAGACAAAGGTGCTGCTTGGGTTAAACTAAAAATGCCTTTAGGTCAAGGTGGAAGTTTAAGTGATCAAGATGCTGCAGATGTAATGCTTTATGTAAATGCACAAGAGCGAGCTGATTTTGATTTAGACAAAGGTTTATTACCAGAACAAAAAAACGGTATCTACCACTCAAATGTTTTAAAAGAGAAACACTCTGTTAGAAGTAACTTCAAAGCATTAGGTCTTGATATAGATGTAATTAGAGGCGACAAACTAATAAAATAGTAAAAACAAGGGATACCTAAAAAGGGTATTCCCAAGTTTTTTTAGTTAAAATACTTTTATGATAAAAACATATAAAAATTTTATAATTTTCTTTCTCATTATAATTGTAACACTTCTTTTTTTCCTTAAAAAATATAACGATATTATAAAACAAAATCAAATAGATATACTTGTTTCAAACAATATTGAACTTATTAGTAGTGAAATATCACAACAAAAAAAATATGCCTTATCTTTAGCGATACTTTTTTCAAAAAATCAACATATTATCGATACATTAAAACAAAATCAACCACAACAATTAAAAAATGAACTTGCAAATTTACTTAAAACGATCTCTGATTATACAAAATTAAAAAATATTCAAATTCAAGTACACACAAAAAACTTAAAAGTGTTTGTTCGCAGTTGGGAAGATAAAGATACAGGACTAAATCTTACGAGCTTTAGACATGGTCTTGTAAAAGTAAAACAAACGCAACAGCCTTTTGTATCTAATGAACTTGGTAAAAGATTTAATATAAAAGCTATTTCTCCTATATTTGATGGAAAAGAATATATTGGTTCACTTGAAGTTATTATGGATTATTCCTCTTTAAAAGAACGATTACAAATGGCTGCTATTGAGGTACTCCCTTTACTAAAAAACAAATTCTTAAAAATCGCGAAATATCATAAAAATAATCAACGATTATACAGCTATGTTATAGTTGACAAAGACTATAATAAAAATCTTTACAATATTTTACTCAATAATAAAGAAGTTTTAGAGCAAAAACAATTTTATTATGAGATAGGTGATACAATCATTACATTTATACCTTTAGGGAGTATAAAAAAAGAAACCGTGGGATATTTAGTTGCTAGTTTTAAAAATACAAATCAAAATTTTAATTATCTTCCAAACTACCAATATAAAGGAAATATAAATACAACTATAACTCCGAAACAAAACATACAAGATAAAAAAAATATAATAATAAAGTGAAAATATGAAAATTTTACTCCTAGAAGATGACTATCTATACAAAATATCTATAAAAGAGTTTTTAGAAGAAGTAGATTTTGAAGTGGATGATTTTGATAATGGAGATGAAGCACTCGATGCGATATATGAAAATAGATACAATCTTCTTCTACTAGATATAAGAGTACCAGGGATTGACGGCTTTACACTTATTGAAAATATCAGAAAAGAAGGTATCAATACACCTGTAATAATTCTTACTTCACTGACAGATATGTCAAATTTAAGCAAAGGATATGAACTTGGGTGTAATGATTATTTAAAAAAACCTTTTGATTTAATAGAGTTACGATATAGAATTGACCAACTTATAAAAAACAAATGTTTCTCATCGGATGAAAACATAATTCTCCTTCATGATAAATTTGCCTTTGATATTCAAAAAAATATATTATACAAAGATCAAAAGCCCATTGATTTAACACAAAAAGAGAGTGAAGTTATAAGCTTTTTGATTCAAAATAGAGGTTTTTATATCTCTATAGAGTCTTTACATGAAAATATCTGGGATAACAAAGATATCCAATACGCCGATATAAGAATGTGTATCAAAAGAATAAGAGATAAAACAGATAAAAACTTTATCATTACCAAAAGATTTGTAGGGTATAAAATTGATAAATAAAACAAACGATACGAAGTTTATAGTGATACAAGTTATTCTTACCTTATCTATTGCATTTATACCTATATATTTTTATCTTGATGCTTCTTTTGAAAATCAAAATATCAAAGATAAGATGATGCTAAAAAACTATAGTTCCTCTGTAGTTTCAAAAATAAGACTTTTTGAAGAGGAAAACAGTGACTTTTTTCACTATCCTCGGTCTAATATTTTCACCTCTGCAATTTTTGATGAAAAAAATAAACCTATCTTTTCACTTTTCAATGCAAATAATAAATTTACTTTTGAGAGTGAGTTTTTTAATGATACAAATAAAATCTGTCATAAACAATATCTTCAAAACAATATATTTGGTGCAAAATATATTATTACTTGTAAAAATATCGACAACTCCCAAGTGATATACAATACTATTATTCTTATTCTTACTATGACTTGTTTGATATTTTTATCCTCTTTTTTCACTATCAAACAAAGTACAGAACCTTATAAAAAACTCAATCATTATCTTGATGACTTTTTAAAAGATGCGATGCATGAACTTAAAACTCCAATAGGTGTTGCAAGGGTAAATATTGATTTACTCCAAATGAAAATCAAAGAAGACAAACATCTTCTTAGGATTAAATCAGCTTTAAAAAACATGAGTGTAATCTATGAAGATTTAGAATATTATATGCAAAGATTTAGTGGTATAGAAGAAAAAAAAGATATTGATTTTTCTTTATTTTTAGATAAAAGAGTTGACTTTTTTAATGATTTAGCAACTGCAAAAAACATCAATCTAATAAGAGATATTCAATCCAATTTAATACTTCATTTTAATGAGATAGAACTCTATAGAATCATTGATAATAACCTTTCAAATGCAATCAAATATTCAAAAGAAAAATCTACAATAACAATATCTCTTCACAAAAGAGAAGATACAATTCATCTAATTTTTCAAGATCAAGGAATTGGTATAAAAGACACCAGTAAAATCTTTGATAGATACTATAGAGGTGACAAGATAACTGGTGGTTTTGGTATAGGACTTAGTATCGTAAAAAACATCTGTACTAAAAACAATATAGAGATAGATGTACAATCAGAAGTTAATAAAGGGAGTACTTTTAGCTACCTTATCTCTTCAACTTCTTTAGAAGTATCATAAACCAACTCATAATAACTGTTATTATTATAATCAAACTCTTGTATCACTTCTAGTCCTAGTTTTCTTGTATGTGCTTCATATGATCGTGGATTTATTTTATTGATAAATGTTACAAGTATTGGGTAGCGTTTTGCCATCTCAACTCTAGCAAAATCAAATATCTCTTTTAAAGCAGTTGTTCCTCTTACACTTTTATCTATACAGATTGGTCCATACTGATATGAGTTATCTACACTTAAAGTTTGTCCAAGGTATTTTAAGTTTGGTAAATCTTTTATCATATGTGCAAACATTGGCCAAGTAGACCAAAACTGCCATGATGCTGCCATCACATAAGCTACCACTTCATCACCTTGAAGTGCTATAAAAAGCCCCTGCTCCTCTTGTATCAATTTTGTTAGTTGCTCTTTTGTAAATGGTGTTGTCACAAAACCATCTTTTTTGTCTTCCTCTTTTATAGAGTCAATTTGATACTTATAGTGAAGTTTTAAAACATCCTCTATATCCTCTAATTGTGCGATTTTTAATTTCATAATAAATCCTTACTTTTATCTAACAACCACAAATATTACTTTTAGTTTCTAATGATTGTTTACCATCTGTTGGATAACCGTCTCTTTTCCACCAATCTAAACCACCAAGTAACTCTTTTACATTAAAGCCTAACTTTGCAAGATTCAAAGCACCTTTTGTTGAAGCATTACACCCTATTCCATCACAATAAGTTACATAAAGAGTATCTTTATTGAGTGTTTTTGTATTTTCTTCTGTCATTGTTCGATGGGGAATATTTATAGCTGATTGAATATGCTCAAAAGCGTAGGCTTCATTTGCTCTTGCGTCAATTACAATAATATTTTCACCATTTTTTAACCCATCATTTAAATCCCAAGAGTCAATCTCATACTTTAACTTTATTTCATAAAACTCTATTTGTTTCATATATTCTCCTTTTGATTTATCATTTGTGAAATAGTTAATTTATCTATATCACTTCCTCTTTGTTCTAAATGTTTGATAATCATATCAAATCTCTCAGGAGGTAAATGTTGACCAACTTTTATTTTACCTCTTATCTCTTCTATTTGTAATTTAAAAACTTCTGTTGCATCTATCATTTTTTGATAAATTCCATCACTAAGTGGTATATATTGTCCTTCAGGCTGAAATTTTTCCATCAAAAGTTGTAGAGCCATAGCTTTTTCATCATAGTTTTTTACAATTTCTATTTTTCCATCACAACTAACTGATTTAAAAAAATGTGTTGCGGTACAAGCTGTATTATCTGTAGAACTAAAATATGACTGTATCATAGAATAAGACTCTACAATACTAAAAGAAGCAAAAGAGTTATCTATGATAAACTCTTTTTTCTTCCCTTTTTTACTTCCATGAAAATAGATAACATCATCACTATATACAAAATTTACTGGCACACTGTAAGGTTTATTATCTTTACAAAGTGCTAAAGTTCCATACTCCACCGTTGCTAAAATATTTTCTATAAGTTTTTTATCTTTTATCTCAAATTGTGATTTCATCAGTTTCCTTTTTTGTTGCTTCATAGGTAATTAATATATTTAATTTTATTATTAAAAAGTTGATTTACTATAAAGAACAAATTTTCCTGCTAACTCTTCTAATTCTTTATTAATTTTTTCTTGTAATTTTATATCTTGAATATTGTCCAAAATATCACAAATTTTATTTGCTATAAATTCAAACTCTTTTTCTTTCATTCCTCGTGCTGTTAAAGCTGGACTTCCTATTCTTATACCACTTGTGATAAAAGGACTTCTTGTATCTCCTGGTACACTGTTTTTATTTACAGTAATCCCTGCATTTCCAAGTGCAGTATCTGCATCTTTCCCTGAAAAGTCTTTATTTAAGAAACTTACAAGGACAAGATGATTATCCGTACCACCACTTACTAAATTATATCCTCTATTGATTAAAACTTTTTCTAAAACTTTTGCATTGGCTTTTATTTGCTTTGCATATTCTTTCCATGAAACATCTAATACCTCTTTAAATGCAACTGCTTTTGCAGCAATAACATGAATCAAAGGACCACCTTGTGTTCCTGGGAAAATTGCACTGTTAAGTTTTTTTGCAATCTCTTCATCATTACACATAATCATACCACCTCTTGGTCCTCTTAGTGTTTTATGTGTAGTTGTTGTAACAACATCAGCATAAGGAAAAGGTGACATATGTTCACCAGCGGCAACAAGTCCTGCAATATGTGCAATATCAGCAAACAAAATTGCTCCTACAGCATCTGCTATTTCTCTAAATTTTTTAAAATCAAGTTCTCTAGCATAAGCACTTGCACCACAAATAATAATTTTTGGCTGTATAACTTTTGCAATATCCATAACTTTATCATAATCAATATATCCATTTAGTTCCACTCCATAGGAAAAAGCATTATAATTTTTTCCTGAAAAGGATGGTTTACTTCCGTGAGTTAAATGTCCACCATGACTTAAATCCATACCAAGAATTTTATCTCCTGCACTTAACAATGCTGCATATACAGCACTATTGGCTTGACTTCCAGAATGTGGTTGAACATTTGCATATTTACAACCAAAAATTTCACAAGCTCTATTGATAGCTAACTGCTCAACTTGATCTGCAAATTCACATCCACCATAATATCTTTTATATGGATAACCTTCTGCATACTTATTTGTAAAAATACTTCCTGTTGCTTCCATAACAGCAGGACTAGTAAAGTTTTCTGATGCAATCATCTCTAAGTGATTTGTTTCTCTTTTTAACTCATTTTCAATTATTGAAAACACCTCATAATCTGCTTTTTCTAGACTTTCATTTTTTATAAAACTCATTTTTGTCTCCTTTTATTTACTTTTAAAATCATAACCTAACTAACAACATTACACAATCCAAAAATTGCTATTTCTTATTTATAATATCTTCCTACACATTTCATAACATCTCTACTAATAACAGCTCGTATAAATAACTTTTCAACTTCTTCTTGTGTAAGTAAATGTGTTTTTGTTCTATCTCTCATATATTTTTTCCTTTCAATTTTGTTACAACCTTTTCAAATCTTTTAAATCCCATTTCTATCTCTTTTTTTGATATATTCAATGGTGGTAAAAATCGCACTATATCCTTTCCTGATTTTAGTACTAAAACACCCTGCTTTAAAGATAACTTTACAATCTCATTGAGCTTTGTTTCATCTTTAAGTTTGAGTCCAAGCATAAAACCAAAGCCATTTTTTGATAAAAACAAAGATGGATATCTTTCTATAAAATAGTCTAAATAATCATTAAAGTATTTAATGTTTGATTCAAGTTTTCCACTATTTTTATACTTTTCTAAAATATTTAAAACCTTAATTGACACAGTTGTCGCAAAGTGATTTCCTCCAAAAGTTGAACCATGATCACCTTGCTTTAAAACATTTCTTAAATCTGTCATCATCAGCCCTATTGGAACTCCTGTTGCTAAGCCCTTTGCTAAAGTTATAATATTTGGTCTAATCTCATAATGATGTGACATTAGAAATTCCCCACTTCTATAAACACCTGTTTGAACTTCATCTATTATCAATAATAATTTCTTTTTTTCCAATACCTCACTTAACTTTTTTACTTGCTCTTTATCTTGCATAAAGATACCACCTTCTCCTTGAATCAGTTCAAGCATAACTGCAACAGTGTCATCATCTATTAAATTTATCGCCCCATTTATATTATCAGCATAAACAAATCCATCAGGATAAGGTCCAAAGTATTTATGTTTATCTTCTTGTGCTGTTGCTTTTAAAGTTGCTATTGTTCTTCCATGAAACGAGTTTTTAATAGTTATAATTTTATACTTTGTTTTACTAAAAGCTGTATTTCCATATTTTCGAGCCAGTTTAATGGCACTTTCATTTGCTTCTGCACCACTATTACAAAAATAACACTGCATATCATAGGTGCTTAATGTAACTATTTTTTTCGCACATTTTTCTTGTGACTTTATATGGTAAATATTTGATGTGTGTAAAATTTTATTGGCTTGCTTAGTTATCGTTTTAACAACTTTTTTATCACAATAACCCAAACTATTCACACCAATCCCTGAAGAAAAATCAACATAATCTCTCCCTTGTTCATCATATAAAATAGAATTCTTACCTTTTACAAATGAGACATCTAATCTATTATATAATGGCAATAAATAATTGTTTTCGTTCATCTCTTCCCTTTTAAGTATGATAAAATGAAAACTGTTCATCTTCATCTTTAAATTTATATCTTTTTGACAATGACTCCCCAAAAGGCTTTCCTAATACTTTACAATTTAGTGCTTCGTTGGTTATTTTTTCATCTAATAATGGATTTACAATAAGTTGATTAAGTTTTTTAATACTTAAATTGGGATATTTTCTCTTTTCTAAAATAAGCTCATCATTTACACAAACTACACCTTCTATTAAAACTTTTGCATACCAACCAGTTAAACCACTTTGAAAAATAAATTTTGTCATCTCTTTTTTATTTGTATTGGCACTTAATTTCCAACATGGTTGTCTTGGTTGTGTAATCTGTATTTTTACCTCTCCTAATTGATAAATATCCCCAACACATATATCATTTTCTGAAATATTTGAAAAAATAATATTTTCTCCAAAATGAGACACTTCATCAATATTTAAATCCATTTTACACTGTTTATTTATCTCTTCATAAGTTTTTTGAGAAAACATAAAAAGTGCTTTATTTTCTCCTCCGTGATGTTCTAAATCACCTTGTTCATCATCAAGAAATCCTGTTTTTGTTAGAAAAGTATTTTGTACTGGATATTTTTTGATTCCAGAAGTTAACTCTTTTCTTTTACTGTTTTCTAAAATTGTTGTTGTAACTTTTCCAACTTTTATAAATAAAACTCTTGCTATTTTTGTTTTCATATAATCCTCCATAAACTCTACTTATTTAAGTTTTCTGGTGTTATAATAACAATTAACTGTATCTTTTACAAGGTACAGATTTATATAAAAAAAAAGGACAGTTATCTATAAACTAATAAATTCATCTACACCATTATATATTCAACTTTATAATCAAATAAAAGAAAAAATAGAAAAAGAATTATCAGCAGGGAGTAAACTTCCCTCTATACGAAAAATGGCTCAAGATTATCAAATAAGTAAAAACACTGTAGAGTCTGCTTATAGTCAATTATTTGCTGAAGGTTATATTGAAAGTCGTCCACAAAGTGGCTATTTTGTAAGTGATGAGATTGAACATTATCTACCTTTTAATAAATCTAAAAAACAATCTTCTCCACTAGAAACATCTAATTTTTTATATAACTTCTTTCCAGCTCAACTCCATAATAATAATTTTCCAAATAAATTATGGACACGATTACATAATAAAGTTATGAATGATACAATTGATTTTGGAGAATATCCAGATAAACAAGGGGAACTTTCACTTAGAATACAAATATCTAAATACCTCAGTAGTAGCAGAGGAGTACAATCTACTCCTGAACAAATTATAGTGTGTAGTGGATTTGCAGACTCTATGTTTATTATTGCTTCTTTATTGAAATCTTTTACTTTAAAACTAGCAATTGAATTTCCAGGATATAATGTTGTGAAACAGGTATTTAAGCAATTTGATTATTCTATTGAAGATATTCCTATAAATTCAAGTGGAATTAGTTTAAGAGATATAGAAAAAAGTCAATCGAAACTCTTATATGTAACCCCATCACATCAGTATCCAACAGGTGTTACGATCCCTATTGCAAACCGTTTTAAGCTTATACAATGGGCTACACAAAATAATGCTTATATAATAGAAGATGATTACGACAGTGAATTAAGCTATAACAATCGTCCAATACCAGCACTGCAAGGTATTAACCATAACAATTGTGTCATCTATACAGGTACATTGTCAAAATCTCTTTCTCCAGCTCTGAGAATAAGTTATCTTGTGTTACCTACAACATTATTGAAAAAATATCAAGATCTATTTACTTTTCCTTTCTCAGGAGTACCAATTGATACACAAAAAACACTTGAACTTTTTATAAAAGAAGGTTATTGGGAAAAACATATTCGTAAAACTCGTACGCTCAATAGAAAAAAACACGATATTATGAAAAAAAATTTATTATTGTATTTAGATAAATATATCTCCATATTAAGAGAAGGGAGTGGTTTATCTATAGTAATTGTACCTACTGTAATATTAGATTGGGAAAAACTCAATAAAGAAGCAGAAGATAAAAAAATAAAACTTTATTATATACACTATGATTCTACTGCGACAATTCAAGCTATATGCATGGGATTTGGAGGATTTCTAGAAGAAGATATCCCTATTGCTGTAAAAGCTTTTTCAGAAGTATTTTTCAATGCAATAAAAGATATCTCCAAATCAATTAATTAATATACCCTCACAATATATTACTTTTGATTGATAGCTTCATAGGCAATTAATATTTTCTTTCGCATCACACCCCATCTGTATCCGCTCATTGCACCACTTTTTGCAATAACTCTATGACAAGGGATAAGATAGCCTATATGATTTTTTCCTATAGCACTTGCTACTGCCCTTACAGCTTTTGGTTTCTCAATAAAATTAGCCATATCTTGATAGGTAGTAACTACACCATTTGGAAGATTTAAAAGAGCTTTCCAAACATTCACTTGAAAATTTGTCCCTTTTACTAGAAGATTGTATTTCTTGTTTTTGATAAAAATATTTTCTATATACTCTTTTGCTTTTTCATTGTCATGTATGAGATTTGCATTGCCCCAAATTTCATAAAATCTAGTGAAATTTTCCTCTTTATTTTTATCTATAAATCCAAGATAACAGATACCTTTAGATGTAAAAGCAAGTAGTGCTTCTCCAAAAGGAGTATCTCCATATCCATAAGTTATAGTTACATTTTTCCCTTTTTCTCTATACTCTTTTGGAGTTACCCCTATTAGGTTTACAAAAAGTTCATGGAGTCGGCTTGTGCTTGAAAGTCCAATATCCAAACTACTATCAAGGATAGATTTTGATTCTTTGATATGTTCTTTTGCATAGTTAAGGGTAAGGGAATGTAAAAACTGTTTTGGTGTCACACCAACATACTCTTTAAAAACTCGTATAAAATGATACTTACTCATACCAATATTTTGAGCTATTTCATCTATAGAAGGTTGTTCTTTAAAGTTTTCATCTATATATTTAATAGCTTTTTCAATCTGTTTGTAGTTGTTATTTAAAGTTTTTAAACTACTATTCATTAACGAACTCCAAATATTTTTTAAAAGTTTAACAAAATTAAAATTTTAATACAATCCAAAAATTGCTAATTTATAAAACAACCTTCTTTTTCATATTAAACAACACTACTGCCACAAAAGCAAATAAACATCCAATGATAGTTGAAAGTACAATAACTTCGTTGTATACTATGAAACTAGAAACGATAGCACCAACAGGAACAATGAACATAAATACAGCAGTTCTATGAGCCCCGATTTTTCCAGCTGAAAGAAAAAACAATGTTGTGGCAAAAGTACCTGGTAATATCCCTACAAAAATAATATTTGACCAAAAAAGCCAATCATAACTAGAAAATGCAAACGGGTGATATGGGAAAGAAAATAACATATTAATAATACTTGCAATTGCAAAAACAACCATTGTATAAAAAAGTGGAGAAACATATGAAGAAGCCTTTTGAGAAATGATGGTCACTATTGCCCAAACAATCGCACATTCAAAAAAGTATAAACTATCTGCATTTAAAAAACTCAAACCATCAAATGGTATACGAAGTAAAACAATCGCTCCAATAATTCCTATAAATAAAGCAAAAATTTGTCGAGATGTTATAGGAGTTTTAAAAAAAGTACAGATAAAAAATAGGTCATAATGGGAGCAATGGCCGTTACTAAAGTACCTCCATATCCAGCTGCTCCATGAGATAATCCTTTAAAAAAGAGATAATTAAAAAGTGCAGTAAACAATCCCCCTAAAACCATATAAAAGTAACCTCTTCTATTTGTTTTCAATGATACTTTTAAATAGAGTATTACAGGGATAATAGTAATAAGAGAGATAGCATAACGCCAAAAAGCTGCAACTGGTGCATTGGCATGCTCCGCTGCAACTTTTCCAGAAGTCCAAGCGATACCCCAAAGTATCATAGCTATTGTCATACCTATATAATATTTATAAGAGGTTTCACTTTTTTCCACTTTTATCCTTTGTTAAAATTGTTACTAAATTATAAAAAATTCTTACTCAATGTTTTTTCAAATTTTTCTAACTCTGAATCTAAATCTAAATCACCTTTAAAAATATCATGTACAGAATATGTTTCAAGTTGTTTTGCTCCACAAAATTGAAAAGTTTTATGTACTGCAAAGTTTGCTTCATCGACACTCAAACCTTCAAAGAAACCATCTTTATTGTTAAATTCACTTGTTGGGCAATTGTAAGTAAGACTTAACATATATTTTTTCTGTGTCATTAAACCTCCACTACCATATTTTTTAGTAACATCATCTCTACTTCGTCCATCACTTTCATATGTTACAGTACTTCCACCACCAGAAAAAACCTCATCGATATACTTTTTAGTTATCCAAGGTACAGTCATCCAATACACAGGATATTGAAAGATAATAGCATCTGCCCAATCAAACTTTGCAACCTCATCTTTTACATCATATCCTTTATCAATTGCTGTATTTTTTACCTCAAAACCTTTTGATGTTAAAAACTCATTTGCTTTATCAATATAGTGTTGAGTTAATTTTCCTTCTGCTATATTTTCATAATATTGATGTCCATTTATAATTAAAACATTTTTCATGATTGACTCCTTATTTGTGAAATTATAATTCTTATTAACTTAATTTTCTCTTACTTTACTTTAGGTAAGTAATGAAGTTTTATTATCTTTATGATATAATTAAGTTTTAAAGGATTTAGTTATGTATTATATAAATGATAAAGAGTATAAATGTTCTGTCTCGGTTACACTTGATGTATTTAATGATAGGTGGAAATTAGCAATTATATGGCATCTGTTAGATGGTGATAAAAGATTTAAAGAGTTACATGAAATAATAAGTGAGATTACTCAAAAAACTTTGACTGTAAAACTTAAAGAATTAGAGGAAAAAAATATTATCCATAGGGAAGTTTTCCCAGAAGTGCCTCCCAAAGTTGTCTATTCATTAACAACAATTGGAAAAGAACTCCAACCAGTACTTGAAGCTATGTACAAATGGGGAATTTCATATACCTCAACACATGGTAAAATTACAGATGAAAATAAGTGTAAAACAAATATCTGCTCATAATAATAAGAATAGTGTAGTGCCTCACTATAATCTTCTTCTAGATACTTTATAGAAAATTTTTCTTAAGTATCTCTTCAAATTTTTCTAATTCATCATCCATATTTAAATCACCTTTAAATACATCGTGTACAGAATATGTTTGGAGTTGTTCTAAGCCACAAAATTGAAAAGTTTTATGTACTGCAAAGTTAGCTTGGTCGACACTTAACCCTTCAAAAAAACCATCTTTATTATCAAACTCACAAGCAGGACAATTATATGTGATACTTAACATATATTTTTTACCATTCATCAAGCCACCACTTCCATATTTTTTTGATGGGTCGTGTCTACTTCTACCATCATTTGTATAGGTTACACTTCCTGCCCCACCTGAAAAAATCTCATCTATATATTTTTTTGTTATCCAAGGAACTCCCATCCAATTTGTTGGGTATTGAAATAAAATATAATCAGCCCAAGTAAACTTTTCAAGCTCTTCTTCTACGTCATACCCCTTGTCTATCTCTGTTTCTTTTATCTCAAAACCATTGGTTTTAAAAAACTCTTTTGCTTTACTGATATACTCACCCGTGAGTTTCCCCTCTGCAATACCTTTGTAGTATTTATGACCATTTATTATTAAAACTTTTTTCATAATATACTCCTTATTCCCACAATTATAAATCTTATTGACTTAATATTGCTTTACTTTAAGTAAGTAATAAAGCTTTATTCTCTTTGTGTTATAATAGTTGTCAATAAGGACGAACATCATGAAAATTTTTTTATCTCTATTTATATTAATAAACACTTCTATTTATGCTTCTAATAGTGGAGAAAAACTCTATCAAGTATCAACTATTGATGCACTTTTAGCAGGATATTATGATGGGGATAAAACTCTCTTAGAAGTAAAAAATCATGGAGATTTTGGACTTGGAACATTTGATGGTATTGATGGTGAGATGGTTGTATATGAAGGTGATGTTTACCAAGTTAAATCTACAGGTAAAATAATAAAACCAGCTGATACTATAGGTGTACCATTTGCTTCTGTACACTTTTTTAAATCTGATACAACAAAAAGTATCAACAATATAAAATCATATGATCAATTAAAATCACTCTTAAATAATTTTGAACAGTGTAAAAATTACCCTTGTGGATTTAAAATTGAAGGGGTATTTTCATATGTAAAAACAAGAAGTGCACCCAAAGCTTCAAAACCTTATCCACCTCTTGCAAAACATATCACTGATACTCAAAACTTCTTTGAAGCAAAAAATATAAAAGGGGTACTCATAGGATATTATCTTCCAGAATATTTTGGAAAATTTAATGTACCTGGGTACCATTTTCATTTTCTAAGTCAAGATAAAAAATTTGGTGGACATGTTTTAAAAGTAGCTCTAAAAGATGGACAACTTACTCTTGATCAATTGTATGATGTAGATGTAGCACTTTTAAGAACAAAAGAGTTTCAAGAGGGAAAATTAGAATCAAGAAGTAAAGATCTAGATAAAGTTGAAAAAGAGATAAAAAATTGATACGAAATACAATAGCTTTTACCATAATATTTATTCTAGGTTTACATCTAAATTTATATGGAAAAGAAACGATAAAAATAGATGATACCAAACTAAAACAAATGATTGGTCAGATGCTTATTATTGGATTTGATGAGAGTGTTATCAGTGATAATAGCCCTATTGTAAAATATATAAAAAAATACAACATAGGTGGGGTGATACTGTTTGATAGATTTTATAAAGATAGAAACAAAATAAAAAATATAAAGTCTCCTCAACAACTCCAACTTTTAACCTCAAAACTCAAAGAGTATTCTAACAACAAACTCATAATCTCTATAGACCAAGAGGGTGGGAAAGTTCAAAGACTCAAAAGTAATTATGGATTTCCATCAACTCCAAGTGCAAAAAAGATAGCAAAACAAAGTGTGACACAAGCAAAAGAGTTCTATAAAACTCTAGCCCAGATGTTATCTCAAAATGGTATAAACTGTAACTTTGCTCCAGTGGTTGATTTAAGTGTTAATAAAAACAACCCCGTAATAGAGCGATTAGAGCGCTCATATGGGGAAACTCCTCAAGTAGTAACAAACTATGCAACTGTTTTTATAGATGCTTTAAACTCACAAAAGATTCTAAGCGTACTGAAACATTTTCCAGGTCATGGTTCATCAAAAGATGATTCGCATAAGGGATTTGTTGATGTTACAGATACTTGGAATAAAATAGAATTAGAACCATATAAAACTCTCATAAAAAACTCAAAAGCTAAGATGATTATGACAGCACATGTATTTAATAAACATTTAGACCCAAACTATCCAGCTACCCTCTCTTACAAAATCAACACGGAGCTTTTAAGAAAAGAGTTAGGGTATAAAGGTGTTATAGTAAGTGATGATTTACAGATGAAAGCTATTGCTGAACATTATACTCTTCAAGATACAGTAACTCTTGTGATAAATGCAGGTGTAGATATACTTCTTTTTGGAAATCAACTCTCAGTACAAAATACTGACCAACTTATCGATACCATATATTCACAAGTAAAAAATGGTTCAATAAGTTATGAGAGAATCATCGAATCAAATAAAAGGATAGAAAAGTTAAAGCAAGAAATCTAAACTAGTAAATAATTTATTTCAATTTATCTAAAATATCAAGTGGTTCTATAGCTATTTTAGAAAATGCAAACCATTTTTTACCCAAGTCTTTCAAACTTGCCCCGATATGATAAACTTCATTGTCATCTATTATCATAAACCTATCGTGAGAGTTTTTAAAACTTTTGATTGTGATAGCTTTGTATTGGGAATTGTATTTGTCTATATCTAATTTTAATTGTTTAGATACAGTATAAGTATAAATCGTTACATCTACATCTTGATTTTTACTAAAAAGTGTTAGCACACTATCATCAATATAATTATCTATAAGTACAATCTTTGATTTTGCACCTCTTATTAAATCAGATATAAAAATATATGCATCAAACATCTGCCCATCGTAAAATATACCGAATGATGGTTTTAGTTCTTTTTGTTCTATAGCTTCAAATACTTTTGTAAATTTTTCATCGTGTTGTAATAGTTTTTGTTCAATGTATTCAAATCTTTGAAATAGCATAGAGTTTGAAGAGATAAGTTTTCTCATATTAATAAATGTTCTTATGATATTTACACTTACTTCTATTGCTACTTTACTTTTTAAAATACCACTTAACATCGATACACCTTGCTCTGTAAATGCATACGGTGCTCGCCTTAATCCCATCTTATCAGAATTGGAGGTCACAAATTGTGACCTCCAATTTTCTAACTCTTCTTTTGTAAGCTCAAACATAAAATCTTGAGGAAACCTATCAATATTTCTATTTACTGCTTGTTTAAAAACTTTTGTCTCTACCTCATACAATTTTGCCAAGTCCCTATCCAACATCACTTGCAAACCACGGATAGTGTATATTTTTGATTGTATATCTTGATTTTTTTCAATGTGTTCTATTGTATTTTCCATATTGATATAACCTTTTTTTGATAATTTTATTTTATCAAAATTATCTCTAGCTATATAAATATATTACAAATTGCAATTTTATTCTAATCTTTCAATTTCTTTAACATTAAATTTTATAGAACCAAGTTTTCTATGTTGTATATTTTTATTTATATGACAATAATCTGCTTGATAAAACTCAAAGTTATCTCGATTTGATTCAACACACTTCTTTTGAATTATTTCAATAATTTTTAACTTTTCTTCACGAGTAGTCTTAATACCAAATATTAAACCTTTTAAGTTATAAAAGTCATATTTTAGAAGTCTATATGTATCATCAATTTCTCCATCCATACCAGCATTTAAAATTAAACGATATTCATCTTCATATTGCCAATCTTTTGTTTTTATCAAACTATTTTTTTGATATGTGTCCCAATACTTTGTTCTCCACATATCTTGATTACCTAAAACTTCATCTTTTATATCACTAAAATCGTTATTTTCATCATAATACCATTCTTCTAAAGTAGGAATAGTCAAGCGTCCTAAAGATTTAAAAAAATCAATTTCAAGAAAAGTATCGGCATAATCAACTTTATAAAATTTTTGATTTGCTCTATCTAAAATCACTCCATTTGAGCCATAACCAATCTTAGTATTTGTAAATGATAGTGTTTCATCTTTATTTGACTCAAATATTAAACAAATGCCTTTATGCCCATCTCCATAATGTCCCCATAGACTTGAATTATGGCTTGCTTCTTCTCCAGAAAAACATGATACATAAGACTTTGGATAAGTCAATTTTTCTATGCTATTTAAATAATTACTTACAAAATCAACTAATACAAAGTATCTATTTGGAGCACTTAAAAATAATTTATCATTAATATTTCTAATCAAATTCAATTCTTCACTGATTTTTTTTTGAATAGATATCAATACATTAACTTTATTTATACCGTCATCTTCATTCAACAATTTTTCAACAGAGTCTATCAGCTTAATCATATGTGGGATAATGTCTAAATTATTCTTCAAAGTTTCTTCTTTTTTTGGAATAAACTTTTCTTCTTCATATCTCTTTTCAATTATTTTGATGGCTATCAAATGAATAGCATCTAAATACATACTTAATTCATTTCTTCTTATAGGCGTTGTTCTTGTAGAAATTTTTTCGATAAACTCTCCACAAATATCAAAAAATTCTTTTGATATTTTTTCAAACAAGTTTTTATACATAGGTGTAGGAAAGTTGTCAAAACCATTGTAAATAGGAATATCATTCAGCGTTATATTGTAATGCTCTTCTCCTGATATTATATAAAGTGAACTAATCCGTTCTAAACACATAAGATAATGTTTAAAAAAGTTTTTCCAGACTATATTACCTCCATTAAAAACTAAATCTTTAAAACCTTCCATCGGGTCATTTAACTTTTCAGATGAAGCAAAATATATCTCTTGATTTTCTAATTCTTTATTTTCCAATATTCTTGCTGTACTTCTAAAACGATAAAATAGTTTAGACACTTGTTTACCTCATTTTGTGATTATAAATTTTTATCAAACTTCCATCTCACTAACCAAACCCCACTCCAAAACCTTCTCACGATTTTTAAATATAGCCATTGCCGTGTTCATCTTATCAAACCCTAGTTTTGCATAAAATGGTTCTTTTCCTATATTTGCATAAAGGATGATTTTGTTGTGACCTTTGCTAAACTCCACAAGTTTACTCACTATCGCTTTACCTAATCCTTGCCCTTGATACTCTGGATGTATAGCCACATCTGCGATATATGAGACATCTACACCATCTGCTAAAGCTCTACCGACTCCTACTATTTTATCATCATCATACACAAAACATCTGTATCTACTGTTTGTAAAAACTGTTTTTAAATCTTGCGGTTTTTTATCTCCAAGCGGAGCTATTTTATACAAATGTGAGAGTTCATCCCAATCAACATCGTCTATCTCATATATCCATTTTAAATCTATCTTATCCAAGCAACAACCTTTCTCTTTTTAGCAATTTATTATAAACTAACTCATAAGAGTGATCAATAAGTTCTTTTAGAAGTCCATCATCCACATCGCTACCGACACTTACTGTATTCCAATGTTTTTTATTCATATGATAGCCAGCTTTTATCCCCTCATAAATAGAACGAAGTTCAAGAGCATAAATAGGATCGCATTTTAGATTTATGCTAAGATTTTCTTCATCAACCATAAGTGCAAACATCTTATTTGCTATACGATATACCCGCACCACCTCATCAAATGGATAATCAAATGTTACACCCTGTTTTGAAAGTAAATAGGTATCTAATTCCTGAAATTTCATTGATACATATGCAAAATAATATCCGCACCCTTTTCTCGTATAGGTACAATACTTTGATAACTCTCTGAATTGTACCACTCTTGTGCTTTTTTGTCTGTTTCAAACTCTATGATTACCACATCTGGATATTCAAGTGTTCCTACAAAAGAGTCTATACAAGAACCTCTTACAAGAATCTTGGCACCATAAGGTTCAAGTGTACTTTGTACTTTAGACTTATACTCTGCCCACTTCTCTTCATCTTTTACTCTTATCTGCCCTATTACAAAAACACCCATACTACACCTTTTTGTAAATAATATTTTATAAATTTTATCTAATCTTTTATAAAAGATGTAATGCTTAGTTTTTCATACCCTTATACAAAGCTATAATCTCCTCTTTACTTAACTCTTTCCCTTTTTTATCTGACTCTTCTTTAACGATTTGTCCAAATTTTATGGATTCATCCTTTGAGATATTTTTGCCTAAAAACTCGGCTATAATAAAAGCTGCTCCACCTTTTCCTGATTGTGAGTTAATCCTGACAACTTTATCATAGTCTCTTTTTATATCTTTTGGGTCTATTGGTAAATAAGGGACATTCCAATATTTTTTGTCACTTTGATTGTAAAAATCAAACCCTTTTTTGATAGCATCTTGATGCCCACCACTAAAAGCTGTAAATATCATATCTCCTACATAAGGGTGTCGTATATGTGTTTTTATCTGCGTAGTGTTTTCGATAAACTCTTTGACCTCATCTATAAAATCTAATTTTATTTGTGGGTCTATCCCTTGTGAATAGATATTAAATGCCATTGTCACTAAGTCTAAGTTTCCTGCTCTCTCACCATTGCCAAACAATGTCCCTTCAACTCTGTCTGCTCCTGCTATTATAGCCATCTCAGCACTTGCTACTGCTGTTCCTCTATCGTTGTGTGGGTGAACACTTACTAAGATATTTTCCCTTTTGTTCAAGTTTGCACACATCCACTCTATTCTATCTGCATAGATATTTGGCATATACGCTTCTAAGGTATTTGGTAAGTTTATTATCATCTTGTTTTGTTGTGTTGGTTGTACTACATCTATTACTGCATTACAAATTTTACTTGCAAACTCTAAATCAGTTTGAGAAAAACTTTCAGGTGTATATTCATACATCACTTCCCCCTCAAAATCAGCTGTTAATCTTTTCAACTCTTGCATACCTTCAACTGCCATGGCAATTATCTCATCATCACTTTTTTGAAATACTACTTTTCTTTGAAACTCATTTGTAGGATTGTACAAATGAAATATTGCTTTTTTTGCACCTCTTAATGCTTCTACACTTCTTTGTATTAACTCTTTTCGTGCAGGAATTAACACTTGAATAAAAACATCATCAGGAACTAAATCCTCCTCTATAATCTTTCTTGTAAATGCAAAATCTGTATCACTAGCACTTGGATAACTCACCTCAATATGTTTAAACCCCATCTTAACTAAATAGTTAAAATACTCCACTTTTTGCTCTACGCTCAATGGGTTTACTAACGCTTGATTCCCATCTCTTAAATCCACAGAACAATAAATCGGTGCTTTTGTTATACTGTTATTTGGCCATTGGCGAACTATATTTTTGACAATAGGATATTGTCTATATTTTTTAAAACTCATGGTTTTTCCTTAAAATTATTATAATAAAATTTGTAAAACTATAGAGCAATAGCCTATAAAAGTTTTACACTAATGTTGCGTATATGTTGTTTGTTTTGATTTAAATTAAAATTGCTATTTTAATATTAGAGAGTATTGAGAAGAAGGAGTAGTGAAGTTTCTTTTCTACTTGCACTTTGCATAAAGTATGATTGTGTTGTGAATCTATTTTTCATGGGTACTCCTTGTTTAATTTGTGAAACTTTACATAACTTAAACTTAAATTTAGTTTAAGTTATGTAAAGTGGAGAACTTTATTTAATTGAGATATAGATCTCTATCTCATCCTCTTTAGAGTATTTTTCAAAATCTACACTATATTTTCTCTCATACTCACTATTGTTTGCAAAATAGTTCCATACCTCTTGCCAAGCCTCAAAAGCAACATCTGGAAGCTCTCCTTGTTTTGTAAATACTAAGTATCTCTCATCTTCTATCACTATTGCATTTTTTGGCTTTGTTACTTCAACTCCAACTGTTACATCATAATCACCATTGAAGTCAGAAGTATAGTTGGAATACACCCCATAAAAACTAGAATCATTTGCTTTATTGAATGTTTTTGTATAGATATTTTCTTTGTCATACTGTTCCCAAAGTGGTGCTATTTTTTGTGTCTCTTCATTCATCTCATTTGTGTTGTTTGTGGTTACACTTATACCTGATATCATCAGTTTTTTTATATATTTTACTTTCATTTTTACTCTTTTATAGTTTTATTTTCATCAAATCTGGATAGATGAATTGATAGTTTAATTTATTTAGTAATTTCTCAGTTGGGATTATAGTATATTGCTCTTTGTTTTCTACTGTATCAAAGATAGGAATAGGCAAACCAGAAGATATAGCACAGTGGGTATAAAACTCTTTTTTTGTAGGATGGGTAGGACTACAACAGTTAAAAACCTCATCAAAAACATCTTGTTTTAAAATCTCTTTTATGATACTTATACAATCATCTCTATGTATCATATTTACAGGTGTTTTGGGATTTGGTACTTTTTTATTATTTTTAAAAAACTTTGCTGGGTTTCTTCCATATCCGATAAGTCCACCAAAGCGTAAAATAGTAGTTTGTCTATTCATAGCTTGAAATATTTTTTCTATGCTTAACAAAGGACTTTTATCATCTCTACAAACACTTGTTGAACTTATAAAAATCAACTTTTTTATTTGTGATTTTTCTATATATTGGGCTAGATGTTTAAAAGCTTCAATATTTTTAGAAGGTATATTGATAATCAAAATATTTGCATCTAAAAACTCTTCTATAGTTTGTATTATATTATCTATTTCTACAATATAGGGTGTTATATTTTTGGCTTCTAAACTTTCTAATTTTTCCACGCTTCTAGTAGAGAGTTTTATAGAGTATTGTTTTGATAATTCAAGAGCAAGAGGTAAACCTAACCAACCACTTCCTAAGATACTTATTGTTTGCAATCTAATATCTCCTTTCATCTGATTATAACAAAACACTAATAACACTTAGGCATACTTCTTGCATAAGGTTTACAAACTCAAGGAGAAGTATAGATGAACCCAAGTCGTGCAAAAAGATCAATAGACCACTTAACAAAAAGAAAAGTACCAGTATTTTTATGGGGACCTCCGGGGATTGGAAAGTCTTCAATCGTATCACAAATTGCAAAAGATAGAGAGATAGGTTTTATAGATTTACGACTTTCACTACTAGATCCTACAGATTTAAGAGGTATTCCATTTTTTGATAGTAAAGATAATAGTGCTGTTTGGGCGAAAGCTTCTTTTTTACCTGATGGCAGTACTAAAGAGGGGATTTTATTTTTAGATGAGTTAAATACAGCAGCTCCAATGGTGCAAGCGAGTGCTTATCAGCTCATCCTTGATAGAAAAATAGGTGAATATACTTTACCTGATGGTTGGGCAATCGTAGCTGCTGGAAATCGTGAAAGCGATAGAGGTGTTGTGTTTCGTATGGCAAGTCCTCTTGCAAACAGATTTGTTCATCTTGATATGGAAGTTGATTTAGAAGTTTGGCAAGCTTGGGCAAAAACTACAGATATTGACCCTACTATTATTGCGTTTACCTCTTATAGACCTGATGCACTTTTTGCATTCAATACTCAAAATGACTCAAAAGCATTTGCAACTCCTAGAACTTGGGAATATGTAAATGAGATATTAGCTTCAGTTCCTGATGATGATTTAGTTATGGATATGGTTAGTGGTGCTATTGGTCAAGAGTTAGCTGCTTCATTTTTAGGATTTAGAAGTGTTGCTTCAAGCTTACCAGATATTGATAAAATCTTAGATGGTAGTTGCGAAGATGTACCAAATGAAACCTCTGCACTTCATATACTTTGTACCTCACTTACCATGAAAATAGATGATGAAACAAGAGCTACAGAACTAGATAATCTTTTAAGATACACCCTCAATCTTCCAGGGGAATTTGCAGTGATGATAGTGCAAGATTTACGAAGTCGTGATATTGGACTTGATTATATAAAAAGTTGGCCTTTGTGGATGAGAAAGTTTAACTCTCTTTTACACTAAAAATCCAATGTATAGAGGTATAAATCTAATTTATACCTTGACAATTATTTATCAATAATTTAGTATTTAAATCAATATTTTTAGCACTATATTCGTATTTCTTAGTTATATTTGTATCATTTATTTTTAAATATTCTAAATCATTATCGATATTGTTATTTGGAGAGAACATTAATAGTTTTAATGCTATATCATCTTTTTTATCCTTATTTTGCATTATATCTTCTATATTAATACATAGTTTTTTTGTTGCTTTACTATCTTTATTACTTATATAATAGTTAACGGTTTTATTCAAATCATATACTTGATATGTTGTCTCATCTTTACCAACTAAAATATATTTTTTGTCTTTTACTTCAATAACATTGGGATAACCATAAAAATCTTTATATAAATTTATTAATAGTGTTGGTTGACTTGTATATGCTTTATTCTTTGAAAAAATCAATTCTAAAATATAAACAAATGGTAATGACAATAAAATCAAAAGAGTAACTATAGGTATAATTCTACACAATATATTACAAAGAAAAAGAACTAAAAATTTTAGGAAAGTATAAAAAAAGACAAATTTATAAGTTTTAGTAATTAAATAATAACTTACTATTACAATTAAAAATATAACTATTATTATATTTAATGTATTATTGTCTAAATAAATAATACTAACAATAATTGGAACTACCAATGTCAATATTAAAATGAATCCACTGAATACTATAAATATCATTGCAACAAAACTTTCAATTGATTTGATTAAATCAAAAGGTATTCCAACACTATATAAACCTAAATATAAATAAGCAGTATAGACCAATAGATACAAAGTATAAATTCCAATATATGCCATATAGTGTTTATTTATATGCTCAAATAATTTACTAATTGGTTTATTTATAATCTCAAAACAAGATTTATCAAATTTAAAAACTAAATCACTCATTTTATTAAAGTCATTTTTTGTTTTCTCATCTTTAGGAATAATATATGTAATTATTTGAAAGTCTTTTTGATATAAATTTTTTTTTATATAGTTACTTTGAAGAAGTTCATTTTTAACATATTCACTTAAATCTGTATACTTTTTAGAATTTATCAATTTATCTTTTAATTCTTTTGATTTGATATTTGTGTTATTAAATTGTAAAATCTTTCCATTATAAACAATTAAATAAAATAAATTATAATCTTTTATTTCAGTAATAAATAATAATTTTTTCTTATAAACTTCAAAATCAACTAAATCCTCTTTAATATCATCAAAATTCATATATTAACTTTTATTTAAACTGTTTAAAATCTCAATAAGTTGATAAACAGTAGTAGATGGATTAGCACTTTCTGGATTATGTTCAGAACTATAACTTTCAAGTAATTTTCTAGCATTTTTAATTGCATTTTCTTGTAATTCCAAAAGTTCATCAAAAATATGTTTGGTATAATTTTCTTGTTTAATATTATCTTTATTTAGTTGTGAGAATTTATATGGTTCTTTTTCTTTTAGTTTCTTCACTAATTTTTTATTTATTTCATCTCTTAAAATAGGTGTGCAGATATAATCAAAGTGTAATAAATACCATAATTCAAAAGCATCATTTGTATATGCCACATCAATGTGTAAGTTTGCTTTTGTACTTTTTGCACTTGACAAAGTTACATTAAAGTCTTCAGCACAATGTCCACCTCCATTTACTCTTTCTACATCTCTATCTATTACTAACCATTTATATTGAAAATCTTTATAGGTTTTACCATTTTTATCTTCATATTTTTTTAATCGTTCTAGTACTTTTTTTGGATTTGTCCCTTTTAAAACTTTATGATCTACTATTACAAATGAATCTTGAGTGATTTTTCTTTCTTTAATAAGATTTTCTACAATTTTATTTAAATATGTTGGAGCAGATACAGAATCTTCACAAGAGATAATAATATCAGGGACTTTATGCTTTTCCATTTTTTTTGCTTTAAAATCTTTTTCTTCTAAAGCTTGTTTTCTTCTATTATGAAGTTTATCTGATTTATCTTGCCCACGCCTAGCCATGATTAAAACTCAAACTTCCCAAGATATGGAATAGCACCATATTTACCTTGAATATAATTTTTCTCAAAATTTTCTTTTGCTCTTACATCGTTAAATTGAGCCAATGAATAAATATTTGTAGCTCCATATTTATCTTTTTCTGTCAACCAAATTTGATCTCTTCTAAATATTAATGGTGTTAATAAATTTGTATCATGTGTAGCGAAAATCAGTTGTGCATTTTTTGTATTGATTTTTTCATCATGAAACATCTCAATCAATGACTTTGTAAGCATTGGATGTAAACTTGCATCTAACTCATCTATAATTAAAATTTTTCCCTCTTTAAGAGTATTTAAAATAGGTGCAGACATTTTAAAAAACTTTCTAGTACCAATTGATTCCTCATTATCTAAATTAAAAACTTCATTTTCTATAAAATTATTGTTTTTATCAAATTTTTTATGATATGTATCTAAAGAAATAGCTTTTAGTCCTCCTTCTTTTAAAATCTTTTCTTTTAATTCTTTTGGAAAAGGCATATCTTCTAAAACATTAGGTGGTACTTCTTTTTTTTCTAAAAGTATATCTTCAATACCAATATCTGCTGTTTTTACTAAATTAACCATCTCATTTCGGAATTCTTCATTTTCCATTTGTTTCATAGTATAATCAATATAACCATCATGGTCAATACCATCAATAAAATTAACATGATTAAACCAGTTTAAAATAGACTTTGATATATCACCATCATTTTGATCACATTTCCAAATAAAAAGTTGATTTTTAGAAATTTTAATTTTAGAGTTACTTTTATCAAAAAAGTCATAACCCTCTTGGAATTTATTTGGATTTACATAATCCTCTTCATCAATATCTCTATAAAAAAGTTTTGCTTCTTTCCCTTTTTCATCTGCATATAACCACTCTGAATAAACCGTTGTTTTATCAATTTCAAAGCCATATCTATATTTTGTTTCATCAATAAAAAAAACAACTTCAAAAGTACTTGATGCTTCTTCTGTTTCAGTGCTCAATCGAAATGGAATATGCTTTAATGTATCTGTTGATTGGATAACTTTATCTTTATTTAACACAATTCTTCCCATAAATGCAAGTGATTTTAAAAAATTGCTCTTCCCACTCGCATTTGCACCATAAACAATAGCACTTTTTAGCAATTCATATTGTCTAATATGAAATGAATTGCCTTTATCTTGTGATTTTTTCAACATACTAAATTCAATTGTATCTTTAATAGATTTATGATTATTTACACTAAATTGTAATAACATTATAATTCCTTTAAGTAATAAATCTCCAAAATATTATCATAATAAACTTAATTTTTGCAAATATTATACAATTATACTATTTATTATTAAAAATACTATAACTTCAAATATTTACTTGGTATAGAATTTGCATAAATACTTAACAGTATAGTAGGAGCATCTATGAATTCAATGAATACAAAAAAGTCAGCAGAATCTTTAACCAAAGCAAAAAGTCAGCTCACTTCAAAACACCCCTACTTTGGGATGTTAGCTTCAAGATTAAAGCATGAGGAAAATTCAGCTATTGATTATTTTGCTAGTAATGGAAAAAGATTTATCTACAATCCAACCTACATAGAAAGCTTATCTATGGATGAACTATTTTTTATCCTGACAAACTGTGTTATGCACCATATCTTAGCTCACAATCAAAGAAAGCTCAACCGTAAAGGTGTATTATGGCAACTTGCAACTGATTATGCTATAAACAATATGTTAGCCAAAAATAAACTCAAAATCCCAAAAGGTGCAAACTACAACAAAGAGTACAAAGATATGTACTCAGAAGAGATTTATGAGATACTTAAAGTTGAATTTGCAGAACAAAATGGGACAAGTAGTTATGATGATATTAAAAATCTAGAAAACTTCATAAAAGAGAAAGATGGAGATAGTTCCATCTTCAAAAATATCAATAATCCAGATGATGAAAAAACTCAAGAGGAGTGGGACTATGCAGCTAGTTTAGCAAAAGAGGTTACATTAAAAAACAGCTCCACTCCACTAGGACTAGAAAGATTTGCAAAAAAAATAAAAGCAAACGATATCGACTGGAAATTTGAGCTTTACAACGCTATCAATCGTCACATGAGAAACAACTACGCTTTTATGCCACCAAACAAAAAACATATCTATAGAGGTGTTGCCCTACCAAGTTTAACAAGTGATACACTAAGTCTCATAGTTGCTATCGATACCTCTGGGTCAATACGAGAGGATATTTTAGGAGCATTTATAGGGGAGTTTAAATCTATCATGCAAAACTTCCCCGCTGTTTCTATAGAACTTCTTATAGCAGATGCAAAAGTACACTCTCATCATACTTTTATGGGTGGAGAGGAGATGGACTTTCCACTAAAAGGTGGTGGAGGTACTGACTACCGCCCTACTTTTGAATATATAGATGCCAATATCCCTATGAGTTCTATGCTTTTATACTTTACAGATGGGGAAGGGATTTTCCCAAGAATTCCTCCTGCTTATGAGGTGATATGGGCATTGTCCCAAAATAAAAATAAAATACCATTTGGGAGAAGTTTGGTTATATTTGATAAGTAATTTTGAGCTATGTTAAATTTTTATCTTTTATTCGACATATTTTTAATATATGTCGAAAATTACATATTTTTTCGACATATTAATTTTAAGTGTCGATTTATATCCCTTTTCTCAATCTATTGAAAAGTTCTATATTGATAAAATACTTTCCTCTTCCTACTTTTATACTTTCTAATATTCCAATAGATTCTATCTCTTTTAGATATTTTGATGCTGTTTCTCTATGTAATCCTAAACCATCAACTAAAAAATCTATTTTAGTATATGGATGAGAAAATAATATCTCTATTAAATCTTTACTATAAATTTTTGGTAACTTTTCTTGTATGCTATGTTTTGTTTTTTCCATAAGGTTTGATATATCATTTACTAATTCAACTGTTTCTTTTGATGTTTGTTCAACACCATCAAGGACATACAAAATCCACTCTTCCCAATTATCTTTAGTTCTAACCTCTTGTAATAATCTATAATAATCAGCTTTATGGTTAATGATATAATTACTAAGATATAAAATAGGTATGTCTAATAAATTATTTAATATTAAATACAAAATATTTATAATTCTTCCAGTTCTACCATTACCATCATAAAAGGGATGTATAGTTTCAAACTGATAATGTATGATAGCCATATTGATAAGTGGGTCAATATCATTTGGCTCATTTATATAAAATTCTAAATTTACCAAAAGCTCTTCAATCACTTCAAAACTTTGTGGAGGTGTAAAGATAACTTCTCCTGTTTTTGAATTGGCTAGATTTGTTCCACTTTGTTTTCTAACTCCTGCATTATTTTGTTCTAATTCTTGTTGTATCTCAACTATATATTTTTTTAATAATAGTTCATTTTCTTTCACTAAAGTAAAACCTTTTAAAAGAGCATTTTTATAATTTTGCACCTCTTTAGCTGCGTGAGAGATGTTTTTTATATCAAGATTTGCTTTATACAATTCATCATGTGTTGTAATAATATTTTCTATCTCACTACTATCTTTTGCTTCTTGTAAAGCAAGTGAATTTATCAAAATATTACTATTTGGAATTATTTTTGATACGCCATTTAAATTAGCCAATGCACTATTTGCCAAGATAGATTTTTTTAATATCTCTTTAGTTTCGATATCTTTTGAAATTGGTAATTTATCTGGTATAAATTCTTGCATCTCTTTTCCTTTTGTAATTTATTATAACATAATAATATTACTAATAAAACTCTTCTCTACTCAAAAAAATGATTCATTTTCAATTTATCTTGCAATAAAAAACTTAATCATAATTTTCAATATCCCTTAATACTGCATTGCTATTATTAAACAAAAGGAGTTTAGTATGTTTAAAAAAGCTCTTCTATTATTATATATTTTTTTAGGAACTATTATGGCAAATCAACTACAAAATGAAACTTCCCCTTATCTTTTACAACACAAAGACAATCCCGTTAATTGGTACCCTTGGGGAGATGAAGCATTTCAAAAAGCAAAGGAAGAGAACAAACTTATATTTCTCTCCATAGGATACAGCACTTGTCATTGGTGTCATGTGATGGCTCATGAGTCTTTTGAAGATGAAGAGGTGGCAAAGATTTTAAATAAAGATTTTATCTCTATTAAAATAGATCGAGAGCAATTTCCCCATATCGATGGTTTTTATCAAAAAGTATATAGAGTTATGAACAAAAAAGGTGGTGGTTGGCCACTTACTATTGTAATGACGCCTAATATGGAGCCATTTTTTTCTGCAACTTATGTACCTAAATATGCGGGATATGGCTCAAGAGGACTTATGGAGGTATTACAAGAGATTGCTAGTTATGATAGAGACAAACTACAAGAGCAAGGGAAACAAGTACTTGAGATTGTAAATAGTAAAGAGAATGTAACTTTGTCAAATGCAACTTTTGATGATAAACTATCACACAATATAGTAAACCAATTTCAAAGTAGTTATGACAAAGAGTATAAAGGATTTGGTACACATCCAAAGTTTCCACAGTTTACAAATCTAATTTTACTTTTAAAACTATATGAAATCAACGGTGATAAAGAGGCATTAACTATGGCTGTTGATTCACTCAAAGCTATGGCAAGAGGTGGAATATTTGATCAAATTGAGGGGGCTTTTTATAGATATAGTGTAGATCAAAAGTGGACAATACCACATTTTGAGAAGATGTTATATACCAATGCAGAAGCTCTTGAAGCATATACCTTAGCTTATAAAATCACAAAAGAGCCTTTGTTTAAAGAGATTATTGATAAAACAATTTCGCAAATAGATATTAGATTTTTAGAAGATGGTGTATATAAAAGTGCTAGTAATGCTGATAGTAGGAATGCCCAAGGAAAAAATGAAGAGGGATATTATTTTGTCTTTGATTATATGGAAAGTTTAGAGTATTTAGAACAAAATGATATTAATGAAAAAACTGCCATTGAATCACTTAAATATTTAGGTATTGTAGAAGATGGAAACTTTGATGGGGAATATTCAAATCCAGAGATTTTAGGAGTTACTAAACCACAAAACCTAGAAAAAGTTATAACACTTTTAAAACAAATCCGCGATACTAAAGAGTATCCATTTATTGACAATAAAATAAATACAGCTTGGAATGCTTTGTATCTTAAAGGAAAACTCATAGCTTCTAGTGTTGATAAAAAGTACTTACAAAATACTCTAAAATCACTAGATAGTCTTATAGCTTTGATGTATAAAGATGGTGAACTCTATCACCAAACCATCAAAGGAAAAATGCCTTCACAAAAAGCAATACTAGAAGACTATAGTTTTTTAAGTGCGACACTTTTTGAAGCATATCAAATCACTTTAGAAAAAAAATATCTCACGCTCTATGAGGAGCTTATAAAAAAATCAATTGCACTCTTGTATCAAGATGGCAGATGGATAGAATCAAATGATGGGTTTGAAACTTACGCAGATATCGAGGAAAGTGGCTATGCTAGTGCTTTAGGGGTACACTTTTCAAATCTAATACTATATGCAACAATGCAAGAAGAGTACAAAACTTTCGAGATAGTAAAAAAATCGATGCAATACTATGTGGAGTATATCAACAAATATCCATCATATTTTCCAAATGCAACACTAGCTTCAATCTTTTATAATTTAGAACCTGTATTTATCAAAGCAAAAAAAGAGAAGCTTGAAAAGTTTTCCAGCGAAGATTTCAACTATCCTTTTGTATACAAAAAAGAGTATGATAGTGATGAATATTTAGCTTGTAAGATAAGTAGCTGTTTTAGTTACTCTACTGATATTCAAAAGATTATAAAAGATATAGATAGTTTAAAGTAACGGTATAGTACTTGCAGAGTAATATCTAATAAAGATTTATCCGCTTAAAATTAGACATTTGGCTTTTCGATCGAAAGAGAGAGCTACAATGACAACGAAAAACCTAAATAGAGAAGAGTATATTGCCTCAGTGGCAAGTATAGAACACTCTTCATCTCAAGAATTTGCACAACAATCACTGAAGTGGTGGGATAGCTACTATAGCTGGAATAAGTTTCCATGTTTATGTTTAGAAGATGATAATGGGAAAGATGTTTGTTATCTTTTTTACCATATCTCAAAAAATAATCAATACCTTACAATTCATAACATTCTTACACCTTTTCATTCGAGATTTAAGGGATATGCAAAAAAACTACTAACTCTCCTATTTAATAAAATACTTCTCCATGCAGATATTGAAAGAGTGAAAATGTATTGTGTTTCCTCTTCACTACAATTTTATATGAACTTAGGAATTGATTTTTGGGGTGTAAATAGAATTGGTCAATATTATACAGACTTTCCAATGCCTGATTCTAATATCAAAGAGATTAAAGAGCTTATGAACAATGAGGATTTAACACAAATAAGTGAAAAAAACCGTGATAATATTTACAATAAATTAAAACAAAATGGGGAAAAGTTTAATGAAAAAGATAAGGCAATATTTCAAAAATCATTGACACTTTTAAAAGAGAGATATCGATTTAAAGAGTTGAAAAATTTCTTTATCTAACTTTTTTAAACGATATAGTCCACATCTAATTCTAAATACTCATTAATTGATGAGTATTTTTTATCTTCATAAGCTGGAGATACAACTTCATAGTTTAATTTTGTTAACTCTTCATTTAAACTAACCTCTTTATAATCAAACTCTAAAAGTTGTGGGAATTTTTCTACTACATCTTTTACTTTTAAATCTATGTCAAAACTATCTGGGTTAAATGGTTTTTTTGCCATTAATCTTCCTTTGTGTATGTGAGTATTTTCTCTACATATTCTTTTGTTCTAAGTCCCACTAATACTTTTGAGATATAATGTTTTTTCAATAAATACTCCAAAGCTATTTTATCAAGAGGTTCAGCTAACTCCAGCTTTTTTGCTGTTATTTTTCCAAGAGAGTACTTAATATTTTGTTTATAACAAGTTAAAAAGTTATCAATCACTTTATAATATTTTTTATCAAGTTTAATACCTTGTATTATGTAAGGTATCACTTGATATTCGATAGTATCATCAACATCTCCTGCAAATCCAAATCGTGATTGATTTTCAATTAAATCATCAATTAATATTTGCAACTGTTTATTATCTACTTTTTTCACCTCTGCTAATAAAGTATCAAAATCATTACAAGGTTTATAAGAAGCTAATCGCAACATCCCACCCATATAAAAAGCATTTAATGGTCTATTTGCATGAACTTCTACCCCTCTTTCATGAAAATATTTTGCACAAGGTACACCATCTTTTTCATACATATTAAAAGGGAGTTGTATCACTTTAAAATGATGATTTTCCCCTGCAATCTCTTTTGCATATTCCAATAAGTATTTATACTCTAAAAAGTGGTAATCGTTTTCTTTTTTTGCAAAAGAGTTTGAACTAATACCATAAGATTTAATTTTCCCTTTTTCTACCATTGTTTCTAAAAATACAAAAGCCTTTTCTATACGCTCTTGCATAATAGAATGATGTTTATCTATATCTTCATTTGTTGCATCACTTTTGAGATTAGTAAGGAGATAATACTCAGGATTATGAAGTAAATAACAATCTATATAGGGGGTATTTAATCTTTGTAAACTATTGTCTATTTGATCTTCTAGAAACTGTGAAGAGATACTATGAAAACAATTTGGGTCATACTCTACAAGCTCTTCAACTTCCCAACCCTCTTTTACTCTTTGTAAGTTTGGACCTTGGATATAGCCACCTTTGGAAACTACTGTGAACTCTTCTCTATTTCTACCTTGCAAAGCTTGACCTATAAGAACTTCAGCCTCTCCATACATATAGTTTGATGATGTATCTATATATTTTATACCATTATCAAGTGCATAATTTATAGCTTCTTGATGAACTGGGTTTTGAAATGTGGTACGGTATGTACCAAATGATATTTTTTCTAACATAGTTTTATTACCTTTGTAAATATATTTATTTATATTCACAAAGTGTACCCAATGACTAATTACAGATTACTAATATTTTTATTTTCTTCTTTTTTTTTGCTTTTTAGATAATTGTATTGATGCTTTTTTTAACTTTTCAATAAGTTTTGTAGATAATCTATACATATTCATAACTACATCTTTCTTATCCTCACTCTCATATTGTTTTGATTTATCATATATATCAATTAATTCAATATAATTAATATTTTGTAGAAATGGATAGAGATACACGGATTTTTCCTCTTCTAGTATCCATTGACTTAAAAGAGATATAACCATAAGTTCTGGTATCCACTGAGTACCATTAGATAAATTAACCTCTATCTCTTTAACAATAGAATCATAATAAATCATCAAAGGTTTCTCTTTTTTTGCGAGCATAGAAAAAACAGCACTTTTACCACTATTTGCTATGATACTTTGAAGATATGAAGAGTTTACGACACAATCTTGCAGTTTTTCTTTTAAATCTCTTAAAATATCATAGATATATTGAGTATCTTCAGGTGTACCTATCTCTAAATAAAATCCCTCTTTACTTGCTTTATCAAATGATTGCTCTAAAGTAGTTCGTATAAAAACGAGGAGTGCCTCTGTTTTTTGTTCCCTTAAAAGTTTTGGTTTAATTCTGTTTGGACAATTTAAATTAATCGACATTTGAACTTCTCCCTATACTAGATGGAGGCAAGTTATTAAAAACTTGCCCACTCATTGTCACTGGATTTATCCTCTTTAATTGGTTTTATTGTATCGTTTGATTTTGTTGAAACCTCTTTTTTGGATTCTATTTTTACAGTTTTTGTAGCGATTGTTCCTTGGTTTTTTAACATATCTTTCGCTTTTACACTCTCTTTACCTATAAACTCTTTTCCATCTGCATCACCTACTATAAGGTTTGCAATTTTATCTGTACCCATTGCAACATCGTGAGTTTGAGAAGCTATCATTGCATTTTGTTGTGTTTGTCTATCTAAGTTATTAACCGCATCATTGATTTGTTCAATACCAGTTAGTTGTTCTTTAGATGCCATCTCTACATCTTTAATAAGTTCTATTGTTTTAGAAATATTCTCATTAAGTGCTGTATAACCATGTATCATCTCATCTGCTATTTTTTTACCCCTATTTGATTTTGATGTTGCATTTTGAACAAGATTTTTTATCTCATTTGCAGCTTCAGCACTTCTTGAGGCCAAATTTCTTACCTCTTGGGCAACAACTGCAAAGCCTTTTCCTGCTTCACCTGCAGTTGCAGCTTCAACTGCTGCATTAAGAGAGAGAATATTTGTTTGGAATGCTATTTGATCTATTACTGTTATAGCTTCATTAATTGCATTGACTTCATCATCTATCTCCGTCATAGCTTTTGTTGTTTGATTTGCCAAATCTTCACCACTTGAAGCTGATTGAGTAACATTTGAAGCTAGTTTTGACATTTGGATTATATTGTTTGTATTGTTAGATATATTTCCAGTTATCTCTTCTAGTGCTGCTGCTGTTTCCTCTAGTGCTGCTGCTGCTTCATTTGAATTTTGGTTGAGGGTATTTACATTGGTCAGTAATATCCCTGAACTCTCTCCAAGTGTCAATCCATTAGTTTTATTTTCTACTAACATTTGATTAATAATATCGGCTAGAGTATTAATACTTTTTGCTATTGCACCATTATCATTTTTTACCCTATCTCTAAAATCAAGTTTTGAGAAGTTTGCAAGAACACGATTAATTTTATTAACATCTTCACATACATTTTTACTTGTAACTTCAAGCATATTATTAAATATATCTTTTAGTTCTGTTAGGTTTTCACTTTGTGTTGATTTTTCTATTCTTTGGTTTAGTCTCCCCTCTCTTACTTCTTGTACAACTCTTTTTACATCATCAAGTAAAATCATATCTTGATCTATTATCTTCCTTGTATTTTCAATATTCTCATTTACTATTTTTGCCATTACACCTATCTCATCTTTTGAATCAATAGCTATAAGTTCTGCATTATTACTTTCTTTATTTAAGTATTTAAAGAACCCTAATAGTCCCATTTGAAAAACATTAATTGAATTATTTATAGTTCTACCTAAGTATAAACTAGAAGCAACAGCAACAATAATCATTAATATAGATATGATGATAAAGAAAATAGATGATGAACTAATAAGGCTTTGTGTATTACTTTTATTCTCCTCTATAACCTTATATGTTTCTCCTGTAAAAAAATCCATCGTATCTCTTACAATACCGTAATTTTTAAGATATGTAGAGCTATACAAACTTTTTGCTTCTTCTATATCATTTAATTTTACTAATGATATTGCTTTATTTGTATCACTTTCCCATGCAGCGTAAGATTTATCAAACTCGTCAAATTTAGCTTGATGTTGCTTAAGATCACCATACAATAATTTTTTGAACTTATTAAACCTCATCTTAACTTGTCCTAAATTATCACTGACACCTTTTTTAATTTTTTTATCTATATCACTACTTACACTCATAATTTGTAACAATGCAACATTAGATTGGTAAGAATCTCTATCTGCCTCTAGCAAATATGCTATACTTGCAAAATACTTATCATTTAAATTATTAACATTCGTTTCGATCTTTTTTATATTCAAAGATATAAAAACTGCCGATAATAAAGATATTGAAATAAGAACTGCAAATGTACTTAATATTCTCTTTTTAATACTCATAACTATTCCCCTCTTTCCTTTTTTTCATTATAAGAAAAGATTATTTCTTAAAAATTTCTTTTTAAAGAAATTAGAGTATTAATTATTTAATTCTAGTTCATCACATCCAAACTTACACAATATTTTATTTATCTCAGTAGAATTTATAATAATTTATGTTATAAATACACTAAATGAAAAGGTATTCATAAAATGACTCAAAAAAATTTTAAAACTGTATTTACAATCTATTTTATACTCTTTGGAATAATAGTATCTATTTTTGGTGGTATTATCAGTTATAACATTCAACTACGAAGTCTTAAAACTGATTTAGACAATAAAGCTAATGAAGTGATGATTATCAAAAAATTTACTATACTTAAAGAGAAAATTAAAGATATTGATAATATTGTAAAAAGTATTGCCAAAAATCCTACAATGAAAAGCTATCTAGAAACAAAAGACCAACATCAACTTTATGAGCTTAACAATATATTCTTAGCAATAGCCGGTATTAATACAAAAATTATGCAACTTCGTTATATAGATAAAAATGGGATGGAAATAGTAAGAGTTGATAGAACAAATGAACAAAATGAACCTTTTTTAGTAGAAACTACAAAACTACAAAATAAAAAAAATAGAGATTATTTTGAACAAGTCTCACAACTAAAAGAATCTACAATATGGCACTCAAAATTCAATTTAAATGTTGAGCATGGAAAAATTGAAGTTCCATATCGACCAACACTAAGAGTTGCACAACCTCTTTTTGATAAAAACAATGAATTTATAGGTATGGTTATAGTAAATATGCTCACAACAAACTTATTTAACTCAATTCGTAGTTCATCTGCTTTCGATCATTTTATTATTGATAAAGATGGTAACTATATTATGCATCCTGATGATCAATACTCATTTAATAAATACAAAGGTGTTTCAAGAACACTTAGTCAAGATTTTTCTAAAGATGCCATCCAGTTATTATCTAATCCTACTAAATGTGATTCTTGTTATGTTTATCCTTTAAATGATATTTTAAATAATGAAGATAAGGCACTAATGGTACTAAAACCAAGAGAATCATACCAGGGTGCAATATTATTTGATAAGTTAAAAGCAACATTTTATATTATATTATTAAGTATTTTAGCCAGTCTTATTATGGCATTTTACGCTTCCGTTCGCCCAGCACAATTACAAAAAGCACTTTTATTGGCAAATAAAGAATTAGAAAGATTTGCTTCAATTTTAGACAAATATGTTGTAAGTGCTAAAACAACAAAAGATACAAAAATACTAGAAGTTAGCACTGCCTTTGAAAATGCAAGCGGATACAGTAAAGAAGAACTTGTGGGGCAACCTATGAATATTATCAGACATGAAAAAACAAAAAAAGAATTTTTCAAAAAAATGTGGAACTCTCTTTTAGATAATGATAACTGGAGTGGAGAACTACACAACAAAAAGAAAGATGGAACTGAATTTTGGTTAGAACAAAATATCATAGTTGTTAGAAATGAAAACCAAGAGATAGAGTCTTTTGTATCTGTTGGTCAAGATATCACTTTTAAAAAAGAGTTAGAAAAACTCTCATCTATAGATAAACTTACAGGTATTTTAAACAGAAGAAAACTTGATGAATTTTTAGCATATGAGTTATCTGTAACTAAAAGATATTCTAAAAATCTTTCACTTATCATTGTAGATATTGATCATTTTAAAGATGTTAATGATAACTATGGACATCAAATGGGAGATAAAGTACTCTTTAAAATTACAAAATTAATAACAAACCTTATAAGAGAATCAGATGTTTTTGGACGATTTGGAGGAGAGGAGTTTCTTATTATTTGTCCAGAAACTAATAAAGATCAAGCATTTATTTTAGCTGAAAAGCTCAGAAATGAGGTTGCAAATTATAATTTTGACAAAATTGGACAAAAAACGATTAGTTTAGGTATTAGTCAATTTACTACTGATGATACAGAAGAAACTTTAATCAAAAAAGCTGATATAGCTCTATATGAATCAAAAAATAATGGAAGAAATCAAACAACTATTTATTCCCTATAAATTTTATTTAATATAGGTACACTTCTTGCATATTCACTGTATGGAAGAAGAATATGATTTAGAAAATTATGAACGATTTTTAGGTGATTTAAATACTACGGAGGGTAGTGGTCACTGGGAAAAGATACAAAAAAGAACTGCAACTTTATTTCAAGTGTTGATGGATGGAGACTTAAAAGAGCTTGTTTTTGTACTGAAACACTATCCAAAATATATAGAGATAGTTTGCGAACACTTTCGATATCTTTATAATTATTCTGAAACTGTAGCAGATATCTATGCTGCTTCAAAACTTTTAACTATTAGCGAACAATACCACCAAAAACAATTTGTAAGAAACTTAGTTCGAAAGCTAGAGAAAATAGATGAGTATGATATCTCAAAGCTCAAAAACTTTTTAGAAAAACTTTTAGCTAATCAAAATCAAATTCACCCCATTATACTTAGTTATTATAAAACACAAATACAATACAACATTGATAATGGTAACTATCACATACTACAAATAAAAATGGTAGAAAAGAACTTAACAAAACTTATCACAGATGATAGCTATGATTTTAGTGCAAGTGATAGAGATGCAATGCTAGATATACCATATATGAATTAAGGACAAAAATGCAATTTACACCAAACAGATACACTATAGTTTTTTATGAAAAAACAGGTTGTGCTGGAAACCAAAGACAAAAAAAAGTTTTAGAAACACATGGACTCTCATACCAAACAAAAAGCCTACTTGACACACCTTGGACAAAAGAGAGTCTAGAACCTTTTTTTCAAGCTTTAAATAAAAGTGCTATGATAAATCAATTTGCTCCACAAATTAAAAATAATGAGATAAAGATAGAGGATTATACAAAAGAGGAACTTGTTGAACTTATGTGTGAAGAGCCTATTTTAATTAAAAGACCATTATTACAAATTGGAGAGCATTCAATGTGTGGCTTTGATATAGAACAGATAAATAAACTTCTTGATACAAATATTTGTGAGAGTATCTCAGTATCAACTTGTCAAAGTGAAGATTCATGCAAGAGTGTTTAAAACAAATATGTACAGAATTTGAAGAACTTAGTGGTTTTTTACAAAAACAAACTCCACAAAAAGAGAAGCTAGTCAATAAACTATTTATAGAGTTTATGACCTGTTTTGGAAAACTAAAAGAGGAAAAACTAGAATATCCAAAAGAGTTTATCAATGATGTACGACTTTTCCATGAAGGTTTTTCTCCACTTATACAAAAATTTGATGATATACAGATACGATATTTGATGTTGAGTGATTTTTACGACTTTGCAAGATTAACTAAAAAGTACAAAAAACAATAATTAAACATAAAATTATATATTTATTATACATTTTATTATATATTTTATACAACTAGAGACTTATATAAGACTAATATGTGATATAATTATTAATTAAAGAAAAAAATTAAAGGTTAAGATATGGATTCAAAATCTAAAAAGTATCAAGAACATTTTAAATATATGCAAAATGTTACAGAATTTAAAACAGAACTCAATGATATAAGTAAAACATGGGATCAACTTATTCTCTTGAGCCAATTAGGTGATACTGGTATTGATATGAGTCAAACCAAAACTAACTTTAATGCCTTAACAGAAGAACTTATCTCACATCTAGCAGATGCAACACTCAATAAAGTGATAAATGCTATGAAATCAAAAGCACAAGTTGCTGTGGATATAGTTATAAGAAATCTTTTTGAAAGAACTGCAGATATTGGTTTTTTAGCTACTGATGACGATATAAGAAGTTTTTTACTTAAACTTCCACAAACAATAGAACAAATAGAGCTGCATAAAGATGATGAAGATGATACAAACTTTAGAATAGCAAAAAAAACTTACAAAGAAGATTTACACTATATTAAAAATAGATTTGAAGAGTATGTAGCTAAATATAGTGTCTATTATGATATTGTATTATTTGATACAAATGGCAATATAGTAGCAAAACTTGATGATACAAATACAATAACACAAACCAATGACTCTATAATTAATATTGTAAAAAATACGGATGAAGACTATGTAGAAACTTTTAAATATCATGATTTTTTACCAAAACATAAAAACTCATTAGTGTATACTTATAAAGTAACAAAAACTAATGATTGCAATGATATTATTGGTTATTTATCTTTATGCTTTAAATTTGAAAATGAGATGGATGGTGTTTTTTCAAGATTAGTGGAAAAAGAGAATAAAGAAACAATTCTTTTATTGGATAAAGATGGTGTATCTATAGCTTCTAGTGATCCTTACCATATTCCAATTGGAGCAAAACTTGAAACAGAACTTGAAAAACCTTTTACTATAACCTCTTTTGCAGGGAGAGATTATCTTATAAAAACTTGTCAAACAAATGGATATGAAGGTTTCTTTGGGTTAGGATGGCTTGGTCATATTATGATCCCACTAAGTAGTGCCTTTCATGAAAATAATGAAACCATAGAGATAGAAGAAAAAATTTTACAATCTATTATGAGAAATGAAGATATTTTCAAACAAGAGATGATTGAGATTCCAATAAAAGCAACTACTATACAAGACGAACTTGATCGTGCTGTATGGAATGGAAATGTAGCTCAAACTGATGAAAACTCTAGTTTAGGTGGAGCTGATTTTGCTAGGTCTATCTTACGAGAGGTACGACAAACAGGTGAAAATACAAAAAAATCATTTAATACCTCAATAGAAAAACTTAATGAAACCATCATACTGTCTCTTTTAGATGACGCTGTGTTTTTAGCATCACTCTCTATTGACATAATGGATAGAAACCTATATGAAAGAGCAAATGATTGTAGATGGTGGGCATTAACTAGCACCTTTAAAGAGATACTCTCAAAAGATGAACCGATCACAGATCAAGAAAAAAAGGATATTGCAAGTATTTTAAAATATATCAATGACCTTTACACAGTTTATACAAATCTTTTTATTTATGATGAAAATGGAACTATAATAGCTGTTTCAAATGAAAATGAAACTAATCTTGTAGGGAAAAAGTTAAATTATGATTGGGTAAGTAAAACATTACATCTCGATAACTCTTCTAAATATTCTGTATCATCTTTTGAAGAAACACCTTTATATGATGAAAAACATAGTTATATATACGGTGCTTCAATTATGAGTACGAATAACTCACATAGTGTAGGTGGCATTGGGATAGTATTTGACAGCACTCCTCAATTTCAAGATATGTTAAAAGATGCCCTCCCTAAAGTAGATGATAAAATATTTTCATTTTTCGTTGAAAAAACTTCAAAAAAAATAGTCAGCTGTTCAAATGATAATTACACTATTGGTAATACTTTAAATATTGATGATACCTTTTTTAATCTCAAACATGGAGAATCAATATCTCAAATAATTGAATTTGAAAACAAATATTATATTGTAGGGAGTTCATGTTCTAATGGCTATAGAGAATACAAAAGCGAAAGTGATGATTATATAAATGATATTATCGCCCTTGTATTTATTGAAGCTGGAAAAATTATAGAAGAAAACTCAACAATACCACAAAAAGAGCAAAATCAATACTACAACTATCCTATATTACAAAATGAACCAGTACAAGAGGTAGCAACATTTTATATTGGTGAAAAATGGGTTGGGGTTTCTCAATCTCAAGTGATAGAAGCTGTAGGACTAGAACATTTAGAAACACCTATAAGTATAGAGATTGAAAATCATTTCAAAGGTACAATATCACATAAGGAATATTTTGTGAGCGTACTTGATATAAGTTCATTTATTAAAAACAATAAAGAAACTAAAAAAAATGATATTATCATAGTGAATTATGAAGGCTCTGATGGAAAACACACTATTGGAATTGTTGTAGATAGACTTGGAGAGATTATGAGAGTACCTACTCAGTATATAAAACCTTTTGAAAATCATCTCATAAGTGGTGGGATGATAGGGGAAAGTATAGTACAACCACCTAAAGATGTTCATGCAAAAACACTTCTTACACTACTCAATATTTCAAAACTTCAAGAGATAGCAATCGGGTAAAATAATTGTATAGAAACTATATAGTTATTTTTTATAATTTAGCTATTTTATATGCTAGAATAAAATAATAATTTTAGGATAATAACATCGCTATGGAAAATATTGATTTACTTTGGATACTACTTTGTGCATTTTTAGTGTTTTTGATGCAATTTGGGTTTGCACTTATTGAAACAGGAACCGTAAGGTCAAAAAACACTATCAATGTAGCTATGAAAAATCTTATTGATACTATTTTTGGTATTATCTTTTTTTGGATTATTGGTTTTGGGATAATGTTTGGAACTGATATAGGTGGTATTATTGGCTTTAGTGAGTTTGCAATAGATGGAAAAGATCTCAACCAAAATGGGTTTTTCTTTTTTCAAGCAATGTTTGCAGCTACTGCTATAACTATAGTCTCAGGTGCTGTTGCAGAGAGAATCAAGTTTAATAGTTATATTGTTATTGCAATTGTAGTGACATCACTTATCTACCCTATTTTTGGTCATTGGGCTTGGGGAGAGAATGGTTGGCTAAATACTCTTGGATTTAAAGATTTTGCAGGTTCTACTGTTGTTCACTCTGTTGGTGCGTGGATAGGATTAGCTGGTGCATTAGTATTAGGTCCACGACTTGGAAAGTTTAAAAATGGGCGTATCAACTATTTTGCCCCTAGCAATCATAACTTTATAGTATTTGGTGTTTTTATACTCTTTTTTGCTTGGTTTGGATTCAATGCTGGAAGCTTACTCAAATTTGATCCACTTGCCGCTTCAATTCTTATAAATACAATTATAGCAGCAGCATTTGGTGGACTTGGTGGTTGGATAATCACTCTTGTAAATAAAGATAAAGTTGGTGTAGAAGTATTCTCATTTGGTATTATTGCTGGACTTGTAGGTATCACTGCTGGTTGTGACCAATTTACAACACATACTTCTGCTTTTGTTGGACTTATGTCAGCTTTTATTATGTTCTTTTTTGATCAACTTATCTTAAAGAAATTTAAAATAGATGATCCTTTAAGTGTAGTTGGGATTCATGGGTTTGCTGGTGTTTGGGGTACACTTGCTGTTGGTATATTTGCACCACTTCAAGATGGCCAAACACGAATTGAATATATTCTTATACAAGCACTTGGTGTAACTACTGCTTTTATTTTTGCATTTTTTGTTGGTATTATTGTATTTCTTACTTTAGCTAAACTTGGTCTTTTACGAGTACGAAAAAAACATGAGGTATTGGGACTTAATGTAAGTGAGCACAATGCAAAACTCCCTTGGGTAGATACAATTGAGAGCATTGTAAAGATTATGAAAACTGGCAATATACAAAGTAAAATACATGAGGAGAGAGGTACAGAAGTTGGTCTTGTAGCAAAGTTTTTTAACTATCTTTTAACAATATTGCAGAAAAAACAAATAGAACTTAAAAAAATAAATATCACTTTAAAAAATAAAGCAGAGATAGATTCTCTCACAAAAATACTTAATAGACGAGCATTAGAGGATAGGATAAAAGATATCAATCCTTTTACAAGTTCTATGTGTGTGATGATGATAGACATTGATAAGTTTAAAAATATAAATGATACTTTTGGTCATGGAGTAGGAGATGAAGTTCTAAAAGATTTAGCACTAATAGTACAAAAACAGATACGAGAATATGACCTATTTGCAAGATGGGGTGGAGAAGAATTTGTATTAGTAACTACAAATACAGATATGAATGTAGCTCAAAAAATTGCTGAAAAAATTAGAACTACTATAGAGATGCACACTTTTCCTGAAGTAAAAAATGTAACTGCTTCTTTTGGTCTGAGTTGTGCGAAAAATGAGTTTGAAACCTTTGAAGTGATTTTGGAAAAAGCAGATAAAGGATTGTATCAAGCGAAAGAAACTGGGAGAAATAAAGTATATTGTTGGTAATAATATATAAATAAATTTATATTTTTTTACTAACTTAATAGTTAAAAATAATTATGGTATATAATATGTATAATCACCGTAAAAGGATTTATACAAATGTCACATCAACATGATACAACAAACCATTCATATATGAGTATTCGTAAAAATGCAAATTTTTTAGATTGGCGAACACAGCCTAAAAACTTCAAAACCTATCCACATTTTTCTCAAAGATTTACAATAGATGATTATGATGAGCTAAAAGATTTAAACCTTATTGGTGGTATCACATTTGAAAAAGAGTATCCTGAGGGGACATATTATCTTAGAACTAACCCAAGTGCTGGGGCATTATATCCTTGTGAAATATATATACAGCTTCGTGGTATTAGTGGACTTGTTAGTGGCGTATATCATTATGAACCACATCACAAAACATTATGTTTACTTCAAGAGATTGATGGGGATGGTGTAGAGTATTATTTTAAAGATAACTCAAAACAAAAAGGGATTACTTTTTTAATCTCATCTATCTATTTTAGAAGTTCTTGGAAGTATAGAGATAGAAGTATACGCTACATTTTCCTTGATTCTGGTCATGCTTTAGGGTCTATCTATGCAGCTCTTTGTGTGATGGATAAAGAGTCTAAAATAATGTTTGATTTTGATAAACTAGCTCTAAATAAGATATGTGGTTTTAGAGATGATGAGATGTTTACTTGTGCAATATCATCTACAACTCCAACCAATAAAGAGACAAAACCTTTAAGGCAACAACTACCTTATGTATCAGGTTGTGATTTTTTAGAGACAAATGAATTTATAGAAGATACTTACAAACAAACAGCCAACTATCAATGTGATGATATTGAAAACAACTCCTTTTTTGACTCAATTCCAAAAGAGCAACTTAAAAGTACTATTTTAAATCGTCGTTCAATAAGAGCTTTTAGGGAAATAGCAATTGAACAAAGTGATTTTACATTTATTACTCAAAATATTTTTACATTTGCTAAAACACATAATATTGATATATTTTATACGGTCCATAGAGTTAATGGGATGACACAGGGCTTATATAAAAATAGGGAACTTCAAAGCCAAGGTGATTTTTCACAAAAATCAAGATATTTAAGTTTAGAACAAAACCTAGGTGGTCAAAGTGCCGTTACATTTTATTTTACATCAAATGAAGAAAAAGCATACCAAAAAGTAAATATCTTAAGTGGATTTATAGCTCAAATTATATACCTAAAATCGGACCTCAAACAAATCGGTTGTAGTGGTATAGGAGCTTATTATGATATTGAGACAAAAGAATTTTTAAAGACAAATAATAATATATTGTACTTACTTGCTATTGGGAGATAATATATTTGAAAAATAAAAATAAAGCACAACAACCTATTACACTGAAAGTCGCTTTTAAAAAGGCTGTAAATAACTTTTTATCAATGACCCCTATGCTCGTAGGTGTGATTGGATTAGTTGCTATTATGCAAACATATGTAACTCCCCAAATGCTCTCACATCTTTTTGGATATGGAACTACAACTGATATTTTAACAGGTACACTTATAGGTGCCATCTCTTCTGGAAATCCAGCTGTTAGTTATATTATTAGTGATCAGCTATTAAATCAAGGAGTTACACTCTATGCTGTCAGTGCATTTATACTCGCTTGGGTTACTTTAGGTATCGTACAACTGCCAGCAGAGGCTAGTGTATTTGGTATAAAATTTACTTTTTATAAGAATATTCTTACTTTGTTTGCAACTATGTTAGTAGCCTATTTTACAGTTCTTACTCTAGGGATACTATAGATGAAAAAAATAGAATATAAAGGGTTAAAATTTTTATATATTGTTCTTTTTAGTTATATAGTTTTACTTATTGTAGATACACCAAATCTTATTATCTCACTCAAAACATTTTTTGGTATTATCACCACTCTTGCACCAATATTTATATTTATTATCCTCTTAACTACACTTATTAATTACTTTTTAAAACCAAAAAATATCATCAAACATTTTGGAGAAGATAGTGGAAAAAGAGGAATTGCCTATGCTTTACTCGCTGGAATAATAAGTCATGGACCAATGTATGCTTGGTATGGTTTAATAGAGGAGTTAAGAGAACATGGTGCAAAAGATGAACTTCTTATAATCTTCTTTTATGCTCGTGCTATAAAAATACCAATGCTTCCATTTATGATAGGGATATTTGGTATACCTTTTACAATAATCATAACTATTTATATCCTTTTATTTGCTATAATACAGGGAAAGTTATTTTCAAAACTTTATAAACTATAAAAAGGATTTTCTATGAATCTCAAAAAAACAACCTCTCTTACAATGTTATTATCAATGATAGTTATGACCTACACAGGTATTATGCTTTTTATAACTCCTCCTGGTAGAATTGCGAACTGGGCGAATTGGGAACTTTTAGGTTTATCTAAAGAACAATATGCTGATTTACATTCAACATTCATGGTTCTTTTTGTAGTAGCAACTTTATTGCATATCTACTATAACTGGAAGCCGATGACAAGTTATATGAAAAACACCGCAAAACAGATGATTGTATTTACAAAAGATATGGTAATAGCATCAGTTATAACTATTATTTTTTTAATTGGTGCAATATACCAAATCACCCCATTTTCTACATTTTTAGATTTTGGTACTGATATAAAAGAGAGTTGGGAAAAACAATATGGTACAGCACCCTACTCCCATGCTGAACTTTCATCATTAAAAAGCTTTTGTAAAAAAGTTGGTTTTGATTTGACAAAAAGTGAAGCGATACTCAAAAAGAACAATATACAATATGAACTAGAAAAAAGTTTATCTCAAATTGCAAAAGAAAATAAAGTGAGTCCTCAATTTATTTACAATCTTTTAAAAACAAACTTTCAAAAAAGTGGTGAAACAATTATTGAACTTACAGGTTTAGGGAAAAAACAAATTAAAGATGTAGCCCAGACTTTAAGAATCACACCCAAAGAATTTTTAGAAAAACTAAAAAAACTAGGTATTGAAGCAAAAGAGGATGACAAGTTTAAAGAGATAGCAGAAAGCTATGATATGAGTCCTATGGATATTATGACAAAACTAGGATATAAAAAACCAGAGTAAATAATTTTATAAATTATACAACATATATTGACAAAGACCTTTTTTTATTATACAATTCTTTAAGATAGTTTAATTTAAGGAGTTTCTAATGAAAATCGAAAGTTCAAATGTCAGTATGTATAGTCATTCGACATTTCAATACCAACACCAAACAACAACAAGTACTCAACTACAATATGGAAGAAGTACAAATAATCAAGAAGATAACAACTCTTTACAATCACAGGCTTTTTTTTTAGATTTTAACTACTCAAAAACTACTACAGTAGAGTCTAGTAGAGTAATTTATGATTATGATGACACTATGAGTTTTGAAGATAAAATAAAAAAAATGCTTCTAGAGGCTCTTTTAGGTCGTTTTTATGGTGATAAAGGGAATATAGCTATGTATCCTAAAAATAAACCTTTAAATGCAGATTATACACCTACAAGACATCAGGAGAAATACAATCCTTATATAGAAAAAAATCATACTCCACAAGAAAACAACAGTAATTCTGAACTAATAGGGATAGTATTTAATCACCAAGAAGAATATTATCAAAAACAAACAGTTGATTTTAGTACCTCTTTGCAAATAAATACACCAAATAGCTCTTTTAGTATAGATCTTTCAATATCTTATTCACAAGAACTCTATGAATCACATAGATCAAAACTAGTTATAGGAGAAGAGGCTGCAATAGATCCTTTGGTTATTAATTTTGGTGAAGATGTAAATCCTTTTGAAAATTTAAGTGAATTAAAATTTGAATTTGACCTTAATAGTGATGGTAATGATGATTTAATACCAATGTTAAAACAAGGTGCTGGGTATTTAGCTTTGGATAAGAATGGAAATGGCTCAATAGATGATGGTAGTGAACTATTTGGGACACAATCTGGAAACGGATTTAAAGATTTATCCGTATACGATAAAGATAACAATAACTGGATAGATGAGAATGATGATATTTTTAATAAGTTAAAAATCTGGCAAATAGATGATGGTGGAAATAATAAACTAGTCTCTTTGGTTGATTTAAATGTTGGAGCAATCTATTTAGGAGATGTTCAAAGTGGTTTTAAATACCAAAGTAGTATAAACAATACTGACGCAATACAAAAAAGTAATGGTATTTTTGTAAAAGAGGATGGCAGTGGTGCTGGAATGGTAAATTCAATAGATATAATTATTTAAATTAAAATATTTCATTTAGGAACAATTCTTGCATTGTAATAAACAAATTACAACAAGGAATTACAATGGCAACTGTTATTGAGTATATGAAAGAAAATGAATTAGATTGGCAACCATCTTTTAGTGGTGAATTAAATGATGGACTTTATGGTTATAGAGGTGCTATGATAGTTGAAGAGGGTAAACAATTAAGCCCTGATAGAAAACTACCTCCAAAAATCCAAGCTAGACAAGTTATTATGATAAATGAAGGTGAAGCAATTAAATTTTTTGCTTGTGAATTAGAAAGTTTTAATGACTTTAAACCTATGTTTGAAAAATATAAACAATTTTTTAGCAAAGATGGATTAAATCTTTTATATGTAACAGATTTAGAAGGAAATGGTACATTTGAATACGAAGGTGTTAAATTTACAGCTTTTATGCTTGATGAGAGTTCTGTTTGGAATGAACTTTTAGAGTTAGCGGATTTAGAAAAATCAGATATGAAAGCTCTAAAGAAAAATGAAGAGAAAATTGAAAAACTCTATGAAGAGTTACTTGATGCTGATGTTGAAGAAGCTGCAAAATCATTTGATGATATGTGTCAACTAATAGGAAAAAGTTCAAAAGTACTTATGGGTGCTGTATAGTCTTAACAAACTACTATCTAAAAAGTAAGCTTAATAAAGCTTACTTTTTTTATTAAATACAATATAGATACAATATAAAGACTTTTTAAAGACTTTTAAGCAATAAATTTCCTATTTTCTGATAGTATTTAGTATTTAAAAATTTGGACAATATTTGCAAACTACTAGTAATAAAACATCATATACTAAAATCACTGCTAAAATAATGGGAACCACTCTTATTATAACACTTATTATTGCCTATATTTATGGTGAATATCTTAAACAAGACTCAATCCAAAAACTATCAAAAGCAGATGCAAAACAAACAAGTATGTTTATTTTTGAATCTTTATATTCAGCTATGGCAAAGGGTTGGAATAAAGAGGAATTAACACAAATAGTACATAGACTCAATCAAGTTAATAAAGATTTAAATATAGATGTTTATCGTTCAAATGTAGTTGTGAAAGATTTTGATGATTTTAAAAAAGATAAAATAGCAAGAGAAACAAATATAAATATACAAAAAGCTATGAAAGGTCAAGAAATTTTAAATATATTGGAAAATGAAAATATTGAATATTTCTATCCAATTATAGCAAAACAAGAGTGTTTAAAGTGTCACTTAAGTGCAAAAGAAAAAGATGTGCTTGGGGTTATAAACATAACATATCCTGTCATTGATTTAAAAGTATCGCTTAGTGAGATGATAAACTTTTTTATATATTTTATAATCATTTTCACTACACTATTATTTACAGTTCTTTTCTTTGAATTTAATAGACATCTACTCCAACCAATAAAAAACTTTGTGAAAGTTATACATAACATATCTAGTAGTCGTGATTTAACAAAAAGAATTGAAATTATTGATGATGTTGAAGAGATAGGCTCAATGCAAACTGTTTTTAATACTATGTTAGATTCTATAGAATTTCAATTTTATAACGATAATCTTACACTCCTTCCTAATAGAAGAAAACTTATCGAATCTCTTGATAAGCCTCAACCTCGTGTATTAATGATAATTAACATTGATAAATTCCAAGAGATAAATGACCTTTATGGACATATAGTTGGAGATGAAATATTAAAGCAACTTGCTTTATTTTTAAAAGAAGAAATTGAAAAAGATACACTACTTTTTAAATTAAATTCAGACGAATATGCTATTTTATTTAATCAAAATTATGATTTAGATTATTTTACAACTTATTCAAATATGTTACTTACAAATATAAGTAAAGAAAATTTCAATATTGATGATCTAAAAAATAGTATTTTTATAAATTGTACTATAGGTATAGCTCATGGAAATAATTCACTCCTAACAAATGCAGATATAGCACTAAAAATTGCTAAAAAACGGAAACAACACTTTTTAATTTATGATCCATCAATGCAGGTTGAACATGAATATGAACAAAATTTCAAGTGGACAAAAAAAATCAAAGATGCTATAAAAAATGATAAAATCGTACCACTTTTCCAACCTATTGTAGATTGTAAAACCCTTAAAACAATAAAATATGAATCACTTATGAGAATGGTTGATGAAAATGGTGAATATATTGCTCCTGTTTATTTCCTTGAGCTTGCTAAAAAAAATAAACTTTATAGTGAACTGACAAAAATTATGATTAATAAAACTTTTGATATTTTTGAAAATCTAGAATATATGGTTTCAATTAATTTAAGTGTTGATGATATTTTAAACCAAGAGATTATTACATTAATTACACAAAGACTTTCACAAAGTGATATTGGAAATAAAATTGTTTTTGAGATTATTGAATCAGAAGGTATTGAAAACTTCAAGAGTGTTGTTGAGTTTATAAATGAAGTTAAACCATATGGATGTAAGATATCTATAGATGATTTTGGTACAGGTTATTCAAACTTTGAATATCTTATGAAACTTAAAGTTGATTATATCAAAATTGATGCTTCAATGATAAAAAATATAGATGTAAATAATGAATCAAAAATTATCACAGAAACAATAGTAGATTTTGCAAAAAAACTCAATATAAAAACAGTTGGAGAATTTGTCTACTCAAAAGAAGTTTTTGAAACAATTCAAGCAGTAGGTGTTGATTATGCACAGGGATACTATTTTGGGAAACCAGCATTAATTAATCACTGATAAGTTTTCCCAATTTATCTCCACTTTAGCGTAATCATCTTGGATATCTTCTGTAGAATATAAAGTGATAAGTTCCTCTTTAACTTTCACTTCATAAATATATTTTTCCCCTTGATAGAGTTTATTTTTTATATATGCCTGATATGTTCCATCTTTTACAAAAGCTATATCATTTGGTCTTATACAATAAGTTTTACCCTCATTTACTATAAAACTAGCTATCCCAAAACTACTGGCCACATCTTTTGATTTTGGATATTTATAAATATTTTGTGGCGTATCATACTGTATTATTTTACCATCTTCTAAATATATAATTTTATCACTCAATGCCATAGCTTCATTTGCATCATGAGTCACTATAATAGCTGTTTTATGACTATTTTTAAGTATCTTTAAAAGCTGCTGTTGAATAGCAGATTTAATCATACTATCAATACTTGAAAATGGTTCATCAAGAAGTATCACTTGAGGATTTAATGCCATGGAACGCACCAATGCAATTCTTTGTTGTTGCCCACCAGATAATTCATGAGGGTATCTTTTTTCTAGTCCTTCTAAATCTACTAACTTTAAAAGTCCACTTACAATTTTTTTCTTCTCCTCTAGCGGTTTATTATCTACCCCAAAAGTGATATTTTCAAAAATATTCATATGTGGGAAAAGAGCATAGTTTTGAAAAACAAATCCTATATTTCTTTTTTGTGGTTCAATAAAACTACTTTTATCAAATATAATTTTATTACTTAAACTCATGTTTCCACTATCACTTGTCTCAAATCCTGCAATAATATTTAATAAAGTTGTTTTACCACTTCCACTTTTTCCCAAAAGTGATATGATTTTCCCTTTATCAATATCTAAAGATATATTCTCCAATACCTTTGTTTTATCAAAAGATTTTGATATGTTTTGTAACGATAAAATATGTTTCATTTATAATTCCTAAGTATAAATATAATTGGTATGATTGAGACAACAACAATACATAATGCATAAATGGATGACTCTTGCACCATCTCAATAGAAGCTAACTCATAAGTTTTTGTTGCTAATGTATCATAATTAAAAGGTCGTAAAATTAGAGTAGCTGGTAACTCTTTTAAAATATCTATAAAGACTAAAATAAATCCAGCTAAAACACCACCTTTAATTAATGGTAAATCTATTTTAATTAAAGTTTGAAAAAGAGACTTGTTCAAACTTCTCGATGCTTTATTAACTCCAAAGCCAATTTTTTCAAAAGAAGATTCAACACTGTTCAATCCAACAGCCAAAAACCTTGCTGTGTATCCAAAACAAAGTATGAAAAGTGTTCCTCCCAAAAGCAACCCGTCTATTTTAAAATGTTCTATAAAATAATTATCAATTGAGCTACTTAAAATAATAATTCCAACTGCAATAACAGCTCCAGGAATCGAGTATCCCAAAGTTGCAACTTTTAAAAGGTATTTCATATAACCATTATCAAATACTCGTGCAGTATATCCCAAAAGTATCGCTACAGACATAATAATAAAAGCAGAGATAAATGCTGCTACAAAACTATTAATAACAGTAATAACAAACTCATTTTCTATAATAAGAATATAGTGTTCAAAAGAATAAAAAAGTATCCAAATAATAGGTATCATAAATCCAAAAATAAAAGGGATTGCTAAAAAAGATATTACCCCTATTTGTCCTATTATTGAAAGTTTGTTCTTTTTTATAGGTGCAGATATTGATTCTATTTTGTATTTTGCGCTTCCACGATTAAGTTTCTCCACAATTAAAATAGTAAAAACCATAACCATAGCTATAGTTGAAATATAAGCAGCACTATTTGGATCATTTAATCCAAACCATGCTGTAAAAACGGCTGTACTTAAGGTATCTACACCATAATATTTAACCAAACCATATTCACTAATTGTTTCCATCATAACTAAAGATAATGCCCCAATAATAGCAGGACGAGAAAGTGGTAAAATAACTCTATAGAATATTTTTAATCTTCCTGCACCTAAAGATAATGCTGGATTAAGTAAAAAGCTAGAATTCTTTGAAAAAGAGGCTTTTACAATAAGATAAATATATGGATATAAAGCTAAAGATAATATTACTATTACTGAATTCATATTAAGAATATCAAAATAGTTTTTTATCCCCATATCCATTACAAATAAATGAACTACTCCATAAAAACCAAAAATATCAGAATATACAAACCCTAAAATATATGAAGGTATCAAAAAAGGTAATACTAAAACAATACCAAAAAATTTTGAAAATTTAAAATCATAAAAAGTGACAAAATAAGCACCCCCTACTCCAAAAAACAAAGCTAAGAAAGAGACAGTAAGTAACAATATTAGTGTGTTAATAATATAATCACTTAGTACAGTTTCCTTTAAATGTATCAATGTATCACTTTGTGTTCCAAATGCATTTATAACTATTACTATAATAGGAGCTACTAAAATAAGTGTTATAAATGTGGAAAGGTTTATCCAATGTGATGAACGATTTAAAAGTTTTTTCACACTATTTCCAACGAACCTCATTGAATATTCTTACAGCTTTTTCATTATGAATACCCAACTCTTCTAATGGTAAAGAATCTTCTTTGAAACTACCCCATGCTTTTATTATTTTTGATGGTTCTACAACTTTATTAATAGGATATTCATAGTTCGCTTCTGCAAATAATTTTTGTGCTTCTGGTGAAACTAAAAACTCTATAAGTTTTACTGCATTTTCTTTATTTTTACTATACTTTACAACCCCTGCGCCAGAAATATTTATGTGAGTTCCATTAGTTTTTTGATTTGGAAAAATAATACCCATTTTTTTTCCAACTGTAACTTCACTAAACTTTTTAGATCCAAGTAATTTTCCTAGATAATAAGTATTAACAATAGCTACATCTCCTAATTGAGAAGCTACTGCCTTCATTTGATCTCTATCATTTCCTTTTGGATTTCTCGCAAAGTTTTTAACCATACCTTGTGCCCAAATTTTAGCTTTTTCTTCACCCATATTTGCAATCATAAAAGATAATAATGACTGATTATAAATGTTACTCGAACTTCTCACTAGAACTTTTCCTTTTAGTTCCTTTTGTACAAGACTTTCATAAGTTGGAATAGTTGTTGGATCAACAATATCTTTGTTGTAAACAATAACTCTAGCTCTTTTAGTTAGTGCAAACCAATATCCATCTTTGTTTCTTAGGTTTTGAGGTACAATTTCATCTAATACCTTAGAGTTTACCTTTTGAAGTAATCCTTTACTTTGTGCTAAATATAACCGTGCTACATCTGAAGTGATAAGTAGATCAGCAGGTGAATTTTTTCCTTCACTTTCAAGTCTTTTTATAAGCTCATCTGCTTTTGCATGAACAACATTAACTTTAATCCCAGTTTTTTCCTCAAACATTTTAAAAAGTTGTTTATCTGTATCATAATGTCTATGTGAATAGATATTAACCTCTTGTGTATTTGCAAAAATAGCCGTTGCCATTAGTATTGATAAAATAGATTTTTTGAACATTTCATTCCTTTATATTAGTAATCATTATCAAAATAATATGATAACCAATCTTAAAGACCACTTATATATGATAATGATTATCATATTAAGTATCTTTTTCTAATTAATTCATTAAATGTTCAAGCAGAATTTTAAAACCAATTACAATAAGTACAACTCCACCTAGTTTTTCAGCTTTATCTTCTAAAGTTGTTGCACCTTTCGTCCCAAGATATACACCAATATAACTAAAGATAAATGTAATTATACCGATAAGAAACATAGATACAAATGGATTTAAGCTCATTAAATCTAGTGTAAATCCAGCTGCCATTGCATCAATGCTTGTAGCAATTGCTAGTAGTAATAAAACTTTATTTGTAATTGAAGATATTTCATCTTCTGTATTTTCACCAAAACTATCATAAAGCATTTTTCCACCAATTAAACTTAACAGTACAAATGCAACCCAATGGTCTATAGACTCTACAAAACTTCCTAACCCGATACTAGCAAGATATCCAAAAAAAGGCATAATACCTTGAAATACACCAAAAAACAATGCAACTTTGAAAGCCAAATATTTATCAAAAACTTTTGCTTTGACCCCAACACCTATTGAAACTGCAAATGCGTCCATACTAAGAGCTATTGCTAATAGAATAACTTCTAACATTTAACTTCCTCTTTTTAATTTCTAACTATTTATTACAATCTTCACATATACCATAAAGATACATTGTATGACTTTCAAGTTTAAAATTATGCTCTTTTGCAATTTCATCTTGCTCTTTTTCTATTTTTTCATTTACAAATTCTACTATTTTATTACATTGTGTACATATTAGATGATCATGATGTTCTTTAAAATTTGTTTCAAATTTTCTAGTGGTTTTATCTACAGAGATTGATGAAATAAGATGTACCTCTTCTAAAAAAGCTAAAGCTCTATACACAGTTGCTATTCCAATTTTTTCATCTGGATACTTTTCTGTAATAAGATTATAGGTATCTTCAGCACTTAAATGTTTTTTACAATTTAATATAGTTTCAAAGATCAATTCTCTTTGTTTTGTATACTTTAAACCTTTTTCTTTAATTACCTGTTTTAGTTTATCTATTATTTTCGTATTATCCAACTTATCGCTCCAGCACAAATTTATTAGTAAATTATAACATAAATTGTTTAAAACAGTTATTGATAACTATTATCAATATTAAGAATACTTTAAGTGAAATTACTTTACTATTTCATATTGATAATGATTATTAATATAAAGGAGATAAAATGTCAGATATTAAATTGAAACTAAAATTAGATCGCTTAGTGTTACAATCGGGCTTTTCTAAAAAAGAAACTATGTTGTGTCCATTGATAAAAATAATTCAAATGAGACATAAAGATGTTGATAAACAACAGGCACTTCGTGTTACAAAACTTGTTTTAGACGAAGGATAAGATTATGTGTGCACTAATAATAGGTGGAGATAAAGTGACAACTTTAAGTAATGTGTTAAAGGAACTTGGTGTAACTAAAATCAATCATTGGGATGCAAGAAACAAATCAAGTGCTTGTAAAAAAATCATACCTCAAAGTACTGAATGTATTATTATGCTCACTTCATATTTGAATCATAATGCAATGAAACATTTTAAGAAAGAAGCTAAAAAAAGAGATTTGCCAGTTATTTGTTCAAAGCAAAGTGCAAGTTGTTTGTATGAAGAGTATGTAAAAATAATGGGAATTACTAATTGTGATGAGTGTTATGCAAAAGAGGGATGTAAAAAGAATAATGGAGAAATAAAATGAGTATTAATGAATGTAATAGATTATTAGGTATATATGATTCCACACAAAACAATCAAATAAGTTTTTTTAACTTTGTCTATAAAAAAATAGCTAGAGATACAAAAAATAGATATGTAACAAAAAATAGCGATAGCATAGATATAATACCCTTTCACAGTTCACCTGTAAGAGTTATTCCAATTCATAAAGAGATTGATTTAGCCAATCTTAACATAACACAAGAGATACAAAGAGCAAAAGAGATTATACTTAATAATAATATACCACAGATATATCTTGTTTACCCAAAACATGATAAATTTACTAGACATATACAAATCAAATTACAAGAGCTAGATACATGTAGTGAAGAGTATATTATAAAAGTAATACCCTATTCACTCAATTCAATATTAAGAACAAAAAGGAGATGCAGTGGCAACAGCAATATTTTATGCAAGTAGTACAGGAAACACTTCAGATATAGCTAAAGATATAGCAAAAATTTTAGGAAATGTAGAAACATTTGATATAGCTTCAAGTGGTGTAGAAAAAATAAAAGAATATGACAAAATTATATTAGGGAGTTCCACTTGGGGAGAAGGTGATTTACAAGATGATTGGGAAGAACTTTGGGATGATTTCTCTGAAATAGATTTTTCTGGAAAAATAGTTGCATTGTTTGGATTAGGTGATCAAGATGGTTATGCTGACAATTATGTTGATGCAATGGGGCTTATATATGAAAAAGTTATTGAAAATGGAGCAAAAGTAGTGGGATTTTGGGATGTAACTGATGAATATTTTCATGATAATTCACACGCTATTAAAGATGGTCAATTTGTTGGATTAGCACTTGATGAAGATAATCAAGATGAACTTACACAAGAAAGAATTATTGAATGGTGTGAACAAATTAGAAATGATATTCTATAAGAAAGGATAAACAATGGGACAAAAAACAATTGATGAAATAAATAATTTTACAACTTTTAAATTTGATAAAAATACTCAAAGGGTTATAAATATGAAATTTCAAGAAGAGACCAATATTGATGAGTTTTTAAATATCCAAAATATTTTAGATAAGAATAAAGTTTTGTATAAATTTGACAAGAATTTTGATATTCAAGTCATTTCATAAATTAAATTATGATTTATAACTATAAATAAAAGAGTGTAGAAAAAATGGAAAATATAAAATTATTAGTAGATTATGGAACTTTAGGAATACTCCTTTTTATGAGTATTCTGGTAGTTGGTTATGCAATTGAACGATGGATATTCTTTGCTAAAATAAAACTTTCAAGCTATAAAACAAAAAATGAGATAGAACAGGCAACTACAAATAACCTAACAATCATTTCACTTATTGGTTCCAATGCTCCTTATGTGGGATTACTTGGAACGGTTGCTGGGATAATGATTGTATTTTATGAAATAGGTATGAGTGGTGGTACTTTAGATACTTCAAAAGTGATTATTGGTTTAGCTCTTGCATTAAAAGTTACAGCAGCTGGGCTTATAGTAGCTATTCCAGCTACTATAATTTATGGTGCTATGTTACGAAAAGTTGATGTATGTATTAGTAGGTGGGAAGATGAAATCATTAAAAAAAGTTGAAGGGATTAACGTTGTACCACTTATTGATGTGATGTTGGTATTATTAGCAATAATACTAACTATCTCTTCTTTTATTGCATTGGGGAAACTTGATATAACACTTCCAAGTGGAGTTACACAAGAAAAAGTGAAATCTAAAACATTTGATATAGCTATTAATGAGCAAAAAGAATTTTTTATTAACAATAAAAAAATACTAAAAGAGGACATTAAAATCAAACTAAATGAGATAACAAAACAAGATATTGTCTCAATACAAGCAGATAAACTCACCCCTTACGAGGAATTTGTCTTTATTGTAGACTTATTAAAACAAAAAGGAATAGAAAAAATATCAATGGTAGTACAACATGAAGGATAATATCAAACTTATTGATTCAAAAGTTTTTTTTGATGAAAAAAAAATAGTAAAAATACTCCATAATGGAGCAATATATACACTAAGAATTACAAAAGAAAATAAACTCTTACTTACAAAATAACAGGTCTAGTTGGAAAAATAATCAGTTAAACTTCCTCATTAATAAAAGTTACTCTTTCTTATCTCTTTTGGTAGAAAACCATATTTTTCTTTAAAGACTTTACTAAAGTGACTCATACTATTGTACCCAACCATCTTTGCTGCTTCTTGAATACTGATATCATTTTTGACCAATAAGTTTTTTGCATATTCTAGTCTGTATTCATGGAGCATACCATAAACGGTTGTTCCAAAAAGTTGTTTGAACCCTTTTTTGAGCTTAAATTCATTGGTTGCTGATTTGTGAGCCAATTCTTTGAGTGATGGTGGATTTTGGATATTTTCAAGTAAAGTATTTTTTGCTTTGTATAAACACTCAATATCTTTTTGGCTTAAAGGAAAACTATCATTCTCCTTTATTTCTATAGAATTAAAACTAGTATAAACCAAATCCAAAAGCTTTGATTCCAAATAAAGTTCTTGAAGTTTTCCACTGTTTAACTTTGAAGTTTGTACTAAATCATTTAATAATGTTTTTTGATTTAAATTTATATGATTATTAAAATTAACATCTATATAATCTCCTTTATATACCTTTTTTGTATTTTTAAAATTTTTATTATTTTGAACAACTTCTTGAAACAAGTTTTTTATCAAAACTTATCTGGTGCAATTGAATAGGTTGATTTTTTTGGATAAAAACTATTGCACTTATGCCCTGTAAACAGTTCACCATTCCAACATATATTTGAATCCCACTTGACCTTTTTATGTTTTATTGTATCTTCCATATAAATATCATTTCCGCTATTAAAACACAAAAAATTAATATCAAAAGAGTTGGTATTTTCTACTATTGTATCATCGTTGAAACATCCAACTATAGAAGTATATCTTATACCAAATCCAGTATTATAATGATTTATATTCATCACCCCATAATCTTGTTCTATACTAATATTTGTTTTCCCTCTTGGGTTGTTTGGATAGCCTATATTTTTACATACATTATCCCATAACTCGTTTGAAGATATAAACCTACTCATAAAATCCCTTTTCCATCATAATAAATCCCTATACCATTAATAAGATATTGATAATTGATATCAATTATAATATAGTTCTACTTTAATTTTAATAAAAAGATAAGGGAAAAGAATGAATACAAAGAAATTAGTACTTGGGATATCTGTCGTATGTACAAACTTATTATTTGCAAACGATACTATCAAATTAGATGATGTATCAGTTAGTGCCAATAAAATAGAGGAAAACATCAAAGATGTTCCGCAAAGTATCACTGTGATTAATGAAGAGATATTAGCAGAAAAAGGGATTAAAACTATCAATGATGTAGTTAAAGAAGTACCAAATATGATTACAAACGGTTCAAATAACGGTGTTCAAACTTCCTTTCGAGGATTAAATCTTTCAATGTTTACAAATAGCAATCCTATTGTTATTTATGTAGATGGTGTGCCCTATTACGATAGATATGACTTTGACCCATCATTGGCAAATGTTGAACAAGTAGAAATACTAAGAGGTCCTCAAGGGACACTTTATGGTAAAGATGCAATCGGTGCAGTTATCAATATCATCACAAAAAATCCTACTAATGAGTGGAGTGGTAGTATTGGTGCTGAATATGGTAACAATAACTATATGCAAAGTACTTTCAATACAAGTGGAGCTTTGATAGAAAACAAACTTTTTGCAGGAATAAATGGTTCTTTTATGTCTGATGATGGTTGGATAAGCAACAATTATGCTGGGATGGATAAAAATGCAGACAAAGACAAAGAGAGAAAAACAAGTGCCTTTTTATTGTTTCAACCAACAGATAGGTTTTCGACAAAATTAACTATTACCGATAACTATTCAAAAACAAATTGGATGGATGCAATTAATACGGGAGATACTACTACACCTATTAATAGCATCACAAGAGATAGTGCCAAAAATGCAAACTTTGATGTACCTACCTATGAAAAATCAAGAGTCAAATCTCAAAGTTTAAATCTAAATTATGATTTTGATAATATAACATTAGACTCTACAACCACTCATAAAAAATTTAACTTAGATGGGGATTATGACGGAGATTATATCTCTGGTACCATAAATGATGGGCTACGAATGTTCAATTATACAAATTCGGATACTTGGACCCAAGAGATTAAACTCTCAGGAAAAATTCAAGATATAAAATGGGTAGCTGGAGTTTATGCTGATGATGAAGAAAGAGATATCGGACCATATGGGCAAGAAATGATGAGCATGGGTTCTGTTTATGTAGCTGATGTCTATGCTAAAGCAAATAGTAAAACTCAAGCAATATTTGGTCAAACAATGATACCTCTTGCAGATAAATTTGAACTAACCCTTGGTGGAAGATACCAAAAAATCAAAAAAGATGTTGATTTAACCATGTATCAAACTTTTGGTGGAGCTGCAATGCCAGGTTCACCATTTGATTACAAAGATAAAAAAACTTGGAATACCTTTTTGCCAAAAGTTGCACTCTCCTATAAAAATAGTGATAGGATGACTACTTTTGCTTCAGTTTCAAAAGGATATATGCCAGGTGGATTTAACTATTATGCTAATAGTGGTGGAACTGCTGAAAATAGTTTTGACCCACAAAGATCAACTAACTATGAAATGGGTATGAAATATACAGGGGATAACTACCTCTTAAATGTTTCTATTTTTAGAATGGATATTGAAGATATTCATATTTACAGAGTTACTGGTGGTGGAACAATTTACCTTACAGACAATGCAAAAAAAGCCCATACACAAGGGATAGAGATAGATGGAAAATATTTCTTAACAGACAATATCGAACTTTCAGGGGCACTTGGGCTTATCGATGCAAAATATGATGACTATGATACAGGAACTGCAAAATATGATGGAGAAAGAATCGAAAATACACCAAAATACACTGCAAATGTAGGAATAGCTTATGTGTCTGATAGTGGCGTTTATGGAAGAATTGACTTCAATGGGAGAGGAGAAACTAGTTATTTTGATGGAGCTAATAATAAGATGGTATCAGCTGATGGGGCTATTATCTCAAATCTAAAGATAGGCTATAAGATAAAAGATTGGGACATCTATGGATATGTTAAAAATATCACCGATGAGGAGTATATAGATTCATTTAGATCCTCATCATCAGGAATGCAAATAGCAGGATTCAATGAACCAAGAACTTTTGGTGTCGGTGCCAGATATAAATTTTAAGGATAAAAATGAATACAAAAAATACTAAAAAACGGGGGCTTTGGGCTATTATAGCTCCTGTAAATAGTTATATTAGATGGGCTATGGTGATTTCTGCTTTTAGTGGCATATTATCAGTTATAGGGTTTGTCTTTTTGGCTTATGTTATTGGGCTTGTTATGGGTGGAACGATCAATTTATTTGGTTTTGAATTTGAATTTACAGAAGCATTGATACTTTTAGCTTCTATCACGATTCTTTCCTTTTTAACTAAATTTTACTCTTTTGTGATTTCTCATTTGGGTGCTTTTAAACTGGAACAAATTTTAAGAACAGACATTACTACCCATTTAGCTCAAATTCCACTAGGGCATATTATCACTCTTGGAACAGGTGCTATCAAAAAAGTGCTTCTTGATGATGTGAAAAATCTTCATGCATTTGTTGCTGATACGACACCTATGCTTGCCAAGGCGATTGTAGCTCCACTTGCTTCTATGGTCGCACTTTTTGTGATTGACTATCGTTTGGGATTAGTTGCTATTGCTATTTTATTGGTGGGTGCCGTGCTTATGAAATTTGTGATGAAAGATTCTGTAAGCCATAGGGAAAATTATGAGCAAAGCCAAAGTGAAATCAACAAGGCTGTTATTGAATTTGTTCAAGCTATGCCAGTTGTACGAACTTTTGATGATGGGACAACTTCATTTAAAAGATACAATGATGCCCTTGCAAAATATAGAACAAATCTTAAAGCGTGGTTTGGCTCTACTAGTACTCCTGCAAAAATAGCAATGACTGTTCTTAGTCCTATGCCAACACTTCTTGCGGTTACGATTATGGGACTCTTTTTTTTGATGAATGGAACTTTAGAGTTTGCACCATTTATTGCAGCATTACTTGTAAGCACTGGGATGGCTGATGCATTAATGCCTCTGATGTGGATGAGCAATTTTGTCAAAAAATCAAGTGCTGCAGCTATTAGAATACAAGAAATTATGGATATACCAGTACTTCATAACTCAAACACACATAAAAAAATACAAAATACTAATATTCTATTTGAAAATGTTGATTTTAAATACAATGAAAAAGACAACTATGCCCTAAAAAATATCAATTTTGAAGTAAAAGCAAATACTGTTACAGCACTTGTAGGACCAAGTGGAGCTGGGAAAAGTACGGTGGCAAAACTCATACCTAGGTTTTGGGATGTCTCAAGCGGTAGTATCAAAATAGGCGGTATTGATATCAAAGATATTGATTCACAAACTTTGATGGATACTGTTTCATTTGTATTTCAAGATACCTTTTTGTTCAATGACACTTTATCAAACAATATCAAAATGGCAAATGAAAATGCAACAGATAAAGATATGATAGAAGCTTGCAAAGCAGCTCAAATCCATGATTTTATTTTAAGTTTGCCAAATGGTTATGAAACTATGGCTGGAGATAGAGGGACAAATCTTTCAGGAGGACAAAAACAACGAATCACTATTGCACGGGCAATTTTAAGAAATACCCCTATAGTGGTGCTTGATGAAGCTACTGCGTTTGCTGACCCTGAAAATGAAGAGGAGATTATCAAAGCACTTGCAAATTTGATGAAAAATAAAACAGTTATAGTAATAGCACATAGACTTTCAACCATCAAAGATGTTGACCAAATAATCGTATTTGATAACGCAGAAGTGCAAGAGAAAGGTAAACATCAAGAACTTTTAACAATACAAAACGGTATTTATGCAAAACTTTGGAGTAATTATGAAAAAGCACAAAATTGGGATATACACCATATAGGAGGTATAAAATGAAAAAGAATCAATTTGCCTCTATGTATGCTATCTATAAATTAACTTTAGAGTTAGCAGGTGAATACGGAAGTGGTTTTAAAAAAAGTTTGGTCTATTTTACTTTAGCATTTGTATTTCAAGGTCTTGCTTTTGGTATGTTTTATCCACTACTTTTATCAATGTTCGCAGATACACTAGTAATATCTGATATTGTCCTTTATCTTGGTTTGATGGTACTTTTTAGTATATTATCTTTTTTGGCAAAATGGAAAGGACATGATTTTGACTATAATGGAAAAATTGTCGATGTAACACATGATCTAAGAACAAAACTTGGAATTGCTTTACGAGAGATGCCATTAGAGAAACTTTCTACTTATAAAACAGGTGAACTTAACTCTACTTTTTCAAGCAATGTAGATGAATCTGTATTACACATGGGGATGGTAGCTTCTATGTTTTTGCAAATTGTAATTGTACCTATAACGATAATTGTAGTTACTTTTTTTGTAGATTGGCGACTTGCACTTATAATGCTTGCGATGCTTCCTCTTGCTATTCCACTATATAGCTGGAAAAGAAGAGCTTCTTATGAAGATAAGAGTGAATACAATCAGGCTAATGGGGTATTAGAATCAGATTTTGTAGAGTATATTCAAGGCTTACCAGTACTAAAAGCTGTCAATAAAGTAGGTGTAAATGCACAAAAATTACAAGACTCAATAGCTTATGTCAAAGAAGTACAAAAACAAGGACTTTATAAAGGACAAGTTCCATTTGTACTAATGGGAGTTTTGATAGAAGTAACACTACTAATACTTGTATTTATTGGGGCATTTTTTGTTCTTGATAATACCTTGTCGTTTATTACTCTAGCTGCTGCAATTATTGTCATATCAAGACTTGCTGAACCATTATCAATCTTTTTAGGTGTAGTATCGGTATTTGATTTGATGGATTCAGCATTTAAAAGAATTAAATCTATTTTGGATATTGAACCTCTCAAAATAAACAAACCATTGGGAACCATAAAAGATTATAACATTGAGTTTGAAAATGTGAGTTTTGCTTATCATAATCACTCAACAAAAGCACTGAAAAATGTAAGTTTCGCTATGCCGAATAAAACAATGACAGCACTTGTAGGACACTCTGGTTGTGGTAAAACCACTATTACTAAAATGATTATGAGATATGCTGACCCACAAAGTGGAAGTATCAAAATTGGTGGAATAAATATCAAAAATATGACACCTGAAGATTTGATGAAAAATATCTCCGTTGTGTTTCAAGATGTTTATTTATTTGATGATACTATCATAAACAATATCCGTATGGCAAATCCAAATGCCACAGACAAAGAGGTAGAAGATGCAGCAAATAGTGCTTATTGCCATGAATTTATCACAAGATTGCCAAATGGATACAATACAAAAATAGGAGATATTGGGGGAAGTTTAAGTGGAGGTGAACGACAAAGAATATCAATAGCAAGAGCTATTTTAAAAAATGCTCCAATTGTAATCCTTGATGAGCCTACGGCCGCACTAGATACTCAAAGTGAAGTTGCAGTGCAAAGTGCCATAGATAAGCTGGTAGAAAATAAAACTGTTATTGTTATAGCTCATAGACTATCAACTATCGCAGGGGCAGATAATATACTTGTGGTTGATAATGGAGAAATTGTTGAAAGCGGTACACATGATAAGCTAATAACAAAAAATGGTAGATACTATGGTATGTGGCAAGCACAACAAAGAGTTAAAGATTGGAATATAAATGAATAAATGTTCTTGTTTAACTCCTCAATCTATTTTATTATTAGCTAGTTTATATGTTACTCAATATGTAGGGTTCTCTTTTTTTTCAGTTGCAATTATTGCAATTTGGAGAAAAAGTGGGATGCCACTTGAACAATTGGGGTTTTTTTCTTTGATTAGTTTGGTGTGGGTAATAAAATTTTTATGGGCACCTTTGGTAGACAAATATGTTACTAATCACCATGGAAATTATTCTGGTTTTCTTAAAATGGTTCAACTTTTGCTGATAGTTTCAATCATTTTTACCTCTTTTTTTGATGTAATAGAAGATAAATTAATCATAATCACTGCTTTAATTTTAGTGGGGCTTTTAGCTGCTACTCAAGATATAGCAGCTGAAGGTTTAGCATTTAAACTTTTAACAAAAAGTGAAAGAGGATTAGGCGGAACACTTAAAACTTCTGGAGGAATAATTGGAAATATTTTAGGAGTAGGAGGAGCTTTAACTATTTATGAGTATTTTGGTTGGAGTTTGACAGTTTTACTTTTAGCATTTATTACAACTATTACTTTTATTCAATTGTTACTTTATAAAGAATCAAAATGTGTAGTTGAACATACTACTCATGATATATCATGGAAACTTTTTTTTCAATTTTGGAATAAAAAAGGGCGAGTTTTACTACTTATTTTGTTAATTCTTTATCCAATAGGAATGTGTATTTCTTATGCTTTATTAAGTCCCATATTGGTTGATATTGGTTATGGCTTAGATAAAATTGGCTTTATAAATGGAGTAGTTGGAAGTATTTTAGGAATTATTGCTTCTGTAATTAGTGGATATTTATTAAAAATATTCTCAAGAAAAACGATGCTTATTGGTATTAGTGTCTTTGAATGTTTAGGGTTTTTAACACTATTATTTTTAGTTAATGGATACACAAATATTTTATTTGCTTCTTTATCTATGAGTGTTATTTTTATAAGTTATAGTGCATCTATGCCAATTATTCATGCTTTAATGATGGATCAATTATCAACAAAATCTCCAACTACAGAATATGCTCTACAATTTTTCCCTTTTATGCTCATAGGAGTTCTAGCTAGTGCTTTTGGAGTATCTTTATCAGGAACTTTTGGTTATAGCACTATGATTATTGTTGCTTCTTTGTTTTCATTTATTTCAATGATGTATGTATTATTATTTTTTAAAGGAATTGAATATGAAAGAAATTAAACCATTAATGCTCACAAATATTTTATGTGCAACTGCGGGTATGGCTTTTATGCCAGTGGTTGGACCAATAGTTAGAAATCTTGGATTGCAAGAATGGCATGCAGGATTTACGGTAACTTTTGGAGCAATAGCATGGGTGTTTTTTGCCAGATATTGGGGTAAAAAAAGTGATAAAATAGGAAGAAAACCAGTACTTATAACTGGAGTTTTAGGGATAGCTATCTCTTATCTTGTGTTAGCAATTTTCATAGATTTTGCTTTAGAAAATCCTCCTTTAGTTATTGTATCCTTAATTGTTCTTATTTTAACAAGAGGAGCCATTAGTATATTTTATTCTGCCATATCGCCAGTCTCAGCTGCATTTGTAGCTGATAAAGTTGAGCCACATCTTAGATCTAATTATATGGCAAAACTAGGAGCCGCAAATGGTATTGGTATGGTTTTAGGTCCTATTGCAGGCGGGGCATTGGCTATTTACGGGCTTGAAATGCCTCTTTATACTTTTGCAATATTGCCATTTATAGCTGCTATTGTTTTGTATTTTAGTATTAAAAGAGCTCCTAAAATTCATATTGAACAAGAAGTTACAACAAAGTTTTTTGATAAAAGGCTTTTTATCCCTATATTTTCTGCTTTCTTAGCTATGTTTGCTTTTATGACTATTAATTCTTGTTTAGGTTTTTTTGCACTTGATATTTTTAAACTCAATGACCTAGAGGCTGCAAAAGTAACAGGATATATTTTGGGAAGTATAGGTTTTACTCTTATAGTAGCTCAAATAATTGTTACAAAAATAACAAAACTGCAACCTCATACTTTTATGAAATTGGGGACTATTCTTTTGGCTATGGGAATGATTGGGATGGCATATTCTTTAGAGATTTGGGTTTCTTTGTTATTCTCTTCATTATTTGGTCTTGGGATGGGATTTTTGTTTCCATCTATTATGTCAATAACAGCCAATTCTGTTGAAGCTCATGAACAAGGATATGCAGCAGGCACGGTATCTTCAGCTAATGGGATAGGGATGATTTTTGGTCCATTAGTGAGTACTATATTATATGGATTTTCAAGTTCTTTACCTTTTGTTTTTAGTGGATTACTATTTTTTATATTGTTATTATTAATTTATAGGAACTCAGATGTTTGAGGTTTTGATTTTAGCTATTGCTTTGAGTATGGATGCTTTTGCTGTTTCTATCGGCCTTGGAATAAAAGAGAAAAAAAAACATTAAAATTATTGCTTTCAAAGCAGGATTTTTATTTGGTTTATTTCAAGCTTTGATGCCGCTTATTGGGTATCTTGGTGGAGTTGGATTAAAAGAGTACATTAGTGGATATGATAGTATTATCGCTTTTGCTCTTTTATCTTTGATTGGGGCAAAGATGATTTATGAATCATATCAAGAAAAAGTGGAAGAGGAGATAAAATGTGTCTCAAATCGCATTATTTTAACACTAGCCATAGCCACAAGTATTGATGCTATGGCAGCTGGATTTACACTTCATTTATTTGATTTAAATCCTTATGTTTCAGTAGTAGTGATAGGTTGTACTACATTTATATTTAGTTATTTAGGAGTGTATATAGGAAAAAGAACAGGAGCTAAATATGAACAAAATGCAGAAAAATTTGGTGGTATTGTTTTGATACTTATTGGACTTAAAATACTCATAGCATAAGATGAAGTATAGATTTATTTTAATAAAAGGAAATTTTTAATGGAAAAAAAAGTTAGTGTTAATTCACGAATTATGTTTGTAGCTATGTTAAATATAACAATAGTTATTTTAGAGTTGGTTTATGGTGCGATTTCTAATTCGTTGGCTTTGATTACGGATGCTTTGCATAATCTTGGAGATGTATTAGCTTTATTTGTGGCATTGATTGCCGCATATTATGCTCTAAAAGCTGCTAGTTCAAAAATGACTTTTGGTTTTGTTCGAGCTGAGATGATGGCTGCTTTTGTCAATTCTCTATTTTTATGTATCACCATGACCTATATACTTTATGAAGCTGTTTTAAGATTTTTTAATCCAATACTTATAGAAACAAATAGTGTTATTTTCGTGGCAACTGTTGCTTTGATTGTAAATGGAATTAGTGCATATTTACTTAAAGACTATCACCACTTACACCATCATCATGGACATAAAGAACACAACCATGATCATGAACATTCCCATTCTTGCAATCACCAACATTCTCATAACGAAGATTTAAATATGAAAGCTGCATACCTTCACATGTTAGGTGATGCGGGTATATCTCTTGGGGTAATAATTGGAGCAATTGCAACTATGTATTTAAATACTCCATATATTGACCCTATCATAACATTTCTTTTTGGAGTTTATATATTAAAAAGTAGTTTTGGTGTTTTACAAGAAAGCTTTATGAGTCTTATGGATGCAAATAAAGAAGATATTTCAAAGTATGAAAAAATGTTGTTATCATTTGATGAAATAGAAGCAATTCATGATCTACATTTGATACATCCATCATCAAAAGAGAAATATTTTTCGGCACATATTATTTTGAAAAATAATCAAGCTATCAAAGAGATAGAACAACTTTTAGAAAAGATTCGTCATAAACTTCAACATTTTGGAGTAACACATACTTTATTGCAACCTGAAACCTCAAAGTATATGCATACTTCCAATTATTGTGATGGGCATTAAGTTTATTTTTTTTGATATATCAAATTTTTTTATAGAAAATTTAAGAAAAAGTATTATATGATATCAATTATCAATTTCAACTAGCCAGCGAATTCTGCAAGATAGTAGCAAGCCAATCAAACAATTTTTACAAGGATATACCAAATATGCATAGAAAAAAAATAGTTATAACAACCTTACTAATAGCAGCCATCTCTCTCTTTGGAGCAGATAATAAAACGAAACAAGCACAAAAAAACATAAAGATGCTGGTTCATGATATGGTAACCCTCCCCTTTCCTGGCGGAAAAATATTTAAATCTGGAAAGACTAAACTCAATGAGGAACAACAAGCACAACTGGCTAGTAAAGTACGACCAATTATGCATAGCAAGTACCATCCTCTTATGCAGGAGATATTTTTACTTGAAAAATCAATTCAAAAAGAGGTAAAGAAAACAACCTCTATTTTTGATGCACAACTTCAAAACAAAATTGACAATATAACGACTCTCAAACAAAAAGCTTTAGAATACAAAATTGAAGCACTTATGAAAATTAAATCTATTCTTACTCCCGAACAATGGCAAGTTTGGATAACATATTAACTCTTGAGGAATTTTTCAATGGCATGGATTAAAACAAACGAATCAAAAGGAATATTTTTTTCTCTTTTGATGCACTCAATAATTTTAGGAGTAGTACTATTAAGTGATGACAAACTTATAAAACAAGCAGACAAAGAAAAAATGGTTTCTATAGATTTGGTAAGTTATCAACCACCAAAGCCTAAGGTTATTGAAAAACAAGAACCAAAACCTGAACCAAAAAAAGTTGAAAAACCAAAACCAAAACCAAAGCCTATAAAAACAAAAGAACCAAAACATAAACCAATAGTTCACAAAAAACAAGAACCAAAACCTGAACCTATCAAAGAACCAGAACCTATAAAAAAAGAGGTTAAAGAAATAGTCAAAGATATCGTAAAACCAGAATCAACGCAGCCAAATAAACAAGCTCAAAAACAAGCTTTTATCAAAACAAATTTTGCCATTATCCGTGATATGGTACTCTCCAATCTTATTTATCCAAATATTGCTAAACGGATGGGATGGACTGGGGTTGTTGAAGTAAAACTTACAATAGATTCAAAAGGAAAACTATTATCATATTTTATTCATAAATCTTCAGGGAAAAAACATCTAGACGATGCCGCGCTTAATGCAGTAAAAGCTATTATATCTGAAAATTTACCAAAACCAAAAAATACTACAACACTTATATTACCTATTAGTTTTCAATTACGATAAAATCTTGATTTAAGTCAATGATATTGATTATCATTAATAGTATAATTCAAAAAAGGGTTACTATGATACAAAAAATTATTCGCTGTAGATAGCCTAAATAGGCTGTCTTAATCTTAAATGAGAATACAAAATGGAGAATAAAATGAAAAAAACGATATTACTAAGTATCATAGCTTCTAATTTACTAATGGCAAATGACACAATAGTATTAGAAGATGTTGTAACAATATCATCTGCAACGAAAACAGAAAAAAAGATTGATGGTGTAGCTGCAAGTGTTTCAGTAATAACAGAACAAGATATTAAAAAAATGGGTGCAGAATCACTCAAAGATATTTTAAGTCGTACTTCTGGGTTAAATATACAATATGGAACATTTCCCAATGCAAGTAGTAAATCAAAATCTTCTGTCAGTATAAGAGGAATGAGTACAAATGGTACACTCATTTTAGTTGATGGAAGAAGATTAGGAGGGGAAGTATCAAATCCTTATGACTTAGATAGAATTCCAGCTAGCCAAATAGAAAAAATAGAGATAGTAAAAGGTCCTATGAGTACTTTATATGGGGCGGATGCAACAGGTGGTATTATAAATATTATCACAAAAAAACCAACTTCTACTCCTACTGTAAATTTTGGTATTAGATATGGTCAAAATGAACATGGAGATGATGAAAATAAAAATATTAATCTAAGTGTAAAAGGGAAAAAAGAGAAACTAGGTTATAGCTTTTATATAAATAAAACAAAAACAACACCTTATACACAACAAGAAAATGCAGATGTTTATGTAAAACAAATACCTACAGGAGTAACCAATGTGAAGCCATCAGCTGCCGTGGGATTATCTGCACAATTAAATGGTTTAAATGATAACTACCTTCATAATGTTACTTATAAAGAGGAAAGTAATATATTAACTTACGGTGGAAGAATTGAATATGAATTTAGTGATAGCATAATAGCTGGATTTGAGTTCAATAAATTTGATGAAGAGAGAAATGGAAGCTATATAGGATATTTTCATCCATCAAATGTTGCTGCAGGGGCTGGTTTTATACCTGTATATAATATACCAGTAGATTCAGAAGACAAAAATAAAAGACTCGATACTGCAATTGATTTTAAAATAAATGCAACTGATGATTTAGTTGTACAACTTAGAGGGTATAAAAGTTATTATGAAAAGAAAAATACAACTACAACACCTTATTGGAGTGAACTAAAATATTCAAGTCAAGCAGACTCTGCTCAAAATGGTATGACGGCAAATGTAGATGTGAGAAGTTTTGAAGCTCTAGCAAACTACTTTTTAAACGAAAGTCATCTCTTAACAGCTGGTGTTGAATCAAGAAAAGAGAAGCGAGAAGCAAGTGTTTTTACTCAATCTAGTGAATTGACTGAAAAAAATGTAGATTATAAAGCAGTGTATTTACAAGATGAATGGACTATAGATGATACACTTAATGCTATTTTTGGTGCAAGATATGATGATATAAGCAATAATGATAGTAAAGCAACTTTTAAATTTGGAGCTATTAAAAACTTCTCAAAAGAGTTTAATGTAAGAGTAAATGTTGCACAAGGATACAGAGCCCCTGACTTAAGAGAATTGTATATTTTTAAAAATACTGCAAGTGGTATGCAAAGAGGAGCCGACACAGCAGATGCCACTTTAGGAAAAACTACTTATGATTTAAAACCTGAATCTACTTTAACTTATGAAGTAGGCTTTAATGGGCAAATTAAAAATACAAAATATGATTTTGCACTTTTTTACAATAAGATTGAAGATCTAATAAGTCAAGTAAACAAAGGTACTTATTATACTTTTGAAAATCTAGATAAAGCAAAAAGTTATGGTATGGAACTAGGTATTCAACATCAAATTAATAATAAGCTTGATATTCAATTTAATTGGACAGAACTTAAAACAAAAAATGAACAAACAAATGAAGATCTAGAATTTAATCCAGATAGAATTATAAATCTCAAACTTGCTTACAATATCACTGAAGATATCGATAGTTCAATTGGGGCAAAATATGTAGGGGAGCAATACTACCAAGAAACTATCAATAGAGGTACTCCAACAGAAACAATAGTAGATAGTACAACAAACAGTTATACAACACTAAATTGGAATATCAACTATGATTATACAAAACATATCTCACTCTATGCTGGTATAGATAATCTAACTGATAAAAAAATCGATGATATACTGGGAAGTAGCAGTGGACGATACTACTTTGCTGGTATGAATGTGAGTTTCTAATGAAAAAACTATTATTACTATTCTTATTTATTGTCAATGTTTTTGCAGTAGAAAAGATGGATAAACTTATCATTGCAGGACCCGTTGCTACAGTTTCGCATCCATTTTTTAAAATGATTCAAAGTGGAGCTTTAGCTGATGTAGCTTCAAAAGTAGAATTTAGACTATGGAAAAATCCAGATGAATTAAGAGCCATACTTTTAAAAAAGAGGCTCATATCGTTGCTATTCCCACAAATGTTGCTGCAAATTTATACAATAAAAAAGAGGATATAAAAATTCTAAATGTATCAATTTGGGGAATTTTAGAAATTGTATCAAGAGATAAAAATATCAAAACTATTGAAGATTTAAAAGGGCAAGAGATAGTAGTACCTTTTAGAAGCGATATGCCAGATATTGTTCTTCAAGCTATTATGAAAAAAGCGGGACTCAATCCTAAAAAAGATTTTGATATACAGTATGCACCAACACCTCCTGATGCTATGCAAATGCTTATTTTAAGAAGAGCAGACAATGTCCTTTTAGCAGAACCTGCAACTTCAATGGCTATGATTAAAACAGGTTCATTTCCTCTAAAACTTATTGCACCTGACATTTATCGAAGTGTGAACTTGCAAAAAGAGTGGGAAAAGTTTTTCAAGTAGATGGAAGAATTCCACAAGCTGCTGTTGCTGTTGTGGGTAAACTTGATAATCAAATAGCCGTAAGAGTTGAAGAGGAGTATAAAAAAGCTGTTTCTTGGTATAAAAATAATCCACAAGAAGCTGGATTTTTAGTAAAAGAATATATAGATTTCTTTTCACCAAAAGCGGTAAGTCTTTCAATACCAAATGTTCAAATTGAAGCGGTAAGTGCAATGGATGCTAAAGAAGATTTAGAAAAGTTTTTTCAAATACTTCTGGAGAATGAGCCAAAACTTTTAGGTGGCAAAATACCTGATGAAGGTTTGTATTTTAAATGAAAACCATTATAAAAATACTCAAAGATTTTCCTTGGTTTTTATGGAGTGGTTGGGGTAGTATTGCCTCAATCTTCCTTTTTTTGGCTTTCTGGGATATGGGAAATCAAATCTATGGTGACTTAGTTTTACCCTCCCCTAAAGAGGTATTACTAACTGTTTTTTCACTTTTTGAACAACAAGAGTTTATAGAAGATTTACTGCTTACTATAAAAAGAGGCATGATGGGATTTGGAATATCTTTAACTATTGGAACATTTTTTGGGCTAATTGCTGGATACTTCATCACAGCTTCTGTTATGAGTCGTCCTATTGTTACTATTTTAGTGGGTATTCCACCTATAGCTTGGATCGTACTAGCCATGATTTGGTTTGGTTTTGGAGATATGACTGTGATGTTTACAGTTGTTATTGCCTCTTTCCCTATTGTATTTGTTGGTGCATTACAAGGAAGTAGAACTTTAGAAGGAGATTTAAAGGAGATGATGGATAGTTTTCATTTAAGTTTTTGGCAAAAATGCAAAGACCTTTATTTTCCTCATCTTTTTTCATATCTCTTTCCATCTTGGGTTTCAGCACTTGGTATGAGTTGGAAAATTGTAATTATGGCAGAACTCTTAAGTGCCAATGATGGTATTGGAGCTTCACTAGCAATTGCTAGAAGTCATCTTGATACCCCAACTGCTTTAGCTTTGGTCATGACAATGGTTGGTGTTTTACTTTTTGTTGAATATATTGTTTTAGAACCAATTAAAAAAGAGGTTGAGTCATGGAGAGATTAAAAGTAAGTGAATTAAATTTTTATTTTGGATTTACACAAATTTTAAATAATATCAATTTTGAACTAAAAAAAGGTGAAGTAATAAGTATAGTAGGTCCAAGTGGTGGTGGAAAAACAACTCTATTAAAACTTTGTAGTGATCTTCTTGATGTTACAGAAGGAGAGATAACAAATAGTTTTACCTCATCGGCTTTTGCTTTTCAAGATGCTAGGTTACTTCCTTGGAAAACAGTAGTAGAAAATATAATGCTCCCTATTATTGCAACAAAAAAATATACAACAGCATACAAGGAAGCCTGTGAAATAGCTCTAAGATTTGGACTTGAAGAGAAAGATTTTATAAAATATCCAAAAGATTTAAGTGGAGGGATGAAACAGCGAGTTAATTTTGCAAGAACTTTAATCACCAAACCAAGATTACTTTTTTTGGATGAACCCTTTTCAGCACTTGATATTGGTCTCAAAAGAGAGTTACAAGACTTTGTACTTAAAAGTTGTGAAGAGTTTGGTACAAGTGTTCTGTTTATTACACATGATTTAATGGAAGCGATTCGTTTAAGTGATAAAATTTTACTTTTAAAAAGTGACCCCGGTGAAATTATCAAAACATATACAATAGATGAAGAAAAAAACAATAGAGATGATAAATTTATTTTTAATAAAACACAAGAGTTCTTAACTGACTGTGATGTTATCAATACATTTGAAATAAAGGTAATATAATGGAAATTAATCAGAAAAAAAATGCTACAAAACATTATAAATTTTATCCCGATGAAGATAATATTCCTCCCTATTTAGCTTATGGATTTCGTCCAATATTTTTAATACTTCCACTTTATATGGTATTACCTATGGTTCTTTGGAGTTTTGTATTTAGTGGAAGATTAAATATTTTTGATGATCCTTTGAGTTGGCATATCTATGAAATGTTATTTGGAGTTGGAGTCGCAGGAATTATGGCTTTTATTTTTACGGGTCTTCCAGAACTTTTCCCTGGACTTATTCCAATAGTAGGAAAACGACTAAGTAATATTATTCTCTTATGGATTGCTGGAAGAGTAAGCTTTTGGTCTATTGATATTGTAGGTGTTTATGTTGTAGGATTTATTAATATAGCATTGTGGATTTATATTATAGTATGGGCTTTTAAACCTGTAGTTTTAGATAGATTACAAAGACATGCAAGTATTGCTTATACTATAGTATTTCTCACAGTTTTACAGATACTCTTTTTTGCTTCCAAAGCACAACTCATTTCCCTAAATTCATTAGAGATTCTCAAAGTAAGTGTCGGTGGATTTATGATTCTTACTTTACTTGCATTAAGACGGGTAAATATGGAAGCTATCAATGAAATACTTGAACACAAACAATTAGATGATGTATTTATAGCAAAACCTTTTCGTTATAACTTAGCAATATTTACTGTCATTTTATTTACAACTATAGAGTATTTTTATCCAACAAATTCTGTTTTAAGCTGGTTAGGATTTGCTTGTTTTGCTGCAATTTTAGGAATTTTAAATGACTATAATCTCAAGTTTGAATCCATACTAAAAGAACCTTTTGTTTGGTATTTAAGTTGTGTTGTTATTATGATGGCATTAGGTTATGGCTTTTTAGGCTTTTCTCATCTAGATAATTTTGGAAATGAAACTCATTTTAGACATTTTTTAACAACTGGTGCTTTTGGAATATCCTTTTTTATGGTTATGGTTATTATTGCACATGTACATACAGGAAGAGTTCTTAAATCGAACTGGTGGATAGCTACTGGTGTTATTTTACTTATTTTTGCAACACTATCTAGAACTTTAATACCATTTTTTCCAAACTATTCTATGATATTGATGTATATATCTATACTATTTTGGATTGTTCCTTTTATTTTGTATTTTATACAAACAAAAGAATTTTTGTTATTGCCTAGAGTTGATGGGATCAAAGGATAAAACTTTATCTTAATAATTAAAAAAGAGAGATTCTTTTAAAGCAATCTCTCTAATTATAAACTAGGATATATTGAACTTAATAAAAAGAACCCTAGTAAAACTATAAGTATTCCACTAATTATTTCAAGAATATATCCTTTTGTATGAACAAATTTTTCTGTTTTTTTTGCAAAAACTACAGATAAAATACCTACGATTGATATAGTAAGTCCCATCCCAATACTCATAGTTATAGCTGCTAATATACCCAATAAAAATTTCTTTAATAAAATACAAAACAATACAATAGTCATAACACCAGGGCAAGGAACAACTCCCACACTCAAAGCAATACTATATTTGCTTTTATCATTATAAGTATATTGAGACTTATTTTCTTGAATTTTTTTCCTTTTTTCTATGATAGCCTTAATAACAAGATATACTCCAATAACAATTATTAAGAAAGCAGATGCCAACATTGCATAATGAGAAAACTGATTAAAGTTCTGTCTAAACATTGTTTTAAAGACAAAATAAAGAACAAAAGTTATAACAACAGCAGAAATTGCATGGATAACAGATATCAAATATCCTATAGCAAACGCATCTTTATAATTGTTTTTTCCTTTTGTAAAATACAAGGCAACTAAAGCTTTTCCATGCCCTGGTCCTGCTGCATGTATAAGACCATAAAGAAAAGCAATAGATAAAACTGTTGCATATACAACAAAACTATTTGAATCTTCAGCACCTCTTATGGAACTTGATATTGTTTTATTTAAAGTGTATTGCCAAAGTGTTATTTGTGATATAAAGTTATTGTAAAATTCACTCAACTATTTTTCCTTTCCAAAGCCTAACCTGTGTGCAAAATAGAAATCATTGTCAATACCTTGTATATAAAAATCTACTAATGATATGACAAATTCTTTTTTTAAAACAATAGCTACAAAATTATCTGTATCATAAAAATCTATATAAAGATCATTTTTATTTGCATTTATCTCTACTGTAAAACTATAAACAACTTTATCACCAGAAAAAAAAGCCCTAAAATTAATTGGCTTTGTTTTGATAGATTTATTTTTAACCATAATATCAGTATAAAAATCATAAACATTTAATGGCTGAAAAAAGTTTTTTTCTATATATTTATTTTCATTATCATCTATTTTACCATCCAAATTTTGATCAAATTCCATTCGTAAAAGTTGTGATGACATATCATCCATTTCCCACTTAAATTTTATACTTTTAATAATCTTACCTTCAGAGATAACAATAGGATACAAATCTATAAATGTGTGGGGATGTGCAAATAAAAGAATAGGGAATAACAATAAAAATTTGATTTTTAATTTCATAAATGAGATTGTATCAAATTCTTTCTTTATTCAATAATATAAGAAATTAGCACAATAATGGGTTCAGTAATTTATGATAATTATTATCACTATTAAGATTAAGTAAAGTTATTCTTTGATAATATTTTTGATACTAATTATCATAATTGATAAATTGAACTTATTATATTATAAAGGTACAAATATGAAAAAAAATTTAACCATATCTTACGATGAGTATGTATTAAAATTTAGAGGACTAATCAAATCATTAGGCCTTAATAACTCAGTACAAAGAGAATATGTTTTAAAAATATTATTTGATTCTGATAAACACTTAAGTGCAGAAGATATAGGTAAAAAAGTAAAAGATGTACACAATATTAATATTGGTATTGCAACCGTGTATAGAATTATAAGTCTTCTTGAAGAGTTAAATATAGTTAAAGGAATCTCTATAGATGGCTTTGAAAGTAAAGTATATGAACTAACGCTTACTTCTCATCATGATCATATGGTATGTGTAGAGTGCGGAAAGATTGTAGAATTTTATGACGCGGAAGTTGAAAAAATACAAGAGCTAGTTGCTATTGAAAATGGATTCAAACTTCAAAGTCATAATATGATGCTCTATGGTATTTGTCAAGAGTGTCAGAACAAATAATACTCCTTTTTAATACTACCATTCAAACTGAAAGGTAGTATGTACTATTTTAAACTTCTCTTTTAACTCGCTATTTATCTGTTGTAAAAGCTGTTCATAATTTTCTAGTGAAGTTTTATCTATTTTTACATGTGCCGTCATATTGTACATATCTTGTGTTATTTCCCAAATATGTACATCATGTAACTCAATAATCTCTTTGTATTGTTCAATATATTGTTTCACCTCCCCTATCTCTATGGGTGAACTTTCCATAAGTGTATTAACAGAATGCTTTAAAACATCAACAGCCCATCTTCCAATAACAAAAGCCACTAAAACTGCTAGAATAACATCAATAAAATACCAGTTTGTAAATGAGATAACAATATATCCAATTATTATAGCAACAGAAGATAATGCATCACTTAACATATGGACAAATGCTGATTTTAAATTTATATTATTTTTATCACCTTGCATTAAAATAAAACCTGTAATAATATTTACTACTAAACCTATAACTGCAACTATCATAGCTGTTTTAACATCAATTGTTTGAGGATTGAGAAATCTACCAACAGCCTCATACAATATCCATAAAATAGAAAGTACTATGGTAATTCCATTTATAAATGCAGCTAATACTTCAGCTCTATAATATCCAAATGTTTTGCTAAGCGGTGCTTCTTTACTTGCTATAATAATTGCTACAAGAGATATAATCAGTGCAAAAGAGTGTGTAAACATATGAATTGCATCTGAAATAAGTGCGAGCGAGTGTGATAAAAAACCATAAAAAAACTCTGCCAACATTGTTATAAATGTTATCGATAATGCTATTTTTAATACTTTTTTATCTGTCCCTCTATGATCATGTGTATGACCATGCTCTTCTCCATGATGTTCATGGTGGTGATGGTGTGTTTCTTCTTTTAAAAAAGGCTTATGTTCATTTAAACCAAAATTACAAATTCCCACAATATATCCTCATAACTATTCCTTTTTTTCATTAAAGTATAATATATACTTCTAACTTAATTAATTATAAACATATTTTAAACAATACTGATAATAACTATCAATATAAGAAATAATTAAGATACTTTATATTACAATTCAATATTGATAATGAATATTAATATAATAATAGATTCATTATTTGAATTTAATTTGAAAGGGGTTATTAGATATGAACTTTTTACAACAATTTTTAAATTTTTTTAAAAAAAATTCAAAGGTAAATGGAATTCATTATAGACAGAAACATTTTACAAATTAAATCGATGAAAAAATTTTAAATAAGGGAAAGTTAAAGGTGTAAGCCGTCAAACTACACATCTTTAACTTATGGTGTTCAATAAAATATTGAACTTTATTATAACATAAATAAAGGAAAATTAAATGTTAAAAGTAGAGGTATTAGATAAATTAAATCATCAAATAAATTTGGAGCACTTTTCTTCAAACTTATATCTTTCAATGTCATCTTGGTGTAAAGCTCAAGGTTTAGATGGAGCTGCAAAGTTTCTAGCAGATCATTCAAAAGAAGAGCTAGGTCATATGTATAAACTTTTCAATTATATCAATGAAACTGGTTCTCAAGCAATTATTTCAGGTATAGAAGCACCAGATACTGTCTTTAAAGATATTAAAGATGTATTTGAACAAACATATAAACATGAACTTTTTATTACAAGTAAAATCAATGAGTTAGTAGAGTTAACACTCAATCAAAAAGATTATGCAACATTTAATTTTCTACAATGGTATGTAAGTGAACAGCATGAAGAGGAAGCATTATTCAAAGGTATTCTTGACAAAATGGAAATAGTAGGTTTAGAGGGTCGTGGTTTACATATAATAGATAAAGAGATTGGCTTTTTAGGTACAAAATAAAAGGAATGATGATGATAAAAACAACAAAAACAATGATTACAGGACTAAGTCTTGCGGCTATATTGGCTTTAAGTGGTTGTACAGCTAACAACCCATCAACTGCAAAAGTACAAAGTGAACCATCACTATTAGAAGCTTATGCAAACATAGCAAATGACAACTATAAAGATGCCTTAAATGATGCAAAACTTTTACAAATAGCTATTGATAAATTTGCATCAAATCCAACTAAAGATACTTTAGCAAATGCAAAAGCTGCTTGGTTAATATCAAGAGAATCTTATGGTTTAACTGAAGCATTTAGACTTTCAAATGGTCCTATTGATGCAGAAGAAGGTTGGGTTGCTGATACTTATGGTGCTTTAGAGGGACAAATCAATGCTTGGCCATTGGATGAAAATATGATTGATTATACTATTGATGCAAAAGGTGCTAAAACTTCAGGAAATATCATAGATACAAAAGGTACATTCAACCCAGGTGGTGAAGGAAGTTCAAGTGTAGATGTGACAAATATCACAGTTGATGCAATAACAGCACTCAATGAAAATGGTGGAGAAGCAAATGTAGCAACAGGATACCATGCCGTTGAGTTTTTACTTTGGGGACAAGATCAAGATTATAGCAACTTTGTAAAAGATTCGATTACTAAAGGTGCTTTAACTGCAGGTCAGAGACCTTTAACTGACTTTACTACAGATAAAGATGCTCCAAGAAGATTAGCTTATTTAAAAGCTAGTGCTCAAAAAATTGTATGATGATTTAGAAAGTTATTGCTAATGCTTGGAATGAAAATGGTTTATATGACAAGCTGCATTATCAGAGCTGTAAGTTAACAGGAGATAAATAGTGATAGTTCAAAAACCTATTGCTCAAAGAAGAAGCTTTAAAACAAGTTATCTGCAGGAATGGGTGTATTTATGAAATCTGAACTTGCAAATGAAAGAATTGCAGTTGCTGTTTTAACTCCATCAGTGAAGAAGATGAACATTCTTGTTTCTAGTGACAATACACATAGAGATATTGTAACAAATTATCAAGGATTCAAAAATATTCTTAACTGGGAACATATAAAGGTGTAAATCATATGGTGAATGCTCCTATTGATGCAAAAGTTGTCAGCAGAAGACTAAAAAAGAGATATTGAGAACTTTAATGAATTCAAATTGAATCAAAAATTGCATTCAATCAGATAAAACAGCAAAAACTAAAGCAGACACTTTGATTATCAAATTCAACCAGACTAATCCTATGGCAAGCTAAACTAATTGTAAAACTTAAAAATGAAATGACGAAAACTTGGAGATGAAGATGGTAGACAATTGCAACTGCAAATGGTAGTCAACTTATGAGTACTGATGATGTTACAGATCCAGAAGAAACAAAAATCTATAGTTATTTTTCAGTTCTAGTAAATTCATTTATTAAAAAAAGCACTTGTAGCAAATGAAATTGCTACAAGAAAAACTTTTTAGCGTTTATAGTTCGGCAGACTTACTTACTAGTAAACAAAAGAAAGATACTCTTTTCACATCCTATCTGACAGGTTTAACTAATGAAGAATATAGATAAATTCATTTTAGGAAAAAGTTTTTTTAGAATTCCCTTGGGTAGTAGCACCTAGTGCAACAACTGCAAGAGATGGATTAGGACCTCTATTTCAATGCTAATACCTGTATGAGTTGTCACCCAAATAATGGGAGAGGAAATCACTTTATAATGATACTGGTTACAATTATCTAGATCATGTATATTCCAAAACTTTCAATTCCCTCAAATGGTTGAAAATAACATCAAGAATATGCTCAGATACAATGGTTTTAAGAAAAAACCCTCTAATCCCTGAGCCTACATATGGTGTCACAAATAAGCAATAAATGGGACCCATAGATGTAAAGTATGAAGCTAAAGCCAGAGATTATAGCATTTGAAGAAATAAAAATACACCTTTCCTGATGGAGAAGTAGATACAATACTAACAACCAACTTCATGGATTTTAGAATCAATTTACACATATGGAAAACTATGGATAAGATGAATGAACAAGTTTCACTAACTTTTAGAATAGCTCCTGCCATTAAATGGTATAGGACTTATTAGAGCAACTATTTCATGAACAATGATATTTTAGCAAATGCCGATATAGAATTTGACAAAAATAATGATGGAATATCAGGAAAAGCAAATATGGGTATACTAGTCCAATCAATCATAAAAACTTTTAGAAGTTAGGAAGATTTAGCTGGATAAGGCAAATATTAGCCAAATCAGTGAAAGCATCAAAGTAGCTGCAGCAGCTCATCAATGATATGGGTCTTACAACTCCCCTATTTTTCCTAATGAAGCCTGTACAAAACTCCCAAGACAGCATTGTCTTAAATGCTCCTAGAGGAGATACATTAAGAGCTGGTACACCTATAGATATTACCAGACTGCATAGACTTGAAGCAATTGAATTTTATTTAAAAAATAGAAAAACTTTTTCTACTAAAATCAACTATAACAGAACTTTATAGGGGAACAAGGTTTTAATTTGTTTAAACAAATTGCTTGTGTAAAATGTCATATTGATTCTTTTACTACAAAACTCTGGTGTATAAAATTTCTCCTTTTACTGACTATATTATTACATGATATGGGAGAAGGACTTAAGCTGATGGAAGAAGTGGAATTTAAAGCTACAGGAAGATGAATGGAGAACTGCTCCACTTATGGGGAATAAGTCTACATAAATTAACTTTAAATAAGAAAAATCCTGAGGTTATTACATGATGGAAGAGCCAGAAACTTTTCAAGAAGCAATTTTATGGCATGGTGGTGAAGCTTCACAAAGCTCAAAAGAAGCTTATATGCACTTAAATAAAAAAGAAAGAAACAATTTTATTAGAATTTTTAGAAAGGAATTATAATATGAATATATTTAAAGTTATACTTGCAATTGTATTTTCCACAATTTTAGCAAATGCACAAAATGATGAAACAAATAAGCAGGTTTTAAAAACAATTGTATGAAAAAGTAATATTAATTGATAGTCAAAAAAAGCATTTGAAAATATTTCAGACTTTAAAAAAATCAATAGAAAAAAAAGAAGAAATTTGGTATGGTAGAAAGAGTTATTTTAAAGAATATTGTTAAATCAGTTGGAAAAGTGTTCAAGCCTTCATATATTTTAGGAGAACTAAATGAAGATTATATCGATACACCAAGATTATTTAGATACTTTATCATCATGGGAATGAAGATATAAAACTTCAACTTAGATTAGAGCTATAAAAAGCTAAAGATGAAGTAAGAATAAGTTTTGTTTAAAAACTCTCATAAAATCAATAAATGCTTTAGAATACATCTTATATACAAAAAGATATTTCCATTACCAAAGAGTGAATGAAATTGCACTTAACTATTAGTACATACAATGGACAAACTCATCTTAAATGATATTTATGAATGGATATATAAAACTCAAGAAGAATAATTTATAAAATCTGAACTTAAAAAAAGCTAATAGTATATTATCTTAAATAGATTAACACAAAACTAGTTATAAACTTAAAGAATGGAGACTTGGTGATACAGCTAGGCTTGAGTAAAAAATATGAAAATAATCCTAGATAATAAAAGAGCTGAATATTACTACAAGTAAGAATTCAGTGTTTTAGCAATTCAATGCTATCCTTTAAATACTTATAAAACAGTATTTTTAATAATCAATGAATACTTTAAAAACTTATGGTGACTACTTTAAAAACTTATGGTGCAACAAGAAGGGCAAATTAAAAGAAACTTCAGAGAGACTATCAATAAAGCAATGAAAACTACAGCCAAGATTAATTAAAAATGATGATTTTTCTACACAGCAAAAGAATTATTTGAAGAAGCTTAAATAAAATTCATGTAATTGCTTATTATATTAGATTTAATTGAAGAATTATCAAGTCACGGCAAAAATAATAGAAGCCGACGGTGACTGATATACTTGAAACTAGTTTAGTTGATTCTATTTTTAGAATATTTTATAAATCCAGATAGAAGAATCATATCTGGATTCTATATTTTATCTTCAATTACTATTGCAATAATTTATATCTATATTGGTGTAATAAAAAACAGAGACGGATAAAGTAAATACCTCTAAAGCTCTTTGGCTACACCCTAGTGCAAAACTAGATTATTATTATTTTATTTTTTCTTACTTTATTAAAATACTTGATAATTTTTCCAATAGTAATGTAAGTGCACAAAGAGATTGCACTTATTTACTAAAAAAATACCTATTTTTGAAAATTATGGTTTTTTTCAAAGTAAACATATATTTCATATGACACACCAGTAATGATACTTTATACAGTATCACACTTATTTATTGTGAGTGATTTTACAAGATATTGGATACATAGATTTCTACATACTGTTCCATTTCTTTGGGAATTTCACAAAGTACATCATAGTGCAAAAGTGTTAAATCCACTCACCTTTTATAGAATACACCCAGTTGAAAATATCTTGTTTGCACTGCGGTATTCTATAAGTATTGGGCTTGTGAGTGGAATATTTATATACTTTTTTGGTGCGATGATTGGTGTTATTGAGATAGTTGGAGTTAATGTGATATTATTTTTTTTCTCACTTATGGGTTCAAATTTAAGACATTCACATATCAAACTCTCTTATCCAAAAGTTTTAGAAAATATTTTTATCTCCCCTTATGGACATCAACTACACCATAGTACAAAATACTACAACAAAAACTATGGTGGATATTTGGCAATCTGGGATAAAGTTTTTGGAACTTTACAACTTTCACACACAATAAAAAACAATGAAAAAA
>OZ223245.1:0-205302 GCA_965140475.1 Arcobacteraceae bacterium
GAAAAGATAAATTAATTTGTATCGAGTTCACTAGTAATAATGATTTATATCATAACAATAAAATTGATTTCTCTCAAATGAATGAGATAAAAGAATTCCAAGAATATACGGAATTCCTACAAGATATTGAAGTTTTAGATAATAAAAAGACTATACAAGTTTCAAGAGAAGTATATGAAAATATAGCTCCTTCTTTTTTATCTTTACCCATATCAATGACAACTCATTCAACTGATTCTTTTAATAGATATTATGAAGATATCATAATAAATAAAGATAAAGACACTTTCTTATTTGATGTAATTGAATTACTTGAAAAAGAAAGTAAACAGCCATTTAAATCTACATATTCATCAAGAATAGGAACATATGAGATTGCTAAAGTAAAAGAATGGATTGAAGATATAAGCAATCCGTGTTATGTTGAAACAAAGCCAAACCAAGAGAAAACAAAAAGACCATACATATTAAAAAAACAGAAATCTTTTTTTGATAAATCTTTCACAATACATTTAATTGTTTTCAATGACTACAATGAAGTCATATTTGATGAAATAAACACTATAAAAGAAAATGAAGAAGAACTATTTCTTTGTGAATTTGCTCCTCATGAAGATAGTTCAATAGAGTACTGGATTTTTGATGACACCAATAAATTGATATGTAGAGAAAAGAATTTTTATGTAAAAAGTATTGGATTAAATATTGGTGTAATAGGAAATACTTACAATTTCCCTGCAAATACATTTTCAAAAAGAGGACAACTATCAAAAAGTGATCATAGTATATCAACTGTAAGATATAGTAGGTCCAATATTCAAACTACAGAAGAATCTTCTCATAACACAAACTTTTTAACAAATTTAATTAATAAATATTATAAAAAAGACTCAAAAGATTCAGGTTATTTTCTCACAAAAAAAGAAAATACATTTGAGGAGTTAAAAAAGCTTTTTTAATGAAATAACACAAATTGATGGATATGAGATTTTTATTATCGACCCTTTTATTTCAAGTAATAGTTTGGAATATTTAAGACTTTTAACAAATGCTAATGTAAGTATTTGTCTAATTTCTTGTTGGGATAATTCTATTTCCCCGGATGGTGAAACGAATACAACAATTGTAAAATCAATAGAACAAACACAACTACATCTTGATAGCTTAAAAGACTATAATATACCAATATCTAATACAAAATGGTTTAATTTAAAATCTGATAAATTTCATGATCGTTATATATATTTAGTTAATAAAGAAAATTCAAAAACAAAAATTTTTACTATTTCAAATAGTTTAAATAATTTGCTAACAAACTATGAAAATTTACTTATTTTACCTTTACAAGAATCTGTAAAAATAGATGCTGAAAACTATATAAAATCTCTTGTTGACTTATGTGATGATAAAAACAATAGAGTTTATCCAAGGATAGCTAAATGATTTTAAAAGAATACGGTGTGAAAAAGCTTTTTGAAGAAGTATTTGAATCTATGAAGTTTCCAGAAGATATGAATGATTCTTCTATTTATTTTGAAGGAAAAGTAGAGTATCTGAATTTATCAGAAGAAGGTAAATTAAAAGTAGAAGATTTTTTTAGCACCTTTAATGAATTTAACTTAGAGATACTTAATGCTGTATTATCAATAAATGCTTATAAACATGTGAGTAGTTCTTTTAAAGAGAAACTTGATAAATATATAGAAAGACATAAAAGTTTAATTTTTAGTAACATTGATAAAATTGTAATAGATGAAGCAGACATCAATAAGGTCAATGTACAAATATATGAAGGGATAAAAAAGAGTGATAAAATTGATATAACTTTTTTAAGTAATATTTGTAGCCTTGCAATATATAGAAGAGATTTGTTTAATGAACATAATTACTATGGAATATCAAATTTATTTACTCATTTATGCATCAACTTTCATAACGAATTTACTAACTGGTATGTAAGTACAAAAAGAGAAGATCTTAAAACAATATTTACTTCGATTTCATTATGTACACATTATATATTTGACTTTGCAACTCCTGAATTAAGTAAATCCCCTATAATATTTATTAGAGCTATCTCTAAAATAATTGAGTACAATTTAGATAGAACATTAGGATATCCATCATTTGAAAAAACTTTTCTTGATTTGGATAAAAATGAAGAAGAAAATCTTTTATTTGTCCTTTACTTTTATAGGTACAAATTTGATGATAAAATTAGAGAAGAAGACTTTAAAAAAGTAGCTTCTTTTTCAAGGTTTTTTACAAAGGAAATACTGATACAATTTCTCCATCAAGTTATAGATAAAAAACTTCTTGTCTTGTTTATGTTAAATATAACTAATTTGGAAAAAAAAGAAGAGCTTTTAGAAGTATTTATTACTTACATTAATAATCTAATGAATAAAGACGATGTCATATTTACAGAAACTTTTTTAAAAGAATTAGAAGTTTATTCTATACTTATAAATAGTAGTCAAAATCCTTTAGTTTATATTAAATTATTAGAAGATAATTTTAAAAATATTTGTAAGTTCATGAGCAGTCCATATATTTATTATAGAGAAACACAAAGGTGGCAGAGCAATATAAAAATACTAGTTAGTCATTTAGTAGTGTTATCTTTAGTTGAAGACTATAGAAACATTCATGAGCTTTATGGATTATATGTAAATACAAAAAAACAATTTAACTGTTATCAAGAAAAAGAAATTGATACTATTTTAAACCAATTCATTCCTCATTGAACTGGCTATAATTTTTAGGACATAAAATTATAAAATTTCTGAATCTAAATAAAATTCAACAACCTGTAGATTTTGGAACTTTTTAAAATATGGATGTAAGTTTGGACTATACTATAATCTTAACATAATCGGTTACTGACACAAAACTATGAACAGTCTCCCAAATCACTTTTGAAGAGTGCTTCCTATACAGTTCATCAATCAGTTTTCTCATCACAAATCTCTCTAGCCAACTCTTTAAACTTCTGAAATTTCTGATTTTCAATATATAACTTAAGCCAACTCTCTACCCATGTTGGTGTAACTGATGTTGTCCAGTTATTACATGTAGAGTATGGCACACTACTTAATTCACAAAACTTTTTAACATTGAGATTAGCTTCTAATAATAATTCTTTAAATTTTTTATATTCCATAAGATGATTATAACTAAATTATATCTTAATTAGCAAATATAGTTTTATTTTTAATCCATAATAGATTATTTATTCTTGACAAAGTAAATCTAAATAGGATATAATTATCTTATATAAAATCCAATAAGGATTAAAAAGGAGGTATTATGAAATTCTTAGAACTATTAATTACTACTTTTCTCTCTGTTAGTGTAGAAAAAGTAATAAATTTTTATTTGAGTATGCAAATATCTTTTTTATGAAAGAAGAGAGGTGTTCGTTGATGTTTAATAAAATTGATCTAACTAAAGGAGTCAAAGATGGATTGTAAAAAAGAAAAAACAAAAGTAATACAAGGATTACTACTATTGTTACTATTTAGTAGTTTTATGTTTTGGACATATAAAGTTACCCAATCTGAACAAGAGAAATTCTATCACACACTTAAATCATTTGGAGAAGGGAAAACACTTGTATGCCATGCTAAGTTTATCTCAAAAGAAAAAGGCTGGAAGTTGTTAAAAGAATCAAATAAAATCATAAATGGTGATACAAGTTATCATATAAATATGTGTAAAGTATCTGGAGAATAGTTATGTGTAGTATATATAAAAACATTAATAAATTTCTAAAAAGCTTAGGGGAATTATCACTTGTTGCTGGTGTAATATGTGGAATATTTGGGATTATTTATCTTATTTTTAATGGGATAGATGAAAAAGAGATAACCTATGTAGGGTATGGAATAGAGTATTTACTTTATGTATCTCTAGCAATTACTTATGGATTAATTTCATTGAATATATATAAAGCATACAATAATCATAACACAATAGCAGATGAATTTATACAGAACAATAGAAAATATTATAACAAAAATATAAAGGATTAATATGAAAAATAGTTCTATACAAAACAATAATAGCTATTCAAAAAGATGTAGAGAAAATATAACTTATAATATTAGGTTTTTTGTTTTATTGGTTGTTGTTTTTATACTAGTAACTACAATAAATGAAGTTCCAAATTATTAAGAAAGGAAAATAGAATGAACCAACAAATAACAAAATGTGAAAACGCACAAATCTTAAGAAATATACTACAGTCACTAGGAGGTATGATTTTTACTGCAGGAGTACTAGCAATATTATGGGGCATAATTTACTTAATATTCGGTCCTTTGTTTGATAGTAATTATGAGATGGTTACAACAACAAATGGCATACTTAAATATACCTCTTATTGTTTGATTACTATACTATTTAGTATGCAAGATTTTATAGCAGAGAGTATATTTGAAGATGAGTTTAATTAAATAAAATTAGTCACTAAGAGAAAGGAAAAAGAGTAAAAAATGAAAAAAGAGAAAGTAATTATATATCTAATTTATGTTGCAATTATATCAAGTTTATCGTTATTATATTATATGCAAACAACAAGAATAGCTGAGGCAAAAGAGCAGTTTGATATGGGTAAAAATATACAATGTAAAGATATAATAGTATCAAAAAAGTTAGGATTTGTTTATAATATTAAAGAAGAGATGATGGAAAACACACTTACAAATGAGAGAATATTAATCAAACATTGTGAGAAAATAGAAGAGTAATTTAGTGATGAAAATAGAAGAAAAAATGTTAAAAATATTAGAGTTTTTACAACGAAATGTATATGGAATTTTTCTAATTTTGACATTAATTTTATCTGTTTTAAGTGTTGTTTTTAATGACGAAATTGTTTCAATTTGTTGTTTGATTTTTGCTATTTTTTTAATCACATTTAATAGATTTAAAGACCATGAATTTGTGCAAAATTTTGTGCAAAAATGGTTGTAGTTTTACTAAAAATTATTTGCAAATAAGAAGAGAAAATGCTTGAGTTTATGATTGTATTTGTTGGGCTTTTCATTATTGCTGTTGATGCTAGGATTAGGTATAAAGAAAGTCTTGAACAGAGAAAAAATGAAAATTGAAATTTTCCTATATATATTATAAGTTATATATATGTTATAAATATTGTAGTTATATTCTATAGAATATCGCGCGTTTTTAGATATATTAAATTATAACCTTGTATAGTAAAATTTGAGCACTTAGATAAAAACAAACCAATAAGGACTTGAATATATTGTTTTTTTTAATTTCAAGGTGCCTTATAAGTCTTTTTATAAAAAAATAATACCTATTATAGGATGACATATAAAAAGTCTTTTTAGGGTGTTTAAAAACATTATTTATAAAAACAGTATGATTTTAGGGGATATTTTGTATAAAAGCGAATAATGCTTATATATTTATAATTTTTTAATATCTTACAGAAAACTTTTCATTTTTTTTAAATAAAATAGATCTAAATTTTGATGAATAATTTCTTTATTTTTTAAATAATTTTTATCATATTTTTCATTGCTTTTTTCAACTTTTATATGCATAATTTTTATTTCAAACTTTACAATATTTTCATCTTCATTTTGAACAATCATATACTGTCCAAAAATTATATCTATTAACTTTTTATAGAACTTGAATTCTATTTTAGTGTGAAACTTTTTTGGTATTTTATTTAAAACTTTTTGATGAAAAAAATATGCATTTTTTGAAAATTTTAATTCAGCAAAATAATCAAATTCTTCATGACATTTTTTTGATAAATTATTTTGAATATATTTTAATTTATTTGTTGAGTATTTTTGTTTTACATCTTGAGTTTTTAACTCATTTGCTAATTTAATAATTTCTTTTACACAATCTGTTTTTAAATCAAATTTACTCTCTTCTAATAGTTTATATTTTTTCTGATTTTTCTTTTGTGCTTTATAGTTTTTTCTTACTAAATTTTCAAATGTTGTATGTCCTATACTATTAGTATACTCTGCTTCTAATAATAATTTTGAGAAAATGAATTTTTGTTGTTCGATAATCATGTCAAAATAGTTTTTATTAATAAAATTGAGTATTAAATTTAAATCAATTTTTACTTCAGAAAGTATGTTAATGCCAATGTAATGGTCATTATTGATATCAATACAAATTTCTTCCGTTATATAATCATTAATTAAAAAATTTTCATTAAATAATTCAAAAAAATCAATATAACAAATATCTTCATTATATGCAAATGAACCATGAATAAATCTGTTAGCTAATTGTTGCTCTGTAAAATTATATATTTGATGTTTATGTAGTTCAAAATAATCTATTTTGTATGGATGTTTAAGAACATATGAAACTGGTGCAATTTGTACTGGAATAAAGAAAAAAATATGGATATTAGATAGTTTTGAAAATTCTTCAAAAAAGTCATTTTTGACACGCTCTAAAGTGACTTGATTCAGATTATTTTTAATAATACCATGTTCTATTAATGTATCATTTACACTATTTACAAATTTATTTTGTTTATGACATTGAAAAGCTTCAACTAAATCCAATAAACTCTTTAACAATTTATCGTTATCTTCTACTACTTTTAGTATTGAGTAATAGCTAATTTTAGAGTATGAAATTACTTCATCATTTTTTATACAGATGTAGCCTTTAAAATTATGTGGATATTTACGTATTAAAATTTGTTTTTGTTTATTTATATCTCCATGAAAATTAAATATATCTATCGTATTACATTTATTTGCAATATAATCATAAAAAAAAGCCGAATCGATATTGATTTGTTCTTGTAATACAGATTGAATCTCATAAATTAATTTATTAAGCAATACAACTCCTATGAATTTAAGTTTTATTTAAGCTGTTTTAAAAAAAATCGCTCTATTTAAATATGCCATAATTTTACAAAAAAATTAAAGGTATTGCAATGGAACATCAACCTATCAATCAATTTGAAGCAGTTTCCATCAAAGAACTTGCAAAGAGATTAAATATGAGTATAGATGCACTTCAACCAAAAATTCCAGAAAACTATAAATTGAAAATTGGAAAATCAGTTAGGTATGATTTATATGGAGTTGTTGAATACTTTAGATGTCAAGAAGATAAGCATAATAACCTTATCAATAACCTATTAAAATAAAAGTGCTATAATGTCAATGCATATAAAGACTGTTACTCAGAAAAGGAGTAACAAGGTGACAATTTATAACAAGCGAGGATACCTATACCTAAGTTTTATGCTGGATGGAAAAAGAAGGCAAAAAGCTTTAAAGATGAAGGATACCTCAAAAAATCGCAAAATTGTTGGAAAAGAAATTATTCCACAATTGCAAAAAAAGATTGCTTTAGGTGAATATGGTCAAAATGAAGAGAGTAAAACTTTTAAATATTACTCTGAATTTTTCTTGGAACAAAAAAGAAAAGTAAAATCATTTAAAGACAAAGAGCCATGTTTTAATAAAGTAATTGAGTTCTTTGGAAAATACGATGTTAACAAAATTTCAAGGTTTACTGTAAGAAAATACCTTGAATCTCTGAATATTAAAAACAAGTCTAAAATTATATATAAAAGTACAATCAAAGATATACTTGATCTGGCAATCGATGATGGTGCTATCAAAGAAAATGTAGCTTTAAATATTAAATTTACTGGTAAAGATAGTTTTAGTAAAATTAAGTATTTTCAAAAAGAGGAAGTCATTCAACTTTTAGAAAATGCAAAAGAACCATTAAAAACATATCTAGACATTGCCTTTAATACAGGAATGCGTCCAGAAGAGATTTTAGCTATCAAATATACAGATATTAAAAATGGATATCTTAATATTTATAAAACAAAAAGAGATGGAAAAATATCTCAAGTGACTAAAACAAAAGGAAGTATTAGAACTATCCCTTTTCACATAAATATCTCTCATTGTAGTGGAAAATCTTTTTTCCCATTTTCTAATATACCTGATGTATCATTTTTTAGAAGACAATGGGCTACCTTACTTAAAAAATGTGGCATTGAACATAGAGGAATATATAATACAAGACATACATTTGCCACGCATCTTTTAAAAGATGGTGTGGTATCAATTAATGAGTTAAGTGGTCTATTAGGTCATACAAAAGTTTCCACAACTTTAAGTTATTACGCAAGTGCAATTGATTCAAGAGATAGTCAAGTAAAAGAAAAACTTTTAAATTTTGGTTACCATAGCGTTACCCAAGACAAAAACAGTACTGATAGAAAAGTCGAATACAGCTAGTATTTATCGTGGTGTTCGAGATTGGATTTGAACCAACGGCCACTACAATGTCAATGTAGTGCTCTACCCCTGAGCTACCCGAACTTTTTGAAAAGTTCGGAATTATACACTTATTTTAATTTATATTGTTTTAAAGTATAGAAAACAACAGGGATAACAAAAAGGGTCAAAAAGGCAGAACTTGTCATCCCACCTATCATAGGAACAGCAATAGCTCTCATAACTTCACTACCTACTCCACTTATATACATAATAGGTACTAGTCCTCCAAGGATTGCAAATACTGTCATAAGTTTTGGTCGAAGTCTTAGAACTGCTCCATTTATCACTATTTGTTTTAACTTATCTAGTGTTATTTTCTCTTTTGTTGCATCAAAGTCATTCAATGCTTCATCTAAATATACAAGCATCACTATTGAAGTTTCTGCTGCAATTCCTAGAAGTGCGATAAATCCAACTATTACTGCTACACTTATATTGATATGAAGATACTCAATATACCAAACACCACCGGCTAAAGCTAAAGGGAGTGTGAAAAATATTATAGAGGTATATAATAGATTTTTAAAAGCAAAATAGATAAGTATAAATATCAATAAAAAGGTCAAAGGGATAATAAACGCTAAAGTTTTCATAGCACTTTCTAAGTATTGACTCTGACCTGCCCACTCTATATAGTATCCAGCTGGTAGTTTAATATCTTCTAAAAGCTTTTGTGCCACCTCTTTATACTCTTGTGGTGATACATCATTTTGTGGTGTGATATAGATGAAGTTTACATTCATAGCTTTTTCAGATTTTATCACTGAAGCACCTAGTTGGTAATTTAATATTGCAAAAGTTTCTAATGGGAAAAATCCATATTTTGTTTTGATTTTTAAATTTTTGAGTTGATTGATATCTTCCCTTGCACTTATATCATATCTTAAACTTATAGGATAACGCTCTAGTTGTTCATACATTGTGGATACTTTAGCTCCACCTACTCCATAAGAGATGGTGTTAAGTATATCATCTTTTGTAATCCCATATTGACTTAATGCTTCACTATTGATATCTATATTAAGATAGTAACCATTATTTATCTTATCAGAAGAGACTGAGAGTGTTTTTTTGGATGTTTTTAGTTTTTGTTCTATTTGCAATGCAATATCTGATAATCTTTTGTGATCATCTCCATAAAGTTTAATACCCAATGGTGTTCGTATACCTGTAAGAAGCATATCTATTCTTCCTCGTATTGGATATGTCCATGAGTTAATAAGTCCTTGCACTTGCAATGCTTTATCCATATCTTCCATCAGTTTTTTATAGGTCATACCCTCTCTCCATTGATTTTGGGGTTTAAAAGTGATGATTGTTTCTATCATGGCTAGTGGAGCTGGGTCAGTTGCGGTATCTGCTCGTCCGCCTTTGCCAAATACTGTATCAACTTCTGGAAAACTTTTGATGATTTGATTTGTTTTTTGAGTGAGTCTTTTTGATTCATCTACCCCTATTCCATAAGGAGTTACAGGCATATACATAAAAGTTTGTTCATTCATCATAGGCATAAATTCCCAATTTTGTTTTTGGTATAAATAATATGAAAACCCGAGAAAAACAACACAAAAAACTATCACACCATATCGAAGTTTTAATGCAACTTTCAATAATACTAAATATATTCTTTGAAAAAATCTATTTATAAAATTTTTCTCTTCAGGAACTATATCTCCTTTGATAAAATATATCATCAAAATAGGCACTAAAGTAATAGATAATATCGCACCAACAAGCATAGCAAAAGTTTTTGTAAATGCCAAAGGTGTAAAAAGTTGTCCCTCTTGTCCCTGTAGTGCAAAAATTGGTACAAAAGAAACAACTACAAGTAAGAGTGCAAAAAAGATAGGACGACCAACAAATTTAGCAGACTTTATTATTGTTTCTACCCTTTTAGATGGTGTAATAATCTCACCTTTTAATTCTAATCTATGAAGATATTTATGAGCATTTTCAACCATCACTATACTTGCATCAACCATAGCACCAATGGCAATAGCAATACCACCCAAAGACATAATATTAGAACCAATATCAAATAGATACATTAATAAAAATGTAAACGCAACAGTAATAGGTAAAGTGATGATAATAATCAAAGAACTTCTAAAATGAAATAAAAATAAAGCAGTTACAATCAGTACAATAATAGACTCTTCTATTAAAGTCTGTGTAAGTGTAGCTATCGCTTTATCTATCAAACTACTTCTATCATAGGTTTCTACAACTGTTACCCCATCAACTTTGAGACTTTTTAACTTCTCTTTAACTGCCTGTATCACTTTGTATGGATTTTCTTTAAATCGTACAACTACTATACCACCTACTGTTTCACCTTGCCCATTAAGTTCTGCCATTCCTCTTCTATTTTTTGAAGTGATATTTACTTGTGCTATATCTTTGATTTTTATAGGAGTTGTTCCATTGACTTTTATAGTGATATCCTCTAGTTGTGCTACATTTTTTATATATCCACTAGCAGTTATAAGATGTTCAAAACCATTTTCAAGGATAAGTCTTCCACCTGTGTCATTGTTAAATGCCAGAAGTTTTTTTCTTACCTCATCTATAGATATATCATACTGTACTAATCTATCTTGATTTATAGTTATCTCATAGTTTTTTATAAAACCACCAATTGAAGCTACTTCACTAACCCCATCCACCCCTAAAAGGGCATATTTATAAAAATAGTCTTGTAGGCTTCGTAACTCTTCTAAACTTTTTGTATCAGATTGTAAAGCATACTCATACGCCCACCCTATTCCTGTAGCATCAGGTCCCATAGTTACCTCAACACCTTTTGGTAAAGAGGGGGTGATTTCTGCTAATTTTTCAAGTATTCTATCCCGTGATTTATACAAATCAGCACCATCTTTAAAAATAACATATATCAAACTATTTTCAAAACTACTCATAGCGCGTACTGTATTTATATCTTTTAAAGATAAAAGTGCAGAAACCAAAGGATAACTTACTTGTTCTTCTATGAGTTTTGGTGCTTGTCCACCCCATTTTACTTGTACAATAACTTGAGGAGGTGAAAGGTCTGGTAAGGCATCTAATGAAGTATTTTTTATAGCAAATATTGAACCCACGAGTAATACAAAGGTAAAGATTAGTATTAAAAATTTGTTTTTGACACTAAAGTCTATTATATGCTCTACCATTCTTCATCTTCTTTTGAATTATTATACAATCCATTGGTAATAGCATCACTATCAAGTAAGAACATAACTTTATCTATCACCTCATCATTTTCACTTAATCCACTTAACACTTCAAATTGATCTGTATTGATTCTTTTAGCAATAATCTCTTTTGGTTCAAATTGATCACCACTTGGGACAAATACAAAATGTTGATTCTCTTTTGTTAATACAGCAGATTTTGGTAAAACTAACATTGTTCTACTACTCTCATAAATTTTTGCTTTTGCAAACATCCCTGGATAGATTTTTAAATCTTTATTATCTACAACAACTCTCACATCTATAGTTTTTGTTTTCATATCAATATTAGGATAGATAAAATCAACTTTTGAATTTACAACACCCACACCCTCTATAAAAAGTTTTACTTTCATATTCTCTTTGATGTATGATAAATCTTTTTGATATACTTTCACTATAGCCCAAAGCTGTTTTATAGAAGCTATTTGAAAAATTAATTGACCTTTTTTAATAAAACTTCCATTATTGATATTTTTTTTAATAATATATCCAGTATATGGCGAGTATATATCAATATTCTCTTTTATCTTTTTTTCTTTTATGATACTTTTGATTTGTTTTGTATCTATATCAAGATTTGAGAACTTATCCATATAACTTTTATATCTTCTTTGATTAGTTAAGTCTATAGATAATAACTCTTGTAGTGAGGTATATACTTCATTTGAATAGATACTAAAGAGTTTATCTCCGCTATTTACATAACTATAAGTTTTTTCTTTATAGAGATTTTGCACAAAACCATCAAATCGTATAGTTATATCTTTTATAGAGCTCTCATCATACACAATATCTACATAAAACTCTTTTGATAATCCTATAGTTTGTTTTTGTACCTTTACTGTTGTTTTATTAAACAGTTGTGTACTATCTAAAGTTTTTCCATTTAGGCTCAATAATACAACAAGAAATAGTAAAATTAATTTCATTTAGTTTATCCTTTTATATCATAGTATGCTAACTTTGAAGCAGCATCAAAGTAAATTTCTAACTCATCATATCGCATAAGCTCTAACTCATATTTTTCATTCACTGCTTCATACATACTTAAACTACCCATTATATTTGTACTACTATGCAGTTCAAATAACTCTTGGAGCTTTTCATTCAATGGCAATAGATTGTTTGTAATAATATCTACATTGCGTTGTGACTTTGTAGCCTTTTTTGAGAGGTCTGCAATATCAGTTTTAAATTGTTGTTCTAGAATAGCTAGTGTATCCATTTTTTGATTTTTAGCTATCTTTTGTTTTACCACTTTTAAATCTTCTGTTCCTTGAATACTCAAAGGAATTGCCACATTAAAAGAGAGATAGTCTTCAAATCTTTCTCGCTGATTATAAGATACCGTAAACTTGACATCATCTATTTTTTTACTATCTTCATAGGCTATTTTTTTATCCTCTTGAACTAGCTGTTCTTTTATTGAAGCTATATAAGGATGATTTGCATTATAGTCCACCCTACTAAAATTTGTAGCTTTTAAATCTACTTCAATAGAGTCTATTTTTCTATATACAAGATTTTCCAACGCTATATAATATTTCTCTTTTAGATACTCAAAATTATTTCGCTTGAGTTCTAGTTTATAGAGTTTTAGATCAATCTTTACTATGTCTCCTTGTTTTATCTTCCCATTATCATAAAGTACATTTGCGATATCTTTTTGTTTGTGTAAGTTCTCTATATATTTATCAACTACTTTTATTTTGTTTTCTATTATAGTTGTTTTATATGCATAGTTCTTAATACCTGATTGTAACTTCAATCTATAATCATTTAGTAAAAATGTTTTTACTTTAGTATCATAGATGCTAATATCTTTTTTTAAATCTAACTTTCCATTTGTAGGGATACTTTGCGTATAAGAGATATATTGTGTTTGCATAGCTTCTAAGTCTCTTGAACTTGCATCATCTAGTTGTATATCATTTACACCGAACCCTAGAGTTGGGTTTGCCCAAACCGTACTAAGCTTTGTATCATAGAGTGACTTTTCTATAGATTTGTTTTTCTCTTGTATTGTATAGTTTTGCTTTAATCCAAGTGCTATAAGAGTATCTAAGGTTATAGCACTAGCATATGAAAAAACAAATGAAGCTATGAGTATATTTTTTATCATGATGATTAGTGTTAAAGATTAACACTACCTCTTACAGTGTGTATTTTTTCATCACTGGTTTTAAATTTTAGATGGTATTGCCAAGTTCCAGACATACTAAAGTTAATATCCATTTTATATGCATTTCCAACTTTTGTTGCTTTATCCTCATACTCCATATATGGCATACCTGGCATCTCTGGCATAAAAACTTTCATCTTAACTTTTACACCTTCAACATCTTTACCATCTTTTTGTAATGTAACAAAAAAATCATTGTTTCCAACTATTGGTGAATCTTCTGTGTAAAGTCTAATATCATATCCATCTTTGACACCATATTGATCCACAGTTTCCCCATAGAGAGAAACACTTAATAACAATGTTAATAAACCTAAAAGTAATTTTTTCATTTTGTAAACCTTCCTATTTTTTATATAAGAGAAGTTTACTTATTTTGTGTGTAGTTTCTGTGTAGTTATGAAAAGTGTATAGTAAAAGTAGTACCCATATCTAAATCTGATTGAATATCTATTGTAAATTCATACTCTTTTGCTATATTATAAACGATATTCAATCCCATACCAAAACCACCTTCTAGTGAAGTAGCTCTGTAGTATCTTTTGAAAATATTATTTTGTTTCTCTTTAGATATACCTATTCCTGTATCTTTAACTATAAGTATTTTATCTTTAAGAGTTATAGATACTTTTCCACCTCTTTTATTATACTTTATACTATTTGATACCAAGTTACTAAATATTCTTTTAAAGTCTTCATCATAAATCTCTAGGAAAGTTGGTTCTAATTCTGATTGTATCTCTATATCTTTTTTACTAGCTAGAAGTTTAAAATACTCCAATTCACTTTTAATTATCTCATCTACTTGTATAGTAGTTATATTGTTTTTACTCTCTTTTTTTAAAAACATATATGTAAGGTCTTTATAAATTTCCGATATTCGCTTTGCACTAAGATATATTCTCTCCATATTTTTTGGATTTCCAATAGAGTCTTTATTTGCACACATCATAATAGCAGTAATAGGAGTGTTAAGTTCATGTGTAGTATCTTTGATAAAGTTATCTAATCTTTCTCTCTCATTTTGAATTGGTTTCATAAACATCTTAATAAGTTTATATCCTACTGCACACATTATAAAATAAGATATTAAAAATCCCACGAGTACTTTTATATAAAGTTCATCTATTAATTCTTGAAAGCCATCATTTTTAACTACAACATAATCAACACCAAGATGACCTAAAGCACTTTTATCTACAACAATGATTGAATCATCTTGAATATAGTGTTGTTTTGAAAAATCTATTGTAGTGCCGATTCCACCAAAAAGTTTCTTTTTCTCTTTATCATATGTTGCAAATATATATCCTTCATTATCATCACATAAAGTTTGAAACTCTAATCTTCTATTTTGCATTTGGGCATTTATAATTTGTGAGGAGATTTTAAAAGCTGTATTTTGCATATGTGAAACAGTTAAATTATGTGTCATATTATATTGCATTTTAAAGACCAATAGAGCAATAATACCCAATAAAATAAATGCGGAGATATAATACAAAAGAATAAACTTTATAAGTATATTTTTTTCTTCAGTTCTCAAAACGGTACCCTATCCCTTTTATAGTTACTATCATCTTATCTCCTACTATTTTTCGTAAATTTTTTATATATGTTCTTATAGTAGCGTTTGAAGGTGTTGTATCATATTCCCAAATATTAGACACCAACTCCTCTATAGAGATTATTCTATTTTTATTGTTAATAAAATATTCAAATATCTGTGCCTCTTTTTTAGATAACACAATACTCTTAGTATCTTTTACTATTATATGATTTGCAAAGTTATATTGTATCTTTGTTGTAATATCAACTATATCGGAAGAATCTATATGTTTTATCTTTTTTATATGATTTATCCGTATCTCTAACTCTTTAAGTTCAAAAGGTTTTTTAATATAATCATCACAACCAACATCAAAACCTTTTTGTAAATCATCTATTGTATTCAGTGAAGTTATAAATATAGCAGGTGTATCAATTTTAGCCTCTTTAATGCTCCGAAGAAGCTCAAAACCATTCAAAGATGGAACCCCAACATCTAGTAATAGTAAATCAAACTTCTCATCATAGATAGTATCAAGAGCATCTAGTCCATCATAAAAAGATCTAACTTCATAATCAAGTGAGAGTAAAAACTCCTCTATAAGTTCATTAAGTATCACATCATCTTCAAGTAATAGAATTCTCATACTATCACTTCACCCTATAATAAGATTGTAGTTCAAATTTCTAAGAACCACATTTTGAAGATTTTATTTTCTTCATCTCTTGTTGTCCGCTTGCTCCACATTTCCCAGCACCACATTTTCCACTTCCACACGATGATGAAGATTTAATTTTCAATCTCTCTTTTTCACACTCTTGCGTTTCACAAGGCTTTTGCTTCATCTCCATGCTTTGATATTTTTGTGAATTAGAAGAACCTGATCCACACTTACCAGATCCACAACCTGCTGCAAAACTAAATGTTGCTGTTGTAATAATTGTAGCTAGAAGTACCCCTACTAGTTTGTTATTGCTTACCATAATAACTTCCTCTTGTATAATTTTTTATAATGATACAATTCTAATGTGTAATAACTGTGTAGTAACTTATATTAAGTATTTACCTATCTCATCTTTAGTTGGAAGTTTTTGTGCTACAAGTGTAAAATTCTCATCACCATCTTCAAATAAAACTTTATAGTCTTTATCAAGTTCAGTTTTCCCATAGGATACTATAAAGCTAGAAGCAAGTTCTTTATCAGCTTTAGTTGCTTTTTTATCTAATAAACTCAATGGTCCTACTGCATCTAATATTCTTGCTTTATAATACTTTTTACTTATTGTATTTTTTAACTTTTCATTATCTTCTTGATGTCGTCCAACTATAAGTTTTGCACCATCTGGAAGTCTTAAATGTCGTCCTGCTTTAAGTGTATTTATATCATCTACTTCTAAAGTATCATTATCTACAAAGTCTCGTAAACGATTACTAAATTGTACCTCTGTAAGTAAACAACCACCACCTGGTGATTCAAAATCTTTAAGTCCAATCTCTTTTGCCATATCAAGTTGTCTTTGTCTATTTCTACCATTGATATCAAGAAGTTTCTCTCTATCAACCCATCCTTCTCGCTCAGGAAGTGATGGTTCTAGAAGTTTTGCACACATAGGTCTTACAATCAAATCATCATAATTACTCAACGACTTCACATTGTCCATAGCATCTTTTCTCTGGCTCATTGGTCGCTGACCTACTACTTCGCCACTTATCATAAATTGTGCATCATATTTTTCAAGTAGTTGTCCTGTATATCGAAACATAAAACCATGACAATCTATACAAGGATTGAAGTTCTTTCCATACCCATATTTAGGATCAAATAAAACCTCTTCTAAATATAACTCTCGTAAATCAAGTATCTCTAACTTTACCCCAATTTGATCACACATATTTTGCATATGTTCTGTTCTATCAACTGTAGAACCAAATCCAATATTTACATTGACTGCAATTACCTCTATCCCTTGATCTACTATAAGCTTCATAGCCAATGTAGAATCCAATCCACCACTAAAAAGTGCTAATGCTCTCATTCTTTTCCTCTTTATTTTATTAATCTCATTGGATCAATATATTTACTATCTTTTGTTGCTTGAAACTCTAAGGTATCACTCACTCGCCCTACAACATATCCTTTAGGTATCCATTTTCCTACTTTAAGTGTTGGGGATATCTTATCTAAATGTGAATATATAGTATGCAATCCATTACTATGTTTTACAATAACAACTTTAGCTAAAAGTCCAGAGTTTTCTTTTGCATAAACAATTTGCCCTTTAAATACACTAAATACTTTTCCATTTGGTATTTTTGTTTTTAAAGATACTGATTCGTTAAAAAGTTCCATTTTATAAACATCATCATAATATTTTCCAAACTTTTTTACAACATCATAAGACTTCAATGGCGCCATTGTTTTTCTTCCATTGTATTTAGATATCTTTATCCCTTTTGCAGAAGAACCGATTTTTCGAACCTCCACATCAATATCTTTATCTAACTCTTTTTTCTTCTCAAATTTCATCTGCTTTGTTTGATCTTCAGGTATCACTTCATCGTTTTTATTCTTTTTAAGTTTTGCTAATCGTGCAGCTTCTGCTTTTCTTTTAGCTTCTTCTGCTTTTTGTCGTGCAGCTTCTTTTCTTTTTGCAAGTGCTTTTGCTTTTCTAATTCTTTCTTCTTCTTTTTTTATCTCTTCTTTTTTAAGAATATTCAAACTTCCTAATAAATCTGTAACTTTATTTTGTTTTTCTATAACTTTTCGTAAATTCTGTTGATATATTGAATGTTGTTTTTTTAAAGACTCCAACTTCTTTTCATAAGTGGCTTCTAAATCTTTATATCTCTCTTTTACAGATTTTTGCTCCTCAAGATACTTATTGAGTTCATCTATTTTTCTTTCATTATCTCTAATTTGGTTGTTTATCTTGAGATAATTAATATTTATATCCAACATCTCTTGCTTATTATTATCAAAAACTAAAGTATAAACCTCTTTACCTATAACATCTTTTAAAGATTCTTTGTTAGCTTGCTCTATTCCCATACTCATAGCATATCGTTCAATTACAAAATCAACTACATCTTTTTCTATTTTTTCTCTAATTTTTATTAATTTATCTGATTCTATTTTTAGTTTATCAACTTTACTTTTTGCACTTGAAAGTTTCATTTTATTTAAAACAAGTTGTGTATTTGTACTATCTAATACAGAAACAACTTTTTTATAAGCCTCTTCCTCTGCATTTATTCTTTTTGCTAGAGATTCTATATTGCTATTGATATCTTTTTTTTCTGAAGCGATATCTTTAAACTCTTTTTTATTGCTATTAATCTTTCTTTCAATATCTTTCACTGAAGCTTCAATGAAAGAAAATAACAATATAAAAGAGAGTAATAACTTGAACATTACTTCGATTTATATTGAACTAAAAGTCCAAAAAATGTTATAAATGGGATTATGAATGACAATATAAATATTTGAAAAATCTCTAACTCTAAATGTATAATTTTAGGCATAATTGAAATTATTTCAGGTTGTACAAATAGGCTAATGTTATTTACAACTACAATTAACAATGATATAACTATAACACTTGAAACGATTGCGCTTAGTATTATAGTTTTAATAATTGGTTTTGAACTATAAAGTAGTGACCCACCATGTAGTTGAATAATAGATATTCTCTCATTGTGTTCAAAGAACCATATTTTTATCTGTTTAGAAAGTAAAAGTAATGAAAGCGCTAAAACAACCATAAATAAAATAAAAACAATATCTTGTATCAAGATAAGTAATGAATATATCTGATTATGGTCAGTTGAAAAAGTTTCCACCCGTTTAATATTTGTCATCTGTTTAAGCTCTTTTCTTATCTGTTCGAGCTTTCTTGTAGTTGGGAACTCTTCTAAATGTATTTTATAAAAGTATGGTAACTTTTTATTCAATAATTCTAAAGATGAAGTTGATAGATTCTCTTTCACACCATCAATAATTTTAGTTCTACTAAGAGACTCTATATCTTTTACTTTTATATCTGCTAACTCATCAATATCTATAAAAGGTGTGTTTGTAATCACTACTATTGCATAATCATTTGCAATACTGTGCTTATAACTATTTACAACCTTATCAACAAGTAAATAGATAGAAAATATAAAAAGCATAATAATCAAAGGGAAAGTAAAAGATAAAAACGACTTAAGAAGCTTCATAAACAACCCCCTCATCGATATTAAATCTTCTAAACTTAATACCTAAATCTGATGGTATTCTATGGGTTACAACAACCACCGTGATACCTAAAATTTCATTGGCGTTTTTTAAGAGCTTCCATATAACATCCGAAGAGTAGTCATCAAGGTTTCCTGTTGGTTCATCTGCAAATATTATACTTGGATTATGTGCAAGTGCCCTTGCAACGGCAACTCTTTGTTGTTCCCCACCACTTAGTTCTTCAGGGTAAGCACCCACTTTGTGGCTAAGTTTTACATGCTTTAGAAGTTTTTTTACTTGATTTTTACAAATACTGTCATCATAATTATGCACTTTTAAAGGGAGCATTATATTCTCTTCAATAGTGTAGTTTTTTATAAGTTTATAATCTTGAAAAACAATCCCTAACTCTTTTCTCAAAGTTAAAAGTTTACTATAGTTCTTTTTAGATAAATCAGTTTTATTAACAAGTAAATGTCCAGACTTTACATACAATTCACCATAAAAAGCTTTTAGAAGTGTTGATTTACCACTACCACTTGAACCACTTATAAAAATAAAATCTTTAGGTTTTATATTAAAATTAGCATTCTCAATAATATTTTTCTTATTATCGTAAGACAAAGTAATATTGTTTGCTAATATCATTTGAGTATCTCCAATATTGTTTTGTGTGCTGCTAAATTAGCTTTTGTTCTAATTGTATCCCCTTGAAAATAACGCATATTTCCATTTTCCAATAAAAGATACTTGGATACAGGACGATTAAAACTACCAAAGGTTACTTTTATAAGTAACCCATTAGTTACAGAATCATCAATATTATAATAAGATTCAAAATGTACCATATAATCATCTTTAATGATAGCCTTTGTATCTATTTTTGACTTTAAAGTTTCCTTGTCATAGAGATACGGAAAAGAAAAATCATCTTCTAAATCAACTTCTTTAGAGATATCTTTCGCTTTTATTTTCACATCCCAGATAGTTTTCTCTTGTCTTTTCCATCTTGCTTCATATTTACTTGTCACATCTAAATCTTGATTTGTTAGTATCTCACATTGATACTCTTTAAAATGCTCCAAAAGAGAAGTGGAGTATTCAAAATAGTTTGGACTATCGGTTCTAAGTTCCAAAGTCCCCTCCACTTTTAAAACTCTCATACACTCCTCAATAAACTCAACACTCATAACTCGTCTATGTGGTTTTTTATCCCAAGGAACAGGGAAATGTACAAATACTTTTCCTACACTATTAGATTTTAAAAATTCTAAAAATAATCTTGCATCATAATTTATAACCAATATATTTTCAATATTTTGTATTCTTGCTTGTTTTAGAACTTGCTCGATTGAGGGATAATGTATCTCTAAACCTATAATGATTTTATCTGGATTTGTTTTTGCTTGATGTAAAAGATGAACACCACTTCCAAAACCAACCTCTACATATATCTCTTTGTCTGTTTGAAACTCTTTTACAAAATAGTTAATATCTTTGAGATATTTCTCTTCAGGTTTTACTTTATTATAAATAGAGTTTACATTTGAAAAAAGCACTTCACTATTAGAAACTTTTTCATAGTCATTTAATGCTGTTTTCATTAAACTCACAGGGGTAAGTCTAGTAGCACTATCTAGCTTTACTAAATCATTCCCATTTTTTACAACTTTTGTGAGTAAAAACTCTCTATTATCATATACTGCACAAATCTTTTGGTCATGATTTCCTGTTGCTATAAATCTAAAATTTCCATCACTAGAAATAGTGATGTTATTATGTGGTTTTAATAAAATATGTGGCATTAATTTTGTTGTACTTCTTGAGCTAACTTAGGTAACTTTATAGATACCTCTTGTGTTTTATCAGAGATTAACCCATAAGTATCAACCGCTTGTAAAGTATAGTTATACTCAACTCCCCTTACAACATCTGGATCTTCAAATCTTAATCCTTGTACATTTGGAATAAGTTTCTCTTTTGAGGAAACAAATGATGTTTTTGTTGTTTTATAAATATTATATGAAACTGTTCTATCATCTGTTGATACCCAATTTAATATTACTTTATTTCCTTGAATTTGTGATAGTGTAATTTGTGGTACATTTGGTTTTGCCAATGTTGAACCCATAACAGGTGTTACTTGTTTTATATTGCTTTCTAATCCATCTTTATCTACAGTTGTTATTTTATAAAAATATATCGCACCATCTTCTTGAATATTATCATCAAATCTATTGTGGTCTGCTTTTGCTTTTGCTATCTTACTAAAAAATCCATTTGCACTTGAAGCTCTATATATATTGTACTCTACAACATCTGGTGTTTTTGATGGTCCCCATGAAAGTTGTATCTTTTTTGGTAAATCTCGTGTAGCTTCTAGTTTTGAAATTTGTAAAGGAAGTGGTTTTGTAGTTGCACTTACTATTGCACTAGGGTTTGATATGATACCATCAAATGTTTCAACAATAATACGATATATATAGATCTCATTATCACCTAAATCATCATCTATATACTCTACATTGTATCTATCTTTAACAACTGCAAGTTTTTCCCATTTTGATTTTACTGGTGTAGTTTTTTCTATAATATAACTTTTTACTCTAGGATTAGAATGTGGTCGCCATAAAATTTTGATTTGTCTTGGAAGCTCACTAATTGCTTGTACAAAACTTACAGATTCTAAAGTTGGCAAAGTTAAAACCTCTACACTACCACTTGCTCTTGATTCCATATCATCTTTTGTAAACATCGATATCTTATAAGCATATTTACTATTAGACATCAAATCTTTATCTAAATAATGTGTTGCATATTTATTTTCAACTGTTGCTACTCTTTGAAACTTACCACCTTCTTGCACATTAGCTCGTATTATATAATAACCCTCAGCTTGAGCTATATCAATTGCTTTCCACTCTAAAGCAACAGCATTTATATCAGGAATAGTTCTAATACTAGCAGATTCAACTACTGGTAAACTTTCATCAATTTTTGGTTTTATAGGAGTTGTTAATTGTTTTTCACAACCACTAATTAATAGTATCAAACCTACTAGTAACAAACTCTTGACTAATTTTCCCATTCTTTTCTTCCTTAGTGAAATTTTTATTATAAAATTGTTCCATATCTTCTGGTATACCTATATTAAAACTCATATCTTCACCTGTTATTGGGTGTTGCAGATATAAACTAAAGGCATGTAAATAAACTCTTTTAAGCTTATCTAAATTTCCCTTAAAACCATATAATGCATCCCCTAAAATATGTCTTTGTAAAGACTCTAAATGAACTCTTATTTGATGAGTTCGTCCTGTATAAAGTTTGGCTGCTATGAGTTCATAATTATTATCATCACTTGTTACAATTTTAGCAAATGAAGTTTTAGCATTTTTTCCACCCTCAACTATCCCCATTTTCAACCTATTGTGAGGATTTCTAGCTATTGGTTTATCTATAGTTATATCATCTTTTAGAGGTAAATCTATAATAGCTAAATAGTATCGTCCCATAGTCTTTGTTTCTAGTTGTTTTGAGAGCTTTTCATGGGCTTCATTTGTTTTGGCAATCACCAGTAATCCACTTGTTCCTTTATCAATTCTATGAACAATTCCATGTCTCTCTTCACCACTAATTGTTGAGAGTGAAATGTTTTTTTTCTTTAACCAATCTACAAGTGTAGGTTCATTTACACTAGGAGCTCCATGCACTATTACCCCAGAGGGTTTATTTATAACCATAAAATATTCATCTTCAAAAACTATCTCAACATCAAAATCAACCTCTAAAGCTTCCTCTTTTACAACCTTAGGAAACTCTACAGTGACTTTTTGTCCAACTTGAAGTTTTAAACCGCTTTTCGCTTTTGATTTATTTTGGACTGTAACGCAACCTTTTTTAATAAGTTGCTCTATTTGATTTCTTGATTCATTTAATTGTTCAGATAAAAAAAGATCAAGTCTGATCTCTTGTGTGGGTATAAATTGTTTGCTATTCATGATATTGATTTGACCTTTGATATTATTTTGTATTGTACAGTATAATAACAAAAAATCAAATCAATAGATAAGTTACTCTTTAGGTTAGTGTTTTACTTTGATATTATTAATCTTTAATTTTTTTATAAACTCCATAATTTTTGCGATTTTTGATTCTTCCTCTTTGATAGATTTTTCACCACCAAGTTTAAATATATCTAGTTTCTTATCTAAATATCCAGTTGTAAGATTCCCTGCCATAAAATCCACATCTCTTACAATTTGTCTATGAAGTGCTATATTTGTAGGAAAACCTTCGATATAAAATTCATCTAAAGCTCGCTTTGCTTTTTTAACTGCACCTTCCCAATCTAAAGACCAAACGATAAGTTTTCCTATCATAGAATCATAATTTGCAGGGATTTTATATCCAGCATACAATGCTGAATCAAGTCTTACTCCAGGACCACCTGGAGTGAGGTATGTTGATACAGTTCCCACCGATGGCATAAAGTTTTTTTGTGGATTTTCTGCATTTATTCTAAACTCAATAGCATATCCTCTGAAACTTATCTCCTCTTGTAAAAATTTTAGTTTATCACCTTCAGCTATCTCTATCATTCTTTGAATTATATCAACCCCACTTATTATTTCAGTGACGGGATGTTCCACTTGAACTCTTGTATTCATCTCTATAAAATAGATATTGTCTTTTTCATCAACCAAAAACTCAACAGTCCCCACACTTTCATACCCCAATTTAAACATAGCTTTTGTAGCTATTCTATAAAGTTCTTTTCGTGTATCAGGACTCAATCTTGGTGATGGAGCTATTTCGATAACTTTTTGATGTCTCCTTTGTATTGAACAATCTCTCTCCCCTAAATGAACAACATTTCCATATTTATCAGCCATAACTTGTACTTCAATATGACGAGGGTTTTCAACAAATTTTTCAATAAAAACCTCCCCTCTTCCAAAATATTTCACTGATTCATTCACGGCACTATCAAACATATCATAAAAATCTTTTGGATTTTTTACGATTCTCATACCTCTTCCACCGCCACCAAAAGCAGCTTTTATAATAACAGGAAATCCAATCTCTGTAGCTATCTTAGCTCCTAGTTTTTTATCTTCTATTGGCTCATCAGTCCCTTCTAACACTGGAACACCTACAGCTTTCATAGCAACTTTTGAAGCCATTTTATCTCCAAAAAGATCAATATGTTCAGGTTTTGGACCTATAAATATAATCCCATTTTCTTCACATGCTCGTGCAAAATCAGCATTTTCACTTAAAAATCCATATCCTGGATGTATTGCATCACAAGAAGCTTTTTTTGCAATAGATATAATTACACTATAATCTAAATATGCCTGAACAGGATCTCCCATAATTGGATAACATTCGTCAGCTTTTCGCACCCAAACACCTTCAACATCTACCTCTGAAAATATAGCAACACTTTTCATCTCTAACTCTTGAGTTGCTCTAATTATTCGTAAGGCTATTTCACCTCTATTGGCTATCAAAACTTTAGTTATTTTTTTCATTTATATCCCTATTATGAAATTCTTAATTGCTTTTTATTATTTACAAATGTGAGTATTGTGTGATTTGATTTTGATATAATTTTTGTAATAATATCTATTTTTATTTCACTAAGATCTTTAAAAAAATCTTTAAAACCCATATATGCTTTGGAGATATTAGATTTATCTAAAAATCCCACTAAAAGTGATTCTTCACAAAATATTATTTTCTGATTTGAGACTTTAAATTCATCTGATTTATTGATGAAATTTAAAAAACTTTGTTTTTGACTTTGTTCTACTTTGAGATAATTCTCAATATAAATATATTCCATATTTTATCCTTTTTTTCAAAACTAAATTACAAAATTGTAATTAAATTTTATGAATAGAATATGAATATTTTTACTTATAAGATGGTATTGCTACTGTTGCATATAAAAAAATATAGATAGAAACTATTGCAACAGCATAAAGAATAATCATTTTATTATTTTTCAAAATTTACCCCTTTAAAATTTAATTGTAAACTGGGTAAATTCTTCATATTTACTCTTTACCTCTAAGGAAAATTTATGAATATTGGCAATAGACTTTACTATTGATAATCCAAGACCATAACCTGCACCACTTCTTGCATCATCAATCCTATAAAATCTATCAAAAATATTTTTTAAATCATCCTCTTTTATCCCTATGCCATAATCTTTTATGACAAGTTGTGTTGTTGTAAGTGAAATATCAATAATAGAGTTTTTATGGGAATATTTTAATGAGTTTTGAATAATATTTCCAATTAATATTTTTAATAATAATGGATGCCCTTGTACTATAATATTTTCAAAATCATGAAAATAAAACTTAATATTTTTTGTCTCTATTAGTTTTTTATTTTGTGCTATAACTTCTGTAATAATATCGTCTATCTCAACATCTGTAAACTGATGTTCTATCTCTTTATTATTTGATTTTGATAGAAAAAGTAAACTATTTATAAGCTCTTGTAAAGACTTTGTCTCCTCTAGTGTACTTTTGAGTATATTTTTATATTCCTCATTTGTTCTATCTTTTCTCAAACCTAATTCTATCTCTCCTCTTATAATTGTAAGAGGTGTTTTAAGCTCATGGGAAACATCATTTGAAAATCTTTTTATTTTTGAAAATGAATCATCAAGTTTATCAAGCATAAAATTAAAAGTTGTGATAAGCTCCTCGATTTCATCGTTTGCACTTAGTGTTGTAATTCTCTTATCTAAATTATGTGACTCTATCTTTTTTACTTCATTAATTGCTTTTTTTACAGGGTACAAAGAACTTTTAATAATAAAATATCCAGATATAATGGAAAGAAATAACAATATTGGGATAAGCACAATTAAAATATTTTTTAAATGTACCATTGCTGGTTCCACTTTATCTTTTAATGTTGTTGCAACTTCTATATAGATAGTTTTATCTTTATCACTTCTATATCGTATTACTCGTATCTCATTTTTCGTTGTATATGCTTGAATCTCACCTATTTCTAAATACTCATGATTGTTAATATCTATTTGTGAGTTATTTGAAGATATTTTATTAAATTTATTATTCTTATATTGATACACCACCACAGAAAAATTTTGAATTAAAAACTCTTCATCATCAAAAGGTGTATAGAAGTGTTGATTGTAGTTTATCTCATTGATTATTGTAAAAAGTTGATTATCAACAGTTTTTATATTTTGTTTATAAAACTGCATAATTAATATACTTGAAAAAATTGATAGTATAAGGGTGATTACAACTGAGTAATAAAAAAGTAGTCTAGTTTTTATATTTTTAAGATTCATTATTTTGACTTATTTTATAACCCATCCCTCGAATCGTATGGATAAGCTTCACATCACTCTCTTTATCTATTTTTTTTCGTAATCTATAGATATATACATTGATAATATTACTCGCTGTTTCTTTATCCATATTCCATAAAGAGTTATTTATCATATCTTCTGTAACTACTTTTTCTTGATTCATCATAAGATACTCTAGCAAGATATACTCTTTTGAACTAAAAGTGATAATTTTTCCTGCTCTTGTAACATTTTTTTTATCACTATCAAGTTCTAAATCTGCGATTTTTAATATATTTGTTAGTGCTTTTCCATCTCTTAGTTGCACTTTTATTCTAGCAATTAATTCATCAAAAGAGAAAGGTTTTGAGATATAATCATTTGCACCGCTATTAAGCCCTAGAACTTTTTCCTCTATTGAACTTTTAGCCGTAAGCATAATGATTGGTGTTTTGATACCTTTTTCTCGCACCATTTTACATAAACTAACCCCATCAAGAGTGGGTATCATTAAATCTAAAATTATTAAATCATAACTATTTGTTTCTATTAAATATAAAGCTTCTTCCCCATCAAAACAACAATCTACTATATAATTTTCTTCAGCTAAACCTTTTGATAAAAATGAGGAGATTTTGATATCATCTTCTGCTACCAATATTTTCATATTTTAGTATCCTTAACTCTTGTATCGTAAGTATAACTTATTTGTCATAACACTTACAAGGCTATATCTGGTAATTTGTAATTATTTTAGTTAGTGTAATTAATGTGCAAGAGGAAAGTGTTCTAATTGATTTTAGTTAATATTCTTACTTACCTAAATATAGCCAATGTATGTGTCTAGTGAAATTATAATATTCAAATATGAACACAATATGAATTTTTTTTCATATTATGTTCATTTGCAATTCATATCTATAATTTATAATCATTACAAATAAAAAGGAGTGATATGTTTTCAAATGCCCTCAAAGCTTTAATTGCTAATAAATTAAAAACTTTTTTGATATTTCTTAGCTTTACATTTTCTATTACTGCTATATTTCTTATCTCATCAATTGCTACAGGAATTATCACTATGTATTCCTCTATGCTTAAAAGTGATGGAGATATTATAGTAACACAAAAAAATATTTCAGATACTTTTTTTAGTAATGTAGATACAAAACTTATCCCACAAATTAAAATGATTAACGGTGTTACAAAAGTATCAGCTATCATCTTTGGAGCAAGTCCAGTAGAAAACCTACCAATAATTGCTATCTATGGAAGTAGTCAAAATAGATTTTCAAACTATAAACTTATTTCAGGAACTTATCCACAAAAAAATCAAACAATAGTTGGAAGTTCAATATATAAACAACTTCAAAATAAAAAAACTCTCCTTATAGGAACCAAAACTTTTACAATCAGTGGCGTGTACGAAAGTGATATTGGATTTGAAAATGGTGGAGTTGTTTTAAATTTAGAAGAAGCAAGTCAAATCTTTAACAAATCTGCTTCATTGTTCCTAATAAACACAACACTCAATAGCAATAAAGATATAATACTCAAAGCCATCAATAATTTAAGTAATACAATAGAAGCAAAAAAAACAACAAACTTTATAGAAAACTACAACCAATTTACTATTATTAAAACCTCATCAAATGTTATTTCGTTTATCGCTTTTGCTATGGGTCTTTTAGCCATTGCTTCTATTATGAGTATTACAGTAAACGATAGAAAAGATGAATTTGGAATCAAAAGAGCTTTAGGGATAAGTAGCTTTAAGATTACAACTTCTTTAATCATGGAAAGTTTTATAGTAGGCATTTTCTCTTTTATCACAGCTTTTGTACTCTCAAATATAATTTTAATAGCTATCAAACACTCTACAACATTACAAGGATATGTCAATGGTGAGATTACACTAGAGTTAGCGCTGTATATTTTTATCACCTCAATTATTATGAGTGCATTAGGTGTATTAGTCCCATCTTTAAGTGCTTCAAAAATTGATCCTATTATTTTAATACAAAAGGGGAATAGATGATACAAGTAAAAAATCTCACCCACTATTATAATAAAGAGATTGCTCTTGATAATATTAATCTTACTATTAAAAAAAGAAAGTTTATAGCAATAGTAGGAGAAAGTGGAAGTGGGAAATCAACCCTACTTTCAATACTTTCAACACTTTTAAAACCAACAAGTGGAGATATAACACTTCTTGATACAAATACAAAAAAGATACAAAACATTGATAGTTTTAGAAAAACAAATATTGGATTTGTATTTCAGTTTCATTATTTGATTAACTATCTTACAGTAAAAGAAAATATTGAACTCTCACTAGATACAAAAGAGGATAAAAAAACTCTAGAGAATTTGCAAATTTTAGGAATTGAGGAGTTACAAAATAGATACCCAAATGAAATTTCAGGAGGTCAGCGACAACGAGCTTCAATTGCACGAGCATTAGCAAACCAACCAAAAATCATCTTTGCAGATGAACCAACAGGAAACTTAGATTCAAAAAACTCTTTAAAAGTTTTTGAACTCTTGAAACAATTGTGTGAAAATGGAACTACAATAGTTGTAGCAACTCACGACAAAACACTAGCAAAACTAGCAGATACTATTTATGAGATGAGCGATGGAAAAATTTCAACTATTTATTAAAAAACAATTTTACTTTTCACTAATGTTTTTTGCATTAGGATTATTCTTTGGGTTATTGTATTCTTTTAACCTTCTTGGGTTTGATTTTCATTCAGATATCTTAAATCCAATAAACACTCGATCTATCCATATCTCTTTAATGTTATATGGTTTTATCCCTTTGATGCTCTCTTATTTGCCTTTTTTAATTATCTCAAAAGATAAGATATATGATACAAAAGCTTTACACTATCTAGAACTCTATACAATTTTTTGGTATATTTTTCTTATCTTTATGGTTATCTCTCTTCTTCTTGGGATAAACCGAGGATTGGCATTTTATGATTTTCACTATAGTTTGAATTTTATCTTAGCCTTTGCTGGATTGTTTTATGGTTTAAGTCTGTATAGGTATATCAAACTTTATGAAACTATCCCTTTATGGATAAAAGTATGTTTATATGTGGTTATCGCAGCACCTTTTGTTTTAATCATACTTATGAACCCAACTATTGGACAAGTGGAAGCTACTATTAGTGGACCACATGGGGATAATACCTTAGGGATGAGTTTGGCTTTAATCCCTATATACTATCTCATCATAAAACTTCTAAGTCAAGATGAGTTTAAAGCAAGATGGAATATCTTTTGGATAATCCCATTTTTCTTTTATATCCTTTCAGTATTACACAGAGTCTTTATAGGGGAACTTTCATACAATCAAGAGTGGTTTTTCCAATGGCTCAGTTTACTCTATATTCCACTACTTTACAGATGGTACAAAGATGCAAATATAGCAAATAGTTCAAAAAAACTTTTACTTATCTCATTGGTTGGGTTTTTATTTGTAGATATAGAGGGAAATATCCTTTTTATAGAATCTATTAGATGGCTTTTTCACAGAAACGATTTAATAGTTGCACACGCACATATCGCTATGGGGGTTGGTGTATTATTTATGGCTTTAAGTTTATATGGTGAAGTTATCAAAGAGTTACAAAAAAAGATATTTTCACAGCTGTATATTTTAGCTATGTTGATTATACTAATTTCTCTTTCTATCTCTGGATTTGTTCAAGCTGGAATTATAAATCTTGATATTCAAACTCTTTGGAGTATAAGAACTTTTGGTGGGATTATCGGAATTAGTTCATTAATCGTTTTTATAAAACTTCAAACAACCTATACAAAACTAGAACTCTATAATATTTTTGGAATATTTAGTGATGGAGTTGGTGGGATACTTCTATTTATCTTTGCATCTTCACTCTATCCACTTGTTGGATTTAACTTTAGTGGAGTCTATGAGTATGTTGTATTTGGATTTGTGAGTATGACAGGAGTTATACACTATATGGCATATAGATATAAAGAACACACACAAATACTCACGCAACTTACAGCAATAGTCAGAGTTTTTATTAGTGGAATCTTTTTAACTCTCTTTCTTGGAGATAAATTAGGACTAGAAGCACTAGGAATATTTTTATGTGATTTTACCTATGTGGTTATCTATCTTGTTTATTTTTATAATCCTATAGATACAAAGGGGAATAAAGATGTTTAATATACCACTTATCTTATTTGTAGCATTTGAGTTATGCTATTACCTTTTAATAGCACAAACAGGTATTGTAGAGTATTTTGGTTCTGATTTATCTTTGATTATCTATATGCCTATAGGGGGAATGATAGGCTCCCTGCTTAGTACCTTCATACACTACAAAATGAAAAGAAAATTACAACTGCTTCTTTTAATACAACTAGGTGTAACTTTCTTCTATCCAGAACTTAATTTTATGATGCTATTTATACTTGGTTTAAGTGTTGGAGGTGTTGCACCGTTGATTATTGAGTCTTTGAAAAAAGCAACAGCAAATGATTTTATAGCAATACTAAGTATCTCTTATGTTCTAGGAACCAGTTTGTTTAATAGCCCTGTTGAATCTAGAATGCTTTATGGTGTTATTTTTACTACTATTGCTCTTGTAAGTATTTTTTGGCTCAATAAAAAACAAAATCAAAAAATCAAAAATGATAACAGAGCTATCAACTATCCAATCATTATGATGATGTTATGGGTATTTTTAGATTCTGCACTTTTTGAGACACTTTCAAGAGATATTCAAATTCCAATATGGAGAGGAGGATTTAGCTATGAGATTATGTTATTCCACATCATTGGTGTAATTTTAGCTATAAAATTACAACTTCATTACAAACAAAAAGAGATTATTATTATTCTTATGTTTGCACTGTCTTATCTTTTTTATTTTATTAGGGAACCACTATTATTAAGTATTGTTTACCCTTTTGTGATATCATATTACAATACTATTATTTTACAAGAACTAATCAAGATAAAAAATATAAAACAAATAGGTATCTCTATGTTACTAATAGGGTGGGTTGCAAGTGGTGCTGGGCTATTTTTTGCATTGGAAAATTTAATGATGTTTATACCAATAATTTTTCTTATCTTTATAATAGTAAGCGAACTATTTATTACAAAAAAAACAAATTCAAATCAAGGAGTATATTATGTTTAGAATTTTAATCACAACAGTTTTCATATCAATTTGCACTTTTGCAAATGTTTTACAAGTACAAGATGGGCATATAAACGCCCACACAGAGGTGTTTGGAGATTCTACTATTGATCCATCTACAAAAAATATTGGAACTTCTCTTACAATAGATGGTTCTATAGAGTCAATCAAGGGTGTTGTATTTATATCTTCAAAAGATTTAGTCTCAGATAATAGTAAAAGAGATGAACATATGTATGAGGCTATTGAGGCTGAGAGTTTCTCTACAATTAGTTACACAATTACTAATATTACAAAACAAACTGATGGATATATGTTACATGGAGTACTTGCTTTACATGGAATCAAAAAAGAGATGGATATAAAAGCAGATATTACAAAAGAAAATGGTACTGTACAACTTCAATCTCAATTTAGTATAAAAATGACAAACTTTGGTATTGAGCCACCTGTTATGATATTTTTAACAGTACGAGACCAAATAGATATTGATATAAATTTAAACCTCAAGGAGAAATAGATGTTCAAAACATTACTAATTTTAACTTTTACTGCAGTATTGAGTTTAGCAGACTTTTTAAAAATAGGAGATACACTTACACCTTTTAACCTACCTGATCAATTTGATAAGGTACACACAATTAGTAGTGAGAAGTATGATACTTTTTTAGTCTCTTTTGCTAAAGACACCTCAAGTAAAGTAAATGAATACTTAAAAAAACAAGATGCTGATTTTTTAGAAAAAAACAAAATAGTGTATATCTCTGATATCCATACAATGCCCTCTTTTGTAACTTCACTTTTTGCACTACCAAAAATGAGAAAATACAAATACACTTTAATGCTTATGTATGAAGAGAATAAAATATTTCCTCAACACGATGAAGAGTTAAGTATTATTAGATTTAAAGACAACAAGGTAAATTCAATAGAATTTCTCAAAGAAGATGAAAGTATTGACTCGATTTTTAACTAAGTTTCAAAAAACAACTTTAGATATACAACCCTCTATAGTAGAGATACCTATAGAGGAAAAATATCACCACTTCCTAGATATGAAGATACTTCATGTAAGTGATCTTCATATCAATCTAAAAACTACCAAAGATGAACTTTTAAAACTCATAGATACAATAAATAGTAGCAATATAGATTTTATAGTACTCACAGGAGATATTATAGATACAAAAGTGGTAAAAATCAAAGAGTTACTTTTACTCTTAAAAAAGATACAACACCCTACATATTTTGTAAGTGGAAATCACGATATATTTTATGGATACAATGAGCTATTAGAGGTACTTAGATTTTGTGATATAAAAATTCTTGACAATAGCTATACAACTTTACAATACAAAAATAAAGAGTTTTGTTTAGCAGGACTTAGTGATAGATTTTCGAAGTATTTTAAAATCAAAAGAGATGAAAAAACAGTTCTAAAGCATATTAAAAATGAAAATTTATTTACAATATTTTTAGCTCACCAACCAAAAGATTACACCTATGCTTTAGAATCAAACAGTTCCCTTTTCCTTTGTGGACATACCCATGGAGGACAAATATATCCATTTCATTATCTTGTTTCTTTAGTACAACCATTTCTCAATGGTCTACACTTTGTAAATACCCTTGCAATATATGTAAACAAAGGCTTAGGGACTTGGGGTATTGGATATAGGTTTAAAGCTTCAAGTGAACTACCAATTATAAAATTAACAAAAAAGTAGTATAATAATTTATGAAAATATTACTAATAGAAGATGATATCAAGATCATTAACTTTTTAAAAAAAGGACTTAGTGAAGAGGGTTATACTGTTGATGTGGCTCAAAATGGGGAAGATGGACTTTATTTAGTAAGTGTAAATCCTTATGATATAGTTTTATTAGATATTATGCTCCCTGTCATTGATGGTTTTGAAGTTTGCCAAAAATTAAGAACCTCAAATACAAACTTACCAATTATAATTCTTACAGCAAGAGATAGCTTAAATGATAAAATCAATGGACTTGATATTGGGGCAAATGACTATATTTCAAAACCTTTCTCTTTTTCTGAACTCTTAGCTAGAATTAGAGTACAACTGAGAACAAAAGATATCACAACTACAAAACTCACCATTGATACTTTAGAGCTTAATCTACTCCAAAAAAAAGCCTTCAGAGATGGCAAGTTTATAAAACTTACCGCTAAAGAGTTTGCTCTTTTAGAGTTTCTCTTGCGAAACAAAGAAAAAATAGTATCAGAAACTATGATTAGTGATAATCTTACAGAACTCAATGAAGCCAATATGAGTAATATAATCAATGTATATATCTACAGACTCAGAAACAAAATAGATAAAAATTATGATAAAAAACTTATTAAAACAGTAAGAGGGATGGGTTATATTCTAACCTCTACAAATGAATACTAATACTTCTATAAAAAAACAACTATTAAAATACTACCTCATAGTACAAATTGTTATCCTTACACTGTTTGGATATATTTTATATAACTCACTCAAACAAACCACACTCAATGAACTCCAATCTACTTTAAAAGTTATTATTTTAGATATCAAAGATGATATCTCTGAACATAACCGTATTGAAGATATTGAACTCGATGAAAATAAAGAGTTTGATTTTGAAACTCTTTATATGAAAGTTTTAAAAATAGATTCACAAAACAACTCCATAGAGGAGATAAAGTCAACAAAATACCCAAAAGAATTGAGTATAAATAAAGAGTATCTACTCAAGCTAAAGCTTGATAGTATTGCCTTTGAATATAAATCTAATTATATTATTGGGTATCTCAAAATAGAGTATAAAAAAGATTTATATATTCTAGAAGTTACAACAAAACAAGAAAAACTCAACAGTATTGTGGAAAATTTTATATATATTCTACTTTTAGCTACACCGTTAGTCTTAATCATCTCTATAATATTGGGTAATTATATTATCACTAAAAGCTTTCACCCTATAGATGATCTTCTCTACCAAATACAACAAATAAAAGGGGAAAGCCTCTCTAAAAGAATCCATATAAAACATAGTAAAGATGAGATAGACCTTATCTCTATTGAGGTAAATAAACTTCTTCAAAGGATGGATGATTATTTTCATAAAATTGAACAATTTAATCACGATGTATCCCACGAACTTAAAACTCCTCTGACTATTATAAGAGGGGAACTTGAGGTACTTTTACGAAAAGAGAGAAGTTATGATGAGTATAAACATAGTATCAATGAATCACTCCAAGAGATACTTTCCTTACAAAAACTTATAGATGATTTACTTTTTTTAGCAAAGGTAGATACTACAGCTACAACTTTTGAAGAGATATATCTTGATGAACTGCTTTTAAATAGCATTCAAGAGATGGAAAAAACAGCTCATATTAAAAACTGTTCTTTAAACTGCACAATTAAAGATGCAATAACTATTAATGCAAATGAAAGACTTATAAAAATAGTTCTTAAAAATATTATAGAAAATGCTATTTTTTATTCAAGTGAAAATTCAATTGTCAACATACAACTTGCTATACAAAACAATAAAAAAACTCTAGTAATTGAAGATTTTGGTATAGGGATGACAAAAGAGGAACTTTCTAATATTTATGACAAGTTTTATAAAAGTGATAAAAGCCGCTCTTTAAATCCACAAAGCAGTGGTTTAGGGATGTCTATAGTAAAAAATATTGCTACAATACATCATATAAATATTGACCTACAAAGCAAAAAAGACAAAGGAACAAAAATAACCCTTATATTTTAAAAATTTAGTAAATTATTACTAAACTTTAGATAGCATTCTCTTATGGTATACTTTTTTGATAAGCGGATAATTTCCCATTTTAACTTTGAACTTATTTTACTTATACTGCCATTGGCATTTTTATCACACTATCTTATTTTAGAAACAAATGAAGTGCTTGCACAAAAACAACTTATATATTTTTCCCTCTCTCTTATTGCTTTTATAGGAGTTTTTATAATCCCTTTTAGAAACTTAACTAGATTTATACCCTTTATCTATTGGTTTGGGATAATTTTACTACTTTTAGTTGAGTTTGCTGGTGTAACAAAGCTTGGTGCTACAAGATGGATAGAGATCCCTATTGTACATATGACTATACAGCCATCAGAACTTTTTAAACCAGCTTTTTTACTTATGATAGGTTTTTTAGTATCTAATAGACCACCACCAAGAGATGGATATGGACTTAAAGATTTTACATATTTTAGTTTTTATATATTACTTCCATTTATCCTTATAGCAAAAGAACCTGATTTAGGAACTGCGCTTGTGCTTCTTTTTGTTGGTTATGGGGTATTGTTTTTACTTGGTATTCATTGGAAAATTATCGCTGGGATTGTGCTTATTCTTGGTATTAGTTCCCCAATTATCTACACCTCTTTAATCAAAGATTATCAGAAAAAAAGAATCCATGACTTTATTAGTGAAGAACCTAGTTACCATGTAAAGCAATCATTAATTGCTATTGGTTCAGGAGGCCTTATTGGAAAAGATAAAGATGAAGCAACCCAAACACAGCTAAAGTTTTTACCTATTGCTACAAGTGATTTTATCTTTGCTTCTTTTGTAGAGAGATATGGCTTTATAGGTTCTGTGGGATTGGTTTTTTTATATCTTTTAATTATTATCCATCTACTGCTACTTCATAAACATTTTAAAAAAGATTTTCTCATTAGTGTTTTTGCCAGTGGCTTAGCCCTGTTGCTGTTTTTAAATATGAGTATCAATATCCTCATGGTGATAGGATTTGCACCTGTTGTGGGCTTACCCTTGCCTTTATTTAGCTATGGAGGGAGTTCCTTTATCAATTTTATTGTCCTTTTTGCGATATTAGAGAATCTCATAGCATTTAGATTTATGGATGGCTATAGTTTTAATAGAAAGATGTAAGCAATAAAGTGATGCTTTAATTCAAGTTTTTTTAGATAAAATAACCAAATGAATACAATTGATATATTAAAAAACAAAGTTTTACAAGTTACAAAAGAGTTTAACTTTCTTCTACAGGAGAATAGACAACTTAAATACAAACTAGAACAACTCCAAGAAAAAAACGATATATTAACAAGAAAAAGTGAGGACTTAATCCTCTCTATCAACAGTAGACTAAGACAAGAGGATAAATAAAAGTGAAAAATATCACATTTCATATCAACAACGAAGCTTACACTGTAGATATAGGGGAAGACCCTGAAGACAAACTCAAAAATGGTCTACAAAAGTTCCTCACAACAGAAAAAAATCTCAGTACTGCTGAACTACTTTTGGCATATTTGAGAAAATCTCAAGAGCTAGTGAACTTTGAAGCAGAGATAAATGAAGAGATAGAAAAACTTCCAAGTTTAGAAAATTTAAAAATACTATAATACTAAAATAACTTAGATTTTAAAGTTTTTTCCACCTCTTTATAATCAGGCATATATAAACTTACTAGATTCCAAAATCTTTGGGAGTGATTTTTCTCCTCAATATGACACAACTCATGTAAAACCACATACTCTATAGCTTTTTTCTCAAACTGTAAAAGCTTATAATTTATAGAGATATTGTTCTCAAAACTACAACTCCCCCATCTCCCTTTATTAAATCTATAACTAATATTTTGAGGGTGGAGTTTTGTTTTAAAACACCACTCATCGAAGATAGGGTCTATTATTTTTATGGCATTGTATTTATAGAACTTTTTTAACCCCTCCACAAAATCCTCATAAGACTGCTTTTGTTTATTGTACTGTACTAAAAAAACATCATTTTCAAAAGTATATTTCACATTTTTAATACTCTCATCTTCTATAAGCTCTATGGGATAATTTTTCCCTAAAAAAGGAACCACACCGCCAGAAACAAAATCAAAACTATTTTTAGGTGGCACTTTGTTTATCGTTCTTAAAATCCAATCTTTATGATCATACACCACCTCTTTTATCATATGAGATTTGAACTTCAATGGTGTTTTTACAATTATCTCATTTTTATTTTCTAAAGAGAGACTTACCCGTTTTATTTTTTTATTTGTTCTGTGTATAAGTTCAAAACTATGATTATCTAAAGTAACTGTCACTGTGTTCTTTTAACTTCTTATAAACTTCATTCATATCAGAGCTATATACTCTAGTATCTCCAATAGTCGTGATAAAATTCGTATCACCAACCCATCTAGGAACCAAATGCAGATGAATATGCTCAGCAATCCCTGCTCCCCCTGCACTTCCAAGATTCATCCCTATATTTACCCCTTTTGCATTAAGCACCTCTTTTAAAAGCCGTACACCCTTTTGAGCAAATAATGACATTTTCGCAAAAACATTTTCATCCAAGTCTTCTAAGTTTGCTGTATGAAAGTTTGGTATTATCATAAAATGACCTGGGCTATAAGGATACTTATTCATCACTATAAAAAACTCCTCATCTCTATACAAAACTCCAAGATTTTCATCATCATCTTTATTGTCTACAATATGACAAAAGACACACCCCTCAATAGATTTTTTCGCTTTTGATATATATTGTGTTCTCCAAGGTGCATAGAGTCTATCCATAGTTACTTCCTCTTTCTAAATTAATACTATTTTATAATTTTATCGCTTAATCTTATAGGAGTATCATCAACTGTCTTTAAATAGATATAATACACCATTGTGGTATTTTGATCTTGTGAAACTATTGAGAGTTCAAATCTCTCATCATCAAGCGTTACATTATCTATTTGTGTTTGGGTATGTGTTGCTATATACTCTTTGATAAAATCAAGATGAATATTTGCTTGCAAGTGAAGATATTTTAGTTTATTGAGATTTGAAGAGAAAGTATTACTTTGTACAATACTATAAGAAAAATAGCTAATTAGAACAACTAACATGATTGTAATAAGAAGAGCGAAACCTCTTTTTTGTTTCATACTCTTATCTTCCATTGTTGACAAATACTATTATCATCTATACAGATATCAACAGTAGCTATAGTACCACTTACAGATGACCGATAAGAGGAGATGTTATCCAAAAGTAAATCAGTTCCAAAATACAAACTATCCTCACTATAAGAGATATTTGAAACACCATGTTTTACCAAAAATAATCTTGTAGTTTCAAGTTTGAGATTTGTAAAAGTTTGATATGTTTTTGTACTGTTTTTTTTATACAGATTAAAACTTATATCTGTAGTAATCAAAGCGATAATAGAAAATAAAACTATACTAAATATCAACTCCAAAAGAACAATAGAGTTTTTCAAACTAAAAACTTCTTATAAAATATCGTGTAAAGTATTCGCTTTTTCCATCCACTTATGGATAGAGTCATAATCCTCATCTTGGAGCATCTGTTTTACTTGTCCCATCTGTTTTTCATAAATTTCTATAGAGTTTAAAAGATTTTCTCTATTTTGTCTAAAGATATCTGTCCACATGTTTGGAGATGATTTTGCAATACGACTCATATCTTTAAATCCCCCAGCTGCTAGAGAGATAATATTTTGTGGGTCTTCATGACTCATAACTGTAGTTGCTAGTGAAAAAGAGATAGCATGTGGCAGGTGTGACATATAACACGCATGGATGTCATGGGTACTTGAATCCATATGTACAATCCTCATTGCAATTGCATTAAAGATATCTAACACTCTTTGACTATGAAGCTCTTCACAACTATCCAAATCACACAATACAATAGTTTTTCCCTCATACAGTCCATCTATAGCTGCACTTGGTCCAAACTTCTCAGTTCCTGTCATAGGGTGTGCTGGTATAAAACTTCTTTTAATAGATTGAGGGATATTATCTACAATAAGCTTTTTTGTACTACCAAAATCTATAATAGTGGTATTTGGAGATATCTTTTCCAAAGTTGGCATAAAAGCAACTATAGCATCCACAGGGATACACAACACTATCATATCACAAGCTAATAACTCATCAACTTCAACAATTTTTTCAACAAGTCCTAACTCTAAAGCTTGTTTTTGATGCTCAATATTGTGGTCATATCCTACAACTTCAGTTGATAGATTGTATTTCTTTACAACTTTAGCAAATGACCCACCCATGAGTCCAAGCCCTACGATACCAAATTTAAGTTTTTTAAATTGTTCCATTATCTATTCCACTCTTTTAATATTCTATCTGTACTTCTTTTCATATCTTTCTCTTTTAAATCTTGCCGCTTATCATGTAGCTTCTTCCCTTTTCCTATACCAATGTTAAGTTTTACCATATTTTTAGCATTAAAATACATCTTTGTAACAACAATAGTATAGCCATCTTTAGTTACTTTTTCAAAAAATTTATTGAGCTGTTTTCTATGAAGAAGTATTTTTCTATCTCTATTTTCAGCTGGTCTATAAGTTGTATGTGTAGTTTCTAAAGCACCTATATGCATATTTAAAATAAACATCTCATTTTTAATAATACGCACAAAAGCATCTTTTATATTCACCCTACCCTCACGGATAGACTTCACCTCACTACCCTCAAGCACAAGCCCTACTTCTATCACATCACTTACTTCATAATCATGAAATACTTTTTTATTTAAAAATTCTCTTGGTTTACTTTTTGTTTTATCTTTTTTTGCCAAACTTTTATTTTCCCTCTACTTTGTTCAATCCATTTAAAATAATATTTTACTTTGATACTTTGATATTATATTCTTTTTTTAATTGTTTTGTACTGTTTTTCACTTCACTAGAAGCTTCACTATATCCTTCTATTGCTTGTGTCGTTCTTATTACTTTTTTTAAATACTCTTTATCTATACTATATTTTTTTCTTGTATAGCCTACTTTATCCAAAGCCTCTTTCATACTTTCATACTCATCTTTTGATATAAGTACAGCTTCTACTTTATTGTTTTTTAGTATTGCTAATTTTTCTACTGTATCATCTTTTATTAAAGAAAGATACGAACCAAACTTCTTAGCAAAGTCAGATGATGATATAAGTTCATTTGTTGCATAAGATACCATTTTATTTTCCTCTATACTTTCCGTAATATTTTGTGTATTATAACATAAAATATCTATTTATATACTTTTCACTATCATTAGCAGTTATCCGGTAATTCCGGATAACTGAATCTTCAACTAGCTCTTCCTCTTTAAAAATATTTTGAATATGTTCATTAATAGTTTTTACACTTTTTCCAAAAACAACTGCTAGTTGTTTTTGACTAAGCCAAATAGATTCATCTTCAAACTTTACATCAACTTTGACATTTCCTTGTTCATTTTGATAGATTAAGATATTACTTTGACTTACTTCTTTTAACATTATTTACTTATCTCCATAAGATGAACCAACATCTGCTACCATTAAGTTATTATAATCACTATTGTTCCCAAAATCTTCATATAAATATTTTTGAAATCCTATAAATGTTTCTCGTATTGTTTTTATCTCACCTATACTTTTTTTGGCATCATCGAGGGCATTATATTTCACTATCAATAAATCTTTTAATCTAGCATCGTCAAGTTCATTTATACCATTTTCCACATATTGACTTAATACAAAATTCAAAAATTCTTGTTTCCCAGCATCATAATGAGTTATTTTCAGTTTTGCTTTTGTTGCTCTTTGTAGTCTTGGAACTAAATCTTTATGATAAGCTATATATGAAAGTACATCAAATAAGTCACAATCTTCACCATGAATAACATCTTTTAGGTTTTCAAGTTGTTCTACACTATATCCAGCTTCACTTAGGTCTTCAATCAATCTTTTTCGTGTATCAGGTAAACTCCAAATTCTTCTTAGTTCTTCTTCATTTTTAAAAAAGCCAGGTATCTTATCAAATAGTTTACTCACAAACTCAGCGGATGAGATAGGTTTTCCATCAGGTGAATAAAAAAGAGTTTGTATCATAGAATCCAACTCTCGCTCTTTTCCGTTTGAGAGTTTTACTCTTATCATTGTTCTTGGATTATCACAAACACAAGGTATATTATCACACACTGGGCAAGGTTCAGGTTCAGGCTTGGGACAAATACAAGGTCTTTGTCCACATATTTTGCAAGGCTCTTTTGGAGGTTTTGGAGTTGGTTCTTCTGGGTCTATTTGTTCACCATCCCAATCAGGGTCATGAAAATGTGTATGATTTTTATAAAAATCAAAAATAGTAAAATAGTCTTTCCCATCAAAAAGTCGTGTTCCTCGACCAATGATTTGTTTGAACTCTACCATTGATTTTACTTTACGCATTAGTACAATATTTTTTATCTCAGGAGCATCTACACCCGTACTAAGTTTTCTCGATGTTGTGAGTACTGTTGGGATTGATTTTTCATTATCTTGAAATTGCAATAAAAACTTCTCTCCACGACTTCCCTCATCAGCTGTAACTCTATGACAATAATCTATGTTTTTACTTTTAGCTTTTTGATTGATAAGATTTCGTATAGCAGAAGCATGGGCTTGGGTTTCACAAAATACCAAAGTCTTTTGACTTTGATTCATCATCTCCATAAAAAGTTTTACTCTGTACTTTTCTATTCCCATAATTTCTATGATTTTATTTTGTTCATCTAGTGTATATTCTTTTCCCTCTTCTATCTCACCTTCTAGCACTTCATCATCTTTAGTAAAGATATAACTATCTCCTGTAGTTGAGATATTTTTCACTTTAAAAGGGGTCAAGAAACCATCATTTATCCCCTCTTTTAGAGAGTATTGATAGACTGGCTCTCCAAAGTAATCATAAGTATCTCCGTTGACATCTCGTTTTGGAGTTGCTGTAAGTCCTAACTGATAAGCAGGAGAAAAATACTCTAAAATAGCTCTCCATTTACTTTCATCATTTGCCCCACCTCTATGACACTCATCTATGATGATAAAATCAAAAAAATCGCTAGGGTACTGTCCAAAGTTTGGAGTATCACTCTCTCCACTCATAAAAGTTTGAAATATGGTAAAAAATACATTTCCGTTTGTAGGAACTTTACTCTTCTTTCGTATCTCACTTGGATCGATTCGAACCAAAGTCTCTTCATCTTCAAAAAAGTTAAATTTGTTAAAAGCCTGATCTGCCAATATATTTCTATCTGCTAAAAACAAGATTCGTGGAGACCTTGAAAAATATTTTTGAATATTCCATTTTGCATTAAAAAGTTTCCATACTATTTGAAAAGCGATGTCAGTTTTCCCCGTACCTGTTGCAAGGGTTAAAAGAATCTTATTTTTCCCCTCTGCTACAGCTTCAAGAGTTTTATTTATAGCATTGTTTTGATAATATCTTGGATACCAAGTTCCACCTTTATCATTTAGTGGTATGTCATAAAACTTATCTTGTAAAGTATCTTCTTTTGGGAAAGTCATGTTCCATAACTCATCAGGCGTAGGAAAATGTGTTACATCACCCTCTAGGCTTTCATCCATATCTATTTGATAGATAGCTTTTCCATTGGTTGAGTAAGTAAATCGTATTTTTAAGCGTTCTGCATAATCTTTTGCTTGTGTTACACCATCACTATAGTGTAGGTCTCTTTTTTTAGCTTCTACTACGGCTAGATTTCTATTTTTATAAACAAGAACATAGTCTGCACTCAAAGGTTGTGCTCGTCTTCCATTTCCAAGAAGTCTTCCTTTTGATATAGGAAACTCTCTTCTGATGCGACTATTTTCCACTACTCCCCAACCAGCTTTTAAAAGCTGTGGGTCTATGAGTTCGGCTCTTGTTTCTGATTCATTCATGGTATCAGCTCTCCACTAAATGCTTTTTGTAGAATTGATTTTTTTAATTCCTCTAGGTTGTCTAATTTTTGTTGGTATTGATTTTCTAGTTGTTTTGTTTGCTCTTTTAATTTATTTATTCCTTCAACAATACTTTTTTGTGATTCTTTAATTGGAAAATTAATTTTTATTCTTCTTAAATCATCATTATAGAGTCTTGATATTGTCGCTCCTCTTGAAGGATTCCATTCACAAAAACCATAAAACTCATAAAGAAATTCATTTAAAATTAATTCTTCATTATTATCAATCCAAACAATATTTGAATCCTGAAAATAAGCTGGTTTTCCATCATAAATTACTCTTCTACCAATAGTTCCAGAAGCAGATAAAAGAATATCCCCTTTTTTAGGAAAAGAATATTTTTTCTTAAACTCATTGTATATTTCTTCAGATATAAAAGCATTTGCTTCTTTTCCAAATGTTCCAATTTTATAAAATGGAATACCATTTTCACTATTAGTTTGTTTTTTTAAAATTCTTTTACACATTGAAACTTTACCAATTTCACCCAAAGTCTTTTCTTTCCAATCCTCACCTTTTTGAGAAAATATTTCATTTAATCTACTTTGAAAAAGCTCTTTTGAATTTTGTATATTTTTTTCAATATTTGTTTTTGCTTTTTCTATTGATTCAAAAGCTTTATCTAAAATCTCTACAATTTGTTTTTGTTCTTCTATTGCTGGAACTGGGGTAGGATATTTATATAACAATTCTTTTCTAACACCATCTTGTCCAGCTGCTCGTTTAGATGATTTTTCAACAAATTTAATTAACTTATCCGTTTTTAAAAACCAATAAAAAAAATCCTTATATATAAGTTTTTCATCTGGTACAGCTTTCATTAATGCAACATTATAAGCACCCTCTAATCCTTTAAAAATACCAAAAATTGGTGGTCCATATCTACCAATCATAATATCATCTTTGGTACAAAGTTTTTTTGCTTTTTCTAAAGGTATGTAGGTTTTAAACTTATCAGTTCTAAAATCTCTAACTTGAACTAGTCTTATATAACCTTCTCTTGGTTCATATATAAATGTAGATTTAGGAGGTTGACTACCACCTATTATTTCACAGACATCACCAAATTGCTTTATCTCCCAATTTAGATTCATATCCACTCTCTAATAGAAATTAAAATATCATTTGTTTTTTTATCTAAAGTTTCCATCTCTTCTAAAATCTGTTTTGGAGTTCTTAATTCATCTTCATTAGGAGTATTTGTATTTCTAACACCTAAGTCATAAGTAAGTTCATCAATGTTAGAAATATCTACATTCCACGAATTTAGACTATCAGCTTTTGTTTTTTGCAATAACTTAAATTCTTCTAAATCCTTGTCATTTAAAGGATTTGTTTTCCCCATGTTTCGACCAGCGTCTAAAGAGTAGTACCAGATTTTTTTAGTTGATTCACCTTTTGTAAAAAATAGTACAACAGTTTGCACTCCAGCACCAGTAAAAGTACCTTTAGGCATGTTTAAAACTGTATGAAGATTACAACTTTCTACAAGATGTTTTCGTAAATTTACTGAGGCATTGTCAGAGTTACTTAAAATCGTATTTTTGATGACAATCGCAGCTCGTCCTCCTGCTTTAAGTGACTTAATAAAGTGTTGCATAAAAAGAAAGGCAGTTTCACCTGTTTTTATATCAAAGTTTTGTTGTACCTCTTTTCTCTCTTTTCCACCAAAAGGGGGATTTGCCAAGATTACATGGTATCTGTCTTTTTCTTGTATATCACGAATAGGCTCACCCAAAGTGTTTGTATGTTTGATATTTGGAGCTTCAATACCATGTAAAATCATATTCATAATACCTATGACATACGCTAAGTTTTTCTTCTCTTTTCCGTAAAAAGTTCGCTCTTGTAGGATTTTTAGATTATCTACATTTTTATTCATTCGCTCGTACATGTAGTCATACGCTTCACATAAAAACCCTGCACTTCCTACTGCACCGTCATAAACTTTTTCACCAATTTGAGGGTTTATTATATCTATCATAGCTCGAATAAGTGGTCTTGGAGTGTAGTATTGACCCCCGTTTCTTCCAGCATTTCCCATGTTTTTAATTTTTGTTTCGTATAAGTGGCTTAGTTCATGTTTGTCTTTGCTTGAGCGAAAAGGAAGTTCATCGGCATACGCTAATATCTCTCGTAAGTTGTATCCACTTTGAATTTTATTTTTAAGCTCAGAAAATATCTCACCGATTTTGTACTCGATAGTTTGTGCATGTTCTGCTGTTTGTTTAAACTTTGCAAGATAAGGAAAAAGTTTACCATCGACAAATTGAACTAAATCCACTCCAGTCATAGCTTTATGATGGTCAAGTTTTCCATCAACTTTTGGCATAGCCCAAGAGTTCCAACGAAACTCTTCATCTAAAATGTAACTGTAGTCTTTGCCTTCAAGCTCTGCTATTTCCGCTTTTTCATTTTCAAGTTCATCAAGATACCTTAAAAACATTATCCAAGAGGTTTGCCCAATGTAATCAAGCTCACTATCAGCACCAGAATCTTTCCACAAAATATCGTCTATATTTTTAAAAGTTTGTTCAAACATATATTATCATTGTCCTAAATTGTATTTAATTATTAAAGTATTTATTTTACAACAACTATCCAACCATTTTGCTTATACTCTTAGGAGTTTTGTATATTGATTGATTTTTTGATATAATTAACCTAATAAAAAATAGAGGTGATAAAATGTCAGTATTGACTAAGAGTGATATACTATTAACTTTAAAAAAATTACAACCATTATTTGAAAAAGAACACCTAAAACTACTAGGTCTGTTTGGTTCATACTCGAGAGACGAAGCAAAAGAAGATAGTGATATAGATATCTTAATAGAAACAACACCCACATTTTTAGAAAAAAACAAAGGATTTAGTGCCTTTTCAAAACTTGATGAGATGAGGGAAATCCTCAAACAATCTTTAGGTAAAGATGTAGATATTATTGATAAACAAGGTTTATTAGACCACAATAATACATTTATACTGGATAAAACAATCTATGTATAACGAAAATGATCTAGCACGAATAAAATCTATAAATAAAAAATTAAAATCAATATTTGTAATTATCCAAAGACACAACGGTATCGTAAAAGCCTTGGAAGATGAAGATGAAGGGCAACCTGCTTTACTAATGCTTCTTGTTGCAATAGCAGAGCAATTTTCTAAACTACAAAAGAATAACTCAGCAATATTGAGTGAATTTAATGATATTGATCTAAAAGGGATTATATCTGTTAGAAATTTTGTAGCTCATGATTATGATGGTGTTAGTTTTTCAGTTATTGAAAATGGTCTAAGATATGAGATACCAATCCTGTTAGAAATTACAAATAATATACTAGACAATAATCATTAATCACAACATCTCCCTATCACGAAAACTCAAAAAACCATCCCTCGTAAATATCACATGATCAAGAAGCTCAATACCAAGAATCTTCCCAGACTCTTGTAGTCTTTTGGTCACTTCTAAATCTTCACTACTTGCACTTAAAATTCCACTAGGATGATTGTGAGCCACTATAATACTTGCACATCTATTTTCAACAGCAGGGGCAAAAACTTCTCTTGGGTGTACTAAGCTTTGATTGAGTGTACCTATTGTTATAACTCTTGTTTCACATAGATGATTTGCACCATCAAGATACAAACACAAAAAATACTCTTGCCTTTTATCTTTGTAGCTTTTTAGCTCCTCATATACTTCACTTGCATTTGTGATTTTTTTGTTTTGTTTGATAAGATATCTGCGGGATAGTTCAATAGCACAGATAATTTGACTAGCTTTTGCAGTACCAAGTCCATGGATAGAAAGAAGCTTTTCTAAGTTTAAAGTATCAAAATCATCTTCAAAGAGTTTGACTATCTCCCTTGAAAGTGCAAACACATCTTTCCCTTTGATACCAGTTCCTAAAAGTATCGCCACTAGCTCATAATCTTTTAAAGCTTTAGTACCTTTTTTAAGTAACTTCTCCCTTGGTTTATCGAAACTGTTAAGTTGGTTGATAGCTTTCATAAACTTCCCCTATTTGTTTAATAGAAAAAGTTTATCATAAAATTTTAGACACCCTTAAAAATATTGCAATATGTTAAGTTATATCATAAAACAGTATCTTCTATAGTTTTTCTTTATTTTGAGTATACTTCCACTTATAATATAAATTTTAAATACAAGAAAGAAACCCATGTACAATCCAATATCAAATGAGTTTTTTGATCAATTAACTGTTGCAATGCAAAGAAAAATCCCATCTGCAATAGAATATTATCAAAATGAAGAGCAAGAAAAAAAACAAGAGAAACAAACAGTAAAAGCACTTGTTACAACAATGGAAATAATTGATGGTTTTGAATTTTTAGTGTTGCATACAAAAGAGAAAATAAGATTATCTTTTGTAGTTACCTTTAATGGCAAACGACATAGGAAAGATTAAAAGATAAAATTTTATAAATTAAGCTAGTTGAAAAAAGCTACTTCCACTTCCACTAAAAAAGTTTTTTCCATTTTCATAGTTTTTTAGTTCTGGATAAACACTTGATGCTGGTGCATACAAATCGTTGGCTTCTTCTATAGACAAAGTTTCTAAGATATCCCTACTTTTCATTTGTAATAATTTTGAAGCTTCCTCTTTTGAAATCTCTTTATAAAATTCATCTCTAAACTTTGTAAAAATTGCCCCTGTATTGCACTCTATTTTTGGAGTGAAAGTTTTGATATCTAAAACCTCTTCATCAAACTTCTCTACAACTTCCCCAATCCCTGTTACATTTGCACTGTCATACTCATAGATGAAAAAAGGAACATCCGCACCAATCTTTGCTCCAATAGCAGCTAACTCATCAGAGCTCAATTTCAAGTTGCCAAGAATATTTACCATAAGCATAAAAGTCGCACAGTTACTACTTCCACCACCAAGCCCCGCAAATTCTGGAATATTCTTCTCAACTATTACCTTATAGTTCTTAAATATTTCTCCTATTTGCTTAAACATACTGTATAATTCTAAGTAAGCTTTGTAAATAGTGTTTTTTTCTGTTTCACAACCAAAATCACCCTCTATAGTAAACTCTTCAAACTCACCTTTTTCAAATCTAACCACATCATAAAGACTATGAACTCGAACAAATCGTGATACTATCTCGTGATAATTACCCCTCTTACCAGCTATTTTTAAAAAGATATTTACTTTCGCATACGATTTTTTTTCTATCATAAAAGCACCTTATTTAGGATATATTTTGGTTCATTATTTTGGATACCTACAACTGCAAAAAAGGTATCAAAGATGATCAGATATTCCCCATCTTCTTTTGTTTCAAAATACTCAATACTAAGTTTTTTTCCTAAATCAAACCACTCTTTTGTACCTGTATAATTGTTCAATGGTAAGTCCAAATACTCCAAAGGATTTAAAGCTTTCTCATCATCAAAATAAAACTGCCCTTCGTGAAGTCTTTCAAGATAAGATAAAGTTCCAACCTCACTAAGTCTCTCTAAAAGAATTTGAGCCATACTTCGTATGTAGCTACCCTCACTTACAGTTATATCAAATGTTATAAAAGGATGACAATAGTTTATAAACTTCACATCATATACTTGTGATGTTATTTTTTTCATATCAAACTCTGTACCACTTCTAGCAAGAGTATAGGCTCTTTGTCCATCTATCTTTTTTGCACTATATTTTGGTGGAAGATATTCTAAAGTACCTTTGAGACTTTCAAGTTTTTCTTTGATTTTATCTTTTGTAAAAAGTTTTGGATTAAGATTTGTCACCTCTACATTTTCTATATCCAAAGAGTTACTTTGAGCTCCTAGAAAAATAGTAGCTCTATATGATTTAGGTGTTTTTTTCAAATATCGAAAAAGTTTAGAATACTGTCCAAAAGCAACTATCAAACAACCACAAGCAAAAGGATCAAGAGTCCCACTAAAGCCAGCTTTTTTTGTATTGTATTTTCGTTTTATTCTATTGAGATAAAAATTTGAACTTATAAATACAGGTTTTTTTACTACAAAAAGTCTATTCAACTATATCTTCTCCACAAAAGATGAAAGGATGTCCCTTCTATTTCCACCAAAATTAATCTTCAGTTTCAAATCTTTCCCAGCTTTTTGAACACTCTCAACTCTACCCATACCAAAGATTTTATGTTTTACTAAGTCATCTTTTTTATACGCATTGTTTTTTTCTATTGTAAGACTCCCTTTGATTAAATCAGATTCAGTAAGAAATCTACTTTTTGTAAGTTGTGTTCGTCGCCCTTTATAAAATCTACTATGTACAAAACTCAAAGTCAAGTTATCTTTTGCACGAGTTATAGCAACATATCCAAGTCGTCTCTCCTCTTCTATATCACTTCCATCTCCAACTATTGGGAAAAAGCCCTCTTCAAGTCCAACAATAAACACATGTTTAAACTCCAAACCTTTACTCGCATGGATACTCATCAAAGAGATATACTCATCATTGATTGTATCAGCAGCACTTTCTAGTGAGATTTCATTTAAAAAGTCTTCTAAATTTAACTCTACATTTTGGATAAAAAAGTCTCGTAAATACCCATAAAACTCATCGATATTTGCTAGTCTATCATCTGCATCTATTACTTTTGCATAGGTTGATTTAAAATCAAAAGTCTCTTCAAAAAGATCAATAAATCGCATTTTAGCTTCAGAAAGAACATCTTGTAAATCTTCCACTGATGCCATAAATACTTTAAGTGTTCGGCTATTTTTCTTCCCAACAATAACCCCTAACTCCTCAGGAGTGTACTCTTTTATAATACTAAAAATAGATTTTGCTTTATCGTGCGATTCTAGTTCTAGTTTATCTATTGTTGTTTTCCCTATACCTCGTTTTGGTTTATTGATAATTCTTTTTATAGAGAAGTTGTCATTTGCATTTGTTATAACTCTAAAATATGCTATTAAATCTTTGATTTCAGCTCTTTCGTAGAACTTTAAACCACCCACTAGTTTATAGTTGATATTTGATCGATTTAAGCCCTCTTCTAAAGCTCTACTTAAAGCATTTACCCTAAATAATACTGCAATATCTTTTGCTGATTCACCTTGTTCGATAAGTTTTTTAATATCATCAACGATTTTTCTTGTTTCATCATTTTCATCGTTTGATTCATAAATTTTAATAGAGTTACCCTCTTCTCTTGTCCCTACTAGCTTTTTTCCTAGTCTATCTCTATTGTGTTCTATTAAAGCATTTGCATGAAAAAGTATTTTATGAGTTGAACGATAGTTTTCTTCTAGTTTTATAACTAGTGTATCATTAAAAGTATCACTAAAAGTAAGGATATTTTTAATAGTAGCACCTCTCCAACCATATATAGACTGATCATCATCTCCAACCACACAAATATTGTTATGTTCACTACAAAGTTGTTTTAAAAGTTTATATTGTAACTCATTGGTATCTTGATACTCATCTACCATAATATATTTGTATCTATCGCTTGTCTCTTTTGATAGTTGAGGATTTTTTTGAAGTATTTTATATGTTAAAAGTAGTAAATCATCAAAATCCACAAGATTGTTTTGTTCTAAATAGTTTTCATATTTCTCATATACATCGGCTATTTGTTTATAGTTTCTATCTTGTGCTGTTGCTTTTGCTTCCTCAACACTCACTATAGAGTTTTTAAATTTTGATATCTCTGATGCTAATACAGATGTAGTAGTCTCTTTGTCTATTGTTTTAAGAATTCTTTTTTTATCATCTGTATCAATAATTACAAAGTTGTTTTTTCTATTAAGTTGTGTTATGTGAAACTTTAAAAACAGCAATCCAAATTTATGAAAAGTACAAAGGAGTGGAGGATAAGAGACATTATCTATTAATGAAAATGCTCTCTCACGCATCTCTGTTGCTGCTTTATTTGTAAAGGTAAGTGTAAGTATTGAAGCTGGATCAATCCCTATTGAGATAAGATAAGCCAATCTTGTGGTGATTGTTTTAGTCTTACCACTACCAGCACCCGCTAGGATAAGTAAAGGTCCATCAATATGCTGTGCGGCAATCTTTTGCGCTTCATTTAAAGTAGATAACATAATACTTCTTTCATCTAATATACTATAATTATAGCATAAAAAAATAAAAAGCACCTCTAGTTAAACTATATTGTATATTTTATATTAGTTTTAGTAATAATTAATTTTTATTTATATTAATTTATGTTATCATTGTTATTATTAAAACTTAAAAGGTATATTGTATGTTATCTGATTTTACAAAATTAAATACATTTTTAACTGTAGTAAAAGAGAAGTCATTCTCAAAAGCTTCAGCAAAACTTGGTATTTCACAACCAGCGGTTACTCAACAAATGCGATTTTTAGAAAACTATCTAGACGCTCCTATTGTTGATAGAAAGAAGAATGGAATTAGACTTACTAAAGAGGGTGAAAAACTTTACCATATAGCCCAAAAAATTGAAAAAGTTATCGCTAATAGTGAAAAAGAGCTTCTTAAAATAATAAATAAAGATATCACATTTGTTTTTGGTGCATCTAATGCTATTGGAAACTATATCTTACCAACATTTCTAAATGATATTAAACAAAAAATTGATAATGATGTAAGTGTAACTGTTTCAAATAGTGCTGAAGCTATAGAAAAACTAAAAGACAAAAAAATAGATATGGCACTTATAGAATCACCTATTTTTGAAGATGGTATTATCTATAGAGAGTGGCTTGAAGATGAGATTGTAATATTCTCAAACCAAAAGCTTCCAAGACGATTGAAAAATGAAGATTTACAGTCATATAAATGGGTTTGTAGAGATCCAAACTCTCACACGAGAGGTGTATTTAAAGAAGCATTAGAGCAAGCTGGCTTTATGGATTGTGATACTTTTCAGATTGTAAGTGAAGCTTCATCTCCGACAGCTATTGTACAAACTGTACTTCATAGTGCAAAAGGTGATACACCAACTACATCAATTGTATCAACTCATGCAATCTCTGACTTTGTAAAAAGTGAGATTTTATTTGAGGCAAGACTACCTGATATTAAGATGAAAAGAAAGCTTTATATTGCGTATCTTAAAGAGAGAAAGCATGATGCTTTTGTTGATACAGTTATTAGCTATCTTATGACTATTAAAAAGTAACAAACAACACTCATAAAAAAAGGGGAAGTTTTGAAACTTCCCCTTTTTTATATTCTATTTCACAACTTATCGAGCATATCCAACAGAACGAAGTTCTCGTATTACATTTACTTTTATCTCACCTGGATATTGTACTTTTTCCTCTATTTCAGTGGCAATTTCAGTTGCAAGTAAAACTGATTCATCATCATTTACTAATGTAGCATTTACAATAACTCGTAACTCTCTACCTGCATTAATAGCATAAGTTTTAATCACACCCTCTTTGCTATTTGCAATAGCTTCTATCTCCTCAACTCTTTTTAAGAAGCTCTCTAATACCTCTCTTCTTGCCCCTGGCCTTGCAGCACTTAAAGCATCTGCTGCACATACAGCAGCTGATTCTATACTATTAGCCTCTTCATGTCCATGATGTGCATAAATAGCGTTGATAACCTCTTCTGGTTCCCCCAGCTTTTTACATAAATCAGCACCAATATCCACATGGCTCCCTGGCATGTCATGGGTTAATGCTTTTCCAATATCATGCATAAGTCCAGCTCTTCTAGCTAAAATAGTATCTCCACCTAATTGAGAAGCAATCAGACCTGCTAAATTTGCAACCTCTAAAGTATGTGCTAGAGCATTTTGCCCATAACTTGCTCTATATCGCAGTCTTCCAACAAGGTGTACTAAATCTTTATGCATATTTGTTATACCTAAAGCTAAAATAGTATCTTCACCCTCTTTAGTTATATTACTATCAAATTCATTTTTAACACTATTGTACACCTCTTCTATTTTTGCTGGATGGATTCTCCCATCTCTTAAAAGCTCCTCAATAGTTCTTGTTGATATCGCCCGTCTGTAAAGATTAAAACTACTTACAGTGATAGTATTTGGGATATCACCTATAATAATATCAACACCTAAACAAAATTCAAGTGCCTTAATATTTCGTCCCTCTTTCCCTATAATCTTACCCTTTGCTTCCTCATCTGGAAGTGGTATATGATTTATAAGTCTTTCAGCTGCAAACTCACCTGCATATCTTGTAACTGCATGGGAAAGCATATTATTTATCTCTTTTACAGACTCATCTTTTGCTAATTTATACTCTTTTCTAAACATTGAAGCTATAGTTGCTCTATTTTCTTCACCAACTTGTTCTAGCATAAGAGTTGTTGCCTCTTTTTGTGTTAGTCCACTTGCATTTTCAAGTATTTTTGTCACTTTTTTTACTTTTTCTTCATACACTTTTTTAAGATTTTCTAAACCTGTTTGTAAAGCTTGTACTTCAGATTTTTTGTTATGTGCAATATCTCTATCTTTTTTAATCTTTAAAAGTTCATTCTCTACTAAGCTTTCTAACTCTACTTCTTTATTGTCTAACTCTCTTTTCTTTTTACTAAACTCTCTATCAAAATCTTGTTTTGCTCTATGTTTTGCCTCTTTTAAAAGAGATTGTGCCTCATGTTCAATAACTTTTGCTTTTGCTTTTGCTGTTTCTGTATATATTTCAAACTTTGCATTATTTAATTTATTTGCTATAAAAAAACTGATAATTGATGCAAATATTGCTACAACAGAAACTATAATAATAATTTCCATTTTAAAACCTTTATGTTGTAATTATAAAATCTGGCTTTATATCATGTGCGGAAGTTACAATTTTCTTAGATTTACAAAGTTTAAGTTGCGTAAATATAGTTATGGGTTTTATTTGTAATTTTTCATAAAACCTATCATACATCCCTGCCCCGAATCCAATTCTTCTATATGTTTCATCAATCCCTACAATAGGTACAATCACCATATCTAGATTGACTTTACCTTTAAAGTTAGAATAATTTGGCTCTTTTATACCAAATCTTCCTTTTTTTAAAGGAAGTCTATACTTTACTGGAACAAATGTTTTTCCTTGCATATATGGAACATAAACTTCTATATCTCTTCTTTTTCTTAAAATATTTATCAATGGTTGTACATCTACTTCCATCGATAATGGTATATACAATAATATGGTTCTAGGATTATAAAAACTAATTATATTTAAAATACTAGAACAAATATTTTTATCTTTTTTTATTCTTGCTTTTTTACTAAAAAATTGTAATCTCTTTAAACAGTACTTCCTAAAGTCCTCTTTAGTACTTTTTGACATTTCTAAGCCTTTTTAGGATAAAATCCAATTTATATTTTAACCAATGGAGACAAAAATGAAGATTAAAAAAATTACAATATTAACTATTTTAACATTAGCACTTTTTACAGGGTGTGGAGATAAAGAAAAAATTGATGATAGTGTAGTTGCCAATGGAACTGCGCAAGAACAATCAGTAACATTTGATTTAAAAACAACTGATGGGAAAGATTTAAAAGTTATAGCAAAAAAAGAGGGATGGGTATTTACTGGATATGAAAATAAAGTTGTACTTTTAAACTTTTTTGGAACATGGTGTCCCCCTTGTAAAGCTGAAATACCACATCTTTTAAATATTAGAAAAAAACTTAAAGAAAATTTTGAAATTATAGCTATTGATGTTGGAAAAAGAGGTGGTGGTTTAAATACTCAAGAGGAACTTGATGCTTTTATAAAAGAGTTTGGAGTAACTTATCCAATCGTTACAGGTGCAGATAATTCAAAACTATTTGGTGCAGTAAGTGATCTTAATCCTAGTGGTTCAATCCCTTTTATGATACTTTTTAACAAAAAAGGGCAATTTATGAAACCTTATATTGGTATGAAACCTGAAGAGATGCTATATAGCGATATTAGTCAAACTATAGAGATGAAATAGATGTTTGGTATTTTTCGAAAAAAAGAAAAAATAGAACACAAAGAAGAATTACAACAAGATGAGATAATAACTCAAAAAGAGCCAGAGGAAACAGAAAAAAACAGTTTTCTCTCTCGAGCATTAAATAAAACAGTATCAAATATAAAATCAATTGTCCCTCAAAGACAAGAAAAAATTGCTTTTGATACTATTGAAGAGATTTTAATTGAATCAGATATGGAATATGAAATTATCGAAAAAGCGATGGATGGACTTCCAGAACTTATAACAAAAGCACAATTAAGACATAGACTTGTGATGCTTTTTGAACATGCTCCAGTTATAGATAATGCAAATATGCCACAACCTTTTGTTGAACTAATAATAGGTGTTAATGGTGCAGGGAAAACAACAACCATAGCAAAACTTGCAAATATGTACAAAAAAGCAGGTGAAACTGTAATTTTAGGAGCTGGAGACACTTTTAGAGCTGCAGCTATTGAGCAACTCTCCACTTGGGCAAATAAACTTGATGTTCCAATTATTAAAACAAAACATGGACATGATCCAAGTGCAGTTGCCTATGATACTATCCAATCTGCTATTTCAAAAAAGATAGATCATGCTATTATAGACACAGCAGGAAGATTGCAAACACAAACAAATCTTGCAAATGAGCTTAAAAAAATTGTAAAAACATGTAATAAAGCATATGAAGGTGCACCACATCAAAAGTTAATGATACTTGATGGTACGCAAGGGAATACAGCAATTGCTCAAGCAAAAGCTTTCCATGAGATGGTTGGTATTGATGGGATAATTGTAACAAAACTTGATGGAACTGCTAAAGGTGGAGCTTTATTCTCAATCTCAAACCAATTAGAGCTTCCAATATTTTATATAGGTATTGGTGAAAAAGCAGATGACTTAATGGAGTTTAGTCCAGATAACTTTGTGGATAGTTTACTAGATGAGATTTATACTTAATGGCTAAAGAAGTTAAGAAAACTCTTGATCCTTGTAGAAACTGTAAAAGTGAAGTGGAACTAAAAACTAGACGGTGTCCTTATTGTGGAATACTTAACCCAACAGTAAAAGTACCAGAGATACTCAAAACTATCTTTATTATAATTGTAGTTATGAGTATTGTTAGTTACTTTATCAATAATTAACAAACATTTTAGCTATCATACCCTCTGAAGTATTTTCAACTTTTAAATCACTCCCTACAGAGTCTCTACCCTCACTTAAACTACCTTGAATAGTTTGTAATACATGCCAATACTTTTCATAAAAAGGGGTGTCTATCTCTTTTATTTTTTCTCTTTTTATAACTTTTGCAATATCAGCAACACAGTGTACATAATAGATTTTGTTAACAGCCCTTTGTATTCTATATTGTTGCATTATATTTAGATTTTTTATCCAAGTATCCCTCTCAACCTCTTTTAAGTCTTTTCTTTGTTCTACATGAGCTATCTCTTCTTGTAAATGCTCTTCATATCTAATCTCTTCTTGCATAACTGTTTCTTTAAGATTTGGTTCATATGTATTCATAATATCTAACAACTCGGCATCTGTAAATCTTTTTGTTGTTGTATCATAACTATAAGACTTTTTCTCTTCGTAATCTTTATCTATAGCTTTTAAAATCTGTATAGCAATAATAAGATATACATACTTGTCCTCTTTACCATCTTTAAATTGTATTCCGTGATGTGATATTTCTGGTCTAGGTCCAGCATATTTTATAGTCATATTAAACTCCTTAGTAATATAATTTATTATATATTATATTCAATAAAAAAAGGGACTATTTCTAGCCCCTTTTTATTATTTGTAACTATTAAGTAATAATTTATCTATTTACTATCTCTTCAATTTTTCCAACGATACTTGGATCTTCAAGTGTTGAAGTATCTTGAGTGATTGCTTCACCTTTTACAATACTTCTTAAAATTCTTCTCATAATTTTACCTGATCTTGTTTTTGGAAGATCTGGAACAAAGGCAATATCATCACAAAGTGCAATAGCACCAATTTCAGTTTTGATAATATTATTTATCTCTTTCATAACCTCAAACTCATCTGCTGTTTGATCATTATGGTTTGATGGAACTGATTTTAATACTACATAAGCAAAAATACCCTCACCTTTTATCTCGTGTGGTTTACCTACAACTGCAACTGATGCTACATTATCATGCTTTTTAACTGCTGCTTCAACTTCAGCAGTACCCATTCTGTGACCTGATACATTGATAACATCATCAGTTCTACCTGTAATAGTGATATAACCATCTTCCGCCATCATCGCACCATCACCTGTAAAGTAAACTGGCTTACCATCTTTTTTACAGTCACCAAAATAAGATTTTTTAAATCTCTCACCATCATTCCAAATAGTTCTTATCATTGATGGCCAAGGTTTAGTTACACACATAAAACCCTTTTCACCATATGGTACTGGTGTCCCATCTTCTTCTATAATCTCTGCCATAATTCCTGGTAATGGGAAAGTTGCACAAGCTGGTTTAATAGGAGTTGCAGCAGGAAGTGGAGATATCATATGCCCACCTGTTTCTGTTTGCCAATATGTATCAACAATTGAACATTGACTTCCACCAACCTCTTCATAGTACCATTTCCATGCAGGTGGATCAATTGGTTCACCAACAGTCCCTAAAATTCTTAAACTACTTAAATCATATTTACTTGGCTCATTTGCACCTGTTTTATGTAAAAGTCTAATAGCAGTTGGTGCTGTGTAAAATTGATTAATCTTATACTCTTCAACCATTCTCCAACATCTTCCAGCATCTGGGAAAGTAGGAACACCTTCAAACATCACTGTTGTAGCCCCAGCTGCTAGTGGTCCATAAACTATATATGTATGACCTGTAATCCAACCAATATCAGCTGTACACCAATAAGTATCATTGTCTTGTATATCAAAAACCCATTCCATAGTCATTTGCGCCCATAAGATATATCCAGCACTTGAGTGTTGTACCCCTTTTGGCTTACCTGTTGAACCAGATGTATAAAGTAAAAACAGTGGATCTTCACTATCCATAGGCTCAGCTGCACATACTGAAGATTCAGTTTTAACTAATTCATTGTAAGAATAATCTCTCCCTGCAACCCACTCTATATCTTCACCATTTCTCTCAACAATACATACTTTACTAACACACTCACAACCCTCTTCTAAAGCCTTATCAACTACTGGCTTTAACATATAAGGTTTCCCTTTTCTAAATGCACCATCTGCTGTAACTACTAGCTTAGCTTCAGCATCTATAATTCTATCTCTTAAAGCTTCAGCAGAAAATCCACCAAATACAATAGAGTGAATAGCACCTATTTTTGCACATGCTAACATAACAACAGCAGCTTCAGGAATCATAGGCATATATACTACAACTCTATCACCTTTTTTAACATCAAACTTGTTTTTAAACATATTTGCAGTTTTGTTTACTTCGTAAGCTAGCTCTCTATAAGTTAATATTTGTTGATCACCATTGTCACCTTCAAATATAATAGCTGCTTTATTTTTCTTTGTATCAAGATGTCTATCTACACATTGATGTGCAACATTCATCTGTCCACCAGTAAACCATTTATAAAATGGTGCATTACTCTCATCTAATATTGTATCATACTTTTTAAACCAGTCAATTTTCTCATCAGCGAATGAAGCCCAAGTACCCTCATAGTCACCCTTAAACTTATCCATTAATTCATTATATTCACACATATTTTTTATCAATGGTTCTTTGAACCTTGATTTAATTGGATTAAAAATATTTTCCACTGCAACTTCTCCTAAATTTTATATCATTTTATTATAAATTTATTATATAGCATTTTAATAGCATTTTAAAATATAACCCATTATCAAGTTGAAAAAAAAAATTTCGTTACCTAATGTAACAAAAATGTAACCTTCTAATCTTAAATTGTACTTATCACTCAATTTATTTTAATTTTAAAAAAATCATAGAGGTCATAATTACATCATTTATTGCATCATGTTTTCCAAGACGAGGAAGTGATAATTTATTCATAATTACATCAAATCTTAAATCGATATTTCCTTGTGGATATTTTTTTATCATCATATCATAGTATAAAGATGAGACCTCAATTTTTCTATTTGGAAGTGTAATTCCTAGTTTTGGCTTAATATATTTATCTATCATTGCACAATCAAATTCTAAAAAATATCCTACAAGGGGACGATTGCCAATAAAATCTAAAAAATCATCTATTACATCTTCAATATCAAGTGCATTTTGAATATCACACTCTCTAATGTGATGTATTTTTATACTTTCACTACTAAGTGGATTAGTAGTTTTTGCGAAGCGTTCAAATTTTTTACTATGAACTATTTTATTATCTTTTATAATTATTGCACCTATTGAAATTATCTCAGCAGTTTTAGGATTTAAACCTGTAGTTTCACAATCAAAACATACATACTCATCACCAACATAAGGCTCAAAAAGGTAACTATAGTTAGTATCTTTTAAATTCTTTTGATTAAAATATTGTTTTATTTTTACAAACATATTTTTTAACTTATCATATTTATTTTACAATGATATGTGATAAATTTTTTAAATTTATTCACTATTTTTAAACTATCTTTGAGTAAATCTTTTTCTAAAATAGTCAATCTAGATGGATTTATATAATTATCTAACTCTTCTCTTTTATCTATTTTTTCAAGTCTAAATCGTAATCGCAATGTCAATAAAAAGTTAAATGCTTCAATCAATTCATTCATAAACTCTTCATCTATTATATCTAAATCATGAAGTTCTTTTAAACGATCTACGGTATTTGTTTCTTGTATGTTTTTTTCTATCGCTAAGGTTCTAACCCCATGAACAATAGGGAAAATTCCACCTTTTTTAATATCTAATTCATCTTTATGTAAATCTTTATCTACAACAAAATCGCTAAACAATCCTAGTGGTGTTTCAAAAGAAACAATAGGCTTCGCAAAATATGGATAAAAAGATGGTGCATTTTCACATATTGTATACATATATTCTTTTAAATCAACCAATAGTTTACTATCACCACTAATTGCAACAGCATCATAAAAAATTGCTAAATACATATAGTTCTCTTCATTTGGTTTATGTATCCAATTAAAAATAGTCTCTTTAAACTTTGTACTATCTTGTACCCAAAAAGGGTTTGATACCATAATATTTCCATCACAAAGGGGATAACCAAACTCCACAAGATGTTTTGTAAAAGTTTGTGTATATTTCATAATATCATCATACTCCATACTACAATCATCTGCTAAAATCAATGCATTATCTTGATCTGTTCGTAATATTTGCTCCGATCTACCTTCACTTCCCATAATTATTAAAGCTGATTTTGTTTTTAATTCCTCTGGTGCAGTAAGTTCAAAAAGTTTTTGAAATAACTTATTGTTAAGTTGAGATATTAGTTTAGAGATATATCTTACCTTTACCCCTTTTTCATACAATACTCGAATAGTTCGAATAAACTTACTACTAGCTTCCTTTAACTCTTCAATCGTTTTGGCCTCTTCTATTAACATACTTGTTGAATGTGTGTGAGAAGCAAAAAAACTACTAAGACTCACAATATCTAATATACCTACAATCTCACCCTCTTTTCTTACCACGAGTCTTTTAAGATTGTGTTTTGCCATTTGTAGTTGGGCGTTAAATAAAAAGTCAGTAGCTTCTATATATTTTAAACCATAGGTTGTAATCTGACTAATAGGTCCATCTACATCCATTCTTTTAAGAAGTACTTTTTTTACAAAACTTGAGTCTGTTACAATACCAATCTCTCCATCTGCTCTTTTAACTAAAATTGATTGAATATTATTAGTAGTGAGTTGGACAACTGTACTATAAATAGTTTCAGTCTCATCTATATAAATTGGTTTTTGCAAATAGGCATCTTCAACCTTTGACATAGCAAAATCTAGTAACTTTTTCTTTTGTTCATTTTGCATACTACTATTTAATTTTTGCGAAATAGTTGAGAAAAAATAACTCTCTAAGGCATCATTTTGATACATATATTTTAGAAATATTTCTTTTGGTAGCGCATATAAAATGGACTCTTGTACAGTGACAAAAGTATTTTTTATTTTATTTTCAATAAGTGTTATAGGATCAAAATACTCATTAGCAGAATATACAGATACTACCTCCTCTTCTAATTTTTCTTGAACCACACCTTTAATAATAAAATAAAGATATTCAGCATTTTTAGCAGGAGATAAAATCTCTTCATTGTCTTTAAAATATAATATATCTAAGTGACTACACACCTCTTCAAGCTCATTATTTAATAAATTATCAAAAGGTTTTATGTTTTTAATAAAACTTTTTATCTCTAAAAGACTCATATATTTTCCTTTACTTTTCTTATATAATCATAATACAAATTACATAAAAAAAGCCCCTTTAAACAAGGGGCTTTAATTTGATTTTAAATTCTAACTAAACTTTGTCTCATTTGCTTTTTAGTGATTAACTGCACCATCAGCACCAATACCAGTTTGACATCTAATATTTTGAGCTTCAAATTCTTCTTGACATCTAGCGGCATCATCACTGCTATCAGTTATAGAGAAGAACCAAATTGCAACAAATGCAATAGGCACACTAAATACAGCTGGGAATTTATAAGGTACAATCGCCTCAGCATTTCCTAAAATACTTGTCCATACAACTGGACCTAAGATAACAAGGATAAGTGCAGATGCAAGACCAATATATCCACCTAATACTGCACCTCTAGTTGTTAAACCTTTCCAGAAAATTGACATAAATAATACTGGGAAGTTTGCACTTGCAGCGATTGTAAATGCAAGAGCAACAACAAACGCAATATTTTGTTTTTCAAATGCAATACCAAAAATAATCGCAACAACACCAATAGCTAAAGTAGCGTATTTAGAAACTCTCATCTCTTGTAACTCATCAACTTTTTCACCCTCTTTAGCAAAAGCATTTGCATAAAGGTCATGTGATATAGCAGAAGCACCAGCTAATGTAAGTCCAGATACAACCGCTAAAATAGTAGCAAATGCAACAGCAGAGATAAATCCAAGGAAGTAATCACCACCAACAGCATGAGCAAGCCAAATAGCTGCCATATTATTCATACCTCTTAATGTGTTTGTAGCGTCATCCCAATAGATGTTACCCTCAGCACCAAGAACAAGTACAATTGCACCAAATCCCATAATAAATGTAAGGATATAGAAATAACCAATTAAACCAGTTGCAACAAATACAGACTTTCTAGCCTCTTTTGCATCAGCAACAGTAAAGAATCTCATAAGAATATGAGGAAGACCAGCTGTACCAAACATTAAAGCAATACCTAAAGAGATTGCAGAAACAGGATCACTTACAAGTCCACCTGGGCTCATAATTGCAACACCTTGAGAGTGAATCTCTGTTGCAGTTTTAAATAACTCTTCAAAACTAAATCCAAATTGTGCCATAACCATAACTGACATAAATGTTGTACCACAAAGTAATAAAACAGCTTTAATAATTTGTACCCAAGTAGTTGCAAGCATACCACCAAAAGCCACATACATTACCATTAATGCACCAACTAAAACAACTGCAAATTCATAATCAAGACCAAATAAAATCTCAATTAGTTTTCCAGAACCAACCATTTGAGCAATTAAGTATAAAATAACAACTGCAATAGAACCAAGTGCTGCTAAAATTCTAACAGGTTTTTGTCTTAATCTATAAGCTGTAACATCAGCAAATGTATATTTACCTAAGTTTCTAAGTTGTTCAGAGATCATAAATAAAATTACTGGCCAACCAACTAAAAATCCAATAGAGAAAATAAGTCCATCATATCCTTTTAAATATACCATACCAGTAATACCTAAGAATGATGCTGCTGACATATAATCCCCAGCAATCGCCATACCATTTTGAGTACCTGTTATACCACCACCAGCAGTATAAAAGTCACTTGCACTTTTTGTTTTTTTAGAAGCCCAGTATGTAATACCAAGAGTTGCAAAAACGAACATAAAGAACATAATAATAGCAGGTACATTTAAATCTTGTTTTGTACCAGCACCTAGATCAGCACCTGCTGCAAAAACTGCAACTGCACTTAACATTAAAGCAGATAAAATTTTTACCATTACTTCATCTCCTTTGCAATATCATCTTTAACTTGTTGTAACAGATCATCAAATTCACTGTTTGCTCTTTTAACATAAATTCCTGTTAACGCAAATGCAAAAACAATAATAGCTATACCAATTGGAATACCCCATGTTGTAAGTCCTCCACTAATACTAGCACCAAGTGTTTCAGGGCTAAATGCAATAAATAAAATAAATGCATAGTAAACCACTAAAATTGTAATTGTTAATTTCCAAGCAAAAGCACCTCTTTCAGTAATCAGTTTCTGATAAGAAGGATTCGCTTTGATTTTGTCAATCATAGTTTTATCCACAATATTCTCCTTTTTTTAATATCAAAGTGATTGTATGTGTACTATGTAGCATTAAAGTAGCATTTGTACAATTTTGTAACTTTTTGTGTATAAAAAAATTTCACATGTTACAATAGTAAACATATTTTAGAAATTATTGAGAAACTTTTTTCTTTTTTTGTATTAGAATTAGTAATATTACTAATGATGTAAAAGAGGTGACTATCATAAGATAAAATATATTATCAAGAGCGCCATCATGGAGTAAACTAGCCACAAAACCAATAAAAGCTGAAATTGAAAAACCGATAACACCATTTAAAGCAGTTGCCGTTGCACTAATTGTTTTAAAATGTTCAAGAAGTAAAGATAACACATTTGCAAAAATCAATCCTAATGTTGATACATATAGTACAAATCCAATTATCATCATAGGTAAGATATTCAATGATGAGATAAGATACAATCCTGTAGCAAAACAAATTTGTGCGATAATTGCAAATAAAAATAGCTTTAATGAGGAGTATTTTTCAAGCAATATTATGTTTAGTTTTGTCGCTACAATTAATCCAGCTGCATTTAATCCAAAAAGTAATGAAAAATGCATAGTATCTAATTTATAATACTCCATATATATAAAAGATGATTTAGTAATAAAAATAAATAAAGCGGCAATGCCAAATCCACCTGCTAACATCAACAATACTGCATTTTTATTTTTTAGTATAATTATATAGTTTGTAAACATATTTTTAGTTTTATTTTTAGGGGAAGTTTCTGGTAGTTTTGTTATAAAAAATAAAAGTAAAATAGCATAAGAGGATAAAAAAATAAATATAAACTGCCAAGAAGAAAAGTGCAAAATAGTTGCACCAACAACTGGGGCAACCATTGGTGCTATCATCATAACCATTGAGATCATCGAAAACACTTTTGCACCCTCTTTCCCATGGAACATATCTCTTACAATTGCACTTGTATTTACAACAGCAAATCCACCACCAATAGCTTGAAAAAATCTAAATACCCATAATTGCTCAACGCTAGAAGCGATACTAATCATAAAAGAAAATACTATATAAATACTTAAACCGATAAATATAAATAATTTTCTCCCATATCTATCAGAAAATGGACCACCTACAAGTTGTCCCAATGCAAAACCAATAAGGTAGATACTCAAAGTTACCTCAATTTGGTCGATTGAAGTATAAAAATATTTTGATATTTGTGTAAAAGAGGGAAGATACACATCCATTGCCATTGGGGATATGGATGTGAGCATAGCTAAAATAACTACAAAACCTTTTGGTAAAGTTTGTTTGGTTTCTTGATTCATTTGAAATTATAACTTATAGTTTATTAATTATAATGTGAATCAATTTATTCATTTATTATTGCAACTACTTTAAAGGGTGATATATTATTCGCTTTTGCTATTTGTGAAATTGTTGCTTCATCATTAAATAGTATATTTGCATTTTTTAATTTTAATTCTAATGTTTCCATATCTAATCCTAGCACAACTATAGAATCTTCAATTGGTGCTGATAATACAGCTTTTATTATTGCACCCTTTGGATTAGTTCCACTTGGAGCATTTGTGACAAATCCAATTGTTACAGCTATAATAATTATTGTTGAAAATAAAAAAACTTTTTTTGAAAAATATTTTTTCATACTTTTCCAATTAAAAAAAACATGAAAAAACACAACTGCTACAAATACTAATCCTAGTACCTCATGCATCTCTTTGACATAATTATCCATAAAATGAAGATACATCATAACACCACTAGTTCCCATAACAACAAACACCAATGTAGTTAAGGATGTTGCCATATCTTTTGTAAAAATTTTATTCATATTATTCCCTTATTTTTTAAAATTATAGATAATCAAAATTAATCAATGTTTAACCAAATATAAATGAAAATTACTATTTTTTCTGATATAATATTTTATTATAAAAAAGGATAGATACTATGAGAATAAAAGCAAAATTAAAAAATGGGATTGTTGTAGTAAAAATGATGGCTAAACACATTATGCTAAGTAAAGCAGAAGCAAAGAGACAAGGGAAAACTGCAAACTATATTACAAATATGATAGGTACCGTTGGAGACACAATTGTATTTGAAGCAACTACAAGTCAAACTTTATCAAGAGACCCATATGTAAAATACTATTTTAAAGGGGCTAAAAAAGGTGATACTTTAAAAATGGTATGGAAAGACCTTTTAGGAAATGAAAAAGTAGACACAGCAAAGATTAAATAGTGAGTACTATTTAATCTTTAATAAGTCGTGCTACAACTCTTCGCACTTGTGGTACAACTACAAAAATAGTTGGAAACGCTACTAAAAATGCTTTCCAATATGCCTCTAACCAAAACCACAAAATTCCATCAACAAATCCAATATTTATTAGAGTTACAATAAAACTCATAAAACCAGCCATAAAAGCGGCCATTAAAAATGCAAATAATATAAACTCATACTTTTTATTTATCATACAACTTTCCCCTTCTCATAAAATTTTCTTAAAAATCTATCCACAGGATAGATAAACTTATACATTGCAGGTACAACAAGGAGTGTCAACACTGTAGAACTTACAAGTCCCCCAATAATAGCTAATGCCATAGGTGCATTTGACTCACTCCCTGCACCTGTTCCAAATGCAAGTGGTGCCATAGCACCAATCATAGCAAATGTTGTCATCAAAATAGGTCGAAGCCGTTTCTCACCAGCTTCTAAAAGTGCATCATCTACACTTTTTCCATCTTCCACTGCCTTATTTGCAAAATCAACAACTAAAATCGCATTTTTCCCAACCATACCTAAAAGTAAGATTATACCAATCATCACAAATAAACTAAAACTATTTCCACTTAAATATAAAGCTACCATAACCCCAGTAAAAGATAAGGGCATAGAAACCATAATAATCAAAGGTTGTAAAAAAGACTCATACAATGCAGCTAAAATAAGATATATCAATATAACAGCTAAAAGTACAGCCCCACCAAAAGCAGCTGCTGTATCTGCCATATTTTCTATATCTCCTGTATATCTATAGTTATATCCTTGTGGTAAAAGTGCTTTTATATTAGTATCAATTATTGTTACAATATTATTTAAACTATCTCCAAACAATCCAGCAGTTACGAGAACTTTTCTCTCCCTATCAAATCTATTGATTGAAGCAGTTGTTGTATCTTCTTGAAAAGTTACTAGCCCCTCTAAAGATACAAACTCTCCATTACTAGCTCGCACCTGCAATCTTTTCATATCTTCAATTGATTTTCTATACTGATCTTCAAATCGAAGTGTTATATCAAACTGTCTCCCTTTCTCTTCATAAAAAGAGATTGCTCTATCACTACTATAAGCACTTGATAATACCCCTGCTATCTCATTTGCACTTACCCCTGCTACTTGAGTATTTTGTCTTTTTATATTGATTTTAATTTGTGGTTTTCCACTCTCATAGTCTCTATCTATATTTACTAGCCCTTTTGTATTTTGCAACATCTCCATCACTTTTGTAGTGGTTTTCTCTAGTACTTCAAGACTATCTCCTGTTATCACAATTTGTACTGGGGCATTAGAACTTCCTGTATCAAAAGGTGGTAAGTCTTCAACTGTAATAGTCATATCTTTGATTGATTTAAACTCATTGGTATATTTTACTACCATGTCCTCTTGTGAGATACCAATTCTTTGCTCTTTTGGTTTCATTTTTACATAAATTTTAGCTTTGTTTATCTCTTTTGCACTGTTATATCCTATAGAAATTACACTGTATTCAACAACACTGTCTTTTTCTATTTTATCAACTAATGGTTGTATTTTTTGTTTCATATTTTCTAGATTTGTACCAACTGGTGCTTTAATAAATACTTGAAACTCACTATTATCTTCCATAGGCATAAAATCCATACCAACAGTAAGTTTTGTAGAAGCTACAAGTAATCCAATAGTTAAAATAATAGTTAATGTTTTAAATCTCAAAAGCTGTTTTAATATTGCAACATAAGCTTTATCCAACTTCACAAAAAATGGTTCTGTAAAATGGTAAAACTTACTTTCACTTGCATTTAAAACTCTAGCACCAACAGTGGGAATAAACATAACTGCAACTAAATATGATAGTACAATCCCAGCAGCAACTGTCATAGCAAATGAGTTAAAAAACATCCCAACAATCCCATCCATAAAAGCAACTGGTATAAAAACAGCAAGTAAAACAGAAGAGATAGCTAAGATAGAGAAAGCAACCTCTTTGATCCCTTCAACTGAAGCTTTAAATGGTTCCATCCCCTGTTCAAGTTTTTTGGTAATATTTTCAATCACAACAATAGCATCATCGATAAATATACCAATAGCCAATGTAAGTCCAATCAATGTTAAACGATTTAAGTCATATCCTAACCAATCAATAATAGCAAAAGTTCCTATAATAGAAGTGGGAATTGCTAAAGCTGAAACAAAAGTTGCAGTAAAATTTCGTAAAAAGAAAAATACAATAATAATAGCTAAAATAGAACCATAGATAAGATCAAATGTCACGTTGTTAATATTTACCATTATCTTATCACTTTGATCTTGAAGCAACTGTATTTGATAATCTTCTCCCGCTATTGCTTCAAGTCTAGGTAAAACTTTTTTCACCTCTTTTATGATATTGAGTACATTTTCACCAGATATTTTTTTCACCTCGAGCATCACACCTTGGTTTCCATTAAAAGAGGAAAAACTACTGCTATCACTTAATCCATCTTCAATCTTAGCAATATCTTTTAACTTCACCCCTGGTTTAATCAATATATTTGATAATGCCTCAACACTTAAAGCATCTGCTTGTACTTTTATGATTATCTCTTTATCATCATTTATAAGCTTTCCTGCACCTTGTGAAATATTTTGACTACTTATTATTTGTTGCAATTCATAAGGGGTTAAATTGTATTTATTGAGTAAAAAAGGATTAATGAATATTCGTATCTCTCTATCTTGGTACCCTACAATATTTACCTCCCCTACCCCTTGTATTCTTTGAAGTTTTGGCTTTAGTTTCTCATCTGCTAATCGCATCAAAGCTGTTGCATCCCCTTTTTTTGTAGATACAAAAAGTGAGATAACTGCTCCTGTAGCTCCTAGTTTTTTAACAACTGATTTTTCTGCTTCATCTGGCAATATAAGAGAGCCTATTTTATCTCTTACATCATTTGTTGCTATATCCAAGTCTTTAAAAAGTTCAAACTGAATAGTCACTACACTTAAGCCATCGTAACTACTTGACATTAGCTTATCTATACCATCAATTCCACTTACTACCTCTTCAATTTTATCAGTAATTTTAGTCTCAACAGTACTTGCATCTGCACCATTATATGCTGTTTGAATTGTAACAACTGGAAAATCTACATTTGGAAAAAGATTTATAGGCATAGTTTTATATGACATAAGTCCAAAAACTATAAAAGTCAATACTCCCATAAGTGTTGTTATGGGTCTATTGATTGCAAATTTATACATTTAGTTGTTTTCCTTTTTATCTTCTTCAAGCTCTTTCAAATCTTCAAAATTAGTTCTTCTTTTTTCTAACTCTTTTCTATATTGTGTAAAATCACCAAAATCGAAAAAGTTATCATATCGAGAATGTTTATCTCTTAATGGTTTTGAATGTTTAATAGGACACCAAAACTGCTCTGTTCGTGCTGCTATTTCTCTTACATAAGCAACTACACCATTAAAATACTCACAATACCAACAATTTATCCTCTCAACTCTATCTAGATAAAAAAGATTGTATCTATCCATCACTACATAGTCTTTTCTTTTCACTTTTGGTATCTTGTATATAGGGAAACAAATAGTTTGATAAATAGTTACAAAAACATCTGTAATTACAATAGGAATCATCATAGACCAAATAAAAGGGATAGTAAGAATTACTCCTAGTGGAAAAGATGAAAGATATTGAATAGAACTTATTATTTTAGATCTACCCTCTTTAATTACTCTCTCTTGAAATTTTGCTTTTTCATTTTCTATTCGATAAAAAAACTTCTCCTCTTTTTTCTTAAACTCTTCAAAAAGCTCATCTTCAAGCTGTTTTATCTGTAAGATAATATCATCAACTCTTTTATTTTCCATTTTTTTCCTTTAATTCAATTTTTCTGTGTAGTAAAATAAGCATAATGATACAACAGCACCAAGTGTATTTGCTAACATATCTTTTTGGGCATCCCAATTATCCCCTTGAGAACCTAGAAATTCTATCCCTGTATTTCCACCCTCTAACTCAGCATATATCCACTCAACTATTTCATAACCACAAGCGATACTCATGATAAAAAAAAGTGCAAAAAAGATTGCTGTTATATAATTTGTATCTCTCTTTTTTATCATAAATTCTGCTATTGGATAAGCATATAAACCAACTAAAAAATGTCCTATTCTGTCATAATGATTTCTTTGAAAATCAAATAGCTGTGTAATAAAATCAAAAGGGACATTTGCAAAGGTATAATGAGCACCTATAGTGTGCCAAATCAATCCTATACTAATTAAAGTATACGATAAATTACTAAACCTGAACCTATCAAAAGTTAATACTAACAATAAAAAGATACTAACTACTGGTATAACTTCAATAATCCAAACTGACCTATCATTTGGTTGTATAGATAAAATTACAAAAATCACTATGATTAAACAAGCCAACCCATAAGGATAGTATTTTGTTTTATTTTGTTCTAACACTTTAAATACTCCCTTTTTATTGAATTAGATGCCATTAAAATCAATTTTTTCTCTTGATTATACTCCATAATAATTAAATGTGTATGAGTCTTTATAGTTTAATACTTTAAGCTATTAATCAGCAAATTGATACTATTATTCCCGTAAATGACTCAGAGTCATTCATAATTATAACCAACAATAAATAAAATTAAAGAGTCAAGGAAAACTATGCAAAAGTTCACAAAATCTATTATTGTAACAGTAGCTACACTACTTGTAATGCAAACTACTAGCTTCTCAGCCCAACCAGCAAAAAAAATGCCAGCGCCTAAAGCAGATATATATGTTGTACCACAGCCAGAAAATTTACCAATTGTTTTGAAATATCCAGCACAAATAAAATCATTTCAAAATATTAAAGTGGTTTCTAGAGTTTTGGGAGTTTTAAAGAGTAAACATTTTACCGAAGGACAAAAAGTAAATGAAGGTGATTTATTATATAAAATTGAAGATGATGTTTACAAAGCAAAAGTAGATGCAGCAACTGCATCAGTACAAATGAATAAAGCTTCTATGGACAATGCTTCAAGAAACTGGACAAGAATTAAAAAACTTTATAAATCAAGATCAGTAAGTGATGAAAAAAGAGATGATGCACTCTCAAGCTATGACCAAGCAACAGCATCATATGCTATGGCAAAAGCACAATTAGCACAAGCAAAGATTGATTATGATTATACAAATGTAAAATCACCTATTAGTGGTGTTGTTGGATTAAAAAAAGTTGATATTGGAGATTTAGTTACAAACAATCCGCCACAAGAGCTTACAACTATAACTCAAAATGATAAAGTTTATATTGATTTTTCAATGCCTTTAAGTGATTATAAAAATATTAAAAATGGTTTATGGTCTTTACCTGAAGACAATAAAGTAAAAGTAAATATAGAGATAAATAATAAACCAACTACATATAATGGTGTAATAGATTTTATTGATGTAAATATAAACCAAAATACCTCTACAGTAAAAATGAGAGCAATAGTTGATAACCCTGATAATTTCTTAATGCCTGGAAATTTTATAAGAGTTGTACTTAATGATATTGTACAAAAAGATGTAATAACTATACCACAAAAAGCTGTTTTACAAAATCCTATGGGAACAATAGTATTTATAGAAAATGGTGGGAAAGTTGGAGTAAAACCTGTAATGATAGGGAAAGAAACAGGTAATAAATATGTTGTAGCTGGTGGACCACTTCAAAGTGGAGATAGAGTAATTGTAAATAATTTCTTTAGAGTAAAACCAGGTGCTGATGTTGTTGTAGATAAGATAATTAACGAACAAGGAAACTAGATGTTCTCAAAGTTTTTCATAAATAGACCTATATTTGCAACCGTAATATCAGTATTGATAATACTTGCAGGTATTATTTCTATAAATATCCTCCCAGTAAAAGAGTATCCCGCTGTTACTCCACCTCAGATAAATGTACAAGCTGTATATCCAGGTGCTGATGCAGCAACACTCTCTGCAACCGTTGCAACTACTCTAGAAAATGCAATCAATGGTGTAGAAAATATGACATATATGACCTCTACAGCCAGTCCAAGTGGTGTATTATCTATAAGTATCATTTTTGAAGTTGGAACAGATGTATCACAAGCAAAAGTTGATGTAAACAACCGTGTACAATTAGCTTTAAATAAATTGCCAGCAGAAGTGCAAAGACAAGGGATTACTGTAAAAGAGAGATCTCCTGATATGTTAAAGGTTTTAGCTTTTTCATCAAAAAATCAAGTGCATGACACAACATTTATCTCAAACTACTTAACAATAAATGTGATTGATGACCTAAAAAGAATTAAAGGAGTTGGTGATGTTACGGTATTTGGAGCTAAAGATTATGCTATAAGAATTTGGATAGACCCAGATAAGTTAGCTTTTTACAATCTTGTTCCTAGTGAAGTGAACAAGCTAATTCAAAGCCAAAACAATCAATATTCAACAGGAACAGTAGGTGCCGAACCAATAAAAGAGGTTACACCTTTTACTTACTCAATAGCAACCCAAGGTCGTCTTAAAAATGTTGAGGCGTTTGAAAATATTATTATCCGTTCAAACCCTGATGGTTCAACTCTTAAACTAAAAGATATTGCACAAGTAAAACTTGGAGCCGATGCACTTAATACTCTTGGTAGATACAATAGTGAACCAATGATGCCAGTTGGTATATTTTTATCTCCTGGAGCAAATGCACTAGAGGTTTCAGAAGCACTTGATAATACTTTAAAAGAGTTAAAAACAAAGTTTCCTGAAGACTTAGAATATAAAGTACCATATGATGCAACACTATTTGTAAATGAATCAATCAAAGAGGTTATTAAAACTTTACTTGAAGCTATTGTATTTGTTACAATTTTGATATATCTATTTTTAGGAAACTTTAGAGCTACTATTATCCCTGTTCTTGCAATTCCTGTATCTGTTATAGGTACTTTTGCGGGGCTTTATGCTGCAGGTTTTTCTATAAACTTGCTTACACTTTTTGGTATGATTTTGGCTATTGGTTTAGTTGTTGATGATGCTATTATTGTTATTGAAAATGTTGAGAGAATTTTGCGAACTAAAACAATAAGTGTAAAAGATGCAACCATAGAAGCTATGAAAGAGCTTACTACTCCACTTGTTGCTATTGTACTTGTTTTATCTGCTGTATTTATTCCAGCAGCTTTAAGTGGTGGCTTTAGTGGTGTTATGTATAAACAGTTTGCTATTACTATTGTTATGGCAGTTGTTATCTCTGGACTTGTCGCACTGACACTTACTCCTGCTCTTTGTGCTATATTTTTAAAAGAACATGAAGAGGAACCTATCTACCCTATTAAAAGATTTAATGATTTTTTTGATTGGTTAACAATTAGATTTTTAGGGATTACGAAATTTACTATAAAAAAATGGGTATTTTCACTTCTTTTATTTGGTGGGCTTTTATTTTCAACTTATGGTATTATGAAAATAACACCTGCAGGACTTGTACCAACAGAAGATAAAGGGGTATTATTAGTACTTACATACCTTATGCCATCAACTTCACTTGGTGAGTCATCTATAATTACAAAAGATATAGAAAAACAACTTTTAGCAAATCCAAATATCATTGGTGTTGGAGCAATTACAGGGATTGACCTTGCAACATTTGCTTATAGAACAGATGCAGCTATTATGTTTGCTATGTTAAAACCTTGGGATGAAAGACCATTAGCAAATCAAAATTCACAAGTACTTGCAGGGCAACTTATGGGACAATTTATGCAAGGAAAAGATGCCTTTGTAATCCCTGTAAATCCACCTCCAATTATGGGTATGAGTGCAACTGGTGGATTTGAGATGTGGATACAAGATAGAACAGGTGGAGAGTTATCTACTCTAAATACTTATACACAAGAGATTATTGCAAAAGCTTCTCAAGATCCAAGGCTTAGTGGAATGAGAACAACTTTAAATACGAATATTCCACAATATCTATTAACAGTGGATAGACAAAAAGCAAAATCTATGGATATTACAATAGATTCTATTTTTGCTAATATTCAAAATACATTTGGGAAAGGATATATTAATGATTTTAATTTATATGGAAGAACATTTCATGTAAATATCCAATCTGAATCTCAATATAGAGCAACACAAGAACAATTTAAAAATATCTATGTTCGTTCAAATAATGGAGAACTTGTACCTGTAAGTGAACTTGTAAAACTGGAACGAAAAGTAAATGCAAGTGTAATTCAAAGATTTAATATGTTTCAATCTGCAAATGTCACAGGGAATCCAGGTGCTGGTTATGCTTCAGGTGATGCACTGAAAGCTATAGAAGAGATAGCTACAAGTGTTCTTCCTGAAGGCTATACGATTGCTTGGGCTGGAACATCTTTTCAAGAGAAAAAACTAGCTAACGAAGGAAGTTATACATCATTATATGCCGCGATATTTGTTTTTTTAATTCTTGCTGCACTTTATGAAAGCTGGAGCATCCCTATGGCAGTTATTATCTCTATACCATTTGCTATATTTGGAGCAGCAGTTGCTGTATATTTAAGAGGCTTAGAATCTGATATATATTTCCAAGTTGGACTTGTTACTCTTGTGGGGCTTAGTGCTAAAAATGCTATTTTAATAGTTGAGTTTGCTATGGATAAACTAAGAGATGGTATGAGTTTACTTGATGCAACTATTGAAGCTGCCAGACTTAGATTTAGACCTATAGTTATGACTTCTTTGGCATTTATAGTTGGAACTTTACCACTAGCATTAAGTAGTGGTGCTGGAAGTGCTAGCCGTCATATCATTGGGACAACTGTTGTTGGTGGTATGATTGCAGCTATGGTTATTGGGGTATTGTTTATACCACTATTTTTCTATCTTGTGGTGAAAGTAAAACAAAAACTTACTAAATAGTAAAACTTTTGTTTTACTATTTTTTATTTTTTCTCTTAGCAGCTTTAGCTAGTTTTGCATTCTTCTTTTTCTTTGCTTTTTGTGCCTCTAAGTTGACACCTTTTCTAGCATTTACAACTTGTTCTTTTTGCTCTACTGCATCAGGGTTAAATCCTGCTTTTAAATTATTTTTATAAACATTCATTTTTTGTGCTATTCTATCACCTTTTGTTGTATCAACACTTGAGTTGTTTGCTCTTCCCATTTGTTACCCTATATTTTAATTTTTTTGTATTGTAGTAAAATTTTATTTGTTATATGGTTAAAACAAACTTCTAAAAAATGAAAAACCAAAACTTATTTTAGTATTGCTTTTATCATAATCTATCAAACTTTCCCCATATCCATTAAAAACTTTTACATACCAATAGGTATTTTTAGAATCACTTACTGGTACAGACCAATCTAATTGTACTGCACCTTTATTATCTGATTTAAAATTATTTCGTAACATCAATCCAAATTGATGTTTTCCATATAAATATTTTATATCTATATCTCCATACCCATAATAATCCAAAATATCGGGATTATCATCCCCTTTTGCATTGATATCTACCCCATTATAAAACTCTTGTCCTTTTCTATCTTCTGGTATTCTATACCATCCTTCAACTTTTACAAATAAATTATCCCACTGCCAATATGTAGCTAAAAATAATCTATCCCAAGAACGAGACTTATATCCATCTTGTCCATTTGATTGATGACGATATCCAAATCTTATAGCTTTAAGATTATTAAGTTTATCAATATTATAAGAGGTTGGAACTGTAACAAAAAACTCAGGTGTATAGTTTGTCTCTCGAAAAGGTGCTGAATCAGTGTATAATTGCCACCAAACATGTTGTGTATATCCCAATGAGATATATTCATTAAAGCCAAAAAGATTATAACTGAGATTCTTTTGAAGACTTAATTGAAACTCAGCTTCTGTATTACTATCATATTTTTCATCACTTATTTGTGTTGTTGAATATTTTTTTGTATAGCTATTTTTATTGTATGAGATTGGTAAAATATAATTAGAATGATAAGGCAAAATACCAAAATTTTTATTCACTATTTTTCCAACTTCATCTTTTACATTTGGAGAACTTAAATCCATTTTACTAAATATAAATTGTAAACCTTTTTGCTCTTGATTATTTTCATCATCTACAACATCTGTTGTGATAGTTTGTGTAGTATTATTTTCTTGAGTTTGGGTAATATAAGCATAAGTTGAAGAAGCTTGTTTATACCAAGAGATAGATTGTATTAAATCTTTTTGAACCCCTAATCCATTTTCATAAAATAAAGCTAATAAGTATTGCGCTTCTTTGTTTCCTCTTTGTGCTTCTTGAAGGATTATAGGATAAGCTTTTTTATATTGCTTTGTTTTATAGAACTCTAAACCTTGAGTATAATTGGACATATCATTAGCTAGGAGTAATGAGTATAATAATATTATGAGATAAAAAGCTTTAAACATCCTATTTTTTCACTTGAATATATCCATCACCAAATAATCCAACCATCAAATCTTTTGTAATAACTTCTGCTTTTATTTTTCTTGTAGAGGTATTTGAATAGGGATATACTTTAGATATCTTCTGGCTATGTATTGTATCATCACCATCTAATTTGTATTTAAATATATCTCCTACTTTTACTTGTGAATGATACTTTTGGTCAAATTCTAAGATAAGTTTACGAGCTACACTACTTTGTATTGTAAATGCTGTTTTGATAACTTGTCCACTTACAACATCACCACTTTCTATCTCTTTAGAGATAATCATACCATCAAAAGGTGCTCTTAAAGTAGTTTTGTCTAACAGTGATTGTTGATACTCAACTTGTGCTTTTGCTTCTTCATAAGCCATCTCATAGTTGTCAAACTTTGCCTTGTCTATTAAATCTTGTACTTGTGATTGTCTTTCATAATCTTTTTTTGCATATTTTAAAGATGTTTCATAAATATGTAACATAGCTTTTATATCTTTATTTTTTAAAATTGCTAATTGATCATTTTGCTTAACCACACTTCCAACATCAACAAAAATATCATCTACTATTCCACTACTATTAAAAGCTAAATTTGCACTTTGTTTTGCAACAACTTGAAATGTTGCATAAACCTCCTGTGCATTTAAAGCTGAAATAACTAGAAAAAAATAGATAAATATTTTTTTCATTGAATATACTCTTCTAAATTTTTACCACTATGGTAAATGATATTTGCTTTTTTTATCTCCAAATCATATTGTGATGATTTTAATGCACTTATTGCTGAATATTTTTCACTTAAAGCTTCAAGATATGCAACATTGTCTACTAATCCATTTTGGTATTTTTTTTCTATAGTATTATAAGTGCTATTTGCAGCTTTTAAAGCTGATTTAGCCGATTCTATTTTTAGTTTCCCTATCTCGTACGATTTGATTGCTAGTTTTAAATCTATACTTGCTTTGTTTTTTTCATATTCATATTGCGATTTTAAAGCAAGATATTTTTTATAATTACTCTCATAAGTTCTTGTAGTTGCACCAAAGTCAAATATTTTCCAAGATAAACTTGCTTTAAAAATATTTTGTTCATCCATAGTAGCACTATTTTGATATGCTACACTATCATAATTAAAATCATAATTTGTATAGGTATCATCTAAAGTTAAAATTGGATAATTTGAGCTTTTAGTTGCTCTTGCTGTTAATAATTGAGCATTCATCTCATGCTCTAAAGATTTTATATCTGCTCGTAAACTTTCCTGTTTTAATAAGGTATCTTTCATAGTTGAACCAGCTTCAATACTAATCTCATTTGTAGTGAGATATTGTAAATTATGAATAATTGTTTGAATATTAAGTTCAATTTCATGTAATACAACTGTTGCACTTTGAACTCTTGATACTATTTTATCAACCTCATCACTTGTGGTTGTTCCAACATCTAAAAATCTTTTTAATCTTTTATATTGCGCATTAAGCTGCTCTATCTCTTTTAGTTTTGCCTCTTTCTGTGACACTAAAGAATAGTAGTTAAAATAATGATTTATAATCTCTAATGCAATATTATTTTTTAAAGCTGTTAAATCTTCACTTGCACTTTTAATAGAAAAACTTAGAGCATCACTAGTAGCTCCTCGTTTTCCTCCATCATACACAACATAGTTTATATTTGCCCAACTAGCTGTTGAGTTATCAGGAGTTGAAGCAGTCTCTTCATCTGTTTTGTTATAAGTAGCACCTACTGATACAGTTGGATAGTAACTATTTTTTACACTTTCATATTGATCTCTCACCGATTCTACACCATATTTTGAAGAATTTACAAGTTGATTTTGAAAAGACTCTTCAACTAACTTACTTAAATCTTGCGCATAAATTGTAAATGGAATTACAACTAGTGGAAATATTTTTTTTATCATTTTTTCACCTCTATTAAATCAAATATCATATTTATAAACTCTTTAAGTTCACTTTTTATATCTTTTTTTTCTGTCCAATGTATCATTAAAAAACCTTTTTCAACAGCTAAAAAACCACCTACTAGCTTTAAAGAATCTTCAATGATTTCACCTTTTGTTATCCCCTCTTTTATAAGCTTTTCTATAGTTGTTTTAAAAAAAGTTGAACACTCTTTATTAAATTCACTCATATTATCATTATGAGTTCCTAAGTTTATACTCACATACTCTTTATATATATTTTGATGTTTTTGAAACATATCATTTTCACTTAATAAAAAATCAAATAATAAAAAAACTTTCTCTCTTGTTGATATACTAGGAGTTATCTGCTCATAAAGGTTATCTTGGTAATTTGATATATCATTTCTAATAATCTCAAAAACAATATCTTCTTTATTTTCAAAATAATCGTAAATACTACCTTTTGAAACACCTGCTTGAATTGCTACTTCAGATACAGTTAACTTCTTAATCCCTTTTTCTAGGAGTAAATCTATACAAGAAAGTGCTATATCTTTTCTTTTTTGTACTTTGTCTACAATTATTGCCATAAATACCTTCCTAAAATGAATGACCCGTGTTCATTTTAAAAATTATATTATTTAATTACTTAAAGAAAAGATAATTATTAAATATAGTTTTATGTAGTTTAGTTAGGAGAGATAACATATCTATCAACTTTATAACCAACACCTTTATGGTTTTGGATAAAGTCTTCTTTTAATACTCTTCTTAATCGACTAATTTCCGCTCTAATAGTAGCATCACTTACAAGGTCAGAACCCCAAGCATATTCCCTAAAAATATCAAAATCTATTATTGTTCCGATATTTTTACATAAACACTCTATGATACTTTGTTGTTTTTTTGTTAATATTTGTATCTCATTATTATATAAAAGTGTATTGTCTTTTTTTAGATAACTATAATTTGCACTCAGTAAGATGTGTTCTCTTTTATTGTTGTCCATCTGCTCAGATATTTTTTGTACTCTTATTGCCAATTCTTTAAGATGAAAAGGCTTTTTTATATAGTCACTTGCACCTAAGTCAAAAGCTTGTGTAATTGTCTCTATATCAATCAATGCACTTATAAATATAACAGGAGTATTGCAGTTTTTCTTTTTTATATTTTTAACTAAATCAATCCCATTAATATTAGGTACATTAATATCTAAAAGTAAAAGATCGTACTGTGTTGTTTTTAAATCATTTTCTACATCAAGTCCATCACCATAAGCTATACACTTATGCCCTAAAGCTTCTAAATATTCTAAAATAGAACTTTGTAACATCAATTCATCTTCAAGGAGTAAAATCTTCATATAATCACTTTCTATTTCAATTGAAAACTATAAACAAATTGTGTTATATTATTTTCTGATTTTACATCTATATGCACATTATTGCTATCACAAATCTCTTTTATTATATTCAATCCCAAACCAAATCCACCTCTAGCATCATTTTCTCTATAATATCTCTCAAACAATTTCGAAGGATTATCTATTGAATTACCCTCATTTTTTATAGAAAAGATTATAACATCATTTTGTTTTATCAATGATATAAAAATAACTCCCTTTTCATAACTATATTTAATAGCATTTGATAAACTATTATCACACACTCTTTGCAGTTGAGTATCATTAAAATATATATAAAGATTATCCTCTATTTGAATATCAAATTGTAAATTATTTCCCAAGGCTATCTCATCAAAAAAATCTATTCTATATTTTAAAAAATCTGAGAAGTTAATATTTGTCGGTTTATATTCTATTCTATCTTTTTTTACTAAATAAGAGAGGTCATTATAAATATTATGTATAATTTTAGAACCTGCTTCAATTTTAGAGAGATATCTGTTTTCTCCATTTTTAAGTTTAAATAGATCAATATTAGTAATAATAATACTCAAAGGGGTGTTTATCTCATGAATTGCATTTTTTATAAATTTATCTTGTTTTTCCACAAGAGAATGTGCAAACTGTTCTGATTTTTGTAATTTTTGAGTTCTATTTAAAACTTTTTTTTCTAAATTCATATTTAACTCTTTGAGTTCATTTATCATTAAATTTACATTAAAAGATATATGTTCAAACTCTTTAAAAGTTAACTTGTCTAAATTGATATTATCATAATTTATCGACACATTTTTCAATGTATCTTTAATATTATCTATATCCTTTTGAATTAAAAAGGTAAAATATCGAGATATCGACATACTTGTTAAAAACAGTGCCGCAGCAAATAAAATTATCTGTATAATATATTCAAATACTTTTTGTTTATACTCTCTTTTTTTCTCCCACAAAACATTTTCAATATCATCAAGGTATACCCCACTTCCAATCATCCATTGAAATGGCTCATAAGATATTGCATAGGATATTTTATTTGTAAGTTTATTTGTCGTAGGCTTGTTCCATACATAGTTTACAAAACCACCCTCTTTTTGTTTTGAAATATCAATTAGCTCTTTAATTACTAGTTTTCCATTTGGGTCTTTAAAATTGATTAAGTTTTTTCCAGAATTTTGTTTTAAAATTGGGTCTGCTATATTTATACCATCAAAAGTATAAATAAATATATATCCACTTCCATCTCGAATATCTCGCATATTTTCAATAGTCTCTACTATCTGATTTTTAATTTGTTCCAATGATAAGATATTTTTATACTTATTGTATTTATATTCTATAAATCTTTTTGCTCTTAAAGTTTCATTTTCTATAAGACTTTTTTGAGACTTGATATAATCCCTTTCAATTATTTTAAGTTCTTTTTGATGTTCATTATAAGTATTTATAAATAATACGAGTGTTATAAATAATGTAATAAAGGCAGTAGATACAACAGTAATCTTAGTAACTTGGTTAATACTTTTATTTTTAAATAATCTAATCATCCTTTATTATAACACAAAAACATTGTAAGATTATCCCCTTTATGGTACTATTATCTTATGAAAAATAAATTAATTATACTCTTTATATTTTCATTGTTTATATTAGCAAACTATATTATATATAATATAACTGCACTCAATCAAGAGCAAAGAATCAATGTAACCTTAGAAAGTATTTCAAATCAACTTCAAACACATTATGAACTACAAATATACCATCAAACCATTACAGCAAATGCAGCGTATGAAGCTACTATTTCAAAAAAAGGTGTAATTGATATCTTAAAAAAAGTCCAAACAGCCTCTAAAAAAGAGAAAGAGATTTTACGAAAAGAACTTTATAATTTACTTATTGAGATATATAAGCCTTTAAAGATTCAAGGTGTTTTACAATATCAATTTAACCTCAAAGACAATACAACTCTTTTACGACTTCACAAACCTGAAAAATTTGATGATGACTTAACAAATGTAAGATATAGCTACAACTATGTAAATAAATACCATAAAATAATTAGAGGATTAGAGCAAGGGAAAACCACCCATGGATTTAGAAATGTATATCCAATTTTTGATGAAAATAAAAACTATCTCTGTGCAATGGAGATATCCTACTCTAGTGACCTTATTCAAAAAATGTTAACAGATGTTAGTAAAATACATACACATTTTATAGTAGATAAAAAAGTCATAGATGCAAGAGCTTGGAAAAGTAATGATTTTGTTTCAGCCTATAGACCAAGTGATGAAAACAAAAACTTCATGATGGCACAAATGAAAAATCATACCATTACTGAACACTTTGACCACTATAAAGATATTCTCAAACAGAATAAAGAGCTTATCTCAAAAGCTATTACTCAAGATGAAAAGTTTAGTTTTTATGAACCTTATGATCAAGAGTCTCATATAATCTCATTTTATCCAATTAAAAATATTAAAGATAAGAAAACAGTTGCTTGGCTTGTTGCTTATCAAACAAATTCTTTTATAAATGAAACTCTGACTAATACTACTTATATAAGAGGGCTAGCCTTTATGTTGTTTATTTTTTTATCATTTTTTATCTATTATAATCTCTCTCAAAAAGAGATTTTAAAAAGAAAAGTAAAAAAGAAAACTAGAGAGTTAAAACATATCAACAATAACCTTGAGAAAAAGATAGCACATGAAGTAGAAAAAAACAAACAAACACAGCAACAACTTTTTAAATCAGAAAAGCTAGCATCAATGGGTGAGATGATAGGAAATATTGCACATCAATGGAGACAACCACTGTCTATAATTTCAACAGCTGCAACTGGAATGCTTGTGCAAAAACAATTTGGAAACCTTAAAGATGAAGTATTTATCCAAAACTGTAAAATCATTGATGAGAACACCCAATACTTATCAAAAACAATTGATGATTTTAGGGATTTTATTAAAGGGGATAAAAAATCTGTAAAATTCAATATTCAAGATACTATTGAAAGCTTTTTACATCTTATCCAACCATCAATGAAAAACCACAATATCTCTGTAATTGTTGATAACAAGAAAAATATCGAAATTCAAAATCATCCAAATGAACTGATACAATGTTTTATTAATATTTATAATAACTCACGAGATATTCTTAAAACTTTAGACTTAGAAAAAAAATATATATTTATATCTCTAAAAGAGAATAATGAATCTGTTATTATAACATTTAAAGATAATGCGGGGGGAGTCCCTCCCAAAATATTACCTAAAATATTTGAACCATATTTTACAACAAAACACAAAAGTCAAGGCACTGGTCTTGGACTTCATATGACATACAATCTTATTACAAATGGTATGAGTGGCTCTATAGAGGTTAAAAACACAACTTTTAATTATGATTCAGTTAACTATACAGGTGCGCAGTTTACTATTCATCTACCTAAAATAAAATAACCCCTATTTAGAAAACAACACCTCTAATTTAGAAAACTCTACTTCCATCTCTTCAAGTTTAAATGAGTTTGCAAGAGAAATTATATTTTCAAGATTTCTAGTCAGACTATTTTCATTGTTTTGTTTAGTAATAACTAATAGTTTCTCACAAAAACTTACAATATCACTATTTGTCATAAGCTCTTTTATCTCAAAATATTCAGCTTTAAAATCTTCTAGCATGTTTTGTTTAAAAGATTCACTTACTTTTAACTCTTCATCTTCTATTTTTTCTTCTGGATTTGATAACATAGTTTCACTATATTCAAGTTTCTTTTTTGTATAAGGAAGGTGAAGGATTAATTCTTCCATTAACTCATCTCTTGATACAGGTTTTCGCAGATATCCATCACAAATAGAACGAATCTTTGCTTCATCACTACTCATAGTAGAAGCTGTAAGAGCTACTATTGGAATATCTTTCGTTGTTGGATTGTATTTTAAAATATCAATCGCTGTATATCCATCCATAATAGGCATCTGTATATCCATCAAAATTAAATCAGGATGTAGTGAAATAGCTAAATCAACACCCTCTTGACCATTTTGTGCTTCTAAAATAGTGATACTTTGATTTTCCAGATATCCTTTTACAATCTCTCTATTTGTTACAACATCTTCTACTAATAAAATAGTAGATTTTTTTAGATTATATTCATATTCTTTATTAGTAGATCTTTTTTTATCCACTGCAAATGTAGCTACGCTTATAGAAGGTATTACTACACTAAAAATACTCCCTTTACCCTGTATACTTTGTAATGAAATTTTTCCACTTAGAAGTTGCACTACTTTATGGGTAATAGAAAGCCCTAGACCTGTTCCACCATATTGTCTTGTATTTTGTCCATTTTGTTGTCTAAATGGTTCAAATATGATTTTTTGTTGATTTTGGGGAATCCCTATACCAGTATCTTCTACAACAATATTTAACTCAACAATAGATTCATCTGTTGCTGAATCTGTTAAGTAACATTTTAATTTTACATATCCAGTAGATGTAAACTTAATAGCATTTCCCAAAAGATTAAACATAATTTGCTTTACTCTTGTTTCATCTAGTAGTAGCCCTTTTGGTATATTTTGTTCTATATCAAAAACTAAATTTATATTTTTTTCATTTGCTTTTATCGCAAATAAGGCTTTAAGTTCACCAATAATATCATAAATATTCACAGACTCTACAGATATATTCATATTTCCTGATTCGATCTTTGATAAATCTAAAATATCATTGATAATATTTAATAAGTTTTTTCCAGCTAATTGTATCCCTTTTGTATACTCTGTTTGTTTTTCATTTAAAGGATGATTATAAAGTAATTCTGCAAATCCTAAAACAGCATTCATGGGTGTTCGTATCTCGTGTGACATATTTGCTAAAAACTCTGATTTTGCTTTATTTGCATCTTGGGCAATTTTTGCTGCATTTTGTGCATTGTTTTTTGCAATTTCAAGGGATACATTCAGTTTTTTCAACTCTAATGTTTGTAATTCTATCTCATCATTCATAGGTTTTATAGCAATTTTAGTTAATATCAACCACAATAAAAAGCCAAGAGAAATAACTATAAAAATCGATATATAAATCATATTCAACTGCAATCTATTCACTAAGTTTTTAATAACTGAGATATCTTTAATAATTAGTATTTGAATATTATTATTTTTAAAAGAAATATCTCTTTGAACTTTGAGTATTTTCCCTTGATTCATATCTTTACTTCTATAATCAACTAATAAAAATCCATTTTTTAATGTAGCTTGTAAAGAAATTATATATTCCTTTCCCCTTGACCACTCTTCTAAAAAATTCTTAACTTCAACATAGTCATGTTTCAACATTGACTCATGGATAAATCCACTAATTAAGTCAACCTCTAAATAAAGTTTATTTTTCTCCTCTTGAAGAAGTTTTTTCTCCTCTTGTGTAATTGTAATATAAAATATCACTGACATAAAAATACTAATAATTAATAATACTATCCCTAAAAGTTTAAGTTGCGTTTTATGGTATCGTGACGAGATACTCACTTTTTCTCCAACACTGGTATTGATACTTTTAAAATTTCTCTTAATAGGTCATAATCACTATTTTGAACTTTAACAAAGCCCGTTAAGTTTTTGCTAATACTTTTTAAAATAGTGGACTCACCATTTTTCTTTAAAGATAACAACACCTCTTGTATCTCTTTTTTATCATTATCACTTAATTTATCACTTGCACTAAAAACATGAGTTGAAATATCAGCTGAATACCCGATAGCTTTTAAACCTCTTTTTTCCTGTTCCAAAAAAATCTCTTCTGCAATCGCACCACCATCAAACTCTCCAAACAATACACCTAAAAAGACATTTTCATGATTTTCTAAAAATGTAAATTGAGTTTTATCAATATTCACACCCGCTTTCATAATAGTATACATAGGTACTTGTGAACTTAAAGTTGATTTTTTATTCCCTAATGCTACTTTTTTACCATCTAAACCTTTTATTGTATCTATCTGAGAGTTTTTATTTACAAATACTACAGACCGAAATGTTGGTTGATTATTAAATTCATATCGTACAAGAAGATTCTTTTTATTAAAATTATCAGCAACATATATATAAGGACTTCCCCCTAAAAAAGCTATATCATACTTATCATTTTTAACATTTTCTAAATGTTCTGTATAGTTTTTTGCAATTTCTATTGAGACTTTTGTTTTTAATTTTTTAGATAAATAATCAGCCAGTGGTGTATATTTTTCTAGTAACTTACTAGGAGACATATACGGCATAAAACCTAAAACAATATCATCTTTTGAGATATGATCACTATACAGTGCTGAATTTAAACACACAACACTTATTAGAACTAAAAAAAACTTTTTCATTTCGATCCCTTCTTATAAACTACTGTTTTATTTTTCCCACTTATTTTTGCTTCATACATAGCTTTATCTGCATTTGATATGGCACTTTTTAAATCATCATTTGGAGTAACTTCATACAGACCTATACTACATGTTTTAATACCAACATCAGGAAATATATGTTTTTCTAAATTTGTACGAATTTTTTCTGAGACAATCATTGCACCCTCCTGATTTGTCGCAGATAAAACTACAACAAACTCTTCACCACCCCATCTACCAAATGAATCATTTTGACGAACAGAATCTTTTATGATTTGTGCAAATTTTTGTAAAACAATATCACCCATTTCATGTCCATGTAAATCATTTACAGATTTAAAGTTATCAATATCTATCAAGAGTATCGATAAATTCTCTTTGTTTCTATTTAACTGTTTTATAGAATAATCTAATATAACCTCAACTTTTCTTCTATTATATATTTGCGTTAACACATCCGTTTCTGAAAGAAATTTGACCATTTTTTTATCTGTTATATCTTCTGAAATTGCTTGATAACCTATTATTTGTCCTGTTTTTGATAATAATGCTTCAATTACTGCAAATACCCAATACTCATTTCCATCTTTATCCACATTTAAAAACTCACCTTCCCAGTGAAAATCTTCTTGAAGTTTCTTTTTTAATGTTGTATAAATTTTTTCATCTACTTTTGGACTTCTTAGGATTCTATGAGTTTGTCCATAAATCTCATCTTTTGTATAGCCTGTCCTTTTTAAGAAAGCTTGACTCGCATATTTAATCAATCCTGTTTCATCTGTAACAGAGGTAATTATATATTTATCAACAATATCTATATAAGATTGTAACTTCTCTTTTTTCAAAGATAATTCAAGGTGACAGGTTACACGAGATATAAGTTCTTTTTGAAAAAAAGGTTTTGTGATATAATCAACAGCTCCAGCTTCAAAGCCCTCTAAAATGTCATCTGCTTCAGTTTTTGCAGTTAAAAAAATAATAGGTATATCTTCAAGTTCTTTATCTGCTTTAATCTGCCGACAAACTTCAATACCACTTATATTTGGCATCATTACATCTAATAAAATTAAATCAGGATGGTGTTTTTTTGCTAAAAGATACCCTTTTTCACCACTAGTTGATGCAATAACCTCCAATATATCACTATTTAAAGTTTCACCCACTAGCTGTAAGTTTTTAACGACATCATCAATAACTAAAACTTTACTTTTCAATATAACCTCTTCTTATTTATTTAGTTACTTTAGCATAGGTTAGGTTAAATTATTGAAATAGTTTTATCATTTTTACCAAAATATTTTCATCTGTATATATTTTAATAAACTCTACCCCACTACTTTTAAAATTTTCGTAGAGCTTTTCATCGTTTTTATAAATATTTGCTTCATATTTTTTAATAAGTATACTATTTAATGCCCCATCATATTTTTGAAATGTTTGTGGGTCTGTAAAGTTAACGCTACCCATAGCAGATGGATGTTCTTCAAATCTATCTCTTATTATCACAGCTATAACTTCATGCTTTTTTGCTAACAACTTTAAATTTAAATCTTCTGTATTAAAAAAATCTCCAATAAGAAATATAATTGATTTTGTCCTTATTTTTTGAAACAATTGATTAGTAATAGCTGTATAGTCAACTCTTTTTCCTATAACTTTATAGTTAAATATATTTTCAACCATTGCATCTACAGTGATAAGTTTTTTTGTTCTTTTGGTTTGTAACTCTACAGATTCATTTCCTATAAAAGAGCTATAGGTATCCCCTTGTGCGCAACTACTATAGCCTATAATTGCACACACCTCAGAGATAACCTCTTGTTTCAGTCGTGATGTTCCAAAATGAACACTCCCTCCTAATATTGGAACTATGTTTATATCCAACTCTCTTTGTGCTAAGAAAACTTTCACGAAAGGCTTTTGCATCTTTGCACTTATCACCCAATCAATTTTTCTAATATCTTCCCCATCTTCATACTCTCGTAACTCAACGAAGTCATACCCCTCACCTTTAAACTTTGAGGTGTTGTTTCCTATTTTCTGTGAAAAAATTGCTTTTTTTGTTTTGATTAATATTTTTTTTAAAACTTTATTCAAGGCTTTATCTTTTCATTATTTGTTTTAACTCTTCTATGGTTTCATTTTCTCTTTGTTTTAAATATTTTGAGAAATTACTTTGACCTGATTTTTGTACCTCGATTGCCATTGCTATTTGTATACCACTACTTGTTTTATCCACTCTGATAACTGTACCTTTTGCAAATGTTTTTGTAAACTTTTTCTCTTTAATTAAAACACTAGGTGAAGATATATCAAATCCAAATGTTAAATCAAGTTGCATATTTGGCTTTATATTGAGTTCTAAGGTATCTGTAGTTAACAATACATACTGAGATGAAAGTTGTTTAGCTTTAAAATCAATATGTGTATTGTTAAAAAACATTGTTGCTTTAAAACTACTATCAGCTGTTAATCTTAATACACTTTTATCTCTTTGTTGATAACTTATATAATAAGGTTTTACCAATTTTAATTTATTATTTTTTAAATCAATATTAATAATATTTGCAAATATATATTTATTTTTCATTTCAACTTTTAATATTACATGTTTTTCATATTTTGCAGCTACAATTTGTGCAGTTGAAGCTTTTACTTCAAAACTATTTTCTTCGAAGTTTAAAAGCTCCCCTTGATTATGAATTGTTATACCTTTATATGTATTTATCAACAATATACTCTCTTGGTTTTTTGCATATTCTTTTATATCTTCCATACAAGTTTTAGGTATTTTAATCTCTAGTTTTGATTCAGTTTTAATCTCTTTTTTTACTACTTCTTTTGGTACTACTTTAGGTTTTTCTTTTAAAGGCTGTTTCTCTTTCTCAACTACTTTAGGTTTCTCTATAGTTTTTTGTTTTATCGGTTCTTGAACTTTTAAATCTACTGTTGTCTTTGTTTCAACTTTTTTCTCTATTTGTTTTTTTGCAACTATTTTGGATTTAGGCACTATTGGTGTAGCCGCTATTTTTGGTTTTTCTACTTTTGGTGATATAACTTTTTTCACAGGAGGGAGAATTCGAATAAGCTTCTCTACAAGTTGAGAAAAAGTCACTGGTTTTAGCAACATACCTGATAATCCCATATCCAATGACTGTAAAAGATTATAGTTTTCATCACTAGTACTTAAAGTAAGTATAATAACATCTTCATTGATATCTTTAATATCAGCTATTAATTCTATTGCATCTTTTTTATCTAATTTTAAATCCATAAGAACTACATCAGGTTTCATTTTCAAAAAAAGTTCAAATCCCTCTTCTCCATCGTATGCTTGGTAAAATTTTTTAAATATTTTTTGTAAATATATTCCAAAGTTTTTTTGTAAAACCTTGTCACTCTCTGTATATAGTATTGTTTTATCAGCTGCAACATTTTTTAATTTTTCTAAACTACCCATTATTATACTCTTTTTATTGATGTTTATAGAATAATCTATTTTCTATAAATATTCCCTTAGGATTTTTTAGATACAATTGCACAAATTAAAACTAAAGGGATAAATATGTTTCACGAATATAGAGATATAGTTACAGAATTAAAAACAACAAACGCACACTTCAAAAAAATTTTTGATGAACACAACGAATTACATGACCAACTAGACAAAGCAGAAGAAGGTGGAGTTGACCATATCGACCCTATGGAAATTGAAAAAATGAAAAAAGAGAAACTAAGATTAAAAGATCAAGCATATGCTATGATTATGGAACATAAAAACAAGTAGTTTCTACTTCCTACAAAAATTTAAAAAGGTCAAGTTTTTTAGCTTGGCCTTTTTTATTATTTAAGTATAGTTTAGATACAATAATCCAATTTCACAAAAAGGTATATATAACTTATGGAAAATCTTTTCGAATCACAAGATATAGTTGACATTAAAATAGAAGACAGTATAAAAGCTTCATACCTAGACTACTCAATGAGTGTTATTATAGGAAGAGCTTTACCTGATGCTAGAGATGGTTTAAAACCAGTTCATAGAAGAATTCTTTATGCTATGCATGATCTTAATATGAGTTCAAGAACACCGTATAAAAAATCTGCGAGAATTGTTGGTGATGTTATAGGTAAGTACCATCCACATGGTGACTCGTCTGTATATGATGCCCTTGTAAGAATGGCTCAAAACTTTGCAATGAGAATGCCTCTTGTAGATGGTCAAGGTAACTTTGGATCTGTTGATGGTGATAGTGCTGCTGCTATGAGATATACAGAAGCTAGAATGACAAAGCTTAGTGAAGATCTTTTACGAGATATCGATAAAGATACTGTAAATTATGTACCAACATATGATGATACAGGGAAAGAACCATCAGTTCTCCCTACAAGAATGCCTACACTACTTGTAAATGGTAGTGAGGGTATTGCTGTTGGTATGGCTACAAAAATACCACCACATAACCCAACAGAAGTTATGAATGCGCTTATTCACCTTATAGATAACCCAACTGCTGATGCGGTTGAACTTATGGAATTTATCCATGGACCAGACTTCCCTACTGGAGCTACTATTTTTGGAAGACAAGGTTTTACTGAAGCTTATAAAACAGGTCGTGGTAAAGTAAGAATAAGAGCAAAACACCATATAGAAACAAGAGGAAAAAAGGAGATTATCGTAATCGATGAGCTTCCTTACCAAGTAAACAAAGCAAGACTTGTAGAGCAAATAGCAAATCTATCAAAAGATAAAATGATAGAGGGTGTTAGTGAAGTAAGAGATGAGTCAGATAGAGAGGGTACAAGAGTTGTAATTGAACTTAAAAAAGATGCTATGGGTGAGATTGTTTTAAATAACCTTTATAAACAAACACCAATGCAAACTACATTTGGTATTATCCTTCTTGCAGTTCATAATAAAGAACCAAAAATATTTAATCTTCCACAAATTTTAAATATCTTCTTAAATCACAGAAAAACTGTGATTATCAGAAGAACAATATTTGAGTTAGAAAAAGCAAAAGCAAGAGCTCATATCCTAGAGGGTTTAAAAATTGCTGTTGATAATATTGATGAAGTTGTTAAAATTATCCGAGCTAGTTCAAATGATGCAGATGCAAGTGAAAGATTAATCGCTAGATTTGATTTGAGTGAAATTCAAGCAAAAGCTATTTTAGATATGAGACTAGGAAGACTTACTGGTCTTCAAATAGAGAAACTAGAAGAGGAATTAAGAGGTTTATTAGAACTTATTGCTGAACTAGAATCTATTTTAAAATCTGAAGAGAAACTTAATATTATCATTAAAGATGAACTTATTGAGACAAAAGAAAAATATGATGAGCCAAGAAGAACAGAGATAGAAGATAGTTATGATGATATAGATATTGAAGATTTAATACCAAATGAACCAATGGTAGTAACTATTACACATAATGGTTATGTAAAAAGAGTTCCAATTAAAGCATACGAGATGCAGCGTCGAGGTGGTAAAGGTAAAGTTGCTGTAACCACACATGATGATGACTTTATTGAAAGATTCTTTGTAAGTAATACACATGATACACTTATGTTTGTTACAAATCTTGGTCAACTCTACTGGTTAAAAGTTTATAGAATACCAGAGGGTGGAAGAACTGCTAAAGGGAAAGCTGTTGTAAATCTTATTAATTTAAGAGAAGATGAAAAAATCATGGCTATTATCCCTACAACAGATTTTGATGATTCTAAATCTTTAGCATTCTTTACTAAAAATGGTGTTGTAAAAAGAACAGCATTAAGTGACTTTAGTAATATAAGAAGTAATGGTGTTAGAGCTATAGTACTTGATACAGATGAAGATGGAAATGTTATAGACGAAATTGTAACAGCTTCTATTACTTTCCCTGAGTCAAAATATCTAATGATATTCACAGCACTTGGTCAAGTTATAAGATTTGAGATTGATAAAACAAGAAATCAAGGTAGAACTACTAGAGGTGTTAGAGGTATTAAGTTTAAAGACCCTAAAGATTATGTAGTAGATGCAGATGTTATTGAAGATGAACAACAAGAACTTTTAACAGTAAGTGAAAACGGTGTTGGTAAACGAACAGAAGTTGAAGCATACAGACTTACAAATAGAGCTGGTTCTGGTGTAATCTCTATGAAACTATCACCAAAAACTGGGAAAACTGTAGTTGGAAATGTTATTGTTGATGAAGACCAAGACTTAATGGCATTAACATCAATTGGTAAAATGATAAGAGTTGATATGCAAACTATTAGAAAAGCTGGTAGAAATACAAGTGGTGTAACTATAGTAAATGTTGATAAAGAGGATAGAGTTGTAAGTATTGCAAAATGTCCAAAAGAGAAAGATGATGAGCTAGATATTCAAAATGCTGATGATATGGCAGGAATTGATCTGGAAGAAAGAAATCTATTAAATACAGATGATAATGGAGAAGATAAATAATATGAGTTTGAAATATAATGTAGCAGTAGTTGGTGCTACTGGTGCAGTGGGTGAAGAGTTATTTAGAGTTATGGAAGAGATGAACTTCCCTATTGGTAATCTTTTACCACTTGCAAGTGCAAATAGTGTTGGTACAAATATAACTTATGCTGGAAAAGAGTATCCAGTAGTTGAACTGACAGATAGTGTATTTGAAGAGCATGAAGTTGATATTGCATTTTTTAGTGCTGGTGGAAGTATCTCTGAAAAATTTGCACACTTTGCTGTTGAGGGTGGAGCTGTTGTAATTGATAACACAAGTCACTTTAGAATGAATGAAAATGTACCTTTAGTAGTTCCTGAAGTAAATCCTGAAGATATAGCTTTATGGAGAGAAACAGGGATTATTGCAAACCCAAATTGTTCAACAATCCAAATGGTACAAGCACTTAAACCTCTTGATGAACTTTATGGTATCAAAAGAGTTGATGTATCTACTTACCAAGCAACAAGTGGCGCTGGTAAAAAAGGAATGGAAGAGTTAGTGATGCAGATGCAAGACTTTTTTGCATTTAAACTTGATGAGACTCAAAAAGAAGCATTTGCACATCAAATTGCTCTAAATGTAATACCACATATTGATGTTTTTCAAGAAAATGGTTTTACTAAAGAAGAGATGAAAATGGTAAATGAAACTCAAAAAATCATGAAAAAGAAAATAGCAGTTGCTGCTACTTGTGTAAGAGTTCCAGTTTTAAGAAGCCATAGTGAATCTATAACTATAAGATTTGAAGATGGTGTAGATGTAGATGTGGCTGCTGTAAGAAGTGCTTTAGATAACTTTGAAAATGTAGAAGTTGCAGATGATACAGCAAACAATATCTATCCAATGCCAATTATGTCAACAGATACAGATACAACTTTTGTGGGAAGAATTAGAAAAGATATCTATGAACCAAATGTTGTGCATCTTTTTAATGCAGCTGATCAAGTACGAGTTGGTGCTGCTACAAATGCAGTAAGAATTGGTTTAAAATGGATAGCTTTACAAGAAGAGGAACTTTAATATATGATAGAGAAAATCTTTGAAGGTGCTATTTGGAGAAGTAGATTTATTGTCATATTAGCAGTAATATTTGGTCTTTTAGGTGCAATAGTGTTATTTGTAGTGGCTTCTATGGATATTTGGGGTGTTGCTGTTTATACATATAACACTATTACTACAGGTGCCCATCCAGAGCATTTTCATGAAGATATAGTTGCAAATATAATTGGAGCAGTTGACTTATATCTTATTGCCGTCGTTATGTTTATCTTTTCATTTGGTTTATATGAATTATTTATTAGTGATATAGATGAAGCAATGGACGGAGAACAAGCTAATAAAATACTAGCAATAACATCTTTAGATCAACTAAAAGATAAGATTTCTAAAGTGATTGTAATGGTACTTGTAGTTAACTTTTTTCAAAGAGTTTTACATACAGAGTTTACAACTCCTTTAGAGATGTTATATTTTGCAATATCTATTGCATTTTTATCAATTGGATTATACTTTTTAGGTATGGTTGGGAAAAAAGAAAAAAAAATAGAGGAAATTAAATAATATGGGTAAAATATTTGTTGATGCGTGTCTAGGGAAAGAGACACCTTATACACCAGTATGGATGATGAGACAAGCGGGAAGATACCTTCCAGAGTATATGGCAGTTCGAGCTGAAGCTGGAAACTTTTTAAACCTTTGTCATGATCCAAAAAAAGCCGCTGAAGTTACTATCCAACCACTTGATATAGTTGGTGTTGATGCTGCTATATTATTTTCAGATATTTTAGTTATACCTGATGAGATGGGTATGGATTTATCTTTTGTTAAAGGTGAAGGTCCAAAATTTTCTGATCCTATCGTTAACGAAGCTGATGTTGATAGACTTATTGGTGGAAAAGAAGCAGCAAAAAAACTAACTTATGTATATGATACTATCAAACTTTTAAGAGAACAGTTAGATGCTAGAGGTGATGACAAAGCACTTATTGGTTTTACAGGAGCTCCTTGGACACTTGCAACTTATATGATTGAAGGGCAAGGGACTAAAACATATAATTTATGTAAAAAAATGATGTATTCAAATCCTGAACTTTTACACAAGATATTGAGAAAAGTAACTGAAGTTGTAAAATTGTATATGGAAAAACAGATTCAATCTGGTATTGATGTAGTTCAAATCTTTGATTCTTGGGCAGCTGCTATTGAGCCATCAAAATACAACGAATTTTCATGGCAATATATGGTAGAGATTGCAGATTATTTAAAATCTAAATACCCAGAGACTCCAATTATTATGTTCCCTAAAGGTGTAAGTGCTTTTATATCATCTGGTTTAGTATATGGAAACTTTGATGTACTTGGTGTAGATTGGGGAACTCCAATGGCACTAGCAAAAGAGAAGCTTGGTGATAGATATGTTCTTCAAGGAAATATGGAACCATGCAGACTATACTCAAAAGAGGCAACTACAGAGTGTGTAGAGGGTATCCAAAAAATTATGGATGGGAAAAGACACATCTTTAATCTAGGTCATGGTATCTTACCAGATGTACCTGTAAAAAATGCAATTCACTTCGTAAGTGAGTGTCAAAGAGTGAGCGGAAAAAAATAGATATGAATAATATCATTTTTGGACCCATCCCATCAAGAAGATTTGGGATGAGTCTAGGAATAGACCTCTCCCCTGCTTCCAAACAATGTAACTTCGATTGTTTATATTGTGAATTAGACAAAGCAGAAACTGTATCAAAACAAACCCAAATATTAGAAGTTGAAGATATAATCTCTCAACTAAAAACTGCCCTTGCAAATCATAAAAATATAGATGTGATAACCTTCACAGCAAATGGTGAACCAACTTTATATCCAAAACTCTCAACTCTTATAGATGAAGTAGATAAGATAAAAGGTGATATAAAAACACTCATACTCAGTAATGGTGCTAATATTTATGAACCAGAGATACAACAAACCCTTAGTAAGATAGATATAGTAAAGCTTTCACTTGATTGTGTGAGTGAAAAATGTTTTAAAAAACTTGATAGAGTAGATGATAGTATAGACTGTAGTAAAATAGTAGATGGGATGATAGCTTTTAGACAACTGCATAAAAAACAACTTATCACTGAAACTCTTTTTGTAAAAACTTTAAATGATAGAATTGGTGAGTATGGTAAGATATATGAAGCTCTAAAGCTTATTAAACCCAATAGAGTAGATATAGGTACCATAGATAGACCTCCTGCGTATGATGTACAGCCAGTAAGCTACCAAACACTTTTAGATATAGCTGCTAGTTTTGAAAACCTTCCAGTAACTATAGCTCATAGAGATAAAAGTATCACAAAAGAGGAATATAGTGAAAATGAGATACTAAGACTCCTTTTACGAAGACCTCTAACCCAAGATGATATAGAAAATATTTTCACAAAAAACTCTCAAGAGATACTGAAAACTCTACTAGAAAGTAAAAAAGTCTATGAAGTTATCAACAACAATGTGAAGTTTTATAAAATATCATAATTTAAGCTAGATTTAATTGACAAAATTGAATTATTTAACTATAATTTCGCCACTTAAAAGGAAACATTCTTTTTAAATTCACAAACATTCCGGCATAGCTCAGCGGTAGAGTAGATGACTGTTAATCATTTGGTCCCTGGTTCGATCCCAGGTGCCGGAGCCATTCAATTAAAATCCTAATTTTTCAAACAATTAAAAAATAAAATATCTCGAATACTATGAATAATACCCTATAAAATCACTTCCCTCAAAGCTTTTCTCGTAGCTCTATCTACAAGGGTAAAAATCTCATCTATCTCATTTTTTATAGCTGTTTTTTTGTGTCCTTTTACTTTGATAAACTCACAATCTAAAATATCCACCATCTTAAAAAATTCTTTGTATAACTCATGATTTTTTATCTTTTTGTTTTTAGAGGTGATATAGTTTTTTTTCTCAAAACCTTCTCGTCTGTCTTGTAAGCCTATAATATTTTGACAATCTGTATACACTACTATTTTAAAATTTTTTAAACTTGTATCCTCTAAAGCCCACAAAAGTGCCTCTAACTCTAGTTTTGTTGAGGAGGTATTTTCAAATATTTTAGTTTTAACTTTTTTTTCTAATGTAGACGATGAAAGTTCAGATTCATATAGGAGTAAATATCCTCCAAAACCAACACAACTTTGAGGATGGACACTTTCATCTACAAATAAAAAGATTTTGGGTTTCATTTTATTCACAAGTTATTATCTATTTTTCTTCTGTTATTGATGTATCAGGAGGTGTTTGTGTATCTTCTGGGGTTGTTTCATCACCCTTTTTTGCTAGCTTCTTCTTAAGCTTTTCCTCTTTTTTCTTCTGTTTTTCTATCTCTCTTGTATGTTTTTCATAACCATAGTTTGTTTTAGCCATTCGTAATCCTCTTTTTAATATGTTTACAGTATAGCGAAGTTTTTATCCTATTATAGTTTGATGACCAAGTTTTAATATTTTTCGATGAAAAAACAGAAGTGCACTATTCTCTTTTTTTCTTTTATAGTACTCACTATTTATATCCTCACAATATAATATAATAGCTTTTAAACCTTTGTAAAAATGTGAATCTTTGTCATGATTACCTTTGGTTATTTCTGTTTTAAATTGTTCAATCATATAATTAAAAGTATATAACAATAACGATACGCTGCGTTCACTATCATATCTATATTCTGCTACCTTAGTGACTTTAAATAGTTTATCTATTTTTTTGGAAATTTTGAAGTAATAACTTTCTATTGTGTCACTATTCATAAATTTATCATCTATAAGTATACGATTAATAACTAGAGAGATTTGAGTATCAAACAATTTGTTAATAGCTTTATTAAGGGGTATTAAGTATTTCATCTCAATTGATTGAAGTAACTTCAACTCTTTTTCAAACAAAACTTTATTTAAAATTTCATCACTTGTTATCTTTACTTTAATATATAATGATACTGCTTCATTATTGAACTCTATCATTGAATCTTTTGGGTACAAAATATTGATATCATCTTTTGTTAATTCTTTATATTCATCGTATGTTATCTCCCTTGGTTTTCGCTTTTTTTTGTATAATTTGATAAAAGAGAGTTTTTCTTTGTTTTTTCTATTATTGTTAATTTTATCTGCATTAGTAAAGTTATGAGAATAATCTCTATCTGATTCAGTAGAAGGTTTTACAGTAGTTTGATTTAAATTTATTTTCATCCTTTCCCCTTGTATAAAGAACAACCATATAATTAAAATCATAACAAAAAGATGTCACAAAACTGTCACAAAATAAAACATAAGATTAGATGAAAAAATCAACTCTCCTTACAAATATAAGTATTAATAGGTTAAAATTATTATATAACAATATAAACAAAAAGAAAAAAGTAATATATAATGACAAACAAAGATGAAAAAAAACTATTATTATCTATCAAGATAATTCCACTTATTATTGTTACTACTCTTGCTATTATAGGAATAATTGTTGCTTTATATATAAACAATAAAAACTTTAATAACGAAATAAAAAGTGTTAAAGAACTCTATTTAAAACAAGAAAAAGAAGCTTTAAAACAAGAAGTTTTAAAAATAAGAAAAAATATCTTTAGTGAAAAACAATTAACCAAAGAACAACTCAAAGAAAATATAAAAGAAAAAGTTTATATGGCACACAGTATCGCTACAAATCTCTATAACAAATACAAAGATACAAAAAGTAAAAATGAAATAAAAGAGATGATTAAAAATGCTCTTGTTAATATTAGATTCAATGATGGGAGAGGTTATTTCTTCATCTATTCTATGGACTATGAATGTATATTATTCCCTCTATCTAGACAGTTAGAGGGAACAAGTTTTTATAACTTTAAAGATGGTAAAGGTATGTATCTTACAAGAGAGATCATCAAGCAACTTAAAGAACAAAAAGAGGGTTTTTTAACTTGGTGGTATCATAAACCAGACGATATGGTAAAACAATATGAAAAGATAGGTTTCAATAAATATTTTGAACCACTTGATTGGTTTATTGGTACAGGAGAGTATGTAGAAGATTATGAAGAGGTTGTGAAAGAATTTATTACAAAAAGATTATCTGTGTACACTTATAAAAAAGATTCTTATATTTTCATTTTTAACAAAAATGGTGTTGTTTTAGCACATAAAGATAAAAATGAAATAGGTCAAAATAGATTAGAATTAAGAGATCTTAACAATTTACATATTACAAAAGAGATTTTAAAAACAGCACAAAAAGGTGGTGGTTTTATTGAGTATATACTACCAGAGAAAGGGCTAAATAAAATTTCCTTTGTAATACCAATTAAAGATTGGGACTGGGTAATAGGTTCAGGATTTTATACCAATGATTTAAATGTACTCATTGAAAATAAAAAAAAGGAACTAAGCACACAAAACCAAAAACAGATGAATAGTATTATTGTAATATCTATTGCAATTATAATTTTAATTATCATTCTATCGTTATCGTTATCTTATACAATTCAAAAAAGATTTGAAAGCTATAAAAGAAAAGCTCACAAAAAAGATAAAATGATACTCGAACAATCGAAAATGGCGGCTATGGGAGAGATGATAGGAAATATTGCTCATCAATGGAGACAACCTCTTTCTATTATATCTACAGGGGCTACAGGTATGAAAGTACAGAAAGAGTATGGAGTTTTAAGTGATGAAGAGTTTATTACAATATGTGATGCTATTAATGAAAATGCACAATATCTATCAGAAACAATAGATGATTTTAGAAATTTTATAAAAGGTGATAGAGTAAAAGAGATTTTTAGTTTAGAAGAAAATATAAATTCATTTATTCATCTAGTGGAAGGTGCAATAAAAACAAACGATATCAAACTTACTTTAAAGCTAGAAAAGGATATCAAAATAAATGGTTATAATAATGAGCTTATACAATGTTTCATAAATATCTTTAATAATGCAAAAGATGCTCTAAAAGAGCATACTACACACGATAGAATGATAAAAGTAACCACTTATTCTCAAAATAATCATGCTGTAATAGAGATGCTAGACAATGGTGGGGGTATACCTGAAAATATTACAGATAAAGTATTTGAACCTTATTTTACCACTAAACACCAATCAAAAGGTACTGGACTTGGTCTTAGTATGACATACAAGTTTATTGTTGATGGTATGGATGGAACAATTGCAGTTCACAATAAAGAATTTGAATATGAACATAAAAAATACAGAGGAACAGAGATAAGAATAGTATTACCTCTTCAAATAACTATCACTTAAATTTTATCGAGAATTTATATTCTTGAAGAAACTAACGAAACTCTAAAATATTAATTTAGAGCTTCAAAGTTTTAAAAATATAATTTTAAAAAGCCCAATGGTCTCTTTTATTTCTCCATGGACTGTAAGGTTTGTTCCAATAGCTAGGTAACTCTTGCCCATCGTTAATATTTTGGTAGTATTCCTCTTCATGAGCTTTTATCTCTTCTCTTATTTTACTAACATACTGTTTTTGTTCATTTGCATCAATAGCACTTTGAGGGATATTTTCTTCAACTAACTCATCTTCAAACTTTTTAAAATCAAAGTTTTTATTTAGGTATTTAGTTACATTGATTACATCTCTTTTTGCATTTCCTAAACAGCTAGTAGCCCCAGGTGATGGAGTCATATTAAATACTATCCCTTCACCTGTGTTGATAGAAGCTTCTCCTAGCATTAGTTTTTCCTCTTTTTTATTTAAAACCTGTGGTCTAACACCCCCAAAACCTTGGGCATACTCTATCTCATCAACCCTAAGAGCTGGTATGATTTTTTTAGCATCTCTTACAAAAAGTTTTTTGTTTATAAAAGGTATCTCAAATAAGAAGTTTCTAAATATATAGTTTCTTATATCACTATCTTTCAGTAAATCTATAAATATCTTTACAATCTTTTTATCAAATCGCAATGTTGTCCAAAAGTCTTTATAAGTACCAGATTTAAATCTTTCAAGTTTTGGTAAAACCAAAGCAGTTGGTCCAAATCGTGTAAGACCATTTTCTAAAATATCTGGATCTCCATGAAGTGCTGCAAATGGAAGTTTTGGGTTTTGAACCATATACACTTTACCATTTAGTATTTTTTGGTTTGTCATATAAAAACTCCCTGCAACTGGTAAACAACTATACTCATGCCCGTATCCCATTTGATGTGCAAGATAGAGTGAATGAGCACCTGCATTTACAACTACAAAGTCAGCTTCAATAGTTTTATCTTTAGTTTTTATTACAAACCCATTTTCAAGTTTCTCAATATCTATTACTTGTGAATTTAAAAACAGATCAACTGTAGTGTCATCTTGTTTTTTTGCATTTTCAATCATATGGTCTGCCAGCTTCTTATAATCAACGGTTGTCCACTCCCCTTGTGAACCAACCCCTACAATTGTTTCAGGTCGCTCATCTCCATTTTCATCAAATACAAGTCTTGGTTCAATTGTTTTTAGATGCTCTTTATCCCATACTTGAAGATTTGGAAAAAGTTCTTTGAACTCTTCGTATCTTTCAAGCATAAATTCAACCTCTTTATCGCCAACACCTAAAGCCATCTTTTGATGAGAAAAAATAACTTCATTTTCTAAGTTATATTGTAAACAATATTTTTCAACCATTTTTGCTGTTTGTTTAGTGATAGATGCTTTTGCAAGAGTATAATTTGTTTCTATATCTCCAAAGTGAATTGTTTGAGAGTTGGCTTTACCTAGAGTATTTAAAGTACCAACACCCTCATACTTTTCTAAGATACAAATAGACTTTATATCTGTATATCTAGCTAATTCATACGCTAATGCTGCTCCTGAAATTCCTGCACCTACAATTACCACTTCATATTTTTTACTCACAATTACACCTTATATATTTTATATAATTATTGTATCTAAAAGTAAATTATGAAAGTAAATTAGAAGCTAGTTTTTCTAGCCCTTTTTTCTGAAGTATGTGTAAATCACACTCTTGTGTATATTCAAAAGTTTTTTCTTTGTAATATTCTAAAATGATTTTATCTATCTGTTCTTTTTGCACTAATAAATTATTTAAGTACTCTTTTAATTCTCCACTATCAAACTCACTAAAATCAGCTAGTTTTCTATATAAAGCTTCCAAAAAATCATCATTTATATTTTCTCTACTATTATGAATTCTTTTTAAAAATATAGTTGCTTCTATTTCAGAAGCTACTATATCATTCCAAAGTCGTCCATTAATAAGTTGATCAGTTGCAACGCTTAAGAATACAGGTACAAGTTCTAATACTTGATTTAATTCACTAAAATCATTATCAACCAAATCACGAAACAGCATTCTTGTTCTATTTCGTATTTTTTTGCGTAATTCTTCATCTTTAATGACTTTCGGATTGATAATCTTAAATCGTTCCAATGCTCCTAGTCTTGAGTGATTAAAAGCCATAATAGAGACAAGTGGATGTGGGTCTTTTATCTGATTTGGATGGGAACCTGAAGGTCTACAAAATGCCCAATAAAGTCGTGCTTCCATATCCTCATGGAAGATATATTTTTCATCACCAATCGCTTCAAAGTTTTCTTCATCTTTGATAGCTTCCACTTCATCTTTATAGGTTAAATTAAATAGCTCTTCCATAGTAAATTATATGCATAATGTATGCCTTTATTCTTTTTTAAAATCTTCTGCGAGAACTTTTCCTTTATCTGTTAAAAAAGGATAAATATTAATTGTAAAAACTATATCTTTTATCTCTTTGATGGATTCTTTTGTAATTTCTTCACCATTAGAAACAAAAGTTTGCCAATATGCAGAGATAAACCAATTAAGCTTCGCCCTTAGAGAAATCTCTTCTTTTGGAATATCAATGAATATCTCTTTAGAGATAAAATAATTTATAAGAGATTCAATTTGAAAAATTCTTTTCGTTTGTCTTTCTAAAAACATCTCTTTAAGTTTTGGATTGAGTCTCATAAGTACAACAGAATCTCTCATAAGAAATCTAAACTCCCAAAAAAGTTCCCCATAAACATCATACATCTCATACAAACTTTTGAGTGGATTATCACTTGCTAAAATAGTATCAAAGCTTTCAAAACTTTCAAACTTCTCAGACATATCTAGATATATATCAACTAGAATCTCCTCTTTATTTTTATAGTGATAGTATAAATTCCCAGAAGAGATACCTGCCTTTGCAGCAATATGGTTTGTAGTTATACTTAGAGTGTCCCCTTCATTAAAAAGGATTATGGCACTATTTTTTATCTTTTGTTTTGTAAGAGAGAGCTTTTTTTTCATATGGTATTGTACATATTTAGAGCTTGAATTTTAATTATTAGAGTAATTACTCTAAATTTAAGCTTTATTTTATAAATAAGTCATTACAATTTTATAATAACTTATAAAAGGATAACTATGCAACTACAACCTCCAGGTGCAGGATTACCAAATTTTGAAAGATTATTTATAAAAAATATTTTAGTTCCATCAGTGAGAATAGTTTTTACTTGGGATATAGCTTTGTTTTTTCTCAAAAGAGAAATTAGTATTATCAAAAAATTAGTAAATGGTGTGGAGAGTTCAAAACTACAACACAAAGTTTTGATAGAGAGAACCTTTGCAATAGAAGATGATACAAGACAGTTTTCTATCAATATGGTACTCGAACATCTCACAATAGCTGGTCGTGCAATAAAAATGGTCATAGATACCCTCTCGCAAGAAAAAGAGTTTACAACAGAAATAAAAATTGAAAATGTAAAACCGCATGAAAACAAGATAAATCAATTAGAAGAATTTTTAGACTTTTATAATAGTTACTTTGATTTTATTAGCAACTTACCTAAAAAACAATCTAAAACAAAAAAAAGACACCCTTGGTTTGTAGAGTTTAATAACTTTGATTGGAGTGTATTTATGTATATGCATACTTTTATCCATAGACGACAAATTCAAGCTATTATAAAGGAGTTGAACAATGAGTCAAAATAGTATAGGCACAGTTACAAGAATTGTTTTGATTTTTCTTTCACTAATCTTTTTTTGGTATTTTTTGATTTCTGTTTGTTATAGTGGAGTTGTCTTTATTTTGGATTTAGAGTTTTCATTTTCTGGTTTAAATATACTCTTTTCTTTATTTATAGTTTTTAGAATGTTTTATCCAAAAAATGTCTTTAGATAATTAGCTCTTCCAATTATCTCTTGACTCTTTATCTAAAAAACTCCAAGCTACAAATCTAGTGATTTTTTGTCCTTGTTTCATCTCTATAGTTTCTACTTTTACAGAGTTTACTTTTTTTAAAGCTCTATAAATCTCTTTTAAATGATCTGTTTTTGATACAAGAGTTGTAAACCATAGACAGTTGTTTTTGTATTTCGCACTCTGAGTTATCATTTTCTTTATAAACGCCAACTCTCCACCTTGACACCATAGTTCATTTGATTGACCAGCGAAGTTGAGTGTGGCATTATTCGTTTTTTTCTTTGTAAGATTTGATACTTTTCTATTGCTTCCGTTTTGTGCGTCGCTACTTGATTTATGAAAAGGTGGATTACACATCGTAAAATCAAATTTATCACTTTTATCAATAATACCATCAAAGATGTAGTTTTTGTTTTTTTGTAGTTTTATAAGTATATTATCTTCTAGCTTTTTATTTGAACTTAAAATTTCTTTTATATTTTCAATAGCTACTGAGTCAATATCTGAGACTGTAAATTTCCAGTTATAAACAGACACTCCAAGAATAGGATAGATACAATTAGCCCCTACTCCTATATCAAGACCATGGATATTCTCTCTTTTTCCTAATAAATCAGCAAGATAGTGTATATAATCAGCTCGTCCAGGAATAGGAGGACAAAGATAGTCTTGTGGTATTTTCCAGTTTTGTATATCATAATGGTGTTGTAAAAGTGTTTTATTTAAACACAATACTGCTTTTGGATTAGCAAAATCTATAGATAAATCATCATATTTATTTAAAGCTACATATTGTTTGAGCTCTTGATTTGTTTGGCAAAGTGCCTCAAAGTCATATCTTGTATTATGAAGGTTTCTAGGATGGAGTGTTTTTGTTTGTTGTTTATTTATCATATCAATTTTAGTATAAACTATTTTTCTTCTTGGCTAACATAGACAGTTGTTGTTTGAGATTCTCTGTCATAGTTTGGATTATCTTTGGTGACATAACTTGCAATTATTTGTCTCGCATTGATATATGAAGTTGCAATGGCAACTATTTCAAATTTATCTTCATTTGTTAAAATGCTTTTTTCAAAACTTATTCTAAATCTTTTGGCACGATGAGCATCTTTAAAAGTATATTTTAAAATATTGATAGTTCGTTTTACATCAATGGTTGCTTTTTTACTTAAATCTTCAAATCGTAATATTCTATTCCCATGAGATGTTATCTTCATAGTGATAGCTTTTTCTATATCCGGAGTATCTTCTACAATTACATAAGTTCTACCATTTACTAAAACTTCATTCTTATTTAATCTTTTGATCTCTTTGATTGCTGTTTTTTTCCCTTTTGCCATTGTTATTCCTCTTCTTTTTTATCTGCTTGTGTTACAAAAGTTTTTATATATAACTTTTCAACTTTTAATCTAGCCCAATATGTTTTTCGTATAAATTTTAAACTCGATTTTACTGAAGGATCGTAGGTAAAACATCTTATTTTTATAAGATTTCCTAACTCTTCCCAGCCATAGTGTTCACTTAAAGCTGTGACCATTTTTTCTAATGTTATACCATGCAGTAGATTATTTGGTTGTGGATGCATCTTCTGAATCTTCTTGGATATTTTCTTCTTCTACTTTATCAAGTTCTTTAGGCTCTTTTTGTACTGCAGTTGCAACTAGTTCTATCATAAAACTTTCGCATTTTTCTTGTGAGGCTTCATTGATATTTTTCATAATATCTTCAAAATTGATAGCTTCTAATTCATTTTCATTTTTTGCAAATTTACAATCAATTCTCCAAAAGTTCGTATCAGCAGGTAGTGGTTTTCTTTTCTCTCTTTTGATATATTTTCTTATATCATTTTTAATTGCTTCTAGAACACGCTGGGGAGCTTTTTTTGTATCTGTTAATGCAAATCTTTTCTTCATCATAATCCTTTGGCGGCATTATATCTAAAAAAAGACCATATAACATAGAAAATAGCCAAATCCATTATTCAGTTTTTTTTAAGATTAAAGAAAATAGCTTTAGCAGTTAAGTACCTTTTATTTGTCTTGGTACTAAATATGCCTTAACTGTCTGGCTATTTATCTTCACTCCACGCGTAATTTTTTTATTAATCTTAAAAAAAACTGAATAATGGATTTGGCTACATCGAAAACTCTATAACTCTTCCATATCTTTCAAATTTGTTTAAATTCTTTTTATCACTGATGATAAAGAGTGTTTTTGATACAAGTGATTGTGTAATATCAAACTCCCCATCACTTAAAACCATCAAAAGATTTTCAGCTCTTATATCTGTACTTTTAAGATATCGTAACACCTCATCAAAATTAGTTCCCCCATCACTTTTAGGGATATATAAATCTTTCTCTTTTAAAGGATTAAAACTATCAAAGCTGATGATATGATCACTTTTTACAAACCTATCAAAGGGTAAAATAGTCACCTTGTATTCATAAAATCCTTCACAAACATCTTGTATAATCCCTAAAAACTTTTTGTACTCTTCAAGACTTACAGAGCTACTACTATCCAAAGCAATATATACTTCTATAAGCTCATCACTTTTTTTGGTCCCAGGAAGATAAAGTCCTGTATGGATATATCTTTTATTTGGTCTTGAAAATGTTGTTTGTTTTTCAAATAATGATGCGGTAAGATACTCTTTGAGTATATCTTGTAAACTAATATCAGGTCGTATAAGTGTATCTATCTCTATTTGTAAACCACCATATTTATGAGATGTTTTTTTTGCTATGGTAAGTGCTTGAATGATGATACCATCTAGTTTTTCTTGGTCACCTTGATTTGTTTTTTCATCGGCTACCTCTTCTAAATCTCGTTTTGATTCATCATATATATGTGCCTCTTTGTCACCTTTTGGATCTGAAGATACTTTTGCTTGTGCTTCTTGCTCTTCATCACTTTGGGAATCTTGGTTTTGTTCATCTTCATCCTCTTTGTAAAGTATCTCATATACCTCTTCCACACATTTATCTGCTAAATCTAAATCGAGTATTTCATCATCAGGTTTGATGCCAATATTTTCAAAAGTATCAAGAATATTATTGATAACCAAATCACAGGACATATTCCAAGTATTTGTGTCACGAGTTTTTTGTCGATAGGGATGTTTAAGAACAATATGAAGTAAAGTATGTGCATACAAATAAGTGATATGTTCATCATTAAATTTTTCTAACTTTTCTAAATCAATAGTTATTTTTGCCCCATTGGTTTGGAAAGCACTGTTTGCATTTTGTTCAAAAGTAGTTGGGATTGAGAGTGCAAGAACAGAGAGAAATGGATGATTAAATAAAAAATTAACTCTTAATTTTGCAAATAGTTCATCATATGATATATTCGCCATATTTCTCCAACCACTCCTCAAATTCTTCTAGTTCTGCGATCTCTTCATCTTTGATAATCAAATCTTTTATTAACATCACAGAAAACTCTACTGGAAGTTTTTTTGAGTATGCAAAAAGGTTTTTTGCTTGATTTGTATTGTTATACTTTTCTATTAATGCAGCGGTTAGGGCATAAAGACTGCTAGGTTCAGTTGGTACATCTTGGGAAACTCCATCAAGGATGGCATCTATATCTGGTAAGGTTTTGTAAACTTTGACAAAAGAGGTGAACTCAATCCCTGCACCATATCCAACTGTACCATAAATAATAGGAGATATTTTACCAATCTCATTTGTATTTTTTAATATGTTAGATAACATTGCCCAAACTCTTGGGGTACAAAATGCGGGATTTGTTTCACTACTACTTGGAACTTCACTTGAAAGTAAATCTGGACGAAATCCTAAAAAACCTATGATAAAAGGGTGAATCTCATTTTTTATAGCCCAAGCTTTGAAGTCATCAAATGCAGCTTCTAAAACTATATGTACCATTCTATTAATAAGTGGACTTGGGAGTTTAAAAACAATCCCTTTGTCATCTATCTTATTCCCTGCACATACAATTGCCCAGTTTTTTGGCATAGTATATTCGCCTATTTTTCTATCAAGTACAAGTTGATATATAGCTGCTTGAACTGAAAGAGGAGCGGAGTTAAGCTCATCTAAAAAGAGTATCCCTTTTGAGTTTTCATCATTTGGTAAAAAAACTGGTGGCATCCAAACTGTTTGATTATTTGTAATAGTTGGAATACCTCTTAAATCTACAGCATCGAGTTGAGAAAGTCGTACATCTATAATCTCTAAGCCATTTTTATTTGCTATATCATTAACAATATATGATTTTCCAATCCCTGGACTACCGTGTATAAATACTGGTGTATCAGTTTGAAGTAAGATATCAAGTTGATTGTATAGTTCAGCAGTTCCAATTGCAGGTGTTATCATAATAGGCTATCCTTGGTATAATTTGAATGATACTATACATTTTTTATACCATCTATTTAGACAAAAAGGTTAGGAGTAGCTTATTGGGATATAGTAACTTACTTTAAATTTTTCATCATCTTCTAAAAAGTGATTTTTTTCATAGATTGCATAGGGTGGATTAGTTGTGGTTTCATAACCACTATTTAAAAGCCAACTAAAATATACCCAGTTCATAAACTTCAATATATCTCCATATTGACCCTCAAAATCAAATTGTGCATAAACACCACTTGGTATAATAAGTGTTGGTATAGTTGCCTTTAGTATCTCTTTATCTACAATAATACAAGCGATATATTGACACTGGCTAAGTGGAGTAATCGTTGGATTATCATGATGAAGTCCAAGTTGTTTATACTCTTTAATATTATTGCACAAAAGCCAAGTTTGAAGTTTTTGCCAGGTTTGTTTTATAGATATATTATATCCCTTGTGCCTTATATAGTAAGCTCTCATTGTAGGCATCTGTACAATTTTTGGTGTGAGGTTTGAGAAGTCAATAGTAGCACTTGAAGCTGTAGGTGATGTTGTCAAAATATCATTGGTGAATTTTTTATATTCCCCTTTTCTCCACTGCTTTGGAGTGATATTGAATTTTTGTTTAAAGACTCTTATAAAAGCACCTTGAGAACTATAACCACACATTTTTGCTATATCTGTTATAGTTGAGTTTTTATTTGTTAGAAGTAAATTTGAAGCTTTTTGAAGTCGTATTGATTTGATAGTTTCATAAATATTTTGTCCAAACTCTTCTTTAAAAAGTCGTTGCATATGAAATCGACTTGTATTTAAATCATGACTTAGTTCATCTATATTTATATCGGTATCAATATGTTTATAGATATAGTACATTATATCATTAGCTATTTTTTTATGTTTTTCTAGTGTATTTTTCTTCATAAAACGATTATAGCAAAATTTAGTATATTTTTAAGCAAAAATAGTTAATTTTATTAGCAAATATAGTGAAGAATAAAAAATTCAATTTCTCTATAATGACGAAAATTTAAAAAGGTTTATTATGAAACGGTCATTTATAAGAGAAATACTAGAATCAATAGACAACGAAACTATATCATTTGCAGGGGGATTACCTGATGAGAGTTTGTTTCCCATTGAAGATTTAGCCCAAGCAAGTGCTACAGTATTTAAAAATAAAAAACATTTCCAATACACTATAAGTAATGGTATCACACCTTTGCGAGAAAAAATAGCAAAGTTTTACAATGATGAGGGATTTGAAACAAAACCTTCCAATATATTGATAACCACAGGAAGTCAACAAGCACTTTTCATCATAGCAAAGTATTTTCAAAACAAAGAGATAGTTATAGAAAAGCCTTCTTATTTGGGTGCTGTAAATATTTTTAAGATGAATAATTTATCTATGAGACCAGTACCTTTGGATTATGATGGGATAAATATAAAAGAGTTTAATAATATATATCCCTCTATAAAACTAGCATACTTAATACCAGATTTCCAAAATCCAAAAGCTTCATTATATTCTCAAACAAAAAGAGATGAGATAGTAAAAACCGTATTAGAAAACAAAGGATATATCATAGAAGATGCTCCTTATAGTGAACTCTATTTTGAACAAAAAGCAAAAAGTATAAGTGCTGAAATTCCTAATAATAGTTTTCATCTAGGTTCTTTTTCAAAAACTCTCTCACCAAGTCTTAGAATAGGATGGGTAAGAGCAAATGAGAAAATAATATCAGCACTTACACAGATAAAAGAGACTATAGATTTACATAGTAATGGTATCTCTCAATATATCTTAGATGAATATTTAAAAGATGAAAACAGATATAAAAAACATTTAGAGCTTTTAAGATGTGAGTATAAAAACAAAATGGAGTATTTTGTAAAATCTTTACAAGAGGAGTTACCAAACTTTGTTTTTGAAAAACCAAAAGGTGGTATGTTTGTATATGGAAAACTTCCTGACGTTGATACTAAAGCTTTAGTATATAAAGCTTTGAAGAAAAAAGTTGTATATGTTCCAGGAGTTGAATTTTATCTTGATGATAATGTATCTGATGAGATACGCTTTAACTATACACATTCAACAAAAGAAGAGATAAGCATTGGCTTACAAAGATTAAAAAGTATTTTAAAAGGATGATTAGTATGCAAACTTTTAAAAATCTTTTATTTGTTACAGTTGGATCATTTTTTATAGCATACTCAACAGTAGCTTTTTTAAATCCAAATAGTATCATCACTGGTGGTGGTGTGGGATTGGCACAACTTTTTTATGCACTATTTCCAACTATCACTTTGGGGGCTTGGATAGCTATTATTAGTATCCCATTGATAATTATTGGTATGAAGTTTTTTGGAAAAAGTTTTGTAGTGAAAACTTTGATCTCTATAGCACTTATCTCATTGTTTACAGATATATTAAAAGAGGTCTTAAAAATCTCACCAACTACCCATGAAACTATACTTGCTTCTATCTTTGGTGGACTTTTGATAGGTTTAGGAGTTGGGTTAGTAATGCTTGGGCGTTCCTCAACAGGTGGAACAACAATCTTAGCTGAAGTGATAGCTTCCAAAACAGAATACAAAACATCACAAATCATTTTGGTAATAGATGCTGTGATTATGTTTGCTTCTGTTTTTGTTTACGGGGATGTTGAGAAAGCTTTATTTAGTGTTATTGGGGTGTATGTTACTTCAAGAGTTGTTGATCTTTTACTTTCAGGGAAACCAGCCCAAAAAGCTGTAAGTATCGTAGCAAATAATGTTGCAATATTATCAAAACAAATTTTAAGTCAGCTAGGTGAACATGGAACTATTCTACAAGGGGTTAACTTAAATCAAAAAGATTCAAGAACATTGATACTTGTAATTGTAGATATATCACAACTGCAACTTTTAAGAGAGATTATAAAAGAGTATGACCCTGAAGCTTTTCTTGTGATACAAGAAGCTTCTGAGCTTTATGGGAGAGATTATTAGATAACTATGAGAGTTTTATCTCTTTTAACATCACTGTTAAATCATTGTTTAAACTATTTATTTTAGCAATGATTTCACTTCTTTGTTTCTCTTCAAGTTTAAACCTTGTATCAATAAACTCATAAATTTTAAAAGTATCTGTAAATATTTCACTCATCAAATCTTGTTTTATTTTATCTTCTATTTTTCCCATGCTGTTATCCTATATAGTTATATAGAAGCTCTTATGCAATATTTATGCCTTGGGTTTAAAAACTATAATAATTTCTTTTTTAAGTTTTCAATTATCAATTTTGCAGCCTTATAACCAGCTTTGATAGACTCCTCTTTTGAGTCAAAACTACTAAAACTTTTTGGTTCAAAATTAGGTCTTATGATAAAGTCAGCTTCATTTTGTTCCTCTTTACTTATTTCACAACTTTGTAGACGAAGGGTTGCCATGGCAATATTGAGCATCTCCTCTTTTGGTTTGTTCTTTTTTCCACAATAGATATCAACACCAACTACAATATCCGCACCCATAGCTCTTGCAAATCGTATAGGAATAAGAGACAATATTCCACCATCTATATAGATATTTCCATTTGAATTTATTGGTACAAAAGCTACGGGTACAGTTGAAGAGGTCTGTACAGCTTTTCCCATATCACCACTTGTTATCAGTAAAGGTTTCCCATGAGTTAAATCTGTAACTGCAATACCTAGTTTTATAGGGGTGTTTTCTATAGCTATGTTATTTGTATTATTTTGTATCCAAGTTGAGAGCTTTTTACCACCTATGAGTCCACCATCTGAAAATATATTTATATCTGCTAAATCTTTCTCTTGAAGTGATGTTACAATTCTTTCAATCTCTTTATAGCTCATACCAGTTGCATACAAAGAAGCAGCTATAGAGCCAGCTGAACTACCTGTAACAATATCAGCTTTGATACCAGCTTCCTCTAAAGCTTTTATAACACCCAAATGCATAAAACCTCTCACTCCACCACCACCAAAAGCAATTCCTAAAGTTTTATTGTTTGATATCTCTAATTTTTCAATATTTTCTAGTGTTATAGCATTTAAATCATCATATTGATTTTTTGAGGCATAATTATTAACTATAAAAAGCCCTGTAATAACGATAAGAAGAAAAAGAAAGAGTTTTTTCATGCTTTTTAAACCTTTTAAAGTATTTTGTTTGTGGCTTTATTTTATCATAAGATTTTATATCAATCAAGAATTATGTTGTAACCATAATGTAGCTTATCCAAAATTTGATAAGCCACATCTGGTTTATAGTTTATGTGATTGTTTCTCTTCCAAAATTGCACTTTGAGTAATACTTTTATAAAAATATGCCAATCCTATAAACATAATTGTTGTACCAAATAATAAGTAGAATGCAGAACCCATATTTTTATAATCATCTAAAGTGATTTTAAAAACAACCATTAAAGTTTCTATTGATAATGCAATAATAATTGAGATTAAGAATTTTCCTAAAACTTTATATTGTCTATCGTTTGCATGGCTAAATGAGTGAAAGATAACTTCATGTTCAAATATCTGTTTTGCCAAATCAAAAATAGCAATACCAAGTGTAACTGATATAATAGCCTTAAATGTTGCTTCAAAAAAATCAAACTCATTTGTACCTAATGACATTGTTAAAAAAGTATATCCACCATGCCCTATAAGTACTATAGCTATAATACCTAACATCATAGAACCAAGGACATAAACCATTCTTTTTAATCTATCATAGATAGTATTATAATCAATAAGTTTTAACTCTTCAAGTAAAAATATCAAATCAAAATCAAAAATAAAGTAATGATCACCTTGTTTTTTGACAACTGATAAGCTAGCTTTCCCTGTTTTGTAATGAATATAAGGATTAGATATATATAGATCATCTTCATCTAAGTCTAATTTCATAAAATAATGACTTTTATCACTATTAATATTCATATCATCTGTATCTTTTCTACAAATCACTGGACTACTTTGTTTATAGTTTTCATCTACACTATACAATAACTGAATATATCTATTATTATCCAAAATATATTTAGAGTTTTTGATATAATCTTTAGGTAATGTTTTTATAACAATTGATATAAAATTGTCAACATTTATTTTATGTTTTTTATAGATGTTTATAACTTCTCTCATGGTATCTCCTTTATAATATTTATCCCAAAGATACGCAAGAATTTCTAAATAAGATATAAACTATCCTATTTAATTTAAATTTATTAGTTTGAAGATTTAATTTTTAAGAATTTGCCTATAAACAATCATATCTGAAAATTTAAAAGAAAGTTTTTCATAAAATTTATGTGCTTTATAGTTATCTTTATCAGTTAAAAGAGTAATTCTTTGAACACCTTTTTTAGTTAAATAGTTAATTGTATATTGTAAGAGTTTTGTACCTAAAGACTTTCCTCTATATTTAGGGGAGATAATCATATCCTCTAAAAATGCAACTGTGCCACCAAGTGCAGTACTTACAGTATAAAGTATATTGACACAACCAATTATTTTCCCTTTTTTCACTATAACAAAAATTTCACCGATATTTTTATCATTGATAATTTTTCGTAAAGCTTTTTTATGAAGTTTTTTATTAAAATTAAACTCTACCTCTTGGTTAAAAAGATGATATAAAAGTTTTGTAATATCTTCTATATCCTCTTGTGTAGCTTTTCTTATTGTCATAATTTATTTCAGTAGTTTAAATATTGTAGGAGTTACTGCTAAATCGATAGCTTTAAAATCATCAAGATTTTTTAACTCTTTATTTGCCCCAGCTTCAAGGAGAAGTTTTACCATATCCTCTTTTCCAGCACTTGCACTATACATTAAAGCAGTAACTCCGTTGTCATTCATCTTATCAAGATTTATTCCAGCCTTTACAAGGAGTTCTACACATTTGTAATCTTGTCCAAAACAAGCATTCCATAAAGCTGTATTTCCATCTACATTTGAGATCTCTAATTCTGGATTTGTATCAAGTATCTCTTTTGCTATATCACTTCTAGCTTCTCTTACTGCTTTCATTAAAGCACTGTTACCATGCTTTCCAACTTTGTTGATATTATTTGCATCATAATCGTTTTCTTCTAACCATTGAAGTGTTGTTGTACTAAACATTTTGTTCCTTTAATGTTGTATGATTCTTGAGGTGATGAGCAAGATCACTATCCATACTTATAAGGTGTAAGTCAAACCAGTGAGGTACTTTCTCTTTATAATATGCTTTTAACATATTGATACCAAATCTATTTTGAGAGAGATTAATAAAATAATTCATCTCTGCTAATACTTTACAATGCTCATCTTTATGCTCTTTTGAGGTTCTATAACCGCTTTCATCCATAAGGGTTTCTTCAATACGAAAATGTATTTTTGAATGTTCATAAAGTTTGATTAATTTATCTCTATAGCTACTATCATCACTTGGATCTACACTATTAAAGATATCTAAAAATTCTTTGTGGAGTGTGTCAATATCATCGTTGTTTAAGAGATGTTTTTCATCTTCAAAGTGTTTCATAAACAGTTACACACCCATCCAATTTTCATGGGTGTGTCCTTTTTTCTTAAACTTGATTGCTTTGTCTAAACTCTCATCAAATTGTATTAGATTAAATTCATCAGTTAAGTTTGGTACAATCTCTTTATACTCTATCTCTCCATCTTTGTTAATTATAAAGATCGATTTTGCACAAAGTGTATCATCTACATTTACACCCATTTTTAAACTAAAATCTTTAAAATCACTCGATGTATCAATATTATCTAACGATTTTGTAATAGGATTAGCACTAATAATGTAGATTAATGCTTTAGTATGTTTTGTAAGAATTGATTCTAGTTCACTTGTTAGACTCTCTTCATTTGGTATTGTGATAAATACTTGTATTTTATCTGCCATCATACCTATAACTTTTGTTTCACCATCATCCATTTTTACTCTTATTGCTGGTGCTTCAGTTCCTATGGCTCTATCTTTTTTTTGTAAAACAACTTTATTATTATCTATCTCTATTTCCAAAGTAATATCCTTTTTGATGATTTATATTAATAACTCATTATGCAATATATGTACCAATGGAATAGTTTTTGTATATATTAAAAACATAAATGAGTATATTGTAAAACAAATCCGCAGTTACCATATACTAAAACTAAACTCAATATACTCATTTTATACCAACTTAATAGATAAATCTTAAAATTGATATGGCTATATTGGTTTTAAGATTTATCTAAAAACTAAAACTAGGAGAAAATTATGGCAGTATATATAACTGATGAATGTATAAATTGTGAGGCATGTGCAGGTGAGTGTCCAGTTGCAGCAATATTAGAGGATACAAATGAAAAAAATCCAAGTGATGATAAATTTTATGTAAAACCAGAATCTTGTGTTGAGTGTGTTGGTCATGCAGATGAACCAAGATGTGTAGAAGCCTGTCCAACAGAGGGTGCAATCGTATGGGATATGCCATATACTGCTGAATTTAATGAATACTATAAAGAGAAAAATGAAGCTGGTGTTTACAAAATTAGAGAACACAAGAAAAAAGGTCTTATGCTTCCTGAAATAAAAGCACAACCATTTATTGAAGAGATAGCTATGAGTGATAGAGAATCCCATGCAAATATAGGTCAATGGTAAGATGTCTGTTTACATAACTGATACTTGTATAAACTGTGATGCCTGTATCGAGGAGTGTCCAGCAACTGCAATTGTAAGTGCTGATGAATCACCACTAGAAGATGCAGAATTCACTTATGTAAAACCAGAAAAATGTATCGAATGTGTAGATACAACTGTACCAAAATGTGCAGATGTATGTCCTACAGAGGGATGTATCGTATGGGATATGCCTTACACAGAAGAATATGACTCATACTATTTAGATGGACAAGAAAATGGTATCTATAGTATTAGAGTTCATAAGAAAAAAGGGATACTAAGCCCTGCAAATCAGCCAAGAGCTTTTAGAGAATCTATCTCTATAGAGGATAGAGAATCCAAAATGGCTGTAGAGATTTAGTAAAATCTCTTTACAAATACTATCTAAAAAGCCCAGCTGAAGTGTTGGGCTTTTTTTATTCAAGTGAATTACGATATACTTTTATAAGTAAAAAATATATAGGATAGTATAAATATGAGACTTATTGATTTATTTTCAGATTACATTAGAAACAAAAAAGACCTTATTGAATATATCGAAAAACGAAAAGATATTAATGAGAGAGGTGAGTTTAATGATGATAAAATACGACTTGCTGCACAAAAACTAGAAAGACTAAAAAAAGAATACCCAAAAATCTATGAAGGTATGTATGAGACACTTGAAGAATATTACAGACAAGATGAGGGGCACTATGTGGAATATCCAATTAATTTTTTAAAACAAATTTTAATGATGTTTGAAACTCATGTAACTGTTGAAGATGTTTATCAATCATACAAAAAAGGTCTCAATCACCGCTGTCGAGATGCTTACTAATTATCCATAAGTTTTCTATACCAAACAACAAAGATAACTTTGTTCTTGGTATTTATTTAAGCTTTTTGGATAAATAACTTCATTTTTCTTCTCAAATTTACTCAAAGCTTGACCAGATATAAATCCAACTTCACAAATACTATTTAACTGGATAATTGTTTCTATTTTAAATGTAACAGCACCACCTGCAAAGTTCCCTTTTTTTGAACGCTTTTTAATAATGATTTTTTCTATTTGATTCTCATTGAGAAAAGATTCTAAACTCTCTTTAAAAAGTACTATATTATTTTGTAGTTCATCATCTTCTAATGTGAGTTTTTTTATCTTTAAATCAAGATAACTCCCCTCCTCTACTACACTTAAAATCGCATAATTTGATTTTATCTCTATACCACATATTTTCATATTTTCCCCTCTTATGATTTTATGTTGTATTGTAACTTATATTTTTAAAGAAGATTCATTTCATTGCATATTGCAATCAAAACTATTTGTAGAAGAATCACAATAACAAATTTCCATAGAAATGAAAACTTTTTTATCTTATGTCTAAAAAATAGCATAGCTGACATAGAACCAATAGTACCACCTATAAGCGTTGAAAGTAATAATCTCAGCTCAGGTACTCTTGAGATGTTTTTATCTTCTCTTATAGCTTGAAGTTTATCAAAAGAGTAAAGAGTAAATGAAAAAATATTAATAACTATAAAATAAAGTTCTATATATGTAAGTGTAAAATCTATATGTACCATTATACTTCAAATTATCCTTTAATTTTCTATGATATACTACCTAACTTATAATAAAATTGGAGTTTGTATGAATAGTACTATATTTAACTTTTTAGACAATATTCCTACCTCATCAAAAGAGGAGATATTTCAAACTATTACACAAAATGAAAACATAAAAATAGAGAGAATCATCTCTTATGGACAAACTACACCAAAAGAGTATTGGTATGACCAAAGTGAAGATGAATTTGTTTTAGTTTTAGAGGGTGAAGCAAAGATAAGTTACGATGATAAAAGTATATATCATCTTAAAAAAGGTGATAGTCTCTATATAAAAGCAAACCAAAAACATCAAGTAACATATACTTCAAATCCTACAATTTGGTTAACTATCTTTATTACTAAAAATTAATAAACATCTCTAGTTTATCTTTATTTAAAAGATTATGCTCTTTATCTATGATTTTTAAATCTTTAAGCTTCTTAAGTATTCGCGAGAGTGTTTCTGGTGTCATATGCAATTCTGTTGCTATGATTTTATTTTTTTTATTTTTAAAAGATAAAGGATTATCATAAATATAAGAAGCTACTTTAGTTGTGGCATCAAAGATAAGACTTCTATTTAAAAGTCCATCCATCCCTTTGATTTTTTTTGTCAAGGACTTTGTTACTTTAAAAGATATTTTTGCATTTGTTTGAAGTATTTTTAAAAACTCATCTTTTTTTATCAAGGCAAAAGTTGAGTCCTCCATACAGATACAAGTCGCTGGAAAATTAAACCCCTCAATACTTGCCATCTCTGCAATAAGTGTAGTTCCTACAAAATTATGCAAAACTATTTCAGTCCCTTTTGGATCAACTTTATAAACTTTTGCAAAACCATCAATTAAAAGATAAAAATACTCTGGGCTATCCCCTTCATAAAATACTATATTATCTTTTTTAAATTCTTTTATAGTTGAAATCTTTACTATTTGTTCTAATTCATTATTATTCAGCGTGTTAAATAAATCTAATTTTTGTAGTTGTTGTATCATAGTGTAATAGTAGCTGATATCTCTTTTTAGGTCAAGAAAAAAGTCTATTTTTTAATTTTAATAATCCTAATTTTAATCCACTATATCTCATTATCTTCGCTAGTTTTTTCCAATACGGTTTTTCATAACAAGGATTTGGGCATTTTCTACATCGAGGTTTCTCTTCATGAGGACATTCAACTAACTTTTGTAAAGAATAATTATATTGAATTTGACACTCTTCACATAGATATGTAGAAATAATAAGAGTTTGATTTTTATAAATGATAGGTTGATCTGTTTGTTGTTGATTGTGATGTTTATCTTTACAATAAGTTTGTAGAAAAGTTTTTAATGTTTCAGTTTCGTTTGCAAACTTTTCTACTGTCATATGACAGTAGCTTTCGATATGTCATTTTTATAACTTTGAGCTACAAAATCAGCTACTAAAATCATATCTAAAATATTTTTCTCAATTGTTTTTGAATCTAAATAGTATGTCATATCTTTTATTGATATAGCACTCTTTCTCTCTATGAGTTTAACGCTATCATTTAGAGATATATTTCCCTCCTGCAGTACTCTTACATACCAGCCAGTTGCGCTGTGTTGTTTAATAAACTGTGAAGCAGTGGCAGAAAAAACAGCCCCTATTTTCCAACAGGGTTGTCTTGGTTGGGTTACTTGGAGATGAGCCTCTCCTATACTATAAATATCCCCAACACAAACACTACTCTCATCTAACTCATTAAGTAAAATATTTGCAGAAAAGATAGCAATATCTATAGGCTCACCGAACTCTTTTTCATAAGCTTGACAATGATTTGTTGAAGCTATTAAAAGTGCTTTATCAACTCCACCATGATATCTACCATCAGCTTGTTCATCTTCTTTTATACCTTCTTTTGAGATAAATGCAGTTGTATAAGCTTCGCGCTTTATATATCCACTTTGAAACTCTTTGCTTTTTATTTTGTAAGATTGTTTTTTACCACTAAAAATATATTTTACTTCTACATTTTTCATTGTATTGTTATCACCTTCTCTTTATTTTTAAAAATCTCTTCAACTCTTTGTTGCCAAATTTTACCAAATAGTATCTTATCATCTTGTGTTGCAGTTTGTTTTAGAATTTTTTCCATAAGTTGTGGTTGGAGAGGATTGATACCAATACTACTTGGATTATAAACTACCTCTACAGTTTTGCCTGTATCTAGTCTTTGTAGTTTTACATCTGAAGTTATCTCTGCATTAAATTGCATCAAATCATGTCGAACATAATTTCCACCAATACCTTTAAACCCAAACTGTTCAGTAGCCCCAGTTATTTGTGTAAATACATTTGCAATCACACCAGCAACACCCTCACTACAATCTTCTTTAAAAGCTACAAAAATTTCACCTCTTTTAGGTAGTTCATCTTTATATAGTGCTTTTAATCCAGCTTGTGCCATCAAGTAAGCCCCAGCAACTGTAGGACAACTATGCCCTGCACTTTTAACTATATCTAAATAGCTAAACTCCATCACACCATTTTCAGAGATACCTAAAAATTGTGAAAGGTCATCTTTTACCATAATGTTTTCAATTTCTTCAAAAAAAGTTGGATAATTCATCAAATTTCCCTTATAATATCATATTGTGTCCATTTTACATTAAAATATAGACTATTTCATTGACCTAAATCAAGGTAAAAACATTAATTATAAGATAGGATGTAACTATGATTAGCATAACAGAAACTATTAAAAAAATTAACCTATTTGCACATTTAGATAATGTTTCTTTAGAGAAATTGGCTTCAATATCTTATTTGTCAAAATTTGAGAAAGATTCTATTTTATATTATGAATCAGATTCTGTAGATAAGATACTTTTTTTAATTACTGGTCTTATAAAAGTATATAAAATTGATAAATATGATAATGAGATATTTTTATATTATGTTTACCCAAATAGTATGATATCAGAGTTGTCTAACATAAACCACAATCAAATTAGATGTTTTTCAAATACAGAGTTTATAGAAGACAGTCTAATGCTTGCAATAGATTTTAAAAAATTTAAAGATGAATTTTTACTTGGGAATGAACTCATTGTAAAATTTATTGAAGAGATTATTTATAAAAATCAACAATTACAGTGTATTGTCAATCGCGAATTAGTATTTGATGCTACTTCAAAAGTTGCTTTTATGCTTTCTAATGATTTAGAGATGTTCAATCAACTCAAAAGAAATCAGGTTGCTTTAATGTTGCATATACAACCAGAAACTCTCTCTCGAGTTTTAAAGAGACTTGTGAGAAATAAAACTATAAATGTAGATAAAGGAATTGTCATGATTGAAAATCTTGAAGAATTACAAAGTATCTACTTAGGAGTATAACCATGAAAAATATCAGTGTAAGTCAAAAAATAAAAGTACTTGCATCCCTTTTAATATTAACTATTTTTACAGTTATAAGTATTACTATATATTTAAATCAAAAAAATATAAAAGATGCAACAATAGTAAATATAGCTGGTAAACAAAGAATGTTAACACAAAAGATTACAAAAAATATTTTTTATCTTTACCAATACAAAACTGATGACTTTTCAGAACTGGATAATGCTATATCTGAATTTAATCATGGACTTAAAACTTTAAAAGATGGAAATAAACTTTTAGGTATCTCGGTAGCTCCAACCCAAGATATTAACAGTCAAATATCAAAAGTAATTATTCTTTGGGATAGTTTTGAAAAAAATACTAATAATTTTAAAACTTCTTTAATGCAAAATGATATAAATCAATTAAACTCTATTTTGAAATATATATACAAAACAAACAATAAATTGTTAGCAGAAGTGGATACTGTTGTTACTCTTTACACAAAACATATAGAACAAAAAACAAATTTTATAAAGAATTTTCAATATGTATCATTCTCTTTACTATTTATTTTTGCCTTATATGCTTTAATACAATTAAGACAGATAGAAGCTCATGCTAGAGAGTTTATAGAAAAATCTAAAAAAATAAGTTCTAATGATTTAGAAAACATTGAACTTTTAGATATGAATGGGGAAACTGAATTTGTAGAGATGGCTGATAGTTTTAACTGTTTTATACATAAAGTTTCAAGTGCTATGGATTACTCACAAACAGCGTTAGAGCAATCAAAACTAGCATCACAAAAACTTGAAAGTTTGACTGATGAATTTAGTAATATAATAAGTGAACTTCAAAATAGACCAGAGATTGCAAAACAGTTAGATAAAAGTGAAGATATTGTTATAGAATCTACGGAAGATTTAATGAAATCTACAAAAAAATTACAAAATTTAAAAGATGAACTTGATAAACTATTAACAAATTGTAAATCAAATATATAGCTACATTCTAGCTATATATTACTCTTCTGATATTTTCTTTATCAATATTTCTATACTGATCATAAATTTTTTGATATTTTAATCTATCTTCATAAGAGATAGGTACTCTTATAGATTTATACTCTACAAGTTTATCTTCTTTATATACTCCACTAATTGTAGCATGAACCCAATAATATCCAGTATCTTTACGCAAGTTTTTTACTATACCTGTCCACTGTTGTTGATTGTGAAGTTTGTTCCACATATCTTTAAAAACTCGCTTTGGCATATCTGGATGTCTTACTATATTGTGTGTTTGCCCCACTAATTCCTCTACACTATATCCAGATATATTTGCAAATGTCTCATTTGCATATGTAATCACACCCTTTAAGTCTGTTCGTGAGATTATTAGCTCATCTTGTGGTACAATTGTTTCAATAAGAAATTCACTTTGATTGTATTCCATAGTTTTTCCTTTTATTGCTAATCTATTTTGTCAAACTCTGCAGCAAAACCTTCTAAATCTTTTTTCTTCAAGTCACCTCTATAAATTACATTATCTAAATCTACATTATCATCATTTAACATTTTTGGTACTGCATCTGCATTGTCTAATACTTCCATATGTTCATTGAGCTCATCTTCACTATAAGCCATTTGCATATCAGCTGCCACAACATGTGGGATAGCTTCTATAACTCTTAGTTTTTCTAGCTCCTCTTTTACACCCTCACCTTCAATAGTGATGATAATTCGTCCTTTTTCATCGTGCATATGATAATCACACACTTCACAAGCTTTTAAACTTGCCACAACTTCATCTAGATACTTTGGTACTGTTTGTACTACTATACTTGAAATATTCATTATTAACCCCTTAGTTTAATTTATAATAATTTATTGTTTGACTATCACTACTTACAAATATCTCTTGATCATTTATAAATAATATTTGTGTGAGTGTTGCTTCTTGAGCACTTAAATTGTATAGATATTTTTGTGTCTTAACATCAAATACTAAAACCTCATTTTTTTCATTGTATGCTACTGCTCCAAGTTTTGCATTTGGACTTAAAGCACAGGCATACAATAAAAAATCAAAATCTAAACTATATGCACTATTTTTCATATATACTACAGCTTTTCTATCTTGTCCCGCTGTTAATATAATCCCTTTTTTAAAATCAACTTGATACACTCTATCAAGATTTAATGCTTTTGGTTGATTTATAATCTGCCCATTTTTTACTTGTAAAACTCTTACTATTCCACTTTCATCTGTTGTAGCAAATCTTTTTTTATCTTCGCTGACCGTAAAGTGTGAAAATGATGAATGACTTACTTGAATAAGGTAATTTTCTTTTTTATTTTTTGTATCATATAGTCCCACTTGGTTACTTAATAAACCAAATAAAACTAAATCAGATGAGATAAAACTTGCTTGTTGTATAAACATCTTTTTATCAATACCAATAATTTTTTCTAGTTTTTCATTTTCATAAATAAAAATATTTCTATACCCTTTCATCCCTTGTGAGACTATCAATATTTTATCATCTATGAGGTCTATTGAATATATCTTTGCAGGTATTACATCTCCCATAAAATCTTTTATATTAGGTAGTTTTATAGTTTGTATTTTATTATTTGAATCTATATCAAAAATCTCAACAGTTCCATTATCTGTTCCTGCATAAAGTTTTCCATCTTGAAAAACTATGCTTTGAACTGTACCTGTTGCTTTTAATACTTTTGCAGGAGTTAAGTTTTGTAAAGCAAAAAGATTTATTGCAAATAAGAGTATTAATAGTTTTTTAGCCATTTGGATTAAACCCACTTACATCTTGTTTTTCTTCATTTATTTTATCTATTTCATCTTGATACTCTTTTTGAAGCTCTGCCATTTTATCATTTAAATCTTGATAGCTTTTTGGAGATAATGTTTTTGATTTACTCCAAACTACTTCTATATCAGCGGCATATTTACTTCCAAGTTCTTCTATATTTTCTTTATACTCATCAAGATTTTTACATACAACTGTTGTCTCTTCTAAAGTATCTGTTAATTCAATAAACCAATTACCAAAACTATCTTCATCTACATACGATATAAATTTAACTGCCATTTTTAATCCTTTATAACTATAGCTTGTGCTGGACACACACTGATACAAAAACCACATGAGGTACACTTGTCTTCTATGATACTTGGTTTAAATATTCCTAAAAATTCAATTGCATCATCCAAACAAGGATCTTTACAACTAAAACACATTGTACCATGCCAACTCATACACTTCAATATATCTATCTCTATTGTTTGTTGTATGTTTTTTTTATATTCAACTTTTAAAACTTCATGTGGGCAATTTACCGCACATGCATCACAATAAGTACATCCACCAAGAGTAAAATCTATTTTAGGTGTTTTATCTTCTTGTATTACAATAATTTTCTCTTCACAAAAAGTGCTACAAATACCCTCGCATTCTACACACTCTTTAAGAAAAGAATCATTGTCTATATAATATGGTGGTCGTACCACTATCTCTTTTTTCTCTTTAGATTTTGAAGAAAAAAGAGAACCAAAAAGTTCTCTTCTATCCATCTTTATTCACCAAGTATTGTATCTAAACCTTCTGTTAGTTTAGAACCACTCCAGCTTGATTTTTTAGCTCCATCTTTACTTGTAAAATCAGGACTAAATGTATTTTCTACTAGTTGCCCAACACTTTGTGGTGCATGACACTGACTACAGTTAAATCTTGCATTTACTAAAGTTGATTCCTCTTTAATGGCAATCTCATTTTTCATATTATCTATACTTTTTTCAAACTTATTTCCATCAAACTTATGATGTGGTCTAAAATTTGTAAAGTGAGATTTTGGAATTGGTGTTGCATTCATCCCAACAGCAACCTCTGGCATATGACACCCTACACATTGATTATTATCAATTTGAATTGGTAACATCCCTTCTGTATCATGTGGTATCATTGGTGGTGCATCTTGAAATGCTCTTTCTATAACTTTACCACTTCCAGCATATTCTTTACTATATTTTGTTTCATCAGGTGTTACTACATTTTCACTATATAGATCAACTTTTCTTAACCCCAATGATTCCTCACTTACCATTTTAGCAGGCTTAACCTCTGTCGCTTTTTGTGGTGTATTATTACATCCAGTAAAAAACAAAACAGATCCAGCAACAACACTTAGACTAATTTTTACTATTGTTTTCATAACTCATCTCCTTAGTTTTTTGATTTATTAAATCTCTTATTGAGAAATTTAAAGCATCATCGTCACAAACTTCTATACATCTTGCACAATTTGTACACTCACCACTTAAAACCTGTTCACTTGATTTTCCAACCATAAACAATACTTGATTTTCAGGGCAAACCTCTTTACACTTCATACACAATGTACACTTTTCCTCTTGGTGCTTAACTCGAATAAGGCTAAAACTTCCAATGATAGAATAAAATCCACCTAATGGACAGATATGCCCACACCAACCATTTTTTAAAACAAAAAGATCAAATAAAAATATCACTACAATAGCAGCCCATCCAAATCCCATACCAAAAATAATACCTCTATGTACCATCGATATAGGAGAGATAAACTCAAAAGCAGTTACTCCAAATCCAACAGAGATAACAAGACTCAAAGTGATAACCCAATATCTCATATTTCTAGTAGCAGGTTGTTTCTTTTGTATCTCATTAAATCCTAATTTTCTTCGTAAATAATTTGCGCTATCTGTGATAATATTTACAGGACAAACCCATGAACAAAATGCACGACCACCAACAAGTCCATACAATAAAACCGCAACTAAAGCCCCTAAGAATACATTTGAAGCAATCAAAGCCCCAGCTGTAAACATCTGTAATACAGCATAAGGATCACTCATAGGAATTGTCCCTAAAATCAGTGAAGAACTCAAGTTCCCTGTAATAAAAGTCCATCCCCAAGCATTTGCTCCAAAATACAATGTCATTAAACTTATTTGGGTAATTCTTCTTAAAATTAAATATTTATTTTTAATCATCTAAAAGTCCCCCCATATCATTTAATGAATCTATTGCTTTCTCACGACTAAGCTTTGTTTTTGTTATTTGACTTGTAGCATTTTCAAGTCGCTTTTCATCATTTTTATCCCAACCTTTAATATAATAGTCTCCTGCTTTCCCTAAAGCTACCTCTCTAGGAAGTACAAAAATAGAAGCTTTATCAGTTACACAAGCTCTCTCACAAAGTCCACACCCTGTACAAAAATCACTATCAACTACAGGCTTTAAAAAAGCATGTTTACCTGTTCTTGCATTTTGTTCATATTCAACTTTAATAGCAACATCCAATAAAGGACACGCTCGATAACAAGCATCACACTGAATACCCCAATATGCAATACAATTTTTTGTATCAATAACTGCTGTTCCCATCTGTGCCATATTGATATCCAAATCTCCACTTGTATTACTTACCTTTTTAATATCCAACGCATCCGTTGGACATACAGGTACACAAGGGATATCTGTACACATATAACAAGGAACTTCTCTTGGTGTAAAGTATGGTGTTCCCATTGGTTTATTATCACCAGGTGCTGCTAACTTTAATGTATCAAATGGACACGCTTCTACACACATACCACATTTAATACAAGTTTTTAAAAAATCTTCCTCTTCCAATGCTCCAGGAGGTCGCAACATCAATGAGTTAGCAGTTACTTCATCTACATAAGCACTCCAAACTAACCCACCTAAAGCTGCTACACCAGTAGCTCTTGCAATTGTTAAAAAGAATTTTCTTCGTTCACTCATAATTTCTTTCATATCTTTACTTTTTGTTTTTTAGAAAGCACCTCTCAATTAAGAGAAGTTACTTCAAATTTATGCTTGGTAAATTTTTACTGCACACTTTTTAAAGTCTGTTTGTTTTGATTGTGGACAAGTTGCATCAAGACAAACTTTATTTATAAATACTTTTTCATCAAACCAAGGAACAAATACTAAACCACGACTAGGTCGATTTCTACCTCTTGTTTCAACTCTTGCTTTTACTCTACCTCTTCTTGATTCAACCCAACAAAGTCCACCTTGTTTAAGTCCTTTTGTTTTTGCATCTTCAGGATGCATATAACATAAAGCTTCAGGAACTGCTCTATAAAGTTCTGGAACTCTCATAGTCATAGTACCACTATGCCAGTGTTCAAGTACCCTACCTGTACATAACCATGTGTCATACTCTTTATCTGGAGTTTCTGGTGGATCCATATATGGTCTTGCAAAGATTTTCGCTTTATTTGTTAAAGCTTTTTTATTTTTATCTTTAATCCCATTTAAATCACCAAAAGGTAATGCTTTTGCCAGTTTTCCATAAAATGCAAAATCAGTATGTCCAGTTTCTTTTCCATATTTTTTAGCATAAGGGTCATATTTAGTATTGAATCTCCATTGAGTTTCTTTACCATCTACAACTGGCCATTTAAGCCCTCTAACTCTATGATATGTATCAAAGTCAGCTAAATCGTGTGCATGACCTCTACCAAAATCTGCATACTCTTCAAATAGATATTTATGAATAAAGAAACCATATCCTGTAAACTCTTTACCATCTGAACCTATAACTTTTCTACTATCTCCAAAACACTCAGAGTTATCATATCCTTTTTGAATTGGGTCATTGTGATCTAATTCATAACTTCTCGCTCTATCATTTGCAAAAAGAATATCATACATAGTAGTATCTTCTGTGTATCCCATTTTTTTAGCTTCTGCAATAACATCTGGAAGTTTTTGTTTTCCACCAGAACTTAGAATTGGTTGTTCACCCCATAGATCTTTTACTGTAAATCTTTTTGATAACTCAACCCATTGCCAAGTATCAGACATTGCATCACCTACAGGAAGAACTTGTTGTCTCCAATGTTGTGTTCTTCTCTCAGCATTTCCATACGCTCCCCATTTTTCATAGATCATAGCAGATGGTAAGATAAGGTCAGATACTTTTGCAGAAATACCAGGGTATCCATCTGATGTTACAATAAAGTTATCCATCTCTCTTGCTGCTTTAATCCAATGTTTTGCACTAGCAGTATCTTGGTATGGATTACATACATTTACCCATGCAAATTTCATAGTACCATCTTCGATATCTCTATGAATTCTCATAATATCTTGATGCCCTTTTGGATTCAATGTCCCTTCCGGTACTTTCCAAACATTTTCAACTATTTTTCTATGTTTTGGATTTGCTACCATCATATCAGCTGGAAGTCTATGACAGAATGTTCCAACTTCTCTTGCTGTTCCACATGCACTTGGTTGTCCTGTAAGTGAGAATGCTCCACTTCCTGGTTTTGCTTGTTTATTTAGTAAAAAGTGAACATTGTATGCAAGTGTATTTACCCAAGTACCTCTTGTATGTTGATTCATACCCATAGTCCAGAAACTTACTACTTTTCTATTCTTTTCAACATATAGTTTTGCTAAAGCTTGAAGTTTTTTCTTAAACTCTTCAATATCTTCATCAGGATTTCCTTTAGATATTTTTGCAACATAATCAACTGTATATGGATCTAAGAATTTTTTATACTCTTCAAAAGATATCTCCCAGTGTTTTAATCCAGCTGGTTTATTCTCCATCATATCACCCTCTTTATAACCAAAAGGTTCTAATGCTGGTGCTTCAGCTTCTGAAACAACTTTTTTCATCTCTTTTGAGATAGTTTCCATCTCTTTTGCAGTATATTTACCATCTACAATAGATTTTTCATTACTTCTTCTCATTCCGTATCCTGTATTTACAGGTTGTGAACAAAATATCATATGTTTATTTACAAAATCCCAATCAATAGACTCAGGATAATTATATACAATCTCTCTTGCTATATAATTCCAAAGTGCTAAATCAGTATTAGGTGTGAAGATAATCTCCATATCAGCTAAATCTGATGTTCTATGTCTATAGGTTGAAATATTTACAACTTTAACTCTCTCTGGATCTGATAATTTTCTATCAGTTACTCTTGACCATAAAATTGGGTGCATCTCTGCCATATTTGAACCCCAAGATACAACAGTATCAGTAAGTTCAATATCATCATAACAACCAGATGGTTCATCAATACCAAATGTTTGGTAAAACCCAACAACTGCAGATGCCATACAGTGTCTGGCATTTGGATCGATGGCATTTGATCTAAATCCACCTTTCATCATTTTTTGAGCAGCATAACCTTCCATAACAGTATATTGACCAGAAGCAAATACACCTACTCCTTCAGGACCACTAGCTTTAAGAGCTTTTTTAATATGCACTTCCATCTCATCAAAAGCTCTTTCCCAAGAAACTGGTGCAAATTTACCATTTTTATCAAACTTACCATTTGAATCAACTCTTAATAATGGTGTTTTTAATCTATCTGCACCATACATAATTTTTGCATTGAAGTACCCTTTGATACAGTTCAATCCTCTATTTACAGGTGCAGCAGGGTCACCCTTAACAGCAACTATTTTACCATTTTTCGTAGCCATCATAATACCACAACCTGTACCACAAAATCTACAAGCAGCCTTATCCCAACGCCAATCTGTTTCAGCAGTGTTTGCAGCAGCGCTTAAATCACTTGGTACACTCATACCAACAGCAGCGGCAGCTGAAGCAGCGGCTGAACTTTTTAGAAAGTCTCTTCTTGAAAGTGCCATATTTTTCTCCTTTTTATATGTTTGTCCTTAAACATCCAAATTCTATCACTATAAAAAAATAAAAACTTTGACCTATATCAAGAGTTTTATATTTAATTAATTTAATTTATAAAATAAAATTGATATAGGTCATATTTTTTTAGATACATATAGTATATAATTCTCCAAATTAAAAATCATTTATTTTATACTAAGTCTCCTCAACATATATAATATACACTTTTGTTTTTAATTTTACACACTAATTGTCAAAGGCTTTTTATGACTTTTCATACTAAACAAGATATTCATACTCCTATTCAACAAACTTGGATAGAAAAATTTATTTCTCAGCCACATCAGCTATTTTTTACATCAACTATTTTTTTTGCTATCGTAGTTATGAGCCTCACAGTATTATTATTAAATGGAAATTTTCAAGGAAATTTTACTACTATTCATAGTTTTGGCTTGACTTATGGAGTATTTACAAATGCTTTTTTAGGTTTTTTAATAACTGTAATACCAAAATATACTAATTCAACAATAATAGATAAAAAGTATTATGCACTGCCTTGGATTATTTTGCAAGTTGGTATAATCATAACGCTTATTGGTGATGAAATGACAGGTAAACTTATTGTGGTATTTACAATATTTTACTGTAATTATATTTTTTATAAAACGATACAAAAAGGAAAATCAACAACAAAGAAAGAAACTATTTATCTTAATATTTTACTATTTATAGGTGGAATACTTCTGCTAATGGAATTAATACTAGAGCAATATCTATCTCTAATGATATTTTTTGGTTACCTAGTGAGTCTTGTTTTTATTGTAGCACAAAAAATGATACCAGCATTTTATAGTAATCATACTCAAACTCCACCTTGGAAAAAACCAAAGTACTTAATAGATATATCATCGATTTTATTTTTATCAATTGGAATTGCATTGCAATTTGATATGATTATATTTTTAAAAATTAGTTCATTTTTAGCAATGATATATTTTGGATATATTATTATAAACCTAAATATTTATAAGAAAACTCCTCCTATCTTAGCAATTTTAGTTATAGCTTTCCTTTGGCTTGAAATTGGATTTATATCATTATTCTTAGAATCTATTTTTGAAATACAATCTTTAAAATTATCACTTCACATATTTGCTTTAGGTTTTGTAACTAATCTACTTATTGGTTTTGGCAGTCGAGTTATTATGGGTCATGCTGTACCTGCACAAAAAATATTTGCTGATAAAATAACAGTTTTTTTATTTATTTTAACTCAAATAATTGTAATAAGTAGAATTTTAGCTTCTGTTATGTTGATTAGTAATATTAATATTTTTATGAATATTTTATACATAAGTAGTATACTTTGGATAGCATTATTTATAATTTGGACCTTTAGATATGGGAAAACTATACTAAGACTGAACTAAGTATAATTAGCTAAATTCAGATAATGGTAATTCTATATAAAAGATTGCACCATTTTTACTGTTTTTAGCATAAATATTACCATTTAAACTTTCTTTTATGATTTTATAACTCATATGAAGTCCAAGTCCTGTACCTTTTTCTTCACTTTTAGTTGTAAAATACACTCCAAATATTTTAGGTAACACATCTTCTGGTATTCCCATACCATTATCTTCTATTGTTAAAACTGCAAAACCTTTAATCTTTTTTAAATTTATTTCAATCCATGGGTCTTTTATATTTTTTTCTAAAATAGCATCTTTGGCATTATTGATAATATTGATAATAACTTGTTCTAGTTCACCTGTAATTATTTTTACTTTTATAGATTCAACTTCATTAATATTATTTTTAAGAGCTATATGACTATTTGTTAAAGTTGCATTTACAATAACTAAAGCATTTTTTACTATATTTTGTAAAATATCTTCTTTATATTCTTTCTTATCTTTTAAAAAATTTTTAAAAATATCTATTGTTTGGGAAAGATATTGTGCAGTATTTTCAATTTGAGTTAAATTACTAAAAAAACTTTTATCATCTAATACTCCATGTTCTTTCATAAATTGCAATCCTGTAGCTGATGTCGTTATAACACTTAAAGGTTGTCTCCACTGATGGGCAATATTCCCTATCATCTCACCCATAGATGACATTTTTATCTGTTCTTCAATTATTTTATCCCGTTTTTTTTCATTTGTAAGATCCCATACAAGGGCACAATAATTTGTAACTTCATTCAGTTCATTTTTTATAACAAAGATAGATACATTTTGAATATATTTTTTTCCATCTTTTTTTTTATTAATAATTTCACCTTTATAAAAACTTTTTTGACTAAGGTGATTCCATATTTTTTTGTAAAAAAGAGCATTATGTTCCCCTGATTTTAAAAGAGATGGAGATTTTCCTAAAAGTTCACTTTTTGTATAACCTGTTACTTTTTCAAATGCCAAATTAAGATCTATTATTTTATTATTTTTATCTGTAATTACAATACCCTCATGTGCATTAATAAAAAATTTAGATTGTAAATCAATTAGTTTGTCTTTTGTATTAAGTGTCTCATAAAAATCTTGAAATTTTAATTTAATCGTTTCAATTACTGGTCTTGCAAAAAAATGTGCCTCCAAAAGTATAGTTAAAATTATTCCAACAAAAATAAATAATTCCCTTTGTTGTAACTCTTTTGTTTTTGCTTCACTCTCTTTTTGAAAAAAGTTTACAGCATTGTCAAGTTGTAATAGAAGTACTTGTGTATTCTCATAAATTGTATTTGATAATTGAGCATTTTTATTTTCTAAAAAAGAATTTATTAATGCAATATAGTTAATCACACTACTATCAATACTATCAGTTTTGCCAAAATAAAGTTTTTTTGCATTTAATGATAAATTATCAACTATATAACGATGGTTTTTTTCAAAAACTATGATTACTTTTTTTAATTCATTAAGATATGTTAGCTTATTCTCGTGAGTATATTTAGATACAAGAAAAGCACTTTTTTGAGACAACATCCTTTGTTTACCACTAAGATTAATCAACTTCGCATAATAACTTTGTGAGCTTATAAGAATATCCATAGTGTAATAAGCAATAGAACTCCAAAATAATAAAATGATAAATATAAGAGAATAGGATCTTTTAATTGATAAATTCATTTTTATTTCTCCAACGTTTAATATATTGTCAAATATTCTTCCCATCTTTTTTAATTGTAATTAATTTATAGAAATATGTTAACTTTACTTTTATCTCTTATGTATTTATCAAAACTACTTTAAAAAAATTTAAATACTAAAAGAAGGTTCTCCTAAATAAAAACCTTGTAAAAAATCTACCCCTAACTCTCTACAAATATCACATACCTCTTTATTATAAATATACTCAGCCACACTACAAGCACCAAGCTCTTTAGTCATAGAGATAATATTTTTTACTATCACTTTAGAATCATCATTGTTATTGATATTTTTGATAAGAGTACCATCAATTTTGATAATTTCTGGTTTGAGTTTTAGTATATTTTCCATACTAGAAAATCCACTCCCAAAATCATCTATAGCAATTTTTGCACCTAGTTTTCTCACCTCTTTAGCAAACTTTTCTACAATAGTAAAATCATCAATAAATTCACTCTCAACTATCTCAAAAATGATTCTATTTTTAAAATCATATTGTTTCATATTTTGAATAATATTTTCACAAAGTTTTGTATTATTTAGATCTTCATAGTCAAGATTAACACTAAACTCACAACTCTTATCTTTCATATATTCAAAAACTTTCAGAAGCATTGTTTTTGTAAGTTTATCGTATATTTTGATATTCTTTGCAGTTTTTAAATAAGAAAAAATAGAAACAACTTCTGTTGAGTTTTCTTTTTCAAGCCGCATCAAAGACTCATATTTTGAAATTTTCAAAGTTTTCGCATCAAAAATTGGTTGATAATAAGGGATCACTTTATCATTTGCAATACTATTTCTTATAAAGACTATATCATCTATAAGTTTGGCTTGTTCATTATGTGAATAAGTCACTGTTAAAATATCAAGATTTATATCGATAATTTTATCAATAGAAGATATAGATTCAAGATAATTTTCTTCTATTAAAATATCTTTTAGAAATCTTCTTACATAACTAAAAGCTGCATTTACATAATGATGTGGCAATCCTATTTTAACATGTACTTCACTTATGATACTTAATTTTTGAAAATATTTTTCATCATAGTTTCCACAAAAAAGAGAAAGATACCATTTCCCTATTTCATCTCTATGTTTTGCATAAATCGTATCATCTTTAATAAATTTTTTTGCATGTTCAAAACTAAATATAAAGTGGTAAAATCCATCCAAAAATTCATCTTTATTTAGTGAGAATAAAGTAGCAAACTCTTTTAATACTTCTTTATCTTTTAAAGTAAAATCATAATTTTGTATAATTTTTTTATAACGAACAGTCTCTAACATTGAGGTATCCTTTTGTATAGATATAGAAAAAATTTAAACAAAAAACTATATACAAGAGACTACAGTATAAAAAACTTTATCTTCTAAAAAGCACTCTTTTGCTCTATACCCATCTTTTAATTCTAAAAATGGTTGCAAAGATTGATTTGAAGAAACTACTAAATGATCATTGTTTTGTAATAAGGTTTGTCCAATTTGAATATTATGTAAAATCTCTTCTTTTTGAAGATATATTCCCTCAAAACAATAATGTATACCATCTTCTTTTTTTACTTTATAAAAATCTACTGTTGACTCAGACAGTATTGACTTGTTTGTATCTTCTACTACTCCACCACTACATAAACAAGCTCCTGTTCCACAACCTTCCATTTTTTATCCTTTTTTGTTAATTTTGAATAATTTTAGCTTTTTTAGTATGATTTTAAATTGACCCACATCAAAAACTTATACTATTTATTTTAATTCATAAAGATATGTTGCAATTTTTTCTAAGGTATCTTTATCATATCCAAGCTCTGGCATAAGCTTATATTTTTCTATCATATCGTACATAATCGAGCCTTCATAAGAGGGTTTATAAACCCAATTTACCATATACTTTACAAACTCTTTTTTATCATTAAATGCTTCGTGGTATCGCTGTTTTATTACCATTAATGATGGGGCAGAGATACTTTTTGTTTCATGATGACAAGTGATACAATTTCCATACAAAAGTAATCTTCCATATGAGTCTGCATTGATTGAAGTTACAATTAATATAGTTACAAGAAAATGTATTATTCTCATCTTATTTATCTTTTCTTTAGTTTATTATTTCTTATAATATCTGAAATAAAATTATTTATATTTGATTTATATCAAAATAAAATCAATTTTTTTTCTATACAATAAACAAAAAAAGAGAAAATAAAAATTAATCATGAATATAAATTTAACTCAAATTGCAACAATACAATCACCCTTCTGTAATTTAGAAAATATGCCCATACAACCCAAAGGGGCAAAAAATACTTATGCTACAATAGAGTTTAAAAAAGAGTATCAAGATGGATTAAAAGATTTAGATGGTTTCAGTCATATCTATTTAATTTATTTTTTTCACAAAGTTTTGAATCATAACCTTACTGTTATACCTTTTAATGATGAGACAAATACACCAAGAGGAGTTTTTTCTACAAGAACTCCATTACATCCAAATCAAATAGGACTAAGTATAGTTGAGCTTATCAGTGTAGAACAAAATATAGTAACAATAAAAGGGATAGATGTGCTAGATGGTACACCACTTTTAGATATCAAGCCATATATTGAAAACTTTGACAAAGTTGATGCTATAACCAAATCGGGATGGATGAAAGCAAGCAAAAATGATGTTGAGATGAAACGATCAGATAATAGATTTATATAAACTGCTTTAATGATGCAAATCAATACACTTTGAAATCATATTGACCTAAGTCAAACTAAAATTAGTTTTTTTATTCTAGAATTTTGAAATCAAAAACAAAACTAGGAGAAAAAATGTATAAAATAGTTACTGCAGGATTAGTGTTAATCAGTTTGTCAACACTTTCTTTTGCCGATGGAGCAACAGTGTATAAAAAATGTATTGCATGTCATGGTGCAAATGGTGAAAAAGTTGCTTTAGGAAAAAGTAAAATTATCAAAGATATGACAAAAGCTGAAATAGAAAGCTCACTTTTAGGATATCAAAATGGTACTTATGGTGGAGCTATGAAAGGTCTTATGGCTGGTCAAGTAAAAACACTAAGTACGACTGATATCAAAGATATCGCAAATAAAATAGGGAAATAATCCCTATTTACAATATTCAACACATCAAAAATCATTTTTTAATAAACTCACACTAAAGCTTAACATGAAGAAATTTCTAAAACAATTTAAAAAAGTAAACTCTGAACCTCTGGAAAAAGCAAATATTATTTGGTCTTGGATTGGCTCATTTATAGGAATATTAGTTATATCTTTTGTTCATTTTAATATATTAAATGATACAGATATGAGTTTAATCATTGGATCATTTGGTGCAAGTGCTGTTTTAATTTACGGAGCAGTTCACTCCCCTTTGTCTCAACCTCGAAATCTCATTGGTGGTCATCTTTTATCTGCTATTGTTGGTGTTACTACTTATAAATTATTATCAGGAAATATGTGGTTATGTTCTGCATTTGCTGTTGCTACATCTATTTTAGTAATGCAATTAACACTTACTCTTCATCCCCCAGGAGGAGCAACTGCCTTAATTGCAGTTATTGGAAGTGAAAATATTCATAACTTAGGATACATATATGTGCTTGTACCTATTCTTTCTGGTAGTTTCATTTTATTAGTTATTGCTTTTATTGTTAATAACATACCTTCCCATAGACATTATCCAGAATCATTTAATAAGTTTAATCAAAAAAAGGAATAATGAAAATAACCTCTATTGAAGTAGATCTTCTAAAGTTGTATTTCTAAACATATCTGAAATAGCTTTCTTAGGGGATGTCCATTTGTCATGTAGTACACATTTTTTTCTTTCATTACATGGTCCATTTCCAAGTAAACACTCTTTTTGATATAAACTTTCTTTAACAGCTTCAAGTATATCCCCTATTTTTATCTCAGATAACTCTTTTTCAATACTATATCCCCCTTCCCTTCCTCTTGTCGAAACTATAATATTTGCTTCTACTAGTTGCGTCATAATTCTTGTAAGATATTTATATGGTATTGAAAGTTTTTCTGATATATCTTTTGCATTATATTTGTTTTTTGAACCATTTTGTACTATAAATGTTACTATTCTAATTGCATATTGTGAGGTATTGTTAAGTTTCATGGTAACCTTTTTTCAAAATTTTAATAATAAGCTATTGCTATAAAAAATAGAATAGTCCCTAACCAAACTGTAGGTATAAGCCTATATTTTAACTGAACTTCACTTAGATTCATAAAATATTCTACTACTAAATTCCCTTTTATAAAAGTGGTTATAAGCAATAGAAAGATAAAAAAACTATTTGTTATTTCTAACCATCCCAATAAAAATGCAAATAAAGATAAAAAGAACAACCCTATCCATACTTTTGTACTATTTTCCATATCCTACCTTATAATATATATCAAGGGAAATAAAACAATCCAAAGTAAATCAACCATGTGCCAATAAGAAGCGCCCGTTTCTAAGCCTCTATGTTCTTTTTTTGTATACAGCCCTACTTTTGTATTAAGATACAAATTGTACAAAATTATCATCCCTAAAATTACATGCATAAAATGAAATATTGTTAAAATAAAATAAAACATAAAAAAACTATTTGTGCTTAAATTTATCCCTTGTGAATACTTATCACTAAACTCTATAACTTTAATAATTAAAAATATTCCACCTAAACCAATTGCACTTACTAAATAAATAGAAGCTTTTTTAAAACTCTCTTGTGTATTTATTGTTTTTATTATAGTAACTGCTTTAACAACAAAATAACTGCTTGTGATAAGTAAAATAGTATTTATAAATCCAAATCTTTGATCTAAAAGAAGTTGTGAGGCATTAAATATTTCTACTTGTTCTTTTCTTGAAAAGGCGAACCCAATAAAAAACAATCCAAAAGTAACCAATTCTACATAAATGATAATCCAGATTGAAAAATCTCCTGGAGGATATTGTATTTTTTGTTTATTCATAAAGAATGATAATATAGTTTAATTAAATACTACCTTAATATAGAATTAAAAATAAATTGGTTATTATTTCAAATACTACTTTAATGTAGAATTTAAAAAAGGGGTTATTTATGACAGAACGAATTACGAAAAGTATGGCTAAAAATATCTATTATGGCGGTGGTTTATTCGCTTTATTAATATTTTTAGGTTTATCTTTTGATACGGTACAACAAATACCAAAACGGTCAAATCAAGTTAATATGACAGAATCTGTAGTTGCAGGAAAAGCATTATGGGAGAAAAACAACTGTGTTGGTTGTCATACACTTATAGGTGAAGGGGCATATTATGCACCTGAATTGATGAATGTATTTCAAAGAAGAGGTGCTTCAGATGTAGAAGCTTTTAAAGGATATATGCAAGGATGGATGGCTTCTCAACCACTAAATGTACCAAATAGAAGAAAAATGCCACAATTTAATTTAAGTACTGAAGAAGTTAATAATCTTGCTGATTTTTTAATTTGGACATCAAAAGTAAATGCCAATGAATGGCCACCAACAATTGAAGGATAAGGAAAGTTTATGAAATATAGTTCACAAGCGGTCGCAAAACCGTATTTTATTTTTGCATTGGTTCTTCTTGCTGGAGAGATTTTATTTGGTTTGCTTATGGCGATACAGTATTTATATGGTGATTTTTTATTTCCATTGATTCCTTTTAATGTATTAAGAATGGTTCATACCAACTTACTTATTGTTTTAATACTTTTTGGTTTTATGGGAGCTACTTATTATCTTATCCCTGAAGAAGCTGAGAGAGAACTTTGGAGTCCAAAATTGGCACTTATCACTTTTTGGGTATTTGCAGCAGCTGGTGTTGCTACAATTTTAGGTTATCTGTTTGTACCTTATGCTACTTTAACAGAGCTGACTTTTAATAATCTACTCACAACTATGGGAAGAGAATTTTTGGAACAGCCACTTCCTACAAAACTAGGTATTGTACTTGTTGTAGTTTCTTATATTGTTAATACTGGTATGACTGTATTAAAAGGGAGAAGAACTGTTATAACAACTGTTTTAATTACAGGACTTATAGGGCTTGCAGTGTTCTTTTTAATTGCTTTTTATGTACCTGAAAATCTTATTGTAGATAAATTTTTATGGTGGTTTACAGTTCATTTATGGGTTGAAGCTACTTGGGAACTTATTCTTGGTGCAATATTAGCCTTTGTACTTATTAAAGTAACTGGTGTAGATAGAGAACATATTGATAAATGGTTATATTTAATCATTGCTATGACTATGGTTTCTGGAATTTTAGGAACTGGTCATCACTTCTTCTATATGGGTGCTCCTGAATATTGGTTATGGATTGGGTCTATTGCTTCTGCTGCTGAACCGTTGCCTTTTTTCTTAATGATTCTTTTTGCTTTTTCTATGGCAAAAAATAGAAAAATAGAACATGACAACAAAATGGCTCTGACATGGGCAAAAGGAACTGCTGTGATGTCATTTTTAGGAGCTGGAATTTGGGGATTTATACATACTTTAGCACCTGTTAATATGTTTACACATGGTACGCAACTTACCGCTGCTCACGGACACTTAGCTTTTTATGGAGCATATATTATGATTATCTTTACAATCATATCCTATGCAATGCCAATTTTAAGAGGTCGACCTCATGGGAATTGTGCAAAAGCACAAAGCTTAGAGTTAAAATCTTTTTGGATGATGAATATAGGAATGATAGGACTTACACTAGCATTAACAACAGCTGGAATTATGCAAATTCTTGATCAAAGAGTTGGAACTGAACTAGTTGGTTTTATGGAGTCACAAGCTTCTATTGCTGGAGTTTATACTGTTCGTGCATTTTTTGGAGTACTTGTATTTGCTGGACTTATCACATATTTTGCTAGTTTTTTTGTAAAAGAGGAAGTAAAGTAAATTATGGTTCATTATTTTTTAGAGTTTGAAGAGAGTATCGGTAAAGTTTGGGATAAGTTCCTAAATAAAAAAGTAAATAAATTCCATGAACAGCATAGAGTTTATTTATCAGATATTTCAAAATATCTTACTATTTTTCATCACCTTATGGGTGGTGAAAAAGCCAAAGAGATACAAACAACTGATAAACAATTTATAGATACTTCAAGAACATTTTTAGAAAAAATCTCTTTTCTTGGACGTGAGTTTTATCTTGCTTGGCAAGATGAAAAATCAATATATTTACCTGCATCATTTGCATATTTTCCAGATAAAGAACACAATGAATTGTTATATTATTGGCTTGTAGCAATGGCTACAAAAGTTACTGTAAATTCGACAAATTTAATAGGAGAAAATAGTACTGCAACCTTATATTTAAAAAATAGATATAGTGGATTTGAGAAGTTTTATCTCTATGCAACACAATACTTAAGTAAGCAATTTGAACAATTAGAATTTATTAAGTCTTTTGATAAAGAGCTCAATGAAGATTTAATAAATAACTATCCAAATCCATTATGGATATACCCTCCCCTATCTTCTAAAAATAAAAACAACACTCAAGAGAGCGAAGAAGAGGAGTTACAAAGAGCTAAAGAGAAAGAGAAAACAGATACTTTAGAGATGAAAAAACAGACAAATCAAATAGATGATACAAAAGAGACAAATGGTTTTTTAGCTTTTTTACCAGAATCTCTGATGAGTATTTTTGAGCAAGTCAATGTTGATAGAATGGAAGATGATAGTTTTGATGAAAATGCTTTATATCATGCTGAAGATTTAGATGAAATAACCCTAGGGAAAAAACAAGCCAACTTATCTTCTAGAATTAAAATGGATTTAGATTTACCATCTGATATGAGAGAAATCTATCCTTTAGGGAAAGGACATTTGATTGATGAATGGGATTATGTGAGCAATAATTATTTGATAAATTATGTACGAATTAAACCACAAGTTACAATAAATGTAATACCAATAGAGTTACCAAAAAGATTGAAAAAAACTGTTAAAAAGATCCAATCAGAACTTGATTTACTAGAACTTGATAGAATCAAAAATGATAAACTTCCATATGGTGATGAGATCAATATAGATACATGGATAGACTACAAAGGACATCAAAACAAATCTACACATCATCAAAACTTTTACACAACATTTGAGAGAAAAACAAGAGATATGGCTACACTAATTTTAGCTGATGTATCACTTTCAACAGAAGGTGGTATAAGCCAAGATGTAAGAATAATAGATGTGATAAAAGATGGACTTATGGTTTTTAGTGAAGCGTTAGAAAAATTAAATGACAAGTTTGCTATTTATTCTTTTTCGTCACTACAAAACAAAAAAGTCTATTTTAATATTATCAAAAATTTTAAAGATAAATATAACGACCTTATTCGTGCTAGAATTGATAGTATGCAACCATTTTATTATACAAGATTAGGGGCTGCCATACGAGAGTCTACGAAAATTTTAGATAAACAACAATCACAAAATAAATTACTACTTATAATAAGTGATGGGAAACCAAATGATGAAGATAGATATGATGGACGATATGGGATAGAAGATACCAAAAAAGCTATCGAGGAGGTGAAAAAAAAAGGGATTACCCCTTTTTGTATCACTATTGATTTAGAAGCAAAAGAATACCTTAGTTATCTCTTTGGTAGAAACGGTTTTGCCATAGTAAAAGATGGTCGAAACTTACCAAAAGTTATACCAGAAGTGTATATAAACTTAACAAAATAAAGGAAATAAATGTCAGATATATTTTATGTACCACAAAGCAATGAAATAGAGCTTTTTGAAGCAACAGCCAAGATGAATTTACCTGTTCTTATCAAAGGACCAACAGGATGCGGGAAAACTAGATTTATAGAATACATGGGTCAAAAACTTAATCGCAAAGTATATACTGTAGTTTGTCATGATGATTTAAGTGCTGCTGATTTAGTTGGTCGACACTTAATAGATGAAAATGGTACTTACTGGAGTGATGGACCACTCACAAAAGCTGTAAGAGAAGGTGGAATTTGTTATCTAGATGAGATAATTGAAGCTAGAAAAGATACCACTGTAGTATTACATTCACTAGCAGATTATAGAAGAGTTTTGCCAATAGATAGAACAGGAGAACTTATAGTTGCTCATCCTGATTTTATGTTAGTAGTTTCTTATAACCCAGGATATCAAAATGTCTTAAAAGGGATGAAACCAAGTACTAAACAAAGATTTATATCATTGGAATTTAGTTATCCAAATGAGGAGATTGAAAAAGAGATTATTATTAAAGAAAGTGGTATAGATGAACAAACTGCAATAATACTTGTCTCAATAGCACAAGAGATAAGAAAACTTGATGATACAGATATCCAAGAAGCTGTATCAACAAGACTTCTAGTTTATGCAGCAAAGCTTATAGTACAAGGATTTGAACCTTACCAAGCTTGCATTCACTCTATTGTTCAATCTTTAAGTGATGAAGATGATGTTTTAAAAGTATTGGAAAAACTTATCTCTTTACATTTTACTAAACACTAAACATAAGTTGCGACAAAAAGATAATAATAACTACAAGTATAAAAGGGACTAGATGACTTTTGAAAACCAAAGGTTGTATTCCAAAAAATACTTGTAGTACTCCCCTAACTCCAAGCCAAAGACCTAAAAAGGCTTTGATAGACAAAACTATTTGAAAGTTTGATAGTCCAGTTTCTTCAATAACTCCAAAATTTACATACAATAAATAAACACCAGAGATAACAGCAACAACCAAAGCTTTTGGTACAACTTTACGCACATACTGCATAAAATACTCTCGCACTTTTGAGTGCTCTTCACTACTTAAATCATTTTTCATTTTTGCTAAAAAAAGATTATCTGTAAATAAAAAACCACCATAGATAAATACTGAAAATATATGTACTAGCTTTATAGTAAGATATATCATACGACGCTCTCCTTTTTAATCTTTTTTGTATCTATAAAAAATATCTTTGAGTATTAAAATAAAAGATATAATAAATAAAATATTCATCACTAAACTATTTGGATAATCTAATACCAAATAAGCAATTGGTAAAAATATCACTATTGGATATTTTACAAAATAAAAAAAAAATATCAAACTTCCATAAAGTTTTTTCAATTATAATCCACTAAGTTTCTTTTTAACTTCATCTGTAGCCATTGTAATATTCCAAGCTGGTTCCCATACAACTTCAACCTCTACATTTTGAACCTGCTCACACTCTCTTAAAACAGCCTCTTCAACCCACTGTATAATCATCTGATGAAGTGGACAAGCTTTTGTACTCAATGTCATAATCACTTTAGCATCACCTTTTTCATCACACATAGCATCATAAATAAGTCCCATCTCTACAAGATTAAACCCAACTTCTGGATCATTTACCGTTGATACTGCTTTAAATATTGCCTCTTTACTTACCATAATTTATCCTTTAAAATTAATCATAAATATCAAATCTTTTATCATAAAAATACTCCCTACAAATAAAAAACTCACTCCTGCTCTAAAAATATCATTTGATGTAAAAAATATCCCAAAAGCAGTTACTACTACACCCACACTGCTAAAAAGAAACTGAACCTTTGCACTTCTTTTTGGTACCATATCTGCTAACATTGGTACTTTTTGTTTCCCTATAAGTGGTGAAAATTTTTCATACCATACTAAAAAAGGAACTATCTTATAAAGATGTCCATTGATTAAAAATGTAATAAATCCTAAAAATAATACCCAGCCAATAGTAAGTAATAATGATTCACTAGGATTGACAAGATATATACACCCAAGAATCAAAACAGCCCCCAAACTTCCATAAGAAAAAAGAAGTGAATAAAGGTATATGTCTTTATCAAGTCTTACTCGTGTTATGTAGATAATATAGATTTGGAAAAAGTACAACCCAAGGGCTACTATAGTTCCTATATAACCTATATACTCTACTATTTTATTTTCAGAAAATGATGAAAACATCACACAAACTACAGAGATACTTATCACTGTAAGTGCTATTTTTACAGGTCTCCAAGAGAAACTATGTGATAACCAAAACATTGGAAGTAGTATCAAACTCATCCCCATAATTGTAACACCAACATACCCAGCAAGTACCAAGTATATATGAGCTTTGAGAAGATTTGATATGTTAATATCTATAGTTCCTGCATATCCAAGTGCCATCAATATACCAAAAATCAATCCTAAAAATAAAAATATATTTGCTAACAATACACTTAACATCACAAGGTTAAATTTTTTTACTTTTTGTATTGTCAAAAAAGTTTCCAAAACAAAAATTAACAATGCTATTAGTACAACTATTCCACCATAAGGTAAGAGTGCTACACTACTAAAAAAACCATACCCCATAAGGAGCGTTCCTATAAAAAGTAAAGGGTAAATCACATAGTACAAATCAACAGCAAAATGTCCAACTTCTAACACAACTGGTACTAGCTGAGCCATTGCACCAAATATCACCATCATTACAAAACCCAATAAAAAAAGATGCACCCATGATAAAGTTATACTATTAATAGTCGTCAAATTTGAAATATCAATTCCAAACAACAAACTAATAGTAGTTACAAAAAAAATAGACCCAATTATAAAGTATGGAGCTATTAATTTAAATGGTGGTGCAAAATCTTGTGAAATAGCCATTAGTTAGAACAACCACCACCAGCACAACCTGTATCTGTGAAGTTGGTAGTTGCATCGCCCTTGGCTTTTTTTGTAAAAGTAACTTTTACTCTGCCATCTTCTAAATCCTCCACCTCAAAGTTAAAGTCATTTTCAACTTTAGGGAACAATCCCATTGGTGCTTTACTATTTATCATTATTAACTTTTCATTTTCTTGAAGAGATTGTAATCCTGTCATCGCGTTTATCATAGGCTCTGGATGACCACATCTACTACTATCAAATTGATAAACTGTTACATCATCTTCTTGGTATAAATAAAAAGGCACTGTTGCCCCTTCTCGTTTTGTCTCTATCGCATCTTTTGGTATCATTCTATTTTCCTTATCTTTAATTTTAAAATTTTATCTATTTTTACTCTATTTGACATTGACATATATCAATTTAAAAATGTATTTGTAAGTTAATTTTCTAATCTTCTACAGTATCTAAAGTTATTCTAAAATCAGCACCAAATTGATTATTTTTAACACTTAGCATTCCATTGAAGTTTTTTTCTATAATTGTTTTAGCCATATATAACCCAATTCCAGAACCACCTTTTTTTTCTTTTGTTGTAAAATAAGGTATAAATATTTTACTAAGAATACTTTTTTCTATTCCTCCTGCATTATCGCTTATCGTAATACTTATTGTATTTGCCTTTTTAATTATTGTAAAACTTATTTTACCTTCACCTTTTTGTAAATTCCCCTCTTCATATTTTTCAATAATTTGATCAATTGCATTATTTGTTAAGCTTAAAACAACTTGCTTAAACTGTCCATAAAATCCAAAAAATTCTGTATCTGTTATATCACTAATAATCTCATTTTTTATGGTATATTTATAGAATATACTTTTTTCAATATTTACAACATCTTCTATTGCTTTATATATATTAAATGTTCTTTTTTCAGTATCTTGTCTATAAAAGTTTTTAAAATCTTCTACTGTAGTTGACATATGTTTTATAAGAGCAAAACTTTCAATGAAATATTCATTTATAAGGTCATTTTTAATCCCCATATCTTCCATATCCAACTGCATATTTTCTAACTGCATTGATAAAATTGTAAGAGGCTGTTTCCATTGATGTGAAATATCACTAAGCATATCACCCATCTCTGCTAGTTTTGCTTGTTGTATCATCATTTGCTCTTGTTCTCTTAATGCTTCAACTTGAAGTTTGACCTCTTTGTTTAAATTTTTATTTAAATTTTTAAGTTTTGAATGTTTTATATAAACTTCAAATATAGCGGGTCGGAAGATAAACAATCCCTCAAGAATTATTATGATAAGTGATATTATAAATATTATCTTTTCATAAAATAATAATTTTTTAATTTTTAACTCAGACATATCTTGATAAGTCTGAGTAGTATCATCATAAAGACTTAAAAGCTCTTTTCCATATTCTTCTATCTTTAATAAATTCTTTTCTTCCTTATTAATAATATATATTTGTATACTATTTTTAAATTGAAGATATTTATCATTAATACCATTCTTCTTTTGAAATAAATTTATTACCTCTTTATTTTGAAAACTAACTGATGTTTTATCATTTAATTTTGCAATTAAATAGTTGTTATTTAACTGGAGCAACCCTAACTCTTCACTTATAGATTTTTTTAAATAATCATTTTCATTTTTTACTGAAAAACTACTAACTAAATAAAGCACTTTTTGTGTGTACATTCTTTGTTTTCCACAGCTGTTTACTAATAAAGAACTATCATTTTGCATAGTAATTATAGATGTTAAAATTACATAAGCAATGCTTACCATACTTAATAACAAAAAAAGTGCAATTATATGATTTAATAGTAGTTTTTTTTCTAGTTTATCTCCATATCTAAAAATATCTAGAAAATTAAAACTAATCATTTTCAGTATACTTTTGATAAATTTTTAAAATATCTTCTCTTGATTCTAAAAACATATTAACTATTTTTGGTTCAAACTTTTTCCCTTTTTCAGCTCTTATATACTCAATAGATTCTTCTACAGACCAAGCTTTTTTATAACATCTATTATGGGTTAAAGCGTCAAATACATCAGCAACAGCTATAATTCTACTATATATATCTATCTCTTCCCCTTTTAAATTTTGTGGGTAACCTGTTCCATCCCAATTCTCATGGTGTGAATAAGCAATAATTGCTGCTGTTCGTAAAATATCTCTATTTGAATTTTTAAGTATCTCATAGCCTATTTTAGAATGCTCTTTTACAACTTTATATTCTGCATCACTAAGAGATGATGGTTTATTTAAAATATGATCAGGAATACCAATTTTACCTATATCATGTAAGGGCGAAGAGATTTTCATAAGCTCCATTTGTTTATCATCAAGCCCATAAGCTTTCCCTATTACTTCTCCATACAAAGCTACTCTTTTTAGATGATTCGAGGTCTCTTTTGAACGACTTTCTATCAAGGTTCCTAACATATATATTACTGTTTCTTGTGTCTTTTGTATCTCTTCATTGAGTTTATACACTTCAGAAACATCATGACTTATTTCAAGTATTTCTAAAAGTGTTTGATCATACCTATATATAGGTAGATAGGTAGATTCAATATAGCTTTTTTGATTTTGATTTTCATAAATAATCAATTTATTAAAAGATTTATCATTTGGAGAAGTTGTATTTTTTATAGTATCAAAAGAATTTATCTCTTTTAAGTATTTTTTTAAAGGATAGGTTCCTAAAGTTTTTGTAAATTTATTGTTTGTAGTTATTATTTTTCCATTTGAATCAAATTTTCTAACTAGATTTGTTTGATTAATTGCATCATTATATTGTTCAAGGTAATACAATATATCCTTAAAATCACTTTCTTTTATATTGAGTTTATTGACTATAAAATCATTGTATAATTTAGCTTCTTTTATACTTACAATTTGAGTCGCATAATTCTCTAAAATCTCTATGAGTTCTTTGATTCTATAAGGTTTTGACAAAAACCTATCAACTCCAATATTAATAGCTTCCATTAAATAATCAACATCATTAGAAGCTGAAAGCAAAATAACAATTATATCTTTTTTATAATCTTTAATTTTTTTTGAAAATTCTATTCCATTCATCAATGGCATTCTTATATCACTTATAACAATATCAACGGGAAAAGTAGATATATACTCATATGCTTCAATTGCACTTGTAAATTTTTCAAACTTATTACAATATCGTGAGATATGATTAACCAAATGTTTAAGTATCATCTCCTCATCATCAACAGCCACTACATTTAATTTATATAATGATTTTATATCCATTGATTAAATCCTTTATTTGCCTATTTCTAAACAATTGAAATTTTTATACAATCATCCTCCCGTAAAATAGAAAGCTCTACTAGAGACTTCAGAAGTTGTATCTATATTATTATTTGTATTATGTGACCATTTGTTTTTTTCTGGTTTGTTTTTTACAACTGTTTTTAAAACTTCTTCTAATCTTTCATCAGATTTTATAGCACTTTTTATATTTAATGAATCTTCAAAATACAAACAAGGGATTAAATCTCCCTCAGCACTAAGGCGTATTCTATTACAACTTTTACAAAAACTATCATCATAAGGTTCAATAATACCAAACACAAAACCACTCTCATCTTTATATAGTTTTGCAGCAGAACTTTCTTTTGTTTCTATCTCATCTATGAGATGTTTTTTTGAGATCTGTTCTAAAACATATTTACTTGGTAAAGTTTTTAAATATGATGTAGCATTTTCATTTTCCATGTACTCTATAAATCGTATTTGAATACCTCTTTGTTTTGCATACTCATACAATGAGATTATTTCGTGTTCATTAATATCTTTCATCATAACTGTATTGATTTTTACAAATAACCCTTCACTAAGTGCTGCTTCAATTCCACTTATAACTGTCTCTAAAGCATCTTTTTTTGTAAGATACCAGAAGGTTTCTCTTTCAAGTGAATCTAGAGATACATTAATCCGTTTAAGACCTGCCTCTTTTAATTTTTTGACCTGTGCTTTTAATAAAAACCCATTCGTAGTAAGTGCTAAATCTATATCACTTTTATAATCATAAATCATTTTAATAAACTTATCTAAATCATCTCTAACAAGTGGTTCTCCACCAGTTATCCGTATCTTTTTAACTCCGTTGTCAATAGATACTTTAATAAACTTAAACATCTCTTCATATGAGAGAAGTTGTTCTTTTGGTGTCCACTCAAATGGTTTCTCTGGCATACAATACTGACATCGAAAATTACATCTTTGTGTTACAGAAACTCTTAAATAATCAACTTCTCTATTATAACTATCTACTAACATCTTAATTCCTTATCTGGGTATTTTATGATATTTAACACTATATTTCATTGACTTAAGTCAAGGTTATTAATAGAGATTCAAGATAAACTAAACTTATAATTTATGGAGATTGAAATGGGAATTTGTATTAAAAAAGCTTTAGATATTATCTTAGCAAATGTAAAAAAAGTATCTTATGAGATACTACCTATAGAAGAGGCAAAAGATAGAATTAGTGCAGATACTATTCTTGCGACACATAGTTTACCAACTTTCAATAACTCAGCAATGGATGGATATGGTGTAAAACTAAGAAATGCTAATCAAAAAGTAACAGTAATAGATACTATCTTAGCAGGAAGTGATAAACAAACCAATATTAATGATGGTGAAGTTATCAAAATTATGACAGGGGCAAGAGTGCCTCCAAGTGTAGAAGCAGTTGTCCCTCAAGAGTGTGTACAAATTATAGATGAAAAATGTATTGTTTTACCTCAGGATATAAAAGAAAATCAACATTTAAGATTTATAGGTGAAGATATAAAGAGTGGAGAACTGATACTAAGTGATGGAGATGAAATTAATTATGCTACTGTTACTATACTTGCATCACAAGGTGTAACACATGTAAAAGTATATAGACAACCAAAAATATCTGTTTTTACTAGTGGAGAAGAGTTAAAATTGCACTATGAAAAAATAGAAGATTATCAAATTTATAACTCCAATACACCAACACTACTTGCCCGTGCAAAAGAACTTGGTGCAGATGTAACATTTGTAGGTATGGCACAAGATACAATTGAGTCACTTAAGGAGATGATAGAAAATTCTTTGTATGCAGATTTTATTATTACAAGTGGTGGTATAAGTGTTGGTGAAGCTGATTTTACACAAGAAGCATTTGAACAGTTTAATATGGAGATACTTTTTGATGGTATTACTATAAAGCCTGGTAAACCTACTCTATTTGGTAAAATTGATAAAACATATGTATTAAATCTTCCAGGAAATCCACTAGCTGCTGCATTAATATTTGAAGCTTTTGGGAAAATTGTTCTACAAAAACTTAGTGGAAATAAAAATATATATCATAACTATATTGAGACAAAAATATCAGAAGATTTAAAAAATAAAAAAGGGAGAACAACCATAATTCCAGGTTTCTTTAATGGTAGATATTTTACACCTGCACAAAAAAGACTTCCAGGAATGGTTGGAGTTTTACACAATTGTAATAGTATGATAGTTTTAGGTAAAAATAATGAATATATTCAAAAAAACTCTACAGTAAAAGTACTACCAATAAATTGGAAATTTTTTACAGATATTCAACTAGATTTTTTTAATTAGTTTTGATTATCCCAAACAAGTTGTTTAAAAGCTTTCATAGATGGTTTGTCCATATTTTTCATCATAGCTACTCGTAAATTATGGATAATCTCTTGATACTCTTTTTTTGGTTTTATAGGGTTATCAGTTCGTGACATAGCTATAATTTGATGCACCTTTTTATCAAATGGTGTTGGATTTTTATCTACAATACCATCATATACAGACATAAATAAATTATAGTTATCATAGTCCATTTTACAAGAATCATCAAGAATTTTCAAAGCCAAAAGAGTACAGTAATGTAAATCTACCTCATCAAAAGTTTCTGTTCTTGCCCACTCATATACGGTGGAGAGATCATCCATTTTCTTTCTCTTTCTTAGTAGATTTACCCTCTTTTACATATTCCAAAATCACATCAGCTTCACCTTCTATGAACTCTTTTGTAATAATACATTTTTCAATATCATTTGATGCAGGAAGTTCATATTGAAGTGGTAACATAATTTTTTCTATAATACCTCTAAGTCCTCTAGCCCCTACACCTTTTTTCTGTGCTAGTTCTGCTATAGTTTCTAGTGCTTCATCATTAAACTCTAAATCCATACCATCAAGTTCAAATAGTGCTTGGTATTGTTTAATAATAGCATTTTTAGGCTCTTGTAAAACTCGGATTAAATCTTCTGTTGTAAGTTCATTAAGTGTTGCAATTACAGGGATTCTTCCTATAAACTCTGGTATGAGTCCATAAGAAATAAGATCTTTTGATTCCACATCATCTGTTACATCTGCAAAGCTTTCAGTCATAAATCCCATCACTTTTTTTCTATGTTTTTTCTTTTGTTCATCATCACCAACTAACCCAACAAAAGCACCACCACAGATAAAAAGTACATGTGTAGTATCAAATAAAACTGTTTCAGTAGTTGAGCTTTTACGACTCCCTTTTACAGGAACATATACCTCTCCACCTTCAAGTATTTTCAACAATCCTTGCTGAACACCCTCTCCACTTACATCTCTACCACTTGTTGCACTTTCACTTTTGTTTGCAACTTTATCTATCTCATCGATATAGATAATCCCTTTTTGCGCTCGCTCCACATCAAAATCAGCTGATGCAAGTAGTCGTGAAAGGATAGACTCAACATCTTCCCCCACATACCCAGCTTCTGTTAATGCTGTAGCATCTGCAACTGCAAATGGTACATCCATAATCTTAGCTAGTGATTTTGCTAGTAGTGTTTTACCACTTCCTGTTGGACCTATAAGCATGATGTTTGATTTTTCTATCTCTACATTTTTAAAAATTGGTTTATCGATTCTTTTATAGTGTGAGTATAGTGCAACTGAAAGCACTTTTTTCGCATCACTTTGCCCTATCACATAGTTGTCAAGGTGTTCTTTGATTTTTGTAGGAACTGAAAGACCTTTTTGAAAATCTTCTTTTGCTTTTTTGAGCTCACTTTTGTGCATAACCATTGAGCAAGTTTCTACACATTCGTTACAGATATGTGCATTTTCAGCACTAAATATTTTATTTACTTCTTCAACTTTCTTACCACAAAAGTCGCATATCAATTCTTCTTGTTTCATTATAAGGCCTTTTAGAAGGTATTTACTATTTCAATGCAAATATCATTCCGCTAGGTTTGTAATGCATTTATACAATCTGAAATTGTTTTAATATATCTTGTGTTAGTTTACTATGGTTTCTTTTATTGATATCATCTTTATGTAGATAGTTACAAAAAATCATATTTTTGACATCTTCTTTTGTATAACCTAACTTATTATAAAACTCATCATAAAGTTCATCTATTCTACTTTCATTATAATATTGTGCTTTATTCCATATCTCTTTTGCTATATCGTTGTGTTCTTTATAGATTTCATCTAATTTAAATCTATCAATAGATGCTTTTGACTTTTCATCATAAGTTTTTAGGTCAATATCAAATTCTAAGTTATCTTCAAAGCTTTTTAGTTTTACTGAAAACTCTGCTTTTTCATTAAAGTCATCTTTGTAAGGATGAATTATATTTCCCTCATGAGTTTCATTTCCTTTAAATTTACTATTGCAAATATAACATGACGGGATTAGATTATAAAAGCTAAGTGATAGATGTGGATATTTTGACTTTGGATAATAGTGTTCTAATGTTGATATTGTTTTTCTTGGGTTTTCGTCATTATAGAAATATATATAATTATTATTACAAAAAGGACAACTTTTTATATTTAACTTTTTAAAATGTATCATAAAATCATCTTGCTGTCTATGCCAAGCATAATTAAAAGCTTTTTTAACAGCTCTTTTTTCATCATCTGATTTATATGTAATATTTTCTTTATACTCTTCTAACTTATCTACATCAGCAATTATAATATCTTCTAAACTATCAATGAAATCAACTTTTAGTTTTTCTAGTTCTTTTTTTATAGATGTTAAATCAATAGAGTTTAAATAGTTTTTTAAAAATTTATCATTAACAATGGATAAATCAACTTTTTTCATTTAATTTATCCTTTTTTTCTTCTTCTTTTATTGCTTCTTCTATTTCTTGTTGTTTTCTTTTTAGTTTTTCAAGTTTTGATTCATCTTTATAAACTTTTTCTTCATACATATTTAGCAATGTATTTTTAAGAATTGGTTCACCAATAATATTTATAATATTTTTTGCATCATCATCTGTTTTAATTTTCGTTTCTTCTTGATTATTAGGGTCTAAATATTTGATAACATCATTTATCGTAGTTTTCGCAAACTCCCCCATAAGCCCATCTTTCATAAAAAAACCATGAGATAAAAGAGTATGGATATTTGCACCAAATGATTTCATATCTATATACTTACTTACATTAATGCAGTTTCCATTTTCTAAGTTATCAATATTTAACTTTGGATATTTTTCTTTTGTTTTTTGATCAAATTTATCTAAAAAAATCACATTTTCTTTAGGGAGGTCTGATATTATAAAAGGGGAATGTGTTGTAATATAAAAATAAGTTTCTTTATCTATATAATTGGAAGTAAAGCTTATTAAATCTTTTATAAAATGTTTTTGCCAACTTGGATGTTGTGCGTTATTTGGTTCATCTAAAAAGATTAATTGAGAAATGCCATTATTTATTTTTAAATAAGAATAAATATCCAGAAACAATTTAATATTATCTTGTTCTCCAGTACTTAATTGATTGAAATTTAAACCAATATCAAGTCCATAATTAGAATAAAAAGATTTTGTATTATCATATATCTCAATCAAGCCAAATTTATTTAAGAAATCAATATATTCTATAGTTTCAATATCTTTAATATTCTCATTATTTTTAAATACTAATAAAGTTTTATCTTCTGTTTTGGAAAATAAATTATCTAATAAATATTGTTTTTCTACTAAATATTTAATAGCTTTTTCAATAGCTATTTTAATTACTTCAGGTCTATCTTTTAGTGTATATTTAGTTTTTTCATATTCTATTTTAATTTGATTTGCTATTTGTTCAATCAATTTATTATCATTTATATTATTAATTTTTAAATAAATTGTCGTTGGTTTAAAATAAATTGTTTCATAAAAAGAGTTTTCATTTTTAATAAAATTTATAACATTAGAGATAAAACGATTATTTTGATAAAAATTCTTATTTTCATAAGAAAGTGTAAATTCCATCATCCCAAAAGTACTACTTGAAAAGAAACTTAACCTTGATAAATCTAAATCTTCAAAATCATTAACTATTGTAATCTCTTTTGTCCTGTTTATAACTCTATAACTTAAACCATCAAAAAAAATCAATATAAATTCTTTTGATAAATTTTTATCAATCATATCAAATGTAAATGCTGATTTTTTAGAAATATCTATTTTAAAATAATGATAAAGTAGTTCTAATAAAGTAGTTTTTCCAGCTCCATTCTCCCCAACAATAGCGGTAATATTTATATTGACAGGAAATATACTTACATGCTCTTTATTTTCATCGATCGTAAGCTCTTTTGTATCTTCATCATACTCACACTTAAACCTCGGAGAAAAATTAAACCCCTGCTTCTTAATATTTTTATACTCTTCCACCCATAAATAAACAAGTTCCAAACTTTACTCCTTTTCTAACTTTGCCAATATCTCAAAAGCTTCCATTTCAAGCTTTGAAAAAGCGAACCATTTTTTACCTAAATCTTTCAAACTAGCACCTATATGATACACCTCTTTTTCATCTATTATCATAAATCTATCATGACTACTCGTAAACTTTTTTAACTCTATCTTAGAATATTGGGCATTGTATTTTTCTAAGTCCAATTGTAGCTGTTTGGTTATATTTTTTGTATAAATAGTTACAGATATATTTTCCTCTCTTTTTGATAACAAAGTCAATACACTTTCATCTATATAGTTATCTATAAGTATTATATCTTTCTTAGCACTTTTGATTAAATCTGATACAAAAATATAAGCATCATAAACCTGTCCATCGTAAAAGATACCTTGCTTTGGTTTTATAGATTTGTCCTCTATGGCGTTTAATATCATATTTACTTTATCATCAGTTTTATACTGTTTTTGTTCTAGTAAATCCAATCTTTGATATATCAAACTATTTTCGGATATAAGTTTTTTCATCTGTACAAAAGTATCTATTATCTTGATACTTACTTGTATAGCTATAGTACTTCGCAGAACCGCACTAAGCATCGCGACACCTTGTTCTGTAAATACATATGGTAAATATCTTCTTCCACCATGTTCTTTTGTATCAATAGTTTCTAAGGTCACAATTTGTGACCTTAAAGAATCCTCCAAACTTGAGGTCACAAATTGTGACCTCAAGTTTTCATATTCATCTTGTGTTAATTGAAATCTAAAATGCTCAGGAAACCTTTCAATATTTCTTTTTACTGCTTGATTAAATACTTTCGTTTCTACCTGATAAAGTTCTGCCAAATCTTTATCAAACATAACTTGCAGACCTCTTATAGTATAAATCTTATTTTGAATAGTTTCTTTTGATATATCTGTTATTTTATCCATCTAAGATACCTTGTAATTTTTATTTATGCTATCACAAAAATGTACTTCCATTAAAAAATATTGCATTTTGTCATATTAACACTCAAACCTCGGAGAAAAATCAAACCCTTGGCTTTTAATATTTTTATAATCCTCAACCCATAAATAAACCAGCTCCATATCTACAACTCCTCCAATAGCTTATCAAAATCACTAATATATAATTTGTCTTGTATTTTATTATATTTATCAAATTCATCTAAAGCTAACTCTTTTGCTAGTTTCATAGTTACCTTTCCATTATCTTGAAGTATATCTCTGTCATTTAACATCAAAAACTTATCTAATCTTTCTATCCAATCTTTTTGATACATGACTTTATTACTTTTTGCTTGAAGTTCCGCAAAATCAAGATACATAGTTACAATTCTATTATATAAATCTAACTCATCTACTTTAAGATAGTTTTTGGCAATAGTTACATCAGTTTTTCTAATCTTTCCTTTTGGTGCATTTTTCCATGAGGTAAGTCCCATATTCTGTTTGTAACTATCAGCTCTATCATATATAATTTCAGAAGCCGTATGTCCCACCATCGCATAGTGAAGTTTGTTTTGAACTGTTGCATAAAAGTTTTTAGTTTCTTCACTGTTGGCATCATAGTCAGCACTACATTGAGAATATATATCTGTGATTTTTTGATAAAATCTTCTTTCACTAGTTCGTATATCCCTTATCCGCTCTAGTTGTTCATCGAAGTAGTCTTTCCCAAAAGGTTGAGATGGATTTTTCAGTCTCTCATCATCCATAGCAAAACCTTTGATGATATACTCTTTTAAAACATTTGTAGCCCAGATACGAAACTGTGTAGCTTTTTGGCTGTTTACTCTGTATCCTATAGATATAATTGCATCAAGGTTATAAATATTTACTAATTTTGATTGTTTTTTATCTAGTATAGCACCATGTTGAGTGGTTATTTCCATTTTGGAAACAACCACTTTTTCATCAAGTTCACCACTAGTAAATATATTTTTTAAATGTTTAGAAATAGCAGGAACTTTTACATCAAAAAGTTCTGATATTTGTTTTTGATTTAACCATATTGTTTCATCTTGTATTAAAACTTCAAGTTTTATATCTTGATTTGCTGTTTTGTATAGTAATATCTCATTCATAATTGCTCTGCCTCTTTTGAGTTATATATTATGTATCATAGCATCAAATTTTAGATTTATTAAAAAATATTGCATTTTGTTATATCAATATTTTACCATATCAATATCACAACAATATTATAGATTAGAAAGATTAAAAAAAGCAGGCAAATATTTGCCTGCTTTTTATATGAAAAGATTTGAAGAAGTTTTTACAAAGCCTTTAAAAAACTATTTGTATCCTCTTGTACTAACTCTAAGTTATGTGTAGAGATAAACTTATTCTCTTTTTTACTATGTTCCTCTTTGTTTGATACAACTATCCCTGTATCAAGTCCTAGAGTTATCTCATTTGCAACCATTCTGTAAGTATCACGGCTGAAATCTATTCCTAAAAATAGGTATGATTTCCCTTGTTTGTACCCTTTTAAAAATGGAGGAATAGCATACCCACCCATAGCTTCAGTTAACCAATCAACAAAGTCAGCATCACTTACGATAAAGTCCATATCAGGAACAGTAGAACCCATAGGTTTAAAAAGGATTGGAATACTATCATTTAGTTCCTCTTTGTCGATTTTATTGTATGTTTTTGTAGGTAAGTCGTATTTGTATACGATAAATCTATCATATCCACCCATAACTCTTGAAACACCAGTTACCATAAAATGTTCTACATCTTCATAGATTTTACAACCACTATCATCAAGATTTGTGTCTATCATATATTTTGGTTTTATCTCTTTTAGAAATTGGTATACATAAGGAAGTTCATATTGCTTTGAACTATAAATATGGTTTGTCATCTGGATGATAAACTCTCTACCTTTTCGTTGCTCCAAACTCATTGCAGCTCGTGTGTACTCATACATAAGTCTAGCACTCATCGCTCGACCATTGTTAAGTGCTAGTACCATACTATCACTATCAAATGGCAACTGTACACCATCTGTAGATTTTACACCCTCAAATACACCCATACCTAAAAAGGGAACTAGTTCACCACTTATTATCTTTTCTTTTATGTTTTCCATTATACTTCCCATTTATTACTTTATATGATAAACATATTGCATAAGCCATTCCACTTAAAAATTATTCTTCTAAAATAAAAAAAGTAACTTTTCTATTTATGAGATACTTAAGGTTTATCCATGACATCCTGTGCCTGTATATGTGACATAGGCTTTGTTTAGTTCTACTTGTAGTCTTTCTAAATCAAACTCTTTCTCTAAATCTTTTGGCATATCTAAAAAGAACACTGCTCCATCTTTGGAGATAAGAAACAATGCTTTTGTAAGTTTGTTTTCTAAACTACCACTTACTATCTTTGTTCCATACATATTTCCAAATTCATCTTCACTATCAAAAACCATCTCAAATTTTTTTAGTCTATTTTTAAAAACAGTTGTATCTTCTAACTCTTCATTAAAAATAAAATAACATTTAATAGGAACTTGAATCTTACTCATAAACTGATCAATTTTTAAAATCTCTTTACTAAAATCATCACTTGTATCAGGAAATGAAATAAACAAACTCATAGAACCATCAGCATGACTTCTTTTTATCTCTTGCTTTTCACTATTTGTATCAATAACTTCAAAGTTTTCAGCCATATAGCCTATATCGATAAAGTCATCACACAAATCAAACTGTTCATTTTTATATATAATATCAGATTCCATATTTTTTCACTTTATATCCTATTTGTCTGACTGTTATCCCTAACATCTCAGCTGCTTTTGATTGATTGTTACTACAATCTTTGAGTGCTTTTGCTATCGCTTCTTTCTCTAGCTCATCCAATGTTCTATTTTCCATTGAAATTGTTTTATACTCTTCAATTAACTTTTCATTTTTTAAAGCTGGAAGAAGGAGAAGCATATCTGCTGCATTGATACCTTTTTCATCTCCCATTAATACAATTCTCTCAATTGTATTTTCCATCTCTCTTACATTTCCAGGCCAAGGATAACCCATAAGTTTATCCATCGCCTCATCTGTAATAGTTACCATCTTTTTATGGTTTTTTACAGCTCTTTCGAGGAAGAAGTTTACAAGAAGTTTTATATCTTCACCCCTTTTTCTTAAAGGTGGTAAATCTATAGGGATTACATTAAGCCTATAATATAAATCTTCTCTAAACTCTCCATCTTTTACCATCTGTTCAAGATTTCTATTGGTTGCTGCTACCAATCTTACATTTACTTTGATAGTTTTGCTTCCACCAACTCTCTCGAACTCTCTCTCTTGTAAAACTCTTAGCAGTTTTACTTGAGCACTTGCACTAATATCACCTATCTCATCTAAAAATAAAGTTCCTTTATCAGCAAGTTCAAATCGCCCTTTTCTAGTCTCTTTAGCATCTGTAAATGCACCTTTTTCATGTCCAAATAGTTCACTTTCTAGTAAACTATCAGTTATAGCTGCACAGTTTAATTTTACAAATGGCTCTTCTGCTCTGCGACTTCTTTTATGTATTGCAGCTGCTACTAGTTCTTTACCAGTTCCAGTTTCACCTCTTACTAGAATAGTCACATCACTTTGCGCAATTCGCTCAATAACTCTATAGACATCCTTCATCTTCTTACTCTCGCCAATTATGTCACCAAAATTATGCACTTTTGAATCCCACTCCATTTTATAATACTGTTTAAGATCTTTTAACTTCTCTTTCTCATCTTCTAAGACAAAATGTGAATACATACTTTGAGCAAATAAAGAACTAATAATTGATAATATTCTAACAGTATCATCAAAATCTATTTTTGTAGATTTTGTAAGATTTGTTGCTAATACACCAATTGTTTCATGTTCTACAATCATAGGAACTGCGATATATGAAATAGTATCACTACTTCTATTTCCAGATTTATTTAAAAATAATATATCATTATGTACATTTTCAATAACAACAGGTTCCATACTTTTTGCAGCTAAACCTGTAGCACCTTCACCTAGTCTATATTCTGATATAATTTTTTGGTGTTTATTAAAATCTATAGAAGCAAATATGTTTAACATATCATCTTCTAATCTATATATAACACAATTTTCTAAATCTAGATTTTTCTTTAGTATTTTTAAACACTTCTCTAAAGACTCTACAATTTGTCCTCTTGAATCGGCTATTATTGTAGCTATATCTTGTAAAACATTAAGTTCTATTTGTATCAAACTATCTTCACTATTCATAATTCATCCAATCTATATAATATTTCTTATATTATACTCTTGTTTATAAATAATATAAACACCTCTTATGTATATATTTTAATCAATCGGCTAGTTTTTTACAAACTTCCTCTTTTGGTAGGTTTTTTGGACCTGGTTGTATCCACCAAGTTTCACCATTACTTAATTCTACTTCCCCACCCCAATTATCATCATCACTAAATTCAATAGTTTCTATAGTCTCTTCCATATCTTTTTTTGCTATATAGAAATATATTTCTCCATTCGCTTCTCGTAACATCACTTTTGCCATAAATTATCCTTTATATTTATATATAATATGCATTATTCATTCCTAGTTATTATTTGCAACCAATCTTCGCAAATATCCTAGTAAGTTATTTTTTTGTAACCAAACTTTATAAAAACCTCTTTTTAGTTCATTTACTAAAATACTGTGTCTATATTCATCATTTGTATCAGGATAATCATCCCTATGGTGTGCACCACGGCTCTCTTTCCTTTTTCGTGCACTAATTACAACAGTTTGTGCCACCTCTAGCGCATTTTGTAACTCTAAAATAGAAACAAGCTCTACATTATTGTTTCTCCCCTTATCTATACAATGGAGTGTTCCAGATTCTCTTCGTAAATATTTTAAATAATCTAACGCTTTAAAAAGCTTCTGCTTATTTCTACTAATTCCAGCTAATTCAAACATTGTTTTCCCAACAGATATTCTCATAGAATTAAAGTTTTTTGTTGTATCTTGATCGAAGATATAGTCAACTTTTTGTTGATCTTTTACTACAATATTGTAATCAATTGGCAAAAATGCTTTTCGTTCACTATATTTTAATGCATTTCTTCCTGCTAGTTCTCCAAAAACAGCACCTTCTAAAAGAGAGTTACCACCAAGTCTATTTGCTCCATGTACACCATTTACTGCACACTCTCCACATGCAAAAAGACCTTTAATTGTTGTTTTTGTCATATTTGCTTCTATCCCACCCATTGTATAATGAGCTACTGGTTTTATAGGGAGTAATTCTGATGTGATATCAACACCAGCTTGCATCAAAGCAGCTTTTTGTAAACTTGGGAGTTTTGATTCTATATGTTGGGGGGTTAAGTGTCTTAAATCTATAAAAACCTCTTTACCATCATTAATCTGTTTAGAAATAGCACGACTTACCACATCTCTTGTATCAAGTTCATCAACAAATCTCTCTCCATCACTATTTATAAGATAGCCACCCTCACCTCGTGCTGCTTCACTTACAAGATAACTAGTTTTTATAAACCCTGTTGGATGAAATTGAACAAACTCCATATCTTTTAAAGCTAATCCAGCTCTCAATGCAATTGAGAGCATATCACCTGTATAATCTTGAGCATTTGTACTAAAACCCCTATAAAGTCCAGCATATCCTCCACCAGCTAAGACAACTGATTTAGCAGGATAAACCATTACAGAAGAATCAAGTCTTCTTAAAACAACTATACCACTTACTTTATTATCAATTTTTGTAATATTCATCACAAAATGGTTTACTAAAAACTCCACACCTACAGTTTTTGCTTTTTTAATAAGTGCTTGAGTTATAGCTGAACCTGTTTTATCACCAACATAACAAGTCCTTTTACTACTTCCACCACCAAAACTTCTTTGAGCTATATTTCCATTTTCATCTTTATCAAAACTCACCCCATAATCTGCAAGTTTTGAGATAATTAAGGGTGCTTGTTCACACATATAAGTTACAGCTTTTTTATCAGCTAGCCCATAAGAGCCTTTTAAAGTATCATCGATATGCTTTGAGATACCCTCTTTATCATTTTTATCCAAAACTCCGTTTATTCCACCACTAGCTAAACTACTATTTGATTTAAAAAGATTCCCTTTTGTTACAACTGCAACTTTTAGTGTAGTATCACTTTTAGCTTCAATAGCAGCCATCAAACCAGCAACGCCACCACCTACAACTATTACATCAAATATCATCTACTACAACCTATAAAGTAAATCATATTTACTTTTTGGTACTGCTTTTACTTTTGATATTTCACAATTTTGTTTTATATTTACAGGGACTTTACTTCCAAAAAGTCCACTAACAATTCCAGGAGTTGAGCGAACAAATTGTAGTGCTAATTGAATATCACTTTTTAAAGTCATAGTATTGTCTAAAATCACCCCTGTTTCTGCTGTAAATGATTTTTTTAAAAAGATTCATTTGCAATAAACTAGAACTACCAATAACACCTAAACCTAATCTATATGCAGCTTGTAAAATAGTACAATTCTCTCCATTAACTTTTTGAGTTGGTGTTGTATATGCCGTTGTTTTTCCCATATTAAAAGGTGTTTGGATATATTTAAATCTATGGTTTTTCACCACCAACTTTTTTTGCACATTCAACTAATTTTTCTATCTCAATATTTTCATTTATTTCTGACATAAAACCATTCCAAACAGCTACACCATAATATTTAAATAGTCCCTCATCAGCTAACTTTTCAAACCTTTTGAATATTTTCTCTATTTGTTTATAAAAGTTTTTTTCACCTAATTTTAGTATTTGCATCTCTGGATTATGAAGATAATAGATATCTAAACTTTCAACTCCAAGATTTTCTAAACTTCTTTTACAAGACCATTCTAAATAGTCAGGTGTCATACAGTGTTGATCTAACTCTATATCATCTTTTGTAGCAAGTTTTTTACTAATTACATTTTCATCTATCCAAGTATATGGATTTTCAGGAAACGGATAATCTAACTGTATAAAACCACCTTTTGAACATATAATTAAATCTTCCCTTTTTACTGAATCTTCTTCATATAGCTCTACTAAAGCTTCACCTATCTCTTTTTCACTTTGTCCATATCTGTAATTACTTGCAGTATCTATTAAGTTTATTCCATTTTTAACAGCTTCTTTAACACCTGCAATATAATGGAAAACATAGTTTTCCTCTTTGTATGGTTCTTTGTTAAAAGTACCTAACCCTAGTTTTGAAAATATTAAACCATTACTTTGTGTATAAAAATCTTTATAATGTGAAAACTTTTTTGCAAATTCTAATGTATTTTCTGGTGTTGCTACTTTCATGAATTACCTTTTTGTCATTTTTGCATAAGTTTTATTTGTATAAATCACTATTGCGACCGTATAAGATATAAGTATAATTGGTAGTATATAAGTTTCCATAATATTTCCTTAATATGTAATATTATAAAAATTGATGCAAATAGTGTTCCCTTATCATACTTTATAACATGATTAGGTAGAAATTAAAAATGTTATCATAAATTCCACACCTCTATATTGTTTATTATTATAGTCATACATAACATTATAAGCTTTAATAGAACCTTCCATACCATCAACTATAAAATTATAAGTCATATGAAGTCCAAGTCCAGTACCTTGAGATTTGTGTTTTGTAGTAAAATAAGGTTCAAAAATCTTACCAATAATATTCTCATCTATACCCCCTCCACTATCTTTAAACTTTATAACTACTTGATCATCTTTTTGCTCTGTTGATATAAACAAAAGTCTATTCTCTTCTTCTATCTCTATTAAAGCGTCTTTTGCATTATTATATATATTCATAAAACATTGATTGAGTTCATTTGGATAGCCAAATATTTTTAAACTATCATCTAAATTTAAAATCAAATTTAGATGATTGTTCTTAATAGAACCATCAACTAATTGGATAAAACTATTGATTGTTTCTGTAACATTAAAGAGTACTTTTTTACTATCACCTTTTATAAAATCTCTAAAATCATCTATAGTTTTTGAAAGATATTGTGCGTTGTCATTTATAAAATTACAATATTTTATAAAATTTTCATCACTCAAATTAGCAAATTCTTTTTGAAGTAACATTCCTGTTGCACTCGTTGATATGATAGATAAAGGTTGCCTCCATTGATGTGCAATATTTCCTATCATCTCACCCATTGAAATTAATTTTGCTTGTTGTTCTAAAATTTTTAATCCTGTTACATTTTTTACTGAGATTAAAACTCTCTCTTTGTCTGGCATCAAAGCTAGTGACATATTCACCTGAAGTGTTTCCCCCTCAGCAATCAGGCAAGTTTTTTCAAAATTTTCAAAATAACCTTGTTCTTTAACTTTCCTGAACACCTCTTTACTTCTATCTAAATCTTCTGGTATAGTAAGTTCAATGCAAAACTTTGAAAGTAACTCCTCTTTTGAAAACCCTGTCATATCCAAATAAGCTTGATTACAATCTAAAAATTTTGATTCTAAGTTTAATATAGCAATACCATCTTTTGAAGTATTAAAAATAGTTTCAAACTCCTCTTTTTGCTCTAAAAGTTTCTTATTTTGCTCTTTAATTGTTGTAAAATCTCTCCCAACCCCTAAAACTCCAATAATATTTTCTCTATCATCTTTTACAGCTGTTTTAATTGTTTGAAGATGCTCTTTATGTCCATCTGAAGCAAAGGTAATCTCTTCAAAATTTTCTACAGGTTGTAATGCTTCCATCGCATTAGTATCGTGTTTTTTAAAAAAAGTTGCTAATTTTTTATCCACAAAATCATAATCGGTTTTTCCAATAATCTCATCATGTTTAGCTCCAAAGAATTCTTCAAATCTCCTATTACAATAAAGATATCTACCATCTTGATCTTTCATCCATACCAAATCAGGAATTGAGTTTACTAGTGCCTCTAAACGAATAGCGAGGTTTTTTATTGGTGTACTAAAATAACTAGAAATTTTTCTTACTATAAAATAGGAGATAACAACAAGAAAAAAAATCAATCCTAAAAGATACAATAAGCCATTTAATTTTAGTTTATCAAAAGAGTCACTTAAAATAAAAACTCTACTTACCCCAACTATTTGATTATCATACCCTTTTTTATAAGGGATATCTATTTCAATAAGATTGTATAGTTTTTTCTCTTTTTGTATTGTAATATTTTGGATAATAAATTGTTTTGTTTGGATTACATCTTTGGCTTTTTGAAAGAACTTATCATCAATAATTTTTCCATTGTACTGTGTATCGGTATGACCAATAACCAATCCTGAAGCATCTTGAATAATTATATTTTCAATATTTTTATTTTCTTTTTTTAAGCTTTCTATTAAAAGTCTTGCTTGATATTTTCCAGAAAAACTTACACTATTTATAGCAGTACCTATCCCATTGGCAATCACTGAACCATATCTATTTTGTTCTTTTGTTATAATATAGTTAAAATAAAAAATAGATGCAAATAATACACTTAAAAGCACTGATAAAATTACCAAACCAAATGTAAGTGAAAGTTTTTTATCTATATTGAAAAAATCTTCTTTTTTTGTATTTATCATTTTATTTTTCACTCAATTGATTATTCCAATAAGGTGTTATACTCACCCATGGTTTTTTAAATTTATTAGGAATAGGAGAAAGCCATCCTTGATAAATATTTTGAGTCTCTTTAGTAATAGGGAAAACAGGGAGCAATATATGTTTTGATATATCTTTTCCTGTGAGCTTTTCATAAGTAACTCTTAGTGCAACAGCACCCATCTCTCCACAAAATTGAGCAGAATCTATTATGATATTTTTATTTTCTTTAAGTAACTCAATAGATTTAGGGTCTCCATCAACTGTCCCTATAACTATATCCTCTCGTTGTGCTTTTACAAGCTCTTTAGCCACACTTACCCCACCACCATCATTCACTGTAAAAATCAAATCTAATGAACCTTTTTGCGGAAAATCTTTTAAAATCTCTAACCCAGCTTTTGCCCCAGCAACAGGTTCCACAGCTTCATATCTTTTTAGAATTTTATATTTTATTTTGTAAGTTTCTAAAGCATCAATAAAACCATCAACTCTTTGCACTGTTGACGATACATGAGGATACTCAACCAATGCTATTTTTAACGAGTTTTTATTTTTAAATCTATCACTTATATACTCTCCTGCTAAAAATCCTGCTTGATAATTATCACTTGTGATAAATGATTCCAATTTTCCCTGACTAATATATTGATCATAGGCAATCACAGGTATTAATTTTTTATTTGCTTCAAGTAATGGAGGAACTAATATAGCATTATCTGTTGGTTGTACAATAATAGCATCAACATTTTTTGATAATAATTGATAAAATTGTTGAAGTTGATTCTCCATACCCTCTTCTCCATCTCCTGCAACAAAAGGGATAAGTTGTATAGATTTTCCACCATCTCTTGTGACTTTTTGATTTATTAATTCAGCTTCTTTTTCTAATCCTTTTTTCATAGCAACTTGACCTTCTATAGTCTCCGACCAAAATAAAACACCAATCTTATAGTGCTCATTTGCATATATGAAAAATGGTAATACAATAAAAATAAGCCATTTCATTCTTAACTTCCTTTGAATTAATTAGAGTAAATATTTTACAGTGTTTACTCCTAAAGTAACATCTCAAATAACTTTAATGTATGTTAGCACAAAATAATCTTCAGTTTTATTAAAATATAATATTTTTGTTAATTCTTTCAGCTTTTTTATGATAGTCTATAAAAAATAAATAAGGAATGTCATTATGTATTTGGTAGTGGACGACTCAAAAATGGCACGAAAAATGGCTGTTAAAAACCTAAAACTTGTAGTTGGAGAAAATGTAGAGATAAGTGAGGCACAAGATGGTCTAGAAGCGGTAAATCTTTATAAAGAAAATAAACCTACAATATGTTTCATGGACTTAACTATGCCAGTTATGGATGGATTTGAGGCAATTAAAGAGATATGTTCTTTTGATGCAAATGCAAAAATAATAGTTATAAGTGCAGATATACAGGAACTTTCTATGCAAAAAGCCAAGGATAATGGAGCTATTGGATTTATAAAAAAACCTATAAACCAAAATAATTTAAAAAGTATGTTATCGACATTAGGATTAATATAGATGAAAAATTTAATTGAATTGAATGAGGATGAAAAAGATTGTTTACAAGAGCTTATGAATATCTCTTATGGTGCTGCAACAGCGGCAATTTCTGAAATAATTGGAAAATTTGCAACTTTAAGTATTCCAAATATTGATACTATTTCATCTAGTGACTTAAGAAAACATCTCAACGAAAAACTTTTAAGTAAAAATAAATACTATGTATCAAATCAACTTGTAAATGGCTATCTTGCTGGTGAAAACATATTTATTATAGATGAGACTTCAAGTATAAATTTAGCACGAGAATTTGACTTAGAAGAAGATGAAATAGATGAGAATGAGATAAAAGATATAATACTAGAAATAACAAATATTCTCTCTTCTGCAACTTCTGGAAAACTTGCATCCCTAGTAGATACAAGTATCTCTTTTAGTGCTCCACATATTACAAAAATAAACTCTATAGATGAATTTGATAAAAGATTTGAGGGGGAGTATAGTCATGTGATTATAATCTCAACAGAATTAAATTTTAAAGAGCAACATATCAAAGGTGAACTGATGATTTTAACGAAAAGGGAATCATCAATTTTTTTAAAAAAAGCACTTGATAATGCTTTAGAAAATCTTTAATTTAAGGTTGTATTGTGAAAATAGATAACAACATAATTTTTAATACTGTTAATAATGGAATTATTATCCTTGATGAGGATTTAAATGTATTAGCTTGGAATAAATGGCTTGAGATATATACAAAAATTAAAGAGAAAGATATTTTAAATAAAAATCTTTGTCAATATTTTCCATATATCAATGAAAAAAAACTTAAAAGAAAAGCTAAAACTGTATTAGTAACAAATAACCCTTCTTTTTTAACTATTAATACAAATAAATACCTCATAAATATACCTGTCAGTAATGTTACTAATACAGTATTTGAATCTATGCAACAAGATATTACAATACTTCCCTATGATATAGAAAAAAAATATATTTGTATTTATATCTATGACAATACTTTAATGTGTGAAATCAATCAAAAACTAGAAGAAGCAAATGAAGAACTTGTAGATATGTCTCACAGAGATCCTTTAACTCAAATTTTTAATAGAAGATACTTCTCAGAACAATCCAAAAAAATAAAATCTTTTTCACAAAGAAATAATAATATCCCATTTAGTATTGTTACTTTAGATATTGATAAATTTAAAAAAATCAATGATACCTATGGACATCTTGTTGGAGATGAAGTAATTATAAAAGTTGCCCATATCATTGAAGCAGAAGTAAGAACAAGTGATATTGTTGCAAGATTTGGTGGTGAAGAGTTTGTAATGTTACTTCAGGATTGTAATCTAGATGATGCCTATAAAGTAGCTGAAAAAGTAAGACTTGATATAGAAAAAACCTCTATATCTGTACATATTGATACAGAGGTGAAGTTTACTGTTAGTATCGGTGTAGCTCAATTTAGTGAAGTAGATAATAATAATATAGAGCTTACTCTTTCTCGTGCAGATGAAGCACTTTATAAAGCTAAAAATATAGGGAGAAATAAAACTGTAGTATCAAACTAATAGTTAGTTTCTTCTCAAAACTTCTAAACTACTCAAAAAAATTAAAATAACTTTTATAATATTATGAAATAATCTTCAAAAAGTCATAAGGGTAAAAATGATTCAAGATAACTGCACAAAAAAAAGGATAAAGCCTCGACTGTTAAGAGATGTAAAAACAGAAGCATTACTTGTATTTTCAAGAACTGCACTAGAAAGGTTTTTTGAAAGAGTTGATAACAATGATTGGCAACCAATTGTTGGAACAGATAATGAAACAATCTATATCTACGATACATTAAGAAAGTTAAAAGACCAACTTCAAGAGTGTGTAGTAAATGTAGATTATTTACTTAATCTAGTGCAAAATGCTAAAAAACATCCAGAGTTAAGATCTTTAGCAAAATTTGAAGAACCTCTTATCACATACTATGATGTTTTAGCAAAAAAAGTGGAGGTAGATATTCCAACAAATCAAACATGGTGGATACCAGAACTTGTTGTGGTATGTACTCTTAGTCATTGGGTTTTAGAAAATGAAAGATCGACAGTATTGTATCCATTTCTTAAAGATGTTGATTACACAACACTCATTGAAAAGTTTGAATTATATGGTAAAAATTTAGATGGTGAAAAAAAAGATATTGTGATAAATATGCATAAAATTGCAGTTGAACTTATAGAGAAGCTAGAAAAAACAAAATATAAAGTAAACAAAACTAGAGTTTCAAAAACTAGAAAGAAAAAATAAAACTATTAGAATATCACTCTAATAGTTTCATATTAGTACCCAAATTCGCCATACCACAATTGTATACTATACTTGTAACAATCCCATCTATACCAACAGAAGCATACTCTTTTGCATTGTTAATATCTATACCACCTGAAACTAATACTTTAATATGTTGAAAATTTGTATTTTTATACTCAATAACTTTTTCTAAAACATCTATCGTTACCTTATCCATTTGTAACACATCTGCCCCATGTATCATAACTTCTATTGCATCTTCTAAAGTATCTGATTCTACCACTATTTTTTTCTCTGGTACTTTTTGTTTAAATTTTTTAATATTTTCATAAAACTCTTGATTTGTACTATACACTACCCTATGATTTTCAAAAAACACTATTGTTTCACTCAAGTTTAGTCTATGTGGCATTGCACCGCCTGTTATAATTGATTTTATACAAAACTTTTTTGAAAAAGGAAATGTTTTTCTTGTAGTTAATAATTCACAATGTTGATTTACTTTATTTATCTCTTTTTTCATATTGTAAGTAAATGTTGCCATTTTACAACTATATTCTAATAAAACCTGTGCACTTCGCCATGCTTTATGTACATTGTTATAATCTCCACTAAACTTCAATAAAGTCTCACCCTGTTTTGCCTTTTCTTTAGAAGGGATATAAAAATCTACATCACAACCTAAAAGCTTCACAATTCTACAAGCCTCCTCCATACAAGAAACAATAACATCCTCTCTAGTAATAATCTCTAAACTAACTTGTTTGTTTTCTACGGCTTGTATATGTGTAGTGATGTCCAGATATGGCACATCCTCCTTTATATATTGTTCTAATTCATTATCACTAAAATGTATCAATTTTTTTCCTTATATTAAAATTAAATCTTCTCGAATAGAAGACTTAAATTTAATATACTAAAAAAGTTTTTCTTTTTTTTGTAAAATAGATAAACTTATAAAAAACATCAACGATGTTACAACTAAAATACCACTTAAAATCATCGCTAAATCATATTCACCATCAAAAACAGCATTATATATAGCCAATGACACAGTATCTGTTTTTCCTACAATATTGCCACCTAACATAAGTGTAATTCCCACTTCACCTAGTGCTCTAGCAGTTGCAATCAATAATGCAACTGCTAGAGAGTTTTTAATTGTTGGCAAAACAATGAAAAGAAATGTCTTTACTTCACTTTTTCCACTGATAAAAGAAGCTTCTTTTATCTGCTTTGGAAACTGTTCTATGCTTGATTGGAGTGGTTTTACCATAAGTGGTAAACCAGCTATAAATCCTGCTATTACAATCCCTGTGAAACTAAATATTAGACTAATGTCAAACTTTTGGAGAAATGCCCCTAATGCTCCATCTCTTCCCAAAAGCAAAAGGAGAAAAAAGCCCACGGCAATCGGTGGAAAAATTAGAGGCATAGTAACTATAGTATCAAGTAACCATTTGAATCTTAAATTCTCTTTTGAGAGTAAATAAGCAAGTGTAACACCTAAGGCTATAAACAATATAGCACTCACACTGATAGTTTTAACACTTAAAAGAAGTGGTTGTGTTATGAGTGCAAGTTCTATATCCATTACAGACCATATTTTTTAAAGATATCTTTTGCTGTTTGAGTTGACAAAAAATCTACAAATTTTTCACACTCTTTTGTATTACAACTTTCTAACTTTCCTGCAACTATCTCTATAGGTGTATAGTATTCTTTAGGAACTTCTATATATCCCCCTATTTTACTTTTGTTTGCTAGTGCAGCTGTAAGATTTACAATACCAGCATCTACCTCATTTGTAATAATATAAGTCATAGACTGAGGTACTGTTGCAACTACATAGAGCTTATCTTTTATCATCTCATGCAACTTTGCATTTTTTAAAAATTCCTCACCTGCAATTCCATATATAGCTTTTTTAGGTTGTGGCATAGATACTCTTTTTATACTCTCTTTTGTTAAATCATTAATTGAATTTATACTTTTAGCCTTTGGATATGCAACTACAACCTTTCCCTCTCCTACATCTAAATATTCTTTGAAATTCAACTGACTCTTTTTTGATAAAAAGTTTTTATCCCCAACAATTAAAGCTATATCCGTTTGTTTTGCTTGAGTTGTTACTTGCTTCATATTCCCAAAAAAAGCATCAATTATATCGCCACTTTTTTCGTACTCTTTTATCACATCCATTAAAGGTTTTTTATACCCTGCACCTGCGGCTACTTTTAAATTAGCAGCATTTCCAACTACCCCTAAAGATATAATGCTTAATAACAATTTTTTTAACATATTTTTTCCTTATATAATTAACTATACAACGATAGTTAAATTTTTTTAAATTTTTTTAATCATAGGGGTAAATGCTTTCGTGCTTACACTAACACATTGCCCTATTTCTAAATTTTTCACTTCCTCATCGCTTACAACAACTTCTACTAGTTGTTGACCAATAGAGACAATTGCTACATTTATCACATCTACTTTTACAATATCAAGTAACTCCCCCTCAAATGAAAATTTTTGACTTCCGCTTGTTTTAAGTAATACATCTTTTGGTGTCCCATCATTGATAATCGCACCAAAATTTAGTACAACTACTCTTTGTGCTAATCTATATATCTCACTTGGATCATGACTAACCATAATTGTTGTAGTTCCAAACTCTTTGTGAAGTGTGAGTATCTCATTTTGTAGCTTTGTTCTCATAGAAGGATCTAAAGCAGAAAGAGGCTCATCCATAAGTAGTAGTTTTGGTCTATTCATCATAGCACGACATAAACTTACCCTTTGCTTTTGTCCACCACTAAGAGTATTTGGCAATCTATCTTTGAGTTCACTAAGCTCCGTTAATTCTAATAGTTTAGAAGCCAACTCTTTATCTTTTTGAACAAATAATAAATTTTCCTCAACACTCATATTAGGAAAAAGTGCATAATCTTGAAATACAAATCCTATTTTTCTTTTTTGAGAAGCTAAAGATTTTTTTCCCTCTAACCAAACTTCATCACCTACTTTTATAGTTCCTGTAGCATCTTCTAGTCCAGCTAATATTCTTAATAGTGTTGTTTTACCACTACCACTTTGCCCTGCTAAGGCAACAAAATCACCTTGTGTTATATCAAGATTAATAATTAAATCCATCTCTCCATTTGCACCATGTAGTTTTTTGTTTATATCTATTTTTATCATTATATTTATACCGTTAATGTTGCCCATATTTTATCATTTTGCAATGCTTCATTTAACAAATCACCTGTGTGATTACACTTTATACCTATATTTTCAAGCTCTTTTACTACCCCATATTCTTCTGCACATACGATACAAGAGCTGAACTCTACACCATCTTTTTGAATAAGCTCTACTTTTTCTTGTACTTGTTTATTGGTACTTGCAACTTTTATTGAAGCACCCCAAAACATAATATGTACTCTTTTCCAATAGTCTCGTGGTATTGACACTCCACCATAAAGTAATGGGAATTTTAGTATTGTTTCTGCATTATCTGTTGATATGATTATTAATAAATTTTCTTTTTTCATTTAACTATCCTATATAAAACTTTTTTTTTGCTTTCCATTAAAAATATATACGCTCAATAATACTAAAAAACTTATAACTACCATAATAGCACTATAGATATGTGCTTTTGTGTAGTCCATAACTTCAACAAACTCATAGATAGCAACAGAAGCTACTTTTGTTTCCCCTGGGATACTTCCACCAACCATTAAAACAACGCCAAACTCTCCAACAGTATGGGCAAAAGTTACAATAATAGCTGTCATCAAAGCTGGTTTTATATTTGGTAATGCAACTTTTATGATAGTCTCACATTTCCCTTTCCCACTTATATAACTAGCTTCTAGCATATTTTTATTAATAGATTCAAAACCACTTTGCAAAGGTTGTACCATAAATGGGAGTGAGTAAAAACAACTTGCAACTACAAGTCCTGTAAAGTTAAATACTAACTTTATCCCAAAAACATCTTCAAAAAATACCCCAATAGGTGAATTATGAGAAAGTGCTACAAGGATATAAAATCCTAAAACAGATGGTGGTAGTACAATAGGTAAGGCTGTTAAACTCTCCCAAAATGGCTTCATCTTTGACTTTGTTTGAGATAAATACCAAGCTAGAGGAACACTTAAAACAAAAAGTATCAGTGTAGTGATACCAGCTAACTTAAAAGAGAGTAAAAAAGGTTCAAACTCTAACTCATTAAATATTTCAATCATCCTAAAACCTCACCTATTGATATCTCACTTGCTTTTATAAAAGCAGTTACTTTATCTCCAATTTTTAAATCCATTTTTTGTGATGAATTCACTGTAATGATTGACTCCAAAGTAGTATCAAAAAAATCAAGTTTCACACTACTTAAAAGTTGCCCATTTGTACATGACATAATAGTAGTTTCTAATTTATTTGAATAACTCACCTCTCCACTAAAATTTTTTGCGATTGCAATATGAGATGGTTTGATTACAAGTTTCACTTTTGTACCAACTTGGATAGCATCAGTCAAATCTAAACTCATCATAGATAAAGTTTGACTATTACAGTCAAACTTCACTATATGCAAACTATCACAATTCTCTATTTGTGTGACGGTTGCAATTAAACTACTCATGGTACTAAATATCCAAAATCATTTAATATTTTTTTGGCTTTTTGGCTTAACATAAATGTATAAAATGCACTTACTTCACTATTTGCTTCACCATTTTTAAGTACTACGATACCTTGATTAATTGGTGTATATAGTTTAGTATCTACATCAGCCCAGTTAATCCCCTCTTTATATTGAGCCATTTTAGGGCTATAAAGCGAAGATTTAGCAATAAAACCTATATCCGCAGCCGTTACCGCATAAGAAACTGTTTGCGAAATTGATTCAGCATATACATATTTACCTACTACATTATCATACACTCCACCATTTTTCATAGCTTCAACTGCTGCTTTTCCATAAGGTGCAGTTTTAGGATTTGCTACTGCTATTTTAGATATTTTTGAGCTTTCAACAAGTTTTATACCTTTTGAAAAATCTTGTTTTTTACTACTTAAGTAAGCAAGACTTCCTTGAGCATAGACAAGTGGTCTAGTTGTAGCAATACCATCAGCATATAAAGCTTGTGGATATTTCATATTTGCAGCCATAAAAAGAGTATATGGCGCACCATTTTTTATTTGAGCAGTTAATTTTCCACTACTTCCTAAAGTAACATTCACTTTTGTATCTGGGTATAGTTTATTGAATTCTGCTTTTAAATTATCTATAGCATAACTTACATTTGCAGCAACTGCAATGTTAATAGTCCCTGCATATAAAGAACCTGCAAACAACAAACTTCCAATCAATAATTTCTTTAACATTTTTATCCCCTTATTTTCCTATCATCACATCAGATGATTTTATAATAGCACTTACACTATCACCAACTTTCAAATCTAAACTCCCTGTGGCATTTTTCGTAATAACAGAGGCAATTTTATCTCCATTACCAATATCAACTAGAACTTCACTATTTATCTCACCTAAACTAATATCAGTTATGGTACCTTGGAATTTATTTCTAGCACTAATATTTAAACTCAAATCTGTTGTAAGGAGAACTGAACTTGATTTAAATATAGCAACCACTTCATCTTCTATTTGTAAATTTAAATTATCAATAGCCCCATTTGTAATAACACTTACTAATGTATAACCACTTTTTAATTTTAAATACACTGAAGAATTTACTTTTCCTTGTTCAATATGTTCAACTATACCTTGAACCTGATTTCTTGCACTTATTTGCATCGAAAACCTTTCTAAAGATTTAAGGGCTCCTGTGTTAAAATCTGTCATCTTTGTCAATTGTGATAAAAACTTTTCATGTTCTTTTTTAAGAGTCGAATATGTTTTAATTAAGTTTTTACCATATGGAGTTACGACAGCTCCCCCTCCTCCAATACCACCTGTAGATTTTTCTACAACAAGTGTTGGACAAAGGTTGTTTATGGCATCGATAGCATCCCATGCAGCTTTATAGCTCATGGGTACTTTTTTGGCTGCTTTACTTATAGATCCTTCTATCTCTATATAGCCTATAAGCTTAATTCGTTTTTCCAATAAAAGTGGTGTATCGCTGTTAAATATTGTTAAAGATGATGAAAATTCCACATTGAGTCCTTATATAAACTGGTACATAACGATTTTCAAAAAAAATTCGCTAGAACCACAAAAAAATAATACCGTTATATAACTTAATACATAATGAATATCTAAAAAAAACTAGAAGAAACTCTTCTAGTTTTAATCTGTAAATTTCGAAATTACTATTGAAATTATCTCACACAATCAAAGAAATAATCTGTTTTAGCTATATCTTTTGTCTCTTCATCTAGTGCATCAAGAACAGAGTTTGTAATCCATGTTAATAGATTTAAAGCACCTTTGTAACCACTCATAGAGTATCTATGTAAGTGATGTCTATCAAAAATTGGGAAACCAATTCTAATTAAAGGTATTTTTGTATCTCTGTATAATTCTTTACCATAAACATTACCGATTAAGAAATCTGTTGGCTCAGTAAATAATAATGATCTTAAGTGCCATAAATCTTTACCAGCCCAGATTTGACAATCACTTGCCCAATCAGATTTGTCAATGATTGCTTGCATATCTGCTTCCCAACCTTTTCTTGGAGCATTGTGACATAATACGTGAGTTGGAATACCACCCATTTCAACGATAAATGAAACAAGACCTAATAAGAAATCTGGATCACCATAGATTGCAAACTTTTTACCATGCATATATGGGTAAGAATCTTGCATTGCATCAACTAGTTGAGCTCTTTGAGTTTTTAAAGACTCTGGAACTTCTTTACCTGTAAGTTCAGCTAATTTCATTACGAATTCATCTGTACCAGCAAGTCCTATTGGATTACAAGTTTCAAAACCTTGTTTCCATTTATTTTTAATAGTCTTAGCAGTTTGAACTGTAGAATATTTTTGTAAAGAGATTGTAGTTTCTGCATTTATAGCTGTTTTAGCTACTTCTAATGGTGTACCACCAGCATATAAACTATATCCACCAGCACCTGTATTCCATTGCTCTTCATGATCACCTAACATTACAATTTTGTCAGAAAATGATGCAGCAATCTCTTTAACTTCTGCTAAAGACCCAAGGTATGGTTCAAAACCAGGGATAATATTAATTCTTCCCTCTTCAACAACTTTGTTCTCTTTTCCTATACTTAATTGCTCAAGCATACCTTTCATCATATTATCATAACCTGTAATATGTGATCCAACAAATGATGGAGTATGAGCATAAGTTATTGGTAAAGCATCTAGTTCACCTTCTGCTTCATCTCTAGCCCCAATAATAAATGCACCTAAATCATCTCCGATAACTTCTGCCATACAAGTTGTAGACACAGCTATCATTTCTGGTTTGTACATTGCGTTACAGTTTCTTAAACCATCTTTCATGTTTGCTAATCCACCGAAAACCGCTGCAGATTCTGACATACTATCAGATACACATGGTGTTGGTTCTTTAAAGTGTCTTGTAAAGTATGATCTAAAGTATGCAACACATCCGTGAGAACCATGTACATAAGGCATTGTATTTTCAAATCCAAGTGCAGCCATAATAGCTCCAAGTGGTTGACAAGCTTTAGCAGGGTTAACTGTAATAGCTTCTCTACTTAAGTTTTTTTCTCTATAATCCCAAGATTTAGTCCACTCAGCAACTTCTTCAACTTTCGCAGGATTAATTGAACCCATTGAACCTTCAAACTCTTTTTTTGCTGCTAAAGAAGCTTGGTAATCTTCTTTTAAAAACAGCTTTTGTCCGTTTACTATATTATTTACGTCTTGCATATTAAGCTCCTACCTCTTCTTTATCCCATGGTGCTTTTGTATGACTCCAAACTGGTGAGTTCATAGCTAAGTCCATATCTTTTGCAAAAATTGCGAATGCATCATAACCATGGTATGGTCCAGAGTAATCCCAAGAGTGCATTTGTCTAAATGGTAGACCCATTTTTTGGAATACATATTTCTCTTTAACTCCAGATGCAACTAAATCTGGTTTTAATTTTTTAACGAAAGCTTCTAGTTCGTACTCATTAACATCATCATAAATTAATGTAGCTCTTCCTAAATCTTCTTTTGTTCTTTTGTAATCATCACCGTGACCGAACTCATATCCAGTACCGATAACTTCCATACCTAAATCTTCATAAGCACCAATAACGTGTCTTGGTCTTAATCCACCAACATAAAGCATTACTTTTTTACCCTCTAATTTAGGTCTATATTTAGCAATAACTTCGTCAGTCATTTTTGTATATTTAGCAATAACTGCTTCTGTTTTTTCTTGAACTTCTGGTCCAAAGAATTCAGCAATTTTTCTTAAAGACTCTGTTGTTTTAGAAGGTCCAAAGAAGTTATATTCCATCCAAGGTATACCGAACTCTTGTTCCATATGTCTTGAGATATAGTTCATTGATCTATAACAGTGAAGTAAGTTAAGTTTTGCTTTTGGTGCGATTGCCATCTCTTTATAAGTAGCATCTCCAGACCATTGAGCAATAACTCTTAATCCCATCTCTTCTAGTAATATTCTTGAAGCCCAAGCATCACCACCGATGTTGTAATCCCCAATAATAGCTACATCAAAATCTGTTGATTCGAAGTTTTGTCTATGACTTGCATCTGGCATAACTTCATCTCTGATCATATCGTTAGCAATATGGTGACCAAGTGATTGAGAAACCCCTCTAAACCCTTCACATGAAACAGCGATTGTTGGTTTGTCAGATTCTTTTTTATGTACTTTTGCAACAGCTTGAATATCATCCCCAATTAAACCAATTGGACACTCAGACTGAATAGATATACCATTGTTTAATGGAAATAACTCATCAATCTCACCAAGAGCTTTTTTAAGTTTAATATCCCCACCAAATACAATGTCATTCTCAGAAAAATCTGTTGTGAAGTTCATTGTAACAAATGTATCAACACCTGTTGTACCGATATAGTAGTTTCTTCTACCCGCTCTTGAGTATTGTCCACAACCTACTGGTCCGTGAGAGATATGAATCATATCTTTAATTGGTCCCCATACAACACCCTTAGAACCTGCGTACGCACAACCTCTTTGAGACATTACACCTGGAACTGTTTGTTTATTTGATCTAGTTTTATCACAAGCACCTTTTACACCCTCTGGAGTATCAACACCTAAATGCTTTGCTCTGTTTTTTGCAGCTTTTGCAGGGTAAACAGACAGTACCTCTTCTATAGCTTCTTTTTGTAAAGCTTCTAATTCTTCGTTTGCCATAACTTTCCTTTTTATTTGAAAGAGGAGTTAAGAAAATATACTCTTAACTCTTAACTCTTAATTTTTAACTTGATTACGCTACTTTAACTCTGTAAAGGTTCATATCATCTAATTTTTTACATAAATCTTTTGTAACTGCACCATCTACAGATTTAGAAATTTCAGAAATTTGGTATTTATTTGTATAATAAATCATTTTTAAACCATCTTTTTCAGCAACTTCTGTATTTGTGTAATAATCTACAAATGCAGTGTGTGCGAATGTACCTGCTGGTACTTCTAATGTTTCTAATTGAACACCTTCTCTTGTTTCACTTGTTAATGTAACAGTTTTACCTGCTGCATCAATACCTTCACTTACTTTTTCTATAACCTTATCAAAAGATACATCGTTTCCTTCACTCGCTGGAAAATGATAACCACATACAAACATAATTTTCTCCTATTGTTTTTATTTTTTATTTTGTTTATTAATTTTTTGTTTTATACTTGAGGTATTGACCTCAAGATTTAATTTTCTAAACTTTAGTAATTATTAAGCTTCTTCTGCTTTTTTACCTAAGTTTTCTTCATCAACTTCGTCTTCTAAACCGAATTCCATTAATAAGTTTTCAAGATCATCCATCTCTAATGGTGCAGGAATAACTTTTAAGTCATTAGCAATAATTTTTCTAGCTAACTCTTTGTACTCCATAGCTTGATCTGAACTTGGTGAAAATTCAACAACTGTCATTCTTCTTAACTCAGCTCTTTGAACGTGGTTAGATCTTGGAACGAAGTGAATCATTTGTGTACCAATTTGCATTGCTAAGTGTTTTGCAAGATCGTACTCTTTATCTGTCATTCTAGCGTTACATACTAAACCAGCAAGTCTAACTCCACCTGTATTAGCGTATTTTAAAATACCTTTAGAAATGTTATTAGCTGCATACATAGCCATCATCTCACCTGACATAACAATGTAAATCTCTTGAGCTTTACCTTCTCTAATTGGCATAGCAAATCCACCACAAACAACATCTCCAAGAACGTCATAAGAAACAAAGTTTAACTCGTCATCATATGCACCCTCTTCTTCAAGAAAGTTAATAGCTGTAATAACCCCTCTACCTGCACAACCAACACCTGGCTCTGGACCACCTGACTCTGTACACATAATGTAACCTTCTGTTATCTCTTCATTATCTGGGTGAAATTCATCTGCACCTGGTTTACATACATCTTCTAATTCAAGATCTTCAACTGTACCAGCTTCAGATGCTAGTTGCATAATTGTTGATTGAGCTTTCTCATGTAAAATAAGTCTTGTTGAATCCGCTTTTGGATCACAACCAACGATTAATATTTTTTGACCATAATAGTGACACATAGCCGCTAGTGTGTTTTGTGATGTTGTAGATTTTCCAATCCCACCTTTACCGTAAAATGCAATTTGTCTTAATGCTGACATATTGACTCCTTTTTTGTTTAATTTTGTTATCGAAGAGTATATTGCACATAGTGTTCCACAAAGAAAAATAAAAAGAATAAATTTTTAAATTTTAATCTAATTGGCTTATTTAAGGGTTTTGCAAGTATTTAGGAGTATTTTTATCTTATTTAATAATTTTTTATTTAGAAGTTTTTTGAGTAAACAATTTTGGTATTTGGACTATACAAAAATTGTTTTTTTGTTTTTTGTAGCTATAAGCTTCAACAAGATATTGAAGCTTATGATTTCTATTTAGTGATTAAGAACCACATTTACCTGTACCGCAAGAACTTTTTACAGGCTTATCTTTTTTTTCTCCACCACATTTATCTGATGATCCACATTTTGAACTACCACACTTAGAGCTTTTCTTCTCTCCCCCACACTTACCTTCAATAAGTTTTTTTTCTTTTTTTTCTCCTCCACACTTAGTTGATGCGCCACATTTTGAACCACCACACTTATCATTTGATGCTAAAACAATACCATCTTTTATAACAGATGCATTTAGACTAGTGATTCCAAATCCTACAAACGCTGTCATCACCACAAGTGATGCTAATAATTTTTTCATACGACTTCCTTTTAAGATTTTTATAATAGTATTATTATACTATTACAGTACCTAAATTATAACTTAATTTTATAACTAATAATTATGTTTATGGAGTCTTTATTTATGAGAAGAAGAACTTTTCTTATTTTTTCATTGTTAACTTTTTTTACAAAACTTTATGCAGGTAATAACACAAATCAATTACAAATCATAAAATCTGTACTTGAACATCTATTTCCTAATACTCCTAAATATAGTGGTGCTTCAAGCTTTAAAGCCTATGATTTTTTTCTATTTGTTATAAAACATCCTACATTTAATAAGGATGATTTAGAGTTTATTATTGAAGGTGCAAGTAGACTCAATCAATTGAACAGTCAATTTATATTTTTAGATAAAGCTACAAAAGAGAAAACCTTACGAGAGTTTGAAAAACTAAACTTTGGACAAAATTGGTTATCTACTCTTTTATATTATGGATTCGAAGCTATGCTTGGTGATCCTATATATAAAGGGAACAAAGATATGTTAGGTTGGAAAAATATCAATCATACTATCCCTATACCTACAGCTTCACAACCTTTTGGGAAAAGTATATGAAAACTGTATACGATATTTGTGTTATAGGAAGTGGTGCGGGAGCTGGACCTATTATATATGAACTTGCAAAAGCGGGTAAAAAAATAGTTGTTCTAGAAAAAGGGGAACATTATAAAAGAGAAGATTTCTCTAAAGATGAGATTGCCTATACAAAAAGAAGTATTGTAACCCCTAATCTTAATGATGAGTATCACACTATTGTTGAGAATAATGACGAGTATACAACAACACAAGCTAATTGGGATTTTTGGAATGGCTCAATAGTTGGTGGGTCATCAAACTTTATGAGTGGTTTTTTCCACAGACTTCACCCTGATGATTTTCAACTCAAAACAAAGTTTGGTACTATAAAGGACGCTAATATTGAAGATTGGCCAATAAGTTATGAAGAATTAGAACCTTATTATGACAAAGTTGAAAAAATAGTTGGAGTAAGTGGGTACGCAACACCACACAAATATGATAGTCCAAGAAGCTCAAAAAACTTTCCTTATCCTGCAACAACAGAACATCCTATAGTGAATCTTATTGATAAGAGTGCTCAAAAAATTGGTTTTACCTCTGTTGTAACACCTCGTGCAATTTTGTCACAAGATATACAAAATAGAGATAAATGTTATTATTCAAACTATTGTGGAAGTTATGGGTGCAGTAGTGGAGCCAAAGGAAGTGCAAGAGAAGCCTTAATAAATCCAGCTTTAAAAACCAAAAATGTAACTCTTATTACAAATGCTTTTGTTATACAACTCAAGGAACAAAATAACAAAATCGTAAGTGCTATATATATAGATAGAAATAAAAATATTAAAAAAGAGATTTTTGCAAAAACTTTTATTGTAGCAGGTCAAGCAATCGAGACTAGTCGCCTTTTACTAAACTCAATTTCTGATAATTTTCCAAATGGACTTAGTAACAATTCTGGGCAAGTTGGAAAAAATCTCCTCTTTAGTGGTGGTGGAATTGTTAATGGTACTTTTGATGAAAATAGTAAAATCCCTTTAAAAGATTTAATGACTGAGGGATATTTTGTTAATCGTGTTATAAAAGACTTTTATTTTTTTGATCAACAAAAAGGTGGAATACTTGAATTGCTTTTTGAACATGCAAATCCAATAAGAAAAGCAAACAAAGAAAAATGGGATCAAAATGGCAACCTCGTATGGGGAGAAGAGCTTTATAAAAAACTTTTTTATACATTTAATAAACAAAAAAAACTTAGTATTGAGATTTTTAATGATTGGCTTCCAAATGATAATTGTAATGTATCTATTGATAAGAATAGAGTTGATAAATATGGGATTAATGTAGCTAAAATTGCAATTGGTTCCCATCCACAAAATGAGATAATAGGAGATAAACTAGCAACAAAAGCTGTAAAACTTCTAGAAACAATGGGAGCAAAAGATATAAATGGAAATATCTCACCATATCCTCCACAAAACCTACAAGCTGGAGGATGTAGATTTGGTAATAATCCTAAAACCTCTGTTTTAAATAAACATTGTCAATCTCATGAGATAAGTAATCTTTTTGTAACTGATGGAAGCTTTATGCCCACAGGGGGAAGTGTCCCTTATACTTTTACTATCTATGCAAATAGTTTTAGGGTTGCTGATTACTTAAAAAAGATTCTTTAAAATAAAAAAACTCCCCAAGGATAAACCTCAAGGAGTTTTAAGTAAATTAAAAACTTGTTTTAATTCATAGAATATTAGTAAAAATACTAAACAGCTTCATTTCCTGTTTCACCTGTTCTTATTCTTATTACTTCATCTACACTCATTACAAATATCTTACCATCACCAATCTTCCCTGTTTTTGCTGAAGTTGAGATAAGTTTTACTACATTATCTACTTCATCATCATTTACGATTAGTTCTAATTTTGTTTTAGCTAGAAAATCTACTATATATTCTGCACCTCTATAAAGTTCTGAGTGACCTTGTTGTCTCCCATATCCTTTTACATCTGTTACTGTCATACCTGTTATTCCAGCTTCTGTTAATGCATCTTTTACATCTTCTAGTTTAAAAGGTTTTATTATTGCTTCTATTTTTTTCATCTATTATCCTTTTCTATTAAGCTTTTTTGAATTCTGGGTAACACTCAAGACCAGTTTCATGAATATCTAAACCATTTATCTCTGTCTCTTCATCTACTCTTAATCCTACTACCATATCTAGTATTTTCCAGATTATAAAAGAAGTAATGAATACGAATGCTCCAATTACTACCACACCTTTAAGTTGTGCCATAAATGTTGCTGATTCTGTGAATAAACCTACTGCTAATGTTCCCCAGATACCTGCTACAAGGTGAACTGAAAGAGCACCAACTGGATCATCTATTCTTAATTTATCAAAGAAAGGAACTGCTACTACTACTATTAAAGCACCAACTGCACCTACACCAAAAGCGTACATCATACCTGCATCAGGAGCTGCTGTTACTGAAACAAGACCTGCAAGTGCCCCATTTAATACCATTGTTAAATCAACTTTTTTATAAAGCATTTGAGTTAAAAGTGCTGCTACTACTGCACCTGTTGCTGCTGCCATATTTGTATTTGCAACTACCATTGCAATACCTGTGATATCATCTTTAGACCCTAAAGCTAATTGAGAACCACCATTAAATCCGAACCATCCCATCCATAGAATGAATGTACCTAAAGTAGCAAGTGTAAGGTTAGAACCTGGAATTGGTCTTACTTTACCATCTGCTGTATATTTACCTTTTCTAGCACCAATGATAAGAACACCTGCTAGTGCAGCCCATCCACCAACAGAGTGAACAATTGTAGAACCAGCGAAGTCAGAGAATCCAGCTAGGATACCACCAAGTTCTGATCCACCCCATGTCCAGTGACCTTGTAGAGGATAAATAACACCACTTAATACTACTACAAATATTAGGAATGGCCATAATTTCATTCTTTCTGCAACTGATCCAGAGATAACTGAAGCTGCTGTTGCTACGAACATTACTTGAAAGAAGAAGTCTGAAGCTACTGGGTATGCTGAATCTGCTGCATTACTCATATCAGCTACACTGATACTTCCCATAAATGCTCCACCATCACCATACATTAGGTCATAACCTATAAAGTAGTACATAATACAACTTATTGAGAACAACGCTACATTTTTTGTAAGTATTGTTGCATTATTTTTTGATCTTGTAAGACCAGCCTCTAACATAGCAAATCCTGCTGCCATCCACATTACTAGTATACCTGAGATAACGAACAAAAATCCATCTAAGATAAACTTGACATCATTGAAATTTTCCATTTCTGAACTCCTTTTAATTAATATCTTTATTGATATTTGTATAGAAATTATTACATATTTTTTCTATTGTTAGTTCACAAATTTTGTATATATTTTATACATTATTGTAATATTTTTTAACAATAAAAAAGGGTGATAGGAAAACCTATCACCCTTTTTATAATCTATAATACTATTTAATTATTAACAAGAATAAGTACTAATAAACTCAAACGCAGTTGGTCTAGCTTCATCTGGCCAAACTTGTGTTTCAAATTTATACCCTTGGTATGTATCAATAAATAATTGAGAAAATACAGGTTTTAAGAAATCATTATCTCTAATTAAAGCTTCTAAAGAACCTCTTAAAGTATGAGGCATTTGAGGAATTTTCTTCTCTCTAATCTCATCTAAAGATAATTCAAATAAATCTTCATCCATAGGTCCTACTGGTATATATTTATTTTGAATACCATCAAGTCCAGCCATCATCATAGCTGCAAATGCTAAATAAGGACAAGCAGTAGAATCTGGGAATCTCATCTCAATTCTAGTTGCTTTTTCACCAGCTCCATAAGGGATTCTACAAGCTGCCGATCTATTTTGTGAAGAATATGTAAGAATTGAAGGTGCTTCAAATCCTGGGATTAATCTTTTGTAAGAGTTTGTTGATGGATTTGTAAATGCAGCAACTGCTCTTGCGTGTTTAAAAATACCACCAGCATAATGTAATGCAGTTTCACTTAGATTACCATACTCACCCTCTTTATAGAAAAGGTTTTTACCATCTTTCCATAATGATTGGTGTACATGCATACCATTTCCATTATCACCGTAAAGTGGTTTTGGCATAAATGTACAAGTTTTACCATTTAAGTGTGCAACCATTTTACATACATATTTATATTTTTGAACATTATCACCAGCTGTGATAATATCTCCAAATACGATACCAATTTCACCTTGTGCTTGTGCAACTTCGTGGTGACCTAGAACTACTTCTAAACCAACCTCTTCAAGAACTTGCATCATCTCTGCTCTTAAATCTACCATAGAATCTGTTGGTTGTACTGGGAAGTATCCACCTTTTGTTCTAGGACGGTGACCCATGTTTCCACCTTCGAACTCATAAGAATCAGACCATTCACCTTCTGATGATTCTACTTTGTATCCAGCTTCATTAATATTATCAGAGAATTGAACATCATCAAAAATAAAGAACTCATTTTCAGGTCCAAAATATGCTGCATCTGCAATACCAATCTCTGCTGCATGAGCTAATGCTTTTTTAGCAATAGATCTTGGACATTTTTCATATAATTCACCTTTATAAATATCATATACATCACAGAATAAAATAACTGTACTATCCGCTGTAAATGGATCTAAAAATGCTGTTTCTACTTCTGGCTTTAATAACATATCTGATTTATTAATTGGTTGCCAAGCATCAACTGATGAACCATCAAATGGCATACCATTTGTTAAATTATCTTTATTTACTGCACTATACATATATGTTAAGTGATGCCATGCACCCTTAATATCTGTAAATCTTAAATCTACAAATTTAACCTCATTCTCATCACAAAACTTAAAAAACTCTTCCACATTGTTTACAAATTTTCCCATTTGTTTTCTCCCCTTTATTTCTTGTTGTTTAACACAATAATAATGACATAAAATAGAATAAAATAAAAGTGATTTATTGTATATATATTATACAATCTTTTTTTATTACTTATTTTTTTCTATAACTTCATCAACTAAACCATATTTACACGCTTCTTCTGCGCTCATATAGTTATCTCTTTCTGTATCTATTTCAACTGTTTTTATATCTTGTCCCGTTTGTTCTGATAAAAGTTTATTTAATACCTCTTTAATTCTAAGAATCTCTTTTGCTTGGATAGCTATATCTGTAGCTTGACCTTGCGCTCCACCTAATGGTTGATGTATCATAATTCTACTATGAGGAAGAGAGTATCTTTTCCCTTTTGTTCCAGAACTTAATAAAAAAGCACCCATAGAAGCAGCTTGACCTATACAAATAGTACAAATATCTGGTTTTATATAATTCATCGTATCATAAATAGACATTCCACTTGTGATAACTCCACCTGGAGAGTTTATATATAAATAGATATCTTTCTCTGGATCTTCTGCTTCTAAAAATAAAAGTTGTGCAACAATTGTTGAAGACACAGCATCATTTACTTCACCACTTAGCATAATAATTCTATCTTTTAAAAGCCTAGAGTAAATATCATAACTTCTCTCTCCTCTTCCACTTTGCTCAACTACATAAGGTATATAACTCATAACAATCCTTTTTTAAATTAATTTTAATTAAACCGGTAAAACCCTAATATTTTCATCCACTTTTTGTTTCAATGTAGACTCAATAGCATATAGTGTTCCTGTACTTCCTGTTGCACAAGAGCTACAAGCTCCTAAGTATCTAATATAGATATCATAGTATGGTGTATTTTCTTTTATATCAATTATCTCCATATCTCCACCATCCATAACTAGCATTGGTCTAATATATTCTTCTATTATTGCATCTACTGCTTTTATTCTTTGAACTATTGTCATTTTATCGAAAGAGTTCTCACCACTTTGTGTTGTATCTGCTGCTGTTGTTAATTTCTCTTGTTCCATTGAAGCTTTTACTTCTGCAAGAATATCTACTAGGTATACATCTTTCTCTTCATGTCCACCTGGTCTTACACATGATTTACAGTAGCTTCCTGCTTTTGTTGTTTCAACTATCTCTTCTACTGTTTGAAGGTTATGTTCTCTTATTGCATCTACGATATCTTTTCTTGTTTTTCTTGCACATTCACAAACAATATCTTGGTTTTCAATTTCAGATCGCTCAACACCTTTATATTGTGCTGCAGCTTCTAGGATAACATCGTATGCCATAACACTACAGTGCATCTTTTGAGGTGGAACTGCTGGAGTATTTGGTTCATCTCTTAAGAATGCTTCCACTTCTGTATTTGTAATATGGATTGCATCATCTACTTTTCTACCAATACAAAGTTCTGCCATAGCATCAGATGAAGCAATAGCTGTACCACAACCGAAGCTTCTAAATTTTGAATCAAGAATAGTATCTGTTTTTTCATCTACTAACCAGTACAATCTTACTGCATCACCACAAGACTCTGCACCAAAGTCTGCAACGATTAATCTTGCACCTGCTTTATCTGCATCTTCTTGTGTAAATTCACCAAGTGCTTTTGGGTTATTCATTCTATCTTGTACTTTTTTACTATATTGTTCCCAAACGTTTCCTGTTACTAATTCATCTCTTGCCATATTATTTTCCTTTATATTTATTCTATATTTTATTAATCGTGTAAATGTACACTAAATGCTTGTTGTTTTGCATAAGTCATTGAGATATCTCTAATTCTTGCTACTGCAATTTTTACTTTCTCAATAACATAATCTATCTCTTCTTCTGTTGTAAATTTACTTAATGCAAACATAACTGTTGCGTTTGCTATTTCTACTTTTTCTCCCAATGCTTCAACAACTGCTGAAGATTCTAAATCTTCACTTGAACAGCTTGAACCTGTTGAGATATAGATACCATTTTCATTCATATCCCAAAGCATCGCTTCACCTTCAACACCTCTAAAAGATATTGCTACAAGGTTTTTCAATCTTTTTACTCTTGGTACATACGATTTTGTATCTGCTATTTTAAGAAGTTCATCTTCAAGTTTATTTCTTAAAGCTTGTGTTGTATGATCCATAAAAGAGAGGTTTATATTTGATAATTCTAGAGCTTTTGCCATTGCTGCAACACCATTATTATATAAGCTTCCACCTCTTTTTCCACCCATTACATTTTTTGCACCATGGATTAGGGTGTTATATGGAGCACCTGCTTTTATATACATAAGTCCTACACCTTTTGGTCCATGGAATTTATGAGCTGAACAGGTAAAGTAATCTACACCTAACTCTCTTACATCTACTTTCATTTTTCCAATTGCTTGTGCACCATCTGTATGGAAGAACACATTATGTTTTTGTGCTATTTCACTTATCTTTTTAATATCTTGTACTGCACCTGTTTCATTTGAGGCAATAAGTACTGAGATTAAACATGTTTGAGGAGTGATTGCTTTTTCTAGTTCATCTATTTTTACTAGACCATTTTCATCTGTTCCTATATAAGTAACTGCCATACCCATATCTTTACAATATTTCAATGGAGATTTTATAGATGAGTGTTCTGCCACTGTTGAGATGATATGATTTTTAGAATCACCTTTTAGAAAGTTATGAAGAAATGTTTTTATTACTGCATTATTCCCCTCTGTTGTTGAAGAGGTTACAATAATATCATCTGCATCATCTGCACCTATACCTTCATATAATGTATCATAGGCATCATTTAGAAGTTTTCTTGCTTCGATACCTTTATTATAAATTACATTTACATTTCCGAATTTCTCTATACTATCACAGTATATCTTCTGTACTTTTGGGTCTACTTGTGTTGTTGAGTTATTATCTAAGTATACTTCCATTATTTATTTTCCTTTTTTTTGATTAAATTTTATTGCGAAACTTTACAAATAAAACAATTTATTTGATCTTTACAATCTTCACAAGCAGGGGCAATTTCCCCTATGCTATCATAAATATATTTTTTCCATAGTTTATCTTGCGGTTTATTTTGTGCTAAAAGGGGAAAATGTTCTTTCATAAATTTTCCCATCTCTACTCTACTTTTAAATCCTAAATCTTGATAAAGATGATTTTCCATGAGTGAAGTTTGTGCAACTTGTACAGAGATAATATCTCTTGCTCTTTCATTTTTAGCATATTTTTGTAAAAATGATATTACTTTTTCTTCTAATGTTTTTAATGGTGTTTCATTTTTTATACTCATAATGTCATCTCTACCATTTTTCCATTGACTATTTCCCCAAACTCAATTCCAAAATCAAAACAATCCATTAGTTCCTCTTTTGTTGGTATAAGTTTTATTTTCATAGGATCTAGTGGGACTCTAAATTTCAAGTTTTTTAATCTTCCATTCATCATATCAACTGCTTCACCACTCCATCCATAAGAGCCAAAACAACCACCAAATTTTCCTTTTTTCTCTAGTAACATCATACAACTCAATAGATCCCAAACTGGCTTTGGAACATCCCCGTTAATTGTTGGGCTACCAATAATAATACCAGTACTTTCTTCTAGTATTGTGAGCATGTTTTGCTCATCAAGAGCAGTCAAATCATATATATTTGCTATTAAATTATCATTGGATTCAATTCCATTATAAATACTTTCTGCCATATTTTTAGTATTTTTATAACTTGTTACATAAAAAATTGAAACAACTTTTTTCCCATGTCGTAAATCATCTTTATTACTCCATTTTGAATATTTATCTATATATTTTTGAGGATTATTTCTCATAATTGGACCATGGAGATTACATATCATATCTATTTTACATTTTTCATAAAGTCGTAGTGCATTTAATACATCTGTTTTAAAAGGTCGCATAATGTGGTCATAATAGTATTTAAAGGCGTAGTCAAAATCTCCAACCAAATCATCAAATAATCTATCATCAAAATAGTGACTTCCAAAGACATCACCACTAAACAATATCTCATCTTCAACCAAATAACTACTCATAGTTTCAGGCCAATGAAGATTTGGTGTACTTAAAAACTTTAAAGTTTTGTTTCCAATTGTAAGTTCTTTGTTTGTCCAAACATTTTCAAGATTCATCTCATCTGTTTTTGCAATTGATTTTAACATAGGTCGTGCCATTGGAGAGATAAATACTTTTGCATTGTTTGTTCGTTTTACAAGTTCTGGTAGAGCACCACTGTGATCTGGTTCTAGATGGTGCATAACGATATATTTGATATCTTCATATTTACACACAGATTCTAGTTTTTTAAAAAACTCTTCTTGAAATTCATATTTTACAGTATCAAAAATCACAACACCTTCTGATGTTTTAAGTAAATAAGAATTATAGGTAGTTCCATTTGCTGTTTTCATAATAATATCAAATGTTCTAATATCTGGGTCACTTACCCCAATATAAAAAAGGTCTTTTTTTATCTGTATTGCTTGTTTCATAGTTACTTTTATGCAATAACTATTCCTACTTTAACTCCAACGCTTTTTTTACACAAGATTCTAAAGAGGTATTCTCTGCAATCACTGGTTTTATATAGTCTGGAAAGAACTTCTCTGTTGTATGTCCAATACTAATTGCGGTATAACTTTCATCCCATTCTACATTTTTTAAAAAACACTCTATTGTAGATGGTGAAGAGAAAATTATAATTGAGTTTTTCGGTATTTTTACTTTCTTTTTATACTCTTTACATATGGTTTCATATACAACTAAATCATCACATTTCACACCATTTTCTTTTAGTATATTGAGAAGATTTGAGACCACTTTCGCACCACCTACATACAATGCTTTTTTCCCTTTTAATTCACTAGAGAGTTCATCTGCGAACTGATCGCCATGATGTTCTTTCCCAACTAATTGTAGTTTTCCACCCAAAGACTTTACCACTTTTGCAGTTTGTGGAGCAATAACATATGAAGGTATATTCTTCCAACTATTATCCATACTATCTAATGCTTTAACACCATTTTTAGATGTAAAAATAAGTGCATCATATTTTTCTAAGTTAATATCTTGTTTTTTATATTTAATATCAATAACTGGTATACTTTTAGTGTGTTTAATATTTTTATCAGTTAATATATATATTTTTTTATTACTATTTTTTATCCCTTTAAATATATTTTTAAATCGTTGTTTTAATCTTATTAAAAATCTGTCTTCATGAGAGATAACTATATCCTTATTCTCATCTATAAAAAATTCTATGTCATCTTTAGAGAGGGTATATGTTATTTTTATCATCTCTTGATAAGCATTTTCTTTTTGAGAATTTACATCTACAAAAAGTGTATTTGAGGTGATGTCATATTCATAATATAATAAATTTAAAGGTTCTAATAATTTTTTTATTTTATCCATTTGTTAAAGTTCCAGATTATTTTATTTAGGTATATTACTACAATAGTGATAAGGATAAAGTAAAATGAAATTTGACACACTCACACATGGAAAACTTATAAAAAGGTATAAAAGATTTTTAGCTGATATACAACTTGATAATGGGGAAACAATAACTGCACATGTTCCAAATAGTGGAGCTATGACCTCCACTATTGAAGACGGTTGTGATGTATGGGTTAGTTTTCATGACAACCCAAAAAGAAAACTCAAATATACCCTAGAACTTACAAAATTGTATAATAAATATATTTGTACAAACACAAATGTAGCAAATAAAATAGCAATAGAGGCGATACAAAATGGGACAATTAATGAGTTGCAAAATTATAAAAATTTAAAGCCTGAACAAAAATATGGACAAAATAGTCGCATAGATGTCTTACTTGAAAATGAAAATGAAAAATGTTATGTGGAGGTAAAAAGTGTAACTTTAAAAATTGAAGATAGTTTAGCATTTCCAGACTCTGTTACCTCAAGAGGAGAAAAACATCTCAAGGAACTTGCACAAATGGTAAAAGATGGTCATAGGGCGGTGATGTTATATATAATTCAAAGAACAGATAATCTCCCATTTAGAATAGCAAGTGAAATTGATAAAAAATATTATGAAAGTTTTTTAAATGCAACCAAACAAGGTGTAGAAGTATTAGTCTATCAATCAAACATATCACAAAAAGAGATATTTATAAGTAGAAAATTAAATTTTAAAATTTAGTTTTCACCATAAATTCTAATTGTATCTCTTCCACTCTCTTTAGCTTCATAGAGTGCTAGATCTGCTAGCTTAAAAGCTTCCAAAAAGTTTTTAGATTTACTTGGTGTTTTATTAATCCCAATAGAGACTGTAATATAAATATAGTCTTCTTCATTTATAAACATTTTATATTCTTTAATATTTGTAAATACTCTTTGAATTACACTTAATGAGGTATCACTATGTTCTAATTTATTTTTTATAAAAATAACAAACTCCTCACCACCATATCTAACAACAATATCTTCTGTTTCTCTAATTGTATGAAGTAATATATTTCCAACTTCACGAAGTATAATATCTCCAACATCATGACCATAGGTGTCATTTACATTTTTAAAATAATCTATATCGAGTGCCGCAATCATATATTCATCTAAATTAATTGTATCTTGCATCTCATGAAGATAGTTTCTATTATATACATTCGTTAGCCTATCTATAAATGATTGTTTTTTCATCCTCTTATATCGTATAAACTGAACTGCAAAAACTACAAATAACAAAAATACTATACCAAGTATAAAAAACAATCCACTTTTCATCATAGTAATAATTTCATTTATCTTCTGTAACTTATCAACTGAAAAGTCAATAACTAACACTAGTTTTACTTCCTTTTTATACAATATGGGAACTAAATAACTAAGTGAAAGTTTTTGCAGGTAAGTATGATTAATAATAACTGGTTGTTTTGACTCATAAAGCTCAAACCATTTATCACTTGTAATATCAAGTTTTTGATTTATCATAGCTTTTTCTTCAAGTGGAGAACCATCAACTAAAAATCTAAAAGTGTTTTTTCTATCCTTATAGAGTAAATATGCATATTTAATATTTGGTGTTATAAGATTTTTAAGTTGCATCTCTAATCTTTTTTGTAAATGTGTATCATTTTTTATATCATTTACATAATCATCACTATCTCTTAAAATTTTTGTAATATGATCTGCTTTATTTTGAGTAATATGTAATACATCTGTTGTTGCTATTGTGAACATATCTTTTTCAATATTTTTTTCATATTGAAATATTATATACAGTAAAAAAATTAAAAAAGATACAATAATAAACAATGAACCTATAAGATAATAAGGGTTTTTAAAAAAATTCTTATTCATTGATATCTTCTATATATTTTAAATACTCTTTTGATAATCGGACACTATTAGCTTCAAGTCTTTGTTTGATAAAAACAATATTTGGTCTACTCTTACTCCAAAAAAATGCTCCGTAATATTTCTCATTTGCCATTAACTTTTTATAGTTATTTGTAAAAAAAAGTTTGTTTTTTGTCTTGCAATCATTATTAAGAGAGCCTTTATTATCAAAGATAAAATTCGCAGTTTCGCAGTTTTTTGTAAGATTAAAATACTCTGAGTATATTTTTCTTTCTTGTTGTGAGATATCAGGTATAAAAAGTTTTATCTCTTTAGCCAAAGAGGATGTGGCGATTTTCAAAATAATTTTTGCTTCATACTCTATCTCCTTATCATATTTATTCACTAAAAAAACATATTGGTCACTAAATGCAACTGAACAAATTGTTAGTAATAAAATAAGTATTTTCATTAGAACACCCACTTCATACTAAGAGTTACTTTTCTTTGATAATCATCTAAAGAAAAGTTTGTTCCATTAAAACCCTCTTGAAAAAGTGATTGTGTAGATTTATCAAGTAAGTTTTCTGCCTTTAAACTTATTGAGCTATCTTTAGAAATATTATATGTTGCTCCAATATTAAAATTAAAACTTTTATCTACAGACACATCTAAAAATCGATAAGCGTTTCTATAAATTAAAGAGGTAAAATACTCAAAAGATTGGTATTTTCCCATATATTTAATATATCCACCTTTATAAGAGTTAGTGAAATTTCTACTTAATTTAGTTGTATAATAGTTTAATTGTATTTTATTATCTTTAGAAAACTCATAAGAATAATCAAAAATTAACCCTTCTGTATTTACTTTATAATCTACATTAATAAATCCAACTGGAGTATAATAAATAAAATTTTCTATATTTATATGGCTATATAAAAGACTAAATTTTGAATTGTCTTTAGCATAAACACCTTTAATTGCATAATATTTGTATTGTTGCGATTTCATTTTATCATTATTTTTATCTGCATAATCTACATTATAAAAAGTAGGAGTGATGTATGTTTCAGTATAAAAAGCTTTTAATCCAAAATTATTAAAAGGTGTATAGATAGCCCCTACTCTATATTGTTCATCACTAAAATCATCTAAATTTCCGTTTCGTTTAAACTTATCAAACTTTCCATTTGCAACTAATAAAAGATCTTCATTCACTTTATAATCATCTTGAAGTAATAAAGATAAAGTTTTTTCTCTATTAAAACTTGTATACTCTCCAACATCACTTGTAATATTTGCAAAGTTCACAGTTGTATTTTTATGTGTGGTATATTTCTTATCTTGAAAATTAGCACCAATTAAAAAATTATTTTTCTTATAGCTTATTGTTTTTGTTATTAAAGTATTGAACTTGGAAACACTACTATCGTGATAAGACTCTTTAGGAATCGTTCCCCCTAGATTTGTAAAGTCTAATACTGGTATTAGTGCTAATCCTCCACTATCTTGCTCTTTTATTTTTATATCATTATTATCATAAGATATTTGTACTTTTATTGATTTATCATCCAAAAAATAGTTTTTAATATCAATAAAATAATCTTTTGAATCAACTTCTCCATTATCTGAATTTGCATCTAATGCTAATCCTAAATAATTTTCTTTTGAAAGGTCTGTATATCCAAAGTTAATATCTGTATTATTTTTTTGAATATTAAGATAAAAATATCTTTGATCTGCATCGTTGCCAACTCTATTACCTTTGTAGGTATTTGAATCTTTTACTTTTGTTTTGTTAAAGTATGATAAATAAGACCAGCCACTTTGAAAAGTTTCTGAGTGTGTTACGCTTTGTGAATTCGTACCGTGAGAAGCAACTGTTGTTGCAACTTGAGAACCATTCTCTTGAAAAGGTTTTTTGGTATATATTCTAATAAAGAATATACCATTTTCACTCCCAAGAGCAAAAGAACTATTTCCTCTATAAACTTCAATATAGTCAATAAAATCTAAAGGTAATTCAATCCAAGAGTTAGATGGTGATTGTGTATAACTAGAACTTACTTCATGGTCATTTATAAAAAATCTAAAAAAACCACTTACATCAGTTTTTGTACCAGAGATAGATAAACTTGATACGCCATATTTATTTTTATTCAAATTTGTTAAAGGAAGTTCTTTTAACAAATCTGCTAATGTAGTATATTGCATAAGTTTTAAATCTTTTTGTGAATATATTTTCACATGACCTAATTTTTCATCAACAGTTTTTAGGGATTTTTTAGTATTAGACTCATACTCTTGTAAAAGTGTATCTATATTTTGTGCATACAGTATATTTACAAGTAAGAAAAGATATATAAAATATTTATACAAAACCAACTCCACTAAATTTGAGTTATTTTAGTGTAATAAGCTTTAAAGGTTGGTTATTAGTTTTGATTTTTTAGAAGTATTCTTTTTAACCAAAGTGGAGCATTTCCTTGCATCATTTTTTGTAATGATTTTATAACATCTTCTATTCGCTCAGCCTCATGAGATGACTTCATTGGATAGATACCACATTTTTGCACCATATTAGCAGCTTTGGGCCCTATTTGTGATACATAAACTATATCACTATCCTCTAAACAATTGATCTTATACTCTAATTTATCAACCTCATCATCAAACTTCAGTGAAGAGTCAACTTCACTAACAAGTTCATAATCGTCTTCAGAAATTTCATAAATATAAAACATCTCACACCAACCAAAATGTTGGTTTACATGAACATTATCTTTTGATGCAAATGCTATCTTCATATTATAACCTTAAATTATATATATTTGTATATTTTCATCAATTATTTGAGAAAGTGTATTTTTAATCATATCATAAGTACTTGTAGCACCTAAACTACATCCAGCACAGGCACCTTGATATGCAAGTCTTATTTGAATATCTGGTTCATTGATATAATCTAAAATCATCATATCTCCACCATCTTTAACCAAAATAGGTCTTATAAAACGATCAAGTGCATCAGCTATGATATCATATTGCTCTTCATAAGGTTTTGCTCGAAACACTTTGTTTGGTTCACAAGCTGTGTTTGGTTTTTTATCAACTCCACCCATTTGTGCTACTGCCATAGGATGTCCTGAAAGTGCTGCATTTAACATAGCGTTAAAGCCTTCTCTCACTCTATCTTCATTTGTTCTATCTTTTAAAAGAAGTAAACCTAATCTAAAGTTTGCACCTTGATGATTTTTTTTCACTGCAATTCTAAAATAATCAATTGCTTTACCTTCATCTTCTTCCACACCAATTTTTGATTGATACATTAGAGCTAGATTGTAAGTTGCTGAATCATTTTCATACTCTGCCCCTTTTTCAAACCACTCTCTAGCTTTATCAAAATCTTTCTCTACACCCTCACCTTTTAAGTACATCAACCCAATATTTGCCATCGCTTGATCATTTTTCAGTTCTGCCTCTTTTGTCCAAATACTTAATGCTGTATCAAAGTCTTTTGCTCTATATGCTTTTAATGCTTCTCTATGTTCCATAAATCTAATTCCTTCTTTTGGATTTGGGATCTCTTTTCCCAACTCTAATTGTTTTTTTATATGTTTTTCTAAATACTCTCTAGCTATCTCTATAGCTTCATAATAGTCTTCACTAGAACCTTTTATATCAAAGTCAGTATATACTGCTAAATAAGCATCACCAACTTCATGTTCCCCTGGATACACCTCAACAGGATAATCCAAATTCATATAATATTCTAAATTCTTTTCCATCTAACAACACTCTAGTTCAATTTGATCAAGTAATTCTGTCCCTTTTTCAAAGTCAAACTCTTCAAATAAATCATGAATATAAAATACATTTGCACAAATCAAATATAAAGTATCTTTCTCTTCCCCTTTACTCCAAACTTCTCTATAGTTTTGGGGTATTTTATCCATAAAGTTAACCCACAATTGATTTTTGCTTTCTGGTTTTAATTCAAAAAGTTCATTCATAGCATCAAGTACTAATGCAGCATTTTCATAACAATCTATATTGTTAAAGGTTACATATCTATCTTTTACTTCCATAACTTACTCAACTATCCTCACAACCACAACTACAAGTTTCACCCTCACCTGGATTTAAGAGTTTTTTATAGTTTTCACCTGTTAATTTTACTAGTTTATTATTGTTTAGCTCTGTAAATATCTCTTCAATTGTATATTCATTATAATCAGCTGTATACACTTCTAGACCATTTTTACAAAATGATTTGTAAACACCTTCACCCATATAGTAAAATATAGTTGAATTTACCCCTTGTGTTTTTAAAAAATCACCACTTTTAGGACCTTCACCTTGTACCTCATTTGAGATAACCTTATAATCTCCTGTTTTAGTATCAAGTAGTGCAAAATATGGTACTCTTCCATAAAGTTTTGAGATTATTGTTGATTCTTTTGTATCGATTGGAATTGCTAGCATTTATAAATCCTTGCTCTATATTTATATAGTATACAATGCATAATCTATTCCATAAATATTGTTTTAAACAACAAATTTATAAATTGCTTTTTATATTTGCTCAGTAAGCTCTAAAGCCTTTTTAAAATCAAACTTTTTGATATTATTTTTAATATTCTCAAAAGTTTTTTGTTCATCTATAGAGAGTTGATATTTTTCTATTTGGATAACTACAGTTTCAATATTTTTAGGTCTTTTTGTATGAAGTGTTTCTTGAAGTTTATTGAATAACTTCTCTTTTATCTCAATCGTAAGTTCCTCTTTTTCAGTTAATATTATTTGATTTTTATTATTAAAAAACTCTAACTCTTTAATTACTTTATTAAGTTCTTCGTGAAATTTTAAAAACAACACTTCATTATCTTCTATCTCTAATTTTTCAACTATTTTATGAAGATTTATGGCTCCTATATTTGCACTTAATCCTTTTAGTGTATGAAAAACTCTTATTCTTTCTTCATCTTTTAAGTCATTTAATGCAAGATTATTATAGGTATTGTAAAAATTATTTAATACTTTTATATAGAGTTTTTTATTATCCCCCATATGAAGTAATCCAATATTTTTATCTATATATTGAAAGTTTGGTATATCTATTTTTTCATCATAATCCAATTCTAGCAGACTATTTTCTACATTTAAATACTTAAATAATGTTGTATATAATTTATCTACTTCAATTGGTTTATTTAAATGTTCTTGCATCCCTATTAGTTTTGTTTTTTCAATATCACTCTTCAATGAATTTGCACTGAGTGCTATAATTGGTATATTTTTATTCTCTTTTCTTATAATTTTTGTTGCTTCGTACCCATCCATTATAGGCATTTGGATATCCATTAAAATAAGATCGTATTTATCTTTATTTTGTACAAACAACTCTACAGCTTCTTTCCCATTTGAGGCTATATCAATTTTCATTTCACTATGTTCTAAAAGTCCTATTATTATCTCTTGATTTGTTCTATTATCTTCTACTAAAAGAATTGTAAAATTTTGTAATTTTTGAATATCAATTTCTGAAGGCACTTGGGTAACTTTGTTATAATAGTTAGTTTTAATATCTATTTTAAATACATCACTAAGTACATCATTTAATATTGAAGGATTTATAGGCTTTTGTAAGAATATATCTATCCCCACATCTTTTGCTAAATCAACAATTGAATCTTGCCTAAAAGCACTTACCATAATAACTGTCGGTGGAGTAATACTTGCATCACACTCTTTTTTTATAAGCTTTGTAGTTTCAATACCATTCATATTTGGCATATTCCAATCCATAAGGATAATATCATAACTATTATTGCATTTATCAATTTTAACTAATGCCTCTTCACCACAAAAAGCAACATCAACATCCAATCCAAAATGGGAAAGTAAATTTTGTAAGATATCATGCCAAGTTGGATTATCATCTACTACTAAAGCTTTTTTATTATGAAATTGCAAATATTCTTTCTTTGCATCTTTTGACTCTTCTAAATTAATCTCAAATATAAAACTACTTCCTTTATCTTTTTCACTTTCAACCCATATTTCTCCATCCATAAGTTCAACAAGTTGCTTTGATATAGAAAGACCAAGTCCAGTTCCGCCATATTTTCTTGTAGTACTTCCATCGGCTTGTGAAAATGATTGAAATAATTTACCTTGCTCCTCTTTTGTTAGACCAATTCCAGTATCTTTAACTGTAAACTGAAATCTATTATCTGATTTTTTTTCAATAAAAATTCCAATCTCACCCTCCTGTGTAAATTTCACAGCATTTGTTAAAAGATTAATAATAATTTGAGATAATCGTACAGGATCACCTATAAATTGTTTTCCAATATTTGAACTATAACTTACTATTATCTCTAAATTTTTTTCATGTGCTAATAATTCTATGAGATTAACACTATTATCTATGACTGTGAAAAGATCAAACTCTATAGTTTCTATCTCTAATTTTCCAGCTTCTATTTTAGAAAAATCCAAAATATCATTTATAATATTTAATAGGTTTTTAGCACTATTATCGATTTTTTGTACATAATTTTTCTGTTTTTCATTTAAATCTGTTTGTAATACCAAGTGAGACATCCCTATAATTCCATTCATAGGTGTTCGTATCTCATGTGACATATTTGCCAAAAATTCAGATTTAGTTTGTGTAGCAATCTCTGCTTTACTTTTTGCAACTTCTAGTTCTTTTGTCCTTGAATCCACTGTTTTTTCTAGATTATTATATACCATTGCATTTTCAATTGATATGGTAATTTGACCACTTAAGTATTGTAAAAACTGTACATTTTCATCTGTAAATACAGCAGGTAAAAGGTTATTTTCTAAATACATAATACCTTTTAATTCCCCTTGTAACAATAAAGGAGCACACAGAACAGATTTAATATCTCTATTATTACTATTATTAAAAACTTTATCTTCATTAAGATTGTCTATGACCATATGTTTTTGTGTTCTTAATACATAATTCACTACCTCATGCGCTATTCTTTGACACTGCATATATGGTTTGTGATGCATCACTTCTGTTTTGTTATTATCTATAGAATTTGTAGCTTCTACAAAAAGTCCCTCTTTATTTTTTAATAGTAAGACACCTCGTTGTGCTCCCGCATTTTTTATAACAATTTGCATTAACTCTTTTAATAAATTTGAAACTCTTTTCTCTTTTGTAATCACTTCAGATGCTTGAAGTAAAGTTTTAATATCTAATTTTATATTATTTATATCTCTTTGTGTAGTTCTTGGAGTAACTCCCCACTGTTGGAAGTTACTTGATAATTCATTTTTATAAAGTTTAGCTGGTTTAATCTGCCCTAAGTTTTCATATATCTGAATTATTAATCTAGTAGCTATTATTTGTAAATTTGTTTGTAAATATATCTGGGCACTACTATTTGCTTGTTCATAAAAGTTTATAGCTTCATTAAAATTATTATTTAACCTACACAATTCCCCTTGTAGTATGTATTTTCTTGCTATAAAGTTTTCTGAACAATCAGAAGAGTATTTTTTAAACTTCTGGATTGTTTGATATATTACAGTTTTGTATTTAATACGATTTACTAATCCCTCATCTTTATAAAGCTGTGCTACTGTTAAAGCCTCATAAAAAAGATGTTCGGTATTGTGTAACATCCCTTTTGAAGAACTTGCGAAATTTTTTCCTAAATTTGATATTTTAAAAGCTTCTTGATACTCTTGATGTATATATAATGTGATAAGCTTATTTATGAAATAATAATGTGCAAAATGTTTTGAATTATATTTTTCTAAATTTTGAATATACTGTGCTTCATTAAAATTTTTAGTATCAAAATAAAGTGGAGATAAGGTTTTTTCTTGTAGATTTAATATAGCTTGCTTTACACTTTGTATTGCACCCCATTGCTCCTCTAAACCTATATTTTTAAGAACTACCCTAAACTCTTCTATTTTCTCTAAAATAGTCTCAAAATCAACCCCACGCATAAACATACTTTGTACAATCCCAGCTGCTGCACAACTAGTATGAAACCAGTCACCTATAGCCAAACCATCTTTGTAAGATTGATACCATATATCTTCTGTGTATTGTGATGACTGTTTCCACGATGTTGCAAAATATCCACAAACAAACTTTACCTCAGCGTGTTGTATGGTATTGTTAAATTTTTCTAACATCTTTGTTGAGAGAGTACAATACTCAAATCCTAAAGTATGGTTTCCTAAAATTCCACCTTGAAAGATAACTCCAAAAACTGTAAAAGCTATAACAGATTCTTTTGTCAAGCCCTTTTCTAAACAAAGCTCAACTATTTTTAAAGCATTTGCCACACAAAGTTCTGGTTTGATTTGATATGCAGCTTGTAAAGTATTTGCAGCTATTTTTATTAAAAGTTTAAACTCCTCATCAAAAGACTCTTCTATATTGATGAGATCAGCTATTTTTTTATTTCGTAATTTAAATTTCACCCTTGCAAAATCAATTATAAATAAAGGTGGAATAAAACTTTTTGGCATGTTAAAACCAAAAAAGAGCAGTAGCAACTCTTCCAACTTCGTATGCTTTTTTAAAATCTGAAATATCAGAATATAATTTAATAAGAAGTTCATATATTAAAGCTTTAGTTTTAATATCTTCACTTAATTCTAATGCTATTTTCATAATATTTAATCGCCTCTTGGCTATTGTGACAAAGATGTTCACACTCAGCTCGCTCTTTAAGTATAAAAATATCTTTTTTTGTATAAGTTTCTTGTTTTATTAAACCCATTGCTTGTTTTATATACTCTAAAGCATTTATAAAATCACCACTTTTTTTTGAATGTAAAGAGGCTCTAGTATTAAGTTCAGTTAATAACTCTAAATCATCTAAAAACTCAACTCCTATATTGAGATGGTTTGTACAGTTTATAAGTTTTTTACCTACAATATCTGTTTTGTATAGATAATTTCCAATCTCAAAATGTATCTTTTTTAAACTCTCTTTTTCAATACTTGAATAAACAATTTGTTGCAACTTATCATGTGAGAAACGATAAGTTGTATTTTGTTTGTCATCTTTAGAAACTATCCATTCATCTTTTAAAACTTTATTAATAACATAATCAAAAGAACTATCATCATTATAAATTTTTTGTAATAACTCACTAGAAAAAACATTTCCTATTGAGGCTGCAATATTAAGTAGTTTTTGTACATTTATATCAAGTTGACCAATTCGTTTACTTAATACTTCAAAAACATTATCACTAACTGGAAGATTTTTTAACTTTTCTAAATCACAATACCACTGTAAACTTTCTGGGTCAAACCACAATACTTGATCCTCTTGCAGTTGTTTTATATACTGTTTTACAAAAAATGAATTTCCTTCCGTTTTATTATATATAATTTCACAAACTTCACTAGCTTGTTCTAACTGCATTGCATCAACAAGCAAACTTTCTATATCTTGTTTAGTTAAGGCATCTATTTTGAATTCTTGAATCTCAACATCAAAAGAATCAAGTTTTTTCATCATCTGATTTATAATATGGTTTTCATCAACCTCTTCATCTCTATAAGTTACAAAAACAAATATATTTTTTAAATTTAAAAGAATATTTTCTAACCACTTTATAGTAATATCATCTGCCCATTGTAAATCATCAATATAAATACATAAAGGCTTTTGGGTAGTAAAAAAAAAGCTTCATAAAGTTCACAAGTAAATTATCAAACCTTACTTTCATATCAGATGGATTAATCTCACTTATATTTTCTTGTTTTCCAATAATAAGCTCTATTTCTGGAATCACATCGATTAATATTTGGAGCATCACTACCTAAAATATTTTGTAATTTATACTTATAACTTTCAATTGACTTTTCATCTTTTATGATAATCTGTTTTGTTAAATCTCTCAATGCCCCATACAATATCTCATAAGGTGCATTTTGTTTATATTTTTCTAATTTTAATTCCAAGATATAACTAAACTTCTCTTTGTGCGATTTTAATACTTTATTTACTAAAGAGGATTTTCCAATACCTGAGTTACCGAATAAACCAACTAATACATTTAAATATTGTTGTGAATTTATAATGTTATGTAATGCTTTTTCTTGAGAATCTCTCCCATAAATAAAATCTGTTTGATTTAATCCTAACTGATTATTTAATGTATCTATTTTAAATGTTGTAAGAGAGTTATTTTTTTGATATTCTTTTAAAACTTTATTAAGGTCAGCGTATACAGAAACTATATCCTGATATCTTACACGGCTATCTTTTACTATCATTTTGTTTATGATTTGTGATAAAACAGTTGGTACTTTGTCACTACTTAAAAAAGGGATTTTTGTAGTTAACAGCTCATAGTCTATCTCTTTACTTGTATTTGATTTATTTTTAAATTCAGAATCAAGTATCTCATAGAATATGATACCTAAACTATATATATCAACAGAACTATCAATATTACTATTAATCCTATCACTTTGTTCTGGTGCTTTATAAATAGTGTTAGTTATATTATTATCTACATACTCTATATCCAAAGTTATATTTTGATTTTTATCTATAATTATATTATCTGGTGTTAAGTTTCCAACTATTTTTTTTTGTTTATGTACAACGAGTAAAGCTTTACATAAATTTATAGATAAAACCAAAAAATTTTCTATATCAAAATTTTTATCTTTTATGAAATCAGTTAACCTACTTTTTTCTATCAATTTATATCCTCTTTCATTAGTCCATCACAAATATCTAATGGTGACTTCTAAAATATTGGTATTTTTTCCATTTTAATAAAACATCATCACTTACATTACTATTTGATGCTGCATAATTCATTAAAACTGCTTCCAAAAATGTACTGTAGTCCAAGGCAATCACACCATCTTGTTTTGATTGTGGTTCATCTCCTGCTCTATTTTGAAACCACTCATTCCACTCTTTTGAACCAGGGGTATACATTTTCCATGGTTGCTTATTAAACTCTTTTGCTGGGTAAAAATAAGTGATCATTTTATCATCATTAAGCATAAAACTTGATGTACCATGACAACTTACACATGATGAACTTCTCAAAGACTTAACCATCTTTCCATCAACTTCAACATTATACTTTACAGCAATATCAAAAGGTCCAGACATCCGTTTCCCATATCCTAGTGTTACTTTTGTCCAAGCTGGTGCTTTAGGGTTTATATAAGTTTCCATTAGCTCTTGTGTCGGATTTTTTGCAGAGTTCACATCTGGGTCATTCCCCCACATTGCACCAAGAGGAACCATTCTATCCCAAGCATTATCACCTTTTGCATCTTTATCATAAACTAAAGTGGTAAATACCCAACCTGTTTGAGGAGAAGCAACTGAATCTTTTATCAAAATATCAAATATACCAACTCTTATATCTGTCACTTCTGGTTTTGCATCTTCTATGGTTCCCTTTAAATCAAAAGGTTTTCTATATATTTGCCATTTTGCTGCCCCTTCTAATACGGGCCATTGCTCTGGTGTTGCTGTCACACCTGCTGATTTTACTATAATTGAGCCTTCTGGAAATTGGGCTTCATTGTTAGTAACACTTGGAACACATATTTCTTTACTTTTATCACATTTATCCCATACTTTATGAAGAGTATAAGCTGCTGTTTGATTGTAGTAAATAGCTGCATGATTTCTTATATCAACAGTAAGTCCAGAATCTTTATAAACATCTTTTGATATTATTTGTCCTGTGTATGTACCATAAATAGCTTCTCTCCCTTCCCAACCCGTTTTAGATACTTCTTCTCCAGCCCAAAGCATACTGTACCAACCAGTTTGAGGACTTTCATTCCATTTTTGT
>OZ223246.1:0-37500 GCA_965140475.1 Arcobacteraceae bacterium
GAGATAAGTAAGTTAGATTGACTTGTTATGTATCTAGATGATTCATATATTGTATTATGGAAAAAGCTATTAAAAAAATAGAACTTACTAAATAGATGGATTTAGAAAAATATAATTTTACGGTTTCACAAAAAAAGATTTTATGAGGATATAAGAAAAGATTTTTTTATGTGGAATGAAAAGCCATTTGATGATATTTTTCCTATTGAATATGAGGAAAAATATAGTGGGAAACAATTATCAAAAAAGATATTTGAATACTATACTAAAATACATAAAGAGCTTCAAGAAAAACCAAATGATTATAAAGAATTTGAGGATATCAAATATGATGTACGCAAATTTGTAATTTAAACAAATTGAGAAAAAAGGTATAGGACTAGGAGCCTGTCCAGTTGCAAGTGAGGGGACAAGATGTTGTAATCTTCTAACTCTTGATGCAGTTGAGTCTTGTGGGTTTGACTGTAGTTATTGCTCAATTCAGAGTTTTTATAATCAAAATAAAATAGGATTTGATAAGGACTTTAAAGAAAAAATTCTAAATCTTGAACTTGATTCAAATGAAGTTTACCACATAGGAACAGGGCAAAGTAGTGATAGCTTGATGTGGGGAAATCGTGAAGAGGTATTAGATGCTCTATTTGATTTTGCTAAAAATAATCCTAAAGTTATTTTAGAGTTTAAAACAAAGTCAAATAATATTAAATACTTTTTAGAAAACGAAGTACCAAAAAATATAATAGTAACTTGGTCTTTAAATACACCAACAATTATAAAAAATGAGGAACATCTAACAGCATCACTTGAACAGAGAATTGATAGTGCAAGAGCTTTATCACAACAAAGGTGTTCTGGTGGGATTTCACTTTCATCCAATTGTGTGTTTATAAAGATTATTTAAATGATTATAAAAATATATATGATAATTTACTTGAAACTTTTACACCTAATGAAGTAGTACTAATATCAATGGGAACATTAACATTTATAAAACCTGTAATTAAACAGCTTCGAGCAGAGAGAAATGAAAACAAAAATACTTCAAATGCCTTTTGAGACAATCAATGGAAAACAATCTTATAGTATAGAGACAAAAAAAGAGATGTTTTCACATCTCTATAATAGTTTTAAACCATGGCATGGAAAAGTCTATTTTTATATGTGTATGGAAGCCCATAGTTTATGGAAAGATGTTTTTGGTTATGAATATTCAAGCAATAATCAGATGGAAGAGTTTATGAAAAATAGTTATATGGAAAAAATTCGAAAAAAATCTTTATAATAAATGGGTTATAAATTTAATAGCTAAAGGAAATATTTACATTGTCATTCTCAAAAAATAAACAAACAATACTTTTCATATTAATAGCTTTTATGTTTAGTTTTTCTTTACGACTTATTTGGGTCTATCAGTTTAGTGACTATGAACAGTTCAAGTTTAATAATCAGTTTATGATAAATACAAATGATGGTTATTATTGGGCTGAGGGGGCTAGAGATATTTTAAGTGGTGAACAAAATATAAATCAAAATTCACCAGTTAGTACAGCAACTGCAAAACTTACTGCAATTGTAGCTACAATTTTCCCTTTTAGTTTTGAAACTATAATATTTTATATCCCTGCTTTTTTTGCCTCTTTGTTAGTTATTCCTATTATTTTGATAGGTAAAAGTGTAGAGAAACTTGAGGTTGGTTTTATTGCAGCATTAGTAGCTAGTATAGCTTGGAGTTATTATAATCGTACTATGGTTGGATACTATGATACAGATTTTTTAAATATTCTGTTTCCTACAGTATTACTTTGGTCTCTTATTTGGGCTTTGAAAACGCAAGAGGAAAAATATCTTATTATAACAGCACTTGATATTATAGCTTATAGATGGTGGTATCCACAAAGTTATAGTTTAGAGTTTGCTTTTTTTGGACTTATATTTATTTATGTGATATATTTGATGATAAAAAAGCAAGAGTTTAAATACAACCTAACACTACTTACTTTTATGATGTTTGCAATGATGGGACTAGATGGGTGGAGTAGATTTGGTATTGTTGTTGGTTTGTTTTTTATATTAAAATATAAGAGTGAAGTATTTAAAAAATATCTTTATTATCTTTTTGGATTATCGTTAGTATTATTTATGGCTACTGGTGGGTTTGATCCTATTTTGGGACAACTTAAAAGCTATGTTTTCAAAGACCATATTAGTGTAGTAGGGGAAGATTTAAAGTTACATTATTATACGGTTATGCAAACAATAAGAGAAGCTGGGCAGATACCTTTTGAAACTTTTGCAAATCGAATCAGCGGTCATAGCATCACATTTTTGGTAGGTGTTATAGGATACATTTGGTTAGTTATTCGATATCCTGTTATGCTCCTTGGACTTCCTTTAGTTGGGTTAGGTTTTTTGGCATATAGTGGAGGTCTTCGATTTACTATTTATGCAGTTCCTATTATGGCACTTGGAGTTGGTTTTTTTATCTACGAAATAGCTAATTTTTTTAAAAATAGTGTTGTAAGACATAGTGTACTAGCAACTTTAACAATCTTAGCTTTGGTTCCAAATATTAATCATATAATTGAATATCGAGTACCAACAGTTTTTAATAAAGCTGAAGTGGAGGTTCTTGACAAATTAAAATCTATAGCCAAAAGGGATGATTATGTAGTTGGATGGTGGGATTATGGATACCCTATACGATACTACAGTGACACAAAAACATTAAGTGATGGGGGAAAACATAGTGGTGCTATAAATTTTCCAACAAGCTTTGCACTCACAAAGTCACAAAAAGAATCTGCAAATATGTTACGACTTGATGTGGAATATACAGAGCAATCTTTTATCGTAGAAAATGATAAAAATCGTACAAATATAGCAAATATGACACTTGATTATAACTTTAAAGATACAAATGATTTTTTAGAATCATTAAAAACAGATATAAAGTTACCCCAAAGTAGTAGAGATATCTACTTGTATCTACCTAATAGAATGATAGATATATATCCCACTATTAATCTTTTTTCAAATATAAACCTTATGAATGGAGAAAAAGGGAAGCAACCATTTTTTTATTTTACTAAAAAATTTAAAGATTATGATACTCTTATTGATCTTGGAAATGATATAAAGGTTATGAAAACAACAGGAGAATTACAAGTTGGAAATCAGCTTATCTCTATCAATAATTTTGTAAAAGTATATTATGATTCAACTGGAAAATTACAAAAACAAGTGCAAACTATTAATAATGACTCTACTATTAATATTATTTATATGTATGATTATAATCAATTTTTAGTAGTAGATAATAGTGTCTATAGCTCTACCTATATTCAATTATTTGTATTTGAAGATTATGATAAAGAGTTATTTGAACCAGTAATCTTAACACCTCTTGTTAAAGTGTATAAACTAAAGGTATAAAAATGTGTGGAATAGTTGGTACAAATCATAATTACAATATAGATTTTAAGATGGTTACATCTTTGATGAAACATAGGGGACCAAATAATACTTCTATAAAAAAGATTGATAACAACTATTTTGGGCATACTCGACTTAGTATTATTGATCTTGATAGTGAAGCAAATCAACCTATGGAGTTTGATGATATTGTGATTGTTTTTAATGGTGAAATTTATAATTATGATGAGTTAAAGATAAGTGAAAATTTACAATGTAAAACCTCTAGTGACACAGAAGTACTTATTCGTCTTTATCAAAAATATGATATAGATTTTTTAAACCTTTTAAATGGTGCTTTTAGTTTTTGTATCTATGATATTAAAAAAGAAAGATATTTTTGTGCTAGGGATAGATATGGAAAGAAACCATTTTATTATTTTGAACAAGATGGTAAGTTTATTTTTTCTAGTATGATAAAACCTATTATAAAACTTCTAGGATACACACCAAAACTCAATAAAGTGGCTCTCTCTCAATACTTACAATATTTTACTCCCTTAGCCCCTCATACCTTTTATCAAGATATATTGAAGCTTGATAAAAGTAGTTATTTATTGTATGAAAAAGGGAAACTTAGTATAAAAAAATACTATAAAATAAAAACATATAAAGCTATAAAAGATGAAAAAAGTGCCTTAGAATCTATTGAAAAACTTTTAGTAAATAGTGTACAGCAAAGATTGAAAAGTGATGTTGAAGTGGGAACACTTTTAAGTGGGGGTATTGATAGCTCTTTAATCTCTACTATTTACGCACAACATACAAATCATCAAATAAATACTTTTAGTGTTGGATATAAAACAAATAAAAAATATTGTGAACTTCCATATGCTTCAATAGTTGCAAAAAATATAAATAGTAACCACAAAAGTCTAGAGATAGGACAAAGAGAATTTATTTATAGCTTAGAAGATGTTTTTGAAAATCTAGAGGAGCCACATGCTGATCCAGCTAGTATCCCTCTTATGGCATCTAACAAAAGAGATAAAAACACAAGGAATTAAAACTGTACTTAGTGGAGAGGGGAGTGATGAGCTTTTTTTAGGATATGATAATTATGCTAAGTTTTTAAAATATTATAATTTTAGGGATACCCTTTCCTCTGATCAATATAGTTTTATGGATGATATTATCTCTACATTGCAAGCAGATACAAAAGAATCAGAGTATCTAAGACGGGTTATAAAAAAAGAGAATCTATATAATAGTTTTGGTGAAATTTTTACAGAAAAGCAACGAAAAAAGCTTCTTCTAAAAGTGGCTACTTTTAAAACAGAAAATCCAAAAAAAGACCCTGTAGATTGGATGAGTTATATTGATATGAAAATTTGGTTAGGGGAAGCATTATTAAGTAAAGTTGATAAGATGAGTATGGCAAATTCTGTTGAGACTCGAAATCCATTTTTAGACTTTAGACTTGTTGATACTGTCTTTAGTATTGATTCAAAATTAAAAGTTGGAGATACAAATAAATATTTACTAAAAAAAATTGCTTCAAAATATATCCCTCAAGAGATAATTAATAGACAAAAAAAAGGTTTTAATAGCCCTTTTAACGAATGGCTATTTAATGAATATAAAGAGAAACTTTTAGAGGATATTTTAAAGGTGAATAAAGAGACAAATCTTTTTAATGAAACTTATGTAAAATATCTTTATAATCAAGCAAGTCAAAATAAGCTTAAACAACACTTCTATGCTTTGTGGCACTTTAGTATATGGTATTATAAAAATTATTTAAGTTAAATTTTAATAAGATATTATAATAAACATAAGTTACAAATATAATTTAAGAGTTATTTAAACCAAACTTAATATACTTTCACAGTGTTCATACACTCTCCTTTTAAAGTCCAAAGCATAACTTGGATTTCGTCAAAGAGCTAGAAGCGACACACTTCTAGCTTTTTTTATACATTATTTAACAACACAAAGGATAATACCATGAAAAATGAACCAACATTAGAAGATATTGAAGATTATAATAATAATGAATCTCCACAAAAAAGAAGAACAGTAAAGGTAGTAGTAGCTATATGTTTAATAGTTGGAGCAATACTTGCCCTATTAAAATATAATTACAATTCAAATGACGATTATGTAGGGAGTCCAGAAAAACCTGGAATTAATACAACTAAAAACTTTTAATTGACATTTGTTCACAAAAATGATAAAATTCCACAAAAATAATAACTTATAAATAATATAACTAATAGTTATTAAAAAAGGATTTTTGTGGAAGTTTTACAAGAAAAAAATAGATTGAAATTCTTTCCTATTATGATGTATGCCATTGTAATGGGAATGAGTGGACTTACTATCACTTATCAAAAAGCAGCCCTTTGGCTACATTTCCCTCACATTATTGGTACAAGTTTGATGTATATAACTACAGCTATATTTGCAGGTGTAAGTATCATATATCTTATGAAGTTTGTTACCTATGCAAACGCAGTAAAAAACGAATTTAGTCATCCTGTAAGAATTAATTTTTTTGCAGCAGTTTCTATCTCTATGTTAATGTTAGCGATTATTTATAAAGAACAGTTCCCAACAGTAAGTGCTATTTTTTGGTACCCAGGTACAGCATTACACTTTTACCTTACCATGCATACAATTGCTTTTTGGATAAAAGATAATCAAGAATTATCACACTCAAACCCAGCATGGTTTATCCCAATTGTTGGAAATGTATTGATTCCTGTTGGTGGAATTGATTTTGCTTCTAATGGAGTATTAATGTACTTCTTTAGTGTTGGGATATTCTTTTGGATAATTTTATTTTCACTTATATTAAATAGAATTATTTTTCACCATCAGTTAGCTGTAAAATTTATGCCAACTATGTTTATCCTTATAGCCCCTCCAGCTGTTGGATTTATTGCGTATTTTAAATTATTTGGGGTGATTGATACTTTTGCAATGATGTTATTTAATCTTGCTTTATTTTTTACATTGTTAGTTGCATTTATGTATAAAAGTTTTTTAAAAATACAGTTTTTTATCTCATGGTGGGCTTTTGTATTCCCAGTGGCGGCTATGGCTATTAGTTCTATGCTTATGTATCATGTATTAAATGATTTTGCACTTCTATTACTCTCTTATATTATGATAGCAGTAACTACAATTATTATTCTTATAGTTATATATCAAACAGTTTTACATATGACAAAAAATGAAATATGTATTCAGGAATAGAAATGAAAAAATATATTATTGCTTTTTTTGTATTGGTTATTTTGGGTTTAATTGGTAATAGTGTATATACTCAAATGACAAAAGACAAAGTACCAGGAAAAGTTAAAAGATTAGATTGTCATAAAAAAACAACGGCATTTGAAAGAGGCTATGGGCTTGAGGATATTCAAGAAGCACAAGAATTATTAGTTCATGGCAATTATAGAATAATATCAGGTATTGATAAAGCAACTTATATGAAATCTTCACTATTTGATTTTGTTGATATGGAAAAACTTGATAAAAACTTTGCCTATTTTCTTCTTCAAAAAGTGGAAAATGAAAGAAAAAAAGATGAGATAGTACAAGTTGAATATAAAGTATATGAAAATGACAAAGAAGATCCCAAGAAAAAGTCAGATAATTGTAAATTATTTCGTGGCTATGTGGTGATGAAATTTAAAAATCAAAACAATAAAGTGGTATACCAAGTACAAATTGATTTTATGGACACTGAAGGTAAGGATATCCCGAAAACTTTAGAATGTGCAGTAGAATCATTTTTAACATATAAAGAGGAGATAAAATAGATGAAAAAAACAATGTTTATGGATAAATATCCAGTATTTAGCTTAGAGTTAACAAAAGATGAAGTAAGTGTAAAGAATACACAAGAGGTTGTTTCATATTTTAAAGAAAAAATAGAGAATCATTCAATAGCAAAGTTTATAGCAGTATTCGACCATTATACACATACAAAAAATTTAGAAGGGGAGATTCTAGAGGGATTAATCGATGCTCAAAATGTTGTATTTTGTTTTGGCGCAGCAATTCCAAATACAAAGATACTAGCTGCTCGACCTAGAAGTATAGGTATATGTGAGTTTGAGGATAAATTTGTAATAGATTTTATAGAAGCACCAAAAGAGGAACTTCACAATCTAATGGAGTCTTGGGCAAAGGCTTTAAAAAAATAATTTTTTTGGTATAATTGCAAAATGGAAAAACTACATATTGCAATTAATACCAAAACAAAAGTGATAAAAGAGTTAGAAAAAAAGTTTGAGATAACCTATTATACTGAACAATCTTTTTTTGAAAAACTCCTTCTTAAAGAGAAAAAATATCCTGATATCTATTTTCATCAAGGTTCAATCAATACTAAAGCTTTAGATATTATAGAACACTCAAAAGTAACAATTGTTAATTCAAATGCTCTTAAAGAGCAAATATGTGAAAAAAGAACATATATAAAAGCAAGTAAAATATTTGTAATCTATCCCTATATTAATACACAATTAAAATATAGTAAACAACTAAAAAAAGAGTTTAGAAAAAAATATGAAATAGAAAAAGAGCAGAGGATAATTTTCTTTACGGGTAAAAATCTGATTTTAAGTGGACTAGAGAAGTTTTTAGAGATAGTTCGTAGTCTGGAGAGGGATAATTATAAAATAGTGATAGAAACAAATACTCAAGAGAAACAAAAAATCCAAGAGAGAGTAAATCACTATAAGTTGGATAACAAAACAATAATTTTAGAAAACTACACAAATATTGATGAACTATTTATTGTAGCAGATATGTTTATATTACCAACAAAACAAAAACTCTTTGCCCTCAATGTACTCAAAGCTATGTATTTTAAAAATGCTGTATTTGTAAGTAGTGATAATGCATCTTCAGAGATAATAGATTCATTTTCTTTAATATTAGGGGAAAAGGATAGAAATACACCTTTTAAAGTTGATGCACTTCTTGGAAATAAAAAGGAGCTAAAAAAGATACAAAAAGAGAATTATCAGGTGGTGAAAAATATTAAATTTGATACTTATATGGAAGAGTTAGAGTATATTATTTCAGATAATTTTGACTTTTAATAAAGTTTTCTATATAATTACGCCACTTAAGAGTATTTAGTAGGGAAATATAGGCATTTATGTTTGTATTGCTATATCTTTTTTAGATGTGGTTACGCTATCCGAACAGACTTTTGGTACAATAAAATATTATAAAAGGAAAAATAGATGAAAAAAATTCTATTCTTAATGGTTGCTATTGCAACTGCTGCTTTCGCATCTGATGCAAATGTTGCTAACGAAACTTTAAAAGCTTACTCAGTACTTGCTGCTGGTGTTGGTCTTGGTCTTGCTGCTCTTGGTGGAGCTGTTGGTATGGGTAATACTGCTGCTGCAACTATAGCTGGTACAGCTAGAAATCCAGGTATGGGTGGAAAACTTATGACTACAATGTTCATTGCTTTAGCGATGATCGAAGCACAAGTTATTTATACACTTGTAATTGCTTTAATTGCATTATATGCTAACCCATTTTTAGGGTAATCATATCTTCTGATTAAAGAAGCTAAGTGGCATTTACCACTTAGCTTTTTTTTTAGGTAAAATTTGAATATAGATATACTAAAAGATAAAAACATATTATTTGTTGAAGATGATCAATTGGTTATTGACGCAATAGAGCCTGTGTTTAAAAAAGTTTTCAATAATGTTTTCCTATCAAGAAGTGGAGAAGATGGTCTTGAAATCTTTGAAAAAAACCAACATATAGATTTTGTAATTACAGATTTAAAAATGGCAAATATGGATGGTCTTGATATGGTTGCCAATATAAAAGCAATTAAAGAAGAGACACCCTCAATTCTAATGAGTGCAGATGCCGATTATGAGTCATTTTTACGAGCTGATGAGATAGGAATATATAGATATCTTTTAAAACCTCTTGATGTAGAGGAGCTTCTAAAAGCTATAGTTTCATATTTAGAACAAAAAAATTAAAAAAACTCTTTTATAACTTCTAACATTTCATTTGGAGATGTTATTTTGTTTATTTTTTCTCTAAAATTATTTGCACCATCATATCCTTTTGAATATGTATGTAGATGTTTTCTAAACATAACGACACCATACTCTTCATAATGTTCAATCATTTTATTAAAATGTTCAATGATAATCTCTTTTTTTAGTTCATCTGATATTATTTCATTGTTTGATGCTATTTGGTGAAATACCCATGGTTTTCCTACCGCACCTCGTCCTATCATTATCCCATCTGCTTTTGTATGGTTTAAAACATATTTTGCTTTTGCTAAATCTGTGATATCACCATTTGCAATAACTGGTATGCTTACAGCTTCTTTTATAGCTGCAATTGCATCATAATCAACAGGAGCTTTATAAGCTCCCTTTTTTGTTCTCCCATGAACAGCTATAAAATCAACACCACAATCCTCAACTGCCTTTGCAATATCAACAGGAATCTTCTCATCAATTCCAATTCGTATTTTTGCTGTAGTGTATTGTTTATTGGAATATTTTTTTATAGTTTTTAGCATCAATTGAAGTCGAGGAAGATCACCTAAGAGATTTGAACCACTTCCATGATTAAAAACTTTAGGAGCAGGACAACCACAGTTTAGGTCAATTCCTGCAATACCCTCAATCATATTGAGTTTTTCAACTGCAAGTTGCATAATATCTGGTTTACTTCCGGAGAGTTGTACAAAATAGGGATCTTCATTAGGTGATTTTGTAAGCATCTTGAAAGTTTTTTCACTATTATACGCAAGGGCATTTGAGCTTATCATCTCACTAACAGTATAGTCAACACCGAAGTTTTTTACAACTGATCTAAAAGGAAGATCAGTGTAACCTGCAAGTGGAGCTAGTGCAATTACAGGTTTTGAAAAGTCTAAGATTTTATTATCCATGTAATGGAGATTATTTATAACAAATAGAATCTAAAGAGTAAGTATTTTTTCCAGCATCTTTTAAATCAACTAATGCTTTAAAAGGTGTAAATTCTGTTGGTGTACTGTTTTCAAGTATATCTCTCATCTTGTCAACCATTTCATACTCTGCTAAGATATAAAGGTATGCAAATGTATACTCTTCATTTTCTACTGTTAAGTCTTCAAAAAGTTTAATAATTTGATCAGGTGACATAAGTGCTTTATAACTTTTTGCAATTTGAATTAGTTGCGTATTTGTTAAGTTTACTTTTTTAATAATATTTAAAATTTGTTCATTTGTCATTGCAAACTGATTATCTTGTTCACCATCTTTTTTAAGAAGTAAAACTGCCATCTCTTCATCAAAAGCAACGCTGTCTAAAAGTTTTTTAATTGTAGTCATACTTTTATCGGCTAGCACTTTTAAAAAAGCTGGCTTTAAAATAGCTTGAGGATAATTAGTTGACTTTTGGATAACTTCTAAAGCAAACTCAACATCCTGTTCAATTCTATTTTTAAAATTCTCTATCATTAAAGGATTTTGATTATCTAGTTTTAACTCTTTTGTAGAGATATATTTTCCAGATTTAATAGTAAATATTTGATCAATTGTTTTATTTATATTTTTATCATCACAACTAAAGTTACTATTTGTTATATCAATTTCAAGTTGCTCAACTATTGCACCAATCTCTTTAAAAGTTTTGTTTTGAAAATTTAATTTTGAAGATTCATTAAGAAGTTTCTTATTGATAAGTGCTTTTAAAGACTCAGTATCTTTTGTGATAGCTTTGTTATTAAAATAGTTTTTTGCACCATAAAAAAGTATATGTAAAACTGTTACGATAAATAATACTAATGTTGGGAAAACAATCCACGCAGCAATAGGGAGTATTAAAACAAAGTCAAATAATTCAACTCTATAGTCACCTGATTCAAGACTAAATGTATAAGCAAAAACTGCTAATATTAAAATAACTGAACCTAATATATATTTTTTTAATCCCATTGTATCCCCTTTGGTATCTTATTGATTGTTGTTTTCGTGAATCTCTCTACAATCTGTACAAAATTTTGCGAAAGGTTTTGCTTTTAATCTTCCTATTGCAATCATCTCATCACACATCTCACAAATACCATATGTATTATTTTCGATGTTTTTAAGAGCTTCATCAATCTCTTTTAACTCTTGTTTTTGTTGGTTTATTATTATACCTGAAGTAAAGCTATCACTACTAGCTTCTGCAAAATCTAAATCATCTTTACAATCACAATCGTGTAGTTTTGATATGTTATCCATACTGTCATCTATATTGCTTTGAATGATGTTTTTTCTTTCAATTAACATCTCTTTTAACTCTTCTATTTGTTTGTGCGACGCCACTTTCTCATCCTATTTTTATAATGTTGAGGGATTATACTAAAAGTTTACTAAATTATTTATGATAAGGATGGTTATTCAATATACAAAGAGATCTAAAAACCTGTTCACATAAAACTAAGTTTGCTACTTTATGTGCCATTGTGAGTTGGCTAAGAGAGACTGTATTATCGCATTGTTTTAAAAAATCTCTATCAAATCCATATGCGCCACCTATAAAAAAATTGATTGTAGTTTTATCCTCTAAAAGTGTACTGAACTTAAAACTATCTATTTGTTTTCCTAATACATCAAGTGCTATATTATACCCTGTTGAGAGTTTTGGAATATATAATTCGTTGTATGCTTTTTGAGACTCAACTTCACCTATCGTTTGTGCTTTAGAGATTTGTTTATTAAACAAACTATGTACCTCTATTTTGGCAAATCTACTTGACATCTTTATAAATTCATTGATAATTGGTTCAAATTGGTCGTTTGATTTTTTGACAATTTGATAGATATTTATTTTACAGTTAATAATAGATTCCTTAATGATTTTTTGGTATTATATCAAATTAAATTTTTAACTCTTATTTTAAAAGGAATTTATATAAAAAATCAAATTACAAGTATCGCAATAGGTGGTTTTGATGGTATGCATATGGCACATCAACAGCTTTTTTCAAAACTAGATAAGAATGGTGCGATTGTAGTAATATCTACTCAATATGCTAATTTATCACCCGATACACATAGGGCTAAACATACTGACTATCCACTTTTTTACTATCCTTTGGAAAATATTAAGCACTTAAGCGGCGAAGAGTTTATAAAGTTATTATATGAAGAGTTTCCAAATCTAAAAAAAATAGTAGTGGGATATGACTTTCATTTTGGACATCAAGCAAAATCTAATATTGAGAATTTAAAAAAGATATTTAAAGGTATTGTAGTTGTAGTTGATGAGTATAAAGTTTCAAATATTGCAGTACATTCAAGAGTTATAAGAGAGTATTTAAGAGATGGTAATATAGAAGTTGCACAAAAACTTTTAGGTTATGACTATAGCTTACAAGGAAATCCTATTAGAGGACAAGGATTAGGTTCAAAGCAGTTTGTCCCAACAATAAATATTGATGTAGAAGATTTTTTAATACCACAAGAGGGTATTTATGTTACTAAAACTATTTTAAGTCATAACTCTTACAAATCAGTTTCTTTTATAGGACATAGAGCTTCTACTGATGGGAAGTTCGCTGTAGAGACACATATTTTAGAAGATATCTCATCCCTAGAAATCCCAAAAAAGGTTGAGATTGTATTTTTTAAAAAATTAAGAGAAAATAAAAAGTATGAAAAGTATGAAGAGTTAAAAGAACAAATTTTAGAAGATATAAAACAGGCAAAAAGCTGGTTTAAAAAGAGAGAAAAAAATTGAAAAATGTAAAATTATTTGTGGAGTCACAAGAGGTAAATAAGTTAGATATTTATGCACATTTAAAATGTAATCAAGAAGAGGTAAAAGTTTTACAATACCTCACAAAACAATATATTATAGGAAATGATAATATCCTTGTTGTAGATATCTTAGGTGAATTTTATGATATTAAAAAACTTGAACATATAGAGCATATCTATTTGATTAAAAACTTATTAGAATTAGGGTGGATAACCCAAAGTAACTTTATCACTACAAAAATAAGTGAGTTGTCACAACTTGAACTTATAAATACAGCAGTGAGTTTAAGTAGCTCATTTTTAAAACTTTTAGAGGTTGGTTCACTTGAACTTACTTTACCAGAGATTAAAGAGTATAGTGATCATCTCGAGTATTTACAAGATCAGTTTTTTAAAATTGATTTAGCACAAAAGCTTAATATTGTAAAACATAATTTTGATGAAAATTCGCCAAATGCAAATCGTCTTAGAAGTAAACTCTCACTTTTAGAAAATCGGATAAAAGAAAGAGTAGAGACTACAAAAAATAATATTATGCTCGAAGATTTTTTTAAACAACATGAGTTAGCTGAAAAAGAGCAAATGATATTTTTGGCACTTTTAAAAGAGGAATATGGTGGAAGTGATGAGTCAATTCGCGATATGAATTCTTTGATTGCATTGGTTTCAAGTGATGATTATGAGAAGATAAAACACAGAAGTTTACTAGAAGAGAGCGGAAATCTTATTTCAAATGGATTAATAGATTATGATGAGATGTTAACACCTTTTGGTGGAATCAATAGAAACTTTTATATTCCAGAGTCAATTTTGTATAAGATATCACATCCAGTTAAAAAAGAGAAAAGGCAACAAAAAATAAAACTTGATATGCTGATACAAGACCAAGAGATGTTTGAGTTAATAGAGCCTAAAAAGTCTTTAGAGGATGTTGTTTTAAATGATAAAACAAAAAAAACACTTGATCTATTATTAAGACAAGTTGATAAAGATGTTGTAGATAGACTGAAAAAATGGGGAATAAAAGATAAGAAAAAAGGGATTGATGCCAGAATTATTTTTTATGGAGCAGCAGGTACTGGGAAAACAATAACAGCATTAGCTCTTGCAAAGTCGCTTAAAAAACAAGTTTTAAGTTTTGATTGTAGTAAGATTTTATCTATGTATGTGGGTGAGAGTGAAAAAAATGTACGAAAAATATTTGATGAATACAAAGAATTATGTACAAAAACTAAAACAGAACCAGTATTGTTATTAAATGAAGCAGATCAATTTTTAAGTAATCGTGTAAGTGGACAAATAAGTGGTAGTGACAAGATGCACAATCAGATGCAAAATATATTTTTAGAACAGATTGAAAGATTTGAGGGAATATTAGTTGCAACTACTAATCTTTTAGATAGTATTGATAAAGCATTTTCTCGAAGATTTAATTATAAAATTGAGTTTTTAAAACCAGACTTAGAACAAAGAAAAACTTTATGGGAGAAACTTCTCCCACCAGAGTTACCTTTGGAGAAAAACTTTAATATTGAGAAATTAGCAAAATCATCACTCACAGGTGGACAAATAGAGCTTGTGATTAAAAATACAGCATATAAATTAGCAATAGATGAAAAAGCAGTTTTTAAAGTGGAAGATTTTCAAGAAGAGATTCAAAAAGAGGAAAAAGGGCAATTTGATAAAGATAAGACAGTAGGTTTTATGACTTAATTAATTATTTTATGATAATTTAAATCTTTATTTTAGTTTGAATAGTGTAAAATCTAAGAAAATTTGAGGTGAAAAAGTATGGGGAATATTTCGATAAAGCAGAATATCTTTTTTAATATGTTACTTTCTTTGGTAGGGCTAGTAACTGTTGGTATGGCTGGTTATTTTGGTAAAACAGATATAGTTATTTTTTTAATTGTTATTTGTGGTGGAACTGTAGCACTTTCTAGTTTCATGATAATGAAACATACAACTGAGGGAATTACTAAATTTGATAGTTATTTTAATGAATTTCTAAATTTTGTCTCTTTGAAGCAAAATAAAATAGAAAAAGTTACTGATATGAGAAATGATGAAATAGGAATTATCATATCAAAGATCAATGATGCTGTTGATATTTTTCAAACTAACCTTCAAAATGATATGAGAGTTATGGGTGAGATAGTTCTTATTACAGATAAAGTTGAACAAGGTATCTTTAGTTGTAGATCAAAGGCCCATTCAAATAATCCTATGATTGCAACCTTAACTCTGAATGTAAATAAGATGTTAGATGAGTTAGAGGGTGTTATGAGTGAACTTTCAAGTGTCTTAAGTTCTTATTCTCAGGATGATTTTACAAAAACAATTATAATTCCAGAAAAAATAAAAGCAGATATGAAAGTAGTTTTAGAAAGTGTAAATAGATTAGGAGATTCTCTTGCAAACAGCGCAAAATCAAATCTTACAAACGGACAACACCTCCAATCAAATTCTGCAACAATGACACAAAGTGTAAATAACCTAGCAAATAAAGCAAACCAACAAGCAGCAAGCTTAGAAGAAACAGCAGCAGCAGTTGAAGAGATAACAAGTATCACTAGAAATAATGCAAATAACGCTTCTAAAATGTCAGAACTTGGTTCAAGAGTAAAAACAGAAGTTTCAAATGGTATGAACTTAGCTAGTAAAACATCAACATCTATGGATGATATTAATGAACAAGTAACAGCTATTAATGAAGCAATAACAGTAATAGACCAAATAGCATTCCAAACAAATATACTTTCTCTTAATGCAGCAGTAGAAGCAGCAACAGCAGGGGAAGCAGGAAAAGGGTTCGCAGTAGTTGCACAAGAAGTAAGAAATCTAGCTAGTAGAAGTGCAGATGCAGCAAATGAGATTAAAACACTTGTTGAATCAGCTGCAAGTAAAGCAAATGAAGGGAAAAAAGTAAGTGATGATATGATACAAGGATATGAATCACTGAATGAGAACTTTAATCAAACAATAGCTCTTATTGAAGATGTGTCAAGTGCATCAAAAGAACAGATGACAGGGATTGAGCAAATAAATGATGCAGTAACAATGCTAGATAAAGTAACACAAGAGAATGCAAGTGAAGCAAACTCAGTTGCCCAAATAGCAGAAGATGTAAGTAAAATGGCAAATGACTTAGTGTCAGATGCACAAACAAAGAAATTTAACTAGAGAAGGAATTAATATGGCAGGTGAAACAGTATTAGATGATTATGCATTCCTAGTAAGTGAGACAGATGCAAAAGGGATAATCAAATTTGCAAATGATGATTTTTGTAAAATAGCAGGATATTCTTTAGATGAGTTAATAGATCAACCACATAATATGGTGAGACATCAAGATATGCCAAAAGTAGCATTTAAATCATTATGGGATACAGTACAAGCAGGAGATGTATGGACAGGATATGTAAAGAATGCAACAAAAGATGGAGGATACTATTGGGTGTTTGCAACAGTATTTCCATTTGAGAGTTGTGATGGAAGTAAAGGATATCTTTCATGTAGAAGAAAACCATCTAGAGAAGAAATTGCTGAACATGAAACTTTATACAAGCAATGGAAAGCTAACGAATAGTTAGTTTTTCTCCCACATTGTCCCATTTGGAGTATCCATAAGAGATATTCCCATTGATGTTAATTCATCTCTTATTTGATCTGATTCCTCAAAGTTTTTATTTTGTTTTGCTATTGTTCTCTTAGCTATAAGTTTTTCAATACCACTTTTTTCCTCTTCTGTAATCCCAAACTGAAAATACTCAAAACAGTCTTGAGCTCCAACTCCTAAAAGAGATGAGATAAAATCAATAGTTGCTATAAACTCTTTTTTAAGAGCTTTATTTTTTGGATTATTATTTAAAGAATCATTTACATTAGATATATACTCATCTAAAACTGCTATTGCTTTTGATGTATTCATATCATCATTTAAAGACTCTAGGAGTTGTTTTTGTATATCTTTATTGACAATACTCGCAGTTGTCCCATAAACTCTTTTTTTTACTCTATAGAGTTTATCAAGCCTTTTTTTACTTGTTAATAAATCTTCTTCATTAAAACTCAAATCAGATCTATAATGAGTACTTAACATATAAAATCGAATAACTTCACCATCATATTTAGATAAAGCATCTTTAAGAAAAAAACTATTTCCAAGTGATTTAGACATCTTTTCCCCATCTATATTTACAAAACCATTGTGCATCCAATATTTTGCTAACTCTTGAGAGGTACAACATCTTGTTTGACTTGCTTCATTTTCATGATGTGGGAAAAGTAAATCAGCTCCACCTCCATGAATATCAATAGCATATGGTAAGTTGTGCTTTGCAAGGTGTTTATCAATCATAGCGCTACATTCAAGGTGCCAACCTGGTCGTCCATAACCAAAGGTTGTTTCATATCCTACTTGCTCTTTTGAGAAAAATTTCCAAAGTGCAAAATCTTTTTGATCTTTTTTATTATTGTTTGACTCGACTCTTGCTTGTGAGTTTTCATCACTTGCTCTGCCAGAAAGCTCACCATAGTGTGTATCTTTTGAAGTATCAAGATAGACACCATCTTCTAGAGTATAGGCTTTATTAGTATCAAGAAGTTTTTGACACATCGTTTGCATAGCATCAATATTTTTTGTAGCATAAGGTTCAAGTGTATTTGGTAAGATATGGAGTTTATCCATATCTTGCTTATAACTATTGATATAATAAGTTGTAATCTCATCTAGAGACTGATTGGTTTGTTCCATTTTTTTAATGATTTTATCATCAATATCTGTAAAGTTTTTAGCCATAGTTACCTCATAACCATTGACTTTAAAAACTCTATGTAACATATCAAAAACTATTGCACTTCTAGCATGTCCTAAATGTGCATCATCATATACAGTTGGACCACACACATAGATAACTACCTTGCCTTTTTCTTGAGGCTCAAATAATAGTTTCTTTTTTTCTACACTATCAAATAGGTATATATCTGATGTTTTCGACATTAGTTAAAAAGTGCCTCTAAGCCAGAAGTATCTGTTGATTTTTCTTCTGTTGTATCAACCCCATCTGCTGCAGTTGCTTTTGTTCCAACTTCTAAAACATTCAGTTCAATTTCACATTTTGTTAACATTGAAGCTAGTCTAATATTTAAACCAACTTTTCCAATAGCTCTACTTTTTTGATCTTCATCAATTGTTACAATAGCTTTATCTTTCCCTTTTTCTCCAGCACCAACTTCTATTTTTACACTTTTAACAATAGCTGGACTTAGTGCTCGACTAACAAACATCTCTTTGATTGGAGTGTATTCAATACAATCTATATTTTCACCATTTAATTGTTGACTAACAGCATTGATTCTTACACCTTTAACCCCAACAATTGCACCAATAGGATCAATATTCGCTTCATTTGTAGATAGTGCAATTTTAGCTCGACTTCCAGGGATTCTTGCAGTATTTTCTATTGTTATTTTTTTATCGTGAAGCTCAGGAACTTCTAAAGTAAGTAAACTTTCTAGAAATTTAGGGCTAGTTCTTGAAACTTCTACTACAAGTCCATGTTGTTTATCAATATTTACACTTTTTACAACAGCTTTTAAAGAATCACCAACTTTAAATGACTCCCCTTTAATTCTATTTTTTCGTGGAAGGATACCTTTTACTTCACCTATTTCTATAAAAGTGTTGTCATTTTGATCAACTCTTGTTACAACACTTGTGATTGTATCTCCAACTTGGTCATTGTATTTATTGTATAAGTTATCTTCTATAAATCTTTGTAGTTTATATTCTAAGTTACTAAATAAAATAGTTGCAGCATTTCTCCCCATAGATTCAAATTCTAAATCATAATTTAAAAAGTCTCCTATCTCTAGGTCAGGGTCTATCTCTTTTGCTTCATTAATTGGTAAAAAGTTTTCAGGATTTATAAGTTTCCCCTCTACATCATTTTCTTTTTCCCAATCATTCTGCTCCTCTCTAGCCTCACCAGAGAGTCGTTTATCATCATTTGATACTACTTCAATTTTTTGTGATAGTTTTAATGTTTTGTTAGCTCTATCAATATCTGCTTCATATACTAAACTATCATCTTGCATTTTTTGCGCAGTTTTTATAAGTGATTCTTTCAATGCATTTTCTACATCACTTACTTTTAACCCTTTTTCATATGCAATTGAGTCTATAATATCAATAATTTTTTCCATAATTTTATCCCTGTATTTTTACTTTTTTTAACAATGCAATGTCGTTTTATGATTTTTTTGCTTTGTAGAGTGTAATTCTAACTTAAGTTTTCTTTAATTAAACTTTGTTAGAAGTTTTTAAGTTTTGGAGACAATGAAGTATTATACCCCACTCATCTCCATAAGTTTTGATTGATGATCTGCAATAAGTGGATCAATAATCTCTTCAAGCAGTCCATCATTCATAATTGCATCAAGTCTGTAAAGTGTTAAGTTTATTCTATGGTCACTTATTCTTCCTTGAGGATAGTTGTAAGTTCTAATTCGCCCACTTCTATCTCCAGTTCCAACTTGTGCTTTTCTGTCTGCACCAGCAGCTTCCATTCGTTCTCTTTCTTGCAGGTCATGAAGACGAGCTTTTAAAACTTTCATCGCTTTTTCTTTATTTTTGTGTTGCGATTTTTGATCTTGATTTGTAACTACAAGTCCTGAAGGTAAGTGAGTGATTCGAACAGCACTATCTGTTGTATTTACTGATTGTCCACCACATCCACTACTTCTCATTACATCAATCTTAAGATCATTTGGATCAATATGTATCTCTACATCATCAACTTCTGGAATAACAGCAACTGTAATAGCACTTGTATGAACTCTACCTTGTGATTCTGTTGCTGGAACTCTTTGAACTCTATGAACACCTGATTCAAATTTCATTTTACTATATACTGATTCCCCTTTTACAAGAAAAATCATCTCTTTATATCCACCAGATTCCGATTCACTACTACTCATAATTTCAGTTTTCCAACCTTGATTTTCAGCAAATCGTATATAAGTTCTAAATAAATCTGCAACAAATAGTGCAGCTTCATCTCCACCTGTTCCAGCTCTTAGTTCTATATAGATATTTTTTTCATCATTTGGATCTTTTGGTAAAAGAAGTAGTTTTATCTCCTCTTCAAGTTGAGGTTTTCTGGCCTCTAACTCTTTGAGTTCCTCTTTTGCTAACTCTCCTAACTCTTCATCTCCTAAAAGCATTTTGTTATCTTCTATATCTGAGATTATAGTATTATACTCACGAGCAGCCTCAACAACTTTTGCAATACTTGACTGTTCTTTTGATAGTTCAGTCATTTTTTTAATATCATTAGTAATTGTATCTGATATTAAAAGTGTATTTATCTCTTCATATCTATCAATAAAGTGTTGTAGTTTCTCTTGTAACATAATAATACCTAAGTGTGGATTTGTTGTAAAATAAAGAAAAGTAAACTATTTATATACCGAAAGTATATGAATAGTTTAAAATAAAATTAGTCTTATAAAGCGTTAACTTTAGTTTGTAATCTACTTACTTTTCTTGCAGCAGTAGCTTTTTTAAGAATATTTTTGCTTACACAGTGGTGAAGATATTTGTTTGCATCTTTCATTGCTGTTGTTGCAGTTTCTTTGTCATTAGCTTCTACTGCAGTTATAACTGCTTTAGTAACATTTTTGATTCTTGCTTTGAAGAATCTGTTTCTTTCAGTTTTTACGATAGTCTGTTTTGCTCTTTTTGCAGCTGATTTATGGTTTGCCATAGCTGTTATCCCTTGTTATAAAAAATTTAGTTTGGAATAATACTTAAGATGTTCTTAAAGAAAGCTTTAGTAGGAAATAGGAAACTAAATACTAAATCATACTATAATAGTTTCTTTTACATCTTCAAAAACTTTTGAGTTGCAAGATACTTCTATTTTTTCATCAAGAATCTTTTCTATAACTATTATACAACTAAGATCATAAGGGTTTTGAGTAAGTTGGTTTCTTAAACTTACTTCAGCTTCAAAATTGAGTGGATTGTATATAAGTTCATAAATAGAGGTATAGTTTGTATTAGCAATAGTATTAAAATATTCTAAAGAGATGATTTTTACTTCATCGCGATTAAGATAATGGATATTTTTGATTGACTTTTCAATTCTCCCTGCAGTTCTTTTGTTTTTTAATGTTGAATAGCATAAAAAATATGATGGAATTACCTCTTTATTGATTGTTATCTTTCCATTAAGAAGTCTATAGTTTAAAAATCGTTGTTTAATAATATTGCTATTTTTTATACTATCTCTTTGTTTATAAAGTTCTAATCTTTCCTCAATAGATTCAGGTTGTATCTGCTGTCCTATTGGCATTATAAGTTCATCTACTAGTTTATCTTGATATTTTCTTTGGGCATTTAATCCATACAAACAACCACAATAATTTTGTCTATAAAGATTGTTTTTTCTCACTTCCGATCCTTGGAGTTCTACGCCATTACCACTTCTATAATCTTTGAAAATAAATTTACAGTTGTATTTAGTTGAAAGTTCGTTTCCAATTTTTTCTAATTTATCTTGCGATTTTTTTGGGCTGATGAGAAGAGTTGTTGTAAATTTATCGTGATTTAGTTCAAGTGCTTTTTTTACACTTACTTTTAATCTATCATCAAAACATACAGTACATCTATCTCCTTTTTCAGGCTCATTCTCTAACCCTTTTGTGATTTTAAGCCAATGTTCTAAATCATATTCTCCCTCAAGAAGTTCAATTCCGAGTTTTTCACAACTATATTGAACATCTTGTAGCCGTAATTTATATTCACTATATGGATGGATATTTGGGTCATAAAAAAATCCAACTAAAGTTTCATCTGGATATTCCTCTTGTAATCTTTGTAAAAAATAGTGACTATCTACACTACAGCAAATATGTACTAACATTTTGTCCCTTTTACAAATATAACTTCAAATTCTAAATAATCTAAAGTATAGTTTTTATAAAGTTGTTTTGCTTCTGTAAATGTTAGTTTATTTCCACCTCCAACTCCTGAGTTCTTTATATAATTAAAAAGCTTTTTTTTACTATCAAATTCTAGTTTATAATTGAGTATCTCATATTTACAATCAAAAACACTATCAAAAGATTGTTTTATAGAATTTACATCTAATATAGGTGATTTTTTTCCAGTGAGTGAAAAAATGGTTTTAAAAGTATTAGAGGTAAAAAGTACAAGATTTATGTTTGTTGTTATTTTGGCTAAGTGTTTTGCAATTCTAGTTAAGTTTTGTGACCATTGTAAAGCAGAGGAAGATAATACCATATCATAATTATCATTTTTAATATTGTCAATAAACTCATTACTGTCAAAATCTAAACATACTATCTCTAGGTTTTTTTGCTGAGGATGAATATCACACATACTAGCAGAGAAGTCAATCGCTTTATAGTAGTCAAACTCAAAATCAATATTTTTAAATACTTGTCCTGAACCACATCCTAACTCTAATATTCTTTTAGGTTGAAAAGGAAGTTCTCTTACTAAGGCTTTAGAGACAATCTGTTGTATGATATTATAATGATTATATTCTTTTGCATGTTTTGAAAATTGTTCATTAACTATATTCAATCTATTTGTCCTCTTAGTTTTCCCCATAATATCCCTAAGTATTCGTGCCAAGCAATTTCAGTTTTTTGTAAATTTCCACCACTTGGTAGAGAAAGTAACTTACTTTTAGTTTGTATTTTAAAATCACTAGGTGCAGCAATAGGATTTAAGCCCTCTTTTTGAAATAATGCTATAGCTCTTGGCATATGATAAGCAGAAGTAACTAGAATAAAAGGTTGTTCCCCTAGAATTTCTTTTATCTTCATTGCTTCCTCTTTTGTATCTTTTGGTTTTGAGTGTATTATGATATCATCAATTGGAATCCCAATTTTAGATAATATCTCTGCTGTTCTAATAGCCTCTGGTATTTTTAAACTCCCCTCATATCCTGAGGTGATTATTTTACTCTTTGGTATTTGGTGATAGAGTTTTAAAACTTCCCAAGCTCGATTTTCCATATCTCCACCTAAAAGTAAAATATATTTTACATCAGGAGGTATAGTTTGTAGTTTTTGATAGGTTGATTCTAATGGTTTTAATAAGCTATTAGAAAAAGGATTATAGCTAATTAGAGCTATCCATAAAATACTAACAGTTAAAAATATTTTTGCACTTTTAACTCTATTTATATATAAAAGTATAAGTCCAATTAGTGCTAAAAAAAGTCCAATACTCAATGGCATTACCATAGCACTTATTATTTTTTTTAGTATAAAAGCAAACTCCATAAATATCCTTATAACTTAAATTAAGATAGTATTTTACCTAATGGATACTAAAACTACTAATACAACCAATAAGGGAAAATATTTTGAAACTAAGGCTGTTGATTTCTTGCAGTCAAATGGTTTTAAAATAATAGAGCAAAATTACCATGCAAAAAAACTAGGTGAGATAGATATTATTGCACAAAAAGATAGTGTTTATCATTTTGTAGAGGTGAAAAGTGGAGAAAGTTTTGAGGCTGTTTACAACATAACTCCTCAAAAGCTTTACAAACTTTATCGGGCAATAGACTATTACCTTAAAGAGAAAAAGCTAGATGTTGCCTACTGTATAGATGCGATAATATTTGCAAAAGAAGAATTAGAATATTTGGAGAATATTACTCTTTAAACTCTTCTTTTTTTGTCTCTTTAGGGATACTTCTACTAATAGATAACACCATCCCAATCGCAATTGAGATTCCTAACATGGAACTCCCCCCATAACTTAAAAAAGGTACCGCAATCCCCTTAATTGGTATCATCCCAGAGATTCCATAAGAGTTGATTAAAAAAGCGATACTAACCATTAGTCCAATACCTAAAGTAAAAAGATGGTATTTGGGATTTTTAACTCGTCTACTTGTACGAAAAACTCTAAAGATGATAGTAAATAGAATTAAAACAATGATTAAAAAACCTACAAAACCAATCTCTTCTGTGATACCTGCTAACACAAAATCTGTATGAACTTCACTTAAAAAACCAAGTTTAAGGGAACCATTCCCTATCCCCTCACCAAAATATCCACCATTATTTATAGCATTAAGTGAATTACCCACTTGATAAGGTTCTGGAAACTCTTCTATTCTCAAAGATTTTGCAATACTATCAGGCATAAATGACAGCACTCCATCTTGTACCATACTCCACCAACTTTTTACCCTAGTGATTCTATGTGGAAAAAGGAGAATTAAACTTGCTAGTCCAACAATAGCTATACCTATTAAGGAGGCAAATATTTTCCAACTTCTATTTGCAAATATTAACATTATAAATAAGATAGCAGCTAAAAGAACAACTTGCCCTAAATCTTTTTGTAGTACAGCAATTAAAAATACAGAAAAACTAAACACCAAAGCATAAGGTGCTAAAACTTTCAACTCCTCTTTAAAAGAAAGTTTATCAAGATCAAGAAGTTTTCTATGAAATGACCAGCTGAGATAATAGATAAATCCAATTTTAAAAAATTCAACAGGGGAGATAGAGATACCAGGGAGTCGTATCCATCTTTTTGCACCACCTGACTCTGTTACCATAGATGCTGGAAGTACTTGCATAAGTATCATTAAAAAAAGAAAAAATAAAAATAAAAACCAACCAAGTTTTGGGATAAGAATATCAGGTTTAATTTGAGATAAACTCCACATAATAAGAATTGCTAAACTTCCTGTAAAAAGTTGTCTCAAAAAAAAGTGAAATTGTGTATAATCCCAGTAAACAACTGTATAAATTGACAATGAATAAGAGAATAATATACTAATAATGATGAGTGTTGAGCTTAAAAAAAACAATGTATAATCTGGTTGATTGTTGTCTGTTAAGGATTTAATCATATTTTTGATAGAATTCATTTGGGAATTATACCAATTAAAACCAAAACTTTTCAAACTATGGATTATAAATGTCTTTAAAACAACAACAATTACCAGTGATGAAAAAAATCTTGATACTTGTTGGTTTGATTTTTATCTTTTTTTCCATACTTATCTATTCAATAATCAATACAATAAAAGATACAAGAGACCTCCCCTCATTAACTTATGCAAAAAAAGATTTAGCAGTTCGTGGCAATATTTATAGTGGTGATGGATTTAAGATAGGAACTTCTAGAAAGATTTATTCAGCTTCAGTAGATACTCGTGCAATTGATAAGAATAAAAAAGATTTATTTATAACGCTTTTTTCTATATACAGTGATATTCCAAAAAAAGAGATACAAGAAAAAATTTCTTTAAAAAAAGGATACACAATACTCTCTCGAACAATAGATCAAAAAACAGCAAAAGAGTTAAAAACATTAGCTTATAAATTAAGAGTTTTAGATGTATTTGTCCCTATGAAGAGAAATGGAAATAGTTATTTACATGGATTAGATATCTATGAAACAGGGGAGGAGAGAGTTTATCCTTATGAAGATACCTTAACCCCAGTACTTGGGTATATAAAAGAGCAAAATTCAAAGCAAGGAAAACAAAGAGTCAGAGGTTTAAATGGGATAGAAAGAGAGTTTGATAAGCAGCTCAATAATTTTCAAGATGGCTTACTAGAGGGGGAGAAAGATATCCTTTCTTACATAATCTTTAACAAAGATTCGAAAATCATAAAAAGAAAAGATGGAGATAACATACAAATTACTATTCCATTAAAATTACAAAAAAATATTGAGTTGATGTTAGATAGGTATAAAAAGGAGTTTGAAGCCCAAGAGATACTGGTATCAGTTATGGATAGTACTACAGGAAAAATTTTATCACTAGCTAGTTCAAATCGATATAACCCCTCGCATATAAAACAAAACGAGATAGAACATTTAAAAATAAATGCGATTGAATATAATTTTGAACCAGGTTCAGTTATAAAACCATTAGCAATATCTTTAGCAATTGATGCAAATAAAATAAAAAAAGATGAACTCTTTTTTGCTCATAATGTTGGAAAAAAGAATAAAAAAGGGGAGTTCCCAAGAGGAAAGTATAAAATAGGAAGATATACTATTAAAGATGATCATAGGTTTGAAAAAAACTATTTAACTCTAGAAGACATTATTATCTATTCTAGTAATATAGGAACATTGACAATTGCCAATAGATTAAGTGCAGAACAGTTTTATAATGGATATTTAAATTTTGGATTGTCTCAAAAAACAGGGATAGACTTACCTTTTGAATCAAAAGGGATTATACATAAACTTTATCAATACAGAGCTGGAGAAGATAAAGGGGAAGATAATGTCTTTAAAGCAACTGACTCTTATGGTCAAGGGATAACTGCAACATTTATGCAAGTTATGAAAGCATATAGTGTTTTTAATAATGATGGAAAAATAGTAACCCCGTATATTGTAAATAAAAATCCTCAAGTTCAAGAACCACAGGTATTATCAAAAAGAACAGCCAATTATATGAAAAAGATGCTTGTACATACTGTAGAAAAAGGGACAGGGAGAAAGACACAAATTGATGGACTTGAAATTGGTGGAAAAACAGGTACTGCAAATGTGGTTGAAAATGGAAGATACCAAAGAAAATATATGAGTAGTTTTTTTGGTTTTGTAAATGATAAAGAGCATAGATATACTGTAGGAGTTACTGTAAATGACCCTGTAAATAGAGGAGAAAAATGGTACTATTATTATGCTTCAAACTCAGCAGTTCCTGTTTTTAAAGAGGTTATGAAAATACTTATAAAACTGGATTATTTAGAGCCAAATTTATAGTTATTTTGGTGCGAAAAGTATTGTAGCTCTTTGTTGTTTGTAATATGGAGAGTTGAGTTTTTTTAGTTGCTTTTGGGAAAGGGGAGATCCTTTTAAAATAGTACCTTGAAAGAGCTTTTTATTGATGAGGTTACTATCAGTCATAATTTTATTTTCATGACACATCTCACATGATTTTGCTTTTTTTGTGACAGTATGAGGGGATGTTGGGATAAATGCCTCTAGTTTTTTATCATCAATTTGTGATATATCATCAAAAATCATCTCCCCTTTTTCATTTTTAAAACTGATTCTATATTGATATCTAGGTATTGCTATTTTTATTTTTCCATTCTCATCATTTACTAAAAAGAAGTTCTCCCACCTTTTAAATTTCCAACCACTATACCAAACACCATCTTCTAGTTTATTGGTTAGATAATCTGGCATTTGAGGTTTAATTTTTGGATTTTTAAGAGCTTTCTTTAAAAACTTTTCTAAATATTTATCTTCTTGGATGGTGAGTCTTTTCCACTGGTTATAGTTTTTTGTATCATCTCTTAAAACATTGAGTTCATAGTTGCTAATATTCCAAGAACTATGACAAGCACTACACGAGATATTGGTATGATACTCTTGATGATTTTGTTTTGAAATATCACTATGACAAGATTTACAATTCACAGTTTCTTCCCATTTTTTCCCTTTGTCATTTTTATGACAATCTATACAACTAAGCCCTTTTTGATGATGTATATCTGGTGTTAGATGATGAAAATCTATCCCATAAGGTCGCTTAGGATAGTTACCCTCTTTTGTAATGGGTGAACGGTAAGCTTTATCATAATCATGAGGGAAAAGTCCTAGATAATCGGTACCAATATAATTATTATTATGACACTTAAGACACTTCTGCTGCGTTGGTTTTGCTTTGAAACTATCTTGTTTATTTACATGAGGATTATGACAAGCTAAACAAAGATTTTGTGTAGAGTTTATCTCTTTACTTGTAAGATGACATTGTAAACATTTTCTTCGTAAAAAATCATCAACTAAATCAGCTGGTTTATGGATATTGTCTTTAGGAAGTGGTAAAGTTTGTAAAGTAACATTACTATCTTTTGTTCCCCATGCAAATCGAGTAATATTTATCTCATTTTTCATAGTAAAATGATTTGAGTTTTTACATTGTTCCATTTTTTTAGGATGACAAGTGATACATTCATTTGCATATAAAACTAGTGGTAATAAAAATACTATGATTAGTTTCATTTTAATACCTCTTTACTACAAGAAGTTTTTTTATCATAAAAAAGTTTTTTGCTTTTTGGAAAATCTTTATAGATTGTATCATCCCATTTATTGTGGCAGATGATACATTTATAAGCTTTTATTATTTTATTTACCTCTTTTTTGTTAAAACCTCTTGCCTCTTTTCTTGAAAAGCTTTGAAACTGTTTTCCCTCTTTTGAAATCAATGAGTCTATAGGATAGTTTATAGGAAGACCATCTTCTTTACTTTGATAGTGGGGATTAAAAGTGATATTGTTATCTTTGATATCTAAAATTCCAGCTCCAAGTCCTAAGGTTTGAGGATTGAAGTGGCAATCAATACAGGTACGACTCTCTTTTTGTGTAGTGTGTGGATCCCATGCCGCATACGCCAGGGAATGAAATTCATCTACTTTTACATCTTTATCATAAATGGTTGCTATTACTTGACATCCAGGGGCTGTTGGCATTATTTTTTTATTGTACCCAATAGCAAGAGCTGGAGATTCATATCGAAGATAACTTCTAAGCTCCATCCATTTCCCTTTGGTTGGTTTATGCTTTATCCAATCATATTGTTTCCCATCTTTAAAATATACCTCATGGCAACCATAACAACTAGGTATCCATGAACTATGACAAGCTGTACAGTCTAGTCTTTCATGGTTCTTTGAACTATGATAGGGTGCATCACTCATTTTTGTCAAGTCAAACTTTTGACCATCTGCTTTTCTATAAAACTCTATTGTTTTGTCTTCTTTTTGTAAGTTATAAATGGGAGAATTTTTCTTTTTTGTTACAGCAATCTCTTTAGAGTAGGGGATATCTCCATTAAGTGCACTTAACATCCCTGCAAGACCAAATTGATTTGATGGTTTAAATTGTGGATCATGACAATCTTTACAAGAGATATCTACGGCATCTTCCATATGTGCATGGTGCTTTCCATCTCCCATCACTCCAGCTTCTGTATGACAATCGATACAATCCATCTTTGTGCTTGCATGATGTATATCAGCAGGCAGTTCATAATAGTATCTATTTTTATCTATTTGGTGAGTAAGATTACCCTCTTTATATGGAGTTCCATACCCCTCACTTTCAAATTTCCCAAAATAGGAGAGTCCTATACGATTTGAGCGATTGTGACATTTTAGACAGTTTGAACTTGGAATTTTTGTAGAAAGTTTAGGATGTTTGAGTTTTAAAATATCATCTTTTATCTCTATTTTTTCCACATCTTCTACTCTATGACAATCAACACAGCCACCACCTCTAGCAGTAAAACCAGTATTTTTAAATATCTCCTCTTTTTGATTGATATGACATGCAGCACACAGTTTACTAAAATGATCTTCTGCTAAAGATTGTTGTTGGGTTGGCTTATTTTTTAAATACTCTATCCCTGTTGATTTTTCTATAGTTTTTGTTTCACCAAATTGGTATTTTAAGACATCTAGTACACCATGCATATTATTCATAATAGATTTATCAACACGATTAATAATTTCTTGATGACATTTCCCACAAAACAAACTTGCATGCTCTAGTCTACTTGGATTTAAAACAATATTTTTATGGGCTTTTTCTTTTGAAGTTGCTTGAGTATCTCCCCCATGACATGAGGCACAACCAAATTCTTTGTAGGGGTGATAGTTATCAATAGCAGTTGTATTTTGATGACAATTTAAACACTTGTCAATATTTTGTCCATATAAAAAAAGTGTAAAGTAAAAAAAAGTAAATAGAAATTTCATAAAAGATTATAGCTATTTTTAGATAATAAAAAAGGCTTAGTGATTATCACTAAGCCTTTGTAGATAAATAGCAAAAACTATTTACTAAAATACATTTTTTCTTTGTGATTTTTATATCCCCAAGACTCTGGTGGACAAGTATTTTTCCATCCAGTATTTGTAGTTCTTTGTTTATATTTTTTATCTTTACCACCTTCAAAACCATCAACTATAGTTGCTACATTCATATAACCCTCTTTAGCCATCAGTTTTGATGTATAGATACTTCTTTTCCCTGATCTACACATAAAGATAATTTGATCTTTTTTAGTTAAACCTTTTGCTTTCATAGCAGCTTCAACTTCAGCTACAAAGTTTTTATTTAAGATTCTTGTATATCTATGTTTTTTTTCATCCCATTTTGTAAGTGTGATTGTAACAATAGGAATATTTTTATCAGCCATATTAGTATGTCCAACATATTGATATTCATAAGGTGTTCTTACATCAATAAATAATATTTTACTACTATCTTTTTTTAGTAAATCATGTGCTTCTACAGCTGTTAGATATTGTCCCTGTGGTATTTGTTTTTTAGCATCTGTTGGTGCAGGTGCTGCCATACTTAAAGTTGTTGCTATTGCAGTTAGCATAATAGATGCAATAATTTTTTGAAATAATTTCATTTTTTCTCCTTTGATATTTTTTATTAAAAGCCTGTGCTAAACCAATGAATTAGAGTATAAAAGACTATAAAGTCTTTAGAAAAATATTATTTAATCTCTTTCTAAAAAGTTCTTATTGTATATGAGTTGTATTAACAACCCATATCTGGTGCAGCTTCAATCTCTTCTTGAACTGGTGATTCCTCAACTATTTGATCTGTTTCTATATTTTCTTGGGGTTTAAATTTAGCTTCCATAATTTTGTTATAGAGAGTAAATCCATTGTTATTATTTGGATCAACTTGAATTGCCATTTTTGCAAATCTTGTCGCTGAAATATAATCATTTTCATCTAAAGCTTTGTTCCCATTTGTTATATACTTCTGAATCATCTGTTCTTTTTTTGCAGCATAACTTTCATCACCTGTTGATAAAACTATTATAACTACAGCTGTCAGTAGTAGTACTAACCCTATAATACCTGATATCGCTCTCATATATCATCCCCTTTTTTATCTCTTATTGCTTTCATATATCTCATAAATGTTATAAGTCCTAAACCTAATACAATTGTAATAAGATATGAAGTATAAATATCTCCGCCTAACACACTATGAATTGTGTATCGCCCTACATTTGTAGAGTTCGCAAACTCAATTATTGAGTCAAAATTTATAAAATACACATACATACCAGCTATTACACCTAATAAAAATGCAACAGCATCTAATTTTCCTGAAGAAAAACCAACTAAAGCTGTCCCTGGACACCATCCAGACATAACCATACCTAGTCCAAATAAAGCACCACCTGCTAAATAAGGCCATAGATAAGTTGTAGGTATAAAAATTTGATTGTAATCAATCCAACCCATATAAGATGCAATAATTATCCAAGTAGATACAGTTAAAATAGCACTAATCATCATATCAGATACTTTTGTATTTCTAAAATACATAATGGGTGCTATATTTATAGATCTTCCATAGCCTGCTCGCTCAATTATAAATCCAAACGCCATACCTATAAATAACCCATAAAATAGATTTAAATTTGAGTCAATCGCCCCTGTTGTAAATAAAGGATAAGTTGTTTCCATCTGTTCTCTCCTTTACTTCACATTTTTCCATTGTTTTTTAAACAAAGGAGCAAATATAAATCCAGCACCAAAAGCTGCTAGCATAAAAATCCATGCACCTACACTAAAGGTAGCTGCCCCATCAAGTGCTTGACCACTTGTACATCCTCTTGCTAGTCTTGATGCAACAGCGATAATCACTCCACCTAAAAAAGCCCAAAAAAGTCTTTTAAAAGCAGGATAATCTTCCCCTCTATCAATACCACTTTTGATTCTTCCAGCAAGTGCAGCACTTAAAAAACCACCTAAAAATATCCCAACAGATTCTACAACTGTCCAGTTTGCTAAGGCATTTCCATCTCTTAAATAATTGAGTACATAGGCATTTTGTGCAAATGAAGAGTCAACTAAATATGTTAATTGAGCAGTTACTCTAGCAAAAGTACCACTAGCACCCATCCCTTGACCTGCAACCATAAAACTTATAAAAATAGCAGTACCAAGTAAAAATCCAGCAATTACGGGATGCCAGTATTTATCGTTATTCATATAATCTCTCCTTTAATATGTTTAAATCTATTTATATTTCAAGTAACTAAAAAGAAAGAAAGAATCATCAACACAGTTAACTTTATAAAGCTAATGGTTAATGTACCTATTAAATTTCCAATTTGGCAACTTGTACAAGAGGAATATCTTTTCCCCTCATAGTAGCCGTATACTAAATAAATAAAACCATTTATTACTGTAGCATACGAGATATATTTTTGATAATCCCATATCTCTTGTAAAGTAGTTTCATCGCTAATAAAAAATGACCCTACTAATAATAGAGCAATTACTACTAAAAATAAGTTCGATAATTTGTTTAAATAATCTTTATATGAAACTATCGGACAACTTTCAGGTATTGCTACATTTGAACCAAACTCAAGTTTTTTTTCAAATCTTTTTTTCTCATCTTTGGTTAATTTATTTAAAAATGTTGAACCAAAGGTATAATCAATTTTTCTTTGTAATAAAATAGAAAATTGACCATCCGCTTTTAGTGAATGTTGATTTGATTCTCTATCTTGATAAATAACACTAATTTTTTCATATCTTGGTACTTTTGCACTAAGATTTGGAAAATAAGAGGTAGTTTCCTCTGTAGTTACTTTCCCAATAGGGTTGATAACTCGAGGGTTAATAAGTTCTAAAAACTCATCACCTTGTTTTATAACTACAACATTAAAATAGTTTCCTATTTGATAAGCTGCAAGTCCATCCAATTGATTTGCTTTAATCGTATCTTTTAAGTCCTCAATTAAAGTAAATAAATCATCATTAAAAACTCTTACATCTGTTGCATACTCAACACTCGGAGGTGTTGGGTATGTAATAATATCTTTAACCAATTTTAGTGACTTTTACCAACAACAATTATCATTTTTAAATTGATAACTACAAATCTAATAAATTGCCAAATCACACAAGTTCTCATTCTTTTTGCAAATGGACCTGGTGTCATAGTTGTAAAGTTTTGACTATATGCTTTAATGTTTTTTTCTTCTTCTTTAGCTTTTGCCATTGTATTTTCCTTTTTTAATTTTAATTTTTAATTTAACCAATAATGATGAAAGATTTATCATTATTCAGGAATCATTGTCCATCCCATTTTTAATTTTGCTTTCCATAGGAATAGGTAATGTAAAATGTGTTTAATCCAATGCCCCGCAAGACCAATCTCACCAAATGTATAATCTGTATCTCTACCAGTTCCAGGGTATTTTTCAAAATCAGGAACAACAGGATAGATAGTCATAGCAGCAGCAGTTCCATCAAATACACCTTTACCAGCACTAGCTACACAAGCTGCACCCATCTCTGCCATACTAGCTTCATGTAGTGGTGCATCTTTCCCTTTTAGAATTCGATCACAAATACTATGTGCAACAGTTTTTCCCATAATACCAGATGGCATACCTGTTCTTGGAGGTGTTGGGTTGATTGCAGTTCCATTTGGAGAACTCATTGGTTTTGAGATAGTATGTGGTGGTGCAAAAGCAATACCACAAGCAAATATATTTTCATATGTTGGGTTTTGATATGTTTTTGGCCAATCTGAAGCTTTCCAATTTTCATAAGCACCAGCTGCGTAGTTTGCATCAACTTTCAAGAATCCATTTGGAGCAAAAATTGTATCTGTAATATCAGAACCATCTTTATCATAAGCTTTGATTCCAACACCAGCAAAAGGTGGAATTAACATTGAGAAATCAAATTCCTCTTCACCCATACTACCATCAAGAAGTTCATAAGAAACTTTTCCAGCTTCTACTTTATTTACATGTGCTCCAATAATCCAATCAACTCCTCTTTCTGTAAAGAGTGATTCAGCAAAGATTTTAGAACTTACAGCATAACCCATAGTTTTCATATGCAGTCCACCAACACCAAAATCACCTAAGAAAGATTCATTTGATATCCATTTAATATCTGCTAAGTCTCTAACACCTGCTTTGCTTAGTTCATGTTCAATATTGAAAATATATTCAAAAGCAGCACCTTGACAAGTACACATACCGTGACCAGTTCCTATTAAAAACTTTTGTCTTTGACCCTCTTTCATTTTTTTGATACATTTTTCTAGTTCATGGCTTGCATGATGTGCATGGTCTGCTGTACATACAGATACAGTATGCTCACCTAAGTTACTTCCTTCACCAAGTCCTGGAGTTGCTCCAAAGTTAAGTTTTGGACCAGTTGCATTGATAAGATAATCATACTCTATCTCTTCAGTTTTACCAGCATTTGCACTATCTGTAAACTCAATAGTAACAAACTCTTTATCGCTTCCCTCTTTACCATTAGGATGGATAGATACAGCTTTTGCTTGCTTGTAAGTGATTCCTGCTTTTTTATATACAGGTGCTAAATCAAATGTTACATCTTCAGGTGTCATTTGACCAACACCTACCCAAATGTTTGATGGTATCCAATTCCATTTGGAATTTGGTGTTACCACCACTACTTCATGAGCACTTCCTAGCCACTTTGCTGCAAATGTTGCTGCTGTGTGACCTGAAACACCACCTCCAAGTACGATTAATCTTGCCATATCTACCCCTTATTACTTAAATTTTGCTTTGATTACTTGACCAGTAGTCATACATAAGTAATTGTAATAGATATTTTTTTAAATACTGCTTAAATTTCAATAAGTTTTAATTATATCATAAGTTAAAATCTACTTATAATACATTAATAATAGTTGCTTTGTTTTCAAGGACTCTTACATATAAAGTGAATTCGTATGCATGTTCATGATTGATTTTTATAGGTAATGAATAGTCACCATCCAGAGGATTATCTGACCAAGAGTCAAGTCCAACTAGCTCCTCTTCCCCTTCATAGTCATATCCGTCAAATTTTTCAATTACTATCTCTTTAAACTCTTCAGTAGGACAATCTTGTATCTCCAATAATCTCTCAATAACTTTTTTTACAGTTACTCTAAAAACTTTTACTACTCTTTGCTCTTCAAACATTTTTACTCCTTGTCTTTTAATGCTATTGCAGTTTTATTTCTTTGTTTTTTTAGTTCCATATCTATATATTTATAGTTTTTATCTATTTGTTTTTTATTTAATGCTAGGGTTATTCTATTAGAACTGTCTGGTTTATATTCGTAGATATTAAGACCATTGTTGTAAATAGAGAGTCGAATAGGGGTTGCAATAGAATATGTGGTAATTATTGCATCATTTTGTAGTACTTTTTTAATCTGACCAAAATACTCTTGAGTCCATAATAATCTATTTACATCACTACTAAAAGCATCTTGATATACTATATCAAAGAGTATATTTTTGTTGTATAGAATTTGTAAGTATTTTCTAGCATCACCATTATATATTTCAATTTTACACTTTTTATCTTCATAATATAAGTTTTGTGAAATTTCTTGAACAATTGGTCTAAGAGATTCAAATTCTTGTGGAAATGTAAAATTATTTATACTATGAAGCAAATCTAAATCAAATTCTGGAGAGTAAATATTGACTTTTATATCTAAGTTATTTGCTTGTATATAATATAAAGTTGCTAAACTATTGTATCCAATACCAAAACAGATATCCAAAATAGTTAATTCTTTTTTATCTTTATGGTAATGAAAAGCTGGAATAATATGTTTTGAAAGTGACTCATTTAAAGCTCCCTCTTTGACACTATGATAGTGTTGATCAAACTGTTTGCTATAAAGTGTATGGCTCCCATCACTAGTTGTAACAAGTTCTATTGCCCAGCTCCCCACATATGAAGTTTTTTAGCCATAACAAGATGATATTTTTCAAAAACACTTATATCGTTTACCGCTCTAAAATTATTTTTATCTAAAAGTTCTATCATCTCTTGAATTGTAATATTTTCTTTATTTTGCAAGATTATAATAAAAGCAGAGTTTTCTAAACTATGATAAACACCAGTTATAAATCGGTCTTTATTTTCTACTAAATGCAAGCAGTCACTTATGATTGCATATTCAAAATTTCTATCTTTAAGTCTGAAAGTATTTGGTTGAATTTGATGAAACTCTTTTGTGGTTAATTCCCCAAAAGAGTTATCAACAATATTTTGTAACTCGATGTTAATCTCATTACAATTATTGTTGATATGGAGTATTGCTAGATTTGGAGAATTGTCAAAAAGGGACTTAAAAAGTTCTAGCTCTTTTGACATTATTTTTACTTTTCTAACTCTTTGAGTTGTTTTTTTGTTAATAATAGATCTTTATTATTCATAACTCCAACACCTTTTTTTACAACATATTTAGCTGTTTTTTGTGCTGATTTTAGGCTATGCATTTTATATGTACCACATTGGTATAAGTTAAGTTCAGGAATATCTGATTCACTTTTTACTTTTAATACATCTTTCATAGCTTTGTATGTAGCATTTGCTACCTCTTTTTCATTTGGAGTTCCTAAACAGCTCATATAAAAACCTGTTCTACATCCCATTGGGCTACAGTCAATTATCTCTACATCTTTACCGTTTAAATGCTCTCTAATAAATCCAGCAAAAAGATGCTCTAATGTATGAATTCCTCTTCCTGTCATTTTATCTTTATTTGGTTTGTGGATTCTAATATCAAAGACACTGATATTGTCACCTTTTTTTGATTTCATTGTTTTTGCAACTCTTACTGCTGGAGCTGTCATTTTTACATGGTCTACTTTAAAACTATCTAATAATGGCATTTTGTTTCCTTTTATTTATTTTTTGGATTATAACATAAAAAAACCTAAGTTCCTTTAGAACTTAGGTTTTTAGTTGTTTCTTTTAAGATAAGTTATTTTAGTTTATCTGCTCTTGGATAGATAAATACAGCTTTTCTTATAACAAAAATCTCTTCAGGATTTTCAACTGCATATGATTTAAGTGTAACAGTGATTGGTGTATCTTTTTCAACACTGTCAACTAACCTTTCTGTAGTAGCAAGTTGGATAACTTTTTTTGCCATTTTATTATGACTTAATTTAAAAGGGGTAAATCTTTTAATCTCAATTCTTCCTGCATATTCACCTATAACTTCTAAATTATATGTATAATTTTCTCTTTGAGTATTTTGGAATAACAATACAAAGTTATTTGCTACTTCACCATTATCTCTTATTTTATAAAGTTCAGTTGTTTTATTGATATTTAAAAGCATATACTCTTTTTTGCCACCCATAACAAAAAGCATACCTACTATTATAAGTAACGC
>OZ223247.1:0-58540 GCA_965140475.1 Arcobacteraceae bacterium
ATGAAAACAACAGTGCTTATCCTGATTTTATAACAATAGACGGTGGAAGTGGTGGAAGTGCTACAGCTCCTATTGAGTTGATGGAAAGGATTGGATTAAGTGCAAAAGATGCTGTGTATTTAGCAGATAAATTACTTAAAGAAGCTGGAATTAGAGACGAAGTAAGATTGATTGCAAGTGGAAAAGTTTTAACACCAGATGATGCTATTATTCTTATGTCTCTAGGAGCTGATTTTATACAAATAGCAAGAGGTTTTATGATGAGTGCAGGGTGTATTCGAGCTCGATATTGTTCTGGTACAACAGGGAGAAAGTGTCCTGTTGGATTAGCAACACAGGATAAAACACTAAGAGGAAGATATCTTGTTTATAAGCATGCAAATTATATTAGAGATTATCATAAAAATATTCTCAAAGGGATTAAAATGGTATTGGCTGTAATGGGTAAAAAAAATGTAAAACAGTTATCAAATAAAAATCTTATGTTTATAGATAGAAATCTTAAAATTCATGATAATATTGATGAAGTTTTTGAAAAAAAATTAGATTTTTGTACTAGTAATGATTGTATAATTTAATTTATATAGTATTGTTATGATAAAATAATGCTAAATTAAAATAATAGATTAAAATATAGGAGAATGTGAAGTATGGGTAGAGCCTTTGAGTATAGAAAAGCGGCAAAAATGAAGAGATGGGGAAATATGTCAAGAGTATTCCCAAAACTTGCAAAAGCTATTACAATGGCTGCAAAAGGTGGAAGTAGTGATCCTGATACAAATGCAGCATTACGAACAGCAATACAAACCGCAAAAGCACAAAATTTACCTAAAGACAATATTGAGGCAGCTATCAAAAGAGCAAGTGCAAAAGATGTTGCAAATATGGCGGAGGTAAACTATGAGGGTAAATGGCAACATGGTGTTCTCATTTTTGTTGAAACTGCTACAGAAAATACAGCAAGAACTGTTGCAAATATAAAAACAATTTTTAATAAAAATGGAGGTTCTTTAGTACCTACAGGTTCATTAGAATTTCATTTTGATAGAAAAGCAATATTTGAAATGAAAAAACCAGATATTGATATGGATGATTTAGAGATGGAACTTATCGATGCAGGTCTTGAAGAGATTAAAATAGAAGATGAAGAAAATATAGCTATCATAGGTGATTATACAGATTTTGGAAATATATCTAACAAATTACATGAGATGGAATTAGAATATGAAAAAGGAACATTATCAAGAGTACCAAATGCACCAGTTGAAATTACAGATGAGCAAATGGATGAGTTAGCAGTATTACTAGAGAAACTTGAAGATGATGATGATGTGCAGAATGTTTATACAAATTTAGAATAGAAGGGTAATAAGAATGTCAAATAAATATAGATTAGTTACAAGAAGTGATATGGATGGTTTAGTTTGTGCAGTAATATTAAAGCAATTAGATATGATTGATGAGATTAAATTTGTACATCCAAAAGATATGCAAGATGGTAAAATAGAGATAACATCAAATGATATTATTACAAATCTTCCATATTGTGAACAAGCTTATATGGTATTTGATCATCATGAAAGTGAAACTATTAGAAATGAAAAAGCTGACAATCATGTAATTATCCCTGATGCACCAAGTGCTGCTAGAGTTGTATATGATTATTATGGTGGAAAAGAGAAACTTCCAAAAGTGAGTGAATTGATGATGGCAGCTGTTGATAAAGCAGATGCTGCACAGTTTAGTGTAGATGAGATTTTACATCCTGAGGGTTGGGAGTTATTGAGTTTTATTATGGATTCAAGAACTGGGCTAGGAAGATTTAGAGATTTTAGAATATCAAACTATCAGCTTATGATGGATTTGATTGATTATTGTATTGACCATACTATTGAAGAGATTATGGAACTTCCAGATGTAGTTGAGAGAACGGATTTATACAAACATTATGAAGATCAATTTAGAATGCAACTTGAAGAGTGTTCTATTATGTACAACAATTTAATAGTACTTGATTTAAGAGAGGAAGAGGTTATCTATCCTGGAAATCGATTTATTATGTATGCAGTGAATCCAGAGATAAATATCTCTATCCATGTTTTAAATGGTTTCCAAAATCAAAACACAGTTTTTGCTATAGGAAAATCTATTGTAAATAGAAATTCAAATACAAATATTGGTGAGCTTTGTTTAAAATATGGTGGTGGTGGACACACTGCTGCTGGTACTTGCCAAGTTGCAAATGAAGATGCAGAACGAATTTTAGAAGAGCTAATTGAAGCTATCACAAACGACGGTTAATTTTTAATTAACTGCCGCTTTTATAGCATTGATATAGCTTTTATTTGAAAGGTTATTATCTTTTTTATAAGCTATGTCAAAAGCAGTTCCATGGTCTACAGATGTTCTAAGAATTGGTAGATTTAAAGATATATTAATACTCTCTTCAAAATAGAGTGCTTTTAATGGAGCTAAACCCTGATCATGGTACATTGCTACAAAGTATTTATATTTTTCTCTTACATGTGGGGTAAATGCTATATCTGGTACTTGTAGTTCAAAGTTTGATTTTAGATTCTTATTTACTATTTTAATAGCTTTTCTTATCTTTTTTTCTTCATCTCCTAAAACTCCATTATCTCCTGCATGTGGATTAAGTCCTAGTACTGCAATACTATTTTTTGGTTTTCCAATTGCATTATAAAAGTCAGTTAAAAAAGTGACTAATTTTTTTGTTTTAATCTGTTTAGGAACTTTTTTTAAAGCAATATGCTCCGTAAAAAGTGCTACAAACATCTTTTTACAGCCCAGCATCATAATAGCGTCTTGTTTAAATATATCTCGCAACATATCAGTATGTCCAACATAATTTATCCCTGCTTTACTCCAAGATTCTTTATTTATAGGAAGTGTACAGATAGCATCAACTTTGCCATTTTTTGCTAGACTTATACAATTTATAAAAGAAGTATATGAGAATAACCCAGAATCTTCCTTTACAAGTCCTGGATTTATATCTGTTTTTTTATATTTTCCAAATGTATTAAAATTTATAGGTATTAATAGATTCAGTTTTTTTGCAGCTGTTTTTAACAGCTTTTTATCTATGCAATATATTGGTGTACAAAGTTTTGATACTATTTCATGATTTTCTAAAGCTAGCTGGATACCAATGCCATTTATATCACCAATACTTATAGCAACTTTTTTTAACATCTTATTGTACTAACTTTTTCATATCTATTATTGCTTTTTCTAGTCCTGTAAATACACTTCGTGCAATAATACTTTGTCCAATATTTAACTCCTCTATCTCAGTTATATTTGTCATATATTTTACATTTTGATAATTAAGTCCGTGACCAGCTGCAACTTTGAGTTGTAGTTTATGTGCATATTTTGATGCATTCTCAATCTCTTGGATTGAATTATTGAATTTTTTTGTAAGCGTGTTTCGTGGTAATTCTAACTCTTTAATACTATGATGTGAGTTTTGTAATCCCCCATATAACATAGCATAGATATTTGCAAAACTTCCAGTATGTAACTCTATCCATTCTACATTGAGTTCACGAGATAGTTCTATCATTTGTTGTGTTGGGTCTATAAAAAGCGAAACTTCTATTTGATTTTGATGTAGCTTCTCTATCGCTTTTTGAAGTTTTTCCATATTTGAAGCTAAATCAAGTCCACCCTCTGTGGTTACTTCATCTCTGTTTTCAGGAACAAGTGTTGCTCTATGAGGTTTAAGATTACAAACTATATCGATAATATCTTCATTGATGCTACACTCCAAATTTACAGGAAGAGGGGAGAGTTTGATAATATTTATGGCATCTTCATCATGGATATGTCTTCTATCTTCTCTTAAATGTATAGTAATTTGGTCTGCACCACTTAATTTACAAATACCAATCGCATCGATAATATTTGGGTCATTTATTTTTCTAGCTTCTCTTAAAACAGCAATATGGTCAATATTTATACCTAATAACATAAAAATACCTTTTGTTTAGTTTTTTTGTATTCTATCAAATATATTCTAAACTCACACCATCAGCCTCATAAAATATCTCTGCATTAAAGATATTTCCCCTTTGTGATTTAAGGTTGTTAAGTTTTAACCCATCCCCTTTAAATAGTCTTTTTATTTGTCTAAAAGTGAGAAGTTTGTTCATAAATCTTTCCCATACAATTTTTTCACAAGAGTGGCATTTATAACCACCATTAATTTTAGTAACTTCTCCACCACATTGGCATAAAAACATAGTGGTAGATTTTGTATCATCATCAAAAAGAAGTTCTACTTTTCCCTCATGTATAAAAGCTTTTGTATCAAAAAGATTATTTGTATTTGATTTAAAACCTTTTAACATAATGGTTTCCCCTTTAAAAAGTTTTTTTGCCTCTTTTTCTTTAAATTCTCTTTTAAAACTATATTTCCAAACTTGTGCTTTACATTTATCACACTCAAAAAGAGCATCATGTATGATAATATCTCCACCACATTTACATCTTGATAAAATCTCTTTTTCCATAACAACCTCACTTTTTTGATTTTATAAAGAGATAATAGCAAAAAAATTAAGAGTGATTAAAAAATATGGCAATTTGCAATTTAAAACCATTTAACCATACTTTCGATATAATCGCGGAATATAATATGAAGGAATTTTATCTATGAGTTTTATAGAAACTAGAGGAAATGATGGTGTAAAGCCAAAAGAGGTTGAGTTTTCAGATGCGATTTTAAATCCAAGTTCATCTTTTGGAGGACTTTATGTACCTACACAAATACCTGTTTTAGGGGAAGAGTTTTTAACAAAACATCTTAATACAAGCTATAAAGAGTTAGCTTTTGATATTTTAAAAGCTTTTGAGATTGATATTGATGATGCAACTATCAATGAAGCATTGGCACTATATGATAACTTTGATGATAGTAAAAATCCATCACCAGTAGTAAAAATAAAAGATGATTTATTTGTAAACGAACAATACCATGGACCAACTCGTGCATTTAAAGATATGGCACTACAACCTTTTGGATATATCTTAAGTTCTATTGCTAAAAAAAGAGGGGAAGAGTATCTTATCTTAGCAGCAACTTCTGGAGATACAGGACCAGCAGCACTCAATACTTTTAAAAACAAAGAGGGTATAAAAGTTGTATGTTTATATCCAAATGGTGGAACAAGTGATGTTCAAAAACTTCAAATGATTACAGAAAATGGAGAAAATCTAAAAGTATTAGGTATCAATGGAAACTTTGATGATGCACAAAATGCCCTTAAAAATCTACTTGGTTCACAATCATTTAAAAATGAGTTAAAAAAAGATGGTATAAGTCTAAGTGCTGCAAATAGTGTGAATTTTGGAAGAATTATATTTCAAATAGTATACCACTTTCAAAGTTATTTAGAACTCTTACGGCAAGAGGAAATAGAACTTGGAGAAAAGATTTATATCAATGTACCAAGTGGAAACTTTGGAAATGTTTTAGGTGCTTATTATGCACAAAAGATGGGATTGCCAGTTGAAAAAATGCTTGTATCTTCAAATGAAAATAATATCTTAACACAATGGTTAACATTGGGTATCTATGATGTTAGAGGAAAAGTTCTTAAACTTACAAAATCTCCTGCAATGGATATCTTAAAATCATCAAATATAGAGAGAGTTATCTATGATATTTGTGGTGCAATAAGAACAAGAGAACTTATGGAAGACTTGAATACAAAAGGGCACTTTGAACACACTAAAGAGGAACTTGAAGTATTACAACAACATTTTTCAGCTACATTTAGTGATGATGCTTATGGATTAACAACTATTAAAACATTTGCTGATGAGGGGTATTTAATGGATCCGCACACTGCAACTTGTATCAAAGGGTATGAAGAGTTACGAGAGAATAAAAATCTTAAAACAGTGATATACTCAACAGCAGAGTGGACAAAGTTCTCACCAACAGTTTTAAATGCTTTAAATGAAGATGAACAAAAATATAGTGATAAAGAAGCTTTAGAAGCTATCTCTAAAAAATTAGATTTAAAAATTCCTGCACAAATATCAGAACTGTTTAGTAACCCAATTATACATGATTCGGTGATTGATATTAAAGATTTAGAAAAAAAGATTATAGTTTTTTTAAAATAAAGTGAAGTATTTACTTCTCTTTATTTTTTTAGATAGCTTACGCTTCTAATCTCTCTTTTACAAGTTCATTTACTATCTTTGGATTTGCTTTTCCACCAGTAGCTTTTAATACTTGCCCTACAAAAAAACCAAAAAGTTTGTCATTTCCAGCTTTATATTTAGCTACATTATCTGGATTTTTTTCAATAACTGTATCAATAATTGGAAGAATTTCATTAGGATTACTTATTTGTACTAGCCCTTTTGATTCAACTATTTGTTTTGGATTTTCTCCACTTTTTACCATCTCTTCAAATACTTGTTTTGCAATTTTATTTGAGATAGTTTCATCATCAACCATTGTAACTAGTTGAGCTACTTGCGTGGCTGTAAATTTTAGTTCATTAATTTGTTTCTCTTTTAACTCTCTAGCTACTTCATTTGCTACAATATTAGCAAGGTTTATTGGGCTACTAAGATGTGATAAAGCCTCTTCGTAAAATGATGAAAGTTGTTCATCTCTACTTAAAATATCAGCAATCATACTGTTGAGTTTTAACTCAGTAGTATATTTATCAAAGAGCTTTTGTTCAGTTTCACTCATGGCAGCTACAACACCTTCTATTTGCTCTTTTTTTACTTGAGGTTTTGTGATAGATTTGTCCGTTTGTGTTTTTTTACCCCAAGAATCTTTAAGTCCAACAATTTTATTAAATATAGGTTTCTCATCGCTGTAATCAATTGGGTCAGCATAAAAATATCCTTCTCTTTCAAATTGAAATCTAACATCTGGTTTATCTGTAATTACCGCTGGTTCTATTAAAGCATTTTTGATAATTTTTAAAGAGTTTGGATTTAGATCTTCTAATCCATCAGGATTTTCACAAGAGTATAATCTATCATAAAGTCTTACTTCAACATTTTTTGCACTTTTTGCATCTACCCATTGAATAGCACTTTTTACTTTGATACCACTTGTATCTTGTCCACTTTTAGAGTTAGGATGATATTGGGCTTTTATCTCTAAAACATTACCATCTGCATCTTTAACTATCTCTTTACAAGTGATAATATAAGCATGTTTGAGTCTTACTGGCTGTTGGGGTGTTAGACGATAGTACCCACTTGGAGGATTCTCATTGAAGTCTTCACGATCTATATAAATCTCTTTTGAAAAAGGTACTTTTCTGCTTCCCTCTTTAGGGACATCATGTGGATAATATGAAGCGTCAATCTCTTCACTACCCTCATAGTTTTCTATAGTAACTTTTATAGGGTCAAGTACACACATAACTCTTGGTACTTTTTTATTTAAATCATCTCGAATACAAAATTCTAACTGGGAAACATCAACCATAGAGTTTGCTTTTGCAATTCCTATTTGATCACAAAAGTTTATAATAGATTCTGGTGTATAACCTCTTCTTTTATATCCAGCAATTGTTGGAAGTCTTGGGTCATCCCACCCACTTACATAGTTCCCATTTACTAGCTCTAAAAGTTTTCTTTTACTCATCACTGTGTAGTTGATACCAAGTCTTGCAAACTCATGTTGATAAGGTCTTGGTGGTGTTAGATTTAATGTATCTAATACCCAATCATAGATATCTCTATTATTTTCAAACTCTAGTGTACAAATAGAGTGAGAAACACCTTCTATATAATCAGATAAACAGTGAGCAAAATCATACATTGGGTAGATAGACCACTCATCTTCTGTTCTAAAATGGTGAGCATGTCTAATTCTATATAAAAGTGGGTCTCTTAGTTTCATATTTGCTGCACCCATATCTATTTTGGCTCTTAAAACATGCTCCCCCTCTTTGAATTCACCTTTACGCATCTTTTCTAAAAGGTCTAGATTCTCTTCTACAGTTCTCTTTGCATAGCTACTTCTTTTCCCAGCTTGAGTGACAGTACCTCTGTATTCTCTTATCTCTTCTTCATTGAGACTATCAACATATGCTTTCCCCATTTTAACAAGTTCAATAGCATAATCATATATCTTAGGAAAATAATCAGAAGTAAAATATACATTGTCACCCCAATCAAATCCAAGCCATTGAACTGCATCTTTTAAAGCTTCAACATATTTTGTATCTTCTGTAGTTGGGTTTGTATCATCCATTCTAAGATTACAGTGGCCATTATAGTCTACTGCAATACCAAAATTTATACAGATTGATTTAGCATGACCTATATGTGGAAAGCCATTTGGTTCTGGAGGAAATCTTGTAACTACCTCTTTATACTTATTTTCCTTTAAATCTTTTTCAACAATAACGCGTAAAAAATCTTTACTCTCGCTCATCTATTAAACCTTTTGACTTTGAAATTTTTATTTATGGATATATTTAGATCATTTTAGCAAATAAGCTTTGCAAAAATATCTCTAAAAATTGTAGTGCAAATATTAGTATAAGTGGTGCCATATCCATACCACCAAATACTGTAGGTATATATCTTCGTACCAGTGCATAAGCAGGTTCTGTGAGTCTATATAACATCTGTACAATTGGATTATATGGATCTGGTTGTACCCACGATAAAATAGCAGCAATTATTATCACCCATTTATATAGTGATATAATAGTTATAATTATAGTTGCAAATGCAACAATCAGTGAATCAATCATTTTACAATTTCTCCTAAGTAGTTTTTTATAAGTGGATATATTTTACTAAGCTGTGGACCACTTTTTGTTCCAGTTATTGCATAGTATAAAGGATTTAAAAGTTTTTCATCTTTTAAGTTAGTTTTTTCTGTAATATATCTTGTAAGTTCTTCAAAATTATCTATAAAAGGTGCATTGATTAGACACTTTTTTACTATTTTAAATTCCTCTTCAAAGTTTTCTAAACTCTCTTTATTACTAAATATTGCATCAAGTTTAGACTTAATCTCTTTAGTTGTATTACACTCTTCTAAATATATTTTTCCTAATTTACCTAAATCTTCATCTGCATAACCTAAAATTTTTGATAATCGTAAATTATCCATAGTTTTTAGATGCTCTTTATTGATAAAATTAAGTTTATTTATATCAAATTCTACAGGTTCATGGGAGAGTTTATTTATATCAAACCACTCAATAGCCTCTTCAATAGTAAATATTTCTTGTGGAGTATTATATCCAAGAAGTACGCAATAGTTTGCAATAGCAACTGGTAAGTACCCCTCATCAATAAGGTATTTTACAGATAAGTTGTTCTTTTCTTCAAGTTTAGAAATACTTGGTATATGGATATATTGAATCTCTTTATCATATCCTAAAGACTCTCGCACATGAATTTGTTTAGGTGTATTAGATAAGTGTTCCTCTGTTCTAATAACTGTTGAAATATCATGCAACATATCATCAACAGCAGATGCAAAATTATATGTAGGAGATTTGTCATGTTTTAAAATTACAAAACTATCTACTTCATTTGGCTCATACGAACAATCACCTTTTATAAGATCGGTAAACTTTATAGTATGTTCTGGTTTTTTAAGTCTCACTACAAATGGAGCATTACAGTTGAATTTTGTTTCATCACTGATTGTCTCACAAAATCCACCGTAGCTATATGGTTTTCCCTCTTTTTTTGCTTTTTGTTTATCTTGCTCTAATGCTTCATCACTACAAAAACAATTAAAAGCTTTTTTATCAAGTAATAGTTTCATAGCCATTTGTGTATGGTATTTTATATTCTCACTTTGATATACAACTCTTGAAAAATCTATACTAAAAAGTCCTAAAATATCTAGTGCCTCTTTATCTTTTCCCTCTATGTTTTTTTCTTTATCGGTATCTTCTATTCTAACTAGTAGTTCAACATTAAGTTGTTTTGATAGTATATGATTAAATATCGCAACCCGCAAATCTCCTAATTGCATATCTTTTGTTTGACTAGCTGCAAATCTCAACATTATTTCTTTTCCTCTTTAATCTCTTTTGTTACAATTGAAAATGATAAATTCTCTATCTCTTTATGTTCTTTAATAAATGAGTTTAACTCTTCTAGTGAAAGTTTTTCTATAAGCTCTAATTCTTCTTGTGGATACTCAAAAGGTAACCCTTTGTAATAAAGGTGAAAAGCACGACTAAGTCTTTGAGAAAATGTTTCCGTTCTTAAAGGCTCACTTCCACTAAGAAATTTTTTTGCTGCATCTAACTCCTCTTGTGTTACACCATTATCTACAAAGTCTTTAACAATAGTTCCCACCATATCTTTTGCTTTTTGAGTATTGTCTAGTTTTGTTTGTAGGTATCCAGAGAAGTCACTGTGGGATTTATTATTTTTTATATGTCCATAAGCACTGTAAGCAAGACCATTTTTTACTCTAATCTCCTCCATAAGTCGACTACCAAACCCACTACCACCTAATATAAAAGAGGCTACTTTTGCTTTATAGCTCTCTTTTGAATCAGAATCAATATAAAAAGGACTTGAAAAGTAGATGTACGATTGTTCTGTTTCTTTGAGTATAACTTTGTTTTTAGATTTACTAGAAATTGCTATTTTATTAAAATCTGTTTTCCCTTGAGATTTCAAATTTTTTAAAAAAGGCTCACTCTGAGAAGAAAACTCTTTAAAACTTATATCTCCACCAACTGCAATGATAAGGTTATCTATATTTAAAATATCTTTTAACCTTTTTTTTACATCTTTAAGTTGTATTTTCTCTATTGTATCAACAGTTCCAGCACTCGTGTGTGCTAAAGGTGTGTTTTTATAAGTTATTTGTTTAAGATTTGATGATGCAACATAGTCAAAATCATTCTCTTTTTGTTTGAGTTTACTTGATTGTAAAGTTTTGATTTTATCTAGTGATTTTTGTGTAATATTTGGGTCACTTAAGAGTTGTGTTAAAAAGTTTAAAGCAAGTTCATATTCACTTGTTAAACAACTAACCTCTATAACAAAAGTTTCAAATCCAGTTGATGTATTTATAGAGATTGCATTATTTTCTAATTTTCTAGCAAAGTTTACTGCACCATCTTTTTTAGTTCCTTCATTAAGAAGTTTAGAAACAATATTCGTAATCCCTGGATTAACTCCATCGTTTATATATCCACTATTTGTAAATACTAATTGGAGATTAAATATTGGTAGATTTTTATTCTTTTCAAATATAGTTGCTATTGTTGTATCATTATAATTTATATGTTTTAGTGTCGCTGACATTAATATTCCTTGTAAAGTAAAAAGTAAAAGGGTAAAAGTAAAAAGTTTTTTATAAATCAAATTCTTCGAATGTGTCATATTAAAATCTTTCTAAAATATTGTAAGCAGTATCCCTCTTTGCTGGGTTTTCCCCTACATCTTTGATTAGATTAATCATCTCTTGTTGATTCATACTATTTGCAGCACCTGCAGCACTTACAACATTTTCTTCCATCATAGTGCTTCCTAAATCATTAGCACCAAATTTTAGTGCAAGTTGTCCTATATAACTTCCTTGAGTTACCCATGAACTTTGAATATTAGGAAAGTTATCCAAATAAAGTCTGGCAACTGCAAGAAGTCTTAAGTATCTATTTGAACTTTGTGATGGAATATTTGGCAGCTCTTCGGCTAGTTTTGTATGTGCAGATTGAAAACTCCACATAATATAAGCTCTAAAACCACCAGTTTCATCTTGTAGTTGTCGTATTTTATCCCAATGGTCTATAATCTGTTCATCAGTTTCTACTGTTCCAAACATCATGGTTGCAGTTGATTTTATATCTAGTAGATGTGCTTGTCTATGAACCTCTAACCAGTCTTTTGTATCAAGTTTTTTTGGGGCTATAATATCTCTTACATCATCATTTAATATCTCAGCACCAGCACCAGGGATAGAAGCTAATCCTTTATCTTTTAGTCTTGCTAAAACCTCTTGATAACTGATTTTTGATAATCGTGCTATATAATCAATCTCTATAGCACTAAAACCATGTATTGTAATGGTTGGATATTTATTATGAATATGTTCTACTAAATCTTCATAAAAATCTATTTTGAGTTTTGGGTGAACTCCCCCTTGAAAAAGTATTTGAGTACCACCAATTTCTAGAAGTTCATCTATTTTTTTATCTATCTCTTCATAAGTTAAGATATAAGCATCTTCATCTTTTGAATGACGATAAAAAGCACAAAATTTACAATCAACCCAACAAATATTTGTATAGTTAATATTTCTATCAACAACAAAAGTTGTTGTTTTTTTTGGATGTAGTTGTGCTTTTCTTTTACTAGCTAATTGTCCAAGTTCTAATAATGAGGTATTTTGAATTAAATCCAATGCTTCTTTATTAGAGATTCTTTTAAAATCTGACATTTTAAAATGAACCACCTAAACTAAATTCAAAACTTGATGTTTTATCTCCAGCTTCATCATCAAGTGGTTCTGAGAATATAAATTGAATTGGTCCAACAGGAGAGTTCCATGATATAAAAGCACCTGTTCCTGATCTTTTAACATCATTAAAGTTATTTTCACCAATCATACCATAATCATAAAAAACACCCCATCTCATTTTTGCACTTGGAATCATAGGAAAACTAAGCTCTAGTGCATTTGAAAAAAAGTTTTTATAAGGATGGTTTGCTTCATCAGAAGATTGAAATGCATATGACTCATACCCTCTTAAGCTTTTAGGACCACCAAGAGCAAAAGACATATTATTTGGCATGTAACCATTATCTGTAAGTATTTTAATATTATTTTTATATCTAAAAATCACATCATAATCTATAATATCTTCTAATCCATAAAAGTATTTAAAATATGTATTACTTAAACCATATTTTGCATCTCCACCGATACCAGCAAACTTATAACTAGTTCCAGCCATAAAACCTTCCCTTGGTAAATAATAGTCATCTGTATTGTTAAAATTGATATAAGGTGTGATTGCACTTGTAATAAAATCTTCATTTTCTGCTGGCAGGAGAGCATAGGTAACAGATGTGTCTGATATTTCATAGTTTACACCGGCTCGGGTATGTCTTCCTAATGATTTTGAAACTCCTACAAGAATACCTGTCGCACTTGTATCTCTATCTCCATAAGTTGAAGTATAGTTTGTAATTTCTGAACTTTCATTATAAACTTTTATAGTACCACTATATTGACTATCTCTAATAGCAGGATTAGTTAATGCAATAGATAGGTCAGTATTTATTTTTGAATAATCTATTGAGAACCCTAACTCTAATCCACTTCCAAAAATATTTTTGTCATTTATACTTGCATTTAACATCCAACCTTCATAGCTTCCATATCCACCACCCACAATCAAGTTACCAGTTGGAGCTTCTGTTACATTTACAATTAAGTCCATTTTATCTGAACTCACTCTTTTTTGTTGGATATCTACTTTTTCAAAGTAACCAGTTCTTTGTAGTTTATTTTTTGAGTCTTTAAAATCTGTTAAATTAAAAAGATCTCCAGGTACTAAATAAACATCTCTTCTTATAACTCTATCAAGTGTTCTGCTATTTCCAGAAATAATTACATCATTGATATATACTTTATCTCCAGCTATAGTATTATAAACAATATCTACTGTTTTATTTTCTTTGTTTGGTTTTATATCAAACTTTACTTCTGCAAAAGCATAACCTTGGTTTGCAACTTGAGTTTTGATATATTCTTGATCTTTTCTAAGTTTTGTAATATCAAAAGTATCATCTTTTTCAAGTTTAAGTTTTGGATAGATTGTTTCACTTTTAACAATATTCTCATCTAGGTAGATAATAATATCATTTACTTTATATTGATTTCCCTCATCTATAATATATTCAACTTGTGCAGAATGTGTGTTAAAATCTATTTTTGTAAATGCAGTAGAAACTTTTGCATCTAAGTAACCATTTTGTAGATAAAGTTCTCTTATCCTTGGACTATCTAATCGTAATTGTTCAAAATCTATCTCTCCATCATTTTGTCCAAAAAACCAAGTAAAACAGCAATCTTCCTCTTTGTTTGCAATCATTGTTTCAAAGTCACTATCATCAAATACAGTTGCACCTTTATAGAGAACTTTTTTGATAATTATCTCTTCACCTTTATTGACATTAAATTTTACTGCAACACTTGTAGGGCTTATCTCTTCGGTTTCAACTTCTACTACAGAATTTATATATCCATCTCTATCAAGTGCAGCTAAAAGAGCATTTTTTGCAGCTTCTATTCTTTTTTTTGTGTACATTGCACCTTTTTTTATTTTCATAGAGGTATATAAAACTTCAAGTTCATCATCTCTTGTTTTATATCCAGACATCTCTAATTGTGATATAAAAGGATATTCTTTAAATGTAAAAACTAAATCATTCTCTTTTGTTGATACACTAATATCTTTAAAATAATTAAAACTAAAAAATTTATTTATAGCTTCGTTAATCTCTTCATTTGTATAGTGATTTTCTTTTTCCAACTTAATAGTTTCTAAGGCAACTTCTTTGGATATTTGGGTTAATCCCTCAAATTGGATATTCTCAAATGTACCTTCAGCAAAAAGTAAAGATGCTGTAAGTGTAGATAATAGTATAAGTTTTTTAAACAATTTTTTTCCTTAATTAAAAATAGACAATAAGTTTAGCTAAAAGATGATTATAGTTCATTTAATCTATTTTAATCTATGTGCAAATGTATACAATACTGGTAGATATATAAGATTTAATACTGTTCCCCAAGCAAGTCCAAATCCAAGTGCTATGGCAATAGGTTGGAAAATTACAGCTTGACCTGTTGCAAAAAAGATTAAAGAACTCATCCCTATAAGTGTTGTTATGGTTGTTAAAACAATTGGTCTAAACCTTTTTGTGGCTCTTATAAATACATCTTCAATGGTTTTTGCTTTTTTTAGATAGGTCATCATAATAATACCATCATTTATAACAACTCCAGCAAGTCCCAATGCTCCAATAATTGAGGGCATTGAGAGATTTAATCCTAATAGTTTATGTCCAAGAAGCACCCCTAAAAATGAAAAAGGGATTACTGACATTAAAATAGCAGTTTCTCTAAATGAGTTAAATAGATATAACATAGAGAGCATTATAAGAGTAAGTGCTAACAGGGCAGCTGCAAGCATATCAGCAGCTAGCTCTTTTTTCTTTTTAGCTTCCCCTTTAAGAACTATTTTAACACCATTTTTTTTAATCTCATCTAGTAGTGGTTGGATTTTTTCCATAACTTCTGTGGAGGTTATTATTTTAGTATCCACATTTGCATAGATGTAGAAGTTTTTCTCACCATTATCTTTTGTTAGCTGTTCAAATGATTTTTTTATAATAAAATCACAAATTTCATTAAGTCGTACTGTTCCATTATTTATAGGTATAGGTGTGTTTTTAAAGTTTTCAAAATCATCTTTATTGAGTGATTCTATCTTAATATCAAGCATATCTTTTACATCAAAAGAGACTGATTTCTTCTTTGTTAAATAGAGGTTTGATAAATATGTTCCAATACTTGATTCTGTTATACCTAATTGTTCCCCATAAGAGTTTACTTTAAGTTTAATCTCATCAATTCCGAATTTAGCTGAATTTGCAACAGATTTTGTCCCCTCAATTGATTGTAATTCTTTAGTTAATTTTTCTAAAGAGGTTACAATTTTAGTATCATTATCTGATACAAGTCCTATTTTTATATCTGCTTTAATTGGTCCCACTTTTCGCTCCAATACTGCAATTTCAGTAAGATCAAATTGTTTTTTGTAGTTCTTTTCATCTATAAAGCTTGCTAGCTCTCTTGAAATCTCTTGTGATGTTTTAGTTCTACTTCTCTCTTTTGGGTCATAATAAATACTTAATATAGGAGTAATATATTTATCTAAAAAGTTATTTGCTTTGAGTTTGTGCAGCTCCACTGTCATATACATTACATAAGGGAATTTTTCTGTATTATTTCCACTGTCTCTTCTATATCCAGCTCTTGAATCAATACTACTTATATGGTATTGCTCTTTATTTGCTATTAAATCTGCTTCAATTTTTTTAACTATCTCAAAAGATTCTTCCAAAGTTGTATTCTGATTTGCTTTAATAGAAATTTTAATATTATCAGAATCAAAGGTTGGAAACATCTGAAATTTTGAATTTTTTACCATTACAACTGTTAATAGGGGTACTAAAATAATAAAAATTACTAAAAATGACTTTTTCCATCTCATGAAAAAATGGATAATCCAGTTGTAAGATCTATTTAGTAGTGACCAGTCTGTTACTTTAGCCCCACTCTTAAGTGTATGTGCAGCATGTATAGGTAAAAATATAAATGACTCAATAAGGGAAGCTAATACAAGAGCTGAGAGTGCTATAGGGATAAGTTTCATAACTTCCCCCATAGTACCACTTATCATCAATGCTGGCAAAAAAGAGAATAGTGTAGTAATACTTGCAATTGTCACAGGTTTTACCATCTCATTAGCACCTGCTATTGCAGCCTCTTTAGGCTCCATCCCCTCTTCAATATGTTGTTGAATATTTTCACTTACAACAATGGCATCATCAACAACAATACCAATAGCAATAAGTACTCCCACAAGTGAAATAAGATTGATACTGTAGCCAAATAGATACATATAAATAGCTGCAATCACAAAAGATGTAGGTATACCTATAAATATAATAAATGACATTCGAGCATTTATAAGCAACCAAATAAGAAGAACAATAGCAATAATACCAATGAGTATATTAGAACCAACAATATCAAGTCTCTCTTTAATCCTATCACTATTATCATCACTAATACTTATCTCTATATTTGGCTGTTTAGGTTGTACTTTTTGTATAAGTTTTGTAATATCTGCAGATATCTCCATTGCATTTGCACTATCAAGTTGTTTGATTGCAAGAGAGATGGCATTTTTACCGTTAAAAGAGTACAAAGTATCTGAATCTTCATATTTTTTTTGAATAGTTGCAATATCGCTTAAATAAAGTGTAGCATTTGAGAGTTTTATAAGTGTATTTGCTAATTCATTTGCTGTTTTTGCTCCATTGTATGTGGAGATATAGTAGTGTTTAGTTACCCCTTCAATTTTACCAATGGGAAATATATAAGAGAGTGTACTAATTGTATTGAAAAGTTCATTTTTATCTATATCATATGCTTCAAGTTTTTTATCATCTAAGAGTATTTCATAATATTTATCACTATCTCCAAAAACAGTAACTTCACTAATACCATTGATTGTTAAAATTTCACTTTTGAAATCATCAGCAAATTTTTTCATTTGATCAACAGTGAATTTTGCTGATGTGAGTGAGATATTTATAAGGTCTCGACTTCTTTCCATCACAGTTACAGATGGCTCATCCATATCACTAGGGAGATTACTTTTAGTTAAAGTTACCGCATCTTTAACTTTATCAGACATGGCATATCTATCTTTCCCTTTTTGTAACTCTAGGATAATAGAAAATTTACCAGGGCTTATTACTGTGGTAGTTTCAATAACACCTTCTAAAGATTTTACATTATCTTCTATTTCAGATACAGCCATTTTATCAAGAATATCAACACTCGCACCACTATAAGAGCCACTAATAGAGATCATATCCATATCAAATGTTGGAAATATCTCTTTTGGCATTTTAATATATGACCAAATACCAATAGCAAATATTAAAATAAATAGAACATAGTTCATTCTTGCATTATCAACAAAAAATCTTAAAAATTTTTCAAACATCTATTTTCCTAGTGTAAATATATGATATTTTATACAATATCTATTAATGTAATATTAATACTATTGTAGTGCTTTTTTAATTGTATCTTCGTCGATTATATCATTGTCATATTTTACAATTAAAAGTTTTTCTGTATTATTTAAATACCACTCTTCAACACCAGTTAAAGTGTCTAATTCTGAATATTTGTCTTCATCACATTGCTCTATATCAATGTAAATATTTTTCTTTTTTAAAGGATTTGGTAATGTAAATATTAAAAATAACCATGCAACAGATATAGCTACAACTACCATAGAGATGTTATGTAAGCTTTCTATAAAACTACCATCTATCTCTTTTAGGTACATTCCACCAACAAATCCACCAATAAAAGTACCTAAATATCCAAAAGAGTTAAATACCCCTAATACTTTCCCTTTTTCATGAACTTTGATATATCTAGTAGTTAAACTTTGCATAATAGGTTCATGCATATTAAAACCAATAAAAAATATTATAATACCAACTAAAAAGAATATTTGTGTATTCGCATACCCAATAAAAGAAAATGAAAGTGCAAAAAATACAATTCCAACTAAAAGTACCTCTTTAAATTTCCCTTTTTTTTCTGCTAAGACAGCTGCTGGTCCCATAGCTAATACACCTGCTATCATAGCAGGTAGATAGATTTTCCAAAGGTCAGTTAATTCCCAATTATAAGATTTAGTAAGTATAATTGGAATAATCATAAATGCAAAAGTCATCATCCCTTTTTGTAAAAAATTGGTAATATTCATTTTTATTAATTCAGGTTTTAGTAGAAAAGCTGTTTTACTATGATTGTGATAAGTATGTGTTACATGTGGTGCATTTGGTACATATTTTACTAAAATAAAAATAGAAATAATAGCTAATAGTGCAGTAAGCCAGAATAAACTCCCAATACCTGCATATGCTCCAATTATTGGACCCAATAACATTGCTATTGCAAAACTTGCTGCAATACTTCCACCCATTAAAGCCATAGCTTTTGGTCTTTGTTCCTCTTTTACTAAATCACTAATCATAGCAGTAACTACTGCTCCAATAGCTCCCGCACCTTGCAAGAATCTCCCTAATAAAAGAGTAAGCATATCTGTAGCAATTGCACAAAAAATTGAACCAATCGCAAAAAGTAAAAGACCCATAATAATGGTCTCTTTTCTTCCTAGTTTATCACTCATAACTCCAAAAGGAACTTGAAAAATCATCTGAGTTATTGCATAACCACCTATTACTATTCCAACTAATGTAGTTGTAGCTCCTGGTAAACTTAGTGCATACACAGAGATAAGTGGAAGCACTATAAAAAGTCCTAAAAATCTAAATGAGATAATTAAACTTAATGGCATAATATTTTTAAACATTTTTTATAAGCCTTGTAATTAATTTTTGGGATTATAGCTAAATAAAAGTTAATTGGTTTAAATGTAAAAGTTATTATGTTAATATTTTAAAAAATAATTTAGGATAAAAATAGATGAAAATAGTACTTGCATCTTCAAATAAGGGAAAAATTAAAGAGATAGAAAAATTATTACCAGATTTTGAAGTGGTAACATATAGTGATATATTAGGGAGTTTTGAAATAGTTGAAGATGGTGATAGTTTTAAACAAAATGCTATTATAAAAACAAAAACAGTGATGGATAAACTTCAAGAAAAAGGCTATGAAGATTGTATAGTTATAGCTGATGATAGTGGATTAACTGTTTCAGCTCTTAACAATGAGCCAAATATATATAGTGCAAGATATGCAGGAGTGAATGCTACAGATAAAGAAAACAATGAAAAACTTATGAATAAATTAAAAGAGAAAAATATAAAAAAAACAGAAGCTTTTTATACTGCTTGTTTAGCAATAGCTTATAAAGAGAATATTTACACTACTCATGGTTGGATGTATGGAGATGTTATTGATGAACTAAAAGGGGAGGGTGGTTTTGGATATGACCCTTTATTTATCCCTACTGGATATGAAACTACCTTGGGTACTTTAGATGTAAAAATAAAGAAAAAAATAGGGCATAGAGCAAAAGCCTTAGAGTTAGCAATGAAGATTATTAAAATAATTTAAAAATAAAAAGCTAAATTTAGATATAATCCCCCTTATGAGTAAAAAAGCGACCAAAAAAGAGATAGAAACTATAAGAGATAAGTTTATAGAACATTATAATGATGCAGTCACAGAACTTGCATATAAAGATGATTATGAACTTCTTATTGCAATTATTTTATCTGCACAATGTACCGATAAGCGGGTAAATATAATTACCCCAGCACTTTTTGAAAAATATCCATCATCAAAAGAGTTAGCAGATGCTAATCTTGAGGATGTAAAAGAGTTATTAAAAAGTTGTAGCTTTTTCAATAATAAAGCGAAAAATATAATTGCAATGGCAAAATCGGTACAACAATTGCATAGTGGAGAGATACCACATGATACAAAAGAGCTTATAAAACTCGCAGGTGTTGGAAATAAAACAGCCAATGTTTTTATGATAGAAGCAGATGGTGCGAACTTAATGGCTGTTGATACTCATGTATTTAGAGTTTCTCATAGATTAGGTTTGAGTGATGGTAAAACTGTTGAACAAACTGAAGCCCAGCTTGTAAAAAAGCTAAAAGATGATTTACATATATTTCACCAAGCAATGGTTTTATTTGGTAGATATATCTGTAAAGCAGTAAAACCAGAGTGTGAAAAATGTTTTTTAACAGATGTTTGTAAAACCACAAAAACTTTTAAAGTAGGATAATAATGCAATTGATATTTAGGTTTTTATTTTTAATCGTATCTTTTACTACAGTTTATAGTAGTGACTCTTTTGATGAGTTTGAAGAGGAGATTAAAGTTGAAAAAAGGATAGATCCTTTAAGTGGTTATAATAGAGTTATGACTGGTTTTAATGATGTAACATATGAATATGTTTTATCTCCAGTTGCTAAAACTTATGGGGATGTAGTCCATGAAGATATTCGAAAAGGTGTAAGAAACTTTTTTCATAATTTATTGTTTCCTATACGATTTGTAAATAATTTATTACAATTTAAATTTCAAAATACATTAGAGGAGACAGAACGATTTGTATTAAATAGTACCCTTGGTTTTTTTGGGTTTTATGATATAAGTCAAGAAGAATTTAAAATATACCCGCATAATGAAGACTTTGGTCAAACTCTTGGTTATTGGGGAGTAGGGAGTGGTTTTCATATAGTGTGGCCATTTTTTGGTCCATCAAATTTAAGAGATAGCATTGGATCTTTTGGTGTGGATTCTTATTTGAATCCTACTTCTTATTATGAAGATAGAGCACATAATATTGTAGATAGTTATGGAGATGCTATGTTGTTAAAAGTATTTAAACAGGTAAATGATATCTCATTTACCTATAAACAATATAAGAATATGAAAAAAGACGCCATAGATTTATATCCATATTTAAGAGATTCGTATGAGCAATATAGAGATAAACAAATAGAGGAATAAAATGAAAATTATCAATAAAGTATTATTAGTATTAGGACTTATTTTTACAATTAGTCAAGGTGTTTATGCTAGTGAACAAGAGGAAGTAAAAGAGCTTTTTTTAAAAAAAATAGAAACAGTTGTAAATATAATTAAAGAACCAACTATTACAAAAGAGGAAAGAAATAGTAAGATTGTTCAACTATTAACACCTACAATAGATTTTGAAATTATGGCTAAGTTGAGTTTAGGGGCTAAAGAGTGGGGTAAACTTAATGAGGAACAAAAAACAACATTTATAAAACTTTATGTTCAAAGGATGAAACAATCTTATTCATCAAAGTTAGATGCTTATAGTGGACAAGAGATTGAGGTAACTAAAATATTACAGCCTAAGATGAATAGAATAGAGTTAGTTACAAATATTGTGAATCCTGATAATAATTTAGAGATAAGCTACAAATATTATAAACCAGCAAAACAAGAAGAGGGAAAAGATAGTTGGCTTATATATGATGTAACTATTTTAGGTATTAGTATTTTAAAAACAGATAGAGCTCAATTTAGTGAGTTTTTACGAACAAAAACAATTGATGATTTAATAGCAAGACTTTCAAATAGTTAAAATATGTTAGAGAAACTTTATAGTAACTATCTTTTAAAATATCCAAAATTATTTTTAGCTCTTATAGTTTTTTGTATGGCTATTATGGCTACAAATACAACAAAACTAGAGATAGATGCAAGTGCTCAAACACTATTACTTGAAGGGGATAAAGATTTAGCATTTATGCGAAAAGTTGGGAAAAACTTTGCAGCAAATGACTTTTTACTTATAACCTATACCATAGAAGATAATTTACTAAGTGATGAAAACTTAGAAAATATCAACCAAATTACAGAAAACTTAGCAAAGCTAGAAAATATTCAATCAATAACTTCTATTCTTAATGTACCACTACTTCAATCTCCACCAAGACCAATAAAAGAGCTTGTGGGTGATGTAAAAACTTTACAAAATAGCAATGTAGATAAAAACTTGGTAAAAAATGAATTTTTACATAGTGCTATATATAAACAGAATCTTGTAAGCGATGATTTTAAAACCACTGCTATTATGATTAATTTAAAAAGAGATGAAAAGTATGCTTCTCTTATAGATAATGAAAACAAATATATTAAACTAAAAAAAACAAAAAAACTTGATAAACAAGAGTTGTTTGACTACAGTAAAGCAAAGGAAGAGTTAAAAGAGTATAGAGATATTTTACGAGTAGAAAATCACAACTTAATACTAAATGTAAGAGAGATACTCCTTAAGTATGAAAGAACTACAAACGCAAAACTTCATCTTGGTGGAGCAAATATGGTTGCGGATGATATGGTAGAGTTTGTTAAAAATGATCTAGAGATATTTAGTATTATGATTGTTGTATTACTCATTGTGATATTATATATTTTATTTAAAGAGATGCGATGGGTATTTTTGCCTTTATTTATATCAACAATATCTATTATCATTACAAGTGGTTTATTTGGAGCAATTGGATGGGAGATAACAGTAGTCTCATCTAATTTTATATCGCTACAACTTATTATGAATATGTCATTAGTGGTACATCTCATTATAAAATATAAAGAGTTACTTACATTGCATCCAACTCATACTCAAGAGTTATTAGTTACAAATACAGCTTTAGCTATGGCAAAACCATCATTTTTTGTTGTAATAACTACTATTGCAGGGTTTAGTTCTTTAGTATTTAGTAATATTTTACCAATAATTCATTTTGGGTGGATGATGAGTGTTGGTATTGTTATATCACTTTTAGTTACATTTTTACTTTTTCCAATAGTATTATCTTTTATGAATAAAAGTAAAGAGGATAGATTTTCTAAAACAGATGTACCTTTTACTTCTAAAATTGCAAATCTTGCCTTTGATTATAAAAAAACAATTTTATTCATGACAGTTATTGTTATTATATTTTCAATCACAGGTGCTACAAAGTTAAGAGTGGAAAATAGTTTTATAGATTATTTCAAAAAAGAGACTCAAATATATCAAGGTATGAAACTTATAGATCAAAAAATAGGTGGTACTACACCTCTTGATGTTATTTTAACTTTTAAAGAAAATAGCGATGAGGTAGAGTCAGTAGAGGTTAAAGAAGATAATCTACTTGATAGTTTTGAAGATGAATTTGAGCTAACACAATCAGATAAAGAAAAATATTGGTTTACCGCTTCAAAACTTGAAAAGATAAAAAAGATCCATAACTATTTAGATTCTTTGGAGCCTATTGGAAAAGTCTTATCTCTAGCAACTCTAGTAGAGGTTGGAAAGTCATTAAATGATGGCAAAGAGCTTGATGGGGTAACATTAGCATTGTTAAATAAAGAGTTACCTCAAAAATATAAGCAAGTGATACTCTCCCCTTATGTAAGTATTCAAAATAATATGGCTCGAATTAGTACAAGAATTATAGATAGTAAAAAGGGGCTACAAAGAGAGCAACTTTTACAAAAGATAAATAAAGATATAGCTCAAATTATAGATCCAAAAACTGAAGAGTTTAGAGTGTCAAATCTTCTTGTGATGTATAATAATATGTTACAGTCTCTTTTTAATTCACAGATAAAAACAATAGGTTTAACAGTGCTTATACTTTTTGTTATGTTTTTAATTCTTTTTAAAAATATAAAAATAGCAATCGTAGCAATCATAGCAAATATAGTTCCTGTAGGGGTAATATTTGGATTTATGGGATGGATGAATATCCCTTTAGATATGATGACAATCACAATTGCGGCTATTAGTATAGGAATCGCTGTTGATGATACAATACATTATATTCATAGATATAGATTAGAGTTACAACAAACAGGTAGTTTAAAAAAAGCTATTATCAATGGGCATAGAAGTATTGGTCGTGCTATGTTTTATACCTCTACTATTATTATGATTGGTTTTTCTATATTAGTTTTATCAAACTTTGTACCAACAATCTACTTTGGATTATTGACAATGATTGCAATGTTTATGGCAATAGTTGCAGACCTTTTACTTTTACCAGTATTATTAATGACACTAAAAGAAACTAAGTAGTTTCCTCTTGTCGTGGATCAAAGTCTACAAGTTTTGTTCCTGAAGTTACAGGTATATTGATAAAGGTACTTAAGTCATCATCATCAATTCTTTTTTTCGATAGAGAATAAAAAGATAAATAGATTCCTAATATTGCAAAAATAATAAATAAAAAACTACTATTAAAACTAATAGAAAAGCCAATAACCAATGGTGCTATAAAAGAGCCTATCCCATAAGTAAAAAGTAAAGTTCTACTAATCTCTAAGATATCTTTATTTTCATCCATAACATCATTTGCCCTTGCAACTCCTAGTGGATAGATAGAAAAAATAGTTAAACCTAGTAAAAAACCAAAAAGATAAACCATAGTTGTATTAAAAGAAAAAAAGAGGAAAAATAAAGAGACAAAAGTAGTAGATTGTGCACAATATGCAATAAGTCTTCTTCTCCCGTACTTATCAGACAAAAGTCCTATAGGCCATTGAGATATTAGTCCCCCTAATAGTGTAATAAGCATAAAATAAGAGACCACCTCTACAGAGTTAAACTCAATCATAAGATACACTGGAATCATAGTAAAAAAACCACCTACAAAAAATCCTCCAATAAGACTTGAGGTAGCAGCTAGTGGAACTACAGAATATATTTTAGGGATACTAAATTTTTCAAAAGGTTCTAGTATGGGTTCTTTGATTTTTGTTAAAGAGATAAAAATAATTGAGATCAAGACTAAAATAGAACCAATAGTAAAAATTGATTGTGTAAACTTTTCATTTATATTTAAAAGTAATTGTCCTATGGCAGTACTTAAATAAAAAATAATTGTATATATAGCTAAAATTTTTCCTCTATCTGTACTATCACTTTTTTCATTAAGCCAACTTTCTAAAATAATAAGTAGTCCATAAAATGAAAAACCAGATAAAAATCGTAGAAATCCCCATAAGTATTGATCATAATAAATAGAATGTAATAAAAAAGAGCTCACCATAATAGATGCAAAAGCGGCAAAACTACGAATATGACCCACTTTGGAGATAATACTTTGGCTTAAAATAGAAGATAAAATAGCACCTAAGAAAAAAGAAGCATTAATAATCCCTATTGTAATATTACTAACATCTAGTTCTTTAAGGTAGACACCTACATATGTTAAAATCATTCCATATCCAATGGCTAAAAAACTAATGGCAAAAAAAAGTGAAGATATAGGGAGAATAGATTGTTGAATTTTTGACATAAAAATCCTTTTTTAGTATTGGGATTAGATTGATTATATAGGAAAAGTAATTATGTTCTCCTATAGTATGAACATAATTACCCAAAAGAGTAGGATATTGGTTTTTAAGAGATAGGAATCTCTTCTTTTATAGTAAGTCCAAAACCAGTGAGTCCTACAAAAGAGTATTTTCCTCCACTTGTGAGAAGTTTAATCTCTTTTACACCAAGCATATTAAGTATTTGAGCTCCAATACCAAAATCTTTCATAGTCTCTTTATTTTCATGGGTATTATCTAAAAAGATTAAAACACCACCTTTACTTTCTAAAAAGTTTATAGCTTTTAACATTGAATTTAGTTTATCATTATTTAAAAATAGGTTAATATCAGGTTCAACATTATGAAATTTTACTAAACTAGTCTCTTCTAGTGAACCAAATACTATAACTGTATGTTGATTATTTAAGTGATCTTTAAATATTCTTTTTTCAACATTTTTTTCAAAGAATGTTACATTTTCTTGTGAAATCTCTTCAACTAAACACTCATGAGCCATTCTATACTCAACTAAATCAGAGATATATACTTGCTTCATATCGTGTTTTTGAGCAAAGATATCAAGGTCATCTCGTCTTGCCATTGTTCCATCATCTTTCATGATTTCACAAATTACAGCTTCTCCTGCAAGTCCTGCTAATTTACATAAATCAATACTACCTTCTGTGTGACCTGTTCTTACTAAAACACCACCATCTTTTGCTATTAATGGAAAGATGTGACCAGGTCTTACTAGTTCAATTGCTTGGCTGATAGGATTTGCTAATATTTGTATAGTGTCATCTCTTTCTCCTGCACTTATCCCTGTACTAGCTTTTGCACAATCTACAGAAACTGTAAATGCAGTCTCATAAGAAGAAGTATTGCTAGCTACCATAGGATTTAAGTCTAATCTAAGGGCAGTTTCTTTTGTTACTGCTACACAGATTAAACCTTTTGCATGGGTTGCCATAAAGTTTACTTTTTGATCATCACTTAATGCTGCTGCATATACTAAGTCACCCTCATTTTCTCTATCTTCATCATCAAGCATTATTACCATATTGCCTTTTTTGATCTCTTCTATTGCTTCTTTTACTCTTTGTATTGCTGACATAATATAGTTTGCCTTTTTATTCTTATTGTTTTTATGATTATAACACAAATTTTAAAAATTATCCTAAAAGCTCTTGACAAATATGTTTTTTTTTACTATAATTCCAGCACTTAAAAAGAGATACACTTATTGGGGTATCGCCAAGCGGTAAGGCAGTAGCTTTTGGTGCTACCATTCGGGGGTTCGAATCCCTCTACCCCATCCACTTTTTAAACCAATTTACATATCGCGGAATAGAGCAGCTTGGTAGCTCGTCGGGCTCATAACCCGAAGGTCGCTGGTTCAAATCCAGCTTCCGCAACCAATTACAAATACCTTATTCATAAGGTTTAAAACAATCAATTAATTAGAAATATTGTTTAGGTTTTAGGATTACCAGTTTGGTATCCATTATACAACTATTTATAAGTTGTAATCAAAAAGTAATTTTATGAAAGTAAAATTCAAAATGCATCATTATAGGTGCTAAATTAAATTAAGGAGGTAAACATGTCAATAAGAAACATTCCAAAAAATGAAAAATTAGAAGTTTTAATAAGACTTTTAAAATCAAATGAAAATTTTGAAAATGCTTGTTCAAAATCTGGACTAAGTCCAAAAATTGCTAAAAATCTTTTAGCGAAATAATTCACAATTTAAATAAGGTTAACTCACGAGCCTTTTTTATCTCTTCATCTATATTTATCTCAACAAAAATTACTTATTATATATGTTATTGCTAAAAGTATATTAATTAATAATATTTATAATTAGTAAGTTGTTTTATTGTACAATTATTGAAACCACAAGGGGTAATTTATGAAAAAAATATCAATTTTAATGATTTTTATATTAAGTACACTTACACTAGGCGCAACAAACTTAAGAATAGAACCAATTGAACTATCAAAAGATATCTCAAGTTATAAAATATTAGATGTAAGAGATGCAAAAACTTTTAAAGAGGGGCATATTAAAAATGCTTTAAACTTTCCTATTAGTCTAACTTATGAACATAAATCTGTAAATGGAAAAATTACACAACCAGTTAAGATGCAAAGTATATTAAGAGATTTAGGACTTGATGTCAATGATAAAGTTGTAGTGTATGACGATGGTACATTTTTTGATGCTGCTAGACTTTTTTGGACACTTGAGGTTTATGGATTTACAAATGTAAAACTTTTAAATGCAGGTTTTCAAGAGTGGGAAGTAGATAACCTTCCTGTATCTACCACTACATTAACACCTATAAAAAGTGACTATATAGCTACCATAAATAATAAAAGACTTGCTACAAAATTTATAACACAGATAGCTACAAAAAGTCCTACTCAAGTGATTATCGATGCAAGAGGAATTAATGCTTATGTGGGAAAGGTATCATCTGCCAAACGGTATGGGCATATCCCAAAAGCTATTAATATCCCTGCAACCCATAATATAAATGGTAGCAATACACTCTTAAAGTTAAAAACAACTAAGGAACTTCAAGAAACTTATAAAGGGATAGCAAAAGATAAGAAAATAGTACTTTATTGTGCAGTTGGACGAATATCTGCTACGAATTATTTTGCAATGCGAGAGCTTGGATATGATGTTGCAAACTATGATGCATCATGGAAAGAGTGGGGTAATGATTTTAACCTACCGATAGTAAATTTAACTAATAGCAAGTAAAAATTACATTATGTGGAATCGCTTTAATATAAAAATCCAACTGGTTATATTTATGACAATAGTTGTTACTGTTGTAGAGGTGAGTACACTCTTTTTTGTATATAACTTGCAACAAAAAGAGAATCAAAAAAATGCTATTTTAGAAGTTGAAGCTATAACAAAATCTCTCAATAATGATCTCTTAAAAGTGATGTTAAATCCCAATGCTGATATGTTATCAGATATCACTTACAGATTGACAGCATTTCCTAAGATAGATGGTCTTATTTTATATGATGAAAATAAAAATAGTATTTATAAATATGCACATGAAATGGATATAAAAAATCAAAAAGAGGAGATATTTACTAAAAATATAATTTTCACTGAAAATCATCTTTTTATTAAAAATGAGATAAAAGCAGAAGGATATACTTTTGGTTTTTTACTTATAGATATAAATCTCTCTACATACAAACAAAAACAATTACAAACAGCCTATACAATTTTAGCAATCTTCCCATTTGCTTTATTATTTGGATTTATGGTTAGTAGTTTTCTAAGTAAAAACTATACAAAACCTTTTATAAATCTCCTTGAAGCTATGAAAAAAAGTGATCCTACTAATAATGAAATTATAAAGGTAAAAACAACAGCAAATAATGAAATAAAAGAGCTTTTTGATGGTTTTAATACACAAATGGAACAGATTTCGGCATCTTCAAAGGAATTACACTATCAGGCTAATCATGATCAACTTACAAATATTTATAATAGATTTTATATAGAAAATGAGTTGCAAAATTCTTTAAAAGATGAAAGTAAATTAGGGCATGTTCTTTTATATATTGATTTAGACCAATTTAAACTTATCAATGATTCTGCAGGATATCAAGCTGGTGATGAACTTTTAAAAATGGTGGTAAGTGACTATCAAAATATATTGCCTAAGAGTGGTGTTTTTGGAAGAGTTGATGGTGATGGATTTATGGTACTGCTTAAAAACTTTACTTTAGAAGATGGGAAGAAGTTTTTAGAGGAAAGTTTAGAGAGGCTTAGTGATTTTAGATTTTCCCATAATAATGAAACATATAGTATCTCAGCATCTATTTCGTTAATATATTTTAAACCATTTCAATACACTTTAAAAGAGTTATTAAAAGCAAGTAATAGTGCACTTTATAGTGCAAAAAGCAAAGGTAGAAACAAATCACATATATATGATATAGATGATAATATCACTCAAAGATTTAATACTGAGATACAAACAGCAAAATTTATAAAAGAAGCACTAGGGGAGGGACCTTCTAGGTTTGAACTTTTTGCACAAGATATAGTACCATTGCAATATGAAACAGATAAAGTAGGTTATGAGATACTTATACGGATGTGGGATAGAGATGGAAACTTTATCTCTCCTGATGATTTTTTACCGGCAGCATCACGATATCAACTTATGGCTGAGATAGATATTTTTGTTCTATGGACATATTTAGAGATAGTTACAAAAGATAAAAGTCATATAGATAAACTTCATAGTGCCCATATAAATTTAGCAGGTTCTAGTTTAAATAATCCAGATTTTCAAGCAAAAGTAAAAGAGGCAGTTGAACATTTTGATTTTCCATGGGAAAAGTTAGAACTAGAGGTAACTGAAAGCTCTGCAATTGGGAATTTTAATAGAGCAAATGAGTTTATACAATGGCTAAAAAGTAAAAAAATAGGCCTAGCTCTTGATGACTTTGGTACAGGTATGGCTTCATTTGAGTATTTAAAAAGCTTACCTTTTGATGTGGTAAAGATAGATGGAAGTTTTGTCAAAGATATGCACAAAGATCCTATTGATAATGCAGTTATTCGATATATCCAAGAGATAGCTCAGCTTAAAGGGCAAGAAACGGTTGCTGAGTATGTAGAGACAAAAGAGGATGTTGATGCTTTAAGAGATATTGGTATCACTTATGGACAAGGGTATTTTCTAGGAAAACCAAGACCACTTAGCTCTTGGCTAGAGTAGAGGTTATTCTAACTCTAGTTGCATAAGATACATCTCTTCACCATCTAAAATATCTAGTTGAGTACTTTTACACTTAGGACAGCAGTATTCATTTTTCTCTAATTCACTTGTTGTTTGACACTCATTACAAAGTATTTTTACTTTTTGAATATTGATAACAAATTGAGCATTATGACAGATTGTTTCCTCTTTAAAAGTATCAAAAGCTGTTTGAAGTAGATCTGGTTCAACTCCACTCATAACACCTATTTTTACCACTACTTTTGTTACTTTTGTAGCATTATTTACTTTTGCATTCTCTTCACAACTATCTAAGAGTGATTGAACTATTGAATATTCATGCATTGTATCCCCTTAACAAATTCTTGGAAGTAGTTCACCTGTTGGTGTATCTAAAAATCTAGAAGTACCATAAGCACTATTTAAAACTACTTTTTGCAGATATTTATCAGTTATTTTTCCTATGATGGCAGCATTTTGATTGAACTGTTTTAAAATTTGAAGAGCTTTCTCTTGATCAACTTTATTTATTGCAAGAACAAATGTTCCCTCATTTGCTAATGCTGTTGGTTCAAAACCTAACATTTCACATACACCATTTACTTCATCACTTACAGGAATCGTCTCCTCATCTACCTCTACACAAATATTTGATTGTTTTGACCATTCATTAAGTACAGCACTTACTCCACCTCTTGTGGCATCTCTTAAAGCTGTGATATTTATATTTGCATCAATCAAAGCTTTTACAACTGGATAGAGTGAGGCACAATCACTTTGTAAACTACTACTCATATCAATCCCCTCACGAGCTGTAAAAATAGTAGCTCCATGAGCTCCAATATCTCTATTTACGAGGATTATATCTTCGCAGGTGATATTATTTGAACTAATATCTGCTTTTGTTATCTCTCCAATTCCTGTTGTGTTTATGATAATCTTATCGATAGTCCCTTTTGGCATAACTTTTGTATCACCACTAACTACTATTGCACCATTTTTTTCTAACTCCTCTTTCATAGAAGCTACGATAGTTTTAAGATCTTTGACACTAAATCCCTCTTCTATAATGACACTACAAGTCAAATATTTTGGTTTTGCACCCATCATTGCAAGGTCATTACAAGTACCACAAATAGCAAGTTTCCCTATATTTGCTCCACTAAAGAATAGGGGACTTACAGTAAAACTATCTGTGGAAAATGCAAGTTTCCCCTCTTCTATAATTGCTGCATCTTCACTTTTTGCTAAAATCTCATTTTCAAAAGCTTTATAAAAAACTTCACTTATAAGTTTGTTGTTCTCTTCTCCACCATTTCCGTGGGCTAGTTTGATTGTTTCCATTTAATTTCCATTTTTTATAGAGTGTTTTTTGATATATGAAACTGCTTCATCTATATCATCTGTTATTAAATAAAGTGCCATATCTTTTTTGCTTATATAGTTATATTCCAACATTTTTTTAAAAAAATCTTCTAATGGTGAAAAAAACTCTTTCCCAAACAATACAATAGGAAACTCTCCCATTCTTTTTGTTTGTACTAAACATAAGGCTTCTGAAACTTCATCTAAAGTTCCAAATCCACCAGGCATCACCACAAATCCTACAGAATATTTTAAAAAAGTAACTTTTCTTGTAAAAAAGTATCGAAATTGTAAAGAGAGTTTTACAAATTTATTTATTTTTTGTTCAGTAGGAAGTTTAATATTTAGTCCTACAGATGTTTTTGCACCTTTGTTTCCAGCTTCCATAATACCTCCACCACCACCTGTGATGATTACATATCCCTCTTTTGATAACTGTTTTGATATCTTGTAGGCATCTTGATAATGTTTGTGTTTTTTATCAGTTCTAGCACTTCCAAATATAGATATAGCAGGAGGTAAGTTACACAAATCTTCATTGGCATCTGTAAAATCACTCAAGATTTTAAACATTCTCCATATATCTTTTTCTCTATTTTTATTATCTAAAAACTCTTTTTCTAAATCTGACATATTTTAAACCTTATTTGTTATTTCTTTATAATGTAGGGGTGCTTTAATTGTAAATAGAACACCATTATTTGGACTTGTTTCTAAGTCTATTGTACCATGAAGTTTTTGTGTTACAAGATTAAATATGATATTCATCCCCAAGCCACTTCCTCCATTTTCTCTATTTGTTGTAAAAAAGGGTTCATATACTTTATCTTTAGTTTCTTTGTCCATCCCTTTACCATTATCACTATAAGAAAGAACAAAATAATCATCTTCTTGTATGGTTTCAATCTTTATAATACCTTCTGATTTTTCCCCAATACCATGAATAATAGAGTTCATAATAAAGTTACTTAAAATTTGAGAAATAGCTCCAGGATTTGAATAAATTTCTAACTTATCATTTACATTAAGTTCTATTTTTACATGTGTTTTTTTGAGTTGGCTATGAAGTGATTGTAAAATTTCATCTATATATTGTGCCAGATTAAAAGTTCTATCATGTTCACTAGTTTGGTCAACTGCAACTTGCTTAAAACTTCGTACCAGTGATGCTGCTTTGTTTAAATTGATATGGATAGATTTATTAAGCTCCATACTATGTTCTAAATACTCTTCAAATTCCTCTTGGCTCATATTGTCAGCATCATAATTTTTCTTGAGTGATTTTGTCTCATCTTCAAGATGTGTAATAGCTGTAAGTGCTACACCAACAGGAGTATTAATCTCATGGGCAACACCCGCAACCATTCCCCCTAAAGAAGCCATTTTTTCTGATTCTACAAGTTGACTTTGTGCTTCTTGTAGCTCTTTATATCGCTCTTTTAAGTATCGTATTTGCTCTACTAAATGATATTGTATCCAGTAACCAACTATAATGATTATAATAATATTCAAAATAGTCAATATCATAGAGATAGTATCAAGAAGCTCAGAATTTTGTTCAATTTCCAAAATAGCTTCATCTCTTTGTTTATGAAGATAGTTTTGATAAGGTTTTAGACCCTTTTTTAAAACTTTTAGTGCTGGAGGAATGAGCTGTGTAAGTTCATCTCGTATAGATTTGTTATTTTCCTCTATTTTATCTATTTGAGTTAAAATAGCATCAAAAGTATTTACCATATTTGTAAATTGTTGTTGGTAAGTTGTATAAAATATTTTATTTATTTTGTTATATTGATTCTTTTTTTGTAGCTGATAAATTTTATTAATAGTTTGGTGCATATTTTTATGTGCTAACATATTTTTTTGAAATAACTCTTTTATCTGTGGGGTAGTTTGGTTTTGATATTCATTGGAAAGTCGATACGTTTCCCACCATATACCATAAGAACAGGTCTGATTATCGAGACCTTTATTTATTAACTGTTTATTCTCAATTTGTTGTTTTAAATAGTATTGAAATTCTATATGTTTTATTTTTATCTCCATAAGAGAGTCTTTTAGATGTCTATCTAATGATACATATTGCTCTTTTATGATTCTTCCTGTTTGATGAAGTATTGTGTGGCTAAGTTCAATACCTAAAATATCTTTTTGTATATTTTTTGGAAGTTCTTTAAACTTTTCAGAGTTTATCATTTTGTAATACCATTGTCCAAAATTACATTTTCTTGGATTTAATTCTTTTGTGAATGGTGTTTGAAATATTATTGAAAAAAGCATCTCTTTTACATACTTTTCATGTTTTCCTAGCATTGATTCAAAAAATATAATCTCATTGTTGATCTCATGTCTTTTTTTATTGTTTTTTTCAAGTGTGGAACTTGAATAGTTGGAAAACATTACTATTGCTAATGATATACTAACAATAAAACCTAAAGCGATATAAAGTTTTGTAATAATATTTTTAAATTTCATATATCTCTTTTACTTTATTAAGATTATTAAAAAATATATCAATCAGTTCTGGGTCAAATTGTTTCCCTCTTTGTTGTTTAAAATATTCTAAAATTTTTTCATATTCCCATGCTTCTTTATAGACTCGTTTATATGAAAGTGCATCAAATACATCGGCAATTGCAGTTATTCTCCCATATATATGTATTTGATCACCTTTTAAACCTCTTGGGTATCCAGTTCCATCATATTTTTCATGATGTTGAGCAACTACAACTTCTGCTATTTTTAATATCTCTCTATTTGTGTTTGCTAAAATCTCTTCACCTATATCTACATGTTTTTGAATAATTTTAAATTCATCAGGGGTCAGTTGCTCTGGTTTTAATAAAACTTTATCTGGGATACCAATTTTTCCAATATCATGCATTGGACTTGCAAGTTTTAGTTTGTATGCCTCCTCTTCACTAAGACCATACTCTTTAGCTAGTAAATAAGAGAGTTGTGCTACTCTATGAACATGTTCAGCAGTTGAACTACATCTATTTTCTATCACTCCACCAAGTCTTTCTACTATCTCTTTTTGTGTTTCTATAACCTCGTCATTAAGACATATATTTTCAAAAGCAATAGATATATTATTAGAAAAGATATTAAGAAAATCTTTATCACATTTTTCTAAGTTTTTACACCCCTCTAAGTATAAAAAGATAGTTTTATTGTTCAATGCTTTAAAATATCCCACATAAATATCATCTTCAAAATAGCTTTTTTCATTTTCATAAGCTTTATTGAGATACTCAAGTGATCTTGGTGTAATAATATTGAAGTTATCACTATCTTTAAATTTACCAGCAGTTGCTAACAACTCAAAATCTTGATTTTTTAATGTAGCAAAAAAAGCATCACTTGCTTTTGATTGGATAAAACTATCACCAATATTTAATATAGAAACAAGTTGTTCTAGTACACCTTCCGTAAATATAACTAAAGAACTTAGTTGAAAAATAGACTTTGAAGCTAAAATGATTTTTTGTAAACCCCTTTTATTTCTCTCGATAATAGTTAAATCTCTGTATGAACGAAGTGATGCAACAATAGTAGTATAAAGCTTTATAGAGGTAAGTTCAGTTTTTTCTTTGTAATCATTGATATCATAATTATCAATCACCTCTTTTTCAGGAGCACATCCTGGTTGTCCTGTTCTTAAAACAATACGAACATTTTTATTATGTAATTCTTCTCTTATTCTTTTTGCAACAATGAGCCCTGCATCATCAGTTTCCATAACTACATCAAGTAAAACTAAAGCAATATTTGGATGTTCTTTTAATACTTCTATTGCTTCTTGCCCATTAAAAGCACTTAATATCTCTACACTTTTATTTTCAAAAGTAAAACTTCTTAAAACAGCTTTAGTGATATTATGTACCTCTTGTTCATCGTCAACAATAAGTATCTTAAAAAAACTTTTTTCAACTGAGGTTTCTTTATTTTCTTTTTTTGCAAAATTCATTTTAGCCATCATAGCTCCAATAGTATAATTTAAATTCAATCTTTATCATAAGATTACTTTTTAGGTTGTAATAACTTAAGATAAATAGCAGTAGATATACCACTACTTATAAGTATCATACACATAACCATAATTTGATATTTTACCGCAATAATTGGAGAAACACCTGAAAGTATCTGTCCTGTCATCATCCCTGGAATGGAAACTAGTCCTACTGCAAAAAGACTATTTACATTTGGTATGAGTGCAGCTTTATAGGCAATATTCCTAGAACTTTCATATTGAAAACTTCTTCCATATTCTACATTAAACCTCTCAGCAGATATAGAAACACTATTCATCGAATTTGCAAATATCATCCCAGCTAGTGGGATTAAAAATCTTGGTTCATACCAAAGTTCAAGATTTAATACACCACCTATAACAAAAGCTAAAGTGATAACACCACCTATAAAAATTGACAAAAAACTTATAAAATAGAGCTTGTTGTTTTTTTTTGCAACAGGTCTTAAACTTATTACACTCGCAACAACAAGCATTATAGTTAATATAAATATAATAATAAAAAAGTTTTTAGTTTCAAATATATATGTAAGTACATATCCTATAAGTATAAGTTGTAAAAACATTCGTCCAAGTGCATAGGGGATAGTAACTTTATCATCACTCCATTTTTGATAGATATAGTATACAAATAACAGAGGAAATGCTATCCATAATAGGTCTAAAAATGATATTTGATACATACTATTTTCTATTGATGAATTTAGTTTTAAATATATCTTTTAATGTATCATTTAAACCATTTGAATTAAACATTATAAGTTCTCTATAAACTCTTTGGAGGTTTTGTGAAGCTAGAACAGATTTCCCACCTATTAAAGTCATAGCTGTAGTAACAATAGCTTGTACTAAGTTAAACAATTCAACCCTTAAAAGATCAAGTTCATAAGTATCACAAGAGGTGATTATTTTATTTTTTAATGCTTCAAGATCATAAGTAGCTTTTGCTATAAAGTGATTGTTTTTTGATTGTAAAATAGCAGATACAGCTAATCCATAAAGGCAAAAGTGAACAGTTTTTGAAGCTGATTTTACTTTTGTGTAGTTACCTATATTGTTTGATGAAATAACATCTTCCTCTTTTACAAAAAAATCTTTTAGCTCAATATTAACAGTATTAAGAGCATATGCTACAAAAGTAGTATCAGCTTCTTGTATATTAAATCCCTCTTGAGGTTCAAATTTTGCCATAGCTTCATACTCAAAACCGTCATTATGAAATCCAATAAGAAGTGTATCAAATATTTTATATCCACTAGCCCATGTTAAAGTACCATTGAGTTTATATCCACCTTCTACTTTCTGCGAATTTATTACTGTTACTGGTGCTCGAAGATGATTGATAGCAATTCCACATTTTTTTTTGAAGTAACATTCTCTTTTGTGATAATGATTTTTTGCCATGATATTATAAGCTGCTAATATTTGTATGGTTAAAAACGATAAAGTACCAGAGATACTAGAGAGAAAAGTAAAAAGTTCTAATTTATACTCATCTTGTATATCTTTCTCAAGATGTGTAATATTTAAAACACCACTTTCATAGACTATATCAAAGAGTTTTTTTAACTCTTGATAGTCCTCATCTGCTTTGTTAGCATCATATTTTTTTAAATCAATTAGTAGGTCGATGAGTTGTTGTTTGTATTGTTTTAAATTCATATATTATTACCTTCTTATCTATTTAAACTTTTACTATATTTTTTCTGATTACCAGAGGAACTTTGAATAGGATATTTTATCTCATTTTTACCCATTTTATTATGAATAGCATCTTCAAGGTCTATATCAAGTTTCATACATATACGAAGTAGATAAATAGCTATATCTGCAACTTCCTCTTTTGTATGTTCTAATACTTCAGGGGGAAGATTTATAGAGTCATCAAAATCAAGCCATTGAAATATCTCATTGAGTTCTCCTACTTCCCCAGTTAATGCCATGACCAGATTTTTAGGATTGTGATGAGAGTTCCAATCTCTATCATCACTAAATTTTTGTATTCGTTGTTTTATTTTTTCTAAGTCCATATTTATATCCTATTTAACCTATAAAGATTTTTGAAAAAAGTTTTGTATTTATACTCTCTTTAAGAAACTTATTATCTTTTCTTAAAGTAAATTACCATATTTATAATAAGCAGCACAAGCACCCTCACTACTAACCATACAACTTCCTAAAGGAGAAGATGGCGTACAAGCTGTTCCAAATACTTTACAGTCAACTGGGTTTGCTTTCCCTTTGAGTATCTCTCCACAAATACAAAGTTTGTGGTCATCTATAAGCTTTGTTGGGAGAATATCTGCATATTTTACTTCTGCATCAAGAGTGGCATATTCCTCTTTGAGTTTTAAAGCACTGTTTGGAATATCTCCAATTCCCCTCCATCTGAAATGTTCTCTTCTCTCAAAATATTTATCATTGAGTTTTTGAGCTACAAGGTTACCATCTTTTGAAACGCTTCTACTGTATTCAACTTCAACTTCACATCTACCTTCATTGAATTGTTTTAAAATCATCAAAACAGACTGCATCACATCTAAAGGTTCAAATCCACTTACTACTACAGGTTTTTTATAGTTTTTTGCAAACTCATCATAAATTTTACTACCACTAATAACACTTACATGAGAAGGTCCTATGAAAGCATCTATAGTATTTGTCTCATCATCAAGCAGTACTCTCATAGGTTCTGGAACTGTGATATGATTGATATGAAACAGTATATTTTTAATATCTTTTTTTATCACTTGATTGATAAGTGCAGTTGTCATAGGGGTTGTAGTTTCAAATCCTATAGCAAAAAATATAACTGTTTTATCTGGGTTTTCTAAAGCAATTTTGAGACATTCAAGTGGAGAGTAAACAAATCGTACATCAGCTCCTTTAGCCCTTGCATCTTGTAAGTTTCCATTTGACCCAGGTACTTTTATCATATCTCCCAAGGTAACCAGAATTACATTTTCTTCTAATGAAAGAGCATAAGCATGATCGATTCTCTCTTTTGGCATAACACACACAGGACAACCTGGTCCATGGATAAAGTTTACATTTGAGGGGAGTAGTTGATTGAGACCATATTTCATGATAGAGTGTGTGTGACCACCACAAACTTCCATAATATTTATCGGTTTAGATAGCTTTGTAGCCTCTTGTGAAATCAGTTTAGCATAAGACTTTATAACTTCTGGTTGTCTAAAACCATCATATAAGTCTTTGAGGTTTAACTTATCCATTTGGGCAGTTATCACTCTCTTGGATAGCTTGTTGCCTCTCTTCCTCATCCATGGCATTAAGTATCTCTTGATAGGTTTCAAGGGAGGCTAGGGCATCCTCCTCATCAATCTTATTCATGATAAATCCAATATGAAGTAGAACATAATCCCCGATTTTTACATCATCCTCTTCCATTAAATCCAAACTAGCTTCACGACTGATACCCATAGTATCAACTGTAGCCATATTGTTTTCTTTATCTATTTTTGTAACTTTACTTGGTATTGACAAACACATTATCGCATCTTTCTTTTAAATTCTATCCAATCAATCACATTTTTTAAAGTTGATTCATCGTGGATATTTACCTCTAGTATATCTACATTTGGTTTTAATTTTCTTGCCTCTTTTTTCTCATGCTCTATATCATAATCAAAGTGTGGCAATAGATCAGTTTTAGTAATAAGAACTAAATCAGCACATCTAAACATCACTGGGTATTTTTCTATTTTATCATTTCCCTCAGGTACACTTACAAGTACAATATTAAGATGAGTTCCTACATCATAAGATGCTGGACATACAAGGTTTCCAACATTTTCTACAAAACAAACATCAATCTCTTCTAAAGGCATATCATGAAGTCCTTTATGTACCATAAAAGCATCAAGGTGACAGGCACTTCCAGTTTGTATTTGATGTGCAGGAATTCCCAATGCTTTAAGTCTATCTGCATCTCTTGAAGTTTCTAAATCACCCTCAACAACACCATATTTAAAAGGTGCTAATGTGAATATTTTTTCAAGTAAAGTTGTTTTCCCACTTCCTGGACTTGACATAAGATTTATTGCTAGTACATTGTGATTATCAAAATGGGCTCTATTGTGTGCTGCCTCATGGTCATTTTTATCTAATATTTTTTTGATTACATCAACTGTTTTTTTATCGTTTAGCTGTGGATTTGCATGGACATTATCCATTTTATCATCGTGATGATGATGGTGGTGATGCCCTTCTTCTCCATGACTATGGTCATGATGATGTTCGTGATCTGTTATACTACAACCGCAATCTTTACACATATATTGTTCCTCCTGAATAATTGTTCATTTATTGTATCATATCTATTGTAAAAAACTTAAATTTCTATCTTCAAGTTTATAAATAGTTGGGGTTAAACTAGCAATAAAACTTTTGTGATGAGATACTATTACCATCGATTTTTTTATTGAATTGAGTATAGTTACTATTTTTTGTTCTGATTCTTCATCTAAGGCATTTGTTGGTTCATCTAAAAGTAAAATTTTTGGTTCAAGTATAAGTAACCCAGCAAGAGCTACTATTTTTTGTTCCCCACCACTTAAATCAAAAATAATTCTTTGCTTTAAGTGGTCTATATGAAGACTTTTGAGAATCTTATCTGCTTTTTCCAAGGCAACTTCCTTTGATTCACCTCTAGCTCTTAGAGAAAATATCACATCTTCTATAACTGTTGGGCATAAAAAGTGATTGGTTACATCTTGTGGAAGATATGCGATATCATTTCTATATTTTCTGAACTCTTTTAGAGTGTCTATTTTGTTATGGAATATTTCAACATAACCGCTACAAGGGGAGACAAGACCTGCTATTATTTTTAATAAAGTACTTTTCCCACTTCCATTTGAGCCAATGATAGCTATTTTTTCTTCATGTCCTAAATTTAGATTTATATCTTTTAAAAGTTCACTTTTATCATTTGAATAAGATATCTCTCTTAAATTAACTGAACAACTCATATATCACCTTTATTAAAATTATCACGATTGAACCAAGTATTGCTTGTTCAAATATATCTTTTTTATCTGAATTTAAAAAATAGATTTTATTTTTAAACCTCTTGCGTCCATACTGTATTGCATATCTTCTGATTTTTTTAATGCTTTTATAAAAATCATAGCAAAAATATTACCATAAGTTTGATATGTAAACATAGAGGTGTTATTTTGAAAACCTCTTGCTTTAAGGGTATTTTTTGTCTCTTTAAAATCTAAGATAAGATAGTTTATCAAAGAAAGGGTAAAATAAAAAACACTCACAATCTTAGAAGGAAATTGTAATGCATCTAACCCTCGTACTATATCATACCCTTTTGATTTATGAAAAAGTGTGATATTAAAAAGCAATATTAAATTAGTTTTTATTAATAGTTCCCAAGCTTGTGTCGGATTTTGAAAATAGACAAATATAACTAATATAACTATAAAAGAGTTTAGTAGTATTAGTTTTTTAAAGATTTTAAAAATATGCTCTTTTTCAAAAAATAAAACAAGCAATAAAGGGATCAGAAAAACATAATCAAATGTTGAAAAAGCAACTATAAATGAATATAGCAATGAATTAATAAGTATTAATGATTCTTTTGTATTCATTTTTTAAATTTTTTTAAAAGAAAGAAAATTATAAAGATAAGAAGAAGCCCTAAGAGTATATTGATATCTTTTTTATTTTCCTCTTTAATGAGGTGCTCTTTTAAATCTTCATTGTGGATGTTTGCTATCTCTAGCTTTTCGCTTGCTTTATGTCCACCAGTTGCATCAACAATCACTTCGATATTTTTAAAAGTAGGTTTGTATTGATATTTCCCCTCATCATTTAAACTATCTTTTAAAATAATCTTATCTTCATTTTTTATAATTAGTTCACAGTTTTTACAAGGTGCTCCATTTGCAAAATAAGAATAGATATCTAAGGTATCATTTTCATTTGTGATAAAAAGATTTATTTTGTGTGCATTTGAAAAATTAAATAATAAAAATAGTACAAATAAATATCTCATCTTAACCCTTTAACACTTTTGGATATACTTTTTTGATAAATAAAAGTAAAAACATACTTACAATTCCTTCTATAATCATTGTTATAATATTAACAGAAAATATTGTAAATGCAGCATAGTTATACTCCTCTTTTGAAAAATATAAAATTATAGTTAAAAATAGGGTTGCAAAGAAAGTTCCAATAAAACCAACTAAAAAATATTTTACTTTATCGTTTAATCGTTGAGCAAATTCAGTATGATATAAATAGTGTACTATCACTGCAGGTGCAGCCATAACAAAAAGATTAACACCGATACTTACAATACCGCCATAGCCCAGAAGTAAAGCTTGAAGAAGCAATGCTACAAAAATAGCAATAAATGCACTCCACGATATCAAAATACCAATAACACCTAAAAGTATAAGATGTATCTGCGTAATACCAAAGGGGATATGGATAAAAGAAGCGATAAAAAACATAGCACTAGCAACTGCAGTTAAAGAGATCTCTTCATCTTTTAACTCTTTTACAGCTTTTATGAGTGCTATAAGTGAGATAGCTGAAACTACAACGGTAGCTTCTAAACTAAGAACCCCATCAGAGATATGCATGCTAGTAAGCCTTAATCCACATCAAAGCACCATTTTCTATAGGATAATTTTTCCCCTCATGTTTGAGTTCACCCTCTTCAATAAGTGCTGCAAATCCCCACCAACCTTTGTGGTTCATAGTAAAAGAAAATACCCCATTATCATCAGTTTTTACAACTTGTGTGATATGAGCATCACTTGGTGCTTTTAATCCAAACTCATTATACAATTCCACTTCAACTTCTACATTTGAAGCTGGTTTTCCATTGTGAAGTACTTTTGCACTAAAAAGATTTCCAGCATAAAGTCCAAAAGGTTTTGTAAGTGGAATCATCTCATATTTTAACCCAAGTGGTTCATCCCAACCATCTTCTAATCCAAATGAACTAATCACAACTTTTGGAACATGAGAGATAAACTTCTCCTCTGCTGGTTCAAAATATGGTTGTGGTTGTACAAAAAATTTATAAACACCTGGCATTTTTATCGTATAACTACTTTTCCAAGCTTTATGATCAAGTTTTTTTGTTTGGGCTAAATCAAGAGGATTTTTTGTACTATTGAGAAAAATTTGCGGTTTTTCCATAGTCATCCCTGTTTGTTCAAATGGATGGATAAAAGAGATATCAAAATCCACTTTTGTTTGAGTTTTATTTGTAACATTGTCAGTTGTTGGTAAAAAAGTTAAGAAGTGAGCATTAGCAATGATAGCTAATCCCAATAATAGAGGAGTTGTTTTTTTCATGCTTGAGACCTTTATGTTAAATTTAAGTGATTATATATAGCAAGTTCTTACAGTAGAATAAATTTTTTAAGTTCTTATATGTTTTTGGCACCATTTATGATATAATTGTATATGAAGTGTCCATATTGTAATCATACTCATACTTATAAATTAAAAACTAATCAAGAAAAATGTTCAAAGTGTAAAAGAAAATTTAGTCCGAATAAAATACGATTAGAGAAAAGGATTTGTGAATCTTTTTGTAGTGATAAAAATATAAATGAAACAGCAAAGAGTTTAAATATTAATTATGTAACTGTACAAAAAAGATTTATAACTTACAGAAAGTCTCTCTCTTCTTATTTGGAAGATAAATATTCCTTATATGAAACAAGCCAATATGACGAATATGTCTATCTCCCTAAAAGTAAAAAGAAAATAAAAGAAAATATTTTTGAAGCACAAAATTTTTTAACCTTTTGTTACGATGATAATAAAGTCTATAATCTTTTAATGCCAAATCTCAATAGATACAAAGAACAGTATAGAAGTGACAATTTAGAAGAGATTTATTTTAAAGAGTTTTCACATTTTATGATGTTTAATAAAATAGCTAAAACAAAAAAAATGGAAAACCCTATTGTGCAGTTTTGGAATTTTTTTGAAAACAGTATTTTACAATATAAAGGTGTTAATAGTGAAAACTTTTTTTACTATTTAAAAGAGTGTGAGTTTAAATTTAACTATACAAAAGATCAAAGAGTTGAAATATTATCTAAAATATTTTAGATAATATTTATTTGGAATCTACCTCTTCCCAGTCAAAAACAAAACACATAGGAAGTTGCTCTTTTTTGTGTAGATATATTGCTGTAAAATATCCTGAAATCATAATTGAAGATATAGCTAACACTGAAGCAAATGCAAGAGTTGAAAGTCCTGTAAGTCCTTGACCAACTGTACAACCAATAGCCATAACTCCACCAACACCCATAAGTGCTCCACCAATCATACTATTTTTTAATTTACTAGTTTTAATATTTGAGGTACAACCAAATGAAAACTTTTTGTTTATTTTAGACATAAAAAATGCGCCTAATATAACACCTAAAATGATAGATATACTAAATGATAATTCATTCACTTCATAGTATGTAAAAAATTCTAATGTTTTCGCAGTAGGATAAACAAAAGTCATACTTGTTAAACTAGTTTGTCTTTCAAAGGCATCTGCACCTAATACCCCAGTTGTATACCATCCAAAAGATATAAGTAGTCCAATAAGGAAACCATCTTTTAAAGATAAAATTCTTTTAAAACTTTTTGTTAAAAGCCATAAAACTACAAGTAAAGGGACAATAATAAAATAGATATTTAATTGCATATTCTCAAGACTCGATGATAAACTTATCAAAGAGTTATTTGAACTTATTTGAGAAAGTGGTAAGTGCAAAATACCTTTTGTAGTTGTATATGCAAATATACCTATAAATATAACAGTTACAAGTGAATTAGAATCACCTTGTGCAAATTTTATCAAGTGGCGACTACTACATCCATCAGCAATCATCATCCCTATCCCAAATAATGCTCCACCTAAAATAATTGAGAAATAGTTTATATTATCTCTATAAAAATTTGTTTGAGTTAAATCTATTTCATTGTAAGAGGAGATTATATAAGTAGAGATTATTGCAGCAATCATTGCCATAATCACTGATGATGCTCTTTTGGTGCTATTTGTCAAAATATAATCTTTAATTGAACCACTAAAGCAAAATTGATTTTTCTGTGCAATCATTCCAAACGCAATACCAATTAAAAAGCCTAAAATATTTATGATTTTGTATATTTCATAATTTTCTAAATTAAACATTCTTATCCTTTTTTTCTTTATATATATTGGAATTGTAACAGATATATTTTTTAATGTCAAGTAACTTGATAGATTTACTTGACATTGATTTAAAAATTTGATATTATTTCGTAATTAGTTTGAAAAGGGAGTCTAAAATGGCGATTATATCAACAAAAGGTGAATATGGTTTAACTGCAGTTCTTGTGTTAGCTAAGCAAAAAGATGCAGAATTATTACAAACTAAAGAGATTGCTTTAAGGGGTGGAATTCCTCAGAACTATCTTGAGCAAATTTTAGTTGTTTTAAAAAAATCTGGACTAGTAACTAGTATAAGAGGTGCAAACGGTGGTTATAAATTGGCACAAGACCCAAATACAATTACAGTTTTTGATGTATTACAGTCATTAGAGTGTTGTTTTGCACAAACAGATGATAATACGGAAAAGAATATGTTACAACCTTTTTGGGAAGATACTCAAAAGAAAGTAGAAAAGATTTTTAAAATTACTATTAGTGAATTAGAAGAGTTCCTAGAAAAAGATTCTTCAAATTTAGTATATTACATATAAGGATAATAAAATGAACATAGCAAATAATGTGACAGAATTAGTAGGAAATACACCACTTGTAAGAATAAATAAGTTTTCAAATGAAACAGGGGCAGAGATTTTAGGTAAATGTGAATTTATGAATCCATCAAGTTCTGTAAAAGATAGAATAGCCCTTGCTATGATTGAAGCTGGAATAAAAGATGGAAAAATAAATAAAGATACAATTATTATAGAACCAACAAGTGGAAATACAGGTATTGGTCTTGCTATGGTATGTGCTGCAAAAGGATTGCAACTGACCCTTACTATGCCTGAATCTATGAGTTTAGAGAGAAGACAATTATTAAAAGCTCTTGGTGCTCAAATTGATTTAACAGAAGCCGCTAAAGGTATGGGTGGAGCAATTATTCGAGCTGAAGAGTTAGTAAAAGAGATTGATAATAGCTTTATGCCTCAACAGTTTAATAATCCAGCAAATCCACAAATGCATAGAGAGACCACAGCGTTAGAGATATTAAGAGATACAGATGGAAAAGTAGATATTGTAGTAGCTGCTGTTGGAACTGGTGGAACTTTAACAGGAATTTCTGAGATTGTAAAACAAAATAATCCAAATGCAAAAATTATTGCAGTGGAGCCTTCAAGTTCAGCTGTAATATCGGGTGAAAAAGCAGGACCTCATAAAATACAAGGGATAGGAGCTGGTTTTATACCAGAAGTTCTTAATCAAAAAATATTTGATGAGGTTGTAAGAGTTGATGATGAAGATGCTTTTGAAACATCAAGACAATTAGCTAAAAATGAAGGTTTATTAGTTGGAATTTCAGCAGGAGCAAATGTATGGGCAGCTACACAAGTAGCTTCAAGAGATGAGAACAAAGGAAAAACAATAGTGACAATCCTTTGTGATACAGGGGAAAGATATTTAAGTACAGCTCTGTATTCATAAGGGTTGACTTACAATAAAAGGTAAAAAATGAACAATGATAATAATATTTTTAGACCATTTGTAACTAAAGATATAAGTTTTAAAGATTTAAATGATGAAATTATAGGTGTAAATAAAGAAAAATATTTTGATTATACAGCATCAGGACTTGGGTTTAGACCAATTGAAAATAGAATACAGGAGGTTTTAACTACCTATGCAAATACACATTCAGATTTTTCAAGTGATGCTAAAACTACCTCTTATTATTATGATATAGCAAGGAAAAATTTAAAAAAATATTTAGAATTAGAGGATGATTTTGTCCTTTTACCTTGTGGTACAGGAGCAACAGGAGCAATTAAAAAGTTTCAAGAGTTATTGGGAATTTATATGCCTCCATCTACAAGAAATAGATTTAAGTTTGAGATTATGGATATGGAAGTACCACTTATAATTGTTGGTCCATTTGAACACCATTCAAATGAAATAAGCTATAGAGAGGGGATTTGTGATGTTATTCGAGTTCCTCTTGATACAACTGGAAATGTAAATTTAAGATTTTTATCTAATGTATTGAAAAAGAATCAACATAGACAAATTATTGGTGCATTTTCTACAGCTTCTAATGTAACAGGGATAATATCACCATATGAGAAAATATCTAAGTTATTAAGAAAATATAACGCAATTATCACTTTTGATAGTGCGGCATCTTCCCCTTGTTTAAATATTGATAGTAAAATGTTTGATGCTATTTTTCTCTCCCCTCATAAGTTGTTGGGTGGACCTGGTACTTGTGGATTGCTAGCCATTAGAAAAAGCTTAATTAATGAAAAAGAATCCCCAACTTTTGCAGGTGGGGGAACAGTTGCGTTTGTTTCAAAAGATGAACATATCTTTAATAGTGATATAGAGATAAGAGAAGATGCAGGAACACCAGCTATTTTACAACTAATAAAAGCCTCTTTTGCATATCAATTAAGAGATGAAATAGGGATAAAAAGAATTCAAGATAGGAAAGAAGAACTCTTTAAGATACTAAAAGATGGATTAGCCATGCTAAAGGGGTACACCATCTATGGACAAAATGAAAATCACAGAAGTGTTGGGATTTTGGCTATTAATTTTCATGGTGTTACCCCGTATGAATTATGTGAAAAATTATCACAAAAGTTTGGAATACAAACAAGAGCAGGATGCAGTTGTGCTGGTCCTTATGGTCATGACCTGTTTGGTATCAATAAAAAAAATAAAACAGATGAAAAACCAAGCTGGTTAAGAATAAGTGTAAATTACACACATAGTATAGAAAGTATAGAATACTTACTTTTTGCACTGAAAGAATCAATAAAAGAATTAAAGGAAAAATAATGAATAAAGAAACAATAGCTATCCACCATGGATATGAAAAAGATACACAAGGTACAACAGCAGTGCCAATATATCAAACAACAGCGTATGCATTTCAAAGTGCAAAACAAGCATCAGATAGATTTACTTTACAAGATTTAGGGAATATCTATACAAGGTTAACAAATCCTACAACAGCAGTGCTTGAAGCACGACTTGCCGAACTTGAAGGGGGTGCAAGTGCATTAGCAACTTCAAGTGGACAAGCAGCAATATTTTATGCAGTTACAAATCTAATAGAAGCAGGGGATAATATAATTATCTCTGATAAAATTTATGGTGGAAGTGTGACACTTTTTAAACATACTTTAAAAAGATTTGGGTTAGAAGCCAGAGTATTTAATCTTGATGATCCATCATCTATTGAACCACTTGTAGATGATAAAACAAAAGCGATATTTTTTGAATCACTCTCAAACCCACAAATTGCAGTAGCAGATATAGAAGCTATTAGTGAAGTTGCAAAAAAACATGGGATTATCTCTATTTGTGATAATACAGTTGCAACTCCATATTTAGTAAATCCAATTGCACATGGAACAGACATTGTAGTCCATAGTTGTAGTAAATATATCTCTGGTCAAGGTTTAGCTTTGGGTGGTGCGATTATTGATAGAGATGGTTTATTGGAGTTTTTTAAAGACAATCCAAGATACTCACACTTCTTTACACCTGATGAGAGTTATCATGGTTTAGTGTATACAGATCTTCCATTTCCTCCATTTAATCTTAGAATTAGACTTGCACTTTTAAGAGATATTGGGGCAACACCAGCACCGTTTAACTCTTGGTCATTGATACAAAGTTTAGAAACATTGAGTTTACGAATTGAAAAACATAGTCACAATACACTAAAAGTTGCAAAATTTTTAGAATCACATCCAAAGGTTTCAAATCTAAATTATCCAGGACTAGAAAATAATCAATACAACAGCTTATCAAAAAAATATTTTAAAGATGGCTTATGTAGTGGACTATTGAGTTTTGAAGTTGCCAATAAAGATACTGCTTGGAAAATACTTGATAATACAAAATTATTTTCAATAGTTGTAAATATTGGTGATTCAAAATCTATTATTACCCATCCATCATCAACAACACACCAACAAATACCTTTAGACGAACAGGCTAAAATTGGTATTTCACAAGGTTTGATTAGATTAAGTATTGGGCTTGAAAATGCAGATGATTTAATTGAAGATTTAAAACTAGCACTAAATGCATAGAAGAAGATTATGAGTAAAAAAATAGTAGTAGGTATGAGTGGTGGAGTTGACTCTTCTATGACTGCATATCTTTTACAACAAGAGGGTTATGAGGTAATTGGGGTATATATGAAACTTCATAATCTTGTGGAAAATTATCATGAAAAAAATATAGAATCAGGGAAAAAAGTTGCTTCCTCTCTTGGAATAGAGTATCATATTTTAGATTTGAGTGATAAGTTTAAGGAGGAGGTGTATGATTATTTTGTATCAGAATATGAAAAAGGGAATACTCCAAATCCTTGTGTAAAATGTAATCGTACTATAAAATTTGGAGCATTATTAGATTTTACAAAAAGTTTAGGTGCAGATTATTTAGCTACAGGACACTATGCCAAAACAGATGGTGAGTTTATCTATGAAGCAGATGACAAATCAAAAGACCAAAGTTATTTTTTAGGGCAAATTCAACAAGATGCTTTAAAGAGTATTATTTTCCCAATGTCAAAATATAAAAAAGAGGATATTATAAAACTTGGCTCTACTATACCTGCTATTAAAGATATAGCACAAGGGAAAGAATCTCAGGAGATATGTTTTGTAGATACTGTTTATACTGATATTTTAAAAAAACATCACTCTATTGATAATGAAGGAAAAACTTTAGATATAAAGGGAAACGAGATAGGACACCATAAGGGATATATGCACTATACTATTGGTAAACGAAAAGGATTTTATGTTCATGGGGCTCATGATCCACATTTTGTAAAAGAGTTAAATCCTAAAGATAATACAATAGTTGTTTGTAAAAAAGAGGAGTTGTATATTTCTAGCGTTCAACTAGAAGATCTGAATTTATTTATAGATGAGGCAAGTTTTGATTGTACTATTAAATTAAGATATCGTACGACAAAAATAGCTTGTCAAGTAACGATACAAGATAATGTAGCAACAGTTGAGTTAAAAGAGCCAGCTTTTGGAGTTGCTTGTGGGCAAGTAGCTGTTTTTTATCAAGATGAAAAAGTTTTAGGAAGTGGTTGGATTACTAAAACTTTCTCTAAATAAATCCTATTTTTAGATAAAATAGGATTTTACTTTTATGCACGACCTCTTAACATCCCATAAAAATACATAGGTTCTAGAATATACACTTTCATAAGCCACCACATCCATCTTTCTTGGGCTACATCTATATAAGGAATAGTAGGAGTTGGTTTCATAGTATAGTCAAACTCTGCTAACATCACTTTTCCATATCTAGTAACAATTGGACAAACTGTATATCCATTGAACTTTGCAGTAGGGTTTTTACCATCCATTACATCAAGCATGTTTTGTACCAAAACTGGTGCTTGTTTTCTCACTGTTCCCCCTGTTTTACCAATAGGAATACCAGCTACATCACCTAATGAAAATATATTTGGATAGTCTAAGTGTTGTAAAGTATGTTTATCCACCTTAATAAGTCCCAATTTACCAGCACTTCCTTTATCCCAAGCTACTTTTGAACCTTTTAAAAAATCAGGAGCACTCATAGGTGGAGCAATATGGATAAAATCATAAGGTTTTTCTATAAACTTATCTTCAATAATTTGAGTGTGCTCTTCTAGATCTTCATCCCATGCACCTTTTTTTGTAATTTGTGTTTTAAAAGTAGCTACCTTTTTTTCATTATCTATTTTTACTAGATTGTGTTGCAAGTCATAAGCGATATCTCTATCTTTAAAGTGACCTTCAATCGCTTTTTCAAATACAGGTACCGCAAAAAGTTTTCCACTATTTGGTAGAAAAGTGATATTTGCTTTATCTCGTGTCCCTTGTTTTCTCATATAATCATCTGTAAGATAGAGTATTTTTTTAGGAGCACCACCACATTTTATAGGTGTGTCTGGATGTGTATAGAGTGCTTCACCCCCAGTTTTTGCAAACTGTTGAATATTTTGCCATGTTTTTTGAGCACCTTTGAGTGTATAGATAGAGTTTATACCATTTTCACCTATCATAGAACTATGAAGCCCTTCTACTTTATCCCAATCATATTGAAGACCTGGAGAAATCACTAAATAGTCATAGTTTAAAACCTTGCCATTTTCAAGGCTAACTTTTTGCGTATCTGGATCGATATCTGTTGCTTTTGTTTGCTCCCACTTAGCTGAACTAGGGATAAATTCTTTTGTGGTACGGGTAAGTTTTTCAGCAGTTGTAATACCACCACCAACTAAAGTATGACCAGCTTGATATACATGTATATCGCTTGGCTCAACAATTGTAATTTTTGGATTGTCTAAAGCTCTATTTAGTCTTGCAGCTACTGTAATACCACCAGCTCCTCCACCAATAATCACTATTTTTGCATTTGATTTTTGTGGCGAAGCTTGTAATTCACTACCATTTAAACTGAGAAATGGAGCTGTACTTAAAACCCCCATTTTTTTCATAGCATCTCTACGGTTTAAACTTTCTAGTTGTCTTAATTGTTCTTTAACTAACTGTTCCATCTATTTCTCCTTTGCTTGAAATATTATTTGTATAAATTATAATTCTTTTTTATGAATAATAATTCATCTTTAATCAAATTATGATACAATTCTTATAAGAGGAAGATAAAATGCTTGTAACACATTTGTTACTTAAATATTTAAAATTGATTACGGAGGAGATATTATGAAATTAGTAAATAAATTCACTAGCATAGCAGTGTTAGCAGTATTATTTATAGGTTCTAGTGCATTTGCACTTTCAAGTGTTGAGCAAAAAAGGTTTGATATTCAAGCAGCAGTGTCTGTTAAGAAGATGATTAAAGAACATAACTTAGAGATTGTAGATTATGAGTATGTGGTAAAAGCTATTGGTAATGGTACTAGAAAAGGTGCAATTGCAGTAGTTATTGATGCAAGACCTTTAAAAAAATATCAGTCTTCACATATTCCTAGCGCGTTAGCATTGCCTGATACAAAGTTTGACAGTATGTATGAATCTGTTTTAGGAAAAGTAAGTAAAACGAAAGAGCTTATAATCTATTGTGGTGGATATAAATGTGTTAAATCACCTAAATTAGCAGTAGATTTAATAAAAAAAGGGCATAAAAATATAAAAGTTTATATTGCAGGTATGCCACAATGGAAAAAACAAAATTATGTTGAGATAGATCCAAATGTTGCAAAAGCTATATTTGACAAAAAAGATACACTTTTTATAGATGCAAGACCTTGGCCTAAATTTTTTGGAAGCACAATTATAGGAAGTTTAAATGTACCAGATACACAATTTGATAAATATGCTGGATTTATGCCTGTAGATAAAAAAACTCAAATAGTAACTTACTGTGGAGGATATGGTTGTGATAAATCTCATATTGTAGCAGAGAAACTAACAGCTCTAGGGTATAAAAATGTAAAAGTTTTAGCAGCAGGATTCCCTGAGTGGAAAAAAGCTGGTTACCCAATAACAGGCGGAAGTAGTAAAGCTACAGCAAAAAAAGATTCAAAAAAACCAAAAATGAGTAAATCAGGTAACTTAATGCTTGGAGCTGATACAGGTACAGTTGATGGTGAGTGGTTTATAAAAAACTATAAAAATCTTCCAAAATCAGTTGTATTAGTTGATGTTCGTTCAAAAGAAGATTTTAAATCAGGTACAATACCTGGGGCTATCAACATTTATGTTGGAGATAAAAAAGCACCACAATTTATAGAAGCTATACCAAAAGATAAAGAGGTGATAATGTTTTGTGGAACAGGTACTAGAGCTATTGAGGGTAGATCACATTTTGAAGAGATTAAAAAAGATTTAGATAGAGTTTTTTATCTAGATGCAAATATCGATTGTAATAAAAACAATGAATGTAAAATGGAAGCAAATGAGCCTATAGGTATCTAATTGTTTATATAATAATAAACTTGACCTAAACTAACCCCACCATCATTTGGTGGGGTTTTTTCATTTATAAAATATTTTCTATTGTTTGTTTTTAAATCTTTTAAAACTTTTTGAAGAAGTGTTTTATTTTGAAATACTCCACCAGAGAGTATCACATCAAAACTATGTTTGATTGAGAGTTCTATAATAATAGTTGATAAAGTATTAATTAGCATAGATGATAAAAGTTTTTCATCAAAATCATTATTGAGAATAAAATCTACTATTTTTATATCTATAATATCATTTAAGATACTCCACTCAAAAGTTGTCGCGATAGTTTCATCATAATAAGATTCAAGTAAAAGACCACTTTCCCCCTCATAAGATAAAACAGCACAGAGATTACAAAAAGATGCAACAGCATCAAACAATCTCCCAACAGATGTTGTGTCAAAACTATTGATATTTTTTTCATAACTTTGATAGAGTAGATTAAGTTCTATTTGTGAAAATGTTTGAGTTACTGGTAAATTCATTTGAAGAATCTCTTCTAAAGTATAGTTCTCAAATAGCAAAGCAAGAGCAACTCTTCTAGGTTCTTTTATCGCTTTTTCACCACCTAAAAGTTTCATAGGTTTAAAATGATAAGCTCGTTTATCATTGATAAATATTTCTCCACCCCACAAAGTTTCATCAAGGCCATAACCAGTCCCATCAAAACTAAAGCCTATATACTCTTTTTTTTGTAGATTGTGTTCAGCTTTTACACTATAAATATGAGCTAAGTGGTGTTGTACTGAAATAAGTTCTATATTTTGTTCTTTTGCCCATTTTGTTGTCTCATAACTAGGATGTAGATCGTGTACTATAATATCTGGGGTAAAGTCATAAAATCTTTTAAAAGTTTCTATAGTTCTTGTAAAATATTCAAAAGCTTTAATATTGTCCAAATCTCCAATATGAGCACTTAAAATCAAAGTATCTTCAAAAGCTATTGTGATACTGCTTTTATTGTTTGCTCCAACACAAAGTATCTTTTTATCAATTTTAAAAGGGAGTTTTATAACCTTTGGAGCATATCCTCTGGCTAATCGCAAAGTTTGCATCTTATCATCAATAACTTGTACTACACTATCATCAATGGCATTGATAATATCTCGATTAAAATCAACAATAAAATCTACAAAAGGCAACTTTAGTTCAATCTCCTCTTTTGATATGATGATAGGTTCCCCACCCATATTTGCACTAGTTGCAACTATAGGGGTATCAAGATGTTCAAAAAGAAGATAATGTATAGGTGTATAGGGTAAAAAACACCCAATTTTCTTAATCTGTGGTGCAATTAAATCACTTATAGTAGTAGTTTGAAGTTTATCAAGTACAACTATTGGAGCTTCTTTTGAGATAAGAAGTTTTTCTTCTATAGCATTTACTTTTCCAATAGTTTTAATTTGTTCTAAATCTTTACACATGATAGCAAAAGGTTTTGCTGGACGATTTTTATACGCTCTTAACTTGGCAATTGTGTCATCATTGGTAGCATCACAAACAATATGAAATCCACCCATCCCTTTAATAGCACCTATTTTTCCCTCTGTGATTAAGTTGGCAGTTTTTGAAAATATCTCATTTTCTTTAGTACTTACAACTTCATTTTTGATAGTTAATGTTAATTGTGGGCCACAATCTTTACAAGAGATTGGTTGTGCATGGTATCTTCTATTTTGTGGGTCTTCATACTCTTTTTGGCAACTTTTACAAAGGGTAAAGTCAGACATAGAGGTATTGACTCTATCATAAGGTAATGTTTTGATGATACTATATCTAGGGCCACAGTTGGTACAGTTTGTATTAAAATAGCTGTAGTATTTTTCTTTGTTTTTTATATCATTTAAACAATCATTACATACTTTTATATCAGGAGAGACAAGGGTGGTTTTACTGTTTGAGTTGTTTGTTTGTATTATCGTAAAAGTGTTTTCATCTTTTGTAGAAATAGGATGTTTTTCAAAGCTATCTATGTGTGCAAGCGGTGGAAGTGACTCTAAAAATTCCTCATCAAAAAGCTCTATATCTTTTGGAGTTCCTTGAAGCTCTAAGTTTACACCATCACTATCGTTTGAGACATTTCCACTAAGATTATATTGGTTTGCGAGTTTATAAACAAAAGGGCGAAATCCAACACCTTGAACAACACCTTTTATTTTATATTTATATCGAAGCATTTTTTAAAATACCTTTTATCATATTTTTAAAGATAAAATAATGCATAGGAATCATACTATACCAATACAATCTACCCAAAATACCACGAGGATAAAAGTATGCAGATTGGATAAGTTTATTATCTTGAATTTTAAATTCAAGCCAAGCTTCTCCTGGTACTTTCATCTGTGCAAAGAGTAGTAGTCTTTCATTTTCTTTTATATCTTCCACTCTCCAAAAATCTAAACACTCCCCAAGTCTTAAATCACAGATGTCTCTTCGTCCACGATTAAGTCCCACACCACCAATAATTTTATCGATAAAACCTCTTATTCTCCACAGATAGCTATAATCAAACCAGCCATTTTCTCCACCTATAGATTTAACAGCATTAAATACTTTTGCTTTATCATAAGAACTAATATCTGCTTCAACTCGATCTACAAAAATAGCATCGTTAATTTGTTTTCTATGTATTTTATCCCAGATACTTCCATCTGCATCACTCCATCTACTTATTACTTGATTTTGTTCTATTTCGGTAACAGCTTTTTTTACTGCTTCAATATAACTAAGGGGTTGTATTTGTGGAAAATATTTTTTTGCATTGTCATTTTGCATAGTAACTTCAGATTTTAATCCCTCTATTAATGCTTTTGCAACACTAAATGGTACGGGTGTAAAAAGATTTAACCAATAAGAAGATATATTTATACTCATAAATGGGACAGGAATCAAATATCTTTTGAGATTTAAAGCAACGGCTGTTTGAAGCATAAGGTCTTTATATTTCATTTTTGTTGTACCTATATCTACTATTACATTTTTGTCATATTCAAGTGTTATAGATGCTATGAGGTAGTTTATAACATCATCTACAGCAATAGGTTGTGCATAGGTATCAACCCATTTTGGGGTTATCATAATGGGAAGCTTCTCTACTAAGTTTCTAATAATCTCAAAACTAGCACTCCCTGAACCTATAATAACACCAGCTCTTATCCAAATAGTTTGAACTTTTGATGAAGAGCTTAAAATCTCTCCTGTTTCAAGCCGACTTAGAAGATGTTTGCTTGTGTTTTCATCTTTTACACCAAGTCCACCTAGATAAATAACTCTTTTTACACCACACTGTTCTGCTGTTTGTATAAAGTTTTGTGCTGATATTTTATCTAGTTCTTTATAGTTTTCATTATTTAATGAATGTATTAAATAGTATGCTACATCTACATCTTTAAGTGCTTCTTTTAAAGCGTCAAGATTAAAAGTATCACCCTCTATTATTTCACAAGTTTCAAGTATCTCTTGAGACAAAGATTGTTTATTTCTAACAAAAAGTTTTAGTTTGATATTTGGATTGGTTTTGAGTATATTTTTAACTCTTCTACCAATATATCCATTTGCACCTGTTAATAATATTTTCATACCATGAGTATATCACAGGAAGAATAAATTATTCACTATCTTTCACGGCTTCACTTCGTTACGACCGTTTCAGTTCCGAACCTAAAAGAGTAAAACTGTTTACTCTTTTTTAACGGTTCTCATCCCACGGTGCTGGTTCTCCTACTGTTTTAAATACTGGATTTAAAACTGCAGCACACACATCAATTGCCAGATTTTCTAAGCCACCATACGCACCGTAGCTTATCTTTTTCTCTTGGTTTACATCCACGAAAGCCACTTTTTTCTTAATAGCTGTATATAAACTTCTTCCACCTGCAAGAAGTATATCAACTTTGTGTTCATCTATTAATGCTGCTTGTTCATTTGCTGGAACCTTCATTAAAATAGGGACATATTTTTTTGCTATTTCTATATCTTCTAGAGTTGATTTTCGAATACTTGTAGCAACAACTTCGATTCCTATATCTTGTAAGGCTGATGCAATAGACCAAGATTTATTTCCACCCGTATTAAGAATAGCTTTTTTTCCAGCTAATATTTTTCTATATGGAAGAAGTCTTTGCTCTAATGCTTCTTCTTCCTCTTTTATCATTTCAAGTGCTTTTTTTGTCAATGTTTCATCTCCAAAAGCATTGACTATAGACATAATTGCATTTGTAGTGTCTCGTTTTCCATAAAAAGAAACAGAGATGTGAGGAATACCGTATTTCTCTTCCATTTTTCGTACTAATGTTACTAGCGATTTTGCACATACGATTACATTGAGTTTTGCTCTATGAGCCATTTGGATATTTTCAATTCTTCCATCACCTGCAAGAGTTGAAACTACTTTTATCCCTATTTTTTCTAAGATAGGAGTGTATTGCCACATATCACCTGTTACATTGTATTCACCGATTAAGTTAATTCCAAATGGATGTATCTCTTCTGGCTCTCTTGTACCTATAAGTTGATGTAAAACAGCTTCTCCACCGAGACGGCTTCCTAAATTTTTACTTCCAACAAATCCTGGAGCGTGAACTACTACGATTGGAATTTTATATTTCTCTTCCATTCTTTTGGCAACATTATCCATATCATCACCAATCATAGCAGTTACACAAGTTTCATAAACAAATACTGCTGTTGGTTTTTTATGTTCACAAATATAGCTTATACTATCTTCAAGTTTTTGATCTCCACCAAAGATAACATCATTTGTTGTCACATCTGTACAGTATCCTAGCGGTACATTGTTTTCACCTTCCCAACTCGTAGGTGTTGCTCTTGTTTCCCAGCTTGCACCTTGACAAGTTGCAGGAGCATGTACAAGATGAGCTGCATCCGCATAAGGAAAGAGGGCAATTTGTGCTCCCTCAAAGGCACAACCACCACTTGTTGCCCCTGGTTTTGGTTTGTCACAACTTGATTTTTTCTTATCATTATGAGAACAGGCTGATTCGTTTAACAGTTCTCTGATTTGTTTTTTGTTTACCATCATTTTTGTACTCCGCTAGTAGTATTATATATAAGTATGCATAAGATATTCCGTTGTTAATTTTAAAGAGACAAGACCTAAATAAGACTAGTTTATGATAGTATAATTTCAGTTAAAATAAATTAATGAGTAGTTAATAAAACATAGGAGTAAATAGAGATGAAAAAACAAATAATATTAAGTGTAATATTAAGTACAGGGATTTTTATATGCACAAGAGATACAAGTAAATCCATTTGCTATCAATAATGGTTTTATACCATCAAAAAAAGAATATAATGGAACTTTTTTTAAGTTTAATTATGATTATCCAAAAGAGTATGTGAAACCTAGAAATACACCTTGGTCTAAAGTTTTTAAATGGTAAACCTCTAACAAAAGAAAAGAGTTATGAATATGTCATGGCATTAAAACAATATGTTGGAAAATCATTGAAAACATTTGTAATGGAGCCACAAAAATGGAATGAAAGT
>OZ223248.1:0-26247 GCA_965140475.1 Arcobacteraceae bacterium
ACACATAGAGATATTGATACATTGCATGTAAAAAAATACAATCTAAACTACAAGTATAATTTCAATAATAATTTTGGTCTTAAAACAAGCTATATTAAAATCCTTGATAACCTTGCCCCAACAGACCAAGGAAAAGTATATGGACTAGGTGGAATATACAACATCAATAAAGGTTTAGGTGTAGCACTTGATTACTATAAAAGTGACTATGAGCAGTTTAATGTAAATCAATATGACCTATCAGTTTTCAAAGGTTTTAAAATAGGTGAAACAAAATTAAAAGCTACCATAATTGCAAAAGCTATTGATATAGATGGAGAAAAGTATGCAAATTATACTTTCAAAGATAAAGACTATTTTACAACTGGTGTAAAACTGGGTATGAATTATCAAGGATATGTAGCAGGGATTGGTGCTTTTTTTGGGAAAAGAATGTTCACTGTAATGGATGGTGGAAACAAAGTACAACATCATGCAATGGAACAAGACAAAACATATATGATAAGTTTTGGAAAAAAATTCAAAAACATTGATATAATGGTAAAATACTCATATCAAAATGGGAAAGAATTACCAGAAAATCAAGATGATGTAGATACAAAAGTTACATCAATAATGTTAAAATATAAATTCTAAAGGATAAAAAATGATAAAAAAATTACTACTAACAACAATTTTAGGGACTACAAGTTTTTTATATGCAAATATAAATGCAGTAGTAAGTGTATTGCCTCAAAAAACTTTTGTTGAAGCAATAGGTGGAGATAAAGTAAATGTAGCTTTAATGGTAAAACCAGGAAGTTCTCCTCACTCTTATGAACCAAAACCATCACAAATGAAAGATATCACCAATGCTGATATATACTTTTCAATTGGTGTAGAGTTTGAAGAGGCATGGCTTCCAAAGTTTGCAGACCAAAATAAAAAGATGAAAATTGGAAATTTAACAAAAGGTATTGAAAAGCTACCAATGGCTGAACATCATCATGATGAAGATGAGCACGAACATGAAGATGATAAGCATGAACATAAAGCTGATAAAGAAGATCATGATCACGAAAAAGATACAGATCATGACCATGAGCATGAGCATGAACATGCTTCTTTAGACCCACATATTTGGACAAGTACAGCAAATGTAAAAATCATAGCAAAAAATATCTACAATTATTTAGTAAAACTTGATAGTGCAAATAAAGCATATTATAAAAACAACTATGATAAATTTTTAGACCATATCAATCAAACTGATATTGCAATAAAAAAGATACTAATAGATACACCAACTGGTACTAAATTTATGGTATTTCATCCAGCTTGGGGATATTTTGCACGAGATTATGGGCTCACACAAGTAGCTATTGAAGCAGGTGGGAAAAATCCAAAACCAAAACAAGTAATGCACCTAATAGATGAAGCAAAAGAGGAAAAAGTAAAAGCAGTTTTTACAGCTCCTGAATTTAGTGACAAAGTTGCAACTCAAATAGCAAAAGAAGTTGGTATTCCTGTAATAAAAGTAAGCCCACTTAACCCAAAATGGAGTGAAAATTTAATACAATTAGCTAATGCAATTGCCAATAAATAAATTTTTATTATATATTCTATTAACACTTTTTATTAGCACAACTAGTTTTAGTTGTGCTTTATGTCAGTTGGACATACCTCTTGTTAGTGTAGATGCAAAAGTATCAGCACAAGCAACAAAAACAAACTTCAAAATCAAGTGGAAATTTGATGAAAAGTTTGTATCTAGTCTTACTCAATATGACTTCAATGAAAATGGCAAATTTGATCAAGATGAACAAGATGCCATCATTAAATCTTTAGAAGATTATCTTAATATTTTAAATTATCTCACAAACATAACCTATTCAAAAAAACATTTTATCTCAAATAAACCTATAAAGATTAAACCAACTTCAAAGAAAATGGTATTTGAAAATGGTTTTATGTACTACTACTTTAACTTTGATGCAGATTTCATTTTGGAAAATAATCACGCACTTAAAATTGAATTTCTTGATAAACAAGGAAATTTTAACTTTATTTTAAAAGATATAATCTTAGAAAACTATCAAGCTAAATATCTTATCAAACCATTAGAACACTCTACTCAAATCTTTTTTGATGACCCAACAAGTGTCACAAAAAAAATTCTTATAAAAGATCAAAATACAACTATACAAGATATCGTAATTCCAAAAAAAGAAAACACAATTAAAGAACCTACAAAAACAAATAATTTTTTTCAACAATTATCAGAACAATTAAAAATATATAAAGAGAAAATTCAAACACTTTTAAATGATATAAAAGAAAATAATTCTGTTAGCTCTTATCTTTGGTTACTATTTTTTTCATTTATCTATGGGATATTACATGCCCTAGGCCCTGGTCATGGAAAAAGTTTAGTTGGTAGCTATTTTTTAAGTCAAAACCGCTCTATTGTAAAAGCTTTTAATATCTCATTATTAATTGGAGTAGTTCATACCTTTAGTGCCTTTTTGCTAACAGTATTTATCTATTTAGTTTTAAATTTATTGTTTGTTAGTTTTTTAACTGACATAGAATATGTAGCTACAAAACTAAGTGCTGTTATTATCATATCTATAGCTTTATATCTTATCTATAAAAAATATAAAACCACAAATAAGCTTTCATTTTCTACACATAACCCAAATGCTAGTAGCTGTGGTTGTAGTGGCTGTAACACAAAAAGTGAAGACTTAGGAGTAATACTAGCAGCTGGTATTGTACCCTGCCCTGGTACTGTTACAATCTTTATCTTTACTTTTGGTCTTGGGATTTATTATGTAGGATTTTTAAGTGCCATTTTTATGAGTTTAGGGATGAGTTTAATCATCTTTATTACTGCTTATTTAAGTATTAATATAAGAGAAAAATCCTCTTCAAATCCAACTTTAAAAAAGATATTTGAATATGGAAGTTTAACTTTTATACTTTGTCTAGGATTATTACTATTACTTATTTAAAAAACTACCTTTAATATCCTATAGGGTACAATACAGTAATTTTATTACAAAGATATAGGAGAATAAAAATGTTTTTTGGGAATAACCAAGTTCTAGAGCAAAGAATAGCCCAACTTGAAGAGGAAAATGAACAATTAAGAGAAAAAGTCAAAAATGAAGATGTTGTTTTTGAAGAGATTAATGATATTTTACTAAAACTTGCAAAAGGTTTATGTGGATTTAAAGTAAACGGGAGTTCTTCTAATCCTAAAATATCAGAAATCATTAATAATATCAATCAAACTGCTGATTATTATTCCAAATATGGTGATGAGGCTGTTGATGTTCTTATTAACTATGGTCAAGAAAATTTTGCTTATGATGTTGAAATAGAAGGATTAAGTGGAAAACTAGGTTCTATAATTTTAGGTATTCGTTCATTAGGAAGTAGTATTTCAGAACTACTCGCTTTAATTGATGTAACATCTGAAGATTTAAATGAACAAATAAAGTTTCTTTTAAATGCTTCACATGCTCTAGCAAGTTCATCAAATTCACAAGCTTCAAGTCTTGAAGAAACAGCAGCTGCTCTTGAAGAGGTTACAAGTACTATTATTGGGACAAGTGAAAATACTGCAAAAATGGCACAACTCTCCCACGAAGTAAATAGTTCTGCAACAAAAGGTCAAGAACTAGCAAATGACACTTTTAAATCAATGGAAAGTCTTAACAATGAAGTTGACTCAATCAATCAAGCAATAACTGTAATTGATCAAATTGCATTCCAAACAAATATTTTAAGTCTTAATGCTGCTGTTGAAGCTGCAACTGCTGGTGAAGCTGGTAAAGGTTTTGCTGTTGTTGCTCAAGAGGTTAGAAATCTAGCTTCAAGATCTGCTGATGCAGCAAAAGAGATAAAAGATATAGTGCATAAAGCAAAAGAAAAAGCAAGTACAGGAAAACAAATTGCTACAAATATGATAGAAGGTTACTCAACACTAAATGATAATATTACTAATCAAATCAAAATTATTGAAGATGTATCAAATGCAACAAAGGAACAACGACAAGCAATTGAGCAAATAAATGATGCGGTTACAAATTTAGACCAAGCGACTCAACGAAATGCATCAGCTGCATCACAAATAGATGAACAGGCAAAACATATAAGTAAAATGTCAGAATATCTTTCATCAACAGTTAAAAAAACAAAATATAAAACTGATTCAAAAGAACAGATTTGTGATATGAACACTGTTTTTACACTAAATACTTTAAAACTTGATCATATAAACTTTAAAGATACAAACTTCAAGAAACTAGGAACAAGAACACAATGGACAGTATCCAATGAGCATCAATGTAACTTAGGGAAATGGATTGATGAACAAGAAAAAGAAAATAAACAATTTACTACTACTCCAAATTGGAAACACTTAAAAGAAGTACACCGTAAAGTACATAACAATGTTCAAAAAGTTATAGATAAAAATGCTAAAGGTGAAGATATTTCTATGGATATTGTACAAATAGATAAAAATATATCAGATACCTTTTGGACTATTCAAAATGTTAAAAAAGAATCTTGTAAAAGTATTGATACAGACAATTAATAACAGTAAATAATATAAAAGATAAAAAAGGTAAAGTTTTAAAGCTTTACCTTTTTTATTACATTTTACTTATATTAATCTTAATATAAAATTATAATTAGCTATTATAAAGGATAATTATTTTCCATTATATATACTTTCATCACTTTTAAAATAAAGGAATTAAAATGGCTTGCGATACAGGTGCAAAACCAATTGAAGAAAAACAAGTTGTCTCTACAGACGAAAATATAAATATAGAAAAAAAGGAAAATAATATGAGTTCAAGTTTAGTTTTAAGAAAAGCCCCAGAGTTTAAGATGGATGCGTATAATGCAAAAACAGGTCACTACCAAGAAGTATCAAGTGAAGATTACAAAGGTAAATGGTCAGTAGTGTGTTTTTATCCAGCAGATTTTACATTTGTTTGTCCAACTGAAATTGCAGCAATGAATGCAAAATATGATGAGTTCCAAGAACTTGGAGTTGAAATCTTAGCAGTATCAACTGATACAAAATTCTCTCACAAAAGATTTGTTGAAACTGAACCACTATTAAAAGGATTACAACTTACAATTGGTGCAGATACAACTGGTGCAGTTAGTCGAGCTTTTGGTGTTATGATTGAGGAAGAAGGTATAGCACTTAGAGGAAGATTTTTAACCAATCCAGAGGGAACAGTAGTAGCTCAAGAGGTTCAAGCTCCAATGGTAGGAAGAAATGTACATGAGTTTTTAAGACAAGTAAGAGCTTGGCAACATGCAGAAAAAACAGGTGAGGTTTGTCCAGCAGGTTGGGTTCCAGGTAAAAAAACACTTCCAGTAAATACAGATGTTGAACAGATGACTGGTAGAGTTGGAGATTATATCACTATAGAAGAGATTATGTCATAATTATAGTTTAGTTATTTATGAAAAGGGATATTGAATTGACTCAATATCCCTTTTTTAATTGCAAAATAAAGCATTATTTAGTAAAAAATTCTATTTTAATCCAAGTTATCAAAATATTTTAAAGCTATCATTATATAGTTTTGTAAGTATATATTTATGCTTTATATGTAAAAATAGATAAAAATATAGAAGAGAAGTGATGAAAACATTAGTGGATGTTGTAATTTTTCTTCTCGTATCATAGTGTAATTATTTAAGAAGGAAATTTATGGAGTGCTTAAAAAATTTAAAAATACTCTATATAGATGATGAAGACTTTATAAGAGCAGATGCGGTTGAATATCTTGAGTTTTATTGTGATAATGTTTATGAAGCATCAGATGGTAAAGAGGGATTAGAAAAGTATAAAGAGTTAAAACCAGATATTATTATCACCGACATAAAAATGCCTAAACTCAATGGTATAGAGATGATAAAAGAGATACGAAAAACTGATAAAACTACAAAGATTATTATAGCTACAGCTTTTTTAGAGACTTCATATTTAGTTGAAGCTATAGAACTCGGACTTATTAAGTATCTTGTAAAACCTATTATGGAAGATACTTTATTACCAGTTTTAAATAGTTGTGTTGAAGATGTTGTAGCTAAACAATCAATATTTCATATTTTTGGAGGATATAAGTTTGATATATTCAATGAAACACTATTTTTAAACAAAAAACAAATCATACTTACAAAAAAAGAGTTATTATGTTTGGAGTATTTGATCAAAAATTCTAACAGGGCTTTGAGATATGAAGAGTTTAATAATTATATATGGGATGGAAATATGAGTGAAGATGCACTTCGTTCTGTTATAAGGGAACTTAGAAAAAAAACTTCAAAATCAATTATTAAAAATATATCTGGTATAGGATATCAAATCAATCTTGTAGGATAAAATATTTTGAAATATCTTTTAGTTTTATTATTTTTTTTTAGCATCAACTTAAATGGTATAGAGGTGATGCTACCCCTACCAAAAGTTATAGAGTATGATAAACAAAAAGCACTCCTTGGTAAAAAGCTTTATTTTGACACCCTACTTTCAAAAGATAATACAATCTCATGTGCTAGTTGTCACAATCTTGAACTAGGTGGTACGGACAATCTTTCATTATCTTTTGGTATCAATGGGCAAATGGGAGATATAAATACACCAACAGTACTCAATGCGGTATTTAACTTCAGACAGATGTGGGATGGTAGAGGGAAAAGTTTATCTCATCAAGTACAATTTCCTATTACAAACCCTAAAGAGATGGGAAATAGCTTTGAAAATCTTATTGAAAATCTTAAAAAAAATAAAAATTACAATACCCTATTTAATAATCTATATGAAAATGGTATCACCAAAGAGAATATTGGAGATGCCCTTGAAGAGTTTCAAAAAACACTTATAACCCCTAGTGCTTTTGATAGGTATCTTTTAGGAGATAAAGAGGCTTTAAATAGTGATCAAAAAAAAGGATATGAGCTTTTTTATAAAAAAGGATGTACCTCTTGTCACAACGGTATAAATATCGGAGGAGGTTTATATGCCCGCTTTGGTTTGGTTGATTCAAGTATTATTGAAGATTTAATCCATAATTATCAAAATAATAGTGATACTAATTCCTCCCTTACTATTGATTTAAATCTTGGGTTTTACAATGTAACAAAAAATGATTATGATAAATTTTATTTCAAAGTACCAACCCTTAGAAATGTAGCACTTACTTTTCCTTATCTTCACAATGGAAGTATAAAGACCCTTAAAGAAGCTATTGAGTTAATTGCAAAAGCTCAATTGGGAATTGATTTAAAAAAAGAGGAGCTCTTTTATATTGAAGAGTTTTTAAAATCTTTAACTGGGGAAGTGGAGATAATCAAATGAGACAATATCTTATACGAAATAATATCTATATAGTATTAATAACTTTACTTGTAGTTTTTTTGATTATGTTTTATACAATTCTAATTCACAAAAAAAACACACAACTTTTTTTTGACCACAATGATAAAATAAATACACTTATAGCTTTAAACAATAAGTTAAATAATTATATTAAAGGCTATATGAAAGTAGACAATTTTGATATAATAAATCAAGATATTACATTAAGTCTACAATCAATTAAAAAAATAAAAAATGATGCAAAAAATGTTCATTTTGAAGCTTCTTATATAAATATATTAGATCAACTAGATATACAGTTTGGTCAAAAAGTTATTTGGTTGGAAAGGTTTAAAGCAAGAAGAGCAACAGATGAAAAAATAATGTCAATTATTTTAGATAGGTCACGCTATGAACTAGAAAAATTTGACCTTGAGACAAAAAATAAACTCAATAACATAAGACTTGACTTACTTTCAAATAAACAAAAAGAGTTTTATGATATCGATTTAGTGAAGTATTATGATTTAAAAATAGATAATAAATTTAAAAAGATTTTTCTAAAAGAGGTAAAAACTTTGCAAAGTAGTATCAATTTTCAATTACAATATCAAAATATAGCAATCAATAAAAACATAGATATACTTTTAGAAAAAATGAAGTTGTTATTAATAGAGCAAAGAAATATGGTGCAAAAGAGTGTTTATATAACTTTGAATATACTATTTGTACTTGTTGCACTTTTTTTGACCCTTTTTACACTTTTTTATAGAAAACTAAAACAATCTCAAAAACAACTTCAAAACCTCACATACCAAAGTAAACTAGCATCAATGGGGGAGATGATAGGTAACATTGCTCACCAATGGAGACAGCCACTTACCCATCTTTCTTATATTTTGATGAATCTAAATACAGCATATAAAAAAGATAAATTGACCCTAGAATATTTTGATAAAAAAGTACAACTAGCTAATGGACAGTTAAAATATCTTTCTAATACAATAGATGACTTTAGAGATTTTTTTAGAAATACTAACACAACAGAACTTTTTGATTTAAGTGAATCTATAAAAGAAGTGATAAACCTTTTAGAAGATAGTTTTAAATCACATAATATAGATATAAAGTGCACTTTAGATGAAAATATCTCTATAAAAGTTTATAGAGGAGAATTTTTACAGGTGATTTTTAATCTTTTGAATAATGCAAAAGACCAATTTATAAAAAAAACAATCAAAAGTCCAAAAATCGCCATAACTACATATAGTGAAAAAGATACAATAAAAATTGAGATAAAAGATAATGCAGGTGGAATAAAACAAGAACTTCTAGAAAAAATATTTGAGCCATATTTTACCACAAAAGAGAAAGGACTAGGGATAGGTCTTTATATGTCAAAGATGATTATTGAAAAAAGTAAAGGGAAGTTAGAGGTAAAAAATAGTAAAGGTGGTGCTTTATTTATAATCACTTTAAAAAAGTAATCTTTTTATTTTAGAAAAATTTAATTTCCACATAATTTCCACATTTTTTTTCTTTATACTTACTATTGAAATTATTCAAAAAGGAAAATTATGAGAAAATTATCTATAGTAGCTACAGCTACATTGTTTACAAGTATAAGTTTATTTGGTATGAGTGATGCTTCACTTATCAAAATAGCAAAAGACAATGGTCTTAAATCTATTCCTCAAAGTAAATTAGAGGTATTAAAACTAGTTGATAATCCAAAAAATCCAATTACAGACTGTAAAGTGGAGTTAGGGAAAAAACTATATTTTGATCCAAGACTATCAAAAAGTAATCTAATCTCATGTAATACATGTCATAATCTTGCTATGGGTGGAGATGATGATGTAGGTGCTGCTATTGGTCATAAATGGACAGCAAATCCACACCATTTAAACTCTCCAACAGTTTATAACTCTGTGCTAAATGCTGTACAATTTTGGGATGGTAGAGATCCACACTTAGAAGCTCAAGCTCAAGGTCCAATTCAAGCAGGTCCAGAGATGGCAGCACCAGCTGACTTAGTTTTAGAAAAAGTTACTTCTATGCCTGAATATGTTGCTGAATTTAAAAAAGCATATGGTGATGATGTAAAAATTACATTCCCACTTATTGCAGATACAATTGCTGTATTTGAAAGAACACTTATTACACCATCAAGATATGATGCATTTTTAAATGGTAATGTAGATGCATTAACAGCTGCTGAGAAAACTGGTCTTAAAGTGTTTGTAGATAAAGGTTGTACTGCTTGTCATACTGACATAGGACTTGGTGGTACTATGCAACCATTCCAAATCCATGCAAAATACTCTTATGCAAAAGGTGATTTCAAAGGGAATAAAGATGGTATGGTAAAAACTCCAACATTAAGAAATATTGAAGAAACAGCTCCATATTTTCATAATGGAAATATATGGTCTTTAAAAGATGCGGTTAAAGAGATGGGTTCTACTCAATTAGGTATCAATATATCTGATAAAGAGAGTGAGCAAATCGTAACATTCTTAAAATCTCTTACAGGGAAAAAACCAACTATTATATATCCAGTTTTACCAACACTTTCTGATAAAACTCCTAAACCTCAATTCGACTAGAATATATACTTAACCAAAGGTTTTCCTTTGGTTAAAACATCAAAAAAGGATATAATAATGAAAATAAAATTATTTAACTTATTCATTGTATTTACTGTAGCTACTTTATTTATTGGTTGTACTACAAGTAAAAATTCTATTTCTAAAACAGGTGATAAATATTCTCCAAATATGAGTTCAAAGCAGGTTGAAACTCAAATGAAATGGAAATATTGTGAGCAAAAAGCTTACTAATAAACTTTGTATAAATATATTTTTTAATATATTTATACAGTTTTATTTATAACAACGCACAAATAACAATATCATATTTAGTAACTTCTAGATATAATCTCTACTAACATGATACGAAAAAAATTAAAAAATACTCATAAACATAAAACTATTCAAACATTTTTAGAAAAATATAAAGTTCCAAAAGAATTTATAGCAACAACTAGAAAAATGGTAAGTCGTGGTGTCTCTATTGGCTTATTTATAGCTATGATACCTATGCCTTTTCAGATGCTAGCAGTACTAGTTGTAACACCTTTTTTTAGATTTAATGTTCCTGTTGCTCTTATTATGTGTTGGGTAACAAATCCCTTTACTATGCCATTTATCTATTATGTAGAATATCTTACAGGAAGTCTTTTTTTAGGTTCAGAGGTTCAAAAAGTAGAGATGACATTAGATTGGTTTCAAACTAATCTACAAAATATTATTTTCCCTTTATATTTAGGTGCATTTTTTTACTCTATTGTTCTATCGTGGCTTGCATACTATTCTTTAATCCATTTATGGAAACAATCTGTCCATAAAGATAGAAAAAAACTTTAGTTTTTTTCTACTTGATTTTGTAAAATTAATTCATTCACTTGATTACTTGCTAATATATTTTCAATAACAATTGTATTTATCCCCAATGCTCTTATTTCAGCTTGTTGTGCACTTGTATGAATTTTTACTATGATTTTATGACTATCAACATATTTTTGTAATGTCTCACATACCCCGTATAGTTTTTTAGGATTGTCTATAGCTACTATTACATTTTGTGCTTTAGAGATATTTGTACTTTTTAAAATCTCTTTACTTGTTGCATTTCCAAATACTATTGGTTCGTCATTTTCTTTTGCTTTATGATAAGTTTCTATATTGTTTTCTATTGCAATATAAAGTTGCCCATTATCCTTTAATGCACTTGCTATATTTCTTCCAAATTCACCAAATCCAAGTATAACGATATGTCCACTTAATGCTGTAGACTCAATCAATATATCCTCTTCTATATTTTTTCTACCAATAAGATCTGCAAGAGATGAAAGATTTTTCAAAATAATTGGAGTTATAATCATAGATATTACAATCGTAACAATCATAACTTGACCGTAAGGTGGTCCTATAAGACCATTTGAACGAGCTAATTCCAATAATGCTAGAGAAAATTCTCCAACTTGAACTAAACTTAATGCTGTTTTTATAGAGATTCGCCTACTCTCCCTAAGTTTTACTATAGAAAAAATTATTAAAAATTTCAATACAATAATAGCTACTAATAATGCAAAGATTATATGAATATAGTCAAAAATAATAGAAAAATCTATCTGCATCCCCACTGTGATGAAAAAGATTCCCAATAATATATCTCTAAAAGGGATAAGGTCTGCCTCTGCTTGATGTTTATATTTTGTTTCTGCTATAAGCATACCTGCAATAAAAGCTCCCAAAGAATATGAAAAACCTAAAACATGTGCTAAATAAGATGCTCCTATAGCTAAAAAGAGTATTGTCGTAATAAAAAGTTCATCTGAGTTAGTTCTCACTATTTGTGTAAAAAACGGTTCTAGTAAATATTTTCCAATCACTCCTAATAGTACCAATAACAATAAAGCACTTAAGCCCATATTTAATAATACAGTTGATATTTCACCTTGATTATCATTGCTCATAAATCCAATTATTAATAAAATAGGGATAACTGCAATATCTTGCATAATTAATATACCTAAACTTCTTTGACCATATCGTTTAGTTATTTCACTTGTTTCATTGAATGTTTTCAATACAATTGCAGTTGAAGATAAAGCAATTGCAAGAGAGATAATAAAAGATGTTTTTTGTGCTATATCAAAAATATAATATGCCATAAGATATACAATAAATGAAGTGATAACTATTTGTAATGTTCCAGCTACAAATACTTCATATTTCATCTTTTTAAGATGTTCAATTGAAAACTCTAATCCAATAGTAAACATCAAAAATACAACACCAAACTCAGCTATCTCTTTGAGCTCATGATTATGTACAGCATCATGAAGCCCAAAACCATAAGCAATAATAGTACCTGTAAAAATATACCCAATAATAGTGGGTAAATTAAACCTTTTTAAAATTATATTTGCTATTAATGAGATAAATAGCGTTGTAACTATTATAGTTAACATACTTTACTTCGCTGCTTTTTTAGAAGCTCTATTAATAAGTAAAACACCCATAACACCTGCAATAAATGAGGCTATAAAGATACCAAGTTTTACTGCACTTATAATAACTTCATCTGTAAATGCAAGATTTGTGATAAATATAGACATTGTAAATCCAATACCAGCTAAAAATCCAACTGCTACTATCTCTTCCCAACTTAAATTATCTGGTTTATGGATAATTTTCATTTTTGTTGCAAGGTATGTAAAAGCGACAATTCCTATAGGTTTTCCAATAACTAGCCCTAAAACAACCCCAAGAACTATTGTAAGATGTTGAGAAACTCCACTAAAGTCTATTACAACTCCTGCATTTGCAAAAGCAAAAAGTGGCATAATAAAAAATGCACTAAATCCGTGTAATTGATGCTCTAACTTTACCAGTGGATTTTGTACTTTATCATATCCATATGCAATATTTTCTAAGGCATCTATTTGATGATGATTCAATATAGGTATCTCATCAACATGCTTTTCAAACTCATCAATTGCTTTTTTTGAATTAGCAATAAACTTTTCCTCTTCAATTTTAGAACTAATAGGTATAGCAAATGCTAATAAAACCCCTGCAATTGTAGCATGGATACCAATAGCATGAATATATACCCAAAGAGCAATCCCAAGTAGAAGATATGGCCAAAGTGATTTTACACCTTTTAAATTAAGTATCCAAATCAGTGCATAGATCAAAATAGCATGTAAAAAATATCCAGCATGAATCTCGCTAGTATACACAGTTGCCACAACTAAAACAGCACCTAAGTCATCAACCACAGCAAGTGCAACTAAAAATAATTTTAAAGCAGGACTTACTTTATCTCCCAAAAGAAGTAGTATCCCTAAAGCAAAAGCGATATCGGTAGCCATTGGAACACCAAAACCCATTGGGTTTGTTGGATTTAATCCCACATAAACAAGTGCAGGTATCACCATACCTCCAATAGCAGCTACAACAGGAAATGAAGCCTTTTTTACTGAACTAAGTTCCCCTATAAGCATCTCTCGTTTAATTTCAAGTCCAACCATTAAAAAAAATAGTGCCATTAAACCATCATTTATCCACATAGATAAATTCATAGAGATATTCATATCTCCCATTGTCACACCTAATGGTGCATGCCATAAGTCATAATATTCTTGTGATAATGATGAATTTGCTACTATTACTGCAAGTATTGTTGCAGTGAAAAGTAACAATCCACTAAATGCCTCTTTGGATATAAAATCCTGAAATGTCTCAACATATTTTGTCATACTGAAGTCCCTTTATTAATTACTAACTTTCAATATTTTATTAAAATTCTATTAAAGTAACATTAACCCACTTTATTAGTAAAACCAAGTTGACATAGTTTGTATAAAATGAATACAACAATTTACAATTTATTTTAATTTAGTTTGATACAATAGCATATGGAAAACATACTTATAGCAATTTTTTTAGCAATATCATTTGCTACAATATTTAATATTATTTTTAAAAGATATGGTGTTTCACATATTATTGGATATATACTTTCTGGTACTATTATTAGTTATATTTTTAATTTCAATGGTTTAGATATACACTCTCTTGAACTCATTGGTGAGTTTGGAATAGTATTTTTAATGTTTACTATCGGACTAGAGCTTAACTTTGAAAAAATACGAAAAATGAAAGAGATACTTCTTGTAAATGGTTTTTTACAAGTAATTTTAAGTACCTTAGTAATATTTATCATCTCTTATTTTATTTTTAAACTAGATTTTAATACTTCAATTATAATTTCTCTAGCCTTTTCACTCTCTTCAACTGCCATAGTTTTAACCTATCTCAAAGAGTCAAAAGATATCCATACCCCTTATGGGGAAAAGTCATTAGGTATTTTAATATTTCAAGATTTAGCAGTAATACCTATCCTTTTACTTATCACTTTTTTAACAAATGATACTTTATCATTAAGTGAGGTTTTATTACAAACATTTTTATCTGCTTTAATAATCATCCTTTTTATGTTTACTATTGGAAAAAAAATAGTAAATGTCTTGTTAAAGTCTTCAGCATCAAGTGGCTTAGAGGAGCTATTTTTAGGAGCTGTATTCTCTATTGTTATTGGAGCTTCACTTTTAGCTCATGATTTAGGATTTACCTACTCATTAGGTGCTTTTATAGCTGGTATGATTATAGCTGATACAGGATATAGTGTAAAAGTAGAGTCAGATATCTCTAGCTACAAAGATTTACTTCTTGGAGCATTTTTCTTTAGTGTTGGAACAAAAATAGATGTATTCTACTTTTTAAATAATCTTCATGTTATTTTTGTAATCTTTGTTGGGGTATTTTTATTTAAAGCGATAGTTATCTATCTTATAATGATAAAAAAATCAGATAAAAATAGTGCAGTGAAAACAACACTTGCTTTAGCTAGTGTTGGGGAATTTTCATTTGCTATCTTTGCACTAGCACTTTCAAATCATCTTATCTCTCCTCAAATGGCAAGTTTTTTGATACTAATAACTGTAATTTCGATGATACTTACACCATTTATTGTGAACAATATTTATAAACTCTCATCTTACTTTGCAAAAGAGTTTTATGAATCAGATGTTATTACACCAATTGAGGCAAAAAACCATGTGGTAATAGCTGGATTTTCTATGCTAGGAAGAATTGTCGCACAAGAACTAAGTTCAAAAGAGATTCCATTTGTTATCATCTCAGATAACTTAAAACATGTATTACTAGCAAGAAAGTTAGGATACATGGGGTACTTTGGTCACCTTGATAAACTGCCTGTTCTAGAGTCACTAAAAGTAGATGAAGCACGAGCCATTATTATAACTGTATCTAATCCTAAGAGAAAAAGACTTATTAGTGAAGCGGTACTAAATTTTGAACCTGATTCAAATATCATCGTAAAAATTGACTCCATAGATGAGAGAAAAGCTCTCAAAGATTTACCAATCAAAAGTTTTGTAGACTCAAATCTTGAAGTTGGAAAACTACTTGTAAGTGAGGCATACCATGACTAATAATATCTCTTGTGTCATTTTAAGTGGTGGGAAAAGTAGTCGTATGGGTGAAGATAAATCACTCATGCAATTTGACAATGAAAGAACAATGATTGAGTATCTTTATAAGAAACTTATCCCATTGTTTAAAGAAGTATATATCTCAGCCAAAACAAATAAATTTGATACTTTGCAACTACCAAATAAACAACTTATTTTAGATATTGATCAAACCATCTCTTCTCCTATGATAGCCTTAAAAACAATATTTCAAACTCTAAAAGATAAGAAAGTTTTTATAATCACAGTAGATACACCTTTTGTAGAAAAGGAAACTATAGAAAAGCTCATCAAAAATTCAGTTGGTTTTTCAATAACTATTGCAAAAGATAGTGATAATAATATGCATAATCTTTGTGGAGTGTTTTCAAAAGATATTTTACCAACCATTCAAGAGATGATACAACAAGATATCCATAAAATAAACTATATGATAAAAAACTCAAAAAACTATCAAGAGATAGTTTTTGAAAATTCTGAACAGTTCTTAAATATCAATACAAAAGAGAGTTATCAAGAAGCTAAAACCTTACTAAAAAAACTCTAGCTGCTTTATAAAGATTTATAAAAAGAAGTATATTTGATACTATAAAAAAGATTGCTCCATATTTGATAAGATAATCACTATCAAAACTTAATCCAATAATAAAAAATGCTAGTGCTGAAAGATGAAGATTAAACTGTATTTGACTCCATTTTATACTTATCATATCTCGCATGGTTGGTATATCAAAGACACCTTTGCTACTCAGATGAAACCAAGTCAAAAAAGGAACTATTTTGTATAACATCCCGTTCATAAGAGTATAAACAAAACCAAGTCCCCAAATGATACCTAAAAATTGTAATGGTAATTGCACTATCCAAGATAGAGTACCAATCATCAAAAATAGCATAGAAGTTATATAAAAATATACTGAGATATCTTTGAGTTTTCTTTTTCTATTTTTTAATTTTTGTATAGTTATAGTCCCAAAATAAAGTATAACACCACTTATTAAAAACTTATAAACGGTATCAAAACCCAAGTTCATAAATATATTAAAACCATAACAAATCAAAACAAGTGTAGTAAACAGTATAATAATTTTTTGTTGATTTTGAGAAAAAGCATCTGCCACCCAAAACATTGGGACCACTTGAAATGTGATTGAAACTATAAGTAAAAAAATAAATCCAAAAAATATATAGTTGTAATGTATAAGTGCAATATCATAATGTGAAGTAGAGATATTAGCTAATGCATGAGAGATAATAAGATGAATACCTACAAAAAAAGCAATCATTAGAAATAGCAAAGAAAATATCATACCTAAAACTATCCATGATTTATTTTTTACCTTTAAAAGTTGTACTAAAGCAATAGAGGTAAATAAAAACAAACCTAGAAGTAAAAAATTTGAAGAGATAAAAAAAAGTAATTTATTATACAGTACAAAACCTACTACAAAAGAGATAATTCCAAGAACTAAAAGTATATAGGTAGTATTTGCTACTATCATTGGCTTTGGTATCACTGCACCTGCAACAACTGGAAGCATCTGTTGTAAGGCTCCGAAAACTATCATAACCATAAATCCTATAGTTAAAAGATGTATTGTAGCTACTGTGTTTGGAGAATGTATTTCAAAACCTGAACCAAATAAAAGAAAACCACCAGCAATAAAAGCAAAAATAGGTGCAGTTAAAAAAAACTTTAAAGGTGTTCTAAAAGGTGGAGCTTGATCGAGACTTAGTCCTGCAAACATTTGATATATTCTCTCTTTTTTTCATCATTTTTATAGATATAAATTAAAACTTCATTGCTAGTATGTTTTATCTCATATCCATAGTTGTTCTCTTTTAGAATAATCAATAACATCATAGGTTCTAGTCTATGTATCATTTTTATATAATTATTATCATCTAGTTTAGATAAGTTTGAAACTGCAAGATTTAAAGGCTCAGGGGCTTCTAACTCTCTACAGTCAAGTATAATTTCATTATACATATTTAGATATTTTGCATCTTTTGGATAATCTCATCACTTGGAAGATTATCATCTGCCATTGTATACATCATCTGCTCCTCTTTCATATTGTGTTGTTGCATCACAAATAAAAGATTTTCACTTAAACCAAGAAATTTTTCTTTGTCATTTGACTCAACAGCTGTTCTCATCTGCGCAAATAAAGCTCTCATCTGTTCATGCTCCATAATCATCACACCAGTTGGGTTACAATGCCCTCCTCCACACTCATTAAACTCTGGGAACATAACATTCTCTTCCATATCAAAGTGATGTAACATATGTTTTTCAAACTCATCAAACATAGTTTTTCCACCCTCAAAGTTTCCACTATCTACTATATTTTCAAGATTTGCAAACTGCTCATCACAAGCTCTATGGTCTGCTGTCATAAATTGATTAATTGTCATTTTTTTATTCCTTAATTATTTTAAGAAATTATAGAAAAATTTTAGAATAGTTGCATTGATGTATATCAATTATTTTATTCTTTTATCCTACGAGTTTATATTTTTGTTCCTCTTTTAATCGCTCCGCAATCCAAACTTTTATAATAGATTGTCTTGTTACCCCTATTCTTTTAGCTTCTTGATCAAGTTGTATCAAGATATTTTCTGGAAAATCTACATTTATTTTTTTTGTTTTTATTGTTTTATCAAAATCAGCTAATTTCATAGATTTTGCTTCATCTAAATAGGAACTTATATCTTCTTGATTGTCAAATTTTGTATCAAATTCTTCAGTTGTTGTTTTTTTCATAAATTATCTCCTCGTTCTTTCTACATCGTCTTACACTTATGATACGATACTTTTCGTCTCTTATTGTAAAAATTGCTACAAAATATTTATCTTGTAATTTTGAGATAAGTGCATATCTCATCTCACCATCAATATCTTTTGCAGGGATTACAGTTGCTTCATCATTCCATAATTGTTTTGCTTCTTCAAAACTAATACCATGTTTTTGTTTGTTTTTCATACTTTTTTGTTTGTCGTATTCAAAATACATTTATCTCTCCAAAGTATAGAAAAGATATAGTTATTATATATTTATTATATCAAAATGTCAATAAGATATCTTTCTAGTTATTTGTATTTATCTTATCATCTTTTTTTGATTTAATTTAATTTAATAACATTGCAGTTTGTAATGTTGTCATTTAAACTTTTTCAAAGCCTCTATCTCAAACCAACCATCATTCACTCTATCCTCTTTTGTTCCTATCATTGGTTTCTTTTCACTTTGCCATAAAGCTTCTTCTGGTTTTGGACACGCTCTTACACACTCTCCACAATAGATACAAAGATGTGGATTGTATTTGTACTCTTGGCTTTTTTTATTTTTTGGATTCTGCGTTGGGTTATCTGTATGGACAAACAGTATTGAACCTGGAGGACAAGCTTTTTCACATTTAAAACAATAGATACAATGCTCTTCTCCATACTCTATAAGTCCTCTATGACCTGCAGGTTTTTCTATAGGAGATGCTGGATAATCTATCGTTTGTGGTTTACTAAATAAATTTTTAAACGCTTTTTTAATACTTGTAAACATTATTACCTCTTCTTTTTATTCTATATTCTTAAATAAAGGAAAGTATGCTGTTAGTACAAGGCAGAATTTTGAAGCTTTACTGGAGTAAAGCGATAAACTCTAACGAAGTAATAGCAGTATAATTTCCTTTATTTTGCTGTGCAAGACATGCAGGGGTCGAATGATGCTAATATCGCTGGTGCATCTGCATAGTTTGAACCTTTAAACACTTCCATAAAAGCTGGAATACAGGCAAATGTTGGTGTTTTGATTCTTACACGATTTAAAAGTGGTTTCCCCTCACCTTTGATATAGTACATCAACTCGCCCCTTGGTGCTTCAAGTCTTACAAGAGCTTCCCCATTTGGTTTTCCTCTAAGTTTTGTAAAAATATCCCCCTCTGGCATCCCATCTACAATATTTTCACACATCTGAATAGAGTTTAAAATCTCATTGAGTCTTACTATATTTCTTGAGTGAATATCCCCAACAGTTCCAAGTTGCATTTTATATCCCACCTCATCATAGGGAAGATAGTTTGTCTCACTTCTTACATCTGTTTTTAAGCCAGCTGCTCGTGCTAGTGGTCCTATAGCATTATAATCATAGGCTTCATCTAAATTCAAAGTTCCTATATCCTGAAACTTTAGTGATAAACTCCAGTTATTTGTAAACTCATCGATATATTCATCTACTTTTGATTTTATAATTTTAAGGTTTGTTTTTATATCTTTGATAATATCAGTTGTAATATCACGGTTTACCCCGCCAATACTTACATAATCAAACTGTATTCTATTTCCTGAGATTTTTTCTTGCAAGTCCATCACATATTCTCTATCACCCATGATTTGCATAAACATAGCTTCAAATCCTGCATTTTCTGCTGTATGGGATAAACACAACATATGTGAGTGGATACGGTCAAGTTCTACAAGTAAGATACGAAGATATTTTGCTTTTTGTGTCACTTCACCTTCTAGTAAACTCTCTACAGCTGTTGTATAACAAAGTGAGTGTGTAATAGCACAAAGCCCACAAATTCTAGCTACCACATAAGGTACTGCATCAAATTTAAACTTTGTGGTACACGCTTTTTCTATCCCTCTATGGACAAACCCAACATCACTATCTACTTCTATAATCTTTTCATTTTCACAAGCAAATTTAAATTTTACTGGTTCAAGAAGTGAGATATGTTGGCTTCCTAGTGGTATATTGATAATTTTTTTATTTGCCATGATTATATCCCACAACTTCCAAGTGGCATCTGCTGGCTATCTTCATCTAAGTATAATCCTTTTTCGCTTCCCTCGACATCTAATCCAAACATATCTACAATCTCCCTTTGAGAGATAATGGCACTTGGAAGTATCTCCCCAACACTTGGTATAACTTCATACTGTTTTACATCCACATAAAACATCGTAATCTCGTCTATTTCACCGTATGTTGAAAATATCCATTGTACTTGTATAGTTTCTTCATCTATCTTCAATCCATTAAGTGTCAAAAAATGGTGTTGCTCTTTTTGATAAAATTTTTTTATATCTTCTACAACTGTTTCTAAAGTGGTTTCAATTTTATTTAGCATCACTAACCTTTTGTTTTGTTTCTAATATCTCTAACCCTTTTACAACCCCATCCATAATTAACTCAGGACTCGCTGCACATCCAGGAATATACACATCAACAGGGATATATCTATCTATTCCATCTTCCACATTGTACATACCACGAAAAACTCCACCTGTACAAGTACAGCTTCCAACTGCAACTACTACTTTTGGATTTGGCATTTGATTATAAAGTTCTACAAGCCTTTCTCTACTTCTATAAGTTACTGGTCCAGTTACTAGGAAAACATCTGATTGTTTTGGGTTTCCAGTATTAAGTACTCCAAATCTTTCTAAGTCATATTTTGGAGATAAACACGCTAATATCTCTATATCACAACCATTACAACTACCCGCGTTGTAGTGAAGTATCCAAGGGGATTTTTTTCTATATTTTTCAAACATTTTATACCCCTAACATCACAAGATTGATAATACTTAAACTCAAACCAAAAAAAAGTGTTATCATCACCAGATGCTTTATCTTTACCCTTGCTGTACTATTATCAATGATATTCACAACTATAAAAACAAAAAGGAAAAGAATAACCTGAAACAGGAAACTATCCCCACCAAATAAAGCTAAAAAAAGATAGATTAAAATATACTCTATCCATTTAGCAGTATATACTATCTCATAAAACATCCCACTAAACTCAACTTCTATTCCACCAACTATCTCTTGATGAGCTTCTGTTGCATCAAATGGAGATTTTTTGAGTTTTATAGGCACTACTAATAGAAATGCTAAAAAAAGTAAAAACATATTAAATATTTGTGGTGAGTTTTGTTGTATCATTGCAATTGAGAAAGTTCCATTTTGTATATAAAATCCAACTGCTATAAGTATTAATATAGGCTCATAAGCAACTATAGATAAAAGTTCTCTATTTGAACCAATATGGGAATAAGTAGAGTTCACGCTATAACCACTTAGAACAAAAAATATAGAAGATAAAAGATGGATAAATATCACATATAACATATTATCCCCAAGTATCATTAATCCAACAGCTACCCATAGTGTTAGAAGATACATTATAGCAAATACTATATGATAATTATTGACCATAAAAGTCTCTTTGTCAAATAACTTACCCATATCATAAAAAGGTTGTAAAATTGGTGGTCCAACTCTATTTTGCATTCGAGCTTTTACAACTCTTTCAACCCCATAAATCAATCCACCAAAAATTGGAACTAATAATATGAATAGATATTCCATTATGCCACTCCTAAGTATAGAACTACAATCATTAATACTATTGCCGTATAAAATATTATAGTTTTATATAGAGTTGGAATATAAAAATAGTAAGCACTTAATTGTACTTCATCTTTTTCTCCACAATTATACTCAGAGACTTTTTTTATCTTTCTAAAATCTATAAAATATAACATCACAAAAGTAATAGCAAATATTCCAACTGCTACTAAGATATCAAATTGATTCATAAAATCATATTGGTAACTAATATTAATACCTAAAAATAATAAGCCTATTAACATTAAAGATGTTATTTTGTATGTCAAATCAATTGTTATATTTTCATGTTCTTTTTTATCTTGTGGGATAAGTTTTGTAATAACTTTAAAATAAAGAAGTGTCAATATCACGGAACCCATTAGTACAAAAATTAAAGATATAAGATATAAAATATTATTCTCTATCAAAGATGCCAGCAATCTAATTGATTCAAATTTTCCTATAAATACCCCAAATGGTGGTAAAGTTAAAGAAGCAAACCCAATAATAATACAAAATACAATAAATTTAGAATAAGAGGAGAGGTAGTTTATATCTTGGAGATATTTTAGGTGATATACTTTTTCTAAAATTCCAGCTTGTAAAAACAATAGTGCTTTAGAGATTGCATGAAATACTATCACTATAAGAGCAATATTAATAGATTCTTCTGTATTAATAGCAGCCATAGCCATCATAAATCCCAACAATGCAATGGTTGAATACCCTAATATCTCTTTAAAATAATCTCTACTTAAAGCAAGAAGTGAACCACTCAAAAATATAAAACTTCCAAAAAGTACAACAGCCATAGAGAGCCAAGGAGAAAAAGCTGGGGCAAGTTTAAGTATCAAGTAAGGAGCTATTTTTACCATTGTTGCACTATGTAAAATTGCACTTACAGGGGTTGGTGCTACCATTGCACCTAAAAGCCACTTATCAAATGGGATACTAGCACCTTTTACAAAAGCAGCAATAATCAATAGTGAAATAGGGATTAAAAAAGTATCATCAACAACTTCAAGTAATCTATCAAAATAAATAGTATCATAATAATAAGCACTAGCAATCAAACTAAAAAGTATAGCAACTCCACCTATTTGGTTCATCCACAAAGCTCGTTTTGCATTAGTCCAAGCAAGATCATCACCTCTATATCGTATAAGAATATAAGAACAAAGTGTAGTAAGTTCAAATCCTAGAAAAAATATCTCAATATTGTTTGTAGTAACCGTTAAATTCATAACACCTAAAAAGAAAAATAGTATAGAGATAAAGAGGTTCTTTTTACAATCTTTTACATCTTCACTTTGAATATACTTCAAAGAGTAAAGGATAATTATACCTCCAACAATATTGATAACTAAAAGCATCACATAAGATATCTTATCTACAAAAATATCACTTGATATATTTGTAGGGGAAAATTGTAAAAAAAGTATAAAAAGAAGTAGCTGTAGAACAGCAAAAACAGATATTAATCTATCTTTATACTTAACCCCTTGATAGAGAAAATACCCCATCAAAATAAAATCAACTACGATAAAAAGAATATGGACAGCATGATTAAAATTAAATTCTATAATTGTATTTTCAAAAAAAAGTTTTAATGACATTAGAGCTAAAAATGATACAAAGAGATATGTGGTAATATTTCTTACTCGTACACTATTAAAGAGTATCGTAATTGCAAATGCTAAAGGTAAAAATAATAAAAGTAGTATATATTCAGACATGTAACTCCACCTTTTTTTAATATTAAAAATATAACATAATTTAGTTACCATAAAATTACAATAACTTACTTTTATACCATAAGTTGTATAATAAGCAATAAAAGTTTATAGGAAGATTATATTGAAAACCAAAAAAGAGTTAAAAAAAGAGATTATTATACAAGCTGCATTGGAGTTATTTTCAAAAAAAGGTTTTTATACAACTACTATTCCTGATATTGCACAATCTTTGAAAATGAGTGTAGGAAATATGTACAACTACTTCAAATCAAAAGATATTTTAGCAAAAGAGATTATAAAACATATTTCACATTATTTAGGGGAACAATTAAAAAGTATCAATGAAAAAGAGATCTCTACAGAGGAAAAAACAAAACAAATCGTTGCGGTATATTTTGAAACTGCCAATCTTAAACCTGAGATGATAGATTATTTTTTAAGAGTTTTTTTATCAAATAGAGAGGTATTTAAAGAGGGTTGTGAGGGGATGATTTGTGTCAATGATTTTGTTACAGAGATTATGATCTATTTTGAAGATGGTGTTAAAAATGGGGAACTAAGAGACCAAGACTTTTTTAGTGCTTTTGGTTTATTTATGGGATATTTAGGTGGTATGGTTTTCTTAAAAGGGGAAAATATTTTACCCAACAATCTTGATAGTTATATAGATGATATTAGCAGTAATATATACAAGGCTCTAAAAGTATAAGCTATGAAACTTTTATGGCTTAATTTACTCTCGTGTAATGGAAATGTACACTCTTTTTTAAATTATCCAAATATTGAAAACTTCTTAAAAGATTTCACTTTTATCTACCATCCTACTTTAGATACCTCTTACAGTTTGAAAGATATTGTTTCTAAAGATATAGATTGTGATGTTTTATTGATTGATGGGACTTTAGAAGATGGACATACAAAAGCAGATGTAGATATAAAAGAAATCATAAACAAGTATGGTCAAAAAGTGAAAAAAATTATCACTGTTGGTACTTGTGCCTCTTTTGGTGGTATTTTTTTAAATGATGAAACTACAAAATATGGACTCCATTTTAGACAAAAAGTAGAACATGATCGATATGAACAATTTAAAGAAAAAACTATCAATATCTCAGGCTGTCCAATTCATCCAGAAATTTTAGTAAATACTTTATATAGTATCAAAAAAGAGTATCACCTTAAACTAGACCTTTATCTTAGACCAAAAGAGTTTTTTGCAACGACTATACATAATGGTTGTACTAGAAATGAGTATTTTGAATACAAAATAGATAATCATAAGTTTGGAAACCTTGAGGGGTGTATGTTTTATGACCACGGATGTCAAGGTCCTTACACAAATGGAAGTTGTAATAAAATATTATGGAATGAGGTAAACTCAAAAACAAGAGTTGGACATCCTTGTATGGGATGTACAGAACCTACCTTTCCAAAAGAGAATCTTTTTGAAACGAAAACAAACATGGGAATACCTCAATATCTTCCTTTAGGTGTTCCAAAAAGAGCTTACCTTTCACTAGCTGGAGTTGCGAAAGCTTTTACAATCGAAAGATTTCATACTAAAATTAATGGATAATAGATGATAGAACTTATAGAAAAAATAGAGGGTGAAGCAAAACTTAATTTTAGTTTCAAAAACAAAAAAATAGATTTTGTAGATATTGAGTTTTTGAGTTCAAGACATATTGAAAATATACTCAAAGGGAAAAATCCACTTGATGCTCTTGTTATCAATCCAAGAGTTTGTGGTATATGTAATCATGCTCACCTTATAGCAACAGTACAAGCTTTAGAAAATTGTTATGAGGATATTGAGATTTCACAAAAAGCAAAAATTGCAAGGGAACTTACATTAAATTTTGAGATTATACAAAACCATTTTAAATGGATATATCTTACACTTTTTCCACTTTTAGGTTTTAAACAAAATATCAAAGGTGCAACCTATCCAAGCCAACTTATGGCAAAAGCAATTGCAACAATAGCAGGCCAATATCCCCACAACTCTTATGTAATTGTAGGTGGAATAGTAAGTGAAGTTACAACCAATGATTTAATCAAAATGGAAAACTATATAGATGAAGTTATCAAGTTTTATCAAGAAACTATTATCAATGCAAATATTGAAGATTTTTTAGCTTGTGATAGTGTTGAAAAGATTTTAAATGCAAATGGTGATTTACCACTTATTTTAAATACTTTAAAAAATAAAAAAATATCAAAAATAGGTAAAAGTTTTGATAGATTTATAGTCTTTGGCAACAATAGTTATTTTAAAAGTGGCAGAGGTGTAAAAACAAAAATAAATCACAATATCAATGTAAAATATGTCAATGAACATCTCAATAAAAACTCCTATGCAAAAAATGTAAAATTTAAAAACTATTATTATGAGGTTGGTGCGTTAAGTCGTGCTATGATAAACAAAACGCCTCTTATTAAAGAGAGTCATAGAAAATACCAAGATAGTATTTTTTCAAGAGTTCTTGCTAGAATTTGTGAAATACCACAACTTCTTATACACTCTAAAAAACTTATCTCTCAGATAAATTTACAAGAACCATCTTATATAAAACCTAAAATTGATATCTCTAAACTTAACAC